>CBDBNO010000012.1:912500-1095884 GCA_965207785.1 Alphaproteobacteria bacterium | reverse complement strand
CTACGCCGCCGCACCGGGCGGATCAGGCCCCGTCGAGTGTTGGAAGGCACAGATGCGATCCGTCACGCCGAGGCCACCGGCCTGGAAGCCCAAAGGCGAGGGCAGTGTCCGCAGCTGCGCCGAGACCAGTGCGCGCAGCTTCATCAGGGCGCCGTCGCCTCCGAGACGCTCGCGAACCGCCACCATGGTCGCCGCACAGCCCCGCCAGCCGGTCGGGGATCAGGCCGATGACCCGTGACACAATGTCGTGAATGAGACGCATCCGGCGGCGCACCCAGCGCATCGCCCCGGGAAGCTCGATGGCGTCATCGTCCTCGGGGCGGCGCACCGCGTTCGCCGCTTCCTCCAGGCTGCCGGCCTCCTCGGCCGCCACCACGACCGCCTCCAGATCGTCCAGCGTGCCCGGCAGACGCGCCGCCAGGCAGTCCGGCAGAAGGCCGAACGTCGTGTGACTCTCCGGGCAATACCAGCGAGCAACCCTCGCACCGCGCGGACTCTTGCGCGCGTAGGTGCCGTTGGGTCCCAGGGAACATCCGCCATGCGGGTGGTTCGGGCAGCGATCAAGGCTTGCATCGCGCCACGCCTCGGTCCTAACGTAGTCCTCGCCGGAAAGCCCCGTCGCAAAACGAAGTTGCATACCGGCCACAGGCCCGGCGGGGACATCCTCCCGCGCGGGCCTACTCCTTGTCGGAAGACCAAGACTACAGGCCCGGACCGGCGCCGCAACAGCGTCCCTTCCCGCGCTCGCCCACCATCCCGGCCAATCCACCTCTCACGCAATGTGGGAAAAAATCCACGGGCTCCTAACGAACTAAACAGAGACCCAACAACTGACGAGCGGCGCCAGGCGGTCGCGCTCTTCCGATACGGCGTGATCGCCGACCTGGTGCACCTGCCGGTGGGCACGCCGGGCACCGGCGCGATGCTGCGCGCCAAGGCCGGGGCGGACGTATGTCATCCCCGGCAGCAGCCGCACCCGCGTCGCTGCCGAGACGATACGCGACTGGATCAAGGACTACCGGCATGGCGGCTTCGAGGCGCTCTACCCGAAGCGGCGCGGCGACCGCGGCAAGCCCCGGCGCCTGCCGGTCGAGGTTGCCGACCGCCTGATCGAACTGAAGACGGAGAACCCGAACTTCTCGGTGCGCCTCATCATCAAGGCGGCCCGCGACGAAGGCGTCGATCATCCGCTCGCTCCATCGACCGTGCACCGGCTGCTCGCCCGTGAAGGGCTGTTCGAGAAGGCGGCGAACGACGGCGCCGACCGCCGCCGCTTCGCCTTCCGCAACGCCGGCGAGCTGTGGATGTCGGACATCATGCACGGGCCGAAGGTCCGGCACGGCAGAACCCGGCGCAAGACCTACCTCATAGCCTTCATCGACGATGCCACGCGGGCAATCCCGTTCGCGGCCTTCGCCATGGCCGAGAACACCGCGGCCTTCCTGCCGGTGTTCAGGAACGCCATCGTCAGGAGGGGCCTCGCGGAGAGACTGTTCGTCGACAATGGCTCGGCCTACCGGTCGCGTCATCTCGCCCTGATCTGCGCCAGGCTGGGCGTGGCGCTGATCCACGCGCGGCCCTGGCAGCCCGCGAGCAAGGGCAAGATCGAGCGCTTCTTCAGGACCCTGCGCGGGAGTTGGCTGAACCACCTTCAGGACGCCGACCGGGAGACCCTGGAGAGCCTGAACCGCAGCCTGTGGGCGTGGATCGAGGGCGAATATCATCATACGCCCCATCGCGGCCTCGGCGGCCGCACGCCCCTCGAACAGTGGGCCCTGGCCTCGGACGCCGTCCGCTACCCCGGGCCCGAGCTGGACCTCGACGACCTCTTCCTCTTCGAGGCCAGACGCCACGTCTACAAGGACCGCACCGTCAGCCTCAACGGCCGCGTCTACGAGGTCGATGCCCTGCTCGTCGGCCACAAGGTCACCCTGCGCTACGACCCCGAGGCGCCGCCCGGACGGCCCCTCGACGTGGTCCACGACGGCAAGCCCGCCGGCAAGGCAACACGCCTCGACGCCTATGCCAACACCGCGGTCAGGCGGAACCGGCCGGCGAGGGAGATCGAGGCCGATGCGCCGCCGCCGGAACCGCCGCCGTCGCCGCTCAGAATGCGCAACTTCAAGAAGAGGGACCCCTGATGTACCGCAAGCACTTCGCCTTCACACGCCTGCCCTTCGAGACCCCGGCCGAGACCGACGAGCTCTTCGAGTCCAACGCCCGCCGCGAGGCCGAGGCCCGCCTCGGCCATCTCGTCGACCTGCGCGGCATCGGCCTCATGACCGGCGAGGTGGGATCCGGCAAGACCACCGTCTGCCGCCATGTCGCCGCGGGCCTCCATCCCGGGCTCCACCGCGTCCACTACGTCTCGCTCACCACCGGCAGCGTGCTCGACATCTACAGAGAGATCGCATGGGAACTCGGCGTCCCCGCCCAGAACTCCCGCGCAGGCGCCCGCCAGGCCCTGCGCAACGAGATCTCGCGGCTCGCCGTCGAGGCCAGGCAGCTGCCGGTCCTGGTCATCGACGAGGCCCATCATCTGCGCAACGACGTGCTCGAGGATCTCCGCCTGCTGACCAACTTCGCCATGGACGCCGAGCAGCGCCTGTGTCTCATCCTGGTGGGGTTGACCGAGCTTCGCCGCCGCCTCGCCATGGCGATGCACGAATCCCTCGCCCAGCGCCTCGTCGTCAGACACCATCTCGCCGGCCTCGACCGCGACGAGGTCGAGGCCTATGTCGCCCACCGCCTGCGGCTCGCCGGATGCGAGCTGCCGCTGTTCGAGGCCGCCGCCCTCGAGGCCCTGTTCCAGAGCGCCCGCGGCCTGCCGCGCCAGATCAACCGCATCGCCCACTACGCGCTCTCGGCCGCCGCCCTCGATGAGGCCAGGACGGTCACCGCCGAGCACCTCGAAGCCGCCCTCGACGAGCTCTCGCCATGAAGGGCTTCCCGACCCGCGCCCCGGCCGAACTCGAGGAGCGCCCGCGCGAGCAGCAGTGGCTCGTCGACACCCTGTGGGGCGACGAGGCCGTCGGCATCGTCGGCGGCGAGCCCAAGTGCGGCAAGTCCATGCTGGCCCTCGACCTCGCCGTCGCCGTCGCCGCCGGCGTCCCCTGCCTGCGTCACTTCGCACCCGCCCGCCCCGGCCCGGTGCTGCTGTTCTGCGCCGAGGACGCCGGCCACCTCGTGCGCCGGCGTCTCGAGGGAATCTCCCGCGCCGCCGGCGCCTCCTTCGAGACCCTTGACATCGCCGTCATCGACGTCGCCACCCTGCGTCTCGACGAGGCGGGCGACCGGCGCGCATTGCGCGACACCGTCAAGCGCGTCGCGCCGCGTCTGCTCGTCCTCGATCCCCTGGTCCGCCTGCACGGCGTCGACGAGAACGCCGCCGCCGACGTCGCCCCCGTCCTCGGCCATCTGCGCGACATCCAGCGCCGCTTCCACACCGCCGTCATCGTTGTCCACCATGCCCGCAAGAGCGGGGCCACGCGGCCCGGCCAGGCCCTGCGGGGGAGCAGCGAGCTGCATGCCTGGGGAGACAGCAATCTCTACCTGCGCCGGCGCGACCGGCAGACCCTCCTGACCGTCGAGCATCGCGCCGCCCGCGGCCTCGACGACATCGAGATCGAACTCGTCGACGATGAGCCGGAACCCTTCCTGCGTCTGCGCCAGCCGCTCCCGGCCGGCGAAGACCCGCAGCCCCAAAACCCCGAACGGCGCATCCTCCAGGCCCTCGCCCAGGCCGATGCAGCGCTCTCCCAGCGCCAGATCCGCCAGCAGGCCGCAACCCGCCACAAGACCGTCGGCGACGTCCTCCACAAGCTCGTCCGGGAGGGCCGCGTCCACCACGACGCCGAGGGCCGGTACAGTCTCGTCGCAGACCTCTTCGAAACGCGACCGCCGGACGCCGATGCCTGTCCTGCGAACGCCGCCCGGTTCCCGGTTCCCGCCGCTCACGCATAGGGCTTCGAGGCGGAACCGCCTTCGGGAACCACCCCCAACCGGCCGTCAGGCGATCGGCCCATGGCCGAAAGCGCCGCTCGTGGCCATGGACGCACTCACCCGGGCGGGCGGCGGTGGGTCACCCGACCGACCAGAGCGCAGGAGATGCATGGCAGATCGACGCGTCGACGGCCGTCAGACACTCCGCCAGATCGGAACGACCCGACAATCCGGGAAATCTACACGCCAGTCGCGCGAAACAATCCGGGAAACTCGCGGTCAATCAATGTGCGAGACAACACCGTCGGCTCCGGCGCAATCGACAGCGTGCCCGCGTCGATGCGTCCGGCGGCCAAAAAGCTCATGGCGGGCGCAACATTACAGTTCGCTCATGACCCGCGTGGGCCAAGCAAGCCGTCCGCGCGTGGCGTGGCCGGCTTCGCGACCCCGCGCATCGTGTGACGGCGAGCGTCGCCGGCCAAGGCGGTGAATGGCCTCCCGTCAACTCAGTTTGCCGGGTTGTCCTCCCGGCAGGTCTCTACCATCAGAACTGTTGGACGAAGCGCAGTTCGCCGGAGGTGCGGCTGTAGTCGTGGAGCTTGGCGTTGCTGTCACGGGTCTCGCGGACCACCGCGAGCTCGGGGCTGAACCCGAACACGGTCAGGGCCCGGTTGTAGGCGGAGAGCCTGTAAGACCGGGTACGATCCGCGCGCGGGCCGCCGTCTTCGATGAAGGGGAACCAGCCCCGCTCGTAGTCCGTCCAGCGCATCTCAGCGCTGCTGCCGACCGTGAAGCCCAGTGGCAGGGCAACGGTGACGCCCGCGCCGAGCCACCGGCTGTGGTGGCGCTCGCGCTGGAACTTCGGTCGCTGTTGTGCATAGCCGACGGACAGATCGGTCCGCACAGTCGGCGTGACAACCCACGCCCCGCGCAGGATCGCATCCCAGACCGGGCCGTCCAGGCGGGTCCGAGTACGGTAGCGGCGGTCATGCCAGGACGCCCGAGCGAAAGCGGTCAACCGTGGGTCGAACCGGTGCCCAACCTCGAGGCGGCCCCCCAGGTCGCGGTAGTCGGGTGCGGTGCCGGTCCAGCGCTGGCGGATGCTCGTCAGCAGGCTCCCGTCTGTCGCCGCACCCAGCAGCCAGCGCGGGCCAAGATGGAGAGCGACGACGTGCTGGTCGAAGACGGAGCGCTCGTACTCTCGTCGCGAGGCCTGCGCTCCGGCGCGGATCCGCAACCGGTCGGAGATCGGCGTCTGGTATTCCACGCCGCCCCAGAATGACAGGCCAATGCCCGACGTGGCGAGGTCCGCCTCGTCCCGCTCGAACGGCAGACCGAAGATGGTGATTGTACGCTCGTCGGACGTGCCGCCAATGTTGGTGTCCGGCGCCAGCGCGAAACCCAACTGCAGGCTCCAGCGCTTGCGCGCGCGGATCTCAGCGAGGAAGCGATTGACGTTGGCCTTGACAGCGGGTGGCACGTCGCTGGCCAAGACCTCCTCGAAGTGCTGGCGGGCCAGGGAGTCTTCGCGTTTCTGGAAGAAGGCGTGGGCCAGTTCGAGACGGACCCGGACGAGGCTGGGATCAGTCACCAGCATGGCGTGGAAGGCGGCGATTGCCTCGTCCAGCAGAGCGTCGCGGCGGTCGACGTCCGACGTACTGATGGCTTCCACAACAGCGGCCATGCCTCTTTGAAACTGGACCTCAAGATCGTCCGGGTCGGGCTCGTGCGAGGTCGCGAGGGCGGCGGTCGGAAGCGCGATCAGAAAGGCCATAGTCGCGAGGAAGCAACGCATCGGAGGGTACCCCTCGGGGCATGACGTCAAACAAAATGATCCCCCGGCGCGAGCGCGTTGCAGGTGCCGGGGGAAAGGGAAGGTGGGAGAGACGAGTGCGTCGCCTCTACTGGTTGAAGGAACGTCGTGGTGTTACTTCTTTGCTCCGAAGGCTCCCATGAGGCGACCGACGTCATCGAACTGCGCGTTGAACGTACCGGCGACGCCATCGGGAGTTTGCCCCGCGTAAGGAGATTCGGAGAAGAACTCCGCAATCCAGGCGCCAGTTGTTTGACTGGTGACGTCGCCGATCTCCCAGGTCACGGTGCCATTATCGGCTGCCTCTACGTTGCCGCCGGCCATCGACGCCTCGTTCAGCGTCAATGTCCAATCCGATGCATTGCTGAAGTTCGTCACGGCTCCCGAGAGCATGTTCGTTCCGAAGTTTGCGGTGAGCTCCGCGCGGGCTGTGAACGAGCCAGCTCCGGAATCGCTACCGGCAGGCTGATAGATCGCATATTGGCCTACTGCCGGCCCCCGGTAGGTCACTGAACCGGTAAGGTCATCGAAGTCGTTGTTGGTGTCGGTGCTGGTCGTCGCCGAATTCACCCCGCCGGAGAAGTTCGCGAACGACAACGCTCCGTCGCTCTTCTGTTCGCGTCGCCACCATCCGAAGTACATCCAACTCTGATCGTCTCGCGAGACCTTGGCCGTATCGCGTGCATAGAATGTCCAGGTTCCGCCGCTACCAACCAGATAACGGTTCCCCAGACGCTCGACTGTGCACGAGGTGATGCACTCGAAGTGGCCGGACGCACCGTCGTAGCTGCCGGCAACCCGATACGTGTCGTAATCGTTGGTCGTGATGCCATCGCCGTCTGTGGTGGTAGCGGGGTTCCCATCGTCCGAAGCATCGTTAGCTGGATCAGAATCGTGGTTAAAGCTGAAAGTCTTGGGATCGTCTTCCGTTGTTGGGAACGCGGAAGAACGGATCAGCGCGGCATCATCGGCGTCGATAGTCTCCATGAGAAAACCATCCCGACCGGTCGCTGTTGAGAAACTCGTATGCACCGTCTGAATTCCGACCTGGGTTGCCGGGCCAATGTTCGTGTAGACGACAAGGTCGTCCTTGTTGCTGTTGGTGTTGCTTGACAGCGCGGTCCCGGACCAGCCGCTGAGGGAAGAAGCTCTCGACGGTTTCAGATTTAGAGCCGGAGTAGTGGTGAGTGCTGTCGTCGATCCGAAGTCCGGCATGACATTGCTGACCGTGCCAACACTAGCTGCGGCGAGACCCGCCAGTGCAGTTCGGGCCTCAGCACGGATGGCCTCCTGCTGTGCTTTCTCAGCCTCCTGCTCCAGGCGCAGGCGCTCGGCTTCGGCGTCGGCGGCTTCTTGCTCCGCCTGCCGCGCCTCTTCCTCGGCGGCCAGGCGCTCGGCTTCGGCGTCGGCGGCTTCTTGCTCCGCCTGCCGCGCCTCTTCCTCGGCGGCCAGGCGCTCGGCTTCGGCGTCGGCGGCTTCTTGCTCCGCCTCGGCGAGCCTTTCCTCGAGGTCCATGATCCGGCCGCTGTTACCGCCACCGCCGCAGGCCGACGCGGCGATCAGGACGAAGCCGAAAAGGGCAGCTGTCCAAAGATTCGGTTGCATGTCTATCCCTCCTTGCAGGAGATAAAGAAAACGGCGCCCGACCCGTTACCGGACCGGGCGCCTCAGTACCTAATAGACAACAGAACGGTGAGACCTGCTAGTCGTCCTGGACTCCACCGAAGGCCCCACGGAAGGCTCCGTTGCCTTCCGACGAGAAGTCGAAGATTCCGCCAGCCTCAGCAGCCGCGGCCCCGTAGAACCCGCCACTGAACGAACCCTCGAAATCTCCGCCCGGAGTCAAGCCGTACGTGTTGTTTGCTGCAGCGGTTGCCATGGTCCCCTCGAACGCGCTTCCGTCGATGGCGCCTTCCAGCGTCGCCAGCCCCGTGAGGGTGGCAGTGAGTTCCGCATCGTCGAGGTTCGCCGACAGCGAGGCAGCACCGTGCTCCAACGCCCCCGAATCGTCACCCGCTCCCTGAAGAACGACGGCGACCCAGTTGCCGCTGTAGGTGACCGTTCCCGCATTCGGCATGTCGGCACCGGTCATGCCATCGCCGATGCTCTGGACGAAGCCAATGCCCATACCGGAGAGATCCTGAGCACCGCTTGCGCTGGCATCGCCGAGCGCAGCCCACACACCGAAGTGGATGTGCTCGTAGGCTTCCGGCCCAGGAATGGGGACAGCCACTTGCGCCGCATCTGGATCGGTTCCGGCATCGGGACCATCCGCGGCCGCCGCGTCAGCCACAATGTCAGCCCCGGTGTTGTAAGTGTATGTAGTCGTACCGGTTCCAGCATCTGCTGCGGTCATTGACAACGTCGCGTACTGCCTGACACCCGCATTCGTGGCGCCAGTCGGAGGCACGTACGAATACACCGCCACCGCCTCGGCATCATCAGCGACCTCATCACCGAACACGAGCGTGCCGGCAGTCGTCGGAGTGACAGGGACGAACATGCCTTCTGATCTCAGCGCCGTGTTGTTGGTGTCGGTGGTCTCAGTGTCCTGATCATCGACGGTGACGTAACCCGCTCTCGTACCAGTCTCGGTGGTTGCGGCATCTCCGGGAGCAAAGACCCTCACCGTATTCGTGCCGGCGTAGTGCGTGACGATCATCAGGCGAGCCATGTCGTCGGACGAGTCAAGCGTCTTGCCGATTGGGAACGTACGCGCGGCCGCTGCCTGCCTGTACGACAACGTCGCGGGGACGGCGCCATCCGCCTCTGTTTCGTCATCCGCCGTTGACAGATTGTCGACGGTTGCAGGCGTATACGCGCGACCGGTGATTGGGCCGGACGTGCCCATCGGGTTCATGCTCGCGATCAGGCCGGTAACCACCGTCTTGGCGTCATCACCTGATCCTGTGGCCACCGAACTGGGCCCCGACATGGCATCGACCGAACTGTCGCCGACGCTTTTCATGGTGCCAGAGATCATGAGCTCCATTGCCGCGGCTTCGGATGCCATCATGGCAGCAGCTTCGGCCATCTCCTGAGCAGCCTCGGCAGCCATCTGTGCTGCCTCCGCGTTCGCCAGGGCCGCACCCGCAGCACTCGCCAACGTCGCCGCCGCGGCAGCGTCGGAGGCCGCCTTGGCCTTCATGTACTCAGCCATGGCCATGTCGGCATAGTCGCTGGCCTTCATGGCGTGCCCGCCTGCCATCGCGCCGGTTTGGCTGGTCGCGAGGTTCGCCGTGGCGTCCGCCGCCCCGGAGGCCGCCATGGTCGCCGCGTCCGACGCCACCTTGGCCGCAGCTGCTGCCGCCGCCGCCGCACCCTGCGTTGTTTCCAGATCGGTCGGCGGAGCCGGCTCGACGGGCTCGGGCGTTGGATCAGGTTCCATCGCCGTCTGCGTGGACGACCCTCCACCGCATGCAGCAAGACCGAGTGCGAGAACCGCAGCGGCCACTACAGTTAAAGGATTCTTTGGCAACATGGTCTTGTTTCTCCTCATCTAAAAGAGTGCGTTGCAGTTACCACACATCGGACTATAGCAAACAACGCCGATGCGCATCTAGCGAATATCGTTAGACCTATCAGAGCCATTGTCAACACCCCTTATTCACAAGGTGTCGCTGTCATGGCTGTGGACAATTGCTGTTGCAATAGTGCAACACCTATTGATCCTGAGCCATACATCCCTTTGCAAATCCGCAGGATCCAAGAACGGCATTGCGGAATCGCGTTACTTGGCTCTTGCCAGCACCCATTATGCCAGCACGTCCTTAGATTAGGATCCTTTCATGAATGCGGGCCAATACTCTGACAGCCACGATGCCTGCCTCCCAAGGTCATCCCGCGAAGGGCGGCGACCATGACTGCATTATGCACTTACCGTTTTCCGTCGCAATCCTCATCAACTAGAGGTGTACGCAAGCGGCAGATCGCCGCCGAACAAGGCGCGAAGGACAGTCTGCGTCCCTGCGCACCCCGTGCCGCAATCCTCGCATCCCGGCTCCAAGCCGGTCCGTTCCCGTCTGAAACATGGCTGTTCGAATCAAGCTGAGGGGACTTCGCAGATTGCCTACCTTTCCTTCCTTCTTTTGTTTCTTCACCGCGCCGCGGACGGTCACGGCTGAATGATCCATCGTCGTATTTGTAGACCAGTTTCGCAGGCTCCTGACCTCCCGGCATCTCGATGCTGTAAAGCACGCACCCCGGTGTCCCGATGGCAACGAGGATGAGGATAGCGACGCCCTACACACGATCGGCGAGGGCTCTTTGTGCGGAAGAGACAGGGTTTCCCGTGCCGGTTGCTTCGCGCATCCGGTTGCCAAGGCGGCGGCACATGCAGTTGCCGGAGGAGGACCGCGACGCACCGGACCCCCAGACGAAGCGCCAAGCCACGCCCACGTTCGCTTCCGACTTGACCGGAACGTAACTGGAGTTGAGCGCGCCTCCGGCCTCAAGGGGCAACACGGCCGCCGGCCGCGTCCGTCTCGTGACAAAGCGTCATCCGGATCTCTTGGGCAAGGGGACGGAGCGAAACCCGGCGCTCTTCATGGAGTATATGCCGTCCTCAATCTATCCGGTCTCCACGCCGAACGCGCCCGTGCCGGATCCAGCACGTAGCGGCTGCCAGAGAGAGAAGTGCGCCCCCAGAGTACCGACCTCAATCGAGAGTGCCGAAAGCACAGAGGGTGAGGCCTGGAAGATCGCGTCCCTCTCGCAGGACGAGATGCCGAGCGCCAGTGTTCCCGCGACCTCAAGCGTCCAGCCATTCCGGAGGACGTGGTGCATCTCGCGGGAGATCCAGGTCATGCCGGACTGGAGATTCGATCCGAATCCGTCGGGGATCCGAACGGTGACGCTACCTTCAGGCCGGCAATAGCAGACTGACTGCCACCATGTCGCACACGTGCATCACTTAAATTGGGTCCGACCTCCACCGACGCCCTTGAAGCCCTTCTCGCCCGCAATCGGAGCCTCACCGGAGCCCCCGGCCCATCCGAAAATGGTCCCGAATGGGGATTCTGGATCAGGCCGGTGCAATCGTTGGCAGCCACCCCTTCGCCGTGTCGTTGGGTGAATGTCATCCGCTCTACTCGATGATCTCCCCAATCCTAGGGACGCGTGACAACGCGAAGCTGGTCTATCGTCGAAATCCAAGCCAGCGGCGCCGGAGACTGCAGCGGCATGCTCTGCGTTACGTACATGGCCGATGGCGTCGAACGGCGACGTCACGTCTACCTGGACGAACACTCGGCCTCTGACGAGGGGCGCTGCGAACCCGGAACTCCGGATCAGGCAGCCCAGGAGAGCGCTTTCCCGGCAATGCCGCACACTCTTCACAACCGAACCGGTCGGCAAGCGAACGAAGCAGTGGCGTCGGGCGACTGCGGCATCGGGTACACCGGCTTCTTGCCGGCGGGCGTTCGACGTACGTCGAGCGGCGGCGTGCGTCATTTGTAGAAGCAGGAGAACCAGACGATGCTTCAAGGAGACCGTCAACGCTATGTCCTCGTCGGCACCCTCGCGCTGTTGCTGGCCGCCTGCGGCGGGTGCACGGGTTTCATGGACCCCGGGCCCGGTGCGATGGACGGGGGCACCTTCCCGGTGAACGCCGCGCAAGCCCGGGCTCTGACCGGGGCGGGCGAGCCCGACTTTGCGGACGGCGAAGTCGCGGCCGCACTGGAAGGGCTGGTCAACTCGGCCGATCAGTTGTTGATGAGCGACTTTCGCACCAATCTCGCGGATGGGATGCTCGTTCCCCTTCAGACAATCTGTTCAGGGGCAACCTGTACTGCCCCTGCCGCGCGTGCGCTTCTCGGGAGTGAGCTTTCGCTTGCCGTCTCCGACTTGAGCTACGTGGATGCCGACGGTGACGGCGACGCACGCTTCGAGGCCCTCGCGTCCCGCCACGGCGTTTCCCTCGCCCAGGGGAGCGGCGTGTCGACGTTTTCCGGCGTAACAATCACCCGCTACGGCTTTGGCGGCTGGATGGACCACAGCTTCTTCGTCGTCGAGGCCGGCATGATCACCGAAGGCCCTCCTGTTCTTGAGGGCGCGGGCGTGCTGTTCAGCTATTCGCTCGGCACGGCGGCGAATTCGAACCCCTCGCTCGCAGGCGGCGGTACGTGGGCCGGGGTGATGGTCGGCGTTGACTTGACGCCAGACGGCAATCCGGTGCAGGGCGATGCCCGGATCACTATCGACGACTTGTCGGACCCCATGGTCGACGTCTCGTTCACGAACGTCCTCGACATCGTCGCCGGAACGACCTACCAGGACATCAGCTGGACCGACATGGTGCCTAGCCCGGATCCTGCACCAATCTCTATTGGAGGGGGTGGATTCTGTGGTATATGTGAATGATTCCAGTCACATACATATACCGAGGAAGCCACCCCCATGGCGACACACTGTACAGCACGACAACTGGAGTTTGAAGGCCTCGCTCGACGCCGGATTGTGGCCAAATTCGACGGCGGCCGCATGACGTCTGACGGCGGTGCGCTACTGCTGCGGGAGGCCGACAGTCTCTTCAATGTCACAGAACGCGTTGCCGGTGCTTTTGCCGATTATCGTGATCCCGGGCGCATCGAGCACGACGTGACGACCCTGGTGGCGCAGCGCATCTTCGCCCTGGCCCTGGGGTACGAGGACCTCAACGATCATGACCGTCTGCGTGACGACCCCGCCCTGGCCCTGGCCTGCGGCATCGACGACGTGGAGGGAGAGATGAGGGTCCGTGAGCGGGACCGCGGTCATGTGCTGGCGGCATCGAGCACGCTGAACCGCCTGGAACTCTCTCTGCCGGACGAGGCGGGCACGGACCGCTACAAGAAGATCGTGGCCGACCACGATGTTCTGGACCGTCTTCTCGTGGACCTGTTCCTGGAGAGCCACGGCGAGGCGCCCGGGGAGATTGTCCTGGATCTCGATGCCACCGACGATCCGATCCACGGCCATCAGGAAGGCAGGCACTTCCACGGCTACTACGATCACCATTGCTTCCTGCCGCTCTTTATCGTCTGCGACGAGCACATCCTGTGCTGCCGGCTGCGATCCGCCGACCGCGGCGCGGCGGCTGGCTCGGTTGCCGAACTGTCGCGGATCGTGGCGCAGATCCGGCGCGCGTGGCCCACGACCCGGATCATGGCACGGGGCGACTCTGACTTCGGTACCGAGGAGGTCATGGCCTGGTGCGAGGCCCATGACGTCGACTATGTCTTTGGATGCGGGCAGAACTCCCGGCTGAACGCCATGATCTCCAGGGAACTCGAGAGGTCGAGGCGGCGCTGCCTGGTGTCGGGCAAGGCCTCCAGACGGTATCGGGATCTGCGGTATCGCACACTCACCTCATGGTCCCGCGAGCGCCGTGTGGTGGCCAAGGCCGAGTGGCTGCCGGGGCTGCGCGGCAGGAATGCCCGCTACGTGGTGACCAACATCTCCAGGAAGAAGGTGAGTGCCCGGACGCTCTACGAGACCCTGTACTGTGCCCGGGGCGACATGGAGAACAGGATCAAGGATCAGCAGCTGTGGCTGTTCTCCGACCGCACGTCGGCCCACATCATGCGGGCCAACCAGCTGCGCATGTACTTCTCGGCCTTCGCCGGCGCTATCGTCGACATCGTGCGCCGCGTCGGTCTGAAGGGCACCGCCTGTGCCCGCTGGCGCGTCGACACCATCCGCTCCCGGTTGTTCAAGCTTGCCGGCAGGATCGCGAAGACGGTGCGCCGGATCCGCCTCTGTCTGGCCTCGGCCTTCCCCTTGCAGGAGGTGTTCGCCCGCACCCTCGTCAACCTGCGCGCCGCGGCCCAAGCCCCGCCGGGGTAGCTCTCGCAACATCCCTTCACAGACTGATGCCAGCGTCTCCCGCAGACGTCGGGAAAGGCGTGCCTGGCGCACGCCCCGGCACCGCCACAAACATCAGGAAACGGCCTTCGACCTCGCCGACTTGCCAAAATGCATCAAAAATCGATCCGAATTACGCTATAAATCCGTCATCACCGCGCTCAGCGTGATCCTCGCTTGCGCCCCAGGCTGAAAACGAGGCCATCGCTCCAGGTGGTGACGAATGCGGGCTAGGGATGGCGGATTTCAGGGCGGCACGGGCACCAGGACCATCCAGGGCCAGTTCTACGGTCCGAGCCATCAGGAGGTCGGTGGCACGTTCATGCACGACAGCATTCCGGGTGCCTTCGGCGCCAATCGCTAGGAGGCGTCATCGGCAAGGCTTGGACAAGACAGACCTGATGACCCAAACCGCACATGATGGGCACGGCAGCCCTGATGAGCACTTCGCCGATAGCGGAGTCCGGAACGGTCCGCCGGACCGCACGCCTGACGCCGGACCCGCCACGGCCGTTGTGCGCGGCGGCACTCCTTGCAGCGGACATCCACCTTCTCGCGGGTTATCCTTGGTCCCTTGCCCAGGCCACCAACCCCGCGAGAACACGATGGACGCCGATGAACTCGATCCACGTCCGGCGCCGACAGGCCCCCCGAACCTCGAGGCGATGTCGATCGAGGCACTCGCAGACTACATTGCCAGTCTCGAATCCGAAATCCGCAGGGCGCGAGAGATCATCGCCGCCAAGCAGGATGCACGCAGTTCCGCCGACGCCGTCTTCCGCAGTCAGTGAGGCAGTCCGGTCTCAGGGTCTGCCTTGCCAGGCCGCATGACACCGCCTCCAGGGATCGGCAAGTCGTGGCAGCGGGACCGAAATCGTAAAGACCCGCTTCCCGGTGGCACGGAACGCCGGGAGGGATAGTCCGCGCCGGTCAGGCCGGCATATGGCAGATCGGGCAACCGCGCCGGGGACATTCGCGCCTGGCGCCGCGAGGCACTCGACGAACTGACCGCGCGCGAGAAGGAACTCGGCCTGCAACAGCCGATGTCCCCTCAGGCGGCGTTGCTCGAGGCCGATGTCCTCTATCCGGCCGGGCTTCGCGATCTGCTCTTTTGCCGACCGCTGATTCTGTGCGCCGCTCTGGAGCGGCGACATCCAAGCGGAATGGATGCGCAGCCTGCTGTCGCGGTCGGGGCGGTGCGTGATGCTGCCGTCCGGTTCCTTGCACCCGAGCCGGCGCCTGACCGGAACCTCGCCTTCGAGGGCCCGGCGAGACCGGGCGCTTCCGCGCCCTTGCCCGCCCAAGCGGTGTGCCCCGTCGTCCCTGGCGTCGTAGCCGTCGCTCTCGAAATGCCGACCCCCTGGGCCGGCGAGGCGATCCTGCCGGCGGACGTGACCATCGAAGACGCCCTCTGCCGGGCGCGGAAGTGAGGTGTCGGAACCGGTCCATTCCGGCCAGATAGGCGCCCGCGCAACACGGAACCTGGGCCGAGCGAACGGGATCATCCTCCAGGCGCCGCATGACCTGAGCTTTCGACAGGGCAGCCCGAGAGATGCTGGTATTGCGCACGGTCTTGCCGTACGCATGCGCACCATGATTGTCCGTTCGTTTCGCCACCGGGGTTTGCGCCAGCTCCGCGAGTCCAACCCGCCCCGGCCGCTGAAACAAGACCTCGCGGAGCGCGTGCGCGGCATCCTGGCCGCGCTCGCCCTGGCCGAGACCAAGGGCTTCATCCGTGACGCGGCGCCCGGATGGCGGGTCCATCGGCTCCCCGGCGGGCGCCGCAACGAGCGGAGCGTTTCGGTGTGGATCACCTTCGAGGAGCGGAACGGCGCCATCGGGCGCATGAACCTGGAGGTCGACCACTGATGAGCGACGGCGGTATCAAGATGGGATGACTCCCCCACATCCCGGAACCTTCATCCGGATCGAGGCCCTCGAGGAACTGGGGTTGAGCGTGGCGGCGGCGGCGCGGCTTCTCGGCGTGCGCCTCAGCGACGCTCTCGGACCTGGTGAACGGCAACGCCTCACTGTCGCCAGAGATGGCGCTCAGAGTCGAGAAGGCGTTCGGCCTCAGCATGGACCTGCTGCTCAGGATGCAGGCGTGGTACGACGCGGCGCAGAGGCGCGCGCGGGCCGACGAGATCGACGTTCAGCGGTATCAACCGGCATGATCAGCCGCACCAGGCACATGGTCGACGGGGCCCATGAGACCGGTATCGCACAGGATGATCGCAGTCAGCCTTCCAGACATCGCCACGTGCCGGACATCGATGCCGGGCGCATCCGCCCATGACAGGGAAACGCGCATGACCCAGCCTCTTGCTGAAGTCCTGGACATTCGCGGCAATGGAATGTCGTCTGACACGGATGTCGAGATCACCGGATGCGATCCGGTGTTCGCGGCACCCTTCAGGATTGGTGAAACCGGCGCAGCCGTGCTCGCCGGCGTTGGCGTGGCCGTGTCTGACATCTGGGAACTCAAGACCGGCCGCACGCAAAAGGTGGCGATCGATGTTCGCTCGGCGGCTGCCGCAATGTGCAGCATGAGTTATCTTCAACAAAAACGTCCGGATGGCGTGTTCGCAGCCATAGAGAATGAACAGCAGGCCGCGGCGCTCAGAATCACCGAACCATGGCTCACCAGGGATGGCCGCTGGTTTCTGCCCCACTTCGTTCTGCCGAACCTGAAAGAAAGAGTGTTGGGTGTGCTCGGTTGCGAGCCATATCCGGACTCTGTTCAGAAGGCCGTTGCCCGACGGGACGCGCTCGACCTTGAAGCCGCCATTGCCGACGCCGGAGCGTGTGGCGCCATGGTCCGAAGCAATGCGGAGTGGCTGGAGCATCCGCATGGCAAGGTCCTGCAGTCGAAACCGATTGTCGAAATCACCAGGATTGGAGAGAGTGACCCGGAGCCGTTTCCGGAAGGCCCTCGCCCGTTGAGCGGCATCCGTGTCCTCGATCTCACGCGCATTCTTGCTGGACCGACAGCGGCACGAACTCTGGCAGAGCATGGCGCGGAAGTCCTGATGGTCGCCGCAGAGTACCTGCCTCAGATTACCGGATGCGTCATGGACACGTGTCACGGGAAAAGAAGCTGCTTTCTCGATCTTGATCTCCCCGAGGAGGCAGCACACCTCAAGCAGCTCATTCTCGATGCGGATGTGTTCTCCGAGGGCTATCGTCCCGGCGCACTTCAAGGACGGGGATTTGGACCGGAGGAACTGGCCGAGCTGCGGCCCGGCATGGTCTATGTCTCGATAAGCTGCTTCGGGGAAGACGGCCCGTTGAGCCACCGTGCAGGGTGGGAGCAGGTCGCTCAGTGTGTCACCGGAATCTGCATGGACTACGATGTTAATCGCCCACGGATCATGTATGTGCCGGCGTGCGACTACATGACAGGATACCTGGGCGCATATGGCGCCTTGCTCGCACTGGCGCGACGCGCTCGAGAGGGCGGCAGCTACCACGTTCGAGTGTCGCTTTGTCAGTCCGGCATGTTCCTTTACCGGCAGGGCAAGACGGAATGTGCCGCCAGCGGCACGAGTATTGCCGATGCTGTGTCGGGCGCCGAGCTTGAAGCCTTGCGAGTTGTCTCCGCGACCGGGCACGGACAATTGCGTCACCTGGGACCTGTGCTCAACTTGTCCGAAACACCACCCTACTGGGCAATCCCAACTCCGGTTCTGGGGGCGGACCAACCGGTGTGGCTCGATGCGGCGTAGACCGGTGTGCCGATCGTCTTCTTCAAGGAGGTTCATCATCCCGGCCAAGTTGACTTCGAATGCGAACGCGACGGGAGAAAGCGCGTTCACTGCATCGGGACCGATCCTGGAACCGAAGTCCCATGGGAGACGGATGACCGGCGTCAGGAACGCAGGGGCACCCACCTGTTGCTGACCGGGCAGTGTCAAGTCCGGCACCCTCCACGAACCCGGATGAAAGAGGCAAGACCAGCTCCGAAAGGCGCTCGATGGTCGCGGCGGCCTTGTCCGTTGCCGTTCGGCCCTGCAACGCCACGCGACTTTCGTGCTGGCTGACCCGGACCGCAGCCAGGGCGACGGAATCCTGCCTGGCAACGATTGCACATCATGCACTCCAGGCTGGAAACCGGAACGGCTTTGCGGGAAGAGAGAAGCGACTGCCAGGATGCTCAGGGGATTGGCCGAAGGGGAGCTACGCAATCGGCACTCCAGGGGTGCGGGCTCTTGGCCGCTTCCAATGGCACCATGCATCCGATGAAGACTTGAAGGGATGCATGGGCGAACGCGATTGCCAGGCAGCTCCCCGATGGTTGAGAGCGAGAGACAGCCGGGATCCGAACGATCCGGTATAGTCGACTTCCCGATGGGCGATTTCCTGATCGCCCGTATTCACGTGAGGAGACCGAAGTTCATGAAGACCGCAGCCCGCCTCGTCTGCGTCGCCCTGGCGCTCGGCGCTTGCTCCAGCGGCGGCCAGGAGCAGGCCTCCACCCGTCCGACAACCTTCGACGGCGAGGTGCTGCGCATCGCCGTTCCACGCGCGGACGGCGGAACGGAGCACTTCTCGAGCTTGCGCGACGAATGGTATTCGTGGTCGTGGTTCCCGTTCATGCCGAACCACTCGGGCCGGCGCTGGACCATGGGCAAGACCGACCGCGACGGCGTCTCTCTCGCCTACGCCCTGGTGAGCTGGGACAACGACGATCCGACGGACTACCTGTCGGCCGGGTTCTGGATGCGCTTCGACGGCGCGACGACGACGCGGCGCCTGAACCCGGCGAACGCCGAGATCGTTCCCTTCATCGACGGTCCGGAGCTGGATGCGCGGATCCCGCCCGAGCTGCCGGTCTCGGGCACCGCGAGCTATGCCGGCAGCGCCGGCGGGGTCTACCGTTACAGCCCGCCCGGCGCCGAGCCGCTGGCCGAGGAGTTCGCGGCGACGATGACGCTGCAGGCGGACTTCGCCGCCGGCACCGTCTCCGGCTGCATCGGTTGCGTGGGCGACATCGCGCTCGAGCGCGAGCACCTCTATTCAATCCTCGGCTGGCGGCGCGGCGATGGAGCGACCGAGCACCTGCCCAGCGAGTACGAAATCCACTTCGCGCCGGCCGCGATCGACGGGACCGGCGGGTTCGCGGGCAACTCCGTAGCGGTGACCCACCCGGACCGCGCCATCGTCTACTCCGACGGCTCCTGGTTGGGCCGGCTCTCCAGCCGCACCGCCGAAGACGGATTCCCGCGGCTCGCCGCCGGCCACGCCAGCACCGCCTTCGCCGAGGCCGACGGCGGCGAGGGCAGCTTCGATGCGATCTTTACCGGCCTGCACCCGACCCTGCTGCCGCAAACCCCTCCGGAAGAACCACAACCCTGATCCTGAAACGTGCTGCCGGGGCCGGTCAGGTCACGCCGCTTTCCGTGAAGGTTGACGGCGATCCACCGGGACCGCGACCACCGCCCGGACCTGCACCGACCTGATCTGTCGCGCGGCGGCGGTCCGAGGCGCCGCCTGCCTATTGCTCCGGTGGCGTGACCGTCGTGGGTGTCAGCGCATCGAAGATGCCCGTCAGGCGTCCATGCGAACCGTCGTCCTCGGCGAACAGCACGTCGGTCGAGCCGACCACGCGCCGCGGGTTGCCGTCCGCATCCGGCACGTTCGAGAACAGCCCCTGCCACGTCCCGGCGCTGCTCACGATGGCGCGGTCGGGATGCGCCACGACAATCGCGGTATCCTCGAAGGCACCGCCAGCGCCGATCGAGGCCTCGAAGTGCACATCGTAGCCGGCCGGCGATGCCGCGGGATCGGGATCCCGCCAGGACAGGATGGGGTAGAGGTGGCGGCCGGGATCGGTCTCGATCGGTTCCAGACACCCGAGGCAGCCGGCGAGACGGTTGCGGTCGAAGTCGGCGGTCAACGAGACCGCTCCCACGAACTCCGTGACCTCGGAGGATCCGGCCAGCTCGCCCCACGCCCGTCCGTAGTTGTACGTATAGAGGCCGCCCATCCCGCCGACATAGGTGGCCGTGCCTGCAAGAGGGAGGTTGGGCGGGTTGGCCGGGTCGAGTTCCGGACCATCGAGAAAGACACCGCGTGTGGCAGACTCGACCCTATGGATCGGGACATCCGGCGGGTAGACGAGCCACCAGCCCGCCGCGAGGTAGTCGGTCGGGTCCGCATCGTTCCACGAGACGGCAGCGTAGGCCAGAATCCTGCCGTCGTAGTGGTTTTCGGCGAGTATCCATTCACGGCTGGAATGGCCCGGCTGCACGGGTCGGGGGAGGAAACGCCCCCACGACCCATCCAGGTGCCGGACGGTATCGAGGGTGCGGATCCGGCCGTCCTGGGTGCGCACGTCGACACTGAGGACATGGTCGACGAAGGTCGTGTGCGTGCGAAACGGTTGGGCCTCGGGCGTAAGCTCCGGGATCTCGACCGGCGGCAGCGATCCGGTTTGATTGCCGCCCCCGCACCCGGCGAGGATCAGCACCGCTCCGGCCATGGTGACGGCAAGTGCTCGCTGGAACGTCATCAGGTTCAGTCTCCTCGCTGGACTTCACGGACTGACCTGCCCTGATCTCGATCGTCGCGGGTTTTGCTTGAGGTCGGGAAACACTGAACACAGAACCAAATCGAGGAGGGCAGGTCACGGCGGAGTATAGCTTCTGATTTGGTCCGGACATCCACAGGGAGACGATCGCGAGCAGGGGTCGGACGTTGAGAACATCGCGGGACCCGCTTCAGCGAAGGAAGTAGCCGCCGAGGCGGATCAACGCTTGGCCGCGCGGACGCGTTGCAGCGTGCGGGAGACCCCGCTGACCTCGAACAGCTGGCGGCGCGCACCAAACCCGGACCCGGCAATCGGTTCACGATTGGCGCAGGAAATGCCGGATTGTCGGCTGGCAGAACGCCAGGCGCGGCGACGTGTTCCCGGCGGTCCGACTTGACGAGCGGAACCGGCCGCTGGCGGGGATTGCTCGCGTGAGCGGGCTGTTCGCCGACAACTATGCCGCGTGGGTCCGGCGGACGGCGCCCCCGGCAGTCGCTCTACGGGGCGGAGCCATTCGCGCTACTGGCGCGGGGCGAGATCGAGCGGGCGGCCGAGGGCGACAAACAAGGCGACCTTGCATGACCTGGTGCGGCTGCAGGCAGCGCTGTGCACGGTCCGTCCGGAACGCGTGTTTCGCCCTGCTTTCTTGACATGTTCCGAAGATCCAACAAGCGCGTCTACGGTGACCTCAGCGCATTGCCCGGCGGATCGTGTCAATACTCATGAACATTCTTGAAGGCCGAGATGGCCGAAACTGACAACCCATGGCGGCATAGCGTGTGTATCGCCCTCTTGTAATCTCTCGGCCGGCATCCTCAACAACGTCCAGTACCACAGCCTTTGTTCCCACTCGATCGGCAACAGTCGCGGCTCGTTCCGAAGCGTCCGCGAGAACCACTCGTCCGAGACCTTGGCTCTGATAGCGACGGTCGACTGCAATCCTCGAGAGATGGATCGCTGGAGTACCACCTGTTCGCGGGGTACTTCGTGTCAGACTGATTGGGAGGTCGTTGCCTTCCAGATAATGGGCGTTTGTCGCGTAGCAGCCGATTATCTCAGTTTGCCCAACATATGTCGCAACCCAAAGGCGCGTGAATTCCCCTGCCTGCTGCTTGCTTGCGGTCCTTTTGAGAAAACTGTCCAGGCGGTCGGTCCCTCAAGAGAAAGCCTCTCTATTGTGCTTACCGGGATCGAGGGGGCCTATCCGTATCTCTGGTGGGCTCAAGGCAGTGTCAAAAGGTACCTGCCATTCGCGCCTGGCGCAGGGCCACAGCCTCGCGCAGGGCGGCGGTCGGCTCGGAACGCACATCGAAGGCCGCCAGGACCAGGGCGCGGTCCTCGGCAGAGAGCACCGTACGCTCGTGATCTGCAATCGTGCTACGAGCCCGATCCAGTGCCGCGCTGATCACAAAAGCGGTTTCGTCCACACCCAGCAGCGCCGCTGCCCACTGAATCTACGCCTTGACGCTCGGCTTTGTGCGTTGCTCCATCCGCGCCGTCCTTGGCTCATCGATGGCGTCCGCTCTGTCCTTGAAGTCCAACATGGCCTCTGCTCTCTCAAACACCGTCTACGAACGGTACATTGCCCGACATGGCAAGTCTCCTCTCGCCGGCAATGATCGAATGCTCAATATGATATGGCCCGAGCGTCCCGCCATCCCGACCGACATTGCCCGCCCTGTGTTCAGCGCGACGCGCCATGCGTGGAAGTGTCACCCCCATATGGCTGTTCGGCTCGCGGTGAATGGCGGGGAGGCTGGCCTTTGCAGCGCCACCGGCTGTCAAGCGTCGCCCACTCCGCGTCGGAGCATGACCCGTTCCACTTGAGCGTTCGACGAAAACGTTCTCATCCACGCCTGGCGCTGAACACCCAAGCGCCGTGCAACTCTCAAACGCCTGGCAGCGCTCCGATATCTCGGTAAAGGCGGTTCGACGCCGGAAGCGGTTGCCAGGAACGAGTTCTTGATCGGTCCGGATGGGTCCGACCAGCTCCGCTCAGCCGACATGTCGTCCTGGACGTTCGAAGCGCTCGACGCGGGGATGGCCGCCCGTGGCTGACGCCTTCTTCACGCTCCCGGCCTCGGACCGGCGGGACATCCTCCAGACCGCCGCTACGCGGTTCGGTCGGCCGGCGGTCATCCTGCAAAGTCCTGTCTCACAGAACGCGCAGCGCGGTCTCCGGCACCCTGTCGAGGATCCGCAGCAGGGCGCGCGCCGCGCCGGTCGGGCAGCGCTTTCCCTGCTCCCAGTTGCGGATTGTCTCGGGCGATACGTCGATGCGCCGCGCCATCTCCGTCTGGCTGAGGCCCATCCGCCGCCGGACCCGGCGCGCGTACCGCGCCATGTCCTGCATGGCCTCTTCCTCGTCCTCCCGCTCCTGGGCCGCGATCTCCGCCTCGGTGGTCGCGTCCACCCGCGCGGCATCGATGCGCCCCTTCGGGAACGTGGCTGGAACGTCGGGATCAACCTTGATGCGCGTTGTGCCCATAGTCAGCGACCTCCTTACGATTGGCCTTGCGGGCCGATATGATGCGGACGGCCGAGCCCCGCAGTGTGTAGACGACGACATAGGCCCGCCCGTCGACCGTGCCGAGCAGCCGGTAGCGGACCTCGCCATAGTCCCGCCGCCGGTCCTGAGCGACGATCCGGTGCGGATCGTGGAAGGCATTGACGGCATGGGCGAAGTCGAAGCCGCGACGCTCCAAGCAGGCGTTGTTCTTGGCCTCGTCCCATTCGAACTCCATCTCCGGCACCATAGGCCAACGGCCCATGACGGTCAAGTAGGCCGTCCGGCATGGCGCCTCGGTCTCTTCGAAAAACCCGGTCATTCGACGTCATGCGGCGCCTGGAGGATGATCCCGTCTGTTCGGTCCCTGTTTCGTGCATCGAGGGCGCATATCTGGCTGGTATGGACTGACTCCGAGTCCTCCGTTCCGCCTCCGGCGGCAGGCTGCCACGAGGATAGCGTGCAACGGCAAGATCGCTTCGCCGGCGCAGGGCGTGGACTATGTCGAGAAGGACGGCTGAGCCAGGGACGACAACGCGGACCGTCAGGCGAGCACCTGGGAGGGCCGGGGCGCGGCGGCGCTCGGGCTCTCCGGCCCGATCGATCCGAAGGCGTTCCGCCGGGTTCTCGAAGGCGAGGTTCCGGGCGCACGGCGGCTCAGACGCAAGGAGATTAACGGCAGCATGGCCCACCGCCCCGGCCGCGACGTGACGCTGATCGCGCCGAAGTAGCCATCGCTCATTGCGATGGTGGGCGGCGACGAGAGGATCGTCGAGGCGCACGACAAGGCGGGGGCGGGAAGCACTCGACGACAATGCGTTCGCCGGTGAGGAAGACGCACTCGTCGAAGGTTCTTGTGGCGTCACGCGCAAAAGTGGCCTGCGGAGACGAGATTTTACAAATATTTAATGATATTGCTCGGTTCTTTCCAAACAATTTACACTACTTTTGCTACAATTCAGCCGTAGCGTCCGCCGCGCTTGCGGGCCGCGGGCACCAGAGTCGTGGGTTCAGGTTGGAGCAGCGAACATGCTTGATGGAAACCTGCCATGCGACCCGGCACGTGAAAGTCCTGCGCGGGTCGAGGCTCCTCAACCGCGCCTGGGAACCGCTCAGCCGAGCAGTCAGGGGGAGTGCTCGATGATGACGCTGGAACCGGCACCGGAGCCTTCCCGGGCAGCGGGTCTCTTCGAGCCGCACGCTGCGAGAGCGCCGCGGCTGCCACGGACTCTCCGGGAACGCATGTTTGTAGGTTAGCCCGCATCCATCACCACGGGGAGTGACAGCCTGATTGTGGACCCTGGGCGCCAGCAGGGATCACGCTGAGCGCGGTGATGATGGATTTATAGCGTAATTCGGATGGATTTTTGGTTCATTTTGGCGAGTTGAGGAAGTCGAAGGCCGTTTCCTGGCGTTTGCGGCGGTGCCGGGGCGTGCGCCAGGCGCGTCTTTTCAGACGCTTTCGGGAGACGCCGTGATCAGCCTGTGATGAGGTGTGGTGGGACCTACCCGGGTGGCGCCTGTGCCGCGGCACGCAGGTTGACGAGAGTGCGAGCGAAGACATCCTGCAAGGGGAAGGCCGAGGCAAGGGAGAGGCGGATCCGGCGCACCGTCTTCGTGACCCTGCCGGCAAGCTTGAACAACCGGGAACGGATGGTGTCGACGCGCCAGCGGGCACAGGCCGTGCCCTTCAGACCGACCCGGCGGACGATGTCGACGATGGCCCCGGCGAAGGCCGAGAAGTACATGCGCAGCTGGTTGGCCCGCATGATGTGGGCCGACGTGCGGTCGGAGAACAGCCACAGTTGCTGGTCCTTGATCCTGTTCTCCATGTCGCCCCTGGCGCAGTACCACCGCTCGTAGAGTTCCCGGGCGCCCACCTCCTTCCTGGAGATGTTGGTGACCACGTAGCGGGCGTTCCTGCCGCGCAGCCCCGGCAGCCACTCGGCCTTGGCCACCACACGGCGCTCGCGGGACCATGACTTGAGTGTGCGATACCGCAGATCCCGATACCGTCTGGACGCCTTGCCCGACACCAGGCAGCGCCGCCTCGACCTCTCGAGCTCCCCGGCGATCATGGCGTTCAGCCGGGAGTTCTGCCCGCATCCAAAGACATAGTCGACATCATGAGCCTCGCACCAGGCCATGATCTCATCCTTGCCGAAGTCGGAGTCGCCCCGGGCCACGATCCGGGTCGTGGGCCACGCGCGGCGGATCTGCGCCACGATCCGCGACAGCTCGTCAACCGAGCCAGCCGCCGCGCCACGGTCGGCGGACCGCAGCCGGCAGCACAGGATGTGTTCGCCGCAGACGATGAAGAGCGGCAGGAAGCAATGGTGATCGTAGTACCCGTGGAAGTGCCTGCCTTCCTGATGGCCGTGGATCGGATCGTCGGTGGCATCGAGATCCAGGACAATCTCCCCGGGCGCCTCGCCGTGACTCTCCAGGAACAGGTCCACGAGAAGGCGGTCCAGAACATCGTGGTCGGCCACGATCTTCTTGTAGCGATCGGTGCCCGCCTCATCCGGCAGACTGAGTTCCAGGCGGTTCAGCGTGCTCGATGCCGCCAGCACATGACCACGGTCCCGCTCGCGGACCCTGTCCTCTCCCTCCACGTCGTCGTTGCCGCAGGCCAGGGCGAGAGCGGGATCGTCACGCAGACGGTCATGATCGTTGAGATCCTCGTACCCCAGGGCCAGGGCGAAGATGCGCTGCGCCACCAGGGTCGTCACGTCGTGCTCGATGCGCCCGGGATCACGATAATCGACAAAGGCACCGGCAACGCGCTCTGTGACATTGAAGAGACTGTCGGCCTCCCGAAGCAGCAGCGCACCGCCGTCAGACGTCATGCGGCCGCCGTCGAATTTGGCCACAACCCGGCGTCGAGCAAGGCCTTCAAACTCCAGTTGTCGTGCTGTACAGTGTGTCGCCATGGGGGTGGGCTCTTCTGTGTATGTAAATGGTTGGACTCATTCACATATATCACAGAATCCATCCCCATGAGCAAGCTCTGGTGAGCGATCCGGGTTAGTCTCCAGTACTTACCAACCAAAGGGAGTAACATTATGAATCGAAG
Source organism: Alphaproteobacteria bacterium (assembly GCA_965207785.1). Classification (GTDB taxonomy): domain Bacteria; phylum Pseudomonadota; class Alphaproteobacteria; order SP197; family SP197; genus SP197. Next base: position 1,070,176 of record CBDBNO010000012.1, on the reverse strand, counting down.
GACAAGAGGGGGGATCGTCGGGCTCATGTCGGCGGCCGTCCTGGCGATTGCCGGGACAGCGGGCGCGGACAGCAACGAACCGATCAAGATTCCGATCAAGAACTGGTCGAGCCAGATCGTCATGGCCCACGTCATCGGCGGCATCTTCGAGAGCATCGGCGCCAACGTCGAATACGTGCCTGTCGACAACCAGGCGAGCTTCGAGGCCGTGCGTGTCGGCGACATCCACATCCTGCACGAGGTGTGGCAGTCGACCATGCAGAACGCCTACTACAGCGCCATGGAGAAGGGCGGCCTGATCGATGCCGGCACCCATGACGCCGAGACGCTCGAGGAGATGGGTGTGCCGAACTGGGTGATCGACCAGGGCCTGTGCCCCGGTCTGCCGTCCTGGGAGGCGCTCAAGGACTGCTATGCCAACTTTGCCACCCCGGATTCCGGCGGCAAGGGCCGCTGGCTCGAAGGTCCCCAGAGCTGGCATGGCGACATCATGCCCAACCGCATCAAGGGACTGGGCCTCGACGACACCTGGGTTGTCAAGTTTGCCGGCGCCGCCGATGCCCTGTGGGCCGAACTCGAGGCGGCCAAGAAGGAGGGGCGCGGCACGATCATCTTCAACTGGACCCCGAACTTCACGGATGCCGAAGGGTTCACCTTCATCGAGTTTCCGCCCTACTACGACGGTTGCCGCATCGTCGATGGCGGCGACCTCAGTTCCACGGGTTGCGGCTCACCGGTCGGCTGGCTGAAGAAGGGAGCGCATTACAGGCTCCCGAAGACCCATCCCCAGGCCTACACGGTGTTCTCGAAACTCACGTTCAACACGCCGCAGATCGGTTCCATGGCAGCCTTGGTCGATCTCGACAAGATGACCCATGAGGATGCCGCGGCCAAGTGGCTCGCCGACAACGAGGACGTCTGGAAGCCCTGGACCGAATCGGTTCTTGGCGAAAGCAACTGAACGCAGTTCTCAAGCAAGGCAATCCTGCCTTGCATGATGCTTCTGTCGGGCCCTCCGATGACGGAGGGCCCGATTGCATCCCGGCATCCGGGCATGGCGTCGATGCCGACCATTCCGGGGAAAAAGAACTTGTTCGCCTGTGCAGCAGTCGCCTCCGCTGGCACCTGAGGCATTGACGCGACGTGATCCGGAGGCCCCTGCGGATTCGCTGTGACCCGCGGCCCCGGGGGGCCGAAGTGGTCATGTGCATGGGACCCCACTTCCGTGATTCAGTCCCAGACGACCGTCTCGCGCGGAGCTTCGCCGCTACGGGTTCCGGCGGCGAGGGTGTTGTCCTGCGGGAACGCCTGTCGCCTGGGACTGGAGACTCCGGGCCATGCGATAGCCGACGCCCCGGTGATTGAAGATGTAGGTCGGCTTCTTCGGGTCGTCGCCCAGCTTGCGGCGGAGCTTCTGGATGAAGACGCGCACCAGGTCGGTGTCGGAGTTGTAGCGGTTTCCCCAAACCTGGCGCTTCAGGGCGTCGTAGGTCAGCACCCGCCCGGCGTTGAGCGAGAGTGCGCGCAAAAGCTCGAACTCGGTGGGCGTGAGATCCACCGGACGGCCGCCCACGGTGACGCGGCGCTCGTCGTAGTGGATGGCGAGGCCTCCCAGCATGAAGGGCTCGGGTTCTGCACGCCCGCGCAGCGCCGCCGCGATGCGCGCGACGAGTTCGGTCGGGGAAAAGGGCTTGACGATGTAGTCGGCGGCGCCGCTCGAAAGCGCCTTGGCGATGGTTTCGTCACGTCCGTAGGCTGAGATGAAAATGACCGGCTGATCGGCAAGCCGGGATACGCTCTGCATCAGCTCGATGCCATCGGTGTCGGGCAGCATCAGGTCGAGCAGCACGAGATGGGGCCGCTCGGCGTCGATGAGGGCAGCCAGATCGTGGTGGTCGCCGGTGACCAGGGCGTCGTATCCCGCATCGGCAAGGGCATCGCGAACGAAGCGCAGCACCTGCGGGTCGTCGTCCACGACCAGGATGCGCGGCCGCTCCTGCGCCGGTGCGAATGACGGGTCCGCCCGGCCGCGGTCGGACCCCGGCGCTCTGTCCCGGGCCTCCCCGGCAACCGGGATCGTGAAAGTGAAGCGCGCGCCCTGGCCGGGACCGTCGCTCTCGGCATGAATGCGCCCGCCATGCGCTTCCACCAGCCCCTTGCAGATGGCGAGCCCGAGACCGCTGCCGACGCCCCGCTCGGCGTCGTCGACGCCGACGCGGGCGTGCTTGCGGAACAGGTTTGCGAGCTGGTCGGATGCGATGCCCCGGCCCTTGTCGCGGACGGCGATGGCGACATGGCTATCATCGCGGATCGCCTCGATGCGGATGGGGGAGCGCTCGCCGGCGTGCCGTGCGGCGTTGGCGAGCAGATTGTTCAGCACCTGCACGATGCGCCGCCGGTCGGCCATCACCGCGGGCAGGTCGGGCGCGAGGTCGATGAGGACGTCGTGGCCGCTGCCGCCGGAGAGGAACGTGTTCCTGGCCCGGTCCACCAGGGCGGCGACCTCGGTGGGTTCCGGCGCGACCGAGAGGGTGCCCGAATCAATGCGCCCGGCATCGAGGAGGTCGCTGATCAGGGAGCGCATGTGATCGGCATGCTCGACGATGATGCGGCTGAACGCGCGCATCTCCGCCCGGTCCAGGCTGGAGGAGGTTTCCACCAGTGTGGCGGCGGAGCCCTTGATCGCGCTCAGCGGCGCGCGCAGCTCGTGGCTCACCATCTCGAGGAACTCGGCGCGCTGTTGCTCCAGTTCCTGCAAAGGCGCCAGATCCTGCACGGTAATGACCACCGATTCGACGGCCCCGTCCGAAGAGTGGATCGGCGTCACGTTGACCAGCACGGTCACGCTCCGCGCGTCGGGGGTGGAGAGCACGACCTCCTCGGCCCGAACCGTCTGCGCGTCGCTCAGGACCCTCCCGAGCGGGAACCGGTCGAGGGCAATCTCGCGGCCGTCGGCGAAACGGCAGGTCACGGCCTGCATCACCTCCTCGTCCGACTGGCCCGGGCTGCGCAAGCCTGCCATGAGCCGGCGCGCCTCGCGGTTGACCGAGACCGGCTGGCCGGTCGGAACGCGAAACACCAGGACGCCGAAGGGCGAAGTCTCGACCAGCGCCTCGAGGTCGGCACGGGCGCGCTGCTCGGCGCGGTAGGTGCGGGCATTGGCGATCGCGGCCGCGGCCTGGGAGGCGAACAGCACCAGGAGCTCCTCGTCCTCGTCGGTGAACTCCCTCGCACCCTCCTTCTCGCCGAGGAAGAAGTTGCCGATGTGCACGTCGCGATGGCGCATCGGCGTCCCCTGGAAGGTGTTGATGATCACCCCGTCGGTGGAGAAGCCGAGCGCCCCGACGTAAGCCGGCATGTCGGCCACCCGCAGCGGAGACGGCAGGTCCCGCAGCGCATCGAAGACATTCATGCCGTCGTTCCACGCCTCGAGCAGCCGTTCCTCTTCCCGTGTGAAGCCCGACAGGACGACGTCCGCGAGCTCGCCTTCGTCGCCGGTGGTGGTGATGACGGCGTAACGGGCTGCGGTCAGCACGCGGGCGCTTTCCGCGATTTCGCGCAGAACGGTGTCAAGATCGAGGCTGGAGCCAACGCGCAGGCTCGCCGCGCTGAGCGCCGAAATGCGCTCGCGCAGCGCCTGGATCTCACGGTTGAGGTCGTCATGGACGGTTATCGGACGGTTCTCCTCGTAGCGGCGGTCAGCAGCGAAGGGAGGGGCCGGAATGTGGGGCGCCGGCGGCCACAGTGTGTTTACGAAGCATTTGCCGCAAGAGATCCCTGTTTCCAGATACTTTACACAAAAACCATCATCATCATGCAGCCGTGATGCGGGCAGCGTGCGTCGGCGTAGTGGAATTGGGTTGAGAGTCGATGCGTTCGGTGAGGGTGATCGTGAGCGGCCGGCGCACTCAAGGGTGCAGGTCCATTGGTGAAAGGGACGGCGCGGGTTCCTGGACCGCACGTGGCAGCGACATCTCCAGGGTCGGCCTCATGGGATCTGAAGGAGCGTTCACAGGTGCCCCGAATCAGTGTCTTGAAACACCATTCCCGAGATTGTCGGACTCTCCCCTCCAGGAATGGCTTCCATGCCGGAAACAGCTGACTATAGTGGTTGAGAATCGACAGCAGACAGGGCTGGAGCGGTGTGTTGATATCCCGGTCCATGAATGTTGCCTGCTGGTCATGTCGGTTCTCCGGAAAGGATCAATCCCGCGATTCCCGGTCGTGCGCGAAGTCCGGGATACCTGAGCCCGGCCGCGGGCGGACCTCGGGTGAGCTGCGCCCCGTGACGGGTTCCGCCGGTCTTTGGAGGCGCGGCCTGGCCTGTCTGGCGTGCGCGCTCGCCCTTTTTGTCCTGATGCCGGCGGCAGTCGCCGGGGAGCATCGCGCCTTTCCCTTGCGTCTCGTGAACCTCAATCCGTTCCACCTCCTCTATGGAGTGCCGGCCCCGTTCGGGACAGCGGTGATGCCCGAGGGCGCATCGGAAGTGATCGCCTCCTTCGACATGGCGTCGCACCTGAATTCCGGTCGCGCCGGCGGGGAACGGATCCTGATGGACGGCGAGACCTACCGTCAGGCGCTGTCATGGCGCCAGGGACTCGGGCAGGGCTGGGAGTACTTCCTCGAGGTCCCGGCGGTGGCGCACAGTGCCGGCGCCTTCGACGGCTTCATCGAGGGCTGGCACGACGCCTTCGGCCTGCCCCAGGGCGGACGGGACATGGCGCCGCGCGACCGGCTGTCTCTCACGTATGCCGACGGCGGGACAATCCGCGCGGATGTCGGCCGCGACGTTCTTTCCCTCGGAGACGCGAGCTTCGGAGTGGGCTACGCCCTGCCCTCGCCGCCGTTGCCGAACGATGGCATGGCGGTGCGCGCGGCCGTGAAGCTCCCAACCGGGGACGTGGATTCCCTGGCCGGCTCGGGAGGCCTTTCTACATCGGCGTGGGCGGAGACCTCGGGCACGCTTCCGGGATCCGGGGACTCGCGCCGCTGGCTCTACGCGGCGACGCTGGGCGCGCTCGCGGGCGCCGCTCCGGAGGGCTTCCCGGCAGCTGACCACTTCGTCGCCTTCGGACGCCTCGGCTTGACATGGCGAGCGCTCGAGGATCTCCAGTTCACGGTGCAGGTCGATGCCCATTCCTCGCCCTACGGCGCCTCCGGCCTGACCGCGCTCGCGGACACGGCCGTCATCCTGGGGATGGGCGGCTCGCTGCGGCTGACGGAGCGCCTGGTGCTCGACGTCGCGGTCACGGAAGACGACGGCATCCACCGGTCCGCGCCCGACATCGGCCTCCACCTCGCCATGCGGTGGCAGTGGCAGGATTGACCCGGCACCCAGGGTTGTTCGTTCATTCCCCGTGGTGACAGATGCGGGCTGATGTTCTCGAAGCGCATCGTCGACGCGGATCACCGGTCGCCGCGTTACCAGCTGCTTGCCATGCGTGTGGGTGACGCGTAGGCGATAAACACGTGCCGGCATGACCGAGAGTGCCCGCGAGTCCGGAACGCGTCCGTTCGACCTCGGCGTCATCGCCGCCACGAGACCTGAGTTGCCGCCGTCGTGGACGCTGCCGCTAACGGTCCAGCGCGACAGCCCGGGCCGGCGAGAGCAATTCCTCCCTCACCCGATTGACGGATCGCTCCCCTTGGGCTTGACAAACCGGACCTGAATTGGACGTTTGGCTCATTCGTGGTTTGAATGACCTGATACGGGATGCCGGCAGATGATCGTCAATATCTCGGAGGCGAAGGCGCAGCTCTCGAATCTGATCGATCGCGTCTATCACGGCGAGAAGGTGGTCATCGCCAAGAACAACCTTCCGATCGCCGACCTGGTGCCGCATACTCCGGAAGGAAAGCGGACGCTGGGTATCCTCAACGGCCAGGTCGACATTCCGGACGAGGCGCTGTTCGGAGACGATGCGGACATTGAGGCGATGTTCTACGGGAACGGCGATTGCGGATCCTGATCGACACCCATGTGTTCATCTGGGCGGTCGCCGCGCCCGAACGCCTGTTGCCGGAGCAAAGAGGCGAACTGGAGAGCCGCGCCAATACCATCTATCTCAGTTCGGTCTCGATCGCCGAGATCATGATCAAGGCTTCGCTCGGCAAGCTGCGCTTTGATCATGACATCATCGGCTGTGCCGAGCAGCTGGGGTTCGAACTGCTGAGTTTTTCCGCGGCGGACGCCGATCTGCTGAGGGACCTCCCGTTTCACCATCGCGATCCGTTCGACCGGATGCGTGTCGTGCAGAGCATGGCGAGGAACGCCAGGTTGATGTGCGCCGACCGCCGCTTCGCCGACTACGAATGCAGACTACTCTAGACGGATCCGCAGCAAAGTCTGCCGCCGCACAGGAACATGCCGCCGCCTCGGTCCGCGCTACGCTCTCTACACCATCTCGCTGCTGACCCGGCGCGTAGCCGGGCCTCGCCCGGCGACGGCATCCCGGGAGTTGCGTGAACTTCTGACCACCCGCTACGACGCGCTGACCATATGATCCCGGATAGGAGGCGCGACGCCATGGTTCTGGCGCATAGTGGCGTTGATCGGTCTGTTTGCTCTGTTCTGAACCCCGGCGATCAGCCGCCAATGTGACTGTCGTACATAGCTCCCAAAAAAGAGGGCAGCGACCGTCGGTGTTGAATCCCGGAATGCAGGGTGGCTGAGGGGTGCCTTTGCCCCGAATGGTCTCGTGCCCAGGATTGGTTGGACATTGAATCGGTGTGGCAGGCGCGATGGCTGATTGCCCTTCCCGACAGAGATTTCGGAGAGAGCGGCCGCATCATCCCCGAATCAGATCTGCGCACCAAGGGTTGCGATTGACATCGTGGCGTGGAAACACTTGCATGAAGGTCGTGATCCGGGAGGGGCTGCTGCATGTTGGCGAAGGCAGGCGCTGGTGGACGAGTCGATCGCACGGGACCGGGACTCTCGAGAGCCCGGAAGCCATGGACCAACACTGGACCTCTCACCGTCCTCATCGCGTGCGTGCTGGCGCTGACCGCCTGCTCGGGCGGCAATCCGCCCGATGGAGCTTTCCGGCTCGATCGCAACACGGAATTTGACGGCGAGAAACTGCGGCTCTTCGTGATGTCGGACGACGGAACAGAACTCTCCGTCAACACGGTCGACGATGTCTTCCAGGTGCTGCCCGGGGTCACGCCCATGCCCGGCCACCGGGCGCGAGCCTGGACGTTCCTCAAGATCGCAGGCGGCGACACATCGGTTGCCCACGCCCTCTTGAGCGCAAACCCGGAAGACCCCGCGGACTACGTCGCCTTCGGCTGGTGGGCGCACTTCCCGGGCCAGACGCCGCCGCTGACGTTCGAGGGATCGAACCGGTATGCGATTATCGACAGCCCGGAACTCGACCACGGCATCGTGCCGGAACTGCCGGCCGATGGGACGGCCACGTATATGGGCCCGGCCGGAGGACTCTATGCCTATGAACCTCCGGTCGACGAAGGAGAGGATGCATGTCTCTGCGTGCTCGACGAGTACCAAGGGACGGTGACCCTGACGGCGGACTTCGCGGACGGCACTCTGAAGGGCTGTATCGGGTGTGTGGGCGACCTCGTGACACAGCGCGCGCATTTCGGCGCCTTTCTCGGCGAGGAACTGACCGACCCGGGAGCCATCGCCAGGGACTACGAGCTTCACCTCGCAACGGCGATCATCCGCGACGACGCCATGTTCGAGCGCGACAAGGTGATCCTGAAGCACCCTGAACGCACCATCACCCTCTCCGAGGGAGAATGGGCAGGGGCATTCTCCAGCCGCCTGGACACGGACGGGAACCCCCGGCTGGTGGCGGGGTTCAGCTACGTCTACTTCGAGGAAAGCGATGGCAGTGTGGGCGCGTTCAGCGGATCATACCTGGGCCTGAGCGAGCCGTTCAGGCAGACCGGGGTTTCCGGGCCGCTGCCCGAGGATGATGGGTGACCGCTCATCAATTGACGCTGTTCGAGACGGCTCGGCGTTCAGTCAGATCTTCTTAGGCACGTGCCGACGGTCGAGCTCGGCAAGCAGCTTCAAGCCACGTCCGGTATCTCCGCGCGTCGCGCGCATCCCAAACCGCGTTTCGGTGACGTGTTCGACCAATGGCCTTGATGTCCGGGAATGCCCTGAACATCCCCAAAATGGCGGTCTTCGAATCGTCCGAGTAAGCTTGCGCCGGCAAGACGTACGGAAAGGGCACTCACCGGGCCTCGAATGCCCAACTCCAAAGCAGAAACGGCCAGAGACCTGGCGATGACACGCACGCGGTGCACGACGCAACACACGGCTTGGAAACGGCCTGTCCGCCGAGCGGCAGGATCCTCCACCGTCGCACTAATTCTCGCGCTGGCGCTTGCGGGCTGCGGGGCCAGCATGACGGTGCGCCCGGTCGATGGAACCCCCGATCCCGGAACGGAAGAGCATCGGCGCGAGGAGTACGCCAGTCACGAGGAGTTCCGCAACCAGTATGGGCTCGCCGCAATCAAGGCGCATTACGCCTACGCCCGCGGTGCGACCGGCGAGGGCGTGACGCTCGGGATTGTCGACAGCGGGGTCGATCCAGACCACCCGAAGTTCGAAGGCAAGCTCGAGACTAGCTACGTCGGGGGCTATGACCCCGATTTCAGCACCTGCGACGAGTTCGGCCCCGACGGCACGTGCTTCAGCGGTCTGGGACATGGAACGGTGGTCGCGGGGATCATGGCCGCCGCGCGAAGAGAGGATCCGCAGGCGGGCTCGGCAAGCGGGCCGCCCGTTCACGGAGTCGCTTTCGATGCCAACGTCATCTCGGTGGGCGTCGGATCGCGAGACCTGGAGGAGGTCATCGACGAAATCGTGGCGGATTACCCGGAAGACCCCACGCCCGAGCAGATTGCGGAGCTCCAGGCGCGGGTCCTCGACGTCGAGGCGCAACTCGAGCGCGAGCTCGAGCGGGACACCGCGATCGCCTTCGTCCGGCTGAACGGCCGGGTGACGGCGATCAACTGCAGCTTCGGCGTTTTCGGCAACATCGAGGACTTCAGCGCCGAGGAACTGCGGGAACGCTTTGCCAACGTCATCGAGGCGATGACGCAGGCGGATGTCGCGGCCGGCAAGCGCACGATCTACGTCTGGGCGGCCGGCAATGCCCACGGCGAGATCGGACCGGACGGGTCTCCGGTATCGGCCAGCTCGGTCGAGATCCTGCCCGGTCTTCCGGTACGGATCCCGGAGCTCAGGGGCCATTCGCTGGCCGTCGTGGCGACGAACCCGCAAGGCACGATCGCCGACTTCTCCAACCGCTGCGGCATCGCCAGGGAGTTCTGCCTGGCGGCGCCCGGCGTCAACATCACGAGCACCGCGCCGGCTTTCCACTGCGACGCGGACACTTCGCAGTGTTTCATCACGCTCGAGGTCGCCGGCACGTCCTCTGCGGCGCCGTTCGTGACGGGCGGGATCGGGCTCCTCGCCCAGCACTTTCAGGGCCAGCTCGGCCATGACGAGATCGTGGAGCGCATTCTTGCCACGGCAGACAAGACGGGCGTCTACGCAGACGCCGCCGTCTACGGCCAGGGCTTCCTGGACCTCGACGCAGCGACCCGGCCGGTGGGAGAAGAGCGGATGCTGACCGGCCTCTCGCTCTCCGGCTCGTCGTCGCCGGAGCAAGAGAGCGCTTTGCACCTGGGCCCGGCCTTCGGGGACTCGCTGATCCGCGGACTTGCTTCGGCGCATGTGGCGAGCTTCGACGAACTCGATGCGCCGTTCTTCCGCCGCCTTGGCGACTACCTTCGCCCTGTTGGAATTTCCGGCTCCTCGCTCGGCGAGCGCCTGAGATCATTGGGGCGCGATCCCCGGGGTACGCCGTGGGAGGTGGACGGACACGGTTTGCAGGTGCGCCTCGACGTCGTTCCGACCCCACGCGGATTCAACGACGATCTGGGCGTCGCCTCCCGGGAGCATGACGGCGGCGATATGGGTGTGAAGGCGACCGTGCGGCGGGGAGAAAGCCCGGCTGCCCTCGCTTCGCTGTCGATCTCGCACGAATTCGACGGCGGGCGGCTTGCGCTCGGATACCGCAGCCGTCTGGCTTCTGAGTTCGGCATTGGAGCGGAAGAACTCGCGCCTGGCACGTTCGCCGACACCGAGGCATTCGCCAGTCCCTTTCTCGGATTCACCCGCAACGGGATCAGCATCGGTCTTGCATCGTCCCTGGGCACGGGCTCCTTTCGGGCGGCGGCATTCGCAGCGAGCGCCGCGCACGGCGACCAACGCGATGCGCGCAGCGATGGCATCACGGGCGCCCTCGCCGAGTACCGCTTTGGCGGGCTCGCCGATTCAGGCCTCTCGTTGCAGGCGGGATGGATGACGGAAGCGAACGGGACGGTGGGCAGCCGAACCGACGGCGCCTTCGGCGAGTTTCGCACCGGGACAATGCTCACGGGGCTCACGGCGTACCGCCGTGTGAGCGAGAACTGGACCCTGCTCGGGAGTGCCTACGCCGGAGTGCACCGGACAGACAATCTGCGCCAGGGTATCGTGCGAGGGGTGTCGGGACTCTGGAGCAGCGCCTTCGCGGCCGGCATCGTCGGCCAGGATGTCGCAAGAATCGGCGACAGGCTGGGGTTCCGGCTGTCTCAGCCGTTGCGCGTCGAGGCGGGGCATGCCGAGTTGCGATGGGCTTCCGGGCGAAGCCCCGACGGACGAGTCGAACTCGAACAAGCGACTCTTGGCCTCGAACCCTCGGGTCGCCAGTTCGACCTCGAGGCCGCGTACTCGCGCCCCTGGGCGGGCGGCCAGGTGCACATGGCCACGATCGCCTCGCAGGACGCGGGCCACGTGGGGGGCGATCAGGAGGTTTCGATCCTCGCGCGCTACAGTCGCCAGTTCTGACCCGGATCAGTCATGACCACAGGCATCGTGACCAGCATCACGGCGAGTGCATCGTCAACAATTGCAGGCGCCACCAGGGACGTCTGCGACATCACCCCATGTCGCAACCGTCTTTCACGTTGGTCGCCGCCGCCGAACCCTGCCCCTTGGGGGCGCAGACCGGAGGGTTCGCTCGCGACTGAAGAGCGAAGCAGAGTGATTCCGGGTCACCGCTCTGGATCATCTCCTCCGGCGTTCCGTCCACCTCAGAAAGAGCGGCGTTCACGAGTGCGCCTACTGACTGCTTGTCATCGCCGCGATCGCCCGCAGCCTCAACAGAGCGTCCCGCATTGCCCGGGACGTGACGTCGCTTGTTTCGTGCGACGCTGAAATGTCATCAAGACGTCGCCGGTATCTCTTCAGGTCGTTCCTGTCGAAGAGCGCTTTCAGAACATCTCCACAGTCGGCTAGAGCCACAAGAGCGGCTGTTTCGGCATCTATGGCGTCTCCCTCATCGAATATGGCCCTGCGAAGGCGATCGACGAGAAGCCGCCGTGGTGCCGGATCCCGGACCTTGTGAACTCTGCGTTTGAAGACAAGCAATATGGAGTCTTCTTCGGCATGCAGGATGCCTCGATGGCAGAGACCGGAGGCAATGCGAGCACAGGCACTTCGGTGATCGAGTTCAACCACCCAATTCATCGCCGTATCCGGGCGCTTCGAACTGACGATTTTTCCGAGGCAATCGTCCAGGACCGGATCGCCTGTCGCAGTCTCGTCCACGACGTCGACCAAGGCGTCTTCACCAGGTCTGATCCGCAGCCTGCCATGCAAGTGCAGGGCCGCGAAGCAAGCTCCACCGATACCAAAGTGGGACGTATCAAACTCGCCCTTCTCCTCCCGCAGAGCCAGAAGCACATATCGTTCGTGCAGATGAAGGGTCTCTGTCCCGTCAGGAGCGGAGTAGCGAGCTATCGACATCGCTTGGACGCCTCCATTGCCGCTCGCTGCCGCATCATGGTGTCGGTCGCTCAGACTGACTTCTGTGGGCTGGACTGTCCTTGACGATCAGCATGACGGCACAAGAAAAGGCAGTGTGCGATGATCGAGGCAACCATTGAGCCGCGCCTCCACCGTCCTTTCCCGGACATGGATTCGGTGAATGAGGAATTCGGCACCGGCTGTTGCACGCAGGTCCGGGGAAGGATGCCGGCGAAGGCGATGAGATCTTCCCGCGCCACCAGCCGATACCACGCGTTGCGGTCACGGGCTTTGATCAGTTCCCGCCCAGCCAGTCGCCGGCGTCCAACCAGCTGCCCGACGCAAGGGCAGCGTCCACGCGCAGCGCAGCAATCGCTCGCTCAGCCGGCGTCGATCGATCATTGAGGAAGAGCCAGTTCGACTGTTCCAGTCCAAGCGATTCGACGCACACTTGGCGATCCTTGAACATCCCGCACGCCAACTGCCGGTTGAGCTCCACGCAGAGTTCAGGGTCCCTGCATCCGACCCAGCGCAAGACGTAGCGGCACTGAATCAGTATGGCGGCCGGTGGGAGGCATAGTGCCGTTGGGTCAGAGCAACCGGTAGGCTGCACCAATGGCCGGATGCTGCACTCTTTCATCGGGACGAGCACGGGTCCGGCCCAAACCGAAGTCGTGCTGGCGACGACCAAGGCCGCCACGAACCCAAGAATCGATTTCGCCGGGCTGCGGATCAAGTTAGCGATCTTCAATGTCGGTCTCCCCGCGGCTGGCCTTGCAGGTCTGGTCTCAATTCAATTGTAACGTCCTCTTGTGGCCAAAGTGACACATGGGAGTTGGACTCTGCCGATCCTATGCCGCATCCGGACACGCCGCGTAGTCGTCGAGTCCGGTGCCCGCGCCCGCCTCTTGACAGCGATTCCCTCACAAGAGCGTGTCAGACTCGGCACCGGTCGGCGCCACATGTTCATTCCCTGGGGACATCGCATGTCTCCTCATCGAGAGTGGTAGGATGGCACTGCAGCGCCGACCGCACGACGGCCCCGACAAAGGCTGTCGCCGACAACCGGGGTTTGGAATGTCGGAGGTTGGCCGGCGGACGCCATGTCGAACATGTCGGGAGCCGCGCCGCGCAGTTCTGCATGGGTCAGGAGATGTAGACGGACGATGCCCTTGCGGCCCGACAGCGAGTCCGCAACGCGCGGCAGGGCCACCAAATCGGCGGAGCCGGTAGGCAGGAGCCGCCCGGAGCGAGGGTCGGCGTCGACGGTGACCTTGATCGCCAGGATCGGCCCTGTCGGGCACTGAACCTCGTTGATAGCCGCCCGGTCGGTACCACGCTCGAAGCCGACGGAATCTGTCGAGGCAGCCTTGGAGATGGTGGCGTCGTGCAGCGTGACAAAGGAAATGGTGTCGCTGCTGCGCCGGCGTCGTCCTTCCCGATTGCCGGGGGCCATGAAGCCGGAACGGCCTTGGTACCCTTGAGGGCCTCCCGGACTCGGCGTTCGCCAAGGCGAAGGCATGCGAGGCCACCCTCGACTGTCGACCGTTTGAAAGCTGGTCTCCGACCAATTGAAACCAAGCGATCGGCTGGATCAGGCGTGGAAACCGTCGGCAAGCGGTCGGGTGATGGCGTGTCTGGGATCAGGCGAACAGTCGTCCGTGACGCCGAGACTGCCATCGAAGCTGTCGCCGATTCGGGAGGGCAAGCCCTGCCGGGAACACCAAGTCGTCTGTGCCATGGAAAGGAAGCGATCTGCTGAAGGTCAATGCACCTTCTCTCCATGCAGCTCGACCGTCATTCGCGCTGGAGGCCCGGAGACATCGACGACACAGATCGAGATTTTGAGTTGTTCACTGGCTAAGGGCGGGTCTCGCGGTTGATTCTCGAGTTCAGCCGCGCTCTTCGATGGCGGTCCATGACCTGCGCATCTGCTTCATCACCATTGCAGAACGCGAACTGATGCTGCCCTTCGTGACCAAACGGATCTTCAACCACATCCGCTTTGACGACGTCACCGAAGGGTACGCCGTCGACTGAACTGTCACACAGCTTCGCGAGCCGGCGCAGTTCATCAGTCACCCGGGTCCAGCAGGAAGTGATCGAATGGCGTTTCTGTCGGCCCGACATCTGGCCTGATCTTCTCACTGTTTCGACAACGGGAACGTATCGACCAAGACGGCTATTGCCGCCGTAACCCCCACCCGAGCGAAACCGAGGCGCAACGCGCCCTGGAACAGTTTGCCTGCGCCAAGTGTCGCCGAGGTCATGCAGCCCGACCGTCGGTCGCTCGCTGCTTGAGAACGGTCAAGCCGGCAGGGTCGCGGTCGAGGAGAACCAGAGCGCTCGTAACGGCACGGCTTACCAGAACCTCACCGCTCTCATACTTCTGAAACGCATTGACGCCACCCCCGATCAATTGGCCCGCGACCCTTTGCGTCAGTACCAGCCGCTTCCTGATCCGGCGCACATCTTCTGGCAAGAGCAGGCCTTCGACCTTGGCCTTCAACCGGTTGAGCTCATGGTCGGACATTCTCATGTCCTCACCGGTGTGAATGCTCTCTCCGCTCGCTTCGCAGTACCACCCCGGCATGTCGAAGGTTGCCGAATGGTCCTTATAGGTGATGGTCATCGGCCGTACGCCGCGAACCATCGGTTGGCCCGTCTCCGGGCAAGTCGGATTACTCATCGCCCTTCTCCTTGAACGACAACAGCAGGAATTCGGTCGCGGCATCGGCGGTGAACTTGACGTAGAGCGTCCCTTGCTCAGACGGCACGTAATAGACATCCTGCCAGACGCGATGATCAGCATAGGACGTCATCGACTTATGGACATGTTGACGTTCGATCGACTCGATCACCGCCGCGTTCTCATGACCTCCAAAGCCCAACGTCGCCGCGTCTCTCAACGCGGAGCCCGTGGCCTTGAGGCCCACAACCGTTGAGAAGACGGCCTTGATTGCCTCAAGATCATAGGTAGGTTTGCGCCTCTTGGTCATGGGCAGAGATAAACACCATTATGGTGTTTTTCAAGAGGCGTCACTATGGTGCTCTTGGGTGTATCCTGGCTGCACTCCGGAAAGACCAGGCACCAAGCGCTTTGCACCCAGAGACGCCCCTTACCCCTCGGACAACCACCGTCTCAGTCAGTCGGTGCCGACCCCTCTCGGGTTAGATCGCTCGCCCGCCGCGCCCAACATTGGCGCCGCATTCTGTCGCCGAGCGCTGTGCTGAGGTCGTCATCTCTGCGTCACGGTCTGGAATCGACGTCCCGCTTCCTGGCGCACCGTTGGGGCCATGAACACGCCGATAGTGCATTCGCGGACTTGCGGTTCTGAAACTGATTGCATTCTTCAACGGCTTGCCTGGCTCGAACGTCGGTGACGTCGAGGCCGCTTGCAACACACTCTCCCCCGTCCACGGGCTGCGGCTGGTGCGGACCGGGCGCGCTGATCCCGAGGTATCCGCGCATCCTCGCCCCTCGAGAGGGCTCGGCGATGACCACGATCACGGCGTCCATCGCGGGCAAGTCGCCTGGTCCGCCGAGAAATCCCGTTCGAAACATGCGTGGGCGAAACTGTGATGGACGTGAGGCGGTCGCTACCGGGCAAGGAACAGGTTGAGATCCAGGAAGAAGGTCGAGGCTCGTCTTCGTACCAATTCACGTGATCGAGAGTCAGCACTGAACCGTCGCGGGAGACCTCGAATACGGGACAACCCTTGCGCCTTCGCAAGCACCGTCCCGTGCGCGAACGCCCGTGACCTCGCCGACGGTGTCGCCACCGTCTTCGAAACCGAGCTGCCCGGTGCCACGCCGTGCTTCAGGGACGACGGGTGCCGGGTGTCGCATGGCCGTCACCGGGTCAAGCCGCCATGCGACTCGTTGACGCGTACGTTGCATCACTTGCCCTGGTGTGCATTTGGTTGCACATGTGGCGCAACAGCCGAGAGCTTCGAACGGGTGAGCGTGAAGGGATCACACCACAAGTTCAACAACGGGCGCGATCACCGTGGTCGTTCCGCATCCGAAGACGGACTTGCCCATCGGCACCGCCCGGAGCGTCGCCAGGCGGGTGGGCTGGAACTGAGGAGACAGCAAGCCATGCACTACGTCGCCGTCATCGACAAGGACCCTGAAAGCGCCTATGGCGTGCAGTTTCCGGAGGTGCCGGGATGCTACTCGGCCGCCGACTGCTTCGATGACATCGTTCCCAACGCGATCGAGGCATTGAGCCTGTTCTTCGAGGACAGTGAACCGGTGCCACCGCGCGGCTCGAATCGGTGCGAGAGCAAGTTGCCGGGAGCATCGCGGAGGGCGCGGTGCTGATGATGATTCCCTATGTTCGGGACCGTAAGCGGGTCGTGCGGGTGAACCTGAGCCTGGAGAAGGGGTTCCTCGATACTCTCGACGAGGCGGCCCGCATGCGCGGCATGACGCGCTCCGCATTCATTCAGAAGGCAGCCACACGCGAGATTCTCGACCCGTCCTGAAATGGGCGCAGCGTTCGGCTGGTGCCCCGCTACGGCGCAGTGCCGTTGAAGTCCGACTTCATAGTGCGGCCTACGGTGTCGCAACAGGTCTCTCGGTCGAGAGATCGCGGCGGGAGTTCAAGTGGTCGCTCGGACGTCGTGGCGCCACAGCACTCCGAAAATGCGGTCCAGACATTCATCACCGTTGCCGGGGGCGAACTGATGCTGCCGCCCGCGTTCACCAAGCGCTCCGGTCAATCGTGCCCGACCCAAGGAAGTTTGCCGCCAGCTGGACTGTCAGCCAGTTTCGTGAGCTCGCGCAAGGGATCGCGGATCGGGTGCTGGCATTGAAGAACGACACGCTGCACGGTGCCGGAACCGCGTGACTTATGGCTGCCGCATGCCCCGATGGCAGAGCCTGCAATCCGGCCTGCCAAACTATCAGCACCGCACAAGCGGCCAACGTCTGATACCAATTCAATAGCAACAGAACAGTGACAATTATCAAACTTACTATATATTATCTCTCTTTGAGAATTCAGGGTAAGGTAGCTCAAATTGGATCCGAGACAGAATCCCTACGCCCCGGGCGCCGGCACACCTCCGCCCGAGCTTGCAGGGAGAGACGACCCGATCGAACGCGCCGCTGTCGCGCTCGATCGCATCCGCGCAGGGAAGTCAGCCCGAAGCTTCGTCCTTTACGGTTTGCGTGGAGTGGGCAAGACTGTTCTGCTCAACCGCATTCGCCTGGATGCCGAAGCGCGCGGCATCGCAAGCGTCAGAATGGAAGCGCCTGAAGAGCGCTCATTGCCAGCTCTGCTGGTTCCCGCATTGAGGTCGGCACTGTTGCGCCTGAGCCGCGGCGAGGCGCTCAAGGATAGCCTGCTGAGAGGAATGCGGGCGCTGGCGAGCTTCACCAAGGCTCTCAAGGTCAAGTATCAGGACATCGAATTCAGCATCGATGCCGATCCCGAGATCGGCTTGGCCGACAGCAGCGATCTGGACACCGACTTGGCTGATCTCCTGGAGGCGCTCGGCAGGGCTGCAAGCGAACGCAGCACGGCGCTCGTGCTCTTCATTGATGAACTGCAGTATGTGCCGGAGGAACAGCTGGCCTCCCTCATCGCCGCTCTCCACAGCACCGGCCAACAGCAGTTGCCGATCACCATGGTGGCAGCAGGATTGCCTCAATTGGTTGGCCGAACCGGGGATGCCAAGCCATATGCAGAACGTCTCTTCGAGTTTGCGTCAGTCGATCGACTCGACAATGCTGACGCCAAGGCCGCCTTGATCGTGCCTGCCTGCAAGGAAGGAGTGGTCTTCAGCTCCGAGGCCGTCCGTGAAGCCCTGGCCGAGACGAGTGGTTACCCCTATTTCCTTCAGGAATGGGGCAAGCACAGCTGGAACGCAGCCGACAACTCCCCGATCACGCTCAATGACGCCCGACGTGCGACGAATGAGGCACGCGCCGAACTGGATGCAAGCTTTTTCCGGGTTCGCTTCGACCGCTTGACGCCAGCCCAGAAGCGCTACCTTCGTGCCATGGCGGAGCTCGGCCCTGGACCTCATCGATCCGGGGACATCGCTCACATGCTCGATCGGAAGGTGACCACGGTGGCCCCCATACGCAACTCACTCGTTGCCAAGGGAATGATCTACAGCCCTGCTCACGGCGACACGGCGTTCACCGTCCCCCTCTTCGATGGATTCATGAAACGGGTCATGCCGCAATTGTGAGCGAGGATATCAAGCAGCAACTCAACATGGACTTCCCGGCCCTCCGAAGAGGTTCCATGGCTGGCATCAGAGAAGACGACAGAGGTATCGAGGTGTCTACGGGATGTTCAACGAGTATCGCACATGGTGTGGGATCGATTCAGGCACAGAAAGTGGCGATAGCCGGAAAAAGATCATCTTACAACATAGTTATTGAAACACGGCGGGCGCCGCGCTGCTATTGTGGCGGGCGGCTCCCTGCTGGTAGTCGCACAGGCGCGCGTCGTTCGCGGACCCTCCAGACAAGCCGCGACTGCGCCGAGCGGGGAAGTCATGACGATGCATTTTCACCTCTTGGATGCGATGGACGAAGTTTCGGCCGAACTCTGGCAGGACATCATGGGCGAACTCGAGACGGCGAGCAGGCAGATTAGGCGTCACATTCGGTTGGACCACCTCGACGTCGTCATCGCGCCCGAAGCCTGGGGACTGCAGGCGTGGGGGCTACGCGGCCATGCCAACAGTCCCGGCCGCATCACGATTACCTTCGAACCAGGTTCGCCGCGCCTGCACGATCCCGAGCGCTCCGACAGGATTCTCGGCACACTCGCCCACGAGATACATCATGTGGCGCGGCTGCGAAGCGGCGTGGAGACATACAATCTGGGCGGGCGTCTGGTCAGCGAGGGCCTTGCCCAGTGCTTCGAGGAAGAGGTTGGCGCGCCGACGCCCTTCTACGCCGTGGCGCTTGACAAGGAGACCATGGGTAGGATGGCGGAGCGCGCTCGCCCGCTCCTGTCGGCGGACGACTACGATCACGATTCCTGGATGTTCGGCAGGAAAGGTGACCCTGTGTGGCCGCTCAGCGGGGGATACTCCCTGGGCTACGCACTTGTGAAGGCATGGCTCGAAAGGAACCGGATGACGGCGGCCGACGCGGTGGGCGTTCCTGCCGCCGATATTGCCGGCGACTGGCTGGCCGGCAGAATCTCCCTGTCGAACCCGCCGGCGTGACCAAGGTAGAAAACTGGCCTACCAGGTCTCATCAAGGAACAGAGCCCGACGCGGAGTGACCAGGCAGGGCAGTCCTGCTTGCCGGCACGGTACAATTCCTCCGCAATCGCCGTGGGGTTGGAGACCCGCTCAACCTGAACGAGATAGTTCCGAGGCGGTGGGATCAATGCGCCAGGGAGCGGCCGGGTATTGAGCCCCGGTCATTGCCGCGAGCCGCGGAGACGATCCGGCTCCGCGCCACATGGCGGAACACCCTTGTCAGACGGACCACCGGCACGGCGCCCGAGGCGACGATGCCTGCCAGTACCTGTCCCCGCCCAACAAGACGGATACTGCAGCGGACGCCTGGCTTCTACACAACGGCTCGAGACACGATCTCCACGGGTCGCTCAGTTCATCAACCATTGCTCGGGCAGTGTCAGTGACGAACTTTCTTCATGGGCCGCAGCCGCCCTGGCGCCGGTCAAGTGTTGGTCACCGGATTCTGGTTTGAGCCGTTCGCGTCGCCATCCATTGAGATATCCCATACACAACAAGCGGTTGATTTGTTTTTCTTGTAGAAGCTGCCATGTCCGAAACCGCACACCGCGGCATGCGCTATCGATCTCTTGAACCGGCCCACACCGGCTTCCTTCATCGCTGCGAGAAAGACGTCATCGGCAAACTTGCGCATCCACACCGGAGGCCTCCTCTCGCCTTGCCACGCAGCCTCGTCCTGCCAAGCGACATAGAGCCAGTCGTGCACGATGCTTGCCTCGAGATGGGGCCCGACCTTGCCCATAAGCCAGCGACCACAACGCGGAACTGAAGAAAGATCCGTCAACAGACCGCACGGAACCTCGATTGGAAACGTGCACTCCTTGCCGTTCGGCAGCCGGAGCTTGACCTCTGAGCAATAGCGTCGAGCGACGATGTAGTCCGCATCTTCTTCTTCACCACGCATCTGGACCGCTTCGATCCCGCGAGTGAGATAGAGATCATCCGCGTAAGCGAAGCCCAGCACTTCGACGGGCCCGTCCGCCGGATAGGCGCTTCTACTCTGCGTGTCCGGATGGACCACACTGCCATTGCTGTCGCCGTTCATGCCTCTTGTCCTCTCCGTTGGTTTCCTGGAACTCCGGGCAAGTGTTTACATTCATGATCTCGCAACCTCGGTTGCGGACCTCCGCGTCGGCGCCACTGGCGTTGGATTGCGAGGAGTGGCCGATGCAGCGCCCTGCCGAGGCACTGGGCGCGGTCCGCGGTTCTGTATCGACAGTTTGAGCACGCAGAGGAATGGATCTTCGATGATCGGGATGTTCAGGGCTGGACCTCCGTCTCGGACAGGACGTTCACGCAGAAGGGGGCATTTCGGACGACCAGATCGCGCTTGGTGGCGGTCACCAGCTCGACGGGCTTGGCGGGGACGCTCCGGCCAGCGCCAGCAAGAGCGTAGTGATCGTCGAGAGGGCCCTTCTCGTCAGAAGGAGTAGGCGACCTAGCGCCCCACCGCCCCCGCAATATTGCGGGTGTGGGACGCAAAACCCGGAAGGCGAAGGTGCGAATCCGCAGACAAGGACAGGAAACCAGGGTTCGCCACGCGATCGGGCCGCGGGTCCGCTCGGTACTCCGCGTGCCGGGATCAATCGGGTGTACCCGCAACTCTCTTGGGCCGGGATTTTCAGTTTTTTCGCGCCAATCCCCCCCAAATTGGGGGGTTCACCGCAATCCGCACCGCCTAATCTTTCCAAAGGAGATTGAATAAAGCTGGGTTGGCGCCACCGGATTGATCGTCAGGCAGAATGTCCGCTTTCCTGAACTGGAATGAGTTCACCGGCAGAACCGAAGCGACCATCGGCGACCGGACAGGCTTGAGTGTTTTTCAGCCGGCTCGTTCATCGGATTCAGACCTCCCACCCGGTCCGCGGATTGCCTGTCCGGAACGAGGCCCGGTGATGGCGCCGCCATGAGCGAGAGAACGAAGTTCGATCGCATCCTGGCTGCGCTGCACGATGCCGTGCTCGACGACACACTCTGGCCGGCATGCTCCGCCCTTATCGACGAGGTCTGCCGGATCAAGGGCAGCATGCTGGCCTTCGCTCGCGGGCGGTCCCAGGACGAAGCGGAAATCTACCTCGCACGGCTCTATCTGCGAGGCGAACGCCACTACGCCCTGGAGCGTGAATACTTCGAAGTCTACTACCCGCAGGACGAAAAGGTACCGCGGATTTTCCGCCTGCCCGACAGCGAGGTGACCCACGCCGCCAGCCTGTACACCGAGGAAGAAGTGAAGACGTCGGCGACGTACAATGAGCTTCTGCCGAAAAGCGAGTACCACGATGGCGTCGTCGTGCGCATGGATGGGCCGAACGAGTCGCGCATTACCTGGAGTTCGGCCGATCCCGTCGATGGGGACGGCTGGTCGTTTGATCAGATCGAGGCAATTCGGGCGTTGCTGCCCCATTTGCGCCAATACGTCCTTGTCCGGCAGGTGCTCTTCGACGCCAAGGCATTGGGAATGTCCCTCACCGGCCTGATGGAGACGAGAGGCCTGGCTATCGTCCATCTCGACGGTCGCGGACGGATCGTCGCGACGAACGAACGCGCGAGAGTAATCCTCAGGAAGGGCGATGCGCTCATTGACCGGGCCGGCAATCTCCATGCCCGGCTACCCGCCGCCGACGACGCGCTCCAGGCAGCGCTGGCGCGCGCGCTGCCAACTCGAACCGAGCAGGGTGCAGGCTGTTCGCTCATGGTCGAACGCCCGAACCGTCTTCCCGGGCTCTCGGTGCACATCAATCCCGTCGGCGCCGGCGAAATCGATTTCCGCCCCTGGCGCGTCGCCGCGCTCGTTCTGGTCATCGATCAGGAGCCGAAAGCCATCGATCCGGCCTCGGCGGCGGCGGCCCTCGGCCTGACTCCGGCGGAAAGCCGCGTGGCGGTGCTGCTGGCCGAAGGCAGGACCGTTCGCAACATCGCCGACGCGACCGGTCGCTCGGAAAAGACCGTCCGTTGGCACGTGAGGCAAATCTTCGAGAAACGCGGCATCTCCCGACAGACCGATCTCGTGCGGGAAGTGCTCTCGCTTGAAGGCGGTCCCGATCCCGGACCCTGAATTCAATTCTCTTGTCGGCGAATGGGTCCGGCGCCGAAAGGACCGGCTGCCTCATGCCTTGGCCAGGTGTCTTTTTCGATTTTTTCGGGTCGTCCCCGCAATGTTGCCGGGGTCATGATGGCACCGATCGCCTAGCATTCGCACGATTCGCAGGAGTCGGCGCGCCCAATCGGCAGGGTGCGCATCGCATTGGCCGGACTTGTCAAGAACGCTGAACCGCCGATTGACAGATTCAGACGCAGATGAAGGGGAGATTTACTATGAAATGGACTTTGATTTTGGCTGCAGCCACGTTGGCCCTGACCCTCATGTCTGGCGCGACACTCGCGCATTATGAAAGCGACGATTCCGATGAATGCCATGTAGACCCCGAGACGGGCGGTTACCACTGCCATTAGAGGTTCAGCGCGGGGATGGTGTTGAGCTATCCCTGCCAAGCACCGGGAATCGAACGATGAAGACAAAGACCATGGTGAAAGTAGTTGGCACCGTAGTGGTGGTAGTAATCAGCGCCGGGGGAGGGCTCATTACGGGAGGGCTGTATCTGGGGGACTTGGCCCAACGTGTTTCTGGCGTAACCCAACGTGTTTCTGGAGTAGAAAAAGATGTGGCGACAAAACTCGACAAGCCCATGCCCGCAATGAAGTGCGATTCCTACAACTCAAAGTCGGCAAGCAAACTTGAAAGAAACTACATATGTCCTGAGGGTCAATTCCGAATTGCTGACTGGATTGCTGGCGACGTCGAAAATGAGACTGAACACTGGACCTTATGCTGCCGGTACGTCACCACAGTTCCCCATAGCCTTGAGTAGTTTTCTCCGTGCAGTGATGCACGTATGCCGTTGTCTGTTTGGAGGAATGTTGCGAGAGCTTCAATAGCGCCATACTACTCTCGTGTGGAAGTCCGGGACTGGGCCCCGTTCGTCGTCTTGCGTCCTCTTGCTGGGTGCCCCGCGGCCCTGATCCGTGGAGATCGTGGCGCGTGTTCGTCGTCGCCGCGGGTGGCACAACAGATATGGTGACTCTGAATTGGCCTGACTGCAGGGCTCTCGGGGACCGTTCAGATACGAACCACGCCGAATCATGGGCCGAACGCGCCTGATCCGGAATCCGCAATGATGGTCGCCATGGCCTCAATCGCCGCGGGGCGACTTTGTCACCGCAGCACCGGCAACACGGCCGATGAACTCAAGATGTGGTAGGCAGACGCCCGATTTCCCTTGGATTCAAGGCTCGCAACCTTGCCATGGGGGGTTTACACCCGTAGCATCAGGACCCTGAAGGCAACAAGCGGCACCTGTCGTTTGAGGAAGGAGGGGGGTCATGACGAATACTGGGATCAGCAAGTATCATTGGGAAGCAAGGACCAGCGATGTTGACCGACGCGGCGTCCTGGGTCTCCTGGCTGCTGCAGGGTCATTGGCACTACCGACGGTTCTGGGTCCCCGGGCACACGCAGACGATCGACTGACGGTCTACGAATGGGGCGGCTTCGAAGTGCCGGAGCTCTATCCCGCCTATTTCGAAGTGCACGGCGAACCGGATTTTACGCTCTATGCAAACCAGATGGAGATGCTGAGCAAGCTCAGCCACGGCTTTCAAGTCGACATCATGCACACGTGCACCGAGAGTCTTGAGAGGATGTCGGATCTCGGGATGCTGAGGCCGATTGACACGGGTCGTCTTTCCAATTGGGACAAGGTGTTCCCGAGGCTTCGCGAGCTTTCGGACATTCGGGACAAGGACGGCAACGTCGTTATGGTTCCAACCGACTGGGGAAACAGTTCGATCATCTATCGCACCGACGTCATCGATGTTCCACCTGATGATATCAGTTGGTGCCTGCTCTTCGACGAGCAGTACGAGGGCCGGCTTGCAGCCGTCGAGAGCGAGGAGGCGGTGTTGGCTGCCGGCTTGTGCCATGGTTTCGGTGCCGAGTCGTTCAACATGACCGATGAGATGCTCGAAGAGATTCGCCCATTGATCGAACGCCAGGCCCGGCTGGCACGCTTCTATTCGAGCGACGAAACAGAGATTGTGAACGCGCTGGCGAACGGCGAGGTCGTCGCGGCACTAGGTTGGAGCACCGGCGTCAAATCACTCAAGGATCAGGGCGTTCCGGTCGCCTACGCGAACCCGAAGGAAGGTATCGTCAACTGGATTTGTGGCCTTTCCGTTTTGCCATCAAGCGAAGCGGACGAAGATCTGATCTACGCCTTCATCGACGCATGGATTGATCAGCGCGCTGGCCAGTTCCTGATTGAAGACTATGGCATGGGACATTCCAATGCCGAATCCTTCAAGGTGTCCGATTCAGCAGTGGTTGAAGCGCTCGGCTTTCCTTCGGATCCCGTCACGGTTCTTGATCGTGGCATCACGTTCCGTCCGATCGATCCGGTTCTGGGCGGCAAGATGATCAACATGATCAATGAGGCCAGACTGGGTTCGTGACGGTAAGCAGGGTGCAGGGGAACTGGCTCGTCCCAGGGAGAGTTTCGGAACGGTAGAGTTCGCCTGTACACTGGGTCGTGATGGCCGCAGAGCGCGTTGACCGCGCCGACACGACAGATTGGTGAACTGTGATGCCTGTGGTTTTCGAAAGCGACAGCATCCGGCGTGATACGTTGGCGCTGTGCGACATCGGCAACCGCTTTGCCGGCACGCCGGGCGAAGCCGAGGCCCGACGCTTCATCATGGCGCGCTTCGCGGAGGCGGGACTGTCCAACATTCGATGCGAGCCGTTCGAAGTGGCGACCTACCGGCCTCGTGCAGCACGGTGCGAATTGGTGGGCACAGCGGGCCAGACCGGACTGGCGTGTGTCGGATTGCAGTTCACCGCAGCCGCAACCGCAACGGCGCCAGCACTGGACCTCGGCCAGCCCGAGAATCTGGAGGCCCTCGAGCAAGCCATCGCAGAGGCAGGTGGAATAGCTGGCCGTATCGTTGTCTTTGAGTCGAGCTATCCCTACCTCTTCACCGAGCGGCTCGTGGTTGAAGGTGCAGCAGGACTGGTCGTCGTCAGCAATGCGCCCGACGGACACATCTGTCACCTGAACGGAATGATGTATCCGGCATTGGCCGCGCAGCCCAATGGAACCCGTCTTGCCATTCCGGGCGTAACGGTAGAACGACAAGCGGCTGAACAACTGCGCGGTCATCTGGCGGCAGGAAGCCGCCGAATTCGCGTGGTTCATGAAGCTGAGTACGAAATCGTCCGGACCTCGAACGTGGTCGGCGAACTGCCGGCAGCAGGAAGCGACGAACAAGTCGTCATAGGTGGCCACTATGACAGCCAGCTGGAAGGAGTTGGTGCGTCGGACAATGCCGCTGGCGTTGCAAGTGTACTCGAGATTGCTCGACATCTCGTTGACCACAAGTTTCACCGGTCGATTGTGTTCGCGGCATTTGCTGATGAGGAAGGCGGATTCCGCGGTGCCGCCCAGTACTGCAGAGACCATGCCGGGGCACTCAACCGCACTGTCGGGATGGTGAACGTCGACGCGCCAGGCTGGTCCGCGGAACGATCGCTCCACGCCGACCCGGCAATTCGCGACTTTGCCTTGGAGGCAGGCGCGTCCGTCGACTGGATACCGGAGGAGCAAGTCGAAGCCTCGATTTTCCCCGGCTCGGACCACAACCCCTTCATCGACGCCGGTGTTCCGGCCTGCTTCTTCTGGAGGCACCCGCCACGTCATCCCTACTATCACACCGCTGGTGATCGGCCAGAGCTCCTTGACTTCAGGATTGCTGCAGACACCGCTACCGTCGCGGCGGCAACCATTGAGCGGTTGGCGACAGACGAACGACTGGACCTTGGTCGCTCGCGGCCCGGACGTCGTTGGCTCGATCTCCGCCCTGAATCAGTTGGCCAATCGGCTCTCTGTGGATGAATCGCAACCAGGCAAACCAAAGGACGATCTCATGATTGACGAAGTCATCTCTCTTGTTGGCGTCGATGTTGAGCGCGACGCTGAGGAAGCATTCAATCGCTGGTACAACGAACAGCACGTCCGCGAGGTTCTCGACTGCCCGGGATGGCGTTGGGGGGCTCGTTACAAGTCTTTGGATGGCAGTCCTTCGTACATCGCCATCTACGGCATGGACAACGAAGCAGCGATGTGGACGCCGGAACTGCAGGCGATCAAGGGATTTGCTCACTTTTGGCCCCGACTGGAAACTTACTGGGGTCGAACCTACAAGCGCATTCATTATCAGGAACGCTGACGTAGGCTGCAGGGGGTGATGATCGCGGCCGAGAGGCAGTGGGTGCAGCACCAGGATGCCGGCGAGACCGGACAACGAACCATCCTGCAAGGCGGCACCGTCCTGACCATGGATCCGGACGATGACGGGCCGTTGTCGTGTGATATTGCGGTTGATGGCTCGCACATCGTGGAAGTTGCCCCCGACATTGCAGTTTCCGATCGCGATGATGTCATTGACGCCACGGGCATGGTGATCCTGCCTGGCCTGATCAACGCACACATCCATTCCTCCGAGGCGTTCTTCAAGGGCCGGTACGATCGTCTGGCGTTCGATGCCTGGGGACTTTACGTCTACCCCTTGTTGGATGCGGCACCGGTGACTCCGTCCCTGGTGCGGTTGCGCACCCTGATTGCTGGCATCGAAGCGCTGAAGAGCGGCGTTACCTTTGTCATCGACGATGTTGCCGACGAGATCAGCGGGCAGGCCCTCGACCGCTTGGCGGCGGTGTTCGGTGCCTACCGCGAACTCGGAATCCGGGCAACATGCTCGGGCAATGTCATGGACCGCCATGCGCTGGAAACACTGCCGGCTCCAGGCGCGTTGCCGCGACAGGCGCGCGAGATTCTCTCGTTGCCGCTTACCAATGTGCGCGACTACCTCGAATTCTGCTCCGAAGCACATCGGAGTTTCCATGAGGCCAATGGCCGACTGCGATACATGGTCGCACCGGTGGCGCCGCAGTGGTGCACCCGCGACATGCTCGTCGCAGCCCATGATTTTGCAGTCCGGCACGGGTTGCAGTTCCACACCCATGTCCTGGAGACCAAGGCCCAGGTACTCATTGCCCACGATCACTTTGGCGGCTCCCTGATCAACTACCTTCTCGAGTTGGGCGTGTTGACAGACCGAACCAACCTGATTCATGCGGTCTGGACATCGGACGAAGAGATCTCCGCGATTGGCCAAAGCGGTGCGTCGGTGGTCCACAACCCCCATTCGAACCTGAAACTGGGTAGCGGGCTTGCACCGCTCATGCGCTATCTTGATGAAGAAGTCCCGGTCGGGCTCGGGACCGATGGCCTGGCGTGTAGCGATACGACGCGGCTGTTCGAGGCAGTACGTCTGGCGCTCTTGATTCATCGCCTGGGTGATCCCAATCCAAGAAACTGGCCCTCGGCCTTTGATGTACTGCACGCGGCGACTGTCGGCGGCGCGAAGGTCGCGCAGATGGACGCTGAACTCGGAGTCATCAGAACGGGCATGCGCGCTGATCTGATCGTGCTCGACGGTGAGAGCGTCAGCTTGACGCCCTTGAACGACGTCTGCGCGCAATTGGGGTTCTGCGAAAATGGTGCATCGGTGCGCTACGTCATGGTCGATGGGGAACTTGTTGTTCGAGACAGAACTCTAACGCGGGTTGATGAGGCAGAAATCTGCTCCGAGGTGCGTGAGACGGTGTCTGCCTACCTTCGAGAACACGAGTTGATCGAAAATCGCCATCGTCCGTTGGAACGGTTCATGACAGAAATTGACATCACGGCAGGCATCGAGTTCGACAGGCGGAGGTCATGCGGGCGTCTCAGCGTAGCATCGACGTGC
Organism: Alphaproteobacteria bacterium; assembly: GCA_965207785.1. GTDB lineage: Bacteria > Pseudomonadota > Alphaproteobacteria > SP197 > SP197 > SP197. Next base: position 1,042,242 of record CBDBNO010000012.1, on the reverse strand, counting down.
TGAGCCCGCGTGTTGAAGCTATCCTGATTGAACCCGCAATGCCGAAGCCAATCGTGGTTGCGAGCACGGACGTTTGGGAGAAATGACATCCATGAATTCGCCGCTCATCATTGACACACATGCTCATCTGTTTAAGCGCGGACGTGACGCCATAGACCTGAAGAATGACTACGAGATATTCGAGTTCGGTGAGAAACGGGATGTCCATCTGAGCACAATGACAGGCACGGTGGACGAGATGCTGCCGGCAATGGCTGCGGCCGGGATTAAACGATCAATTGTGCTCAATCTGTTTATCGCCAATTGGGAGCGTGATCGTTACAAGCGTGGACTGCCCGGTGACATGTCTGCAGCGGAATGCGGCCGAAGAATGAGCCAATTCGAGTTCGAGCTTCCGGAGGCCCTGAAGAGCTTCAATCGTTGGGGCTGTGAAGTCGCCTGTCGCCATCCCCAGCTTCTGGCGTATGCGTGCACCGATCTGGCGCTGCTGGGCCCGGAGGAAAGCGCCGACCACATTCGCGATATGATCGAGAATGCAGGTGCTGTCGGCCTGAAGCTCCATGGGCCCGCCCACAACTACGCGATGTCGAACCCGCGACTTTGGCCGACGCTCTCTGTATGCCGTGACTTCGATGTGCCGATCATTGCTCACTCTGGAAGCGACAGCCAAGGCGCCGGTCTCGCGGATCCGCGGGCTTTCACCGCGATGCTGCGAGAGTTCCCGGATCTGACCATTGTGCTTGCCCATCTTGGAGGGGGATCGTGGCGCCAAACCCTGGAGATTGCGGAAACCTACACCAACGTGTATTTCGATTGCTGTGAGATCATTGAATGGACGGGTGGCACCAATGCACCCGATGACCATGAACTGGCGAAACTGATTCGGGATATTGGACCTGATCGCGTCATGATGGGTTCAGATTTTCCTTGGTACGATCTCGATCACACGATTATGCGAGTAATGGAGTTACCTCTTCTGTCGGAGGAGGAGAAACTCGGAATTCTCGGCAGTAATGCCGTACGCATACTCGGTATAGACGCGGACAGGTAAGGCACTATCGACCCTGGCCATGCTTGTTTCCTGATCTTCTCTCAAGACTCGGGAACAGGTCAGGCACCATCAGTGCCGATGCGCGGTTCAAAATGAACCAAGCAATCTAGGGCGGAAATCAATCATGGCAAGACGCGTATCGACGAATAGGAGAGGGCCGAGAACGTCTCAGGATGTCAAACCAGTTTCACCGCTGGATTCGAAGCCAGGGTTGCAAATATGAACAATACAGGGGCGGCAGTGGCCACCTCACCGTCCGTTTGGGCGACAAGACATCGCAGCTGCCCATGCACGGCTCGCGGAAGGAGCTGGGCACGAAGCTTGTTGCAAAGATCAAGAAGGACCTGGGGCGTAAGCGATGGAGTGGACGCCCCTCCCGACGGCATCGCGATGTGCCAAGGTGGCGGTGTTGTTACAGCCACGACGAAGGAGAAGGCGTCCATGGAACAGATTACCACCATCGGGATCGATCTGGCGAAGCAGAGCTTTCAGCTGCACGGTGCGTGCGCGGACGGGTCGGTGTCGTTCCGCAAGAAGCTCAGTCGCGGGAAGCTGCTTGACTTTCTGGCCTCGCAGCCGAACTGCGTGGTGGCGATGGAGGCGTGTGCGAGCGCCCACTACTGGGGCCGGGAGATCTCGGAGCTCGGTCATGACGTCAAGCTGATCGCGCCGATCTACGTGAAGCCGTTCGTGAAGCGGCAGAAGAATGACACGACGGACGCGGAGGCGATCAGCGAGGCTGCGCAGCGTCCCACCATGAGCTTCGTGGCCGTGAAGACTGCGGAGCAGCAGGCCAGGGGGATGCTGTTCCGCACGCGCGATCTTCTGGTGCGCCAGCGCACGCAGACGATCAACGCGCTGCGCGGTCACCTGGCGGAGTTCGGTATCGTTGCGCCTCAGGGACCGGCCCACGTCAAGCGGTTGGCGCAGGCCCTGGAAGATCCGGGACTGCCGGACCAGGTGCGCACCTTGGGTACGCTGCTGTTCGACCGTATCGAGGCCCTCGATGCCGAGATCTCTGATCTGGCGAAGGAAGTTGGCGAGGGGGCCCGGCGCGACGACGACGCGGTACGGCTGATGACCATCCCGGGGGTCGGGCCGGTCACCGCGATGGCGCTGCAGGCCTTTGCACCGCCGCTCGAGAGCTTCCGGCGCGGCCGGGACTTCGCCGCCTGGCTGGGCCTTGTGCCGCGCCAGCACACGACCGGCGGCAAACCGAGGCTGGGCAGGATCTCGAAGAGGGGCCAGCGCGACCTCAGACGACTGCTGATCACCGGCGCCATGGCGGTCGTGCGTCATGCGGACCGCCGCGGCTCAACGCCGGATCCCTGGCTCGCCAGGATGCTGGCGCGCAAGCCACGGATGCTGGTTGCAGTGGCCTTGGCCAACAGGATGGCGCGCATCGCCTGGGCGGTGACGACGACGAAGCAGAGATACCGGGTTCCTGCCGCCGCCTGATCGGGCGACGCGTCGCAGGAAGCTGTCGGGGATGTGGGCAGGACGGAGGACAGGGCAAGGGCAAACGGTCAATGAGACGGGATCGGGAAAACCACCCTCCGGACGCAGAGCGATCGAGCTCGCGTAAGCGATTTGGACCCAATCCGCGATTCTCCATACGGGCCCGCGGCGTCAATCCAGCCGCAACACGAGGCCGGATAGACGACAGCACCTGACCACATGCACCAAACCCAACCAACAAATGCTTGCATCATCGGGGGCGTCCATAGACGTCCGGCCTGACTGCCCCGCCGAGATCAGGCTTCGGCTTGCCGATCTTCAGTCGACGCACAGTGCCAGGGCAGGAGCTCGTCGATACGATTGATCTTGCACTCGGGGATGCGTTCGAGGACCTGAGCGAGCCAGGCTTGCGGGTCGACGCCGTTGAGCCTTGCGGTCTCGATCAGGGTGTAGGCGATGGCAGCAGCCCTGCCGCCACTGGGCGAGCCCATGAAGAGGTAGTTCTTCCGGCCCAGAGCGATCGGTCTCATGGCGCGCTCGACCGGGTTGTTGTCGATCTCCAGGAAGCCGTGCTCGAGATAGGGTCGCAGGTGCTTCAGCCGGCTCAGCGCATAGCGGACCGCCGCCGCCAGCGGGGTCTTGGCGGATATCTTCTGCAGTTGCGCATGCAGCCAGTGCTCCAGGTCGTCGAGCCGTGGCGCGGCCCTGGTCCGGCGCAAGGCGGCGCGGCGTTCAGCCGGCTGGCCGCGGGCCTCCTTCTCGATGGCGTAGAGGGCGGCGATCCGTTCCAGAGCCTCGGCAGCGATCGCCGAGCCATGGGCGGCATGCACGTCGAAGAACTTGCGCCTAACGTGCGCCAGGCAGGCTACCTCGCGGACCGGCCCGGCGCGGGCCAGCGCACCGAACCCGGCATAGCCGTCCGAGTGCATCCAGCCGCTGAAGCCCGCCAGGTGTTCCTGGGGATGCGCCGCCTTGCGGTCACTCGAGAAGCGGTACCAGGCTGCCGGCGCTGCGTAAGCGATTAAACCGCGGCGTCGATTTGAGGAGGATTTCCGTTTGACAGCATAGGCGGTCCGTCCTATTGAGCTGCCGTTCGGGCGCACAGCGTCGGAGGGGTTTGATGGCGGCATGGTACGGATCGAAGGCGACGACGGGGCTCTGCCAGGCGATTGTGAGCCTGATGCCGCCGCATGATCTTTATGTGGAGACGCATCTTGGCGGCGGCGCGATCATGAAGCGCAAGCCGCCGTCGCTGCGTTCGGTCGGCATCGATCTCAACCGCCGGGCCATCGACAGCTTCCGCTGCGACTACCCGGTCGAGCTTCACCACGGCTGCTGTCACCGCTTCCTGTCGGACTTCGCGTTCGAGGGCCGCGAGCTGGTCTACAGCGACCCGCCTTATGTGCAGTCGACGCGCCGCTCAGAGCGCCGCTACCGCTTCGACTATACGGACGCCGACCATGCGGCGCTTCTCGGCATTCTGAAGTCTTTGCCCTGTCAGGTGATGGTCTCCGGCTATCCCTGCCGGCTCTACGACGACCATCTGGCCGGCTGGCGTTCGCTCGAGATCCAGGTCAACAACCAGTCCTGCATCGTCACCGAGAAGCTGTGGTTCAACTTCGAGCCCGACCGGGTGCACTGGGTGTCGTGCGCCGGGCGCAACTTCACCCATCGCCAGACCGTCAAGCGCAAGGCGGCGAGCTGGGGCCGCCGCTATCAAGCGATGCCGCGAGCCGAGCGGCTGGCGGTGCTGGCGGCGCTGATGGCCGTCGAGGCCGAGGCATGAAGGCATCGCCGGATGTCCGCGCGGTCGACGAGCTCGGCCGCGATCTCACCCGTCTGCTCGCCGGCGGCACCCTTCCGGGAGAGGCCGCAGAGGCGCTCTCGTCGCTGATCGCGCTCGCCGGGCGGCTGGCGGCGGACAAGGCCGCCATGGCGGCCACGATCGCCGCCCAGGAGGGGCAGATCGCCGACCTCGCGGCACAGGCCGCCACCCTGACCACCCAGATCGTCCAGCTGCAACGCGACCTCTACGGCTCGCGCTCGGAGAAGCGCAAGGACACCGCGGACGCCGCCGGCGTCGCCGATACGGCACGCCGGCGGGCGGGCGGAAAGCCCGGCCGCAAGAAGGATCGCGGCGATGCCCTCAACGACAGCGGGCTGCGCTTCGACCACAAGGCCCCGGTCGTCGACATCACCGTGACGCCGCCGCAGATCGAGGGGCTGTCCGAGGACGACTACGAGGTGGTCTCGGAGCGCATCCACTGCCGCATCGCCACCCTCGACTACCGGCACGTCGTCATCCGCTATCGCCACGTCACGGCGAAGATCCGCCAGACCGGCGCCCTGGTGGGCGCGCCGGCCCGCGAAAGCGTGTTCAAGAACAGCTGCGCCGATGTCTCCTTCGTTGCCGGCCTCATCATCGACAAGTTCCTCTGGCACCTGCCGCTCTACCGTCAGCACCGGATGCTGGCCGCCGCCGGCATCACCATCAACCGGGGAAGCCTGAGCCTGTGGGCCAACCGGGCGATCGCGCTCCTGAAGCCGATCCACGAGGCGCAGTGGCGCTCGGTGCTGGAAAGCGCCGTCATCCAGATGGACGAGACGCCGATCCGGGCCGGGCGCCATCCGGGCAAGCCCGGAGCCATGAAGAAAGGCTTCTTCTGGCCGATGCTCGGCGAGGAGGGCGAGGTGGTGTTCCCCTTCGCCACCTCCCGCCGGCACGAGCATGTGGCCGCGTTCCTCGGCGAGTATGCCGGAGTCCTGGTGAGCGACGGCTACGGCGCCTACAAGGCCTGGGTCGAGGCGCGCGACGGGGCGGTCACCCACCAGGGCTGCTGGATCCATGCTCGCCGCAACTTCTGGGAGCACAAGGACAGCCACCCGGCGATGGCCGGGGCGATGCTGGCGATGATCGGCGAACTCTACGCAGTCGAGGAGGAGATCCTCTCGGCACCGGCAGCCGAACGCCTGGCGGCGCGACAGACGCGCTCGCGCGCGGTGGTCGACAGGATCTGGACCTGGTGCGAGAGGACGCTTGACGATCCGGCGCTGACGCCGAAGCACCCCATCCGCAAGGCCATCACGTACGCCGTCGAGCGCAAGACCACGCTGGAAGTGTTCCTCGCCAACCCGGATGTGCCGCTGGATACCAATATCATCGAGAACAAGATCAGGGACCCCAAGCTCGGCCAGAAGAACTGGCTCTTTGCCTGGAGCGAACTCGGTGCCGAGCACATCGGCATCGCCAACGGTCTGCTCGCCACCTGCCGGATGCAGGGCGTCGATCCCCGCATCTGGCTGATCGACGTCCTGCTGCGCATCGCTCACCACCCGGCCTCCCGGGTCGACGAGCTGACGCCGCGGCGGTGGAAGACACTGTTCGCCGACAACCCGATGACCTCCGACATCACGCCCGCAGTGCGGCTTCAGGCCGACCCCGGGGACGGTGCATGACAAGGAGATCCATCATGGCCCTGACACCCGCCGAGAAGCAGCGCCGATACCGCGAACGGCTCAAGGCCGGCAACCGCCCCGTCCGCTACCGTACGCCCCGTGACCGGCGCTCCCGCGCCCAGCGCTGGTGCGATGCGGTGGCCGAGGAGGCGCGCTGCAGGAGCATTATCGGGACTGTCTCGAGAGGCTCCCGGACTCCCTGCGCGACACGGCCTTAAGGAGAACGCCTGCAGATCATCGTCGAAGCCGACATCGAGGCCCTCGGGGAGATCGAACCGCCGCGCGGCTACGGACGCGACGCAGGACCGCGGAACTCCGTTGAGCGTGGTCACGTTACCGGTGCCCGGCACCAACAACCGGAATGCTCCCGGCATCATCGGGCCGCCCTTCTCCTTGACATCCGACATCTGAGCGGTGCGGCTTCACGCATGAGCCAGGGGGACGGCATAACGCTTGCGGTAGCGCCGTACGGTGATGTCGATCCCCTCCAGCAACGCCGCCAGTTCGGTCCGCGACAGTGACAGCGACCTGTGCCCGGCGCACCGGGGCGGGGCGAACAGGCCCTGCTCCAGGCGCTTGGACCAGATGAAGAACCCGCCGTGCTCGAAGCCGAGAACCTTCACCATCGTGCGCCGCCGGTTGATGAACACGTACCAGCGCCCGCTCGCCGGGTTCTCCCCGAGATGGCTCGCCACCAGCGCGCTCAGACCGTCGAAGCTGCGGCGCATGTCCGCCGGCTCCACAGAAAGCCAGATGCCGCCCGCCGGCCAGCCGCCCAGCATCAGGACCGCCGCAGGCGGAGTACCACCCCGTCGCCCAGCGAAAGCTCGACATCCCAGCCCGGGTCGGGTGCCGTCGCCAACTCGACAAAGCCGCCGCGCTTGCGGCGGGGCCTGGCGGCAGTCAGACCAAACCGGCGGCGCCAGTTCTGGAACGACTTCCGCGGCACCCCGCGGGCCTCGCAGAAACTGACCTGCGAGCCCTCCCAGCGCTCGAAATCCACCATCAAGGCACGCCACTTGGCCTCGTCGCCACGCTCATGGGCAGAGCCGTCCACCGGCGTCGCCAAAACATCGTCCGACATGACAAAACCCTCCGATCAAGATGAATGAATGGATCGGAAGACCCTCTCGCGCGAGGACAGGCCGGATCAAGACGAATGCAGAACGCCGTGCTTTAGCCGCTTACGGCGCTGCCGCGCCCTGCCAGGGACGCTCGTCCCGGACATAAGCCCAGACCCGACCCGTCGCCGTCTTGCCGGTTCCCGGCGCCAGCAGCTTGACCGGGGTGTCGTCGGCGAACAGGGCCCGACCGGCCAGCACGTGGCGCCCGACCGCATCGGCCAGGGGCTCCAGCAGCGCCGTCGTCTTGCCGACCCAGCCGGCCAGCGTCGAGCGGTCGAGCTCCACGCCGTCGCGGGCGAAGATCCGGCTCTGACGGTACAACGGTAAATGGTCGCAGTACTTCGAGACCAGCACATGCGCCAGAAGTCCGGGTCCCGGACGGCCGCGCTCGATCGGCCGCGGCGGCAAGGGTCTCTGGTGGAAGCGTTCGCAGCTGCCGCAGGCCAGGCGCGGCCTGACGATGCGGTTCACCACGAAGCGGCCGTGTTGGTTTTCTGATTATCGCAGCGCCTGATTCCCGGATTGATTTGCGTCGCCCGGGACGGGTTGTTTCGCCCTCTGCCGGTTTTTTCGGCTGGCGGTGCTTGTTGTTTCCAAGCAGGGGTTTCCCGTGACGGACTGTCGGGGGTCAGTTCACGGTCGGCAAGGGTCGAGGGGTGTTCCACCGATGAGGCCGTAGATGCCGTGTTGCTGGAGGATGTCGTTCCAGTCCGTGGCGCCGTCGGGGCGGACGCGCCGGATTCCCTTGTGTGCGGCCATCAACTGGCGTGCGGCGGCATCGCCGGCTTCGTCGGCGTCGAAGCCGCATGCCACGGAGACGATGTTGAGGGTCAGGAGCCATTGAGGCAGGCGGCGGGCGAGGCCTGCCGTGGAGGCGTACATGGAGACCGTCCCGCCGGCGCCCAGGGAGAGGGCGGAGAGGGCGTCGATGGCGCTTTCGGCGATGAAGAGGGCGATCTCCGGTTGCTCGGGGCATGAGGTGAACCAGAAGCCGCCGCGTTCCTTGCGGGATCCCGGGGCCATGCCGCGGAAGCGGCTGCCGTCGCGGCGGCGGCGTATTCCGACGAGTTCCGCCCCGGTGGCGTTTCCGGAGGCGTCGCGGCACAGGAAGACGGCGTTGTCTCTGGCGTCGGCGTAGAGCAGGCCCTGCTCCCCGAAGCCGTCGACGCGGAAGGTCTCGATGGCGCGCTCGTCGATCAGCCAGCGCCGCACGGCGGGCCACGATGCGGGGCACCGCCGGGGCAGGATCAGGGGCTTCGCGGGCGTCGCCCGCGGCCTTTGCGGCCCATGATCCGTCGAGGCCAGCCATGCGATGGCCTGGCGCGGCGTGCATGCCGTGGCATGGATGACGAAGTCGATGGCGCCGCCACCGCCACATCCGCGGAGATGGTCGTAGAACTTCGGGCCGTTGATGGAGATCACCGACCCCGGGCGTGTCCAGCGCGCCTTGTCGCGGCGGCATGGCCGGTATCCCAGGGCACGGGCCAGCGGCTCAAGGGGGCGGTCGCGCGGGTGGCTCACGGTTCGAGATCCTCGCGGGCCTGGTGGACATGCTCGAGGGTGACTTGGCGGGCCTTGTCGACGGCGGCGGCGTGGAGGGCATGGTGGGCGAAGGTGTCGACCTTGCGGGGGACGCCGCGGGCGAGATCGAAGATGGCCTCGATGGCGTTCTTCTCGAACAGCGGGACGTCGGCGCCGGCCAGGCGCATGCGGTGCTCGACGTAGGCCTCGGCCTCGTCGCGTTCGAGGCCGGGGAGGTGGCAGCGCACGACGATGCGCTGGGCGAGGGATTCGTGCACCGCCATGGTCAGCCTGCGGCGCAGTTCGGTGAGGCCCGTGAGGAGGAGGACGAGGCGGCGTTCGCTGTCCATGCGGAAGTTGGTCAGCAGGCGCAGTTCCTCGAGGAGTTCGTTGTGCAGGAGGTGGGCCTCGTCGATGACGAGCAGCGAGAGTTGACGCGTCTCGCCGAGCCGGCGCGACACGTCGGCGCGGATGGCGCGCCAGGCGCCATGGCGCGAGGTGGCGCGCTCGAGACCGAGTTCGGCGGCGATGAGGTTGTAGAGGTCGAGGATGCTTCCGGTGGTCAGCGAGATGTAGGCGACCTTGAAGAGGCCGCTGTGGAGGCCCTCGCAGACCTTGCGGCAGACGGTGCTCTTGCCGCAGCCCGCCTCCCCCGTGAGGAGACCGATGCCGCGCATCTCGATGAGGTGGCCGAGGCGCGCCTCGGCCTCGAGCTGGCCGCGAGCGGGGAACAGGTCGCCGGGCTCGGGAGCGTCCTTGAAGGGATAATGCCTGAGGGCGAAGTGCTTCGTCTGCATCACGATGTCTCCTCGTCGTCATGAGGTCTGAAGGTCAGGGTGCGGCGGATCAGGGCGTTGGCATGAACGTCCAGCGGCGTGGCGACGCCGGCGTCCCTGCCGTCGTGGACGATCCTGACGGGTCGATCGAGGCGTGCCGGATCGAAGCGCAGCGTGACCTTGTGTCCCACCAGTTCGGCGGGCGCTTCGTAGAGGCGGTTCTTCAAGCTCACGGTGCGATCCTTGTGGACCCGGCGGTCGACCTCGAAGAGGAAGATGTCGTCGAGATCGACAGTCGGGCCGAGCATGGGCACGTCGGCGGCCAGCGAGGCCCACTTGTCGAAGGGCGTCATGCCGCCCAGACCGCGATGGGGAGCCCTGTGGTAGTCGCCTTCGATCCATGTCCTCAGGCGCAGGTTGAGGGCGTCGAGACTGGCCAGCTCGGCGCTCTGGAGACGGGGCAGGAGCTGGATCCGGACTGTTCTCAGCCAGCGTTCGATCTTGCCCTTGCCCATCGGCCGGTAAGGCGTCGCGTGGATCAGGACGATGCCCAGTCTGGCGCAGACCAGGGCGAGATGGGTGGAACGGAAGTAGCTGCCGTTATCGACATAGAGCCGGACCGGCAGGCCCCTTCTCATCAACGCCTCGCGGAACACCGGCAGGAAGGACGCCGTGTTCTCGGACATGGCGAAGGCCGCATAGGGAATGACTCTCGTCGCATCGTCGATGAAGGCTATGAGGTAGGTCTTGAACCTGCGTCCCCCGGCACCCTTGACCTTCGGCCCGTGCAGGACGTCCGCCATCCACAGGTCATTGGCACCGGGCCAGGTGAAGCGCCGCAGGTCCCGGGCCTGTGTGTCGGCGGGCTTGTCGAGCCCCTCGGCGGCGAACAGGCGGTAGAGCGTCGAGGACGCCAGCGTCGCGTCGTCGGCCAACTCGCCCGACGCACGGGCCTGCCTGATCACCTCGCGCACGCTCAGGTGCGGCGCATCACGCTTGATGGACAGCACGAGTTCGATCGTCTCCGGCGTCATCCGCCGCGGCCTGGCGCGGTCACGGCGGCGCTTGGGGTAGAGGCCCTCGAAGCCATGCTTGCGGTAGTGATGCAGCCAGTCGCGGATCGTCCCCTCAGCGATGCGGTTGCGCCGCGTCCCGGGGATCACCCAGATCCGCTGCGACAACTCCCTGATCAGCGCCCCGATGGCTCGCCGGTCGGCAACCAGCAGGCCGGCGATCACGCCGTAACGGAACAGGGCGACGCGCTGACGGTGGTCTTCGGTGCCGGGGGACATGGCCACATCTTCCCGTGTTGGTCCGTGGAAGCTGCGACCTTCGACGGTCCCGAGCCTCTCACATAGTGCCGTCGCGTGTTGGCGGCCCCGTCGTGCTCCGGGGACCCCGCGGGTGAACGGCGAATCCAACGGGACAGGGAAGATGGACAAGGTGGTCGCAGCCCAGCTCCCGCACGCACACAAGCGCCTCGCCGCACGCCAGGTGGCTGCGCAAACCGATCAGGCCCAGACACGTCGTGTCCAGCAGCACCGGGAACAGTCCGGCCAGGATCCGCAGGCTCTGATGAACGCCGACAACCCGGCGGCGCAGCGACCGCCGCGCACTCGTCAGGTCAATCGCCTCGGGATAAAGCACTCGCACGCCCGCCCACAGGCTGCCCGCTTCCTCGACCGCCACAACCTGCGCCTCGCACGAGGCAAGCGTCCCCGCAAGACGCGCCTGAAGACAGCCCGGCAGGGCGCTGAATGACCGGTGGCAGGGGCGGCAATACCAACGCGCCACGCGCATGCCTCGCGGCGTCTTGCGCCCGTAGGTCCCGTTGCGCGTCATCCCGCAGGCCGTCACCGCCAGACCCCGGCAGCACACAGGAGGGGTTGCGGTGCGCCATGCCTCCTGCGCAACATAGTCCTCGGCGGACAACGTCGTCTCATCCAGATGCTGCAAACCTCCGCCCGTGGCCCGGCGAGCGACAGTCGCGCGGGCCACACTCCTTCATGGACCCGCACCATGGTGCAGCAGAACCGACAGGCGGCCTATGCGGTCACCCGAAAAACACCCTGCTTGGAAAAGAAGAAGAGACCCTGGAGGCATCCGCACTCTCCCGGTCTCTCCGGGGAATCAGCACGGATCAATGTGGGAAAAGGCGGCCTCGGCCGACCGGAACAATCAGGGGTTCAACACGGTATTGGCGGTCGGTCTAGCCACTCCGATACAGGCACACATGAGCGATGATTGTGCAGAGGCTTTGACGACATGTTCGCTGGAGGTCGCTGTGAAGACGGACCTTGAAGGGAGTGCAACTCTCTCATCAGTGATCTAGAAAGTACCGAATGCGTGCCGCAAGCCCGTCGCTGGGAGTTACTTCGCATTCCCAAATCACAAGAACCTCCCAACCCAGCTCTGCTAGGCGGGATCGGTGAGCTTTGTCGCGCGTGACGTTGCGTTCCAGCTTGGGTAGCCAATAGCCCAGATTGGACTTAGGACGATGGGTGATCTTGCAGGCCGAGTCCGAATGCTGGTGCCAGAAACAACCATGGACGAACACCACCTTTCGCCGGCTCGTGAACACCATATCGGGCCGGCCCGGAAGATCGTGACGGTGCAAGCGGTACCGATAGCCCATGGCGTGTACGAGGCGGCGCACCACCAGTTCGGGCTTCATGCCTTTGCTGCGAATCGCGCGCATGTTGGCACTACGCACCTTTGAATCTACGCGATCCAACTTGCTTCCTCGTCCGATTGCACGGAGAGTAGCCGCATGGCATTGCAGATTACAGAGTTCTTCGGACTCGCACCTCCTTTCATGACCGCCGGGAAGCTTCAGCCTCTTGGGGGAACGCACCGGCAGGATGTTGACGCACGCCGTTGTCCCTTTGTAGACGGTGACTGCATCAAGCCGAAGCATGGCGCATGTTCGGTACAGCAGATCTCGGCAGCGGAACCGACCATCTGTTGTCCGAACCGTATGTACGCGGACAACTTCAAGGTCCTCCGAGAGATCTCAACCGAGACATTTGGGGCCAGGGCGGAACTTGTGCGGCCCGAGGAAGTATCCAAGCGCGTTGCCAATGGTTTGATGACCGGCAACGAGGTCGCGGTGTTCGGGCACTATTGGGGGCAGGAACTGCCTCTGCCACGCCCTGCAGGCGCTGGAGCGTACTACGTGGACTGGATCCTGGCAAAGATTGAGGGCGGTGGGGATCTAGCCGAAATGACGGCAGTTGAAGTCCAGACCGTGGACACAACGGGCAACTATAGAGACCAAGCGCAGGCGTTCTTTCAAGGAGAGACATATCGGGACGGAAAGGGGCGGGAGCCCGGCTACAGTGATGCGGGAGTGAACTGGGAGAATGTCAATAAGCGCATCCTGCCGCAAATCATCTACAAGGGACACGTCCTTCGCCGCGCGCCTAGCCCGGATCGCTCACCAGAGCTTGCTCATGGGGATGGATTCTGTGATATATGTGAATGAGTCCAACCATTTACATACACAGAAGAGCCCACCCCCATGGCGACACACTGTACAGCACGACAACTGGAGTTTGAAGGCCTTGCTCGACGCCGGGTTGTGGCCAAATTCGACGGCGGCCGCATGACGTCTGACGGCGGTGCGCTGCTGCTTCGGGAGGCCGACAGTCTCTTCAATGTCACAGAGCGCGTTGCCGGTGCCTTTGTCGATTATCGTGATCCCGGGCGCATCGAGCACGACGTGACGACCCTGGTGGCGCAGCGCATCTTCGCCCTGGCCCTGGGGTACGAGGATCTCAACGATCATGACCGTCTGCGTGACGATCCCGCTCTCGCCCTGGCCTGCGGCAACGACGACGTGGAGGGAGAGGACAGGGTCCGCGAGCGGGACCGTGGTCATGTGCTGGCGGCATCGAGCACGCTGAACCGCCTGGAACTCAGTCTGCCGGATGAGGCGGGCACCGATCGCTACAAGAAGATCGTGGCCGACCACGATGTTCTGGACCGCCTTCTCGTGGACCTGTTCCTGGAGAGTCACGGCGAGGCGCCCGGGGAGATTGTCCTGGATCTCGATGCCACCGACGATCCGATCCACGGCCATCAGGAAGGCAGGCACTTCCACGGGTACTACGATCACCATTGCTTCCTGCCGCTCTTCATCGTCTGCGGCGAACACATCCTGTGCTGCCGGCTGCGGTCCGCCGACCGTGGCGCGGCGGCTGGCTCGGTTGACGAGCTGTCGCGGATCGTGGCGCAGATCCGCCGCGCGTGGCCCACGACCCGGATCGTGGCCCGGGGCGACTCCGACTTCGGCAAGGATGAGATCATGGCCTGGTGCGAGGCTCATGATGTCGACTATGTCTTTGGATGCGGGCAGAACTCCCGGCTGAACGCCATGATCGCCGGGGAGCTCGAGAGGTCGAGGCGGCGCTGCCTGGTGTCGGGCAAGGCGTCCAGACGGTATCGGGATCTGCGGTATCGCACACTCAAGTCATGGTCCCGCGAGCGCCGTGTGGTGGCCAAGGCCGAGTGGCTGCCGGGGCTGCGCGGCAGGAACGCCCGCTACGTGGTCACCAACATCTCCAGGAAGGAGGTGGGCGCCCGGGAACTCTACGAGCGGTGGTACTGCGCCAGGGGCGACATGGAGAACAGGATCAAGGACCAGCAACTGTGGCTGTTCTCCGACCGCACGTCGGCCCACATCATGCGGGCCAACCAGCTGCGCATGTACTTCTCGGCCTTCGCCGGGGCCATCGTCGACATCGTCCGCCGGGTCGGTCTGAAGGGCACGGCCTGTGCCCGCTGGCGCGTCGACACCATCCGTTCCCGGTTGTTCAAGCTTGCCGGCAGGGTCACGAAGACGGTGCGCCGGATCCGCCTCTCCCTTGCCTCGGCCTTCCCCTTGCAGGATGTCTTCGCTCGCACTCTCGTCAACCTGCGTGCCGCGGCACAGGCGCCACCCGGGTAGGTCCCACCACACCTCATCACAGGCTGATCACGGCGTCTCCCGAAAGCGTCTGAAAAGACGCGCCTGGCGCACGCCCCGGCACCGCCGCAAACGCCAGGAAACGGCCTTCGACTTCCTCAACTCGCCAAAATGAACCAAAAATCCATCCGAATTACGCTATAAATCCATCATCACCGCGCTCAGCGTGATCCCTGCTGGCGCCCAGGGTCCACAATCAGGCTGTCACTCCCCGTGGTGATGGATGCGGGCTAAGTGCAAGAACGGGCTCTACTTCGTGTGCCCGAAACAGGTCTTCAGCCGGATTCGGGATCGATTGGGCGGGAACTTGCACACATACGATCGGGGCCCAGGCACCATTACGTTCCGAAGCTATGCATTGGGACCTGCTGAACAGGCTGGGCAACAGCGAAGCCTGATGTTGTTCGACCAATTCACAACGACGGTGGACCAAGTGGCCCTTGCGTTCACCGCCCCGATGAACCTGCCAGAGCAGAATGTCTACGAAGCGGCCATCAAGGCTGCGCTCGGTCGGTAGACTCACACCGCCAAGGCGGCGATGTTCTCGGGGAATGCGTGAGCGGAGCGGACACTTCGTCTGGGACGCCCTCGTGATGCCGCCTCGATGAGCGCGAGCCCTAGCTGTTTCGCCAGAAGTGGGGGGACAGCGTTCCCAACCTGTACGTATTGTTCGGTGCGCGGCCCGGCAAATTGAAAAGAGTCAGGAAAGGACTGCAGGCGGGCCGCCTCGCGGACAGTCAGAACTCGGTCCTGCTCAGGATGAATGTAGGCACCCCAGTGCAAGTCACATTTCGTGAGAATTGTTGAAGCCAGACCGTCCTTGCGAAGCCGGCCATATCGCTTTGTGTGGTCGCACCGGCGGGCGCGCTTCATTCCAGCCGGCAATAGTTCATGCGGAATGTCGCGCCAACTGCCCCCCTCGGGGATGAATTTCATACGCTCGCTGTTGATCGGCGCAAGGCGTGGAGCTGCGTGATTGGTAATCCGCGTGAGATTGCCACGAAGATAGGCTTGATATGTGGACATCGGAGCCGAGCAATAGGGCAATGCGTGAGCAGGCTGCTCGCCGTTTCTAAGCGGCGGCAGATCTCCGATCGCATCCCACACGCTCACGTACGGCTTGCGGTTGGGTCCGTGGGTAGGCTCAGGCCAGTGAATTGGGAGACCAAGCCGGTTACCCAGGAAGATGATGCGGCGGCGTTCCTGTGGTACGCCGAACGCTTCGGCATGAAGAATTCTGGTTTCGACTTGGTAGCCCAGACCGGTGAGTCCAGAAAGGATTCTCTGAACGGCCCGACCATCACCTGCGGAGGTGATGCCGGTGACGTTCTCCATGACAACCCACTTAGGCATGAGTCCTTCGACAATGCGCAAGTACTCGTAGAACAACCCGCTGCGCTTGTCGTGCAAGCCCCGCTGATGGTTGTAGACGCTGAATGCTTGGCAGGGTGGACCGCCAATGAGGCAGTCTAGTTCGCGTTTCCTAAGACCAGAGGCACCGAGAAACGAACGGGTAGTGATGTGCTCAATGGGGCCAAGCAGGAAATGGGCTTCGGAATGGCTCGCGACGAACGTCTCAGCAGCATGAGGGTCGATATCATTACCTGCGAGCACGCGAAAACCCGCTTGGCGAAATCCCTCAGAGAGTCCGCCCGCCCCACAGAACAAATCGATGGCTGTCCAGCGCCCGCCAGTCATTCTCTAGTAGGTCTCTGGGCGGGCATGATTAGAGGGAGCTCTAGCTGACGGTCTTGATACCGTTCCAGAAACTCGACGACGGCCCGCCGGCCAAGCCAAGCGAGGGAAATGTGATGCTCCGCGGCGAGTGCCGACAGTTCCCTGTACTCTTGCTCGGGAAGGCTGATGGAGATGCGTGGTTTCGTTACCATGACTCTCTAGGTGATGCGATCCAAACCGTCTCATGTTGCAGCATTGTGAACAGAATGCCGCAATACGTGCACTTGGTCAAGTGTCGCCCAGCCATTCATCACGATGTATCCATCCGACCTTCCTCGCTACCTCGAAGAGAAGTGCATCGGCAACGTAGGCGCGGCGCAGGGTCATCGTGACCACCGTACCACAGAGCAGTTTGGTGATGATCACGATGCCCGGCGCCGTTCACAACGGTTGTGGACGCACATGCATGCCGATCCATGCTTCAGAGCCCCGGCTTCCATTTCTTGCAAGGACCGGGCCAGACTGCCCCAAACCCTGCTTCCGAACACATCTTTCCGCAGTGTCTCAGAAAATGCCGATGCAGGCGTCAACAGCACACTTACTGGAGTGTTTTCGACGGACCTGTCGCGTTCCGGCTCTCAGCGCCGTGGTCAGCAGCGCGACTCAGTCTATTGCCGACACGAGACTGTTGTACGGTTCGGGCATCGCGGCTTCTCTGGGAAGGCTCGCACAATGCAGACGCAAGGCAAACCTGGTGGTAGCCGGCGCATGCCCTAGTCCGATAACCTAGCCAGCAACGCCTCCATATCAGTACCCAGTGGCACTTCGACGCGCAATCCTTCGGTTCCCTCCCAAACGAACATACCGACCACCAACAGCAGCCGCTCGGCGTGGATGTTGAAGGCCAGAAATTCATCAAAGGACTCCCACCGCCCCGAGCGCTGGTGGAACCGTACGAGATCGTCAAAGTACACTTCGAACCAGGCACGGAGGCCTGCTCGGTCAAGTGCATCACCCAGTACATTCGTCCTGCCGAGAGGCTGTTCGCCGGTGAATGCGCAATGGCCTAGGAGATCGGCCGACATTATCAATACATGCCGAATCGCGGGTAGTGCGGCATCGAGCAGCTTTTCCAAGTTACCGTGCTCGCGATAGGCGAGCCGCTCTCGCGGAACGACCGTCGTCATGCGGTCGATAGCAGCCGCCAGCGGTTCATGAAGTCCGTATGCGATTTCGCAGGAGTCCCCGAATGCTGCCGCCATCCGCGACGCTGCGTAACTTTCCGGCACCCCGGCCACAATGGCGTAAAGCCAGCCATCGAGTCCTTCGCCTGCCGGCCTCAGCAGTGTGCCCGGCAGGCACTCCTCGACAATCTCCATCAGGGCTACAGACGCCAGTTGCCTGACGAGAGCGTAACGTCCCCATACCTTACGTTCGGTATCGTCAGAAATCAGCGCGTCTGATACTCTGCTCGACACAACGATGTGTCCCTTCGCCACGCCCGACCGTCTGACTGTGACGGTCATTGCGACACCGCCGCCAACTTCAGGCGGTACCGTTTTGGGAGTCGTCGCGTTGTTCCAGTCACGCGACACCGTTTGCAAGAGGCTGGGATAATCGCTTTCGACCGTGATTCCATCGAGCCGCTCCAGCGGCATGACTCGAGCGAGTTCGTCGACAAGGGAGACCACTTCCTCCTGAACCCTCGCCCTCGTCCACTCGCCGCCACAACCTGATAACGACAATTCGTACCGACCCTCGGACGTCGGCTTCGCGGCCAGCGTGTCATCGCCCGGAGACTTGCTTCCAGCCTTCGCTTTCGACCATTGCGAAAAGGCACTCTCTATGGCCCCTTCAAGGGCCGATCGGAATGTCTGGCCGATCATCTTGTGCAGCCGCGCCGTCTCTTCGTCGTTGCGCGGGGCCAAAAAGAAGGCATGGCTCAGCCTAGCAGCTTCGACATTGTAATCGAAGTCGTTTGGCAGTACGAACCCTGGCTTACGTCCGACAAGCAGCTTTTCGGGGGACACTGCGAGCATGATCGCCGCCATCTTTTTCCCTCCGATGAAAAGGTGGCCGCCCGCGACTCCGTCCGGCCCGATCCCGATCACCACGCAGTCCGGCAGGATGGCTCCGGTCGTCGGACCCGCCTCGACGCTCCATTCGAACGACCGTAACAAAGATTCATATTCACTCGGTCCGATCATTTCGCCCAACGCCTTGTTGTGGCTATCGCGAACGAGATTGGCCGACTGTGGTTCGAGGACACCTCGAACGGCGCTAACCAACTCCACGCCTTGCTTCACCATTTGGCCGGCGTTTTCCTTCGCAAGAAGAAACGCTATTCGCTCCAGCACGCGCTTCGGTATGCCGAGCCGTGCAATCTCCGGTCGCCCGTCGACCTCGCTCATTACCAGCTGTCGGAAGCGATTCGAGGGAACTGCGCTATCCAGGCCAACAAGCGCGTCGAAGTCGCTGCGCTCTGAAAAAGTCTCCTCCATGCGCTGGAGCGTACGCTCTAGGCCCTCGCCCAACGTTGCACGCACATGTGCCGTCCTTTGCGCCAGATGCGACACGATTGCAGCGGCGTCAGGGGATGAGATGGTATCGCCAGGACTTCTGGTGCGGGTTCTATCCAGTAGCGGTGCGAGGTCGGACTCCACTTTGCTGATGGCATCATCCAACGACTGCTGTTCGTCGGCTTGCGGTTCTGAGTAGAAGTAGTTCCCGGATGCCGTCCGCTTGACTGGGCGCCTTTCGGCCTCTTCGCACCTGCCGAAACACCAGATATCCTTCCGTGCCGGCCGAATTGCGAACGCCTTTTGTATGAGTTTGGGAATATAGTGTTGGTTTCTACCGGCCATAATTTGCACCCGGATAAAGCAATGCCGACTCAAGTACTATAAGATAGTGCCGATCGCCATTGACTACGAGACGCCGATGTCCCGGTGCGACTTCATGCTCGAAACGCTCTTGAGGCTGGTCTGGACCAGATAGATCGCGATGGCCAACTTTCGGAGCGGGCTTTTCGACGACTGCATGGCTGTCCTGGTCTTGACGGAGAAGTAGGACCGGCAATCGGAGCACCAATAGGGCATCTTCTTGTGGCGGACGTTGCAGGTGTGCTCGGAGTCACACGTGGGGCAATGACGGCCTTCCGGCCTGATGACAGTCTCAAACCAAGCCGTAGTCGCCTCTTCGGTCGGGAACATATCCATCAACTGGACGATGGTGAGTCCTTCACGATGGACTTTTCCGGGGCTTTCTTGGCCACGAAGCGATCGCCTGCCAACACCATGGATACAGATACAGAGACCCGTTATGTTAATCTTTGTTTGTAACTCCCATTCTGTAGACATCCGGCACGATGCTATCCGAGTGTGTAATCGCCAAACGTTTGGTATGGGTATAATGATCAAGGACTCTGTGCAGCTGGTCCCAGTTCCTCACGGCAAATGGAGATGAATCTCCCGTCAGGCCATGGAGATGACCTATCCGCTTGCTGGCTTGTCTACCTGACGGTGAAGGCCCCACTCGATGCAAATACCAGTCAGCGGGTAGCAGGCCTGCATCATCAGAGTATCCAGCCACCGCGCGTTCTTCTATTGCGCCTGGAACTTCATCCTATGCGGCATTGTCTTTCAGAGTGCCGACTCTCTCCGACCCACTCTCATCAAAACCAACAACAGCCGTATCAAATCAGGTCGTGTCAGCAATCGAAATGTACTCGTGCTCCAAGCCGACATAGTCGCGCAGCCTACAGACTAGGCGCACCAGCCCCAACATGTCCGCGAGACCAGCATTCCTTTTGACATATTCGACGAGATCCACCTTGCCCTGTCGCGTGAAGTCCCTATGAGTTAAGCTGCCTTGTCGTGTCCTTCTGACGACCACCTCTGGATGGGTATTCTCGAAAGACAAAAGAAAATCCTCCGAAATCAGGTCTTCGATCTCCCAGTTCAGTCGACTGAACCTACGATTGAGGGACACAGCACGTGCCATGACTTCAGAGCCCGTCGCACCCGCCGCAGGCGGCATCACGGGATGCAGAAGGAAGACATCGTGATAGGGAATCACACGCCGGTCGAAGCGGTTGGCTTGCATGAACGCGCGGCGGCCGGCCTCATCATTATCAAACAAACCGATAAAGCTGAATCTCTTCGTTCCGTCCCTCGAGAGATCAACCTCGGCAAGTTGACGCGCAGCACTTAATCGACGATTGACGCCTTCAACGCCCCCTTCATTGCCCCGGCCAGCTGCTAGAATGGCGAAACTCCCACAAAAGACGTCAACACCACGATCTGCAAGAAACAGCCTTCGTGCGTGCTTCAAAAGTGCAACGTCTATCGTTCCTTCCAAGATGACGTTCCGCTCACGGATCGGCCAACCAATCTGTTGAGCCCAGGCTTCGACGAGACGGGTCATTCGTTATCTTGCTGTCAACGGCCTCAAGAAGGGTCCGTTGTGCCCGAACGAAACTAGACCATTTAAACGCGTTCCAGGGTTAAGCCTCTCCTGTCCGAACTCCCACGGCCGGAACGGCACGCCACGACTCTGCAAGTGACCCACATTGGCCAGATATCGCCCATCGTTGGTCATGCTGACGCGGGCCTGCACCTGTCGCCGGTCGGCCGTATCGCGGACTCGAAGCCATCGCAAACGTTCCGGTACCTCGACATAATGTTCCTCGTTCCGCCAAAGTTGACGCAAGTTTCGGAAGTTCTGTTCCGCCTCGTGATGACGATCGCATTGGTGGAGTAGAATCGCACCTTCAAGGCGTGCCTGCGGTGTAAGGCCGCCCATACTGCCCTGGAGAACTTCCAAGAGCTCTAGTTGATGGGTAAAATCGTACCGTCGGTCGAGACAAGCGAGGAGATAGCGAAGCCGCACGGCTTGAGCGTTGATTCGTAGAAGCGGATTGGACAAACGTTCTGCGGTGCGAAGGCGATTTTCCTTTGGATAGTCACTCAGCACCATCCCCTCGAAGCGAACAACCCTTTCTCCGAGAGCCCTGAGTGCTGCAACAATGGCTTCACTCTCCGTTCGGGGTTCACCCGCGTCGTCAATGTGGTCAGCCATTTGAAAAAGAACTTCGAATGCAGCATCGGCAAGTCTTCCCAGAGCAGGGCGGCGAGCTTCCGACGCATCGCGCTGCATCGAGGAGTACACAATGCCTAGAACCTCGATAGCATTGCCTGCGGCCACCTCTGGTTCGCGACGCGCAGTGCCCAAGAGCTCTCGAGCAAACGTTTCAATAACAAACGAGTTGTCAGGAGCCAGTCGATACGCACTGTAGGTTGCTCGGCTGGCATTGTTGAGCAACTCATCAATACGCTCCCGAGGTGCTCCACGGCGTTCTTCGACTTCAGCGTAGTCGTGATACGCGAGTGCCAGAGAATTCAGCAAGTTAAGGTCCGAATCGTCGCCATCATTCGGTGAAATGTTCATGGCTGCTTCGACGTCCCTAGTTGCTCGTCTTAGCAGCTCCGCTCTATCATCGTCCGAAATTGGGAATGCATCCGAATCTCTAGCAATTCGTCGGCGCGAGATAGCCGAATGGTGTAGAAATGTACGACTGGTAGAGCGCAATGTGCGGGGCATTTCGTCCAGCGCCGTCAATACCTCTCGCCAGAATGGCGAAAACAAAGCGTGGCCTTGGCCAGGATCAATTTTGAAAGTTGTCGTTGCGAACGAGTTTGCTACATCCCGCAAATCATTGAGCCCAAGCGCGGGCATAGATGCGATACGTTTCAGAACACGAAAGCGCATATGCTCCGGATTTTGAGCATCGCCAAGACCAGAGGCCTGACGCGCGGAATGATCGTAGAACAGCTCGTTCAAGAGAAGTCTACCAAGTAGATCGTGTATTAGTGCCCAATAGCGGCGTGTATCATCGGTGAACTGAACGATTCCAAGTGCGCCGAGTTCCTTCTGCAAATCTCCTAGCTTGTTCGAAGTGGGCCAATCCTCAGACACTGGAAGCATCGTCTGGGGCATAGGTTGATGTTCTGTGCTCATTGCGGCGATGCTGATAATGGCTTCCCTAACGACCGGGTCTGTAACTTTCTCACGGAACTGCCGATATAGCCAATTCTGGATGGTCTCACGCATATCAAATTGACGCTGAAGCCAAAATGACAGCACGATCCAGAATGCCGAAACACCCTTATTGTTGCTTATGGTCGATTGTTCAAAGAAAGTGCGCCAGTCTGCTTCGGTTCGAATCGCGCCATGGTGCCGCAGGTATCGGTTCAGATGTCGACCAAGTTCCAGGGCATCAGAAAACAACACTTGATGAGTAAGGGGTGGCAATTCCTGAAATCTACGATTGCTCCTGAGAACGAGCGGGAGATACGGTCCCGTAACGAAAATCACACACGCACGCCTTCCATTCTTCTCAAGTTGGCGAGCGAAACTGAGGAGTTCATCCTCTCGGCCTTCCCAATGCGGCCGATCGAAGACAATGAGCCACGGCGCCTCATAGAGTCTCAGATCTGCGCCTATGCCTGCTTTTGTCGCGGCATCCAAGCAACGCAACATGTACGAAGCAACTTCCAGTCCGCTAGCCACGAATGGAGCCGAAGTGGACAGCAATGTCGGATAGCCCTCTGTCGAAACCGTCCACGCCAAATCGCGAACGAACGTAGTTGCGCCAGCGCCAGATTCAGTCGAAACAAAAAAGATTTGGTTCTCCTCTGCGCCTTCGCGATCCAGCGTGCGCAGCGCACGCTTTACGGATTCCACTGCCCTTGGTTCGCGTTGCCAAGGCATTCCTGCGGCAAAGGGACGCCACGAAGCACTTGGATCCGTGAAGAAGCCTTCAACCTCCTCCGCCTTCAGATCCTCGGGAAGAAGGGGCAGAAGATGGTTTTCGGTCAAGAGTTCGTACCGGCCGAGAACCGGATGTTCCGGATCATCGACACCCGTGATGTCAAGCCGATGCACGTTACCCTCGACGTCACGCAACCGAAGGATCAGCCGGCCGCTGCGGGCCTCGGTATACCGACGAACGAAGTCGCTGGAAAAAGAGTACGCATGCGCAGGGACTAGGCCGACTACTTGCGCCCCTGTTCTCGCCTGCCAGTCTTCGACTGTACTCTCAACGTCGGAGGCATCAGTAACCACAGTGATTATACTGCGAAATCCGTCCGCCCAGAGTTCTTCCAGTTCAGGGGGAAACATGAAGTTGTTTCCCGCCAAAATCACGAGATTGTTTGGTGAGCGCCGGTTTAGCGCTTCCAGCATGTTGAACCGACGGGTTCTCGCAGCGAGTCCCGTGCTTCGCTGCGATACTCGCCCCTTCAGCAGAAAAACAGGCAGACTGCGTGGAGGTAGCGTTACATCGGACGGGCTTGTATCTACGACATGAATGATGCCGCGCCGACGGACCAGAGGGCCGTCCACCGGCTCTGGCCTCTCAAGAGCATCTATGAGAGCCTGGTCTGAAGTCTCGCTGAGGACGAATCCCCAAGGCAGCCCAAGGAGGTCAGCGGTCGCTTCGACGCCGGCCGATTCCACAAAGGACGGAAACAACCATACGACTGGGTCACGAGTATCGAGCGCGGTGAATAGAGACTCCGGCACCTTACCTTGGACGAGTAAGTCTTGATTTTCCATAACCGTAAATCCATTGCTCCGAAGGTGACCAATACGAGACATTTCTTGGAGAGAGTTCTGTCGTTCCCTCACTCAGTCATACTAACGCGCTTATCCAACCACGTGCTTTGACACGCTCCTACATGCCCTCACAAGCAGACAACTTGCCAGCCATGGGTTGGTTTCCAAGTCTGTTTCGACAGTAACTGCTCCGCCGAATTGGCATTGGTCGCCTTGAACTAGATTCTTCCTCATTGAACCGCTGCGCGACCATGGGCTACCTCTCTCGCGTTCCGCCGCACAATCGACCGACTCAGGATGGTTTGCTGTTCCACGCTACCACATCACTGCCGACAGCACATCGACCGTGCCGCTCCCTAGACTCCATAGCACTTAGGGGCCTCATCACTTACGACTTGTCGGTGTCTTGGCGCTTGCTCCGTCCGAACTTCGGATTTTGCAAATTCAACGTGATGTTCGTACAGACCCTCACCAACAAGGCCTCTATGTCATCGATGTGTTCTTCCTCGACCTCGTATGCGCTGAAGTATGCTGCCATGTCGTGAATCTTGGTTACGGTTGGTCGAATTCGTCTTTCTTTTTCTTGATATGCTGATCTGGGTGGGTGCTTGACAAGATTGACTTTTCTTGACTGGTTTTCACCGAGATCCCTGTTGAACGCAGATTTAGATTCCGTCCACAAATTCCTTCTTGCTTGTCCCACATACACTGGTTGGCCTCGTGAGTCGAAGAAGATGTATACTCCACTTGCGTTTTCCAGCGCCGTCTTAAGTCCCTCGTTAAATGTTGGCGCACTCTCTCCGGTTGGAAATAATTCTTCTTTCTTATCTCCTTTTGACCGCACCTTCTCCAACCGAAAGAACTCTATTACGATTCGTATCATGGTCTCTCCGGCCAAGAATGAACTGACTTACCTTACCCGAGCACATAGGTAACAGAGGGATGAGATGTGCGCAATGACCAAGCAATAAGTACGCGATCCCACGTGGTTAGGGGCCTCAGTCCCCGTGCGGGGCATGCAGTTTGCCCACTACCGTGCGAGAGAGAAGTACGGCGCCCATGAGGACAGAGAGAATCGTCCGCGGGTTCAGCATGTCGGATCCTGTCATGCGCGTTCACTCTTGAGCCCGCTGTGGAAGGGGAAGGAATCCACTTCCTGCATTCAAAGGAACAGCAGGTGCACGAGGCGACAGGGGACGCCGTCTTCTTCCCAACGACCGAACTACGCGATGCCCTGCCAGTGTACCGGGTATAGTATCAACAAGAGGGGGTCGAAGACGAACTTAACTGACAGGGTTGTTGTTACTCAGGCCAATAATACTCTTTCTTTGGATGATGCACAGATTGTCTTTCGCCACGTCTCCGTGGCGCGATGTGCAACCTCACGATAGTAGCCATCAGACTGGTCTGATTCCGAGCAACCCTGAAATCACCCCGCCGATCCGCTCGGCGGCAGCTTCTGTCTCGCGGTCACCTGTGTGAGCGTAACGCAAAGTCATCGTCGGCTGGCTGTGACCGAGCAGGCGGGCCACGACGGGAAGCGGTGTTCCCTGCATGACGGCAATACTGGCGTAGGAATGCCTCAGATCGTGAAGGCGAACGTCCTCGAGTCCGGCCTCCTTGCGGACGGCGTACCACAGGGCGAGCATGTCGCCGAGCGGCCGGCCAGGGTGATTTGGCGACGGGAACAAGAACTCCGATCCGCCTTTCATCCTTCGTTCGATGATGGCACGGGCCTCGGCATTCAGAAATACGGTGCGCGGTCCGGCCTTGCTGTCACGAAGCCGGATGTTGTTTCCGGCCACCTCGTCCCGGCGCAGGCGTACAATCTCGTTCTTGCGGCAGCCGGTCAGCAGGAGAAGCCGGATGATATCGATTTGCTGACGTTGTGATGCCCGCGTCTTTGTGGAGCCTTCCCGACGGCTGAGTACCTCGTGCAACCGTTCGACCTCTGCTTGGGAGAGGAAGCGGGTGATCTTCCGTCCCGGGTTGAGCTTGATGCCTCTGGCCGGATTGGAGGGGACATGACCGCAGCAGATCGCGTGGTTGAAGATGTGGCGAAGGGTCCGCAGGCAGTGGTTGGCGTTGCCCGGAGCGGTCCCGCTGTAGTCGTCGAACCACCGCTGCACCATCATCCGCGTGATATGGTCGAGACGCAGGCTGCCAAACTCGGGAAACAACTGATTCTCAAGATGCCAGTCTCGCATCTTGATCGTCGACGGTTTGCACCGATGAACCCATGAGTTTCGCCACGGATCGACGACGAAGTCCCTCAAGAGCGGAGCACTCCTCGTCTCCTTGACACCGTCCAACAACTGGATCCGGCTCTCGGCACGGGCTTTCTCAACGGTCTTGAACGCCGCTGACCCCAGCGACACCTTGCGTCCGTCAATGAAGTGGACATAAGCGCGGCCGCCGGAGGGATGCACCCGGACACCCAGCGAGGGCACCACGGTATCGCGGACCGTGTATTCGCGAGGACCGGGCTTGAGACGCTTGATCAGAGCATCGGTCAGCTTCTTCCGGCGGTTCATGACGAGACTCCTGCAAGGACCGGGCCCAGGCTCTCGGCCGCCTCGACCGCAGTGTCATCCGAAAGGTGCGTGTACTTCAGGGTCGTGCCCGGATCGTTGTGGCCAAGAAGACGGCCGACGGTGAGGATGTTCTCTCCCGCCATGACAGCAATGCTGGCGTATGTGTGGCGAAGATCATGGAGCCTGACATCCCTCAGACCAATCTCCGAGCGGATACGTCGCCAGAAGTCGCCAACCGAAAACACGGTGATGGACCCGCTGGCTTTGGGAGACGGGAAAACCCAGCATGGGGTCCGGGGTTGCTGGTCCAGGATCGCCCGTGCTGGTGAAGAGAGCCACACCATGCGCGGTCCCGTCTTGGAATCGGCGAGGTGGAGGTGGCCATCATGGTACTCCTTCCAGCGCAGCGTCACGATCTCGCTTGAGCGACAGCCCGTCAGCAGGAGAAGACGGATGATCGCCACATACATGCGCGCGTTCTCCTCGTGATGGCTCAACGCTAGCCCGAGACGGCGGACTTCCTCTTCTCGTAGGAAGCGCTCCCTGCCCTTGCGGCGGTAGCGTCTGATGCCCTTGCAGGGATTGCTTCCTTCCGGGCGGTACCCATAGGCCTCCGCCTGAGCCATGATGACGGAAAGGATCGGAGCGGACCGGTCGGCCGCCACCGGCGTGGCATGGAGAGAGGCGAACCATTCGCTGACATCAGCGGCCGCGATGTCCGCGATCGGCCGGCCCCGGAACCACGGCCGGATCTTGCTGGCGTAGTAGTAACGGTTGACCTTGAGCGTCCCGGGCTTCCAGTTCCTGGCGTAGCGGCGGAAGACCTCTTCCGCCGCCTCCTCGAACAGGATGTGATCCGGCGCTACCGGAGCGCCGTTCCTGCCGGCGGCCAGCATGGACCGGGCTTTGGCCCTGGCGGCGCCCACGCTCAGGGATGAGGCATCGCCGATGATCCTCCAGACCCTCTTGCCCTCATGCTGATTATTGATAAAGAAGCACCTGCGTCCGCTCGGATAGAGACGGACGCCGAATCCCTTGAGTTCGGCGTCGCGGATATCCCGGACTGCCTTTCCTGATCGGAGCGCTTCGATGCGCGCTTGGGTAAGTCGTATCCTCGCCATGAAATCCCCCTTGCCATGAGTTGCAGTCGCGGGAGAATCCGGCGCGGATTCGTCCTGCAGTTGCACTGGAGAGAGGAATTTGTTAACGTCAAATCAATCGTTTAGCACCGCAGGTGCGATCTTCGGTGTCTGGGCGGTCATCGTCAGCATCTCCCTGCTGATGTCCGGCAATGCCCTCCAGGGCTCGCTTCTTGGCCTGCGAGCGCCGTCCGCCGGCTTTCCGGACCTGGTGACCGGCATCATCATGTCGAGCTACTACTTCGGGTTCGTCTTCGGCGCTCTCGCAGTACCCCGTCTCGTCGAGCGCGTGGGCCACATCCGCGTGTTCACGGCGCTCGCCTCGCTGGCCTCGATTTCGGCCCTGGGTCACGCGGTTGTTGTCGATGCCGCCGTGTGGGCCGTGCTGCGCATTCTCACCGGCTTCTGCAACATCGGCCTCTTCATCATCGCCGAAAGCTGGCTGAACGACCGCTCGACAAACGAGACCCGCGGTCAGTTGCTTGGCGTTTACATGATCGCCATGTCCGGCTCGATGGCAGTCGGCCCCTTGCTCCTCAATGTTGCGGATCCGGCCGGTCCTGTCCTCTTCATGACCGCCTCCATCCTCGTCTCCCTGGCCGTGTTACCGGTGTCGCTCACCACCTATCCCGCACCACATTTCGAGAACCCGACCAGACTCGGTGTCGTCGAACTGGTGAGAACATCGCCACTGGGAGTCGCCGGGTGCTTCACCAATGGCGCCACCTCGGGGGCTCTTGTCTGGCTGGCGTCACTCTACGCCGCAGGCCTTGGCATGGACGTCGGCAATGTCTCTCTCTTCATGGCGGCCACCATCGTCGGCGGCGTGGTTCTGATCTGGCCGATCGGCCGACTGAGCGACCGCTTCGATCGCCGGAAGATCCTGACGATCGTGGCTTTCACGGGCGGTGCCGCGGCCAGCCTTGCGGCTCTCTTCGCCGGTTCCGAACCCCTGATCCAGATCATCGCCGTGGCGGTTGTCGGGTGTTTCCTGTCGCCGCTCTATTCGCTCTCGATCGCGCACACGAACGATCATCTCCAACCCGAGCAGATGGTGGCTGCCTCCAGCGGACTGCTGCTCGCTGCCGGAGTCGGCGGCATCCTCGGGCCGACCGCCGCAGGCGCGATGATGCAGATTGCCGGACCGGCGGGCTACTTCTGGTTCCCGGCGTCAGCCATGTTGCTGCTTGGCGGCTTCGCCCTCTACCGCATGACGCGTCGCGCACCGGTGCCGATGGACGAACAGCGCGATTTCGTGACGGTTGTGAGGACCTCCCAGGTGCTGACCGAATCGGCCCTGCGCGACCACATGGACCGCGATCTGGGACGCACGGCAAAGTGGTAGGCCGATACACCGGCCGCGGGCATTGCCTCTCGTCGCGCATTGCCCTCATTCTTCGCCGGCACCAGCGCGCCAGGGATCACTCTTTCCCGATGCCACCCGAACCGTTCTCATCGCAGGCCGCCTGACATGTCCCGCGCGGCCCGTCACGCCAACCTCCGGCGCGCCCTCTATCCGGCCAGCATCTGCTACATCGGGGGTTCCTTTCTCGAACCGGCCATTGCCGCGACCCGGAACCTGGGGTTTTCCGGGGACATTCACGTCGTCAATCCGCGACGGCAAGAGATCGCCGGTGAGCGCTGCCTGGCATCCATCGACGAACTCGACACGCCGCCCGACGTCGTCTTCCTGGCGGTCAACCGGGAGATGACCAACGACCTGATTGCCGAGCTCGATGACATGGGGGCCGGGGGTGCCGTCTGCTATGCGGCAGGCTATGCGGAAATCGGCGCAGAGGGCCTCACCCTGGAACAGGAACTCCGGCAACGGGCAGGCAATCTTGCCGTCATCGGACCCAACTGCTACGGCTTCAACAACTTCATCAGCGGCGCCCTGGTGATGGCGACGCCAACCCTGGGGGAGAGAACCGTCAGGGGGTGCGCGTTCATCGGACAGAGCGGCAACATCTGCATCAACGTCGCCAACGGCCGGCGCGGCACGCCGCTCTCCCACGTCATTTCCTGCGGCAACCAGGCCGTTCTCGACTTTGCCGACTACATCGAAGTTCTCATCGACGATCCCGCCGTCACCTCGTTCGCTCTCTTCATGGAAACGCTGCCCGACGTCGCGGCTTTCAGCCGGGCCGCGGTGCGCGCTCTCGAGGCCGGCAAGCCGATCATCGTGCTCAAGTCCGGCGTCTCCAGGAAGGGTGCTTCCATGGCCATGAGTCACACCGCATCCCTTGCCGGGGATGACAGGTTCTACCAGGCGCTCTTCGACCGGCTCAACATCATCCGGGTGGAGACTCCGGAGGATCTGCTGGAAACCGCGAAAGTGGTGTCGGTGACGGGCATTCCCGAAGGACTCCGGCTTGCCGTGATGACATGTTCAGGAGGCGATTCGGGATGTGTTGCCGATATCGTCGAACCCATTGGCATCGAACTGCCGGAACTCGATCAACGCCAGCACGACGACATCGCCCGTCACATGCAGGCCTTCACGACGATTGCCAATCCACTCGACTACAACACCTCCAACTGGGGCCGTCAGGACATCCTGGAAGCCATCTTTCCCGTGATGTTGCGCCAGGGGATCGACGCCGGACTGCTGGTGGTCGACGCGATCGCCGATACGGAACAGTTGCCTCGCACCCGCTCGCAGGATGATGGCGCCGCGGCGGCCATGCGCGCCTTCCACACGTCGGTGCTCCGGCACGGCGTTCCCGGCGTCATCACGTCGTCGCTTCCCGACAACACCTCCATCAGACTGCGCAAGCAGTTTCACGAAGCCGGCATCGCCATGACCCACGGCATCAGGGCGGGCACGCTCTCCCTGGCGCGGGCGTGCCTCTACGGCACCAGGCGGAACGCGTTCCTGTCCCGCCCGGCGCCCGGTGATCGCGCCCTTGCCGGGCCGGTTCCCCTTGCCGGCGACGTGCGGACCCTTGACGAGCGGGAAGGCAAGCAGGTTCTCGCCGCCTCCGAACTGACGATCCCGTCCAGTGAGTGCGTCCGTCCTGCAGCTGCCGCCTCCGCCGCCGAGCGTATCGGCTATCCGGTGGTCGTGAAGGCACTGTCAGCCACGATCGTCCACAAGACCGAGGCGGGCGGGGTCGCCCTCAACCTCACCGATCACCACGAGGTCGCGCGGGCAGCGGCAACCATCGCCCGGAAAACCGGCGTCAGGGAGGTCCTGGTTGAAGCCATGGTCACCGGCCACGTGGCCGAAATGATTATCGGCGTGACACGCGACAGCACCTTCGGGCAGGTGTTGATCATTGGCGGCGGCGGCACCTTCGTCGAGCTTGTCGAGGATGCTGTCGTCCTGCTTCTCCCTCTCGAACGCCAGGACGTGCATCGGGCCATCGGGAGCCTGAAGGTGTCGCGCCTTCTGGACGGCTACAGGGGCGCGCCGCCTGGCGATGTGGAGGCCCTCGTTGATGCAGCCATGGCCGTGGCTGCTCTTGCCGCGACACACCGTACGAGCCTCGTGGAACTCGACATCAACCCGCTTCTCGTCATGCCACGGGGTGGTGGGGTCGTGGTTGCCGACTGCATGATGAGAATGACCGGAACGGAGACTTGAATCATGAGTGACGTGGTCCATTGCGAACGCCGGGGCAAGGTCCTCGAAATCACCATCGACAATCCGCCGGCCAATGCCATCGGCCGCAAGGTGACGGCGGGTCTTTCCCGGGCCTTCGCAACATTGCGCGACGACCCAGATCTCCTGGTGGGCATCGTCACCGGCGCCGGCGACAAGTTCTTTTCTCCGGGTTGGGATCTCAAGGAGGCGGCCCGCGACTTCGATGCCGGCGGCGCCGGCGAGGACGACGAGGTCGACGGTGGCTTCGCCGGAATTACGGAGATGTGGAGCCTCTACAAGCCGGTCATTGCCGCCATCAACGGGTATGCCGTGGGCGGCGGCTGGGAAATCGCCCTGGCCAGCGACATCCAGTACGCGGTGCCCCACGCCACCTTCTTCATCCCGGACGTGCACATGGGTTTCATCGCCGACGCCGGCGCCATCCAGATCCTGCCCCGCCGCCTGCCCCATTCGGTCGCCATGGACATCCTGCTCAGCGGCCGCCGCATGGGCGCCGAAGAGGCTCTCAAGTGGGGTCTTGTCAACGAGATCGTGGAGACGGAAGACCTGATGACCAGGGCCCGCGAAACCGCGGATCACCTCGCCGAGGGCGGACCGCTGGCGCTGCAGGCCACCAAGGAGGCGGTACGCCATACCATGCACATGTCAGTCCCCGACTGCTTCCGGACATTGCGTGGAGGCGGTCTGCCGATCTACTCGCGGATGCTCGCCAGCGACGACGCCAAGGAAGGCCCGCGCGCCTTTGCGGAAAAACGCAAGCCCCGGTTCACTGGACGGTAGGCCGGAAACCCCGATCAGCCGCTGCGCACGAACGTCTCGCGGCCGCCGCTGACATTGAGAATGGCGCCCGTGACGTAGGCTGCCTCGTCGGAACACATCCACAGCACCGCCGTGGCGATGTCGCCGACCTCGCCGATGCGGCCCAACGGAACGGCACGCTTGCCAAGTTCGATCACCTCGTCCTGTCCCATGCCACCGTCCCAGATCTCGGTCTTGATGAGGCCGGGGCGCACACAGCAAACGCGAATGCCCTCCCCCGCCACTTCCTTGGCGAGACCCAGGGTGAGGGAATCGAGTCCGCCCTTGGTCGCGGCATAGATGACGTCTCCCGGCAATCCGCCGTAGACACCGGAGATCGATGACACGTTGACGATGACGCCACCGCCGCCTCCCCTTGCCGTCGACATGCGACGGATTGCCTGGCGACTGGTGAGAGCCGGCCCCAGGAGATTTGTGTCGATGATCCGCCTGACTGCGTCGACCTCGTGATCAGCCACCGGTGTCTCGACTGAGATTCCGGCGTTGTTGACCAGCGCCGCCGGCGTGCCGAGCAGGCGGTCGGTCTCCTCGAAGAGGGACTCGATGTCATCGGGCCGGGACACGTCGGCACGGATGGCCGCGGCGCGCCGGCCTTCTGCCCGGATCGACTCTGCCACCTCTTCGGCGCGGTCCCTGGAGGCGGAATAGTTGACCGCAACATCATAGCCCCGCCTGCCGGCCAGGCGGGCAATCTCCGCACCAATTCCGCGGCTGCCTCCGGTGACGATCATGACTGCTTGCGACATCGACGGTCTCCGCTCAGACTGGTTCGCGGCGCAGCGACTGCGCCATGCAGTGGACGCCGCCGCCGCCTCGGGTGAAGCAGTCCACGTCGGGGTCATAGACGGTGAAGCCGAGGGCCTTCAGTCGGGCCACCAGGTCCCTGGCATGGGCTGGCGCAATGACCCGGTCATTGCCCAGGGAGACCACGTTGCAGGCCAGCGCCATGGTGTCGGGGTAGTTCACCGGCACGACCTCGATCCCCTTCGCCTTCAGCCAGTCGACGGTGGCCGGCTCGGTCGTATCGAGACAGACCGCGCAGAGTCTCTCGGCCAGCATGCAGACCATGAGATCGATGTGGACGTAATGCTCGGCAATCGGCGTCACGCGGACTTCCCAGCCTTCCCTCTCGAACCACTGTCTCACCTGATGCGCCGACTGTTCCTGGGTGCGTTCGCCGCACCAGCCGATGAGGACGCAGCCCGGCTCGATGATGTCGAAATCGCCTCCCTCGAAGGACCCCGCCGTCACCATGTCGAAAATCGGAATGCCGTTGTCGACGTAGAAGCGGATGACCGGTCCATACTCGCCACGCCGCCACCACTGGGCCATCTGGGTGACCACGGCGCCATAAGGCGTCATGAACGAGGAATCCCTGGCGAAAACCTGGTAGGGAAGGTCATTGTCGGCCTCCAGCCAGTGGACCTTCACGCCCGCTTCCTCGTAGGCATCGACCATCTCGCGGTGCTGTTTCATGGCCAGCTGCGAGTCGAACCGGTCCCCACGCTTGAGAGTGGCCCTGGAGATGGAACTCGTGGGGAGCCAGCGGAAGTTGTCGGCCGGCCCGAGCAGGACGTCGGTCAGGACACCGTATTCGGAGTTGCATCCCCAGTCGGTGAGTTGGGGGGTGTTCCCTTCCGGCTCGCGGCAGCGAAGAGGATTGGAGGCCATGGCGGTTTCCCGTTCCCGTACGAAGTGCGGGAGGCTACCATCCGCGTTTCATGCGCTTCAAGGAGATCGACCATGACAGGTGGCAACCTTTCCCGGGGCCAGGCGCTGATGCAGCTGGTCCGGGCCTACGGGATCGAGACGGTCTTCGGCATGCCGGGGGTCCATACCCTGGAGTATTATCGTGGCATCGTCGATTCCGGCATGCGTCATGTGCTGTTCCGTCACGAACAGGGCGGCGGCTTCATGGCCGATGGCCATGCGAGGATCTCCGGCAAGCCGGCGCTTTGTTGCGTCATCACCGGCCCCGGAGTGACCAACATCGCCACCGCCGTGGGCAATGCCTATGCCGACAGCCAGCCGATGCTGGTGATTGCCAGCACCAATGGATCCGGCGACCTTGGCGCCGGCCGTGGACGCCTCCACGAAATCACCGATCAACTGGCGACAATCCGGCCGCTGACGGCCGATGCCCAGACCATTCTTGACGGCCGTCAGATTCCTGGCGCCGTGCATCGTGCCTTCTCCACCTTCGCCTCCAGCCGCCCACGGCCCTGCTATATCGAACTGCCCATCGACAAGATCGCAGAAACGGCGGAGTTCGCCGTCAGGACCTCGCCCATCACCGGTCCGCTGGCGCCCGATGCGGCGGCGGTCGAGAAGGCCGCTGCCATCGCCGCAGGCGCCAGGCAACCGGTCATCATCGCCGGCGGCGGAACGATCGACCATGGCGAGCCCCTGCGGGCTCTCGCCGAACGGCTTGGCGCCGCCGTGTTCCTCACCATCGCCGGCAAGGGCGCCCTGCCCGATTCCCATCCTCTCAACTGCGGCGCCTGCCTCTCCTTTCCGCTGGCGCATGCACTCATCGAAAACGCCGATGTCGTCATTGCCGTCGGCACCGAACTCGCCGAGACCGACATCTGGAAGGAACCTGACTTTCTCGAAATGAAGGGCCGGCTCATCCGTATTGATGTCGATGCCGGCAATCTCGCCCGGGATTACACGCCCGACGCCGCTCTCCTGGGCGATGCCGGGCTTACCATGACCATGCTGACCGAAGCCCTGCCCGCGGCTCGAGGACAACCGGGCTTCACCGGTTCCGGTGCCATCCCGGATCTCCGCCGAAAGGTGATGGAACAGCTGCTCGCAAACCCGGGTGCGGCGCGGTTCGCAGCCGTGCTCGACGCCATGCGCGCTGCCATTCCCGATGACGGCTGGCTGATTACCGATGCCACCCAGATCGCCTACTTTGCCAACGAGTACTGGCCCACCTCGAGGCCGCGCACCTACACGCATCCCAACGGCTACTGCACGCTCGGGTCGGCCATGCCTTCGGCCATCGGCGCCAGGCTCGGTTCGCCCGAGCGCCGCGGCGCGGCACTGACAGGCGACGCCGGGTTCCTGTTCACGGCAAGCGAACTCGCCACCGCCGTCAATGAGAAGGTCGGCCTGCCGATCGTGCTGTGGAACAACGACGGTCTCGGTCAGATTCGCGATGACATGATCGAGCGCGATATCGGACCTCTCGGTGTCACACCAGGGCGCAACCCCGACTTCGCAGCCCTGGCAGGCGCCTTTGGAGCACGTTCAGAACGGCCCACTTCCCTATCGGCGCTCACCGGGGTCATCACGGAAGCCTTCGACGCCGACGGACCCACTCTCATCGAAGTGCGCGAGGACGCCAGTTTCCTCAACTGAGAAGGAAATCAGGTGGCGTAGTCGCTCTGGTCGTTGTCGAGGCGACGGCGAATGGCCTGCCAGGCGATGTCGTCGACCAAGAACGCGGGATCGGCGCCCGCAGCCGCAGTGCGCTCCACGACGTCGGCGTCGGGAATGATGACCTCCTGACCCGATGACAGGACATCGACCTGGACCTTGCAGGCCACCTCCAGGTTGTAGAGATGGGTGAAGGCAAAGCCCGGCGTCGGTCCGCAGGTCAGGAGTCCGTGGTTTTCCAGGATGATGGCATTGTTGTCGCCAAGATCGGCAACCAGGCGATCGCATTCTTCCTGACCCGACGTCTGGAGGTCCCACGGGTGGGTCGACAGGCAGCCATGGAAGAACATGGCCTGCTGGCTGAGTGGCAGGAGTCCGCACTTCATGCACGCCACCGCCATGCCTGCGCGGGAGTGTGTATGCAGAACCCAGTTGGCATCCTTGCGCGCCTTGAGGATCGCATGGTGAATGGCATGCCCGGCCTCGTTCACCGGCCAGTCGCCGCGCACCAGATTGCCGTCAAAGTCGACGACGATCAGGCTGGACGCCGTGATCTCCTCGAAGAGAAGTCCGTAGGGGTTGATGAGATAGTGTTCGGGTTCGTCCGGGAGGCGCGCCGAGATGTGGGTGTAGATGAGATCGGTCCAGCCGTAGCGGACGAACGCCCGGTAGAGTGCGGCGAGATCGCAGCGAATCTCCCACTCCCGGGTCCCGGTTCTCTCAGGATGAATTCTGGACACGACGGCCATGGCAGGTTCTCCCTGAAGTCAACGGATTGCAACCGCCCGGAATGAAGTCCGGAAGGCGGCGATCACTTTCCACCATGTCGCCTCCGTCTGCAAGATGCACCAGGCGCAGGGAGTCAGGTCGTCCGGCTCTTCAGGGGAACCGGTTTTCAGTCTGCCTGGCGACTGGTCGTGAGGCTTCCGGGGGGCGTGACGCGTGGCACCAGGATGAGACGAAGTTCATCAACAACCTCCAATCCCGGGGCGCCGAAACTCCGATCGGATGAAGGGCTCGTGATGTTGACAGTCGGTCAATTGCATGGCCCCTTGATCAATGTCGAATCAGGAATGTCCGAGGTAGCTTCTGCGTGCCGTCGAGCAAAACAGCGTCCTGGTCACAGCCTGACGGACGGGGGAACCGCATGCCCGGCAGTGAGACCCCATTCCCGAACCTGTTGTCGCCCATCACCATCAACGGTCTGACGGTGCGAAACCGGATCGTCTCGTCCGGCCACGGCACACGTCTGGCGGACAGGCACCAGGTGTCGGACCGGCTGCTCCAGTATCATGCGGCGCGGGCAAGGGGCGGCGCCGGCCTGATCATTACCGAAGCGGCCATGGTCGACCTCGAGTCGGTGGCGTCACCGACACACCTCGTCGTCGCGACGGATGACATCATCCCGTCGTTTCGACGCCTGTCCGACACGCTGCATGGTCACGGCTGTGCCCTGATCGGTCAGGTGTTCCATCTTGGCCTGGAAATGACTGAAGGTGCCGACGGTCGCAGGGCCGTCGCCTACGGCCCCTCGGCCTGCCCGTCCGAGCGTTATCACACGGCGGGCCGGGAAATGCCGACCCGCCATGTCCGGGAAACCGTCTGCAGGTTCGCCGACGCCGCAGGGCGCATGAAGCGCGGAGGCATGGACGGTGTCGAGATCGCCGCCAGTCACGGCTATCTCGTCGCTCAGTTTCTGAGCCCGTCCCTCAATCAACGGACGGACGAGTACGGCGGCAGCTTCGCAAACCGCATGCGGTTCCTGCGCGAGATCATCGGCGCGATCCGTGAACGCATCGGTCCCGATCTCGTTCTCGGCATGCGCATTTCGGGCGATGAAATGGTTGCCGAGGGTCTCGACGCCGACGAGGTCATCGAGATCTGCAGGACGGTCGCCGCGGATGGCGGCCTGGATTACTTCAACGTCACGGCAGGTTCGTCGCGCCAGTCCGGTGCCGCCGTTCAGATCGCTCCTCCCATGAGCACCGAGATCGCCCAGACGGCCTCGTTCTCGGCGACGATTAAGGCTGTCGTCGATCAACCGACCATTGCGGTCGGTCGCATCAACCACGCGGGCGTGGCGGAAGAGGTCATCGCTTCGGGCCAGGCGGACATGTGTGGCATGACCCGGGCCATGATCACGGACCCGGAGCTCGCCAACAAGCTGGCGGCCGGCAGGGCTGAAGACGTGCGCCAGTGCATCGCGTGCAATCAAGCCTGCATCGACCGCATGCACCGCGGTTACGGGGTCTCGTGCATTCAGCACCCGGAGACGGGACGGGAGACCCTGTTCGGCAAGGCCAATCCGGCCGCGGTCAGGAAGCGGGTGATGGTCGCAGGCGGCGGCCCCGGAGGCATGAAGGCGGCGGCCGTTGCCGCCGAACGCGGGCATGATGTCACACTCTACGAGAAGTCAAACAGACTGGGCGGGCAGGCCCTGCTGGCGCAGCTTCTGCCGCGCCGGGCCGAGTTCGGCGGCATCGTCACCAATCTTCAGCGAGAGATGGAACGCGCGGGCGTCCGCGTCGAACTGGGCATCGAAGTCGAGCGTGGCGTGGTCGAGCGCGAGGCGCCGGACGCAGTGATCGTTGCCACCGGCGCGACCGTCCGCCGACCCGAAATGGAGGGCGCGGACGAGGCGCATGTCCTGGACGCCTGGCAGGTTCTTGAGGGCGGACAGAACATCGGCTCGAGCGTGGTGATTGCCGACTGGCGCTGTGACTGGATCGGCCTCGGATTGGCCGAGAAACTCGCCCGCGACGGGTGCCGCGTGCGCCTGGCGTCGACGGGGCACGTGGCTGGCGAGACCATCCCTCGCTACATGCGTGATCTGTGGCTGGGCGACATGCACAAGCTGGGCGTCGAGCTTGTTCCCCTGGCACGCCTGTTCGGGGTCGACCGCGACACGGTCTACTTCCAGCACGTCGCCAGCGGCGATCCCATCATCATGGAGGGGATCGATACAGTGGTGCTCTCCCAAGGCCATGATCCGTTGTCCGCACTGGAACAGGCGCTCGACGGGTGGTCCGGAGAGGTCCTTCTCGTCGGCGACTGCCTGGCGCCGAGGACGGCGGAAGAGGCCGTCCTCGAGGGCCTCGAGGCGGCCTGGAAACTTTGAGCCTGAGGACGCGAGGAACGAGACGAAGTCCCACAATCGCGTTCCCTGGCAGTCCAATCCGAAGAAACCGGGATTCGCGCGTTGGTCGCAGCGCTACGGATCCGATCGCCACGAACATCATCCGTTGCACTACGGCCGGCCGGGAAGCCATGGAGGAACCTGCGGTGGACGCAAAGGAACGATTCAAACGCTATGTCGAATTCATCTCGCCGCCGGGTGCGTTCGATTATTCGGCGCAGCAGTTCTGGTCGATGTGCGCCGATCCCGTCGGCGTCATTCAGCACATGGCCCATTACGCCGGAGCTGAATACGGGCCGCAGATTGGCGATGTGGAACGACGCATCGGCCATCTGCGCGACGGCGTCGCGGGCCTGCGCGAAGCCCGGGTCGACATTGTCGCTCAATGCGGCGGATACTGGTCCTTGCCCTATGCGCCGGACATCTCCACCGCGCGCGGCATCGAAGCGGATCTCTCGAAGGCGTTCGGAGTCCGGGTGATCCTGAACTGGGTCGGCATTGCCGACGCGCTCGCCTCTCTGGGCGCAAGGCGAATCGCTGTCGCCGCAGGCTACTATCGTCCCCGGTGGACGGCGGCGAGCGTTGACTTTCTGGAGAGCGCCGGGTTCGAGCTTCTGTGGGTGGGCGACATTATCGATCAGGGCATCGTGCCAGATCACGACGCCAAGCTGGTGATCGAGGTCGCCACGCGCTGGGACTATCCCGACGACATCGTTCGCCAGGCCTGCATCGACGCCGCCCGTCGAGCGCCGGATTGTGACGCGGTTCTACAGATCGGTGCGGGAATGCGGACAAGTTTCATCGTCCAGTCCGTGGAAGACGTCATCGGCAAGCCTCTGGTCGCGACGGACATCAGCATTTTCTGGGCGGTGATGAAGGCCGGCGGCTTGCGTGCCAGGCCGGGCCATGGCCAGCTTCTGGCATCCGCGTCGTCAACGGAAACGTCCTGACGGGAGGGCAATGTGGACCGCCACAACATCTACAGTTCTCGGGAGCACTTCAATCGCGAACAACGCTCGCTGTTCCGACGCAATTGGACGTGCGCCGGTTTCGGCCATCAGATACCGAAAGAGGGAGACATCGCGCCGACGACAGTTGGGGGCCTCCCCCTGATCATGGTTCGCGGTGCGGGTGGCGACATCCGCGTTTTTCACAACGTCTGCCGTCACCGCGGATCGACGATCGTGGACGCGCCGTGTTCCGGGCGGACGCTGATTCGCTGCCCGTATCATTCCTGGACCTACGGCCTGGACGGCCGGCTGCGCCAGAGGCCTCACTTCGATGGCCCGGACAAGCACTCGTCGGCCGGAGCCGGTCTGTGGCGCGCAAAGTCGGGGGTGTGGGCGGACGCCGTGTTCGTCGATATCGACGGCTGCGCCGGCGATTTTGAAACGTTCATCGCCCCGCTTCGCGCGCTGGGCGAGATTTACGGGATCGCCGATGCCGTTCATGACGGAACCGTCGACATCGAGATCGATGCCAACTGGAAGCTGCTGGTCGAGAACTTCGTCGACGGCTACCACATCTCTTCGGTCCATCCGGAGCTTGAACAGAGCGCGCCCACCCGCCTGCACACGTTCCGCCGGGACGGGCCGCTGTTCATCGGCACGGCGCCATGCCGCACCGGTTCCACCGGGCCGTACGTCTCCGGTCTGCCCGCGTTTGCCGACGTCGACGAGTCGGTTGCAGGGGCTCTGACATACATCTCCGTCTTCCCGAACTTTTGCGTGAACATGACGCCGGACCGACTCTCGTTCTACCTGATGCAGCCTGTCGCTGCGGACCGATCGCTGGAGCGCATCCACAACTACTATGCATCGGCGGCATTCGAACCAGGACTGCGCGAGCTGCGGCAGTCGATGACCAGGAACCAGCTGGCTTTCAACGCCGAAGATATCGACGCGCTGATCCGACTGCAGACGGGGCGTTCGTCGGACGTCTACGACGGCGGCACACCGTCACCCTTTTGGGACAGCAACGCCGAGTCATTCCTGGACATGTGCCGGACGTCGACCGGTTGACGCGGCAATGGATGAGCTCGAAACCGTCATCTTGGGATTTCAGAAGAGGGCTTGCGCCGGTGGCAACGGCCGGCCGCGAACCGCCGCTTGACTGACATGCCGTCTTTCTTCACCGTCCATCAACGCGACCTCGGATGCGGGAAGGCGGACATGAGCATCGTCGCCCGGCGTAACGAAGCCAGAATGGCCCAGCGTCCCACACAGGACGCGCGGGGGCTGCCCAATCACTTCTTCATCGATCCGGATCACTTCGAGACCGAAAAGCGGCTGTTGTTTCAGCGGACATGGGTCTTCGCCGGGGTGACGGCGGCGGTGGCGGAACCGGGATCTGTCTTCAAGACCGAGGTTGCCGGCGTGCCGGTCATTTTCGTGCACGGAGACGACGGCGAGATCCGTGCGTTCCAGAATGTCTGTCCACACCGGGGCGCCCGTCTTGTCGAAGAATCGCATTGCGGCGCCAGGCGGCTGACGTGCCCCTACCACGCATGGTCGTACCGCCTCGACGGTCGGCTTGCCGGTCGCCCCTACTATGACGGTCCGACCAGCGGTGTCGAGAAGCATGGCGATGTCCGCCTCTTTCCCGTGCGTCTGGCGATCTGGCATGGCGCCATGCTGGTGAATGTCGACGGCAAGGCCCCACCCCTCGACGATCATCTCGAGGCGCTGAACCGGGAGTCGAGGCACTACGACCTTTCGGCCATGCGTTACGGCGGGATGATCTCGTCCGAATTCCGGGCCAACTGGAAGCTCACCGCCGAGAACTGGCTTGACGCCTACCATGTCTTTGTCGTGCACCCTACGCTCAACACGATGATGGAATCGGAGCAACGGCAATCAGCGCTTGGCACCGGAACGCTGGTTTTCGGCGAGTACTTCTCCACCGACGCAGGAAAGGACAAGCGCGGCGGTCTGCCCGAGATCCCCGGCATGCCGGACGAGCTGCGCAACAATTCGTTCTACGGCCTGCAGTTTCCCAACTGGTCGATCAGCATCCACCCGACGTATCTGGCCTTGTGGCACTGGGTACCGCTTGCCGTCGATCGCACCCGTTGCGATGTGCACGTCTACTTTGTTGGCGATGCCGCGACTGACGAGGCTCATAAGCAAGACCGCGACGCGTTGCTGACGTACTACGCCGACCTCAATCAAGAGGACGAAGACGTCTGCCGCCTCATGCAGGAGGGCCGCACGGCTCCGGCCTACGACGGCGGACGGTTCTCGCCCTATTGGGACGGTGGCACGGCCTGGCTGACCGATCTGGTCAGGGACGCCATGCGCTGAACGACATGGCGCGCCAGTTGTCGACCGAAGCGACGAGGGCCTGCTTGATCACCTGCGGCTACGACATCGAACACAAGGGGCGCAAGGCCCGGCTGTCGTGCATTGCGCCCGTCTCTCCCAATCTCGTGCGCAGATTCATAAGCCAGCACGTGCCGGGCGTGCCGAAATCCGGTTGAGCAGGCCAGTGGACGGAACTGGACCCGACATGCGCGTACAAACGGAGCTTGCGGAGTGGATTGCGGACCGAGATGGTGACCCGGTTTCCGATTCGGCGCGCCGGGCGGCGTGCCATGCGGTCCTCGACTGGCTCGGCGTCGCGATGGCGGGCGCGCGTGAGCCGGTGGTCGAGATTCTGGTTCGCGACGCACTGGTCAGCGGCGAAGCCGGATCCGCCGGTCTCGTCGGGCGCACCGAACGACTGTCTCCGGCATTCGCCGCGCTGGCGAACGGCACGGCGTCCCACGCGCTGGACTACGACGACGTGAACATGCGCATGCGCGGCCACCCGAGCGTGGCTGTCTTTCCGGCGTTGTTGTCCATTGCAGCTGCACAGGGAGGATCCGGCCGATCCCTGCTGGATGCGCTGGTCGTCGGCACGGAAGTCGCCTGCACCGTCGGCGAGATGATGGGGCCGGAACACTACGAGCGCGGCTTTCACGCCACGGCGACTGTCGGAACAATCGCCGCGGCGGCCGGGTGCGCCGCCCTTCTCGGGTTGGGCAGAGCGCAGACCGGCCATGCTCTGGGTCTGGCGGCAACGCAGGCGGCCGGCCTGCAGGCGAGTTTCGGGACCATGGCGAAACCGCTGCATGCCGGAAAGGCGGCGATGAACGGCTTGCAGTCGACGCGGTGGGCGGCGGCCGGGCTGACTGCGGGAGAACAGACGATAGACGGACTGCAGGGTTTCGGGCCAACGCAATCCGCAACGTTCCGGCCCCACCCGATCCGTCCCGATCCCGCCGCGCCGTTCGGCATCGAGCGCAACGGCTACAAGGTCCACGCCGCCTGCTACTACACGCACTCTGCCATCGAGGCTGTCCGCGCACTCGTCCGGGACAACGACGCGTCGGCCGGATCGATCGACCGAATCACGGTCCGCCTCGGGGCCGCCCAGCTGGCCGTCTGCGACATTGCGGAACCGGCGACGGGCCTCGAGGTCAAGTTCTCGGTTCGCCACGTGGTCGCCATGGCGTTGCAGGGAATTGATACGGGCGACATCGCGCAATACAGCGAAACGACGGCGCGTGACGAGGCTCTCGCCGCACTCCGGCGCAAGGTCCGGACCGAAGCCGCCGATCTCGAAAGCCGGACAGCCGCGCAGGTCGAGATCGTTCTGGATGACGGCTCACGGATCAGCCGCACCGCGGATTGCGGCGTCCCGGTCACGGATGCTCGAGTGCGCGAAGAGTCTCTGGCTCGAAAGTTCGCGGCTCTGGTGGGCCCGATTCTCGGTGACGACGCCGTCGCAGCACTGACCGACGAAGTCCTGACACTGGCCGGTCAAGCCGATGTTCGCCCGTTCCTGCAATCGCTTACCCCAGGATCTTTCGATGCCTGAAGTTCGGGCGCTCTCGACAATCATCGCCAGCGAACCGGTCGAGGCCGCCGATGGCAGAAGGATCGGCCGCGAGAATGTGATCGAAGCGATGGACGGAATCCTTGCCCTTCGACCTGCTGAAGATGTGACGGAGACTGGTGCGTGCCTTCGACCCGGGCCCTCTCCGACGCCCGAACGAATACCGATGAGCGCGTGCGGGCTGGCATCGCGGCATCGCTTTATGCAACGTCGAGCTGTCGACCCTCCATGTGGACCGGACAACCGGGTCCGACCCCAGGCAACACATCATCCTGCAACGACAAATCCAAACGGAGTGACCCCATGCCATTTGTTTCGATTTCCTTGTTCGAAGGCCGCACAGATGCGGAAAAGAAAGCCGTCGCGCAGAAAATCGCGAAAGCCATGGAAGAAGAGTGGGGCCTGAAGCCCGAGCACCTCTGGATCCGCTACAGCGACACGCGGTTGGAAGACTGGTTCACAGGTCCCGATAGCGCCGCGGAAACCCTTGCCCGCCGGGCGAAGGAAAGGCCCGGTGGGTGAACCCTCCGCTGGTACAGTCTGATTTGGGTTGGCCCATCACCTTGGCGAGACCGTCTCAAAGGGCGCTCGATGCCAGCACAGCGGAGCACGTCGTCAAGCGGACCTCGCCGTCCGAGGTCACCGAACTGGCGCGGGCGGTCTGCGGTGTTTGTGCCAGGCGCGCACGTCATTGACCACGAGAGTCGGACCTCAGTGGCGGACCTCGCCGAAACCGGTGCGTCTCCTGCACCCCGTTGCGCCGCCAGGCGTGCAGTGGCCGCAACGGCCACGACTACACATGCCAATGTGAGAGAGGAATGAGACGGACAGGTCTCTCCAAGTC
The DNA here is from genome assembly GCA_965207785.1 of Alphaproteobacteria bacterium. Taxonomy (GTDB): domain Bacteria; phylum Pseudomonadota; class Alphaproteobacteria; order SP197; family SP197; genus SP197. Next base: position 998,255 of record CBDBNO010000012.1, on the reverse strand, counting down.
GCGATTCATGTCGGGAACGCAGTGCCTCCTGCGGCTTTGGTACGAGACCTACCGGCCCGATCTCCGGTCAGAGCCAGACGAAATCCTGCAGGCCGTTTTCGATACCGGGCACGAGGTCGGCCAGACAGCGTGCCGGCTCTATCCCGGCGGGCATGCCGTCTCTCACGATCACCGGCACATCTCCGAGGCGCTTGAGGAAACGCGCAGCGTCATCGATGCCGGATCCGCGCCGGCGCTCTTCGAGGCCGCCTTCGAGCACCGGGGAGTGCTGGTCCGCGCCGACGTGATCGAACGACTACCCGGAGGAGGCTGGCGCCTGGTCGAGGTGAAGTCATCGACCCGGCTGAAGGATGTCTTCGTGCGCGATACCGCCGTCCAACTCTGGGTGTTGCAGGGCGCCGGACTGGACGTGCGCGATGCCGGAGTGCTGACGCTCAACCGGGACTACGTCCATGACGGCGTGGCTCTCGACCTCGAGGCCCTGTTCAGGTTCTATCCGGTTTTCGACGAGGCGCAGGAGTACTGCGACACCGTGGAAGCGGAGGTCCGGGAGATGCAGCGCATGCTGTCCCGGCCGGCCGCGCCGGACATCGCTCCGGGTGGCCACTGTTTCGAACCCTACGAGTGCCCGTACCATGCTCACTGCACTCGAAATGTGGTCCGGCCGGATCACGGCATCGACGAGCTTCCCTGGCTCGACGCGGGGCGCCGCGAAGCACTCGTGGCGGCGGGAATCGAGGAGATTCGGGATGTTCCGGAGGAGTTCCCGCTGTCCGTCCTCCAGAGCGTCGTCCGCCAGACCATTCGCGAAGGTCGCCCGGCGGTGCACGGCAACATCGCCGGCGCGCTCGCGGGACTCGAATCGCCGGTGCGCTATCTCGACTTCGAGACCTTCGCGCCCGCCATCCCGCGCTTTGAAGGCACCCGTCCCTTTGACGCGGTGCCGTTCCTGTTCTCCGTTCATGCCGAATGCGAGGGCAAGCCGCTCGCACACACCGACTACCTGCACCAAGGCAGGGACGATCCGCGGAAGGAGTTTGCGGATCGTCTGATCGAAGCACTGGCAAGGGAAGGCAGCGTCTGCACGTATTCGGGCTACGAAGGACGGCTGATACGCGAGCTTGGCGAGGCGTTGCCGGACCGGGCCGGCGAACTTCGCTCCATCGAGGCACGATTGTTCGACCTGCTCCCGGTGGTGCGCAACGGTTACTACAACCCGGACTTCCGCGGCTCGTTCTCGATCAAGGCGGTCCTTCCGGTAATGGCCGCCGGGATGGGCTACGACGATCTGGCAATCTCGCACGGACAGGCGGCAGCAGTACGCTATGCCGCGGCGCTCGCGAGCACCGACTCGAAGCATCGCGAGCGCACCTTCGAGGATCTTCGCGCCTATTGCGCCCGGGATACCCTGGCCCTCGCGAAGCTACGTGAAGCGTTGACCAGCCTTGTGCGCAAACCTGGAAACTTATGAGTGCTGCACCGTTTGGCGAGGGTGAATGAGTTCGGACGAGCGGGCTTGTGCCATCGAGTTCCAAGCGTCTGACGACGCGCGCTTGTCAAGGAGGAGGAACGTTGGCCGGCGTGGTGCAGGCGGCCGACATCGCCGGTACTGTGGCGCGGCCATACTTCGTGCCACAATCGATGCCGTCAGCAAGAGGACAAGAACCCGATGCCGCGAGATCCGCAGTATGACATCCTGTTCGAGCCCGTTGCCATCGGACCCGTAACAGCGAGGAATCGCTTCTACCAGGTGCCCCACTGCAACGGCATGGGGCGGGCCCATCCCACGGCGATGGCAGTCATGCGCGGCATCAAGGCGGAGGGCGGCTGGGCCGTGGTGTGCACCGAACAGTGCGACATCCACGTCACCACCGACACGGAAAGGGAAATCCGGTTGTGGGACGACCGGGACATCCCCTACCTCGCGCGCATGGCCGACCAGGTCCACCAGCATGACGCCCTGGCCGGCCTCGAGCTCACCCATATGGGTTACTACACCTCGAACTTCACCGGTCGCGAGATTCCCATGGCGCCCACGGCGCGACCGGTGCACGGCATTCACCCGTTCCACGCGCGGACCATGGACAGGACCGATATCGCCAGCTACCGGCGATGGCATCGCAATGCAGCGGTGCGCGGCAAGCGGGCCGGTTTCGACATCGTCTATGTCTACGCCGGACACAGCCTGTCGCTGTGCATGCACTTCCTGTCGGCGCGCCACAACCAGCGAACGGACGAGTATGGCGGATCCATCGAGAACAGGGTGCGCCTGCTGCGCGAGGTCATCGAGGACACCAAGGAGGCTGTCGGAGACACGTGCGGGGTTGCTGTGCGTCTTGCCGTCAACGAACTTGTCGGACCGAAGGGCATCACGCCTGAAGAGGACGGCCGTGCCGTGATCGAGATGCTCGGCGAACTGCCGGACCTGTGGGACGTCAACGTCAGCGAGTGGGAAAATGACAGCGAGACGTCGCGGTTCGCGGACGAGGGATTCCAGGAAAAACACATCTCATTCGTCAAGTCCCTGACCAGCAAGCCGGTGGTGGGGGTGGGACGCTACACCAGCCCCGACCGCATGGTTTCCCTGATCAAGAACGGTGTCCTCGACATGATCGGCGCCGCCCGTCCGTCCATCGCCGATCCATTCCTGCCGAAAAAGATCGAGGAAGGACGGCCCGAGGACATCCGAGAGTGCATCGGCTGCAACATGTGTGTCGGTGTTGCCAACCAGCCGACCTATCTCAGGTGCACGCAGAACCCGACCCAGGGTGAGGAATGGCGCCGGGGATGGCATCCCGAGGTGATGCCGCCTCGGGAATCGGATGAGCGAATTCTCGTGATCGGAGCCGGTCCTGCCGGACTGGAAGCGGCGCGGGGACTAGGTCAGCGCGGCTACGAGGTGATGCTTGCCGAAGCCGGCCGCGAAACCGGCGGGCGGGTGGCCCGGGAGTGCCGCCTGCCAGGTCTTGCCGCCTGGGCGCGTGTGCGCGACTGGCGCATGACCCAGCTTCACAAGCTGCCCAACGTCGAGATCTACATGGATTCAGAGATGACCGCCGACAGTGTGCGCGAAACCGGCGCCAACCTCGTCGCCGTGGCAACCGGCGCCCGCTGGCGGCGCGACGGCAGCGGACGATACCACGACTTTCCCCTTGCCTGCGGGTCGGCCAACATCGTCACTCCCGACGACATCATGGGAGGCGCCACTATCGAGGGGCCGGTCGTCGTGTTCGACGATGATCACTACTACATGGGTGGCGTGATCGCCGAGAAGCTGGTGCAGGACGGCCACACGGTCAGCATCGTCACCCCGCAAGACTCGGTATCGGCGTGGACGGCATACACGCTCGAACACGAGCGTATCCAAACCCGCATGCGCGAACTCGGAGTCGAGCGGCACCTGGGCTTTGCCGTGAAGAACATCGAATGGAGCAGAGTCGAGGTCGAGGATGTCTACACCGGCGACTGCCAGTGGATCGCCTGCCGCAGCGTCGTCATGGTGACAGCCCAGGACCCGGTGGACGATCTCTACCACGCGCTCATGGCTGATGAGGCGGCCAACCGCGAGGCCGGCATCCGCCGCGTGTCACGCATCGGCGACTGCTACGGCCCAGGGCCGATCGCTGCGGCCGTCTTTGGCGGTTACCGCTATGCCCGCGAACTCGGTGAAGCGATCGGCGACGATGTTCCCTGGAAACACGAGATCGTCGAACTCGCCGCTGTCGTCTGAGGTTCCGACGTTCACCGGGCTGCCTCGACCAGTCGCGTCTCGAGCGGATCGCCGGACTTCACGAGGACATCGAGGCGTACGGTGGCGCGGCTGAACATCGTGTAGAGAAGGCGCTGAAGGTGATCCTCGTCATCGCCGCTGCTGTCGATGTCGATGGCGATGATCGCCGGCGCCTGCTGTCCCTTGTAGCGGTAGATGCTCTCCAGCAGGATCTGCCCCGGGGTGAAGACCTGATTGCCGAGCAAGTCGTATTCGCCTGAGAAGTTCTTGAGCGTGTGGTTGCCGACCCTGGGGCGGTCCGCAAGACAGGTGTGCCTGATTCCCTTCATTGACAGGATGACGATGTCCTCAGGCCTGAACCTGTCGGCCAGCAGCTGCGACACCGTGCGCGACACAAGTTTCACCTGGTGGGCGGTATCCCGATAGACCTCGACACCCACTTCGGGGCCCGGCAGCCCGTTGGCCGGTTCGAAGTCGAAGGGAAGCGCCCTGTCGATGAACCGTGCGATGGATCCCGGGGACCGGTAGTTGGACCGGATGTTGAAGCCGACGAAGCCCTCGAGTGTCACCGGTTCATTCCTGCGAATGCCCTGATCCGGATCCTCGAGCCAGAGGATATCGGCGTCATCCCGTGCGAACAGCCGGAGGATGTCGAACCATTCGGGTTCGAAATCCTGGCCCTCGTCAACGATGAGCGTGTCGAACGTCCACGTATCCGGAACCGGTGCCGCCATGACCTGGTCCTGAACATGTGACCAGAACGCGCCATAGTCATCCCGATGGCGGAAGTCAGGCGCCTCGCCGATGTCCTCCAGGAAACGGTGACACAGGCCATGCCAGGTCTCGACCAGCCCGCTGCCGTCGACCGACGCACCGATCCTCTCCTTGAGCTGGCGATTGAAGCAAACCAGCAACGGCTTGCGTGCCCGGTCCACCGCGTCCCGGAAGAAGCGTGTGGCCATCACCGTCTTGCCGCATCCTGCCGCTCCCCTGACACGCAACCGAAGCGGTGTCATCTCGATACCGGCGAGCAGTTGCGACAGACGCCCGCTCAAACGCGCAAATCGCTGCTCGCCGTGGCGAACGCGGGCGTGGATGTCGGGATGAATCTCGAAGGACTGGCGGAGGAAGGCCTCGACGATTGCCCGCCTCTCCGATTCGCTCTCGTCCTCATCCAGGAGATCCTGAATCCTGCTGACGAGAAGATGGTCTCCTGCGGCATCGACGATGCGCGACGAATCGAGACCCACGGCGTTGACGGACCGCACGCGATGGTCCGGACAATAGACAAGATAGTCAGCGACAAGAGCGGGCTCGCGCCTGTGCACCCTGCGGAACTTGCCCTTGATGTTGTCAATCGAGCGCCGCACCTGGAGCACAGGGTTGGAGGCGCCATCGCGGTACCGCTTGACAAGCCCGCCACCTGTCTCGTCCAGGGAACCGTTCTTCTGTTCCATGACGAGAATCTTGCCGGCGCGGTTGACGATGATGAAGTCGGCTTCGCCCCAGGATGTTCGATCGCCCGACTCACGCGTCCAGTGGACGGAGTGGAAGACGGTCAGATCGGGATCGAGATCTCGCCGCAGACGCTCCAGTGTCTCGAGTTCCGGAGCATGACCGCCGGCCAGAGCCAGCCGGTCCACGTCCGAGGGAACGATACGCGCCATCGTGTCACGCGGCGGTAGACGCCTTCTTCTCCCAAGTTCCCCGCGGAGTCTGCTGCCAGTAGTTCAGAACGTGTCCGGCGTCACGGCGCGCCTTCCAGCGAAGGCGGGCTGCAGCAACAGCCGTATCATCGTGTCCGTCGAACATGTCGGCCACACGCTCGAAGGCATCGATGTTGTCGCTGTCGGCACGATCGACAAGCACGAGAAGACGGGCGCCATTCGGATTGTCATCGGAATCGGCAATCCACACCGGCTGATGTTCCACGTTCCGGGCCTGCCCTACGCAGCCGTGGGGCAGGAAACTCTCCTTCCTGTATGTCCACAGGGCGCTGTCGAGGTGGCTGGCCCGTTCACGCGAGGTCGTCATGACGACGGCGCGCATGTCTTTCTCCAGGGCTTTCTCCAGAAGACCGGGAAGCGCCACCTCCAGAGGGGACGCAAGCAGGTGATAGAAGTCGACCTGCGTCATGTTTCCCTGGTGTCGGCGACGAAGCGGTCGAGCAGGCGGACGCCGAATCCTGAGGCACCCCGGGGCGTCAGGGCCTCGTCCGAATGGGCCCACGCCGTGCCGGCGATGTCGAGATGGGCCCAGGGGGTGTCGCCGACGAATCTCTGCAGGAGCACAGCCCCGGCAGTTGACCCCGCCTCGCGCTTCTTGCCGACATTCTTCATGTCGGCAATGTCCGAGTTGATGTCCTCGCTGTAGCGCTCGCCAAGCGGCATGCGCCACAGCTCCTCACCGGTCGCATGACCCGCCGCCTCAAGGGTGCGGGCAAGGTCGTCATCGTTGCTGAACAGTCCTGCCCTGTAGGTGCCAAGCGCAATGATGATGGCGCCGGTCAGCGTCGCAAGGTCGATCACCTGGTCGGGCCTGACATTCTGAATGGTCCAGTAGAGGGCGTCGGCAAGGACGAGGCGCCCCTCGGCATCGGTGTTGATCACCTCGATGGTCTGGCCGGACATGGTCTTCACCACGTCGCCGGGGCGCTGCGCATTGTGGGACGGCATGTTCTCGACACAGCCGATGACGCCGGCAACATTGGCACGAGCCTCGCGGGCGGCCAGCGCGTGCATGAGTCCGGTGACACAGCCTGCCCCGGCCATGTCGAATTTCATCTCCTCCATTCCGGCGCCCGGCTTGAGCGAGATGCCGCCGGTGTCGAAACACACACCCTTGCCGACCACGGCGAGCCAGGGATCATCGTCGCCGGCTCCCTTCCATTTCATGACGACCAGCTGACTCTCGCGCTCGCTGCCCTGGCCGACACCAAGCAGCGCCCCCATACCGAGTTCCGCCATCTCGGCCTCGCCAAGCACGGTGATGCTGACGCCGAGATCACGCAGCGCGGTAGCCCGGCGGGCAAACTCCTCAGGATAGAGCGTATTGGCGGGCTCGCTCACCAGATCGCGGGTCAGGAAGACGCCATCGGCGACACACTTCAAGCGTGCCGCCTTCGCTTCACTCGCCTCCGCGTCCGGCGTCACCACGGTGACCCTGTCGACCGTCGGCCTGGCGTCCTCCTTCACCACCGTGCGGTAGTTGTCGAAGCGATAGCTGCGCAACATCATGCCGTGGACGAACTCGCAGACATCCAGGGGATGGCCTGCCGGAATGGCGACATGCCGCGCCCCCAGCCTGTCGAGATGGCGGTAGGCGCCGCCGCCGAGATTCTGGCGATCGAGGGGTGTGAATGTTGCGTAGTCACCGGTGCCGACGACCACGATGTGGCTGGCATCCATGGTCTCGGGCGCGACGATGTCGAGGATCTGGCCCTTTTTCCCGGAAAATCGCGCCGAGACGTCCATGGCGCGGCTGATGGCCCCACCGGCAGTGCGGTCAACCGCTTCAGCCGAGGCGAAGAGCTGGCCGTCCTCCTGTGTGGCCACGACAATGGTATCGGCATCATCGGGTATTGATGGGGCAAATTCGACACGCATCACGAGGATCCTCCGGTCATTCAGGCAGATCTGACAGCGGTTTGCCGTTCAATCAGGGACTCTACAATCGAGCCAACCCTATATCACGCTCAAGAAGGCCTGCGGAAGATCACCTTCCCTTCCCGGCGAGAGTGGCCCCGTCTCCCACGGATCGCGGGCTGTTTCCCGTGCCATCGGCAAGAACTTGCCTGCGGGCGTACCGCGAGCGGAGAGACTGCCAGGTCCGGCGACGACCTTGTCATCGGCATGCGTACCTTGGCGCTCAATCATCTGGATTCCGGGGCGCCGGTGCTGCGCGATCGTCGGCCCACGGCGGGCTCTGTCCGCCTTGCCGGCGCGGAACAACTCGCGTCGGCAGAAGAGGTTGGCGGAGTTGGCGACGGCGTGAGCAAGGCTCAATAGACGCCCGCATGCAGCCTTTTCCGAAGTCTGTCGCTCTGATATTCGTGATCGATAACCGAGTCTGGGATACGGACATGTCACTCCTGGCAGCTGGCCTCATACTATTCATGGCAATTCACCTGATTCCGAAAGCCCCGCGGTTGCGCGCCGCCCTGGTGGGCCGGCTGGGAGCGAAGCCGTATCGCGGCGTGTTCAGCGCGGTCGTGCTGCTCTCCCTGGTGGCCGTAGTGTGGGGCTTCTCGCGCTCCCCCTTCGAAGAGATCTACACGCCCCCGGCGTGGGGACATCAGGTCTCGATGGTCCTGGTGCCGATCGCACTGGTTCTGTTTGCTGCGGCCAACATGCCCACTCGCATACGCGCCCTGCTCCGGCATCCGATGCTACTCGGTTTGTTGTTGTGGGCATTCGCCCACTTTCTCTCCAATGGTGACGTGCGATCCGTCGTGCTGTTCGGCGGCTTTGCATTGTTCGCAGTGGTCGAGATTGTGAGCGCAGTGGCGCGAGGCAAGAACCCGCCGACGGAGCCGGTGCCCCGTTTCACCATGGACATCGCCGCCATTGTCGGCGGCCTGGCTGTTGCCACGATCCTGGCGTTTCTTCACGACACGCTCTTCGGCGTGCCGGTGCTGTAACCTCACCCGGGATCTGGGGCGTTTCGCGAACCGCGCGAGGAGTGTTCCCGCCAATCGTCCTCTTCTACCACCGCGTTGACTCGACCGACTGCATCGGCATTCGCGCGGTCATTCCCGCCTCGCTGCTTTACTTCGTGCCGCCATTCGTGACGTTCTGAAGCGGCTGCGATTCAGGAGACCGTCTCCGCAATGGCACGGTGGGTGTTCCTGCTCAAGCGCCGCTCGGATCAACTGCCGACGGCATAACGCCATTCAGCGTGCGAGCCGTTCAGCGGCCGGAGAGCGGGGTGCGGCCGCTGCCGGCGAGGAGACAGTTGCCACGATTGTCGGCACCATGGACTACCAGACCCAACCCTCGCTGCTGCCAGATCACGTGGATCCTCATGTCAGTCGGCCGGCCGATCCCTGACCCATGCCAAGCGAAGGCGGACTCCCTCGCACTCCTGCTCCGCGGAGATCTGATTCACGGCCTGAACCGGCACCCCCATCGACTTGGCGAACGCTTGGAAGTCGCCGAACGAGGTGTCGGTCAGGCTGAACGAGTGCACCAGCATGATTGCCCTCGAGGTCCGGTACCGCTGGGCCTCATAGATGGCCGAGGCCGTGCGGTGGAGCAACTGGTAACGGATGTCCCCGACGTCGGCCACCCGAAGACCGAGAGACGCGCACAGCGCCGACAGACGACGTACCCTTCCAGGACTGTGATCGTTCCAGGCGGACACCCGATCACCGAATGGCTCATCGACCTTCCCTTCAACCGCAATCACTGCATCGCCTTGGCGAAGTTTCACGAAGGCAAGCAAGTCGGTCTGGCTGCGGCGTCCCGGCGTCCGAAGATCCACATCACGCTCGAACAGACCCTCCACGAGGGTAGCCCTTGCATAGTCGGGGCAGGTGTCCAGCACAGCCCCGACCGGGCTCGGAATGCCCTCGGCTTTGATCCAGGAGTGGGCCAACTCATAGGCCGAGTAGCCCTTCTTCCAGTGACGCTCCTGCTTCGCAAGGTACGGGATCACATCCTCGGGTCGGCCAATCTCGTTGGCATAAAAGAAGCGACTCATCGGTAGCCGCTACGCGTGTGTCGACTTCGGATCGCGATGTGTGCCCCGAGCACGAATCCGATGAACTCCACCAGCGCGAGCCCCAGCGCGGAATAGACGAACAACGTGCGGTGGACCGGAATCACGTTCGAATACAGGTCAGGACTCTCGACTGCGAAGTGCACTGCGAGGCCGAAGACAAGAGATGCCGCCATCGACACCGAAAACAGGACTGAGCCGATCATGAGATTCCTTCTCCAGGCGAGCCAAATCGCAACCCACGGCGCGATCATGACGACAAGCACGATGAAGAGAATCTGTAGCGGCGAGTTCTCCACTCCGGCGACGCCATGAGCGTATTGGTGGGCTCCGCCAATGACGAGGTGAAGCGCTGCGACAATGGCGAGGAACGTGACGTCAGACCTCACACGCGTCACCGTTGCACCCAGGCTTCGCTTTCCCGATCCGGTCTCGGATGTGCGGAACGTAGAGAAGGAGACCGTAGAGGAACAACAGTGGAATCCTCAGGCACACCATGCGGATGGCGTAGACACCGGTGTAAACCCGGCGTCCTTGCACGTCGACAACCACGATGTCGCCTACCGGAACCTCCCCTAGGGGCGAGCGATCCGTCCTCATGTCAATCGTCCGCAACCAGTCGAGCCGTGCGGTGCGTTTCGCTTGCCGTGCACAGTCCGGGCAGTTCGGATTGTAGTGCAGGGAGATCTTCATTCTGGCAGATGGCCGTCTGGCACACGGAGTCAAGCGTAAGGCGGCTGGGAGAGCCCAAGGTAGTTTCTTGCACCTTGGTGTCAATTCCGACCGAAAATCTCTCATTGAACGCAGTTGACGCAGGAGCCCCATGAACTTCTTCGCAGGGCTGACGCCGCGCCAACGGGTCCTGCGTCACTGGTTCGAGGGGATAGTGGCCGAATCGGGGCATGTTCCGATGACGGTCGAGGGGTTACCCTGAAGGAAACCCCAACCGAAGCCTGACGTCAGGCGGCAAGGAAACAGCAATGGCAAACGACAAGGCGCCGGTCGCCATCGCGGCCGCGGACGTGCCGCCGCGTACAAAGCCGTCCAGCTATCCCGCGCCATTCGCCAGCCGCATGGCGCGGCGGCAAAAGCGAGCGCTCGGCGACTTCTTCGGTTTGAACAACATTGGTGTGAACCTGACCAGGATCGCGCCTGGAGGCGAGTCTGCGCTGATGCACTTCCACAGCAAACAGGACGAATTGGTCTATGTGCTGGAGGGCGAGGCGGTTCTAGCGACGCCGTCGGGCAAAACTCGGCTCTCCGCCGGCATGTGTGCTGGCTTCCCGGCTCGTGGCGAGGCGCACCACATCCTCAACGACACGGATCGGGACGTTGTGATCCTCGAAATCGGCGACCGGCCTGAAGGCGACGAAGGAAGCTATCCGCAGGACGACCTCCAGGCAGTCATGGGCGCGGACGGCAAGTGGCGCTTCACCCGCAAGAATGGCACGTCCTACTGAAGCGAAGCCGGATTCAACAACTGCAATCGGCGCGGTTCAACGCTCGCAGGTTTCGGCGTTCCGCGGGTCGAAATTCATGTCATCGATCGCCGCCTCCGCGCAGGCGATGAACGCTTGATGCCCCGGAGGACAAACGCAACGTCTCGATGAGTGTGCCAACCGCTCTGCGGGCCAGCGACATGCCTAGCGATCATGCATTGACCTGCCCTAGCCTCGAGGATCGCAGGGGACAGGCGAGATCGGGACCGGCAGAGACCGGAGGCGAGATCCTCGCCCGCCGGCTTCCGTTCCTAGAAGAAGACGTAGGACCGGACGACGACGTTCTTGCGGCAGCGCGCGTCGGCCGGCGCGGTCGGGTCGACGCAGCCCGTGTGGAAAGACCAGCGCGATACCGAGCCGTCCGTCACGGAGTCGTAGCACTTCAGCATCGAAACCTCGTTCGGCTTCTGCTGCGGGAACCAGTACCACTCGTGGTCAGGCCGGTAGGTGAAGCGGGTCGTCTCGCCGACCCGGTCGTCATAGATGCGGTAGCTGTTGATGTAAGGCTGGTCAGCGAAGGACGGCCAGGCGCAGAGCACGAAGGGGAACTGCTCCACCGTCTCCATCGGCTTGGCGAGGTTGATGGACATGAACCTCCGCGACATTTTCGCGTCGGCCTCCGCCTCCGTGTAGTGCTGCGTGCGCCCGAAATTCCGGAGGTTCTTCGTCAGCAGCTCGCGGCAGCGCACGCGCCCGCTATTGTCGTTCAGATCATTGTGCACGAGGTTGGCATAGCCTGTATTCACACCGGGGTTCTTGGCGTCCTGGTCTTCCGTGCGGTCGCCCTGATAGTCCTTGTTGAAAACGTCGTGGTTGTAGACCAGCGCGTCGGTGGCACCCGGGAAGAACTCGAGCAGCAGCTTCTCGATCTCCGGGTAGAAGATGCGCTCCACTTCCTCCGAATCGTAGAAATTGGTGCACTCGGACTCGAGGTGCGCCAGCGAGACTCCGAGTCTGTCCATGCATTCGGGGCTGCCGGGAGAGAGGCCAGGATAGTACTCGCCGATCCGGCGCGCGTCGCGCAGCACTTGCGGGAAGTAGAGGCTGCGCTGCCCTGCCTCGTCTTCGGAGCGGCGCAGCAGTTTCGCCTCGGCCTCGCGTGCCGGGTCCCGCCAGAGCGCATTGGACGTCACGACGGAGTAAGAGGGATGCTCGTAGACAGTGTACCGCAGCGGAAGTGTCACGCCCCCTTCCGGGGCTTCCAAGTCGATGGCGCGAATATGCTCCATGCACTCGTCATATCCACGGAATCCGAGCCCCCACTTGGTCTCGATCGGGCCGGGGGGCGCATTGTCGAGTTTGTCGATGAGCGACCGGCTGCGCCCGTCGGCAATCTGCTGGAGCGCCGCCTCCAGCGCCGCTGCGGTTCCTGCGTCTCCGTCCCGGTCGAACAACATGTAGGACTGCCCGCCATTCGCGGCGATGGGCGGCGGCTGTCCTTCCGTCAGCTGGAACGGCGGCACATAGGCCGGCACTTCTCCATCCACTTCGACCCGGTTCCCGATGGCTTGTGGACCGTCCATGACATGCTCTGCGGTTTTGGATCTCCCATCGTCGCATAGGGCCTGTGCACTTTCCAGAACGGGACTGCGATGCGACCCTCCACATAGCCTCCTCGGTGAAGACAAAGCCGCGACGGGGCGTTTCCGGGACACCGCCACCGACAGTGCCGTCCAGGCTCGTGACGCCGCCGGTGGGCACCACCGCTTCCGTTGAGATGTGACTATGTGCTTCCCATGGTTCCGCTTGGACGCTGCGCAGCGTTTCGGAGATTGTCTTCGCAAGCGCGCGGCGGGCGCGGCCGCGCAAGTGCCGCTCGGGCTGAACGCCAATTGCAAAACGGCTTTCATCGTCCGGTAGTTCAAACAATCAGGACGCCCTTCGGCGGCTGGCTTTCACACCGGAATGCAGCTTGAGATGCGACGGAGGTTGTGTCGGAATGAAGTTGGTCGCGTGTTGCTGTTGTCCCGTCTGAAACCGGCGGGGGTCCGTGGAAGGCGGATCAAGGTTCTGTGTTGCGGTTCTGCCGGGTTCTGGCGAGGCGCTTTGCGACCTGACGCCTTTCCCAGTCGTCGCCGAACAGATTGATGACCTCGAACACGCTGAGTCCGTGGACGGCGACGCCGATGCCCCAGCCGAGCGCGGCCCAGAGAAACCAGAGGTAGCCCGGGCTGGAGAAGAGGTTGATCGCCGCGAGGCCGGCGATGACGACGACATACTGGACGGCGTGGATGTAGAAGCCCCGGATATCCCGGACATACTCCATGGCATGCTGTTCGTCTTCGGGAAGGTTCGGGATGTCGGCTGCGGTGGTCATGTCTCGCTCCTTGCGCAGGGTGGAAAAGTCGGTTTCCAGTACGGCGGCAAGGCACTTGAGGGTCTCGGCACTCGGGTTCGCGCCACGCTCGATACGCTGCAGGGTGCGTACGCTGACACCCGCCATTGATGCGAGTTGCTCCTGGGAGAATCCCCGCTCGAGACGCAGCTTGCGGACGATCATCGATGCCACTCCCGCCGTTCAGGCAAGACGACATGACCCGCTTCAGGATCGGATACCACGACAGGGACCCGACATTTCCACGACAGCGGGGCGCCTGAACGGTTCAGCATGGATCTGGCGGGGCTCGCCAGGCGACGGCTTCATGGCCCGCAGCGAAGGCGTTGTTGGTGACGTCCGGATTGCGGTTGACCAGGGAGCGCCCGTAGATCGGGTGGGTCATGGAGCGAACCTCGTGCTCGATGCGGAACACCGGCTCGCCCGTGCCGGGATCGACAATATCAAGGAAGCGGTACTGCCACCGGTTGCTTTCCTCGGATACGAGACCCCGTTCTTCCAGCCAGCGGTGCGGGCCGGAAAAGTCGGCTGCGTAGATCGCGATATGGTGGCCGTCATAGTCGGGCAACGGCCCCGCTGACTCGACGAAGCGGAGCACCTGGCCGTGCCCGACCGGGGCATGGGCCACCCTGTCCCGATCCACCCAGGCGCCTGTCTTCCACACCTCACGGTAGAAGGCTGCCACGGCTTCCGCTGTTCCCTCGGGCACATCGAAGGCCACGTAGGCCATGGCAAGCGTCCGTGCGTCTCCCGGTCCGTGCACGCGAATGCGATTGCCCCAGGGGCAGGCCGTGTCGATGTGGCCGTTATCCCGCTCGCAAGGCATCCCGGCGGCGGCGAGGCGGGTCTCGAGAGAGTCGAGATCCGGCATGACAAGACCGATGCGGCCGCGCAAGCGTTGCGGTTCGCCTGTCGGAAGATGGAACTGGCTCTGCCCGACATTGACCCACATGTTGTCCGTTCCGGTCACCAGATAGGGGTCGCGCGTGAGACCGAGTGCGGTGATGTAGAAGTCGGTCGCGCGCGCCTGGTCCGGCACCCGGACATTGACGTGCTCCAGCGCGACGATGTTGCCGACATCCTCTCCGGCGCGGTCGAATTTCGGCATGGCACGATGCCCTTCCCTGCGGGCTCCAGCCTACACGGCAGGGCCGGGTCCGGCGAGACGCTCCTTACCCGAGGTCTGGTCCGGCATGTGATTCCCCGGGGCGCAGGCTTCGTGAACGCCGGTGTCGTCCCGGACGATGAACACCTTTCTGCCGGAGGCGCGGTCAACGTTCCTGAACTCCGGTGGTCCCCTTGGTGGTGATCGTGTGCCGGAGGATGCGCCACGTCTTCCGCCGCAAGCCAACGCCGGCGCATTGGTCCGGCTCGGCCAGCGACCGGGCTCAGGTGACTCGGCCCCGTTTCCCCTGTATATCGCAGAGGGAGGGGAGCAACGCACTTTCCATGCCGATGGTCCGCAGGCATACGTCCTACATTCTCCTTCAGTTGGTGTTGACGACGATCACCATTGCTGCCGTGCTGGTGAGCGTGATCTGGCTTACCCAGTCGCTGCGGTTCCTCGATTTCATCATCAACCGCGGCCTCTCGGTTCTCGCCTTCCTCGAAATCACGCTGCTCCTGATGCCGTCGATCCTTCCGGTGACATTGCCCGTCGCCGTGCTGTGTGCCGTGATCTACACATTCAACCGGCTGACGATCGATCGTGAGCTGGTGGTCATGCGCTCCACCGGGCTCGGCCCCTGGGACCTGGCCAGGCCCGTGATCGTCCTCGG
This sequence comes from Alphaproteobacteria bacterium, assembly GCA_965207785.1. Taxonomy (GTDB): domain Bacteria; phylum Pseudomonadota; class Alphaproteobacteria; order SP197; family SP197; genus SP197. Next base: position 983,195 of record CBDBNO010000012.1, on the reverse strand, counting down.
CATTCTCGCTGCCGTCCTGGGCTGGCTGTTGACCCTGTGGCTGTCACCTGCGGGTTTCCGGGAGTTCAAGGATGAACAGGCCCACCTCAGAAGCGACTTTCATCACCTTCTCTTGCGCAAGGGTACGTTCAACCAGCTCATTCCAAGGTTCACGGTCTATTACCGGGAAGAGGACGGGGAAGGCCGATTCCGCGGCATCATCATCCATGACAACCGCGAACGGGACCGCAAGATCACCATGCTGGCGCAGTGGGGATCGCTGGTCGCGGAGGACGGAGGGCTGCAACTGGTGCTGGCGAACGGCACGCGCCAGGAGATCGCCGGCAACGAGCGCACCCTCAGCATGCTCTATTTCGACAGCTATGCCCTTGATCTCGGCCAGCTTTCGGGCGCCCCCCCGTCACGCAACAGGGAACCCAAGGAGCGGTATCTCCATGAACTCATCAGCGGTCCGTTCACCGCCATCGACAACGACAACCGGGGCGAGTTCCTGGCGGAGGCCCACAGGCGCGTGGTGCTGCCGCTGGCCTCTCTCGTCATGGCGCTTATCGGCTTTGCCGCGATGACCGCCGGAGAATTCGACCGCCGCCACCAATGGCCGAGAATTGTCAGCGGGCTGGGTTTTGGTCTGCTCTATCTCGGGATCTCGTTCTCTCTCACCAGTCTTGTGGTCAAGAACACGCTCCTCATCGGTCCTCTCTACGTGCTTCCTGTCATCGCCTTCTGGCTGGCCATCTGGGCGATGCTGCAGCATCGTTTCACCCTGCCGTTCTCCACGTCCGGCTCGCTCAGGTCAGGCGTCTAGCGCCATGCGGCTGTCCTTCGTCCTCTCGAAATACATTGCCCGGCGATTCTTCATGTCGGTCGTGCTGGTTCTCGTGGTCATGCTGGCCGTCACCTTTCTCGTTGACATCGTGAATCTGGGAGGCCGGGCCGCCTCCCGGGAGAGCGCGGATCTCGCCCTGGTGCTGGAGATGGCGCTGCTGCGCATTCCCTATTTCATGATGAAGATACTCCCCTTCGCGGTCCTGTTCGGCACGATGCTGACCTACATCTGGCTCACCAGGACCCACGAACTGGTGGTCATGCGGGCCACCGGTGTGTCGGTGTGGCAGTTCCTGCTGCCGGCACTCACAATCACGGTCGTCCTCGGCATCGCCACCATCACCATCTTCAACCCTCTTGCGTCGGCCCTGATTTCCCGCTTCGAACAGCTAGAGAACCGCAACGTCAGAAGCCAGGCCAACGTCCTCGCCGTCGCGCCCGGCAACATGTGGATCAGGGAGGGCGACGACACCCGCCAATCCGTGATTCATGCTCACGAGGTGTCGGCCAGCGGTACCGAGCTGGAGGACGTCATCATTCTCGTGTTCGGCGAGAACGACCGGTTCATCGAGCGCTACGATGCGAAACGGGCCACCCTCGGCGACCATCGCTGGGACATGGAAGAGGTCCTGATCAGCCGCCCCGATCAGAGCACTTCGAGCCTCAGCACACTCCAAGTGCCGACAGAACTTTCCCTCGATCGCCTGCAGGCTGCCTTCGCATCGCCCGAGACCATCTCGTTCTGGGATCTCCCCGAATTCATCTCGGTCATGGAGAACGCCGGATTTTCTGCGCTGCAGCATCGCATTCACTGGCATGCCGTGCTCGCCATACCGCTGTTTCTGGCATCCATGGTGTTGGTCGCGGCAACGTTCTCCCTGCGCCTGACACGCCAGGGCAACGTCAGTCTCTTTGCCGTCGCCGGGCTGGGATTCGGGTTTATCGTCTACGTCGTATCGGATATTTTCATCGCCTACGGCATGTCCGGCAATCTTCCGGTTCTGCTTGCCGTGTGGGGACCCGTTGCCATTTTCACTGCGATCGGAAGCACGATGCTGCTCCATACGGAAGACGGATAGATGGTCCGGTCGGCCGTCCTGATGGCCGCCCTCGTGCTGGCGTTCCTCATGGGCCAGGTGGCAGCGGACGGTCACGAGTCCGATCCGGCCGTTCTGCAGGCCGACGAAATCACGCACGACAGTCATACCGGAATCACATCGGCCCAGGGTTCGGTCACCCTGATCACCAGAGGCTATGTCCTCGAGGCCGATCGCCTGACCTATGACCGGCCCGGTGATCGCGTCACGGCATCCGGCAGTGTCGTCGTTGTCGACAGTGACGGACAGACCCTTCATTCGGACCATATCGAAGTCACCGGCGATCTGCGCGAGGGCGTCATTGAAGGAATTCGCCTGCTGCTCAGCAACGGCGCCAGGCTGGCTGCATCCAGGGCCGAGCGCAGTGACGGCCGGATCACGGTCCTGGAGCGTGCCGTCTACAGTCCTTGCGAACTGTGTCCGGACAATCCTGACGGTTTTCCGCTCTGGCAATTGAAGGCGAAGAGCGTGACCCATGACGAGGAGACCCGCGACATCGCCTACCGGGACGTGACTCTGGAAGTCTTCGGAATTCCGGTCGCCTACTCGCCCTTCATGCGTCATCCGGATCCGACCGTGGAACGGCGCACCGGATTCCTGGTGCCGGACTATGGAAGGAGCAGCACACTGGGCACCTACATGAGTGTGCCTTACTACATCGAACTTTCCCCGGCACGCGACCTCACTGTGACCCCCACCATCACCCGCGAGGAAGGGCTCATTCTCTCTTCCGAGTACCGGGAACTCATGGCTGATGGTGACCTTATGTTGGAAGGCTCCGTCGTCCGCGCCAGAGCCCGCCACAACAGCGGCCACCTCAAGGGAGGACGTGACACACGTTGGCATCTCAAGGCGAATGGCCTGTGGATGGCTGATTCCAGTACCCACTTCGGTGCCGACGTTTACCGTGCATCCGACGATTCCTACCTGTCGCGATTCGACATCGCGAGTCTCGACACGCTTGTTTCGGATGCCTTCGTCGAATACTTCGACGATCGCTCCTATGCCGGGGCCTCCGGCTATCTCTACCAGGGATTGAGGCCGATCGACGACCCTGGCCAGATCCCTCTCGTCGCTCCGCTCCTCACGTACAGCTACCTCACACCTCCTTCGAAGATGGGATCGTCCGCAAGTGTCGAATCCAGTCTTCTCGTCCTGACACGAAGCGACGGAACCGACAGCCGGCGTTTCTCCACCGGATTCGCCTGGCAGGCTCCCTTTCTGACGGCAGATGGCCAGTACTTCCGCACACGCATCTCGTTGCGCGGCGATGCCTACCACGCCTCCAATGTTCCCTTGGCCGATCGCAAGCAATCCGGATTTGCCAGCCGGTTTGTTCCCGAGGCACTCATCGAGTGGCGCTACCCATTCGCCCGGATGAGCGACACCTCTCATCAGTTCTTCGAACCGATGGCGATGGTTGTGTGGAGTCCCAACGGCGGCAATTCCCGGAAGATTCCCAACGAGGACGGGCAGGACTTCGAGTTCGACGAAATCAACCTCTTCTCAACCAACAGGTTTCCCGGTCTTGACAGGGTCGAGGGTGGATTGCGGGTCAACTACGGCCTGCGCCTCGGTCAGTACGATCGCGATTCCGGGCACTACGAACTCTTCCTCGGCCAGGCCTGGCGGGCGCACGACGACAGCACATTTGACGAGAGCCAGGGCCTCTCGGGACATTTCTCCGACTATGTCGGGCGACTGCAGATCAATCCTTTTCCGTACCTCGATCTGCTATACCGTTTCCGCATATCTGACGAGTTCAAGTCCCTCTACCGTTCGGAACTTGGCTTGAACGTCGGCACTGATGACGCGAATCTCGAAGTCAGCTACGTGAGGCTCGACGAGGAAACCGACCCCGTCATCTACCCCTTGAGGGAACGCGCCCAGGTCAGCACCGGCGCTGAGTTCAGACTGATCGACAACTGGACTCTCAAGGGAAGCTGGCGCGGAGACGTGGACAGGGGCGAATCCATTTTGTTCGGCAGCGCCCTCGCCTACCAGGACGAATGTCTGGAGATGAGTCTCAGCGGAGAAAGGCGTTTCACCCGAGCCATGGACTACAGCCCGGAAACCGTGATCATCTTCAAAATCCGCCTCGTCACGCTGGGTTGAAATCCCCCTGTCACCTTGATTCGGCCGATCGATTCCAGCACCTTGGCGGTTGCCTGGAGAGTGCATGTCTATGAGCCGACGTCTGCCTTGGTCCCTGCCCGCCTGGATGTTTCTTGCCCTTGCCCTGTCCATCGTTCCGGTACCTTCCTGGGCCCAGGAATCACTTGGAATTGCTGTTGTTGTCAACGACGAGGCGATCACCGAAAGGGATCTGGCCGCGCGCCTTTCCCTCGTTCTTTCCCTGTCGGGGATCACCGATACGTCCGAGAGCCGCAGGCAACTCCTGCCACAGGTCGCCACGATGCTGATCAACGAGAAACTGCAGTTGCAGGAAGGAGTCCGGCAGGGATTGGGGAACTTTCGCATTGATCGCAACGAGACCTACGGCTTCGTGGAACGCAGCCTAGGCCTCGGTCCGGGGGAACTCGTTGCCTTCATGGAAGATCGCGGCCTGAGCCTGGATTCCCTCGATGACCAGCTGACGGCGGAGATTGTCTGGGGTGAGCTCGTGAGAGCCCGGCAACGCCAGCGCCCGATCTTCGAGGCGGAGGTTGAGGACGAGTACCAGCGCATGATCGCTGCCGCACACGAACCCCACTACCTGCTTGCCGAGATCGTCCTTTCCGTGGACGACCCCGGGGAAGAGGAGCGTGTGAGGGAGAACATCGAGCGGCTCGCCGATGCCCTGCGTTCGGGAGGCCGGTTCAGCATTCTTGCCCAGCAGTTTTCGCAGAGCGCCAGTTCCAGCAATGGCGGAGATCTGGGCTGGATCGTTCACAGCCAGCTCTCGGAGGAACTCGCCGCGGTCGTACCCAACCTGGGCGTCGGCTACATGTCACCGCCGATCCGCACGCTCGGCGGCTACACCCTGATCCTGATGCGCGAGATCCGTCCGGGTTATCGGGTGAGTGACGAAGACGTCGAGGTCACCATCCGCCAGGCGATCTTTGCCGCGGACGAAGACGCCGCAGATGCCGTGGAGAGAGTGTCGGACGCTGTTTCCCCGTTTTCCTCGTGCGAGGATCTCGACGCTCTCGCCGCGGCCGATGGCGGGCCACAGGTGAGCGGAACCGTGACGGCACGACTGACGGACCTCCAGGACGACGTGCGCCGCCAGGTTGAGAACCTGGAACCGGGAACAGCCGGCAGACCCGTTGCCAGCGCCGGTGAAGTGCGTGTGATGATGGTGTGCGAACGTGTCGAACACGGCCTGCCGACACGCGAGGAAGCCCGCAACGCATTGGAGGTGCGCCAGCACGACACCATCGCGAGGAGCTATCTTCGCGACCTCAGACGCCAGGCATTCGTCGACATCCGCATCCAGGAAGCGCGTTGAACCCACTCGACGACCTTCCCCGTCTGAGGGACGTCGCAGATGCATTCTCTCTCAGGGCGCGCAGGTCGCTGGGACAGAACTTTCTGTTTGATGAAAACGTGCTCGACCGCATTGCGCGCAGTGCCGGCAGCCTCGAGGGCGCCGTTGTCGTCGAGATTGGTCCGGGTCCGGGCGGGCTGACGCGGGCCGTGCTGAGAGCCGGGGCAAAGCGGGTCTTTGCCATCGAGATGGACCGGCGATGCTGCGCAGCGCTTTCCGGTCTTCGTGATGCCGCCGCGGGCAGACTTGCCATCCACGAAGGCGACGCCCTGGAGTGCGACCTTCACCAGATCCTGGAGCCAGGAGCGGTGGTCATGGGCAATCTCCCCTTCAACAGTTCGACACGGCTCGCCATGCGCCTGATCGAGCATCGCCACATGATCGACCGCATGATCCTGATGTTTCAGAAGGAGGTGGCCGAACGCCTTGTCGCGGCGCCGGGCAGCCGTCAGTACGGCAGGCTGAGTGTTCTCGTACAGTGGCTGTGCCGGGTCGAGTGGTGTTTCGGCATCGCCTCTGCCTCCTTCGTCCCGGCACCGAAAGTCCGTGCCGCGGTGGTCCGTATCACGCCACGCGATACCCCTCTTTCGCCAGCCCCTGAACCGGTGCTGCGCGCGCTCACGCAAGCCGGTTTCGGCCAGCGGCGAAAGGTGCTGCGCAACGCTCTGGGCACCGTCTCGAGAGATCCGCAGGATCTGCTTCTTTGCGCCGGTGTGGACCCCGGGGCCCGAGCCGAAGATGTCGACGTCTCCTCGTGGTGTGCGCTGGCAAGGGAACATGCGAAGCGCACGGCCACCACGTCATGACCCGATCCGTGGCAACAGGAGAGGGCGACGGACGGGTGACGACGGATACAGCGCCACAGGAGTCCGCGTCGAGGCGCGGCGGTCGTGTCACGCCGATGATGGAACAATACTGGCGGATCAAGGGAGAGCATCAAGGGGAACTTCTCCTCTTCCGCATGGGCGACTTCTACGAGCTCTTCTTCGACGATGCCGTCGCCGCAGCCGGTGCGCTCGACATCGCATTGACCACCCGCGGACAGCACCAGGGCAAGGATGTTCCGATGTGCGGCGTACCGGCGGTGTCCGTCGACAACTATCTCGAACGGCTCATTCACAAGGGCTACCGGGTAGCGGTCTGCGAACAGATGGAGGACCCCGCCGAGGCAAGAAAGCGCGGCGGCAGCACCATCGTGAGGCGGGATGTCATCCGAATCGTCACACCCGGAACGCTCGTCGAGGACACGCTTCTCGATGCCCGTTCCGCCAATCACCTGGCGGCGCTGGCCCAGGCGGGCACCACCACCGCGGTCGCCTGGATCGAGATGTCGACCGGCAGCTTCTCCGTTACGGACATCGCAGCGGACGATCTCAACGCCCTGCTGGAGAGCATTGCCCCGGTCGAAATCGTGGTGGCGGAGCAGACCAGCATTGACTCCGTCCTCCAGGATGCGCTGGCGCCGTGGCGCGCGAGGCTGGTCCGGGAACCCGACAGCAGGTTCGACAGCCGCGCCGGAGAACGCCGTCTGCGCGGTCTCTACGCCGTTGCCTCGCTGGACGGTTTCGGTTCCTTCACGCGAGCCGAGCTGGCGGCCATGGGCGGGCTTCTAGGCTACGTCGAACTGACCCAGAAAGGCCGCTTTCCCAGACTGGCGCCGCCGGTGCGCCAGCTGGCAGGGCAGTCGATGCTGATCGACCAGGCAACACGGCGCAACCTTGAACTGATGCGCACACTCGACGGCCATCGCCAGGGGAGCCTCCTTGGCGTCATGGACCGCTCCGTGACAGGCGCCGGCGCTCGCCTGCTCGGACAGCGGTTGACCGCACCGCTGACCGACACCGGTGCCATCGCCGGGCGTCTGGATGCTGTCGAGATGTTTGTCGAAGGCCCGGAGCTGCGTGGCGACATCAGGGCCACCCTTGCTCAAACGCCTGATCTCGAGAGAGCGCTGGCGCGCCTGGCACTGTCGAGAGGCAGCCCCCGCGACCTTGCAGCCATACGTGATGGGCTGACGGCAGCAGGCCGTCTGGCTGCCAGACTGGGGCACCATCATGAACTGCCCCGGGAACTCGCCGAAGCGGAAGGCGCCATTCAGGCGGCCCCTCCACTCGCCGGCGACCTCGCCTGCCTCCTCGTCGACAATCCGCCTCCACTTGCCCGCGAAGGCGGCTTCGTGCGCGCCGGCTACAGCCAGGAACTCGACGAGGCGAGGGAACTGCGCGACAACAGCCGGCAGCTTGTGGCCGGACTCCAGGGCACCTACCAGAAGGCAACCGGCGTCGCCTCCCTGAAGATCCGCCACAACAATGTCCTGGGATACTACGTCGAGGTCGCCAGCAACCATGCGGCACGCCTTGATGAAGGAACGTTCATCCATCGCCAGACCATGGCGAATGCAATGCGCTACACCACTGTCGAACTGGGCGACCTCGAGACGGCGATGTCGCGTGCGGCCGACCGCGCCATCGCCCTCGAACTCGATGCCTTCCACAATGCCACGACCGACGTCCTCGCCGAGGCGTCAGCCATAGCCGCGACTGCCGGAGCGATCGCCGTCATTGACGTGGCTGCGGCGCTGGCGAACCTTGCCGTTGAACGCCGCTATACCCGACCGACGGTGACAGAGGACCTCGATTTCACGATCGAGGGTGGACGTCACGCGGTCGTCGAAGTCCTGGCCAGCAAATCGGCAGAGTTTGTCGCCAACGGCTGCGTGCTCGAGGACGACGCCCGCCTGTGGTTGCTCACCGGACCCAACATGGCCGGAAAGTCGACGTTCCTGCGGCAGAACGCACTGATCGCCATCATGGCCCAGGCCGGGAGCTTTGTGCCGGCGGATGCCGCCAGGCTCGGTATCGTCGACCGGCTGTTCAGCCGTGTCGGTGCGGCCGACGATCTCGCGCGCGGGAGATCGACCTTCATGGTGGAGATGGTCGAAACGGCGGCCATCCTCAACCAGGCCGGGGAACGGTCCCTCGTCATACTGGACGAAATCGGTCGTGGAACGGCAACGTTCGACGGTCTTTCCATCGCCTGGGCAGTTCTCGAGCACCTCCACGACGTCAACCGGTGCCGGGCCCTGTTCGCCACCCACTACCACGAACTGGCATCGCTCGCCGCAACTCTGGCGGCGATGAGACCGCACTCCATGCGGGTGAAGGAATGGAAGAACGATATCGTGTTCCTCTACGAGGTGGAGCGCGGCGCAGCCAATCGGAGCTACGGCATCCATGTCGCCCGCCTTGCCGGCCTTCCCCAGGCGGTCATCGAGCGTGCGAAGGACGTGCTCGAGACCATCGAAGCGGGCGACAATGCGACCTCTCTGGCACAGCTTGCCGACGAACTTCCCCTCTTCGAGGTGGCGCAGAGAAACGCACGGGATGTTGCGCCTGTCTCCGCCCTCAGACAGGCTGTCGACGATGTCATGCCCGATCAGCTGACGCCGCGGCAGGCACTCGATCTGGTCTACCGGCTGAAGGATCTGGCGGAGGAGGAGGATGACTGATCCCCAGAGGCGGCCCGTACCTGGCAGCCTTGCAAACCGGCAGCACCTGCGCCGCGCGCTCGCCGGCCTGCCGGCCACGAATGCAGGTCTCGAAGGGGTACTGCGCCGTCAACTCGACAATGGTCTGGCGCGGCTGCGCCAACACCTCGACAACGGCGCATCCGGGATCGCGCTTGTCACCTCGATGAGCCGGCTTGTCGACACGGTGCTGAAGGAACTGTTTGCCCACGTCCTGAAAGGAGAGAACGGCGGCGGTCATGACCGCATGGCCCTAATCGCCGTCGGTGGCTATGGACGCGGCGAACTCGCCCCGCATTCCGATCTCGATCTCCTCTTCCTGCTCGCCGGCCCGGTCACAAAGCGCCAGGAAGCGGCCATCAGCCGCATTCTCTATTGCCTGTGGGACCTTGGTCTCAAGGTCGGTCACGCCACGCGCTCCCTCGACGAGGCCATCGACTGTGCCCGCGACGACATGACCATCCGTACCGCGGTCCTGGAGGCGCGTCTGCTTGCCGGAGACCGGAGTCTCTTCAGGACATTCCGCCGCCGCTTCCACAGATCCGTGGTGACCGGCAGCGACGCGGCCTTCGTGCGTGCCAAACTCGAGGAAAGAGACCGGCGGCATCTCAAGACCGGCGACTCGCGCTATGTCCTGGAGCCCGATGTCAAGGAAGGAAAGGGTGGGCTCAGAGATCTCCATGTCCTCGTGTGGATCGCGAGATATCTCTATCCGATTGCCGGCATCGAGGATCTGGTGCCGCGCGGAGTGCTGAGCCGCGCCGAACTCTCGAGATTCCGCCGGGCGGCGGATTTTCTCAACCGGGTCAGATGCCATCTCCACTTCCTGTCGGGCCGGGCCGAGGAGCGGCTGACATTCGACCTGCAAACGGACATCGCCCGCCGCATGGGCTTTTCCGATACGCGAAACCAGCGGGCTGTCGAACGTTTCATGAAACGCTACTTCCTTGCCACCCGGGACGTTGGCGGACTGTCCCGCATCTTTGCCGCCGTCATCGCCGAACAGCATGGCGGCCAGCCGCGATCCAGATACGTGTCGGACGCCTCGGAAATCGACGGATTTCCCGTCTCCGGCGGCATGATCTCGATTCGCGACCGCGGGCATTTCGAGGAGTCGCCCGGCGATCTTGTGCGCATGTTCCACGTCTCGCAGGACCGACGCGTCGACATCCACCCCAGGGCGCTGTGGCTGATGACCCAGAGTCTCGCGAGGATCGACGACAGGCTGCGTCGCGACGCTCATGCCAACAGCCAGTTCATGGACATTCTGACCGCCAGGGACGATCCCCTCGGAACACTCCAGGCGATGAACGAGGCCGGCGTAATGGGCCGCTTCCTGCCGGACTTCGGACGGGTCGTCGCCCAGATGCAACACGACATGTACCATGTCTACACCGTCGATGAGCACTCCATCAGGGCCGTCGGAATCCTCGCCGCCATCGAGCGTGGCGAGATCGCCGAGGAACTGCCCCTGGCCACAGAGGTCTTTCCGCTGATCCTGCAGCGCCGCGTCCTCTACCTTGCCGTTCTTCTCCACGACATCGCCAAGGGGCGCGGAGGAGATCATTCCGTTCTAGGGGCCGGTGTCGCCGACCACCTGGCGCCACGTCTCGGCTTCACCGCGGAGGAAACCGAGACCGTTTCCTGGCTGGTGCGCTATCACCTGATCATGTCCAACACGGCCTTTCGCCGAGACCTTGACGAACCACGCACGATTGACGGCTTCGCCCGGATCGTCCAGTCGATCGAGCGCCTGCGGCTGCTGCTTGTCCTGACGGTCGCCGATATCCGGGCCGTCGGACCACGGGTGTGGAACAACTGGAAGGGTGACCTCCTGAGGGAACTCTACTACCGGGCCGAGGAGGTGATCTCCGGAGGACATGGCGCCGCCATTGCCAAGCAGGCTCGTGTCGAGGCGCGCATCGACCGTCTCAGGGAGGCGCTGGAAGACTGGCAACCTGCCGTGATCGACAACCACGTCGCGCGTCTCGTCACACCCTACTGGCTTGCCTTCGACAGCGCCGCCCACGTGCGGCACGCCGAACTGATGCGCCACGGCGCCAACGGCGAGGTGACCGTAGCCACCGAGATTGACGATACCCGGGATATCACGGAGGTAACAGTCTTCGCCCCCGACCGCCCCGGGCTGTTCGCGGAAATCGCCGGCGCCATCGCAGTGGCCGGCGCCAGCATCGTCGATGCCCGCATCTTCACCACCCTGGACGGCATGGCGCTCGATGCATTCCGGGTCCAGGATGAACACCAGTCGGCATTCAGGGACAGAAGACGGCTGGAGCGCCTGCGCGACACCATCCGGCGCACGCTCACCGGGGACCTCGATCTCGCCAGCGAAATCAACCGTCGCCGCAAGGGTTGGCACAACGGTCCGGTTCTTGCAGTCCTGCCGCGTGTGCTGGTCGACAACAGGGTCTCGACCCGCCACACGTTTGTCGAGATCACGGCGCGCGACAGGCGGGGTCTGCTCTCGGACCTCGCCCACGCGTTGGCCGAACTCCACCTGTCGATTGTCACCGCTCGTGTCGCCACATTCGGAGAACGGGCGGTCGACGCCTTCTACCTGTGCGACGGCAATGGCGGAAAGATCACCTCCGAGGCGGGGCTCGACAGTCTGCGGCAGCACCTGATCCGCACCATCGAGGCGGGTGAACCGGCATCGGCGACGATGCATTGACGACGCCTTCCGGCGCGGCAGTCAGGAGGGGATGGCACCGGCGCATCTGGAAGACAGCCGCGCCCATCATGGTGTCGAATCTCGGCCTGCCCTTGGTCGGCATGGTGGACACCGCCCTGGCCGGACACCTGCCTGGACCGGAGTATCTCGGCGGTGTGGGAGTGGCTGCACTCATCTTCAGCTTTACCTTCTGGACCTTCGGATTCCTGCGCCTGTCGACCACGGGATACATCGCCCAGGCCTTCGGACGCGGCGATCGCGAGGAACTCAAGGCGATCGTCATCCGGGCCGCAGTGATCGCGCTGGTGATCGCCTTCGCCCTGATCGTCCTCCAAGACCCCCTGCGCCGGTTGGCGCTGGGCCTTGTCGAGGCCGGGCCCCTGGTTTCGCACCAGGCGGCACTCTACTTCGATGTGCGGATCTGGGCGGCACCCGCCGTGATGGGCAACTTCATCGTCGCAGGTGCACTGATCGGGCTCCAGAGAACGGGTCTGGCGCTGCTTGTGCAGGCCGTCATCGTAACGCTCAACGTGGGTCTCGACATCCTCTTCGTTCCTGTCCTCGGCTGGGGAGTGGAGGGCCTGGCGGCCGCCACCGCCATCGCCGAGGGGACGGGCCTCGCAACAGGCCTTGTTGCACTCGTTCGCGCCCTGCCGGAAGGGCGGGGACCCTGGCCCTTCGGCGCCGCCCGGATTGTGAAGCCCTACTGGCCGCTGCTGGCGCTCAATCGGGATCTCCTGATCCGCACACTCCTTCTCAACGTCGCCTTTGGCATCTTCATCAGCCTTTCGGCGCGGATCGACGACACCACCCTGGCAGCCAACGAAGTACTCATGATGTTCCTCACCTTCGCCGCCTTCGCCCTGGACGGTTTCGCCAATGCGTGCGAGGCCATCGTCGGCGAAGCCTGCGGCCGCAGGGATCCCCGGATGCTGGGGCAGGCCGTGAGGGTGACCTTCCTGTGGTCGGGACTGACGGCGGTGGTCGTGTGTCTCGGATATGCCCTTGGCGGAGACCTCCTGATCCTTCTCTTGACCGACATTCCGGAGGTGAGGGCCGAGGCCCTCGCCCATGTGCACTATGCGATTCTCATGCCCGTCATCGGGGTGTGGTCTTTCCAGCTTGACGGCATCTTCACGGGCGCCGCCCGGGGCCGTGATATCAGGAACGCGATGGTCCTCTCGGTCGTCATATACCTGCCGGCGATCTACCTGCTCCACGCGGAACTCGGCAACGACGGCCTGTGGTTGGGCCTTGCCCTCCTGTTCGCTGTCCGGGCCCTCGCCCTGTGGCGTCTCTATCCCGGCCTCGTCCGCGACGTCGCACCGGCACGATGACGCGCCCATCCGGTTCCGGTAGCCATGATCCCCTGATAGGGTGGCGCCGTTTGCGCTGCAGCAAGGTGATCCTCCATGGTGGACAAGGGCCCCCTGCCCGTCATCGGCATTCCCTGTGACGTGCGCATGATCGACATCCACCCGTTTCATGCCGTGGGTGAGAAGTACATCGATGCCGTTGCCCACGGCGCCAGGGCGGTGCCGATGCTGATTCCCTGCTTCGGCAAGGGCGGCGACCTTGAGCCCCTGGAAGACATCTATGCCATCGATGACCTGCTTGACCGGGTCGACGGCATCTTCCTTCCGGGCAGTCCGAGCGACGTTCACCCGCACAACTACGGCAACGGGGAACCGAGGGAATTCACCATGCTCGATACACAGCGCGACACGCTGGCACTGCCGCTCATCCGTCGCGTCGTCGAGCGCCAGGTTCCGCTGCTGGCTGTCTGCCGCGGTATCCAGGAGCTCAACGTGGCGCTCGGCGGCACTCTCCACATGGTGCTGGAAGAGGTCGACGGACTGATGGCGCACAGGGTGGGCAAGTCGAAGCCACGCGACGAACAGTACCAGCTTCTACACGACATCGATGTTGTTGCCGGCGGTACGTTGCACAGCATTACCGGACTTGAACACTATCGCGTCAACTCGGTGCACGGTCAGGGCATCGCACGTCTGGCGGCTGATCTCGCCGTCGAGGCAACGGCTCCGGACGGACTGATCGAGGCCGTGAGCGTGCGACGTTCACCGGTCATGCAGCTTGGCGTGCAGTGGCATCCCGAGTGGCGGTTTCGGGAGCGGTCCTACGATCACGCGCTGTTCACCGCCTTCGGCGACGCCTGCCGGGACGCCGGCGCCACCACCCACGGAGCCTGAACACCATGGCGCGGCCTACGCTTCCCGCCTCCTGGTACACGTCACCGGCGACGGCGCGCCAGGAACGCGACGCCATCTTTGCCCGCAACTGGTCCCTCTTCGGGCCCGAACACGAGGTGGCGCGACCGGGAACCTGGGCGGCGCGCACGGTGAACGGCTGGCCCGTTGTCGTGCTGAAGGACCGCGGCGGCGACCTGCGCGCCTTCCATAATCACTGTCGTCACCGTGGCGCCTCGCTGTTGCCTGACGGTACCGGTGCCTGTCCGGCACGGCTTGTCTGCCCCTACCACGGCTGGACCTATGAACTCGACGGCACTCTCGCCCTGGCACCACGGTTCGGCGAAGACCTGGACGGGGACGCCATGGCTCTGCGGCCGGTGGCTGTGGCCACCTGGCGCGGATGTGTCTTCATCGCCATCGATGCGGACACGCCCCCGCTTCTCACCTGGCTGGGTTCCCTTCCCTCCCTTGCGGAACCATGGCCGGAAACGGCCGCCTTCACCTACCACGGAGACTTCACGGTGGAAGGCCACGCCAACTGGAAGACCTACTGCGACAATACCCTGGAGGGCTACCACCTGCCCTTCATTCACGAACGTCTCGCGCAATCACTCGAAACCCAGAAGGTCAATATCCGCAGCTACGATGATCACCGTCTTGTCGTCTTCCACGTCACCTACCGCGGGGACGGTGCCGGCCTGCGGGGCGGAGAGGGTATCTGGTTCTGGCGTTATCCCGGTTTCCAGGGCGTCCTGGGCGCCACAGGATTCAAGGCCGAGCGGATCGAGCCGACAGGTCCTTGCAGTCTGCGTTCCATCAGCTGGGCATGGTTCGAGCCTTCCATGAGCGAAGGCGACGCCGCGGACAGCTTCGCCTGGGCGAGGACCATCGTCGAGGAGGACCTCGCCATCTGCGAATCGGTCCAGCGCAATCTCGAGGCCCAAGTGTTGGAAAGCGGCGTTCTCTCCCCCGTCATGGAGTGCCACACCGCCGCCTTTCAGGATCTCGTGCGGCGCGACGTCGGAGAGGGTTCGTGAGAGAGGCGGGTCAATCCCACCAGATCATGGGCAGAGTCGAGAGGAGCTCGACTCCGCTTTCGGTGACCAGCATGTTCTGCTCGAAACCCGCACTCCCCAGGCCTGGCAGGCCGAAAAAGGCCTCGACGCCGATCGCCATCCCCTCCTCGAAGATGTCGTCATCTTCGCACATGTCGACGCCGATGTAGGGTTTCTCGAAGAAGAGGCCGAGACCATGTCCAAAGTGCGGCCACTTCTCCGCCATCTGGTTGGATTCTGCCCCGTACTGCCGTGACAGTTGCAGACCGTGGCGGGCCACATCCTTCACCCGGGCGCCCGGGCGAATCTGCTCCATCACCGCCTCGACAATCCTGGCGCCGGTTTCGACCATGTCCTTCTGCTCCAACGATCGCGGTTTCCTGCCACAGACCGTGGTGCGTCCCGGATCCTGGTAGTAGCCCTCGAACATCGGGCCATAGACCCAGGCGCGCACCAGATCGCCCTCCCGGGGCGCCTCGAAGGTGTAGGCAGCGATCGGATTGGCGACGAACTGGTTGATGAGGTCGCCATGGCAACAGGGCAGCATGTGGATCGTGCCGCCCGATCGCACCACCTCGCGCGCCGCCTCCGATGCCGCTTCGGCCTCCGGCCGCCCCATGATCAGCCCTTCGACGAACCGGGTCAGCGCCCGGCTCGCCGTCGCGCCGGCGATACGCAGGGCGTCCTGTTCGAGGGAGGACTTGATGCGCCGGCAGCTGAGCACGAGATCGTCCTCGATGACCCAGTCAATGGCCGGCGCGCACTGGCGCATGACGTTCCAGTAGCGCAAGGGTATGACATCGCTGCCGACAAGACCCACCGGGCCCGTCACGCCGCCATCGACCAGCGCTTGCGCGACACTGCGAAACGGCGCGTTGGACGACAGGATCCTCGGCGTCGCGATGAGTTCGCATCGCAGCCCCGGTTCATCGGCGTGGAGTTCGGGTTCCTCGCCGCGGCGAAGCAGCACCGCATTGAACGAGCGGCCTTCGAACAGGAAGGAATCGTATCCCTGGCCTGACGCTGTCGAGAAGAAGTTGGTGAGCCAGAGCACGTCGCCGCAACGATCGTTGGTCCCGCCCGAGCGCCCGAAGACAACTGCTGTCTCCAGACCGCGCCGGGTCATCTCGCCTTCGACCTCCCGCCATCGCGCCTGGTACTCCGCATCGGGAAAGAACCGTCCAAGTCCCGCCATGTGCTCCAATCCGGCCTCAACCCTGCAAAGCCATCATAACCTCGCGTCCAGGCCTGTCATCAGGCGTCATTCCGGATCGTCGCGCCCGCTGGTTCAGCAGCGTGACAGGATCAGCATGTGGTTGTTCGACGGCAGCGCGACAACGCGCTCCAACTCGAGGCCGTGATCGTGCGCCGTCGCCGCAATGTCGTTGACATCGCGCAGCCCCCACCCTGGATGCTGCTGGCGCAGCATGGCATCGAAGTTCCTGTTGCTCCTGGCGCCAAACTCGCCATTGAACGTGAAGGGGCCATAAACCAGAAGATGGGCGCCGGACGGGAGCAGGCGCCCGGCTCCGGCAGCGAGCCCCTCCACCGTGCCGCGTTCCGTGCAGTGGAGCATGTTGATGCAAAGGACGAGCCCGAACTGCCCGTCAAGCCGTTCCCACCACGCCTCGTCGAGAACATCGAGGGCAAGGGGAGGCGCGACGTTGGGCAGCGATCCAGTCCAGGCTGATTCGCTTGCCCGCATGCGTTCGTCCGGATCGCTGGGTTGCCAGTGGACGTCAGGAAGGGAGACGGCGAAACGGGCGACGTGCTGACCCGGGCCGCTGGCGATTTCCAGCACCCTGGTGCCGCTGCCACAGTAGCGCTCGAGAACATCGAGAATGGGCGCGCAGTTGCGATCTGCCGCCGGTGCATGGAGCCGGTCATCCCGGTCGGCCGCAGCGAGCCCCGGGTAGAAGGGAGGTGTCACAGGCCCCTCGCATGGTTGATGGCCTGGAGGAGCTGCGGTGAGATGATCCCCGTCACATCGATGTTTGCCTCCGCCTGAAAGGCGCGCACGGCCTGCCTGGTCAACGGGCCGACCATCCCGTCGACCGGACCGGGGTCAAAGCCCAGATCATGCAGCCCGTCCTGCACCGCCCGCGTGTAGCTGCGCAGCAATCCCTTGCGGTCCAGCCTCCGCTCCGATGACGCCGCGTCAAGGGAGGCCTCTGCGCGGAGCCTCTCGAGAAGCGCGTCATCGATCCTGCCGTCGACGGCAAGCCCGAACTCCTTCTGAAACGCTTCCAGGGCACGCCGGGTGTTCTCCCCCATGGCGCCATCGACGGGTCCGGGGTCGTAGCCCATCACCTGGAGGGCCTGCTGTGCCGCCGAGATGTGTTCGGATTCGTCCCCCTTGGCCGGCATCGCGAGAAGGAGCGCCAGGGCCACCGCCAGACAGGAAAGGACCTTGCCGTCAACCACCCGCCACCTCGTCTGGCCGACGCCCGACAATCCTGGTGTAGATCTCCGGATCGGTCGCTCCCTCGCTGGCAACGAGAAGAACATCGCTCGCACGGTTCAGTTCCAGCGCCTGGCCAACATCGCTCTCTTCCAGCGCCGCCAGCACACCTGCCAGGCCGGCGGCGCCCGACTCGCCCGCCACCAGCCGCGATTCGGAGTTGTCCGCAAGCATCACCATCGCCTGCGGCGAATACGGGTCGGCAATGGTGACGAAGGCATCGGCCCCCCGCTCCAGGATGTTCCAGGCGAGCGGTGATATCGTCCCGGCGGAGAGACAGGCCATGACGGTGTCGAGGGACCCTGATCCCTCGGTCGGACGGCCGTGAACGGCGCTCTGGTAGACGCAGTCGGCCTCGTGGGGTTCGACAACCACTGTCAGCGGCCGCGCGCTCCCCCAGTCCTCCCACATCGGCCCCGCCACCGCCGCGGCCAGTCCGCCGACACCCGCCTGGATGAAGACGTGGCTTGGCCGGCGTGCGGCCATCTGCTCCATCGCCTCGGCAGTGAGCACCGTGTAGCCCTGCATCACCCAGGATGGAATGTCCTCGTAACCGGGCCACGATGTATCCGAGAGAACGATCCAGCCGCTGCTCCGGGCATCCTCTGCGGCCTTCAGGACCGAGTCGTCGTAGGTTCCCTTCACCCTGACGATGTCGGCTCCATAGGCCGCGATCGCATCCTCGCGCCCCTGACTGACATGGTCATGGAGGTAGATGACGGAACGGGCGCCGGCCAGTCCTGCCCCCCACGCCACGGCCCGTCCGTGATTGCCGTCCGTGGCGCAGCACACCGTGACACCGGCGACGGCATCCCGGGCGCGTCCGGCCATGATGTCGTCCATGGTGCGGCCGGTTTCCCGGGCGAGCACCCGCAGTACGCCATAGGCGCCACCGAGGGCCTTGAAACTTCCAAGACCGAACCGGTGGCCTTCGTACTTGATCCTCAGACCGCCAATGCCGAGGCGCGAGGCGAGTCCGGGGAGATCGACCAGCGGTGTGGGAGCATAGTCCGGCCAGCGCGCGATCGTCTGCCTTGCGACGCCGCGCGTGGCCCGCGACATCACGCGCGCCTGCGACTCGCCATAGGCTCTTTGCCGCGCCTGCGGGTCATTGAGGTGGAGCCTGATGGCGTCCGTCCGTGTCATGGCCCGAAACTACCGCCCCGGCGCACACTCCGGCAAGGGAATGCGGGTGCGCCCTCCTGTCTGTTGGGGCAACTGGTGACCGCCGCGCAACACCCTCGCGGACACCTCCTTCGACGACGGACACCTGATTGCGCCAATCGGCGAAGCAGAGTGTGCCGTCGCCCTTGTCACGCGATGCGGATGAAGGCAGAACGCACCGAACACGCTTCCTGTGGCCTGTCGGGCGCTCCGTTCGGACCACGGAACACCGCCCTGGCGCGTGCGGGTCATGGCAAGTCCGCCCCAACGGAGAATACATGAGCGTCATCTATCTGTTGCGGCACGGCGAGACGGAATGGAATCGGACTGGCCGGATGCAGGGCCAGCAGGATTCGCCCTTGACCCGGCGCGGTGCAGAACAGGCAAGCGCCATGGGGCGCCTGCTCGCAACGCTCGTGGCGGAGCCCGGCAATGTGCCAATCTGGTGCAGTTCGCTCGGCCGCGCACGCCAAAGCTGCAGCTTGGTCTGCAACGCCCTGGGACGGTCCCTGGAGGCGGTCCGGTTCGACGACAGGCTGATCGAGATTGATGACGGCAGCTTCGTGGGCATGACGGCGACCGAGGCGGTGCTGCACGACCGACGGGCCTGGGAACGTCGGCGCCGTGATCCGTTCCGGAACGCCGCGCCCGGAGGTGAGTGCTGTCGCGATGTCTTCGAGCGTGCGAGCGCGTGGCTGGCGGCCGTCGATCTCGGTGACGAGACGGTCATCATCGCCCATGGCGTGTTCAATCGGATGTTCGTCGCCGCGGCTTGCGGACTCGACCCTGAGGCGCTTCTCGGTTTCCCCGCGCCGCAGGACGCGATCATCCGGATATCGGCCGGTGTCTACAGTCTTGTCGAAACGGGCTACACGGACTGATGGCGGCAGCGCTTGAGTAACTACTTTCTGTTCAACACTCGTCAGCCGACGTTCTTCGTCGTGTCGGTCAACAAGGACAGGCTCGACCTCGGCCAAGTCCGACACGACACTGGGCATGAGGGCCGTGTTCGGCACCGCTCCACGGGTGCTGCGTCGGCTCTGACCAGCAAGCAAGTGAGGTCGGCGCCAAGGCGTTGTCAGCGCTTGGGAAGCACAGCCGGGGGACATACGGGAGAGGGACGCATGCGCGAACGGATCGAGGTCCTTGAAGGCGATATCACCACGCTTGCTGTCGATGCCATCGTCAACGCCGCCAACAGCACACTGCTCGGCGGCGGTGGCGTGGACGGCGCCATTCACCGGGCCGCAGGACCCCGGCTGCTCGAGGAATGCCGGGCACTCGGAGGTTGCGAGACCGGTCATGCCAAACTGACCGGCGGCTGGAATCTGCCAAGCCGTCACGTCATTCATACCGTGGGCCCTGTCTGGCAGGGCGGTACGCGCGGTGAGGAGGCGCTGCTCTCGAGTTGCTATCGCCGTTGCTGTGAGATCGCCGTGAAGCAGGGACTTCGATCGATTGCCTTCCCGGCCATCAGCACGGGCGCCTACGGTTACCCCCTTCATCTCGCCGCCCGAACGGCCGTGACCGCGATCCGCCATCATCTCGAAGAAGGCAGCACGCTTCACCGGATCCTGCTGGCCTGTGTGGATGCCGATGCAGCCGATATCCACCGAAGGGCCATTGAAGAACTCTTTGCCGGTGACTGAACGGCCGGGGCCGATTTCGGGATTGACAATCATTTGCAATTGCAGTCAGCATGCCTACCGGTCCCTTCGGGTGAGACAAGGGTGTTCATCTGCATCTGCAACGCCTACCGCGAACGCGACATTGCCAGCATTGCGCAATCGGGCGTTCACTGCGCCCGCCAGGCCTATGCCATGCTTGGCTCCGGCCCCCGGTGCGGGCAGTGTCTGGAGGATGCCCAGGCGCTCATCGACCTTGTCCGCGGCGGCCACGCGGATCAACGGCGCATGGCACCACGCTCCCTGGACAGGTGACTCAACCGGCGGCGGGCTGGCTCTGCAGCTGGATGTAGTTCTCGATTCCCGTTTTCTCGATGAGGCCGAGCTGTGTTTCGAGCCAGTCGATATGTTCCTCCTCGGCCAGCAGGATGTCACGCAACAGGTTGCGGCTGACGAAGTCGCCGTTGCTTTCGCAGCAGGCAATCCCGTCACGCAGTACAGGCACGGCGGCGTACTCGAGCTTCAGATCGCATTCCAGGATCTCCTTTACGTCCTCGCCGATCATCAGCTTGCCAAGCTCCTGGAGATTTGGCAGTCCCTCAAGGAAGAGGATTCGTTCGATCAGGCTGTCGGCGTGCTGCATTTCCTCCAGGGATTCCCTGTGGTTGTGCTCTGCCAGGCGGGTGACCCCCCAGTCCTTGAGGATGCGCGAATGAAGAAAGTACTGGTTGATCGCCGTGAGCTCGTTCTTCAGAACCCTGTTCAGAAATCCGACGACCTCTGGATTACCCTTCATGAATGACCCTCTTGCCGGTGCCTGTGGAGGTGTCAATCTAGACATGATCGGCGGCGGCCACAATCAGGGGCCGACCATCGCGAGGCGGCATGGGTGACAGTGCGACACTTCTGGCCATCGGTGACGTTCACCTCGGCACCCGGTGTTCCGGCATCCCCGATGCCGTCATGGACTGGGGGATCGATCCGGCAGACCTGACGCCGGCCGCAACCCTTGAACGCTGCGTCGGCCTTGCAATCGACAGGAATGTCGCCGCCGTGCTCTTTGCCGGCGACGTGGTCGACAGCAGCAACGCCCGCTTCGAAGCGATGGTTCCCCTCGAAGCCTGTACGAAAAGGCTTCTCGATGCCGGGATCGAGGTGATTGCCGTAGCCGGAAACCACGACGTCGAGGCACTGCCCCGGATGGCGTCCCTGGTCGACGGCTTCCGCTTGCTCGGCGTCGACGGCATCTGGCAGACTCATGTCGTCAGTCGACACGGTGCGGCGGTGGCCGAGATCATCGGCTGGTCCTTCCCCACCAGCGAGGTTCGCCAGAGTCCGGTGGCGGACCTGCTCAGACATCCTCCTGCACGAACGAACGCAGATATTCCGCGAATCGGTCTGCTCCACGCTGACCTTGGCGCTTCAGGAGGTGTCTACGCTCCGGTAAGGCAGGCGGAACTCGACGATGTTGGATGCGATGCATGGTTCCTCGGCCACATCCACAAACCCTCCCTCGCTGGTGGTTCTTGCGGATATCTGGGATCACTCGCAGCTCTCGATCCTTCGGAAACGGGACCTCGCGGTCCGTGGCTCGTCACCCTTCTCCCCGATGGCCGGATGGAGTTCCGCCAGGAGGTGCTGTCGCCGGTACGTTGGGAAGAGATCACGGTGTCGCTCGACGACGATCTAGAAGACGCCGACGACGTCGCGGACCGGCTTCTTGCCGAGGCCGGGACGCGCTGCCGCGAGCTTGCCGGGGAGGGCCCCCTGCCCCGTGTGCTCGGCCTCAAGGCCCGCCTTGCCGGCTCTATCCCCTGCCAGGAGGACGTGATGACACGCCTGGCTTCCGGTGACTGGGCGGATCTCGGACGCACGGTCGACGGAACGGCAGTCTTCTACAACCGCATCGTTCCGGCCATGGCACCCGCACGGAACCTTCACCGGATTGCCGAAGGCAGCGATCCGGCCGCACTGCTGGCCCGCCGCCTCGCCACGCTTGAAGATGGCGGAGAGGCAGCGCAGGAGCTTCTCCGACAGGCACGCTCGGAACTGGCCGACGTGGCCGGCGAGCCCCATTGGGGGCCTGTTGACGACCATCGGCATGCCATTGACCCGTTGGCCGATGGGCCTCTGCGCGACATGCTTGTCCGGGCTGGCCGGGCAGCCCTTGACGCCATGCTCGCCGGTGAGCGGCGGGGCGAATGCACCTGAAGCGCTTGGCGATCCGCCGCCTTGGCGGCATCGCGACACCCTTCGCCGTCGACCTCGAGTGCGACGGCATCCACGTGATCGTCGGACCCAACGAAACCGGCAAGTCAAGCATCTGCCGGGCCGTTGAATGTCTCTACTGGCAGGACCGGCATGACGGGCCGCCACCCCGGATCGACGGCCGGTTTGAACACGACGGCATCGTCTGGCAGGCGCGCCGCGACGGCCCACACCTCGCGTGGAGCTGCCCTGATGCAGAGAGTGCACCACCTCGACTGCCCGACTCGCGGCACGACCGTTCATTTTTCCTGCGCCTGCGGGATCTCACCGACCCTTCCGCCGATGGATCCCTCGACATCGCATCTCGGATCAGACGCGAGATGTCGGGCGGCATCGATCTCGACGGCTTGGTGCAGACACTTTTTCGCCCGCCCACCAGGCACGCCTGCAGGGCCGCCCGAAAGGCCTTCAACGAGTCGGCGAAAAGGATCAGGACGACGCAGGGCAGGCATGCCCGCCTGCAACGGGACATGGACCGGCTGAAGGAACTGGAGGACGAACTCGAAACCGCCGTCAACAACGATCGACGCCGCGCCAGCGTCCGCCGCGCCAAGAGGCTTGCCGATCAACGAGGGCAGCTTGCCGACACCCGACAGAAACTGAACGTTCTTCCTGCCGCCCTGGAGCAGCTCACCGGCACCGAGCCGGAGGACATTTCCGCTCGTGTCGAACGAGCCCGACGCCTGGAAGATCGGATCCGTGCCCAGGAAGGAATTCTTGGTGACGCCCGTACAGCCCGGCAGGGGACGCATCTCGAATCGGTCATTGCACTGGCGGATCTCACACTCTGGCATCAACGGGCCAATGATCTCGCCGCCATCGAAATGGAACTCCGGGAGGCCTGGAAGATCCGGGAAGAGCGACACCACGAACTCGGCGAGGCCCTCGAGTCCGTCGGCGGGTCCGCCGAGATGGTTGATCTTGTTCCAGACGACCATGCCAGGCTCTTCGAGGCTCTTCGCATGGCCGAAAGGCACCGTCTCGCATCAGACGCCCTGCAATCGCGGATCGACCTACTTCGGAGACTGCAGGACGACGGGGTTCCGGATGAGCCGCCGGAGTCCCTTCGCGTGGAAGTCGACCTGATGCGCCGCTGGCTTCGCGCCAGCGCATCCCCTCGGAGGCGCCCATGGCTCGTCGTCGTCTTCGTCGCCGTGGTCACCGGCGTCCTGCTGGCATTCCTTGCCGATCCCATCTTCGGACTGCTGGCGGCAGCCGGTGTCGGTGTGTCGCTGCCAGTTCTCGCGTCGCATCCCGGCGACAGGGCGGTGGTGGACGAGGAGTTCACACGGCTTGGCCTCGAGCCTCCCCGCGATGCCGGATCGGCCACGGTACGGTTGACGACGCTTGAAACCGACCTGGCGTCCTTCGAGGCCCGCAGGCAGCGCCGGCGAGACCGGGATGTTGAACTTCGCAAGCTCGAGAGTGAACACGCAAGTCTCGCCGCCCGCACGCCGCCACTGGAAGAGCTCGCAAGGCCGTTCCTGAGGGAATCCGGGCGCTTTTCCTCCCACGTCGAACTGCTCGACCTTGCCGATGCACTGGTGCGTCTCAGACAGGCACGTATCGCCAGCGAGGGGGCCGACGGTCTTGTCTCGCTCCTTGAAGCGCAACATGACGGCATGCTTTCGAAGCTTGCCACCTTCCTGAGCCGCCATGGTGAGACAACCCCCCGGGATGCGCGAGAAGCGCTGGCCCGCCTTGACTCGCTGGGTCAGCGCAGTGCCGTACTGGAAAGCGCCCTGAAGGACGAGGCGCAGGCATCGACCTCTCTCGGCGAGGCACGTCGTGACCATGCGGACCTGCTCGATGAGGTTGCTGAGATTTACCGGAAAGCATGCCTCGAGGACGGCGACGCTACGGCACTGGCAGTCCTGGTGGATAGTCTCCCCCGCTACCGTGAGCTGGTGACATCCGCCAGGGAACTCGAAAACCTCATCAGGCGGGAGACAGACGAGCTTGCCGCGGACGGTGAAGGTGAACTCGCCGGGTACGGGATCGCGGAACTCGATGACCTGGAAAGGACGCTCTCCGGTGCACCGGAACGCGCATCGAGCCTGCGCCAGGACATCGCCGAAATCAGGGCCGAAGTCGCCGAAGTCCGGCGGGCGCACCATCTCGAGGAACAGTTGGCGATCAGGGAACAGGCGCGCAGTACGCTGCAGGAGCGCCGGAACGAGGCCCTGTTCGCGGCCTGTGGACGATTCCTCATCGACACCGTGGAACAGGAATTCGAGAGCATCCGCATGCCGCGTCTCCTCGAGCGGACCCGGCACCATTTTTCCGAATTCACGCAGCACCGCCTCGACGTGCGCCTCTCCCGGGACGGAGGTCCACCCCGCCTCATCGCCACCGATCTTGGCAGTGACGAAAACCGCGAACTCGATGAACTCTCGGATGGCACCCGCGCCCAGTTGCTGCTGGCGGCTCGCGTTGCCTTCGCCGGCGAGATCGAAGGGGATACGCGGTTTCCGTTGTTTCTCGACGAGGCGCTCGATCAGAGCGATCCGGAACGGTTCGACGCCATCGCCGGCAGTCTTGGAGACATGGCGCAGCGAGACGGCAGGCAGATCATCTACCTGACGAGCGATCCCCTCGATGTCGGACGATTTCGCCGGGCGGTCGGTTCCGGCGGTGCAAGCGTGACCGCCATCGATCTTGGCGCCATCCGCCAGCAGACGGCCATGGCGGGTTCCGTCGACGTCCCGCCCCTCGAGAACATTCCGCATCCGGATACACTGTCGCCGAAGGACTATGCGGCAGTGCTTGCCGTCCCTCACCTGCGGCCGGAACGTGGCTGGCGGGGACAGCACCTTCACCATGTCCTGTGGGACCGGCCGCACCTTCTCCATGACATCCTGTGCGAGGGCATTCGGCTGGCGGGGCAATGGAAACATGTCTCGCCGTCGCCCCTGGGGGAGAAACTGCGATCCATGTCTTCCGGCGGCGACGTGATCGATGCGCGTGTCGATCTCTTCGCGATCTTCACCTCACTGTGGATCGAGGGCCGCAACCGCCCTGTTGACCGCGATGCGCTGCAGCGAAGCAATGCGGTGTCCGGGCACTATCTCGAACCTCTGGTCATGGTCGCCGAATCGCTGGCAGGCGATCCGCGGGCTTTGCTCGACACACTGCGTTCGAACCGGCCACCCGCCCTCGCCCGGTTCAGGGCGAGGAGCGCGGACGACCTCGAGGCCTGGTTACGCGATCATGGCTACCTCGACGAGCGTCCCCGCCTGAACAGGGAGGAACTGGCACTTCGCGCCCTTGCAAGCCCTCCTGCCGCCCGCCTGCCACAAGGCGATGCGCGATCCTGTCTTCACCACTGGTGGTTTCTTGCGGAAGGGGCGCCGCGAGACTGACCCGGTCAGGCCAGTCCCTCCGCTGCGACGTCGTCGAGAGCCGCGGTGATGCTCTCCCGCAGAACATCCTCGATGATGCCGATTTCCTTCTCCCCAATGATGAGTGGTGGCGACAGCACCGCCATGTGACCCAGAGGCCTGACGATAAGTCCGCGTTTCTGGGCATGGCGTGCCACGCGCCCGCCAAAGTCCACTTCCGCGTCATGGAGTTCCCCGGTGGTCTGGTCGCGGACGAACTCGATTCCCTGCATGAAGTGGCTGCCCCGGACCTCGCCCACGGCATCAAGGTCTCCGAGCCGATGGAGCGCCGCCTCGAACAACGGTCCCGTGGTCCGGACATGGCCACACAGGTCTTCGTTCTCCATGATGGCGATGTTCGCCAGGGCGGCCGCACAGGCTGCGGGATGGCTCGAGTAGGTCATGCCGTGTAGGAACATCGCTCCCGGTGCGGCGATGACATCGTAGATCTCCTCGGAGAGGATCGTCGCCGAGAGCGGCTGGTACCCCGAGGTGAGACCCTTCGCCGAGGTGATGATGTCGGGCTCGATGCCGAAGACATCCTGTGACGAGAAGAAGTGGCCAAGACGTCCGAACGCCGTGACGACCTCATCGGAGATGTACTTGATGCCATAGGTCGAGCACACGTCCCTGGTCCGCCTGTGATAGCCGTCGGGGGGCACGATGACACCGCCGGCCCCCATGATCGGCTCGGCGATGAAACCGGCGATGTTCTCGGCGCCGATCTTCTCGATGGTTTCGATCATTTCCTGGATGAGGAAGTCCGTGAACTCGTCGACCGTCATGCCGTCGGGCCGCCTGTAGGGATAGGGCGACGAGAGATGGTGGACGAGATCCTCGGCCGAGTTCCAGTCGGCACGGTAGGCCGGAGTCGTCAGAGCGACCGAAAGGTGGGTCGAGCCGTGATAGGCGCCAATCCTCGAGAGAATGATCCGCCGGGAAGGCTCGCCAAGACGGTTGAAGTAGTGGTGGAGGATGCGCACCGCACTGTCGTTGGCGACCGAACCGGAGTTGCCGAAATAGACATGGTTGAGCGAACCCGGGGCCAGTGACGCCACCTTGTGGGAGAGGCGCGCGCCTTCGGGATGGGTGAGATTGTAGAAGGTCGAGTAGTAGTCGAGCTTGCGCAACTGCGCGGCCACGGCTTCGATGATCTCACGGCGCCCGTGACCGACATTGACACACCACAGGCCGCCGATGCCGTCCAGCATGCGGTTCCCATCCGCATCGTAGACAAAGGCTCCGTCAGCCTCCGCGATGACGGTGCGCGCTCCCTCGGCCTTCAATCCGTCGAGATTGGCGAAGGAATGAACGAGATGGGCATCAAGTGCCAGAATCTCCTCAGTCAGGTTCTGGCTTTCGAAACTCTCCATGGCTGGGCCCCATTTCCGGTCAAGTGGTGTTGGTCATCCTACCATCACCGCGACAGATCATGCACTACCGCCCCGTCGGGCCATTGCAGCGGAAAAGTTGGCCTCAACCTTGTCATCGGGGCCCGGATCGCCGCGGGCACGTCAGACCGGCCGGCAGCCAGGCCAAATCAGGAACCCTAGGCATCTCCGGGAGACGACGTATCACCTTCGCCGAGGGCGCGCTGCATGAGAACCGTATCCACCCAGTGATCGAACTTGTGACCGACCGATTCCAGGACGCCGACACGACGGAACCCGAGCCGCTCGTGGAAGTCGATCGAGGCCCTGTTGGCCGAGCCTCCGATGACAGCGATCATCTGCCGGTACCCGAGGCTCGCACACTGCCGTATCAACGCTTCCATGAGCACGAGGCCCGTTCCCTGCCTGTCGTATCCGTGACGCACGTAGACCGAGTTCTCCACTGTCAGGCGGTAGGCAGACCGGGACCGCCAGGGCGAGGCACACGCATACCCCGTGATGGCCTCGGCGGTTTCCGCGATGAGCCAGGGCAGACCGTGTGCGCGAAGTGCCTGCCAGCGTGCGAGCATTTCCTCGGCATCCGGTGGATCGATCTCGAACGATGCCGTTCCGTGCCCTACATGCCAGGAATAGATCCGGGCAATGTCGGAGAAGTCTCCCTTCGTGGCCGAACGGATCCGGAGCCCGTGATGACGGGTGCCGCTCTTCATCCGGTCATCACCTTGGTTGCGGACGGTACCGTCATTTTGCCCGATACGGATCCCGGTCACCATCCCATGTCTCCGACAGCAACGCCAAGTCCATGAACTCGGACAATTCCGGACATCTCAGCCGGCCTGATGTCGTCGCACCCGATGATGTTCCCGACCGGGATCTGGCATGAACACTTCCGCGATCAGCCTTCCGGTCTTCTTCGCAGGGCGACACTGCCGGAGGATGCTCAGTTGACGATCGGCTCTCGCGGAATGTGGTTGACGCGCTCGCACGCGCCATCGGTCACGATCGCGGTCTCGCCGATGCACATGCTCAATCCGGTGGTGTCATCGAGCAGGATCATGTGAAGGAAGAACACCATGCCGGGCTCCAGGACCTGCGGGTTCCCGGCCCACACCATCGGCCAGTCCATCCACGTCGGAGGATACATCGCCCCCATGGTGTAGCCGCAGGCAGCAAGTCGGGCGTGATCAAACCCGGCATCACCGAGTGTCCTTGCGTGCGCGTCAAACACGTCGCCAACCGTCCTCCCCGGGCGCAGGGATTCCAGGCAGGCATCGATGGCGTCGGCGCATGCGCGGTTCATGCTCACGTGGCGATGATCCGGGGTTCCGGTGAGGATGTTGTACATCATGGCCGCGTGGTAGTGCCGAAAGGCCGCAGCCGGCTCGAACACCACCTGGTCCCTCTCCGCCACGGTCTCGTCGCCGGTATGGTAGCGGCAAAAGACAGCGGCTTCGCCGGCGCCCATGGGCCAGCGGCCTGCAGTCGGATCCCCGCCGCCCTCCATCAGCGCCTGCATCATCGCCCCGTAGACCGCCTTCACGGATGCACCCGGGACCGTGCGCTCGATGCTGACATCGAGAATCAGGTCGCACAGCGACCCTGCCTTTCGCACGTACGACAACTCCTCCTCGCTCTTGACCAGCCGGAGCAGGCGGACGAGGTCGGAAGCATCGACCGTCAGGCAGAACCCCTCGAGCGCAGCGTCGACCATCTTCGCGCGCTGCCCGGTGAGACCGTAGGCGTGATACTCGACACCGAGGCGCCTTCCCCGGCACCCATGGTCCTCGAGCATGTCTCTCAGATCGTCGCCAGGCGACGCATCCTCGCGATCCTGCCAGATGCGAACATCCTCGACGATGGAGGTTTCGCGGGACTGGATGCGGTCCGCCGAGCGTGTCAACAATGCGAGCGCTCCGTCCGCTCCGAGGTACATGCCCTGGAACATGGAGTAGCCGCTCGTGTCGTAGCCGGTGAGGTAGTACATGCTGTCCTGACGAAACAGCACCAGGCCATCAAGCCCGTCACGCTCCATGGCAGCACGGGCAGCGGCAAGCCGGCGATCGAATTCCCTGCGGGAGAAATGAAGAAGCGGCATGACGTGCCCCGGCACCCGGGAATGACCCTATCGTTCGACCGGGACGGGAATCAAGGCTGCCCCCGGCCTTGAATGCGGCATCTCCACAATCCTGCACCGGACCTGCCCTCCACGCGTTGAAGTGATGCCCAAGAGTGACAAACGCGCGACACTCGAAGCCGGATAAGGGCCTGGCGGGCGACGATCCGACTCCAGCTTCCCTTTGCGGACACCGGAGTGGATGCTCGATTCCGCAGCAGCGGGACGGGTTCTTGCCACGCGGTCTGGCCGCGGCGTATCGTCGTGAAGGAACGGAAGTGCGCGTTGGATAACCTGCCGGTTCCGCTTTCCGACCATCGACTGTACACATGACCGCGACATTCATGGGCTAGGTTGCCCTGAGACTTGGTTCAGGTCCCGAAAAGCGCTCACATCGCCCAGAAGTCGACGGCACTTGCGGATTTGTGGCCAGACGTGACCATGGCAGCGAGGTTGGCTCTTCATGGCACCTTCAAGCCCGATGCTCAACGTCCTGCTGCTCGCGTCCTGCGCCGCCGCCGCCCTGTTCCTGTTTCGCTCGCGGATGGCAAGGGGTGAACTGTGGCACGCCACCCTCACCCCTCTTTCCTCCATCATCGGCAGCGGGTTCCTCATCATGGCGCCCCTGCTCGCGAGCATCGTGGGCCCGATGGCGCCAGTGGCAATCCTCGGAATCGTTCTCCTGGCCTATGCGATCGGTCACGTCATCCGGTTCAACATCGTGCATGTCGAGCCACGCCTCGCCGATGGTCGGCTCCACAGGGGCACACGCGAGATCGAGTACCTCGGCAACGTCGTTCTCGTTGTCGCGTATGTCATCGCCGTCGCGTTCTACCTTTCCCTGCTGTCCAGTTTTCTTCTCGGCTATCTGGGCGTCGACGACCCGGACATGGAACGAGGCCTGACGACGGTCGTGATCGTCTTCATTGCCTGCGTGGGATATCTCAAGGGACTGGGAGGCCTTGAGCGACTCGAGAGCATTTCGGTGGCGATCCAGCTCTGCGTCATCGCCTCCCTCATCACCGGTCTGGCCGTCTACGGCTTCGGATTCCTGAACGAATGGGAACTCCGCCTCGATTTCCCGCAGAGGAATGTCTTCGCGCAGTTCCAGATGCTGGCGGGCGCACTTCTCGTGGTGCAGGGATTCGAGACATCGCGCTTCCTCGGGGAAAAGTACAGCCCCGAGATTCGGGTGACGAGCATGCGGAATGCCCAACTCATCTCGGGGGGAATCTACATCGTTTCCGTCATGTTGTTGATGCCGGTGGTACAGAGCATGGACCTGGTCCACATCCGGCTTGCGCAGATTGTCGACGCTGTGGCGCCGGTGGCCCTGATCCTGCCGGTCATGCTGATGATCGCCGCACTGACGAGCCAGTTCAGTGCGGCGGTGGCCGACATGGGAGGCGGAGGCGGCCTGTTGCGCGAGAACAGCCACGGCCATCTCTCGGCCAGGGTGGGTTACGTCTCGATCGCCATCGCCGCAGTCCTTCTCGTCTGGGCGGTCAACCTGCTCGAGATCGTCGCCCTCGCCTCCAGGGCATTCGCGGCGTACTACCTCCTGCAGACACTGCTCGCCCTCATCTACTGTTGCAGGGATTCTTCACAGCGTTCGAGGACAAGGCTTGTCGACACATGCCTCTTCATCACGCTCGCCCTCGTCCTCGCATACATCATCGTCTTCTCGATTCCTGCGGAGTGATCGGTCCGCATTCACAATGACGTCGGACCGCCCCTGGAGTGAACGTGGTGATCCATGGGAGATTGCGGTCAGACCCCACTCGGACGACGTCACACCGCCCTACCGGTCCGGACCACTTCACGCCAAGGGACATTCGCGATGATGCCAGCCTGCCGTTTCATTCCCGGCGCCCGCCGGACCCTGATCGCCGGTCTTGGCGCCCTGTTGCTTCTCACTGTCGTCCCGCTCCGGTCGGCGGAAGCGCACGCAATCAGGGACGAGACACCGCGCGTCGCCATCATCTCGGCTTTCGCGCCGGAACTGGCGATTCTGAAACGCGACCTGGAAGACACATCGGAGTTCTCGGTGAACGGCGTCATCTTCAGCACGGGCACCCTGGAAGGGCACGAGGTCGTGCTCTTCCTGAGCGGAATCAGCATCGTCAACGCGGCGATGACGACGCAGTTGGCGATTGACCATTTCGCCATCAAGGAGATGGTGTTCTCCGGGATCGCCGGCGGTGTGGATCCGGACCTCAACATCGGCGATGTCGTGATCGCGGATCGCTGGGGCCAGTATCTGGAGATGCTGTTCGCGCGTGAAACAGACGACGGCTGGGCAACGATTCCGTTCTTCGAGTACCCGTACGGACACTTCGGCATGATGTTCCCGCGTTCGGTCACCGTGCTCCGCCCCGGGGTGGAGCATCCCGAGACACGTTTCTGGTTCACGGTAGACGACCAGTTGCTCGCCGCGGCCCGTTCCATGGCGGGCAAGGTGGCACTTGGCCAGTGCACGACGGCAGGCTCGTGCCTTGAGCAGAATCCCAGGATCGTCATCGGCGGATCCGGGGTCTCCGGCAGCGCCTTTGTCGACAACGCCGCTTTCCGCGCCTGGACGTTTCAGACCTTCGGCGCGCGTGTGCTGGACATGGAAAGCGCTGCCGTCGCCCACGTCGCCTACGCCAACGACATTCCCTTTATTGCCGTGCGCAGCCTCTCGGATCTCGCCGGTGGCGGCGAAGGCGCGAACCAGCTGGAGGTCTTCCTGGGCCTGGCGGCCGACAACGCGACGGCCGTGGTCAAGGGTCTCCTGCGGGCGATGGGAGAGGAGTCCTGACGTCTGGCGCCTCGCGTCAATGAGGTCAGGCACATTCGGCGCCTTGCGTTCGTGAAACCGTCTCAGCCGAAGGGGCAGGCCACGAAGCGACCGTCGTCGTGTTCGTCGAGCGCCGGAACAGCCTTGGCGCAGGATTGACGGGCCACGGGACAACGGGTGCGAAACACGCATCCCGATGGCGGCGACAGGGGTGACGGCACTTCGCCCTCGAGACCGGCGGAAGGGCGTCCGCGTTCGACCGCGGGGTCAGGGACCGGCGTCGCCGCGATCAGGGCCCGGGTGTAGGGATGGCGCGGGTCGTGAACGAGAGAGCGTGTCGCACCGTACTCCATGACCCGGCCGAGATAGAACACCAGGATGCGGTCAGCGATGTGCTTCACCACCGCGAGGTCGTGGGAGATGAAGATCAGCGACAGTTCGAGGTCGCGCTGCAGGTCCCGAAGCAGGTTGACGATCTGGGCCTGCACACTGACGTCGAGCGCCGAGACGGGTTCGTCGCAGATCAGCAGCTTCGGCTCAACGATGAGCGCACGCGCAATGCCGATTCGCTGGCACTGGCCGCCGGAGAATTCGTGCGGATAGCGGTTGATGTGCTCGGGCAGCAGCCCCACCCTCTCAAGCAACGCCTTCACCCGCGACGTGATCTCGCGCCTCGACAGGTCTGTTTCATGGGTCACGAGAGGTTCGGCAATGATCTCGCCAGCCGTCATGCGGGGATCCAGCGCCCCCAGGGGATCCTGGAAGATCATCTGCATGTCGCGACGCAGGAGCCGGCGCTCCCCGGTATCCAACGCCAGCAGGTCTCTGCCTTTCCAGAGCGCCCTGCCCCCTGTGGCGGGGACCGTCCCGATCAGGGAGCGGGCAAGGGTGGACTTGCCGGATCCGCTCTCGCCGACGATGCCGAGCGTCTCGGCCGAGGCAAGATCGAATCCAACGCCCCGCACAGCCTGAAGCTCCTTCGGCCGGGCCCACGGGGGACTTCCCCCGGGGCGCACGCGAAAGGTGACCGAAAGATTCCGCACCGAGAGAAGGGGCACCTTCACCCCGCACCACCCAGAGGCCAGTGGCAGGCCACCCGCCGGCCCGGCGCATGACTGACGTCCGGGGGTCTGACATGATGACAACGCCCGTCCACCCGCGGGCAACGCGCGGCAAAGGGACAGCCGCCAGGACGTCGGTGCATGCCAGGCGGATCCCCGGGAATGGCTCGCAACCTCTTGTCGTCGCGGTCGAGCCGCGGAACGGCGTCCAGCAGACCGTGAGTATAGGGGTGAAGCGGTGCAGCAAATGTCTGTGCCACTGGACCGCTTTCCATCACCTGGCCACCATAGAGCACGACCATCTCGTCGCAGTGTCCCGCGACGATGCCGGCATCGTGAGTGACGAGGATGACGGCAGTGTCGAACGTGGACTTCACGTTCCCGAGAAGGCGCATGATCTGGCCGCGGACCGTGGCGTCCAGCGCCGTGGTGGGTTCGTCGGCAATCAGCAGGCGAGGACGGCAGAGCAGCGCCATGGCGATTAGCACCCTCTGGCGCATGCCTCCGGAGAACTCGTGCGGATACATGGCGATGCGGGTACGGGCCTCGGGCACTTCCATGGCGTCGAGCAAACGGACCGCTTCGCCAAGAGCCGCGCTGTGACTCATGCCCTTGTGCAGTGTCAGCACCTCGGTCATCTGGTGCGAGATTCTCATGTAGGGATTGAGCGCCGTCATGGGATCCTGAAAGATCATCGCGATCTCGCGCGCGCGAATTCGATTGAACGCGCGCTCGTCGAGATCAAGCAGTTCGGTGCCGTCAAACATGATCGAACCCGACGCCGTTCCGTTCCGTGCCAGGAGGCCCATGACGGCAAGCATGATCTGGCTCTTGCCCGAACCGCTCTCGCCGACCACGGCAATCGCCTGTCCGGCCGCGACCGTGAGGTCGACCCCGTTCACGGCGTCGACCGTGCCGTCGCCTGTCTGGAACGAGACGCGCAGATCACGAACCTGAAGCAGGGTCATGGCTCAGCGGTCCCTGGGATCAAGCGCATCACGCAGACCGTCGCCCACGAAGAAGAACGCGAACAGCATGGTGACGAAGAAGGAGAGGGGGAACAGGAGCTGCCAGAGCGTGCCGTACTGCATCTGGCTCGCACCGTCGCTGATGAGCGCGCCCAGGCTGGTAGCGGGTTCCTGCACGCCGAGACCGAGAAAACTGATGAAACTCTCGTAGATGATCATCGAAGGAACGAGAAGTGTCGCATAGACCACGATCACGCCCAGAAGATTGGGGATGATGTGGCGCAGGATGATCCTCCCCGGTCTGACGCCGATCGCGACGGCGGCTTCGACAAAGTCCCGGTTCTTGATGGACAGCGTCTGCCCCCGTGCGATTCGCGCCATGTCGAGCCAGCTGATGAGGCCGATGCCCACGAACAGCATGAGGATCGAGCGGCCGAACACGACCATGAACACGATCAGCACGAACATGTAGGGAATGGCCATCAGGACATCGACAATGCGCATCATCACGTTATCGACCGCGCCGCCGACATATCCCGCAATGGTCCCGTAAAGGGTGCCGACCACCATCGAGACCAGTGCTCCCAGGACGCCGACCATCAGCGATATCCCGGTTCCCTGTACCGTGCGCGCATAGAGGTCACGGCCCAGTTCGTCCACCCCGAAGTAGTGGCCGTTCGCAAGCGAGGGACCCCCCTCCTCCGCGACGTTGCCAAGCATGGCCCAGTCGATCTCCTCGTTGGACCAGGCCGCCAGGAAATCACCGAAAAGCACAAAGAGTACAAGGACGCAGAGGATCGCCAGACTCGCCATTGCAGCCCGGTTGCGGACAAAGCGGCCACGGGCATCATGCCAGAGCGAGCGGCCGCCGGATGTATCCGGGGCGCCGGTCGTGGCCAGGGTCCGGATGGTGCGGCGGCCGAAGAGAAACGGCGACACGTCAGTACCGTATGCGAGGGTCCAACCAGGCGTAGAGCAGGTCGACCACGAGGTTGAAGGCGATGGTGAGAGCGCCGGCCAGGATGGTGATCCCCATGATCACCGGGTAGTCTCGGTTCAGCGCCGAGTTGACGAAAAACTGGCCGATTCCACCGGTCGCGAAGAAGACGTCGATCACCACGGAGCCGGTGATCATGCCGACGAACGTCGGCCCGAGATAAGAGATCACCGGCAGCATGGTGGGTTTGAGCGCATGACGGATCACGATCCGGCGCATCGGCAGACCCTTGGCCCGGGCTGTGCGGATGAAGTCGGCGTTCAGCGCCTCCAGCATGGATGAGCGGGTCATGCGGGCGATCGAGGCCATGAACGACGTCGAGAGCGCGATGACCGGCATGACGACGTAGGGCCAGTATCCTCCCTGCCAGCCCCCGCCGGGAAGCCAGGCCAGCCACAGCGTGAAGACCAGGGTCAGAACCGGCGCGAGGACGAAGTTCGGCAGGACCTGGGCGCCGACGGAAACTCCGACGCAGAGGTAGTCGAGAATGGTGTTGTGACAGACGGCCGCCGCGATTCCCAGCGAGACGCCCGCCAGGACGGCCACCAGGAACGACCACGCTCCGTAGGTCAACGTCACCGGGAAGCCCTGGCGAATGATGTCATTGACGGTCTGGTCCGTGTACTGGAACGACGGCCCGAAATCGAATTCGGTGACGATGGAGACGACATACCGCCAGATCTGCACGACGAGTGGCTGATCGAGGCCGTACTTGTGCTGGAGGTTGGCCATGACCTCGGGCGGCAGCGTGCGCTCGGTGTCGAACGGTCCACCCGGCGCAGCATACATCAGGACATAGGAAACGATGATGAGAATGAGGAGCGTCGGCACGGCGACCGCGAGACGCCTGGCGACGTAGTAGATCATCCGGCGGCCGGACGTTCCGCGGGCTTTCGATCAGTCCGCTACGCGAAAGAGGTTCTTCGAGTACCAGTTGTTTTCGACGTTGTCATAGGGCCAGCCCCGTATGTCGCTGGAGAGCAGGAAGGTGTTCGCATAGTGATAGATCGGGATGATGGCCATGTCCTCGGCAAGGATCTGCTCGACCTCGGCGTAGATCGCGCCCGGGTCTGCGACAGTCTTCGAGGCATTCATGAGTTCGTCGACGTCAGGGTTCGAGTACTTGCCGCGATTCGCGCCGTGGGTCGTGGTGAGCAGGTCGAGAAAGGTCGACGCCTCGTTGTAGTCGCCGCACCAGCCTGAACGGGCCAGATCAAACTCCTGATTGTCCATGATGTTGAGGTAGGTCTTCCACTCGAAGTTGGCCAGTTCCGTCGTCACGCCGAGTTTCTGCTTCCACATCTGACTGATGACCGTGGCGATCTGCTTGTGGCTTTCGGAAGTGTTGTAGATCAGCCTCAGCGTCAGGTCCTCGATGCCGGAGGCCGCCATGAGGCGCCTGGCCTCGTCGTCGCGCTCGGTCTGATCGAGCGACGCATAGGCAATCTCGGGCATCTCGAAGCCGGCAGTCTTGAGATGCGTGAAGTTGTAGGCGGGCCACTGGCCACCCTTCAGGAGCCGTTCGACAATCACGTTGCGGTCGATGGCCATGCTGAGCGCCCTGCGCACGCGCACGTCCTTGAGCGCAGGATGGCCGCTCTCTGAGTGGTTGATGGCGTAGTAGTAGGAACACAAACGCGGAACACTGGTTGCCTCATCGGGCATTTCTTCCTTGAGCGCCGGATACTGCCCGGCAGGCAGGGGCTGGAGGTGGTCAAGTTCACCGGCGCGATAACGGGTCAGCGCCTGGTTGTCGTCGTTGATGACAAGGCCTGTCACCTCCTCGATGATCACGTTGTCGGCAGCCCAGTACTCCGGGTTCTTCACGCGCCTGTGGTATTCGTTCAGCACCAGTTCGCTCAGAACATAGGCACCGTTGGAGACGATGTTCCCGGGCGCTGTCCACTTGGCGCCATGAGCCTCGATGGTCGCGCGGTGCGCCGGAAACAGCGTCGCGTAGGTCGTCATGGCCGGAAAGTAAGGCAGCGGCGCGAACAACCTGACCTCGAGGGTGTGATCGTCCACGGCACGCACGCCAAGCTCGGCAGGGTCCTTCTCG
This sequence comes from Alphaproteobacteria bacterium, assembly GCA_965207785.1. Classification (GTDB taxonomy): domain Bacteria; phylum Pseudomonadota; class Alphaproteobacteria; order SP197; family SP197; genus SP197. The sequence continues at coordinate 946,034 of CBDBNO010000012.1, read as the reverse complement.
CCAGCCAGGATATCCGCAGCGTTCACGATCTGGGTCAGTTCAAGGTACCAGCCGTAGGGAGAGGCGGTGACGGGATCAACTGCCCGTCTCCATGCATAGACGAAGTCATGCGCTGTCACCGGATCGCCGTTCGACCACCTGGCATCCGGGCGCAGGGTGAACGTGTAAGTCGTGTTGTTGTCCGACGCCGTGAACTGTGTCGCCACCCCGGGCACGAGACTGCCTTCGGCATCTTGGCTCAGGAGACCTTCGAAGAGGTCGCGAATCACGTGAAAGCCCGACACGTCCTGGTTGAGTTGCGGATCGATGGTCGGAAACTGGTCGAGCAGGCGATAGGTGAAAGTCTGGTCGTCCGACAACGCTTCGCCGGTGACGGGGTGGGATTCGGCGCTCCAGGCCTGGGTAAGGCTGCCTGCCATGATGACGGCAGCCACGGTGATGACACTGATTCTCAGTTTTCTGACGCGCATGATCCCCCCTTTTTCGGGTCCGGATGGTTGCGTTGCAATCGGGTTCGTTCGGCGACCAGCTTGCCTTGGCCGCCCGAATGCCTCTTCCGGTTCGACCGGTGACGTGCACCCGGTGCCACTTGTCCACGCAAGTCTGAACCCGGTCCTTCGGGACGGCATCAACCACACCCGCCGTCCCGGACATGCCGACCGACACCGGTCGGAGTTGGGTAGCAGAGGGAGTCGAAGCTGCACGCACGTCGAATGTCCTGATCCCGGATCCTCGGAGTCGATATCAGGCATCATTCGATACTCGAACCTCCGGGCGGCGACAAGGAGCAACGAGGTTCAGCGCATGCCTTCGATAACCATGCGGCTGAGATGGAGAGGCGCTTCGTCCCAGTAGGCCGACAGGCTGCCGCCATCGTAGGCCGGAGACATCCGGCCCCTCTGCATGCTCTCGATGAGGCCTATGTCCTCGTGGTTGAGCTCGTCCCACATGTCGAGCACGGCCTGACGCCCGTCAGCCCAGTCCGGCGAGGTAGCGGCCTCGCCGACGAGGTAGACATCGATGCGCTCGCGGCATCGGTCCGGAGCAACCGGCGCGACATGAAAGCTTGCCGCGTGGTCCGGATAGACTTCGACGCCGAAGGCCGTGGGGAGGATGAACCAGACGCCCTGGCGGGCGGCCTCGGGCGACAGGTTCGGGAAGTAGGGCAGTCCTTCGCCCCGTCCAGGCTCCGAGGCCCTGAAGTCGTAGCGGTTCCACATCACGTGGCGGTCGATTCGGCTCGGCATCCGTTCCGACATCGCAACGAAGTCGTGCAGCCTCGGATGGGCCGAGAAGACGTGGTAGGGCTCGATGTAGTTCTCCAGCGCCAACTTCCAATTGGCCGCGACCTCGAAATGCACCGTTCCGGCATAACGTGCTGCCCCGAGATCGTAGTTGCGGACGAGGGCTGCCGCCGGTGCCAGGTAGTCCTCCAGCGCCTGCGCCCTGCCATCCAGGTTGACAAAGATCCAGTGGTGCCAGACCTCCGAACGGACCGGCATGAGGCCGGGCGCATTGTCGTCATGGTTGCCGCCATCGAAGGGCGGAGCGCCTCTGAGCGAGCCGTCGAGATCGTAGGCCCAGCCGCGGCAGGGGCCAGCGAGTTCCTGAAGCCCCGAGCACTTCCCGGTCACCAGCACCGTGCGCCTGTGAGGACACACGTTGTGGAAGACGCGGATCCCGCCATCCAGGTCGCGCAGCACGAGCAGCGGCGTCCCGAACGCCTCGACCGGCATGGCATCGCCAGACGCCGGCACATCCTGGACGAAGCCCGCGACAAACCAGCTTCGGGCGAAGAGGCGTTCGAATTCAAGCTTCTGCCATGCCGCGCTCGTGTAGCAGACGTTGGGCAGTGCCGACGCCGTCTCGACCGGTCCATGCATGGCGTCCAGGGCGTTCGCACCTGCAATCGCCTCCACGTCGTCCCAGGCCGAGCACTGTCCTACAACCCGATGGCTCATGGCGGAGATCCGGGATCGAGTCCACCGAAGAGTATACAACAGGCAGTGATCGTGGCATCAAGCTGCATTGCGCCAACCTCGCGGCCCGAGCGTCACGGACATCGGCCATGTCGGTCTTCCCGCATCTGTTCCAGCCATTCGAGATTCGCGGCCACCGGATCCGGAATCGGCTGTTCTTTCCGGCTCATGGCACGTCGCTCGGCGACCGGGGCCGGGTGTCGGACGCCCTCATCGCCTATCACGAGGCGCGCGCCCGGGGCGGCGCCGGCATGATCGTCATCGAAGGCATGTCGATGCATCCCAGCTTCGATATCGCCGCCGGATACCTGCTGGCGGGCGAGCCGGGCATCGTGCCGGGCTTCCGGCGCCTGGCAGACGCCGTTCACGGTCACGGATGTGCAATCCTGGGCCAGCTCTTTCACCCGGGCGCGGCCGCCCGGGCCACAATCGACGGTGCGCGCCGTCCGGCGATCTCGTCGTCAGCGGTGCCGTTCGAACGCTACAGTCTCATGCCGACGCCGGCGACACCGGCGCTGCTCGCCGAACTGGTCGACTCCTATGCGCGGGCCGCCGGGCACGTCGTCGAGGGTGGCCTCGATGGCGTTGAGATTCTGGCAAGCATGGGCTATCTGATCGCCCAGTTTCTCAACCCCCGGATCTACCGGCGCGACGATGCCTACGGTGGAAGTCTCGAGAATCGCATGCGGTTCCTCGTCGAGATCCTCGAGGCCGCCCGGGCGAGCATCGGCTGCGACCCGATCCTCGGTGTCAGGATCAGCGATGCGGACGCCACACCCGGCGCCATGGAGTCCGGCGAGGTGCTGGAGGTCTGCCAGACGCTCGAGGACCGGGGCCTCGTCGACTATGTCAACGTCATCGGCGGCAACACACGAACCGCGCGAGGCTGGGTCGATGTCGTCCCGCCCATGGCGATCGAGCCGGGTCACGTCGCAGCCTGTGCAGGAGCGCTGAAGCAGCATCTGTCGCTTCCGGTGCTCGTGGCCGGGCGAATCAACCAGCCCCATCTTGCCGAGGACATTATCGCCCGCGGCCAGGCCGACATGGTCGGCCTGGTGCGCGGCATGATCGCCGATCCCATGTTCGCCGCAAAGGCCGAGGCCGGGCGAGTCGACGACATCCGCAGCTGCATTGCCTGCAATCAGGCGTGCATCGGCCATCGGTTGCAGTATCACGCCGTCTCCTGCATCCAGCACCCCGAGACCGGACGCGAACTCGCGTTCGGCCACGCCAAGCCACTGGCACGCCGGCGCAGGACCGTCTGGGTCGTGGGCGGCGGTCCGGCCGGCATGAAGGCCGCCGCGGTGCTCGCCGAGCGCGGCCACGACGTGACGCTCTACGAACGCTCCGGCAGGCTCGGCGGGCAGGCCCTGCTGGCCCAGGCACTTCCCGGACGCGCCGAGTTTGGCGGCATCGTGACCAATCTTGCCCGCGAGATGGAGCTGGCGGGAGTACGCGTCGAACTCGGCGTCACGGTCACGGCCGACGTGATCCGCCATGCCGGTCCCGACGCCGCGGTCGTCGCAACGGGCGGGCAACCCTACCGGCCCGCGGTCGAGGGCGAGGACGAAGCCCACGTTGTGGAATCCTGGTCGGTCATTCGGGGCGAGGCCAACGTCGGCAGTTCCGTGCTGGTTGCTGACTGGAAGAACGACTGGATCGGTCTGGGCCTGGCCGAAAGGTTGGCACGGGACGGCTGCCATGTGCGCCTCGCGGTCACCGGAATGGTGCCGGGCCAGAACATCCAGGAGGCGGTGCGCGACCACTGGATCGGCCAGATCTCCAGGCTTGGCGTCGAGGTCATCCCCTACGTCCGGCTGTTCGGCGCTGACCGCGATACCGTCTACCTGCAGCACACGGTCACCGACGACCCGATCATCTGCGATGAAGTCGAGACCCTGGTGTTGTGCCAGGGTACGTCAAGCGATGCGGCGCTTGCCGACGAACTGGATGGGTGGCCAGGGGAGATGCATGTGATCGGTGATGCACTCTCGCCGCGCACGGCGGAGGAGGCAGTGCTCGACGGACTGAAGGCCGGCATGGCGATCGGCGCCTGACCGCTCCGACCACGAACCGCATGCCCAACCGGTGCCTGGCCGGAGATCGGGGAGCCAGATCCGTCTCAGAGCCGGATGAAGACGATGCCGTCTTCGACTTTGACGGGATAGGTGCCCAGGGCAACGCGGACGGGCGGACGGAGAGCCTTGCCCGTGACGATGTCGAACCGCCCCTGATGGAGCGGGCATTCAATGACGGTGCCGGTGACGAGACCGTCCGCGAGGTGCTGCTGCTCGTGGGTGCAGTACCCGTCGGTGGCGAAGAATCCCTTCTGCGTGTTGTAGATCGCGAATGACCGGCCATCGTGATCCCAGCGGATGAGATCCTCTTCGTCGATGTCGCCCGCAGGACAGACCTCGATCCATTCGCTCATCGCCCGTTTCCTCGCTCAGATGTCATGGGGCAGAAGCGTCTCCTCGTACGGGTAGCGCGACAGCACGACTGGCCCCGATCCGGTGATGAGGACCTGGTCCTCCAGCTTGACTCCCTCGAGGCCGCCGATTTCGCCGACATAGCTCTCGACACAGATCACCATGCCGGCTTCGAACTCCCCGTCGTAGTGATCCCGGTGTTCCGGGGAATGGAGAATCACCGGCCATTCGTCGGCCATGCCCAGTCCATGCGCCGCGCAGGGATAGGGCTGGTCGCCGAAGCCGGGCTCCTGGAGGTAGCGGTCGGCCATGAAATCCCGGAACGATGTTCCAGGCCGCAGCAACCGCGTGTTGTGCATCACCTCGTTCCAGGCGAGCGTGTAGAGTTTCTTCTGGTCGTCGCTCGGTCGTCCTGGTCCGCACCGGAAGGCGCGGCTGACATCGGCGCCGTAGCTGAACGGACCGACCAGCCCGCAATCGAACACGACAAGATCGCCCGCCCGGATCGTCCGGCTCGATGCCTCCTGCTGCCACGGATTGGTTCGCTCCCCCGAGGCAAGCAGACGGTAGTCGAGCCATTCTCCGCCCTGTTCGATCAACGCACGCCACATCAGCGCCCAGAGCTCCTGCTCCGAGACCCCGTTGCGCAATGCCGTGCGCATTCGGCTCATGCCGTCCTCCGCCACCGCCAGCGCCAGGTTCATGGCGAGGATCTCTTCCGGACACTTGATCTTGCGGGCATGGGCCAGAACCGGTGCCGCGTCGACCACGGCGACACCTTGATCGACCAGGGCCTGCTCCGCGTGAAAGCCCGTGCGATCAATCCCGATCCTGGCACCGCTACCGCAGTGTCTTGCAATCAGATCCCCCATTTGCGCGGCCCATGTGCGCGCCATGTCCTGCTGCCGGTAGCCGGAAAACATGTACGAAAGCGGCACGAGATCGTCACGGATCTCGTCGATCGTCTCGAGTTGCCGGCCGCTCTCGCGGCCCGGCTGGCTGTCGAAGTAGATGACCGGGCCGTCGGCGGGCACGAAGAGGTAACCCGCCTGGACATGCATCTGAAAGAGCGTGCAGTTGCGTACGCCCGCGGCGTAGCGGATCGCCAACGGTTCGACCAGGATGACCGCATCGAGACCGTGGACGGCGATCTGCTCGCGCAGACGGTTGCGGCGCCAGGCGCGCATGCGCGGCACGTCGATCATGCCTTCGGTATCGGTCGCCTGGGCAGGCGGCGTGATCCAGGCCGCCTGCTCCAGCGTCAGGGGCAGGGGTTTGGCGGCAAAGGCCTTTGTGTAGTCGGCCGCGTCGTTCACCGATGTACCGGCTGCCACGTGTCCAGCGCTTCGCAAAACTTCTCGTGCTCTCCCGCCTTCATGGGGACTTGATGGGGTTCATGTGGAAACGTCCCCGCCCTGACCTCGTCACGAAAGCCGATGAGACCCTGAAGGCGCTCAGCGGCCATGGCGCGACGCAGCGAGAGCATGTCGACCCACGCCTTGGCGTGGCGCGGCGGGTTCTCCACATCGCCGCAGATGTCCTCCATGAACGAGAAGATGATGTCGCCGCCGGAGCCGGCACCGATTGAATGGGTCACAAGGCCGCTGCGCTTGCCGATCTCGACGAGGGCCTCGACGGCCACGCACTCGACCTCGGCGGCAACCGCGCCGGCTTCTTCCAGACGGCGAAAGTCCTCCCACAGGCGCATGGCCTCGTCTGCCGTCCTGCCGATGATCCGCAGCCCGCCCACGCGTGTCGAAAGGCGGGGCACCAGGCCCAGATGGCCCTGGACACACAACCCTTCACCGACCAGCCGCTCGACAGTCCTCAGGCCACGCGGCGTGTAGATCGCATCGGCGCCCTGTTCGGCGCAACGTATGGCGGCGCCGAGCGCTTCGTCCTCGGTAACGTACTGCACCATGGTCTGGCTGCCGGTGACGAAGGTGGTCGGCGCCGCCGCCCTCACTTCACTGATGTCGACGTCAGCGATGGTGATCAGATCGATGCCCGCCGCCTCGCAGGCCGCGGCCTCTTGGCCGTTCAGCGCCGAGACCTGCGTCATCTTGATGCCGGACGCCTTGTTCGCTCTGAGGTCGGCTAGCGTCAGGTTCCGTGTGGCCGGCTGGCCGCCATAGGTGTAGATCCGGCGCATTACATGGTCCGTTGCGCGATACGCCGCCTGGGGCCGCCGGTTGTGATCATATGTGGCGCCTGGCGGATGGATCGCGCCCTGGTCGAAAGGCCCAGTGACCGGCGCAGGACGACCGCGAACACCTCCTGGTTGGTGCGGAAGAATCCGGAGTCCGGAGCGGGGACCTGCGAGGCCACCGCGTCGCGCAAGGCCGGCAGCGCGAAGAACGGCACCTGCGTGTAGAGGTGATGCTCCACGTGGTTGTTCATGTTCAAGTAGAGGAACCTGCCCAACCAGCCGGTCCTGAAGGACCGCGTGCTGTCGGGAATGGATGGCGTATTCTCCTCCATCTCGACGTGCTGGATCAGCGTGAACAGGAGCATGACCGGCGCTCCGAGGAGACGCGGCAGAACCAGGAACCACAGCAGTCCGTGGACTCCCGACGCCAGCGCCACGCCGATGGCGGCGTAGACGGCGAGGAAGACCCAGGCGTTGCGCGTCATCTTTCGAAGTTCGTCGACCGGAGCCACCGTCCTCATCATGTCGGAGTAGCGACCGCTCGCCAGGCGCGCCAGGACGGTCACGTGAAAGCGCAACAGACCCAACCCGGAGACTTCCACCAGCCAGCCGCCAAGTGTCATCGGCGTATCGAACGGCATCTGGCTGTCCTTGCCGACATGCCAGGTGAAGGTGTGATGGTTGGCGTGGGTGTAGCGTCGGTGCAGCGGCTCCTCCATGTAGATCAGCGAACTGATCCAGAGCACCGCTTCATTCAGCCAGGTGCTGCGAAAGGCCGTGCCGTGCGCCGTTTCATGGCTGATCGCATAGGCCGGAACGGTCAGCAGCACGCCATGGACGAACATCGCGGGCCACAGCCAATAGGTGCCGAGGGCGAGCCAGACGAGGCAGCCCGAGACAAGCAATGCGGCGCCCCATTGCGCGAGATAGATCAGGCCCGGGCCGTCGGCGCGGCGCGCGAGCGACTTCAGGGTCTTCCGGTCCAGCGTGACGTCGCTTGAGGCGGCGTTGGTCGGCACAGCACCCGACCCCGTCATCTCAGCTTGCATGACTGGCCCTCTCCTCATCGAGATCAGCCTTGGGGTCGGTCGGGAACCTGGTTCCCGCCCGGTTCACCGACAGGCTGAAATGGTCGGTAATCGTCAGGTGGATATCGAGGCGCGCCGTTCGGCGACAACCAGACCGACGCGGGCTTCCCACCGTTCTCGAAAACCGGGGTCGAACGTCCATCGCCACCGACCTGCCATCAGGGTTCCCGGAGAACCCTGAGCGGAGGCCTTGATGTTGACAAACGATGAATTCCCGGCACTAGCATTAGCAATACTTATGTGCTTGTCATGCATGGAGTTCGTCATCCATGACAAATCTGCCTCCACTCACATGGCTGCGCGCGTTTGAAGCCGCCGCCCGGCATCTTTCATTCACGCAGGCCGCAACCGAACTGAATCTCACGCAGTCGGCCGTGTCTCAGCATGTGCACAGTCTGGAAGACGCAGTCGGCCTGACTCTCTTCATCCGCAAGACACGGGCGCTTCAATTGACCGAGGGCGGATCGAACTACCTCCCCATTGTCCAGGAGGCGTTCGAGGTTCTCGCTGCCGGCACCCGTGCGCTGACCGGCGACCGCGGACGCCAGTTGAGGGTGAGATGCAACCTTGCCTTCTCGACCTTCTGGCTCGCGCCGCGGCTCGGCACCCTCCTGGAGGTCCATCCCTGGCTGACGCTCAACCTGACGACGCCGATCTGGGATCCCCAGAACGCGGAAGGCGTCCCGGAAGTTGAAATCCGTTTCGGACGCCCGGCGTTGATGCCTGACACGGCGAGGCTTCTCGCCGTGGAGAGGGCCTATCCGGTCTGTGCGCCACACGCGGAATCGGCATTCCGCGACTGGAAGACAGCGCCGTTGTTCGATTGCGCTGGCGTGACGACAAACTGGGAAGCATGGCTCACGGCCCAGGGGCACGCCCTGCCACCGGACAGGGGCGTCAATCTCGCTTCAACCTATGTGGTCGCAGTGACTGCGGCCCTGAACGGCGGCGGTCTCTCGATGGGCCACGACATGCTGGTGGCCGGTCTGCTCACGGAGGGCCGGCTTGAACGTCCCTACGATCACAGCCTGGTAATGCCCGAAGGCTACTTCCTCCTGACTCCGGCCACGTATGCAGAAACGCCTGCGGCAAGGACCTTCGTCGACTGGATCGAAGAACACTTCGCGCGGCCGGCTTGAATCTGCACGACCAAATGGGCGGAGATCCAACGATGCGCCCATGACACTGCGCGCAGAAACAACAAGTTGGCGTGACCGCGCAGTGGATGATCCGCGTCATCGACACAGTTCCGACGACGATCTGAATACGCGGCCTCAAGTGAAGGCGACCGTGAACCGCCGCTTCATGCAGTAAGCGTGCGTCGTTCTGCGCAAGGCCGTCTACAAGCCGGAAGCATCATTTGGTCGGGCTGCATCGCTCCGCTCGGAAGCGTCTTGCCCACTCGTGGCTCTCACGTTTCGCCAACTTCGCGGTTCTGGGCTCAACAGCTTCCGCAATCACCGGGTCCATCCCGAAGGCCGACAAGACAATCTCCAATGTCGCCTGCGGTTCCGCTGAAAGCCTCTCATAGGTGATGCGGAGAGGATCAATGTCCTGCTCATGAAACCACCGGATCCAGCACCGGTCGTGCTCCTCCAGCATTGTCACAAGCCTAGACAGGTCGTGGGCGCTGTAGACAGGAGCCTCGCCCGTCTTGAGCCGCTCGCGTTCGGTGCCGTCGGCATTGACGTGCCATAGACCGGTTTGTTCTGCTCTGAGAAGCGAGACAGCTTGGGCAACCTTGTCTTCGCGGGAGAGATGCACGTAGACCGGTGTTCCAAATGCTGCCCGGAATCGAGCGCTGTCACTGTCCAGACTTGGGTAGAATGAGTCGAGCCTCTTCGACAGATCGGCAACGCTCTCCCACATCAGCCGCAGGCCAAAGACCCGGGTCCCATCGGTGCCCCGCCGTAGTACGGCTACCAGGTAGGCTTGATCGAAATCGTGCTCGTTGCGCCAATCCACGCTCGACACGCCAAATTGCTCCGCCCACCAGGAGATGTCTTCACGCCGGAAGTACGAATTGGGCTGTCCTGCCACTCCGGTTTCAGTGAGAAGATCGCACAGGAGCGTGCTTCCACTGCGAGGAGTCGCGCCGACAATGTATGATTCTGTCTGTTTCATCGCAGGCGATGGAGTGGGTGCCCCTTTCCTATCCTGAGTGCACAGCCTTCCCCGGCGTGAGCCTCACAGGCGACGTCGCCGAGGAAACCGGTTGCCGCTTGCTGCGTCCTGCAGTGTGATACCTATCGGTTCGCCCGCCCGATCCCGGGCCACCTGCCGTAGGATGCTCAGACACATCGCGGACCGACCGTCTTTCTCGAACATGGGCATCCTGGCCAATCAACGGTTTGACCGGTGCCACCCACAGTCGTGGACGATGAGCAGCACCTCGCCTTGCAGGACCGTGTAGGTGCAGGTGGCCTCGATGCCGACGAACTCGCCTTCGGCTCCGATCATCAGCAACTGCCCTTCACCCCGGTGCAGCACGCCAACGTCGCGGCGCGCTTGACCATAGAGAAGCCCGCCAGGCAACCGCAACTCCATCAGAGCATCCAGACGGAAGTCGTCGCCGGCGCCCTGCCGGACGCTCACGAAACCGAACAGCTTGCCTGTACTCCCCTCCACGAAGGGGCCACCTTCGCTTGCGACGATGTCGATGTCGCAATAGAGGCGACCGGCCGTGGTTTCTCCCACGGTTGCATAATCCTCGCGGCATTCGGCCTCGAACATGACGGAACCCGACGCGTGCGCGCCACAAGATAGGGCGACCGAGGTGAGGAAGGCGAAAAGGAGTTTGGGCATTGTGAACTCCGACGGTGTGGAGGGGCGGCACGTACAGCGCTGTCCGGCACTTTTCATCCTCCTACCAGAAGCAGCGGGCCAGACGCACCGCCAACAGCCCGCAAAGTATGTCGAACTCCATCGACGTCCTGACAATCCCAACTCAAGCCACCGCTTCAATCAGACAAATTGCGGAGCCGGTCGTATCGATCGGCACTGGTGGCTGATCGCGGCATGAGCCGGTCGGTTCGCGTCGAGGGGGCGTCAGGACACGAGGCGGATATGGCAATGAGACAGACAGCCGGCGGGTGACCTCTGCTTCAGAACGGCGGCGGCTGGGAGGGCAGAGGACCGTGCCATCATGCAAGCGCGTCGTGTCCGAAGCGCTCGACCGCCGCCAGGGTCTCGCGCACGTCATCCCAGGTTGTCGTGTGGTTGATAATGCACATCCTGAGCGCAAACGTTCCATGCAAAAGCGTCGATGACACGAACGCGGGATCGTCCCAGAACAGGCGGGCGAGCACCGTTCTGTTGACCTTGTCCAGTGTCTCCTCGTCATGTCCGCCGTCGGCCGGATTGACCCGGAAGCACACGATCCCCAGCGTGACCTCGTTCATGATCTCCAGAACCGGGCTCTCGCAAACATATGTCTCCGCTCGCGCGGACAGATCCATTCCCTTGGCGACTGCGTGCCGGAACGCCGCCATGCCAAAGGTCTGGACCGACATCCAGACCTTCAGAGCACGAGCCGAGCGACTCAGTTGCAGGCCGAGATCCGAAAAGTTGGGGTGATTCGTCCCCCATACCGTGTCCTGCAGGATGTCCGGCCGCACCGCGAAGGCGTCCTTGAGCGTCTTCTCGTCCCGCACCAACAGGCAACCGGCCTCGTAGGGTTGAAAGAACCACTTGTGCGCATCAAGCCCGACCGAATCGGCTCGTTCGATCCCGCGCAGCAGCCGCTTGCCCCGCTCCGTCACCACTGCGAAGCCACCGTAGGCGGCATCGACATGCAGCCAGAGACCTTCCGCGCTGCAGAAATCCGCCAGGTCCGCCAGCCGGTCGACCGCACCCGTGCCCACAGTGCCCGCGTTGGCGGCAACCGCAACAGGGGTCAGCCCGGCGTCTCGGTCTTCGGCCACGGCGCGGGCAAGACCATCCATGTCCATGCGGAACTGCGCGTCGCTCGAGACCTTGCGTATACACTCGCGCCGGACGCCCACAATCAGTGCCGCACGGGCGAGTGCGCTGTGGCTCTGGTCGCTCATGTAGATGGTGGGGCGCTCGGGGTGGCCTGCCGCCTCGCGCGCCGCCACGAAGGCATCGACGCTTGCCGCCGAGCCGCCGCTGGTGAAGAGCCCGCCGGCGTTCTCAGGATAGCCGATCCAGCGCCTGAACCAATCGATGACGACCAGCTCCACCTGGCTCGGGCCACTCGCGACCAGCCAAGTGCACTGGTTGACATGGTAGCCGGTAGCCATGAAGTCCGCCACGACACTAGGCCAAGTGGGCGATGACGGAACGAACCCGAAGCAGCGCGGGTGATCCAGGCGTGTCGAGTACGGCAGGATGTCGCGCGCCGCCCGTTCGGCCACCTCGCCGGCCGGTCGACCCTCCTCAGGCGGATCCTCCATCAACTGGTCTTCGAGCGCCTGCCGGAAATCGCCTTCCCAGGCATTCTCTCCGGGCAAACTCTCGATCCGCTCCACGACGAGATCGAGCGCCTTCGTCCCAAGTTCGAGCATCTGTTCGCGCGACATCCGCAAGTCGCCGGTCACCGGAGCGTCCATCCGCACCTCCGACTCCTCCCCGTCAGGCGGGGGGACCTGATTCGTCATATCCGTTTCCCGGTTTCTTCATTTGCCGATCCCAACACACACGGTGCGGACACAATGCTTCACGAGGAAGGGAGTCGTCCAGCGAAGGCCGCAATTCGTGTCGCAGGACATCGCTGTTGAAGAACTCTCGGAACAGTTGTCGGAGGAAGGCTGCACGCCATGGGGCGACGCTGTTCGACGTCACAGGTGACCGATGGGCATGAACGGCAAGGATCGCGTCCGTCCTGCAGGGGAAGGTCTGTCCAATTGCCCGGACTTGCCTCAATATGTGGAGAAGGAGAAACCCGAGGGAGGATTTCAGACATGTCAGCGACAATCACATCGCCCCGGGGCGTCGACCTCAAGCTCGACCGGCGCCGCTTCGCGTCGCTTGCCGCCTCGGCGGGCCTTACCACGTTCATGCTTCCCGCAGCGCTGCGGCCGGCACGCGCCGCGGGCAGTGATCTCCAGGTTTTCGAATGGTCCGGTTACGAGTTGCCGGAGTTCCACCAGGCCTATCTCGACCAGCATGGCGCCTCGCCGGAGTTCAGCATGTTCGGCGAACTCGAGGAAGCCCTGCAGAAGTTGCGCGGCGGCTACACGACCGACGTGACACATCCTTGCACCAGCAGCATCGGACGCTGGGCCGACGCCGGGGTCATCCGTCCGGTGGACACGAGCCGTCTCGAGCATTGGAACGACGTCTTCCCCAGCATGCGCGAGATCAAGGCGCTGCACTACGGAGACGACATCATTGGCGTGCCGGTCGACTGGGGGAACTCGTCCATCCTCTACCGCTCGGACCTGGTCGAGCCCATGGAGAACTCCTACAACCTCTTCCTTGACGAGCGCTACGCCGGGAGGATGGCGTTCTTCGACTCCGCCGACGCCTTCGCACAGGTCTGCGGGCTCATCCTCGGCGTCCACCCTTTCACCATGGACGAGAACGAAATCGCCGAGGCCGCCGACATCATGCGGCGCATTCACGGCAACCTGCGATTCTACTGGACCGATCCGACCCAAATCGAGCAGGCTCTGGCAGCGGGCGAAATCGTGCTCTCCTATTCCTGGAACGGTTCAGCCAAGAACCTGAAGGCGCAGGGTCTCGACGTGTCGTTCATGGACCCGCAGGAAGGCATCCTCACTTGGGTGTGCTGCCTGGCCCTCGGCAACGGCGATCCGGCAATGCAGGACCTCGCATACGACTTCATCAACGCGTGGACCTCGCCGAAGGCCGGCAAGAATCTGATCGAGATGTACGGCTACGGTCATTCCAACACGAAGGCCTTCCCGCTCGTGGCTCGGGAGACGCTCGACGAACTCGGCATCGCTGATCCCGACGCGATGATGGCCAAGGGGACCTTTATCGAGGAAATGGCGCCCGACACACGCGAGGCGGTGATCCGTATCTTCGACGACGTCAAGTCGGGCCTCTAGCCGCACTCGCGCGGACGTTGCTCCTGGGCTGTGGGGACGAGTCAAGCGATGGGCTCCACCTTCGACATCCGACCCTTCCCCCAGCGGATCGACGCCGAGCTCGCCGCGCGACTGGCCGAGGTCGAGACCGCCACTGTCGGCCATGACCGGCTTCACGGTTTCCTCGATCCCGATATCCGGGCCGTGATTCCGGACCGCCGCATTGCCGGTACGGCCGTCACAGTGAGCATCCCGGGTGCCGACTGTGCGCTGCTCCACCACGCGCTGGGTTACGTGCAGGAAGGCGATGTTCTGGTCATCGACCGGTGCGGGGACGACCGTCACGCGTGCTGGGGTGGTTCACTCACGGTTGCCGCGAAGGCCCGCGGGGTTGCGGGGACGGTTATCGACGGTCGCGCCACCGATTTCGGCGACATCAGACGGATGGATCTGCCGTTGTGGTGCAGAGGCCCCTCGCCTATCACGACGCGGCTGCTCGCCCACGGCGGCGCACTCAACGTCCCCATCGCGGTCGGCGGCGTCGTGGTGAACCCGGGGGATGCCGTGGTAGCTGACGAGAACGGCATCGTCGTGTTCCCGCCCGAGGAGGCTCAAGTCTGGGTGGAGTACGCCGTTGCCGAACAGGCCGAGGAGGTTCCCTTCAACGAGGCGCTCAGGAATGGCGAGCGGCTGGGCGCACTCTCGGGCGCAACCGCGTTGATCGAGGAGGTCTTCGGTCCGATCCCGGCCGATGAGTAGCGCCGTGACCGATTTCTCCGGAATCGCCTTCTGGCTCTCCACGCCCCATACGGCCATGGTCGAGATTGCGCACGGGCTCAGCTTCCGCCGCGTCGTGCTGGATATCGAGCACGGTGTCTTCGATCTGGAACGCACGGACCGGCTGATCGTCTTCGCCCGGGCGCTGGGCGTGGAGGTCCATGCCAAGGTCCTGGGGCCGGAGGCGATCCCCATCCAACAGGCGCTCGACATGGGCTGCGACAGCGTGATCATTCCGCATATCGGCAGCGTCGATCATGCTGCGCGCGCCTGTGCTGCGGCGAAGTACCCGCCGCTCGGCGTACGCAGCTTCGCCGGCGGCCGGACGGTCGCCTACGACGCACCGCCCGAAGGCTGGTATGCGGCGGAGAATCGACGGCAGCACTGCTATCCCATGATCGAGAGCGCCGCCGCACTCGCTGACATCGCGGCCATCCTGGCCCTGGACACGGTGGACGGGGTCTTCGTCGGACCGTCGGATCTCGCGCTCTCGCAGGGACGCGACGGCTACCGCTTCGACGCGGACGACCAGGCGGACCTTGCTGCCATCGCCGAGGCTGCGACCAGAGCCGGCAAGCCCTGGATCATGCCAGGCTGGACACCGGCTGAGCGCCGGCTGGCCCGCACACTCGGGACCGCCTGGATGGTCGTGGCTGACGAGACTGGCTCCCTTTTTGAAGGACTCTCGGCGACGCTCACTGCCGTCGCCAGTGAACAGGACGAGGGGGACTGACAACCATGTCACTGACAACCGGCGAGGCGGTCATCCATCTTCTCAAGGCCTACGGTGCCGACACGGTCTTCGGCATGCCGGGCGTTCACACGCTGGACTTCTACCGGGCGTTGCCGGAGACCGGGATTCGCCATGTGGGTGTGCGTCACGAGCAGGGAGCCGGGTTCATGGCAGACGGCTATGCACGCGTCTCCGGCCGTCCCGGTGTCTGTCTTCTGATCAGCGGCCCTGGCATCACGAACGCCGCAACTCCGATCGGACAGGCCTATTCGGACTCCCAGCCCATGCTGATCCTCTCCTCCGTGGGCAGGACGGACGATCTGGGCATGGGCCGCGGCCGCCTCCACGAGATTCGGGACCAGCGGGCCGTGACCGCGCCGATCACCGAGTTCAGCGAGGTCGCGATGACGCCGCGTCAGGCCGGTGAACTTGTGCACCGCGCCTTCGCGCACTTTGCTTCCGCGCGACCGCGCCCCTGCCACATCTCCATTCCTCTCGACGTTCTGGCTGCACCCTGGGACGGCGGTCTCAACGCCGCGCCGTTGCCGGGAAGGCCGTGGCCTGACGCTGCCACGCTCGACGCTGCTGCGGAACTCATCGCCTCCGCCGGGCCAGCTGTGATGATCGTGGGCGGGGGTGCGGCAGGTGCGGCAGACGAGGTTCGCTCGCTTGTCGAGCGACTCGATGCCGCCGTCATCCCCACGATCGCGGGAAAGGGCGTGTTGCCGGCCGACCATGTCCTGTCCCTGGAAATGACGCTCGACCAGGAGGGCACGCAGCATTTCATCCGCGAGGCAGGCCTCGTCCTGGCGATTGGCACGGAACTGGCGGAACCCGACGTCTGGGCCTCGGACACCCTGCCCATGAACGGGACGTTTCTGCGCATCGACATCGACGCCGAGACGTTGGCGCGCGACTATCGTCCCGACGTCGCCGTTCTGGGCGATGCCGGCGTGTCGCTGGCAGGCATCCTCGAGCGCCTCGAAGGGCGCAATCTTAAGGCGGGCTTCAGCGAGGACGCCCTCGCCGAGGCACGCCGCGCCGGCCGCGCAGACTTCGGACAGCTGGAGCGCCTGCACGAGCCGGTGATTTCGGCGATCCGGGACGCATTGCCCGAGAACGGGTTCTGCTTCACCGACATGACGCAGATTGCCTATTCGGGCTACTCGCTGTTCCCGGCCAACCGGCCGCGCCAGTGGTTCTTTCCGGTCGGATTCGGAACGCTGGGCTTCGCCCTTCCCGCGGCCATCGGCGCCCAGCTCGCCGCGCCGGAGCGACCGGGCGCCGTGCTGATCGGCGACGGCGGTCTCCAGTTCACAGTGGCCGAGCTTGCGACGGCCGTCGAACACCGCCTGCCGCTCCCCGTCATCGTGTGGGACAACGGGAGTCTCAAGCAGATCGCCCGTTTCATGCGCGAACAGGGGATCGAGGAGATCGGCGTCCACCCGAAAAATCCCGATTTCGTGGCGCTTGCGCGCGCCTATGGCATGGCGGTCGAAGAACCGGACAGCCTGAGCGACGTGACCGTAGCCATGCGCCGGGCCTGGCAGGCCGACCGACCGACGCTGATCCGCATCGACGAGTTCTCCAGCTGGGTCCAGGCGGCGGTGGATTGAACACCCCGGCCCGTCATTTTGGCTTGCGGACCGGCGCGGAAGCCGGTTACCGCAGCCTGAATTGCATTGGATAGTGCGCGGTTACAGGCACTGAAGATGCTGCGATTGTGCAGGATGCGTTGGCGCTGAAGGTCGGCGCGTTTTGTCGCTCGAAGGGTTTCGTAGGCGATCGTCTGCGGGTTCCGGCGTAGTGGAAGATGGGACGCAGGCCAAGTTCGGACTTTAGCGAAACATGACCTCCACGTCGGTGAAGGTGACTTGGGTTCGCCACAGGGTGCCGGCATCGAGGTCGAAGATGTTGGAACGCAGTCCCGAGGTTGCCGCAGGCGCCCAAGTGGCCCGGTCGGCCGAGCGGATGCCCATGAGTTCACGCAAGTCATGTATCGAGTCTGCAGCGCTGTCGAGGAGGGGTCGAGTGCCCGAACCGACGCAATCCAACTGCGCCCTGCTCGCCCAAGTCCGTGGCTGCCCACGAAACCCGGACAATCCCAGACAGCACAACGTCTCTGGGCCGGGTCAAGTCCAAGAGTTACAGGATGATTCTTGGCGGGCTTTGAGAGCTCATTCACCTTTCTTCCAAAGTGTGTCCACTTCTGAGGAAGCACGCCATAATGCACTTTGCCTTCCGCCTCGATCTCTGCCCGGAGTAGCCCGATGACAGCATTCGATTCCGCGATCCATCTCGCCGACAAGCTCAAGGCTCGCAAGGTAAGTGCACGAGAGTTGCTCGATGAGTGTTTGGCTCGAATCGAACGAATCGACGCCGATACGAATGCCCTTTGCTGGCTTGATGCAGAGGGCGCGCGGGCGCAGGCCACTTCCATCACCGAATCACCGGACGAGCATCGGCCACTTCTCGGCATCCCCATGACGGTGAAGGAGGCATACAACCTGGCCGGGTCACCGACCACCTGGGGAGTCGGGCATTATGCCGACAACATCGCAGAGTCCGATTCGGTAGCGGTGAAGCGACTGAAGGCGGCTGGCGCCGTTGTGTTCGGCAAGACCAATGTGTCGGTCATGCTGGCCGACATCCAGAGCTACAACAGCATTTACGGTACTACCAACAACCCCTGGGACCTGACGCGTACTCCCGGCGGGTCTTCGGGAGGCTCGGGCGCAGCGCTGGCCGCAGGGTTGTCAATCCTCGAAATGGGTTCGGATATCGGTGGCTCCATCCGCACGCCGGCTCACTATTGCGGAGTGTTTGGTCACAAGCCGACATGGGGGCTGGTCCCTTCGCGCGGTCACGGTTTGCCGTACATGATCTCGGAGCCGGACATCGCTGTTGTGGGGCCGATGGCACGTTCAGCGTTTGACCTGGAAGTAATGCTTCGGCTTCTGGCTCATCCAGACGAGCTCGATAGCGCCATTCGCTATGAGCTGCCAACACTCGCCGGTCGAAATCTCGGGGACTTGCGAGTCGCGGTGTGGAGCAACGACGAAGCGGCACCGGTAACCCGAGAGATTGCCGGCCGCGTAGAGCTCGTTGCCCAAGCCTTTCGAGATGCGGGCGCAACGGTCAATTTTGAAGCCAGGCCCGTCGATAGCTTCCACTCCCACGACGTCTACTATCGCCTGCTTTATGCTTACATCGGTACCGGCGAAGGCACGGATGAGGCGTTCGAAGCGAGTCGGCGCGAGGCGGCCGCGCTCGCGCCCGAGGACAACAGCGAGAGGGCCGTTGAGCTGCGCGCCTCGACCATGGACCACCGGACCTGGCTCGGTCTCAACAGCGAGCGGGATCGATTGCGCTGGTCCTGGCAAAAGTTCTTTGAGGACTACGACCTCGTACTTGCGCCGCAGACCGCCACCCCGGCGATGCTCCACGACCATCGCCCCTTCGCGGATCGCACGATCGACGTTGACGGCGCGCCCCAACCGTACTGGCAACAGATTTTCTGGTCTGGACTGCCCGGCATTTCACGTCTGCCGTCTACGGTGATTCCCACCGGCACCGGAGACGCCGGGCTGCCGATCGGGGTTCAGATCATAGGGCCCGCGTACGGAGATCTGGTGACCATACAAAGCGCGCAACTGCTCGAGCGCGAGGGCTTCGCCTTCAAGGCGCCACCCGCCTATGCAAGCTGACTGGCCGCAGTGACTCACCGATATCGAGCGCGCGGTGCTGGTCGCTCCGTCCACCACAAATCTCCATCTCGTCGCCAAGAGATCGACCAATCCAGTGGGAGAGGACGAGGCTCGTCCCGCAGATCCTCTCTCGAACCTGCTTTGCCGAACGACGACGGGAAACGAGTCAGAGGAATAGGCCTACACTTGCCAAGAACCGTCATGGTCCGGTCCAGCCTGTCCGAGAATGCCAGAGGCTGTCACACCAGTCTTCGTCATCGAGTGATCGTGCCACCATCGACAACAATGGTCTGACCGGTCACGAAGTTCGCCGCCTCCGAGGCCAGAAAGACAGCGGCACCGACCAGATCTGATGGCTCGATAAGCCGCTGGACACTCTGCGACCGCAGGATTTCGGTTTCCAGTTCGCTCACCATTTCCGAACTCGCCATCGAGCGAGTTGCTTCGGTAGTGGTGTACCCCGGTGCCAATCCGTTCACGGTGATTCCGGTCCCGGACAGTTCTCGGGACAGGGCGTTCGTCAATGCCCACACAGCACCCTTGGAGGCAACATAGTGAAGGAAACCGGGCTTGCCCATGAAAATGACATTGCTGGAAACATTGATGATACGACCATGGCCTCGGCGACGCATGTGCGGGACAACTGCACAGCACATTTGCCAGACACCCTTGACGTTGACAGACATGACCCTGTCCCATTCTTCTTCGGAGATATCCTCAAATCCCCTGATGCGGATGCCTCCGTAGAGCGCGGCGTTGTTGACGAGCGTGTCGACATGGCCGAACGCCTCGAGGGACGTTTCGACGATTTTCGAGGCGTCACGGGCCGAGGTCACGTCACCAATCTGTTCGATAGCCTCTCCAGATGCATCCCTGATCTGGCGAACTGTCTGTTCGCAACTCAGACGGTCTGTCGCGACAACACTCGCGCCAAGCCGAGCAAAATGCAGCGCCATGCTTTGGCCGATGCCCCGGGCAGCGCCGGTGACTATGACAACCCGATGCTTCAGCATGCCTGCTTCTGCCTCTCCAATGCTGAATTGATTTCCGTGGAGTTTTCGAGCACCTGACGGTTCCTCTTCGCCCCGTTACTTTCTCCGGTTCCGACTCTCTGGAACGGCGAGGAACAATCGAACTCCTTGCAGGCTGTGATTGCAAGAGCGGCTGCCTCGTCGTCTTCATCGGCAGGTTGCGTCAGGAGGACCGAGTGGATCAATTCATCCCGCGTGCCAGACTCGTCCGTGCTGGCACTCGTCAGAACCGTTGGCGCCGTCAACGCACTCGTGCAACGTCCTTGAGGCCGAAGTCCGGATTCTCCGCTCGCTGCGCGCGCTTCCACGACCAAACCTCTCCGGTCAGGTCGGGGCGTCCCCGAGACCATCCCGCAAATTGCAGATTGCATCAGTTGTTCCGGTACGCAGAGAATCAACGTCCGGCTGATGCCGACAAGTCTGGCGTTGAATGCAAGTCTTTTGCCGCAATTCGTAGGTTCGCAACGTTATGTTGTGGTTTGAGTGGTGATTTCGGGAGTTCTAAGCGGAAGCTCTTGATGCATGCGAGGGCATAGTCGGCCGACTTCGGCCATCGGAACGGCTGCGCTCCAGTCGCTTCGAGAACAGACACGTGCCCTGACCGTCCCACCAGAACATCTTGATTGGGTCGCCTCGACGGACACGACAGGTGAAGAGATGACCACTCTGCGAATCTGCCTCGAGAACCTGCCCGGCCTGCGTCGCAAGCTCCGGGAACCACTTGAGCAAGTCGGTCGCACCGCAGGCGAGCCAGACGCTTGTCGAAGATGGAGGCGGGTTCATCCCGCCAGCACCCCCACAACCCGGCACCGCACCTCTGAGCCGAACGAACCCGACGTACTCACCCCGTGGCCGCTCGGCAACACGATCTCGACGCGACCGGGCGATACCTCAGGCGTCTGCGCAAGTGCCGGCCCGGGCAACACCTCCACTGGCAGGAACGACGGCGGCTCCCCGGCGTCGACCAACTGCTTGTAGCGGGATCGCGGCGCCACGTGGTGAGCAGGCTGGCTTCACCTCGTAGCGCCCCGAAACCGCCGATACCGAGGCCCGCAGCGCGCAACTCGGCACCACGATCCGATGCCTCTCAGCGTCCGACCGGGACCGGCGTGTCCGTTGTCTCACCGCAACCTACAACGATCATGTTCATCAGCCGATCGTGGACATCATCGACTTCCGAAACCTCGCCAGAATCTGCGGCACAGATCCAACCCGCCACAACGGCGGTCCCGTCAGGCGCTCAACTTGAAAGGAGACGTCGGCAGAACCTGACCGAACGCCGGCAGGCCTGGAGTCCCTTCAATGTCAACTTGCGATTTCTCGTGCCCAGCGATCGGTCCATTCCGCCTGCCTGCTCGCCACATAGGCATAGTCATACAGAAAATGGCTGCTGGCATCTCGGATCATCAGCCGGGCAAACTCCTCATCCAACTCGACATTGCTGTTGGCAGGTGTCAGCGGTATCGCCGAGCAAATCGCCTTCTGCACCTCGCGTTCAAGCGTGTAGTTGACGTACGTCTTGGCCAGGTCCATTTGATGAGTACCCTTGGAGATGACCAGGTCATAGGGTTGCGACGGCACTCCCTCCTTTGGAGTCGCCCGCGCAATGAAGTCATTCTTTGCGATCGCCAGCCCAATTCGAGCGCTGTACTGAGGCGCAATCGCCGCTTCACGCCGCTCCATGAGCTGCGTGACCTGGTTCGGGTCTCCGAAGAAACTCCGCACGTGCGGTCTTAGTTCCGCCACCTTCGGGAATATCTCGTCAACTGTCTCCTCGCTGCCACCCATGGCGCGCGCGATCGTAACAAGAAAAACAGCTACCATACCGTTCAGCGGCGCTGTTGGCAGCATGAGCTTGCCGCTCACTTCTGGGCGCCAAAGGTCAAGCCACGAATCCACCGGGCCATCGACGGCATCCTTGTCGTAGACAAGATCAATCGCGTCGAAGACCATCGCCACGCCATAGCCGCCGGGCGCGAGGGTTCCCGGAATACACTCCGACAGCAACGGAATGTCGGCCTCCGACAGCACCTCGGCCAGACCGGATTTGCCCGCCCGGACTGTCGGATCACGGGTCATGAAGCCGATATCGTAAATCGGATCGCCTGGATCCGCCTGCCACTTGCTGATAATCAGACCAGGTTGATCCTGTTCGTATTCAACTGATCCATATCCGGCATCTTCGAACGTTTCTCCGACAATTGTCTCCAGGGCGACATAGGGGCCCCCGTAATGGGTCACACGGAGAGGTTCTGACGCAAGCGAATTCGCTATCCAACGGTTGGACGCGAACGTCGCCGCGGCTCCCCCCAAAGCACCAGCTTTCAGAAAGTTCCGTCTTGAAGCTTGCGATTTCACAGTTTGTCTCCCGTTCTTGATATTGCTCACACAACTCATCTTCCACCTGACCGAATTCGGCAGGCGCTAACAGGACAACGGTCATACGATACTACAACCAAAGCACATGGACCAAGTGGTTCATGTCAACGTGTCGCCAGCACATGTTCTGTCCGGTCTGGCAGCACGCGAGTTGTCCGGTCGGGTGTCCCGGTGAGGAAGCGCCTTGATGAACCGGACGGCATGGCTACAGGAACGAAGGATGGAGAAGTTTCAGGATGTGCTAGGACGCTTCGAGACGAAGCGTCTTTCAGCGATGGATGCGGCGGAGTTGCTGGGGATGTCGGAGCGCAGCTTCCGGCGCTACCGGCAGCGTTACGAGGAGGAAGGTCTGGAGGGGCTGTTCGACCGCCGGCTCGGCAAGGCCTCGGCGCGGCGGGTTCCGGTGGACCGGGTCATGTGGATGCTCGAGGAGTATCGCACCCGCCATGTCGGCTGGACGGTGAAGCACTTCCACGATCATCTGCGTGACCGTCACGGCTTCACCCTGAGCTACACCTGGACCAAGACCACCCTGCAGCGGGCGGGCCTGGTCGCCAGGGCGCCCAGACGCGGGGCGCATCGCCGCCGGCGGCCGCGCAGGCCCTGCGTCGGCATGATGCTGCACCAGGACGGCTCGCGTCACGCATGGCTGTCCGGTCAGATGCCGCTCGACCTGATCGTCACCCTGGACGACGCCACCAGCGAGATCTACTCGGCCTTCCTGGTCGAGGAGGAAGGCACCGCGTCCACCTTCCGGGCGCTCAAGGAGGTGTTCACGGCCAAGGGCCTGCCCGGGGCGCTCTACACCGACCGCGGCAGCCACGACTTCCACACCCCCGAGACCGGCGGCAAGGTGGACAGGGAGCGGCGCACCCAGGTCGGGCGAGCGCTTCATCAGCTCGGCATCGAGCACATCGCCGCCTACTCCCCCGAGGCGAGGGTACGCTCCGAGCGCGCCTTCGGCACCCTCCAGGATCGCCTGGTCAAGGAACTTGACCTCGCTGGCATCACCACCATCGAGGCCGCCAATCGCCTCCTCGAGGACACCTACCTGCCCCTCGGCGTAGCAGACAAGGGGCCATAAGCGGAACAAACTTGCGCGACCGCACCGACCGGCCGCTCCGTGAAACGTCGTTGCGTTGTCATTGCAGCACATACCTGGCCGCGTGAAACGCCTGACAAGGCGGTCCAACGCAACTGTGGGCCTCGTTTCACCTCACCTCGCGGCGTCCAGTTTCGTCTAGGGAAAACCGCCACTCGCTCTCACCATACAAGGGCCGCATTCCTGCGGAATGAAGAGCCGGACCGGGCCCCCGCGTGTTTACAACTCCGCGCGAGCTGCCTACCATGATCTGGCTGACTGTGACCGCACAGGCACCGACGCGGATCCCGATGCGATCCGGAAAGGTAACCAAGGGATGGGTGTACTCGTCGACCGGCTCAAATCACATGCAGGAGAGAACTGGACAGCCTATGTCCGTCATCCATGGCTGGAAGGCATGTACAAAGGCGACCTGAGCATGGAGCGCTTCCAGTTCTTCTTGGTCCAGGATCTTCCCTACCTCGCCGATTTTTCCCGGGTCTACTTCATGGGATTCGCCAAACTGGGTACCCATGATCTGAGACATTTCAGACCCTTTCTCAAGATCATCGCAGATTATGACGAGGGAAATGTCGAAGAGGACTGGCTGGCGGAGATCGGCTGCAATGATTTCTCGTCAGACCGATGGGCCGCTCTGAAAGCGCGGGAGGGTTACATGAACCATCTTGTGCGCACGGCGCATGAAGGTACCGCGTTTGCGGTTTTCACATCGACGTTGCCGTGTTGCGTGGGCTTCGCCGAGATTGGCGACTGGCTGAAAGACAGGGATACCTCGAATCATCATGCCGTTTATCGGAAATGGATCGATCACTACCGCCGACCGTTTCAGCGCAAGCAGGTCGATGCCCTGGTCGAAGCACTCGAAACCTGCGCCAGCAACCTGAACGACACTGAATTGGAGGAATTGGAGCGGGTCTTCCTGCGCAGCGTTCAGCATCAGATTCATGTCTTCGACGCTGCTTGGAGAATGAATGATCCCTGGCCGGGTTCCGGAACCTATGCCGGGTAGGTCGACAGGAGACCAGCATTGCAGGAGAGTACGTGACGACCGTCGTCCTTCGAAACGCCGACTTCATCTATACGTGCGATGATGAAAATCGGGCCTATAGGCAGGGATACATACTCATCAGGGATCGCCGGATTGTCGAAATCGGCAACGAACCATGGCGAGGACAACACGCAGACATTTCCCTCGATCTGACCGGCTGTGTGGTCATACCGGGACTTGTCAACACCCACCATCATTTCTTCCAGTCGATTGCGCGCGGCATCCCGGCCACACAGCGGGCGTTTGCGATCGACTGGCTGGCAGGCCTGTATCCGCTCTGGGCCGAGCTTGATCCGGAAGCCTTGTACTGGGCGAGCATGGCGGCGACTGCGGAGTTGCTTCTGACAGGCGCCACCACAACCGCGGATCATTCCTACCTCATGCCCGCTGAAGATGGAGGCTTCGTGGTTTCCCAGGTGAATGCCGCCGCAGATACGGGTATTCGTTTGCATTTGGTTCGCGGCTCGATGCCGACCATGGAGGGCGATCTTGCCGCTCGGCTATCACCAGTCATGGGCAAACGGCTCCGTCGCCTGCAGGATCGCGATGAAGAGTTGATACCCGCCATCGAAAACGCCATCCGTGCCCACCACGATTCGAGTCGCCATTCAATGCTGCGCATCGCTCTTGGGCCGACAGGCGTGAGTTATGCTCGACCCAATTTCATGCGAATAATTGCCGAAATCGCGATTTCAAGCAATTGCGGTCTTCACACACACTATCTCCCGCGCCAACTCGAACGCACCCTCTCGCGGCAACTGACCGGAAAGGAGCCTCTTGCCGTTCTTGCTGAAAGTGGTTGGCTCAGGCCGGGAACATGGTTTGCCCACTGTACTGAGCTGAACGACGACGAGATGCGGGCTTTCGCTGCGAACGGCTGCGGTGTTGCGCATTGCCCTCGCACCATTGTTCGTCTGGGCTATCGAGTCCCGCGGATCGCCGCCATGCAAAAGGAGGGCATCCGGGTCGGCATCGGTGTCGACGGTGCGTCCAGCAACGACAGCGGTTCCATGCTCAACGAAGTACGCCTCGGACTCCTTCTGCATAGGGTCAACACGCCTGACGATTCGGACCCGCTGATGGAGTGGATGACACCCTATCAGGCGCTCCTCATGGCCACGAGGAACGGCGCGGCCATTCTCGGTCGCGACGACATCGGCTACCTCGCCCCGGAAATGTCCGCCGATATCGTTGCCTTCAACCTTCGAGACGTGTCCTACGTAGGTGCCTCATGCGATCCTATTGCGGCCCTGTTGATGTGTGGCTCCGAATCCAGGGCAAAACTCACGATGGTCAACGGCCGGGTCGTTGTCGAGAATGGGAAACTCGTGAGTTTCGACGAGGAACACGTCGTGAGCGAGGCAGGTGCTGCTGCGCGGCGTCTGCTGAGCGCCGCGGAACGTCACACCGGCATCAATTTCAATCACCCCGTCGGCGAAGGCCCCCGAGTTCACATGATCTAGCGTAGGCGGCGTTGCCCAGTCTGGGAGGGCTTCCGGTCAAGTCGCGAACTTGCCCAACTCATGGATATCGAAGGTCGCGTTCATCCGACACCCTTCACCATGGTTTCGCCGTTGATTCAAACCCCGTGCATCGCAAAATGCCGATGTTGGCCTCAAGCAAGGTTCCCTACGTCGCGTTTGCGCAACATACGTCCGAACAAGAGGAGTCCAACGAGGGAAATGACTACGAGCATGGTCGATACGGCCGCGACACTGGGGTCGGCATAGTACTGGATATGCTGCATCAGGCGTAGGGGCAACGGATCTCCGCGCGCAAGGAAAATCGACATCGCGACATTGTCGAACGACATCAGAAAGGCGAACGCGACACCTGCGATCATCCCGGGCCTGACAGCAGGGAATGTGATGTCCAGAAACGTCCTGAGGCGCGACGCTCCCAGCGATTGCGCTGCGTGCTCAAGCCGGATGTCATAGCCTGACAGGGCGGCCAGAACCAGGTACACGACATAGGGAATGCCGATGATGCTGTGACCGAGCGAGGCCGCAAGGATACCTGGTCGTATCCCCACCGGCGCCAAGGTCTGCAACAAACCGAGCCCGATCACAACCGCTGGAATGATCAACGGCATGATGACCAGGGATTGAACGGCTGATCGCCCGAAAAATCGATAGTTGTTGATCGAGATCCCTGCCAGCGTTCCCGCCACACCTGCCATGGCACTGCTGATGGTTGCAATGATCGTGCTGACGACAAAACCATCGACGAACTTGCGGTTGTCCCATGCCACCTCGTACCACTCGAAACTCAAGCCTGGCGGTGGGAACACAAGCTGCGAAACACTGCTGAACGACAAGATAACCGCGACGACGATCGGACCAAGGAGAAAGACCGTCACCAGTCCGACATATGCAACAAGATAAGGGGAACCTGATCTGGTCATGTCGCGAGGGCCCGCCGCATGCCCGTCAGAAACTCTTCGCCCAGGGCGCCGCTCGGCGCAGGACCAAGTTCATCGATAGGAGGATCAGTACGACTACAGCGACCATGAGGATGGCCATGGTCGCGGAATTGGCCCAACGGACATTTGCTATCGCTTCGTCGTAAATCGCTGGCGCCAACATCCGGAATCGTGGTGTGCCAAGCAGTATCGGCAAGACAAAGTCGCTCAGAACGACGGCGATGACGAGTTGCAGTCCGGCGATTATACCGGGTAGGCTCAAGGGGATAACCACCCGCGCAAATGTTGCCGATGTGCCCGCTCCCAGACTCGTGGATGCCAAGAGAATTCGCATGTCGATCTTCGCGATGGAATTGGCAAGGGGCAGAATCATGAGAGGCAGATACCGGTGGACCATGCCAATGACCATGCCACTGACCTCAAACAGGATGTGAACGGGCCGATCAGTCAGACCTGTTGCCTGAAGAAGATTGTTAATGAGGCCACTGTCCGCAGTAATGATCATCCAGCCGAAAACGCGCGTAATAACGCTGACTATCAGTGGGGTATAAATGATCCACAGTAGGAGATTGCGCCTCTTTCCGGCCCACCTCACCAGAAAGAAGGCAAATGGATAGCCAATGATGAGTGTCAGTACAGCCACTCCGACCGCGATCAGAATGCTGTTGCCGAAAAGGCTGGCATAATAGACATCGGTCAGGATTCTCACGTAGTTGTCGATGATGAAATCCTCGACCATGATGGCACCAGGCTCGTCCCAGTTGAAACTGTTGCGCAGCAGGACAGCCAGTGGAAACAGGAAAAGTGGGATCAGGATGGTCAGCGCCGGAATGAGCAGAAACCACGCAAAACGTTGCTGCTGAAGGAACAGCCAGCGGCTCAGAAGCCCTGGTCTCGCCGGGCCGTGCGCCAATGTCGCTGAGGCAGCCATGGTTCAGGATACCTGGCTGGCAGGGAGCACATAGCAACGCTCAGGTGCGATATCGATGAAAACCCGATTGCCAACCTTGAACTGCGCCGAAGCCTCGCTTGACCGGCTGTCGAGAACGACCTGTTCGCTTCCCAGGTCTATGGCATGTCGTTGGGTGGCCCCCATGAAGCGCGCAAGCGATACGATTCCGGGATCGCTCCTGTGCACCAGTGTCGGACGCGAGGACAGCACAATGTCTTCAGCCCGAACGTAGATGTTGACCCGTTCTCCAAGATTCAGAGGGAGCGCTTCGGGCGCCGGCATGGTCAATCCACAGTCCGCCCGGACGACGATCTCGGAACCAACAGTGTCAATGACGCCTTTCAGGACATTGGCGGAACCGACGAACTCCAGGACAAACGACGATTTCGGATCCGAATAAATCTCCTGTGGGGTTCCAATCTGGAGAATCTGTCCGTCGCTCATGACTGCGATTCGATCGGCAATCGTGAAGGCTTCCCGCTGGTCGTGGGTAACGATGATGGTCGTAATTCCCAGTTGACGAAGCAGGATCGAGAGTTCCACCTGCATCTGTTCCCGCAAGTTCTTGTCAAGGGCGCTCAAGGCCTCATCCAAGAGCAGCATGACAGGTCTGACCGCGAGTGCGCGTGCGACGGCCACGCGTTGTTGCTGGCCGCCGCTCAGCTCCGAAGGGTATCGATTCTCCAATCCACTTAGTTTCAGGAGGTCGATAACCTCCGCAACCCGTTCCCTGATCACTCTCGACGGCGCTCGACGGATGCGCAAACCGTAACCGATGTTGCCGGCAGTAGTCATGTGCGGGAAAAGGGCATAGCTCTGGAACACGATGCCGATGTTCCGATGATTGGGAGGTATGTCGCGAAGCGAAACTCCGCGCAGCCAAAGATCACCGCTATTGCATGATTCAAACCCGGCAATGACGTTTAGAAGCGTAGTTTTCCCGCATCCGCTAGGTCCGAGAAGAGCCACCATTTCACCGCGCCTGACGGTCAGGTGGCAATCGCGGACGGCATGGACCGAACCGAAGGTCTTGTTTACACCCTCGACTCTGAGCTCAACTTCGTCCCTTTCATTTGACATCTGTTCAATGCTCAGCGTGCCGACGCCATGATCTTGCTGTCAGGTCACAGAATCGGAAGTCCGATCGAATGGGAGACCGGCAGTGGAGGAAGAGTTCGAAAACCATCCAGAATAACCGTTGTTTAAGCGAGTTGATCCACCCATGAACATTCCAGCGTGCGCCATTCTCAACGGCTTGGCAACTTCAATCAGTCTAGGGCGTGGACTCGCCAACTCGCAGCCAGAAGCGGATAGTGGCGATATCGATCCTGGCACGGTAGTTGGGGGCGAGTTCCTCAGTAGTGCGTTGCGATGCGCTGGAACTGTTTGAGTTTGTTGTAGAAGCACTCGATCCGGTTGCGCAGGTGGTAGAGATCACGACGGAAGGCATGGAACGTCTTCATCGTGCGGTGATCAGGGATGAGAGGTACCGCATTCGAAGCCTCGATCATCGCCCTGATCCACTCCGCATCGTAGGCCTTGCCAACCAGCACGAAGCCATCCGCCGGCCGTCGATCGTCATGCAAAGACCGCCAAGTGTGCTGTCATGGGCCGGGCCGGCCGGGACTCAAGGCGAAGCGCACCGGCAGACCGCTGACGTCGACCACGGTATGAATCTTCGTCGTCCGCTCACCTCGGGAACGACCCATGCAACGATCCGGATCCCCCTGAGCTCGCGGCGAACTGGTGAACCCGATCGCTGGAGCTGTCGATTATCCATATGTCGCCGTCGCAAGCATCGACGATCATCTCCATCAGGCGATCCCAGATGCCCTTCCTGCGCCAGCGATTGAAGCGGTTGCGGCAGGCCGAGTAGGTCCCGTAGTGATTCGGCAGGTCTCGCCAGTGGACGCCAGAGCGCAGCACCCACATCGTGCTGCCGTTGAGCACGCGCCCATCGTCCACACGGCGAACACCACACGGCTTGTCCGGCAGCGACGGTTCGATCACACTCCACTCGAAATCAGACAGGTCGTAGCGATTCATCGAGTGGACCCCGGCATGAAGATAACCCGAATTGAGGTTTACGCTGTTCGGTTTTCACTCAGGACACAGTTCCGGCTTTCCGGTGGCCGTGTATTCGACGAAATGGACAGTACGTTCGTCGCGCTGCATACGGATGCCGGCCTTATCGGATGGGGCGAGGCCTGCCCATGGTCACCGACCTATTGCCCCGAATTCAGCGGTGGCGTTCGCGCCGGCATGGCGGTGCTCGCGCCGGCGCTTCTCGGTCTCGATCCGGTACAGGTCGATGTCGTTACCCATGCGATGGACAAATCCCTGATGGGGCACTGGTACGCCAAGGCCGCCGTCGACCTGGCGTGCTGGGACCTGGCCGGCAAGGTCGCTGAGCGCCCTGCCTGCGATCTTCTGGGCGGCCGGTTCGATGCCGAAATGAAGATCAATCGCGGCGTCATCGCCGACACTCTTACAGCGATGCAGGAACGTATCGAGTTGCTCCGAACTGAAGGGTGTTCGACATTTTCCTGCAAGATGCAGGGAATTGATGTCGACAGCGATATCGAGATCATCAATGCGCTCCTCTCGGACCGCAGGCACGGCGAACGGTATGTGGCGGACTACAATGGCGGGATGACTGTCGCCGACGCGATCCGCTTTTCCCGAGGCGTGGAGAGTCCGCACCTGATGATCGAGCAGCCTTGCCGCAGTTACGAAGAGTGCCGGCAGGCGAGCGAGCGCATGTCTCATCCCGTGCGGCTCGACGAAATCATCATGACGCCGGCAGACGCGGCGAGGGCGATTTCGGATGGGTGCGCCCAGGGGATCATCATCAAGATCGGCCGGGTCGGCGGACTCACCAAGTCGCGGCATATCCGGGACATATGCAGCCGTAGCGGCACACCGATTGCTGTGCAGGATAGCGGCGGCAGTGATATCGCTTCGGCAAGCGTGATGAGTTTGGCGCGTGCAACGCCGGCTCATATTCTTCACTCCGTCGTCGACTTGCGATACTTCGCGGATCGGGTGATTTTCGACGGCGTGCCCGACTCGGTCGATTGCCGGATGGAAGCGTCCGATGAGCCGGGCCTCGGCGTCACACCCCGCGAGGACGAACTGGGCGATCCGATTGCCAGCTACGCATAGTTCACGTCCACAACGCGCAGTTTCAAGAAAGGCACCTGGCGTGACGCTGGACCATGCGGAAGATCGCGACAGGCGTTTACGTCACGCCGCCGCAAGAGCCTCTTTCGATGGTGTCCACCAACCGATGGTGGACATCATCGAGCATCGGACCGATACCATCGGAAAATGCCGCTTCGCACGGAGCCGTCGCAAGGGCGGTCGGACCAAACGCCTATCCTGAGGGGGAACGGCGCCAGAAACGCAAAGACCGACATCTCCATGCCGGAAATGTCGGTCTCGATGGTAGCGGGGGCAGGATTTGAACCTGCGACCTTCAGGTTATGAGCCTGACGAGCTACCGGACTGCTCCACCCCGCATTATTTCTGTTTTCATTCCGGTGCTTCGATAGCCCGGCGGCGACCTACTCTCCCGCGCCTTAAGACGCAGTACCATCGGCGCTGGGGGATTTAACGGCCGAGTTCGGAATGGGATCGGGTGGGGGCCCCCCGCTATGACCACCAGGCTATCGAAGCACCGGAGGATTTCAGTCGATGTGGTATTCAAGCGCGGGCCTTGCCCAGACCCCTTCATGCTGAGTCGCTTGTTGAAGATCAAGCCAATCGAGCGATTAGGACCAGTTAGCTTCACATGTTACCACGCTTCCACACCTGACCTAACAACGTGGTGGTCTTCCACGGCTCTCAAGGGAAACCCGGTTTCGAGGGGGGCTTCCCGCTTAGATGCTTTCAGCGGTTATCCCTTCCGCACATAGCTACCCGGCGATGCCGCTGGCGCGACAACCGGTACACCAGAGGTGCGTCCATCCCGGTCCTCTCGTACTAGGGACAGCTCCTCTCAAGTTTCCTACACCCATGGCAGATAGGGACCGAACTGTCTCACGACGTTCTAAACCCATCTCACGTACCACTTTAATCGGCGAACAGCCGAACCCTTGGGACCTGCTTCAGCCCCAGGATGTGATGAGACGACATCGAGGTGCCAAACACCGCCGTCGATGTGAACTCTTGGGCGGTATCAGCCTGTTATCCCCAGCGTACCTTTTATCCGTTAAGTGATGGCCCTTCCACGCGGAACCACCAGATCACTATGACCGACTTTCGTCTCTGCTCGGCCCGTCGGCCTCGCAGTCAGGCAGGCTTATGCCATTGCACTCAACAGCTGATTTCCGACCAGCCTGAGCCCACCTTCGCGCGCCTCCGTTACTCTTTGGGAGGCGACCGCCCCAGTCAAACTACCCACCATGCAGGGTCCCGGCCCCGGATTCACGGGACTCGGTTAGATATCAGCGATCACAAGGGTGGTATTTCAAGGGTGCCTCCACGTCAGCTGGCGCCAACGCTTCACCGGCTCCCACCTATCCTACACAAACAACCGCTAATACCAGTGCAAAGCTGTAGTAAAGGTGCATGGGGTCTTTCCGTCTAACCACGGGTACTCCGCATCTTCACGGAGAATTCAATTTCGCTGAGTCGATGTTGGAGACAGTGGGGAAGTCGTTACGCCATTCGTGCAGGACGGAACTTACCCGCCAAGGAATTTCGCTACCTTAGGACCGTTATAGTTACGGCCGCCGTTTACCGGGGCTTCGGTTCAAAGCTTGCACCTCTCCCCTTAACCTTCCGGCACCGGGCAGGCGTCAGACCCTATACGTCGTCTTGCGACTTAGCAGAGCCCTGTGTTTTTAGTAAACAGTCGCTACCCCCCGCTCTGTGCCCCCCACCCGCGGTTGCCCGCGGACAGGGCCTCCTTCTTCCGAAGTTACGGAGGCAATTTGCCGAGTTCCTTCAACATCGTTCTCTCAAGCGCCTCGGTATACTCTACCATCCCACCTGTGTCGGTTTAGGGTACGGTCTTGATGCCAGAGCTGTTTCCTGGAACTTCTTCACTGCCCGGAACAATCCGATAAGCCCGGACAATCCACGAAGTTCGTCACATCTGGCAGGCCCAGGAATATTGACCTGGTTCCCATCGACTACGCCTTTCGGCCTCGCCTTAGGGGCCGGCTCACCCTGCGCGGATTAACCTTGCGCAGGAACCCTTGGGATTTCGGCGAGAGTGTTTCTCACACTCTTTATCGCTACTCATGTCAGCATACTCACTTCCGATACCTCCAGCGGCCCTCACAGGTCCGCCTTCACAGGCCTACGGAACGCTCCGCTACCATCCGGAAGAGACTTCCGGATCCGCAGCTTCGGTGTATGGCTTGAGCCCCGTTACATCTTCGCCGCAAAACAGCTTGTCTAGACCAGTGAGCTGTTACGCTTTCTTTAAAGGATGGCTGCCTCTAAGCCAACCTCCTGGTTGTCTTGGCCGTCTCACATGCTTTCCCACTTAGCCATAACTTGGGGACCTTAGCTGGCGGTCTGGGCTGTTTCCCTTTCGACCACGGATCTTAGCACCCATAGTCTGTCTGCCGTGCTCCTGCTCCACGGTATTCGGAGTTTGGTTAGGTTTGGTAAGGATCGCTCCCCCCTAGCCCATCCAGTGCTCTACCCCCGAGGGCAATACACGACGCGCTACCTAAATAGCTTTCGCGGAGAACCAGCTATCTCCGGGTT
>CBDBNO010000012.1:0-910000 GCA_965207785.1 Alphaproteobacteria bacterium | reverse complement strand
GATCGTCCTCTCAGACCAGTTACGGATCGCGGCCTTGGTAGGCCATTACCCCACCAACAAGCTAATCCGACGCGGGCCCCTCCCGGTACGGCCGAAGCCTTTCCCCCGAAGGGCGTATGCGGTATTAGCTACAGTTTCCCGTAGTTATTCCCCACACCAGGGCAGGTTCCCACGCGTTACTCACCCGTCCGCCACTAAGGATACCCCCGAAGGGGCGCCTTCGTTCGACTTGCATGTGTTAGGCACGCCGCCAGCGTTCGTTCTGAGCCAGGATCAAACTCTCAAGTTTGCTTTGAAGCTTGAGACTTCTCTGGCACGAACATGTTACGTGTTCGGTCACGCTCAAAGGATCTTTTGGGATCCATTGACTGTACTTGGCCGGGACCCCTACTCAAAGGAATCCCGGTCCGAGAGTATGCGTGACCTGACGTGCCATGCACATGCAGTGCGTGACGCACCGCCGCCCACGCATCTCTTCCATCTCTTCACGTGTCAAACAACCCCTGCCCGGTCACCGACTCCGGCAACCAGAGGGAACGGCGGTTATAGACAGTTCGGGTGTTGCCTGTCAAACACCTTTTTCGCGTTGTCCCCGGCGGGTTTGACAAACCCGGACCCGTTCATAAGGCTTGCCGCCACGGATCACTCCACGCCGCGATGCCAGGGCAATGTCCAGGCCAAGAGGTTCAACGTTCATGGTACCCCGTTTGACGATCAGGGCCTCTCTCCTCGTCCTCGCATCGTCGCTGCTTGCTTGGGCCTCCAGTGAAACCGCCGATACGGTGCATTTCCGCGTGACCGCCGGAGACACGCTCGTCGAGCTCCTCAACGAGGCCGGCAGCGACTCCCGCGATGCGGCGCGCGCGATCGATGCGCTGATGCAGGTCTTTGATCCGAGAACCCTGCAGATTGGTGATACCGTCACCGTGGGATCACGCCCGGGCGGCGACAGCGCCAGCGAGCTCGTCGAGATCATTCTCACTCTCGATGGCGGATTCCATGTCGTCACCAGCCGTCTCGGGGATGGCAGCTACCGTGCCACCCGTGTGGATGGTCCGCTCGACGAGACACTGACCGTACCGGTACCTGAATTGCCGCCCCGCATCACGGCGAGCGGTTTCTTCAGCCGTCACTTTGACGTGCGCAGGGGCGACACGCTCATGCGCCTTGCGGTGCGTGCCGGAGCTTCGCGGAGCGATGCTGACGCCGCGATCAGGGCGATCGGCCGGCTGGTCGACCCGCGGTCCCTGCAGATCGGCCAGAAGCTGCAGTTCGTCTTCTCCGACGGCGAAACCGGTCCCTCGCTGGAGGCTCTCGGCATTGCCCTGGAGGAAAACCACCATGCCATCGCCCGGCGCAAGGCCGACAGCTCATGGGTCGCCAGACATGACGACAGGCCGTTTGTCGCGGAAGAGGTTGTGCCGGACATCTCCCGTGTCGATCTCTTGGAAGCGTTGCAGGGTCTGGAATCCGGTTTCGTGCGTCGTGTGGCGCTCAACGTCACGTCGGGCGACACACTCACCGGCCTTCTGGTCAGCGGCGGAACGACGATCAACGAAGCCATCGAGTCGGCGCGTGCCATCGGCAACCACTATGATCCCAGACGCCTGCGAATCGGCCAGCGTCTGCATCTCGCGTTCGTTCCCGGACCGGCCGGTTCAAGTCTCCAGGTCCTTGGCATCGCCATCCTCGACGCGGACGAGGAGGGACTCATCCTTGCCCGGCGGAATCCGGACGGGGGCGGCTTCACCGGTCAAAGGGCGTTCAGCGTCGAAACGGTGCTCAACGCGATCCGGGAACTGATCCCGCCCGAAGCGGAAGAACCCGCAGTGGCGATGATCGAGGTGACGGAAGACGCCACAAGCAGGAACATCGTCGTCGAACCGGGTGACACGCTGATGTCCGTGCTGCTGGATGCGGGCTCCGGGCGCGAAGAGGCGGACCGGGCGATCAGGTCACTGACCCGTCATTTCAATCCACGCCGTCTGCAACCCGGGCAGGAAGTGCGCGTCATCCTTGATTCCGAGGGCGATGAGGCGCGGCTTGTGACGGTATCCGTCTCTCTTGGGGACGATCGCTACGCGCAGGCCAGCCTTTCCGGAGCGGGCTACGTTTCCGAAATCACCGCGACTCCCTATCGGCCTGCCTTTGCCCCTGTCACCGGCGCCGACGAGGCCGTCGTGGCCGACAGCCCGGTTGACGAGGCGAGCGCGACCCAGCCTGTTGACAGTCCGAAGCGCTTCGGGCGCGGCATCATCGTCGACCGGGAGACGACAGAAGACGTCCAGGTGGCGGAGAGACCCGATGACGCGGTCATCGACGATGCTGCCGCGGTCGAGGCGCCGCCGGAGACAGAGACCGCAGTCCTGGAAACGCCTCCCCTCAATCACAAGGCCTTCGTGGTCGAGGCGGGCGAGATCCTCATGGCGGAACTCCTGGAGATCGAAACCGACACGCGCCAGGCTCATGCGGCAACACTCGCCCTTGGCGAGGTGTTCAACCTGCGCCGGATCCGTGCCGGGCAGCACGTCGATGCCGTCTTCGATGCTGATGGTCTTCTGGAGCTCGCCATGACGCCGGTGCCGGGAGAACGCATCGTCGTCCGGCGCGGCAGCGATGGCACCTACACTGCCGAACGCACGGAGTTGCCCCTTGAACTGCAGTATGTGGCGGTCGAAGGAAGGATCGTCAGCAGCCTCTACCAGGCCGCGGTCGATCAGGATGTACCATTGGACGTTCTCCAGCGGATGATTCTCTCCTACAGTTTCGACGTCGACTTCCAGCGCGAAATCCAGCGTGGCGACAGCTTCTCCATTCTGTATGAACGCTACGTTGACGAGGCCGGCGAGGTGGTGCGCAACGACCTGCCGCTGTTCATGTCGCTCAACGTTTCCGGAGCGACCCTGCCCGTCTACCGCTTCACCCCGCAAAGCGGGTTTGCGGACTACTTCAACGACGTCGGAGAGAGTGTGCGCAAGGCGCTCCTGCGGACTCCTGTCGACGGCGCCCGCATCACGTCAGGCTTCGGCCAGCGCACGCTGTTCGGCTATACCGCGATGCACAAGGGTGTCGACTTCGGCGTTCCGACGGGAACTCCCGTGATGGCCGCAGGCAACGGCGTCATCGAGGCGATCGGCTACAACGGCGGATACGGCAACTACATCCGTATCCGCCACAACAGCACCTACAAGACAGCCTATGCTCACATGAGTCGTTTCGCCCAGGGCCTCGCCGCCGGCAGCCGCGTCAGACAGGGTCAGACAATCGGCTTTGTCGGCAGTACCGGGCGGTCCACGGGTCCCCACCTTCACTACGAGGTCCTGGTCAACAACGTGCAGATCAATCCCCTCGATTTGCGTCTGCCTGCCGGTGAAATCCTCACCGGCGACGAACTCGAGAAATTCTATGCCCAGCGGGACCAGCTCGACGAACTCTTCAACCAGCACATCGTCCGACAGGTCTCATGGCACTGAGTTGGTTCGGACCGGGAGGGAGGATGCGCCAGTCTCCGGTCCTGCGCCGGACAGGAACATTCTTCCGGCATCCGCGCCCCACCATCGCTCCGCAACCCGAAGCCACAGGGCCCCGTGTTGCCTGCGGTTGCAAGCAGGCATGTCGATCAACAGCGCTACGCCGTCATTTGGACCCGTCCGTCATTCGAGGGCAAGGAGCCGGATCTGCGGGGTCTCCATGGACGGGTTGGCGGCGTAGGCGACAGCATCCTCGTGAAAGTCCCGGACAAGGGGTATCAGGCCTTCCCTGCCGGAAAGTTCGAGTTCCTGGAGAAGCACGCCAAGTGCCTGGTCGCGTTCCTCCAGGCTGTAACCTGCAGCACTTGTGACCAGGTTCCTCCTGTAGCTCAGAAAGTTGAGCGCAAAGCGAGACTCCCGGTCGGCAAGGCCCTTCTTGATCGTCTCGCGCTTTGCGACCAGCTCGTCGATTTTCTCCTCGCTGATCAATCCGCCGCTGTCTTCGGCGCCCTGGATGGCGGCGTCAAAGGCGGCAACGACATCGACCGAATGCTCGATCCCGGCGCTGTCCTCGCGAAGGAACTGCACGAGAACGGCACCACCGATGGTGAGCGCCTTCATGGCCTCAAGCCGGCCCGCCTCTCGTTCGCGCGCAGCCTCCGTTGCCCGCAGACGCGCCGTTTCCAGGACGAGGCGCCGTTCCAGCTCAAGTTCATCAGCGATCAGAGCGTCGAGAATCTGCGTCAGGCTCGCGTCGGTGCCCGTTTCGCCTCTGTCGTGAAAGCGGTCGAGCCAGGCGTTCCTCAACAGGTTGGTCCGTTCTGTCGACAGCGACAGGTGAATGCCGATCACGAACCGCACGCCGAAGGTATCGAGAGCCACCGGTTTGCCGTTCGTCATGGAGTAGGCCGGAAACTCCTGGCGCAGACCGCTCGAGATTTCCGAGGCCCGTGACAGGATCGAGCCACCGCGGGTGACCACGCCACCCGCCTGTCCATGCAGGCGTCCCAGGGCGTTGAGCCGGAAGGGCTCCAACATGATCTCCTCGGCGTTGCCGTAGACGTCGTGAAGGCCGACCGGATTGGGAGCGAGAAGGCCCACAGGACGCAGACTGCCGCGTGCCGATTCCGCGCCCTGGTGCCAGCCATGGTCCCGCATGGGCCCGTCGAGGGGATAGGTGCGCTGGTTGAAGACGGACCCCTCGACAGCCGCCCCGCCCCGGACGGCATACTCCCACTCGACCTCCGTGGGCAGACGGACATGGCCTGGGGCCCCGTCCTCGTGCGGCAGCGCCCGAGGCGCATTCTGACGCAACCATTCGGTCATGCGCCTCGCCGCATCGACAGCATCAAACCAGGAAAGGCCGGAGGCCGGAACCGTGCCGGCAAGCGACGGCCGGGGACAGCTGCCAAGGAGCGCCGCATGCTGATCGCGGGTGAGTTCGTAGCGGCCGATGTAGTAGAATGCTGAGGCATCTTCCGGATCACTGAACCCGCCCCGGATGAAGGCGCGGCGCAGGTAGTCGACATAGCCCGCCTCGCTCGAGGCAAGGCCCATCTGGATCGACCGGTCGCTCGCCGGATTGCCTCCGGGAACCGGTGTGTCGACACGCTGAAAGGCCATGGCCCCTCCACAGGGAAGTGGCAGCACCAGATCAGCGTTTCCGGCCCGGTCCCAGAACCGGCTCTCCCAGGTGATGGTGGATTCGGCAATGCCGGAAGCCGCGGGAAGAAAGACCAGAAGGGCCCCGAGCAACACACGCACGATCAGGTGCCGGCGCGTCATGCCTGCTCCCTGAAGACAGCTCCGGGGTGGGCGCGGGCAGCCTCCCGGGCAGCAAGAAAGGCGGCGGCAGCCGAGATGACGAGAACACCGGCGCCAAGGCGCGCCGCATCGCCGGGCGACGGCATGAAGGACGCGTCGCCCGGAAGATCTCCACCGAACAGGCGGGTGGCGATGACCGCTCCGACCACCACGAGCCCTGCAGTGCCGAGAAGGCCGAAGAACGCCGTCACAAGCGCTACCCATACCGGATAGCATGCCAGACGGATCGGCGGCATACCGATCATCGCCAGTACTGCCAGGGCTCGCCGGCGTGCCCGGGTCATCGACCAGAAGCTTGCCGTGAGGGCGGCAAACAGCCCGGCGGTCGCCGCCGCGACCATGAGATCGAGGGCGAGGCCGAGGCGGCGTTCGAGATCGAGTGTCGCCTCGACCTCTGCGGCATCCGACGAGGCCTCGACGCCGAACCGTGTCTCGAGACGGGCCTCGAGCGCAGCGACGGACGTAAGGTCCGCGGCATAGAGACGCATGCTCTCGGCCAGCGCCGTTCTCCCGCTCAGCGACCGGCCTTCGTCCATGCCGAGGTGCGGCACCCCATAGCCGTCGTAGAAGGCCTCGATGTCTTCCATGAGGGCGGGCGTCATCAGCAGCCCGTCGCCGGCCAGGGTGCCCCGGGGCAGAACCACCGCGACCTTCAGCGTCAACCGCAGCGCCGTCTGTCCGGTCTCGCCACGGCGTGCCACGGCTTCGAGGCGATCGCCGGGAACGATGTCGAGACGCCGCGCGAGAGCGGAACTCGCCGCCACCTCGTTTCGGGCAATGACCACGCCGTCGGCCAGCCAGGGCTCCCCCGCCCCGGTGGCAACGAGCGCAGCGCGGCGGATGACGGTTCCGCCTTCGCGCCGGACCATGAGGCGCCGGGCAATGGAGCGCGACGAGGGAACCACGAATCCCGTTTCCCGCCAGCCCGCCACTTCCTCGATGTCGCCCGGGGCAAACCCGTGATCGCCCGTGATGGCGACCCGCAGGATGTCAGGGCGGGTGACGAGGTCGTGGATAAGGGCATCGACGACGCCCGCCTTGATGCCGGTGAGGATCCCGAGCGGTGCCACGATGCCGATGATCGCGGCCATGTTGCAGAGTGCCATGATCCGATCGTGCCAGAGATCGGCGATGGCAAGGCGGACGAGGATCATCGCCGGCGTTCCACGCGGCTGACCCAGTGGGACGCCCCCGGAACCGGCACAACGGGGACGGTCTCGACACCGGCGTGCGCCATGAGCGCAATGTTGTGGGTCGCGACAATGATGCCTGCCCCCTCGCCTGCCGCTGTCTCGAGAAGGAGATCGATGACCTCGCGAGCCGTGTCGGGATCGAGCGCCGAGGTCGGTTCATCGGCGACGACAAAGGCAGGACGATGGGCAAGGGCGCGCAGGATCGCGGTCCGCTGGCGCTGGCCGATTGAAAGTCTGGCCGGACGTTCATCGAGGACGCCGCCGATACCCAGCGCGCCGGCCAGCCGGTGGACGCGCCGACGATCAGGCCTGCCGGCGACATCCTGGGCGAGAGCCACGTTCTCCCTCACCGTGAGAAACTCGAGGAGTCCACCGGTCTGGGCCACGAATCCGAGATGACGGCTCCGGGCCGCTGCAAGATCCTTCAACCTCGCGCGCCGCCACAGCCCGGCAATGTCGACATCCTCGTCGCCGGCCAGCACGAAACGCCCGCCTTCGTCGGGTGCTGCTGCAAGGGCAAGAAGTTCCATCATTGCCGTCTTGCCCGAACCGCTGTCGCCGACAACGGCAATCACCTCACCGTGATCCACTTCGAAAACCGGAACATCGAGTTCGAACCTGCGCGTGGAACTCTCCAGGGTGCGCGACACGCGCTCGATGACGAAACGCATCGCAGCCCTTATCAGGGCAGTGCTCCGAAAGGCATGGCATAGACATGCTCGCCGTCGGGCGCGTTGTCGTAGAGCGCCACCCACAGGGCGGGGTCGTCGTGCCAGCGTTCGTAGAGCAGGAAACGGCTTCTCAGGTCGTCGATGATCTGGCGCCGTCCCGTTCCCATGTTGTCCCAGCGCTCCTGGGTGATCTCCATCACCCTGCTCTGATAGGGAAGACCTTCCAGAAACTCGCCGAAGGCACTCCCCAGGGTATCGAAATCGGTGTTGATCAGCCTGTCGGGATCCTGGGCCATGCGCGATACGGCACCCTGAAGCTGGCTGAAGAAATCGTTCGCCGTACCGCCCGTCTGGGTGCTCTCCCCGACCTCGAGCACGGCAGCAAGCACGCCGCGCAGCGACGACAGCTGGTTCTTCGTGATCAGAAGGCGCGGTTCGACCGCCACCTTGCGTGAGTCCTCGAGCGCGCGATCGGCCACCCAGGCCTCGAACACGTCCGGTGCCCGTGTCTCGAGAACGCGTCCGAGATAGGCGAGCTCCATGGCCAGTCCAAGCACGTCCAGTTCCGCACCCTCGGGCAATGCACCCGTTTCGTCGGGCTCCGGCACCTGGGTGAGTTCACCCTCGAGGTTTCTCGAAACCTGGGACATGACCCTGGTGATCGTTGAACGGATCTCGGCGCCAAAATCCTGCCGGCCACCGGTGACCGGATAGTAGAAGACATGGCCCAGCGCGGCGGCGAGGTCCCGGTAGTGGTTGGCCGCGTAATCGTGGTTCGCCACGCCATCCGGCGTAAGGAGATGGATGACGATGATGCCGACATCCTGTTCCCGTGCCATCGCCTGGAGAGTGGCAGCGTTGATGTCGGTCTCGGCGTTGGGATCACGCGCCATCTTCGGGCCGGCGTCGGTCACGAGGATGACGAGTTTCTTCACGAACTCCACGCCATCGGGCGCCCAGTCGGTGTCCTCCAGGGCATGGCGAATCGCCGCAAGACTGTCCTCGTTGTAGCCGGGCGTGGACACCCCGGCCACCTCCATGGACGACAGGGCGGCAAGCGGGGCATCAATGGCGCCATTCCTGTCGAGAGGCGCAAAGACGCGCACCCGGTAGTCGATTCCCTCCACGGCATCGGGATTGTCGCGAAAGCCCAGGATGCCGAAGTGCACCCTCTCGCCGGTTTCAGTGTTCGCGATCTTGCGGATTTCCTCTTCCATGACCTCGAGGGTTTCGGCGATGAACGGCCCCATGGACCGGGTGGTGTCGAGCACAATCATGATGCCGGCATCAGAGTCCCGGATGGAGTCTTCCGGCAAGGGAGCCTCGGCGCTTGGTTCGTCCTGCAACGGGACCGAGGCGACGCGCATCTTCAGAAACAGATCCGCGCTCATGGGATGGAAATCCTCGTGGAATTCGAGGATCGGCAGGATGTAGAAGGTCTCGGCGTCGTTGATGTCGACGTACTCGACCGGCTCGATGGAGATCACTCCCGAATCGTTCCCGGAGCCTCCCTCGTCGATGGTGTGCCTCAGTTCGCGGGCCAGGGACACCGCAGCCTCGCTCTGGATCAGGCCGTCCAGCGATTCGAGATCGGCAAAGAGGAGCTGGCGTTCCCTGCCGGCGGTGCTGGTGAAGGCGGCAACGACATTGTAGCGCCAGTCGATCGTGGCATCCTCGTTCACCCATCCTTCGGCCGGCATCCCTGCCGCCCCGCCGACCCTGAGCCA
This sequence comes from Alphaproteobacteria bacterium, assembly GCA_965207785.1. GTDB lineage: Bacteria > Pseudomonadota > Alphaproteobacteria > SP197 > SP197 > SP197. Next base: position 901,115 of record CBDBNO010000012.1, on the reverse strand, counting down.
CGAACCGTCACGGCCAAAGACATAGAGGGGCTGGAAGGCGGGATAACGGTCCTGGATGAGGCCATCGGGCGAATCGAAGCGTGGCGTGCCGGGACGCGTCAGAACACGTTGGTAGAGCGAGCTCGTGCCATCGATCAGAAGCGGTCTCTCCTCCTGCGCCTCTACAGCGGGCTCGGTCACTCCCGCAAGGACCGCAACAACGGTGAGCACCAAGAGGCCGAGACGCATCATTGTTCCCCTCCACAATAGAGAGTGATGGCTTCGTTCTGCATGAAGTCGCCGGCGTCGAGGCGCCCGCAGACGTCATCGAGAAGATCCTGCGCGCCATCGACCCCGGCCCCGGCGGCCTCGGCGTAGTAGCGCGCAGCAATGTCGATGGCTGACCTGTCGAAGGGAGACGAACCCGATTCAACGCCCGGATCGTACCATCGACCCATGATGACAAGTGCTTCAGACGTCTCGCCAATCAGTCTCTCGACAACCCACAACCGCGTTTGCGCGGTGACCCTTTCATCGGTCGCGCACCGTTCGACCCAATCAAGCAGCAAGCCTGTCTCCGAGACATCGCTCACGGCATCATCGCTGCATTCCAGCCCCGTTTCCGCTGTCCGTGGTCCGGTGAAGTCCTCCCGCAAGACATAGAGGGCCGCGGCGATGGCAAGGACCACAGCCACCAGAGCGAGGACGAGGTACGTGCCGCGACGCGACGCGGGAGGTGTTGCGGGCGGTGCTGGTTCATTCCTGCCTTCAGCTTCAGTCGCCCCTGTCGCCGCCACGGGAATGGCTTCAGCGGGCTCTGTCACGCCGCCGCCGAGACCGCCGCCACGCGCCGCATCCGGAGGGGGAAGGACATTGCCGGGCCATACGACGTTGCCGGTGCTGCCCCCCTCGAACGCGATCTCGAGGTTGTCGAATTCATCAACATGGCGGACCACATCGGGACCGAGAAGCAAGCCGGTCGAGTCCGATTCCATAGGTCCGAGCGTCGCCTTGGCCAGTTGCCAGCCCGACGCTCCGAGATAGCGTCCGTCATAGGACCGGCGGATCGTCAGCTGACGGTTGCCCGTCGACTGTCCCTCGTCCGCGATGAGGAGAGCGTGGCCTCCCAGCGGATGGCGGGGGTCCGGAACGATCCTGAAGGTCATGAACCCGTCCTGTTCGTCTCAAGGCCGCCGAGAATGTCGCCGAGCGCAAGGTTCTGCTCCATGTCCACGGTCTCGCCGCCCGTGCTGCGGGCATTGTCCTCGAAGATCCGGAACAGCGCATGAGTCCAGTCGACAAAGCGCTCCTCGGCGCCTGTGTCGGAAGCAAACGAAAAGGCCGCGACATCGTCCCTTGAGGGCTGCTCCCGGAATACCGGGCGGGATCCGTTTCCTTCCAGTTCGACCTGCGGGCGCCTGTCCGGCGGCAACCTGTCCATGCCGAGGCGGGCAACGAAGGAGTTGACGGTATCGGCGGCGATCGCCGCTGCCGGGGCGGCACGGCGGTCCGAGTGGAGGGAGAAATTCCACTTCCTGAGCACAGTCACGATGTCCTCGTGGAGAGAGAGGCGTCGGGCCGCCTCGACGAGTTCGCTCACAAGGTCACTCGCCGTCTTTTCTGTCAGGCTGAACCGTCGTCGCCACTCCGGGCGGGCCACGAGATCATGCAGACCGTCGATCCACATGGTGAGGGCCCGTTCTGCCTGGAAGGCCTCCATGGTCATGCGCCGTGTCCTTGGACCCTCCCCGGTCTCCACAGGAGGTTTCGCGTCCGCCTGTCTCTCCTGCCGCCGCCCGCCGGGGCGGGGCCTTGCAGACTGCCTGCCGGTCGCCGAATCGTCCGCCAGGGGCATCTGGCCTTCGGCGACAATGAAGATATCGGCGGGCACACGCGCCATGCGGTCGGCAACGACCGCCGGATTGATCATCAGATCCTCGAGCAGTTCCGCGAACCGGTTGTCGTCGAAGCACATGTCGAGGCTATCCAGAACGGCGTCGGCGGCCTCCCGCCTCAGGGCCAGCCTCTCTTCGAGATCCGACGACACATGGAACCGGGCGAGCGGACGCTGGATACCGTCGATCAGGATATCCAGCTGATCACTGACCTGGCCAAGCTTGGTCTCGATGTGGCAGACATCGGCCAGCGCCTCCGCCAGCCTGGTGACACCCCCGTCGTCGATCGTCAATGCCGCCTCCCAGGCGGCCTGGGGATCGGCGAAGTGGCGCTGGACCAGCGGCGCCGCCACCGCCCCCTGGCGCAGGGTCTCGAGCCGGCCCGCCATGTCCTCGCGGATGGCGGCTTCGCGGCGGTTCGCGTCATAGGCCATCAACGGCGTTTCGTAGGTCGGATTGCGCATCCAGTAGGTGTTGGTGAAGGGGGCTTGCGGCAACCACTCGTTGATCCAGGCGCCAGCCATCTTTCCGAAGGGCTCGGCCATCGAGTTCTGGATGCGCCTTTCGAATCGCGTCACCGGATCATCTCCGGATCCACCGGATTCCACGAGCAGCGTATCGAGTTTGGTGAGCACGAAGAACAGGATGCACCGCGCTTCGGCGCGCCGGGCAGGCGTGTTGCCATGGGTTGCCGCCACCCAGTTCTCCACGAGCCCCGGAAGATCCTTCGCCTCCATGTTGCCATCGCCGATGCACAGGATCATCGAGGTCATTTCCTGTTCGGCAACATAGCGATCGAAGAGATAGGCGACCTTGCCGCGCAGGAAGAGCTGGGAGACCGGCGATTCGCCCTCGGCAAGATACCGGCCGAGATCATGGGTGAAGCGGTTCCGTGTACCGGGAAAGTCGAGAAGATCGGTCCTGTGCATGAACTCCCACGGCACGTCGGCCATGGGAACGATCATCTCGGCCACCATGGCACACAGATGCCCCTTCCTGATGGGCACCACGACACCGTCTGCGGTTGTCACACTGATCGGGCCATGAGCATCGTGGTCCTCGCGATCCAGATCCTTCAGGGTCTGGACATCGATGATCGAGGTTTCGCGCGGAACGAGGGCCTCGAGAGGAACGAAGGCATCCCCTGCTCCCCCCAGCGCTTCAAGATGCGTGGCGAGCGCACGGTAGAGGTCCGTCAGGGGCGCATGGCGCCCCCAGAGAACGGCGAGGAGACCGGTTCGTGTTGCCAGATTGACCCGCGGCACGAGGTCAACCGCACGATCCCAGTAGTCGGCCAGGGAAGCGAAGTAGGCGAGGTGACCGAAGCGACTGGCGACGTAGTCCTGAACGTCCCACATCTCCTCCACCGTGATGGCCGTCCCGGCGGCACCCGCCTGCCCTTGTGCCGTCTTCAGCAGCTGTTCGAGCTCCTCCGCTGACGGCGGGGCCTCCGTGTTGTCGCCATCCTCGGCAAAGGCGTTGATCAACACCCTGGCGATGTCCGCCTCCGACAGCAGGTTGACCTTCACCGGATAACCCGCTGGCGCCGGCACCTTCTGTGTGGTGAACCGGGTGACAAGGCCTGTCGATTCTCCCTGTCCTTCCGGATTGATCTCGTCGAGGTAGGTGACCGGACGCGCGGCGCCATCGAAGGCCGCCACGAGATCGCCGCCCCTTGGCCGGGCGAGCACCGAAATGAGATAGGACTTGCCGGCCTGGCTCGGTCCATAGACACCGACGCACATGTTCCGGCCCGCCGCCGTGGCAAGCTTGCCCGCACGGAACCGCGCCCGGCGAAAATCCCGGGCGAATGCATGTCCCTGGGCGCCGACCTTGTCCCGGTTGGCGTCATCGCCAATCCAGGAACCGGCACGGCTGGCCAGATCCGCCACCGCGAGGCACCGTTTCGCCAGTTCTTCAGCGCTCTCGCTCATCACATGCCCCATCCATCAGGCCAGCCGGACGATGCCGGTGTCGAGCCAGTAGTGGTCCTCGGGCCCGAGAGTCTGCAGGCGCAGCCGGACATCGTCGCGATGACAGACATCGCCATCGCCATCCTCGACATACTCGACCACGAACGCTTCCCTGGCCGCCTCGAGACGCAGAACGTGATCAGGATTCTCGGGATCCGCATAGGAGTCGCGCCGTCTCAGCGTCACCCGCACCGGGAGGGGGCGTTTCAATACGCTCTCATTGGCAAAGTCGAGGAGGTAGAGGGGTGTCGTCGTCCACCTCTCATCGGCAATCTGGCGGAATCCCACGTGCACCGGATTGTAGACGGGCAGCGCCGCTTCTTCCTCGGCGGCATCGCCCGGCGCCCTGTTGTCGTCCTCGGCGAAGAGCACGTCCTTGTCGAAGATCTGCCCGGCCGTGTGCATGACGCCGACAAACCGGGCCGTGGAACGCATCTGCAGGCGCTCGGAGCGCAGGCGGAAGTTGGCGATGCGACTCGAACTGAGAGCGCACAGCATGCCTCCCACCGCCACCGTGCTCTTCGGGTCGCCGACTTCGTTTGTCACGGGATCGCGGAAGGGATACCACTCCTCGACACGATAGCGATGCATCGACACCAGGCGGTCCGGCGGCACGATCATCATGTCGCGGACCAATGCGCGGACCGCCGGCAGTCTGGACGGCCGACCGGTCAGCAGGATCACGTCGACGCCAAGATGGTCGATCACCCTTCCCATGTCCTGCAGGGCCTTCTGCAGAACACCGCGCACCGATGTATCGACCTCGGAACGGCGAACCCTCAACGTCGTGTCGGCAAGGCGCCAGTCGCGGGCTCCGGCGTCGCGAGCCGGATCCTCGAGATAGGCGACAAGACCCGAAGGCACATCGAGGTTCGCTATTCCATTCTCGTCCTCGTGATACCCGAGGACATCGGCCACGCGGATCTCGATCGTGGCATTCTCCGCAATGCTCTCGCAGGCATTCAGCGTGGCGACCGCCAACGGCGCCAGAACTCTCAGGGAAAACTGGCGGCGCACCTGGCGCATCCGCTGATCCATGCCGCCCACATCGCCGCCAAAGAGTTCGCGCATTCGCTCACGCACGTAGACGCCACCCGCCGCCTCGATGGAATCGGCGATGCGGCCCAGCACGATCGACGCCACCACATCGCGCGTGACATCGTCACCGGCAATGCGAAAACCCTCGCGAAACACCTGGCGCGGGGTCATGAGCCTGTCGCCCTCGCCGAAGTACGAGGTCACCATGAGATCGGTGGTTCCGCCGCCAATGTCGATACAGGCGATGCGGATGGAGTTTTCCGGCGCCCCGCCTTCCTCCTGGATTCTGGGCCGGCCTCTGAGCGCCATGTACTCGTCGATCCTGCCCTCGAACTTGCGGGCAATCTCGGTGTAGAGCCAGACCAGCTGGGTACAACTCGCCTCATCCCAGTCCACGACCAACCTCGGCCGTGAACAGGTGGCGGCCGCGTCCTCCCCGAGACCGAGAATGGACCAGATCAGGCGGATCGCTCCCTCGGCCCTCGAACGGATAATCGCCTGCTCCTGCATGGGCGTCGCCGAAGGCAGGGTCAGGATGACCGTGCGCAGGCGCCGAGGCACGGCAGAGCGTGCCCGACGGGCCCTGGATGCCGGGTCATTGATCTGCACCAGCGCATGGCTGATCAGTTCCCCGACGAGAAATCCGTAGAGAGCCGAGCGGGAAAACCTCGGCCTGATCGCCATGTCGACCTTCGCATCCCTCCTGTCGCGCAGACGGTCCGCGACATCGCGCCGGACCTGCTCGATGACATCACCGTTGTCGTTGAGGTAGCGGCATGCGGATCGGGCAATGCGCGGCATGTTCTGCGCGTCCATGTGATTCTGGAATCGCCATTCGTTCACCGATGGCTCGAGATCCCACAGGTAGCGCTTGGGCGAGGACAGGCCCGAAGCCGTCTCGGTGCCCTCCTCCTGGCGGACCATGCGATTGGCTTCCGGTCCGGTGCGCACGATCGATGGCCACTGGAAGGCGTCCCGGCGCCCGGAGCGCCGGGCGATGTGCTCGCGTCCGAACTCCGCCGCCGCGAACTCGACCCTGCTGTCGATCAGGCCGGCCGAATGAAACTCCGGTCTCGACAGGTCACGTATCTCCAGTCCATAGGAATTCGAAAGGTCGACCGAGGTCTGGCCGGCCGTGCTTTCGATGAGAATGCCGCAGGTCCTGCTGTTGCCGATATCAAGAACCAGATCGACATCGAGCGGCGCATGCCGGGCTTCATGGGACACCACGTCGACGAGCTTAATGCGCGGCGCCCTGACTGCACGTTCGATGAATGCGAGCAGTGTCAGGAATCGTGCAAGATGCTCGAAACGGTAGGGAAAATCCTCCTCCCTGAGGGCACGTTTGCCGACCCTTGCCTTCTTGAACTCGATGAAAATCTCCTCGATCCAGTCAGCCACCCAGGCCTGGGTATCGACCCTCGCCGAGAGGGTCTCGTCATCCTGCTCAAAGGTGAGGAACGGCGTGACGTGATCGGGGCTGCTGACCAGACGAAACTCGCGTTCATCCTCGCTGTCCTTGAAGACGGGCTGCAGATAGCGCCCCCCTGACTCCTCGGCAACGAGCGTCGTGTCGAATGCGATCTGGATGCGGTGCGTATGGCCGGTATCGGGATCACTGCGCGCGAGTTCGACCACCCGCAATCGGGCCCATCCGAAAGGACCGTCGTCATAGCGTTCGCTGCGGTCGGAAGCCAGACCCGGTCTGACACGCAGGACCGGCACCGGAACCCACTTTTCGAGGAACGGTTCAAGGCCCTGCACCGCCCGGAATCCATATTCGACATCATCCATGTTGCCGGCCGCACGAATCTCGTCATTGCGCTCCTCCTCATCGAAGAGGGGGATGAGATCGCAGGTGGCGTCACTGCCTTCTTCCTGCGTGATCCGCTCGATGAATCGCCGGGAACGGAATGGCACGCTGTCGAGATCGAACCCGAAATCGAGCATCTGGACACCGCTGAACGGGACCAGCGTGATATCGTCTCCCCAGTCGGGGATCGGGCGAAGGACGGATTCCTTCTCCCACATCATTCGCCTCCTATCGCGACATCCGTGCGCCATCGCCTATTGTCACCGTCGACTGTACCATTGTGAACCGTTTCCTCGCCGTCGATGATGACCGTCAGCGTGAAGTCCTTCGGCGCGCCCGGATCATCACGGCGATGGCCAAAGAGATGGACCTGGATCAGATAGCTTCCGGCAGCGGGCAAGTCTTCGAAGACGATGTTCTCGACCGGCCTCGGCATCGTGGACTCGACATTGGCATCGACGTCGAGCTCACCGCCGCAGCCCTGCTTGTTCCGGTAGTCGATCACCCGGCCGCCAGGGCAACTCATGGAAAGGTCCAGATCGGCGCTGCCCTGCCAGGACAGGATGATGTTGACGGCTCCCAGAATCCCTCCTTCCTCCAGGACGGTATCGGTCACCTCGCCAGGCTCTTCCCGGCAGTTCCCGTCGAGAAGCGCGAGTTCGCGTTCCAGCATGGCGACGCGGTTCTCGAGCGTGTCAAGGATGTTCCGTTCCTCCGCGAGCGCCGTCGAGGGGGCGGGCGGGCAGTTGCCGATGGGGGCCAGGCCCGGCAACACCACGGCACAGGGAGCAATCAGCAACCAGAACACCAGGAAGACGAGCCCGGCAAGGAGAAGCCAGCCCAGCCACCACAACACGTCGGTCTCGGACTTTTGCCGGCCCGGCACCATCGTCACATGTTCGACGTTCCCGGGCGGCGGTGGCGGAGGTGGAGGAGGTCTGGCGGGTATGAACTGGCGGATGATGCCGCGCGGCGCCTTGTCGGTGTCGCGCGTGTAGCCCCAGGTGACAAGGACAGGCTGATCGCCAACGAGCCAGACGGCATCGCTGGCCGGCACCTCGACGGCATTGCGCAGCGCCTCCGCCAGACGCCAGTCCGACTGGCCGCCGGCAGTCTCCAGGCGATCGGCAAGGGCGAGGATGTCGCCGACCAGTTCACCCAGCCGTGAACGGACGACGGAGGCTTCTCCCTCGTCGAGACTGTGGAGTTGCCGCACAGCCCCGCCGCACTGTGCGTACCAGTCCGTCGCCACGCCATCGGGCGTCGGCGACGGCTCGCAGAAGACAAGGACGTGGGCCGCAGAGAGATGGGCCCGCAAGGTTTCCGTGATCAGCGCGGGATTGCGTTGCGATGCGGCCCCGAGCGGTCTCAGGCCCTCGGCAAAGGTACGGGTCACAAGCGTTTCGGGCATCGATAAGGTGTTTCCCTCACTCGTGCGTGAAACTCAACCAGACATCGCCGCGACCGAGACCCTCATGGACGCCCTCGAACACCGTCACCTCTCCCCGCGAGATGACCCTGACGCTGAACGGATGCCGCCCGAGGTTGCGCCGGCGGTCATTCCCTCCAGCAGCCTCGTAGCCTTCCGCAATATGGATGCGGACCCAGTACTCGCCTTCCGCCGCCTCTCCGCGGAAACGGATATTCTCCACCGGTCTTGCCATCATTCTCAAGCCGCCGGTTCCATAGCCGTTGGCGTCCACGTCGAGAAGGCCGCCGTCGCAGCCTTGCGCGTTGACCCCCACCGCGCCACCACCGGGGCAATGCACTTCAAGATCAAGGTCGGAGCGGTCATTCCAGATGAGTGTCACGGTCAGCTCTTCGCTGACCTCGCCCTCCTGCTCTTCCACCCTCTCGTCGAACTCCGGCGACTCGTCATCTTCCCCCGGCAGGTTCTCCTCCGGCGGGGGCGGCTGCTCCTCCTCCGGCACGGCGGGGGTGTCGTCAGGAAGCGGCTCTTCCTGCGGCGGAGCAGGCTCATCCGCAGACACGGGCTCCGGCTCCTCTTCGGGAGGCGTCTCCGGCGGCGCCAGCGGACAGTCGCGCAGCAGCGCCAGCTGGCGTTCAAGCTGGCGCACGCGGTCCTCCAGACGGCCGGTGTGCTCCATCTCGGCCGCCAGGTCCCCGGAGACACCCGCCGCCACCGGCGGACAGGCATCCAGCCATCGGCTCAGTGGACCAAGGGTGCAGCTCTCCAGAAGAAGCGAGGCAATCCATAGCGCCAGCACGACAAACACCGGCACGCCAACCACTGCCGCCACAAGGCCGGCACGCCCCCTCACCCGTCAGGCGCCGGCGGCTGGCACGACTCCCCGCTCGACGCCACGCGAACCCCCGCCGCCTCGAGAAAGTCCACCACACCCGCCGCCTGCAGCGCAATGTCGAGCCGCCGCATCGCCTCGTCATCCGACCGCGTCAGCGTGTTGATCCCCACCACACGGCCACACCTGTCAACCAGCGGACCGCCGGAGTTGCCCCCGGAGATGTCCGCCGTGTGAATCAACACCTCCGCAACGACCCCAGGGGCCGCCTGAAGCGCCTGCTCCGCACTGACGATCCCCTCTGTCAGGGCGACGCCGGGAATCGACCCCCCGTCGCCTTCCATCAGGGCAATGAAGGCCGCATCCGAACTCACGATGAGGCCGGGAAAGCCCGCCGCAATGACAGACTGAAGACGCAGCGAACCCTCGGCCTCCCTGAAGGCAAAGTACGGCTGGTCCACCCCCGTCACACGCAACAGCGCGAAGTCCCCGCCCGTCTCTTCGATGGGGCCGTCAAGCCTCACCACCTCGGCCGCATGCAGCGACCCCAGGGACCCGTTGAGAACCCCGATCTCCTCACCGCCGGCCACCACGTGCTCGTTGGTCATCACCAGGTCGCCGGCCACAAAGAAGCCGCTCCCCAGGCTCAGCGCCTCGCCGTCGCCGGCCACCACCATGACCGTGCGTTCCTCGATCAACTGCAACAGCGTCGCCGGTTCCGCCAGGGACTCCTCCGGCTCGCCCTGGCGGGAACCCGCCGGCGCCTCGGCCACATCGGGAAGCGGCGGCAGGATGTCCTCGGGCCGGCGTCCGTCCGGCAACTCCAGCTCTCCATCGGGAAGACACACCGCTCCGGCAATCGCCATCTCGAGCTCCCCGATCCGGCTCTCCAGGGCGGCATTCGCCTCGCGTACCATGCGCAGCGCCTCGGCATCCCCCACAACGCCTTCCCGGGGCTCCGGCGGCAGCACCCGTGTGCCCGGCAGCAGCAGCCACACCAGCACCGCAGCCGTCACCAGCAAAAGCAGGCCCAAAGGCACCCAGCGCCAGCCGCCGCGTCCCCCTTCCATCACCACCGGCGGTGGCGGAGGGGGCGGAGGATCAGGCATCTGCGGTGGCGGCGACGGCTGCGGGCCCTGCGGCGCCAGTGGCAGCCACCGCCCCATGGTCGCCGCAAAGTGCTGATCCCGCGCCACATCCCGGGGCGTCATGCCCCAGCCCACCAGGACAGGCTGACCCGACACCACCCACACATCGCCGGTGTCCATGACGTTGAGGGCCGCACCCACCAGCGGCCCGAACGACGGGTCCGACAGACCCCGGGCCACATCCGCCAGACGTCGGCGCAGCAGCGACTCCACCGCCTCCCGGCGCTCGGGGTCGAGATCCGACAGACGCTGCGCCTCCCCGGCATGGCTGGTGTACCACGAGACCGTCGCCGCCGCCTGGTCGTTGCCGAGACTGAGCACCGGCTCCGCCAGAACACTCGTACTCGCCGGCTCGGCCACCCCCGACAACACCTGCATCAGCACATCATGGCGCGCCAGCACCGGGGTGCCCTCAACCTCCATCAGCGAGCTCGTGTCAACCGTCGACTTCGTCAGAAAGTACCGCGCCATCACCGATCCCGGTCAGCCACCCCAAACCTATCCCCTGAGGCCGGATACACACAACAGCACACGGCACGACCAGCCACCCATTCGCCGTTCGAACAAGGGCATGGCGTTGCCGCACCGGAGACCCGATGGTCATGGCGCCCCGCATCGAGGTCGGCCGGACGGGGTCAGGGCCGCGGAATGAGTTCGAGCGTGGAAAGCGGTTCCCCGGTCAGACCATCGATGGTCAAAATGGCCTGAGAGCCGGAAGCAAGTTCGAGGAGCAGTGACAGCCGATCGTCATCCGATGTGATCGACACCACCCTGGACCCTGCCGGCAGAGCGACCGCGCCGTCCCTGTGGTCACTGGCCGCCGTGGTATCGCCGACCCGGTCGAGTACGCCGGCAACGAGAATCCCTGTCAGCACGACGATGAGAACACCAAGTCCGATGACGACGGCTTTGATCATTGCCTGTGAGCGTTCCATTCTGGTTCCCGACAGGACTTCAGGGTTCAAGGGAGTGTCATGACGGGAATGCTCGAACATACCGTCACTGCCGAGGAAGCGGGAGACCGGATTGACAGGGTCCTCGCCCGCGTCTTTGCCGACCTGTCGCGGACCCGGATCAAGGCCCTCATCCAGAAACGGTGCCTCACGAGCGGCGGGCGGACGGTAACGGAGACCTCCCTCAGGGTCAAACCGGGCGACCACCTTGTTCTTGCGGTGCCGCGGCCAGACGACTCAGCCCTGGTGGGCGAGGATATTCCGCTGGCCATCGTCCATGAGGACGAGCACCTGCTCGTCATCGACAAGCCGGCCGGGCTCGTGGTCCATCCTGGCGCCGGCCATGCCCGTGGAACCCTCGTCCATGCATTGCTCGCCCACTGCGGGGACTCCCTTTCCGGCATCGGCGGCCAGGCACGCCCCGGCATCGTTCACCGCCTCGACAAGGATACCAGCGGTCTGATGATCGTTGCCAAGACCGACGAGGCCCACGTCAGACTCTCGGCGGCACTCTCCGCCCGGCGTGTCGCCAGGGAGTACGTCGCCCTTGTCAGGGGGCGCATGCTTCCCCCAGCCGGAGACATCACCGGTGCCATCGGGCGTGATCCCCGCCACCGCAAGCGCATGGCTGTCGTCCGCACAGGGGGAAAACCGGCACTGACCCGCTACAGGACACAGCGCAGCTGGGGCCATAGAGCGACACTTCTCCAGTGCTCTCTCGCCACCGGAAGAACCCATCAGATTCGCGTTCACATGTCCTCGAAAGGCCACCCCGTGCTGGGTGATTCCCTCTATGGCGGCGCGTCCGAGCGCATGGCGCGACAGGCTCTCCATGCGGCCAGCCTGGGATTCCACCACCCGGCAACAGACGACTACCACGAGTACCGCTCCGAACTTCCCCCGGACATCCGCGCCTTCATCGCCTACCTCGACAACCCCGAGGCAACCCAGGCGTAGCCGACCTGTCCGGCCGTACCGGCCCGGTCAGGGGCCGGACCGGAGTCATCCACCACGCCGGATTCTGCCTTTCTCGGTTCTTCGCCGTTCACAAACCCCATGTCCGCCTGCCACCCTCCACCTGGCTGTCAGCGGTCAACGAACAGGCGGGTTACGCGCCCAGGGTGCGAATCACGTCGCGGGCAGTCTGTTCTCCGCTGCGCCAGGCGCCGCCACAGGTGGCGTAGTAGGGACCCGCCGTTGCCTCGCCGGCGAAGAACAGGCGGTCATCCAGCGGACGGGCCAGAACCGCACGCGCGCCGGAGGTGCCGGGACGCAGGGCGGCATAGGCGCCGCGGGTCAGGGGATCGTTGCCCCACTGGGTCATCGCACCCTTGACGAACCTTTCGCGCGCCTTGCTGCCGACCATGGCCTCGACCTCGCCGAGCACGAAGTCCACGGCGACATCCGTTCCCGCTTGCGTCATCCGCCAGGCAAAGTCGCCGCCCATGAAGCCGATCATCAGGTTCTCGTTGAACGGCCAGGTGAGGAAGAAGCTGGCCTCGCCAGGGGTCTCCTCGGGTACATGATAGGTGAGCCACTCATTTGGCCGGAAGCCGAAACGAGTGTCGTCGAACTGCAGCGCGACCTTGGCCAGCAGGCCCATGGGCAGATCGGCAATCGCCTGCTGCTTGGCGTCGGGAAGCGCCGGATCGAAGGCGATGGCCCCGGCGTTCAGAACGCCGGTCGAGACCGTCACGATGCAGGCCGTGGCCGGGATATCGCCGGCCGAAGTCGTGACCGTGACGCCGTCGCTGGCGTATGCAATCCCTGATACGGGCGTGGAGAGCATCACCGGCACGTCGGCGCCAAGGCGCGCCACCAGGGCGCCGAAGCCTTCCTTCACGATGTATCTCGGCTTGGCGACAGCACCTGACCACCAATCGGCGGTCGACAGATTGTCGAAATCGACGTTCATACCCATGGTCATCCAGGATTCGGCCGTCGCCGCAAACGGCATCTCGGGGATCACGGTCGAAGCCGCGACATCATCGCCGCGCCGCGCCGCTGCCCCGATTGCGCCTTCGAGACCGGCATAGGCGCGCCAGTACTGCCCGTATTCCGCATCGCTCGCCTCGCGATCACCGACGTAGAGCACCTCGCCGAAACCGTCGTGCTGAAGAACCTCGAAGCCGTATGATTCAGCCGCCTTGAGAAACATGTCCACCCTGGTGGTCTGCACCCAGGAACAGCCATGATCGAACGGCACGCCGAAGGTCTGCGACTCGGTCCAGGCACGGCCGCCAATGCGGTCACTGGCTTCCACAACGAGGACCGACAGACCCCGCGCCATCAAGGTCTTCGCAGCGGCAAGGCCCGCCGCTCCGGCTCCGACAACCACGACATCGGGACTGGACGGCAACTGGGCGCGCCCGGCCGACGTCGAGGCGATCACCGAGGATGCGGTGAGCGCGAGGAAATGGCGGCGATCCAGTGAGGCAAGACCGTGACAAGGCAACATGACAGGAAACTCCTGGTCGTATCGGTGAACTGGACCGGAACAATCGTTTGTCCGCGAAGCCGAGAGATCAAGAGACAACAGCGATGTCGCCGGACAAATGGCGACGGAGCCCGGTTCGGCATCGAAGGTGATGCGTCGAAGGCAGGGCTGCAGTGCAGACGCAGCATGCGTGGAGATGTTTACAGTCGTGGTAGACTGTTCGTGTCTTCAGGAACAGGATCTCATGGCGCGTGCGAATCTTCCGGCGCTGACGCCGGAAAGCAGCCTTTCGGGCTACCTGAGGGAAATCAGGAAGTTCCCGATGCTGGAGGCCGACCAGGAGTTCGAGCTGGCCAAGCGGTGGCGCGATGCCGGCGATGTCGATGCGGCCCACCAGCTCGTCACCAGTCATCTGCGCCTTGTCGCCAAGATCGCCATGGGTTACCGGGGCTACGGCCTTCCCTTGGCAGAACTCATCTCCGAAGGCAATGTCGGCCTCATGCAGGCGGTCAAGCGGTTCGACCCCGACAGGGGCTTCCGTCTTGCCACCTACGCCATGTGGTGGATCCGCGCCGCCATCCAGGAGTACATCCTTCACTCCTGGTCCCTGGTCAAGATCGGCACGACTGCGGCGCAGAAGAAACTGTTTTTCAACCTGCGGAAACTCAAGCGGCAGCTTCAGGCGATCGAGGATGGCGATCTGCCCCTTGAAACGGTGCAGGAGATCGCGTCGCGCCTTGATGTGACGGAGCAGGACGTCATCAGCATGAACCGGCGCCTCTCCAGTCCGGACCACTCGCTGAACGCTCCGCTGCAACCAGGCGGCGACGGCGAGTGGATGGACTTTCTGGTCGATGACCAGAAGAACCAGGAGGAGACCCTGGGCGAGTCGGAGGAACTGGAATCGCGCCGTGAACTCCTCGCTGACGCCATGGAGATCCTGAACGCCCGCGAACGCCACATCTTCGTTGAACGCCGCCTGTCGGAAGACCCCAAGACCCTCGAGGATCTCTCCCGGGAGTATGGCATCAGCCGGGAACGGGTTCGCCAGATCGAGGCCCGGGCCTTCGAGAAGATCCAGAAGGCAGTGCACAAGGCAGCGTCAGAACGCCTGCGCATCGCCGGCGCCTGATGACGTCAATCGGCGAAGGGGTCGGTGACGAGAATCGTGTCGTCCCGTTTCGGGCCGGTTGACAGCAACGCCACCGGGGCCTCGATCAATTCCTCGATGCGGCGGACATACTTGACGCAGGTTGCCGGCAACTCTCCCCAGGAGCGGGCGCCTCGGGTGTTCTCCCGCCATCCGTCAAAGGTCTCGTAGCGCGCTTCCACGTCGGCCTGCCGGGTCGCGCTGGCGGGCACGTGATCAAGATCGCCGCCCTGCCATCGATATCCCGTGCAGACCTTGAGTTCGTCCATGCCGTCCAGCACATCGAGCTTGGTCAATGCGATTCCCTGCATGCCTCCGACCTTGATTGCCTGGCGGACCATGACCGCATCGAACCAGCCGCAACGCCGCGGCCGACCCGTCACCGTACCGAACTCCCGGCCCCGCTCCTGAAGTGTCCTGCCGACGTCGTTCAGCTGCTCCGTGGGAAAAGGTCCGGCGCCCACCCTGGTTGTGTAGGCCTTGGTGATGCCCAGGACATAGTGAAGGGCATGAGGTCCAATCCCCGAGCCCGTTGCCGCTGCCGCCGCCAGCGTGTTCGACGACGTGACGTAGGGAAAGGTCCCGTGATCGACATCGAGAAAATGACCTTGCGCACCCTCGAACAGAATGCGCCTGCCTCTGCGGCGAAGGTGTTCGAGTTCCTTCCAGACCGGTCGGGCGAACTCCAGCAGGCGCCCGGCGATCTGCCGCAGGTCCGCGAGCAGCGCCTCGCGGTCGACCACTTCGAGTCCCAACGACCGGCGCAACACGTCGTGATGATCGACAAGAAGGGAAAGCCTCGCCTGGAGAGTCCCGTCATCAGCAAGATCACACACACGCAGGCCCCGACGCGCCGCCCTGTCCTCGTAGGCCGGACCGATACCCCGCCCGGTTGTGCCAATGGCCGCAGCGCGCCGCGCCGCCTCCCGGGCTCGATCGAGTTCACCGTGGAACGGCAGGATGAGATGAGCGCTCTCCGAGACCAGCAGATTGTCGGGCGTGACCGTCACACCCTGTTCGCTGATCGTCGCGATCTCGTGGAAGAGAGCCCACGGGTCGATCACCACGCCATTGCCGATAATCGACAGCTTGTCCGGCCGCACCACGCCCGACGGCAGCAGCGAAAGCCTGAAGACGTGGTTGCCCACCTCAAGTGTGTGGCCGGCATTGTGTCCGCCCTGGAAGCGCACAACGACATCGGCGCGTTCGGAAAGCCAGTCGACGATCTTTCCCTTGCCCTCGTCTCCCCACTGGGAGCCGACAACCACGACATTCGCCATTGATCGGGATCCTTGTGCTGGGTCACGTCCGCGTGGATAGGCCCCGGACAGACATGCCGGGGCACTGCCTCAGCATGCGGGCGCGAGGACGCTCACAGTCCAGTCCGGGACCGTGCCAGGTCCTCGGGACTGATCTGGAAACCGGTGTAGATCGTGTGGGCGGCGACATCGGTCATGCGGGCGTAGCCAAACTCCTGATCGATCGCCTGGCTGTAGACGATCTCCTCCGAGCCCGGGGGAATGCGCACGGCCGAGTCGACCACCTTCTTGGAGATGATCCTGCCCTCCCGGTCCTCGAGCGCCACGAACAACGGGAAGGAAACATCCTGCGGCGCATCGCGCGGAGCCGTGGTCACCAGAATCTCGAGATGTGCGGTGAATTGGGTGCGGTGGCTCTCCGGCAGGAACGAGCATGACCAGCTGAGTCCGCCAATGCTCGCGATGTGGCCGGCCGGGTCATCCTGTTCGGCCTGGACAACCACACGCGACGCCTCGGCCACCAGCACCAGGTCGGGACAGGTGGCCTCGACCGGAACGAACTCATCACCGGCACAGGCATGAAGGAGGATGGGCAGCATGGGAAGGATGAGCCAGGCGGTACCACCCTGACGAACCCAGGTGACGAACTGCCGGCCGGCTGCCAGCAGGGGCAGGCGGTATCGCATGGACCCGGTCTTCCCCCGGGGTTGTCGCGAACTGACGGGACTAGAGGGAACTGTGGGTTCCGTCACAGTAGGGTCGGTTGCCGGTCTGCTTGCAGGCGCAGAGCCAGGCATCACCTGCCTTGTCGGGAGTGAAGATGACGGGCATGAAACCGGTTCCCTTGTGGGAACCGTCACAAAAAGGCTGCCGGGCGCTGCGCCCGCAACTGCACCAGAACTGCTTTTCTCCTGCCTTGAGTTCCACCTTGAAAGGAGACTTCGCGGCCACGACGGCACCGTCACTCATTCCTTGTCCTTCTCTCACACGGCAAGTTATGGTTGAAGGTCTCAGAATAGAACCCGGCGCGGACGCAAACAAGCGGAACGGAAAGACCATGGAGATTCTCCTTGCCAGTCCCAGGGGTTGCTGTGCCGGTGTCGACCGGGCGATCGAGATCGTCGAGCGCGCGCTTGAACTCCATGGAGCTCCGGTCTACGTGCGACACGAAATCGTCCACAACCGGCACGTGGTGGCGTCCCTCGAAGCGAAGGGCGTTGTATTCGTCGAGGAACTCGACGAGATCGAGCGAACCGACCGGCCCGTGGTGTTCTCGGCGCACGGTGTGCCGAAGGCGGTGCCGGAGGAAGCCCGCCAGCGGAACCTCGTCTACTTCGATGCCACATGCCCGCTCGTCTCCAAGGTTCACATCGAGGCCCAGAAACACCACCACAAGGGCCGGCTGATGATTCTCATCGGCCACGAGGGGCACCCCGAGGTGGTGGGCACCATGGGACAACTGCCGGAAGGCAGCATCATTCTCGTGCAGAATCAGGAGGAGGCCGAAACAGTGGACCCCGGCGATGGTCGGGAGCTCGCCTACATCACCCAGACCACACTCTCGGTGGATGACACAAGAGACATCGTCGACATCCTGATGAGACGCTTTCCCGGCATCCACGGGCCACATCGCCAGGACATCTGCTATGCCACCACCAACCGGCAGGCAGCCGTCCGGGCCATCGCTCCCGACTGCGATCTGGTGCTGGTGGTGGGATCCGCTACATCATCGAATTCCTCCAGGCTCGTCGAGGTGGCGCTCAAGGCGGGGGCGGGAGGCGCCTGTCTCATCGAGAATGCCAGCCATCTGGAGAGTTTCGATCTCGAAGGCGTGTCGACACTCGGCCTCACGGCCGGTGCGTCAGCGCCCGAAACCCTCGTTCAGGACGTTCTCGGGTACCTGCGCGACAACCATGACGTGACGATCAGGGAGGTTCGAGTTTCCGAGGAGAACGTTCACTTCAGACTGCCCCGCGCCCTGGCCCACTGAACGGGCGGTTCAATGGCCGTCTACACGGATGTTGCGATCGAGGAGCTCGCAGCCTTCCTTGCCGGCTACGACGTTGGCAGCATCCTCGCCATGAAGGGCATCGCGGAAGGCGTCGAGAACAGCAACTACCTCGTCATGACCGACTCCGGATCCTACATCCTCACCCTCTACGAGAAGCGGGTGAAGGAGGAGGATCTGCCTTTCTTTCTCGGTCTCATGGAACACCTCGCTGCCCGGGGCGTGCCGTGTCCCACCCCGATCAGGGACCGCAAGGGGCAGGCGCTCCAGCACCTCAAGGGCAAGGCGGCTGCCCTGATCAGCTTTCTCGAAGGGGTGTCGCCGGGAGTCATCGAGGCCCGCCATTGCAGCGCCGTGGGGAACGCGCTGGCAGAGATGCACCTCGCGGGAGCCGACTTTGCCATGCATCGCGCCAATGCCCTGGGGCCGTCGTCATGGAGCACCCTGGCGGGCCAGTGCCGCGAGCGTGCCGATGAGGTGGAATCGGGCCTCGCAGACGAGATCTCCAGGGAACTCGACATACTTCACGAATGCTGGCCCCGGGACCTGCCACGCGGCGTCATTCACGCTGACCTCTTCACTGACAATGTATTCTTCCGCGGGCCGCGACTGACGGGTCTGATCGACTTTTACTTCGCCTGCAACGATCTCCTCGCCTACGATATCGCGGTGTGCCTCAACGCATGGTGTTTCAGCGCCGAGGGCCGATTCGACGCCACCAGGGGGCGTGCCCTGATCGATGCCTACACCTCCCGCCGGCCCCTCGATGAAACGGAACGAGCGGCTCTCTCCCTGCTGGCGCGGGGCGCCGCCCTGCGATTCCTCTTGACCCGTCTCTATGACTGGCTCAACCCCGTGGGAGGGGCCTTCGTGACACCGAAGGATCCCGGAGAGTTCCTCAGGGTCATGCGCTATCACCGCAACCACCCGTCGCTGGAACCGTGAGCATGCCGCCGGATCACATCGTGATTCACACCGATGGAGCCTGTTCGGGGAATCCCGGACCGGGTGGCTGGGGGGCGCTGCTCGAGTGGCAGGAACACAGGAAGGAAATCTGCGGCGGGGAAAGCTGGACCACGTCCAACCGCATGGAACTGACCGCAGCCATCCGCGCCCTGGAGGCGCTCCGCCAGCCGTCCCGGGTCATCCTCTTCACCGACAGCACGTACCTGCGCCAGGGAATCACCTCGTGGATCCACAGCTGGAAGGTCAACGGCTGGACCACCTCCAGCCGCCAGCCGGTCAAGAATGCCGATCTGTGGCGTGAACTCGATTCGCTGATCGCCCGCCACGAGGTCGACTGGAGATGGGTCAAGGGGCATGCCGGCAATCCCGGCAATGAATGCGCCGACCGGCTGGCCCGCAAGGGAATGCGGCAACATGCCGGCGGAGGGCATGGCACGCCGTGACATGTCTCCAGGAACAACTCGAAACCCCATCGGGCAAGGGAGCCGCAGACGAGAACTTTCCTGTTGCGTCACGGCTCATTGCCCGCCCTTATCGCCGCCATGTGCATCTCTTCTACGCTTTCGCCCGGGCAGCCGACGACATTGCCGACAACCCGGAACTCGAGGCGGAGGACAAGATCGCCCGCCTCGACCTCTTCGCCGAAGCCCTCGTCAACCCTCGCGCGGTCTCCGGGGCTCCCTCTTCAGCGCTCGCCCTCGCCCGCAGTCTCAGCGAGACCGGTGTGCCGGCGCGCCACCCGCTCGATCTTCTGGACGCCTTTCGCCAGGACGCAACGACGCTGCGCTACGAGACCTGGGACGACCTCCTGGACTACTGCAACCGCTCGGCTGCCCCCGTGGGGCGGTACCTCATCGACCTCCATGGCGAACCTGCTTCGGCCTACGGGGCTTCGGACAATCTCTGCAACGCCCTGCAGGTGCTCAATCACCTGCAGGACTGCAAGACGGACCGTGCTCGCCTCGACCGGGTCTACCTCCCCCTCGCGTGGTTTCGCGAGGCCGGCATCGGCGTCGAGGCGCTCGACGGCGCCCGCTCGACCACGGCCATGCGCCGCGTTCTCGACCGCTGCCTCGCCGCCACCGCTAGCCTGCTCGAACGGGCGGCACCGTTGCCCGACCGGATCCGTGGGCTGCGCTTTTCCTTGGAATGCGCGGTGATCGTCACCATTGCCGGGAAACTCAGGTCGGAACTCGACCGCCGCGATCCCCTGGCTGAGCGGGTCGTTCTCTCCCGCAGCCAGTATGCCGGATCCTTCGCGCGCCAACTCCCCTCCCTCCTGAGAAGGGGTCTCACCGGACGACGCTGACCCGCCACATGCCAGGAACGCAACTGGCAGGTCGCGACCCGTATCGTGTTGACGAGGGCCGTGTGCCTACAGCGTGCCTCTGAAGGCGCCGCCGTCGAGCACCAGATTCTGGCCGGTGATGAATCCGGCCCGGTCGCTGCACAGGAACACGCAGGCCGCCCCGAATTCATCGGGATCACCAAAACGTCCGGCCGGATTGCCGCGGGCTTCACGCGCCATGGCCTCTTCCAGACTCTCTCCAGACGCCGCTCGCCCGGTCATGGTCTGGCGCAACCGGTCGGTGGCAAAGGGGCCCGGGAGCAGACCGTTGATGGTCACATTGCGGGCAACGGTCTGGCGGGCGAGGCCGGCGCAGAAGCCTGTCAGTCCGGCGCGTGCGCCATTGGAGAGACCGAGGGTTTCAATGGGCGACTTCACCGCCGCCGACGTAATGTTGACGATGCGTCCGAATCCCCGCTCCATCATGCCGTCCACCGTCGCCTTGATCAGCATGATGGCGGTCAACATGTTGGCATCGAGCGCCCGGACCCAGTCATCCCTCTCCCACTCGCGAAAGTCGCCGGGCGGCGGTCCACCGGCGTTGTTGACGAGAATGTCGGGAGCATCCCAGGCATGGACCAGGGCCTCCTGGACGTCGCTCCGGGTGACATCACCGGGGACCTCCCTCACCTCGACTGCAGGAAAGGCCTTCCTGATTGCCGCCGCCGTCTCGGTCACCGTCTCCACTGTACGGCCGTTGATCAGCACGTCGCAGCCTTCAGCTGCCAACGCCTCGGCACAGGCCCGTCCGAGGCCCTTGCTCGATGCACAAACGATGGCCTTGCGGCCTGCCAGTCCTGTCTTCATCGTCATGTCTCCCCATCGGGTGAAGATTCCACAAATGCAGCCTCGAGGGCACGCCTTGCCCGGGGCACGGTGATCGGCCTCTTTTCGACAAGCGACAGCAGGTCGAGGGTCGCGACGATCGTGCCGATGGCGCCAAAGGACCGTTCCATGCGCAACACGAGGTATGAAATGACCCCGTCACTGACCTTGATCTGGCGATCGCGGAACTGCTTTGCCAGCACGGCAGCAATCAGGTCGTCCTCCGGACGGCCGATCGCCACGGCCGGCAACGCCGCCAGCCGCGAACGAAGATCGGGCAGCGAGACCTGCCAGCGGGCAGGAGGATCCGTATCCGTGATGAGCAGGTAGCCGCCTTCCTCTCTCACGAGATTGATGAGGTGCAGCAGACCGGATTCGCCGACTCCGTCGACCCGATCTTCCAGGACCAGATTACCGCCTTGCCAGGAGTCGAAGAAGTCGGGACCAATGTCTGCAGCGTTCACCAGCCGAGCACCACTCCTCTGGCGCCAGATGTCCGCCAGATGCGTCTTGCCCGATCCCTCCGGGCCCCAGATGGCGAGACCCCGGCCGTCCCAGTCCGGCCACCGATCGATCCAGGCCCTGGCATCAGCGTTGCTGTCGGCGACGAGGAACTCCGACTCGTCGAAGGCCGGCTGGTCATCGTATTCGAAGACGTACTGGTTCACCGTGCCCTGATCGTGAGGAAGCCCGTCTGGCCTTCGACATCGAGACCGGCGCGACGCATACGGAAAAGAAGGTCCTCGCGGGTACCGGTATAGAGCAGCCTGGCGCGTATTCTCGTGGTCGAGATCAGAAGCGGGACGACCGCCTGCAGGGCCGGGGAGCTCTCGAGGCGATCACGGATATCGATCCACTCCGCGAGGCTTGTCACGGGAATGTCGGCGAAGACGGAGACGGTCGGCCCGGCTGGCGCCAGCGCCATTGCTGCCCAGTGCTCGTCGACACCGGTACGACTCGCCTCGACCGCGCGCCCGAGAGCGTCCATCGGCCACGCCTGCGGCACGTTGCGCGCCAGAAGGACAGGGCTTGCTCCGCCCTTGTCAAGCCAGGTGAGGCGAGGACGAAGTGTGTCCTCGTTCTTGCGTGCATGAGCGATGAGAACGCCGTCGGCGCGATGGAGCGCCACCAGCCGTGCCAGCTGATCCCAGTTCTGCGAGAGTGCATCGGCGGCATCAATGAGACTGATGTCCCGAAGGTCTCCGCCGGGCACGATGAGTTCGACGGCGCTGTTTCCTCCGTTGGATCGCTGCCAGGCGGAAAGCCAGACGTTCGAATCCTCCCAAAGGACAAGTTGCGGACCCGACTGCAGGACCGGCAGCACCACGAGGACCGGTCCCGGCGTATCCAGGTGGCTGACACCGGACTCGCCAAGAATCTCCAGCACCGCCTCCGCCTGGAAGCGGACGCTGATGACCGCCTGGTAGCGCCCGGCCGACATTCTCTCGTCATCGAACTCGAGTCCCTGGACAAGAGCGTCGAGTGTGGCAGCCTCCTGGTCGAGGACGATGCCGGGGTCGCCTCGAACCAGACGCTTCGCGAGGTCACGCCAGGCGATGTGGAGAGCCGTGCGCAGAGCGTTCATGCGGGCCAGACGGGTGTCTTCTGCCGTTTCGTCGACGGCAACACCGGAGACCGTGAAGACCTCCGCGTCAGCCACCGGTGGCGGTGTGGCAACGAGCACGGCACATGTGGCAAGGCCAAGCCTCCACATCTTCAAAGGCATGGATTGCCCGCCCCTCGTTGCAATGATGCGATCATGACGTAATGTGCGCCCATCCTACCAGTGCCGGGGGTGGGGTGCGAGACCGGGAAGGCGGCCTCGCCGGTGCCGAATGTCGTGGCACTGCCCGGCGAGGCCATGTGCGGGGAAATGACCGGAATGGCGGGTCTCACCTACGGGGATGCTGGCGTCAATCTCGATGCCGGACGCCGGATAGTCGATGCTGCGACACCCCTTGCCGCTTCCACGAGGCGCCCTGGCGCCGACGCCAGACTCGGCGGTTTCGGCGGACTCTTTGACCCGCGGGCAGCGGGTTACCGCGACCCGGTACTGGTTTCGGCCACGGACGGTGTCGGCACCAAGGTGCGCCTTGCGGTGGAGACCGGCATTCACGACACCATCGGCATCGACCTGGTCGCCATGTGTGTCAACGATGTTCTGGCCCAGGGCGCAGAACCGCTGTTCTTTCTCGATTACCTCGCCATGGGCAAGCTCGATGCCAAGGTCGGCGCCGATGTCATTGCCGGCATAGCCGCTGGCTGCCGGATGGCGGGGTGCGCCCTTGTCGGAGGGGAAACTGCCGAGATGCCCGGCATCTACGCTGCCGGGGACTACGATCTCGCCGGATTCTGTGTTGGCGCCGTGGAGCGCGGCACCCTGCTCCCGTTGGCTACCATGGAGTCCGGCGACGCCCTTCTGGCTCTTGCTTCCGACGGCATCCACTCCAACGGATTCTCGCTTGTCCGCCGCATTCTCGACGAACGTGCGGTCCCGCTCGAGGCGAGAGCTCCCTTTGCCGCTGACCAGTGCCTGGCCGACGTGCTGATGCGGCCCACCCGCATCTATGTCAAGAGCGTCCTTGCAGCCATCTCCACAGGACACGTGAAGGGTGTTGCCCACATTACCGGGGGCGGCCTCATCGAGAACATTCCCCGGATTCTCCCCGACGGTCTTGCTGCGCGCCTTCAGGTCGGCAGCTGGCCGATGGATCCGGTGTTTTCCTGGCTGGCCCGGGACACCGTCGAGGCCGGCGAGATGCTGCGCACGTTCAACTGCGGAATCGGCATGGTGCTGGTGGTGGCAGGGGATGGCAGCGCGCATGTCGAACGCACGCTGGAAAGCCATGGCGAAACCGTGTCGGTTGTCGGCGCTCTCGAATCGGCTGATGGCAAACCGCGTGTCCTCCTCGAAGTTCCCGACAACTGGCTGGCATGACGAAGCTGGCCGTCTTCATCTCGGGACGCGGCTCGAATCTGCAGGCGCTGATCGATGCCCGGACCCGGGGTGAGCTTGCCGCAGACATCGGGGTCGTCGTGTCCAGCCGGACAGGAGTTCCGGGCCTCGAGAAGGCTCGGAAGGCCGGTCTCCCCCACTGCGTCGTCGATGCGACCGACTACGCGAGCAGGGAAGCCTTCGACGCCGAACTCGACCACGTGGCAAACCAGGCAGGGTGCGACCTGATCTGCCTTGCCGGATTCATGCGGATCCTGACACCCGCATTCGCGGAGGCCTGGCGCGACCGCCTCGTCAACATTCACCCTGCCCTGCTCCCCGCCTTTCCCGGAACCGCCTGTCATCGCCGTGTGCTGGAAAGCGGCGCCATGATCACCGGCTGCACGGTGCACTTTGTTCGCCCGGCACTCGATGCCGGCCCCATCATCGCCCAGGCCGCCGTCCCGGTCCTTCCCGGAGACGACGAAGAGAGTCTCGCGGACCGCGTTCTCGTCGCTGAGCACAGGATCTATCCCATGGCCCTCAATCTCGTGTTGGAGGGCCGTGTCAGGGTCATCGGGGAGCGCGTTGTCGTCGATGCTCCGGTCCGGGCAGACGACATGCTGGTCAACCCGGCGCCGCGAGGCGGACTTTAGCCGATGATGTCACGCGCCGAAAAGAAGAAGGCGATCTCGGTCGCCGCGTTGTCCGGCGAATCGGATCCATGAACCGAGTTGGCCTCCAGGGATTCGGCGAACACCTTGCGGATGGTCCCGTCGGCAGCCTGATCGGGGTTGGTGGCCCCCATGATCTCGCGGTTGCGGGCGACGGCATCACGGCCTTCAAGAACCTGCACCACCACCGGGCCGGACGTCATGAACGTGACAAGGGAGTCGAAGAAGGGGCGCTCCTTGTGCACGGCGTAGAAGGCCCTGGCCTCATCAACGGTGAGCCGGGTGCGCTTCTGGGCGACGATCCGCAGTCCGGCCTCCTCGAGCATGGCATTGATCCTGCCCGTGAGGTTGCGACGGGTGGCGTCAGGCTTAATGATCGAGAGTGTGCGCTCCGTCATGAAAGAGTCCCTGGGCATTGGAGGATGAGGTCTGTCGGGTGCCTTATAGGCGAAGAGCTTCGGAACCGTCCACCAGGGAGCGGACCATTGGAGGCAAGGGCCTCGATCACGGCATCGCTTGCGGGAAGACGAAGGAGAGATCATGACATCGACACCTGTTGAAGGTGGTTGCGGTTGCGGCATCGTCAGATACCGCGTCAACGGCCCGCCGCTCTTTGTTCACTGTTGCCATTGCACGTGGTGCCAGCGCGAGACCGGATCGGCGTTCGCGCTCAACGCCATGATCGAAAGCAGCCTCATCGAAACTCTGAGCGGCACGCCCGAGACGGTCGACACGCCGAGCGCAAGCGGCAGGGGCCAGAAAATCGTGCGATGCCAGGAGTGCCGGGTTGCCGTGTGGAGCCACTACGGCGCATCGGGCACGGCAATCGCCTTCGTGCGGGTCGGCACGCTCGACGATCAGCACGTCATGGCGCCGGACGTCCACATCTACACCTCGACCCGCCGCCCCTGGGTGCACCTCGCCGACGGTGCACCGGTCTTCGAGGCCTTCTACGATCCGCGGGTGACGTGGCCGCCGGAGGTCATGGGACGCTACCAGGCTGCGCGGTCCGCTGAATCGTGACGCTCTGGGCCATTTCCGACCTCCACATCACGCATCCGGTCAACCGGAGCGCCCTTGAGGAGCTTCCTCGGAGGCCGGACGACTGGCTCATCGTCGCCGGCGACGTGACCAACGGCACCCTCCATCTCGACTGGTGCTTCCGAATCCTGAAACAGCGATTCCGGACGGTGATCTGGGTTCCGGGCAACCACGAACTGTGGTCCAGAAAGGACGGTCCGCGCGGCAAGGCGCTCTATGACACGCTGGTGGCCATAGCCCGCTCGCATGGCATCATCACGCCGGACGATCCCTGGCCGGTCTATTCCGGAGCCGGCGAGGACACCGTCATCGCACCGCTCTTCCTTCTCTATGACTACAGCTTCCGCCCCGACGCGGTGGCCGCCGATGAGGTGATCGCCTGGGCGCGCGAGGACGGCATCGGATGTGCCGACGAGTTCCATCTCTTTCCCGATCCCTTTGCCGACCGTGCTTCATGGTGCGCTCACCTGTGCGCCGGGGCAGAACGCCGGCTTGACTCCCTGCCCGCCGGTCAGCCGACGGTCCTTGTCAACCACTTCCCCCTGGAAGAGCGGCACGCCCACCTGCCAGGCATTCCGCGTTTCAGCCCGTGGTGCGGCACACGGAAAACGAGGGGATGGCACCTGCGCTACAATGCCCGCGCCGTGATCTACGGTCACCTGCACCTGCGCACCACCACCTGGCTCGACGGCATTCCGTTCCAGGAGGTCTCCCTCGGCAATCCGCCCCAGTGGAACCCGGAGCGGGGAATCGCCAGCTATCTCCACGAAGTCGTCATGGCGCCCTGACGCGGTCCGGGCGCCGGGGCCACATCGAGGACTGAAGGGAGACCCCCGCTTGAAGGGGCGGTGAAGCACTGTACCCTTCCACGGAGACGCTTCGGGAGGGATGACCATGGAAACCGTCCAGGACCGCATGGAGGCCGGCGACATCCTCGTCATCGACGGCGGCATGGGCACCGAGCTCGAACGCCGGGGCGTGCCGATGGATGCGCAGTCGTGGGCCGGATCCGCCCTCAAAGATCACCCGGACATGATCCGCACCATCCACCGGGACTTCATCGACGCCGGCGCGGATATCCTGATTGCCAACACCTATGCTGCCGCTCCCCACGTCCTCTCCCATGCCGGCTTTTCCCAGTCCGAGGCACTTGATCTCAACCGCCTTGCCTGTGAGCTCGTGCGCGAGGCCGTCGCCGAGGCTGCACCGGACCGCCGGATCTGGATCGCCGGTTCGCTGTCGAGCTTCTTTGCCGGCCTCAGCATCGACGGCTGGCCGTCAATGGACGAGGCCGCCCGGAGCTATGCGCTGCAGGCCGAAACCCTCGCCGCGGCCGGCTGTGATCTCCTGATCACGGAAATGATGCTCGATGTCACCGTGTCGCCACTGTCCGTCGGCGCCGCCACGGCCACCGGTCTTCCCGTGTGGGTCGGCTTCAGCGTGCGGACCGCGAACGGGCGGATCGTCGGTCTCAACGAACGTGCCGACATCGCATTCGAGAGAATCCGTGATGACTGTCTTGGCGCAGGCGACGCCCATGCCGCCGGCATCATGCACAGCGAGATGTCCGACACGCCTCCCGGCCTCGATCTGCTGAAGGAGGCCTGGTCGGGCCCGCTCTTCGCCTATCCGCATTCCGGTAGCTTCAGGATGCCCAACTGGCAGTTCGACGACGAGATCGAACCGGACGCGTTTGCCCGCGAGGCCGCCACCTATCTCGATCGCGGCGTCACCGCGATCGGTGGCTGCTGCGGCATGAGCCAGCACCATATCGCCGCCCTTGCGCAACGTCTGGGGAGAGAGCTCGGGTCGTGAGTACGAATGCCGGAAACGGCATCAGCGGCCGGCCCGGCAGATGCGCAGCGCGCGTGGAATTCAGCAC
This sequence comes from Alphaproteobacteria bacterium, assembly GCA_965207785.1. Classification (GTDB taxonomy): domain Bacteria; phylum Pseudomonadota; class Alphaproteobacteria; order SP197; family SP197; genus SP197. The sequence continues at coordinate 873,530 of CBDBNO010000012.1, read as the reverse complement.
CGTGACCGCCGGATCCTTGCCGCCGAGTGCGCCCCTTGTACCGATCGCAGCGCATCCGTTCGGCGCCTGGCGCGCGAGACCGGCATCTCCCCTTCTCGCCGGGCGCGTCGAAGCCGCCCGGCGCGAGTTCAGGCCGCCTCGCAGAGAGCGGCGCCGGGCTCGATCACCAGGCCCGAGGCATCGGCAGTCACCCTGACGAGCGAACCATCGGCGACTTCGCCCTTGAGAATCAGGGCTGCGAGGGGGTCCTGCAGGGCCCGCTGCAGCACCCGCTTGAGCGGGCGGGCGCCGTTGACCGGGTCGTAGCCTGCCCCGGCAAGCCACTCACGTGCCCCCTCATCGACATCAATGGCGATGTTGCGGTCCTCGAGCAACGTGCCGACGCGGCGAAGCTGGATGTCGACGATGGCGGACATCTGTTCGCGACCAAGCCGGCGGAAGAAGATGATCTCGTCCGGCCGGTTGAGGAACTCCGGCCGAAACTGCGTCCTGAGTTCCGCCATGACCAGGTCCCTCGCCCTTTCGTCATTCCCGTCGCCCGAGATTTCGGCAAGGTAGCCGGCTCCCGTGTTGGACGTCATGACGATCACCGTGTTCCTGAAGTCGACGGTACGACCGTGGCCATCCGTCAGGCGACCGTCGTCGAGAACCTGCAGGAGAATGTTGAAGACATCCGCGTGCGCCTTCTCGATCTCGTCGAAGAGCACCACGCGGTAGGGACGGCGGCGTATTGCCTCGGTCAGGACGCCGCCCTCCTCGTACCCGACATAGCCCGGGGGCGCCCCGATCAGCCTCGCCACGGCGTGCTTTTCCATGTATTCGGACATGTCGACGCGCACCATCGCGGATTCATCATCGAACAGGAACTCGGCAAGGGCCTTGACGAGTTCCGTCTTGCCCACTCCCGTGGGACCAAGAAACATGAAGCTGCCGATCGGCCGCGAGGGATCCTGCAGTCCGGCGCGCGATCGCCTGACCGCGTTGGCGACGACGCCGAGCGCCTCGTCCTGGCCGACCACGCGGGCCGAAAGCGAACGCTCCATGTCGACAAGCCGTTCGCGCTCGCCTTCGAGCATGCGCTCCACGGGTATGCCGGTCCACTTCGACACCACCGAAGCGATGGCTTCCTCCGTGACCTCCTCGCCGGGCATCTGGTCGCTCTCTGCTTCCCCGATGGCCGCAAGGCGGCGCTCGAGGTCGGGTATCACGCTGTAGGCAACCTCGCCGGCACGGGCAAGATCACCCTGGCGCTGCACCTGTTCGAGTTCCAGCCGGGCCTCGTCGAGGCCTTCCTTGAGATGGCGCATCTCCTCGAGACGGTCCCGCTCCTTCATCCATTCGGCGTTGAGCGCAAAGGCGCGTCCTTCCAGATCGGCGAGCTCCCGCTCGAGGCGTTCGAGGCGTTCCCGCGATACCCGGTCATCCTCCCGGCCAAGAGCCTCGCGTTCGATCTTGAGCTGGATGATGCGGCGCTCGAGTTCGTCGATCTCCTCGGGCCTGGAGTCGATCTCCATCCGCAGCCTGCTGGCCGCTTCGTCGATGAGGTCAATGGCCTTGTCGGGCAGGAAGCGGTCCGTGATGTAGCGGTTGGAGAGCCGCGCCGCGGCGACCGTCGCACCGTCGCTGATTCTGACACCGTGGTGCAGTTCGTACTTTTCCTTGAGACCGCGAAGGATGGAGACCGTGGCCTCGACCCCCGGTTCATCGATCAGGACCGGCTGGAAACGGCGCGCGAGCGCCGCGTCCTTCTCGATGTGCTTGCGGTACTCGTCGAGAGTCGTGGCGCCGACGCAGTGGAGCTTGCCGCGCGCCAGGAGGGGTTTCAAGAGGTTGGAGGCATCCATCGCGCCATCCGCCGCTCCGGCGCCGACGAGGGTGTGAAGCTCGTCGATGAAACAGATGATGTCACCCGACGAGTCCTCGATCTCCCGGAGAACCGCCTTCATGCGCTCCTCGAACTCTCCCCGAAACTTCGATCCGGCGACCATCGAGCCCAGGTCGAGGGCAATCACGGTCCGGTTGGCAAGGGATTCCGGCACATCGTGGTTGACGATGCGCTGGGCCAGACCCTCGACGATGGCCGTCTTTCCCACCCCCGGCTCGCCGATCAGCACCGGGTTGTTCTTGGTCCGGCGGGACAGCACCTGCATGGTTCGGCGAATCTCCTCGTCTCGGCCGATGACCGGATCGAGGTCGCCGTCGCGGGCCGCCGCCGTCAGATCCCGGGCATACTTGCGAAGAGCCTCGAAGGAATCCTCGGCCGTCTGGCTGTCGGCGGTGCGACCCTTGCGCATGCCGGCGATGGCGGTGGCCAGTGCGGCGGGAGTCAGTCCGGCTGCGGCGAGGATTCTGCCGGTGTCGCTGTCAGGACTGGCCAGGGCCTCGAACATGCGTTCGGCGGTGACGAAGCTGTCGCCGGTTTCCGCGGCGCGCTTGCCGGCGTCCTTGATGACCTGGAGGAACTCCGGGGATGCGTAGAGATGCGCCGCGCCGCTACCGGTTATCCTCGGCAGGCGCTGGAGCGCCTTGTCGGTGTCGGCCAGCGCCCTTTCCGGGTCGGCGCCGGCGGCGCGCATCAGTTCCGCCGCCAGTCCCTGGCGATCGGCGAGAAGCTCCCTGGCCAGATGGCAGGGTACGATGTGCTGGTGGCCCCTTGCCTCGGCGAGGCTGTGGGCCGCCTGAATGAATCCGCGCGACCTCTCCGTGAATTTCTCAAGATCCATCGACCATCATCCCGGTGACCTGCATCCCATGTAGTGTTGCACTTGTGCAACACAAGAGGTCCTGAGGAACGGCCGGGGTTCCTGGATGGAGAGGAGATTCAGAAGTCCTTGGGGAATGACGGGTGGCGGACGCCCCGTCAGGTCATGACCCGCTGCTCGCTGTCGGGTGTGGCCGGCGTGGGCTCGTCGTCGGCTCCGGCGCCGTTGGTTCTGCGCCGGGTTCGCGGCCGGGGCTGATCGTTCCCCTGCTCGACCACGTTGCCATGGAGTTGCGCAGAGGCCTCGCTGTCAGGAGCAGGCGAGCAGGGCACCGCCGAGTCTCCCTGGGGCTGGTCGTCCGGCGGGCGGTGCTGTCGTTCGGCCCGTTCCTCGCGTTCACGCTGCTGTTCGGCGGCGCGCTCGGCATGCTGATTGACTATTCTCTGGTAGTGTTCTGCGTGCTGCAGGCAGTTTTCTGCCACCACCAGATCACCGGATGAGGATGCGTCCCGCGCCAGCATGAGGTACCTGTCGGCAATCTGCTGGGCTGTCCCCCGTACCTTGACGTCCGGGCCGGTACTTTCGAATGACTGGTTGCGGTTGTTCCCTCCGGCACGACGCGCATTGCCGCGATTGTTGCGGAAACGCCTGCCCGATCCACCTGATCTCATGGAAAACTCGCTCTCGACGGTTTCTGTTTGGTTGGAAGCGACGGTCCTGCCGGGTGCGTGCGTTCGGTGTTCCGCCGGGTCATTCCGGTTCCGCTCTCGAAGGTAACGCACATTCCCGCTGGCGGGAATTCCTTTTCCGTCACCTGACGGTAACCAATCCGGCAGCGCTTTCCAAGGACTTTCTCCACGGTTCCCGATGCGCCAGAAGAAGGACACGGTGCCGACCGCCGTAGTCGTCGACCGTCCCCGCCACGACAAGACCGTGATCATCAGCGAGACCTGAGAGTCCGTCCCGCTGGTCGGGGCCATGTTCGATGACGGCGATGCCGTGCCTGGACAGAAGTGTCGGCAGGCGCGGCACAATGCGGCGATAGCAGGCGTATCCGTCCGCTCCGCCATCAATGGCCAGACGAGGCTCATGAAGGGCGACCTCCGGGTCAAGGCCGGCCACGTCGTGTCTCGGCACATAGGGGGGATTGGCGACGACAAGATCGAATGTCGAATCGAGGGCGGCAGCCCAGTCTCCACACATGATCCAGGCACGATCGCCGACACCGTGGCGGCGCACGTTGCGGGCCGCCACGGCACACGCCCGCTCATTGAAGTCGACGCCAATTCCCGAGCTTCCGGTCCAGGTCACCAGGAGCGTGACAATGAGACATCCCGATCCGGTGCCAAGGTCGAGGATGCGGGCCGGCGGGTGATGTTCAAAGCGGTCAAGGCAGCATTCGATCAGCGTTTCGCTGTCCGGGCGCGGGATCAGCGTGTCCATCGTGACCTCGAAGTCGAGGCTCCAGAATTCGCGCACTCCGGCGATCCGCGCGAAGGGCTCACGCTCCGCCCGCCGGGCGACCAGGGTGGTGAGATGGCGGTCTTCCCCGGGAGAAAGCTGCCGCGGGTCATCGCAGCCGACGACAAGCTCCGCCAGAAGCCGGGCCTCCCTGGCGGGGTTTTCGACGCCGGCGGCACGCAGCGTCGCTGTCGCTCCCCGCAGGGCGTCGACGAGGCTGACCGCCGTCACCTCAACCAAGCGCCGCCAGCCGCGCCGCCCGGTCGCTGGATATCAGCGGTTCGATGACCTCATCGAGAGCCTGACCGGAGACGATGTCCTCGAGCTTGAAGAGCGTGAGATTGATCCGGTGGTCGCTGATGCGTCCCTGGGGATAGTTGTAGGTCCGGATGCGTTCCGAGCGGTCGCCGCTGCCCACCTGCTCCCTGCGGGTCCGCGCTTCGGCGGCGTCGCGCTGCCGGCGTTCCAGGTCAAAGAGACGGGATCTCAGAACGGTCATGGCCCTGGCCCGGTTCTTGTGCTGCGACCGGTCGCTCTGTTGCGACACCACGATGCCGGTGGGGAGGTGCGTGATCCTGACGGCGCTGTCGGTCTTGTTGACGTGCTGACCACCCGCTCCCGACGCCCGGAACGTATCGATCCTGAGGTCGTTCGCATCAATCGTGACATCAACCTCCGCTGCTTCGGGCAGAATCGCGACGGTGGCCGCCGACGTGTGGATCCGGCCCTGCGACTCCGTTGTCGGAACCCGCTGTACCCGGTGAACGCCGGATTCGAACTTCAACCGGGCGAACACGTCGCGCCCGCGAACCAGGGCGATGCACTCCCTCACGCCACCGGCGCTGGATGTTGTCTTGCCGACAACCTCGAATGTCCAGCCCCGGGTCATGGCATACCGGCGGTACATCTCCACCAGAACTCCGGCAAACAGCATCGCCTCCTCTCCCCCGGTGCCGGCGCGCACCTCGAGAACGACGTCGCGTCCGTCCGCCTCGTCGCGCGGAAGCAGGGCGAGGCGAACCGACTGTTCGAGTTCGGCGGTGCGGGCGCCCACAGCCGCAAGTTCTTCGCGGGCGAGCTGGCGCATCTCCTCGTCTGTCTCGCTGTCGATCATGGCGGCGAGATCGGCGCCCTGTTGCCTGGCGTCCGCAAGCGCCTGGACGGCTTCCACCACGGGAGCGAGTTCCGCATACTCCCGCGACATGCTGACGTACTCCTCTCCTCCGGGCGGTTCTCCGCTGAGGCGCGCCGCCAGTTCGGCATGGCGCAGGACGACCTTCGCGAGACTGTCTTCCAGGCTCATGTATCGATCTCACGGGCCACGAGGTCGACCAGGGCGGCTGTTGCCTCGAAGGCGTCGGCATCGGGAGTCTCGGCAAGGACCCTGCCGCGGGCGTTCTCGAGAATCTGTCTGACCCGTCCCGCCCCTGGCGTGTCGCCACCGCCGGACACATGCCCGGCAAATGAAGCGATGGCGTTCTCGACAACGACCGCTGCCGCCTCGTCCTGTTTCGGCTGCCGGCGTCCTCCCTCGAAGGCCGCGCGTTCAAGGTGGTCGAGAGTGTAGTAGAACACGTCGTCGAGCGACTCGATCGCCGGATCGGCATCAGGGGGAACCCCGGCATCGACAAGGAAGACCGGGCGCGCGCGCCGCGCCGCCAGCGCTTTCGAGACATCCGCTGCGGTCAGGGTGTGTTCACCACCGCCGGCAGACAGGATGACGATGTCGGCACGAACGAGTTCGGCTTCAAGATTCCCCGCAACAGCACTCGTCGCGCCAAGGCGTTCGGCAAGGGCGGCTGCCAGGTGACGGCGCTCGTGCATCACCACAAGCATCGCCAGGCCGCACTCGAGGAGGCGCGCGGCAATCATCTCTCCGGCTTCATCGGTGCCGATGAGGAGTCCGCGGACCGTCCCAAGGTCGCCGTGAATACCCCGGGCGACGTGGACTGCGGACGATACGATCGACACGGGGCGATCCTGGAGCACGTTGTCGCGACGCACCTGCCGCGCCACCTGGTAGGCAAGCTGGAGGCGATCCTGCATCGCCTCGCCGATCATGCCGGCCTGCCATGCCCGCCTGTGGCTCTCCTTGAGTTCGTCGATGGCGCCGGCAGGGACCGGATCGCCTGTCCGGGCGGCCGACTGGAGAAGACGGCGAAGGGCGTCGGTACCGGTCATCGTCCCGTACCCGTGGCCCTCTCCCAGACACTCCCTCAAGAGGTCGTGAAGCTGCTCGGCATCGGCCGCCATGACGTGAAGGTCGATGCCCGCCGGTGTCCGCATGACGAGGGCTTCGGCAACTCCCAATTCCCTCAGGCGCGTCAACAGCGCTTCATGTCCCTGACGCGGGAATCCGGCCGGTCCGGTCACGACCACCGAAATGTGGGTCTTGTGCGCCATGGTCACGCACCCGGGCGTGGCAGGCCTTCTCCCAGGCGGCCAAGGGAGCATTCATGCTGTTCGCCGCTGTCGAGATCGCGCACCAGCGCGACACCGCGCGTCAACTCCGCATCACCGATGATGACGGCGTGGCTGGCTCCCGCCTTGTGGGCGCGTTGCATGCGCCGCCGCAGATTGCCCCGGTATGCGAGATCGACATGGTATCCCTGGCCGCGCAGTTGATGGGCCAGTACGAGCGCCTTCCTGGTGGACGGTTCGCCAAGGCCGATGACGGCAATGGGCCGCCGGGGTCCGGGAGGCTCGCCGGCGAGCAGCGCAAGCCGTTCGATTCCAGACGCCCAGCCGACACCGGGGACCGGAGGTCCTCCCATCTGCTCCATCAGACCATCGTAACGGCCGCCGCCGATCACCGTTCCCTGGGCGCCCAGCTTTCCGGTGACGAATTCGAAGGCGGTGTGACAGTAGTAGTCGAAACCGCGAACGATCCGGGGATTGACCTGGCAGGCAATCGACAGGGTGTCGAGGCCTTCAAGCACCTGATCGAAGAAGCGGCGGGCGTCGTCGCCGAGGTAGTCGAGGATGACCGGTGCATCGGCGATCAGGTCCTGGTCACGCGGCTCCTTCGAATCGAGAATACGCAAGGGGTTGCGTTCGAGGCGCTCGACAGAGATGTCGCTCAGCCGGCTCTTGTGATCGTTGAAGTATGCCACCAGGGCGTTGAGGTGGTTCCGCCGGCTGGCCACGTCACCCAGGGTGTTGATCTCGAGTACGGTGTCCTGGAGAAGCCCGAGTTCGACCAGAACATCGCGGGCCAGCGTTATGACCTCAACGTCGCCCAGGGGCTCGGAAACACCGAAGAGTTCGACACCTGTCTGGTGAAACTGACGGTAGCGGCCCTTTTGCGGGCGCTCGTGGCGAAACATCGCACCGGCATAGTGCAGTCTGAGCGGCATGGCATCGAGCAGGCCGTTGGAGAGCAGTGCCCGGGCCACGCCCGCCGTGTTCTCGGGACGCAGTGTGATGCTGTCGCCATTGCGGTCGTCGAAGGTGTACATCTCCTTTTGAACGACATCGGTCGCGTCGCCGAGCGTGCGGGAGAACACCTGCGTGGCCTCGAGGACCGGCGTGCGAATCTCTCCATAGCCGTAGCGCTCGGCAACGCGGCGGCAGACCTCCTCGACACGCGCGAAGGCCCGGCAGTCTGCAGGCAGGAGATCCCGCGTTCCCCGGATCGGCTGCAGTTTTTCACGCATGGGAACTCGGACGTTCAGGCACCGGCGTCGGCTTCGTGGCGAAGCTGTTCGGCACGCTGCTCCACGAGTGTGGCCACGTGTTCGACGAGATCCTCGGTGGACACCTTGTGATCGGCCTTCCCCGACATGTAGACGAGGTGATGTCCCTTGCCTCCACCGGTCAGACCGATGTCGGTGAGGCGTGCTTCGCCAGGTCCGTTCACCACACAGCCGATGATCGACACCGACATCGGTGTCTCGATATGCGCAAGGCGCTGTTCAAGGCGCTTGACCGTCTCCGGCACATTGAACTGCTGGCGGGCGCACGACGGACACGCAATGACATTGACGCCGCGACGTCGCAGGTCCAGCGCCTTCAGGATCTCCCAGCCGACAGCCACCTCCTCAACCGGGTCGGCGGCAAGCGACACCCTGATGGTGTCGCCGATACCCTCGGCAAGCAACATGCCGATTCCGACCGATGACTTGACGGTCCCGGTGACAAGACCGCCAGCCTCGGTGATACCGAGATGAAGGGGATAGTCGCATTGTGCCGCCAGCATCCGGTAGGCTGCGGTGGCCAGCGCGACACCGGACGCCTTGACGCTGATCTTGAAATCAAGGAAGTCGTTGTCCTCGAGGATACGGGCGTGTCCGAGAGCGCTTTCGACCATCGCCTCGGGCGTGACACCGCCGAACTTCTCAAGGAGGTCGCGCTCCAGCGAGCCGGCGTTGACGCCGATTCTCATCGAACAGCCGTGGTCCAGGGCCGCCTTGACGACCTCTCTCACACGATCGCTCGAGCCGACATTGCCGGGATTGATGCGCAGACAGGACGCACCGGCCTCGGCCGCCTCGATGGCGCGCCGGTAGTGGAAGTGAATATCGGCGACCAGGGGTACCGGTGATTCGTAGACGATCTTGCGCAAGGCCGCTGTCGAGTCCTCGTCGGGACACGACACGCGCACGATGTCGGCACCGGCCACAGCGAGTGCGCTTACCTGGGAGGATGTCGCCTCAACATCGCTGGTGAGCGTGTTGGTCATCGACTGGATGGCAATCGGCGCGTCGCCCCCCACCGCAACCTGACCCACCATGACGGTCCTGCTGCGCCGCCTGGGTGGTCTCGGAATGTCCTTCATGGTGTGCGTTCCGTTTGGTCCCTGACTGATACTCCGCCCACTCCTTCCAGTAAAGGCGTCATCAGCGCCGGGTCAGGCTTTCGACGGACAACAGGACGTCGCGCACCACGGCTCCGGCGCCACCTAGAGATGGCATCAGCTCTCCGTCAACCCGTATCTCGAGGCCGCCGGCATTTCCGGTATCGAGCATGAGATCATCGCGGTCCGGCACATGATAGACATCCCCGGGCAGCAGGATATGGGTGAGGACGGCGACACCGTCCGGCGCCGTGACCTGGACCCAGGTTTCGGCGATGGCACGCAACTCGATGCGTGAACCGGCGCCCGGCGTCCCGTAGACCGTGTGCTGAGTGTCCGTCTCCCCGCCATCGGCGACCTCGGGCTCCTGAACGGTGTCTTCGGAGGCGAACACGGGTTCGTCCCATGTCTCCTCACCATCAGTCTGCGCATCCGAGGCATCCGCAACGTCCTGGAGAGCCACGTCGATGGCCGTGCCGGAATCGTCTTCCGGCAGGCCCGCCTCGACAGCGTTGTTCGCATCGTCGGGTGGAACCTCCGTTGCCGCCTCATCGCCGGCATCCGGATTGCCGTCTCCGGAGATTCCGGCGGAGTCGGGGAGAACGACCTCTTCGGCAACGGCGGCGGCATCATCGGAACCGCCGTCCACGGCCACCTCCGCACGGTCGGGCAGGACATCCGCCGCATCGCCATCGCCGGCGTCCTGACCGCTGTCCCCGGAGATGCCAGCGGTATCAGGAAGAACAACCGCGTCCGCACCGTCGTCCCCGATCATGCCCTCGCTGTCGGGCAGGGCGTCCGCCATACCGGCATCCGGACTGCCGTCCTCGGTCGTGGTGGTGGAGTCCGGTGGAACGGCCGCCTCCGCCACGGGTTCCGTATCGACTGCCGGCTCCACGGAGGAAGGGGCCGTGTCGATGGCGACGGCTTCGGGGTTCCCGCTCCTGGCAGTGGCGAACACGTCGTCACCATCCGGGGCAGCCGAGCTCTCGTCATCCGGGGCGTCGACCGACATGCCTTCGGCAACCGGCCCGGGGACCTCGGGAATGAGATCGATGTCGATGGAGCGGCTTTCCTGATAGACATACCAGCCCGCCGCAATGCCGATGGCGACGACGAGAGAAACCGTGATGATCGGGAATGTCGGCCGCCTGATTTCCGAGATCGGAACCAGCAACTCCATTTCCCTGGGTGCGAAGGTCGACTGGCTGTCGTCCTTGAACCAGGCCACCAGCTGGTCGCCATCCAGGCCGAGGTGGTTGGCATAGGTTCTCAGAAATCCCGAGATGTAGGCGGGACCCGGGAGATCGTCGAACCGATCCTCCTCCATGGCCTTGATGAAGTCGACCCTGATCCTCAGTGTTGCCGCAACATCCTCGATGGAGAGATCGTGTGCGACTCGGGTACGCCGCAATTCGTCGGCAATGCGGCGGCTCACCCTGATCCCGGCATCAGGAGAATCGACGTCGCCGGGAAATTCGTTGTGTGCCATCGGGGAGCCAGGGAGTGTGATGCCTGCCGGCGGGAATGCTACCACCGCCCCGGCCACGGCGGCAATGCCGGGACCTATCCCTGATCCGTGAGCGCCCGGACCGCCTGCTCGACGAGTTCATCCATGATGTCGGCCATTGACTGCTCGCTCGTCACCATGCCGACGCTCTGGCCGGCCATGAGAGAGCCATTCTTCACATCCCCATCGATAACCGCACGCCTGAGAGCGCCGGCCCAGAAGTGTTCGATTTCAAGCTGCGCTGCGGCCTGGTCGATCTCGCCGCAATCGTGGCGGGTAATCACCTCGTGCTGCTTCTGCGTGAAGTTCTTCACCCCGTCGTTGACGATCGCGCGCACCGGGATGACCGGAAACCGGGGATCGAGCTGCCGCGAGGGCTGCGCATCGCGGGCGCTGGCACGCAGGAAGGCCTGCTTGAAGTTGTCGTGCGCCACGGACTCGCGGGCGCAGACAAACCGGGTGCCGAGCTGGACGCCCGCCGCTCCCATCCTGAGGTAGCTGGCAATCGCTTCGCCGCGGCCGATGCCACCGGCAACAAAGACGGGGACGCCGTCGACATGGGGCAGGGTCTCCTGAGCCAGGACGCTCGTCGACACCGGACCGATGTGACCACCCGCCTCCATCCCCTCGATCACGATACCGTCGATTCCGCTCCGCACCAGGCGCCTCGCGATGGCCAGCGCCGGAGCAAAGGCCAGGACACGCAGCCCGGCTTGCCTGATACGCCTGATCATGGCTGCCTGAGGAATTCCCCCGGCCAGCACGATATGGGTGACCGCGCGGGCGATGCAGACATCGATCAACCGGTCGAGGTCGGGGTGCATGACGATGAGGTTGACGCCGAACGGACGATCGGTGAGCCCCCGTGTACCGGTGATCTCGTCATCGAGCTGATCGGGATTCATGGCGCCACAGGCGATCACTCCGAACCCTCCCGCGGCCGCCACCGCGGCGACGAAGTTGCGTTCCGAGACCCAGGTCATGGCGCCGCCCATGATCGCCCGGTCGACGCCGAGCAGCCTGCATCCCGGTTCCCAGAGCTCCGCCAGGCGCTGGTGTCCGCTACGGCGTGTCACGGGCTGGCTCAATCGGTGGCGTCAAGACCATAGGCCGCGTGCAGGGATCTCAGGGCCAGTTCCAGATAGTCCTCAGCGATGAGAACGCTGATCTTGATTTCGGACGTCGAGATCAGCTGGATGTTGATGCCCCGGTCCGCCAGCGCGGCGAACATCCTGCCGGCGACACCGGCATGGCTGCGCATGCCGACGCCGACGACCGAGACCTTGGCCACGGAGGAATCGGGAACGATGTCGCTGGCGCCGAGATCACGGTTCGACTCGGCGAGGACGTCGAGCGCCTTTCCAAGGTCGCTCTTGGCGACGGTGAAGGTCAGGTCCGTCGTTTCGCCATCGGGGGAGATGTTCTGGACGATCATGTCGACATTGATGCCCGCCTCGCTCAGCGGCCCGAAAAGCGCCGCGGCGACACCGGGGCGATCGGGCAGGCCGATCATCGTGATCTTCGCATCGTCCTTGCTGTAGGCTATGGCGCTGACGACCTGCTGTTCCACGACCTCGTCCTCGTCGACAACCATGGTTCCCGGGGCCCCGGTGAAGCTGGAGAGCACCTGCAGCCGGACACGATGATTCATGGCCACGGCAACGGAGCGGGTGTGCAGGACCTTCGCACCCTGCGACGCGAGTTCAAGCATCTCCTCGTAGGTGATCATATCGAGCTTGTGGGCCTTGGCAACGATACGCGGATCGCAGGTGAAGACACCGTCCACGTCGGTAAAGATGTCGCACCGTTCGGCATCGAGGCTGGCGGCAAGCGTCACCGCGCTCAGGTCCGATCCGCCGCGGCCCAGGGTGGTGATGCGACCGTCGTCCGTGATTCCCTGGAATCCTGTCACGACGGGAACCCCGCCTGCCTCCATGCAGGCGCAAAGCGCATCAGGCCCGATGCTGAGCACGCGCGCCCGGGAGTGGGTGGAATCGGTGATCAGCGGCACCTGCCAGCCGTGAAAGGAACGCGCAGCGACGCCGGCGCCGCGCAGCGCCAGCGCGAGAAGCCCGGCCGATACCTGCTCGCCGCTGGCGACAATGGCATCGTGTTCAGCGCTTCCGGGATCGCCGCCGGCAGTTCTCGCCAGGGCGACGAGCCGATCCGTTTCGCCAGCCATGGCCGAGACAACCACGACAACGCGATGGCCGCGCTCGAGAGCTGCCCTCACATGGTCGGCCGCCCGGGCAATCCTCTCCGGATCGCCAAGCGACGTGCCACCGAATTTCTGGACGACGAGAGACATGGCCGTGCCCGGGAAAGGCGCCGCAGTGACCGATCCGGGCTTCACGGCGCGATGTCGCGCCTACATACTCGTAAAGCTGCAGGGGACGCAAGACGATGCCCGAGTGGTATGGCACGGCAGACCTCGCCCAGGACCTCGGCCTGACGCCGGCCGCGGTTCGCCGCCTGCTGCGCCGTCACGGATTCGCAGCGGGACGGGGCGGACGCTACCGGTGGCCGGAAGCCGACTACCGGAACCTGCTTCGGCAGGTCCGTGGGAACACCACCGTTGACGATTCGGAAGTCCGCGCCTTTTCCGAACTCGCGGACCGGTGGTGGGACGAGAACGGACCCCTGGCGATGCTGCATCACCTCAATCCGGTACGCCTCTCCTACATCCGTGGCCAGTTCATCCGCCATTTCGGCCTCGACGGCGACGATCCACGCCCTCTCGAGGGACTGGCCGTCCTCGATGCCGGATGTGGCGGCGGCCTCGTGACCGAGCCACTCGCCCGCCTCGGCGCCACGATGACAGGCCTTGATGCGTCAGGTGAAGCGATTGCCGTCGCCCGACAGCATGCCGGGCGCTCCGGCTTGCGAATCGACTGGCGCCAGGGAACGCTTGAGGATCTGGCCCTCACGCGGCCCGGCTACGATGCCCTTCTCGCACTGGAAATCATCGAGCACGTGTCCAGCCTCGAGACCTTCGTCACGGCCGCTGTGCGCTGCGTGAGACCTGGCGGACTCATCATCTTCTCGACCCTCAACCGGACGTTGCGTTCACTTCTCCTGGCGAAGATCACGGCGGAGTACATTGCCCGTCTGGTGCCGCGGGGAACCCACGATGTCTCGCGTTTCGTCAGACCCGTGGAACTGGTCCGCCAGTGCCGCCGTTCCGGCGCCCGACTGACCGATGTCACAGGCCTTGCGTTTCACGTGATCGACAACCGCTGGCGCCTGTCACCTGACAGCACCGTCAACTACATGGCTGCCGCGGTCACCGGGAAATGAGCCCGGCGACCCTGCGCCATCAGCGGTCGAGAGTTCTTTCCCATGCCGTCCGGTCCGCGAACAGCGCCGTGAGAAGCTTCACATTGAGAGCATGGCCCGAGCGATAACCTTCGAAGGCGCCAAGAATGGGCGCCGACGCCAGGGCCATGTCGCCAACCGCGTCGAGAACCTTGTGCTCGGCGCACTCGGTGGCTGAACGCAGGCCACCCCGGTTGAGAATGCGGTCGCCGTCGACGACGATGACACATTCGAGATCCCCGACATCATCCGCATCGAGCCGGGCGAGGCCCCGCTCCCTCAGCTGCCTGATATCATCCATGGTGGCAAAGGTGCGGGCAGCCACCACCGGTGAACGTGCACTGTTGCCGTCAAGTGTGATGGCGGCCTCCTGGTAGCCGATGGCCGGGTCGGGAAAGTCAATGGCGCACGAGACGGAGCGGCCATCCAGAGGCGCGAGACGCGCCCATCCGCCGCGGCGGCGCACTTCGACTTCCTTGAGGACGCGAATGTAGTTGCGCGGCGCGTCCTGCTCTTGCACGCCCGCGGCCTCGATGCCCCTGACGAACTCCAGCGAACTGCCATCCATGAGCGGCACTTCGGCACCGTGGATCTCCACAGTGAGGTTGTCTATGCCGGTGAAGGCAAGGGCCGCCATGAAATGTTCGACTGTCGACAGTGTCGCACCGCTGCCATTGCCCAGTGTCGTGGAGTGGTCCGTGCTGACGACCCGATCGTGACGCACGGGGAAGTCGCGGGCGCCGTTCATGAGATCGGTACGCACGAAGCGCACACCCTGATCCACCGATGCCGGCAGGGCGGTCATGGTCACATTCCGGCCGAGGTGTACACCGATACCCGTCCAGGTCGCCGGCGTCGCTATGGTACGCTGTTTCAAGAACACTCACTCCCCAAGGTGTCTCCTGTGAGGACGACTCCCCGGCTCGGGGCTCGCGCCACAAGCCTACCTATCAGGCCGTGCCGGACCCTTCAATTCACGCTTGCTTGCGCAATATTACAGACCGTGATCCCGCGGACAGACGGCGTTCGCCCTTAACGTTCGCTCCCCTGAGGGGACCGGGGTGGCGAACCCCGGCCCCTTGCTCACTCCCGGCGACGCAGGAAAGACGGAATACTCAGGTCGTCGTCGTTGCCGAACGATTCGTGAAGCAGTGTGCGTCCGTTTCCATCACCGGAATCTTCCGCGTGGTGGTACCCGGCCTTCATGCTGTCTGACCCCGTCTCACGGGTCCGGTGGCGTTGCGTCGACCCCCGCATGCTTCCCGTCATCCGCTCGATGAATGAAGGCTTGCGCGACACCGGCACATTCTCGACCTCGCTCGCTCGCGGCGTTGCAACGGTGACTCTGTCATCGAATTCCTCCATGCGGGGTGGTTCCAAGCCGCCCTGCCCGGCAACCGCCACCGCCTCCTGGTCTCCGAAGGACCAGGAATCGCCTTGCGCCGCCGTGTCCGTCTCGAAGGATCTGCCGCCTTCGATGGCCGTGAAGCGATCGCGGGGTTCCTCAGGCTCCTCCGCTTCGACACTCTCGGCCACCTCCGGCTCGGCGACATCCTCAGCGACGCGAAGCGCCGGCTCGACGGGTTGCGTGACCGGAGTGTCGGCGACCGCTTCGGTCATGTTGATCCCCGTGGCGACCAGCGAGACCCGCATCATGCCATCGAGGGACGCGTCGTGCGCGGTGCCGATGATGACGTGAGCGTCGGGGTCGACTTCCTGGGTGATGCGCCTGGCTGCCTCGTCCACCTCGAAGAGTTTCAGGTCGTTGCCTCCGGTGACGTTGATGAGGACACCTCTGGCGCCCTTCATCGAGACCTCGTCAAGCAGGGGATTGGAAATGGCCGCTTCCGCCGCATCGAGCGCACGTTTTTCGCCCGACGCCTCGCCGGTTCCCATCATCGCCTTGCCGCGCTCACCCATGACCCGGCGGACATCCGCGAAGTCGAGGTTGATGATCCCGGGCTGGACCATCAGGTCCGTGATGCCGCGCACACCGGTGTGAAGCACGTCGTCGGCCATCTGGAAGGCGTCGGCGAAGGTCGTCGCCTCATTGGCCACGCGGAACAGGTTCTGGTTGGGAATGATCACCAGCGTGTCGACTTCCTCCTGCAGTTCCAGGGCGCCGGCTTCAGCGATGCGAAGACGTTCCCGTCCCTCGAAATCGAAGGGCATGGTGACGAAGCCGACGGCAAGCATACCCTTCTCTCGGGCGGCACGGGCGACGACGGGCGCCGCTCCGGTACCGGTTCCTCCGCCCATGCCGGCAGTGATGAAGACCATGTGCGATCCGTCGAGATGTTCGGAGATATGCTCCAGAGCCTCTTCGGCCGCAGCCTTGCCGATGTCGGGTCTCGACCCGGCGCCCAGGCCCTGCGTGACAGAGGCGCCGAACTGGATTCTGCGGTCTGCGCGGGAGTGTTCGAGAGCCTGGGCATCGGTATTGGCAACGACGAATTCGACGCCGGAGAGACCGTTGACGATCATGTTGTTGACCGCGTTTCCCCCTGCGCCGCCGATGCCGAACACCGTGATCCGCGGCTTGATGCTGTGAGTTTCAGGTACCCCAAGTTCAATGACCATCGCTACTTCCTCCGTGTCCGCACACTGTGTTGCACTCCTGTCCCTGGCTCCGGAACGGAACCGACAGTGGTGTTGGTGTTCCTGGCGGTGACGCGCAGCATCACGACGCCAGACGAAGCCACTGGCCGAGGCGGTCGAAGGGACCTCTCCTGACGTGCCAGTTGCTGAATTCACTGCGCCCCATCTCGCCACCCCGCGCCGCATACCGCAGCAGTCCGGCGCAAGCCGTGAAGGCGGGGCCCGAGATTCGCTTGTCCAGACCCTTGAGCCAGATGGGATGTCCCGGACGGACCTGGCGGCCGAGGTGGTGCGCCACCAGCTCGCCCATACCCTGAAACTGGGACGCGCCGCCGGTGAGCACCAGGCGGCGGCTGGCCTGTTGGGCAAACTCCACGCTGCCGAGGCGGCTCTTGAGGATCTGGAGCATGTGCTCGACGCGGGGGCGAATGATGGCGGTCAGTTCCGCTCGGGTGACGACCCGCACCACATCGTCCCTTTCGCCGATCAGCGGGATCTCGATCGTCTCGTGGCTGTCACTCTCGAAACGGACCACGCTGCCATGAAGCGTCTTGATCCTTTCGGCGGTTTCCGCAGGAGTCAACAGGGCCTCTGCGATGTCGGACGTGATGTGCTGGCCGCCCATGGGCATGGAATCCACATGCACACACTCTCCCTCCATGAACATCGCGAGGTCGGTTGTTCCACCACCGAAGTCGATGACGGTCACACCCATCTCCATCTCGTCCTCAACCAGGCAGCCGAGGGACGCGGCGCAGGCCGCGGCGGCGTGTCCGGCGATGTCAAGATGGCAGCGGCCGATGCACGTCTCGAGATTGGCGACGGGCCCGCGTTCCGAGGAGACAAGGTGAACCCTGACGCCCAGACGCTCCCCGACCATGCCCCTGGGGTCGCGGATGCCTTGGCTGCCATCGATGGCGTAGCCGACCGGAATGGCATGAAGCAGCTCTCGTGAGGGGTGGTGCGCCGCCTGGCGCGTCTTGTGGACCACCCTGCGCAAGTCGGGATCGCCAACCTCATGACCGGCGATACTGACGTCGACGGAGACCGTGTCTGACCGTGGCTGGCCACCGGAAACACTGACCCAGACGCGGCGCAGTGTCTGGCCGGCCAGCTCTTCGGCGCGGGTGACCGCCGAAGCCACGGAGTGTTCCGCTGCCTCCATGTTGACCACGGTGCCGGCGAGAACTCCGCGTGATGCCTGCTGACCGGCGCCCAGAACGCGCTGACCGCCGTTCTCGTCGTCGCGCGCAACAAGGCAGACGACCTTGCTGCTGCCAACGTCAATGGCAGCGACGAGTTCCGATCCCGTCATGTATCCTCTCCCTCTGTCATCTCATGATCGAGACGCTCCTTCGCTTCCTCGGTGAGGCGCACCACAAGACGGTCGGGCAGACGCAGATCAATGGTCGTGACATCCCTGGAAAGCAGTCCGTTGCTCCTGTCCACGCCGGCCAGTGCCAGCCAGGCCTCCTGCATGCCTTCTTCGGGAAGGTGAATGTCGATGCCGCCGTCTAGATGGAGCTTCCAGCGGCGCTGGCCGATGCGCACGGCGGCAAGGACGCGCGGCGCCAGGTCCGGGGTCAGGCCGAGCAGCGCCAGAAGGTCCGCGGCGGCTGCCGGCGCCCCCGGGCCGACCACCAGGAAGAGCCCGGGATGATCCTCCGGCTGGGCTCCGCCGATCACTTCGCCGATCGAGTCGATGACGAAGAGTTCGCCCTGGTGCTGCCAGATGGCCAGCGGGCGGCGCTCGACAAGCTCGATGACGACGGTATCGGGCATGCGCCGCCTGATGGAGGCGTCACGCACCCAGGCAAGCGAGGTCACCCTGGCCCTCGCCGCCTCCAGGTCGATAACGAACATCGCCTCACCGATCCGGATTCCAAGTGCCTCCACGAGTGTCTGGCGGTCCGTCTTCAAACGGCCTGAAACCAGGACGTGGCGAACTTCGAAACCGGCCGTGATCGAGGTCTCCACAACGGTACCGACCACGGTGCGCCAGGCCGTCGCGAGATGGCCTGTCATCCAGGCGCCAGACAGCAGGGCGACGACCAGCACGAGCGGGCCGGCCCGCCACGCGAGCACCCGCCAGAGACGCAGGGAGCCTTTCCTCTGCCTCATCTTTCGCATCGTGCCTGCTCCGTGATCCAGCACACGAGCTCCTCGAAGTCGATACCCGCATGGGCAGCCTGTTCGGGGACCAGGGACACCGGCGTCATGCCGGGCTGGGTGTTGATCTCGAGAAGGTAGAGATCGCCGGGCTCTCCCCCGGTGTCGTCGTAGCGGAAATCCGCCCGCGACACGGTGCGGCAGCCGAGCAACCGGTGCGCCGCAAGCGCCATCTCCATGGCCCGCGTCGCAACCTTGTCGGGCACCGGTGCAGGCAGGATGTGCTGTGAGCGCCCTGCGGTGTACTTGTTGCGATAGTCGTAGAATCCTTCGCTGGTCAGGACTTCCGTGACACCGAGCGCCCTCTCTCCGAGGACGGATACGGTGAGTTCGCGGCCCGGGATGTAGGATTCGATCATGACGTCATCGCCATAGTGAAAGTCGGAGTCGCGCAACCGGTCGTCGTTGCACTCCGCCAGCACACGCCGCACGCCGACACTCGATCCCTCGCAGCCCGGTTTCACGACAAAGGGTTTCTGCCAGCCGGCAGGACGGCCGACCTCCGTACGGTACGCCGTACGTCCCTCGGGGCAGGGAATGCCGGCGGATACGAAGAAGCGCTTGGCCATCGGCTTGTCCATGGCAAGGGCCGAAGCCAGCGGACCCGAATGGGTGTAGGGAAATCCCATGATCTCCAGCAGGCCCTGGACACACCCGTCCTCGCCATATCGCCCGTGCAGCGCGTTGAACACGACCTCCGGCGCAGGGTCGAGCGCCGTCAAGCGATGGGCGATGTCACGGTCGACATCGATGCATGTAACCCGGTGGCCTCCTGCTCCGAGAGCGTCGGCACAGCGCTCGCCGGTGACGAGCGAGACCTCGCGCTCGGCGCTCCAGCCGCCCATCAGAACTGCAACGTGACGACTCATGGGGAGTCTCCGCAACGCATCCGGGACGCTCCCCGCTTCGGGTGCCTGACGCGGTTCATGGCGCCTCTCCGGGGAGACGCCCGAGACACCGGATCTCCCATTCGAGGCACACCCCCTGGGAGGCCCAGACGCGTCGGCGCACATCCTCCGCCAGGGTCTCGAGATCCGTTGCCGATGCGCCACCGGTGTTGACGAGGAAGTTGCAGTGTTTTTCCGACACCATCGCCCCGCCCCGGCGCAGGCCACGACACCCGGCCCTGTCGATGAGCTCCCAGGCCCGGGCGTGGGGCGGTGGCGGGTTGCGAAACGTGCTGCCGCCGGTTCGCTCCTTCGTTGGCTGGGTCAGGGCGCGGCGGTCCTGGATCTCCCGGATTCGTGCCTCTATCACCGGTCTCTCTCCCGGCTCACCGCGCAGCACGCAGGAGGTGAAGATCCACTCCCCGGCCAGTTCGCAATGCCGGTAGCCATGTCCCAGGTCGTCCGCGTTGAGGTCGTGGGCGGCGCCGTCGGGCGCGACGGCGCGCACACGGACGAGGACATCCGCGATCTCGCGGCCGTAGGCGCCGGCATTCATGGCAATGGCGCCGCCGAGCGTGCCTGGCACACCGGCGAGGAACTCGAGACCGGTGAGGCCGGCGGCCGCTGCCTGACGCGCCACGTGACCATCGAGAGCCGCGGCCCCGGCATGCACGTCATGTCCCTTCACGGTGATGTCCGTGAACCCGCGGCCGAGGCGAACGGTGACCCCGGCGATCCCGTGATCACGCACCAGGACGTTTGAGCCAACGCCCAGCACGGTGATCGCCAGCCCGGCCGGCCGTGTCGCCATGAAATGCACGAGGTCATCCTCGTCTGCGGGACGGAAGAGAACGTCTGCCCGACCGCCTGTACCAAACCAGGTCGTGCGCGACAGATCGGCGCGCTGGCGATAGGTGCCCCTGACATCCGGCAGGGCGGCATGAGGAGCCGGCCCGGACATCACGATGCCTCCCTCACATCATCGTCGTCGAGCGCATCGAGTTGACCGGGGAGAGCCTCGGCCCATTGCGTGATGGACCCGGCGCCCATGCAGATCACCGCGTCACCAGGCACGGTCACGCGATCCACCATGGCCGCCAGATCCTCCGGCCGGTCGAGGGACAGGACCTGACGATGACCGCGTTCACGCAGTCCCTCCACCAGGCGCTGACGCGAGGCATCAGCCAATGGCGTCTCGCCTGCGGCGTAAACATCGGCGACAATGACCGCGTCCGCTTCGTTGAAACAGGCGCAGAACTCGTCGAACAGGCTCGCGAGGCGTGTGTAGCGGTGGGGCTGGACGACAGCGACGACGTGTCCCTGGAACACTTCCCGCGCCGCCTGGAGGACCGCGGCGATCTCGACGGGATGGTGGGCGTAATCGTCGATGATGGTGACCCCGCGCGTTTCCCCGATGCGGGTAAAGCGCCGCCGCACCCCGGCAAAGGTGGCAAGGGCGCGCTTTACCGTGTCGTCGTCGATGCCGAGTTCCCGGGCCACGCAGATGGCGGCGAGTGCGTTGGTGACGTTGTGGCGACCCCACATCGGCAGGTCGAGGTCGACCAGGGATCGCGACACATGCGTCCTGCGGTCAGTGAGCACGGCATCGAAGCGGTAGCCGGTCCCGGTGAGGCGCAGTCTGGTCCCGCGCACATCCGCCTGGGCGCCCAGCCCGTAGGTAACGACGCGGCGGTCCGTCACCCGTCCGACGAGCGAATGGACGTCGGCATCGTCGATGCACAGCACGGCAAATCCGTAGAAGGGGATGTTGCCGATGAAGCGCGCATAGGCCTCGCGCACGGCGTCGAACGACCCGTAACTCTCAAGGTGTTCGGGATCCATGTTGGTCACAACCGCAGCGGTCATCGGCAGCTGCAGGAAACTGCCGTCGGACTCGTCGGCTTCGGCCACCATCCAGCCGCCCTTGCCCATGCGGGTGTTGGCGCCATAGGCGTTGACGATGCCGCCGTTGATCACCGTCGGATCGAGATCGGCGCACTCCAGCATCCAGCCCACCAGGGATGTGGTGGTGGTCTTGCCATGCGTGCCACTGACCGCGATCGACATGACCGGACGCATCAGCTCGCCCAGCATCTCGGCGCGGCGCACGATGGGAATCCAGGCGCGCCGGGCCTCGGCGACTTCCGCGTTGTCGTCGGCGATGGCCGAGGAGACAACAACCACGCTCGCCTTTCCGACATTGTCGCGTGCATGGCCGATGGCCACCGGGATGCCAAGGCGGCGCAGCCGGTTCACCGAGGCGCTTTCCGCCATGTCGGACCCCTGGACCGCATAGCCCTGGTTGTGCAGCACCTCGGCGATGCCGCTCATGCCGATGCCCCCGATGCCGACGAAGTGCACGGGCCCCATGGCATCCGGTCCGCGGATCATGCCTCCTGCTCCTTCAGCACTCGGCAGGCGCGGCCGTTGCCGGCGGCAAGGGCCTCGATCGTTTCGGCGAGCGCCGCGGCGGCATCGGCGCGGGCGAGGCGGCGCACGTTGCCGGCAGCGCACGCCAGCACCGCCGGCGACGTCATGAGGGATTCCAGACGTGCGGCAAGGGAGCGGGCATCGGTTTCCCTTTCGTCGACGAGCCACCCGCCGCCGGCCCGCACGACAGCGGAGGCATTCGCTGTCTGGTGATCGTCCGCCGCCCCGGGAAACGGAATCAGGACCGATGGCCGGCCCGACACCGCGAGTTCGGCGATGGTCGAGGCTCCTGCCCGGGCGACCACCAGATGCGCGTCGGCGAGATGCCCGGCCATCTCCTCGAAAAATGGCGCCACCGTCGCCGTCACACCCAGCGCCCGCCAGGCCGCCGCAGTGCGCCCGACGTCTTCGTCCCGGCACTGCTGCACCACCTTGAGGCGTTGCCGCAGGGCGCCATCGAGGCATTGTCCGGCGCCGGGCAGGAGGGTGCTGAAGATCCTGGCTCCCTGGCTTCCTCCAACCACCAGCAGATTGACATCCTCTTGCGGGCCCGGTGGCCGGTACGCGACGCGGTCGAGGGCCGCAATGGCGTCGCGGACCGGAACACCCACGGTGACCGTCCGCCGCGCCGTCCCGGTGCGCGTTTCGGCAAACGAAGTGGCCACCACCGTGGCCCTGGGAGCAAGGAGACGATTGGCCCGGCCAAGAACGGCATTCTGCTCGTGAATCAGCACCGGCACACCACGAAGCTGCGCGGCGGCAAGGGGTGGTATCGTCGGATAACCGCCGAATCCCGCCACGACCGACGGCCTTTCCGCATGAATCAGGCGGAACGCGCCGACACACCCGGCAAGCATGGTGACACCGGCCGCAACCTTGCCGGCCATTGTCCGGCCGGTGGGACTGGCCGCTCTCACCTCGCGCACCGGAATGTCACTGAGCCGGCGGGCAAGAACGGCGCCGCGCTGGTCGGTCACGGCCGTGACCGCATGGCCGCGGCGCATCAGTTCGCCGGCAACGGAAAGTGCCGGAATCAGGTGTCCGCCGGTCCCACCGGCGGCAAGCATGACCCTGACGCTCATGACGGTCGCCCCCGGTTCGGTCGCCGACGCGTCAGCGCCAGCATCAGGCCCATGCCAATGGCCATGGCGATCAGCGAGGATCCGCCATAGGAAACGAAGGGGAGAGTCATTCCCGTGGTCGGCAGCAGCCTCAGCGCAACCCCCATGTTGACCACCGCCTGGACGGCGAACTGGATGACCAGACCGGCCACCGCGAGGAGCACGAAGAGATCCCGTTCGTCGCGCAGGCGCACGAATCCGCGCAGCGCCACGAAGGCATAGAGAGACACCAGCACCAGACAGGCGACGAGCCCGAACTCCTCGCCGCCGACAGCAAAGATGAAGTCCGAGTGGGCGTCCGGCAGGTGATCCTTGATCACGCCCTCGCCCGGTCCGCGTCCCTTGAGGCCACCGGACTGGAAGGAGCGAAGCGACATCTCGATCTGGTAGGTGTCGACGGACTCCGGATCGAAGAAGCCGTTGATGCGATCCCTGACATAGTCGAACTGCTGATAGCCGATGAAGAGGCCGAGAACTGCCGCCACGGCGACTGCGGCGACCACCAGGAAGGGCAGGCCGCCGAGAAAAAGCTGGCTGCCCCAGACGGCGAGCACGATGATGGTGGTCCCGAAGTCCGGCTGCAGGATCAGCAGACCGGCGACGATCGCCGTCAGCGCACATGAGAGGAGAACTCCCGGAAATCCGGGGACGTGCCTGCCCGTGGCCAGCAGCCATGCCGTGGTGATGGCAAGGGCCGGCTTGGCAAACTCGGAGGCCTGGAGTGAAAAGGCGCCCAGGGGAATCCACCGTTGTGCGCCCTTGGTCTTCGCGGCAACCAGCAAGGTCACGACCAGGAGGGCGAAGGAGACGATCATCAGGGCGAGACCGGCGCGCCGGACCTGAGCCGGATCGAGCAGGGAGAGGCTCACCAGGATGGCCACCGCCGGGACCAGGAACAGGAACTGCCGCTCGGCAAAGTGGAAAGCGTCAACACCGATGCGTTCGGCAACCGGCGGGCTGG
Source organism: Alphaproteobacteria bacterium (assembly GCA_965207785.1). Taxonomy (GTDB): domain Bacteria; phylum Pseudomonadota; class Alphaproteobacteria; order SP197; family SP197; genus SP197. The sequence continues at coordinate 849,581 of CBDBNO010000012.1, read as the reverse complement.
CAGCGAGGATCAGGATGGCTCCGAACACCATGATGATGAACAGGGCCGACATGTTCCAGCGATCGATGGTCCACCACCAGCGGGCCACCATGCTGCGGTCCGTGCGATCGAAGGTGGTCATCGCTCGTCCCTGCCGGTTGTGGAGCGCGTCTTGCGCGCCGGCGTCCTGGCCGCCGCTGCCGGCTTGTCGGCGCGGTTGCTGGTTTCGGCGAGGACAAGCTCGCGAAACCGGTCCCCTCTCTCCTCGAAGCTGGAAAACTGGTCGAAGGACGCACAGGCCGGTGACAGCAGGACCACGGCCCCTGACCTGCGGTCGTCCAGCGCCATCTGCGTCGCCCGGGCAACCGCGGTCTCGAGATCACCGCAGTTGGTGAAGGGCACCTGGCCGTCGAGGGTCTGCGCCAGGGCACCGGCCGCCTCGCCGATGAGAAAGGCATGGACCATCCTCGGGAAGTGGGCCGACAGGGTAGCGATGCCGCCGTCCTTGGCGCGACCGCCGGCGATCCAGTAGATGTTGTCGAAACACGAGAGCCCGCGGGCAGCGGAATCGGCGTTCGTGGCCTTGCTGTCGTTGACGAAGGTCACGCGATTGAATTCGGCGACAACCTCCTGGCGGTGGGCCAGCCCGGAGAAGGTCGCAAAGGCATCGGCAACCTCCCTGCCCTCGACGCCGAGGGTGCGAATCACGGCATAGGCGGCCGCTGCATTCTGCATGTTGTGGACGCCCCGCAACGACGGCAGGCTGGCCAGATCCGCAATCTCGACGGCGTGGCCCTCGAGGTCGTCAATGAGAACCCCGTCGTGGATCCGCACACCCCGCCTCATGACGCGTTGCGCCGATACCGGAACGACGGACCGTCCTCGGCGCCCGGCAAGTTCGGAGTGGATACGCCGGCATATGTCGTCGTCGACGCCGATGATGGCGGTCTGCGACGAGGCGCGCCGGGTGAAGATGCGCGTCTTGGAGGCGATGTAGTTCGGGAAGTCACCATGGCGTTCGATGTGATCGGGCGCAATGTTGAGCAACACGGCGACATCGCTGACCAGCGAACGGATCAGATCGAGCTGGAAGGAAGAAAGTTCGAGAACGTAGATCCCGTCATCGCTTCCCGCTTCGAGATCGAGTACCGGGACACCAATGTTGCCACCCAGCTGGACTTCCCGGCCGGCGGCCTGCAACAGATGCGTGACGAGTGCCGACGTCGTCGACTTGCCGTTGGTGCCGGTCACTCCCACCACCCGGCCGGGTGGCCGGGATCGGGCAAAGAGCTCCATGTCGCCGACGATCTCGATCCTGGTGATCAGCGCCCGCGCCACCAGAGGGTGCGGGGCAGGATGGGTCAGCGGAACACCGGGGGACAGCACAAGGCTGGTAAAGGCATCCCATTCGGTACGGTAGAGATCGTTGAGCGTGACTCCGAGGTCTTCCGCCATGGCCCGGCGCAAAGGATCATCGTCCCATGCGCTGACCTCGGCTCCGCCGCTTTGCAGGGCCAGGGCTGCCGATATGCCCGACTTTCCCAGTCCGAAGACCGCGATCGACTTGCCGGCATGCTGGGAGAGATCGATCATGGCGCCTACCGCAACTTGAGAGTGGCCAGACCGATCAATGCCAGCACCGCGGCGATGATCCAGAATCGGATGACGATCGTCGCTTCACTCCAGCCCTTGCGTTCGAAGTGGTGGTGGATGGGAGCCATGGCGAAAATGCGGCGTCCGGTCAGCCGGAAGGACGCCACCTGGAGGATCACCGACACCGTTTCCAGCACGAAGATTCCGCCCACCACGGCGAGCACCAGTTCATGCTTGGTGATGACGGCGATGGTGCCGAGCGCCGCTCCCGTTGCCAGGCTGCCGGTGTCGCCCATGAAGATCATGGCTGGCGGCGCATTGAACCACAGGAACCCGAGCCCGGCGCCCATCAGGGCGCCACACAGCACCGCCAGTTCGCCCGAACCCGGGACCGCGGGAAGCTGCAGGTACCCGGAATAGACGGCGTGACCTGAAAGATAGGCGACAATGCCGAAGGTCATTGCGGCGACGATGATCGGTCCGATCGCCAGGCCATCGAGGCCGTCGGTGAGATTGACGGCATTGGAGGTGCCGACGATCACGAAGGCGGAGAAGACAAGGTAGAACCACCCGAGGTCGATCAGCAGGTCCTTGAAGAAGGGCAGAGCCAGGGATGTGCCGAGCGTTCCGCCGGTCAGCCAGGCGATCGCCAGGGCGGCAGCCAGCGCCGCCGCCGCCTCTGCGACGAGGCGGGTCCGCCCGGCCAGTCCCTTGCTGGAGTGTGCCGAGACCTTGAGATAGTCGTCCACCAGGCCCAGCGCCCCGAACCCGAGTGCCACGAGCAGCACGATCCACACGAAGCCGTTGGAAAGATCCGCCCACAGCAGCGTCGACAGGGTGACCGACAGCAGGATGAGGACACCGCCCATGGTCGGTGTCCCCGCCTTGGTGACCAGGTGGTGCGCCGGTCCGTCATCCCTGATCGGCTGTCCATGGACCTGGAAGGTCTTCAGCCAGGCGATGATGCGGTCACCGAACAGCAGACTGATGATCAGCGCGGTCATGATGGCGCCGCCGGTGCGGAAGGTGATGAAGGAAAACAGGCGCAGGGCGCCGACGTCATCCGAGATGAGAGGATAGAGGCCGTGGAACATCGGCCTAGCCTCCCCTTCCCGCGAACGCTTCGACCACGCTCTCGAGACCCATGCGCCGCGATCCCTTGACGAGCACCACGTCACCCGGCAGCAGGCAGTCGGCGAGAAGCGTCGCCATGGTTCTTGAATCGCAGGCCGACCCGCCCCGGCAGGCCGGCGGCAGGGCATCCATGAGATGGCCCATGAGGGGGCCGACGGTATAGACCTGGTCCGCCACCGCGCCGGCCATGTCGGCAAGGCCGGCGTGGTGGAAGGCGGCATCCTCGCCAAGTTCTGCCATGTCGCCCAGAACCGCGATGCGCCGGCCTCCCGGATCCGTCGGCGTGCGGGCCAGCACGTCGAGCGCGGCACGCACGGCCACCGGACTCGCATTGTAGGTTTCGTCGATGATGACGGCCCGGCCACCGGGAAGCGCGATGGTGCGTCGGGCGCCGCGCCCGGGCAGGGGAAGGATGGCGGCCAGCGACGCTGCCGCTTCGCCGATGTCTCCGCCCAGAGCCTCGACAGCGGCCAGCACGGCAACGCTGTTGAGCGCCAGGTGGCGTCCATGAAGGGAGAGATCGTAGTCGAACTCCCGGTCCGCCACCGCCACTCTCACCCGGGATCCGGTCGCCACCGGGGTCCAGCGCGCGAGACGGAAGTCTGCCCGCCGCGAGGCACCGAAGCGGACGACCGTCACCCCGCGCCGAGCCGCATGATCCTCGAGGGCCGCCGCGTGGCGGTTGTCGGCATTGATGATCGCTACGCCGTCTTCGTCGAGACCGTCGAAGATTGCGGCCTTCTCCTCGACGAGTGCCTCCTCGCTTGCGAAGTTCCCGATGTGCACGGGTTCGATCGTGGTGACGAGCGCCACATGGGGGCGAACCATGAGGGCAAGGGACCGGATCTCGCCTGGAGCATTGGTGCCGATCTCGAAAACGCCATAGTCCGCCGCCTGCGGCATGCGCGCCAGGGACAAGGGCGTACCGACCTGGTTGTTGTAGCTGCGGTCGCTGGCGTGGGCGAGACCCTGGTGCGCCAGCACCCGGTGCAACATGTCCTTGGTTCCCGTCTTGCCGACACTTCCCGTCACCGCCGCGATCCGCGCCGATGTCCGGTGCCGTGCCGCCCTGGCAAGGTCCTGCAACCCCTGGAAGGTGTCGACGACGAGCAGTAGCGGGGATGCCGCGGGCACGCCTGCAGGCTCGTGATTGACCATGGCCGCCGCCGCACCGTTCTCGAAGGCGTGGCCGACATGGCGATGACCGTCCGTGACGCTCCCGGGCAGCGCCACGAAGAGATCGCTCCGGGACACTTCCCGGCTGTCGAAGGCAACACCATCCGCCTCGAAGGGCATGGTGGGGCGCCCTCCGGTCGCCCGCGAGGCGCTCTTGTCGGTCCACAGTCTGTCGCGGCTCATGATCCACCTCGCCGGAAGGCGCGTCTCACCTCCTCGCGGTCGTCAAAGGGAAGGACATCGCCGTTCACGACCTGCCCCCTCTCGTGTCCCTTGCCGGCCACCACCAGCACATCGTTGCCACCCAGCGAGGCAACGGCGCTCTGGATGGCTTCGCGGCGATCTCCGCTCTCCCGTGCCCCGGGCGCCGCCGCGAGTATGGCTCGCCGGATCAATGCCGCGTCCTCGCTGCGAGGATTGTCGTCGGTCACGCAGACGTCGTCGGCGAGACGCGCGGCGATGGCGCCCATCTGCGGCCGCTTTTCACGGTCGCGGTCACCGCCGCAGCCGAAGACCACGGCCAGGCGCCCCTCGGTCGTGCCGCGCAGGCCGGTGAGCACCGTGGCAAGGGCATCGGGCGTGTGCGCGTAGTCGACGTAGACCCGGGCACCGGCCGGATGGCCGGGAACCATTTCGAGGCGCCCCGGAACACAGTCCAGATGACCCGCGAGGGCAAGGATGTCGTGTACCGGTTGATCCTCGACAGTGGCAACCAGGGCCGCGGCACACAGGACGTTCATGGCCTGGAAGTGCCCGGCGAGCGGCAGCACGACGGTGCGGGTGAGGCCAGCCGCCCTGACCTCGAGGACCTGATGGCCGTCCCCGGTGTCCGCCAGGCTCTCGAGGGTGATGTCACCCGGCGTCTCGCCGAACGACACGATGGCCTGGTTCCCCAGCCGGTCGGCCACGGCCCCGTACTCAGCCATGTCGGCGTTGACAACGGCCGTGGCGCCTTCCCGCATCAGGTCGAAGAGATGCAGTTTTGCCTCCAGATAGGATTCGGCGGTGACGTGGTAGTCGAGATGGTCCCGGCTGAAGCTGGTAAAGGCCGCCGCATCGACTCGAAGACCGTCAAGGCGTCGCTGGTGGAGGCCGTGGCTTGACGCCTCGAGGGCGACGCGATCGATGTTGCGGTCGCGCAGGCGGCCAAGGCAGGCATGGAGGCCGGCAGGGTCGGGGGTGGTGTGTCCGAGACCCTGAATGCCTTCAGGCGTGACCATGCCGAGTGTGCCGAAGGAGGCGGCCCGGACACCCAGGGCAGACCACAACTGGCGGCAGAAGTCGACCACCGAACTCTTGCCGTTGGTCCCGGTTACCGCCACGACAACGTCGGGCGGCGGTGCGTGGAAGCGGGCGCACATGCGAGCGAAGACGTGGCGCGGATCGGCGGTCGCCACGACGGCCGCCCTTCCTTCGAGCGCCGGCATCCCGGCATCGTCCCCGACGAGAACTGCAACCGCGCCGCGATCGAGGGCGTCGGCAACGAAGCACCGGCCATCGGTTCGGCTGCCCCTGAAGGCCGCGAAGAGATGTCCCCGGCGGACCTGCCTCGAATCGGCTGCAAGACCGGTGATATCGATGTCGGGCATCCGGTGACGATGGCGCGCCGGCAGGCCTTCGATGAGGTCAGAAAGACGCAACGATCATCTCCAGCTGCGCCTCCGGGTCACCGTCAGCCTCCGGCAGGCCGACAAAGACTCCGCCATCCGGGAGGACTCCCTGCATCGGACCAAGGCGCGCAATGATGTTTCCGACCGCAGGAGCGGCGGTCCAGCCGGCCGTGGCGTAGCCGAAGGTCTCCTCGGTTCCCTTCGGTTCGTCGACGGAAAGGAGCACGACGTACTGCGGATCATTGATCGGGAAGGCGGCGACAAATGACGAGATCAGCTTTCTCCTGTCGTAGCGGCGCGATTCGCCCGGCTGTTCGGCCGTGCCCGTCTTGCCGCCGATGAGATAGCCGTCGACCTGGGCCTTGCGGCCACTGCCGAAGCGAGCCACGAGATGGGTCAGCATGCGCACCGTTTCCGATGTCTCCTCGGCGATGACCCTGTGGCCGGGGTCCGGTTCGTCCTGCCTCTTCAGGAGGGTCGGCTGACGGAACAGGCCACCGTTGACCATGGCGGCCACGGCCGCGGCAACCTGCACCGGCGATACGGCAATGCCGTGGCCGAAACCGATGGTGATGGTGCTGAGCGTTCCCCACCTCGAGGGATAGAGCGGGCGCCCGACCTCGGGCACTTCAATGGCGGAGCGGGTGAGCAGGCCGACACGCTCGAGGAACGCCTTCTGATAGTCGCTCCCCACCGCCAGCGCGAGGCGCGCCGCGCCGATGTTGGAGGAGTGCACCATGATCTCCGGCAAGGTCAGCCAGCGGTTCTGCGGCTTGTAGTCGGTGATCGTGAAACGACCGGCAGTGATTGGCTGCGACGCATCGAACGAGTCGCCGAGCCGGGCGACGCCTGCCTCAAAGGCCATGGCGGCCGTGAAGGTCTTGAAAATGGACCCCAGTTCGTAGGCACCCAGCGTCGCCCGATTGAACCGGCTGACGGGGTCGCTGGCTGCCGGATTGGCCGGATCGAAGTCCGGCAGGGACACCATGGCAAGGATCTCTGCGCTGTGAACATCCATGACCAGGGCGGTTCCACCCTTGGCCGAGAAGGTTTCGACCGTGCGCAGGAGTTCGTCGCGAACCATCTGCTGGACGCGGACATCGAGGGACAGCGCGACGTCGCCCCCGCTATCGGCAAGCAGACGCTCATCGAACGCCTGTTCGATTCCCGCCAGGCCCCGGCCGTCGATATCTGTGTACCCGACCACATGGGATGTCAGCGGACCCTGGGGCCAGATGCGCCGCTCCTCGACGACAAAGTCGAGACCCGGCTGGTAGAGATCGCGCACCGCCTGCTGCGCGCTCGGTTCGAGCTTGCGGCGGATCCATTCAAACCGCCTGTTGCTCGTCAGCAGCCCCAGGAGATGATCGCGGTCCATGTCCGGGAAGACCTGCAGAAGCGCCGTCGCCGTCGCCTGCGGATCCGTGACCTCGGCCGGATCGACATAGAGCGAGGCGACCGACAGGCTCGAGGCCAGCAGAACGCCGTTGCGGTCGACAATGTTGGCCCGCTCCTTCGGCGCCGTCGCCTCCGCCACCAGCCCTGCCTCCACCGGCGTCACGCCCATGACGTCGACGAGACGCCCTCCGATGACGACGAAGGCAGTCAGAATGCACATCGCCACCACCATCAGGCGTTGCTTGCACAATCCCACCGCCTGCTTGCTGGCGCCTTCCAGAACCAGTGGCGCTCCGTGATCAGCCTGTCCGGTCACAATCCCTCCTCCCCGGCGGCTGACTTGTCCCAGGTGGTGCCGATGGTGATCGGGGGCGGCGCCAGCGGTATGTCGGACACCGGAGCAAGCTGATGCACCGAAACCGGCACAAGGTCCGCAAGATGGCGATCCGCGAGATCCTTGATGCGTTCTGGCCGGCTGAGATAGCTCCACTCGGCGGCGAGCACCCTGACGTTCTCGCGCCGTTCGGCGAGATCGTCCTCCAGCGCTTCCAGTTCGTGCCTGAGGTCCCTGGCGTGCTGTTGCTGGGAAAAGGCAACGAGCGCTGCGACAAGCGCCCCGATCATCCACAGCCATCCGCCGCGCGCGGTCATGCGGCCATCCCCCAGGATGGCGCCGACGTCCTCACCGCATGGCGCAGTCGTGCCGATCGGGCCCGTGGATTGGCCCCGGTCTCGGCGGTCGAGGGACGCACCGGGCGCGTCGTCACGAGACGGAATGTCGGCTCCGGCGCTTCGCCGGCAGGGGGTTGATGGCGTCCCGGACGAGCGCCGCGGCCACTGCGCTGTCGCAGGAACCGCTTGACGATCCGGTCCTCCAGGGAGTGGAAGGCGACAACCACGAGGCGCCCACCTTCCCGCAGGACGGCTTCGGCGGCCAGGAGACCTTCCTCGATCTCCTGCAGTTCCTGGTTGACCCAGATACGCAGGCCCTGGAAGGTCCGGGTGGCGGGGTCGATCCCTCCGGGAGGCTGCCGCACGGTGCGGCGCACGATATCGGCAAGTTCGCCGGTCCGCGTGATCGGCGATGTGGCGCGCGCCCTGACGATCGCCCGCGCCACGGCCCGTGCCCGGCGTTCTTCGCCGAACTCGCCGATAATCCGGTGAAGACCGTCCTCGTCGAGCGTGTTGACCGCATCGGCAGCAGTCGGTCCCGTGGTGCCCATGCGCATGTCGAGGGGGCCGTCGAGGCGGAAGGAAAAACCGCGTCCGGCATCGTCGATCTGCGTCGACGAGACACCGAGATCGAAAACAGCGCCGTCAACGGGTCCTCCCACCTCGTCGCGGACCAGCAGGTCGAGTTCGGAAAAGCGCCGCTCAAAGACGGTGAGCCGACCGCCATAGCGGCGTGCCAGCCTGTGACCCTCGCGCACCGCCACGGGATCCCTGTCGAGGGCAATGACCCGGCAGGACGCCGTGTCGAGGAGCCCTGCCGCGTAGCCGCCGGCGCCAAAGGTCGCATCGACGATGATCTCGCCGTCGACCGGATGCAGGCAGGCAAGCGCCGTGTCGAGCAGGACAGGGACGTGGTTCGCGCTCATGACGCCTCAACCCCCCTGCCCGGCCAGCGGCAGACTGATCGTCTCGCGCTTGCGGACGGCGTTCCTGAACGCCTCTTTCTGCCTCGCCAGACCTCTCGCGGGTTCCCAGATCTGGATGTAGCGCCCCATGCCTATGAAACATGCCTCGCCATCGATGTCGGCGTACTCCCTGAATTCGGCGGGAAGCACGATCCGTCCCTCCCGATCGAGGCGCAGGTTGAGCGCCGAGCCGAAGATGGCGAAGGCATTGTCCATCGCCTCGTCGGAAAAGACCTGTTCGGAGTTGGAGACGAAACCGGAGAACTCAGCGGGCTCGAAGACATCGAGGGCTTCTTCTCCCGAAATGGAACGCATGACGTAGAGGCCAAGTTCGGGACTGGCGAAACGGGCGCGAAAGTCCGGCGGGACGGAAACTCGCCCCTTGGCGTCGATTGTCTTGGTGTGCGTTCCCGCAAAAATCTTCGGTAGCGCACCTGGACTCCTTGCCATCCCAGTTCGACCGCTTTCGCCGCCTTTCCCCTTGGGAATTCTTGGGATACCTTGGGCTGAGATGGGAAGTCAAGTCAAGAAGTGACTGGAATCAATGTTTTGGGCAATCTGCTCTGATGTCAATGATCATCTATATGTAGTAGTTCTCTGTTAAGCGATCCCATCATCTGGTAAAATGTCCGGTCCCATTCTGGCTGTCTACGGTGTTTTCAATCCGACCGGTGGATAAAATTGCCGTACTTCGGCGAGGCGAGTCGGGCTCTGGCCACACGGAACACGGACCGATGGCCGTTCATCGCGAGACACGGTGGCAACGGGAACCAGGCGGACTGTAAGCCGGGTTCTGTGGCCCGCCCCCGTCAAGGTGCCGAAGGCGGCCGATGGCCATTCATCTGGGACGCGCGTCGCCGCGCGCCTCGCGCGATCAACCCGGGCGGCGGGGTCCGGAAACGGGCCTCGTGGAACCACGTGCCGCCCCTACTCGATCTTGCTCCTGGCGGGGTTTGCCATGCCGTCTGCGTTGCCGCAGCCGCGGTGCGCTCTTGCCGCACCCTTTCACCCTTGCCGCCGGCGCTGCGGCCGGTGGCGGTCTGCTCTCTGTGGCACTTTCCCTGGGGTCACCCCCGCCGGGCGTTACCCGGCGCCATGTTTCCGTGGAGCCCGGACTTTCCTCCCTTTCCGAAACGGAAAGAGCGGCCATCCGTCCGCCTGATTCCCGGTTCGAAGAGATAGCGCGCCGCCAGCGCACAGTCAATGTGCCGCATCAATCAGCGCCGAGAGACGGGCCACGGTCTCGCCATCCGCCACGCCGTCTATCCGCGCCGGGCGAAAGTGACGCTGAAAGGCGATGACGACGGCAGCCGTCTCGGCGCCGTAGACGCCATCCGCCGCGACGGCGTATCCGAAGCTGGCCAGGCCCTCCTGCAGGTGCAGGACGGCACAGCCGCTCTTCCCCTGGCCCAGGGTCATTGCGGCCGGTGGCTGCGGCGGCGGCCACAGCCCGACGCCCTGGTTCGCCAGCCAGCGCCAGTCGAAGAGTTCTCCGGGGTCCTGCTTGCGCAGCGGTGCGACATCACTGTGCCCCAGGACATGGCGCTGGCGTATACCATGCCTTGCGAGGACATCACGGGACAGTTCTGCCACGGCATCCATCTGGCGCGCGGGGAACGGCGACAACCCTCCGGCGTGGCCGGGATTGACGATCTCGATGCCCACCGAAGCGCTGTTGACATCGCGGACCCCCTGCCAGCACGCCGCACCGGCGTGCCAGGCGCGCCGCGTTTCGGGAACCAGCGAGGTGACCTCGCCATCCTCGTCGACAAGCCAGTGGGCACTGACACCCGACGAGGGATCGACGAGGCGCTCAAGGGCCACTTCGGCATCCTGCATTCCGGTGTAGTGGAGGACGAGCATGGAGACGGCCGTCCGCCGGTCGTTGGCGTTGGGAGAGGGGCGGTGCCGCACCGTCATGCTGCCGGGCATTGCAGGGTCCGGCGCGTCACACTAGGTTCACACCGTGCCAGACGCGCAGCTTGTGAGACAATCATGCCAGACATCAGAAACATCGCCATCGTCGGCCCATCACTCAGCGGAAAGACGACTCTCCTCGAGGCCATGCTCTACATCTGCGGCGCCATCGGCCGCAAGGGTTCCGTGAAGGAGGGGAACTCCGTCGGTGATTCGGCGCCGGAGGCGCGTCAGCGCAACATGAGCACGGAGGTCAGTGCCGGCCATGCCGCCTTCGAGGGACTCCACTTCAACTTTCTCGACTGCCCCGGCTCCATCGAGTTCCAGGCCGAGGCGCGCAACGCGCTGATCGGCGCGGACGCCGCGGTGGTGGTCTATGAGCCGGTCGTCGAACGGGCAACGACCCTGGCACCGATCTTCCGCTTCCTCGAACACAACCGGATTCCCCATCTCGTGTTCATCAACAAGATGGACCGCACGACCACCCTGATGCGCGAACTCCTGCCTGCCATGCAGGACGTCTCGGGGACGCCGCTGCTGATCACCCAGGTGCCCGTCCGCGACAACGACCACGTCACCGGCTATGTGGACCTGATCAGCGAGTCGGCCTGGCGCTACCACGAGGGCGGCGCCTCCGAGGCCATCGAGATGCCGGACGGCGTCTTGGAACGGGAGGACGAAGCTCGCAACATGATGCTGGAGGCCCTCGCCGATTTCAGCGACGACCTGATGATGCAGATTCTCGAGGACGAGGTGCCGACCCAGGAAGAGGTGATCAGCGAACTGAGCGGTGCCTTCGCCGAGGCGCAGGTGGTGCCCGTCCTGCTCGGCTCCGCGGAACTCGAGAACGGTGTCCGCCGCCTGCTCCAGGAACTCCGCCACTGGGCTCCCGATCCCGACCGCGCCGCCGAACGGCGTGGCGGCGAGGGTGCCTTCGCAGCCCAGGTGCTCAAGACCTACAACACCCAGCACGGTGGCAAGCTGTCGCTGGCCCGCATCTGGCGTGGCGAGGTCAAGGACGGCGAGACGGTCAACGGCAACCGCATAGGCGGCATGTACCACCTCCAGGGCAGCCAGAACGTCAAGATCGACCGTGCCGGGGCCGGTGATATCGTTGCCTTCGGCCGCCTCGAGGGAGCGCACACCGGGGACACCCTGGTGACGGGCAATGCCGCACCCGACGAGGATGCCGCCTGGCCACGCGCCGAAGCTCTGCCACGCCTCTACGGCCTCGCGATCCACGCGGCGCGCCGCGAGGACGAGGTGAAGATGGCTACGGCACTCCATCGCATTCACGAGGAGGATCCTTCCATCGAGCCCGAACAGGACTCGGACCTCAACCAGCTGGTGCTCTGGGGGCAGGGTGACATGCACCTGCAGACGGCCTTTTCGAAGCTGTCGGGACGCTACGGGGTCGAGGTGACATCCGGGCAGCCCATGGTGCCCTACAGGGAGGCCATTCGAAAACCGACCACCCAGCACGGCCGCTTCAAGCGCCAGACCGGCGGCAGCGGCATGTTCGGCGACGTTCACATCAACATCCGCCCGCTGACCAGGGGCACCGGCTTCGAGTTCACCAATTCGGTGACCGGGGGCAACATCCCGAGGCAGTACATCCCCGCCGTCGAGGCCGGGGTGAAGGAGTATCTCCTCCAGGGTCCGCTCGGCTTTCCCGTGGTCGACATCGCCGTGGAGGTCTTCGACGGCAAGTACCATGACGTCGATTCCAACGAAATGGCCTTCAAGCTGGCGGCGCGCGTGGCCATGAGCGAAGGCATGCCATCCTGCGGCCCGGTGCTCCTCGAACCGATCATGAACGTGAGGCTCCATGCTCCCAATTCGGCCACCGCGCGCGTGCAGCAGCTGGTCACCGGACGGCGTGGCCAGATTCTCGGCTTCGAGGCGCGCGAAGGCTGGAAGGAATGGGACACCGTCACCGCGCACATGCCCCAGGGCGAGACCCTCACGCTGATCAGCGAAATGCGTTCGCTGACCCAGGGCGTGGGATACTTCGACATGACGTTCGATCATCTCCAGGAGCTGACCGGGCGCGAGGCCGATCAGATCGTCGAGGCCCGCAAGCAGCATCTCGAGGCCGCATGACCGCCGTCTGCCTGATTTCCGTCATTTGCCGCGACCGCGCCGGCCTCGTGGCCGACATTGCCGGCCGCCTCTTCGATCTCAACGCCAATCTCTCCGACACGACCTTTGCCGTCCTCGGTGACATGGCGGAGTTTACCTCTATCGCGGAGATTCCCGATGACGTCGCCACGGCAACGGTAAAGCGGGATCTCGAGACTCTCGACGGCGTCGCCGAAGGCCGGGTCACGGTCGCCACCTTCGACATGCGGGCGGTGCACGACGAGAGCGGACACATCACCCACCGCATCGAACTCGACGGCCCGGATGCACCGGGCCTTATCCTGCGCATCGCGGAGGTCTTCGGAAGCTTCGGCGCCAACATCGTGCGCATGAATTCGGAACGCATCCCGGCACCCGGTCACGATCGCTACGTGACGCGGTTCGCGGTGCATGTTCCCGACCACCGGGTGCACGCCTGCCTGGCAACGGTGGCCAACACCGCCGGTGAAATGCGTCTCTCATGGCGCGTGTCGGAAGTCGAAAACGGCGACCGGGAGATCCGGAACGCCTCCTGAAGGCGGCGCCAAGGATTGACGCCGCCTGTCCATACACGAACACCATTGCCCCGGGAGGGAACCCTGACCATGTCGACACCCGCTTCGGACATCGAGATCGCCCAGGCCGCGACACTGAGACCGATCATCGAGCTCGCCCAGGACCGGCTGGGAATCGCCGCCGAACATCTCGAGCCCTATGGCCACGACAAGGCGAAACTTTCCTTCGACTACATCAAGGGCCTGGAAGGCCGCGCCCACGGCCGGCTGATACTCGTCACCGCCATCACGCCGACCCCGGCGGGCGAGGGGAAGACGACGACGACAGTGGGCCTCGGTGACGCACTCAACCGTATCGGCCGCAAGACATTGATCTGTCTCAGGGAGCCGTCCCTCGGCCCCTCGTTCGGGGTCAAGGGAGGAGCGGCCGGCGGCGGTCATGCGCAGATCGTGCCCATGGAGGACATCAATCTCCATTTCACCGGTGACTTCCACGCCATCGGCGTCGCCAACAACCTGCTGGCAGCCATGGTCGACAATCATGTTTACTGGGGCAACGCTCACGGCATCGACGAACGCCGGGTGACATGGCGCCGCGTCGTCGACATGAACGACCGGGCCCTGCGTTCCATCGTCAACTCGCTGGGCGGAGTCGCCAACGGGTTTCCGCGCCAGGACGGCTTCGACATCACCGTTGCCTCCGAGGTCATGGCGATCTTCTGTCTTGCCACGGACATCGACGACCTCAAGCGCCGGCTCGGCAACATCATTGTCGCCCACACGCGGCAACGAACGCCTGTCACGGCGCGCGATCTCAATGCCGAGGGATCCATGGCCGCACTCCTCAAGGATGCGATCAAGCCCAATCTCGTGCAGACCCTGGAGAACAACCCCGCCTTCGTGCACGGCGGCCCGTTCGCCAACATTGCCCACGGCTGCAATTCCGTGCTCGCCACCTCGACTGCCCTCGGCATGGCCGACTATGTGGTGACGGAAGCCGGGTTCGGCGCGGATCTCGGAGCCGAGAAGTTCTTCAACATCAAGTGCCGCAAGGCGGGACTGTCGCCGGACGCCGTGGTCATCGTCGCCACCATCCGGGCGCTGAAGATGCATGGAGGCGTCGCCCGCGAGGACCTGACAAGGGAAGACGTCGCCGCCGTCGAGCGGGGTTTCGCGAACCTGCAGCGGCATATCGGCAACGTGGCCAAGTTCGGGGTACCGGCTGTCGTCTCCGTCAATCGCTTCTCCGCCGACACCGATGCCGAGATGTCGACGCTCCTTGACCTTTGCGCTGCCGAGGGCGTGCGCTGCGTCGAGGCCACCCACTGGGCCAACGGTGGTGCCGGAGCCGTCCACCTCGCCGAGACCGTGGTGGAACTCGCCGAGAGCGGTGCGGCAGACTTCCGGCCACTCTATCCCGACGACATGCCGCTCGAGGAGAAGATCCGGACCATCGCCCGGCAGATCTACCGGGCCGACGACATCGATGTGCCTGCGGCCATCTCGCGTCAGCTCGCCGAACTCGACGATACCCCGGCCGGGTCCTGGCCGGTGTGCATGGCCAAGACCCAGTACAGCTTCTCCACCGACCCGTCGCTGAAGGCGGCTCCCGAGGGATTCACCATCCCTCTGCGTGAGGTTCGGGTATCCGCCGGCGCCGAGTTCCACGTCGTCGTCACGGGCGCCATCATGACCATGCCGGGACTGCCGCGGGTGCCTGCCGCCGACAACATCGGTGTCGATTCCCGGGGCCGCATTTCCGGTCTGTTCTGACGCCGGGATTCCACTGCCGCCACTCGCCGGAAACTGTTGACTTCCACGCGATGCAACCCAAGTGTCATGGGTGAGGCTGCCGGGATGACGTTCCTCAACCCGGGGAATGGCCGCGCCCCTCCAGGCATGCGCCCCTGACCTGATCATCCAGCAAGGAGCAATGGCAAACCATGACACGATCGATAGGCGGTACGGCACCCTGGCCCTACCTGCGCATCGTGCCGCAGCCCTCGGACTGACACGCCAGAGGAGCCGCGGCCGCGGCTCCTCGACCTATCGGCGATGGCGAAGGCATCGAGGGACATCCGACCGTCAGGTGAGACCGAGGGACCGGCGGTCGAACAGATGGACACGGTCCCCGCAGCGACTGGCGCCGACGCCGTCAGATTATCGTTGGCCACCATGCCTGAAGGGCCCGGCGTCTATCGCATGCTCTCCTCCGAAGGCGAGGTTCTTTATGTCGGCAAGGCGCGCAATCTGGCCCACCGGGTAGCGGCCTACACGCAACCGGGGCGTCTCGACCCGCGCCTGCACAGGATGGTCACCGGAACGGCGGCCGTCGAAGTGGTCACCACCGCAACGGAGGCCGAGGCACTGCTTCTCGAGGCCAACCTCATCAAGAAGCTCAAGCCGCGCTACAATGTCGTCCTGCGTGATGACAAGTCCTTTCCCTACATCCTGCTCCGTCGCGACCACCAGTGGCCGCAGATCGTCAAGCATCGCGGGGCGCGGCGCCGCAAAGGCGACTACTTCGGCCCATTTGCCAGCGCCGGCGCGGTCAACCGGACCATCACGGCCCTGCAGAAGGCCTTCCCCTTGAGGAGCTGCAGCGACCACGTGCTGGACAACCGCACCCGGCCCTGCCTGCAGTACCAGATCAAGCGATGTGTGGCGCCCTGTGTCGGGCTTGCCGACGACGAGGACTATGAACACCTCACAGGAGAGGCCCGCGCCTTTCTCAAGGGCCAGACCCGGGAGGTCCAGGACGGTCTCTCCCGACGCATGCAGGAGGCTGCCGAAGCCCTTGAATTCGAGCGCGCCGCCGGGCTGCGCGACCGTATTCGCGCTCTCAACCACATCCAGGCGTACCAGCAGATCAACGTGCCGACGCTCGCCGCGGCCGATGTCGTGGCGCTTCACCGGGAGGGTGGCCAGACCTGCATCCAGGTCTTCTTCATCCGGCACGGACGCAACTACGGCAACAGGGCCTACTGGCCCGGGCGCAGCGCCGACAGGGCTCCGGAGACCGTGATGGCGGCCTTCCTTGCCCAGTTCTACGAGAACAAGGAAGTTCCCGGCGTCATCCTGGTGTCGGTGCGGCCGGACAATCACGCCCTGCTGACCGAGGCGCTTGCCGGCAGGAGAGGGCACGGGGTGGAAATCAGCGTGCCGCGCAGGGCCGGCCGGCGGGCGCTGATGGATCATGCCCTGCAGAATGCACGGGACGCCCTGCAGCGGCGTCTGGCCGAGAGTGCGACCCAGCGCTCCCATCTCGAGAGCCTGGCGGCCCTGCTCGGTCTCGATGCAGCGCCCCGGCGCATCGAGATCTACGACAACAGCCATATCCAGGGCGCCCAGCCCGTCGGCGCCATGATTGTCGCCGGCGCCGACGGATTCATGAAGAACCAGTATCGCAAGTTCACCGTCCGCAAGGCCCCGGCGGGCGACGACTATGCGATGATGCGCGAGGTTCTGGAGCGCCGTTTCTCGCGCCTCGTCGAGGAGGACCCCGAGCGCGCCTCCGCCGCCTGGCCCGATCTTGTCCTTGTCGACGGCGGCGCCGGACAGCTGGCAACGGCGCTGGCGGTCATCGAGGATCTCGGCATTTCCGGTGTTGAAGTCGCCGGAGTCGCCAAGGGACCGGACCGCAATGCCGGACGCGAACGCATCTTCCTTGCCGGGCGTCAACCACTGGCGCCGGACGAACGCGATCCTGTGCTCTGGTTCATCCAGCAGCTGCGCGACGAGGCGCATCGTTTCGCCATCGGCGCCCATCGCTCGAAGCGCACCAGCCGCATCAGCCATTCGCTGCTCGACGAGATCCCGGGCATCGGGCCGAGGCGCAAGCGGGCGCTCCTCCATCACTTCGGATCGGCCCGCGCCGTGGCCGACGCACCGCTTGCCGACCTCGAGAAGGTCAACGGCATTGACCGCGCCGTCGCCCGGCGCATCCGCGACCACTTCCAGCGCGATTCGTGATGGCGCCGCCATGGACTGCATGACGGCCCTGGCGCCCGGTCCTGACTCATGATGGCATCGCTGCCCAACATCCTCACCATCGCCCGCATGGTGGCCCTGGTCCCGATTGTCGTTCTGCTGATCGACGGGGACCCCTGGGCCCGCTGGGTGGCGCTCGCCATCTTCTGCGTGGCGGCAGCGACCGACGCCCTCGATGGCTGGCTGGCGCGCCGCATGAACGCCCGTTCCACCCTGGGACGGGTTCTCGACCCCATTGCCGACAAGGTTCTGGTCTGCGGTGTCATCGTCGTTCTGACAGCGACACTGGACGTGCCGGTGATCGCCGCTCTCGTCATCGTGATCCGCGAACTCTTCGTGTGCGGCTTGCGCGAAGCACTCGCCGCATCCTCGCTGACCGTCGATGTCACGCCGTTCTCGAAGCTCAAGACGGTTCTCCAGTGCGTCGCCATCGTCCTGGTCCTCATCCCCGACCCGGCCCTCGCCACCACCGGCCTCGTTGCCATGTGGCTGGCCGCTCTGGCGACCGCGCTTTCGGGGCTGCTTCACGGGCGGGCAGCCTGGCGCGTCTTGACGGCGCAGCGGCGTTCGCTATCAGAAGAACCATGAGCCCTCTGCCGACACCCTCCCTCGACGGCACGGATCGCCGCCCGGAGCCGGGCCAGGCGAGTTCCGAAGCGCGCGGCGACCGGTTGATGACGGCGGCGGAAGCGCTCGATCTCATCTCGCGCATTGCCGCGCCGGTGATTCCTATGGAAGAGATTCCTCTCGCCCGAGCCGCGGGGCGCATTCTTGCCCGTGACATCATCTCGACGATGGACGTTCCTCCTCACGCCAACGCCGCCGTCGACGGCTACGCCTTCTTCCATGACGACCTCGCCGAGGACGGTGAAACAACCCTTCCCGTGACGGCGAGAGTGGCGGCGGGCATGGCCCTCGACCGCCAGGCGCGACGAGGTGAGGCCATCCGCATCTTCACCGGGGCGCCGATGCCCGATGGCTGCGATACGGTCGCCATGCAGGAGAATGTCCGCACCGAGGGTGACTTGGTCGTTCTCGATTCCCGGACCCGGCGCGGCGCCAACAGGCGCGAGGCCGGCGAGGATGTCGCCGCCGGCAGCACCATCCTGCGCCGGGGTCGCCGGTTGGCACCCTTCGACATCGGTCTTGCCGCCTCGACCGGCGTCACGGTCCTGCCCTGCAGGGAACAGCTGCGGGTCGCCCTCTTCTCGACAGGTGACGAGGTCACCGATCCTCCAGGCATTCTCGGGCCCGGTGCCATATTCGATGCCAACCGCCATGCCGTGCGGGCCCTGCTCGAGGCCGTCGGCTGCTCGGTCACCGATCTCGGCATCCTTCCCGACGACGCGGCAGAAACCCGCAAGGCCATTCTCGACGCCGCCGGTGAGCATCATGCGCTCATGACATCGGGCGGCGTTTCCGTCGGCGACGAAGATCACGTACAGCGTACCGTCCGCGAACACGGCACACTCCATGCCTGGTACATGGCGATCAAGCCCGGCCGACCCCTGGTGCTCGGGGACATTGGCAATGCGACATTCATCGGCCTGCCCGGCAATCCGGCCGCGGCCATGGTGACCTTCCTGCGCTTTGCCCGGCCGCTGCTGCTGCGTCTCGGCGGCGCCGACGACATCGCGCCGATGACTTTCGACGTTCGCTCCGCGTTCAGCCGCAACAAGAAGGGCGGGCGCCGCGAGTACGTCCGTGTCCACCTGCACCGCGACGCTGACGGCGTGACCGAGGCGCACGCCTTCGACAGGGAGGGCGCCGGCCTGCTGTCATCGCTGGTCGACACCGACGGTCTCGCCGAACTCCCTGAAGACATGACGCGCCTCGAGGCCGGTGACATGATCGAGGTGCTGCCGTTCAGCGAGGTTCTGTCATGACGTTCCACACACAGGAAAATGCCGCGCCGTGAAGCTTCTCTATTTCGCATCCGTCAGACAGACCATCGGCCTTGCCGGCGAGGAGATCACGCTGCCAGGCGACATTGTCGATGCGGGAGGACTCGTCGACTGGCTGAAACAGCGCGGGGGTGTCTACGCCGAGGCTCTGGCGCAATCCGGCCATGTGCGCATTGCGGTCAACCAGGCCTATGGTCATGCCGGCACTCCGGTCACGGACGATGACGAGGTCGCTCTCTTCCCTCCGGTGACCGGCGGCTAGTCCCCGTGATTCGCGTCCAGGCAGAGGACTTCGACATTGCGGCCGAGATGGAAGCCATCGCCTCCAACTCGACATCGCTCGGCGCCATCGCGTCCTTCGTCGGCGTGGTGCGCGACATGGCAGGCGGTGGCCGTCCATCCTCCATGACCCTGGAACACTACCCCGGGATGACTGAGAGGATGCTGCGCGAGATCGACGAGGAGGCCTGTCGCCGCTGGCCTCTGGAGGCGAGCCTCATCATTCACCGCTACGGCCGGCTCGAGCCCGGCGACCGGATCGTGCTGGTGGTGACGGCCTCGGCGCATCGCCACGCTGCCCTCGATTCCTGCGCCTTCCTGATCGACTGGCTGAAGACAAAGGCGCCCTTCTGGAAGCTAGAGGAAACGCCCGACGGCAGCCAATGGGTCGAGTCCCGCGCCCTCGACGACGATGCCGCGGCCCGCTGGGAGAAGGGGTGAGGCCGCTCAGCCCGGCCCCTGGAGTCCGCAGAAGGGTCGTGGCCGGACGTTTCCAATTGCGCACAGCACACCCTCCCCCTGAGAGGCCATGACACAACCTGAACCAGGGGCACGCATTCGCGTGACAGTCCCGCGGCTGTTGGCGGATGCTGCACCGCAGGGATCCCACGGGAGAACAGGGCAGTGAAGATCACGCGCGTTCGCGTCTACAGCGTCACCATGCCGCCCAAGACCGGCGGATACAGCTCCGGCAGCGGCTTTGTGCCACATATCGACACGTCCGTCGTCGTGCTCGTCGATACCGATGCGGGCATCACGGGCGCGGGCGAGACCTGCCCGATCGGAACACACTACGCGCCCGCGTTTTCTCAAGGGGCGGAGGCCGGCATCCCGATCGTCGCCGCGGGCCTCATCGGCGCCGATCCCTTCCACGTCGAGAGAATCAACCGGGAATGGGACCGCAGCTTCAACGGTTCGCTCTACCTGAAGGCGCCGCTTGACACCGCGCTCTGGGACATCATGGGCCAGGCAACCGGGCGGCCCGTATGCGATCTTCTCGGTGGCCGCTGGCCCGAGCCGGTACCGCTCTACCGTTCCGTGCTGTTCGGTGCCCACACCTCGCCTGAGGACACCGTCGCTCCGATGCTCGCGTGCCGCGAGGACGGCTACCGCCATTTCCAGCTCAAGGTCGGCGTCGACGTCGACGACGACATCGAGCGGGTGGTGGCCTGCGCCGACGCCCTGCAGCCGGGCGAACTGATCATCGCCGACGCGAACACGCGTTTCTCGCTGCACGAGGCCATCCGCTTCGCCCAGGCCCTCCGGGGCCTTGACAGCGTGGTGATCGAGCAGCCCTGCCTCACCCTCGAGGAGTGCATCCACTTCCGAAAGCACTGCCCGCTGCCCGTGAAGCTCGACGAGGTGATGACAACGCCGCAGGATCTGATCCGGGCCTACGAGGCCGGCGCCCTCGACGTCTGCTGCATCAAGATCGCGCGTGTCGGCGGGCTCACCAAGGCTCGGCGCATGCGTGACCTGTGTTGCGACCTCGGCCTCGCGGTCGTCGCCGACGATGTCTGGGGAAGCGACATCACCACCGCGGCGCTGACTCACTTTGCCTCCAGCACGCCAACCCGCAACGTGCTGTCGACCACCGACCTCACCGACTACGTCACCGTCAGCCTCGCCGAAGGTCGCCCGCGCCCCAGGGACGGCTGCATCAGCGCCTCCGAGGCACCCGGTCTCGGGGTCGTACCCGCAATGGACGTCTTGGGCCCGTCCGTCGCCGAGATCACGTGACGGCGTCTCCCGGCTCCCGGGTTGCCGCGAACGATTGCCCGGGACGAAACACAGCCGACAGCAAACGGGTCAGGGCCTGCACCCTCGATGACGGCCGGGACAGGAATTGACCGGCTGAACGGGTGAACGTCGGGTCCTCGCCTTCTTGCACACCGACGAATGCCGGCTTCAACGGACTTGCAGCACGAGAAACTCGTAGCCGTAGAACTCCGAATGGGCGTGCCAGATGTCGATTTCGTGCTGACACTGGTCCGCCAGTTCCTGTGCATCCGGGAGATCGCCATGACGCTTGCGGAATGCGTTGATGTTGTCCTGCAGCGGTCGATAGTAGTCGTCCCACCACGCCGAGTCGGATAGCGGAAAGTGGCCTAAAATCGTGTAGCCGCACGCCTCGACGGCTTCCAGAAGCGCGGACGTGTTGCGGATTGCGGGATACTCCCGGTTCCAGAACGCCGCGCATTCGGCAGGTGGAGAGGGTTTACGCCAGCACGCCTCGCTCAGCGCGATGTGCCCTTTGTGCGACAGCAGTCTGCGCCAGTCGCGCAGTCCCCTTTCGACCCCGACGTTGTAGATGGCGCCTTCGCACCAGATGAGGTCGAAGGATCCGTCGGCGAAGTCCAGACTGCGCATGTCAGCCACGCGCGCCTGCAGCCGATCCTCGATGCCCAGTCGGCGGGCCTCCCGGTTCAGGGCATCGATGAACGGCGGATGAGTATCGATCGCCACGATGCGCGCGGGCGACGATGCGGCCAGCACCAGTGTCTGGCCGCCCGTCCCGCAACCGATGTCGAGAATGCGTGTCCGCCGCCCGACGTCCGGTACGAGCCCGAGGGCGCGCCGCGTGTCCGCCGCGCTTCCCGGTCCCTGCCTGGGCAACCCGCCGAACAGCTCGAAAAACAGCGCAGTGACCCGGTCTGGCGCCATATCCCCTCAATTGTCGCATGCCGACGACCGCGACGTTTTCCGTGTCGCGGTCGGGCTCGCTCCGTTGCCGTGAAACGAATGACGCCCTTGTAGCGTCATCCTCTCCTGTTGTCGCCGGGCGCCTCGATGTCGCGTGGCGCATTCCGTAATGTAGCGGCATGGCTACAAAGAAACCTGCTCCCGCCTCGACCATCACGACCGTAACCAGCCGCACCTTCGACCAGGACGAGGCAGGCGCGAAGAGGGCTGCGCTCTCAGGGCTAGTTTTCATCACCGATCGGGGCAGGCCCACGCACGTGCTGCTCAGCATGGAGGACTACAGACGGTTTTAGGGTCAGCCTCGCAGCCTTGTCGATGCGCTGTCGATGCCAGGACTGGCCGATATCGAATTCCATCCGCCACGCGCCCGTATCAGATCCCGTGAGATCGATCTTTCCTGATGTTTCTGCTGGATACGAATGTGATATCCGAGCTGCGGAAGCTCGAAGACGGCAAGGCGGATGCCCGCGTCGCAGCATGCGACCTGTTTCTGCTTCTCGGCGCTCACACTTGGTCTGCATGCTTCGCCTTGAGCGGCGTGACGCCCGGCAAGGGGAACGCCTCTGGACATGGATGGACTTCAATGCCCTGCCGGAATTCCAGGAACGCACGTGGCCGATCGATTCCACCGTCGCCCTCAGGTGCGCCCACCTGCATGTGCCCGACCCGAGACCCGAACGGCGTGCATTGATTGCCGCGACAGCAATCATCCACCGAATGACCGTGGTGACGGGAAATGTTGCCGGCGTCGAGGTCTTCGATCCCTGGTCAGGGAGGTAGGCGGAACGCCCGCACAGCAACCGAAGCTGTGCGGGGCGCAAAGACAGGCGCTGTCAGCCGCCCCTGACTTCGGCGTCGAAGTCCTGCATGAGAGTGCGGCACATGCGGCCTGGCTGGAAGTGCCGGTCGCCGATCTGGCCGACCGGCGTCACCTCGGCGGCCGTGCCGGTGATGAAGACCTCCGTCGCCTGCCCGAGGTCGTCGTCGGTGAGGTGTCGCTCGACAACCTCGATGCCCTGGCGTTGCGCCAGGGCAATCACCGAGCGACGGGTGATGCCGTCAAGGAAGCAGTCGGGCGTCGGGGTGTGAATCTTGTCGTCGATCACCAGGAACAGGTTGGCACCGGTCGCTTCGGCCAGAAATCCGCGGTAATCGTACATCAGCGCGTCGTCGAACCCCTCGCGCTCGGCCTTGTGCTTGGCGAGCGTGCAGATCATGTAGAGGCCGGCGGCCTTGGCATGGACCGGAGCGGTGTCGGGGGCTGGCCGGCGCCAATCGGAAATGGCGAGGCGGATACCGCGCATGCGCGCCTCTTCAGAGAAGTAGCTCGGCCATTCCCATGCGGCAATCGCCACGTGGATGGTGTTCTGCTGGGCCGACACACCCATCATCTCACTGCCGCGCCAGGCCACCGGCCGCACGTAGCCGTCGACAATGCCGTTGGCGCGGAGCACCTCGTAGCGGGCTGCCTCCAGTGTCTCGATCGAATACGGCAGGTCGAATCCCATGATGTTGGCGGAGCGCTGAAGACGTTCCCCATGCTCGCGCGCATGAAAAATCCTGCCGCCATAGCAGCGCTCGCCCTCGAACACGCTGCTTGCGTAGTGAAGTCCGTGGGTCAGGACGTGGACCCTGGCATCACGCCAGTCGATCAGCCTGCCGTCGAACCAGATCGTGCCGTCCCTGTCGTCGAACGGGATGAGTTCAGCCATGGCTCCTCTTCAACTGGGGGGAATCTCTGCCGCCTGCCGTTGCAACCCCTTGTCCCGGTAGACCGGTTCGTCATATATGTCAATATGGCTGACATAACACGCGGACCGAATCCCCTGTTCCTGCGCGACGCCGATCTGCGCGAAGGGATCGAGATGCTGTACTTCGCCTACCGCGACTTCACCGCCAGGCCCGACGCCATTCTCGCCGAACACGGTCTGGGACGTGCCCATCACAGGGTCATCTACTTCGTCGGCCGCCATCCGGGAATGACCGTCAAGGATCTTCTCGCCATCCTGAAGATCACCAAGCAGAGTCTGGCGCGGGTGCTTCGCAAGGTCGTGGCCAAGGGGTTCGTCGAGCAGCGGCACTGCCAGGAAGACCGCCGGAGACGCCTCCTCTACCTCACCGAACGGGGGATCGAACTCGAGGCGCAGCTGACGGCCGACCAGCGTGCCCGTATCGCCAAGGCGTGGCGGGAGGCGGGCCCCGATGCGGTCGCCGGATATCGCCGCGTGCTCGGCGGCATCATCGACGATGACGGCGGGTGATGAACCCGGACGGTCCCCACATCCTCGTTGTCGATGATGACCGGCGCCTGCGGGCGCGCCTGCAGAAGTACCTCATGGCCCAGGGGTTCCTGGTGAGCACGGCGAGCAGCGCCGCCGATGCCGAGGCCAAGCTGAAGTCGCTGGTCTTCGATCTCCTGATCGTCGATGTCATGATGCCCGGCGAGGACGGCATGAGCTTCACCCGCCGCATCAGGCAGGTTGCGGGGATTCCGATCATCATGCTCACCGCCCGCGACATGGTCGATGACCGCGTGGCCGGACTCGAAGTCGGCGCGGACGACTATCTCTCCAAGCCATTCGAACCGCGTGAACTCGTGCTGCGCATGCGCAACGCCCTGCGTCTCGTCCCACCGCCACCGGAAAAATCCGGCGTCCTCGCCTTCGGGCCCTTCACCTTCGACCGGGGCCGTCTCGAACTCTCCCGTGACGGTCACCCGGTGCCGCTGACCGACAGCGAAACCTCCCTGCTCGGGGTCTTCGCCGGATCACCGGGCGTCACCATGTCGCGTTTCCGGCTGGCCCAGAAAACCACCGCTGCCGAACGCACGATCGACGTGCAGGTGTCCCGTCTGCGGCGCAAGATCGAGCACAACCCGGCCGAGCCGCAGTACTTGAGAACCATTCGCGGCAAGGGCTACGTCCTGGTGACGTCATGAGGCGCTGGCTGCCGAAGTCCATCTTCGTCCGCTCCCTGCTCATCGTTCTGGTGCCGCTCGTCATCCTCCAGATCGTGCTCGCCATAGTTTTCTACGAGAGGCACTGGGAGAACGTCACGCAGTACCTGACGGCCGCCGTGGCCGACGAGATCGACGCGCTGATCTGGATGTACAACAGTCCTGACGTCGACGAAGCTGTCGTCATCGAAGGGGACTTCTTCCAGTTTTCTTCGCGTTTCCTGCCCGGTGGCAGACTGCCCGAAAGGACTCTCGCCCGCAGGCCGACGCGGGTCGAACGGCACCTCGCGCAGGCTCTCGGCGGGCTCTCCACCCCCTTTGCCATCGACACCATTCGGTCGCCCGACACCATCGTCAGCATCGAGTTGCCGGACGGTCTGCTGGTGATCACCATCCCGAAGAAACGAATGGAAAGTCGGACAACGGACCTCTTCATCTACTGGATGCTGGGGACCTCCCTGGCGCTGACCCTCATCGCCGCCTACTTCGTGCGCCAGCAAATCCGCCCGATCAACCGGCTCGCCAAGGCCGCCGAACAATTCGGGCGCGGTATCATCGACGTCAATTTCAGACCCTCCGGAGCGACTGAGGTGCGACGGGCCGCCCATGCGTTTCTGGCCATGCGCGAACGGATTCGCCGGCAGATCCAGCAGCGTACGATCATGCTGGCCTCGGTCAGCCATGACCTGCGCAGCCCCCTGACACGCATGAGGCTGGAACTCGCCCTCCTCGGCGACAACGAGGAGGTGGCGAACCTGAAGCGTGACATCGAGGAAATGGAGCACATGATCGATGTCTACCTCGCCTTTGCGAGAGGCCAGGGGGAGGAGGATTCCGGGGAGTTCGATCTCGCCACGGTGATCCACGAGGTGGCATCGGAGGCCCCGTCCCCTGTCGAGGCCCGGGCGACGGCTTCCCTGCCGTTTGTCGGCCGGCAGGGTGCCATGAAACGCTGCCTCACCAACATCGTCGACAACGCCTGCCGGTACGGACACCGGACCGTTCTGGAAGGGCGCTCCGGGGACGGCGCCATCATCGTCACCCTTGACGATGATGGCCCGGGTATTCCTGAAGCCTACCGGCAGGAGGCCTTCCAACCCTTCGTCAGGCTCGACTCCTCCCGTGACCCCAATCTGAGTGGCGGTGGTCTGGGCCTCACCATCGCCAGCGACATCGTCAGGGGCCATGGCGGCGACATCGTTCTTGCCAGCTCACCACTCGGCGGCCTCAGGGTCCAGATCACGCTGCCGAACACCTGACAAGGTGACTTGGGCGACCCCTCGCGCTCCGTCATGCGTGACTGAATTGCCCGTGAAATCCGAGCGGCAGCGGGAATGGCAGCCATGCCCGAGCCAGCGGACCGTCCGCCACACCTCTTGCATCGAACACGGCCACTCCGCTCCTCGCCGTCGAACGGTCCAGGAAGGAACCGATGAGCCAGCCGTCGTCCTCCTTCGTTGCATGCTGAAAGGGGATGAAGAGGTGTTCCTCGATCTGCAATCCGTCGCCAGGATCGAAGCGCTCCAGGCGGCCCGATTCAAGATCCCGCTTCTCGAGCGCGCCGGGCAACCAGGCGGGAGTACCTGACGTCGAGGAGACGCTGTAGAGATAGCGGTGACGCAGCGACACCCTTGCCGGATTGATCGTCGGGAAATCACCGCCGCCGCCATCTCCGGCTATAGCGAAGGAGCCGTCGGGATGGAGCGCGATCCTGGCGAATCGCGGGACCGACGCCTCGACAAGGAGTCCGTCCATGACCTGCAAGAAGGCGTCCTCGAGAAGCGAGGGATCATCGGCAAGGAAGAAGTCGAAGTGGATGGTTCCGTCGTCCTCGTTCCAGCCGTTGCCATGATGGAAGCCGAAAGCCGCCGGAAGCTGGACCCAGCGCCTGGCGGAGAAGTCGTCCTTGCGCACCACGAGGACGCGCGAACCGAGTTCGGGCTTCCATGCATGGCTTTCGAGAAAGGTGCCCTCGATCTCCGGATCATGGACAAAGGGCGGGATGACGATGACAAGAAAGTCCCGTGTGACCACGAAATCGTGCACGAATCCCGGTTGTTCCAGCGGAACCACCTCTGCCCTGACAGCCGAGCCGTTCCCCGGGATGTGGTAGAGCACCAGCGCCCCGTAGGGGACGGAGGCAAGGCCGAAGGCCCACAGTGTTCCGTCCGGTTCGACCTTGGGATGGGCCGTGAACGGCAGTCCTTCAAGCCCCTCGCCCCATGACTTGAAGCCCACCCAGGAAAGGGACTGGCGGTCAATGATGCTCGCTGATCCACCTTCCCAGAGCGCCAGAAGTTCGCCCTGGCGATCGAGGAGCGCCGTGTTGGCAACATTCATGTCATCGGCGCGGCGCACCGCGCGGGCTCCCTCGGGACGGGTGGCGAAGGCGGGCAGCAGGCGCTTTCCTTGCCGGTCCTCGAGGGTGAGTTTCGGCGTCTCGAGCATGCGTCCCCGATGGGTGATGCCGCTGCCGTCGAGACGGAACTCCTGGATCATGCCGTCAGCATCGAACCAGTGACGATAGCGCAGGCCATGACGGGAGTGAGCTGCCGGACCGATGCGCCGGAACGTTCCCTGGAGGTCTGCGGGCCACGTGCCCTCGATCTCCAGCGACCGTGGTTCGAAGGAGTCGACGGGGGGCGTTGCCCAGCCCAGCAACCGGCTGTCGCCGGCGAGGGCAGCGTCGAAGGAGTCTTCCCGTTGCGAGGCGCCGAGCGGGCCGGCGAGAAGCGAGGCGGCTCCGGTCATGGCCAGAAAATCCCTGCGGTCATGCATGATCGGCCTCCTCAGTAGCGCAACGAGATGACGGCGTGCACAGGCTCGTCGCCAACGACCACGCTGGCATCGGCAAAGTCGGGCGGTCCCATGAAACCGCTGGCGTCGTTGGAGAAGCCGTAGCCCTCCGTCGGCACGCCAAGAAGGTTGGCATCGAGTGCGCCATCGCCATTCTCGTCATGCATGACGGAAACGGCATAGCGGCCTTCCGCAAGATCCGGGAACACCAGGCTGAGCGTGCCGGCGGCCGCATTCATCCATACGCCTGCCACGGCGCCCCGGTCATCGGGAAAGCTGATGTCGGCGCGCTCCTGGTGGAGGGCCAGGAGAACCCGCCCGTCACTGGAGCGGATGCCGGTCACGTCGATCGCCAGTTCACCCGCGAGCACGGGAGCGTGGATTGCGAGGATCGCAACGGCAAGTGTCGTCAGTCGCTTCATGATGAAATGACCCCTGTCGGTTGAAATGCCGCGGTCATTTCGGCACGGTCCTGCAGAGCTTCAATGGCCATTGCGTGAAAGGCAGGAATCCTTCGCCGATGAATGTCACGATGCCGTTCGCGTCACGCGAAACGACACGGCGCCTGCGTCGCCATCTCATCGCTGTGGCGCTGGCGATCGCTGTCTTCTCGTGGCTTGGACCCTTCGGCACGGCCACCCGTCTCGAGCCGGAAATCCTGGTGGCCTACTGGGCCGTGGCCATTGCCGGCAACTGGCTGATTGCCATGACGACCGTCCCCTTCGCCATTCGCCTCTTCCTGCAGGCGGGCAAGCCCGCCCTTGCCGGCATTGCGGCAGGCTCCGTAATCGCCGCCCTGCCCGGCACCGGCCTCGTGTGGATTCTCGAATGGGGGCTTGCCGAATCAACCACCTCGGCGACCATGCTGACGTGGCTCTATGCCTGTGTGGTCATGGTCCACCTTGTGTTGGCGTTCCTTGCCTGGCACTTCGTCGAACTGCCATTGCAGACGCGCGAAGAGAGCGCAACCCCTCCTCCGCCCGTTCGGACGGCCTTCCTGTCACGCCTGCCAACCCGCCTGGGCGAGGAACTGCTTCATCTTCACATGCAGGATCACTATGTCGAGGCAGCAACCGCGAAAGGACGCGAGCTCGTGCTGCTGCGTTTCCGTGACGCCCTGCGCGAGGTGGAGGACCTCGACGGCATGCAGGTCCATCGTTCCCACTGGGTGGCGCGGGATGCCGTCAATCGCGTGGTGCGGCGTGATGGCCGCATCTTTCTGGAACTCAGTAATGGCACCAGGGTGCCGGTCAGCCGCTCCTTCCAGCCGGCCTTGCGGGAAAACGGCTGGTTGTAGGAGGTCCTAGCCGAGGCGGGCTCCGTCGGGGACGCCGCTGTCGGGAGAGATGAGCACGATGGCGCCATCATGATCGGCAAATCCCAGGGTGAGGACCTCCGACATGAAGGGACCGATCTGGCGCGGCGCAAAGTTGACCACGGCGACGACCTGACGGCCGACAAGGTCATCGGCCGAATAGTGATCGGTGATCTGTGCCGAACTCCTGCGTGTGCCGATGTCCTCTCCGAAATCGATCCACAGCTTCAGCGCCGGTTTGCGGGCCTCGGGAAAGGGCTCGGCACGGATCACGGTGCCCGCCCGCACATCGACTTCCAGGAATGTGTCGAACGGAATGACGGGGGTGCTCACGCACCGGCCTCTTCGGGTTCCGACCTCGGCACGCGCCAGGCGAATCTCTGCAGACGTTCGGCCATGGCTAGTCTCTTGTCGAGATGGGCCATGGTACGCGCCATGTCCTCGCTCTCGTCGGATTGCCAGACGCGAATGACATCGAGCCAGACCAGCATGAGACCCTTCGTGCGCAGGGCACCGGCCGGGCCTCCGGCATCGATCCCTGCCGCCTCGAGCATCCATCGCATGGAGGACTGCGTCAGGCAGAATCCCTGAAGGGCCGACGCCGGATTCCCCAGGGAAGCACGGATGATGGACCACGCCGCCTTGCGGTGGGCCGACAGCACGTCAAGCCTGCGCATGATGACATCGAACAGACGATCCCTTGGTGATTCATCGCCAAGATCGCCGGTGTCGCCGGCCAGCACCGCGGCATCAATGCGTGCCGAAAAGGCCTTCAGTATGGCGCTGCGCGTTGGATAGACGGCGTGGAGTTCCGCCAGGGAGACGCCGCTTGCTTCGGCGACATCACGCATGGTGAGATCGCGCCAGCCTGCCGTCGCCGCCAACTCCAGGGCGGCGTCGAGGACCACATCGGAAACGTTCGCTTTCCTGGGCATTCTCCTTCCCGCCTCCGGCTGCATTGAGAGTAGTCCGCCATGCCTTCGGTGGCAAACCGGAACCGGCGCGTTACTGCCGGCCGAGCTCCCTGGAGCGGCGGGTCGCCGCATCGACGGCGCGGTCAAACAACGGCTGCAACCCGTCTTCGGCCATGAGAACGCCGAGGGCTTCAAGCGTTGTTCCGCCAGGACTTGAGACGTTGCGCCGCAGTTCGGCCGGAGTCTCGTCCGCCTGCAGGGCCAGTTCACCGGCACCGGCGACCGTGTGGAGAGCCAGCCTGGACGCAACCGCCTCGGGAAGGCCATGCGCGACACCGGCACGGGTCAGGGTCTCGATGAGCAGAAAGACGTAGGCCGGACCACCGCCGGAGAGCGCCGTCACGGCATCCATGAGCGATTCGTCATCCAGCCAGACGGTTTCCCCGACACTTGCCAGCAATGACTCGGCCGTTCCCTTCGACGCGCGCGTCACGTGCCTGTTCGCTGCCAGGGCCGTGATTCCCCTGCCGATGGCCGCCGGCGTATTGGGCATGGTGCGTACCACCGGAACGTCCGGCCCGAGATGCCGTTCGAACCAGGCGAGCGTCTTGCCGGCGGCAATGGAGACGACGAGCGGGCGCCGGTCCAGAGCATCTCCAAGAGATCCGGCGACGTCCTCCATGATCTGCGGCTTGACGGCAAAGACGACAACAGCCGGTCCCAGGCCCGACGGCACCGTTGCCGCGACTTCAACGCCGTGGCGCCGGTGCGCATGTCCGGCCGCCTGAGGGTCGGGCTCGACCACAGTGATGGTGTCTGGAGTCACGCCCCGGCTCACCCAGCCGGACAGCATGGCACTGCCCATCCTGCCGCACCCCAGGAGCAGGATCGGCGCCGGCAACGCCACCGGTCAGGCCTCGCCGACGGGATCGATGATCGCCGCCTGGACCGCCTCTTCGGCAGACTTGCCCTGCCAGATCACGTACTGGAAGGCGGGATAGAACCGTTCACACTCCGAAATGGTGATGTCGATCACGTCGCCCAGGAGTTCCTCGGTGGGATACCCCTGTCCGTTGAGCAGAATGGCCTGGCGGAATGTCGGCACGCTCTCGTCGGCGAACACGTCGAAATGGCCGACCCAGAGGCGCTCGTTCACGTAGGCGAGGAGTGAATGAACAGACTTGATGCTGGCTTCCGGAACCTGCATGTCGAGCGCGCATGACATCATGATGCAGGCCAGTTCCTCCTCCCAGCCGAACCAGATTCGGTAGACGCACCAGCGGCCGGCAATCTCGACCGCGAGTTCGTTGTCGTTGACCCGCTCGTGTGTCCAGCCGTGGTAGGCGATGAACCGTTCGACCGGATCGAGCGCATGCTGGTCCGGCTTGCCGGGATGTTCCTGGAGACTGGTCACATGAAGGCCCTACCAGAACGAAAGGTCAGGAGATGGTGGAATCGCCAACAAACTGCCAAACTGCGGTGACGCTGGCAAGGTGGCGCCAGGCGCCTCAGGTGCGCCGTTTGCGACGCTTCGCGGCACTCTCAAGTTCCTCGACGCGCCGGGCGAGTCTCTCATTCTCCTCGCGCGCCAGGGCCGCCATGTCACGGACCACCTCGAATTCCTCGCGGCGCACGAGGTCCATGCGCGCCAGCAGCAGTTCGGCATGCTGACGGGCGCGTTGCCGCATCTCGGCTCTGGCGCCGCCGGCAACGCTGAGCGCGCCGGACAGAACTCGAGCCATGTCGTCGAGGATCCTGTTGTCTGTCTGCATGGCGGACCTCCGGGCGACCGTCTGGTCCCATGGTTGCCGTATCCGGCAGGCAAAATCCAGATTTTCCGGCGGTGGACGGGAGCCCGACCTCGCCCTTATCTTCGGGTGTCTCCGGGTGCCGCCCATGTTCGCCATCGCCTTTCCAGCCATCGATGCCACCCTGATCGAGATCGGCCCTCTCGCCATCAGGTGGTACGCGCTTGCCTACATCGCCGGAATTCTGCTGGGCTGGCGCTACGCCATCTTGCTGGCCCGCTCGTCTCCCGCGACCATCCCGCGCGCCGCAGTCGATGACTTCCTGCTCTGGGCAACGCTCGGCATCATCATCGGCGGACGCCTCGGCTATGTCCTGGTCTACCAGCCCGCGTGGTTCCTGAACCACCCGCTGGAAGCCTTCGCCCTGTGGCAGGGCGGCATGTCCTTCCACGGCGGCTGTCTCGGCGTGGCCCTCGCTGCGGTGTTCCATGCGCGACGCCACGGGACACCGTTGCTGGCATTCTCGGATGTCATGGCGTGCGTGGCGCCGATCGGCCTCCTGCTCGGACGACTCGCCAACTTCGTCAACGGTGAACTCTATGGCCGGGCAACGGAGGTGCCATGGGCCGTCCTGTTTCCATCGGACCCGGAGACGCCGCGCCATCCGAGTCAACTCTACGAGGCGGCGCTGGAAGGGCTGGTGCTCCTCGTCATCATGAGAATCGCGTGGGCACGGCCCGGCTGGCGTGAGCGGCCAGGCCTGATGACCGGCCTCTTTCTCACGGGTTACGCGGTCTTCCGGTCAGCGGCTGAGGTGTTCCGGGAACCCGACAGTCATCTTGGTTTCATCGCCGGAGCCATGACCATGGGGCAGTTGTTGTCCCTGCCCATGGCGGCAGCCGGCATCGCGCTTCTCGTGATGGCGCGCCGTCCCGCATGACGACCCTGGTCCAGAGGATCGGCGAGGCAGGACCGATTACCGTCGAACGTTACATGGAACTCGCCCTGCTCGATCCCGATCACGGCTACTACATCCGCAAGCAGCCCTTCGGTGCTGCCGGTGACTTCGTGACCGCGCCCGAAATCAGCCAGATGTTCGGCGAACTGCTCGGCCTGTGGTGCTACGCGGCATGGCAGGCAGCAGGTTCGCCACGCCCTGCCACGCTCGTGGAGCTCGGGCCCGGAAACGGAACACTCATGGCCGATGCCCTGCGTGCCATCGAATCGGCCGCTGGCGAACCCCAGCCCTTCGATATCGTGTTGGTCGAGGCCAGCGCCCGTCTTGCCCTACGGCAGCGCGAGGCTCTTTCCGGCAGGGCCGTCTCGTGGTGTTCCAACGTGGAGGAGCTTCCATCCCGCGGGCCGGCCTTCATCATCGCCAACGAATTTCTCGATGCCCTGCCGGTGAGGCAGTTCGTGCGCACCGCCGCCGGCTGGCGGGAACGCCTGGTCATGGTCGAGGATGACACGGTGGCATTCGTTCTCGGCATGGACTACTGCGGCCTCGCCGCTTCCCTGCCTGATGCTCCGACAGGGCGCGTGTGCGAGATCTCGCCGGCCCGTGACAGGCTCGTGCGCGACCTTGCCGCAAAACTGACTGCGGGTGGCGCCGCGCTGATCATCGACTTCACGGCTCCCGGCATGCCGGTGCGCGATACGCTCCAGGCGGTCCGGCATCACCGGCACGCCGACCGCCTGACCTCCCCGGGGAAAGCGGACCTAGCCGCCGCGGTGGACTTTGCCGCTCTCGGCAGCATTGCCAAGGCAGAGGGTCTGGAGGTCTTTGGTCCGGTATCCCAGGGCGCCTTTCTGGAAGAACTGGGGATTGCCCTGCGCGCCGAACGCCTGAAACGCTCCGCACCGCCGGAAACGGCGCACGGTATCGATCAGGGTGTGCACCGGCTGACATCGCCGGAAGCCATGGGAGAGGACTTCCGCGTGATGGCGCTGCTTCCCGCCGGAGCTGTTCCGCCAGCGGGTTTCGACGGGTGATCACGGCCCCCTTGCTCACCGGCTGCTCCGGCTTGCGTCACGGGTTCTTCGAACGCAGGGGAGGAACCAGCCAGGGGCTCTATGCATCCCTCAATGCCGGCCGCGGTTCCGGCGACGACCGGCAGTGCGTGACCGCAAACCGCGCCCTCATCGCCCGTGCCCTCGACCTTGAACCAGCCCGCCTCATCACGCTCTATCAGGTGCACAGTGCCGACGCCGTCATCGTCAGGGACGGATCCGAAGGCGCCACGAAGGCCGACGGCATGGTGACCGGCGAGCCTGGACTGGGACTCGGCATCCTGACAGCCGACTGTGCACCCGTGTTGCTGGCCGACGACGAAGCCGGCGTCATCGGCGCCGCCCACGCCGGCTGGGGAGGCGCATTGCGGGGAATCACCGACGCCGTGGTCGCCGCCATGGTCTCCATCGGCGCCCGGCACGAGCGTATCGTTGCCGTGGTCGGACCGGCGATTGCCCTTGAGTCCTATGAGGTCGGTCCGGAGTTTCACCAGAGATTCACCGATGATGACGCCCGCAACGGGCAGTACTTCCGCACTGCCCCCCGGCCGGGTCACTTCCACTTTGATCTGCCGGCCTACGTGCTCCATCGCCTTCGGCAAAGCGGCATCCGCCATGCCGCCTGGACGGGCGGCGACACCTGTCTCGAAGAGGAGCGCTTCTTCAGCTATCGCCGGAGCGTGCTCCGGCATGAACCGGACTATGGCCGGCAGATCTCCGTCATCTGCCTTGCCTGACAGAAATCAAACCACAGGAGGCCCCTTGCTGTGAGTACCCGGCATTCGTGGATGCGGAACACGTCACGAAACCTGTTTCCGGCAACAGCAACCGGCCGATGACCGAGACCCTGGCATCAACTTCCAACGCCAGTGTCCGGCGCCTTGTCGACATGTGAGGTGTCTGTCGAGCTCCCGGGTCTGACGTCGGCCCTCTCCACAGCAAGGGAACGCTGCGAAGGACCGCACCGAGAGTCAGTCGAGGAGCGATTCTTCCCAGGGGAACGTCGACAGCGGCTGGACGCCGTCTTCAGTCACGAGAACCTGCTGTTCGAGCTTGACGCCGTCGGTTTCGCCGACGGCGCCGATGTAGCTCTCGACGCAGATCACCATGCCCGCCTCGATCGTGCCATCATAGACGGTGTTGTGGCGGAAGGCCGGCTTGACCTGGGGGAATTCGTCGCACATGCCGACGCCGTGGATGACACAGGAATAGGCGTTCTCGCGGAATTCCTCCGGAACCGGCCATGCCCTGTCACGAATCTCGCTAAGCGTGATGCCGGGCTTGAGCAGTTCGATGTTGCTTTCGACCTCCTCGACAGCCAGCCGGTAGAGCTCCTTCTGACGCCACGTCGGCCTCGAGGGGCCGCAGTGAAAGGTCCGCGAGATATCGGCGAAGTAGCCGAAGGGCCCCACCATGTCCGTATCGAAACCCACGAGGTCGCCATCCTCGACGTTCCGGGGCGAGGCCTCCTGGAGCCACGGGTTGATCCGCGGACCCGAGGCCAGCATGCGGCCTTCGTGCCAGTCGCCGTTGTTGGCGAGATTGGTGTAGTTGAGCAGGCCCCACAGCTGCAGCTCGCTGACGCTGGGCCTGAGCGCCTCGCGCATCCGCCCGATCCCGAACTCCGCCACCGCTACCGCCCACTTCATGCAGGCAATCTCGTCGTCGGACTTGATGATCCGCGCCTCTTCGGCAGCGGCGACGCCGTCGAGCACTTCGAGGCCGCGCTGCAACAGCGCCTGGGTCACGCTGGGATTGACGTACTCGACCATGACCCGCCGGCTGTCGCTGCCGATGGCATCGAGATAGTCCACGATATCCCCTGCGAGCAGCCTCGCCTGTTCGGCCATCTCGCCGGCGCCGTCGAAGAAGGAGATCGAGCGGCCGGATCGGGATTCGTCGACGCCGGGCTGCGCGCCAAAGCCGTTGTGCATGACGGACGGGCCGTCCCGGGCGACGAAGAGGTAGGTCGAGGGAATGTGCGACTGGAAGAGCGGATAGGTCCCGTAGTCCGCGGCATAGCGAAGGCTGACCGGATTGACGAGCATGACCATCGCCGCGTCGTGGCGCTCAAGTGCTTCCCGCAACCTTCCGGTGCGATAGCGGTAGAGCCGCCCCATGTCGATCTCGGGCGGCCCTTCGCGCAACACTGAATCGCTGACGATATCGAAGATGCGATCGCTCGCTGACATGGCGGTCCGCTCCACCAGGAACGCGACAGGCTAGATGACCCGGCGCAGAAGGAATTGCAACAGACACACTTACGGATTCGTCCATGAAACCACGCTTTGTCAACCATGGCCTTGTTCATGTGCCGCCGGAGGATATGCTCGCCCGATGAAGTCCGGAACAAGGCCATCGGGACGCTACGAGGGTGATGAGGGGCGGCGTCTTGCCGAGCGCTACGAGAGCGTGGACCCCGATCACCTCCATTCATGGATTTCCGGCAGGCTCCCCCAGGGACCGGCCGCGGTTCTCGATGTCGGGGCGGGATCGGGACGCGACGCTGACTGGTTCGCGGCGAAGGACCTCGATGTCGTTGCCGTCGACCCCTCGGCGACGATGCGTGACGAAGCCAAACGGAGGCACTCCTCGCCGCGGATCACGTGGTTGTGCGACCGTCTCCCGGCGCTCGACCGAGTCTCGAAGCAGGGGACAGGCTTCGACCTCATCTGGCTTAACGCGGTCTGGATGCATGTTCCGCCCGACGCCCGCGCCCGCGCCTTTCGCAAACTCGTCGGCATGCTGAAGCCCGGTGGTCTCATCGTCTTCGCCTTGCGCATCGGTGGCGCGGACCTCGAGGACGGGATGCATCCCACCGACATCGACGAGATTGAGCACCTCGCGCGTCGCCACGGCGCGTTCGCCGAAGAGCGCCGCAGGACCTGCGATGCGCTGGAGCGGCCCGGCGTCCACTGGGAGCAGATCGCGTTGCGGTTGCCCGATGACGGCACCGGCGCCCTGCCCCTCCTACGCCACGTCATTCTCAACGACAAGAAGTCCGCGACCTACAAACTCGGCCTGCTGCGTTCGGTCGCCCGCGCCGCCGACGGTGCGGCGGGAATGGCACACTACGGTGACGTCACAGTCAGCGTGCCGCTCGGCCTTGTCGCACTCAACTGGATCAGGCTCTACAAACCCCTCGTCGATGCCGGACTGCCGCAACAGCCCGGCGCCAATGCTACTAGACTTGGCTTCGTCAAGGCAGGCTGGGACGGCCTGCGCGACACTCCTGCCTTCGATCTCAAGGCCGGACGTTCGTTCCGCGGCGATGCCGCCCGGGCGCTCCATCAGGCAATCCGCGATGCGGTCAACACGCTGGTGAGCATGCCGATCCAGCACATGACCTTCCCCGGGTCCGACAGACCGATTCTCAAGGTCGACAAGCAGCGTGCCGGGAGACCTCCTAATGACATCCTGATCGACCGGGACTACCTCGCCCGTTTCGGCGAACTGCGGGTGCCGCTCCACCTGTGGCGGTCACTCGCTCGCCACGACACGTGGATCGAACCGGCCCTCGTCGGAGAGTGGACCGCGCTCATGGAGCGATGGGCTCAGAAGCAGAACCGCACGCTCGACCGCCTGGCCGTCGAGAATGCGATGAGGTGGTCCGATCCCACGCGCGACGTGGAGTTCGCACGGGAGATTTCGCGCCAGCTTCTTGACGAGGGGAGGCTCCATTGCGTCTGGACCGGCGCGCGCCTGACCGGGGGGCAACTCGACATCGATCACTGCATGCCCTGGGCGGCATGGCCGTGCGACGATCTGTGGAATCTCATGCCCGCCGACCGACATATCAACCAGAACCAGAAACGTGCGCTGCTTCCGTCCGCCGAAGCGCTCGAAGAAGCCCGTGACCGCATCTGCACGTGGTGGGAAACCGGGTACGTCGCCCGTGTTCCCGACCGGTTCTTCGCGGAAGCGAGAGCCTCCCTGCCGGTTTCCGCACCGGACTTCGACGATCTCTTCGACGGACTCCAGGCACGCCGCCGCACCCTGCGCAGCGACCACAGGATCGACGAATGGACCCCCATCCGGGACGGCGCCCTATAGACCCCGTACTCTTGCGAATGCGCGGCACAACAGCGTACCACGCACGAAATCGTCGTCGCATGCCATCGCCGTGTTCGCGAAAGCGCCGGTCACGCAGCCGTCCAGGGATTGACAACCTCGACACCTGTGTTGCGGAAATGCCGGACGTTACGCGTCGCTACCGCCATGCCTCGGGAGCGGGCGATCGCCGCAATCTGGCAGTCCATCGGCGCCAGAGAACGGCCGGCGGCACGGCGGGCGGAAGCAATCTTCGCATACTCGCGCGCGGCGTCGCTGTCGAATGGCAGTACGCGACCCTTGAGCTCCTCCCTCAGAATGGCCTCGATGGCCAGAGCCAACATGTTCCTGCGCTTGCCTGCTGGCAGGGTCTCCACCCCGTAGTGCAACTCTGCTTCGCCGACAGTCGAGAAGAAAAGTTCCGCGGCCGGTCGCTCCGCGATCCAGCTTTCCACCGCCCGGTCCGGCGACGGGCGCAGCAGTTCCGACACCACGTTGGTGTCCAGCAAGAAGATCATCACGCCATGCTCAGTCGAAGGTTGGCGGCTCGCGCCCTGATTCGCGCGGCGGAAGCTCCAGGTCCACACCTCCAAGTGGCGCGATCCGGGCACGTATGGCCTCAGCGAGATTGCGGGACCTTGGTTTGCGCCCCACCGCATTTCGTAGAATCAACCGCGCTTCCTCCTCCATCGAGCGGCCGTTGCCCGCTGCCCGCACGCGCAGGCGCGTCTTCACGTCGTCATCGAGGTTGCGGATCGTGATGCTTGCCATGATCGCGGCTACCGGTGGATGCCACGACACATTCTATCTGTGATTGCGATGCAATCAACCTGTGCGAGACTCTTGCGCTGTCCGTTCACGAGCGTTGTGGGCCGACACCAATCCGGAGGCTGTCATTGCCGTCTCTGTCCCGGCGCATGAATACCTTGCCTTTGCGGTAGAGAGAAGGGATGCACCAGCTAGGGGCTCAATGCCGGTGTTGGTTCCGGCGATGACCGGAGGTGCGTGACCGCGAACCGCGCCTTCATCGCCCGCGTCCTCGATCAGGAACCGGCACGCCTCGTCGCTCTCTATCCGATTCGCAGCGCCTTGATCTCCGGACCTGCGTGTTCCATCGCCTTCGGCAAGGTGGCTTCCGCCATGCATCCTGGACGGGCCGCAACACTTGTCTCGAGGAGAAGCGCTTCGCCAGCTGTCACCGGAGCGTGCTCCGGCATGAACCGGACCATGGTCGGCAGATCTGCTTCATCTGCCTTGCCTGACAGGATTTACACTGCCGGACGCCCTTTGCTATGAGTGCCCGGCATTCGAGGGTACGGAACGCTTCATGAAACTCGTTTCCGGCAACAGCAACCGGCCAATGGCCGAGGCCATGGCCGCCGGTCTTGGCATCAGCCTTGCCGACGCCAGCATCCGGCGCTTTGCCGACATGGAAGTGTTTGTCGAGGTCCACGAGAACGTGCGCGGAGAAGATGTCTTCGTGATCCAGTCGACCTCCTTCCCGGCAAACGACCACGTCATGGAACTGCTGATCACGATCGACGCCCTGCGCCGCGCGTCGGCCCGGCGCATCACCGCCGTCATGCCCTACTTCGGATACGGCCGCCAGGACAGGAAGGTCGGTTCCCGCACCCCGATTTCGGCCAAGCTCGTGGCCAATCTCCTCACCGAAGCCGGCTCCAACCGCATCCTGACACTGGACCTCCATGCCGGCCAGATCCAGGGATTCTTCGACATCCCGGTCGACAACCTCTACGCCGCCCCCGGTATCGTGCAGGATATTCGCGCGACGCTCGGCGACAACAACCTGACGATCGTTTCCCCGGATGTCGGCGGTGTCTTCCGCGCCCGCCAGATCGCCCAGCGGCTTGACGCGGACCTTGCAATCGTCGATAAGCGCCGCGAGCGCGCCGGTGTTTCCGAGGTATTGAACATCATCGGGGACGTCAGTGGCCGGCGGTGCATCATTGTCGATGATATCGTCGATTCAGGCGGCACACTGTGCAACGCAGCGACGGCGTTGCTCGAGGCAGGTGCCTCCGGGGTTGACGCCTATATTGTTCACGGCGTGTTGTCTGGCTGTGCTGTCGAACGGATTGAAGCATCGGAGATCGCCAGCATGACGATCACGGATTCAATCGAGCCGACCCAGGAGGTCCTGGCGTCCCGGACCCTGAGGGTGATCACCGTGGCTCCGCTCATGGCCAGCGCCGTCCAGAGAATCAGTGAGGAAAGCTCGGTATCGAGCCTCTTCGACTAGGTGACGTTTCTGCCCGGAGTATGAGAACATGGACAACCAGGCCACCATCGCAGCCGAACTGCGCAGTCGTTCCGGGACCGGTGCCGCCCGCGAAGCGCGGCGCAATGGTCTGATCCCGGGTGTGGTCTACGGCGCCAGCCTCGAGAACATCTCCATCTCGGTGCCGCGCGACGTACTCGCCCGCGAAGCCGGAACCACGGGTTTCTTCTCCACGCTGTATCGCCTGAAGGTGGCGGACCGGAATCTCGATGTGGTGGCGCGCGACCTGCAGCTCCATCCGGTCACCGACACCATCCTGCATGTCGACTTTCTCGCGGTCACCGCGGATTCGACCATTGCGGTCAACATCCCTGTCACCTTCGTCAACGAGGAGGACTGCCAGGGCCTGCGCCGTGGCGGCGTACTCAATGTCGTGCGCCACGAAATCGAGTGCCACTGCCCGGCCAACGCCATTCCCGACACCATCGAGATTGATCTGGCAGGGCTCGACATCGGTGACAGCGTCCACATCAGCGCCGTCAGCCTGCCCGCTGAAGTCGCACCCACGATCGACGACCGGGACTTCACCATCGCCACGATCGCCGCGCCGACGGTGGCGACCGACCTTGTCGAAGACGAGGAAGAAGAGGTGGACGAGGAAGACGTCGAGGAAGGCGTGGATGCGGGAGAGGACGATACCGGAGCCTGAACCGGTCACCCTGCACGGTCCAGACATGTTGCTGCTTGCCGGGCTGGGCAATCCCGGGTCCCGGCACGCGCGCCAGCGCCACAATATCGGGTTCATGGCCGTCGACAGGATCGCGGCAGCACACGGATTCGGCGCCTGGCGGAAACGGTTCCACGGCGAAGCCGCCGAAGGCCTGCTCGGCGGACTGAAGACGCTGCTGTTCAAGCCCCTCGTCTATATGAACAACTCCGGGCGGGCCCTCGGCGAGGTTGTCCGTTTCTTCCAGCTGCCGGGATCCGGGATCGTCGTCCTCTATGACGAGATCGACCTGGCGCTGGGCAAGGTGCGGGTTAAGCAAGGAGGTGGCCATGCCGGGCACAACGGCATCAGGAGCATTCACGCCCATATCGGCGCGGACTACCGGCGCGTGCGCATCGGGGTCAATCATCCAGGCCACAGGGATCTTGTGATCGGACATGTCCTGAAGGACTTTCCGGCATCGGAACGCCAGCGGGTCGACGGAGTCCTCGATGCGATCGCCGATGCCGCGCCATTCCTCGCCGACGGCGCGGATGACAGGTTCCAGAGCCGCGTCGCCCTCCTGGTCGAACCGGAACCCGGTGACGGCGATGTCCGGCATTAGGTGTGGCATCGTCGGCCTGCCCAATGTCGGCAAGTCGACGCTGTTCAATGCCCTGACGTCAACGGCCGCAGCCCAGGTCGGCAACTTTCCGTTCTCGACGATCGAGCCCAACATCGGACGCGTCAGCGTACCCGATGAACGTCTCGACACACTTTCCGCCTTCAGCCAGGCACCGAAGGCCGTCCGCAACCACATCGAATTCGTCGACATCGCCGGTCTGGTCAAGGGCGCAAGTAGGGGCGAGGGCCTGGGAAACCGGTTTCTCGCCAGCATCCGCGAAGTTGATGCCATCCTCCACCTTGTCCGCTGCTTCGAAGGCGGCGATGTCGCTCACGTCGATGGCCATGTCGATCCGCTGCGTGACATCGAAACCATCGAAACCGAGCTGATGCTGGCCGATCTGGAGAGTCTGGAGCGCCGCACCGAGGCGGCGTCGAAGCGCGCTGCGGGTGGTGACAGGGAGGCAGCAGAGATCCTGCCCCTCATGCAGCGGGCGCTTGGGGCCCTTGCCGCCGGCAGGCCGGCGCGCTCCGTACAGCTCTCCCTGGTCGAGGCGAAGGCATTCGCCATGCTGCACCTGCTGACCGCCCGGCCGGTCCTCTACGTGTGCAACGTCGACGACGACGCTGTAACGGATGGCAATCCTCTCGTCCGCGAGGTGGAGTCCCATGCCGAGAGCAACGGCAGCCGCGCGGTCGCCATCGCCGCATCCCTGGAATCCGAACTCGCCGTGTTGTCCGGCGAGGACGAACGCGAGGCCTTTCTGGAGGAACTCGGTCTCGGAGAACCCGGCCTCAACCGCATCATCCGCGCCACCCATGAGATGCTCGGGCTGATCACGTTCTTCACCACGGGACCGAAGGAGGCACGCGCCTGGTCGATCACGAACGGCGCCACGGCAGTCCAGGCCGCAGGAACCGTCCACAGCGACATGGAGCGTGGCTTCATCTGCGCCGAGACCATTACCCATGGTGACCTTGTCGCCTGTGCCAGCGAGCAGGATGCGCGGTCACGGGGCCTCATGCGCCGCGAGGGTCGCAACTACAAGGTGATGGATGGCGATGTCTTCTGCTTCCGCTTCAATGTCTGAGCGCCGGATCCGGCGTTGCGCCGTTGGCGAACTCATCAGGCGCGAGAATGCCCGGTTTCACCAGGCGCGGCCACGGTCCGCAGCCCTTGTCCGGCGTTCTGGCGAACTCATGCCGTCAGGAGTCCCCATGGCATGGATGCGGGGCCTCCAGCATCATGAACCGGTCTTCGTGGAATCGGGACACGGGGCCACGTTCACCGATGTGGACGGTCACCGCTATGTCGACTTCAACCAGGCCGACCTTTCCTCGACGGCCGGATATGCCACGCCCGAGGTGGTGGAGGCCGTGTCACGACAGATGGGGGCGGGAGCCCAGTTCCTCATGCCGTGCGAGGACGCCGTAGCGGTTGCCGGGGACCTCGCCAACCGGTTCGCCCTCGGCTACTGGCAGTTCACGCTGTCTGCCTCGTCAGCCATGACCGAGGCCCTGCGCCTGGCGCGCCTTGCCACGGGACGGGACGGCATCCTCATGTTCGATGGCAGTTACCACGGTCACATCGACGAGACGCTGGCCGACTACTCCCACGACGAACCGTCATCCGGTTCCCTGGGACTGCCGCACGATCATGGCCGGCACACAACCATCGTGCCCTACAACGACCTGGAAGCCGTTCGCCGGGAACTGGCGGGCCGCAGGACTGCCGCGCTCGTCGTCGAGCCGGCGCTCACCAATGTCGGACTGGTGCTGCCCGGTGACGGATTTCTCGAGAGTCTGCGCGCACTTGCCGAGTCCCAGGGCACCCTTCTCGTTGTCGACGAGACCCATACCCACATGTTCGCCTGGGGCGGCCTGGCACGGCACGCGAATCTCAACCCGCACATCGTCGTCATCGGCAAGAACTTCGCCGGGGGCGTGCCGATCGGGGCCTACGGTTTTGAGTCACGCCTGGCGCAACTGATGGACCGCCATCTCTTCGATCCGTTCAGCGACGCCGGCGGTCTCGCCGTCGGCGGCACACTCTACGGCAATGCGCTCTCGTTTGCCGCCGCCCGCGCCTGCCTCGACCATGTCATGACCCGCGAGGCCTA
This sequence comes from Alphaproteobacteria bacterium, assembly GCA_965207785.1. GTDB lineage: Bacteria > Pseudomonadota > Alphaproteobacteria > SP197 > SP197 > SP197. Next base: position 806,147 of record CBDBNO010000012.1, on the reverse strand, counting down.
CGCGCGGACATCCGAACTCGGCGGCGTTCTGGCCCGGGGCATCCAGACGATCATCGATGACGCGAACCTCGGCTGGAAGGCCCAACACCTCCGCAGCCGGGCCGGCTGGCTCTACCACCGGGAAGAGCCCCTGAGCGGCGCCGACGCGGCACGTCTCGCCGACATCCCCCTCACCGATTCGCGGCGCATCTTCATGGCCAACCGCGGCATCTGGGAAGCCACCGCCACCGCCGGTCCGACGGTCTCCTTCGCCATGACCCGGGCCGACATCGATCTCTACCTCGACGTCGCCCGCCTATGGGTCGACACCCTCCTCGCAACCTGACTTCTCAGGCCACGTCGCCACAACCCCCAACAGGACATCGGCGACGCATTCAACCTTCATGCAGAATCGCTCGGGACCGGACCTCGATCGAGCCATTCGCAGAAGACTCCTTCCCCAGGGTATCGTCGATAGTGAACACACGGTCACACTGCAGTTCCGGCATCATGAGCCGCATTGCTCGGCACACTTGCGCTACATCCAGCGTGTGCGTTCGCTCAGCGGCGAGGTCGATAGTCTCTCGGATCGAGGCAGAAACTGTAGAACTCGCGGTCCATCCGGAACCAGTCGGTCCGGTCAATACCTCGGTTGGTACTCGCGTTCGGTCCGTAGGGAAAGGCTGAGACGACCTTCAGCCAGAGATCCCGGGTACGCGAGATATCGCGGACCTCGCGCGCCACCTCGGCCAAGTCCTGGTCTTGGCTGAAGATTACCGCCATATCAAGGTCGCCGTTGCGCGCCATCCGGACCACGTCGAGGCCCAGTCGAAGATCGATCCCCTTCTCCCGCTGCACCGGCACATCGTGTGTCGCGCCATCAGGAAGCCGAATCTGCTCGATACGGTAGCGCAGGCGTCGGGAAGTCACGACAATTCCGGCGCGACGCATGACGGTCAAACGCCGCGTCCAGTACGCATGCCACATCGGCGACCTGTCTGCGTCTGGAACGCCCGTGTAGAAGCGGACGCCAGCATCGATCCATCCGTTAGCAGCACAGACAGTCGCCGCGAGTTTGGCCGGATCGTAGTTGGGATGATGGTGACCGAAGGCATCCTTGGCATGCCGGAACAGATTCTGGCCGTCGATAAAACGAAACGGCACGTTTGCATTCTGGTTCTACTGGCATGAATCGCGCATCAATAACCCCGCCGGGGCCTTTCGGCGAGTCCGGCGGGGAGCAATTGATACTCAGTTGTAGGCGCTTGAGTTCCAACAGTCAACATCATCAGCCTTCGGCTCCACGGTCGGGGACTCGAGCCAGAAATCCGCCTGTCCAATTGTTTCGCTGTTGACGACGGCGAGTCATAGACACTCGGATGTGTCACAATGGTGATGAATTCATGGACGAAGGGCCAAGGCACACCTCGGCGCACATTCCCCTTGGCCAGTTCTTCGATGCCGAAACGGGCTGACAGGCGCTACGCCTAACTCGCTCGGTGGGCATGGACAAGGATGTTCGTGTCGACGGCGATCAGTTTCCCCGCCTTTCATAGGCGGCGTTACGGATGCGTTCCCAGCCCGCATCCCGCCATGCAGCCTGCAATCCCCGACCGCAAACACTGGCGTCCCGTAACTTGAACGGTTTTGGCCCCGTTTAGCCCGCAGCACTTCCCGCAATCCGCGCTCAACCATCGAACGGAAGGTCACGCCTTCTCGCGCCATGTACGCCTTCACCTCCTCGGCAAGGTCGTCAGAGATCTGCGCCGTAGTCTTCATATCACCGCATCACGTACTATGGCGGGATGAAACTGTCCATCTACCAGATCAATTCATTCGCGTCAGGCCCGTTTTCGGGAAATCCGGCCGCTGTGTGCCCACTTCCATTCTGGATCGAAGACGACCTGCTTCAGAAGATTGCGTCCGAAACCCGACTGACCACGGCGTTTTTCGTTGGGAGAGGCGGACGTTACGATATTCGATGGTTCACACCCGATTCGGAAATCTCGGGCATCTGCGGCCATGGCACGCTTGCCGCAGCCTTCGTGGCCGCTACGGAACTTGACGACAGTTCAGACTCAATCGGGTTCAGCATCGAGGATGGAATTCTGGAGGTTTCCAGGCGCCGGGACGGTACGTACGTTCTTGACCTCCCGGCTCTTGTGCCGGAGCCCATCTGCGACGCCGATGCGATCAAGGCCACTTTCGCCGGCAAGGCGAAGTCCGTGCTCGCCGCTCTGGATCTCTTTGTGGTCTTTCCATGTGCGGATGATGTGGTTGAGTTCGCTCCGGACTATCGTGCCCTGCTCTCTCTGCCGTGTCGTGCGGCAGTGATCACCGCTCGCGGGAATGGCGACATCGACTTCGTTTCACGGTGGTTCTGTCCGAAGCAAGGCGAAGAGGAAGACACCGGTTTCACAGGATCAGCTCACTGTTCTCTCGTTCCATATTGGGCACAGCAGCTCGGGCGTTGTTCGCTGCGGGCACATCAACCTTCTCCCCGAGGGGCAACAATCGACTGTGAGCTGCGGGCCGACCGCGTGTTGCTTCACTGCACGGCCGCAAAGTACATGGAAGGGCAAATCTTCCTGTGAAGCCAGACAACAAACCCTTCGAGTTCGCGCGCTACCCGTGCCGAACCGTTCCACTGATTCACTGTTCCGCGACCGCCCGAGGGTAGCGTCAGGCGCAGACGCATGAATTCGAGTCACTACGGCATCGAGTACGCCCTCCGAGAGGTCTCCAGGATCAGAGGATTGTTGTAGCCCCATGCCCTCGCCGAACTCCGGACCGCCGGTATCAGCACCGGGGCCGGCGGCACTGCGGCGACATGGTCGATGAATGCTGATGCCATTGAAACGACCATTGCTTGCAACTCGGTATAGTCTTGCAAACTGCAAATAGCACTTTCAATTTTGCCATCGTAGGTAATGCCGTGGTCGTGGAGGCACTCAAGCATCGTTTCAATCGGGGCCGCCGGTCCAACCTGTCCTTCTTCCGTGCCGGCAGCGGTCTGGAATGCGACCTGCTCCTTGAGAACGGCAGCCGCATGGCGGCTATCGAAACCAAGTCGGGCTCGACGGTCGCTTCCGACTGGTTCGAATCACTCAACCGGGTAGCGAAGGCGCTGCCGCCAGGGCAGTCGTCTACGGAGCCCCGGACTGGCAGTCACGCAAAGACGGAGAGGTCGTTCCCCTGACCGCCCTGAGCGAGATGCTTGAACGACTCAAGGACCGGGAGAAAGCCTGAAGGATGTCATCCGCAAAGCATCGTTCCACGGAATTCAGAAACCTCTCGACCTCAGCGCCAATTCATCCGCCGCAAGACCAACGGACAATTCCATGAAAACGGCCTGAGTGGACCGATTTCGCAGGCCGCTTGCAACAAAGCCGGGACCGGACCATCCAGCGGATCATCGATGCGGCGAATTCGATTCTGCGCTTGTTTTTTCATTTGCCCTGAAAGTCCCGGCGTAGGTACCACATGAGCCGACCGTCAATGGCGCTCGCTTTCTTGCGAATCGCATCAGCGTTGCTTTGCTCGTGACTCTGGACGTTGTCTATCGCCTGCCATTCTGCGCTTCGAGGGACAACATCGTGAACTGCGGTCGGAATGCGTCCCGCTGCTAACCTGCCATCGCTTCGTGGATCAGGGCGTGGAAGTGATGGAGAAGATGTTCGCTCCAATTCTTGCGCGCGTCGTTCACCATGTAGGGGCCCGCGTCGTACCCGAATGAGCGCATCCCGCGCTGCTGCAGTTCATTGAGGGCAATGTCTTCGGGACCCAGCAAATTGGTCTGGAACTCGATGCATGCCTTGGTGACTTCGCTGACTTCTCGGTCCGGATGATAGTAGTTGAAACCCACTCTGGTCTTTTCCGGCCCGAGCGGCATGAGATTGAACGTGCCGAAGAAGTCCACGTAAGGAAATGTGAACAGCGTCGTCATCGGCCAGATTTGCATGTTGAAGAACCATTCCGTCTGAAACGGCTCGTCGCCGACCGGCTTGCCATATGCCTCGGTCAGACGCTCCCCCCGATGACCCTGGTAGACCCAGAACTTTCCATAAGCCGTCGGATCATAGTCTTTGCAGTTGATGTGCTGGATCAACTGCTGATGATAGGGACCCATATCGGACAACTTGAAGTGATATCCTTCGATCGCGTTCTCGATGACGATTTTCCAGTTCGCTGCGACATCGTAACTGTTTTCCGAAATCAGCTGCATGTCGGCCAGATCGGGAATTCTCTCGGCCATCAGCTCGGCAGCACCCGGGATTGACTCTCCCAGTGAGCTCGCATCGAGGTCCATGTTGACGAAGACGCAGTGCATGACCTCTTCGACCAATACGCGTTTCAGCGAGTATTTCGAACGGTCAAAACCCTTGACATCCCTTGCGGCGGGCGCAGTGCGCAGCGCGCCATCGAAGCCATAGCACCAGGCATGGTTTGGGCATCGAATCATGCGGTTGACCTTTCCGCGCGGCGCCTGAAGAAGCAGCGTCCCGCGGTGCTGGCAAACGTTGTGAAATGCCGCAATCTCGTCGTCAGCCGTGCGAACCACGAAGATGCTCTGACCGCAGATGTCGAGCAGAACGTAATCGCCGATCTCGGGAATCTCGTTCTTGTGGCAAACCATATGCCAACCCGGGTAGACGATCTTGTCGAGCTCTTCGCGATGCAGGGTTTCGTCATAATAGTATCGCGACGGTAACTGGTGAGCGTCCTCGGGCCCGGCGACCTTCCAGGTCGAGTTGGCCTTGGTTTCTGACATCTTGTTTCGCTGGAGCATGGCTATCTCTCGACCGTCGTCACATTCTTGTTCCCGAATTCGGCCCGGAGACCGAGGTGAAGTCGCCGTAGCGAAGCGGCGATGGTACGGGTACGCGCGCTGATGCGGCAACGGAACGGCATTTCGTGCTCCACGCCGGACTGCACGTTGGTCGATCCGCAGCCAATGCAGTTTGACAAGCTACGCTGCCGTCAGGGCGCTGTCAGGGAACATCCTCATGAACCGGACCGGCGAGATACCCCTGTCGCGAGAATTGGTCAAGTTCGAGAGCTACCGCATGACTCGTGGCGGGGTTTGAGTGTCGAGCGGTCTTGAGCGTGGCCAATTCGGGTCTCGTGTTCGAAGTCGGGTTCCTTGCGAACCGTCTGCATGTGGCTGGCAGCCATGGAAGGACGTTTCCTCCTTCGCAAGACGATACAACAGAGGGACTGGCGTTGTTCAGACGCTGAGGCGCGGTGCGCGGCAACCGGATCGACTGGGCTCGCGGCTTGACCTGATTGCCAGCGCGCGCGCCCATTTGCGCCATGACGCGCGGCTCGCGCAGAACAACTTGCGCGGTGACCGCTCTGGCGAACGCCGGCGCCAGTCGACGTGCTTTCTCGTCAACGACCGACGATGGAGCGCCACCACAGGGACGACGTGAAGAACCACCGCGTCGTTGCGTCACGCATCTTCTTCAGGCGGCAGGCGGCGGTGCCGTGGAGGCGCGCGTGACGAGTTCGAGCGGGAGATTGCGCCGGATCAGTGGATGGCGCCGCTCCGAACGCACGAGTTCGAGCAGGACTTCCGCTCCTGCCTCGCCGATCCCGGCCGCCGGCAACCGCACGGTCGTGAGGGACGGAGTCATCTCGGCCGAACCGCTGAAGTCTCCGATCCCGACCACGGAAACCCGATCCGGGACACGGACCGCGCACTCCGTGGCAGCGAACACGGCGCCCTGGGCAAGGACATCGTTGCCGGCCACGAGGCCCGTCGGGATGTTGCCGCCGCCGATGAGGTCGATGAAGGCCCGCTTGGCCGCAGCGACACTGTAGACCGCTTCGATGCGCCAGCGATCCGGAACATCGATTCCCCGTTCTTCCAGCAGCGCCTCGGCTCCCTCGAGCCTCGATGCCGCTCGGTCGTTGCCCTGTGTAGGCGGAAACAGCAGGCCGATCCGCCGATGGCCGAGATCCGCGAGGTGCCGCGCGGCCAGGTAGCCCGCATGGCGGTTCTCTGGCCCCACGCAGGACATCCGCGAGTCGCCGTCATGGTTCCACAGCGCCACTGCCGGCACATGGCGGGCCTCGATGAGGGCGAACGTCGCGTCATCATGGTCGAGGCCGATCACGGCGATACCGTCGACACGATGCTCGAGAAAGGAACGCAGCAGATCCTTCTCCCGTTCAAGGTCATAGCCGTGGGCGCCAAGCAGGAGGGTGAAGCCCTTGCGGTTCAGGGCATCGGAGAACGACTGGATCAGCCGCGAGAAGATGGCGTTGTCGACGGTCGGAACGATGAGGCCGACGGTTCCGCTTCTCTTGCCGTGGATGGATCGCGCCGCCCGGTTGCGGATGTAGCCGAGTTCGTCGACCACCGCCGAGATTTTCGCCCGGGTATCGGCTCGCACGAGCGCAGGGTGATTGAAGGCGCGCGACACGGTCGCCGGAGACACCCCGGCCCGCCTTGCAACGTCAACAATGTCGACATGCCGCCCCGCCATCACGCCGCCAAGTGTAGACCAGCTTCCCATAATGAAAACGTTTGCATCGTTGTTTTCATTCCCTAGCATTCCAGATTGCGGGCGCAAAGTCCGTGCTGTCTGAGGAAGCAGCAAGAGGTGGAATGGAGTTCCTGACCTACTTCGGGGACGTGTTCACGGTCCCGGCCATGCTTCTGCTCATCGGCGGAACGATCGGTGGCCTGATCCTCGGCGCCACGTCGGGGCTCTCCCCGACGATGGCCGTTGCCCTGCTGATTCCCTTCACGTTTCAGCTTGAGGCCGTGCACGGATTGATCCTGCTGGGCGCGGCCTACACCTCCACGGTCGCCGGCGGCGCGGTCAGCGCCATCCTGCTCAAGATACCGGGAGCGCCGGCCAACATCACCACGACCCTCGACGGTCACGAGATGGCCCGCAGGGGCCAGGGCGCCAGGGCCCTGCAGCTTGCTTTCCTTGCCTCGCTTGTCGGAGGCCTCATCGGGGTCGCTCTTCTGATCTTTCTGACGCCCGTTCTGGCCGAATGGGCGCTTGCCTTCGGACCCTCGCAACTGTTCTGGCTCGCCATACTCGGCGTCACGATCATCGGGTCGCTCGGCACGTCCAGCGTCGTCAAGGGCCTGCTGTCGGGATGTATCGGGCTGTGGCTCGCGACAGTGGGATTCGACGATATTCTCGGTGTGCAGCGCTTCGTCTTCCATTCATCCCTGAGCGGCGGCATCAGTATCGTTCCGGCCCTCATCGGACTGTTCGCCATTCCGCAGGTCATCGCCATGTTCGCAGATGGCCGGCGGTCGTCATCGATCGAGGCCATCTCGGTCGAAAGGCACCCGCTCTCCAGGGCGGTCCGGGAACTCCTGTCGAGAGTGCGCGCCGTGGTGATCGGCACTGTTTCGGGTTCCATCATAGGGCTGATTCCCGGTATCGGCGGACAGATCGCCGGCCTGGTCGCCTATGATCAGGCGCGCAAGGTATCGCCTGAACGCGACAAGTTCGGAACCGGCCATCCGGAGGGCATCATTGCGGCCGAATCCGCCAACAACGCGATGGTCGGTCCCTCCCTCGTCCCGCTCCTGACACTCTCCATTCCCGGCAGCCCGACCGCCGCCGTGCTGCTCGGCGGGCTGCTGATCCACGGGATCTTTCCCGGCACCGATCTCTTCGACAATCACCCCCATGTCGCCTGGCCGTTCATCAACTCGATGCTGATCGGCCAGATTCTGATGTGCGTGTTCGGCCTCTACATCGCCTCGCTCGCGGCCCGCGTGGCGCTTGTCCCGAAGTCAATCATGGCGCCGATTGTCCTGGGCCTTGCGGTCTTCGGATCCTACTCGGTCCAGCATTCCATGGGCGACGTCTATGTCATGGCTGCCCTCGGCATCATGATGTACTTCCTGGAACGGTTCGGGTTCTCCGCCGCACCGCTGGTTCTCGGCCTCATCCTGGGTCCCATCGCCGAATCCAGTTTCATCCAGGGATCGCTGATCGCCGAAGCGACGGTGGGGCCGTTCGCCTACTTCTTCGGGGGGGCGCTCAACCTTCTTCTCATCGCGATCGTCGTCGCATCGGTCGGCTACTCGCTCTACGCGGAACTCCGCGCGCGGCGCACCGCAGTTTCAGGGAGAGGCGCACCATGACCGCCCTGCAGCCGCGCCTGGCCTGCGGCATCATTCTGCTTGTTGCGATCTGGGTATGCTGGATCAGCTTCAGCCAGGCCCCCGCCGAGGCCTTCCTGTTTCCCAGGCTGATCTCCGTGGCTTTCGTGGCCCTGGCCGGCTGGACATTCGCGCGCACGCTCCTTGACCCGCAGGTTGCCGAAGGCGGGATCACCTGGGCACTGGTCAAGAAAATCCTGCCGGGTATCGTCGTGGCCGGCGTCTATGTCTTCTTCGCGGCGAAATGGCTCGGTTTCTACACCTCGTCGGCGATCGCATTCATCGTCATTCTCTCGCTCTATGATCCGGCACCCCACGACCAGGTCCGGACATGGCTGAAGCGAGTTGCCGTCACGGTCGGGTATCTGGCCGTGATGTACCTTCTTTTTTCCATTGTTCTCAAGGTGTTCATACCGCGAGGACTGTTCATCTAGGCAGGCGCGAGCCTGTCCACACGAAAGGAGAATTTCCATGAAACACGTCATTGCAGGTCTCGCGCTGGTGCTGGCCGCAGTCGCCGGAACGGTCGAGGCGGATGAGTATCCGGACCGACCGATCATGCTCATGGTGTCCTACGGCGCGGGCGGGGCCACGGACTTCCAGGCACGCATCGTCACCATGACCGCCGGCAACGAAGACGCCCTGGGCGTGCCGATCGCGATCATCAACAAGCCCGGCGCCGGCGGCCGGGTCGGCTGGAACTGGTTTGCCACCGAGGCGGAGGCCGACGGCTACACGCTTGCCGCCTACAACATTCCGCACTTCATCGCCCAGAGCATCAAGGGCGGGGTCGAATACTCGAAGGACAGTTTCGAGCCCATCGCCAACTGGGGCGCCGATCCGGCGGTCTTCATTGTCGGCACGGAGAGCCCCTTCAATTCCATGGCGGATGTCGTTGCCTGGGCCGGGGAGAACCCTGGCAAGCTTACCTTCTCGGGCGCCGGCCTCTTCGTCGGACACCATATTGCCGCGTTGCAGATCGAGAAGGCCGCCGGCGTCACTATGCAGTACGTTCCCACCAAGGGCGGGGGCGCCGCAGCCATGAAGGCGGTGATTGCGGGTGACGTGATGGCCGGCATCAACAATCTCTCGGACGCCTACCGCGCCCGCGAAGCCGGCAACATCAAGATCCTCGCGGTGGCGGATATCCAGAGGAACGAGGAGTTCCTCCCCGACGTGCCGACCATGATGGAGGAGGGCCTCGACGTCGACAACAGTTCCGTCAACTTCCGCGGCATCATGGTTCCCAAGGGGACCCCCGACGCCATCATCGACAAGCTCGCGAGCATCGTGCCGGAGATGTTCATGAACTCCCGGGTGCTCGGCAAGATGGCTGCAGGAGGATCTCCGGTTCATGTCATGAACCGCGAGGAAGTCCTCGCCATGTGGGAAGAGCGCGACGCCTATCTTCGCGAACTTCTCAAGGACCTCTGAACCGTCGGGAAGGACCGGGACACCCTCCCCTGCCCCGGTCCTTCCCGCACAGCCATGCTGGTGAGGAACGACGATGGTTCTCAAGGATGATTTCGCCGTTGTCGACGGTCTCCTGACCCAGGCCCGCGCGGCTCAGGCGCGCTACGAAACGGGCGCGACACAGGCGCGTTACGACAGGGCCGCCCAGGCGGCGGCCTGGGCGCTCCTGGAACCGGACCGCAACCGGACATTGTCGGAACTTGCGGTCCGGACGACCGGACTCGGCAACGTCGAGGACAAGGTCGCCAAGAATCATCGCAAGACACTCGGTCTGTTGCGCGATATCGCGCTTGTCGCGACATGCGGGGTCATTGCCGAAGATCCCGAGAGAGGAATCACCGAGATCGCGCGGCCGATCGGTGTGATCGGCGCCGTCGTCCCATCGACCAACCCGGTCGCAACGCCGGCCAACAACATCATCAATGCCCTGAAATGCGGCAACGCGATCGTGCTGTCGCCGTCGCCAAAGGGAACCGAAGCGTGCAGGAAGCTGCTGGACTACATCCACCATGAGTTCTCGAAGGCCGGCGTCGATCCCGGTCTCGTCCAGATGATCCCGGCGCCCGGCAACAAGGCGAGAACCCAGAGACTTCTCGAGAGGGCGGATCTCGTGGTCGTGACCGGTTCGCAGGACAACGTGAGGCGGGCCTACTCCTCGGGCACGCCCGCCATTGGCGTGGGTACTGGCAATGTCCCGGTCATTGTTGACGAAACCGCCGATGTACGCGCTGCCGCGGCGAGGATCGCGCGCTCCAAGACCTTCGACAACGCGACGTCCTGCTCCTCGGAAAACGCCCTGGTCGTGGTCGATACCGTCTACGACTCCTTTGCCGCGGCGCTTGCGCACGAGGGATGCGCCATCCTCGATCCGTCTCTCGAGAACCATGTCGTCGATCGACTCTGGCCTGGTGGCAAACTCAACCCGCTGGCCATCGCAAGGGACTGCGACGTGCTGATCGACATTCTCGAGCTCGATGGCAGGGTCCCTCGCGGAACGCGCTTTCTTGCCGTGGAAACCGGACACGCGGGCCCGGACCACCCGATAGCGGGTGAAAAGATCTCACTGGTGACGGCGCTCTACCGCGCCCGGGACTTCGCGCACGCCAAGACGATCGTCACGCGCATCCTTGAGCATGCCGGCGCAGGGCATTCGGTGGGGCTTCATACCGCCCTCGACGAGCGCGCGGTCGATCTCGGACTGACGATTCCCGCCTGCCGCATCATCGTCAACCAGGCCCACGCCATCGCCACCGGCGGCTCCTTCGACAACGGCGTGCCGTTCTCGCTCTCCATGGGCTGCGGCAGCTGGGGCGGCAACTCGATAGACGAGAACCTCCACTGGAAGCATTTTCTCAACATTACGCGCGTGGTGCGGACGATCCCGACCCGGGAGCCCGTTCTCGAGGATGTGCTCGCCGACTACTGGGCCGATTGCGGGCGATGACGGCTGGCGGCGGCCCGCCGGCCGGATCGGTCGGTCACTGGATCGAACGGCGAGCCTGCGAAACTCCCGATGCGGTCAGCCATCTCTTCTCCGACGGTTCGCCAGAACTCTCCTACTCTGATCTGCGGACGGGCGCCGCAAGGGTCGCCCGCCGCCTGAAGGCCGCCGGCGCCGCCAGGGGCGAGAGTGTCGCGACCTTCCTCGATAACAGCCGCGCCGCCGTTCTTGTCCTTTTCGGCCTCTTCCTCGGGGGATTCCGCGCGACACCGATGAACCTCGCAGCCAGCGAGCAGACCCATCGATTTGCGGTGCGCCACAGCGGCGCCCGATTCGCCGTCATCAACGCCGACGAGCGCACGTCCCTCGACAAGGCAGGCCTGGACGGTCTTGCCGTCATCGACGCTGAAAGCCTTGCAGGCTCGCGAGCGATGCCCGAGGCGATTGAGCCGGGTTTCTTGCCCTCGGCAGGCGATCCGGCCCTCCTGATGTACACCTCCGGAACGACCGGCCGGCCCAAGGGCGTGCTTCACAGCCATCGAAGCCTCCTTGCGGGAGGATGGACCACGGCCACGGCGCACCGCCTCGGCCCGCAGGACCGGGCACTCTGCGTTCTCCCTCATTTCCACATCAACGGGCTCTGCGTCACCCTGATGGCGCCGCTCGTCTCGGGCGGCTCTGTGATCGTCTGTCCGCGGTTTTCGGTGCAGCGCTTCTGGGAGGACTGCCTGGAGCACGAAGCCACCTGGTTCTCCGTCGTGCCCACCATCATCTCGCGCCTGCTCCATCATGACGCGGAACCGCACGCGGACGCAGTCCGGCGGCTCAGGTTCGGCCGTTCGGCCTCCTCCGCACTTCCGCCGGATGTCCATCAGGCCTTCGAGGCCCGCTTCGGCGTCGCGATTATCGAGACCATGGGACTGACCGAAACTGCCGCGCAGATACTTGCCAACCCCCTGCCCCCCGCCGTTCGCAAGATCGGCTCTCCGGGCATTGCCTTCGGCAACGAGGTCGCCATCCTCGACGGCGACGGGCGCATCCTCGGAGCCGGTCAGGAGGGCGAAATCGCGGTGCGTGGCCCCAACGTCATGGCGGGCTACCTGGACGATGAGGACGCGACGGGACAGACGATCATGCCCGACGGATGGCTGCGCACGGGCGATCTCGGCCATGTCGACGGCGACGGCTACGTCTATGTCACAGGCCGGTTGAAGGAACTCATCATCAAGGGTGGCGAGAACATCGCGCCCCGCGAGATCGACGATGCCCTCTATGCCCATCCCGATGTTGTCGAGGCCGCCGCTTTCGCGCAGCCGTGCAGCGACTACGGCCAGCGAATCGAAGCCGCAGTGCGCCTCAAGAAGGCTTCCACCGTCACCTTGGAGCAACTCATTGAACACTGCCGCTCCAGGGTCGGCGCCTTCCGCTCCCCTGACCGCATCCATGTCCTCGAGGCGCTGCCCAAGGGCCCCTCCGGCAAGATCCAGCGGAACAGGCTCCCGGACATGGTCTGATCCAGACATCGGCTACCGCGGTTCATCGAGATTCATCCGTGCCGCCAGTTTCAGCGATACATCGTCGATCAGCCGGTCGAGCGGCGGCGGTGAAGAGCCTTGGGCCGTGGTGCCGGTAGCGGAGACCGTCGGGCTGCGTGAACGCCTGCCCGGTCAGGCGCGTCAGCCCGTCGCCCGCCTGACTCGTGAAGGACGTGAAGAGCGCGGGATCGAGCCGGTCGCTGGTTCCCCTGTCCCTCTGTCTGACCAGACACGTCCCACTTTGCGTGCAGGATTCCCAATCCCCCCACGATCGACATCGTCGCTGTTCCGCAGCGTCTCAACAGCTTGTTCAGCCGTCACAAGCGCGTCTCCGGCGCCGGGCTTCGCCTCGACTTCGAACATCACTCTTGCAGCCATCTCTAGGCGCCTTGAAACGTCCGGCTCTCCGGTCGGCGTCCGCAGCAATGCGGGCGACAGCCCCGTTTGAGTCTCCTCCTTGTGCCGGACGACACGGTAGAGGGGCTGGCGGTGCTCAGAAGTTGACGAGAGAGTGGCAGGGAACGCCCTGTTGGCGGACGCGGTCCGCGCCGCCGAGAGCCGGGAGATCGATCACGAAGCTGGCGCCGACGATGTTGGCGTTGGCGCGGCGCAGCAGGCGAACGGCCGCCATCGCGGTGCCTCCGGTGGCGATCAGGTCGTCCACCACCAGGACGCGCGCTCCTTCCCTGACGGCGTCGTCGTGTATCTCGATCCGGTCGATGCCGTACTCGAGCTCGTAGTCCTCGCCGATGGCCCGGCGGGGCAACTTGCCCTTCTTGCGTATGGCGACAAAGGCCGCCTGCAGCTGGCGGGCGACGGCGCCGCCGGGAATGAAGCCCCGCGCCTCGATGGCAGCGACCACGTCGATCGCCGAGTCGGCGAAGGGGGCCGTCATGCCGTCAACCGCGTGGGCGAAGCCGGCCCCATGGGCAAAAAGGGTCGTGATGTCGCGGAACATGACCCCCTCGCGGGGGAAATCCGGGATGGTGCGGATGAGGGGACGGAGGTCCATCAGTCGGTCCCGAGAACACGCCCGGCCACCGCGTCGAGCCTGGCGATGACGTCGCCATCGCGGGCGTCCGGCCTGGTGATGATGGCATGGTCAAGCACCCTGTCGCAGCCGTGAAGGCACGGGTGATGGATGCCGGCCATCAGAGGCACGAGAGCCCCGACCAGGCGCCTTGCGTTCCCGGCATTGGCCAGCAGCACGCCGATCACCTGTTCCACGGTGACGGCATCATGGTCTTCGTGCCAACAGTCGTAGTCCGTCACCATGCCGACTGTGAGATAGCAGAGCTCCGCCTCCCGCGCGAGGCGCGCCTCCGGCATGGCCGTCATGCCGATGACATCCATGTTCCACGACCTGAATAGATGCGATTCAGCCAGCGTCGAGAACTGGGGCCCCTCGATGCAGATGTAGGTGCCTCCGCGAACCATGGAGATACCGGCCGTCTTGCCGGCCCGCGTCACGTGGTCCGCCAGGCGTTCACAGGTCGGGTGGGCCAGCGAGACGTGGGCCACACACCCTTCGCCAAAGAAGCTTCTCGTACGGTTCACCGTCCGGTCGACGTACTGATCACACACCACGAAGGTGCCGGGCGGCAGGTCTTCGCGGAGTGATCCGACGGCTGCCACGGAGACGAGGTCGGTGACACCTGTGCGTTTCAGGGCATCGATGTTGGCGCGCGCGTTGATGCCCGTGGGCGAAATGTGATGGCCGCGGCCGTGACGCGGCAGAAACACCACCTCGAGACCGTCCATCCTGCCGCGCAGCAACTGATCCGAAGGCTCTCCCCAGGGCGTGTCGACCGTCACCCATTCGGCATCTTCGAGACCGTCGATGTCGTAGACGCCACTCCCGCCGAGGACGCCGAGAACGGTGCCGCTCATGGGCGAAACTCCGGCAGGACGAGACAGCCGTCTCGCACGGGCGGACACCAGAACAGGCTTCCGGACACCGGACGCGTGAAGCCGAAGAGGGCATCGACGACACCGTCATCGAGACCCGCCATGCGCCGCATCTGGACAACGAAAGGATCGACGGTGGCGGTGAACGACACGAACATCAGCCCCTCCCCTGTGAGATCGGCCCAGGGCATCGAACGACGCAACAGGAAGGCCTCGGGCTCGAAACTCTCCTGTGCCGTGCGGGAAACATGGGCGGCGGGGGGAGCATCGGCAAGTTCTTCGTTGTCTTCGAGGCGCCGACCGATGATGCGATCCCGAACCTCGGGCGGATGGGATGCAAAGAGGTCGAGATCGTGCATCCACTGCTGCACCGCTACGAAGCTCGCGCCTCCGGCACTGCAGGCAGCGGCAACGGCGGCATCTCCCTCGGGGTTCTCGGTGCCATCCTCGTAGCCGGTGAGATCACGACCATCCCGATAACGGAAACCGTCGATCATGCGCTCGATCCCGAAGGCATCGGCCACCTCGCGCTCGATGGCACGGGCATTCAGAAGAACCTCGCCGGGGTCCTCGCCTCTCACCCATGCCCACAGGTCCGTCTGCGTCGACGGCACCTCGCAACCGGGACCGGAGAGTGCCGGAAACGACATGTGTCCCGGGATGGCGACACCCAGGCCCGCAAGCAGGCCCCGACCAAGGCCGACCACCGCGCCGAGGTCCACGCTGATGCCAGCGAGATCACGCAGCACCGCGGTCACCGGCACGTCCCCGGGACGCCGGTGGAACTCCAGATATCGGGCATGGGAGGGGATGCCATCGAGGATCCCGGGCTGGGGACTGGACATGGTCGCGAACCTATCCGGGTGGACTGCAAAATCAAGACATGCCGTGACAGCGCGTCACGCTATGATGCGGACATGCCTGCGCGCCTCACACTTGATGCCCGGACCGCGCGTCGTCTGCTTCTGCAGCTCCAGGGACTTGGCGAACCGCCCGGAAGGCGCCTCGGCCGATCGGGACTTTTGTCGCTGATCCAGCGCATGGGATTCGTGCAGCTCGACAGCATCTCCACCGTTGAGCGGGCCCACCACCTCACGCTCCATTCGCGCAACCGGACCTATCGCAGGGAGGACCTGGCGGCGCTTCTGGAAGGCGAGCGCAGTCTCTTCGAGCACTGGACCCACGATGCCAGCGCCATTCCCCTCGCATGGTATGCACACTGGAAGCCGCGGTTTGTCCGCATGGCGGCGAGTCTCGAGAACAGCGCCTGGTTCCGGGACCGTATCGGTGACGATCCTGCCCACGTCATTGCACGAGTGCTCGATCGGATCACCGCGCACGGACCGACGATGTCACGGGAACTCACCGACGAGACGGGCGGACAGAATGAACCCTGGTGGGGCTGGAAGCCGGCCAAGGCAGCCCTGGAGTACCTGTGGTGGAAGGGAACCATCCAGGTGGTGCGGCGCGAGAACTTCCAGAAGGTGTACGACCTCACCGAACGGGTGATACCCGGAAATGTCCTCAACCGGGAGGTGTCGCCCCGGGAGCATCTCGAGTGGGCCTGTTCGTCGGCGCTGGATCGCCTGGGCACCGCAACGCCGGGAGAGATCGCCGCCTTCTGGGATGCCGTTTCCCCGGACGATGTCAGGCAGTGGGCCGCCGCCAACCGCCACCGTCTGATGACGGTCGAGGTTCTGGGATACAACAACGGCGCTCCGAAGGGATCCCTTGCATGGACGCATATCGAGGACAGCCTCGCCGAGCTCGACTCTCCCCCTTCGACAATGCGGTTCCTGAGCCCATTCGATCCGGTGCTGCGCGACCGGCGGCGCGCCCTGCGCCTGTTCGGCTTCGACTATCGCTTCGAAGCCTTCGTTCCCAGAGCGCGGCGGCGCTACGGCTACTACGTGCTGCCGATCCTCGAGGGCGATCGCCTGACCGGACGCGCCTCGATGAAACTTCATCGATCGACCGGTGAACTGGCGGTCGAGGGCCTGTGGTGGGAGCGCGGAGTCATCGAGGGCAAGGGGCGGCACGCGGCGCTTGCCACCGCGCTCGCACGCCTTTGCCGCTTTCTTGGCGCCACGTCCCTGCGTCACCCTTCGAAGAGGTCAACGAACCATGCATGATCGACCACGTCTCGTGCCGGACGACTTCAACGTTCCGGCCACGCTCGAACATCCCCGCTTTCGCTTGCGCATGCTGACGGTGAACGATCTCGTCAGGGACTATGACGCCGTCATGTCGAGCGTCGATCACCTGCGCACCTCCTACTCCCGGGAGAGCGGCAGCGACTGGCCCGCCGGCCTGACGCTGGAGGATGACCTCGTCGACCTCGGCTGGCATCAGCGGGAATTCACCCTGCGCGTGTCCTTTGCCTATACGGTGATGACCCCCGACGAGAGCCGCTG
Organism: Alphaproteobacteria bacterium; assembly: GCA_965207785.1. Taxonomy (GTDB): domain Bacteria; phylum Pseudomonadota; class Alphaproteobacteria; order SP197; family SP197; genus SP197. The sequence continues at coordinate 789,254 of CBDBNO010000012.1, read as the reverse complement.
CCTGGGCTGCGTCTACATCATGCCGACACTCAAGCGGGACCACGACGCGAAGGTGACGATGTGGGTCCGTGCCGACGAGCTCGCCAGCGGCCTCGATGATGAGCTCTACGCCACGGTACGCCGCTGGATCACCACCACATGGCCCTTCCACTCACCGGCCTTTCCCGGCCGCGACATCCCGCTCTCCGACTGGCACCGCCTGCCAGCCGACTCGCCGGAACCCGCCGCCAACTGAAAAGGCGACCCGTGTGGGGCAGGTTCGTTCCAGCGGCTCGCCGACTGACCTGCCCTGGTGGATCGACCGGCGCGTCTGCCGCACCACTTCGCCTGTTCCAGCACGTGCGCAGGCAGGTGCGGACATGCGCCTGCGAACGTGACGAATGATGACCGCTCGGCGCCTTGGTGTCCGCCTTGCGAACGGTGGCGTACGGACATAGGTTTCGGGGCACATTTCGAGGAGGTCCCCGGTTGGTGGAGCTGTCTGAAGAACGGGCCCGCGCCATCCGGGCCTGGCCATTCGAGGAGGCGCGGAAACTCCTGGGACGGCTGGGAGGCCGCACCCCGAGAAAGGGCCATGTGCTGTTCGAGACGGGCTACGGGCCGTCCGGCCTGCCCCATATCGGCACATTCGGCGAGGTCGTCCGCACGAGCATGGTCCGCCATGCCTTCTCGCAGATGTCCGACGTGCCGACGCGCCTGGTCGCCTATTCCGATGACATGGACGGCTTGCGCAAGGTGCCTGACAATGTCCCGCAAAAGGAGATGATGGCACGCCATATCGGCCATCCGCTGACGAGAATTCCCAATCCCTTCGACAGCGACCACGCGAGCTTCGGGGACCACAATAACGCGATGCTGAGGTCCTTTCTGGACCGCTTCGGTTTCGACTACGAGTTCGTGAGCTCCTCCGACATGTACCGATCCGGCGCCTTCGACGAGGCCCTCCTGCGCGTCCTCGAGCGGTTCGACGCCATCATGGAGATCATGTTGCCGACCCTGAGGGAGGAGCGCCGCAAGACCTATTCGCCCTTCCTGCCGGTCTCTCCCGTCAGCGGCCGGGTCCTCTACGTGCCGCTCCTCGAACGCCACCCCGGAAGGGGAACGATCGTCTTCGAGGACGAGGACGGGACCAGGGCTGAGGTTCCGGTCACGGGAGGACACTGCAAGCTCAACTGGAAGCCGGACTGGGGCATGCGCTGGCATGCCCTGGACGTCGACTACGAAATGGCCGGCAAGGACCTGATTGATTCGGTGACCATCTCCGGGCGCATCTGCCGGGCGCTTGGCGGCACGCCGCCGGAAGGCTTCAACTACGAACTCTTCCTCGACCAGAACGGCGAGAAGATCTCGAAGTCCCGCGGCAATGGCCTCACCATCGATGAGTGGCTGCGCTACGGCACTCCGGAAAGCCTTGCGCTGTTCATGTACGCCAAGCCGCGCACGGCGAAGCGCCTCTACTTCGACGTCATCCCGCGTCACGTCGACGATCATGCGCGGCACCTCGAGCTCTACCACCGGCAGGACCATGATGAGCGCCTTGCCAACCCGGTATGGCACATCCACGCCGGTGATCCGCCGGTCGAGGAACAGCCCCTCTCCTATGCCATGCTTCTCAACCTCGCCAGTGTCTGCAATGCCGCCGACGAGGCCATCCTGTGGGGCTTCATCAGCCGCTATCTTCCCGGAACCTCTCCTGAGACCCACCCTCTGCTCGACCGCCTGGCGCGCCTCGCCGTCCACTACTACCGGGACGTGGTGAGGAAGGAGAAGCACTACCGCATTCCCGACGAGAAGGAGCGGAATGCTCTGGCCGACCTGGCCGGCCGCCTGGAAACACTCCCGGATACGGCAACCGGCGAGGATTTCCAGAGCGAGACCTATGCCACCGGACGGGACCACGGGTTCGAGCCGCTGAGGACGTGGTTTGCAACCCTCTACGAGGTTCTCCTTGGCCAGCCCTCCGGGCCGCGTTTCGGCAGTTTCATGGCCCTCTACGGTCGCAGCGAGACTCTCGCCCTCATCCGCGGCAAGCTCGCATGTGACTGATCACGCCATGACCTGGGCCGAGGCTCCGACGCTTGTGGCGGGTGCTGCCAGTGCCGTCTGGCTGACCGCCGACGGCGTCATCGAGGAAATCGACCGCGAAGAGGCCGGTCAGAGGTGGAAACGCGGGGCCGTGCCCCTCCTGTGCCATGCCGTGGCGTCCGGTGGACGCACCGGAACCCGCCACCTGCCGGCCTTCGATATCCTGGAACTCCTCGCATTCGTGCGCCCGGGGTCCTTTGTCGTTCCCACGCCCTTCGGCGTCGCCCGTGCGCTCGGCGGCGGCCTGCCCCGCGACATGGCTGATCAGGCGATGGCTCTGCGGACGTGCGCCGCCCTCCTGCTCGACGAACTGGCGGCGTTCGACCACGCACAGAGGGACGAGGCCGCTGCCATCGCGGCCGCCATGGTCGGCAATGCCTGGCCCTGGGCAGGCGATGTCGCTGCCGCACTGGACCTGGCGCCGGATGCGCAAGGCAGTCTTGACGTCTGGTCCACTCTCCAGGAATGGTCGGAAAGGGAACCGCGCCCACCACCACGCGCCGACGTCATCGGCGAGGATGACGTGGCGTCGCGGCTAATGTCACTTCTCGGTGTGGATGCCGAGGACCGGTCCGAACAGCTCCGATATGCACAGTCGCTGATCCCCGGCTTCGCCCCTCGGCGAGAACCGGGTGCGGTCGCCGCCGTGCTGGCAGAGGCCGGCACGGGCGTGGGAAAGACCCTTGGATACATCGCTCCGGCCAGCCTGTGGGCGGAAAAGAACCGGGGCACCGTGTGGATCAGTACCTACACCAGGAACCTGCAGCGCCAGATCAACCAGGAGCTTGACCGGCTCATCCCCGAGAGTGCGGCCAGGCGGCGGCGTGTCGTGGTGCGCAAGGGTCGCGAGAACTACCTGTGCCTGCTCAACTTCGCCGACGCGGTCAATCGCCGTGGCGGTTCGGTCGCGAACACGGTCCGGCTCGGTCTCATCGGACGCTGGATCCAATCCACGTCCGACGGCGACATGCAGGGCGGTTCCCTTCCCGGCTGGCTTCTCGAACTGCTCGGCTACCGGCAAACCATGGATCTCGCAGACCGCCGTGGCGAGTGCATCTACAGCGCCTGCGATCACTTCCGGAAGTGCTTTATCGAAGGCTCCGTGCGCCGGGCGCACCATGCAGACATTGTCGTTTCCAACCACGCGCTCAGCCTGCTGCAGGCCTGGCACAGTGGCGAAGGCGATCCCCATGCCCCGACGCGCTACATCTTCGATGAAGGACATCATCTCTTTGATGCCGCCGACAGGGTGTTCGCCACCGAACTCACCTGCCGCGAAGCGGAGGACCTGCGCCGTTGGCTGCTCGGTGCGGGGAGCCGCCAGTCGCGGGCACGCGGCCTCATGCAGAGGGTGCGGGACCTCATCGGTGACGAGGGCCGTCAACTCATCGCCGACATCCGGCGCACGGCCGCCGTCCTGCCGGCACCGGGCTGGCTGGACCGGTTCACCGCCGGCGCTCCGGCGGGAAAGGCAGAAGCCTTCTTCTTCCTGGTGCGCCGCCAGGTGCTGGACCGGACCGGCGATGCCAAGGGCAGCTACAGTCTGGAATGCCTTGCCGATCGACCTCCGGAACCGCTTTTGGCAGCGGCCGTCGACCTGCACGAAGCGCTGGGCGCCCTGGAGCGGCCCCTGTCTGACCTCATCGCGCACCTGGGCGAGGAATTGACTCGCCACAAGGACCGCCTCGAGGAACACACGCAACAGCGCATGGAAGCGACGATGCGTGGAATTCGCCTGCGCGGCGTCGATGTCGTTGCCGAGTGGCGGCACATGCTCGAGACACTGGGTGCCGAGACCCCCGAGGAGTACCACGACTTCCTGTCGATCAACCGCATCGACGGACGCGAAACAGATACGGGCATGCACCGGCACTGGATCGATCCTGGCAAGCCCTTCGCCGAGAATGTCGTCTCGAAGGCCCATGGTGTCGTCATCACCTCGGCGACACTGCGCGATGCGCGTGACCACCAGCAGACGAGCGACGGATCCTGGCTCACAGCCGGCCTGCGGACCGGTCTGCGCCACCTCGCCGATCCACCAGCCTGTTCAGCCATCTCCTCCCCGTTTGCCTACCCGGACCTCACCCGGGTCATCGTGGTCACGGACGTGCCGCGCCAGGATGAGGTGCGGGTCAGCATCGCCTTTCGCGATCTCTTCACGGCTGCCGGGGGAGGCGGCCTCGGAATCTTCACCGCCATCAGACGCCTGAAACGCGTCCACCAGCGCATTGCCCTTCCACTCCAGCAGGCCGGGCTGCCTCTCTATGCGCAGCACGTCGACGCCATGGACACCGGAACCCTGGTGGACATCTTCCGTGCCGAAGAGGACTCCTGTCTGCTCGGCACCGATGCCGTGCGCGACGGCGTCGATGTTCCCGGCCGCTCGCTGCGCCTGATCGTCTTCGACCGGGTGCCGTGGCCGCGGCCCGATCTTCTGCACAGGGCCCGACACGCCGCCTTCGGGGACCTGCAGTGGAACGATCTCATCACGCGGCTGAGATTGCGTCAGGCCTACGGTCGTCTGGTCAGGCGCATGGACGACCGTGGCGTCTTCGTCCTCCTCGATCCGCGCCTGCCTTCGCGCATGGCGAGCGCCTTTCCGGAAGGGGTGGAGGTCGCTCGGCTCAAGCTGGATGAGGCCATCGTCTGCGTCAGGGAGCACCTGCGGGAAAACGCGTGATCGCCGGCAACGGCGGGTGCTACCGTGTCGCCTCGTGACAACAGCACCGGATCCGGCGATGCATCCTGAGCAGTTCTTTTCCGCAACCTATCGTGACGCCCGCCAGGCCTTTCTCGATGCCTGCCATGCGTGTGGCGCGCGTGTCGACCAGCACCTCCACCCCAGGGCAGGCCGGGACGGCGAGGTCCTCGCCACGGATGTTGCGCGCCTGGGTCCCGATGACGCCGGACGGGTCTTCATGACCATGTCGGCTACCCACGGCGTCGAGGGTTTCTGCGGTTCGGGAGTCCAGACCGGCGCCCTCTTGTCAGGTCTCTACAACGGCCGGGATGACGATGTCGCCGTTGTCCTGATCCACGCCATCAACCCCTTCGGCTTTTCCTGGTTGCGCCGCGTGACCCACGAGAACGTCGATCTCAACCGCAATCATGTCGACCATGATCAGGCCTACGCCACCAACGAAGGCTACGAGGAGCTGAAAGACGCCTTGTGCCCGAATGAGTGGACAGCCGGATCGCGGGCCCAATGTCGTGCGGTGATGGAGAGCTATCGCGAACGCCTGGGGGACATGGCCTTGCAGGGTGCCATTTCAGCCGGTCAGTACAGTCACCCGCAGGGTCTTTTCTACGGCGGGTCGGCCCCGACCTGGTCGGCCACCACGCTGACCTCCGTCGTTCGCCGGCATGCTGCAAATGCCAGCCACGTCGCCTTCCTCGACTACCACACCGGACTGGGCCCCTTTGGCGTCGGTGAGCTGATTTCCGATCACGAGGCGGGCGAACCCGGTCACCGGCGCCTGGTCGACTGGTTCGGTGAAGGCGCCGTGACATCGACCAGCGACGGCAGTTCGGTCTCCGCACCGCTGACCGGCACCAACAACCTTGCCGTCGCCAGGGCCGCCAATCAGGCCCGTCTCACCATGGCGACCCTGGAGTACGGCACGTCACCTCTCGACGAGGTCCTCGAATCCCTGATGGCTGACTGCTGGCTCCACAATCACGGAGATCTCGACTCGGATCTGGGCCGCGCCATCAAGGCGGAGATCCGCCGCTGTTTCTATCCCGACACCGGCACCTGGAAGGAGATGGTCTTCGACAGGGCGTCAGCGGTTGAGAAGACCATGCTGGCCGGAATCGCCGATCAGCAGTGATCCCTTGGAACGTCGTGATTCCATGAGCGGGAAAACACCCGCCGGTTCCCCTCGAAGGCCTCGAGATCGCTCACCACGTACCAGGTGTCTGCCGACGACCGGATTTCCATCCGCACCCTGACGCTGGCGCTCCAGTCGCCCCGGCTGCGGCGGCTCCACCAGTACCAGACAGCCCGTGCCGAAAGCGGGTCACCCTTCGTGATGCGGAACTCGAACCGGGTGCCGTCGGCACATTCCATGTCGATGGCCTCGAGGCGGCAGACGCCACCGTCCTCCACCAGGCGAATCACCTGTTCACCGCTCGCGACATCCCGCTCGACCGTCCTCGAAGACGAGGGAGGCACCAGGACCGTCATGTCGGGAAGCGGCGCCATTTCGGGTTCGTCGAACACGACCTGCGGAGAATCGTCGCGCCGGAATGGCCGGACCGGCAGCATCAGCCTGCTTGCGGCGCCGCCGGTGAGAGAAAGGGTGAAGGCTTCCGGCGCCGGCCACACGACGGGAAAGTAGCTCGTCGAGATGGCCACACGAATCTGGTGTCCGGCAAGAAACGCGTGGGCGCAGTCGTTCAGTTTGAGACGGACCGTCGCCGATTCTCCCGGCGTCATCGACGAAGGTTCCTCGTGGCTGCGGGCGTGCGAGAGATTGAGCACCCCCCATGTCACGCGCATGGATTCTCCGGTCGGCGCGACGTCGTTGAGCCGCACCACCACCATCGCCTGAGGACGATCCACCGCAACGTCGAGCACGACTTCCGGCGCCCCGAGGATCTCAAGCCGCTCCTCGAGGGGTTCACCGTCAAACACGAGCGACACGGCATCATCCTCCCGCTGGTCGAGCGGCAGGTCAGGACTGGAACCACCGAGTCCGTAAGGACACCAGTTTCCAGCCGCAACACCGACTGTCTCCGGCGACCGGTGATCCATGGTCACCCGCTCACCGGCTGCCACCGCAAGACCATCGGCATTGAGGAAGAGGGTGCAGGCGGTGGAATCGGGCGATGGCCAGACGGACTCGCTGACCCAGCGTCCCCTCGACTGCGCCAGGCAGGCGTCCGGCGACTGGAACTCGTCGAGCCAGACGGTCAGTTGAGGTTCGTCTGCAAAGTTCGGGTCCTTGTCCTTCAGCCAGTGGTCCCACCAGCGCAGGCCATGTTGAAGGAATCCGATCGAGGGTCCCGGAATGGCGTCCTGGGGGTACTTGTGGCCCCATGGACCGATGAGTCCCCTGGCCGGAACATCAAGATTTTCGAGCATGCGTGGCACGGCATTCGAGTAACCGTCGTTCCAGCCGCCGACGGCATAGACCGCGCAATCAATGTCCGACCAGTTCTCGCAGACCGATCCATGTTTCCAGTAGGCATCCCGCCGCTGGTGGGCAAGCCAGAGAGTGGCGGCAACCGGCTCCTGATTCTCCAGTCTTTCCAGCCACTGCTCCCGCCACCGCTCTCCCTGAATCAACGGATCGCCGGAGCGCGCCATGAGCATCAGGTAGGCCGAACCCCAGAAGAAGTTCTCGAGCAGCAAACACCCGCCCATGTAGTGTACGTCATCGCTGTAGCGATCGTCGGTCGAACAGTGAGTGATGATCGCCTTCAGGGCCGGTGGCCGGCGTGCCGCCACCTGCAGGCTGTTGAAGCCGCCCCACGAGATGCCCGTCATGCCCACACGGCCGCTGCACCAGGGCTGGGCGGCGATCCAGGCAATCGCTTCCAGGGCGTCGTCCTGCTCCTGGAGGGCGTATTCATCCGTGATGAGGCCCTCCGACTCGCCAGTGCCGCGAATGTCGAGCCTCACGCAGGCATAGCCGTGTCCGGCCCAGTAGCGGTGGCGGGGATCGTCCCAGGCGCGCGTATGATCGCGCTTGCGGTAGGGGATGTACTCGAGAATCGCGGGCACCGGATTGTCGTCGGCATCGTCGGGCATCCAGATGCGCGCCGACAGGCGCACCCCGTCGGCCATGGCAATCCAGACATGCTCGATCTCCTTCACCTGACACGGAAAATCGCTGACGATCCTCGTCGCTCCACTGTCGGTCATCTCTCGTCTCTCCCTGGGGCCATCATGCCACCTCTCCGGTTGACCAGGCGCCGTCCTCGGTCACGATCCAGTCGAGGCGGGCGTCATGGCTCTGGCGAGGCACCTCGTCGACCTCGAGCCCGGCATAGCACACACCCACAGCGGTGACCGTCCGGCCACTGTGTCTGAGTTCCTGGAGCGTGCGGTCATAGAATCCGCCGCCATAGCCCAGACGATACCCTCCCGGATCGAACGCCAGCATCGGAACAAGAAGCAGACGCGGGGCCACGGGTGCCGCATCGGCGGGTGGAACCGGAATGTTCCACGCACCGGTTTCCAGTCTGTCGCCCGGGGTCCATGTCCGAAAGACAAGGGGCCGGTCCCTTGCCACGACAACGGGCATGCCGACCTGATGTCCGCCGGCATGGGCCGCCCTGGCGAGCGGCAGGACATCAAACTCCGAACCGACTGGAATGTAGGCGGATATGGCGGCACCGGCGGGAAATCCGATTGTCGACAGGAAGTGACGGCACGCTCTTTCGCCGGCATCGCCGGCGGAGGCATGAAGCCGCTTCCTCCATTCCATGCAGCGCCTTCGCTGCAGCGCCTTCTCGTCCATCAGGGGCGGCACCACCCGCGCCGTTGTTCCATGGGCACTCCTCCGTGGCCTGCGTGTGCAGGTGGGCGCCGTGATAACGGGGGCACACCCCCGCCAGGGACAGCTCCCGGATGATGTGCATTGGCCCCGGGGATTGATGTGACAACCTGCCGGGCAGACATCCGCCCCGGTCTCCTTATAGAACCGGTCCCCGGCCGATGGATACAGGGATTTTGAAGGTCTCGCCGTTGAACCTTCGCGCGCGGGGCGTTGCAGGGCCAGCCGAACCGGACGCTACCTGCCGCCCTCGATGCGTTCGGCCATGCGCTCGATCCGCTCCGCCAGTGCATCGATGGCAGCGGCCCTGCGCACATCCACCGCCTTCGTCGTCCCCCTGGCTCCGGCCTCCTGGTAGTCCCAGAGCTCATCGACAAGATGAAGCGACGCCAGAAGCAGCAAACGCTGATCACCAAGATTGCCGAGCTGGCCGACGAGTTCCTTTATCTTGCTGTCAACGTAGCCGGCGAGTTCGCGGGTGCGTCTTTCCTGCCCCTCGCCACAGGCCACGTCGTACTCATGACCGTTGATCAGTACCGTCACCTGAGGCATCACCGCGCTCCAGCATCGTTTTCAGTTCCGAGATCACGGATCCCAGGCGGGCATCCGCCGTCTTCAGCCGCTCTTCGAGTTCCTTCACTCCCTGCCCGGCACCACCGAGGTCCTCCTGCGCAACTCCCTCGCGTGCATCCTGCGATACGTCAAGGGCACGTTCCAGTCGCCTGACGGCCTTGTCGAGCCTCATCAACGTCCTGTCCCTTGAAGCCATGTTCGCTCCCGGTCCGAAGTCGGGGCGACCATAGCGCCATGGAGCACGCCAATAAAGGCAGGCGTTGCAGATCGGCATGGCCTGGCGGACCTTGTCCCGTTTCCCTCCACTCTTTATGTAAGGTGCCGATGCCACCGGATACGGGGGCATCGAGCGAGAGGTTCACGATCCATATGGACGGGCAGGCGGTGGAGCGAATCACACAACGCAGAATGGCAAACGCCATAAGGGCCCTTGCCATGGACGCCGTCGAGGCGGCAGCGAGCGGACATCCCGGCATGCCCATGGGCATGGCGGATGTCGCCACTGTGCTCTTCACCCGGTTTCTGAGGTTTGACCCGAGGCATCCGGAGTGGCCGGACCGGGACCGCTTCGTGCTGTCGGCCGGACACGGATCCATGCTGCTCTACGCGCTGCTCCATCTGTCGGGCTACGTCGACATGTCGCTGGACGAGATCCGCAGGTTCCGACAGCTGGGAAGCCGTACCGCGGGCCACCCCGAGTACGGCGCAAGCCCCGGCATCGAGACGACCACCGGACCCCTCGGCCAGGGTTTAGCCAACGCCGTCGGCATGGCCCTGGGCGAAAGGATCATGGCGGACCGCTTCGGCGACCTCGTCGACCACCGCACCTGGGTCATTGCCGGCGATGGCTGCCTGATGGAGGGAATCAGCCACGAGGCCGCCTCTCTGGCCGGTCACCTCGCGCTCAACCGCCTGATCGTGCTGTTCGACGACAACGGCATCTCGATCGACGGGCCGACCTCGCTCGCCGTCTCCGACGACGCCCTGGCGCGTTTCAGGGCCCTGAACTGGGCGGTGGAAAGCGTGGATGGCCATGATGGCGAGGCGATCGCCGGGGCTCTTGAACGGGCCCTCGACAGCGACCGTCCAAGTCTCATCGCCTGCCGCACCGTCATCGGATTCGGGTCTCCCGGCAAGGCGGGAACGGCGGCCGCCCACGGCTCTCCCCTGGGCGCGGACGAGGTTTCCGCGGCACGAAGCGAACTGGGCTGGGATGCCGAACCCTTCGTCATTCCCGGTGACATTCTGGCCGCCTGGAAAGAGGCAGGGCGGCGCAACGCCCCCCTCCACGAGGAATGGCAACGCAAGCTCGATGCACTCGATGCCACCGTGCGCGGGGAGTTCGAGCGGCGCATGGCCGGCGACATCGAGGATCGGGTCCGCGATGTCACGGCCGACCATGTCTCCCGCCTGCTCGCCGATCCGGTCCGCGTCGCCACCCGCAAGGCGAGCGAACTGGCGCTTGACCGTCTGACGGGAGCCCTGCCCGAAATGATCGGGGGGTCGGCCGATCTCACCGGCTCCAACAACACGCGCACGAACGCGATGGCCGACATCACCGCCGGGGACTATTCCGGAACCTACGTTCGCTACGGAGTCCGCGAGCACGCCATGGCCGCCGCCATGACCGGCATGGCCCTCCACGGCGGGATCATCCCCTACGGCGGCACCTTTCTTGCGTTCACCGACTACTGCCGTCCGTCCATCCGCCTTGCCGCTCTCATGCAGCAGCGTGTCATCTACGTGATGACGCATGACTCGATCGGACTGGGCGAAGACGGGCCGACACACCAGCCGGTCGAGCACCTCGCCAGCCTGAGGGCCATTCCCAACCTGAATGTCTACCGTCCCGCGGACGCCATCGAGACCGCCGAGTGCTGGGAACTGGCCCTGACATCGCAGAAGACGCCATCGGTGATCGCGCTCTCCCGCCAGGGTCTTCCCCAGGCGAGGCATGAGCCTCTTCCCGGCAATCCCTGCAGCACGGGCGCCTACGTGATTTGCGAGGCCGAGGCGGCACACAGGGCGACCATCGTTGCCAGTGGCTCGGAGGTTGCGATCGCCATCGAGGCAGGCCGAATTCTCGAGGATGACGGGATCGGCACGCGGGTCGTGTCGATGCCGTGCCAGGAACTCTTCAGGAGCCAGGGTCAGGATGCCCGCGCCGCTCTCATCCCGCGCGACCGGGCGACCGTCGCCGTCGAGGCATCCCTGCCCTTCGGGTGGACGGACATCATCGGCGAAGCAGGCGGGTTTGTCGGCGTCAACGGGTTTGGTGAATCGGCACCCGCCGGAGCGCTCTACGAGCACTTCGGCATCACGCCCGAGGCGGTCGTCGAGGCGGTCAGACCGCGTCTCTGACAAGGAAGGTCCCGGCCGTCCCAAGGGATGCGTTGACCGGCGGCCATGGAAACAGTTAGGACGGGGTCCCTCGTTGACCCTGGAGGAAGGTATGGCGGTTCGCGTTGCCATCAATGGATTTGGCCGTATCGGCCGCCTTGTCTTTCGTGCCGCGATGGAATCGGGACGCGATGACCTGGAGTTCGTTGCCATCAACGATCTGGGCACCGCGGAGGCCAACGCTCACCTCCTGAAGTACGACACAGTTCACGGCATCTACCCGGGTGAAGTATCGGCAAGTGGGTCCACGCTTCAGGTCGATGGAAAGAGTGTCTCCGTGCTCCAGGAGCGGGATCCCTCCCATCTTCCCTGGGGCGACCTCAAGATCGACGTCGTCATGGAATGCACCGGCATCTTCGCCTCCCGCGACAAGGCCTCCCAGCACCTCGATGCCGGCGCCCGCAAGGTCCTGGTCTCCGCGCCGGCGCAAGGGGCGGATCTCACCGTGGTCTACGGTGTCAATCACGACAAGCTTTGCAAGGCGCACGATGTCATCTCCAACGCATCGTGCACGACCAACTGCCTGGCGCCGGTCGCCGCCGTGCTTCACGAGGCGGTCGGCATCCGTCACGGATTCATGACAACCATCCATGCCTTCACCGGGGACCAGCGAACGGTCGACACCCTGCACGCCGACCCGCGCCGGGCACGTGCCGCATCGGCGTCCATGATTCCCACCTCCACGGGCGCCGCCCGCGCCGTGGGTCTGGTGTTGCCGGAACTCGAAGGCAAGCTCGACGGCACGTCGATCCGGGTTCCCACGCCCAACGTCAGTCTCGTCGACTTCAAGTTCGAGGCACCGCAGGAGACCAGCGTGGAGGCTGTCAACCGCGCTGTCGGCATGGCGGCCCGCGGCCGTCTCAAGGGTATTCTGGCGGTCAACGACAAGCCCCTCGTTTCCAGTGATTTCAACCATAACCCTGCGAGCTCCATCTTCGATCTCGGCGAGACCAAGGTCATCGACGGCCGGTTTGTCCGGGTGCTCTCCTGGTATGACAACGAATGGGGGTTCTCGAACCGGATGAGCGACACCGCAGCGTCGCTCGCCAGGTTCCTCTAGGAGAACGCCCTGCCCGGCCGTGGGCGCCTTCCCCACACTCGATGACATCAGTCCCGCCGGCAGGCGGGTTCTGTTGCGCCTCGATCTCAACGTGCCGATCGACGGTGGACGTGTCACGGGAAGCGAACGGATCGCACGGAGCCTCGCCACCGTGCGCGAACTCGCGTCGAAGGGAGCCCGCACGATCATTCTCGCCCATCTCGGCAGACCGGGAGGGAGATCCGATCCCTCGCTGTCGCTCGCTCCGGTCGCCGCGGCGGTCGCGGACGCCCTTGGTCGTCCGGTAGCCTTCGCCACGGACACGATCGGTGACAGCGCCAAGGACATCGTTGCGGCCACCCGATCCGGTGACGTTGCCATGCTCGAGAATCTTCGCTTCCATCCGGGAGAGGAGGCTGATGATCGGGACTTCGCCCATGCCCTCGGCGCCCTCGGCGACATCTACGTCAACGATGCATTTTCCGTCAGCCACCGCGCCCATGCCTCGGTTGCGTCGCTGGCACGTCTGCTACCATCCTGCGCCGGGCGTCTCATGGAGGAGGAAGTCAACGCCATTGCCCGGGCGCTCACTCACCCCGCACGCCCGGTGGCCGCCATCGTCGGCGGCGCCAAGGTGTCAACCAAGCTTGCCATCCTGGACCATCTGTCACGCTGGGCGGATCATCTCGTCGTCGGCGGCGCCATGGCCAATACCTTCCTCGCCGCACAAGGCACCGGGATCGGCGCCTCGCTCCACGAGGGCGACATGACCGATACCGCCGATCGCATCATGAGAGCGGCCCGCGAGCGTGGTCATGCCATTCACCTGCCTGTCGATGCTGTCGTCGAGGAGGATGGCCGACCGGTGTCCTGCAGTCTCGATGCCGTTGGCCGCCAGGCGCGAATTCTCGATATCGGACCGCTGACCGTAGAGGCGGTCTCACGCCTCATCGAGGGGTGCAGGACCGTGGTCTGGAACGGACCCATGGGGATGTTCGAACGCGACGGATTCGACACAGGCACCGTCGATCTTGCCCGTGCAATCGCGGATCTCACGCGGAACGGATCGGTCTTCTCTGTGGCGGGTGGCGGCGATACGGCAGCGGCTCTTACCCATGCCGGCGCCACGGACGGTTTCTCCTATGTCTCCACGGCGGGCGGCGCCTTCCTGCAATGGCTCGAGGGAACACCGCTCCCCGGACTGGCGGCGCTGGAGGCGGTCTGACGCCCCGCGTCGTCGAAACCCTGGAGGAAGCCCGCGCGGCCGTGGCGGAGGCCAAGCGGTGCGGCCGGGAGGTCCTCCTTGTCACCGCGCCAGGGGCCTGCGCGCGGCTGGGTCCGGGCTATCTTCTGGAAATGATGCGCCAGGCTGGCGCCGACACCCCTTCCGCACGGGCGCTGATCGACTGCGGCCCCGATGCCGGATACGCCATGCTCGCCCTGCGCCTGGGCTGGCGCGACATTCACCTCAAGGGCGAACCTTCCATCGTGGACCGCATCGCCGACATGACCAGAACATGCGGTGGCACATTCCACCACGAACTCCCCGTCCCGCCACAACAGGAGTGAAATGCCCTCACCGCCCGGGCCTGTGCAGGATGTGTTGATCCCTTGTATTGTTTCATCCGATCAGCGCTTGAACCTGTGAAGTGAATTCGTTGCCCACCGTCGAACGCTCTGCATCCGCGATGATCACACGGCGAAAATGCTCAAGCTACGGTCATGACATTTCGTCCCTTCAGGTCCGTATTGGTGTTGTAAGGTCTGACATGGCAACGAGGACCCGGAAGACATCGGCATGAGACGAACGATCACAGTAGGGATGCTGGTAGCAGCGCTGACGCTAGCAGCGACAACATCTAGAGCTACAGATGCATTGTCCGCGTTGAATGCGGCAGTCCTCGATTGGTGCAGTACGCAAGGCGGGAGTTTCTCATTGCCGACTATCGCCACGCCGGGTTGCGACATTGGCAACGCCATGTGGGCCGGAACGCTGCATGGGGTTCTTGGCGAGCCGGACGCCGCATGGTGGTGGGATAAACGAGCCGGTATCCCCGCCTCCTACACTTTTGGCATACTCTGGTATGTCGGCCCCGATCCCAAGGAAGTCTGCGACATGACGCAGGGTGAATTGTGTTGGTGCCCTCCCGCGCTAGCAGCTCTCAATAATCCGGCACAGGTGCCGGTGGTGCTGATCGGTCCTGGGGCTACCATGTGTGGAGCAGACCGATAATCGCTCCGGCTGAACGGAATGCCATAACCTTCATCTAGGACATTCGGTTCGCAGATGAGCGAGTTCAGGCAGTTGTCGAGATACAACTTCACCGTCTCAAGGGCCAAGCACTTGGATCATGCAGTTTGTCGATTGGCTCGGTCAGCACATCCCAAGAATTGTCGAAAGTTATCAGGTTGTGACGGATTTTTTCGTGGTGCTCCCGATGTTCTTTTGGCTGTGCCTGATAGCACAAGTAAATCGGAAATGACTGGCTTCTTTCTGTCCCGTCTTTCTTGGGGGTAGAATGCCAAAACTTGCAATGAGAACGGCAAAGTTCTTCTGCGAATGCGACAGGCATAACCACAAACCGCGAATCACCCGTCCTACAGTAGACTGCTACAACTACATCCGCGATCAATGGGCTATCCTTCGAATTGAAAATTGCTTTTCCGTTGTTCAGATATCCGGTCGAATATCCAAAACCGAGCCATTGTGAATGGTCAGGCTGTTTGCTGGCGTCCGTCGTCTTGACCTGTATGGCAACCCGTTTCTCTCGTTTGACAGCCAGCAGGTCCGCATTCGAAGCCATTTGTGCAGTATCGAGTCGAACAGGATGCCAACCCTCCTGCACAAGCCTTCGCTCTACGTCCAGTTCACCCAAGAGCCCAATGTTCGGAAGATTCACCTGTGTCACTGTTCCCGGCCTTTCAATTCAGTACAGCAGTCAGAGTTTCCATAGAAATAATTGATAATAAATCTCATTCTAGGTAAGTGGGGGATCATCTGGAGAACTTGCGACGTGGCCCTATCTCTTGTCAACTTGTCCCCTCTCTCGAATGCACTGTCCACGCCTTATCCAGGCGACAGCCGCAGGAGGCCGTTGCAAGGAGATGACAAGGCTCTCTTGGGACGATTCCGGCGCTTGCTACGTATTCGGCACGAGCCGCCTGGCCCTTTGTTCGAACCCATGCTTGACGGCCTCGAAGAGGGCCATTGGAAAGCCGGAGGGCATCTCTGCCAGGGCTGTCTCGAATGCTCTGTCCGCGTTCGAGTGAATCTCGCAAAAGATCTGCGCGATCTGTTCGCGCGAAAGAGCCGCGGCAAGTCCAGTTTCGGCAAAGTGCCGACCCAGGATGTCCGCCACTCTGTAGCGCCGGTTCTTGCCCACGCGCATCGCAAGCTTCATGTGCTTGATCTGAAGCTGTCCCGCTTCCAGCATCGGCTGCACAGACAGGACATCATAGAGCGGAGTCATGGTGAAGCGCCCACCCGGCATCAGCGCGATGCTGAAGTTCTTCGCATGGCCGTCCGTCGCGCCGATCAGCCAGAAGAGGACGTTGGCCTTGAAGAAACTGGCGCGGTCTTGGACCGGCTCGTCACTTCCTTGAAGCAGTCCGCAAATCTCGACGATACCGGGACCGCCGTCACTCTGGTACTTGAGGGTTGGCGGTACGCAAAGCGCCTGGCAGCAATCCTCCTGTGGCAAGCGGATCAGACGGCCGTCACGCGTGAAGAGCCGGTCGAAGCGTTCGATCAGCAGAGCACTGGTGTCCGCGAAGGCGACTATCTCGGTGCGGGCCACGGGCAGACCGAAAGCTGCCATCAACCGCAGACAGAAGTGCTCGTTCTTGACGCTGTCAGTCAGATCCATG
This sequence comes from Alphaproteobacteria bacterium, assembly GCA_965207785.1. GTDB lineage: Bacteria > Pseudomonadota > Alphaproteobacteria > SP197 > SP197 > SP197. The sequence continues at coordinate 772,787 of CBDBNO010000012.1, read as the reverse complement.
CCATTGGGCAAAACGCCGATCGCCGGCTTGAGGATGTGCGTCGTCGGCGTCGTGCCAGTCGGTTCTATCCATTGGCCCTCGTGGAACAGCAGTGCGGTCTTTTCCTGCGTACCCGCGACAGAAATCCTGAAGTCCCGCCCGTGTCGGATACCAAGCGGCGTGCGCCCAAGATCCTGGAGCATCATGGCAATCTCATCGTCGCTCAGCGGCTCACCCGTCAACGCGTCGCCGGCCTCCGGTTCCTCCCCCTCGGGCAGGAATTGCAGGGCCCCCACGCAATCCCGTCCGATCCGGGCAAGCAGGGAGTGGGTGTCAAGCCCGTCCGCGCCGACACGTTCGGCTACGCGCCTTCGAGTGTCGTCCCTGTCGGGCAGCAGGTTGTCGAAGGCGGCGATGACCGGGCGGCCGACATGACGTTCCGGACGCAGCGGCAGCGATCGCGACACTGGCATCGTGTTCTTCCAGGCCAGCCATTCTCGGTCGTAGGTGAAGGCAAAGGCGCCGTCCGATCCGCGGAAGAACTGACCCACCTTGCGACGGTTCATGTAGACGTCCAGCGGCGCATAGGTCCGTTTGCGCCCCATCAGAAGATGTCCTCCAGGTCGCCGGGCTTCATCTTGCTGCGCGGGACGACGCGGAATTCGAGGTCAAGCGCCGCGAGCAGATCGAAGACTGTATCGAGTCTGGCCCCGCTGGCGCTGGTTTCAATGTTCGAGACCGTGCGTTGCCAGATGCCGGCACGACTGGCCAGCTCGGCCTGTGTCAAGCGCTTTGCCTTGCGCACGTTGCGCAGGACATTGCCGAAGTCTTTGGGGGTGCGGGCGATCTGATTCATCGTGATGGTCCTTTCGCAACAAATATGACTATTGGATCATTTCTTGTCAATATATCTCAGGGATCATAAATCAATAATATTGCACAAAGATCATATGGCACATTTATGCTCATCAGATCATAGGCACTCGTGACCTTGCCTCGGGCAGGGGGTGGTGCTAGCGTCCGCGCCGCTCGAAACTCCCAACATCAGGCAGTGATGTCATGAAGATCGACGGCAACGCGATCCGTCCTGGCATGGTGATCCACCACAAGGACCGGCTTCTGGTCGCCACCAGAATCCAGCACACCCAGCCTGGCAAGGGTGGCGCCTACCTCCAGGTGGAACTCAAGGACATCCGCGACGGCACGAAGCTCAACGAGCGGTTCCGGTCGTCGGAATCCGTGGAACGGGTCAGACTCTGGGACACGCCGCACCAGTTCCTCTTTGCCGACGCCGATTCCTTTACGTTCATGAACTCCGAGACCTTCGAGCAGACGATCATCAACCGTGACATGCTGGGTTCCGATGCGGTCTTCCTCCAGGACGGCATGGAGGTCATGATCCAGTCCCATGAAGACGAGGTTGTAGGCGTCTCCCTGCCGGAAACGGTCGTCCTCGCCATTGTCGAAACCGAAGCGGTGGTCAAGGGACAGACTGCCGCGTCATCCTACAAGCCCGCCATCCTGGAGAACGGACTGCGCATCATGGTTCCACCACACATCGAGACCGGTGTCAGGGTGGTGGTCAATACCGTGGACGCGACCTACCGGGAACGCGCAAAGGACTGATCGTAAGGTCTTGGCCTCCCAATCGCCTCTCATCACCGTCATGGCGAAAGCGGCGTCGAAGGCGGCGGTCGCCCTGATCCGGGACTACAACGAGGCCGACAACCTGGTGTCTTCGATGGCGGGGGCAGCACGGTTCGTCGAGGCCTCCAGGCAGCGCGCGGGAGAGACCATGAAACGGGAACTCGCTCGAGCCCGTCCGGATTTCTGCTTCGATGACCCGGCAGGCGGCAGCCGCTGGGTCGTCAGTGTGCTCGATGGCGTCGACAACCTTGTCCATGCCGTTCCCCACATCTCCATTGCCGTCGCTGTCGAGATGACCGGCGAGGTCGTCGCCGGTGTCGTTCTCGACCCCCTGAGGGACGAACTCTTCTGGGCCGAACGGGGGCACGGCGCTTTCATGCATTCACGGCGTCTGCGGGTCTCCCGGACCAGGTCGCTCTCCGCGAGCGTCCTTGCCCACGGTGACGGCGTGCCAAGTGCCCTCTGCATCGCCCGGCTGTTGAAGAAGGGGCCCCGTCTGCGCTGTCTTGGTGCACCGTCACTCGACCTCGCCTGGCTGGCAGGCGGCAGGCTCGACGGCTACTGGGCGGACGGCGCCGATCCGGACAGTCTGGCGGCCGGCACCATTCTGATCCAGGAAGCAGGGGGAATCGTCACCCGACTCGATGGCACTCCTCCCGGCGCCGCGCCACCCTCCGTCCTTGCCGGAAATCCAGGGATCCATGGCCTCATGCTCCGGTCGCTTTCCTGACACAATGCCGCCACCTCGCGGTGACCAATGGACGACACACTCAAGGACATGGTAACCACATCCACGAGGGCTGCCGGTGACATCTTGGTGGGACGAACCGGTGACCCGGAGCATGTCGGGTTGATGTGGAGCATCGCATGACGCGCCCGAACCGCTACATCATCAGGATGGCTGTGTTCCTTCTCGTGGTGATGGCCATCACGGCCTTCCTGTCAGTGACGCTGATCGTCGCTTTCCAGGCGAACCCCCTGCTCAACGGATTGATTCTGGGTGTCCTCCTGTTCGGCATCCTCTACATCTTCCGGCAACCCCAGATGCTCTACCGGGAAGTCGCCTGGATCGACAGTTTTCGCCGACCGCATCTGCGCATCCAGACAACTCCCCGGCTGCTGGCGCCGATGGCCGCCATGCTCGGCAAGCGTCGTTCGTCCGGTACGCAGTTCAGCCTCTCCCCGACGTCGACGCGCTCGATCCTCGACAGCATCGGCGCCAGGCTCGACGAATCCCGCGAGATTTCGCGGTACCTCATCGGCCTCCTCATCTTTCTGGGGCTGCTCGGGACATTCTGGGGGCTCATCAAGACCATCGGCGGGGTCAGTGCGACACTCAACACGCTCAATCTCGACCCGGGACAGGACATTGTCGGCCTCTTCGAGAATCTCAAGGAAGGGATGGCATCGCCGCTCTCTGGCATGGGAACGGCCTTCAGTTCGTCACTCTTCGGGCTTGCCGGATCCCTGATCCTTGGCTTTCTCGACCTGCAGTCCGGTCAGGCCCTCAACCGGTTCTACAACGAACTGGAGGAATGGCTGTCATCGGTAACGAGGCTCCATTCGGGTCGCGGCGACGGTGACACGCCGGAAGGCGGGGACGCACCGGCCTACGTCAGCGCCCTCCTCGAGCAGACTGCCGAAAGCCTTGACCGCCTCAACACCGTGCTCGACAGGAACTTCGTGAACCACCGGCAGATCGACGAGAAGATCTCCACGCTCGCGGACAGGCTCCTCTCTATGGTCGACCGCATCGGCGCCGAACAGAGGCAGCTCGGCACACTGATCGAGAGCCTGGCGGATCTCAAGGTGGTCATCCAGCACCTGATCGAGACCCAGAAGAGCACCGCCTTCGACGAAGCCAGCCGGACCCATCTTCGCAATCTCGACGATGCGATAAACCGACTGGTCGAGGAGACCGCTTCGGGACGGAGCGCCATCGCCAACGACGTGCGTGCGGAAATCAGGTTGCTGGCACGCACCATCGCGGCGGCACGCCCCGGCGACGGAGGCGCCTAGGTCCATGGCCTTTCGCGGCCGCCGTGCGCAATCGGGTGGCGAGACCTGGGCCGGCTTTGTCGATGCACTGTCAGCGTTGTTGATGGTGCTGATTTTCGCTCTGTCGGTCTTCATGATTGCACAGCTCTTCCAGGGAGCCGCCCTGACCGGCCAGGACCAGGTCATGAGCCGGCTGCAGGCTCAGATCAATGAACTCACAGGCATGCTGTCCCTGGAACGCAGCAACAATGCCTTGATCCGCGAACAGCTGACACAGCTCTCGGCAGAACTTCAGCAGTCAGCGGCGGCAAGGGACCACGCGAATCGGTCGCTCGCCCTCCTGTCGCAGGAACGCGACACCCTGGAAGCGGAACGTTCGACTCTCGAGGCAAGGGTGCTCTCCAGCGAACGCGAGCTCGACGACGCGCGGGCACGCCTCCAACTGTTGGAAGAGGATCTCGACAGCACACGAGACGATGCGGCCGCCAGCAAGGACGCCCTGGCGCGCGGGTCCGCTGAGCGGGCCAGCCTGCAGCGAGACATCGATGCCCTGCAGCAGGTGCGGCGCAATCTCGAGGGCGACGTCGCACGCATGCTGCTGGTTCTGGAAGAGGCTCGGGCCCTTGAGGCGGAACTCGAGCACCGTCTGGCCACCCGGGAAGCTGAACTCTCGCGCACACAATCCACGCTTGCCGAACGGGAAAGCGAACTTGGTCAGACGCGAATCACTCTCTCTGAGCGGGAATCTGAGCTTGTGCTGACACTGGCCAATCTCGCCGCACGGGAAACCGAGCTTGGCCAGATGCTGGCCAACCTCGCCGAACGGGAAGACGAGCTTGGACAGACACGGGCGACCCTAGCCGAACGGGAAACCGCGCTTCGTCAGGCGCTGGCCACCCTCGCCGAGCGGGAGAGCGAGCTTGGACTGACGCGGACCACGCTCGCTGAACGGGAGACGGAACTCGGCCGCACACTTGCCAGTCTCCAGGAGGCGCACGGCAGAGAGGAGGAACTCGCGCAAACCCTCGCGTCGGAGCGTAGCGAACTCGAACGCCTTGCACTCCTGCTCCAGCAGTCCCGCGAGGCGGAGGAGCGGACAAGCGAGGCGCTCGCGACGAGGGAACAGGAACTCGGCGATGCGGGGGCGAGAATCGACCAGCTCGTCGCCTCGCTGTCCTCCGCGCGCGACCGCACGCGGGAACTGGAATCCGAGCTTTCCTCTGAACAGGAACGCACGCTTCTCGCCCAACGGGAGGTGACCGACCGCAACCGGCAGATCGATGAACTCACGTATCGCCTCGGCATCGTCGAGGGCGAACTGGATCTGGCTGTGGAGCTGGGTGGTTCGCAGGCACGGCAGATCGCCGATCTCAGAGACCGCCTGGCCTCGCTCAACAGCGCCCTCGAAGCGGCGGAAGTCAGGGCTGCCCAGGACCTAGTGCAGATCACTTCGCTGGGCGAGAGGCTCAATGCCGCGCTGGCCGAGCGGGTCCAGGACCTCAGCCGTTACCGCAGCGACTTCCTTGCCCGCCTGCACGACCACCTCGGCAACCGGCAGGGCGTGAAGGTCGAGGGTGACCGCTTCATCATCCAGTCGGGCATCCTCTTTTCCAGCGGCAGCGCGGAGATCTCCGGAGCGGGCCAGGAGAACCTGCGCGAGATCGCGAATCTCATCCAGGAACTTGTCTCGGAGATTCCCGATGATGTGGACTGGATCCTGAGGGTGGACGGTCACACTGACTCGATCCCGATCCAGACGCCCCAATTCCCGAGCAACTGGGAACTGTCGACGGGCCGCGCCACCTCCGTCGTCCGTTTCCTGGTCTCCCTGGGCGTGCCCGAACACCGCCTGATGGCCGCCGGTCTCGGCGAATTCCAGCCCCTTGCCGACGGTGAGGATGCCGACACCATGCAGCGCAACCGCCGGATCGAGTTCAAGCTGACCGACCGGTAGCGGGCCTCCCGGCGACGGTGCGGGCTATTCTCCGGGGCGCCTCGTCACTCTCCCAACTGCTGCAGAAGGCGACGACGCCGGCCTCGATGGCGTCGTCCACGTGCGAGCGCTCCCAGGCCCGCATCAGAGTCTTCTGGGCGCGGATGGCACATGGCCCGGCATCGAGAATGTCGCCTGCCCAGTTCTCCACGATATCCGCCGGATCCTCGGCCACGGCCTCCACCAGGCCGGCGGCGAGTGCCTCGCTCGCGGTCAGCGTACGACCGGTGAAGAGCAGCTCCGCGGCTCGTCCCCAGCCCATCAGCCGCGGCAACAGGGCGGCCTCGATCACCGAGGGAATGCCGAGCCTCACCTCCGGCATGGCAAAGGTCGAGCGTTCGGATGCGGCGCGCATGTCACAACTCGCGGCAAGTTCGAGGGCGCCGCCCAGACACGGACCGTCGATCCTCGCAATCACCGGAACCGGACAGTCCCTCACCGCCTGGCAGGCGGCGTGCAGGCAGCGGATGAACCGTTCCGCGTTGGACGGGTCCAGTCGGCGGAGATCCGCCAGATCGGCGCCAGCGGAAAACGCACGGCCGGCGCCGGAGAGCACCACGCAGCGAAGTTCGCCGTCGTCATCCAGGCTGTTCAGAACTTCGGTCAGTTCTCCAAGGAGCACGAGTGAGAGAGCGTTCAGCTTGCCCGGCCGGTCGAGGATGACCTCGACGCGGCCGCGTGCCTGACGCTGAAGATCGATGAAGCGGCTCACGTGTTTCTCCCTCGGGACAATTCGGCGACAATGATGATCCAGTGATTGTGCCACATGAGCAGGGAATGGATCGCCATGACAAGACTGGCGCTTGTGACCGGAGCGTCACGAGGTATCGGCCGAGGTATCGCACGCGCGCTTGCCGCCACCGGCTACCGGGTGGCGGCCAACTACCGGGCAAACGACGATGCCGCCCGCAGCCTGACAGAAGAACACGCCATCCCCGCCTACAAGTGGAACGTCGCCGACTATCAGGCTTCGAGAGAGGGGGTTGAACGGGTGGTTGCCGATCACGGTTCCATCGACATACTGGTCAACAACGCCGGAATCTCACCGGACCGCTTCATGCACAAGATGGGCGATGACGTCTGGCGGCAGGTGATCGACACCAATCTCAACGGCTACTTCAACGTTACCCACCAGGTCATCGCGCCCATGCGCAAGGCCGGTTTCGGGCGTATCGTCAACATCGCCTCACTGTCGGCATTTGCCCCGAACTATGGCGAAACCGCCTACGGTGCCGCCAAGGGCGCCATCATCTCCTTCACAAAGGCGCTGGCGAAAGAGAGTATCGCGCGGGGGGTTACCGTCAACGCCGTGGCGCCCGGATACATCGACACGGACATGGTGCGTGTCGCTCCGCAGGAATGGCTCGACGATCTCGTCCGCAATCACATTCCGGCAGGACGCCTCGGGCGAGTCGAGGATGTGGCGCGCTGTGTTCTCTTCCTCGTGGCCGACGAGGCGGACTTCATCACCGGCGCGACCGTGGACGTCAACGGCGGCCAGATCATGCGGTGACGTGCATCGACGCCAGGCGCTGCTCCATGATGGCCGTGGCGTCAGCCATGATCCGCTCGACAAGTTCCCTCATGGGAGGGATGTCGTTGATCAGGCCCAGGACCTGGCCAGCGGACCAGATGCCGGACTCGAGGTCGCCTTCGTCGAAGAGCCTGCGCCCTTCCGCGCCGGCGATCAGCGGCGCCAGTTCCTCGATGGTCACACCACCTGACCTCGCCTCGAGTTCCGCCACCCGTTGCGTGACGGAGTTGCGGAAAAAGCGGGCGGTGTTGTTGAAACTGCGCAGAATGAGCTGGGTGTCGCGTTCCGTGGCCTGAACCGCGGCTTCCTTGACCCGGTCGTGAATGGCGGCTTCCCGGGTGACCATGAAGCGGGTGCCCATGTTGATACCCTCCGCGCCCAGGGCCAGCGCCGCCACCAGCCCACGGCCATCGGCGAATCCGCCAGACGCGATGACCGGAATGGAGATGCTGTCGACCACCACCGGGATCAGCACGAGTCCGGGCACGTCATCCTCGCCTGGATGTCCGGCACACTCGAAACCGTCGATGGCGATTGCGTCGCAGCCGATCTTCTGGGCCTTGATGGAATGGCGCAGTGACGTGCACTTGTGGATGAGACGCGCCCCCGCCGCCTTGATCCTTGGCACGAAGCGCTCCGGGTTGTTGCCCGCGGTCTCGATAATCGTGACGCCGGCCTCAAGGGCCGCATCGAGGTACTCCTCGTAGGGAACAGGCTTCAGCGTGGGCAGGATCGTGAGATTGACACCGAAGGGCTGGTCAGTGGCGTCGCGCAGGCGGCCTATCTCTCGCTGCAGTTCTTCAGGATCCGGCTGGGTCAGCGCGGTCAGGAACCCCAGAACCCCGGCTTCGCATACGGCGGCGACGAAGGGAGCGCGGCCGACATGGGTCATGCCACCGCAACACAGGGGATGTCTGGAACCGAAGAGTTCGGTAAAGCGTGTCTTCAGCAACGGGGGCTCCTCCATATGCTGCGTCATGCTCGATCGGGCAGGGTTTCATCGAACTGCAACTGGGCAAGCCGAGCGTAGCGGCCATCGGCCGCCACCAGGTCTTCGTGGCGACCGCTTTCGACGATCCGTCCCTCGTGGAGAACGATGATCCGATCGGCCTTGAGGACTGTCGCCAGCCTGTGGGCGATGACCAGGGTTGTCCTCCCTGTCATCAGCGTCTTCAGGGCCTTCTGGACCTCTCGCTCACTTTCTGCATCGAGAGCACTGGTCGCTTCGTCGAGCAACAGCAGGGGCGCATCTTTCAGGATCGCCCGGGCAATGGCGATCCGTTGACGTTCGCCGATGGAAAGACGCGTTCCGCGTTCTCCGACAAAGGTGTCGTAGCCGTCCGCGAGGCGAGCGATGAACCCGTCGGCAAAGGCGCTCCGCGCGGCGGCGCGGACATCGTCCAGGGTCGCCCCTGGCCTGCCGTAGCGGATGTTGTCGGCAATCGACGCGCCGAAGATCACCGGCTCCTGGGGCACAAGGGCAATGCGCTGCCTCACGCTGGCGACAGGAGCCTTCCGGACGTCGACACCATCCAGGGTTATGGCGCCCTCCTGCGGGTCGTGAAATCGCAGGAGGAGGCGAAATAGGGTGCTTTTTCCGGACCCTGAATGCCCGACCAGGGCCACGGTCTCGCCACGTCCGACACCGAACGAGACGCCGTTGACGGCGGGCTCGTCGGGGCGCGTGTCGTAGCGGAAGACGACACCCTGAACACCGACGACACCCTGAGGCGGCTCGGGCAGCGTCACGGGATTTGCCGGCTCGCATATGTCAGATCGCGCCACGAGCAGTTCGCTCAGGCGTTCCGCGGCGCCGGCGGCCCTCTGGAGTTCGCCCCAGACTTCGCTCAGCACGCCGGCGGCGGCGGCCACGATCACCGCATAGAAGACGAATGACGCGAGATCTCCGCCGCTGATGCGGCCAGCGAGGACATCGTGGCCGCCCATCCACAGGACACCGGCAATGCCGCCGAACAGCAACAGGATGACACTGGAGAAGAGGAAGCTCCTGGCCGTGATGCGCCGCACCGCCGTGTGGAACGCCGTCTCGGTCGTGTCACCGAAACGCTGACGCTCGAAGTTCTCGCGGACGAAGGCCTGTACGGTGGGAACGGCACTCAGCGATTCATCAACCCGGTGGCCGACATCGGCAAGATGGTCCTGTGACAGCCGTGACAGGCGGCGCACGCGGCGGCCAAACAACAGGACCGGCATCAGCACCACCGGCACCATGAGAATCACGATTGCTGTCAGCCTGGCGCTTGTCACCGCGAGCATGGCCGTGCCGCCAGCCAGCAGCAGGATGTTGCGCAGGGCCATGGACACCGATGATCCGACAACCGTCTGCAGAACGGATGTATCCGTCACAAGTCTGGAATGTACCTCGCCGATGCGGGTCACCTCGAAGAAGGTCGGCGACATCGCGATCATCCGGTCGAAGACGTCCCGGCGCAGATCCGCCACCACGCGTTCGCCGATCCAGGACACCAGCCATGACCGGGCAAAGCTGGCGATGGCGAGGATGACGACAATGACCATGAGAACGACAAGGGCCTGGTCCAGGATGTCGGTGTCGGTCTCGGCCAAGCCCCGGTCGATCAGGACCCTCAGACCGACACCAAGACCCAGCACGGCCACCGCTGCGACGATGAGCGCCAGAACGGCACCTGCCACGTGGACCTTGTAGGGAGCAAGGTAGGGAAGAAGGCGCCGCAGTTCACCCAGATCACGACTGCCCTCGCGTTCCGGTGATTCCGTCCTGCTGCCAGGGCGCCTGGTCTTTGGACCTGATCTCGACACAGGCGCTGCTATATCAGCGGTCAACCGGGCCAACAAGTGAAGCGCTCAGGAGCGTGCCGGTGATCCAGGCCGCTGTGTCGTCTCCCAGTCCTTCTCGACAGGGATATCGACGGCGGCCGGAGACTCGCCGATCCCCCGGATCATGTCGGACACCTTTTCGGCAATCATGATGGTCGGGGCATTGGTGTTGCCGCTGGTGATCCGCGGCATGACGGACGCGTCGGCCACGCGCAGGCGATCGATGCCGCGCACCCGGCACTCGGAATCCAGCACCGTGTCCTCGCCCATGCGGCAGGTGCCGCAGACATGAAAGTTGGTGGTCGCGGTATCGCGTATGAAGGCGTCGATGCCCTCCCCGCTCATCACGTCGTCACCGGGCAACAACTCGGATCCGCGCAAACCGTCGAAGGCCGGTTGGCGAAATACCTCGCGCACGAGACAGACTGCGCGGCGCATGTCACGCCAGTCCTCGTCGGTGGAAAGGTAGTTGAAGATGATGCGGGGCGGCTGGAAGGGGTCGGACGATTGCAAGGCGATCCGCCCGCGGCTGGTCGGTCTGAGGGGACCGAAGTGTACGGAGAATGCGTGAGGAACGGGTGCGACCTGCCGGTTCTCGAGAAAGGCCGCGGGCATGAAGTCGATCTGCAGGTCGGGCTGCCGCACCCCGGGACGGCTGCGTATGAAGGCCACCGCCTCACCCTGGGTGCGGGCGGCAATGCCGGTGCGTGTCAGCAGCCACCGTGCGCCCGTCAGCCAGCGTCGTGGAGGACGGGCGTGGGGTTGCAGGCTCACCGGTCTGAGGCAGAGCCACTGCATGTAGAGGCACAGATGATCCATCAGGTTGGCGCCGACATGAGGTTGGTCGACGACTACATCGATGCCATGGCGGGAGAGCTCATCCGCCGGACCGATGCCCGACAGCATCAGAAGGTGCGGGGTGTTGATGGCGCCGCAGGTGAGCACGATCTCGCGCCGTGCCCGGACCTCCCGGTCGCGCCCGTTCCCGCGATACCGCACGGCCGTGGCCTGGTGGCCGTCGAGCACCACCTCGAGAGCCCGGGCGCCTGTCCTCACCTCGAGATTGCGCCGGCCGGCCGCGGCGCTGAGGTACGTGCGTGCCGTGCTTGACCTGCGTCCCCTCCAGACCGTGCTGTCGCAGGGGCCGAATCCTTCCTGAGTGCGACCGTTGACGTCAGGGTTGAAGCGGTAGCCCGCCTGGACACCGGCCTCCACGAAGCTCTCGAAGAGAGGCGAATCATGGCCGGCAGACTGTACGCGAAGTGGTCCGCTATCGCCCCGGTAGGTATCCGCTCCCCTGTCGTAGGTCTCCATGCGGCGGAAGTACGGCAGCACGTCCGGCCAGGCCCAGCCGGATGCTCCCATGGCGGCCCAGGTGTCGTAGTCGAGGGCGTGGCCTCGAATGTACATCATGGCATTGATTGACGATGAACCGCCGAGCACCTTGCCGCGGTGCTGCCACATGCGGCGGTGGCCAAGCTGTGGTTCGGGTTCGCTGAAGTAGGTCCACCGCACGCCTTCGGCATTGAGAATGTCCATGAAACCTGCAGGGATCGGCATGTAGAGGTGCCGGTCACGGCCCCCCGCCTCGAGCAGCAGGACCGTTGTCCGGCCGTCCTCGCTCAGCCGGTTGGCGAGAACACATCCCGCCGAGCCGGCGCCGACGACGATGAAATCGAAGACTTCCTGCATGAATGGCTCCGGTTTCAGGCTATCAGGGTAAGACCGGAGAAGGGCAACGGCCACCTGTGCGGGTCACCTTCGCACCCGGCGGTTGCGTTGTTCCCAGGGGATCTTCGGTTCTTGCGAGACCGGCTTCGCTGACATGGCTGGTGATCTCCGCAAGAAACGCTGCCCGGAACCGGCAGTGCAGGCTCTCAGGTCGCTCGGTGGTTCCGGATTCCCGCCATTCCGGTACCGGCCCTGGGCCTGTCGGGCGATCGACGACGTCCGCGCTACCGGCGTCATTCGCGACCACCCCGATGCCCGTCTGGCGGAGTCCGCAACGGCGGGATGGCCGGCGGCGACAGACTGCGCGGCACTCGTCGCATCAAACGACAGCGGTTCGTCTTGGCGCAGTGCCCTCGCGTCTTCGATGCGACTTCGTTCGTCGTCGGGCACCCGACGTTCCAACGCTCGTGAACTGCGGCTCCGCACATGAGATCTCATGCGGACATGATTGCATGGATTATAAGGAGAGATTACAATTCATGCATGAAGTACAAGCCTCGTACACTGGAATCACTGGTTCTCGGCATCGCCGATGATTGTCCCGTGGTGACTATCACCGGTCCTCGACAATCCGGCAAGACCACGCTTTGCCGGGCGGTGTTTCCGAAGAAGCCCTACGTCAACCTGGAGCCACTCGACGAACGCGAGTACGCGCGCAACGATCCACGTGGATTCCTGGCCGAGTACCCTGACGGCGCCATCATCGACGAAATCCAGCACGCCCCTGACCTGAGCAGCTACATCCAGAACATCGTCGACGAGCGACCGGAGCCAGGGCGCTACATTGTTACCGGATCACAACACTTCGGACTCACCCGAACGATCACCCAGTCTCTGGTCGGTCGGACCGCAGTCGTCCACCTGCTGCCGTTGAGTCTCGACGAGCTAATCGCCTTCGATTCTGCCACAACCGACCTGTGTGAGGTGATGTTCCGGGGAGGCTATCCGGCCATTCACGGGCGCCGACTGAACGCCAGACGCTGGCTGGGCGACTATCTGGCCACGTACGTTGAACGGGATCTGCGCCAGGTGTCGCAGATTGGCAGCCTCGAGGCGTTCGGCCGCTTCATGGCATTGACAGCCAGCCGCACCGCACAGGAGACCAATCTCTCCGATATCGGGGGAGATGCCGGTGTTTCGCATAACACCATCCGCGCCTGGATGTCTGTTCTTGAGGCGAGTTTTCTCGTGTTTCGCCTGCCGGCCTGGCACAGAAACCTGCGCAAGCAACTGGTCAAGGCGCCGAAACTTCACGTCATGGACAGTGGTCTCGCATGTCGTCTCCTGGGCATCCGTTCGGCAGACGAACTGCGACACCATCCGTTGCGCGGCGCCATCTTCGAAAGCTGGGTCGCCGCCGAGATTTTCAAGCACCGGATACATCGCGGTGAACCCGACGGCATGTTCCATTTCCGGTCCGCGCGCGGACCGGAAGTCGACCTTGTCATTCAGAATGGCCTGTCCATCATTGGGTGCGAAGTGAAGTCCGGCGCGACAGTGGACGAGAGCTTCTTGCGGCCTCTGCGGCGCTTCAAGGAACTCCTGGCAGAGTCCGCCGCAGCCGACCTTCCGACGACGCGCCTGGTGTTCGGCGGTGAGGGGGGACAAACCCGCACAGGCACCGAATGTGTCGGTTGGCGGGACCTGCATCGGGCGACATGGTTGCAGGCCAGCAGTGACGACAGACCCGTCCCTTCGTGACACCTCGCCGGCAACGATTGCTCCAGCAGTGGCGAGGTCGTTGTCGGTCTAGTCGGCGCGGCCGCCAACCACGACTGACCTTGCATGCAACGAGGTGGATGCCTATAACCCGGTGCTGCACAACGGGGGTTGGCCATGAAGGACGGTATTCATCCTGACTATCACGACATCAGGATCGTCATGACCGACGGTACGGAATTCGTGACCCGCTCCACGTGGGGCAGCGAAGGCGACACCATGACGCTGGAGATTGACCCGCTGTCCCATCCCGCCTGGACCGGGGGAAGCCAGCGTCTCGTCGATACCGGCGGACAGGTGGCACGGTTTTCCAGGCGGTTCGGACAACTCAAGCTGGGCTGAGCGGAGAGGGTCCGCTCGATGTCACGGCCCGTCATCATCACGTGTGCGGTTACCGGTGGCGGTGACACGGTTTCCAGAAGCGACAAGGTCCCGGTCACCCCGGAACAGATCGCCGCGGCTGCCATTGATGCCGGAAAGGCCGGCGCGGCGATCTGCCATGTCCATGTCCGCGATCCCGAGACCGGCGCACCATCGATGCGGCAGGACCTCTATGCCGAAGTTGCCGGCCGCATCCGAGACTCCGACAGCACGATTGTCATCAACCTGACGACCGGACCGGGAGCCGGGTTCATTCCGTCGGCCGACGATCCCTCACGCACCGCGGTTCCAGGATCCTTCCGCACGCCCGCGCAACGAGTGCGACACGTGGAAGAACTGTTGCCCGAGGTGTGCAGTCTCGACGTGGCAACCATGAACTTTGGCGAACGCGCCTTCGTCAACGTCCCGTCCCACTTGCAGGACATGGCCCGGCGCATCCGCGCTGCCGGCGTCAAACCCGAACTCGAGGTGTTCGATGCCGGTCATCTGCGGCTCGCCAGGCGCATGGTCGACGACGGCCTCATCGAGCCTCCGCCCATGTTCCAGCTGTGCATGGGCATTCCCTGGGGAGCTCCGGCTGCCGCCGAGACCGTGACCCTTCTTCGCTCGATGCTGCCCGACGGCGCCCTGTGGGCCGGATTCGGAATATCGCGGCTGCAGATGCCCATGGTGGCGGAAGTGGTGAACCAGGGTGGTCACGTCCGGGTCGGTCTGGAGGATAACCTCTACCTGGAACGGGGCGTGCTGGCGACCAACGCCGAACTCGTCGAGAAGGCGGCCGGCATCATCTCCATGCTTGGCTGCCGCGTCGCAACATCCGACGAGGCTCGATCCATGCTCGGCCTCAGGGGCACCCAGTGATCAGCTGCGATCTTGCCGGCACGCGCAGTCTCGTGACCGGCGCCGCTTCCGGCATCGGACTGGCGACCGCAACCCTGTTTGCCCGCTGCGGTTCCCGGGTGGCCCTCAACGACCTGCCTGGCAACCCGAATCTCGCCCGGGAGGTGGCAAGCCTGCGGGAGGCAGGGTTGGATGTCATGGTCGCCCCAGGAGACGTCGGGGATGCGCACGGCTGCGAAACCATGGTCTCGGCCGCCATCGAGGAACTCGGCGGCCTCGACCATCTCGTCAACAACGCCGGTACGCCGGCAACCTCGAGTCCGATACCACCCCGGGATCTTGACGCCATCGACGAGGACATGTGGCTGAAGGTGCTGTCGGTCAATCTTGTCGGTCCCTACCGGTGTGCCCGCGCCGCGGCCGCGGCGCTCAAACAGGGTGGCGGCGCGATCGTCAACACCTGTTCGGTGGCCGGTCTCACGGGCGTGGGATCATCGACGGCCTATGCCGCATCGAAGGCCGGCCTCATCAATCTGACACAGGCCCTGGCCAAGGCACTGGCGCCGGAAGTGCGTGTCAACGCCGTTGCCCCGGGCGTGGTCGACAGTCCCTGGGAATGCCGCTGGTCCGACGAAGGCAACCAGGAACGCCTCGCGCGTGTCCCGCTGAACCGGGCCGGGAAACCCGATGATTTCGCCGAGAGCATTCTCTTCCTCGCCCGCGCTTCATACATCACCGGCCACACACTCGTGGTCGACGGTGGCATGACCGCCTGATCCGGTCCCCGGAATCCAGGTCCTTCGGCGCCCTGAACGGGCTCAGATGTCGAGGGTCAGCATCGGCGAGCGGGCGCGACTGCAGCAGACCATGATGAACTCGCCGCGCGCCTTTTCCTCGTCGTCCAGCACGAAGTCCCGGTGATCGGGCTCGCCGTCGAGCAGCACCGTTGCGCAGGTGCCGCAGATTCCTTCCTCGCACATGGTTTCGACCTCGAGGCCGTTGGCGCGCAGCACCTCGACGATGGTGCTGTCCGCCGGCACGTCGAGCACCGCGCCGGTGCTGGCGATCTTCACCTTGAAGGCTGCGTTCTCGCCATGTTCGACGGATTCGTCGACAGAAAAGTACTCGAAGTGAACGGTGTGGCGCGGCCAGTGGGCCAATGCTGCCTCACAGGCCTGCATGAATCCCGCCGGACCGCAGTAGTAGACATGCGTTTCCGGGCGCACCTCCCTGAGGAGACCGGCGATATCAAGACCGTCGACCGGATTGCCGTTGTCATGGTGATAGATCACGTGATCGGCAAAATCCGATTGCGCGATGTCGGTGCGGAAGGCGGTGCGTTCAGGTGAACGCGTGCAGTAGTGCATCTCGAAGGAGGCGCCACGCGCCGAAAGATCACGGACCATGGCCATCATCGGTGTCACGCCGATACCGCCGGCCAGCAGGATGTGATGACGTGCATCGGCAGACAGTGGGAAGTTGTTGCGCGGACCATGGATCGTCAGGTGATCCCCCGGACGGACACGATCATGCATGCAGACGGATCCGCCCCGGCTCTCCGGCTCACGCAGAACTCCGACGACGTAGCGGTCCACATCCCGCGGATCGCTCGAGATCGAGTACTGCC
Organism: Alphaproteobacteria bacterium; assembly: GCA_965207785.1. Taxonomy (GTDB): domain Bacteria; phylum Pseudomonadota; class Alphaproteobacteria; order SP197; family SP197; genus SP197. The sequence continues at coordinate 756,521 of CBDBNO010000012.1, read as the reverse complement.
GGACAAGACCGTTGGGCAACTCGATGTCGACGTGGGCCCCGGCCGTGAACATCGGCAGCAGTCGGCCTTCAGGGTCAACGAGCTCGAAGGAGCGTATGTCAACCGCCTCGTCGATGACCCTGCTCACTTTCAGGGTCAGTACCGCACCACTCATCGGGCTTGTCTCCGTTCCACAAGCGGGCTGGCACTACTATCACAGTGCCGGCCTCCCATGCCATGGCATCGTGCGACCCATCTGCCGTCGGCAAAGGAGGCCTTCAGGCAGCCAGGCGACTGGCGTACCGGGGATAGAACCTCTTCGGATTCACCGGTGCCGTCACGGAACACTGCTTGACGGCCGCGACAGCATGGACCCAGTTCAGCGGTGCCCGGCACAACCGGTACTCCTCGAGGGCGGCCTGCTGGATCTTGTAACCATGCATTTCAGAAGCGTCCTCGCGGCACGCCAGGCGCGTCGCGAGGGTGAAGAGATCCCCGGTATCGTACCCCGCCTGGACAAAGGCGCGAGCGAGATCCACGACATCGCGGACCGCATCCTGGGCGACCAGCTCATTGATCGGAACCTCGAGCCTCGTGACGTCGTAGCCGTCGATTGCGAGGATCGTCTCCTCGATTCGGTCCAGCAGGACCTTGGCTGGTTCAACGACAGCAGGTTCGCTCCCCTGCCATTCCCAGGTCAGGGTGGAGTCGAGATAGCGGATCTCGTAACTCCATGCCCAGCCGAGAAGCGCCAGGCACTTCGAGCGGAACGAGACCTCCGGAAATCCGATCACGTAACGCCGCGCGGAGATGCCGGTGTGAATGTGGACGTCGAAGGGATTGGCGGTGTGGGAACGCAGAAAGATCCGGGCCCCACCGATGGAGAGTGCCTCGCAGGTTCCCTCCAGCGAGAGGCCACTCCCCATGGCCTCGGCGACCATCCCGGGCAGCTCCGCAATCGACCGAACAGCACCCACCCTGTCCGCGAGTTCTTCGATCGCTGCCGTTTCGGACGAACCGGTCCTCAGGGGCACGGTTTCCGGCGTGAGGTGATAGGTGTCCATCAGCGCATCGAGTTCACCGAGCCTCTTGTGAAAGGCAATGCCGTCATCGATCGCCTGCTGGTCGAATTCCCCGAAGCCGGAGAACGGCGCATGACGCGCCAGGTATCTGACCACCGGGCGCAATAGCACCGGTCCCCATTGCCAGCCGATTCCGTCAAGGGCGCGCATGGCGTAGATGAGGTAGAGGAAGTAGTGATCGTCAAGCACGTTGCGCTCAAGCGCCACCGGCAGCAGGCAATCGAGAATCCGGCCAGGCGACACGGTCTCGCAAGCGAGCGTCAGTGCCCGTTCGGCAAGGCGCTTCTCATGTCGCCGGACAGAGTCGGAGAGTCGTTCGAGTATCCTCTCCGGACTGACGTCCCGATTGAGATCGTCGAACCGGACCATGGCGGTCGGCCCCATGGACGGCAGGTGAATGTGCTTGCAGGCCAGCGCCACGCTCTGGATGGCGGGCAGCTGACTGTCCTCGCCATCGAGCCGGTCCATCATCGACAGCACGGCGTGAATGCCTGCCACGGGATGGATCGGTCCGCCATGATGCCCGGCTGGAAGTTCGCTCGACCGCGACACCGCAAGGGCCGCGGCAACCACGAGATCCTGCGCGTCCTCACCGGCTTCAAGGCGGTCGAGTGTCCTGTCCACGATGTCGCCGGGACTGGTTTCCTCGATGAAGCGCACACGTTCTTCAACGCCGGGGTCAAAGCTGACGAGGTGTACCATCGGGCATCCTCCCGACTGCTGGACAAAGCGGCGGCACATTATGGACCGGAGTGCCAGCGATGTTGATCTCTTTTTTTGTGGTCCGCCAGGCGTTGACGCCGGACCGCGACCGGTGCCATGACACGTGGCGGGAGTGATGCGAAAGGAGCGAGCCCAAGGTGACTCACCCCATGACACAAGAGGGCTTTGAACGCCTGTCCCGTGAGTTGAAACGCCTCAAGAACAGCGAGCGTCATGCCATCTCCCGGGCCATCGAGGCGGCGCGCGAACACGGCGATCTCAAGGAAAATGCCGAGTATCACGCGGCCAAGGACCGTCAGGGATTCGTGGAAGCGCGCATCAGGCAGCTTGAAGGCGTCCTCGGCGAGGCACAGGTCATCAACCCGGACCGGCAACCCCGGGACAGGGTCGCCTTCGGGGCCCGGGTCACGGTGATCGACCTCGACACGGGGGACGAGGCGACCTACCGCATCGTCGGTGAGCATGAAGCCGACACCGACTTAGGCCTGATCTCCATCAGGAGTCCGATCGCGCGTGCCCTCATGGGACGGGAATCGGGGGATGACGTCTCCTTCGCGACACCCAAGGGACAGCGTGAAATCGAGATCACGGCCATCGATTACTGACCGCGTCCGGACACCGGTTCAGGATGCGCGGTCGCGCGAGCCCGACTTGGCGACATAGGCGATGTCGCTGTGTTCCTGGCAGTAGGGCTTGCCCGGGACCACGGCCTTGCCGCAGAAGTAGAAGTCATCCTCGTCGGGATTGCCAAACGGCCAGCGGCACAGATGTGCCGTCAATTCGATGATGTCGGTGATGCGCTGCTGTTGCTTCGGGGTGGTTCCGGTCGCCGGCTTCTTCTTCTCGCCCGCCCTGACGATCGGCGATGGCCGTGCCGGCAGCTTGAGGCGGCGCGACTTGCCGATCACCGCGTTCTTGGAAACACCAAGCTCCTTTCCTATGGCCGATGCGCTGGTGCCCTTGGCCCACAACTCCTCGAGTTGGCGGATCATCTCGTCGGTCCAGACCATCGCCTCGCTCCACGACATCCTGACATGCGAAGACGCCATCAATAGGTCAGGTCGCCCCTGCGGTCCATAACCGAATGCCGAACCGCAGGCGGTTCAGCATCCTCTGAACTTCACGGGACACTGCACCAGAAGGGAGACTGAGCCCGCCGATCCGCTGAATGACCTTGATATCTTCCACGAGGTCGCGACACCCCGCTCATCGATGGCTTGAGGATCGGACAGGGTCACATCCTTGCGTGGCTGGATTCATCGACATCTGCGCGTAGGGACGCATACACTCCTTGGTCCCGGCCTCCTGTGACGGTGGATACGGGATGGGCCGGAAGGTTCCAAGTCACCACGGTCGTCGAACCAGGGGAGCAACGGGAATGTATGGCGGAGCCGCCGTTGTGGAGGCGTTGCGTATCGCCGGCATATCGCATGTCTTTGGCCTCCTCGGTTCAACAACGATGGAGGTGTATGACGCGCTCTATGACGTGCAGGACGACATCACCTACGTCGGTGTCCGGCACGAGGCATCCGGCGTCCACATGGCCGACGGTTTCGGCAGGGTGAAGGGCACGCCCGGTGTGTTCCTGGCAGGCCAGGCCGGTCCCGGCTCCGTCAACATGGTAAGCGGCCTCGCACAGGCAAAGCTGGCCTATTCTCCGGTTGTGGCGATCACCGGACTGGTGACCTCAAGTCACTTTCATCGCGACACGATGCAGGAGGTCGACCAGCACAACCTGTTTTCTCCCGTGGTCAAGCGCACCATTACCGTCATGAACCCTGACCGGGTCGGCATGGCGATCACGGAAGCATTGCAGTCCGCGACATCCGGCCGGCGTGGACCGGTGGTGGTCAATATCCCGCGCGACCTGTTCTCGGCCCAGACGGAAACCCGGATCACGGCGCCGGATTACAACGCGGGATCACCGGTCGGGACCATCAATCCGTCTGCAATCACACGTGCCTGCGACGTGCTCAGGTCCGCCCGCTCACCGGTCATTCTCGCTGGTGCCGGCATCAAGTGGGGACACGGCTCCGATGCGGTCTGCCACCTGTCGGAACTCTGCCGGATTCCGGTCGTTGCGTCAGCCGGTCACCCGGATGTCGTGTCCGGCCATCACCCGCTCTATGCCGGACAGGTCGGGCCACGAGGCAACGAAGTGGCAAGTTCAGCGTCCCGGAATGCGGATGTCATCCTGGCGCTCGGCACCCGGCTTTCCTTCAACACCACCTTCTTTGCCTACAACGACATCAATCCGGACGCGAAGATCATCCAGGTCGACATCGACCCGTCAGCACTTGCCAGGCACTTTCCCGTTGAGATCGGAATGCTTGGCGATGCGGGCTCCGCCGCCTCCGCGATGGCCGTGGCCATGGCTGGCTTCGAAGTACCCTGGCATGACTGGACGGACGGGATCCGCAAACAGATTGAGGAGCTGTGGCGAAGCCGCGAGGAAGCGGGCAACGACACGTCCATGCCACTCAAACCCGACCGCCTCTTCACGGAGTTGCGCCAGGCTGCGCCCGACAACGCCCTCTACACGCTCGACGCAGGCACACTCTGCCTCCAGGTCACGGACAAGCTCAGATACTACGGCGACACGCCCAGCATGCTGACCACGCTGGACTACGGACTGGTCGGGTTTTCGTTCCCCTGTGGTCTGGGCGCCAAGTGTGCGAGTCCCGGGCGCCCTGTGATCTCCCTTCATGGAGATGGCGGCTTCGGCATGGTCCTGGGAGAGTTCTCGACTGCGGTTCAGTCCGGAATCAGAACCATCACCGTGGTCATGGACAACGGTTGCTGGGGCGCGGAGAAAGCCTATCAACGCACTTACTATCAGGGACGCTACATCGGTTGCGACACGCTCAACCCCCGTTATGACGAGTTTGCCAGACTATATGGAGCGACCGGTTTCTACTGCGAGGAACCGGGAAGCGTGGCCGATGCCATGAGCGAGGCCTTGCGCGCCGATACGCCGGTCATCATCCACGTCAAGGTGGATCCCGACATCATGACGCTGTTCCGTCGGGACTCCTTCGCCCACCGCCTGCAGCAGTGAGCCGGCTTGACGTCCGCACGGACACGACACACGACACCCAATGGGACGCCTGTTTGGACAAGCGGTCGTGGCCCCACGATCATCCTGGCACATGGCGTCCTGATGGATCATCGGATGTGGGCTTCCCAGGTCGAGGCCCTGGCGGAGCACTACCGTGTCTGCTGCTTCGACATGTGGGGACACGGTGATGCACCGGATCCTGTCGGACCGCGATCACTCGAGGACTTTGTCACCCAAATGCACGATGTGGTCACCATGGTTCGCGGCAAAGGTCGGCCGGTTCTTGGCGGATTCTCGATGGGAGGCCTGATTGCCCAGGCCTATGCGATCAGGCGGCATACCGAGTTGTCCGGCCTGATGCTGCTGAACACCGTCTACGATCGCACACCGCAACAGGCAGCACGCGTGAGGCATCGCTACGAGCAGAATTGTGCCATAGGCGCCGAACACGCCGTCGCATCGGGACGCGAGCGCTGGTTCACCGCGGCAGATCATGCAGAACGGCCAGAAATTGTCGGGGAGATCCTGGGATGGATCCTCGACGGCAACTTCACGGCAAAATGCAAGGCCCATCGCGTCTTTGTCTCCACTGGACCGGAGATCGTGGGACAGCTTGGCGTTGTTTCCTGCCCCGCGCTCCTCATGACCGGCGAGAACGACGACGGCTCGACACCGGACATGGCTCGCCGGATGGCAGCCGAAATCCCCGACTCCAGACTTGCCATCGTGCCCGGACAGCATCACATGATGCCGGTTCTCGATGCCAGGCGGGCGAATGCAGAGATTCTCGGGTTTCTGGGCACGGTGTTCGAACCCCCGGCAGAGCAGATCCAGCGGGAGCGGCATCCGTGATCACCGAAATCGTCACCTTGCGCCTTCCGGGTGTCCTGACACGCAAGGATATCCTGGAGCGCTTTAACGCCTCCGCCCGGGTCTGGGCCGACAATCCGGACCTGATCAGGAAGAACTACCTTCTCGATGTCGAGAAGGGTCTGGTCGGCGGAGTCTACCTGTGGAAGACCAGGGAGGCAGCGGAGAAGTGGCACGGTCCGGCATTTCGTGAACAGGCGAGAGAGATGTACGGCGCCGAACCGGACATTCGGTTCTTCGATACGCCCATCGTCGTCGACAACGTGATCGGCACGGTGGTGAAGGACTGAACCAGCGGGTTCCGTCCCTGGTTGCAAACATCCGCCATCTCATGCACGGTTTCAGGCAACAAGGTTCCCGTCGTTCAGCAACGGGGCCGCATCGTGATCGAATGCAAGGTCGATCACGATGCAAGCGATCGGGCGGTTGGTCCGACATTCTTGACCGGCGCGCCCGCCAAGCAAGGAGGGATGCATGTCAAGAATGTCCACAAGCACACTCGCGGGACTCGTGGTGGCCAGCCTGGTGGGTTCGGCAGCGGCACAGGATGCCAAGGTTGTCGACTGGAACTTTCCCGGTGGCCGCGCTTCCGCTTTCCTGGTCAGCGCCATAGCCGATCACGCCCTGGGATTGAATGTCGAACTGGCCCCACCACTTGCTGTTCCGGTTCTCTGGGAAGCGCTCGACCGTGCGGACGGCGAAGTCGATATCCATACCGAGGTCTGGATGCCAAACCAGGGCGGGCTGGTTGCGTCCTATGTCGAAGAGAAGGGCTCCGTTGTCCTCTCCGAACGCCCCTGGTTGGGTGTGCAGGGATACTGTGTGACTCCTGCCGCCATCGAACAGGGAGTTACGTCGGTGTTTGACCTGTCGAACCCGGACAACGCCTCGCTGTTTGATTCCAATGGAGACGGCATGGGCGAAATCTGGATCGGTTCGGAGGGCTGGCAAAGCACCAATATCGAGAGAATCAGGGCGCGCGACTACGGGATCGAGGAGTTCTTCGAACTGCAGGCGGCGGAAGAGTCGGTGGCCACGGCCAGCATCGACCGCGCTTTCAATGCGGACAGGGCCTGGGTCGGCTACTGCTACGGACCCCACCACAACTTCACCCTCTACAATCTCTCCCTGCTCGACGAGCCGGCCCATGATCCGGACAAGTTCGTCATGGTGCAGCCGAACGCCGATCCCGACTGGTACAATCTTTCCTCGGTGTCTTCGGCCTACCCGGAAACCACGATCCGCATCGGTTACGTGGCAGCACTGGAAGAGAGGCAGCCCGCGCTCGTGCAGCTCCTTCGGAACATCCAGCTCAGCGCGGACGACATCAACGCTTTTGCCTACGAACTGATCGTCAATGAACGCGACCCTGTGGAAATCGCCGGCGAATGGGTCGAGGCCAACTCCGAGACCGTGCAGTCCTGGGTCGGCCAGTGACATTGGCCTGACAGGGGCCGGTCGATAGCGGCCGGCCCCGGGGCGGAGGCAGGAATCCGCTCCCTGCGGTATCCATTCACTCCGGCGGCCGGCTCGACGCTGCCACGTCCGCTTCAGCCGCGGAGGCACTGACCCTTGGCTGATTCGAATGACGCCATCGTTCTCCGTCACGTCTACAAGATCTTCGGGGACAGTGCCCAAGCGGCGTTGCACGCCATTCGCGAACACGGCCTCACAAAGGACCAGGTTCTCGACCAGTTCGGCTGCGTCGTCGGAGTTGCCGACGCCAACATCACCGTCAGCCGTGGCGAAATCTTCTGCGTCATGGGTCTCTCGGGCAGTGGCAAATCGACACTGGTTCGCCACATAAACCGGCTTCTCGAGCCCACCAGCGGAGAGGTCATCGTCGATGGCGAAAACGTCATGACCAAGACACCGGCCGAACTGCGCGAACTGCGATCGCGCAAAATCGGCATGGTGTTTCAGAATTTCGCCCTGCTTCCCCATCGCACGGTGCGGGACAATGTTGCTCTGCCCATGGAGATTCAGGGCGTGACCAAGCACCGGCGTTACGGTATCGCCGAGCAGGCCCTCGCGATGGTTGGACTTGACGGTTGGGGCGACCGATACTGCAACGAATTGTCCGGTGGCATGCAGCAGCGCGTCGGACTTGCCCGCGCGATTGCAGCTGACCCCGTCATCCTGCTGATGGATGAACCCTTCAGTGCGCTTGATCCCCTCATCCGCCGCCAGCTGCAGAGCGATTTCATGGAGCTGTCCCGCCGGCTGGGAAAGACCACCGTGTTCATCACACACGATCTCGATGAGGCCATAAGGATCGGGAACAGGATCGCCATCATGAAGGATGGCGAAATCGTGCAGACAGGGCGGGCGGAAGAGATCGTCACCAACCCGAAGGACGACTATGTCGCCGACTTCGTCGCCCACATATCGCGTCTCAACCTGCTCCACGCCCGATCGCTCATGGAACCGATCGACATATTCGCATCCCGCACCGGAACCCGTCCCAATATCGGAGATCTCCCGAAGGTGGGCAACGACAGCCTGCTCTCGGAGATCATCGATGTTGCGGCTGAAACGGATCAGCCCATCCTCGTAACGGATGAGAACGCCATTCCGGTCGGCATCATCGACAAACGCACGTTGTTGCGCGGCATCAAGGGAAGCGCATGATCATGGCCCAAGGGACGCACGACCACAGACTGGCCGGGGACAGGACTTCGGCATCACACGATGAATCGCTGCAGGATCTGGCCCGCGAGTTTGCCGGCAGCAGTGGCGCCTACTATGGACTGGAGTTCGACCGGATCGAACGTTCCAGGGGATTTGTCTGGTCCTTCAACTGGGCGGCCGCGCTTCTGGGGCCTGTATGGATGGGAGCACGGGGTCTTTCCGGACCCTTCTGGGCATCGTTCTTCGCCGAGATGGTGGCCCTGGTTCAGGTCGGCTTCGGGCTCTTCGGCAACCTGGGCTACGAAGAGGCTGCTCGCGCCAGCCGGTTGCGCGAACAGGCCGCCCAACGCTTCACGGACGCCGAACAGGCCTTCGCCGAAGGAGCCAGTCACGCCGACAAACTCCTGGAGTCCGCCGAGTCCATCGCGGCCGCGGCAGACAAGGCTGAGCAGATCGCCCTTGCCGCGGCGGCAGGGGCGCCCTTCTATCTGGCGATTGGCCTTGGCCTCCTCCTTTTCGTGAAGGTCGCCGAGGGCATGCTGGCCAACGTGTTTCTTGAGCGCCGCTTTGTGCGCTGGCGATCGGACCGGGCAGTCGATGGCACATTCAACCGCCTGCGAGGCGCCGCTGCTGGTCTGCTCGTACTCATTGCCTATCCGATGATCGTCTACCGCTTCTCGTCTCCCGAGGCGCCTGACTGGCTTTCCCGCGTCCCGGCTGGCAACGCCCTGCGGGTCGACAGCGCCCGCTGGCTCGACAACACGATGGAGTGGTTCGCCGAGACCTTCGAAACAGCCTTCTTCGGCATCACGCGTACCATCCGGATTGTCCTGGACGGACTCGAACTGACACTGGTCGAGACACCCTGGCCCATCATCATGATCGTCATCCTCGTTCTCGCCCGACAGCTCGCTGGCTGGCGAGTGGCCATCATGACAGGGGCCGCACTTGCCTATCTTGCCGTCCTCGGCTTCTGGGAGGAAAGCATGGCCACCGTGGCCCTGCTCGGCACGGCAGCCTTCCTGTGCATCCTCTTCGGCATTCCGCTCGGCATCGTCTGCGGCCGCAACGCGAAGTTTTACGGTCTTGTCCGGCCCGTTCTTGACTTCATGCAGACCATGCCTGCCTTCGTCTACCTCATCCCGGTGATCGCCCTCTTCGGGATTGGCAAGCCTGCGGGCATCGTGGCAACGCTGATGTTCGGCATTCCTCCAGTGGTGCGCCTGACGGCACTCGGCCTGCAGGGTGTCCCCCACTCCGTGCGGGAAGCGGCGCTCGCCTATGGGGCGACCCGCTGGTTCCTCCTCTTCAAGGTAGATCTGCCTCTGGCGCTTCCGTCGATCATGACAGGCATCAACCAGACCATTTTGATGTGTCTCTCCATGGTGGTCATTGCCTCCCTCATCGGCGCCAAGGGCCTCGGCGGCGATGTCTTGACCGCGCTCCAGTACGCCGCCGTCGGCGATGGCCTTCTGGCAGGGTTGGCCATTCTCCTGTGTGCCATGGTGATTGACAGGATTGTGCAGGGAAGCAGCAAGAGCGATTGACATGCGATTGCAAGAGCGACATCGGACTTCACGATGACAAACGGACCATTCGGACCGCATGTGTACGCCGGCCCTGCCGCGGCGGCGGCCCCTCTTTGCCTGATTGCCACATTGGTCTCATGCTCCGTTTCAGGGGACAGCCTCCGGCGTCGTGGCTTTCCGGCCCCTGTCGCTGGTGGCGCGCCGTGTTTCCGGTTGCATGGGCGTATGATGTCACATGACAGACAAGCCGGTTCGGGGAGGCTATGTCATGCATGATTCCACACCTGGCACACGGTACACGGCCTACCACGACCGCGAAGACGCAAGCGCGGAACCTGAACTCACCCTTGTTGGGCACGGGACGCCGGCAGGTGGATACCTGCGGCGTTTCTGGCATGGAATCGCCCTGGCCTCGGAACTCGGGGACCTGCCGCTCGCCATCAGGATTCTGAACGAAGACCTTGTTCTGTTCCGGGACCGGTCAGGCCGACTCGGGCTGCTCAGGAAACACTGTGCCCATCGCCGGGCGTCGCTTGAATATGGCCGTGTCGAGGAACGAGGTATCCGGTGCTGCTATCACGGCTGGCTCTACGACATCGATGGCACGCTGCTGGAGGCTCCGGCCGAGCCCCAGAACTCGCCGCTCTACAGAACGGTGCGCCAGGGCGCTTACCCGGTGCGGGAGTACAAGGGACTTATCTTTGCCTATATGGGCCCACCCGATCTGCTGCCGGAGTTTCCGGTCTTCGACACGTTCGATGTACCGGGGATCGAGATGGTCCCCTACACCTGCTCATTCCCCTGCAACTGGCTCCAGGTGACCGAGAACGGCGTCGATCCCGTCCACTCTATGTTTCTCCATACCCTCGTCAACGGACCGCAATTCTCCGAGAACTGGGGTATTCTAGGCGATGTGACATATCATGAGAACGATCAGTCCGTTTACTGCACGATCACCCGGCGTGTAGGCGACAACCTCTGGTTTCGCGTACAGGAAAACCTGTTGGGACAGGAAAACCTCCCAACATGACCCAGTCAGGCGCGGTTCATGAGATGGACGGCACGCGCATACGCTACTTCGGTCGCAACACGTTCTTCCGCTGGTGCATTCCGGTCGATGATCGCAACACAAAGGTCGTCGCCTGGGCCTGTTTCGGCGACCGGGCCGATCCGGTGCGCTACAACAATCCGGCCGACATAGAGAGACTGGAACAGGGCGAGGTATTCGACCGGCCGCCTGAGGAACGCCAACGCAACCCCGGTGACTACGAGGCCATGGTAAGCCTTGGCCCGATCGTCGTTCACGGCAAGGAACACTTGGCAACATCGGACAAGGGCGTGACCCGGTTCAGGCGGCGTCTGCGCCGCGACATCCGCGCCCTCGGCCAGGGCCGTGAACCGCGCCAGCCAACCGAAGGCGGCCCGGGACCGATCCCCACATGGTCGGGCGACACGATCCTGCGCATACCTGCCCTTGCAGGGAAGGACGATGCCGTTCTGATGAAAGAGCGGCTTGCAAGCGTGGTCTCTGTCCTTTCGGAGGGTAACAAATTGCGTGGTCGGGAACGGGATGCCTTCATCACCTCCCGGTTCAAGCTGCTCGAATCCGAACTCCCGGATACGCGGCGGCAGCCGGCCTGATCAGGTCTCAGTTCGAGGCGGCGGCAAAACTTCGGTCCAGGCGTTCCGCGACGACTGGTACATCGTCCATCGACAGGCAAAGAGGCGGCACCATGCGCAGTACACTGCGGTAGGGTCCTGACTTGCTGACGACCAGTCCCTCCTGCCGCGTTATCTCGAACACGCGTGCCGTCATTTCGGTGTCCGGTTCCCGTGTGGCGCGGTCCTTGACGCATTCGATGGCCAGCATCAGTCCGCGGCCCCGCACGTCACCGATCACCGGATACTTCTGCTTCAGCTCTGCAAGACGACCAGCCAGTGCAGCACCCACGTTGCGTGCATTTTCCTGCAGCCCTTCCTCGCGAATGACCTTCAGGACAGCGCGCCCGACCGCACAGGCCACGGGGTTCGCCCCATAGGTGTGAAAGAGGAACTTGTCGGCCATGCACTCGGCAATGTCTCGCCGGGCGACGACAGCACCCAGAGGGACACCGTTTCCGATACCCTTGGCCATCACGACGATATCCGGCACGACACCGTCAGCCTCGAACGCCCAGAAGTTGTCGCCCGTACGAGCGAAGCCGGCCTGGACCTCGTCGACGATACAGCATCCACCTGCCGCACGAACCCGGGAAAACGCGCCTTGCAGATAGCCGGGCGGCATCGGGACAATACCTCCATAGCCCTGCACCGGCTCGATGATCATGCCGGCCAGTCTGCCATTGGTGGATGAATTGATGGCACGGTCGATCTCGGCGAGATAAGGTTCGACACCGGCGCCGAAGACGCCCTGGTACTGGTTCGGTTCCGGCACGAAGGTGATACCGCCCAGCTGCGGCACCGGATGGCGAAAGCCGCTGATTCCGGTCAGTGCCTGAGCGCCGAATGTGGCGCCGTGATAACTGTTGCGCAATGCCAGCATATCGGAGTTGCCGGTGCTGCTGCGCGCCATCAGCAACGCAAGATCGATCGCCTCGGAACCGCTGTTTGTGAAGTGGACAACCCAGTCCTCACCATCCGGCATGGTAGCCGTGAGTTCCTCGGCCAGATGGGCGGGCACTGGATGATAGAACATCGTCGTGCAGTGAGTGAGTTCGGCGATCTGCTCCTGTGCCGCCTGCACCACTGCAGGATGTGCATGCCCCACCGAAATGCACAGATTCATACCCAGGAGATCGATGTACTTCTTGCCGGTCTCGTCCCACAGATACTGGCCCCTGCCCCGGCGGAAGATGAGAGGTGTTTCGTAGGGCACAAACTTGCGCTGTGACGCCGCATAGTACTTTTCGCGTCTGGCAACGATGCCATCCGTGGTCCAGTCCGTCGCCATGGCGCCGACACAACCCGCTTCAAGATCACTCATCTTTGGTTCTTCCCCGGTCGTTCAGGACTGCCAGCGTACGTCCGGAAGCCGCTGGATCAGTGTCATACGCCGCAACAATCGCAAACAAGGAGCATCCAGTGCCCCATCATCTGTCCCTCGAAGTGTATCACCGCAGCCACCCAGCTACGACAGGACAATACAGGACTCCATCCATCGTTGAGCCCCCTGAGAAGTTCCGGCCTCACTCTCCCGCCACCCTGAGACGCCCGGTCTTGCTGGTACGGTGTCAGGGCGAACAGTACTCTGCTCGCAGCTGGCGTAGAGTGGAGGATGTCTGATCGACTCATCGAGAGCCGAGCGCTCATCGAGCAGAACATCCGAAGCGTTTCGAACGCCTCCTTGTCTGGCGGAGCCGTTGTCGCGCGTGCCAGGACGGAGTCCTGCCGATTCGGCTCCAACTCCCAGCCGACCCGAAACTGGCGATGGACAGGGCACGCCACAGGCACGGTGAATCGCCTTTGGCATCCATCGCCTACCATGCAGGGACGGCTCGACGCCGTCGCGTTGGGTACCTAGGGAGATGTGTGCGGCGGTGCCATCACACGCAAGAGTCGTGATCGTCGGCGGCGGCGTGATGGGGGTCTCGGCGTTGTATCACCTGACCCGGCTCGGCTGGAGGGAGGTTGTGCTATTCGAGAAAAGTGAACTGACAGCCGGCTCGACCTGGCACGCGGCGGGACTTTGCACGCACTTCGCGCACAACCCCACGGTGATGGAGATGCGAGCGCACAGCGTGCGTCTTTACCGCGAACAACTTGCGGAGGAGACCGGTGTCAATGTCGATTTCCACCCGTCAGGAGCACTGCGCATCACCCGGTCCCGGGATCGCCTCAACGAGTTTGCCCATGTTCAGGGTCTGGGACGCTTCACCAGTTGCGAGTTTCACATCATCGGACCGGACGAGGTGCGCGAACTGCATCCGCTGGCCCGGGTGAATGGTCTCGCCGGCGCGATCTACGAGCCGCACGATGGTCACGTCGACCCAAGTCAGGCGACGCAGGCCATGGCGGCAGGGGCGCGGCGCGGCGGAGCGTCAATCCATCGTCACTGCCCAGTGGAGTCGATCGAGCCAGTGGGCGGTGACGCCGGATGGCGGGTGACGACGGCGAAGGGCAGTGTCCGTGCCGAGCACTTCGTGAACGCGGCAGGAACGTGGTGCCGCGAGGTCGGCGCGCTGACGGGAATGGATCTCCCCGTGGTGCCGATGCTGCACCAGTACCTAGTGACCAGTCGAATTGGGGCCGTTGCGGCCCTGGCGCGCGAACTCCCCATCATCCGCGACCCCGAAGAGAGCTGGTACGTGCGCCAGGAACGGGACGGTCTCATCGTCGGCCCTTACGAGAAGGACGCCAGGGCCTGGTCGGTTGACGGCGTTCCGGCAGGATTCGGCATGGAACTGCTGGAACCGGACCTCGCCCGGATCGAGCCCATCGTGGAGTGCGCGATGCGCCGCGTGCCGGCGCTGACCGAAGGCGGGGTCCGTTCGATCGTCAACGGTCCGATCACCTTCACGCCGGACGCGAATCCTCTCATCGGCCCGGCATTCGGCCTGCCGAACAGCTGGCTGCTCACGGGCTCGAGCATGGGGGTCATGGAAGGCGGAGGCGCGGGACGGTTTCTTGCCGAGTGGATCGTCGCCGGAGAGCCACCGATGGATGCGCAGGCTGTCGACCCGCGTCGTTTCGGCGCCTGGGCAGATCGCGACTACCGGGTGGCCAAGGCAACCGAATGTTTCGCCCGGCAGTTCGCCATCCATTACCCCGGCGAGGAGCTCCCGGCCGGGCGGCCGGTACGCACCACGCCGCTCTACCGGCCGCTACTCGAAGCGGGAGCGGTGATGGGCAGTGTCAACGGGTGGGAGCGGCCCAACTACTTTGCGCGCGACGAGAGCGAGCGCGAGCCGGAGCTCTCCTTTCACAGATGCAACTGGTTCGGCGCCGTCGCCGAGGAGTGCCGGAGGGTGAGCGCCTCCGTGGGCGTCGCCGAGCTCTCGGCCCTTGCCAAGTTCGAAATCTCGGGACCGGACGCGGTCGAGTGGCTCTCGAGTCTCGGAGCCAACCGGGCGCCGGAAACCGTGGAGGGACTCGGTCTCATGCACGTGCTGACCCCGTCCGGAGGAGTGGCAGCCGAATTCACGGTGACGCGCCTTGACGGTGACCGGTTCTATCTGACGAGTGCCGCGATATCCGCACGCCATGACCTGGACCTGCTGCGTTCACGCTCGGATCGTCTGGAGGTTCTGGTGGAGGACGTGACGGCCGAACGTGGCGTGCTGGCGGTGATGGGTCCCGCAGCTCCGACACTCCTCGGCCGGCTCACGTGCACGAATCTCGACGCCGGATCGTTTCCGTGGCTGACTGCGCGCCAACTGGAAGTGGCGGGAGTGGCGGTGCACGCCCTGCGCGTATCCTACGCCGGCGAACCAGGGTTCGAGTTGCACGCTCCAATGCCGCGATTGGGAGAGTTGTACGCCGCGGTGGTCGAGGAAGGTGCATGCCACGATGTTGTGCACTTTGGCGCCTTCGCCCTCAACGCCATGCGGCTCGAGAAGGGCTACCGGGCATTCGGCCTCGACCTCGGCACGGAGCGCACGCCGCTCGAAGCGGGACTTGGACATCTCGTCAGAACCTCGGGCCGGTCGTTCGTCGGCCGTGACCGGATGCTCGAGCGCGAGGCCAGAAGGCCATGGCGCATGGCATTGCTCGAACTCGAGGACCATGGCGTCGATGCGTTCGGCATGCACACGGTCTTTCGCCGCGGGGAAGCCGTCGGCCTCGTGACATCCGGCGCGTTTGGACATCGGGTGGGAGCGAGCCTCGCGCTTGCATGGTTCCGGGAGGGCGCACCCGACCCGGCAGACGAGTTGCGTGTAGGGTTGCCGGGTCACGAGGTGCACGCGCAAGTACTCCGCGATGCGCCCTACGACCCCACGAATGCTCGCCTGCGGGGGTTGTGACATGGGTGCACCGACGCCTCCAACAACGTCCACACGCCGTGGTGGCAGCGCGGCCCGACGCACCGCACGCGGCCAGGAGGTCCGGGCCGCGAGGCTGGCCGCGCCGCCGTACATCCAACGCAACGTGGGCGTCTTCGAACTGCTCGACGAGGAGGGACTGGCGCTGATCGAGCGCAATGCCGATCTGATCCTCGCCGAGATCGGGATGGAGTTTCGTGGTGATGCGGAGGTGCTCGCGATCCTGCGCGAAGCCGGCGCTCGGGTGGAAGGCGAGCGGGTACGGTTCGAGCCTGGACACTGCCGCGCAACCATTGAAGCGAGCGCACCGCGCGAGTTCGTGCAGTATGCCCGCAATCCGGAGCGTTCCGTTCGCATCGGTGGCAACAACTCACTTTTCTGCCCGAGTTTCGGTCCGCCATTCGTGCACGACATGGACGCCGGGCGCCGGTATGCGACGCTTGCGGACTTCGAGAACCTGACCCGGCTCCACTACCTGCTGGCGAGTGTCCATCATTCGGGGGGAGTGGTGTGCGAGCCGGTCGACCTGCCGGTAACCGAGCGGCACCTGTCGATGATTCGCGCTCACCTGACCCTGAACGACAAGCCGTTCATGGGCGCGGTAACCGCTCCCGAACGAGCCGAGGATACCGTGAACATGGCCCGGATCGTGTTCGGAGACCGATTCGTGGACACGCACTGTTGCATCTACAGCGTGGTCAACAGCAACGCGCCGCTGGTCCTGGACGCCACGATGCTTGGAGCGCTCAAGGTCTATGCGCGTGCAGGTCAGGCCGTCGTGGTCTCGCCGTTCATCCTCGCCGGCGCCATGAGCCCGGTGACGGTCGCCGGCACATTGGCGCAGTTGCTGGCCGAGGCGTTGGCGGGACTCGCGCTGATTCAGCTCATTCGGCCCGGTGCGCCGTGCGTCTTCGGCACCTTTTCGAGTCCGATCTCTCTCAAGACCGGTGCACCGACTTTCGGCACACCTGAGGGAATGCAGATCCAGATGTGCGCCGCTGCCCTCGCCCGACGTCTTGGCGTTCCATTTCACTCCGTCGGAGCACTCACCGCATCGAAGGTGCCGGATGCCCAGGCGGCCTACGAAAGCGCGACCCAGCTGCTCGGAGCGTTCATGGCAGGCGTGCACTTCATCATTCACGCCACGGGCTGTCTCGAAGGCCTGCTGACGATGGGATACGAAAAGACGTTGATGGACGCCGACCGCTGCGCGGCGTTGCAGAAGTTCGCCGCCGGAGTCGACCTTTCGCCCGAAGCGCAGGCGCTCGATGCGATCAGGGAGGTCGGACCTGGCCACCATTTTCTCGGCAGTGCGCACACCCTGCGTCATTTCGAGACGGCCAACTTTCTTTCCGACACCGCAGACAACTCGACGTTCGAGCAGTGGACGGCGGACGGGTCACGCTGGCAGCATCAGCGTCTCAATGCCCGGTTCAAGGAGATGCTGGCGCAGTACGAGCCACCACCAATGGATCAGGCGGTGCGCGAGGGAATCGACGATTTCGTCGCCCGGCGTCTCGAAGCCATTCGCAAGTCCGATTGATGCGCCGGCTTCCAGAGAAGAAAACACCGTTCAGGGGCCGAAACCTTCCCCTCAATGCTACCATGCCAGGGAGCATGTCATGAGCGGGGCAGACCGGAGTTGCTCTGGTCTCATGCCCCGCGAATGGAAACCGAGGGTCGGCTTCCTCCAGGGCCGACTGGTCTGAAGACCATGGCATCGACGTCGCACCAGCGGACTGCACAGGTTGTCATCATCGGCGGTGGCGTGACCGGCCTGTCGATCGCCTACCATCTGGCGCGACTTGGCCTGGACGACGTTCTTCTCATTGAGCGCAACCAGCTGGCCAGCGGCACGTCCTGGCATGCAGCGGGCATTATCGGTCCATTGCGAGCCAGCATGAACCTCACGCGCCTTGCTGCCTATGCCCTTGAACTCCTGCCACGTCTGAAGGAGGAAACGGGTCAGGACACCGGCTTTCGCGAGACGGGGGGCTACTGGCTTGCGACGACCGGCGAGCGTATGGAAGAACTCTGCCGGATTGCCGCAACGGGCGAGATGATGGGTCTGGCCGTCCGCGTCCTGACCCCGCCTGAGGTCGCTGGAGAAGCACCCTTCCTGCAAACGCGCGATCTTGCCGGCGCCCTGTGGGTTGCCGGGGATGCCCAGGCCAATCCTGTCGATCTCTGTATGGCCTATGCGAAGGGTGCACGTGCCGCCGGCATACGCATTGCCGAGAACGTGGCCTGCACCGGAATCGTCACCGAACAAGGCTCCGTCCGCTCCGTCCTGCTTTCCAGCGGCGAGACCATTCGCTGCAAGAGCGTGGTGAACTGCGCGGGCGCCTGGGCGCGCGAGATCGGGCGTATGGCGGGGGTTCCCGTGCCATTGCAGGCCGTCGAGCACATGTACGTGGTCACCGAGCCCATGAGCGGACTTAGCGATCCATTGCCCGTGTTTCGCGACCTCGACAACGGCATCTACATCAAGGGCGACACGGGAAAGGTGGTCCTGGGCGGATTCGAACCCTGCCCAAAGGTGTGGGATGCCACAGGCCCTGATGGTGATCGCGCATTCCTCGAGTTGCCCGAGGACTGGGATCAGTTTGAACCCTTCATGAGTGCGGGTCTGCACCGCATGCCGTGTCTGGCCGAAACCGGCATTCAGCACTTCATGAACGGGCCGGAGAGCTTCACCCCCGACACCAGGCAGCTCATGGGAGAATCTCCCTATCTTCGTGGCTTCTATGTCGCGGCGGGCATGAACTCCATCGGCATGATGTCGTCCGCGGGAATAGGCAAGGCGATGGCGGAGTGGATCGAAGCGGGCGAACCTCCGATGGATCTCTGGGAGGTCGATATTGCCCGGTTCGACCGAAGCGCCGCATCGACATCGTTTCTCGTTCGGCGCATGGACGAAGCCGTCGCCAACCAGCTTGCCATGCATTGGCCGTTACGGCAGATGGCCACGGCGCGGGGCCTCCGTCGCTCCGTCCTGCACGACCACAACGAACGGGCCGGCGCCTTCCTTGGCGAGACCGCCGGGTGGGAACGACCCCTCTGGTTCGCTACCACGCAAGATGAACGTTCGTTCCGCTACAGCTACGGTCCGCAGTGCTGGTGGCCAGCTGCCGCCAGGGAGGGGGCAGCGATCCGTGATCGGGTCGCACTTCTTGATCTCTCTCCCTTCACGAAGATCGACCTTTCCGGGCGTGATTGCCTTGCTCTGGTGCAGCAACTCTGCGCCAACGACGTCGACGTCGCCGAGGGCAAGGTCGTCTACACGCCGATGCTGAACCGCCACGGAGGAATCGAGGCCGACGTCACGGTCACGCGTGAAAGCGTGACAGATTTTCGCATGGTGAGCGGCGCAGCGACACGCCAGAAGGATCTCGCCTGGATTGAACGGCAACGGGCCAGGCTGGAGCTCGACGTCGCGATCAGCGATGCCACCATGACCGAGTGTGTTCTCGGCCTCATGGGGCCTCTCTCCCGTGATCTGATGTCACGGGTGACGGATGCGGATCTGTCTTCGGAGGCGTTCCCGTTTGCAACGATTCAACACATCACCCTGGGGATGGCGCCGGTACGCGCCACCCGGATCAGTTTTGCCGGCGAACTGGGCTGGGAGCTTGGCGTTCCGGTCGAGTACGCCGGCCACGTCTACGAGACCCTCGTCGAAGCCGACGTCAGCCATGATCTCTCACATGCGGGAATGCTGGTCCTCGACAGTTGCCGAATCGAAAAGGGCTTCCGTCACTGGGGGCATGAACTGGGACCGGACTCCACACCCCTTGAAGCCGGTCTAGCGTTCGCCGTCGCCTGGGACAAGCCGGGCGGATTCCTCGGTCACGACGCGCTGCATCGACGGCGCGAGACGGGTGTGGAACGCCACCTCCTGATGTTCGCCGTCGAGGATGCCGAGCCCATGCTGCTCCACGATGAACCCATCTATCGCGACGGGGTTCTCGTCGGCCACACCACATCGGGTTGCCGCGGATTTCGAACCGGGCTTTCACTCAGCATGGGCTACGTCGCCTGCCCGCGTGGCGCACCGTTCCGGGCGCTGCTCGAAGGATCCTACGAGATCCGACTGGGCCAGAGGAAACTCCCGATGCGCCCCCTGAAACAGGCAGCCTACGATCCCCGAGGTACCCGCATGCGCGGATAACGCCGGTCAGTAACAGCCGTCACGACAGGACGCAGGGCGATCACGGAGAACGGCATGGAGACGGTGGCAGGAACGCGCATTCGGGGCGGCGCCAGATTCGGAGACAAGGGGAGGAATCATGGGCCAGGACCACAATGGAGACGAGCCGACGGTGCGGCTCGACATGCAGATTTCGAAAGGCCTGGTGCGGGAGGCGAAGGTGGATGCAGTCATGAAGGAAGCGCTGGTTCCCTGTGAAACATTGGCGTGAGAAACGTCGAGGGACCATGGCAAGTGCCGGCAACCGCCAAATGCGTTCCATGTAACGCTCGATGTCCTGACAGGAAGAACCATGTCCCCTGGCGCGCAGAGCATGGAAAAGAACCGAGCCGCACTCAGGGCCCAGGGTCTGCGGCCAATCCAGGTTTGGGTTCCCGATACCCGTGCGCCAGACTTTGCCGATGAGTGCGCTCGCCGGGCAGCGATCGTCAATGAAGCCAACCTTGCTGATCCTGAACTCATGCAATTCATGGATGCCACCGCAGCCGAACTTCTCGACACTCTCGAAGCTGGGCACCAAGAGTAAGGCGCGGCGATCTCGTTGCCATCACCCTGCAGGGCGAACACGGCCAATAGCCTCCCGCCCTGGTGATACAGCCACCAATTCGCCCATCTGTCGCGCTCGTGATCTCGTTGGCGCTGGACACTCCGCTGATCCGTGTTCCTGTTGAGCCGTCCGACATCAATCGTCTGCGCATGCGATTCTTCTTCATGGTGGATCAGGTGTTCTAGGCGACCCCGCACAGCGGGCGGCGAGCTGCCGACCTGAAGCGGACGAACGGCAACAGGCGGGACGGTGTCCTGTCCGGCAACGCCGGCGCGCCGCCTGATCATGCGCACAGAACGCCCGCGCGCTCCTCGGCAGTGGCCCGGCTCCGGCGGGCCTGCGCAAGTTCGAAGCTCGCCTGCATTCGCATCCAGTGATCGGCGATACCCCAGCCGATGTCCTCCAGCGCCAGCGCCATATCTGCCGATACACCGGCCTTGCCGTTCAGCAGGCGCGACAGCGTGCCGCGCTCGCAGCCGAGCCGCCGTCTCGGAGACGTTCCAGCCCTCGTCGTCCATGCTCTCGCGGATCAGTTCGCCCGGATGCGGCGGGTTCAGCATCGGGCCAACGCGCTCGCTTGCAACGTCGTTCATGGTCAGCACTCCCTTCAATCAGTGGCAATCGATCATGCCCACGCCCACGGCCTCACCGTTCTCGAAGCGGAACACCACGCGCCAATTTCCGGAGACGCGGACGCTCCACTGACCCGCACGGTCGCCGTTCAGGGGGTGCAGCCGAAATCCCGGTGCGGCGGAAGCTGCTGTTTCAGTGCCGAATGCATAGAGGCCCTCATCGCCCCACGGTTTGAGCGACCAAGAAGCCAAACGGCGACGCCCTTCGACACGTTGGTCTCACATCCGGCCATGACGGCGCGATGTTGCGTCACAGGGGAAATGCAGGTCATATGAGCCTCTCCCCCTGTGCATCGGGCGACGACGCATGGAATCGATCTACTTTGTGCTGACGTGGCTGTGCCATCGACGCTGCCGTCATTGCTATGACGACCGATTCCGCCCCTATGTGCGGGACGGACTCGAGCAGGTGGTGGGACAGTCGCAGACCAACGTTCCCCGGATCATCGACCATCTTCCGGAGAGCATGATGGTGACGTCCCCCGCCGGAGAATCGGTGAAGGGACGCATCATCGTCTCCGGAGGCGAGGTGCTGCTGGAGCCGGTGCGCCGATCCGTGCTCTATCCGGCTCTCGAGCAGATCTGGTCGCGCTATCGTGGCGAGGTGCATCTCGTCGTGCAGACGACCGGGGACCGCCTGACCGCACGCATTCTCGATGAACTCCTCGCCAGGAACGTCAGCATGGTCTCGGTCTCCGGCTTCGACAGTTACCATGTCGGCATCAACCGGGCCGATCGCGCCAGGGCCTTGCGCGAGAAGCTGCTCGCCATGTTCGAGGCTGCAGGCGTGCGCGAAGCCGGAAACGGATTGCCTGGCCATGACAGTCCGCCTCTCTTCAACATCTTCGGAGCCAACGAGGATACCTGGATCGGCAAGCTGTGGCCGCGCGGACGGGCCTGGAAGAACGGACTGTCGCGTGCCGGCATGGACGACAACTTCTGCAACGCCTGGTCTGGCGGACTGAACTTTCTCGAGAAGGGCCGGACGGGCTCGGAGATCTCCATCGAACCGACCGGAGATGTCTATCCCTGTTGCCTCAAGACACGCCTTCCCATCGGTAATCTCGTTCACGAACACCTCGATGACATCATCGACAGCCTGCGTGGTCATCCGGTCTACGAGGCCATCAACCGCGGGAAGCCGGAGACCATGGGACACGCATTTGGCTGGACTACGGAGCGCTTCCTCGCCGAATCCGGGATCGACACCCCGCAAGGCCGTCCCTACCGGAATCTCTGCATCGGCTGCGACAGGTTTCACGACAAGGTTCTTGGTCCGATGATCGAGTCAGCCCGCCAGGAACGGCTCGGGCACGCGTGATGGTCGACCTCATGGGCGCGGCCGATGCTCCGGCCATCGGCGCTCCCGGGCGCCATTCGATGAGCTATCGCGGCCTTGCCCGACAGGTCTCCGAGACCCAGGGCATTCTCGGTCATGCCGGTCTCGCAGACGGCGATCGTGTCGCCCTTGTCCTTCCCAACGGTCCCGAGATGGCCTCGGCCTTCCTCGGCGTTGCCGCAGGCCTCACTGCCGCCCCACTCAATCCGGCCTATCGCGGGGACGAATTCCGGTTCTATCTCGAGGATCTCGACGCCCGGCTGCTGATTGTCGAGGAGGGGTCAGAATCCGATGCCGTCGCCGTGGCGCGCGATCTGGGCATGGGGCTGGCTGAGGTATGCATCGGGGAGAACGCGAGGGCCGGTGCCTTCACGTTGCGCCTGCGCGAGGAACCGGGCGGTCGAACGGTCACCCACGATGCCGGAACAGCACTCGTGCTCCACACCTCGGGAACGACGTCGCGACCCAAGATCGTGCCGTTGTCGCGAGATAATCTCGCCGCCTCGGCCACGAACATCGCGCAGAGCCTCGCCCTTGCTCCCGAAGACCGGGCGCTCAACATCATGCCTCTCTTCCATATTCACGGACTTGTCGGGGCCGTGCTCTCGACCATGCGGGCTGGCGCCAGTGTTCACTGTGCTCCGGGATTCAATCCCCTGAGGTTCTTCTCCTGGTGCGAGGACGTCCGGCCCACCTGGTATACGGCCGTTCCAACCATGCATCAGGCGATACTCGCCCGGGCACCGCGCAACGCCGCGACGCTGGCCTCGCTGGACCTGAGGCTGATCCGTTCATCCTCGGCGTCGCTGCCGTCGCGGGTCATGGAGGAACTCGAGGCAACCTTCGGCTGCCCGGTGATCGAATCCTACGGCATGACGGAGGCATCCCATCAGATGACCTCCAACCCTCTTCCCCCGGCGCCGCGGCACGCCGGTTCGGTGGGCATCGCCGCAGGGCCGGAGGTGGCGATCATGGATGAGGAGGGCGGTCATCTCCTTCAAGCCGGAGAAACCGGCGAGGTCGTTATCTGCGGCGCCAATGTCACCCACGGCTACGAGAACAACGATGCCGCCAACGGCGCGTCCTTCGTCGACGGCTGGTTCCGCACGGGCGATCAGGGTCTGCTCGATGACAGGGGTTACCTGTGGCTCACCGGACGGCTCAAGGAGATCATCAACCGGGGAGGCGAGAAGATCAGCCCCCTCGAGGTGGACGAGGTCCTGATGGCGCATCCTGCCGTCGATCAGGCGGTCACGTTCGCTGTTCCGCATGCCACGCTCGGCGAAGACATTGCCGTTGCCGTCGTGCCAAGAGACGGAGAGTCTCCCTCGGAAGCGTCGCTGCGGTCCTTTGCCGGGACACGCCTGGCTGCCTTCAAGGTTCCCCGCCAGGTGATCATCCTCGATGAGATCCCCAAGGGAGCAACCGGCAAGCTGCAGCGCATAGGACTCGCCGCAAAACTCGGACTCGCGTCGTGAGGGTCGCGGTCTACGGCGCCGGGGCCATCGGCGGCTACCTAGGATTCATGCTCGCCGGGAGCGGTGCCGAGGTCACCCTCATCGCCCGCGGACCACATCTCGCCGCCATCCAGAAGGACGGTCTGACCCTGGAGTCGGCCGAAGGACGACAGACTCGACGCATCAGGGCCACCGACGATCCACGGGAAGCCGGGCAACAGGACTATGTCATCATCACCCTCAAGGCTCACTCGGTGCCTGCGGTCGTCGCACCCATGCAGGCGATGCTGACGCCTGATACGGCTGTCGTGACGGCCGTCAACGGGGTTCCGTGGTGGTACTTTCACGGCCTCGAGGGTGCGTGGCGCGACCAACGCCTGAAGAGTGTCGATCCCGGTGACGTCCAGTGGGATGGCATCGGCCCCGAACGCGCCATCGGGTGTGTCGTCTTTCCGGCGTGCGAGGTCGCCGCGCCGGGCGTGGTGCGTCACCTCAAGGGCGATCGCTTCTTTCTTGGAGAACCATCGGGCGAGGCCACGGAGCGCACGCGCACCCTGGCGCTGATGATGCGCGAGAACGGACTCAAGGTGCCGGTGCGGACGAGAATCCGCGACGACATCTGGGTGAAACTCTGGGGCAATCTCTGTTTCAATCCGGTCTCGGCGTTGACCGGAGCCACCCTCGAACAGATGGCCGGAGACCGGGACGTCCGCCAGCTGTGCCGCACGATGATGACGGAAGCCCGGGCGGTGGCGGAAACCCTCGGAGTACGGTTTGCCATCGATGTCGAGAGACGGATCGATGGGGCCGGGGCCGTCGGCGCGCATCGAACGAGCATGCTCCAGGATCTCGAGCAGGGCCGGGCCATGGAGATCGACGCACTGGTTTCCTCGGTTCAGGAACTCGGTCAGATCGCCGAACATCCCACACCGACAATCGACATCGTTCTGGCGCTGATACGACAGAAGGCCGAACTTCTCGGTCTCTACAGGCGGTCATCGTGAGTGGAGCGGGTGAAGGGAATCGAACCCTCGTCTAAAGCTTGGGAAGCTTTCGTTCTGCCATTGAACTACACCCGCCTCAGTGCACTCTATTCCGGACTGCCGGGACGCCGCAACCGGCATACAGGCATGGGTTGACCCGACATGCCGACCGCTGCACCGTTGTCGCTGTTGCCTCTCTGGAGAGATGGACCATGTATGAAGAAGTGACCCGTGGTGTACGCATCTCGGTCAACCCGGTCTACCTCGAGAGCCAGTCCGAGCCGGACAGCAATCACTTCGTGTGGGCCTACCAGGTCAGAATTGTCAATGAAGGCGAGGAAACCGTGCAGCTTCTGACCCGTCACTGGAAGATCACCGACGGACGGGGTCAGCTCCAGGAGGTCCAGGGGCCAGGTGTCGTTGGGGAACAACCTGTTCTCGAACCTGGAGAGGCGTTCGAGTACACCTCCGGGACACCGCTTTCGACACCATCCGGCATCATGGCCGGGACCTACCAGATGCAGGCCGAATCAGGCGAGATGTTCGATGCCGTGGTCCCCGCCTTTTCACTGGACAGCCCCTGGCAGGCCCGGCGCATCAATTGAACCCTCACGCGCCAGGGGATAAGAGGGGCCGACCTGCCAACGGTCCGGGAGTTGAGACGTGAGCGAATCCTGCGAGGACGGTCCCTCCCGCGAGGAGGCCGAGGAGGCGGTCAGGACACTGATACGCTGGGCTGGCGACGACCCCCAACGCCAGGGACTTCTGGACACTCCGTCACGCGTGGTGAACGCCTACCGTGAGTGGTTCACCGGCTACGGCATGGATCCGGCCAGCTTCCTGGCCAGGACCTTCGACGAGACAGAGGGTTACGACGAGATGATCGCCCTCAGGAATGTCCGCTTCGAATCCCACTGCGAACACCACCTCGCTCCTGTCATCGGCCAGTGCCATATCGCCTACATGCCTCGTTCGCGTGTCGTCGGCATATCCAAACTGGCCCGCATGGTGGAGATCTATTCGCGGCGGCTGCAGATCCAGGAACGCCTGACGGCACAGATCGCGGACACCATCAACGACGTCCTCGAGCCGAGGGGCGTGGGCGTTGTCGTCGAGGCCACCCATCACTGCATGACCACACGCGGCGTCCACAAGCCGGGCGTCACCATGGTGACCAGCCGCATGCTTGGCGACTTCCGTATCAAATCGGCAACGCGCCGCGAGTTTCTGGCCTACATCGGCAATCCCGTACCGGGGATGTCGACATAGCACACGCCGGATCCTCGAAAGGCGGGAAGCGTCCGTGATCGATATCAGGCCCATTCTGCAGATTGCCGGCATCCTTCTTTCCCTGCTTGCCGTGGCTATGTTTCTGCCGATGACGGCCGATCTCGTCGAAGGGCATGATGACTGGCTGGTGTTCCTTGGCGCCGGTTCGCTGACGTTGTTTGTCGGCATGGCACTCTTTCTCACCAACCTCACGAGCGCTTCGGGATTGAGCGTGCGCCAGGCCTTCCTCCTCACGGCCGTTTCGTGGATCGTGCTGTGTGCCTTTGCCGCGTTGCCCTTTGCCTTTGCCGATCTCGGTCTCGACTACACCGACGCCCTGTTCGAGGCGACGGCGGGACTGACGACGACCGGCGCGACCGTCGTGACCGACCTGCAATCCAGGCAGACCGGCATCCTGCTGTGGCGTGCCCTGCTTCAGTGGCTGGGCGGCATCGGCATCATCGTCACGGCCGTTGCCGTGCTGCCCATGCTGCGCATTGCCGGCATGCAGCTGTTCAGCACGGAATCGTCGGACCAGGAAAAGATGCTGCCTCGCACCGTGCGCATCGCCGCTGTCATCACGATCATCTATGCGGTGTTCTCGGTGCTGTGCTTCCTTGCCTACTGGGGCGCCGGAATGTCGACATTCGACGCCCTGGCCCATGCCATGACGACGGTGTCCACCGCAGGCTTCTCCACCCATGACGGATCCATCGGTCACTTCGACAATCAGTCGATCGAACTTGTCGCCATGGTGTTCATGATCCTGGGTGCCCTGCCCTTCGTCATCTACATGCAGATGACGCGTGGCCACTTCGTCCCGCTGTGGCGGGATGTTCAGCTTCGCCTCTTCATCAGCATCATCGTCGTCGTCGTTACCCTCTTGACCATCTACCGTTCCATCCAGACCAGCGACGTGATGTTCTCCTGGGGTGTGTTGCGGGACGTATCATTCAACGTCGTGGCCATCGCCACCAGCACCGGATACACGACAGAGGATTTCGGTGCCTGGGGCGGCTTCGCCGTCGCCATCTTCTTCATTCTCCTGTTCCTGGGAGGATGTACCGGTTCGACGGCCGGCGGCATCAAGATGTTCCGCGTCCATGTACTCGCTGCCATGCTCTACATCCAACTCCGGCGGCTCATTCAGCCACACGGGGTGTTCATCGCTCACTACAACGACATGCGCATCAGTGATGCGGTGGCGCAGTCCGTTGCGACCTTCCTGATCATCTTTGTTGCCGGCTTCTTCCTGCTGACCGCCGGTCTGGCGGCACACGATCTCGATTTCGTGACCAGTGCTTCGGGTGCGGTGGCCGCACTTTCCAACATCGGACCGGGGCTGGGGCCCGTTATCGGACCACAAGGCAACTATTCAGAGCTTCCCGATACTGCGAAACTCCTTCTGTGCATCGGCATGCTCCTGGGCAGGCTCGAGTTTCTGACTCTCCTGGTCCTGGTGACACCTGATTTCTGGAGAGAATGACCATGACCCCGGTTGACATGATCCGCCGCCTGATTGCCTTCGACACCACGAGTCACCGCTCGAACCTGGAGATGATCCACTGGATCGCCGACTACCTGGAGTCGCACGGCATCGCGAGCACCCTCGTTCACGACGACGAACGCCGCAAGGCGAACCTGTTCGCCACCCTGGGCCCTGACACGGAGGGAGGCGTGGTGCTTTCCGGTCACACGGACGTGGTGCCGGTGGATGGCCAGCCATGGAACACCGATCCCTTCGAGGTCCACGATGAGGACGGCAGGCTCTTTGGCCGCGGTACCAGTGACATGAAGAGCTTCATCGCCGTTGCTCTGGCGTGCGTGCCGGAGTTTCTCGCTTGCGGACTCAAACGCCCCGTTCACCTTGCTTTTTCCTATGACGAGGAGGTCGGCTGCCTCGGTGTTCACGGACTCATTGGCGAGCTGAAACGCCGTGACGTTCGGCCCTCGGCCGTCATCATCGGCGAGCCGACACTGATGGAGGTGGTGGATGCCCACAAGGGGATCGCCGTGTTCCACACGCACTTCAGGGGCGTGCCGGCCCACTCCAGCGCCACCCACATCGGCGTGAGTGCCACCCATGCCGCGGCACGATTCGTCGCCTTTCTCGATGACCTGTTCGAGGAGTACCAGACCCGGGCCCGCCCCGATCTTGGGTTCGTGCCACCCTACACCACCATTCAGGTGGGCATTCTCAATGGTGGAACCGCCAGCAACATCATCGCCCAGGACTGTCATGTCGACTGGCACTTCCGCACCATGCCGACGGATGATCCGGCGGAGATCGAAAGCCGGGCCCATGAGCGTCTCGACCAACTGCGAGAGAACTTGAAGGCGCGCCACCCGGACTGCGACATCACCACGACATCTGGCGCCAGGGTACCGCCGCTGAGGCCGGACAGCGCTTCCGCGGCAACCGAGCTCGCCCTCCAGCTGACCGGCGCCAACAGCACCTCCCAGGCATCATTCGGCACCGAGGCCGGCATCTTCCAGGAAAACAGCTACGCCGCCGTGGTGTGCGGTCCCGGCGACATCGCCCAGGCGCATCAGCCTAACGAGTTCATCGCCATGGAGCAGGTCGAGGCCTGCCACGCCTTCCTGCGCCGGCTCATGGCACGCCTCACATGACCGATCTCTGTCATCTGACGGCCCTCGAACACAAGCGGCTTCTGGATTCGGGCGCGCTGTCATCGCTCGAACTCGTCGATGCCCAGATCGCCTGCATCACGAGGAGCAATCCGGAGATCAACGCCTTCGTCACGCTGGATGCAGATCGGGCCCGCGACGAGGCGCGGAAGAAGGACGACGAGCGGGCACGAGGGAACGCGGAAGGAGTCCTCCACGGACTGACGGTCGGTGTGAAGGACTGCTTCGCGACACGGGGGCTGCGCACAACCTGGGGATCGCAAGCCTGCGCCCGCCACGTGCCGGATCATGATCACATCGTCGTCGAGCGCGAACGGCGCGCCGGCGCCATCATCCTCGGCAAACTCAACACGCCCGAGTTCACGATGGCGCGCAATACCTGCGACAACCCGGTGTTCGGAGCGACACGCAACCCCTGGGACACCCGGCTGTGTCCTGGCGCCTCCAGCGGCGGCAGCGCCGCGGCACTGTCAGCCGGCATGGTGTCGCTGGCCGACGGTTCCGACATCGGGGGGTCCCTGCGCAATCCGGCGGCATGGTGCAACGTCGTCGGTCATCGTCCGACCTCCTGGATGGTTCCGGATGTGCCCAATCCCCTCCTCTGGCACAACATGAACGCACCAGGCCCCATGGCCAGATCGGTGGCCGATGCGGCCCTCTTTCTCTCCGTACTGGCCGGTCCCGATCCGCGCTCTCCGGTGGTCGTGGCTCCGCCCTTTCCGGCAGGTCCGGTCGATCTTGCCATCGATCTCTCCGGTCTCAGCATCGGCTGGAGCTGCGATCACGGATCGCTCGACATCGACCCTTCCGTCCGCAGTACCTTCATGGCAGGACTCGAGGTCTTCAGCGGTCTCGGGGCTCGTCTGACCCAGTGCGACATCAATCTCGACGGTGTTTCCGACGCGAGTCGCCGCCTTTGCGAACAGCGAGTGGCGCGGGATGTCGGCGCTGTCCGTGGTCCGGGCGTTGATCCGGACCTGATGCGGCGCGCGCAATCGGCCGAGACCATGGCCGGCCGGGACATTCTCGATGCGGAGGCCTGCCGCCACCGGGTCTGGGCTGAACTGGTCCGCGCCTTCCAGGACAACGACGTCCTGCTTTGGCCTGATGATCCCTGTGACGCCATCGGCTTCGATGACGACGTGGCCGGCGACCTGATCGACTGGACCCTGCTCTACGTGTCTCCCCTGGTGGGCCTGCCGACGACCACCGTTCCTTGCGGCTTTTCCGATTCCGGGATTCCCCGGGGGTTGCAGGTGATTGCCCCTCCCGGTCGCGACCTTATCGCCCTGCAGGTCGCCTTCGCCTTCGAGCAGGCCACCGGGTACACCTGCATGCACCCGCCGCTCTGATGGGGTTCTCCTGCTAAGGCGGTGGCGTCGACAAGAGGCGGATCAGGGCCTCATGATCCAGCGCCACAGGTGCTCCGCCATCTCCGCCTCGAGCCGCTCGTCAAGGGCCGCGACAACGTCCTGGTAGAGGGCATGGAGCGTCTCCTCGCGCTCCACGATCGACAGGCTTTCAGGAACCGTCTGTCGGCGATAGCTGCGGGCCTCGGCGAAGCCGCCTCCCGAAGGGTGATCGACAATCTGGATCCTGACCGCCAGCGATCCCTCGTAGGCGACCGACTGCTCGTCTGTGAAGAAACCCTCCAACGTCCCGGCCGTTTCGAGAGGGACGGCAACGAACCGGCTTTCCAGGAGGACGACACGCGCCTCGCCCCGGTCTCCGGCCGCCCGGAGACGTTCCTCGGACCAGCGTGTGACCACGTCGCCGGGCCATTCGGAAAGATCGAATCGCATGTCCCGTGCCGGCTCGGCCACGGCGCCATCGGGCGCCTCGTTCGCGAAGGTGACGGTCGCCACATCCAAAGGCATGGTTGCTGGTGAGGAAAAGCCGATCGCCGGCAACGCGCGCATGGCCGGTCGAGGCGCGCAGCCGGCAAGAAGAGCGCCTGCGGACAGCACAAGGAATGCTCTACGGCCGGGCATCGTCAATGCAGCTTCGAGGCATACGGCTGCATCACCTCCGCAGGAGAGAAGATCTGGCGCCGGTTGCAGAACTTGCACACCACCTCGATTTTGCCGTCCACCACGTAGTCGTCGAGACTGTCGGCCGGGAGGCCGCGCAACATCGTCAGTGCCCTTGTGTGCGAGCAGCTGCATGCGAACCGAACATCCCTCGGTTCATGGACCCTCACACCGATGTCGTGAAAGAGACGGTACAGCAGATCCCGGGACGTCAGGAAGGGATCGGTCAACTCTCCATCGGTGACCGAACTCAACAGGACCATCGTGGTGTTCCAGGCGTCCCGTCGTTCGGCCATGGTGACCGGCTCGTCCCCGGGCCCGAGTTCGGCAATGCGCTGCAGGGCAATGGCACCGCTGCGCCAGCCCCCGGCCTGACGCTTCACGGCAACCTCCAGAGCCGTATCGATCTGGTCCGACTGCCGGAAGAAGCCCCGCATGCAGTCGGCGAGATCCGATCCGTCGAGTTCAACAACACTCTGATAGAGGTCGCTCTTCGAACCCTGATCGACCGTCATCACGAGAACCCCCTTGCCGAGAAGGCCGGAAAGAGGAGAAGCGCCGGTCTCCAGGCGTTGCCGGTCGAATCCTGCGTAGGCGCGCACGTCTCCGCCACTGGTGTAGTCGGCGACTAGCAGATGGACAGGCCCGTCACCCCGGGTTTCGGCAGTCATCCGTCCCTCGAACTTGAGACCGGCGCCCAGGACCACGGTAATCGTGATCAGTTCTCCCAGCACCCTGGAAATCGATTCCGGGTAGTCATGCTGGCTGAGAATCCTGTCGAGTGCCGGACCGAGGCGCACCAGACGTCCGCCCAGATGGATCTCGCCCAGGTTAAAGGGCTGGATCGCGTCATCCCTGCCTGTAATGTTCAGGTCATGCACCATTCCAGGATCGCCTTCTGGGCATGCAACCTGTTCTCCGCTTCGTCGAACACCACCGACTGTGGCCCGTCGGCTACGTCCGCGGACACCTCCCTGCCACGGTACATGGGCATGCAGTGCATGAAGATGGCATTGTCCCGGGCAAGCGCCATGGCCCTGGCATCAATGCGAAACGCCTCGAGTGCCGTCGTGTCGATGTCCCCGGTCCGGGCGCGTTCGTCGCTCATGGATACCCAGGTATCGGTCACCACGCAGTCCGCATCCCGGAGAGCCTCATCAAGGGTGTCGACGACGTGCACACTCGCATCGTGCGCCAGGGCCCAGTCGACGACCTCCCCTGGAGGCCGGTAGCGGGGCGGGCAGGCGATACGCAGTTCGAAGCCGAATCGGGCCGCTGCATGAATCCACGAGCAGGCCATGTTGTTGCCGTCACCGGCCCAGGCGACGGTCCGCTCGGAGATCGGCCCGAGATGCTCTTCGACAGTCATGACATCGGCCATCAGCTGCGAGGGATGGGTGCGGTCAGTCAGGCCGTTGATCACGGGCACCGTCGCGTGGTTCGCCAGATCAAGCATCTTGGCGTGATCGGTCGTGCGAATCATGATGGCATCGACGTAGCGGGAGAGCACCCGTGCCGTATCGGCGACCGACTCGCCGCGGCCAAGCTGCATGTCGCCTGGCGCCAGGTTGATGACATGACCGCCGAGCTGACGCATCGCGACATCGAACGACACCCGCGTACGGGTGGACGGCTTCTCGAAAATGGTGGCCAGAACCATGTCGAGAAGTGGCCGCGGCCGGTCATTTTCCTGCCACCGCCGCTTGAGAGCATGGGCACTCTCGAGCATGGCGCGAAGATGAGGCTCCTCCAGCTCCGAAATGTCGAGGAAGTGGCGCACCGGGTTCATGGCGCAAGCTCACCCGCTGCCCCGTCAAGCGCCTCGAGGGCCACGTCGACTTCCTCGTCGGTCACCACGAGCGGCGGCAGGAAACGAACCATGTTGTCACCTGCCGGCACCGTCAGCACATGACGGCGGGTCATGGCGTCAACCACGTCGGCCGGCGGAACATGACTCTTGATGCCCAGCATGAAGCCCACGCCGCGCGCGTGATCGAGGACTGCGGGGTGGCGCGCAACGATCTCCTCCACGCCGCGCTGGAGCCGGTCGGCTTTCGTGCGGACCGTTTCGAAGAACCCCTCCTCCAGCATGACGTCGAGCACGGCATTGGCAACGGCCGTGGCGAGCGGATTGCCGCCGAAGGTGGACCCATGGCTTCCCGGCACAAGCGCTTCAGCCGCTTCGCCGGATGCCAGGCAGGCGCCAATGGGAAATCCGCCACCCAGCGCCTTTGCCACAGCCATGATGTCGGGGGTGATGCCGCTCCACTCATGGGCAAACAGCCGGCCTGTGCGGCCCATGCCACACTGGACCTCATCGTAGATCACCAGCAGGCCGAACTCGTCAGCCGCACGGCGCACCATCTCGAGGAACGTGTGGCTGACCGGCGTGATGCCGCCTTCACCCTGGACCGGTTCAAGAAGAATGGCTGCCGTCTCCGGCCCGATGGCTTCGCGCAAGGCGTTCGAATCGTGGAGCGGAACCTGATCGAACCCGTCTGCCGGAGGACCGAATCCTTCGAGATGCTTGGCGGCACCTCCCGCAGCAATGGTTGTCAGCGTGCGCCCGTGGAAGGCGCCACCGAAGGTGATGGTGCGGTATCGCTCGGGATGCCCCCTGGCGTACTGGCATCGCCGTGCCGTCTTCAGCGCGCACTCGATGGCTTCGGCGCCCGAGTTGGCGAAGAACACGTTCGATGCGAAGGTCGCTTCGACGAGGCGCCGGGCCAGCCGTTCCTGATTGGGAATCCTGTAGAGATTGGATGTGTGCCACAGTTCGCCGGCCTGCTGCGTGATGGCGTCGACAAGCCTGGGATGGGCATGGCCCAGGCTCGTGACAGCGATACCACTGCCAAAGTCGAGGTAGCGTTCGCCATCCTTCGTGTAGAGCCAGGAACCCGCCCCCCGCACGAACTCGAGATCGAAGCGGGCATAGGTCTGCATGAGAGGTTCGGTCATGACACTCTGCCGTATCCGGAAAATGATGTGGGGAAAATCCTTCCCCCGACTATCCGTTCCCGCAGTGATGCTGTCAATTGGCCCTCGGCCGGGAAGGCGGTGTATCGACCGGGTAGCGGAATCCGAGATTGCTGTTGTCGCGTCATGCGGCGCTGACTTATGGTGCGGCAACGATTCCGGGGGTGCCCGGCACCGGTGGTGAGCAGGATGGTTGCATGTCGATGTCGCACGTGATGAGGGTGCTGGCCGTTGTTGCTGTTGCCCTGCTTGCCGTTGCCTGTGTCCAAGTGCCGGATGACCCTGAGGAGCAAGAAGCCTTCATCGAGACAAACGATCCTCTTGAGCCCGCCAACCGTACCGTGTTCGACTTTAACTTGGCCATTCTCGACCATGCGCTGAGCCCGGTCGCTCTCGCCTACCGGGATCATGTTCCCGGACCGGTACGCGATGGCGTCGGCAATGTGCTCGACAACCTCCAGATGCCGGTCACCATTCTCAACAGTGGCCTGCAGGGCGACTTCGACAACATGGCCGAAGCATCCGCATCCTTCTTCATCAATTCGACCGCCGGTATCGGAGGACTGTTCGATATCCCCGCCAATTCGGGCCGGAAACCCCACAGGGAGGATTTCGGGCAGACGCTTGCCGTCTGGGGGTTCGAGGAAGGTTCCTATCTCGTCCTGCCGTTCGCCGGACCATCAACCGCCAGGGACACCGTCGGCCTGGGAGTTGACATTCTGACCGATCCCCTCACCTGGTTGCTGACTCCGGCGTGGAGTTACATGCGGACCGGCGCCGATGTCGTCGACAGCATGGCACGCGAACTTGACCGGATTGAGGAGGCAAGACTGGGCGCCATTGACTTCTACGCCACGACGCGCACTCTCTATCGTCAGGCCCGGGCCCGTGCGATTGCCAACGGAGTGGCCGACCCCTTCGGACTTGACGAGTTTTTCGAGGAATAACCATGGGACGGCACCTCTGGCAACGCATCGCGCCGGCGCTTGTTCTGGCGGCTTTCCTCTGGACACCGGTCAACGCCGGTTCCCTGGAAGAGGCAACCGGTTTCGTGGCCCAAAAGGCGGAACGCCTTCTCGACATCATGAGCCTTCCACCAGGCTCCGAGCGGCGGGACATCTTCGCAGGGTGGATCGCATCGACCGTCGATCATGACGGTATGGCCAGCCGGGCGCTCGGCCGCTATCTCGATGTGGCGACGGACGCCGAGTTGCGGGCCTACACGAACGCCTTCCACAGCTACATCATCATCACATACGAAAGGCGGCTGCAGACCTTCTCCGGCTACAATCTGAAGGTGGAACGGTCCCGTGCCCTCAACGACAACGATGTCGTCGTGCGCACCACCATCAGTTCACCGGACGGCGCCCGCACCATTGTCGATTTCCGGATCAGCAACTACGAAGGTGGTGAGTGGCGGCTCACGGATTTCGCCATCGAGGGTCTTTCCATGGTGAAGACACTGCGTGACGAGTTTGCCGGTGTGATCCGGCGCGACGGCATCGAGGGGCTGACCGCACTCATCGAAAGCAACGTTTCCGAATCGGCTCTTTGATGCAGTACACGATCGACAGTGGCGGTGTCGCTCTGCGTGTGCGCGAGGAGGGCGAGGGGACCGATCTCGTGCTCGTTCATGGTGTTGGTGCATCCCTGGATGCCTGGGATGAGGTGGTGTCCTGCCTGGGCGACGGGTTCCGCACCATTCGCCTGGACCTCAGGGGCCATGGCGCCTCGGGCAAGCCACCCGGCCCCTACCACATCGACGATTTCGTCGGCGACGTCCTGGCCGTGATGGATCATTTCGGGATCGGGTCATGCCACCTCGCAGGCCACTCCCTGGGAGCTCTCATCGCCCAGGGAGCTGCTCTGGCGCACCCCCGTCGCCTCGACCGGCTTGTTCTTCTCTCCGGCATTGCCGGACGCACGGCCGAGGAGCGGCGCCGCGTGGAAGAGCGCCTGGCGTTGGTCGCCGACGGAATCCCAGGCGCCCATTTCGAGGCTTCCGTCAGCCGCTGGT
This sequence comes from Alphaproteobacteria bacterium, assembly GCA_965207785.1. Taxonomy (GTDB): domain Bacteria; phylum Pseudomonadota; class Alphaproteobacteria; order SP197; family SP197; genus SP197. Next base: position 720,562 of record CBDBNO010000012.1, on the reverse strand, counting down.
TCACCGACGATTTCATCCGGCGCCATCCCGACATCATTGCCCGCCAGGCTGAGGCCAACCGGCAGAACGATCCCGCGGCCTATGCCGCCTCCTACCGCGTCCTCACCGAGACCGACTTTGCCGAACGCTTGCGCGACATCACGGCGCCGACACTCATCGTGACGGGGGAACATGATCTCGGTTCGAATGCCCGCATGGCCCGCTACATGCACGCGACCATCCCGCATTCATCGCTCCACATCCTTCCCGGCCTCAAGCACGCCATCCTGACCGAAGCCCCCGACGACGTCGCCCGTCTCATGAAGGACTTCGTCGGACAGGACACCTGATTCTGGCCTGCTACATCTCGGTCACCGGCAGGCGCGGCGTGGCTGCGGGCAACGGACGGATTCCGGCATCGAGATAGTCCCAGCCCGCCAGGGCGATCATGGCGCCGTTGTCCGTCGACCACTTCAATGGCGGCAGACAGAGTTCAACTCCGGCATCGCTTGCGAGCTCGCCCATGCTGTGGCGTAGCTGCGGGCTTGCGGCAACGCCCCCGACAACCACCAGGGAACGGCCCGGAACGGTGTCGAGGGCCCGCCGGCATTTGGTGACGAGAACGTCGATGACGACGTCGACAAAGGAAGCGGCAAGGTCCGCGTGATCAGTGGCGGGTGAACGTTCGAGCGTGCGGGCAACCGCCGACTTCAGCCCCGAGAAGGAGAACTCCAGGCCCTCGCGGATCATCGGACGCGGCAGGTCGATCGCGGGTCGACCCTCTTTCGCCAGGCGGTCGATGAGTGGCCCTCCCGGAAATCCCAGGCCCATGAGGCGGGCGACCTTGTCGTAGGCCTCACCAACGGAATCATCGCGCGTCGCCCCGAGAACACGCACATTTCGTCGGTCCGCCATGTGGGCGAGAAAGGTGTGCCCCCCCGAAACGAGGAGAATGGTCGCCGGAAACGTCACTCTGGCGGCCTCGAGATCGGCGCTGCGCAGGTGGCCCCGGAGATGGTTGACTCCGATCACCGGAACATCCCAGGCGATGGCGAGTGCCGCCGCCGCGTTGAGCCCTACCAGGAGGGAACCGATCAGGCCCGGACCGCGAGTCACGGCGATGGCAGCGAGCCGGTCCGGCGATGCGCTCGCATCCTTCATCGCCTGGTCAATGGCTGGAATGATGGCGCGCACATGGGCACGCGATGCAAGTTCCGGCCACACACCACCCCAGGGTGCATGAATGTCGTCCTGGCGCGCCACGCCGGACGCCAGCACCTGCCCGTCCCTGTCGACGACGGCGACAGCCGTGTCGTCGCACGAGGATTCGATCCCCAGAATAAAGTCTCCGCTCACTCCAGGATCTCCCCGATCCTGGAGTGGCTGACGATGCCTTCGCGCTCGATGACCGGTGGATCGACGGCACAGTTGACGAGGGTGGAGGGCAGGTTCTCGCGCCGTCCGCCGTCAACCGCCAGCGCCGGTTCGCTTGCCAGCTGAAGAAGAATGTCCGTCACCGTCTGCATCGTCGGCAATCCGTGAAGGTTGGCGCTGGTGACGAGCAACGGTCCCGCCGCCTGGAGGAGGTCGAGCATGAACGGCTCCGCAGGAATGCGGACCGCCACCTCGTGGCGTCCCTCCAGCCATGAACAGGGCCCCTCGTGGCCGAATCCCAGGACCACCGTCAGTGGTCCCGGCATCAGGTTCGATTCGAGGAGGCGGCGTGCTCCCTCGCCGATTGCGACGCCCAACTGAGCGAGGCGGGCCGGCGTGTCCACCATGACCGGAAGGTTTCTCTGCCGGGGCCGCTGCTTGAGAACGAACAGGCGATCGATGGCGTCGTCGTGATCGGGACTGACGGCGAGACCGTAGACCGTATCCGTCGGCAGGAGGACGACGCCACCTGTTCCGAGGACACGGCGTGTCTTCTCCACGGTGTCGCGCCCGCCAGCATCAAGGATGTCAACCACGATCATCTCCTCGGGCTGCAAGGGAAGCCGCCGTCAGCGGCTCAAGGGGTTCATGTGTGCCCCGTCCGGCGGCGAAGGCCTCGCCCGCATGGCGCACCAGGGTGTCGGCACTGGCCCCGGCGGCGCCGGCGCCGCTGCCCGGAAAGAGTGCCGCCACCTCCGGTGTGACGACGCCTGCCAGGACAATGTCTGCCGGTCGGGCACGGCATTGCCGGGCCAGCGCGGCGAGATCATCGATCATGAGCGGCCCCTCCCCTTCCCTGAAGAACCCCTGGCCGGCGGTCGTCGGTCTGATACAGATCACCGTGGACGAGGCTCTGGTCTCTGCCGTGACCAGATCGAAGTAGTCAAGTGGAACGAGAGGGATCCCCAGCCCCCAGGCCAGCGCGTTGGCGAAGGTCACGCCTCCGCGTGTCGCGGTGAGCCCCCCCGGTCCGAGGTCGACGGCGATGGCGCCGATATCGTTCTTGCGGAGACCGGTCCCGGCAAGTCCGCGGCGCACGGCATCAGCCAGGTACACGGGGCCCTCCACCCTTCCGCCATCGGGCCTGTCCTCGAAGAGGACCCGGCCGGAATCCCCCAGAGCCACCATGATCGATGGCGCCGCGGTCTCGATGCAGAGGATCGTGGTCACGGGGCGCCAGTGCCGGGCAGTGGCCAGGACCGGCCACGCCGTCTGATGGTGCAGCGACGGGAGGTATCGCCTGATCGGCCGAATTCGAGAACGAGACCGAGGTGTTCCGGGTGGGCATCGGCAACCCTGTCACCCCACTCCACCATGGTGATGGAATCGTGGGCGAAGTCCCCGGCGCCGAGGTCCAGGTACTCCTGCACCCCCGACAGACGATAGGCATCGAGATGGAGCACCGGCAGGCGAGGCGTTTGGTAGACATGCATCAGCGTGTAGGTCGGGCTTGTCACCTGGTCAGTCGATCCAAGAGCTGCCACGAAGGCGCTCACGAAGCGGGTCTTGCCGACACCGATGGGGCCTTCGAGCAGCACGACATCGCCTGGCCCCAGGACGTCGACCAGATCTGCCGCCAGGCATTCGAGCGCGGCAATGTCGGCAAGTTCACGGACCTCGTCGGCGGACATGATGACGTTCAGGGAAACTCCGGAAGAACGGGTGAACTGATGGGCCCGGCAGGACCGCCGAAAGCGAATCAAAGAACCCCGCAATTTCAATGGTCTAAAGCAGTGCCGAGCGGCGCAGATGTAGCACCCATGTGCCCCACCTGACAAGGGCGGGCAATCTTGCCACGACGAAGCTGTCGCCAGGTTCGCTTGCATCCGAAACACCCGTCCTGCAACGGTTTCGAGAGCCGGGATCGCTTTGAGAGCAAGGATCGACGACGTGTGCGTTGCTTGATCGAATCGGTCCGGCTTTCCGCCGCTGGACATTCGCTCAATCTCCAACAAACCTTGAATTGGCATCGCGTTGCATAGTGGGGAGAACTCCGGATGACGGAACCACGTTCCAGGAAACCGCGACATGTCGCCGTGATCAGCGAGGCCGCCAAGGCGCTTGCAGCTCAAGCGGCAGAGACGCCAGGCCGCGACATGAGCAGGCCCGTCTCTGAAATCCGCGAGTCGTCACGAGTGGCCTGCGAATCTGCCTGCAATGCTGCGGTGAAGGCAACCGGGGTGACCTTGTCCGAACGGGTGATTTCGGACGTCACATGCATGGTGATCGACCCGCCTCGGCGGCGTTCGAATCGCCAGATCGTGTATCTGTTCGGCGGCGGATTCACGCTGGGCAGTCCGTTCGAAGATTTGCCGATCTCAGCAAGTTTGTCCGCGAAGACAGGGGCAATGGTGATCGCACCCGAGTACCCTCTGGCTCCGGAGTATCCGTACCCGGCCGCCCTTGAAGCGTGCACCAACGTCATCGCAGCGATTCTCGCTGACGCGCCCGGCGCCTGCCTATGCGGCGAATCCGCCGGTGGCAATCTGGCCCTCGGGGTCGTTCATCGGTTACGGGCGGAGAATCGCCCTCAACCCCGGGCGTTGGCCCTTCTTTCTCCGGCGGTGGACTTGGCTGATTTCGGGGATAGTGGCCTTGCAAACCGGGACCCCTTTGTAGGGGCCGCTGATGCGGAGTTCTTTCATTCTTGTCTGGTGCCTGACGGCGTTGACCTGGCTGACCCGGGACTCTCGCCGATCTACGGGCCCTTCGATGCCAGCTTCCCTCCCGTCATGCTGACCACAGGCACGCGCGATTTCATGTTGAGCGGATGTGTGCGGCTGGATCGCGTTCTGCGGGAGTCCGGTGTCGAGTCCACGTTGCGGGTATGGGAAGGAATGTGGCACGTGTTCGAGTACTACCCAGGCATTCCAGAAGCCGAAGCGTCCCTCATCGAGATCGCTGCATTCCTGAATCGACACTTCGACTAGGACTTGCGCGTCCCGTTCCTCTCGTTGCGCTCCCGAGGCAAGAGGTGTTTCGCCACGTTCTTCGTGCCACCCAGGTGGCCCGGGGTGAGGTTCAAGGCGCTGACATGTCGTGCTGTTCCCGGACATCGGCGTGACGTGGGGAAGGTGGTGGGCCCGGCAGGACTCGAACCTGCAACCAGACCGTTATGAGCGGCCGGCTCTGACCAATTGAGCTACGGGCCCGGTGCCGCTCTTCAGTCAGTTCTGGCGTAGCTCCTGAGCTTGCGGCTGCGGCTTGGATGCTTGAGCTTCCTCAATGCCTTGGCCTCGATCTGACGTATGCGCTCGCGGGTGACGGAGAACTGCTTGCCGACTTCCTCGAGGGTATGATCGGTTTCCATGCCGATGCCGAAGCGCATGCGCAGCACCCGCTCTTCGCGTGGCGTCAGGGTCGACAGGACCTCTGCACAGGAAATGCGCAGGCTGGCGGCGATGGCCGCATCGATCGGCAGGACGGCATTCTTGTCCTCGATGAAGTCACCGATATGGCTGTCCTCGTCGTCGCCGACCGGATTTTCCAGGCTGATCGGTTCACGGGCGATCTTCAGCACTTTGCGCACCTTTTCCAAAGGCATGCCGAGCTTCTCCGCCAACTCCTCAGGCGAGGGCTCGCGGCCGACTTCATGCAGCATCTGCCGGCTCGTCCGGGTGAGCTTGTTGATGGTCTCGATCATGTGAACCGGAATGCGGATCGTCCTCGCCTGGTCGGCAATCGACCGCGTGATGGCCTGACGTATCCACCAGGTGGCGTAGGTCGAGAACTTGTAGCCCCGCCGGTACTCGAACTTGTCGACCGCCTTCATCAGGCCGATGTTGCCTTCCTGGATCAGGTCGAGGAACTGCAGGCCGCGGTTGGTGTACTTCTTGGCGATCGAGATGACCAGCCGCAGGTTGGCTTCCACCATCTCCTTCTTGGCCTGGCTTGCCTCCTTCTCCCCCTTCTGGACGACGCGCACGATGCGCTTGAACTCGCTGATGTCGAGACCCGAATCGACGGCCACCTCGGCGATCTGCTGGCGGGCTTCAGCGATGATCCGGGCATCGGCGCTGGCGAACTTTCGCCACCTGGGATCATCAAGCGCAGCGATGCGATCCGACCACGAATCATCAAGTTCGCGGCCGACGTACTCCTCGAGAAACTCTTCGCGCTTGATGCCACGTCGCCTGGCAGCGCGGATGAGCGTGCTCTCCTGCTTGGTGAGCTTGCGGATGGTTCCCTGATGGATGTCGACGAGGGTCTCGACACAGTTGTTGTGGAGCTTGATCGTGCGAACCACCTCGGCAATGTCGTCACGCAGCTTCTTGTGCCGCGCTTTCACGGCAGGCGAAGGTTCCCGTCCGCTGAACCGCGCATCCAGGTACTTCTCCTGGGCAATCTCGAGGCGCTGGTAGAGCTTGGCCACCTTGTCAAACGTCGCCGCGATCTCCGGCATGACCGCCTGCTCCATCGCAGCCAGGGTCATGGTGTTGCCTTCATCGTCGACATCGCTCTCGGAATCGCCGTCGGCCTCTTCGGACCCATTGGTCGGCGCATCCGGCTTGTCGGCGACTTCCACGAGAGCGGCATAGGTGGCATCGAGATCGATGATCTCGCGCAGCAGACTGCTTTTCTCGGCAAGATCGTCACGCCAGTCGACGATTTTCCCCAGCGTCATCGGACTCTCGAAGATGCCTCGAATCATGCGCCCGCGGCCGGCCTCGATGCGCTTGGAGATGGCGATTTCCCCCTCCCGGGAGAGCAGGTCGACCCGGCCCATTTCACGCAGGTACATGCGCACCGGGTCATCCGTGTAGCCGAACTCCGCCGTTGTCGATGTCTGGGCAGGCGTCTTGTTCTGAACGACCACCTTGGCCTTGTCCTCGACCGGCTCCTCGGGCTCCTCGCTCTCGACGACGATGATGCCCATCTGCGAGAGCTTGGTCATCGAATCCTCGATCTGCTCGGACGAGAATTCTTCGGAAGGAAGCGTCTCGTTGATCTCGTCAACGGTCACGTAGCCTCGTTCCTTGCTGCGCATCAGCATTTTCTTGATGGCGACGTTCACGTTGTCGAGCAGCGGATCCTCGACACCGTCACCGGATTCGACTTCGGCCGTATAGGTCGCCATGTCTGAAATCTCCTTAGCCGCGAATCCGAAGCGGGACAGTATACCACGAACCGGCACCCTGGCCGGATGGCGCCGATGTACAAGTCTTCAGTGAATCATCCGGTTTCCTGCGCATCATCATCGGCGAGCACCCTGCCCTGCCAGCCCTCTCTCTCCTCGATCATGGCCACCAGCCGCTGCCAGGCCTGCGCCGTGGGGTTGTTGTCCCAGGCGTCGGCCTCGGCACGAATCTCCTGACCAAGGACATTGCGGCAGCGGTGAAGATCGTGGACGTGGTGCCACAGATCTTCCGCCTCGCCGACCGATTCCATGACCAGGCACGAGAAGCTCTCCGCCTGGACCACATCCTTCATCAGATCATCGAGACCTGCCGCTGTCAGGTGGTCAGATATCGTCCGGTTGTCAAGGTCTCCATCAGCCTCGCTGGCCCCGATGAGGCACTGCTGCAGCCTTTCGTGGCGCGAATCGAGAAAGGACACCTCGGAGAGGGGTTCGGCAATCTTCTCGAGAAGTCCCGGATTGAGGAAGGGAATGGCGACAAGCGCCCTTTCGGCAAGGTGGGCGTCACCCGCCGGCCCGCCACCGGGAACGCTGCCGGGCACCGGTTCCACGCCGCGGTGGTAAGTCCACGACTCCCTCCTCCGGCGGTCGAGTCGGCGACGCTCTCCCGGCCGCAGGCGATCGCCCCTGTAGCGCGGCGGGCCAAAGGCTGCCTTCAGTCGCTGGATGATCTCGCCGCGATAGTAGTGGCCGACGGCCCTGTCGGAAATCGTTCCGATCACGGTCATCAGCTCCCTTTCCAGTCCGGCGCGGCGTTCGGGAGTCTCCAGTGCACGTCCCCGGGTGCGGCTCTGCCAGAGCATGTCCATCAGGGGAATCGCCCGGTCGATCAGGTCCCGGATGGACGCGGCCCCGCGCACCCTGACGATGTCGTCGGGATCCATGCCGTCGGCAAGCAGCACGAAACGCAGGGACTTGCCTGCCCTGAGAACGGGCAACGCCCTCTCCATGGCGCGGCAGGCAGCGGAGTATCCCGCCGTGTCGCCGTCGAAACACAGCACGGGTTCATCCGCCAGCTTCCACAACAGGGCGAGGTGGCCCTCCGTCAGCGCGGTCCCGAGGGGAGCGACGACATGCTGAATTCCCGCCTGGACGAGGGCGATGGCATCCATGTAGCCCTCGACGACAACGACTGTCCCGGCATCGTGCGCCGGCTTGCGCGCTTCGGTGAAGCCGTAGAGCAGGTGGCCCTTGTGAAAGACCGGTGTTTCCGGCGAATTGAGGTACTTGGCCCTCTGGTTGCCCATTGCCCGGCCACCAAATCCGGCGACACGGCCTTTGCGGTCGGTGATGGGAAAGATCAACCGGTGACGGAATCGGTCAACCGGCTCGCGGTCGCCGTCGCCGACAAAGGCAAGACCGGCCTCGATGACCAGTTCCCGCGAGATGCCCTTGCCGGCGAGATGACGCATCAGTCGGTTGCGCTCGTCCGGCGCGTAACCCAGACGAAACCGCTTGCGCGTGGCGTCGCTGACGCGGCGTTCCGAGAGATAGGCGCGAGCCCGGTTCCCGGTGCTGCCGGCCAACTGGCTTTCAAACCAGCGGCTGGCCTCCTCCAGGACATCGTGGAAGGTTGCGGCGCGGCGATAGCGCTCCCGCTGCTCCGGACTGCGCTCGGGCATCGCGAGACCAGCGCGTCCGGCAAGCCGCTCCACAGCCTCGGGAAACGTGAGGTTCTCGGTTTCCACCACGTAGCGGATGACATCACCGTGCGCTCCGCAGCCGAAGCAATGATAGAAACCCTTGGAGTCCGTGACCGTGAAGGACGGGGACTTTTCCTGATGGAAGGGACACAGTCCGACATACTCGCTGCCACGGCGCTCCAGACGGACGCTGGATCCTATGACTTCGGACAGGAGTATGCGCGCCCTGATCTCGTCCAGAAACTCCGGGGTGAACAGCACCTTGGCCCTCCTCAGCCGAGCCGTTTCCTGACCAGGGCGCTCGCGGCAGCGCCGTCGAAGCGTCCTGGATAGGACGTCTTGAGCAAGGCCATGACCCGGCCCATGTCCTTGAGGCTCAGGGCATCGCACTCGACTATGGCGGCGTCAACGCAACGGGCCAGCTCTTCCGGGTCCATCGGACGCGGCATGAAGCGTGTGATGATGGAGATCTCCGCTTCCTCCCGGTCCGCCAGCTCCGTCCGGCTTCCCTTGCGGAACTGCTCGGCGGCCTCCCGTCTCTGGCGCACCATCTTGGCCAGAATGCCGATCGCCTGCTCGTCGCTCACCATTTGGCTGACACCGTTGGCGCGTGACGCGATCTCGTGATCCTTGAGGGCGGCGATGACGAGTCTCAACGTCGACGTCGCAAGCCGGTCCTGGGTCTTGACTGCCTGTCTGAGGGCTCCCGAAATCTCCTGCCTGATGGACATCGCGCCGATCTTGACCACCTGGTTGCAACGTGACTGAGCCTTACATCAGATTGCCGTCAAGGGCGAGTCGTTTCCCTCGCGCGGCCTCCATCGGAAGCCGGTGGATAGATTCCAACGGCCTGATAATGGGACGTTTATCCCCCATTGGACTCTTGACCCCGCGACCGTGCATCCCTATAGTCCGACAACGTCACTCCTTGGCCGGTTTCCATGTCCCCATGCGTTTCACAGCCACCGCCGTGGGCCACGGCGTGCATCATGCTCGCGGATGGCTCGGTGTTCTGGGGTCACGGAATCGGCGCCACCGGGCGTGCCATTGGCGAACTGTGTTTCAATACCGCAATGACCGGCTATCAGGAGATCGTGACGGATCCCTCGTACGCCGGGCAAATCATCACCTTCACCTTTCCCCACATCGGAAACACCGGCGCCAACGGCGAGGATATCGAGGCGCAGACACCGGCGGCACGCGGTATCGTGATCCGCGACGCGATCACCAATCCCTCGAGCTTTCGCGCCAGCGGCCATTTTGACGGATGGCTGCGTGCCAACAATCTCGTCGGCATCACCGGAGTCGACACGCGCCGCCTGACCCGGCTGGTGCGATCTCGCGGGTTCCAGACGGCCGGCATCGATCACGGCACTATCGATTGCCCCGGGCTCGCCGGCGAGCTTGCCGCCTGGCCGGGACTCGAAGGCTTGGATCTCGCCCGCGAGGTCACCTGCCGGCAGACCTACACCTGGACCGAAGGTGCCTGGTCACTCCAGCATGGCCATGCCGCCGGACCGTCGCCGCGCCGCCATGTCGTCGCGGTGGACTACGGGGTCAAGCGGAACATCCTGCGCCATCTCGTTTCCCTGGGCTGCCGGGTGACTGTCGTGCCGGCGACATCCGCCATTGCCGACATCATGCGTCATCGCCCCGATGGCATCTTTCTTTCCAACGGGCCAGGTGATCCCGCCGCCACCGGAACGTGGGCGGTACCGGTAATCCGCGATCTCCTGGAAACGGGAAAACCGGTCTTCGGGATCTGTCTGGGGCACCAGCTGCTGGCACTGGCGCTGGGAGCGCGGACACAGAAGATGGCGAACGGTCACCGCGGCGCCAACCACCCTGTGAGAAACCTGGAAACCGGCAGGGTGGAGATCACCTGCCAGAACCACGGATTTGTCGTCGATCCCGACAGTCTTCCCGACAATGCCGTGATCACCCACGTCTCACTCTTCGACGGCACTCTGGCCGGCTTCAGGATCAGGGAACAGCCCGTCTTTTCCGTCCAGTACCATCCCGAGGCGAGTCCCGGACCACAGGACAGCCGCTACCTCTTCCGGTCTTTCATCAAGGCCATGGAGAGCCATGCCAGCGCGCACTGACATCGAGTCAATCCTGATCATCGGCGCCGGACCGATCATCATCGGCCAGGCGTGCGAGTTCGATTATTCGGGCACGCAGGCCGTCAAGGCCCTCAAGGACGAGGGATACCGCGTCATCCTGGTCAACTCGAATCCGGCGACCATCATGACCGACCCCGCCATGGCGGACGCCACGTACGTCGAACCGGTGACCCCGGAGATCGTCGCCCGCATCATCGAGAGGGAGCGCCCCGACGCACTGCTGCCGACGATGGGGGGGCAGACGGCCCTCAACACGGCGCTGAGTCTCGCCCGCATGGGGGTCCTCGATGCCTGTGGCACGGAACTGATCGGCGCCTCCAGGGAGGCGATCGACAAGGCCGAGGATCGGGAGCTCTTCCGCGATGCGATGAGCCGCATCGGCCTCGAATGCGCCCGCAGCGTCCTCGCCCATTCGCTCGATCAGGCCTGTGAAGCCCTCGAGGACATCGGACTGCCGGCCATCATCCGCCCGAGCTTCACGCTCGGCGGCACGGGCGGCGGCGTCGCCTACAACCGCGAGGAGTTCTCGGACATCGTCCGCCGGGGGCTCGAGGCGAGCCCGACCAGCGAGGTCCTGATCGAGGAGTCAATCCTTGGCTGGAAGGAATACGAGATGGAGGTCGTGCGCGACCGCGCCGACAACTGCATCATCGTGTGCTCAATCGAGAACATCGATCCGATGGGAATCCACACCGGCGACAGCGTGACTGTGGCGCCGACGCTGACGCTGACCGACAAGGAGTTCCAGGTCATGCGCGACGCCTCGATCGCCGTGCTGCGGGAGATCGGCGTCGACACCGGCGGCTCGAACGTGCAGTTCGCCATCAACCCGGCAGACGGCCGCATGATCGTGGTCGAAATGAATCCGCGCGTGTCGCGGTCGTCGGCACTGGCTTCGAAAGCGACCGGATTTCCCATTGCAAAGGTCGCTGCCAAACTTGCCGTCGGCTACACCCTCGACGAGGTCCGCAACGACATCACGCGCGTGACGCCGGCGAGCTTCGAGCCGACCATCGACTACTGCGTCGTCAAGATACCGCGCTTTACCTTCGAGAAGTTTCCCGGAACACAGGCCGAACTCACCACATCCATGAAGTCCGTTGGCGAGGTGATGGCGATCGGCCGGTCCTTTCCGGAAGCTCTGCAAAAGGCGCTGCGCTCCATGGAAACCGGTCTTGCGGGCCTCGATCCGGTGACCTTCGACGACACGTCGAAGGACGGCATCGTCGCCCGTCTGGCGCGTCCTTCTCCCGACCGTCTGCTCGCCATCGCCGAAGCGATGCGTCGAGGTCTCGACGATGGCACCATTCACGACATCACCCGCTATGACCCCTGGTTCCTGGGCCAGATCCGCCGCATCGTCGAGGCTGAGGCAATGGTGGCGAGGAGCGGCCTCCCCGAAAACGCGCGGGAGTTCCTCGAGATCAAGAAACTCGGGTTCTCGGACCGCCGGCTGGCTGCCCTCGCCGGAACGGCGGAACGCGGTGTCAGAACCAAACGGGAACATCTCGCCGTGACGCCGGTGTTCAAGAGGATCGATACCTGTGCCGCCGAGTTTCCGGCGAGCACGTCCTACATGTACGGCTGCTACGAAGGCGACGGCATCGTCCCGGCGGAAGACGAGTCGGACGTCAGCGACAACAGGAAGGTGATCATCCTTGGGGGCGGACCCAACCGGATCGGACAGGGAATCGAATTCGACTATTGCTGCGTCCACGCGTGCTACGGTCTGAAGGAGGCCGGGATCGAGACCATCATGGTCAACTGCAATCCCGAAACCGTCTCGACGGACTACGACACCTCCGACCGCCTCTACTTCGAGCCGTTGACCGTCGAGGACGTCGTGGCGGTCGCCCGCACCGAAATGGCGAGGGGGACCCTCATCGGCGTCATTGTCCAGTTCGGTGGCCAGACACCGCTCGGCCTGGCGCGGGCACTCGAAGAGGAGAACATTCCCATCATCGGCACCTCGCCCGATGCCATCGACCGTGCGGAGGACCGCAAGCGCTTCCAGGCCCTGCTTCATGATCTCGGCCTCAGACAGCCGGCCAACGGAACCTGCCGGTCGCTCGACGAAGCCCTGCGAATCACCGGGCGTATCGGCTATCCCGTCGTCGTGCGGCCGAGCTACGTGCTGGGTGGAAGGGCCATGGAAATCGTCCACGACGATGATGCTCTGGCGATCTACGTGGAACGCTCGGTGAGCGTATCCGGAGATCATCCCATTCTGGTCGATCGCTTTCTCCAGGATGCCGTCGAAGTGGATGTCGATGCGCTGTCGGACGGCAGGGATGTCTTCGTTGCCGGGATCATGGAACATATCGAGGAGGCCGGAGTCCATTCGGGTGACTCGGCGTGCTCGCTTCCTCCCTACTCCCTGGGAGAAGACATCATCGAAGGCCTGACGAAGCAGACAGAGGCCCTGGCACTGGAACTGGGAACTGTGGGACTGATCAACGTCCAGTTCGCCGTGAAGGACGGCAAGATCCTCGTTCTGGAGGTCAATCCCCGCGCCAGCCGCACCGTTCCCTTTGTCGCCAAGGCCATCGGCGTTCCGATCGCCAAGATTGCCGCGAGAGTCATGGCAGGAGAGTCTCTCGGATCCTTCCGTCTCAGCCGGCCCGAGGTCACACACATCGCCATCAAGGAGGCGGTGTTCCCCTTCACCCGATTTCCCGGAGTGGACGTCATTCTGGGCCCGGAAATGAAATCAACCGGCGAGGTGATGGGTCTCGACGGCGATTTCGGACACGCGTTTGCCAAGGCACAACTGGCGGCCGGTGGCGCCCTTCCCTGCCGGGGCTGTGTCTTCATCTCGGTGCGCGACCGCGACAAGCCGCACGCCGTCACGCTGGGCAGGCGGCTTGCCGACATGGGATTTCAACTCGTCGCCACCCGCGGCACGGCGCGCGAGATGACTGCGGCCGGCCTCAAGGTCGAGTGCATCAACAAGGTTCTCCAGGGATCGCCACACATTGTCGATGCCCTCAAGAACGACAGCATCGATCTTCTGATCAACACCACCGAGGGATCGAAGTCGATCACGGACAGCTTCAGTCTGCGGCGCACCGCCCTGATGAAAAAGGTGCCGTACGTCACGACGATTCCCGGGGCGCGGGCGGTGATCGAGGCCATTGCCGCTCTCAAGGCCGGCGATCTCGATGTGAAGCCGCTCCAGGCCTACGCCGGGAGTGCTCAGTGAATGCCATTCGTTCCTGGATCGTAACCGACGGCGCCGTCGGCCTGGTACGCCAGTGCAACGGACTTGCCAGGCGGCTCGGGCTCGATCCCGACCGCCGCACGATCGTCATCCGCCATCCCTGGACGGCGCTTCCTCCTGCATTCTGGCCTTCGCCACTCGCCGCGCTGTCGCCAAGGGGGGACCGGCTTGCTCCTCCCTGGCCGCATCTGGTGATCGCCAGCGGCCGCAAGTCCGCGGCGCCAACGGCCGCCATCCGCCGGAAATCCGGTGGCCGCACCGTCGCCATCCAGATTCAGAACCCCACCGTCAGCCCGGCCAACTTCGACCTCGTCATTGCACCCCGTCACGACCGCGTGAAGGGTGCCAATGTCATCGCCACAACCGGCTCGCTTCACGGCCTGACTCGACTCGCCCTCGACGAAGCGGCCGGCCGCCACGAGGGAGAGGTCGCCCACCTCCCGCGCCCCCTGATCCTTGCCGCCATCGGCGGTCCCAACAGGGTCTACCGGTTCACGCGCGCCGACGCCCGGGATCTCGGCCGGCGACTTGGCGCGCTGGAGGGCGGACTCATGGTCACCGTCTCTCGGCGCACCCCGCCGGAAGCCACCGTTGCCCTGATGAAGGAACTCGATCCGGCGCGTTCCATCATCTGGCAAGGTGGGGGCAGCAATCCCTACGAAGGCTGGCTCGGTCTCGCCGATGCCATCATCGTGACATCCGATTCCGTGAACATGGCCACGGAAGCCTGTATCAGCGGAAGGCCGGTGTTCATCGCTCCGCTGCCGGGAGGCTCGGCAAAGTTCACGCGATTTCACGAGGCGTTGAAACGAGGTGGGCACGCAAGAGAATTCGACGGCGCGCTCGATCCCTTCTGGAAACCCGTGGTGCTCGATGACGCCACCTGGGTGGCGCAAAGGATCAGGGATCGTCTAGGGCAGCGCTTCAGTTTTCCTGGATCGCCGTTGGAATGTAGCGGCCGTTCTTAGGACCGGCGAACATCAGTGACACATGGGGGTGTGATACCGGCAGACCACTCTCGTCTGTCACCAGGTTCTGTTCAGAGACGTAGGCGACATACGTTGACTCCTCGTTCTCGGCCAGCAGGTGGTAGAACGGCTGATCCTTGGAGGGACGCACGTCCTCGGGAATGGAGAGCCACCATTCCTCGGTGTTGGCATAGACCGGGTCGACATCATAGATCACACCGCGAAACGGATAGTGCCGGTGCCTGACAACGTCACCGATGCAGAATCTCGCCGTGCGGAAGCCTTCGTCTTGTGTGTCTGAATCGTCCATGACTGCAATATCGTCCCTTGCAGCGTGCGTGGCAAGGGTGAGGATGAGACTGTCCACCCCAATCTTTGCTTCATGTCTTTCACGCCACGGCGCCCTTTACTAGATTGTCCATGATCGCGATTCCCGGATGGAACACCATGCCGGAACACCAGCACGCCAGGGTGCTCATCTTGGGTTCAGGTCCTGCCGGCCTGACCGCCGCCATCTATGCGGCCCGGGCCGGTCTCGAACCGGTTCTGCTTCACGGAATTCAGCCTGGCGGGCAGATGACCATCACCACGGATGTCGAGAACTACCCTGGCTTTGCGGATGTCGTGCAGGGCCCCTGGCTGATGGAGCAGATGACCGACCAGGCCCGCGCGGTGGGCACCGAAATGGTCCATGACCTTGTTGCCGAGGTCGATTTTTCCCGCCGCCCCTTCGTTGTCACAGGAGACTCCGGGGACATTCGCACCGCGGATGCGGTCATCATCGCCACCGGCGCCGAGGCCAAGTGGCTGGGTCTGGAGAGCGAGGCGCGGTTTCAGGGATTCGGGGTCTCGGCCTGCGCCACCTGCGATGGCTTCTTCTTCAGGGAGAAAGAGGTGTGTGTCGTCGGCGGGGGCAACACTGCCGTCGAGGAGGCGCTCTATCTTGCCCAGCTGGCCGCCCGGGTGCGCTTGATCCACCGGCGTGATGAACTGCGCGCCGAGCGGATCCTGCAGGAGAGACTGTTCCGCCATCCACGTATCGAGATCCTCTGGAACACTGTGCTGAGCGAGGTTCTGGGCACCGGTGAACCGCCTGGCGTGACCGGCGCCAGGGTGAGAAGTGTCACCACCGGCGAGGAACGCGACCTCGTGCTCGACGGAGTCTTCATCGCCATCGGGCATAGGCCCAACACCGGAGTTTTCGCCGGGCTTCTCGACATGGATGACGAAGGCTATCTCGTGACGGCGCCCGACAGCACGGTCACGGCCATTCCCGGGGTCTTTGCCGCCGGAGACGTCCAGGACAAGGTTTACCGCCAGGCGGTCACGGCGGCCGGCACCGGTTGCATGGCAGCCCTGGAGGCGGAGAAGTACCTCGCCCATCTGGCGGCGGACCACCGTGAGGCTGCCGAATAGGCGGATGGAGCCAGGATGGACTGGGATCGCCTGAGGGTCTTCTTCCATGTGGCGGAAGCGGGCAGTTTTACCAGGGCTGGCCGACAGCTCAATCTGAGCCAGTCGGCCATCAGCCGACAGATTGCCTCCCTCGAGAAGGAACTGGGCGTCGAACTGTTTCACCGCCATGCTCGCGGTCTCCTGGTGACCGAACAGGGAGACCTGCTCTATGCCACGGCCCGCGAGGTGTTCGGCAAGGTCGCCATGGTCGAGTCCAAGCTCGCCGACAGCAAGAATCGGCCCGCAGGCCATCTGTCGGTGACCGCCACGACGGGCTTCGCAATGATCTGGTTGATGCCGAGAATCGTCGAATTCATGGACCGCTATCCGGAGATATCGATCTCGCTCCTCATCGATGACGGCGAACTCGATCTCTCCATGGGGGAAGCGGATGTCGGTATTCGCCTCTTCCGGCCGACGCAACCGGATCTCATCCAGCGCCGCCTGAAGACCATCCACTTCAACTTCTACGCTTCGCCGCTCTACCTCAAGGCGTGGGGAACACCGGCATCCCTCAAGGATCTCGAGAAACACCGCATCATCATGTATGACAACGGGCCCTTGCGGGACCTCGTCAATCCGGCCTGGCTGCCCCGCTCATTTGGGGTCGACAGGCCCCAGCGCCATCCCTCCCTGACGGTCAATTCGGTCCTCGGCATGCGAAACGCCGTGGAAAGCGGTCTGGGCATCGCCATTCTTCCCGACTACGTCCTGCGCAGCACCGACCGGCAGGTCAGGATCGATATCGAGGCCCCTCTTCCCATTCTGACGGCCCACATCGTCTATCCCGAAGAACAGAGGGGATCGGCACGGATCGCCGCCTTCCGCGACTTCCTCGTCGAGAAGGTCCGCCAGGACCGCACCTGAGCCATCGATTCCGGCGGGACAAGCCCGTTCATGGAACCGGTTACATGAAGAGAGGCTCGTCCTCCAGTCCGGCATAGAGTGAAGCGACTTCGGCGCCATAGCCGTTGTAGATCTCGGTGGGGACGGCGTCTCCGGTACCAAGGACGCGTTCCATGGCCTGGCTCCAGCGCCTGTGGGGCACTTCGGGATTGACGTTGGCCCAGAACCCGTATTCGTTCCCCGCCACCTCTTCCCAGAAAGTCAGCGGCCGTTCCTCGGTGAACGACACCCTGACGATGGACTTGACGGACTTGAATCCGTACTTCCAGGGAAGGTGGAGGCGCAGCGGCACGCCGAACTGGTTGGCCATGGGCTGCCCGTAGGCACCGGTCACCATGAAGGCGAGGTCGTTGGTTGCTTCCTCGATGGTGACGCCTTCCGTGTAAGGCCAGGGATACCACGATCCCGCCTGACCGGGAGCGACATCGGGGTCATGGAAGGTCTGCATGACGACATAGCGCGCCGAGCCGAGCGGCCGGGCGAATTCGACGAGGTCGCGCAGGGTGAACCCCGTCCACGGCACGACCATGGACCACGCTTCCACGCAACGATGCCGGTAGATCCGCTCCTCGAGGCTGAACGAGCGGATCAGGGTGTCGATGTCGATGGTCCGGGATTCCTCGACCAGGCCGTCGATGGTGACCGACCAGGGGCGGCGGGGGAGGTCCGCGGCGCGCTGCCAGATCTGCTTGAAACTGCCGAATTCATAGAAGTTGTTGTAGGTGAGATTCTCTTCTTCCACCGTCACCTCTCGCCCGGCATCGACGAAGGCCGGATTGACGGCCGCAGGGTAGAGGTCTCGGGTGGGATCACCTGAAGCCTGCTCGCGGGCAAGTTCCACCACGTCGGCGGCAGCCGGAGCGACAGCGGGCCATCCTGCGGCCAGCACCGGTCCGGCAGCAATGGCCTTCACCAGGCGGCGGCGGTCGAGCCAATGACTTTCGGATGTCACCTGGTTCTCCGCAATTTCCCACCTGCGCGGTACCCTGATCAGCATGCGTCATCCTCCATCGAGTGCCTTGATCCTACAGTCATGCGGCACGTCAGGAAAGCGCCGAGCCGCCTGCCCGCGTGAAGGATCACGGCCGTCTTCAACATCGTGCCGCCCGCCGTGGCAGCCTCCTCGTCCGAGCCCTTCAGGGCCTCCATAGCGCAGAGATTCGTGGCAGTCGGCCTTGACCTCAACCAGCGCCGGCAATTCTAATTGGCGGAAGCCGTCTGCACGCCTTTGTTCAGGGGCCGGGGCGCCCCGCTGCCTGCCTGGCCCTGATCTTGACGGTCCCTCGCGAGGCCGTCCCGATTGTGGCCGACAGGGACAATGCAGGACCGACAGGCGTGGCTGCCGCCCCCCATTCTCGTGACGTCCGCTTCGCATCGCGGTTGCCCGCCGGAGCAGGTGGCGCGTGACGTGAAAGCCCCGGCAGATCGGTCAAGAGAGTGCGGCGCAGGCTCTCTGGATGCGCTGGCAGGCCTCCTCGAGCAAGTCAGTCGATGTGGCGTAGGACACCCGGAAGTGGGGCGACTTGCCGAAAGCCGCACCCTGGACGACGGCAACCCCTTCCGATTCCAGAATCCAGGTGACGACATCCTCGTCCGTTTCGATGCGGCGTCCCGAGGGCGTGGACGTGCCGATGAGACCGGTGCATGAAGGATAGACATAGAAGGCGCCCTCGGGAACGGGCGTGGCGAGGCCCTTTGCCTGGTTGAGCATCGAGACGACAAGGTCCCGCCTCTGGCGGAACACCCGGTTGTGTTCGGCGATGAAGTCCTGCGGACCGTTGAGCGCCGCCACGGCGGCGTGCTGGCTGATCGAACTGGTGTGGGTCGAGGACTGTGACTGCACCTTGTTCATGGCATCGATCAGCATCTTCGGGCCGGCAGCATAGCCAACACGCCATCCGGTCATGCAGTAGGTCTTGGAGACACCGTTGACGGTGAGGGTGCGCTCCTTCAGGCCCGGCTCGACCTGGGCCGGCGTGACGAAGCGGAAACCGTCGTAGACAATGTGCTCGTACATGTCGTCCGGCATGATCCAGACGTGGGGATGGCGCATGAGCACGTCGGTGAGCGCCTTCATGTCATCGTATGCATAGCCGGCACCGGTCGGATTCGACGGTGAGTTGAGCATCACCCACTTGGTCCGCGGCGTGATGGCCGCCTCGAGACTCTCTGCATCGAGCCTGAACCCATTGGCCGACGTCGTCTCCACGACCACCGGCTGCCCCCCGCACAACAGCACGATGTCGGTGTAGCTCACCCAGTAGGGAGCCGGGATGATGACCTCGTCGCCGGGTTCCAGGGTGGCCACCATGGCGTTGTAGAGCACCTGCTTGCCGCCGCAGCCGACCGTGATGCAATCGATCGGGTAGTCGAGATCATTGTCCCGCGCGAACTTGCCGGCGATCGCCTCGCGCAACTCGGGAATACCCTGCACTGCGGTATAGCGGGTCTTGCCGTCGCGCATGGCCCGGACCGCCGCCTCGACGATGTGGTCGGGAGTGTCGAAATCGGGCTCCCCGGCGCCAAGGCCAATGACGTCGCGGCCGCGGGCCTTGAGGTCCCGCGCCTTCTGGGTCACCGCAATGGTCGGCGATGGCTTGATTCTGTCGAGTCTGCTGGCAAGCAATGACATCACATCCCCCGGTTCAGCGGCCCTTCCAGACAGGAGCGCGGCGTTCGGCGAAACTCCGCGGACCCTCGCTCGCATCCTCGGAATCGAGACATGCGCGATACTGCGGGATCCGGCCTGATCTCATGTAGGTGTAGGCTTCCTCGACGGACATGCCGTCGGTTGTGTTGACCACCGCCTTGATCGCCTTCAGCGAGAGCGGCGCACTCTTCATGATGTCGCTCGCCAGTGCGCGGGCTGCATCCATGAGTTCCGCTGCCGGCACGACACGGCTGATGAGTCCCCAGCGTTCTCCTTCCGCCGCCGACATCCGCCGGCCGGTCATCATCATTTCCACCGCCAGCGCCCTTGGAATGCGGCGCTGCAGACGGATCACTCCGCCACCATCGGGAAGGATGCCGATCTGTGCCTCGGGCAGCCAGCACTCGGCATGCTCCGCCGCCACGATGAGATCGGAGGCCAGCGCCAGTTCAAACCCGCCGCCCGCCGCCATGCCGTTCACGGCGGCGATCACCGGCTTGTCGAGGCTCCACAGTTCCGTCAGTCCGGCAAATCCGCCATCGAAGGTCGATGCGGCGTCGGTGTCTTCCTCTCCGGCGGCCGCAGCCTTGAGATCCCAGCCGGCAGAGAAGAACCTGTCACCGCCACCGGTGATGATGGCGACCTGGGCTGCATCATCGTCACGGAATGAACAGAATGTGTCCGAAAGCTCACGACTCACGGCCATGCTGATCGCGTTGGCCTTGGGCCTGTCGAGAACGATCTCCCAGATTCCTTCATTTTTCGTCACGCGAACACTGTCGCCCATTACCCTGCTCCTTGTGGTGTTTCATGCTCGCGAAGCAGCGAGCGCGAGAGAATATGACGCTGAATCTCGCTGGTGCCATCCCAGATTCGCTCAATACGGGCATCACGCCAGAATCGCTCCACAGCGAACTCCTTCATGAGACCCATGCCGCCGAAGATCTGCACCGCGTGGTCCGTTACCCGGCCCAGCATTTCGCTGGCATAGAGCTTCGCCATGGCAAAGTCACGGTCCGTGGCACACCCGTGCGCTTCCCGGTCGGCTGCCCGCAACACCAGGAGCTCCGCCGCCTCGACTTCGGTCAGCATGTCGGCGAGTTTGAACGAGGTTCCCTGGAACTTGCCGATGGTGCGGCCAAACTGGCGTCTCGTGCCGGCCCACCGGGCTGCCATGGAGAGCACCCGCCGGGCCCGGCCGACACACTGCGCCGCAACGGTGAGCCTGGTGGCGCCCAGCCACTCGCGCGCCACGTCAAATCCCCGGTGTTCCTCCCCGAGAATATGGCGCTCGTGGACCCGGCAGTCCGTGAACACCAGCTCGGCATGGTGGAAACCCCTGTGCGAGACGCTCTCGCCTCCCGGGCGCACCTCGAATCCGGGGGTGTCCTTGTCGACGAGAAAACTGGTGATACCCCCTTCGTCGCCCGTCCTGGCAAACAGCACGACATAGTCGGCCACATCCGCATAGCTGATGAAATGCTTGGTGCCGTTGATGATGAAGTCCTCGCCATGGCGCCGCGCCCGCGTGGTCATGGCGCGCAGGTCGGAACCGGCGCCGGGTTCGGTCATGGCCAGGCACTCGACACGTTCGCCGCGAATGGTCGGGAGCAGGTAGCGGGACACCTGCCAGCCCGTGCAGGCACGCAGGATGTTCGATGGACGGGCCACCGCATACTGAAGGGCAAAGGCCGTGTGACCGAGTTCGATCTCGCACAGCGACACGGCGAGGGCATCGAGTCCGCCACCACCGAGTTCCGCCGGCATGTTGATGGCATAGAGCCCCTTGTCGATGGCCCGCTCGCGAATCTGCCGGATGAGGGCCGCCGGAACGTCGTCGGCGCGTTCGACCTCGTCCTCGTGGGGAACGAGTTCCTCGGCGACAAAACGGCGCACCGTCTCGACGATCATCGACTGCTCTTGCGAAAGGCCAAAGTCCATCGGCGCACCCGGGAGGGACAAGTCGGAATGGATAGTGGCTTGATCGGGCCACCGCAAGGAATCAGGGCCAGTCGCCGGACAGCTCCACCACTTCCCTGCGAAACGGCGGCGAATCGACAGGCACGTTCGTGTCGAGTTCCCGGGCATAGCGATGTCCGCTGTAGACGGCCGAGGCGAGAAGTCCCGGCGCCAGACAGTCACCGATGGCGGTCACACTCCTGACGACTCCCTCCCGGGGAGCATCGGCGAGCGCGATCATGAGATCGTCCTTCGGATCGCGCATGGTGACGAGAACGACCGATCCGCGCTCCAGGCGACGCCGCTGGCCGGTATAGACACAGGCGACATCAACCGTTCCGTTCCCGATGGCGGCCAGGTTGTGGCCCGTGACGAGTTCGACACCGAGCGAGAGGAGGCGCCCCTGGATCCGTCCCTGCTCCATGGTGGCGTGGGTCCAGGAAGCGACGTCGGCTGACGGTGTGACGTGGATCGTCCTTCGACCTTGAGAGACCGCAACTTCGGCGAGCACGCTGGCCATGAAGTAATGGTCGTCATCAAAGATGACCACCGGATCGGCGAGGTCGACACCCGCCATGACATCGTCGGGGGAGAGCACACCGTCGGATCCCGCTCCATCGATGGGCCGGCGATGCGAGCGGCCCACGCCGTCCCGGCGCCAGAGAGAACCGGTGGCGATGGCGACATGGTCGAAACCGAAGCCCCTGATGTCGTCGCCTGAGAGTTCGCTTCCCGGGTAGATATCGACATTGGCGAGCTTGTGCAGCTGACCGACTCTCCAGTCGCGCACCCTCATCCAGCTGGAAAGTCCCGGAAGCCGCGTCAGCGTCCTCAGGTGGCCTCCAAGTTCGTCACCTGCCTCGGCCAGCGTCACCTTGTAGCCGCGTTCCCCGAGCGTTCGGGCCGCCTCAAGACCGGCGGGCCCGCCACCGACAACCAGAACGCTGGAATCGCTGCCTCGGGGGCCGGCTACTTCCGGGTGCCAGCCGCGGCGCCACTCCTCGCCCGTGGTCGGGTTCTGGGTGCAGCGCATGGGCATGGACATGAAGTCCGCCGAAACACAGATGTTGCAGCCGATGCACTCGCGGATATCGTCGATGCGCCCCTCCTCGATCTTCTTCGGAAGGAAGGGATCGGCGATCGATGGCCGGGCGGCACCGATGAAATCGGTGAGACCGCGCCTGACAAGGCTCGCCATGCGGTCGACAGAGGTGTAGCGGCCCACCGTCACCACCGGCTTGCCCGTCACCTGCTTGACCCAGGACGTATGGTCCTCCTGGAACCCCTCCTCGGCAAAGCGGGCCGTCTGGCTGTCGTTTTCCCATTCGCTCAAGTTGACATCCCAGAGATCCGGCAGATCGGCCAGCAACTCGACCGCGGCACGGCCGTCACCGTCCGACGTGATGCCCTCTTCACCTTCGAGTTCATCGACCGCCAGGCGCAGGGCAACGCCCATGGTGTCGCCGACAGCCTCCTTCGTGTCCTCGAGAACCTCACGAATCAGGCGCACCCGGTTTTCGATCGATCCACCGTACTCGTCGGTCCGCGTATTGTAGCGGCGCGACAGGAAGTGCTGCAGCAGGCACAAGTTGTGCCCGGCGTAGACATAGACGATGTCGAAACCGGCTTCCCTCGCCCGGAGAACGGCCTCACGGTGCCAATGCCGGAAACGGGCGATGTCGGAGCGATCCATGGCCCGTGCCTGGCCCGGATCCCCGTCCTGCATGGGAACGGCGACCGGCGCCATCGCCACCTCGCGCGACAGGCGGTTGTGACCGGCCATTCCGCCATAGACCAGTTCACACGCTGCCAGCGCGCCGTGGTGTTTCACGCTTTCGACCATTCTTGCCATGATCGGAATGTCCTGGCGGGTCCACAGGCGGGCCTCGATGGCCGGCGTGATGTCCCCGGTGTGATGGAAGTCGCATTCCTCGGTGGAGACCACCGCCCAGCCACCTTCGGCTTTCGTGCCGCGCATGGCAGCCATGGCGCTGGGATAATGGGTTCCCATGCCGTTGCAGTGCGGCACCTGATAGAAGCGATTGCGCGCCGTGACCGGTCCTATGGCCACCGGTTCGAACAGGATGTCGTATTGCGGATCACGGCTCATGGACGTCTTGCCTCTGGATGGTCATTGGCGGGGCGCCGTCGACCGGGATAGCATCCCGGAAGATGGCAGGGGGCACGCAAGGGTGACATTCATTCTCGCACTCGACCAGAGCACGACGTCGAGTCGCGCCATCCTCCACGATGGCGACCGGCGCGGCGTGTGCCAGGCCAGTGCGGAAACCGGGTCATTCTTTCCGCAGCCCGGCTGGGTTGAACAGGATCCCGACGACATCCTCGCAACCAGCATCGACGTCCTGCGCAAGGTGTTGGCCGAGTCCGGAGCCACCCCCTCGTCCATCGCCGCCATGGGCATCACCAACCAGCGGGAAACCGTGGTCGTCTGGGATCGCGCCTCCGGCCGGCCGGTCGCCCCGGCGATTGTCTGGCAGGACCGCAGAACCTCCGGCCTGTGCCGCCGCCTTGCCGCTGAAGGCCACACCACCATGATTGCGGAGCGCACGGGCCTGCTGCCGGACCCTTACTTCTCGGGCACCAAGATCGCCTGGATTCTGGATCACGTCGAAGGCGCCAGGGAACGCGCCGGGCGCGGCGAACTCCTGGCCGGAACCATCGACAGTTTCCTGCTGTGGCACCTGACCGACGGCGAGGTCCACGCCACGGACGCCACCAATGCCTCGCGCACCATGCTCTACAACATCCGCGAAGGGCGTTGGGATGACGATCTCTGCCGCCTTCTCGAGGTGCCGGAGTCCATGCTGGCCGACGTGCGGGACTGCGCCGGCGACTACGGCACCTCGGTGATCGGCAACATCCCCATTCGTGGGATGGCGGGCGACCAGCAGGCGGCCTCCATCGGTCAGGCCTGTTTCCGGCCGGGGATGATGAAGGTGACCTGCGGGACCGGCTGCTTTGCCCTGCTCAACATCGGCAGCGAGCCGGTGGTCTCGCAGAGGCGGCTGTTGACGACCGTCGCCTGGCAACTTGCCGGCGAACGCTGCTATGCCCTGGAAGGGTCGATCTTCAACGCCGGTACGGTCGTCCAATGGCTGCGCGACGGCCTTGGCATCATCGACGACGCCGGTGAGACCCCGGCACTCGCCGAGGCTGCCGACCCGCTTCACACACCCTACCTGATACCAGCCTTCACCGGCCTCGGCGCGCCATGGTGGGATGCCGAATGCCGCGGCGCCATCCATGGACTCACCCGGGCGAGCGGCAAGGCCGAGCTGGTGCGCGCCGCTCTCGAGAGTCTCGCCTACCAGGTGCGCGATCTCCTCGGCGCCATGCTTGATGACCAGACAGCGACCGGCGACAACGCAGTCGTCCGGGTCGACGGCGGCATGAGCGCCAACGACATCGCCATGCAGTTTCTTGCCGACATGCTCGCCATGCCGGTCGACCGGATGGCGAACGTCGAGGCGACCGCACTCGGCGTCGCCTGGCTTGCCGGACACCAGGCCGGCGTGTGGCCGGACATGGCGGGTTTCGCCGCCTCCTGGCAGGGTGACAGGCGTTTCATGCCGGCCATGGAACCCGCCGAGGCCGACAGGCTCTACCAGGGCTGGCAGGATGCAGTACGGCGCACACTCGTGGAGAGAACCACATGATTGACAGGGATACGGGAACACGGCTCGACGCAGCCGTCGAGGCGGGCTTTGACGAGCAGGTCGCTTTCACTGGCGACCTTGTCCGCCTGCCCTCCGTGAGGGGACAGGAGGCGACCGCCCAGGACTTCATCGCCCGCGCCCTGGCAGCACGGGGGTTTGCCGTCGATCGCTGGCAGATCAGGAACGAGGACATTCGCGATTTGCCGGGATACTCGCCGAAACTGGATGGATACGACGACGCCTGGGTCAGCGTCGGCACGATGCGCAGCCCCGCCCCGGGTGGACGCTCCCTGATCATCAACGGCCACATCGATGTCGTGCCCGAAGGACCGCACGACATGTGGTCGACACCCCCCTTCGAGCCCGTGGTGAAGGATGGCTGGATGCATGGCCGTGGCGCCGGCGACATGAAGGCGGGCTGGGTCTGCGGACTCTTCGCCCTCGATGCCATCAGGCGTGCCGGTTTTCGCCCGGCATCGGATGTCACCATCGAGGCCGTGATCGAGGAGGAGTGTACCGGCAACGGGGCGCTGGCCTGCCGCCAGCGCGGCTACCACGCCGATGCCGCGCTCATCCCCGAGCCACTGGGTCATGGACTGCTGAGATCCCAGGTCGGCGTCATGTGGTTCCAGTGCCACGTGCGCGGACATCCCGTTCACGTCGCCTATGCCGGAAGCGGCGCCAATGCCATCGAGGCCGCCTGGAGCCTGGTCGGCGCCCTCCACGCGCTCGAGGAGACGTGGAACGCCGCCGGTCACGAACGCTATGCCGGCATGACCCACCCGCTCAACTTCAATGTCGGCCGCATCGAGGGCGGGGACTGGGCGTCGAGCGTCCCGGCCTGGTGCCGCTTCGACATGAGAGTGGGCGTGTTTCCCGGAACCGATCTCGCCCAGGCCCGCGAAGAAGTCGAGGACTGCATCGCCAGGGCCGCCCGCGACGACGCCTTCCTTGCCAACAATCCGCCGGACGTCGTGTGGGACGGGTTCCAGGCCGAGGGGTACGTTCTCGAAGAGGGAAGCGATGCGGAGGCAGTCCTTGCCGAAAACCACCGGCACGTCTTCGGCACAGACCTTGAAACACGCTCTCTCACCGGCACCACCGATGCCCGTTTCTTCGGTCTCTATGCCGGTATCCCTGCACTGGTCTATGGCCCCCTTGCCGAGAACATTCACGGCTTCGACGAGCGGGTCAGTCTCGACTCGTGCCGCCAGGTCACCCGCGCCATCGCCCGCTTCATCGCCGACTGGTGCGGCCTCGAACCCCTGTGAGCCGGCCAGTCAGGACACCTGCAATCGGCAAACTCGTCTGCCCGGGCGCCGTCCGTCACCCGCCACAGCGGTTCAGCTGTCGCCACACCCGAGGCAGTGGCGCAGGAAGCGACAGATGAGCGCGTACTCGCGACGTGCGGCTTCGCCACGCATGCGGGCGCGCATGAAGCCATGGATCATGCCGCGCGCCTCGCGGTAGGTCACATCGCCGCCGTTTCTCGCCATCTTGGCGGCGAACAGTCGGCCATCGTCGCGGATGGGATCAATCTCGGCGGAATGGACCCAGAAGGGGGCCAGACCGGCGAGGCTTTCGGCCATGATCGGCCGCGCGTAGGCGTCATCGGTGTCGTGGTTCCCGGCGAGGTAGAGATCGCGGTACTTGATGGTGCCGTCCCGTGTCAGGCCTGGTCCATCGGCGTGCTCCAGGTAGCTCGGCGCGTCCTGATCGAGACCCGTCGCCGGATAGATGATGGCGACGCCGGCGAGCGTGACAGCGCCGGTGTCGCGTGCCTTGAGCGCCATCACGGCGCCCAGGTTGCCGCCTGCGCTGTCTCCGGCGACGGCAAGGCGTCGGGGATCGATCCTGAGGCGTCCGGCTTCGGCCTCTAGCCAGAGCAAGGTGTTCCAGCTGTCGTTCACTGCGGCCGGATACGGATGCTCGGGCGTGAGCCGGTAGTCCACCGAGACCACGAGCGCACCGGTTTCCTGGGCAAAGCCCCAGGCGATGGTGTCGGAACTGTCGAGGTCGCCCAGCATGAACCCGCCGCCGTGAAGGTAGACAATGGCGGGAGCCGGCCGTGTTGCCGCCGAGGGTCGATAGATTCTGACGGGGACCGCGTGCTCCGGGGTCTCGACCTGCTCGTCCCACACATCCATGCCGTCTGGTCGCCGCTCGTTGAGCGCGCGGGTGTAGGACGTCCAGAAGCGCCGCTGTTCTTCGGCGCTCTCTCCCTTGGGGCCGGCGGCATCACGGGCCCTGATCAGATGGTTCATGTCAGGATGAATGTCGCCCGCCATCACGAGGCCCTCCCTTGCTGGCCCATCATAACGTCGACCGGACCGCCGGGCATCAGGAGCCTGCGCGTCACCTGGCGACGGTTGCCGGCATCGCGTGACCATCACGATGGTCGCGAACCTCGATTCGCGCTGCCAGACAAGTCCTGTGTGCCGAACGAATGTGGCATGACTGGCGACATTGCTGCTGTTCGCTGGCAACCGTTTCGATCCATCCGCCCATGCCAATCGCTTAACGCCTGCAGCGGCTTCTGGCATGGTGGAGAGAACTGGCGGAGGGCGCGGCCATGACCATCCAGGGCATTCCCAATCCGGATCTCAACACCGGGCGCGACAATAAGGCGCGCTGGAACCGGCCCGACACGCGCAGGCAGGGCTTCCACGGTTTCCACACCTGCATGCGCTACGCGCTGTCGTTCCGCTCGCCTTGCGTACTGCCACTCTACAAGCGCATCGACTGGACCTTACGCCGCCATCCCGGCGTCCAAGAGATTCTGGAGGCGCCGCATTTCTCCGCCTTCGTAGCCGTGCGCGGCGAGCACGTGATCTACGAGGCCTATGCGCCCGACTTCGGGCCGGAGCGTCCCCATTCGATCCAGTCAATCACCAAGATGGCGGTCAACCTCATGCTGGGCCGCGTGGTCGCGGACGGACTGGTCGACATGTCCCGCACGATGGGAAGCTATCTGCCGGAGCTGGGCAGCGGCTATGCAGGGGCGACCGTGCGTGACACCGCCGACATGAACGTCGCCAACGACTACGCCGAAGACTATACCGACCCCGACACCGGAAGCTTCGCCATGGAGCTCGCCATGGGCTGGCGCCTGCCGCCGGAAGGACACGAGGAACAGACCATCCGGCAGTTCGTCACGGCGGTCACCGGCGGCGCTCTCGAGAACCGCACGGGCGCCATGCTCTACAAGTCGACCAACACAGACGCTCTGGCCTGGCTGGTCGAGCGGGCGAGCGGCAGGCCGCTCCGCGAGTGGCTGATCGAGATCGTCGAGGCGGCCGGTCTGGAAGGCTGTTACCACATCACCTGCGACCGCGAGGGCGTGGCGCTGATCGACGGTGGCGCCAGCCTCACCGCACGCGATCTCGCCCGCCTCACCCTGCTCTTCGCGCGCGGCGGCGAGGGCGTCGATGGCCGTCGCGTGGGCGATGCCGCCTTCATCGAAGACACCAGGCGCGATCCGGGACCGCCCATGGCCGAACCGCGCGACTTCATCCACTACAGCCGCCAGACCATGACCGACGGGACCTGGCTCGGCCACGGCGGCTACGGCGGCCAGTTCGCGCTCGCCAACCCCGACACGGACACGGCCGTCGTCTACTTCAGCGTTCTGGAGGACAAGGACGCCTACGATCCGGACTTCTACGCGCCGCTCATCAAGACCATGGCCGAGATCGCGTCGACCTGAACCCTCAGTTATGCCGATACTGGCATGGTTGTCGTTTCTGATTGCCGAGAAGTTCGACTTGAGGTTCTTTTGCTGCATCGCCGCTTGCAGGGATGCAGCGATCATCCAGACGAGAAGGTACGAGTATGGACCATGTTGACGATGCTCTCTTGCAGCGGATGACAGCGAGCATCGTTGATGCGGCTGATCCCGAACTTGTGATCCTCTTTGGCTCTCGCGCCCGCGGCGACGCCAAAGCGGACTCGGATGTCGATCTGGTGGTCGTCGAGGCGGAACCCTTCGGGCCGGGTCGGGACCGCGGCACAGAAGAGACACGCCTCTGGTGGGCACTCGCAAAGTTCCACGTTCCGAAGGATATCCTGGTCTACAGCCTGGAAGAGGCCGACCGCTGGCGCGGCTCCCTCAATCATGTACTCGCGCGCGCTGCGCGAAGGCAGGGTGCTCTATGAGCGACCTTGAGCAGGCCCTGGAGTTGGCAGATGCGGCTGAGAGAGACATCTCAGCGCTTCACGGCATGGGCGATGCAGCCATCTTCGCCGACGAAATCTTCGGCTTCCATGTCCAGCAGGCGGCAGAGAAGCTGTTCAAGGCCTGGCTCGCTTCGCAGGGCGAAATCTACCCATAGTCGCATGATCTGGCGGCGCTGATGGACATGCTGAGCATCCGCGGAGCGGATGTCGCCCGCTTCGGTACCTTGGTGGACTACACCCGCTACGCCGTCCGCCTGCGTTACGCTGGCGCCGATCCGGGCGCGCGCCCGCTCGATCGGCCCCAGGCCATCGAGCAGGTGGAAGCGTTGCTCGCGACGGTAAGGCGCCGGTTGGCTGAAATGAAAGCAAACTGACGATGGTAGACGTGAACTGCAAGACTCCAGCACTCGAAATGCTGCTGAAACATGCCGCCGATAGCATCAGTGCGATGGCGGAATCGATGATGAGCCGTGGAGAGCGCGAAAGAAGACGGAGCCTCAGCTGGTCGTACCAACGCCGATCCGGAGTGCATGCAACGTTGCACCACCGGACTGGCTCTGACGAAGAACAGTCTTCATCGATGAGACGAAGAGGAGGCAGGAACGACCTTGGTCCAACCGGGTTGCCCGCACACGAGCACGTGGAACCGTCTGCCCGGACACGCATCCCGGCCCGGTCACTGTTCTTGCGAAGGCGGTGTTCGGTCAGTCGACGAGGGTGACGGGCGCACCAGTTTCCAGCATGCCCTCGACCAGCACGGCCGCGTAGACACCCATGGTGCCGGCGCGCTCTTTCAGGACGTGGTTGAGAATGGACGGGTCACGCTCTGCCGAATCGGGATCAAGCGTGATCATGGCGCAGCGGGGGTCCTTCTCGAGGATGGAGATTTCGACCTTCTTGCCGATCTTCAGGCGTCGGCCGATCCACGTGTCCTCGGCTACGGAACCCTCGCGATCGAGTTCGATATAGACATTCGCCCGAAAACGCCGCTTGTCGACGGGACGGCCGAGTTCTGTCGAGAGGTTGGCCACCGTGGCTGTCGAAAGGAGGGAGAGCGGCCGGCAGTCCGTGAAGGCGCGCTCGGAGCGCAACAGCCGGATTCGGTGTTCGCGGCCGAGACGTTGCCCGAGGCGCTCCAGCAAGGCCGGATCATCGATCGCCAGAACCTCGCCGTCGGGAAGCTCGACATCGATCATGAGGGCCTCTTGACCGGCATAGAGCGGGGAGAGGCCGGGCGCTTCGGCCAGCGCCTCGGCAAGGTTGGGGGGCTGTGACGCAGCAACCGGATCCCGGAACCGCGGGCGGTAGAGCAGCATGCGGCGCTGTTCCCGCGCCGTCAGCCAGGGAAACCCGGGGCTCGCCTGATCACTGCTGAAAACGGCGACCCGGTCACCGTAGACGCCGGCAAATCCCAGCCAGGCCCGTTCCAGTTCTTCGCCCGCCATGCTCTTGACAGGATAGCGCCACAGGCTTTCGACATGACCGACCACACTCATCGGTTCCTCCTTCGCTCGGCACGTGCAGTGTGCCATTCCGGTGGCGTCCATGTCTCCACCGTTGGCACCATGCATGTGCTGACCAGGCGGGTACGCATGGTGTAGGTTGTGCCCATGACGCTGGCACCCGTTCAACGCGACAGTCCCTTTGCTCCGGTGACGCCGTCACTCTTCCGCCTGGTTGCGGACTTCGAGCCGGCGGGGGATCAGCCCGGTGCGATCCGGGAGCTCGTGGACGGACTCGTTGCCGGGGAGCGCGACCAGGTGCTGCTCGGCGTCACCGGGTCCGGCAAGACCTATACCATGGCCCAGGTGATCGAGCGCATGGGTCGTCCAGCGCTGGTGCTGGCGCCCAACAAGACCCTTGCGGCACAGCTCTACAACGAGTTCAGGAGCTTCTTTCCCGACAACGCCGTCGAGTACTTCGTCTCCTACTACGACTACTACCAGCCGGAAGCCTACGTGGCGCGGACCGACACCTACATCGAAAAGGAGTCGAGCAGGAACGAACAGATCGACCGCATGCGCCACTCGGCAACCCGGGCGATCCTGGAGCGTTCCGACACCATCATCGTTGCGAGCGTCTCATGCATCTACGGCATCGGTGACGTCGAGAGCTATTCGGCGATGACGATGTCTCTCAGGCAGGGCATGGAGTACCGCCGCGAATCCATCATGCGCCGCCTCGTCGAACTGCAGTACACCCGCAACGACACCGCCTTCCAGCGAGGCTCCTTCCGGGTGCGCGGCGATTCCCTCGAGGTTTTTCCCAGCCACCTCGAGGACGGCGCCTGGCGCATCTCGCTCTTTGGTGACGAAGTCGAGAGCATCGAGGAATTCGATCCCCTCACCGGACAGCGCGCCGGCGAAATGCAGCAGATCGTCGTCTATCCCAACAGCCACTACATCGTTCCCAAGCCGACCCTGCACCAGGCCGTCGGGGCAATCCGCGTGGAGCTCGGCGAACGATTGCAGTTCTTCCGCGAACGCGGCCGGTTCCTCGAGGCCGAGAGGCTGGAACAGCGCTGTACATTCGATCTGGAGATGCTGGAGGTGACCGGCATGTGCGCCGGCATCGAGAACTATTCCAGGTACCTCACGGGGCGCGCTCCCGGCGAGCCGCCTCCCACCCTGATGGAGTATCTGCCGGACAACGCCATCATCTTCATCGACGAAAGCCACGTTGCGGTGCCCCAGGTCGGCGGCATGTTCAAGGGGGACTTCAACCGCAAGTCGACACTCGCCGAGTACGGTTTCCGCCTGCCAAGCTGTGTCGACAATCGTCCTCTCAAGTTCGAGGAATGGGAGGCGATGCGCCCGCAATCGATCTTCGTGTCGGCGACGCCGGGACCCTGGGAACTCGAGAGGACGGGGGGCGTGTTCGCCGAACAGGTGATCCGCCCCACAGGCCTCGTCGATCCTCCGTGCATCGTGCGCCCGGTGACGACCCAGGTCGACGACCTGATGGCCGAGTGCGCCGAGGTCACCGCCGCCGGTCATCGGGTTCTCGTGACCACACTCACCAAGCGCATGGCAGAGGCGCTGACCGAGTATCTGGCGGAAGCCGGACTGCGTGTCCGCTATCTCCACTCCGACATCGACACCCTCGAGCGCATCGAGATCATCAGGGACCTGCGCCTCGGCGCCTTCGATATCCTGGTCGGCATCAATCTGCTGCGCGAGGGACTCGACATTCCGGAGTGCGGACTGGTTGCCATTCTCGATGCGGACAAGGAGGGCTTTCTGAGGAGTGAGCGCTCCCTCATCCAGACCATCGGACGGGCGGCACGCAACGTGGACGGGCGGGTCATCCTCTATGCCGACCACATGACCGAGTCGCTGGAACGGGCGATCGGCGAAACCGAACGCCGGCGCGACAAGCAGATGGCGTGGAACGAGGAACACGGCATCACGCCGGAATCGATTCGCAAGGGCATCCCCGACTCGCTCCAGAGCATGGCCGACGCCGACCACGTCACGGTCGATACCGGAATCGCCGGCGACAGCCTCGACGTGAGCGGCACGTTCGAGGAACGCATGGACGACCTGCGCCTGCGCATGCGCGAGGCGGCGAGCAACCTGGAGTTCGAGGAGGCCGCACGCCTGCGCGACGAGATCCGCCGTCTCGAGGCCATCGATCTCGGACTTCGCGACGCTCCACTCGAGACCGCCATGGCGCGTCAGCCGCGGCGGCGGCAGCGCAGGCGCAGGGGGCCTTGAGGGAAACTCATGGGGTGCGCCCTTGTCACCGGTGCCGGACGGCGCCTCGGTCTTGCCATGGCAAGGGCGCTGGCGGCCGACGGCTGGCCTGTCGCCCTGGCTGCCCGGAATTCGTTCGCCGACGCGTGCGCCGAGGCCCGGGATATCACGGTCAGGGGCGGAAAGGCCCTGGCGATCAGGGGCGATCTCGCCGATCGCCAGACACCGGCCAGAGTGGTCAGGGAGGCCATGGAAGAACTCGGCCCCGTGACGCTATTGGTCAACAGCGCGGCCGTCTTCATCGACGACGGCGTGCGCACCGCAGGCCCCGACACCATCGACGCCAACATCAACACCAACCTCATCGCGCCCATGCTGCTCACCCGGGCCTTTTTCGAACAGCTGCCTCCCTCGACACAAGGCTGCGTCATCAACATGCTCGACCAGCGCGTGACCAATCCGACGCCCCGCTACATGTCCTACACCGCCTCGAAGGTCGCACTCGAGGCGATGACACGGACATGGGCGCTGGAACTCGCCCCGGCCGTCAGGGTCAATGGAATCGCCCCAGGCATGGCCCTTCCGGACCACCACAGCGATGACGCCGCCATGGCGCGCTGGACCGCCGGTTTTCCCATGGGACGCGGGACATCTCCGGACGAAGTCTGCGATACCCTGCGATTCCTCATCCAGGCGCCGTCCGTGACGGGACAGGTCATTCATCTCGATGGCGGCCAGCGTCTGGGCTGGCAACATCCGGCGGGGGGGTACCCTCTCGGGCCCGACGTGGCATGACCCGCACGCGCGTGTTCATCGAGGCCCTGGAACTCGAGGCATCGATCGGCATCCTCGATCACGAGGCAGCCGCCAGGCAACCGCTCATCGTCGATGTCACGCTCGAGCTCGAGGGAGACCCCTGGAAGACCGGGCGCCTCGAGAGCACGGTCGACTACAGGGATATCGTCCTGCGGGCACAGGACATCATCGGCCGTAGTCACATTCAACTGGTCGAGGACTTTGCCGAAGACCTTGCGGCAGCATGCCTGGAATTGCCGCATGTCGGCGCCGTCACCGTGCGCGCCGTCAAGCCCGATGCCGTGGCGGCGGCACGTGCTGCCGGAGTCGAGATCACGCGGTCGCGCGATGCCGGAGGCGTCAGGTGGCGACCAGGTGCAGACGCGCCGTCTGCAGGTGACTGAGGACGATGTCGGCGGCGTGGTCGGCGTCGCGCACGGCCAGGGCCTCGAAGAGCTGGCGATGGTCGTGGTTGTAGGCATCCATCGCCTGACCGGTCAGCACCTTGTCCTTCATCGTGCTCCACTGGCGGTGTCCGCGAACATGGTTGATGCGCCGGTAGAAGGAGCACATCAGCGGATTGTGGGTGGCATCGGCAATCGACTGGTGGAAGATGCGGTCCTGGCGCGTGAACGACTCCGGCTCGCCCGACGACTCGAGGGCGTCAAGGGCTATGCCGATGCGGCCGAGATCGCGCATGGTGGCGTGAACCGTGGCGAGGCGCACCATGTGCGGTTCCACGGCGATCCGCACATCGATCAGTTCGAGGGGACTGGTGATTTCGGCGATGTCGGGGTTCTCGGCGTCATGGCTGAAAGTGACGAACGTCCCGCTCCCCGCCCGACGGGAGACGAGGTTGCTGTCGCAGAGCAGGCGCAGGGCTTCACGAACAGTCGTCCTCGAACAGGAGAAGGCGTCGGCGAGGGCACGCTCGGCAGGCAGGCGTTCACCATCGACATAGATGCCGTCGGCAATCGCCGCGCGCAGCCGGGTGGCGATGGCAACGGCGGTTCCTGCCCGCGGCAACGGGAGGGGCGCCCTGCGGACCGGGCTCTTCGTTGGTCTTGACATCGGCATGAAGCGCGTTCTAGGGTTTCGAGGGATTGGTTGTATTGGTTCACTATTGGTATAACTGGCGGGTCAACGATCGTCAAGCACTCTTTCCCGCCCTCATGTGAGGACGGGACTCGCGAACAACAGGGGACGAACACCGCATGGCATTCCCGAACAGCTCACCCTATGTCATCATCGGAGCGGGTATTCACGGTCTTTCGACGGCCTACCACCTGGCCCTGGAACTGAAGGCGCGAGGACGGGGCAGTGGCGAGGACATCCTCGTCCTCGACAAGACGGGGATTGCCGCCGGCGCCAGCGGCATCGCCTGTGGCGTGGTCCGCAACAACTACTACCAGCCGGCCATGCGCGAACTCATGGCGCAGTCAGTCGAGGTCTGGGAAAGCGACCCGGAGGCCTACAGCTATCATCCTGTCGGCTACATGCAGATCTCCAGCGAGTCCATGCATGAGGACGTCGCGACGATCTACCAGCAGCAGCAGGCGATCGGCTACGAGTCGGCGTTCGTCGAGGGCGCGGACGACTGCATGACGTACATGAAGTCGATGTTCTCCGACTGGCGGGCACAGAACATCACCTCGGTGCTGCACGAGAAGAAGGGTGGTTACGCCAACAACACTGCGTCCATCTACGGACTTGCCTCCAAGGCGGAGAGCGAGGGAGTCCGCATCATCACCGGCTGCACCGTCACCGGTTTCGAGCGCTCCGGCGAGGCGGTGAGCGCGGTCATCACGGACAGGGGCAGGATCGAGACCGACATGGTC
Source organism: Alphaproteobacteria bacterium (assembly GCA_965207785.1). GTDB lineage: Bacteria > Pseudomonadota > Alphaproteobacteria > SP197 > SP197 > SP197. The sequence goes on along the minus strand of CBDBNO010000012.1, from coordinate 684,904 downwards.
GTGGTCGCCGTGGGGCCGTGGGTCTCCAAGATCTGGTCCATGCTCAACCTTCCCGAGAGCGTCTCCATCAAGGGCGCGGACGGCACCATGCACCACGGCATCGACATGTGGCGCTACTGGTGCCTTGAAGAGGGAACGCTCGGCGTCGATCCGAACCTGCAGAAGACGAACGACGGCGCCATGCCGCCGGTCATCCATGTCGACACCGATGCCCCGCTCCAGTCCGATATCGACGGCTCCGTCATCACCGAAGAGATGTGGGGCATCTACTACAAGCCCGACTTCAACTTTGCCGGCATCCAGGGCGGCGCCATGCCCTACGAGGTCACCACGCCGGTCAACGAGGTGGCGCTCGATCCCTATGGCCCGGAATCGCCGGACTTCATCGTCGGCGACGAGTTCGCCCACATGTGGTGTTCAGCCCTGGCTCATTGCCAGGAGCGCTTCTCCGGGCAGATCAGGCACTGGAAGAAGGAGCCGTCGGGAGGACTTGGCTGTTTCACGCCCGACAGCTTCCCGGTCTTCGACACGATGTGCGAGAATGTCCAGATCATCGCCGACTCCAATCACGGCTACAAGATGATCGGGGTCGGCAAGCTCGTGGCAGCCGAATGTGTTGGCGAGACCATGGAACTGCTCGAGCCATTCCGCTTTTCACGCTATGCCGAAGGACAACTGCATCCGGTGTCGAACAGCCCCTTCCCGTGGAGCTGACAAGACCGCCGGCCCTGGCAATCCAGGGGAGAAGGACAACCCAAAGAATCGAGCGCAAGGGAGAGCAGGATCCATGCCGATGAATATCGAACGTTACGTTGAACAGGAAGGCCGTGCCGAAAAGGTGCGCCAGGTGCGCGAGAAGATCGATGAACTGAGCATCGATTACATCTACTACCAGTTCATTTCCGTGACCGGACGCATTGTCGGCAAGGGCGTGCCCGCCGATCACTGGGAGACCATTGCCGAGCGGGGATTCCAGCTGGTCTACGGCTCGGTCGCCAATCTCTACGTCGACCGTTACGGAAACTACATCGGTTACGGACCGGAATCGTCCGAGCTTGTGGGCATTCCCGATCCCGAGACTTTCGTGCAATTGCCCTGGGACAAGCGTGTGGCGCGGGTCTACTGCACCTGCTTCCGCAACCGTGAGGAACCCGTCAATCCGGGTGCCTTTTTCACCGGAGACTGCCGTGGCAACCTCAGGCGCATCCACGACGCCTTCCAGGAAAAGCACAACGGCCTGCATCTGCGCCATGGCACCGAGCCGGAGATGATGTGGCTCAAGAAGGGCGAGGACGGCCTGCCCGATGGCGGATTCTCCAAGCCGAACTGCTACCACATCGACCAGTTCGAGAGTCTGCGCCCGGTTTTCATGAAGGCGATCGAGTACAGCCGCGCCATGGGCCTCGACATGATCCAGGGCGACCACGAGGACGCGCCGGGCCAGCTGGAGCTGAACTTCCAGTTCGACGATGCCCTGCGCACCGCCGACCGCCTCACCACCTACCGGCAGGTCTGTGCCCAGGTCGCGCGCGAGAACAATCTCGTGGCCTGCTTCATGTCGAAGCCCTTCATGGGTGTCTCGGCATCGGGGTGCCACCACAATGTATCCCTGTGGACGGGCGGCGCCGACGAGATCAACACCCTGGGCCAGGACCAGCCGGCGGGCTTGCTGGACAACTTCGTCTATCGCAAGGGCGGCACCAACACCTTCCTTCCGGACGGCTCCGACCCGCGCAAGCCCGGCAAGGTCGGCCTCAAGGCCATCGGCGGCATCATGGCGCATCTCGGGGCGCTGACGGCCATCGGCTGCTCCACGGTCAACTCCTATCGCCGCCTGTGGGATACGGGTTTCTGGGCTCCGGTGTTTGCCGACTGGGGATACCAGAACCGGACCACCGGCATGCGCGTCTCGGCACCCGGACGTTTCGAGTACCGGGCCGTCGACTCCATGGTCAATCCGTACCTCATGGCCAGCGCTCTGCTGCAGGCGTTCGACGACGGCATCGACAACGACCTCGATCCAGGCGAGCCCGAGGAGCGCAACATCTACCAGGCCATGGAAGAGGGCAAACTGGTCAAGAAACTGCCGATGTCGCTGGGTGATGCCCTCGATCGGCTGAGCCATGACGAGGTGATCAAGTCATCGATGCCGGGCGACATGTACAAGGTCTTCATGCACTACAAGACCAACGAGTGGGAGACTTTCATGGCCACCGTCACCGAATGGGACATGGAAACCTACTGGGATTGCCTGCCCTGACAGGCAGATTGTCGGTGCGGCAGCGGGCCACCTCCCGCTGTCGCCCAAAGGCAAGGGGAGACAACAAGGCATGTGTGGCATTGCAGGCATCATTCACCGCAACAGGTCATCCGACATCGGCTCGGAGATGACCTCCATGTTGCAGTCGCTCAAGCACAGGGGACCGGACTCGACGGGATTTGCCATCTACGGCATGCCCCGCGACGACGAGTTTGTCCTGCGCTTCAAGGTCGCCGAACAGGAAGACGCGGCGAAGGGTTACAACATCCACCAGGAGATACGGGACCGCCGGGCCGAAGTCGACCGCCGTCTCGCCGAACTCGGAGTGGAGGTGGTCGAGACCGTCGATGCCACGGAGTACGCCTACCGCTACCGCATCAAGCATGGCGGCGACATGCGCAAGGTGGCCGACTACGTCGAGGACGTGACCTCCACCGAGATCCTCTCTCTCGGCAGCCGGCTCGAGCTGATCAAGGATCTTGGAGACGCATCGACCGTATCGGATCAGTACGCCCTCAGGGGTTTCAATGGCACCCATGCAATCGGGCATACCCGCATGGCCACGGAATCGGATGTCGACATCCGTTCCGCGCATCCCTACTGGGCCTACCCCTACAATGACATCGCCGTGGTGCATAACGGCCAGCTCACCAACTACTGGATCATGCGCCGGGAACTCGAGCGCAAGGACTTCCGCTTCATGTCGAGCTGCGACAGCGAGCTCATCTCGGTCTACATCGCCGACAAGCTGCAGGAAGGCGTCGATCTGGAAGAAGCGATGGTGCAGTCGGTCGACGAATTCGACGGCGTCTTCACCTACCTCGTGGCGACGTCGGACAAGCTCGGCATGGCCAAGGACGACATGGCCGCCAAGCCCATGGTGCTCTACGAGAGCGACGATCTGGTGGCCATGGCCTCCGAAGAGGTCGCCATCCGCCAGGTCCTGCCCCACGAAATCGACACGCACGATCCCTACGACCGGGAGGTTCGGGTATGGCAGAGCTGAACGAGGCCGCGCGCTCCCACGACATGGGGCTGCACACCGAGCAGCTCACCGGACGCACGCAGCAGAGGTTCTTCGATATCAGCGAAGAGGAGAACCACCTCTATCCGGAAGCGTTTGACGTCGACTTCAACAAGCGTGCCACCATCGATGCCATCGACATGGATGCCCGGGACGTGAACCGCAAGATCCGTGACCTGATGGCCGAAGGATACGGCTCCATCGTTGTCCGCAATCCCCAGGCCCGCCATTCCCTGGGCGTGGGAATCCTGCAGCGGCTCAACCTGATCTTCGAGGGAAGCCTCGGGTACTTTGGCGTCGGGCTCATTGACGGCCCCAATGTCAGGGTGACCGGCCGTGTAGGCTGGTCATGCGCCGAGAACATGATGGCCGGCACCGTGATCGTCGAGAAGAACGCCGGCTCGACCTTCGGAGCGGCCATGCGTGGCGGCGACCTCGTCTGCATGGGCGACGTCGGTTCGCGGACCGGCATCGACCAGAAGGGCGGCACCATCATCGTCGGTGGCCGGACGGGCGCCTTCTCGGCCTTCATGATGCAGCGGGGCCGCATGATCGTGCTTGGCGACGCGGGCAAGAACCTCGGTGATTCGATGTACGACGGAACAATCTTCGTCGGAGGCACGATCGAGAGCCTCGGTGTCGATGCCGTGCCGGGGGACATGACCGATCTCGACTGCGCCTGGCTCGAACGCAAACTCGGCATGTACGGGCTTGCCGCACCCAACGGCGCCGCGAACATGACCAAGATCGTCGCCGGCAAGCAGCTCTGGAACTACGACAATCTTGAACCGTCAGAGAAGAAGATCGTTCTCTAGGACGGTGGGAGACAGCCAGAAAATGACCGCAGACGCGAACGGCAATGGCCGCAACAGGGAAATCCTCGGCGAGAATTTCATGTTCCCGCCACGGGTGGTCGACGACATCCACATCAAGGCCGAGCTCGGGCGTTACCGCATGCGCGGCATGGCGCTCTTCAAGAAGATCCCGACCTGGGACGATCTCACCTTCCTTCCGGGCACCCTCACCCGTTTCGTGATCGAGGGGTATCGCGAGAAGTGCCAGACCGAGACCGTGATCGGCCCCCGCGCCGGACGCCCCCTGGTTCTCGACATTCCGGTCTATGTCACCGGCATGAGCTTCGGTGCACTGAGCTACGAGGCGAAGACCGCGCTTGCTCGCGGCGCCACCATGGCGGGCACGGCGACGTGTTCCGGCGAAGGCGGCATGATCCCCGATGAACGCCGCTACTCGGAAAAGTGGTTCTACCAGTGCATCCAGTCCCGCTACGGCTTCAACCCGCATCACCTGCGCCTGGCCGATGGTTGCGAGTTCTTCATCGGCCAGGGCTGCAAGGTCGGCCTTGGCGGCCATCTCATGGGCCAGAAGGTCACCGACCAGGTGGCCGAGATGCGGTCCCTGCCTGCGGGTATCGACCAGCGCTCCCCGGCACGCCATCCGGACTGGCTGGGTCCCGACGACCTCGCCCTCAAGATCCAGGAGATTCGCGAGGCGACGAACTACCAGATCCCGATCCAGCTCAAGCTCGGTGCGGCACGTGTCTACGATGACGTGCGCATGGCCGTGAAGTGCGATCCCGATTCCATCTACATCGATGGCATGGAGGGTTCGACCGGCGCCGGTCCTCACCTTGCCACCGAGGAGACCGGCATTCCCGGAATCGCCGCCATACGCCAGGCCAGGCGGGCGATCGATGATCTCGGCAAGCGCGGCGACATCACGCTCATCTACGCCGGCGCGGTGAGGAACGGCGGTGACCTGGCGAAGGCGCTCGCTCTCGGCGCCGACGCGGTCGCCATCGGAACCACCGCCATGATGGCTCTCAACTGCAACAAGGACATCCCGGAGGCGGACTTCGAGGGCACCATCGGCGTTCCCGCCGGATACTGCTACCACTGCCATACCGGCCGCTGCCCGGTCGGTGTCGCAACCCAGGATCCGGAGTTGCGCAAGCGGCTCAATCCCGACGATGCGGCAGAACGCGTCTACAACATCCTCCATACGCTGACCATCGAATGCCAGATGATGGCGCGGGCCTGTGGCAAGACCAACGTCCACAGCCTCGAACCGGAAGACCTGGCGGCACTGACCATGGAAGCCTCGGCCATGGCGGGCGTCCCCCTGGCCGGGACCAATCACACCGTCGGCGTCGACGACTACCACCACCTCTGATCAGGGCAGGAAACGAGAGATGACGGACACAACCGACCAGACGGCCGACGTCGACTACTTCCTCACCTCGGACGGCCTCGACACGTCCCGCGAGAAGGAGATCGGCCAGCACATCGGCTATCGCTACGACGTCAACCTGCTTCCCGACTATGAACGGTTGACGCCGTTCCTGAAGACCTACATCGAACTCATGGGCTGGGATGATCTCAACTGGCTCGAGGATGTCCACATGGGCTACGAGGAAGGTCACGCCGCGGTCTTCGACCGCAATGCGAACGGCTGGATCCGGGTTCCCGACTCCGTGGACCTGCCGGACAACCAGCAGGACCGCGACATGATCGCCCGCGAGCTTTTGATCAAGTTCCAGATGTCGGATCGCCATCCCATGCGCGACCTCAACCGCGCCTACCGCAAGTTCTGATCCTCCAGGATATCCACGGACACAGGGCCAGCGCCAAGAAAGCTGGCCCTTCCGTACCAATTGGAATCGCGGATGAATGCCAGCGTTTCATGCGTCACGGTCCCGGGTGGGCTTGGGGTCGTATAGCGCGCCACGGATGGACACGAGGTGCGGCTGATTGGCGAAGACTTCGCTGAGTTGCTGATGGTCGGTGGTGGACAGGTCCATCACCGGAGACTGCCTAACTTCCCGATGAAGGGCCGGCACGTCACCCGGAAAGCCGGCGCACCCGCCGCCGGACTATCGGTCATGTCCGACAGGAGCAAGTCGCGCCGAACCGCAGTTCAGGCGGTTCTTCACAACCTCGAAGGCCATGCGCATCCACTCCGGCTGCTTTCCAGGGAGGCGTGTTCACATGCGTATCACAGTGTGATACGTACACTTCGTGATCCGAAGCACCAAGGGCAAATCCGCCACCAACGCCGTGAAGGGCGACTTTGGCAAGAGCTTCCCCGGTGATCTGATCAAGCGCACGCGGGCGATGCTCGCGGCGCTGGATGCTGCGGTTGTCGTGGAGGATCTGCGCTCTCCACCCGGAAGAACTGAGAGGTGATGGGGCAGGGCAACATTCCGTGTGGATCAACGGCCAATGGCGCACTTGCGTTGTCTGGACGCCGAACGGGCCCGCCGATATCGAGATTGTCGATTACCAATGACAAGGAGCCGTGATGAGCCTTCTTGAAGAACCCATACATCCCGGCGAAGTCCTGAAGGAACTCTACCTTGATCCGCTGGACATGGGAGTGATTGCATTGGCCCGCCATCTGGGCGTCCCTCGCACGCGGATCGAGCGGCTTGTGAAGGGTGTCACCGGCATGACGCCTGACACCGCCCTGCGCCTTGCCCGTGCCTTCAACACAACCCCCGCCTACTGGATGAACCTGCAAACAAGTTACGACATGGCTGCGGCATCCAAAGTGGTTGACGTGTCGGGTATCGAATCTCTGGCCGAGAAATTCGACCATGCCGAACGTGCTGCCCGGGCCTTAGGCCGGGTCGTCATCGATCCGTCGGTCTGCGCCGGGCGGCCGCATATCCGGAACACTCGTGTCCAGGTGTCCGACATCCTGCAACTCATGGCGTCCGGCGTGTCCTCGGCGGAGATTCTTGACGACTGATGAAGCGGACCTCAGGGCCGCCCTGGTGTGGGCTGCGGGCGCGGTCGATTAACGTGTGATGTTTGCTGCCTGATTCGTGCGTTATCTGCAGCTGCCGCCATGTCTGGCACAACAACTTTCAACCGAGGCCACTCCTGCGATTACATGAGTGACACCGGCCTTGGCACGGCGACAGTTGGGCGCATCGAGGTCTGGGGTGCCGCGACAAGGGCGCCGTCATATGGTCCAAGGATGCGGATTTCGCCGAACGGGGGCGGCAATCGCCGGACCTGCAGGTCGTCCGGTTGCGTTTCGGCAATATGACCAATGCCGCCCTTCGGACCCGGTTGGCTCCGCTGCTCGGGGAGATTGATGCCGCCCTGGCAGCGAGTGAGGTACTGATCGAGATTCGCTGAAAAGCCCCTTCCAGGGTGATCGCTTACACTGGAGGGTCGGCTGTGGCTGCGTGCCAGTCGGGAAGGAAGGCAAGGGCCCGCGTCGCTGCAGGTGGCGGGGCGAAGAGGGCATTGTGCCAGAAGAGTGCCGTGGAGAAGGGATCGTCGCCTGGCAAGTCCTGAATCTTGCATGGCAGGATCCAGGACTGGCTGAACTGCTCGAAGTGGAGTGTCGCGCTGCCGGCGGCAACGAGGGCGGCCGCTCCCGGCGACTGCCGGGAGAACTGGGCGAACAGTCGCGGCTCGAATTCCCGCGATGTCTGGAAATAGGTTGCCGCCAGGTGCTTCAACCCCTTCTCGAAGCGCTCCCGGGGATCGTGGGTGCCCGAGACCGCCTGGCGAAAGAGAGCCGCCGCGGCATCTGGCTCCCTCTCGAGGAGGACGGTCCGGATGTGACCTGCCTCGCTTCCGTCGGCGAGGACGACACGGGGTGTCATGGCACTCGAGGGACGCCCGTTCTGCTTCCGCATGGCGTGCTGGCGGATGAGACACTGCCAGGCCATGAATGCGTCACGCAGGGCATTCTCCCCGGCCATGATTCTTCAGGAATCGCTGAAACCGCCGCCGAAGAGATCGTAGAGGATGGCGGCGATTTCCCCCTCGAGAGGGAAGGACAGCATGCCGAGCACCGAATACCCGAGAATCCAGGGCATGGCATAGAAACGGAACAGGAAGAAGAACCAGGCCACGAACAACGGCACGACCGGGTCGATGAGAAATCCCGGCGTGACCGGCCGGAAGACCCTCAGGACCGGGTCGGTCAGCATGACGAACGCCCGCATGAAGAAGAAGTCGGATGTCACGGGAAGAAAGATGTTCATGGCCGCACGACCAATCAGCGTCCACATGATGGCGCCGAGAATGTAGTCGAGGCCCACCACCCACCAGGGGAGAACAGCCGCCAGGCTGGTCATCGGTTTACGGCTCCCAGGATGTCATGAACAGGCAAGGGGGCGGACATCTCTGTCCGCCCCCTTGGAACAAAAGGGTCTTCAACGATGCGTCAGTGCGTTTCGGCCAGGATCGGCTTACCCGTCGGAATGCGGGTTTCATCCACCATGGCCTGCATCTCTGCATCCGGTGCTTCGGTGATCAGTGAAACCGCGACCATCGCCACCAGCGAGACCGGCATGCCGATCATGCCGAACCGGAGATGGTCGATCGACCACAACTGGTCACCACCGTTGTAAACGTGGATGAGGTAGATCGTCCCTGCCGCGAAACCGGCAATCATGCCTGCAATCGCCCCCGGTCTGTTGGCGCGTTTCCACCAGATTCCCAGAACCAGCGGGAAGAACAGACCCGAGCAGGCGAAGCAGAAGGCCCATGCCACGGCTCCCAGAATGCCTGTGAGCTGCAACGATGCGATCAGGGCTGCAAGGGCACCGATACCCACCAGCAGGACACGGGCGACGATCAGACGACGCTTCGTGTCGGCCTTGGGATCGATGATCTTGTAGTAGAGATCGTGGCTCAGCGCGTTTGCCATCGCCAGCAGCAGACCGTCGGCAGTCGACATTGCTGCCGCCATGCCACCGGCTGCCACGAGTCCCGAAATCACGTAGGGCAGACCGGCAATCTCCGGTGTAGCCAGCACGACGATGTCGGGCCTCATGAAGAACTCGTTGAGCTGGACGATGCCATCACCGTTCTGATCGACGACCGACAGCATGCCGACCTCGGTCCAGTTCCTGATCCACTCGAGATTGGCGACGTCGTCAATCGCCTTGCCGACCACCGCCGTTGCCAGATTCGGATCGAGAAGCTGGAGCTTGGTCAGGGTCGCCAGTGCCGGCGCCGTGAAGTAGAGCAGGAAGATGAAGAACAGGGACCAGCCCACCGACTTGCGCGCCTGACGCACCGACGGCGTCGTGAAGTAGCGCATGAGGATGTGCGGCAGGGAGGCCGTGCCCGCCATCATGCAGAAGGCAAGGGTCACGAACTTCCAGGAATCCAGTCCACCCTGCGGATCGAAGTGGGGCGTTGTCAGGACCCTCAGCCCGGCCACGGCCTGGGCCGCTGCCTCGAGTCCGTACTGGGCCTCGAGTTCGGCAATGCGAATCGTCGCGTCGCCGTAGGTGAAGTGAGGGATGATGCCGAAGCCCTGGGCATTCGACATCCAGACCACGGGCACCAGATAGGCGATGATGAGGACGATGTACTGCGCCACCTGTGTCCAGGTCACGCCGCGCATGCCTCCCAGCATCGAACAGAGCAGGATGCCCAGAAGTCCGAACCACACGCCAGCCTCGAACGGAATGGCAAGGGCCCGGGAGGCAATCGTGCCGGTCGCGTTGATCTGTGCCGTCACGTATGTGAACGACGCCACCACCAGCACCACCACGGCGCAGAACCGTGCCAGGTTACCACCGTATCGGGTGCCGATGAAATCGGGCACCGTGTAGCAACCGAACTTCCTCAGATAGGGAGCCATCAGGGCGTTGACGAGCACGTAACCTCCCGTCCAGCCGATGACAAACCCGAGATAGGGGTAGCCACCGAAGTAGATGCCACCCGCCAGGGCGACGAAGGACGCACCGGACATCCAGTCCGCTGCAGTCGCCATGCCGTTGTAGAATGACGGAACCTCCCGTCCGGCAACGTAGTAGGCATCGACCTGCATGGTCCGCGAGAGCCAGCCGATCGTGGCATAGATCGCAATGGTGAAGAGGAGGAAGAGGATGCCGATCAGCTGGGCGCTTGCACCAAGCTGTTCGACAATTGCCATCAGGGCAAAGAAACCCAGGAATCCAAGAGTATAGATCCCGTAGACCTTGCCCAGACGGTCGACGAAACGGGTTCCTTGTGATTGATCGCTCATTGCACCCTCCTCATTCGTCGCTCAGGCCGCACTCGTCATCGATGCGGTCCTGCAGGAAGTTCTGACCAACGATCAACAGAACGAACACGATGAGCGACCCCTGAACGATCATGTAGTAACCGAGCGGGAACCCCAGGAACGAACCGCCGTCGAGATCCTTTGCAAAGAACGGAAACACGTATCCGAACAGGAGCCAGAGCGCCAGCACCCAGTAGGTCAGGCGGGACGTCTTGGCCCAGTGTAGTCTTCTGTTATCCTGCGACATGCGCCGCCTCCTTCAACAGTTGGTGCCGTAGGCCAGCCCCCGGTGCACGTGTCGATAGCCAGGAGGGGCATCTGAAACGGCCACCGGGATTATGGATGATGCTCTCACGATTTCAACAGGGAATGGTGCGGCTGTTGACAACCGTGGTCTCGCCGGCACCGTTGCTCCCCCGAATCCTGAAGCTTCGTTTCGACCGGTCGAAGCTGGGGACGGTCGACGACCTGGTGGAGTTTGTCCACACGAGGTCCTCATACATCGCGCAGACATCACTCCATGGATACCTCAAGGCCCGCATGGGCACGAGCTTCAGGGTCTGGTTCGAGGATGAGGCATTCTCCGCCTCGATCCGCATTGCGTCGGTCAAGGTCTTCCTTTCCTGTCTCTCCGACCTCACGGTCTATTCCGTGGCCACGGCAGCCCGGCAGGCCGTCGTCGACGATGCCGTCCTGAATGCCCTGGCGGTTCACGCCTTCCGCAAGGCGGCCCTGGCGGGCCTGGTGGGTCAACCGGAACGCGATAACCTCGACGCGACATTCGATGCCTTCGACCGGCGGGCCTGCCTCGAGAACTGGCAGGCGGCGGCCGAGGGGCGCACAGCCTTCTCCGGCAGCGAGATCGATCTTGTCCGCTTGGCACCCGTCATCGATGAATACAGGGAACTCGATCAAGAGATCGTGACCAATTCGATCCGTTTTCGCTGGCGCGATGTCCGCGAGCAGGTTCGCCGGCGCATGGATGGAGACGGGCTCCTCGATGACTGGAAAGCCCGCGCCATACGCGGAGAAACCGGGTGCTGAAGCCGGAAACACGGTACTGGCAGGGCATGATCGTGTGCCTGGTGTCGTCTGCGGGTACGGCACTGTGGCTGGCGCTACTCGCCGTGTGGACATCATGGCCGGAACACCTCGCCCTGCGGGCGCTTGCCATAGGAACCGGAGTCATCATTGCCGCAGGAGCCCTGTGGTCCGCCATGACCCTAGTCCGCGGACACAAGAGGGACATCCAGCGGCTGCGCGGCAGCCTTCTGCTCGCCGGCGGGGAGGGGCATCGCTTCCTCGACCACGCCGACCGCATGGTCACCAACCGCGAACTGAAAGCGCTCGCGGGCACCGTTGACAGTGTTCTTGCCTCCCGGGAAGACCAGCGCCAGCTGACCCAACAGCGTCTGACGGGGATCCTTGCGGCGCTCCCCACCGGTGTGGTGGTCGTCACGCCCACCGGACTGGTCAGCCTGGTCAACAACGCCGCCAGGCACATGTTTCCCGCCGACGCACTCAGTCCGGGAACAAGCGTGTTCGCCGCCATCACGCGCGAAAGCGTCCCGGAGCCGGACAACCCGGAGCCGGTCGCCAGTGTCCGGTCCGTGGACGGTCGCGACATCCCTGCGCGTATCGCCGCCCTTGGCGACCGCGGAGGCTGGGTGATGATCCTCGAGGCGCCTCCCGGTGATGCGGGCGGCCATGAACTCGATCATGATCTGGCGCTCCACGACAGTCTTCCGCCGGCTGTTCCGCCCGAAGAAACCACGCCGCTTGCCGAGGTCCCGGGCATTGTCGTCGATTGCGAAACCACCGGACTCGATCCCCGACGGGACCGGATCATCTCCATCGGCGCCGTCAGAACCCATGGCCCCCGGATCCATGCCCATGCCAATCTCGACATGTTGATCGATCCGGCAATCGCCATTCCACGGCCCTCGACGGCCATTCACGGCATCGACAACGCCATGGTCGAGGGTGCGCCTGACGTCAGGACCGGTCTCGATTGTCTGACGGAAATCTCCGGGAACTGCGTCGTCATCGGTCACAACATCGGTTTCGATCTCGCCATCCTGACCGCCGAAAGCCGGCGTTGCGGGAAATCCTGGTCCGCCCCCTACTCCCTGGATACCGGCCACCTTGTCGCCGTTCTTGAGCCTGAACTGCGTTCGCTGGATCTCGATGCCGTGTGCCGGCACTTCGGCGTTGCTGTCGGTGGCCGGCACACGGCATTGGGTGACGCACTCTCCGCTGCCGAGCTCTTCACGCGCATCGTGCCGCTGCTCGAGGACCAGGGTGTCGTGACGCTCGGTGACGCCCTCGCCTTTGCCGGGCGAGCGCGGCGCACCCGTTCCGAGCAACGCTCCCTGGGCTGGCACGTTCCATGAACCGCCATCAGGTCGATACCTGGCCCTGGCGCTTCCGCGTCCGCGATATCATGGCAGGCGATCTCGTATTCGTTGAACCCGGGTGTCTGCTCGCCGATGCCGCCTCGACGATGATCGACCGGCACATCTCGTCGGTCCTGGTCGACCGCGACGGCCATGCTGGAGGCCCCGGAATCATCACCGAACGCGACGTCGTGCGGGCCGTGGCAAACCACGGGCCGGCCGCTCTCCGGCTGACATCCGGTGAGCTGATGTCAATGCCGCTCATCTCCGTCATGGCTGACGAACCCGCCTACGTGGCCCTTGGCCGCATGACGAGGCTGTCCCTGCGCCACCTCGCCGTCACGGAGTCCTCCGGCGCCTTGTGCGGCATCATGACCTCGAAGCTGCTGGTCCGTCACCAGGCGGGCGAGGCCCTTGCCATCAACGATGCACTCGATGCCGCAAGCGATGCGCACGACCTTGCAGAGGTTCATGCCCGGTTGGCGCCCATGGCCGGCGCCCTTCTCGACGAAGGGATGAGCGCCTCGCGCATTGCTTCCATGATTTCGAGCTTCTATCGCAAGCTCACCGCCCGTGCCGCCCGCCTCGCCGCGGCCGATGAGGCGGAAGACGGCTGGGCCTTCTTCATCCTTGGATCCGCCGGACGCGGCGAGTCCCTTCTCGCAGGCGATCAGGACAACGCCATCGTCAGCACCGGCGAGGTGGACGACGCCATCCTCCGGCGCATCGCAACAGGGGCCTGCGATCTGCTGGACGCAGCAGGCCTGCCCTACTGCAAGGGCGGGGTCATGGCCTCCAATCCCGAGTGGCGACGGACCATCGACGGCTGGCAGACGATCATCGCCGGTTGGGCGGCACGCGCCGACGGCGCGAGTCTGCTCAATGTCGACATCTTCTTCGATCTGGTTCACGTGCACGGCGAGCGCATGCTGACCGACCGGTTGCGCAGTCGGGCACTGGAAACGGCCCGCACTCCGGTGTTGCCGAGAATGATGGCGGAGCAGTTGCAGACCTGGGTTTCGCCGCGCGGATTTCTGGGTGGCCTGAAGACGAAGGACGGACGCCTCGATCTCAAGATCGGTGGTCTGTTTCCACTGGTCGCCGGCGCCCGCGCCATGGCCTTGCGTCACGGCATAGAAGCGACCGGCACCGCCGTGCGCCTGGCGGCACTGGCCGAGCTCGGCGTGATCGCCAAGGCCGACATGCTGGCATTTGCCGAAGCCCACGAGGTGTTCCTGGATCTTATGATCAGACAGCAGATCAGGGATCTCGAGGCCGGTGTTGCCGCTGGCCCGAGCATCGACGTGACGCGGCTATCACCCCGTCAGAAGCGCAACCTGCGAAGGTGCCTTGGAGATGTCTCGCGCCTGCCAGGGCTCGTCCTCGACGTCACGGCACGCGGCTGAACCGCCCCGGACCGTCATCATGGCGGCGGCCACAGTGGCGCAATGCGCATGACGGTGAACGGGCCGATGGTCATCCGTCCGTGCTGCATTGAAAGATCGACATCGAGGCGCCGTTGGCCGTCCACCGGCGGTCCGGCCATGAAATCGAGTGTCGCTGCAAGGATATCCGCCTGATCCTGGCGCACCTTGCCTGCCTGCGCCAGAGCCGTGATGATCTCGCGATAGCCGACGACATCGAGACGCAGGGCGCCGATGGGTCGGTTCTCCCTGTCGAGCGCGAGGCGTCCCTGGCCCCGGGCCACGAGCGGCTGCCACTCAAGAACGAGATCTTCCAGGTCCACGTAACCGCCGGCGCGCCTCCAGGCGTCCACGCGTTCCCTCGCTCGACCCTGGCGCGGCAAGGCGCCCACCACACGCATCCGCGCCAGGCCCCTTTTCACCCGCTCGGCGAATCCCCTCCCGGTCGTCAGGTCCGTCACCTCCAGGAAGACATCCCTGCTCTCCCCGTCTGCGCTGGTGGCCGAGACGAGATTCAGCGTTCCGGCCGCGGCGAGAGCTGTTCCCTTACCGGAGATCACGGTTACGTCCTCGAGACCGATATCGATGGCGTCCACCTCGCCGGACGCAAGCCCGATTGCAGCGCGGCCATGAACCATGGAAATGCCGATGACCTGACGGCGCGTCGGTGTCTCGACGGCGAGTTCCTGCCTGCGGGGCAGTACCAGCGACACGACTGTCGGGTTGATCGGATTCGTGATCATCACGAGTTCCGACGCCTGCCAGGTGACCTGTTCGCCGCCACGTCCCCAGACAACGCTCGGTTGCTGCGCGGTCATGCGCATGGAAAGGGGAAAGCCGTCCGCTTCAAGCCGTGTCCACGAGGCGTGCCAGTCCTTCTCCGCAGATGGAGCCGCAGCCTCGTCCATGATCCCTTCAAGCCTGAACGCAAGGCCGTGCCAGGCAACCGTGTAGATGGCCGCGAGAGCGATAACCGCCGCAGCGATCCACTGGATACGGCGCCCGACCACAGATCATCCGTTCCAATTCAGGAGAATCACTCTGCCGCTTCCAGCGCTGTGCCCGCGCGGCCGGAACGGCGCGCCTTCCGGGCCTGACGCCAGCCGCCGACGTTCTCGCGCACCATCAGGGCGCACGGTGTCACAATCAGCGTCAGGACCGTGGCGAATGCCAGACCGAACACGATGGCGCTTGCCAGCTGGACCCACCACTGGGTCGAGGGTGCTCCCACGCTGACCTCTCGGGTGACGAAATCGATGTTGACCTGGAGCACCATGGGCATGAGTCCGAGAATGGTCGTGACCATGGTCAGGAGCACTGGCCTGAGGCGCTGCGCCCCGGTCCGCAGGATGGCTTCAACGGGATCACCGATCGTGCGGCGCAGCCTGTCGAAGGTGTCGATGAGGACGATGTTGTTGTTGACCACAATGCCAGCGAGAGCAATGACGCCGATGCTCGACATGATCATGCCGTAAGGCTTGCCGGTTACAAGAAGGCCGATCATGACCCCGACTGTCGACATGATCACCGCGGTCAGGATGAGGAAGGCCGAATAGAAACTGTTGAACTGCGTGACGAGAATGATGGCCATCATGAAGATCGCGACGATGAAGGCCTTGAGCAGGAATTCGGATGCCTCTTCCTGGCGTTCATTGTCACCCCGGAATTCGACTCCGACGCCGGGCCCGAGTTCGACCGTGCCCAGCCATGCCTGCAGGTCACGCACCAGGGAATCCGCCAGCACCCCTTCCCTGATATCGGCCTCGATGGTCATGACGCGTTCGCCGTCCACCCGCTGAATCCTGCCTACCCTTGGCCTGGCCGAGCGCTCCACAAAGTTCCTGATCGGCACGTGTCCCAGAGGGGTCTCGACGCGGAGCTGGTCAAGTCCGTCAAGGGTGCGCATGTCTTCCGGGAACCGGGCCAGGACATCGATCTCGTCATTCGAGTCATCGAGACGCACCGTGGTGATGCGCAACCCCCTGGTCACGAGCTGGATGATCGAGCCGACCGAGCCGACGTCTGCCCCGAACTTCGCCGCCTGGGTGCGATCGACAACGACCTCCCACTGAATTCCGGGGATCGGGCGGCTGTCCTCGATATCCCTCAGTCCATCCACCTCGTCGAGATGGTCGCGCAGGGTGGCAACCGCTCTTTCCAGAAGCACCGGGTCGCTCGACGACACCTGAATCTTGATCGGTTTCGCAGATCTGGGGCCCCGCCTCTGCCCGCGCGATTCGACATGGATGCCGGCAAGACCCGCGATTCTCTCGAGGACTTCCTCGAAAATGGCGGACGCGGGACGTCTCAGCGACCAGTCGACGAGTTCCACGTTGACCGTTCCGATGACGTCTTCGGCCCCCCGGTTGTCATCTCTGCCGCCCGATGCCGCAAAGATCGTCTCGAACTCGTTCATGTCGAGCAACCGGTCCTCCACCTCGCGAACCAGACTGTCCTTTTCCGCCGTGGAGAGGTTCCCCCTGGCATGAATCTGGAACGCCGCCCTTTCGGGCTCGATATCGGGAAAGAACTCTACTCCGTTGCCGTAGCGGGCGTAGGCGACCTGCACTCCGGCCAGCAACAGGACCGAGACCAGGAGAACCTTGACCGGGTGGCGAAGCAGGACGCGCAGAGTCCCGAGATAGAGACCGGTAAAGCCACGCACGCCATCGAGGCTGTCGCCAGAGTCCTCTGACAAGGCCCGTGCCTGGTCGCTGTCATGTCCGGTGCTCTTGCCAAACAACGATCCCAGGGTGGGCACGAAGATGAGCGCCATGGCAAGCGATGCGGAGAGAACGGCAATCAGGGTGATCGGCAGGTACTTCATGAATTCGCCGACCATGCCCGTCCAGAACATGAGGGGAAAGAACGCCACGAGTGTTGTCAGGGTTGAGGCGGTGATCGGCCAGGCCATTCGGGAAGCAGCGGCAAAGTAGGCCTCGCGGCGATCGAGGCCTTCGGACATCTTCCTGTCGGCATACTCGGTGACGACAATGGCGCCGTCGACGAGCATGCCGACCGCTAGTATGAGGCTGAACAACACGACGATGTTGAGGGTCAGGCCGGCAATCGCAAGAACCAGGATTCCGGTCAGGAACGACCCCGGTATGGCGACACCGACAAGGGCGGCCGATCGCCAGCCCAGACACCACACGATCACGACCATCACGAGAAGCACGGCTGTCATCACGTTGTTCTGCAAATCGGCCAGCATGAGCCGGATGCCCTTCGATTCGTCCCTCGAGAAGGCGACCTTTACGCTTGGCGGCCAGCCGGCGCTTGTTGCCGCCACGACGGCCCTCACCTTTTCGATTGTCTCGATGATGTTCTCGCCGGTTCTCTTGGACACCTCGATGGTCAGTGCCGGCTCACCCTTCACCCTTGCATGGATCCGGGCATCCTTGAACGTCCGCCTGACCTCTGCCACTTCGCCGACATTGGCGGTCGCATCGCCCTCGATCTTGAGGGGCAGACCCAGGAAGTCATCCACGTCGTCGATAAGCCCGGGGACCTTGATCGCGAACTGTCCGGCACCGGTATCCATAAGACCGACGGCCACCGGCCGGTTGGACCGGCTGATGTCCCGCGCGATCTCCACGACATTGAGCCGGTAGCTCTCCAGGACGACCGGATCGACGATGACCTCGATGACCTCCTCGCGGTCTCCCTTGATGACGGCCTCGAGAACCTCACTGACGCCCTCGATGTTGTCCTTGAGCGTGCGGGCCAGGCGCAACATGGTCCGTTCCGGCACGTTGCCCGACAAGCTCACGACGAGCACGGGAAACAGCGACAGGTTGATCTCGTGCACAGTGGGATCATCCGTGTCGTCAGGCAGGTCAGTCTTGGCGACGTCGACCCGGGCCCGGACATCCTCAAGGGCGGTGTCGGGATCAAATCCTGCTTCGAACTCGAGAGTGACATTGGCGCCGCCCTCGTACGCCGTCGACCTGACTTCACTGACATGCTCGATGCCGCGCAGTTCCTGTTCCATGGGCTTGATCAGAAGGCTGACCGCGTCATCGGGGGAGATTCCCTCGTGGTGCATCGACACGTAGATAATGGGAATGTTGATGTCGGGATCGGACTCCTTCGGGATCGCGACGTAGACCCACACGCCGACGACCAGGAGCAGCATAAGGGTGAGCATGACCGTGCGGGGACGGTCGAGAGCTGCGTTGATGAGGGCGTTCACAATGTCCCCGAAGAACCGTCGACGTGGACCGGAGTGACGAATTCTCCGTCGCTGACGAATTCATGACCGACGGTGATCAGCGTCACCCGTTCAGGGAGCCCGGCGACGTGATAGCCATCGGATTCCGCAGAAATGATCGTCACCGGAAGAAAGCGGACCGTCGACTCCCCGCTGATGATCTTGACGCCGAGCGTGCCCGAGTCATCGAGGGACAGGATCGAAGGGGAAAGGAAGTGGCTGGGGACAGTCGCCAGCGGCAGCCTCACAAGCGTTGTCATGCCAGCCGGAATGGCGTGTTGCGGGTTGGGAATGTCCAGTTCGATCCTGTAGGTCCGGGTCTGTTCATCCGCGGTTCTGGCGATGTAGCGCACCACTCCTGTCACGGTCTCTCCGGTCGCCAGTGTCACCATGCCCCGGACCCCGGTCTCGATGCTCGCTACCCGGGTCTCGCTGACAAAGCCGACAACGGTGATCGGATCGAGATCCACGATCTTGCCGAGCGTGTCGGCGACTGCACCGCTGAAGACGATCGATCCCTCCTCGATATCGAGTTCCTCGAGAATGCCCGATATCGGCGCCTTGATTCGTGTGCGCTCGACGTCAAGAAGGATGGCCGCGAGGTCGGACCGCGCCTGGTCGAGCTGGGCCAGCGCTTCGGCCTCCGCGGCTTCGGACTGCCAACCGCTCTCCGCCAGCCTGGAAGCCGCCTCGTGCTCGATTTCACGCAGACGGACGCTTGACCGGGCCTTTTCCAGGCGCTCCATGCGGTCGTCGGGAGCCAACCGGGCGATCAGGTCGCCGGCGTCAACGAAATCACCTTCCCGCACCTCAACGGATTCGACGCGGCCCCCTGTCCGTGCGCTGATCGCCACAATTCTCTCGGCGGCCGTCTGTCCCGTCAGGGTCAGTTCAAGCGCATGGGGTGTCGCAACACTCGTTGCGACCCTGACAGAGGTGGCAGGCGGCGCCTCGACCACGGTTTCCGGCGCAGGCCCTGCATCGCCCTCTGCTGCCGGCACATCGTCGCCGAGATTGCCGGACAGCACCCAGGCTGCAGCACCTATCGCGAAGACAACTGCGAGAATGTGGGAGAATTTCATGGTGCCGGATGCATCACGAGCCATGTGCCGGTGATGACTGTTCTCTGGAGCAGCACTATAGCGCAGAGCGACCGGGGATTGGAGTCACTGTCTTATGGCTCACCGGCGCACACCCCTGGCGAGCCCGATATGGCGCCCGGCCCACTCCGGCGGCTCCCGCCACGCCAGCGCGGCAAGGCGTGAATCAACGTCCGGCGAAAAGGGTTTCGTGCGTCCCGCCTGGTGATCGAGATGGAGCCACATGCACTCGATGGTCCCGCACTGACGTTCACCGACACGGAAGACATGACCGATGTGGAGGCGCTTGGCATCATGGCCGATGACAAGGCTGTCGAAGGAAAGACATTCGCCCCTCGACACCTCGGCAAGATAGCGGACGTGCGTTTCCACCGTCACCAGGGCGCATCCGGTTCTGTCGTAGTAGGCGGTACCGATATCGAGGCGCGCCTGGAAAGCCCATGAGGCGTCACTGGCCGCAACCACGAAGTATCCTTCGTTCATGTGGCCGTAGTGATCGGTCCATGATTCGGGCACGTCCACCTGGTAGATGTCTGAAAACAGCGGGTCGTCACCGTTCATCTCAAGTCTCCTGACCATCCGTCCGGGCCGTGCCGCCAACCCGGATCGATGCCGTTGTTGCACATCAGGGGTTCACTGCCTGCGGATCGGAACTCCAGCCCGGCGCCTCGAGACGTTCGACCGGCGCCGCATGACAGGGATCTTCGGCAGCACCCCTGCTGACCATGCCATTTCCTCTGACCGGAAGGTCGCAGGCGTGCTCACTCCCATCGTAGAGGACGAGCAACCCTATGGCACACCCCAGCCCGACAGTCTTGCTGCCGGGCTGGAGTTTCAGGGCCCGTTCGACATGTCCCAACGCCTCATCCTCGCTGGCATCTTGGAGCACTCCGATTTCAGGGCCGGCCCGGACTGCCGGTCGGGGTGACGCCGTGCGCGACGAAGTCCGCGACAGGTTCGCTAGAGATGCGCCTTTCCGGGGACGAACCGCTCGCTTCCGACGCCGTCAGGAAAGATGTGTAGGCAGCGCATCGCGCAGCGGTCGAATGTGCTCGATCTCGATGCCGCAGCAACCTCCCACCACTTGCACACCGGCCTCGACGCTGATCCTGGCCCATGCCGTGAACTCCTCCGGCGTGACCGGCGTCGCCTCTCCCCGGTCGCGGTAGGTATCGACATAGTCCATGCGCTCGGCTTCGGGGTAGACGCAGATCGGCCCCTGCCACTTGGCGCGCACGACGTCGAGCGCTGCGTCGGTCGCCCTGATTGGCGAATGGAAGAGACAGACCACATCGCCGCCGAGCGCCATGACCTCATCGAAGCCCTCGGCGATGGTCTGGGGTGACGAGTAACCGAGCCGGGGCACTGATTCGCCCTCGTCCTGCCTGACCTTGAAGCCGGGCCACACCGGCAGGCCGGTCGCCAGGCACGCCTCGACAACCCACTTGCGATGAACATTGCCGCCGGTCGATTCGGCGATCAGAAAATCGACCCCGGCCTCGGCCAGCAAGTCGGCCTGCTGGTGGAGATTCGCCTGGGCCTGGGCCTCGGATGTCTCGCTCCGCCGCTCCTCGTAGTCTCCTTCGCAGGCGACTCGCAGGCCGAAGTTCGAGACGGAGCCGGCGATCAGCACCGGGCGGCCCCTCGCCTTCCTGTCGCGGGCGTCCTCTGCCAGCATGACGGCGCGCAAGTTGAGCTCGACAAGCTTGTCGCCGAGACCAATGGGCTCGAGATTGTGACGCGCCGATGCGTAGGTGTTTGTGGTGATGATGTCAGCGCCGGCCGCGATGTACTCTTCGTGCATGCGGCGCACAGTGAAGGGGTGGGTTTCCAGCGCGGCAGCTGCCCAGGCAAGCCCGGACATGGGCACGCCCATGCTCTGGAGCCTGGTACCGATGGCACCGTCAAGCAGGATCACCTCGCGCTGTGCCAAGCGCCGTTCAAGATTGGCGTATACGCTCACACTGTCCTCCTGGGGCCGAGTTCAGCCTCGAACACTACATTGGCGGGACTTCCAGCGGAAAGTGTGTCCCACAGGTACCGGAGGGTGTCGAAGCATCCTTACGGTTCATCCGGTATCATGTTCATTCCTAGGCCACGTCTCGCCGATGCGATAGCCGCTCGATTTGGGTTGGCCCTGTAGGGAACTCCCTTTGCCGAGACGCCTGTCAGGCGGATACGGCAGGCCATGGCCAGTCGATGTCCGGCTGCACCGGCGCTTTCCTCATCTGCTACTCGCTCTGTATCGCATTGCGACCGGTTCAACGCTCGTCGACATTCGCTTCGGGCTGTCCGGTGGTCAATCCCTTCAGCCGCATGCGTAGATTGCCACCGCACCTCCTAGGAGAGACCGCCAGCCGGCACCATGTTGCAACGTTCAGGTACGACGGCCGGCAGCTCTCCGCCTACAGCCCCGGTGGCACAAGACCCTCAAGCGGATTGGGCCTTGTCGGCGAGCACGAAACTGTAGAGCGGCAGGCGATCCTCCTTCAGGAGTTCGGCAGTCGTGCTGTCGCGGGCTTGAGCGGGGCTCAGAGGGAAGCGAAGTGGGAAGCCGCTGGCACCGACTGGCTCCTGCTGTTTGAGAGGTTGAATCGTGAGTGGCTCTCCCGGACAATCAAGTGATGGACCCATGATCCAGACCAAGGGAGGCATCATGACCGCTTTGAAAGATCTGCAACGTGTGGCGCTTGGCGGTGGCATCAGCCGCCGCGATTTCATCCAGCAGGCGACCGC
The DNA here is from genome assembly GCA_965207785.1 of Alphaproteobacteria bacterium. Lineage (GTDB taxonomy): Bacteria > Pseudomonadota > Alphaproteobacteria > SP197 > SP197 > SP197. The sequence goes on along the minus strand of CBDBNO010000012.1, from coordinate 662,710 downwards.
GCTCGGCTTGACGGCCGCTGCGGCCGCCACGCTTGCCGACAACGCCGCGCTGGCCGAAACGCCGACGAAGGGTGGTACGTTCCGTGTCGCGGTGGACGACGGCAACACCACCGACAGCCTGGATCCGGCGACCTACGAGTCGACCTTCCAGATTTTCCTGCCGCGGATGATCACCAACAACCTGACCGAAATCACGTCCGACAAGGAATTGGGTCCCGATGCCGCCGAGAGCTGGGAAGCGACGCCGGACGCCAAGACCTGGTTCTTCCATCTGCACAAGGGCGTGGAGTTCCACAACGGCAAGAGCTTCACGGCCGATGACGTGGTTGCCTCGCTCAACCATCACCGCGGCCCGAACTCGACCTCGGGCGGCACGGCGTTGCTCTCGACGGTCACCGACATCAGGGCCGAGGACGCCCACACCGTCAGAATTGATCTCGAGACCGGCAACGCCGACCTGCCCTACATCATGACCGACTATCATTTCGTCATGTTCCCGTCCGACGGCGCGGGCAGCATCGACTGGAGCGGAGTCGGTCTGGGCGGCTATGTGCTGGAGAAGTTCGAGCCTGGCATCGTGGCCATCGGTTCGAGGAACCCCAACTACTACAAGGAAGGCAAGGCAAATTTCGACGCCGTCGAGATCCATCAGGTGACCGATGTGATCGCACGCGAGGCGGGTGTTCAGACCGGCCAGTTCGACGCCATGATCGAGGCTGACCCGAAGACCGCGGATCTCCTTGCCCAGAACGAGAACGTGATCGTCGAGGAGATCGCGACCGGCCAGCACGCCAGCATGCCCATGCACACGGACGTTGCGCCGTTCGACGATGTCAACGTCCGTCTGGCCCTGAAGTACGCCCTCGATCGCGAGGCCGCGCTCGACGTCGTGCTGCGCGGTCATGGCACGGTCGGCAACGACCATCCCATTCCTCCGACGATGCCCTACTTCGATCCCGATATCGAGCAGCGGGTCTACGACCCCGACAAGGCGAAGTGGCATCTCCAGCAGGCCGGCATGGAGAGCCTCGCCGTCGACTTCTCGACGTCCGAGGTGCCGTTCGTCGGCGGCGTCGATTTCTCGGTCCTCTACCAGGAGAAGGCCAAGGCCGCGGGCATCGACGTCAACGTCATTCGCGAGGCGGAGGACGGCTACTGGTCGAACGTCTGGCTCGTCAAGCCCTTCTGCCTGTGCGGCTGGGGTCCGCGTCCGACGCCCGACATGATCTTCTCGCTGGGCTACTACGGCCCCGCGCCGTGGAACGACGCGCATTGGCAGAACGCGCGTTTCGACGAGCTGCTGATCCAGGCCCGTGCCGAACTCGATGACAATCTCCGCGCGGAGATGTACTCCGAGATGCAGCGGCTCGTGCGCGACGACGGCGGCACGATCGTGCCGTTCTTCCGCAACTACATCTGGGCCACCGGGCTCAACGTGCGGCACACCGAGAGCGTGTCGGGCGAGTGGTCGCTCGACGGGAACCGCGCTCCGGAACGCTGGTGGTTCGCCGAAGGCACCGTCTGATCGTTTCCGGTACGATGCGAAGGGCCCGGCGTTCGTCGGGCCCTTTTCGATTGCGTCTGTAGGACCAAGGGCTGCCCCTTCCCGGACCACCCATGACGCCGGGAGGCGGGGCTGTCCCGCAGCCGGAGTGGATGATCGTGCCTACGTCCAGTCAATCTGTACCATCCCGTCGACGACTCGGCAGGCATAAACCCTGATGGGCCGCGTCGCCGGACGACCGGTGGCCTTGCCGGTGCGGATGTCGAAACACCCCTGGTGCAGCGGGCATTCGATCCGGAAACCGTCGAGATAGCCGTCGCACAGATCTGCGCCGCCATGGCTGCAGCGGGCCGACGTCACATGGATACCGCCCGGTGTGTCGTAGACGGCCAGACGCCGACCATCGAGAAGCGCCGGCGTCACATCTCCGCGATCAAGACGCGCGACGGCGATCAGATCGCGCCAGCGTTCATCAGGCATCGGTGCCTGCGTGGTCGCCGAGGCGCTCGGCTCGGCCCGTAATCTGGTCAACGATACCCCGGTGGACGCCGAGGTAGCCACCGGCTTCGACGTGCAGGCGTCCCTTCAGTTTCTCGTGAAGCGCGGGCAGCGCATGGAAGGGAACCGACGGAGCGAAGTGGTGTTCCGAATGGAACGGCATGTTCCACGCCAGGAAGCTCCAGGGCCAGGACACCAGGGTGGTGCGCGTGTTGATCGTCATGTCGCGCACGTTGGGCCGGCCGACGTGTTCCGTCATGCGGATGAGACGCATGACGGGTTCGCCCATGAAGACCGGCAGCCACCAGAACAAGAGCGGCGCCCACCATTCGAAAGCGACCATGGCCGCGGCAACGGCGAGATAGAGAGCGAGGAACACGCGCGCTTCGACCACGACCGCCCTTCGCTCCTCCGGCGGAACGAAGCGCCTCTCGGCTGCGCTCAGGCGTCCCCATGCGTGGTTGAGGAGGCCGCCCAGCATGCCGCGCCAGTAGGGCACGGACGACAGATAGGCAAGGTGCCCCCAAACGGAACCGGACAGGGGAATCAACTCGGGATCGCGGCCCACGATCTGCGTGTGCGTGTGATGATCGCAATGTTCGTAGCGGAAGAAGATGGGTGGGACGCAGATCCAGAAGCCGCACCACGCCGCGACCCACTCGTTGATCCGTCGCGTGCGGAACGCGGTGAAGTGTATGCACTCGTGTTGCAGTGAGAAGTGATGAACCAGAACCACCCCGTGGACGAACATCGCCGGAACGACCCACCAGGTGTCGAGCGCCGTCCACACCAGCAGGGCCGTGGAGGCCAGCACGCCGTACCACAGCGGAAGACGGGTGAGAGCCGGGAGATCGGAGCGCTGCATCAGGGCCTTCAGCTCGCGCCGCGGAAGCGAAACCGTGCCGTGAAACGCCTGGGTCTGGGGAGTGAGAACGCCTTCGCCCAAGGTCCCGCCCTAGCCCGGTTTTCCCGCAACGCTCGTGGCCTGCGTCGCGTAGCGTTCCATGGCTTGCCTCAGGCGTGCGAACAACCCCTCCTTGTCGATCGCCGCGACGATTCTCGCCGATCCGGACCCATGCATGATGATGGTCCGACCATGCTGCGGCGTATCGCGGGTCTCGACCCGAAGTGCGCACGGTTCAAATTCGAAGAGGTCGGGCCATGCCAGCGTTGCGGTCGCCGCAACGTCGTGGAGGGGAACCGGAAACTCGCGCCACATGCCGGCCAGCGCCATCCCGGGCTGGCCGCACACGCGCATGCCCTCGAACCAGGCCTCCGGAGGTCTGAGCAACCGCGTGCGATCAAGGGTGACAATGGATACGGGCGTCACTTCAGAGAACACCACATCGGCGGCGTGGGGATCGACGTGGATGTTGAATTCCGCAAAGTCGGTCACGTTGCCCTTGTCCTGCGTGCCGCCCATGACCGCGAGGTGGCCGATCTTGGCCGCGAGGTCAGGGCGCGCAACCAGCACCAGTGCGATGTTGGTGAGAGGTCCAAGCGCGATAATCGTTGCGGGCGAAGTGCAGTCGTCGAGCAAACCGATCAGGGCGGTTACGGCATGGCTGTCCTGCGGTTCCATCCGTGGCTCAGGCAATCCGGCTCCACCAAGTCCGTCGCGTCCGTGAGCCTCCTCGGCCGTCTGCAGCGTCTTCAGCATGGGCCGTGCGCACCCGGCGAAAACGGGAACATCAGGCTGGCCGGCTGCCTCGACGATGCGCCGCGCGTTCCGGGCGGTGCGATAGACCGGAACATTTCCGGCGACCGTCGTGATGGCCCGTACGTCGAACACCTCGGTCAGCGCAAGAGCCAGAAACAGGGCAAAGGCGTCGTCCTTGCCCGGGTCACAGTCGATGATGACAGGAAGAGCGGTCACGATGCACAGAGCTGGAAGCAAGACGTAGATTTGACGCAAGCGATGGCTCCGCCCCTTGTTCCACACCAGGCGAGGCATCGTTCGTGACGCCTTCCATCCCAAGCCGGAGCGGAACGACCGGCATCGGCCGCATCTTCATGCTCGCTCGTGCCGGACCGGGAATCGCCCGCCTCCCCACGATACCTGCCGCCGTAGAAGCCAATGCAGCAGCGGAGCCGCCCATGGGCGTCTTCCCGGACATCCAGGCCGAACCCCTGGGGTTGGATGTCAAACACCGTCTCGACGTCCGGCGAACCGGCGGCCATGGCGACGCAACTGCCATCGGAGGCGAAGGGAGCAGGTGACTTGGAGGCTGTGGGACCAATGAGACACATGCCTTCGGCCATGGTGGAACCCTGTCGATACTGGTGACTTGGAGGCTGCGGAGCCAACCGGACCGCGCTGGTCCCCTCTTGCCGGTGACGAGGGATACTGGTGACTTGGCGACCGCGGAGTCAACAAGGCGTTCAAGGACGCCGACAGTGAGCGCGGATCGTGCGTCCAACCCAGATGATTCGGTGGACAACCCGCCCCAGGCCGATTTCGGGGCTCGAACCGTGAATCACCGGTACTTCTGGCAGATGTTGGCTCCCACCGGCCCGCCGGCAGCCCTGTTCACTCCGAACCATCCGCGTTCATCGGCCACGTATCGGCGATCCGGTAGCCTGCCGGAAAGGGATCGTCGGCCTCGAGAACGTAGTCGCACGCCGCGGTGATCCACGCCCGACCGCTCATGGCAGTGACCACGGCCTCGTAGGGGCCAACCCTGACGAGCTCCGTGATTTCCGAAGAGAAGACGGAGTCGATCAGGGAGCGGTGGAGGAACGGCTCGCCGACGGAGATCCGCCCGCGCGCATGCAGCACGGCAAGCCGGGCCGACGTTCCCGTGCCGCACGGACAGCGGTCAATTCTACCGGGCGAAACGACCACGGCGTTCCTGGAGTGGAGGCCGCCTTGCTCGCACACGGCCGGAGAACGGAAGAGGGTCTGCGTTATGCCGGCGATCTCCGGATTCTCGGGGTGGCTGACCGGAATCTGCTCGGCCGCGGCCCGCTTGACGACCTGGCCCACCTCGCAGAGTGCCCGCCCCTCGGACGGCACCAGTTCGAAGCCGAAATGAGCCGCATCCACCAGCACATAGGTCATGCCGCCAAAGGCCACGTCGACCGGCAGCGGCGCAAATCCGGGCACCTCGATCACGCGGTCGAGGCAGTAGACGAAGGCAGGCCGATTGACGAGCCGGACCGCGCCGATCCTGCCATCGGCCGTATCGCACTCAATTCCGATCAGCCCGGCCGGCGATTCGAGGTTGAAGCGCGTGACGGGCTCCGTGACGGGAACCGCGCCGGTCTTCAACAGCACCGTGGCGACGCTCACAGTGTTGCCGCCGGACATGACCGGGTACTCCTCGCTCTCGGCGATGATGTATCCGGCAATGGCTTGCGGGTGCTCCGAGGCGACGATGAAGTTGACGCTCCTGACCACGCTCCCGCGCGGCTCGTGCAGAAAGAACCTGCGGATATCATCATGGTGCCGGCGCAGGTACTTCATTTTCTGAAACACGGGTCCGGCCGGCAGCTCCGGCAGGCCGGACGTGACGACAGTCTCCACATCACCTTCGCAATGACAGTCGTATGCGGTGAATCGGGCCTTCACCGGCACCCGCTCCTCAAACGTGCTGATCACACCCGTCGACTCCTGTTCGTTCGATACATGCCGGATTCGGGGCGACAGACGACCCGGCTACCTCACATCGTCCGGCAACTCCCGTTCGCGTCGGGTCACGAAATCACGCAACTCCTCGTCGATGGCCTCGTCCAGCGGCGGCGGCACGTACTCGTCGAGCATCTGCCGCACGCGGGCGGTGGCGCGCCGGTCGGCATCCAGGCTGCCTTCCGCCTCCCATTGCTCGAAGCTGTCATGGTTCATCAGTTCGGGCATCATGAAGGCCCGCTCGAAATTGTCGAGCGTGTGTTTCGTGCCGAGGAAGTGTCCGCCGGCCTCGACCTCTCCGATCGCCTCGAGGGCGGCGTCGAGTTCGCCGAAGTCAACGCCCTGGCCAAGCCTGTAGAACATCTCCATCTGTTCGGCATCGAGCACGAACTTTGCATAGCTCTGGGTCAGCGCTCCCTCCATGTAGCCCGTCGTCGAGAGGACGAAATTGGCGCCCGCCATCATCACGCCGTACATGTTGCGCGCGGCCTCGTAGCCGGCCTGGGCATCGACGATCTTGGCACTCGAGCAGCCGCCGCTGCAGCGCCAGGGCACGCGATAGTGGCGGGCCATCTGGCCGACCAGCATGTTCATGTGGCAGATCTCCGGCGTTCCCGCCATGGGCGCGCCGGACTTCATGGAAACAGTCGCCAGCCATTGGCCGTAGACAGCGGGCGCGCCGCGGCGGACCAGCTGCGAGAAGGCGATTCCGGCCAGTGCCTCGGCGTTGATCTGGACCAGCGAACCGACGGTGCTCGCGGGCGTGCTGGCGCCGCCCAGCACGAAGGGCGTATAGAGCATGGCCTGGTTGGCGGACGCATAGACCTTGGCCGCATCGAGCATGGTCTGGTCCCACACCAGCGGCGAATTGCAGTTGGCGATGGACGTCATGACGGTGTTGTTGTCGACGAACTCGGCACCGAAGAGGATCTTCGCCATGGCGACGGTGTCATCGGCCCGCTCGCGGGCGGTCACCATGCCCATGAAGGGCTTGTCCGAGTGTCTGATGAGACTGTAGACCATGTGGAGATGGCGCTTCGGGACGGGCACGTCCATAGGTTCGCACAGCACGCCGCCGGAAAGATGCATGGCCGGCGACAGGTGAGCCAGTTTGGCGAAGGCGTCGAAATCGGCGAGGGTTCCGTAGCGGCGCCGGCCATCGAGATCGAGAACGTAGGGCGAACCGTAGGCCGGCGTGAAAATCTGCTTCAGCCCGCCCAGTGTGACCGAGCGTGACCGATTGCGGGCGACCATGGTGTAGTTCTCGGGCACCGTTGCGATCAGTTCCAGCAGCTGTCCCCGGTCGATGCGCACCCTGTAGCCCTCGACCGGCGCTCCGGCGGCCTTCCACAGGGCCACGCTTTCATCGTCCCGGAACTCGATTCCCTTGGTTTCGAGCAGCGTCATGGTGGCATCGTGGATGCGCTCGACCTGGTCCGGCGTCATGAGGTCGATCACGGGAATCCTGCGGTCGAGCTCGGGCAGGAAACGGGCCGGGCGCGCGGTGCGCGCCTGCTTGCGCGCGTCCCGTCCGCGGCGCCTGCGCGGTTTGTCGACAGCATCAACGGCGGTCATCTGCAGAACTCCCTGCGTGAGGCCAGATTACCTGCTTTCGGCCGATCAGCCATACAATCGCCTGTCATCACCGAACCCGCGGCGGGCAATCTTCATTTGACCTCGATTCCCCTTGCCGAATACGCTTGATAGCGAATTGTCGCACAATCGGGACGATGCCGCTTCGGGCGTCAAGGGAGGTTAGGAGATGATCACGAGAGCAGTTTCAGCGGTGGCGGGCACGCTTCTGGCCTTCCAGCTAGCAGCGACGACGGCGGCTGCGGACACCGTCAAGCCGATCTATCAGGGCTTTGCGGAAGAACTCTTTCAGACCTACATCGTCGGCATGGGCCTGGAAGAACTGGGCTACGACGTGGAAGAACCGACAGTTGCTCAGATGCAGGCCAGCTTCGTAGCGGTGGCCAATGGTGATGCCTCGTACTATCCGGCCTTGTGGTGGCCGCTTCACAAGACCTTCTGGGAACAGCAAGGTGGCGATGAAGCCTGGCAACGGGTGGGGACACTGGTCAGGAACTCACTGCAGGGTTACCTGATCGACAAGGTCTCGGCGGATACTCATGGCATCACGTCGCTCGATCAGTTCCAGGACCCGGAGATCGCAGCGCTCTTCGACATCGATGGCAACGGCATGGCCGACCTCTACGGCTGCGAGACGGGTTGGGGATGCGAGCGCGTTATTGAACACCAGCTCGACGCCTACGAACTGCGTGACACCGTGCAGCACCGGCAGGGCGGTTACCTCGCCATCATTCCCGACGCCGTGGAGCGCATCAACAACGGTCAACCCACGCTCTACTACACGTGGACTCCGCTCTGGCTGAGCGGCGTTCTGCGTCCCGGGCACGAAGTGATCTGGCTTACCGTTCCCTTCACGTCTCTGCCCGATGGCCGCACCGAAGAGGACAGCACGACCGTCGAGGGGCTCGGCAATCTCGGGTTCGCGGTCAACACGCAGCATGTCATCGCCAACACGGACTGGCTTGAGGCCAACCCTGTTGCGAGAACGTGGTTTGAGCTGCTGGAGATCCCCATTGACGACATCAATGCCCAGAACATGCTGGTGAACGAGGGAGAGAAGTCGGACGACGACGTCCGCCAGCATGCCCGCGACTGGATCGCAGCAAATCAGGCGCAGTGGGACGGCTGGATTGCCGAGGCAAGGGCCTCGCAGTAGCACGCCTGCCCCTTCTGCACAGATTGGATTCAACGGGTGCATGGTTCGCCATGCACCCGTTTTGATTCAATAGGTCGGAGACGGCATGGAGAACGCCACCATCGAATGCCGGGGCGTCTGGAAGATCTTCGGCGACCGCGAGAAGGAGGCGCTGGCCGCTGTCCGATCGCGCGGAATCGGGAAGAGCCAGGTTCTGGAGGAATTCGGATGCGTCGTCGGCGTGCGGGACGTCAGCTTCGACGTGGCCGAGGGCGAGATCTTCTGCATCATGGGCCTTTCGGGTTCCGGCAAGTCCACGCTCATCCGTCATGTGAACCGGCTCATCGATCCGAGCGCGGGCGACGTCCTGGTCGAGGGCGTCGCGGTCAACACGCTTGCGCCGGAAGCCCTGCGCGAGCTCCGTTCCAGGAAAATCGGCATGGTGTTCCAGAACATGGCTCTCCTGCCCCACCGGTCGGTGCTGGACAATGTCGCGCTCGGTCTCGAATTGCGCGGCGTCGACAAAAACGAGCGCAAAACGATCGCCGAGAACACCCTCGAGCGAGTCGAACTTGCCGGTTGGGGCGATCGCTACCCGGACGAGTTGTCCGGCGGCATGAAGCAGCGTGTCGGCCTTGCCAGGGCGCTTGCGGCGGACCCGCACATTCTCCTCATGGACGAACCTTTCTCGGCGCTCGATCCTCTGATTCGCCGGGAACTCCAGAATGAGTTCATGACACTGGCCTCCCAGATGAACAAGACCACGCTGTTCATCACCCATGACCTCGATGAAGCGATCCGGATCGGTCATCGCATCGCGGTCATGAAGGACGGCGTCCTTGTGCAGATCGGCACTCCCGAAGACATTGTCACCAACCCGAAGGACGACTACGTGGCGGATTTTGTTGCCGGAATTTCCAGGCTCAACCTGGTGACGGCACACAAGATCATGGAATCTCCGGAGGCTTATGCCGCGCGGCACGGTGCGATCGACGAAACGGTCTGCCCTCGGGCGTCGCCGGAAGACACCCTGGACTGCCTCACCGACCTTGCCGTGGGAAGCCCGCATCCCGTTCTCGTCGTGTCGGACGGCAAGACCGTCGGCATCGTGACCGGCCGGACCCTGCTTCGCGGCATTCAGGGCCACCGGTCGGAAGACGAACACGAAGCGACGGCCTGAGGGAACCAGGGAGTGCCGGCTCATGGATGAATGCAGCCTGCTCAATGTCTTCGAATGCGGCACGGTTCCGCTCGAGATCTGGGTCTCGGACGGACTGCGTTGGGTGGTCGCAAACTATCGGCCCTTCTTTCAGGCCTTGAAGTGGCCCGTGGATCTGGTGCTGCGCAACTTCGAGTGGGCGCTCGGCAGCATGCCGCCGACGCTCATGCTGGCCATCTTCACGTTGGCGGCCTGGCAGATCGCCGGGATCAGGCTGATGCTCGCCGTCTTCGCATCCCTGCTCTTCATCGGTTTCCTCGGAGTCTGGCCGGGAACCATGACGACGCTTTCGGTCGTCTTCACATCGCTCGTCCTGTGCCTCGTCATCGGGATACCTCTGGGTATCTGGGCTGCCAGGAGCGACCGCTTCTATGCCCTTGTGCGGCCCATTCTCGACGGCATGCAGACCATTCCGGCCTTCGTTTACCTGGTGCCGATCGTCATGCTGTTCGGCATCGGCAATGTTCCCGGCGTCATCGTCACCATCATCTTCGCGCTGCCTCCCGTCATCCGCCTGACCAATCTCGGAATCCGGCAGGTGCCGAACGACGTGATCGAGGCCATGCTGGCTTTCGGCGCGTCCAGGCGCCAGCTGCTGTGGAAGGCGCAGCTGCCGCTCGCCATGCCCTCCATCATGGCGGGGATCAACCAGACACTCATGATGTCGCTGTCAATGGTCGTCATCGCCTCCATGATCGCCGTTGGAGGACTCGGCCAGATGGTGCTTCGCGGAATCGGCCGTCTGGACATGGGGATCGCAACTGTCGGAGGGCTCGGCATCGTACTGCTGGCCATCGTGCTGGACCGCCTGACCCAGTCCATCGCGCAGAGCAGCCAGCGCCGAAGAGGCGCATCCTGGCGCCAACGCGGCCCCGCCGGCCTCGTCCTGAGATGTTTGCGGACTTTCCGAACACGATGACCGCAAGGCTGCCGGTCATGCGTCGCGAACTCAGGCAGTCATGCCGGAAGCAAGCGTGTTCCAGGCACGGCGCGGCGCTGTCTGCGGCACCGGATCCACGTCAATCGCTCACGATCACCGGGTGTACACCCCGAAGAGGTCGCTGACACGCACCTCGAACTTGAATTCCCACGCGTTCTCTCTCCAATTGCCATGCGATTACACCATGATCGAGCTCGGTCAGCAGGGCCGTACTGACGACGGCCGCTCTCGTGGTTGTTCCGTAGCTGACCCGGCGTCGATCCCTACACCTGACTGGTCGATGTCCTGCAGCGGGTCTCGGTCCATCCCGCCCGGGATGTGGCCCAGCTGACACCGCGTCTGTGGAAGGACCACTTAGCGGACAACCCGATGACATCCGAAGTCCGCAGGGCCGAACCCGTGAAGGTGCCGCAGGCAGCCCGACAATCACAGGCTGGTCAGGAGTGCGGGACGCCCAGCGTCAGGGACATCGCAGAGTTTCCGATACCCAGTTGATTCGCCGGGGCAGTGGACGATAACGTTCTATGCCGGCTGAAAGTTAACGCGATGCGACCGAGACTTCAGCGAGACAAGTCTGAAGGATGGTTTCGAAACACAGTGATTCTGGTTGTGTCTGCAGTACTATTCTTGCTAGTTGTCTATGTCTTGGCGGACAAACACTACAGCGATTACTGGTCTCAACACGAATGTGAGTATCATGGTTCTTGCGACTAGAACCTCACGCGCAGTCCATTCAATGTGATCGGAGCCCCAAGGCCGCCCTGGAATGACCGGTTACGTTCCACGGCACCGTGGCCCATCTCGCCCATCCCGGCGAGTTCCGCGCCCTGCTCGCCGCGGCCCGAAGCCGGGACTGGGTGGTCTATGCCAAGGGGCCCGAGCAGGTCTTTCGATACCTCGCCCGCTACTCACACAGGATCGCCATCTCCGACAGCCGCATCATCGCCTTCGACGGCGAGACGGTCTCCTTCCGTCATCGCAAGCCAGCCATGCCGGACCACAAGAAGCCCCGCTACGGCACCATGACCCTCTGTGCCGACGAGTTCATCCGACGCTTCCTGCTCCACGTCCTGCCCGAGCGAATGCACCGCATCCGCCACTTCGGCATCCTCGCCAAGGGTCGCCGCACCACGACGCTGCAGTGTGCACGCAAGGCGATGGGCACCGTCGCCTGCTCCATCCCAGACGGGACTGAAGGGAACCATGACAATGACACCGAAACCGCCACCGCACCCGTGGCCTGCCCACACTGCGGAGGCCTCTTGCGCCGCGTCCGCGACATACCGTGGCGCGGTACCATGAACCCGCTGCTCTCTTCCCATCGCGGCACTGCGGACTCTATCCCGGCGCGCCGCTCAACTCGTCCTCGCCGGTCGCCGACCCGCGCCTCCGTCTCACAGCCCGCGACGGCGCCCACGGTGAGAGGACCGAAACAGCCGCCACATCGGCCGACAGGCCGAAAGCCAGCCACGACGACCAGCAGCTGATCGCTCCCGCCCGAGCACGACATCAGCGCACTTTACACAGACACCGACGCACGCACTCGCGGCCCGCGCCTTCGTTCAAACCGATTGACCTGGCTCTGGCGAGCCCGCTCAATCCGTAAGATTCACCGGAACGATAGCTGCGCAAAATCTGTCGGCCCCGACTTTTTCAACAGCCTCAGCCATTTGCTGACAGTCCCTTGTCGGCGCAGACAAGTTTGGTTTCCCGCAACAGCTTCGCCCGGGATGATCGCCTGGAGCGCCCGCTGAACGGCGGTCCGAGGTTTGTATGGCGACGAAAAGCTGGCATGCTTGCCCGACGTGTCAACGCGGGAGGTGCCGGATGATATCGGAACAGCAGAAACGGGAAGTGGCCGAAATGTACCAGGGCGAGGTGTACGGCGAGGCGTTCTACTGCGCCCTGCTGCACCTGTTCCACACCCCGGTTCAGAAACACCTCATCGGCTCACTGCTGCAGCTCGAAACCGAGAACAAGGCGCGCCTGCGCCAGGTCGTCTTCGAGCATGGCGGTGATATCGTCGAGAGCGACGCCAGCCGGAACGATGCCCGGGCCTTCATTCGGCGCGTCGAACACATGAGCTGGACCGAGGCGACCGCTTATATGGTGGCGGCCAGCGTAGAATTTCAGGATCGCTATCGCGAGATTGTCGAATCGGTGCCCAAAGCGTTGAAGCCGGTCATCAACTCCATGATCGAACACGAGGACTTGATCATTGCCGCCATGAAACTCGCATCCGAAGGCGAGGACGAAAAGGCCATCGAACTGGTGTCCGGCCAGTTGATGCTTCCTCTCCCAGACCCTCCCGCTCACGCCGCTCCGCTTCCGACAAGGTAATCGCCACCGCTGCTCTGCCCACCGGTCACTCCCCCAACATTGCCGATGAGAATGTTCTAGCAAATTTCTCGATCAAGACACTGGATCTGTTTGTTGATGGATTATGTATTTCACATCAATTTGCTTTTCTCCTTTGTGTAGGTGATCAGTTATCTCGGTCACTTCGGCGTCGTCCTCTACATGTCCGGGAGTTATGGTTCTTCCTTCGGAGCGACTATCAAGTTGTTTGCCAACTCTATTCATCCAGAAGTGAGCTTGTTCATTGACTTCCCGCGTCGATGGCCTGTCTGAACACAACATCCAAACATCAAAATCTGATTTAGCTGTGCCAATGCTCTCTGCCAAAGAGCTGGTCCAGAGAACTATGTCGTCCGGTTTCGAGCACACGCCTTGCGTCAAATCGCCGATTGAGATCGTCAGTAGATAATCAATCACAATAACCCTGTCTTTTTCGTCGATACTCAAGCTGTGAGTTCTTTAACAATTCGTCATATTGCTCATTTTGTTGAACTCCGATGCTCGGGGTGTGGAGTCGCGGTGACCGCGGAACACGCCATCGCCGCGCGGCGCGCCTGGCGTCGTTTCGGAAAGAGCAACCATCCGGCGGCGTTGAACTTCGGCGACTGCTTCGCTTGTGCGCTTGCCGAAACGACAGGTGAGCCGTCGCTGTTCAAGGGATCGGACTTCGCTCTCACCGATGTCATGGCCGCATTGCCGTCACGCGCGGATGAAGATTCGTGAACCGCGGCCCGACCTGGCAGCGGTCCTGGTTCGGGGACATATGTACTCCGCCCGCACCGGACGGGAAGCGACCACGGACCGGCCCCCCGGAAGAACTTTCGCACCAGGTTCCACAGCGGTAGGCTGATTCTGATTCCACCCTTGGCCGCTGCCACGTGAAAATCGCCGAACTGCACGTCCACCGGGTCGATCTGCGTATCCGGAACGGGCCCTACGTCATGTCGGGCGCCAGCCTCGATGAGGTGGACTCCACCGTCGTCGAACTCGTCACGGATACCGGCCTCAGGGCCTACGGCGAGACCTGTCCCGTCGGCCCGACCTACCAGCCCGAGCACGCGCTCGGCGCCCGGGCCGCGCTTGCCGAAATGGCCCCTCACCTCATCGGCGAGGATCCGCTGAACGCCAACGGCCTCCACCGGAACATGAACGCCCACCTCAACGGTCACAACTACGCGAAGGCCGTGATCGACATGGCGCACTGGGACCTCTTGGGCAAGGTCCACGGCGCGCGCGTCTGCGACCTTCTCGGCGGCGCGCTCGTCGAGGAGGTTCCATCCTACTATGCCGTCAGCGTGGGCGAGCCCGACGAGGTCGCTCGCCTTGCCCTGGAAAAGAGCAGGCAGGGTTTCCCGCGCCTGCAACTCAAGGTGGGTGGTCGCTCCGTTGACGCCGACATCGCGACGGTCCGCAAGGTCTGGGAGGCCGTCGGAAGTACGGTCCGGCTCGTCGCCGATGCCAACCGTGGCTGGACGACCCGTGACGCCCTGCAGTTGTCGAAGGCTTGTGCCGATGTCCCGATCGTTCTCGAGCAGCCCTGCAACACCATGGCGGAAACCGCCCGTATCCGTCCGCAACTCGAACATCCCGTCTACCTCGACGAGAGCACGGAAAGTCTCGGCGATGTCCTCTACGCAGTCGGTTCCGGCCTCTGCGACGGATTCGGTTTCAAGGTAGGACGGCTCGGCGGCCTCAGCCATTTGCGCACGGCGCGCGATATCTGCAGGGCATGGTCCCTTCCCCATACCTGCGACGACACTTTCGGCGGCGACATCGCCGCGGCCGCCTGCGTTCATGCCGGAGCGACGGTGGAACCGCATCTCAACGAGGGCGTGTGGATCTCCGAGCCCCACACCGGGTTCCATTACGATCCCGAAGGCGGCATCAAGGTTTCGAACGGCCGAATCGCCGTCCCCGAAGGTCCGGGCCTGGGGGTCTTGCCGTCGCCCGAGCGCCTCGGTCCTCCTGTCGCATCCTACGGTTGACTGGATCACGGGAAGGCGGCGTGACGCTGTCAACCTGACGAGTGCCATTCGTTTCTTGTTGCCACCACGGGTCCTGACTATCATCGCCGGGCTGCAGCACACCTGCTGCTCCAGGGATGGCGAGAACAGAACATGACCCAGCTGCGCGGCATCTTCGCGGCCATGTGCACGCCCTTCGAGGACGACGGCGAGACGATCGATCCAGGGCGTTACAGGGCCCATATTGACGACATGATCGAGGCGGGCCTGCATGGTCTCGTGCTGTGCTCGGGAACCGGCGAATACGCCTACCTGAGAGACGACGAGCGCGACTTTCTCATCCGAGAGGGTGTCCGACACGTCGATGGCCGCGTACCGATGATCGCACAGACCACGGCGCTGAGCACGGCCGACTGCATCGCCAGGGCACGGGCAGCGGAGGACTGCGGCGTTGCCGCGGTCATGGTCATGCCCCCCTATCTCGAGCCTCCCGGCGAACGCGGCGTGTTCCATCACTACGAGGCGATCGCCAGGGCGATCAACATTCCGGTGGTCATGTACAATGTGCCGCAACAGGCAGCACCGCTGACCGTCGATCTCTACCGCCGCCTGATCGAGGTGGAGAACCTCGATTACGTCAAGGACAGTTCCGGCGACTTTCCGGAACTGCAGAATCTCATCGCCTGCGGCGGCGGCGTCTTCAACGGCGCCGATCCCTATGCGCCCCATGCCCTGATGGCAGGCTGTATCGGCATGATCTGGGGTGCGGCGAACTTCATGCCCCAGGAGTGCGCCAGACTCTACGACCTGATCGCCGACGGCGAACATGGAGAGGCACTGGCCCTGTGGGATGGGATGCGCGCCGTCTGCTCATGGTTGTGGGGCAACGGCCACGAGGTCGACTACATGAGTGGCGTCAAGGAGGCGACACGGCTCTCGGGACGCGACATGGGCCCGCCGCGCAAGCCGCTGCCCTTGGTGCCCGATCCGGCACGGCATGAGTTGCGCATGGCTCTTTCCAAACTGCCGGTCAACCGCAGCAAGGCGGAGCGTCAGGTTTCGCGGGACTGGCGAGAAGAGCGCGACCGGGCGACTGGCTCGTACGGTTCTGCCGCCGGTTCGTGAAGCGGGATCCTATGGCAAGGATCCATCCGGCGACCACCCAGTCCTTCTCGATCACGCACGTCATCGACGGGCGCGACCGACCCTCGGCCGTCCTTGACCAGCACCGCGAAACCACGACCATCCGGGTGGACCTCTCCTCGTGAAGATCGGGGTCCTGCCCAGGTCCGACAACCAAAACGGATGGCTGGAGATCCTGCCCCCGCAGCCCGCTGCGAACCGGGCAACCGGTACGGTCTCATTCGACTACGCCGTCGTCGGCGGTGGATACACCGGACTGGCGGCCGCGCGGCGCCTTGGCGAACTCGACCCCGAGGCCCGCGTCGCCCTGATCGACGCCGAACGGATCGGCAATAACGCCGCTGGACGCTCCTCGGGCTTTGCCATCGACCAGGCCCACAACATCCGCGCCAGGAACTTCGCCGGTTCCCTGGATGCGGAAAGGCGGCAAATCGCCCTGAACCGCGCGGGACAGGACTATCTGCGCGACATCGTGACGGCACAAGAGATCGATTGCGACTGGCGCGAGGAAGGCAAGATCCACGGCGCCGCAACAAAGCGCGGCCGGGCGCTCATCAAGGCCTACAGCGGCAACCTGGATCTCCTCGGCGCGGAGTACCGATGGATCGACGCCGCGGAGATGAAAGCGATCACCGGCACCGACTTCTACGTCCAGGGGCTTCACACGCCCGGCACAATCCAGGTCCAGCCGGCCGCCCTGGTGACCGGCATGGCGCGATCGATGCCGGAGAACGTCACGGTCTACGAGGATTCGCCGGTGACGGGTATCACCCACGGTCCACGGCACGTCCTCGAACTGGCGGACGGCACGCTCTCCTGTGCAACGCTGGTGCTGGCCAACAACGGTTTCGCGCCCCAGTTCGGCTACTATTGCAAGTCCCTCATTCCGATTGCGACCTGGGGGAGCCTGTCGCGCAAGCTCAAGCCGGACGAAGTCGAGGCTCTGGGCGGCTCGGCCGCCTGGGGCATCATTCCGGCCGATCCTTTCGGCAGCACGGTCCGGCGCATCGTTGGTGACCGCATCCTGGTTCGCAACATCTACAGCTTTGCCAGGCGCCTCAACTGCGAGGACGCCATGAGACTCAAGGCTCGCAAGGCACACCAGCGATCCTTCACCAACCGCTTCGCCATGCTGCCCGGGGTCGACCTGGAGTACACCTGGGGCGGCGCGCTCGCCCTGTCACGCAACGGAGAACCGGTGTTCGGCGAACTGGCCGAGGGAGTCTACGGCAGCTTCTGTCACAACGGCGTCGGCGTGGCCCGCGGGACCATCTGCGGCAAACTGCTGGCGGAGATGATCGTCGGGCACGAATCCGAACTCCTGTCGTACATGCTGGCCGCCGGACGACCCGACCCTCTGCCACCTGAGCCCTTTCTCGGCTGGGGTGTCCGGGGCAACTTCGCGTTCCGCCGCCGCAGGGCAGGACTTGAGCTGTGAGCGGGATGCTGGACGGCAGGGTCGCGCTCGTGACCGGCGCGACGTCCGGGATCGGCGAGGCGACTGCAATCGCCGCCGCCGCAGCGGGCGCCAGGGTCATGCTGACCGGCAGGGACGGCGGCAAGGCCTCGGCTGTCTTGCGCCGTATCGAGGAGACCGGCGGCACCGGCGACGTCATCCTTGGCGATGTGGCGCTGTCTTCATTCTGCGACGAGGCCGTCGGGCGTACCATGTCGACCTACGGCCGGCTCGACGTGCTGGCCAACATCGCCGGCACCATGTGGCGTGGCGACGCCCTTGCCACCGACGACGAGGCCTGGCGCCGGGTCATGGCGACCAACCTCGACGGCACATTCTTCATGGCGCGGGCGGCGATCCGCACGATGAAGGAAACCGGCGGCGGCGCCATCGTCAACCTGGCATCCACCGTGGGCCTTGTCGGCACGCCGGGCATGCCGGCTTACTGTGCCTCGAAGGGAGCCGTGGTGAACCTCACCCGCGCCCTGGCGCTGGATCATGCCACGGACGGGATCCGGGTGAATGCGGTCTGTCCCGGCGCGGTCGACACGCCGATGCTGGTCTCCGGCCACCGCGGCGCCGGCAATTCGCCGGACGAGGTGCTGGAGCGCAATCGTGCAGGCATCCCGCAAGGGCGGATTCCGAAGCCTGAAGAAATCGCCCGGTTGATCATCTTCCTCGCCTCCGACGACGGCCTGCACATCACGGGTGCGGCCATTTCGATCGACGGCGGCTACACGGCACGATGAGCGGACGCCTGGCCGGCAAGTGTGCCGTGGTGACAGGCGGCGCGCAGGGAATTGGCCTTGCGATCTGCCGGCGTCTGGCCGAAGCCGGTGCGCATGTCGTGGCGGGCGATCTGCGAAGTCCCGAGGACGGGAACCTGGCCTGGAAGGCGCTGGACGTGACCGACGAGGACTCAATTGTCAGTTTCGTCGAGGCCGTGACGGCCGACGAGGGCGGCATTGACATCCTGGTCAACAACGCAGGCATCATGTTCGAAAAGTCCCTGGCCGAGCAATGCGTGGACGACTGGGATCGCATGATGGCGGTGAACCTGAAGGGCCCCTTCCTGATGGCCAAGCACGTCGTGGAGCGAATGGCGGCCCGCGGCGGCGGCGCGATCGTCAACATCGGATCCCTTGAAGGTATCGCGTGCAATCCCGGGCATACCGCCTATGCCGCATCCAAGGCCGGTGTCCATGGGCTGACCGTCGCGCTGGCCGTCGATCTGGGCGCGCACAGGATTCGCTGCAACGCGGTGGCACCCGGATGGATCGATACCGATCTCAACCGGGTTTATGTCGAGTCGCACCCCGACCGCGATCTCGTGATGGCCGAACTGGGCAGGCTGCACCCGGTGGGCCATGTCGGCGATCCGCTCGACGTGGCGGATGTCGTCGTCTGGCTGGCCAGCGACGAATCGCGTTTCGTCACAGGCCAGGTGATCAGAATCGACGGTGGGCGCCACGCGCGCCTCTCCCTGCCATCGATCATCAACCGCTCCTGACAAGTCCCGGGTGTCGCCCGCTTCGCCCCACATGAAGGCCGATCAGTCGGCGAGCGCCTGCGCGAGGTCGTCTTCGATGTCCGCAACGTCCTCCAGACCGACATGCAGGCGCACCAGGCCATCCGTGATTCCCAGGTGTTCCCGTTCTTCCGGAGACAGTTTGGAATGCGTCGTGGTGGCGGGATGCGTGACGAGGCTTTTCGAATCGCCGAGATTGTTCGAGATGTCGATCAGCTTCAGGGCGTTGAGGAACCGGAATGCGCGTTGCCGGTCGCCTTCGATCTCGAAGGCGATGACGCTGCCCCCGCCGAGCATCATGCGCCGGGCGAGCTCCCTCTGGGGATGGGCCGGGTGCCATGGATAGAGCATGCGCCGCACGCCATGCCGCGAATCCAGCCATCCGGCGACGGCTTCGGCGTTTGCCGAATGACGCGCCACCCGAAGATCGAGGGTCTCCAGCCCTTTCAGCAGCACCCACGCGTTGAAGGGGGACAGTGCGGGACCGGTGTGCTTGAGGAAGGTGAACAGTGGCCCGTCCACGAATGTCGCCGGGCCCAGCACCGCACCGCCGAGGCAGCGGCCCTGGCCGTCGATGTGCTTCGTGGCCGAGTAGACGACAATGTCGGCGCCGAGTTCCAAGGGCTTCTGCAACAGGGGCGAGGCGAAGACATTGTCGACCACGACCGTCGCTCCCGCCTCGTGCGCGAGCGCGCAGACTTGAGGAAGATCGATGATTTCGAGCGTGGGGTTCGAGGGTGTTTCGAGGAAGACGGCCCTGGCGCCGTCTTTCAGAGCATCGCGCCACTGGCCGATATCGGTGCCGTCCACGAGGACCGTTTCGATTCCGAAGGGTGGCAGGATCTTGGCGACGACATGAAGGCACGAGCCGAACAGCGCCCGGGATGCCACGAGCCTGTCACCCGCCTTGAGGATCGAGGCAAGCGCGGCGAAGACCGCCGCCATGCCCGAAGACGTGGCGCGGCACGCTTCAGCTCCCTCGAGCAGGCGCAACCGTTCCTCGAACATGGAGACCGTGGGGTTTCCATAGCGCGAGTAGATGTAGCGCGGGTTCTCTTCGGCGAAGGCCGCCGCCGCTTCCTCCGCCGTGTCGTAGACATAGCCTGAAGTGAGGTAGAGGGCTTCGCTGGTTTCGCTGTGAGGACTGCGCGTCAGGCCACCACGCACCAAGCGTGTCGGCAGGCGCCATTCGATCGGAGGCTGTTCCATCGCGTGATCTTCCTTCCCGAAACCCGCCTGAAGGGCCCCGGCCTCATCGGGAAGATCGGCCGCAACCTTTTAGCGAGTTGTTTTTCGTGGCCGCAAGCCGGTTGGCACAAATCACCACGTCGCGCCTACCTGGAAGGAATGGGCCCGCAAAGTCAAGGGAAAACGCTTTCAAGCGCCGGACTCCGGACACACTGGCCATGGATCGGGCCCGCCCCAAAACTCTCGCGCCTACCGTCCATCCAGGAATGACTGCAGCCGTCCCGCCTCCTGATGGAGCGCGCCGATAGCGTTGGCAACTGCCTCACGGTGTCTTCGACAGGGGTTCAACAGTTGGCGTCACCCAACTGCTCTCTCACCCAGTCGTGAAAATCGCGCACGAAGATCTCCTGCGGCACGAGCACGCCGGCCTTGTGCCGGTTGGAGCGCAACCCCTTCTGGTTGATCTCGCTTGCCCGGCCATCCTCGCGAACCACGGCTTCGGCGAGCTCGATCAGTTTTTCCACCGAAAACCCGGGATGCTCCACGGTCTTCAACGGGACCAGCCACGACACCTCAAGCCGCGTGCGCTCCGGTCCGGTGGGAAGCATGTGCACCAACCTGGCGTAGTCCACGTGCGTGACCACATAGCCGCTCGGCGGGAAAACGCCGAACGTCGCGCCGGCACGCTGCTCACGCTCGGTGAGTCCTTCGAACCACGGCAGAGTTGTCGCGCCACCAACGCTCCACGTGACTGCGCCCTCGATGAGGGGCGAAGAGGTGTCCCCGTCACCGCGCATGACGTTGCCGGTTGCCAGCCCTTCGCGGAACTGTGGCACAATACGGCACAGCTCCGGGTGCACGTTGGGACAGTGCAGACACTCGTTGAAGTTGTCCCAGAACGCCTTCCAGTTGCACTCGAGATCCAGCGTCATCGTGTGCACGGTGACGGTCTCTCCCAGATTCCAGTTCGCCAGGAGTGCAGGCGTGTCGCCGAGTGTCCGGTCGTCGAACGGCGCCGCGTTTTCATCTAGATTGATGAAGGTGAACCCCGCCCATTCTCCGACGGCAACTTTGTAAAGCGGGTATCTTGCAGCATCGAACCCGCCACCCTCGAGACGCCAGGGTGTTGCTGTCAGTTCGCCTTCAAGCGAGTAGGTCCATGCGTGATAGGGGCACACGATCCGCCTGGCGCGAAAACTGCCACGCGATTGCTGGCAGAGTACCGAACCGCGGTGCCGGCAGGTGTTGTGGAAGGCCTGCAAGCGATGATTCCCGTCACGTGTGATGATGACGCTCTGGTCACCGACTTCCACAACCTGATAGTCGCCGACCGCCGCCAACTCGTCTGACCGGCCTACCAGCAACCATTGCCTGTACCAGATCTGCCTGAGTTCACGTTCGTGATGATCACGGTCGTAATAGAAGATGCTCGGTAACGTGTCCGAGACCTCGTCAAGGCGAACGTAGGTGGTCGACATGGTGACGGACCGTCCGCTGGAGGGGCAAGATCGACGACAAGGTATCGGCCGACCGATTGGATGACAAGGGAGGCCAGGCGGGCGAGATTGCTACGAACTCACCTGGCCTCAAGGCCGCGGACTTTCCTGTCGACCGCCTGAGGGCACGTTGACCCGATCAATCGTGCTCGATGAGCAGCGTGTCTGGCACGCACACCGCAAGTGGGCTATGTTTCTGACACACGTCGAAGGGGCAATTCAGATCAGCACCGTGCCCGGCGGCAATCCGGAGGTACCATGTTCAAGTTGATACTGCGCCGGTTGGCACTCGGCGTGTTGACGCTTGTCATGGTCACCATCATCGTCTTTGTCGGCGTGGAAGCACTGCCCGGTGATGCCTGTACCGCCTATCTGGGACGTGACACAGCCCTGGAGACCCGGCTCGCCAAGTGTCGCGACGACTTCGGGCTCAATCGGCCCGCGCACGAGCGGTTCTTCGCCTGGGCGGGAGGCGCCCTCCAGGGTGATCTGGGTGTTTCGAGCCGGCGTAACAAACCGATTTCCGATCTGGTGGAAATCCGTCTGCGCAATACTCTGCTTCTCGGCGCGGCAGCCTCTGCTGTCGGGATCCCGATTGCGATTCTGCTCGGTGTCATCGCCGCGTTGACACGTGATCGTGCGGCGGATCTCTGGATATCCACGAGCGCGATCTTTGCCATGACCCTGCCGGAGTTCATCAGCGCGACACTGTTGATTCTCTTCTTCAGCGTGTGGCTGGGCTGGTTGCCTGGAATTGTCATCACCAGACCCGATGCTCCTGTCTTCGAGTTTCTCCAGGACATCATCCTGCCGATCATTGCGCTCGCCTTCGTCATGACGGCGCACATTCTACGCATGGTCAGAACCTGCGTGATCGACGTCATGGCGAGCGACTATGTGCAGATGGCAATCCTCAAGGGTGTTCCCTACTGGCAGGTGGTGTTCAGGCATGTACTGCCCAATGCACTCCTTCCCACCATCAACCTGGTGGCCCTGACACTCGCATGGCTGCTTGGTGGGACCGTGGTTATCGAAGTCGTTTTCAACTATCCGGGATTGGGGCGATTGATGCTCGATTCGGTGTCTGACCGAGACCTGGCACTGGTCCAGGCGATCGCACTGATCCTCGCGGTGCTCTACGTCGGGCTGAACCTGCTCGCCGACCTGCTGTCCCTTATCGCCAATCCCAGACTTAGGACCATGAAGGTCTGACACCATGACGGTGGTGACTTCAGCGAACGAGTCTCCGGGCAACAGGGCATTCCGGGTCGGCGCGGTGATCCGCGAAATGGCCAGACGTCCCTCCGGACTCGTCGGCCTTGCAATCGTCGGCGGCCATGTCCTGCTTGCGGTGATCTCGCCGTGGATCGTACCTTATGATTTCACAACCCAGGATTCACGTTTGGTTCTCGCCAGCCCGAGCCCGGAGCATTGGCTGGGCGGCGATCATCTCGGCCGCGACGTCCTGACCCGCACCATGCTGGGAGGGCGGCAAGCGTTGGTCATTTCCAGTCTGGGCACCCTGATTGCCGTGCTGTGGGGCGGATCGCTCGGCCTGATGCTCGGTCTGGTCGGCGGAAGGACCGATGACGTGGTGATGCGGGTGGTCGACGCCTTCATGGCGATTCCCTGGATCCTGTTCCTGCTTCTCATCATCGCCGTTCTGGGTACCGCCGATGCCGTTCTGATCCCCACGCTGGCATTCTTCTACGGCATCTCCGTGATTCGCATCTCGAGAGCCGCAACCCACGACGTGACGGCACGAGACTTCATTACCGCCGCGCGGGCGCGCGGCGAAAGGATGTGGACCATCGTCTGGCGCGAGATCCTGCCCAATGTGCGGGACGTGCTGCTGGTCGACGGCGCCATGCGCTGGTCGTGGATGATCCTGGCATTCAGTTCACTGTCGTTTCTCGGCTTCGGCATTACTCCGCCGACCGCCGATTGGGGATTGATGATTGCAAACGGCCGCAGCTACATGGCCGTCGCGCCGTGGGCGGTGCTTGCGCCGATCATTGCCTTGAGTTCGATGATCATCGGCGTCAACCTCAGCGCCGATGCCCTCGCCAAGACCCTCGGCATTGACCGGGCCCAAAAGGCTCCGGTGTAGGTCTCCGGTGACGGACGCACTCGTTGAAGTCAGCAACCTGAGCGTCGGCTTTACCGGTGCCGGCGGCACAACCCTGACAATTCTCCGCAACATCGACTTCAGCTTCGGCAGGGGCGAGACCGTTGGACTGGTTGGCGAGTCGGGTTGCGGCAAGAGCACCCTGGCTCTGGCCATGATGGGATTCCTGAAACCGGGACTGCGTGTTCTGGAAGGCGATGTCCTGTTTCGCAAACATGATCTGTTCGCCATGGACAACCGTGCTCTCGAAGAGATTCGGGGCGGCGACCTCGCCCTGATCCCGCAGAACGCCGGCCAGGCATTGACGCCGACATCCAGAGTCGGCCGCCAGATCGAGGAATCCGTGAGACTCCACACGACTCTTGCACCGGAACGACGCCGTCAGCGTGTCATTGAATTGTTGGCGCAGGTGCGTTTGCCGGAACCCGAAGAACTCCTGGCACGCTATCCTCACGAGATTTCGGGCGGCCAGCAACAGCGCGTCGCCATCGCCATTGCACTTGCCGGAAAACCCGAAGTGCTTCTGCTCGACGAGCCGACAACCGGGCTTGACGTCACCACGCAGGCCCATGTTCTCGAACTCTTGCGGGATCTGGCGAGCGAAACCGGAACCGCGATGGTCTACGTCAGCCACGATCTGGGCGCTGTTGCGCGGGTCAGCGATCGTATTGCCGTCATGTACGCCGGGGAACTCGTGCTCCAGGGGTCGGCACGTGCGGTGCTCAGGAACCCGGCCCATCCCTATGCCCGTGGCCTTCTGCTGTCGATCCCCAAGCTCAAGGAAGCGGTTGTGCCTTCATCGATGCCCGGTCGCCCGCCACCGCCGGACACAGTGGTGCAGGGCTGTGCCTTTGCTGATCGCTGCACAATGGCCGGACAGCTCTGCCGCGACGTGTCGCCTCCGCTGGTTTCCACCGCCACCGGCGAGGTCGTGCGCTGTCATTACCACGAGAAAGTCGAAAACCTGCCACCGCCCAAACCACCGCGACAAGGAGATGGTCGACGCCGCGATCTCTCCGACACCGTCCTGCGTCTCGATGATGTCTCCATCAGTTACGCCAGGCCTGGTGTCATCGACCAGGTTCTCGGAAGACAACCTGACATCACGCCCACCGTGGACGACATTGTACTCGACGTAGCCCGTGGCGAGACGTTGGGGCTGGTCGGCGAGTCGGGGAGTGGCAAGTCGTCGATTCTCAACACTATCGCCGGGTTGCGCCCGCCACGAAAGGGGACGATCACCTTCGAGAACGACGTGAGCCTGAATGTGCCCGTCGACCGGCGTGACACGGATCTCCTGCGCCGGGTCCAGCTCATTTTCCAGAACCCGGATGCCTCGCTCAATCCGCGCCACACGGTGGCCGAGTTGCTCGCACAACCGCTGCGGCTCTACTTCGGGCTCAACGCTGGCGAGTTGCGGGACCGCAGTATCGCCCTGCTGGAACATGTCCGTCTTGGCTCCCACTACCTCGGCCGTCTGCCCGGCCAGATGTCGGGCGGCGAAAAACAGCGGGTCGCCATCGCCAGGGCGTTCGCCGCGGAACCCGAGTTGGTTCTTTGCGACGAAGTCACCTCGGCGCTCGATGTTTCGGTTCAGGCGGTGATTCTCGATTTGCTGATGGAACTCCAGGCCCGTCACAACGCAGCGTACGTGTATGTTTCGCACGACCTTGCGGTGGTGCGGGCGATCGCCGGGCGGGTCGCGGTGCTCTACCAGGGACGACTGTGCGAAGTCGGACCGTCCAGCCAGGTCTACGCCCTGCCCTCTCATCCCTATACCGAAGTCCTGCTCGGCGCCGTGCTCGAGCCGGACCCGGATTCAGCACCGGTCCTGATGACAGAAGACGCGGTGGAGCTCTCGCCTCCAGCCAGAGGATGCCCGTTCCAGCGGCGCTGCCCGCACAGGGTTGGCACGATCTGCGATACGACGAACCCGCCATGGCAGCAGTCAGGCGATGGTCACGTGATCCGCTGTCACATCCCGCTCACTGATCTGGAGCACAGGCAGAGGCGGGCGGATTCTGCCCGTCGCCCTTGATCGGTCAAATCTCTGGAGAGGTCCGACTGCCTCGAGACCGCGGTCTGCATCCAGAGACGACATCAGCCCTGTTTGCGTCGTGGAGGATCCTTGACTGCCCGTTCTCGAGCTGGTGTCCCTGGCCAGTGGAGGAGCGCAGACATCGGTGTCTCCGAAAGATTCATCCTTGCGATTCAAAGACTAGACAGACATCGATTCCGGCTTCACAGCCGGTCCAATGGACCTCTCGAGGCGAAGGCTCTAGACTGGCCCTCCAATCGGATTGACGTCGTACCGCAATTGACTGGCGAAGCGACGAGCGCCTCTGAGCATTCAAAACAATTCATCCGATACCAAAGGGAGGACAACGTCATGCGAAAAAACAAAGCTGATTCAACCGTTCGACAGATTGTTGCGGGATTCAGTCCTGTTACGGCAACGGTCGTTCTCTGTGCGACGATGTTCGTCGGCACCGCCATGGCGGAGACCGTTCTTCGGGTGTCCCATGGCCTTGGCAGAGGAGGCGCCGAGACCATGGACGCGCACAGCGTCGACGCGTTCTACATCATGAACCAGCTGGTGCACGAGCGGTTGACCCGAACCGACGAGACCGGCGCTGCGTCACCCTATCTCGCGACGTCGTGGAGCATCGCCGACGATGGCCTCGCCCTGACCATGCAACTGCGCGAAGGCGTCAGGTTTCATGACGGCTCGGACTTCGATGCTGCCGATGTCGTCTACAGCATCAGTCGCATCCTGGATCCTGAAGTCGATTCGCCAAACCGTTCGACCATCAAGTCAGTGGACAGTATCGAGGCTCTCGGAAGCCACACGGTGCGCTTCAACCTGAACCAACCGGATGCGGATCTGCCCATTGCGCTGACCGAATGGAAGATGATCATGATCCCGGAAGACTCAGGCGACACCATGGCCACGACCGGAATCGGCACCGGTCCCTTCCGGCTCAGCAGACTGGATCCCGAAGGGACCTCCGAAGTGGTCGTCAACGAGGACTACTGGGGTCAAAGAGCTGGCGTCGACCGTGTCGAGGTGATTGCGATCCCGGACAGCGAGGCACGGATACAGGCGCTGCTGACTGGACAGATCGATTACATCGAGGCGTTGACCGCCCAGCAAAAGCCGATGTTCGTGAACAACCCCAAGTTCACGACGCAGACCATCCCGACCGGTGAATGGAAGGGCATCATCTTCCTGGTTGACAGAGCGCCGTTCGACGATGCGAGGGTTCGCAAGGCCGTCCGGATCGCCGTCGATCGTCAGGAGATGACCAATCTGGTTGCCGGCCCCGACGGTGGTACGGTCGTATGTGATCATCCGGTATGGGCGGGCGATGCCTACCAGGCCGATATCGACTGTCCGCAGGACATCGCCGAGGCCAAGCGTCTGCTGGCAGAGGCCGGATTCCCCGACGGCATCGAATTCGATCTCTACACCAGCGACAAGGACCCGCACTGGTTGACGATGGCGGAGGTTTACCAGGAGCAGGTGGCGGACGCCGGCATCAGCGTCAACATCGTCGTGGCGCCGGCTGACGGCTACTGGAACGACGTCTATCAGGTTGAAACGGTCTTCCAGACCTGGTGGTGGCAAAGATCGGCCGGAGTGATCCTGAACCTCGGGTGGCGCAGCGATTCGTCATGGAACGAGAACTTCTGGAGGGATGAAGAGTTCGACGCCAATCTAGACGCAGCTGCCGGAGAACCCGATTTCGAAAAGCGCAAGGCGCTCTACGGCGAACTTCAGCGGCAGTTGTACGAAGAGGGAGGTTCGCTCATCCCCTTCCATTTCAACATCACCCGGGCGTACTCGGCAGACGTCGATGGCTTCCAGCCGATCGAGGAAGCCAGCTTGCGCTGGGAATTGATCACGAAAAGCGAGTAGCGCGGATCAGTGATCCACGGAGGGCGGCGGCAAGAACTGGTCGTGCTGCCGCCCTCCAGGTCCGTTCCCGGCGCGGACATGTCCATGCTATGGTGTCGGGTGCCACCGACACCAACGGGCAGGATGGCCCCCGTGACGCGTGCGGTTCCAGGTTTGCGTGTGTGCCCATGCCCTGGCCATCCGCAAACCATCGCAGGTGCTGCCAATGCGCCCGTTTCCGACGGGTTCTCCGGCAATGGGCAGATTTGAAAGGAGCGCCGGACTCGAGCCCGGCGCTCTCCCTGAATCAAGCCTATTCCTGGCGCCAGGGGAGGCCCCGGACCTTCCAGCCGCCAAGGCGGCCCCGTTGCATCGACAAATCCTTGTCGCCTTCGAATCCCTCCGCCACGTTGTAGCAGGGACCGTAGCCCAGCGAAGTCATGGCGATCGCCGCATGCATGGAGCGCACGCCGGAGCGGCACAGGAAGTAAACCGCCTTCCCCTTCTCGAGACCCTGTTCCCCGCACTGTCTCGCGAACGCCGGATTGGGCCGGCCGTCGGGATAGAGCTGCCATTCGACGAACCTCGTTCTCTTGCCCAGTCCCGAGAGGTCCGGCACCCCGACAAAGCGCCATTCAGGTTCCGTGCGAACGTCGACAAGCACCGCGTCCTCGTCGCTCTCGAGGGCGGCGTAGGCATCAGCCGGCATAACGTCACCGGCGTAGGCGGACCCTTCCATGATCGAATCTCCCGTTGATGCGGCGGCACCCCTCAAGAATGGGACAACCGAAGTCCGGATTCCAGACGTCATCGCCTGCCCGCACCCCCCGTCCGGCCGGTGCCGTCAGGGTCTATCTGGACAATCTTGGCCGATTCGTGCGTGGTGAGCCGCTTGTCAATGTGATCAAACCGGTCCGGGGATGCTGAACCGGATCCTGCCAGGGGGAATCTGCGATGACGCGACGGGAACTTGAAGGCAGGGTGGCGCTGATCACCGGAGGCGGCACGGGCCAGGGCCGGGCGATCGCGATGGCACTGGCAGCCAGGGGCGCCGACATCGCCTTCGGCTCCTTCGTCGCCGGCAACGGGGAAATGGCCGCCTGGGAAGAAACGACCTATCCGACCGCTGAACAGATGGGCGAGGTCGTATCCGCCATCGAACAGCACGGTGTAGGCGCATTCGGCCAGCATCTCGACCTGCGATCGAACGAAAGCTGCCGGAACATGATTGAAGGGACATGCAACAGATTCGGCAGAATCGACATTCTCGCCAATGTCGCGGGAATCTGCGTCCAGGTTCCGCTGCCCGGACACGCCGAAGACGCCTGGGAAAAGGTGATCGACGTCAACCTTACCGGTACATGGCGCATGATCAGGCACTGTCTTGGACCCATGATGGTCAGGGGCTGGGGCCGCATCCTGATCATCTCTTCGACGGCGGCCAATGTCGGCGCCGAGAACTACAGCGCATACTGCGCGTCCAAGGCGGGACTGCTGGGACTGATGCGCTGCGCAGCCATCGAAGGTGCGCCGCATGGCGTCACGTGCAATGCCATCAACCCGGGATTTGTTGACACGGGAATGGTCGAGAAGAGCTTCCGGGTGCTTGCACGCATCAGGGGCACGGGAATTGAGGAAGCTCGCGCCGAAGCCGCTGCCAGCTCACCCATGAACAGGATGATCCAGCCCGATGAAATCGCTTCCCTTGCGGCCTTTCTCGCCACCGATGCCGCAAGCGGGATCACGATGGAGGATATCACCGTATCCGCGGGAGCGCTGTGGTAGAGGCCGGAGGATCTTACAGTATCCGCCGTCATGACATGTTCGTTGCCTCTGCTGCCCGTCCCGGGACTGCCCGGACCCATGATGACCAGGAGACGAACAAGTGCCTGTGCCGGCGCGGCTGCATTGCATCAGGAAGCCCCTCCTGGAAGCGCCACACCGCCCTGCCCGACCGCTTTCCGCAAGGAGCGGTCCCGAAAGGATTGACATCGGCCCGGTTCCCTCCTCAACGAAGAAGAGTCCCATCACTACGACCGGATATGACGTAGTGGCAGGCTAGTGTTCCTCCGACTCGACGGAACGGAGGGAACGCCATGCTGACCGCTTACGAACATCACCTGCTCGCGCTCTACCTGGCGAACGCCGCATCGAGCCTCTCCCACCGGGATCCGGAGGCGACGGCGCTGGCCATGTGGGTGACCGACAGGGATAACCTCATTGCACGCGGACGCGAGGACAAGCGCTCCCGCAGACGCCGCCGGGAGATCGACCGTGACGAGGAGCTGTCCGCGCGACAGTTCCGCGATCTCGGTGACGCCCTGTGGGAGGAGTGCTCGAACCGGAGGGTTCAGCCCGACCGAACCGCGCGGCGCCTCCGGCGTCTCGGACGTTCAACCGGCCTTTCGCGTGGCGATCTCGCCATCCTGGAAGTCCTGTTGCGCTACCGGACGCGGCCCGTGTTCGAATCGATGATCGACGACATCTTCGACCATCCCCTGAATGGCCGACTCGTCTTCACTCTCGGGGGGCGCACCCTGCCCCTGCTTCTCGGCCTTTCGCCCAACAGGATCGCCGGACGCCTCGGCGCCAGCGCTCCCCTGGTCCGATCGGGACTCGTCGCCATCGACCGTGACGACGGTGAGGTGGCGATGCTGGACCGGCTGAACCAACTCGTCCACGCGCCCGGCGGCGCAAACTGCGATGCCGCCAGCCTGCTGCTCGGCCCCGCGCCCGCGAGCGATCTCGACTGGACGGATTTCGACCATGTCGCCGTCGACCGCAATCACGTCGAGACGTTGCTCAAGGGTGCACTCGACACGCGAGCGCAGGGCGTCAACATCCTCCTTCACGGGCCGCCGGGAACCGGCAAGACCGAGTTCTGCAAGGTCCTGGCCGAACAGCTTGGCGTAACGCTTTACAGCGTCGGGGAAGCAGACGAAGACGGCGACGAACCTTCCCGGCGCGAGAGGCTCCGGGAGCTTTGCCTCGCCCAGCGTCTGCTCACCGGGGAGCGCCACGCGCTCCTCTTGTTCGACGAGATAGAGGATCTTCTCGGTAACTCTGTTCCAGGCCCCGCGTTCCTCCCGGGGCGGTTCCATGCGGGTTCGCGCGGCACTGCCTCGAAGGTCTTCATGCACCGGTTGCTGGAACGGTCTCCGACGCCGACCCTGTGGACCACGAACGACACCGGGCATATCAGTCCCGCCGTTCTCCGGCGCATGATGTTCGCCTTCGAGATGCGCGCACCGACGGTCCGGGTGCGGACGAAGATCTGGAAGCGCCAGCTCGAACGCCACGGTATCGCGGCGGACCCCGAGGACGCTCGCGCCCTGGCATGCGAGTTCGACGCCACGCCCGGCGTCGCGGCAGGCGCGGTCGCCGCCGCGCATCTCGGTGCCGGCGACCTCGCCACAGTGCGTCGGGGCGTGCAGAGTCTGTCCCGGGTCATGGGATGCCATGCTCCCCCTCAAGGGACACCGGAACGCTTCGATCTGGCGCTGGTAAAGGCCGACACCGACCCCCGCGAACTCGCCGACCGCCTTGCCGATTCCACAGAACGACGGTTCTCGCTCTGCCTGCAGGGACCACCGGGCACTGGCAAGAGCGCGTTCGTGCGCTACCTTGCCGAGCGTCTCGGCCTCGAGGTGATGCAGAAGCGGGCCTCGGACCTGATGTCGATGTGGGTCGGAGAGACGGAACAGCAGATCGCCGACGCTTTCGCGGAGGCGCGCGACGACGGTGCATTCCTGGTGTTCGACGAGGCCGACTCGCTGCTCGCCGACCGGAGTCTCGCCAGCAGGAACTGGGAAGTGAGCCAGGTCAACGAGATGCTGACCTGGATGGAGAGTCATCCCCTGCCCTTCGCCTGCACCACCAACTTCGGCCAGCACCTCGACCCGGCGACCCTGCGGCGTTTCGTCTTCAAGATCTCCCTCGACTATCTCACGCCCGCCCAGGTTTCCATGGCGTTCCACACCTTGTTCGGGCTCGCTCCGCCGGAGAATACTGCGGACCTGACAGCCCTCACTCCTGGCGACTTCGCGGTGGTTCGCCGCAAGGCTGGCCTGCTCGGCCGCCTCGCGGAACCGGATGCACTCGCCGCGATGCTCCGTGCCGAGTGCACCGCCAAGCCCCACCGCCCCCGGGCCATCGGCTTCCTGAGATGAGGTTGTCGTGCCCCATGGGTCGCGCCATGGTGACCGGCCAGTGAACCTCCGGGGACAGCGAGGAACATCCCGATGCGGTATGAACGACTGACGGACATCATCGATCTGGCAATACGCATGCAGGGCTCGCGCAGCGGCATGACGCTGGACGGCATCCGGGCTAACTTCAACGTCAGCCGGAAGACGGCAGAGCGCATGCGGGATGCTGTCGAAGCGGCCTTCGGAGCGCTGGAAACCGTGCCGCGTGACGACAAGAGGAAACACTGGCGCTTGCGCTCGGATGCCCTGCGCCGCCTCGTCTCCGTCTCGGCAAGGGAACTGGCGGAACTGGCAGGAGCCGCCGACGCGCTGGAGCGCGCAGGCCTCGACGGCAGGGCTGGGACGATGCGTGAAATCGCCTGCAAACTGCGTGCCGCGATGCAACAACATACGCTTGACAGAATCGAGGCGGACGTCGAGGCGCTGGTCCTCGCCGAAGGACTGGCCATGCGTCCTGGCCCCCGACCCCGCCTCGACGCCGGCCTTCTCTCACTCCTGCGCGAGGCCGTCGTGACCGGTCGTATGGTGGAATTCCACTACATCGCCCAGTCGACGGGACGGCAGAGCCGCCAGCGCGTGCAGCCCTACGGCCTTCTCCACGGCAATCGGGCCTTCCTGGTAGGACGGACCGACTGGGCCGGTGAGCTGCGTTTGTGGCGTCTGGCCAACGTGAGCGATGCCCGGCTCACGGACGAGCGGTTCGAGCGCGATCCGGCGTTCGACCTGAGGGCCTACGCGAAGCGTTCCTTCGGCACGTTCCAGGAAAGGCCCGTCAAGGTCGTCCTGCGCTTCCTGCCCCGGGCAGCTCGGGACGCCGCAGCCTTCCTGTTCCACCCGGATCAGACGGTCGAGATGAACGGCGATGGCACGGTCACGGTGCAGTTCACGGCCGGCGGCATCGACGAGATGTGCTGGCATTTCGTCACCTGGGGCGACAGCGTCATCGTCGAGAAACCCGCCCGCCTCCGCAAGCGGTTGGCAACAATGTGCCAATCGCTCGCCCTCCATCACGATCCAGCCAATCCGGTCGGACGCGGAACCCAGGATAGTCAGCGACTGTGACCGGGCTCCGGGCCGTTCGATGGAACAGTCCGACTGGAGGACGTTGATCCGGAGGCCGCGAATTCGGTCTGCGTGCACACTGTGGATCCGGGCTTCGAGCAGCCTGGCGTCGTGCCAAACGGGCATTGCACTGCAAATCCGTACGGACTGTTCAACCTGGGCTGCCGGCGCCATGCGGTCCCTTGGCAGCGCTTGTCATGTCCTGAGGTCAAGCCTGCCCGGACACACCGTCTCGCCTCCCGTTCTCCTGTTTGTTTGGCTGTCTTGGGGCTATGATCGGCGTGGTTCAACGGAATGGAGCGTCCGATGGCCTCAGGCGTGGGCGATGGCAGTCAGGGGTTCCTGATGCCGCCCGCCGGCGATGTCGCACATGCACGGGCCGCCGGCCATCCCGTTTTGTCGGACTCGACCGGGACTGCAGTTCCTGAAATCGGAAAGTGAGGAACCCGTCATGCGCATGATTCTCGTCCTCGTTGCCTTCGCTGTCGCCTGGACTCCGGGACTGTCGCGGGTTGATGCCGAAACGCCGGAGGAAACCGGATTGCGTATCGCCACGGAGGCCCGCGAACGCCAGAAGGGATTCGGAAACTTCACCGCGAACATGGGCATGATCCTGCGCAACAAGCGCGGGGAGGAAAGCACGCGGGAGGTCCGCATCAAGGTGATCGAGGTCGAGAACGACGGAGACCGCACCATTTTCGTTTTCGACCGGCCACGCGACGTCAAGGGAACGGCCTTCCTCGTCCACGCCCACAAGGACGAGGCGGACGACCAGTGGCTCTATCTCCCGGCCCTCGAGAGGGTCAAGCGCATCAGTTCGTCGAACCAGTTGGGTTCATTCATGGGAAGCGAATTCTCATACGAGGACATGGGGGCCTCGGAGATCGAACGATACACCTACCGGCATCTCGGTGAGGAACCCTGTGGCGATCTGACGTGCCACGTGATCGAGCGCTTCCCGACCCACGAGGACTCCGGTTACTCGCGCCAGGTGATGTGGATCGACACGGACGAACTGCTCACCGTCAGGATCGAGTACTACGACCGCAGGGAGTCGCTTCTCAAGACTCTGGTGGTCGATGACTACAACCTCTACCTCGACCGCTTCTGGCGTGCCAGCCAACTGTCGATGACGAATCATCTCACCGGGAAGAGTACCGATCTCAACTGGACGGACTACACGTTCGGAACCGACCTCGATCTCAACGACTTCACCCAGACGGCGCTCAAGCGGACACGCTGAACGCTCCCGGCTCAATCAGGAAAAGTCGCCAGCAAGGGCTTCGCGCGTCTGCGGCGCCAGGACTGCCTGGTGGCCGTAGTTCTCGTGGCCGACCTCCAGGGCCACGCGGACCGCGGGATCACGGAACATGGCGACGGATTCGTCATCGAAGCGGAACGCCAGGAAGTGGATGCTGCTCGTCTTGCCGTCGGACGTGTTGCGTTCGGTGTCCTGAAGCGGTTCTGCGGCAATCGACCGGTCACCAACCAGGAAGGACACTGTTTCGTCGATCCATCCCAGACGGCGCAGCACCGTGTTGCGCCGGATCGGGTCGTCGATCTCGATCATCATTGTCGCGCGCAGATCGCGGCCTTCGGGAACCAGGGGATTGTAGGCGTCAAGTTCGTCGGCGATCTGTTCTTCGCCACCCTTTTCGATGTGCAGCATCTCATGGATCTGGTGCCACATCGTCTGGCGGTTCTCGAAAAAGAAGGTGATGAAGGGACCGACCTCGACACGTCGGTACCGCTTGACTTCGCGGATGCGGGCACGGTGCTCCTCGCGCGTCCGTGCGTAGTCCTCAGGTGCGATGATGTCATCACGGCCAATCTTCATCCCGGGCCTCTCTCTTCAAGGCCCCAGGAGCGGGCCATCAGCTGGATCGGATGACATGCCTTCAGAACAGGTGCCTCGCGCCCTTCCAGGCGCGCGACTCCCTGGCCAATGTGGAGGCCTGCCAACGGGCATTCCGACACGACGACGCCGGCACCCTCGGGATCGTGCCTGGCAACGTTGCGCATGACGGCCTTGCCGACCTTCATGCCTGTTTCGAAGGTGGCAGTCCGCACCCCCCAGGATCCGCCGTGCCCGGAACACCTCTCGATGACGTTGACCTTTGTATCGGGAATCAGACGCAGCATCTCTGCCGCCTTCGCTCCCATGTTCTGGGCCCGCGCGTGGCAGGCGACATGCAGGGTCACGGGCCCGTCGATCGGTTCGAGGTCGCCGGCGAGGCCCTCCGAGCGGGCAATCGAGACAACGTACTCGCTGGCATCCTTGACCACGGATGCCAGGCGCGTGACCGAACCGTCGTCCGGAGCGATCAACGGCCATTCGAACTTCATCATCAGTGAACACGACGGCACGAGAGAAACAATGTCCCACCCGTCGTCGTGCCAGCCCAGCAGTTCCCCGGACACCGTCCGGGCGCGCTTTGCCACGTCCGCCAGATCACCGAGTTCCAACTTCGGCATGCCGCAACAGCCCGGATGCACCACTCTTGTCTCGATGCCGTTGTGGGCCAGGATGCGCCGGAATGCGTCTCCGATCCCGGCATCGTTCCAGTTCGAAAAACACGTGGCGTAGATGACCGCCTTGCGAGGATAGGCCGGGGCCTCGCAGTTGACTTTGAGGGGCTCCCGGGCGGCAACGGACACCAGGCTTGCCGCATTGAATCGGGGGAGTTCGGCCTCGGCGTGGATCCCGCAAGCTGCCTGCATCAGGGGACGGGTCAGATGGTTCTTCCTGTCGAGTGCCCAGTTCGCCAGGGGCGAGAATGTCGTTCCCAATCGGCCGCTGGTGTCGGTATCGGCGATCCGCCGATCCATGAAGCTGCGTTCGCCGCGGCGAAACTCGGCCGCCCTGACGCGAAGCATGAGATGGGGAAAGTCGAGATCGAATTCGTGGGGCGGCACGTAGGGACACTTGGTCATGAAGCACATGTCGCAGAACGTGCAGGCATCAGTCACAGATCGGAAATCCGCGCTGTCGACGGAATCGAGTTCGCCGGTTGCCGAATCGTCGATGAGATCGAACAGGCGGGGAAAGGCATCGCACAGGTTGAAGCACCGCCGACATCCGTGACAGATGTCGAAGACGCGCCGCAACTCGGCATCAATCTTCCCGGCATCGACGAAGTCGGGATTGCGCCAGTCGACGACATGGCGTGTCGGAGCATCGAGACTGCCTTCTCGCATGGTCACAATCCGCACAGGAAAGACTTGCCTGCGGCGGGGAAACAGGGACGGCGACTGCCGCAGGCAAGCCCCCGTCCCGGCTCCGGATCAGTCGTCGAGCGTATCAAGCGCCTTCTGGAAACGCCCGGCGTGACTCTTCTCGGCCTTGGCGAGGGTCTCGAACCAGTCCGCAATCTCGTCAAATCCTTCGTCGCGGGCTGTCCTGGCCATGCCGGGATACATGTCCGTGTACTCGTGGGTCTCTCCGGCAATCGCTGCCTTGAGATTCCGGTCCGTGGAGCCGATCGGCTCACCGGTTGCCGG
The DNA here is from genome assembly GCA_965207785.1 of Alphaproteobacteria bacterium. Taxonomy (GTDB): domain Bacteria; phylum Pseudomonadota; class Alphaproteobacteria; order SP197; family SP197; genus SP197. Next base: position 626,263 of record CBDBNO010000012.1, on the reverse strand, counting down.
ATCACCGGTCTCTTCGAGGAACTCGAGGTGGCCATGGGCGTGTCCGGTCTCGCCTTCCGCCGTCGAACGGAAAACGGCAGCCACGTCGTTGTAACCCTCGATATCTGCCTTCTGGGCAAAGTAGAGGTAGCGGCGGTTCGCCTGGCTCTCGCCGGCAAAGGCATCTTTCAGATTCTGTTCGGTCCTGGTGCCACCAAGTGACATGCTTCTCTCCTCAGGATTCTGCGGCCCTCAGGGGCCCTCGGGGTGCTGGTGGAAGGAGCGGTCCAACCGCTCCAGCGACAGGTTATCTGGAATCATTCCAATCAGTCAAGCAATCCTCACCGCGGTGTCACCCGGATCACCACGTCGACGCGATCGATGGCGGTGCCGTCCGGTGGCGCCGGCAGCACATCGACGCTCACCCGATCCTGCGGAATGTCGGTGAGCTCCATATTCCTGGTATTGAAGAAATGGTGATGGACGGTCGTGTTCGTATCGAACCAGGTCCTGGCGGAGTCAACATTGATCCGGCGCAGAAGACCCGCCCGGGTGAACTGGTGCAACGTGTTGTAGACGGTTGCGAGAGACACCCTGATACCATTCAGCTTCGCCTCGCGTGCGAGCATCTCGGCGGTCACATGGCGGTCGCCGTCCCTGAAAAGGAGCCCGGCCAGCTGACGTCTCTGACGCGTCAGCCGCAATCCCCTGGAAGCGAGCAGTTCATCGATGTGGTCATTGTCGTGTTGCATGGGAACTCACTTTAGCGCCGGTCACGGCAAGACTCCACGATAGCCCGACTGCGACATCCTACTGACCGGTCTGAAGGCGGTCCATCAGTTGTGCCACAGTGGGAATGAAGCCATTGGCGTACCAGGGGTCATTGGCAAACCGGTAGGCATTGTGGCCGGCGAACATGAGCTGGGTTTCGATGTCGTCGGAATGGCTGATGACCTGCAGGGTCTTCTGGATGCAGTAGCTGCGAGGATCCGGCTTGCGGCCGGTGGTCCCCGTGTCACTGCACTTCCAGTTCGAGAACCGGCACTGGCTGAGACAGCCCATGCACTCGATCTGGTCGGTTCGGATCTGCCGGGATTTCTCGGGCGTGACAAAAACCAGAGTGGAATCGGGGGTCTTGAGAGGTTCGCTGAACCCTGCAGCAACCCATTGACGGACCTCGTCGAGATCGTGCTCCGTGAGGTAGACGAGGCGCCCCCGGGGGCCAAAGGCGAACTCGACCACATGGTCGCCGACAGGTTCGGTCGCATAGGCAACCTGACGGCGATTGCGTGTCTTGAGTTCGAGAAGGAAGCTGTTCTCCACCGCCGACGAATAGAACCCGGTCGGACTGAACCGGTTGAGACTGATCTCGCCCTTGCGCAGAGTGATCAACCGCCGCTTCCATGTATCCGAGATCGGGCTTTCCTCGGTCAGCAGGGGACGTGTTCCGAACTGGAAGGCCACCGGACCGAGTTCAGGATTGTCAAGCCAGTCGAGCCACTCGTCGACGCGCCACACACCTCCGGCCATGAAGATCGGGGTGTCGTCAAGACCGACACCGCGCATCACCTTGCGCAGTGCGACAACCCTGGGATAGGGGTCTTCCGGTACCTCCGGGTCCTCGACATTGGAGAGGCCATTGTGTCCGCCGGCACGCCACGGGTCCTCGTAGACGACACCTCCCAGCAGCTCGGGAAAACGATGATAGGCGCGTTTCCACAGGATGTTGAAGGCCCGGGCGGAACTGGTGATCGGGTAGTAGTAGACGCCGTACTCTGAACAGATCTGAGCCATCTTGTAGGGCATGCCGGCGCCGCACGTGACGCCATGGACCAGTCCCTTGGCTCCCTCGAGGACGCCATGCAGCACCCTCTCGCATCCCCCCATCTCCCACAGGACGTTCACATGGATGACGCCCTCGCCGCCAGCGAGTTCGTGGGCCACCTCGGCCTGGTGAATGCCGCCCTTGATGCCGAACGCCACCAGTTCCTCATGCCGCTCCTTGCGGCTGCGCCCCGTGTAGACCTGGGGGATCAGTTCCCCGCTCTCGTCACGATGATCAGCGTTGACTCCGGAAAACGTGCCGACGCCGCCACAGTTCGCCCAGGCGCCTGAACTCTCGCCATTCGAAATCGAGATCCCCTTGCCGCCTTCGACAAGGGGCAGAACGTCGCGTCCCGAGATGCGTATGGAGTTCAGCGGCTTCACCCACCCGGTCTCCCCTGGCTATGGCACGCCATTATGACACGTTACATCGTGTCCTATCATCCGGTGACGCGTTCAGTTGTGATGTGACCGACGGGGTTTGCGGCCGTCGTCCCGGCGTTCACGGCGCTTTGGCGGTTCGCGTTCACCGACCTGTTCGGTGATGTCCTCTCCGGTCTCCTGATCGACCACCCTCATGGAGAGCTTCACCTTGCCGCGATCATCGATCCCCAGCACCTTGACCTTCACGCGGTCTCCTTCCTTGACCACGTCGCCGACGGTGGCCACACGACCCTGCGCCAATTCGGATATGTGCACGAGGCCGTCCCGCTTGCCGATGAAATTGACGAACGCGCCGAAATCGAGGCACTTGACCACGGTTCCCTCGTAGATCACGCCGACCTCCGGTTCGGCGACGATGTCCCTGATCATCGCCAGGGCCGTGTCGGTTGCCGAGGGATCCGAGGAGGCGATCTTGACGGTTCCGTCATCCTCGACATCGATCTTGGTTCCGCTGACCTCCGTGATCTCGCGGATCATCTTGCCGCCCGGTCCGATGATGTCGCGAATCCTGTCGGAAGGCACCTTGATCGTGGTGATGCGCGGCGCGAAGTCCGACAGCGTGTCACGCGTCGAGCCGATCGCGTGCGCCATTTCCCCCAGGATGTGGAGTCGGCCTTCACGCGCCTGTTCAAGAGCGACGGACATGATTTCCCGGGTGATGCCGGCGATCTTGATGTCCATCTGCAGGCTCGTGACGCCGTTCCCGGTGCCCGCCACCTTGAAGTCCATGTCACCCAGATGGTCCTCATCTCCAAGAATGTCGGAGAGAACGACGAAGTCGTCGCCTTCCTTGATGAGACCCATGGCGATGCCGGCGCAGGGCCGCGCCAGCGGCACGCCGGCGTCCATCAGCGCGAGCGAACTGCCGCATACCGTCGCCATCGACGAGGAGCCGTTTGATTCGGTGATCTCCGAGACCACCCTGATAGTGTAGGGGAACTTCTCCTTTTCCGGCAGCAGCGGGTGAATGGCGCGCCAGGCCAGCTTGCCGTGACCGATCTCGCGGCGGCCCGGAGAGCGCAGGAAACTCGCCTCGCCCACCGAGTAGGGCGGAAAGTTGTAGTGCAGCATGAAGTGCTCGCGGTACTCGCCCGCAAGGGCATCCATCACCTGCTCGTCCTGCCCGGTTCCCAGAGTCACGGTCACGAGTGCCTGGGTCTCTCCCCTGGTGAAGAGTGACGAACCATGGGAGCGTTCGAGAACGCCGACTTGCGATGAAATCTGACGGACGGCGTTTGTCTGCCGACCATCGACGCGCACGCCCGAGGTCAGGGTTGCATCACGCATGATCGCCTTTTCGAGAGACTTGAGAATCCCCGACAGGGTGTCGCTCGCCACCGATTCGTCCTTGGCAAAGCGCTCCCTCACCGTGCTTCTGGCTGCTTGCAGTCTCTCCAGGCGGGTCTGCTTGTCGGCTTCCCTGTACGCATCGGCGATCTCTTCGCCGATGATGTCCCGTACCGCGCTCTCGAGATCGCCCGTGTCTTCGGGCTCCGGCACGCGCCAGGGATCCCGTCCGCAGGCTGCGGCAAGGTCGCTGATGGCGGCGATCACCGGCTGGAACTCCTGCTGGGCAAACATCACGGCGCCCAGCATCTCGTCCTCGCTCAGCTCCTGCGCCTCGGACTCAACCATCATGACGGCATCCGAACGTCCGGCGACCACGAGATCGAGGCGTGACTCGCTCATCTGCTTCAGCAACGGGTTGAGAACATACTCACCATCGATGAAGCCGACTCTGGCGCAGCCCACGGGACCGTTGAAGGGGATACCCGATATGGCCAGCGCGGCGGAGGATCCGACCAGCGCGACGACATCCGGATCATTCTCGAGGTCATGGGCGAGCACGGTGCAGATGACCTGCGTCTCGTTGCGGAATCCGGAGGCGAAGAGCGGCCGGATCGACCGGTCGATAATGCGTGACGACAGGGTTTCCTTTTCGCTCGGGCGCCCTTCGCGCTTGAAGAACCCTCCGGGAATCTTGCCGGCCGCGAAGGCCTTTTCCTGGTAGTTCACGGTGAGCGGGAAAAAGTCCACGCCTTCGCGTGGCTGTCTCTGGGCCACGGCCGTGCACAGCACGGTGGTGGCACCGTAGGTCGCGAGCACGGCTCCGTCCGCCTGACGGGCGATTCGCCCGGTTTCCAGCGTCAGTGTACGGCCACCCCAGACTAGTTCTTTCTTATGAATGTCAAACATGCGTGTTGTTCCCTGACATTGGCGGAATCAGCGCACTCCGCCCATTGTGATGTGATGATTCCCCGACATGGTCCGGAATCAACGATGAACCGGCCATGACAGTCCCAGCCAGGCGCCCTCTAGAGAAGGTCCGCCTGACGACGTGCGCTTCCGCCATGCCTCGCCGCAGGTGTCAGCGGCGCAGGCCCAGGCTACCGACAATCGAACGATAGCGACTCTCGTCCCGGCCACGCAGGTAATCCAGCAGAGCCCGGCGCCTGCTGACCAGCATGAGCAGACCCCGCCTGGAGTGCTTGTCCTTGCGGTGGAACTTGAAGTGTTCGGTGAGATTGGTGATGCGTTCCGTCAGTATGGCGATCTGCACCTCGGGTGACCCGGTATCACCGTCGGCGCGGCCATACTGGCGAATCAGTTCGCCCTTGCGATCAGCTGTGATCGACATCGTGACCTCGTGTTCCGTCATGGTTGAAAACGCGAACCGGTCGAACCAGATCACCATCGGATTTCGCTATCGCGACAAGCCCGTGGTCGTCCTGGAGGCGAACGGTACCCTTGCAGGTCTGGCCGATCCGGACCGCCTGCCCGTGTCTGAGCTGACGTGCCTGCAATTCCGTGACAACAAGCGCCGGGATGTCGACCAGCGCTGTCTCCACGGGATGGATCGCCCCGCAAGCGCGCGCATTCCTACCACGTTCCAGCCAGGAATCCACAGAAATCGCCATGGACAGCGAAAACGGTCCGACCCGGGTGCGGCGCAGGGCATGGACATGACCCAGGGTGCCAAGACGCAACCCCATGTCGCGGACAAGCGCGCGCATGTAGGTCCCCTTGCCGCACACCACCTCGAACGATGCGTGATCTTCATCCTCGACGGCGAGCAGCGTGATCCGCTCGATCCTCACAAGGCGGGGCTTGAGGTCGGGCATGATGTCCTTGCGCGCAAGTGCGTAGGCTCGCCGGCCAGCCACCTTGACGGCCGAAAAGGCAGGGGGCGTCTGGCTGACATCGCCGGTAAAGGACGCGAGGACGGCCTCGATCCTGTCGGCCGACGGCCGCATTTCAGATGTTGCGGTGACGTCGCCTTCGGCATCGTCGGTGGACGTCGAGACTCCCCAGCGCGCCGTGACGCGGTAGGTCTTGAGGGCGTCCTGGCACCAGGGAATCGTCTTCGTCGCCTCGCCCAGGGCCACCGGAAGAACGCCGGTGGCCAGGGGATCGAGCGTGCCGCCATGCCCGAGGCGGGCAGCACCGGTGAGCCGGCGCGCCCGCCCCACCAGCTGGCTCGACGTCACACCAGCCGGCTTGTCGCAGACAAGCCAGCCATGAATGCGGCGCCCTCGCTTCATGCGGGCTTACGAGGTGCGGCCGGACGTCTCGAGCAGGGTGTGGATGCGCTGGGCATGGTCGAATCCGCGATCCGCGTGAAAGACAAGCTCAGGCGCCACCCGCAGACGCACCCGGCGCGAGACCTCGCCACGCAACCACGGCGTCGCCCGCCGCAACCCTTCCAACACGTCGCCGACATTCTCCCCGCCAAGCGGCATGATGTAGCAGGCGGCGTGCCTGAGATCGACGCTCATGCGGACTTCGGAGACGGTGATCGCCCGGCCAAAGAGCGCCGGATCGTGAACTTCGTCCCGGGCAAACATGTCCGACAGGACATGGCGGATCTCCTCGCCCACCCTCAACCGGCGCTGGTCGTTGCGCTGCCTCACATCAGGCATCCAGCGTTCGGGCAACCTGCTTCAGCTCATAGGCCTCGATCTCGTCACCGATCTCGATGTCCTGGTGATCGGCAAGCTGAATGCCGCACTCGCTGCCCTGACGGACCTCACGGACCTGGTCCTTGTGATGACGCAGCGACCGGATCGAACCGTCGAACATGGTGCGCCCGCCTCGCAGCAACCTGACCCGTGCACTGGCGCGAATGTAGCCGTCCATCACGCGGCAACCGGCGATCGTCCCGGCGCCCGAGATATCGAATGTTTCCAGCACCTGGGCAGCCCCGAGGACCTGTTCCTCCGTTGCCGGCTTGAGCAGGCCCGCCAGCATGTCCTTCACCTGGTCAAGAAGCTCGTAGATCACCCGGAAGTAGAGGATCTCAACGCCTTCACGGGCAGCAAGACGGCGGGCCAGACTGTTGGCCCGCACATTGAATCCCAGGATGACCGCACTGGAGGCGCTCGCCAGCGTCACATCGCTTTCGGTCACGCCGCCGACGGCGGACAACAAGATGCGGGGTTTGACTTCCTCGGTGCCGAAGGCCAGGAGACTGTCGGCGATGGCTTCCGCCGAACCCTGGACATCGGTCTTGACGACGATGGGAAGTTCCGTCGCCTTGCCCGCCTTGATGCCGGCGAGAATCTGGTCGAACGAACCCCGGCCCGTGGCGGTGATCTTCTTCTGGCGCTCCTGCGCCGTGCGGTAGGCGGCCACCTCCCTCGCCCGCCGTTCGTTCTCCACGACAAAGAACTCGTCGCCGGCCAGCGGCGCCCCGGACAGTCCGAGAATCTCGACCGGCAGGGCGGGACCGGCACTCTTGACGTTGCTGCCCCGGTCATCGATCAGGGCGCGGACCCTGCCCCAGGCATTGCCGACCACCACCGTGTCTCCGACTTCCAGGGTTCCGCGCTGCACCAGCACCGTGGAGACAGGTCCACGGCCCTTGTCGAGCTTGGCCTCGACAACGACGCCTTCGGCTTCACGATCCGGGTTCGCCTTGAGTTCGAGGACCTCGGCCTGCAGCAGGATGGTTTCCTCGAGACGGTCAAGGCCATCACCCTTGAGAGCCGAGATCTCGACGTCGAGAATGTCGCCTCCCAACGATTCGACCACCAGGCTGTTGCGCAGCAGATCCTGGCGTACCCTGTCGGGCTCGGCGCCGGGAAGGTCGCACTTGTTGATGGCGACGATGATCGGCACTTCGGCGGCCCTGGCGTGGTCAATCGCTTCCCGCGTCTGGGGCATCACCGAATCGTCGGCCGCCACCACGAGCACCACGATGTCCGTGACACTGGCACCCCGGGCACGCATGGACGTGAAGGCGGCATGACCGGGCGTGTCCAGGAACGTGATCCGTTCGCCGCCATCGAGACGGACCTGGTAGGCGCCGATGTGCTGCGTGATGCCTCCGGCCTCGCCGGACACCACGTCGGTACGGCGCAGGGCATCGAGCAGGGACGTCTTGCCGTGGTCCACGTGGCCCATGACCGTGACCACCGGTGCACGCGCCTGCTTCATGTCCTCGGGATCATCATCTTGTTTCAGTCCGACCTCGATATCGGCCTCCGAGACACGGCGCGCCCGATGGCCGAACTCCGCCACGACAACCTCGGCCGTATCGGCGTCGATGGTCTGGTTGATGGTCACCATCTGGCCCATTTCCATCATCTTCTTGACGATCTCGCTGCCGCGCACCGCCATGCGGTTGGCCAGTTCGCTGACGAGAATGACCTCCGGCACGACGACATCGCGCACCATCTTCTTCGTCGATCCCTTGACCGTCCGGCGCTCGAGTTGCTGCTGGCGCAGCTTCTCGCGGGCCCGTCTTGCCGCCGCGAGGCTGCGTGCCCGCTCCTCGCGGTCCTCCTCGTTCAGAGCCTGGGCAACGGTGAGCTTGCCGCTACGGCGCCGGCCGGCGGCGCGCTTGCCCGGGGCCAGGGCGGACCGTTTCTGGTCGCGCTTGCCCCGCCTGGGCTCATCCTCGGTATCGGCGGCGGGAGAGAGTGCCTCGGTCGCCGGAGCGTCGTCGCGTTTCTCGGCGGAGTCGCGCTGTCTGTCGAGTTGCCGCTTGGCCTGTTCTTCAGCCCGCCGACGGGCCTCTTCCTCCAGTTCCCGCCGTTCGGCTTCCTCGCGGGCCCGGTGCTCGGCCTCCTCGCGTTCAGCCTTGAGTCTCGCCTCCTCCTCGGCCCGCAGACGCGCCTGTTCGCCCGCCAGAACGCGGGCCTCCTCGTCGGCCTTCTGCGCCTGTTCAAGGGCACGCAGACGGCTCTCGCGCTCTTCGGGACTGAGATGCCGCAGAACCAGGGACGACCGCTGGCTGACCTCCTCCTGCGCCGGCGTCGCGGTCTCCTGCTCCGCGACCGTCTCGCTGGCCTCCGGAGCCGGTGTGGCGGTCCGGGATTCGGCGGTGTCCTGGCGGCCGGCACGCAGAGTGCGCCGCTTCTTGACCACGACGGCGACATTCTTCTTGCGGCCATGGCTGAAGCTCTGCTGTACGGAGCCGCTGACTTCGGTCGTCTTGCGCTCGACCTGCCTGCGCCCGCCGAGACTCAGCGTCGGCTTGCGTGGGCCTTCGTCCGTGGTTGCCATCCTTCAGGTTCCTTCCATGCCATGTTCGGCGAGTCCTCGAAATCCCGCGAGGCGGGCACATTCCCGGGCGATCCTGGTGGCCAGGCCACCGGAATGAAGGGCCACGTGAACCGCGTCAATCCGGCCAAACGCCTCACCGAGTTCCACGCGATCCAGAACCCGCAACACTCTGACGGACGACCGTCCGGCGAGTTTGTCGAGACCGGCGGCCGAGCCGTCACGGGCGTGCAGCAGGAGGCTTCCCTCCCTCGAGACAAATGCCCGGCACTTCTCGAATCCGCACACGGCCTCGCCCGCCCGGCGGGCGAATCCCAGGAGTTCGACAATCCGCCGGACCAGCAGGTTTTCCACGGAGTCCGCGAGATCGGAGCCGGCGGCCACCGGCCGGCGCAGACCACGGCTGAACTGCTTCCTTGCAACCGCCCGGTCGATGGCGTCGCGCCGGGCGGAAACCCAGACGCCGCGTCCGGGCAGGCGTTCCGCCACATCCGGCACGATGTCCCCTGACGGCGCCAGCACGAAGCGCACCAGCTCCGACTTGTCGACGGACCTGCCGGTCGCTATGCAGCGGCGCTGGACATTAGTGTTCGGACCGGGCATCAGCGTTGTCACCTTGCGTGGACGACCCGGTCTCGTGACCGTCTTCCTCACCCTCGAACCAGTGGGCACGTGCCGCCATAATGATGGCGTTGGCATCGTCCGGCGTCAGGTACGTGCCGGGCAGGTAGTCCTGCAGCAACTCGTCGGCCGCCAGGTCGGCCAGATCGTCGAGAGTCCTGATTCCCTTCTCACCCAGCTCGACAAGGAAGGCCGGCGTCAGTCCGTCAACGGCGGCGACGTCGTCCATGACGCCGAGTTCACGGCGCCTGGCATCGAACTGAAGGTCGCGTTCCTGGACAAACGCGATGGCCCGGTTCTGCAGTTCCTGGGCGATTCCCTCGTCGAGCCCTTCGATGGAAAGCAGTTCCTCGGTGGACTCGAAGGCAATCTCCTCGACCTCCGAGAATCCCTCGGTCACGAGGAGTCTGGCAAGCACGTCATCGACATCGAGCGCCTCCATGAAGTGCTCGGACTGCACGCGCATTTCATTGGTGCGGCGCTCCGATTCGCCGCTTTCCGTCATGATGTCGATGTCCCAGCCGACGAGCTGCGAGGCGAGGCGCACGTTCTGGCCGCGCCGACCGATCGCCAGGGACAACTGGTCATCCGGCACCACGACCTCCATGCGCCGCTCCGCCTCGTCCATGACGACCTTGGCGACCTCCGCCGGCTGCAGGGCGTTCACGACGAAGGTGGCGGTGTCCGGCGACCAGGGAATGATGTCGATCTTCTCGCCGCCCAGCTCGTTGACGACGGCCTGAACACGGCTGCCCCGCATGCCGACGCAGGCGCCGACGGGATCGATTGAGTCGTCGTTGGTCCTGACGGCGATCTTTGCCCGGCTCCCGGCGTCGCGCGCGACCGCGCGGATCTCGATGATCCCGTCGTAGATCTCCGGGACCTCCATTTCGAAGAGCTTGCGCATGAAATCGGGATGCACGCGCGAGATGAAGACCTGCGGGCCACGGGACTCCTGGCGCACGTCGTAGACATAGGCCCGCACCCGGTCACCGCGGCGCAAGGGTTCGCGCGGCAGGCAGTCGTCGCGCCGCAACATCGCTTCGGCACGTCCCAGATCGACGATCTGGTTGCCACGCTCGTCGCGCTTGACGATCCCGTTGATGATCTCCCCGACACGGTCCTTGAATTCGTTGTACTGGCGGGCGCGCTCGGCCTCGCGGACCTTCTGCATGATGGTCTGCTTGGCGCCCTGGGCCGAGATGCGTCCGAATTCGACCGGCGGCAGGTCCTCGGTGATGAAGTCCCCGATCTCGGCGACGGGATTCCTCCGGCGTGCTTCATCGAGAGTGATGTGGAGACCCGGCTGCAGCTCGACGTCCTCCCCGACGACTTCGCGGTAGAGCAGCAGCGCCACGGCACCGGACGTGCGGTCGATCTCGACCCTGATATCGAGCTCACCGTACTTCTTCATCGCGGCGCTCTGGATCGCCTGCTCGAGTGCCTCGATCACGGTTTCGCGCTCGATGCCCTTTTCCGTCGCCACGGTCGCCGCGATCTGCAGCAGATCCCTGTGCGCCACGTTCGTCACAGCCGCCATGATCCTATCCCGCTTCGGCCCCAGCCGGCTCGCCGGCCGGCTGCGCCGTTTCCCTGATCAGTTCGTCACTGAGGACAAGTTTCGCGTCGACAATGCGGGCAAACGGCAGGCTGACGATCGAGCCGGGAGACTGTTCCATCTGCACGTTGTCGCCCGTCATGCCGGCGAGGCGGCCCTGGAATCGCTTCCTGCCGTCGAGCGGCGGATCGATGGAGGCCATCGCCTCGAAACCGGCGAACCGGCTGAAATCCTCCCGGCGTACCAGAGGACGGTCGATCCCGGTGGAGCTCACCTCAAGGTCATAAGACCCCGAAACCGGATCCTCGGCATCGAGATGGGCACTCACAAGGCGGCTCACCATGGCGCAGTCGTCAATCGTCGCGCTGTCGCCGTCGGCGCGCTCGATCATGACCTGCAGAATCCTGCCCCGGCGGTTGAACATCTTCACCCGCACAAGGCGAAAGCCGATGCTCGCCACGCTCGGTGCGATCAGACTTTCGAGCCTGTCCTCCAGTGTCGTGTCCTCCACAACTGCCACACGTCGGGGACGCGCCGGGGGCGCCTCGACGCCGCTCCATCCTTTGGTTTGAGTATACGCGCGGACACCTTAGGCCCACGGCCCGGCCACTCCGGAGAACCACATCCCCCGAAGCGCGCCGAGTGTAGCGAGGATGCCGCCGAGAGCAAGCGATTTCCGCACATCCTGCCTCTTGACACCCGGCACGCCGCCCCCGCATGTGTCTCGCTCATGAATGGTCACATCGTCTGGTTGAGGCCAGAACGGTCCTACGGCTTCGTGCGCCCGGTCGACGGCGGTGGCGACATGGTGTTCGATGTCGATCGCACGACCCAGGCCAGACTGGGCGCCATCGCTCCCGGCATGGCCGTCCACTTCATGGTGCGCCATGACGGCAAGGGGCCCGTGGCGGTGATCCTGGGGGCCGGACATCTCGACGACGACACACTGTAGGATGCGATTCCATGCCGGACAATGAGCCGCCTGCAGTCCTTGATCAGGATCCCCACGCCGTCACCCGGGGGGATCGCGGTCTCGAGGCCTCCATCGGCAACCAGATCCGCCACCACCGGCGGCAGCTTGGCATGACCGTGACGGAACTTGCGGCTCAGGCCGGCGTGTCGCCGGGCATGCTCTCGAAGATCGAGAACGGCCACACGTCGCCATCGCTGGGGACCCTGCAGCGCCTTGTCGGTGCTCTCAATGTTCCGTTCACCGCACTCTTCCAGAGATTCGAGGAGCAGCGCGACGCCAGTCACGTCAAGGCGGGAGAGGGCCTCAAGATCGAACGCCGCGGAACCCGCGCCGGCCACCAGTACGCCCTGCTCGGCCACAGCGTCCACAAGGAGGTGGCCGTCGAACCCTACATGATCACCCTGACCCACGAATCCGAGGTCTTTCCCGTGTTCCAGCACGACGGCCAGGAGTTCCTCTATGTCGTCGAGGGGGCCATGGTCTACCGCCATGCCGGAACCAGCTACCGGATGGAGGTCGGCGATTCCCTGTTCTTCGACGCCGACGCCCCGCACGGGCCCGAGACACTGATTCGGTTGCCCATCAGGTTTCTTTCCGTCATTGTCTATCCCCGGCCAGGGAAGTGACGGGAGGCACATGTCCGGGCTCGAACGGTTCAACGGCGATGCCCCGGTCCCCGAGATCGTCGAAGCGATCCGGCGCGACGGCGCGGCCATCGTCGAGAACTATGTCGGTGACGCGGTCGCCGATGAGGTGCGGGACGACCTGCGCAAACCCTTCGACCGGGTGGGCCGATCCACCGAGAACGACTTCAACGGCTACACCACCCTGCGGGTCAATTCGGTCCTCGACATCTCGCCGGCGTCCGCCGGCATTGTCGGTCACCGCGGCATGATGCGCGTACTCGACGCCATTCTCCTGGACCACTGCACCTCCTATCTCATCGGCAGCTGCACGGCCATCGAGATCCATCCCGGCGAGACCGCGCAGGTTCTGCATCGCGATGACACGATCTATCCCGTCCAGATCCCCGGCATCGAGTTGCAGGTCTCGGTCATGTGGGCCCTCGAGGACTTCACCGACCTCAACGGAGCGACCCGGCTCGTCCCGGAGAGCCATCGCTGGCCACCGTGGCGCTCTCCCGGGCCTGACGACAAGGTGGTGACGGCCGAGATGTCGAAGGGATCGGCACTCTTCTATCTCGGATCCGTATGGCACGGTGGCGGCGCCAACCTCGACCGTCGACCCCGTGCCGGACTCATCAACACCTACTGCCTCGGCTGGCTGCGCCAGGAGGTGAACCACATTCTCGCGGTCCCCCGCGCCACCGCCGCCGCCCTGCCGGAACACCTGCAGCGCCTCATGGGCTACAGCCTGCACGGTGGCATGCTCGGCTACTATCCAACCGATGACGGCCGCGTGCCTCTCGGGGACCTCAGCGGCGGCGCGATGTGGGGCTGGCAGTCCGACTGACCGGCCCGGCAACACCGATCCTCATCCACCACCGGCCCTGGGAGAACGCCATGATCCAGACCTACCTGCGCCAACAGATCGACTGGGACCAGCCTTTCACAGGAGAGGAGTATGCCCGGCGCCGGGAACGCACGAGGCAGGCGATGACGCAAGCCGGTCTCGAGGCCCTCTTCGTCACCAACCCGGCCGATCTCACGTGGCTCACCGGCTACGACATGATCTGGTATCACCTCGAGAACCTGACGGGGCTCCTGGTGCGCGCCGGCAGCGACGACACGCTGTTCTTCGACGGTCGCGGCCACACGACGATCATTTCCACCACGCCGGAGATTCGCGAGGTGTGCTGGCTCAATCACGAATCCGTGGAGAGCGAATGCCGCCAGGTCGCCGGAGCCCTTGCCGACTACGGCCTCGCCTCGGCGAGAGTCGGCATACAGCCCTGGGCCTACGCCCCGCACGGCCGGACCAGCGACACGCTCCGCCAGGTTCTCGAAGCCGGTGGAGCGACGGTGGAAGACGCCTCGTTTCTCGTCGAGGAACTGCGCTTCGTGAAGTCGCCGGCGGAGGTCGCCGTGATGAAGCGGGCGGCCGCCATTGCCGACGAGGCCATGGCAGCGGCCCGTGACGCCATTGCCGAAGGGGTGATGGAGACCGAAATCGAGGCCGTCGTCGCTTCGACCATGATGAAGGCGGGCGGCGGCTACCCCGGAATCCGCTCCATGGTGGGCACGGGCCCGCGGGCCGGCACCCACCACAGCCCGCCGCAACACCGCCGCATCAGGAAGGGAGACCTGGTGTTTCTCGATTTCTGCGGCTGCCTCCACCGCTACCACGTCAACCTCAACCGCACGTTCTCACTTGGCGAGCCGGACGCACGCTGGACCAACTTGATGACAACGTCCGCCGGCTGCATGGATGCCGTCATCGAGGCATGCCGGCCCGGCGACCCGGTCTCCAAGGTCCAGGAGGTGGCGGACGACTACATCGACCGTGCCGGACTGAGACAGTGGGTGTGGTTTGTCGGCGGCTACTCTCTCGGCATCGCCGTGCCGCCTGACTGGTGCGGCAGCCACTGGCTCAGCCCCCGCCACAACCTGGGAGACCGCACGCTCGAACCAGGCCAGGTGTTCAATCTGGAGAACCAGTTCGATGTCTGGGAGGACTGGCCCGGCGGCTCCGGCGCCGCCTGGATCGACAGCTTCCTCGTCACCGACAAGAGCCTCGAGGTCCTCTCGACACTGCCACGGACCATCACCACCGTGTAAGTTCCGGGGAAACAACACACCGCACTTGTGTCGGTCCAAGTGCCTGCCCAAGGCAATTGCTGTTATCTCCTGCCGGGCGTCGAAGTTTCCGGCAGGGCATCCTGAATTCAGTATGCCGGATCCGCTTTGGCGTCGCTCGGCCGTTACTGCCGTCGTCCACCATGGCGCCAAGGATGTCTTTCAGCGGATGACCGTCGGTGATCTTCGCCACCATCGCTCGGCAAGGGGACGCTTGGGCGTTCCCACCCTTGTTCTACGATGACCACTCGAATACCTCCGATTCATCTTCTTCCACTACGCATTCCCCGGACAGGTTCTGGACATAAACGATGAGATTTCTGCACTCGTAGCGAGCGCAAGGCACGATCAGTCCGTCATATCCCAGGTAGTTGACGGCATCGGAGATCTCCTGCGCGCGCGCGTACTCTCGGCCGCCATACTCCGAGTGTGCTACGCGGAGCGTCTCAAGCGCTCCAAAGTCCAGTTCCACAGCCCGTTTCAACCGCACCCGCAACTTCCAGTTCAGTGCCGGCCTGTCCGGGCGCTGCTCGAACAGCGACCAAAAGGCTTCGAACTCCGCGCTCGCGCCTTCCGGCATGAGCGATGTGTTGAGAACTTCAAACTGGCCGTCGGGACTGCTCCACCGTCCTCGTGCACCACTGCTGCCCTGCACGGGGCTCCTGTCCGCCCACACCACCCGGTGGACCGCACCCTCGAACGGACTCTCGCCTCACCCCTCCAGATGCGCCAGCAGGTCGGGATCGCGTTCCAGCACTTG
Organism: Alphaproteobacteria bacterium; assembly: GCA_965207785.1. Taxonomy (GTDB): domain Bacteria; phylum Pseudomonadota; class Alphaproteobacteria; order SP197; family SP197; genus SP197. The sequence continues at coordinate 610,844 of CBDBNO010000012.1, read as the reverse complement.
GACTTGTGGCTCCGACCCTTACGTGTAGGCGGGCTCAGCCATCGCCTGAATGGCTTCCAGGACCTCCTCGATTCGACCCTCCTGAATCAAGTCTGCCGGCCGCGCACCGCCGAAGTACTTGTGCCTGGAGTACAGCCAGGCACGCGCCGTCTTCGGATCCGAATAGAACTCCGACAGACGTTCCACGACATACTCCAGATCGACAAGGAGGTTTTCCTTTCTCGGCCTGGGATAGGCTCGCCCCCGCTTCCACCTCGACACCGTCTCGGGCGTGGTGCCCAGCATGTTTGCGACGTCCACCGACCGAATGTCGGCTCGACTCCTCAACAGCTCCAGCTTTGTCCCCACCACGTTTCTTTCCGCGACCGCATTCGCCATTGCCTGCCTCCTTTGGCCTGGTTCGTCACGGGAGAAAACCCGCTCAATCCCGCGCCACACGACACCGGGGTATCGGCGAAGACGACACCATCCGGCTCTCCTCCTGTACGAACTGCGCCACCCGACCGGCCACGCGCCGGGCACCCACGGCTCCGAAATCCTCCGGCCGATGCGGACGGTCCAACACCCACGGCAGCGCCAACAAGCGCCTGTTGAAGCCCCCTTTCGACCCCGGCTCCTGTGTCCGAGGGTCGAGGATCGAGGATCGAGGATCGCATCGAAGTTCAGCTCAGCCATCGAGTCGTGCAACTCTGAATGACGCGCCTGATGGACAGGGTCGAACACCACCCCGTGGACGCCGACTGAACCGGACACCACCGCGTCGGCGATAGCCCGATGGTCGACGTAGGAAACGCGGAGGTACCAGCCCAGCGGCTCGGATCCGGCCCTGACCGCTCGGGGAAACTGCGCTGGTGATGTGGCCGTCCCGGGTCTCCATGCTCCGCCTACTTGACATTATACTAGACGTTACACTTGACGTTGTCAATGACGTTCGCGACCCCGGCCCTCTTCCATTCCGCTCTTCCCATTTCGCCCACGTGAACCGATGTCTAGCCAACTCTGTTCCGGTGACCCCTCCCAGGCGCTACTCCTGGGCCGTCCAGGCGTCGGCGATATCGCGTGCGGTGGCGAACCAGACGTCCGGGAAGGACTGCATCCACGTGATCATGTCGCGCAGCAGCCTGATTCGCGAGGGCCGGCCGGTGATCTGGGGGTGCATGACGAGATCGAAGAGCCCTCCCCAGGCGTGGATTTCCCGGAATTCCTCCTGCCAGATCTCCAGAATGTGGCTGTTGGTGAACATCGGCCTCGGATTCCTGACGGAAAACAGCGCGTAGATCGCGTCGTCGAGACTCCAGTGCCAGGGCAATTCGATCAGTCCCGACGGATGTCTGTAGGGATTGACGTGATCCATCATGGAGCTGTCGTAGACAAACTCCCGTTCCGTCAGCAGGCGGATCATGTTGTCGCTGGTTTCGCCCGCCGGTGAGCGATAGCCCGACGGAACGACGCCGACCGTGCTCCGGAGGGCTTCCAGGCCACGGTCGAGTTCCGCTTCCTCGGCGGCCGGGTCATCCGGGTCGATCCATTCGTGCAGATAGCTGTGATGACCAACCTCGTGACCGCGTTCCAGGATCTGCTCCACGCGTACCGTGTGGTTCTCGGCAGTCCAGCCCGGAACGAAAAACGTCGCCGGAACGCCGGCATCCTCCAAGGTTTCGAGAATCTTCGGCACGCCAAGGTTGGCGCCGTACCTGCCCTGGGAGAGCACGCCCGGGCGTTTCCAGTTGATCTTATCTCTGCCGATCCAGAGCGTCTCGGCATCGAAATCGAAACTCAGCAGAACCGCGCACCTCGCGCCACCGGGCCAGGCGATGCGGGTGTCGACGATGGCATCGGACATGTATTCAGATCCGCCAGTGTCGTCAGAGCGATCAGGGGCACATCACCAGATCAGTGCGCTGCCCGGGACTCGAACACCGCGTCCAGAGTGGCAGCATCCAGGACACGATCCAGCCAGGTGTCCAGTTCTTCGAGATCCGCTGCTGCAATCCTCGACGCAGCCTCCCGCGGCAGGGAACCAAACCGGCGTTCCAGCAATCGAATCAGCGTTGCTGCCCTGCCCTCCGCCAGACCCTCGGCCTTGCCCTGTTCCAGACCCTCGGCCTTGCCCTGTTCCAGCCATGCCTCGGCAATGGTGCCCATGAGTGCCTCCCATCGATCGGGTTTCGCAGTCCGCAACGCATCTTCCAGCGCATCCGGACCCGTCTCGAAGACCCTGATGATATACGCCAGGGTCGCCGCTTCCAAATCACCGTCCACTCCCGCGAGAATATCCACCAGCACGGTACGGCCAACCGGACCGCGGCCGGCGACACGCAGGGCCGTCAGACCGGCACGCACGCCGCTGTCCGTCGACAGGGAACCCGGGTCGATCTTGCCCAGATCGCGCAGGATGTAGCGCATGGATCGCGTCCACGGCCACAGCGCCTCGTCATCGGCAATCATGTCGAACAGCGACAACGGCACCGTCCAGCGCCGGGTACCGTGATAGAAGACAAGTGGAAGAATGCCCGGCAGGGCATCCAGGCGCGCACGATCCCCTTCGGCGTACCGCTTCCATATGCTGACCATGTAGCCGGCCAGTTGCAGCGGGGTCGCCGGATCCGGCGCCGACTTGTGTTCAAGCAAGGCATAGATCAGGAGCGGGCGATCCCCTGCAAGACGCACCTCGAAAAGCCGGTCCGTCTGGCTGCCGCGCAGCGCCTCGTCAACAAAGGTGCCGTCAATCAGGCGGGGAGGCTCCCCGGTCAATCGCTCGGCGATGGGTTCCGGCAGGTGGTCGCGCAGCAGGGTCGCCGCCCGCCCGGGATGCTCAAGCAGAACCCGGAACAGGGCGTCGTGCGGCTGCGCCGGCGGATGCCTCGTCCTGTCTTCGGTCATCATCCCTCCCGTGCCTGTCTTTCAGCCAGGCGAGCCAACCCGTTACGACGCCCGGAACACCATCCCGTTCCGCCCAGGAATGCCCACCACACCCGCGCCGACAGCCAGGCAGCCATGCCCGGCGCCCAATGGGAGGAGAGTACGAACCACCGGGGGCGACGGACAACAGCAGGGCATGTGTCGGGATCCCTCTGCGGCTCGTCAGCGCGTCAGGACCGGGGCTTGCGGGCGGCGATGAGAAACTCGCGGTTGCCGGTGCGGCCCGTGATCGGGCTCTCGACAATGCCGAGGGGGCGCCAGTCCATGGTGTCGGCGAGCCAAGTCCGGATGGTGACGCAGACTTCGCGGTGCACCTCCGGGTCGCGGACGATGCCACCCTTGCCGACACGCTCCCGTCCGGCTTCGAACTGGGGCTTGATGAGGGCGACCAGGTGCGAGGCGGGGGCTGCCAGCGACAACGCCGCAGGCAATGCGGTCATCAGCGATATGAAGGAAAGATCGGCGACGACGATGCCCGGCGGCTCCGGAATGAGTTCCGCATCGAGGGCACGGGCGTTGACCCCCTCCAGAACGGTGACCCGGGGAGACTGGCGCAACCGCCAGGCAAGCTGTCCCCTGCCGACGTCGACGGCCCAGACATGCGCCGCCCCACGGGTGATGAGAACATCCACGAACCCGCCGGTGGACGCCCCGAGGTCGAGTGCCGGGGCATCCCGGACATCGATGGCGAAGTGATCCAGTGCATGCTCGAGCTTGAGGCCTCCCCGAGACACCCAGGGATGGTCCGGCCTGCGAACCTCGATGGCACTGTCGACCGCCACCAGGTCGCCAGGCTTGTCGATCCGCCTCGAGCCGCTGAACACCGCTCCAGCCATGACCAGTGACTGCGCCCGTGTCCGGCTTGGCGCCAGTTGACGCCGGACCAGCAGTTGATCGACACGCTGGCGGCAGGCTCGCGCCACGGAGGAATTCAGACCCGGCGATGAACGGCAAACCGCGCCATGTCGCGCAGGCCGTCGGCTGCCTCCCCGAAACTCTCGAGGGCATCAATCGCCCTTTCGGATAGCTCGATGGCCTTGCGGCGAGCTACCTCCAGCCCGAGTGACTCGACCAAGGTCGCCTTGCCGGCGCCGGCATCCTTGCCGGTTGCCTTGCCCAGCGCCTGCTGATCGCCTTCGACGTCGAGGATGTCGTCGGTGATCTGGAAGGCCGTTCCGATATCCCTGCCAAAGGCGATCATCGCCGCTTCGTCCGCCTTCGCGAGGATGGCGCCAGCCCGGGTGCTGAAGACGAAGAGACCTCCGGTCTTGAGGGACTGCAGACGCCTGATCCCGGGAGGATCGATAGCCATGCCTTCCGCCGCCATGTCGATCGCCTGACCGGCAATCATGCCTGTGCAGCCTGACGCGCTGGCAAGGGCGCTGACGAGGCCGATGCGCACGTCGGCATCCTCGTGGGTGGCCGGATCGGCCAGAACCTCGAAAGCCAGCGACTGCAGGCCGTCTCCGGCGAGGATCGCCGTCGCCTCGTCGAAGGCCCGGTGACAGGTCGGCTGGCCGCGCCGCAAGTCATCGTTGTCGAGTGCTGGCAGATCGTCGTGAATCAGCGAATAGCAATGGATCATCTCGACGGCGGCTGCGGTCCTCAGGGCGCGGATTCCGGTGATCCCGAACACCGCGGCAGACAGGAGCACCAGCACCGGACGCAAGCGCTTGCCGCCGTTGAAGACGGCATAGCGCATGGCCTCGTGGAACCTCGCTTCCGGTCCTGATGCCTGTGGCAGAAGTCGCTCGAGCGTCTGCTCGACGCTCCGCGCGCCGTTTCCCAGTATGTCCGGCAGGCTTGCCACGGCCTCACTCCTGCCCGGCAGGCTCCGGTTCGGTGTCAAGGCTCCCGTCGGCTCCAAGGCGGATCTTCTCGACCTTCTCGCGGGCTTCCCTGAGCCTGGCTTCGCAATGCCGCCGCAGGAGAGCGCCCCGTTCGTAGTCGCTGATTGCCTCGTCGAGTTTCGCCTCGCCCTTCTCGAGACGCGCGACAATGGTCTCGAGTTCCTCCATGGCGGCCTCGAAACTCATCGAGGCGACGTCGTCTTCCGCGTTCGCGCCTGTCATTCCCCTGCCTCCATGAGCTTGCCGACATGCCGGGCGGCGCTCGCCGCCAGGGCATCGAGGTCATACCCGCCTTCCAGCACCGACACAACACGCCCGCCTGAGTGAAGGTGGGCGACATCGAGCAGACGCTCCGTCACCCAGGCAAAGTCCTCTTCCACCAGATTGATGCTGGCCAGCGGATCACGCTCATGGGCATCGAAGCCTGCAGACATGAACAGCATCTCGGGACGGAACGCATCGAGAGCCGGGACGACGCGATCATCGATGGCCGTCCGGAAGGAAGCGCTTCCCGAGCCCGGTCGAAGCGGCACGTTCACGATGTTGTTCCAGCGTCCGGTTTCGTCTTCGCTGCCGGTTCCAGGGTAATGGGGATACTGGTGGGTCGAGGCGTAGAACATTCCCTCTTGATCCCAGAACATTGCCTGTGTGCCGTTGCCATGATGGACGTCGAAGTCGACGACCGCGACCCTCTCGAGGCCGTGGGCGGCACGGGCGTGGGCAGCGCCGACAGCGACGGAATTGAAGAGACAGAAACCCATGGCGCGTGTCTGTTCCGCGTGGTGGCCTGGTGGACGAACGGCGCAAAAGGCGTTGCGAGCCTCGCCCTTCACCACCGCATCGACCGCCTCGACGAGAGCGCCGGCAGCGACCAGGGCCGCCTCCCCCGAACCGCTCGAGACCACGGTGTCGGCATCGAGATGGCCATGACCGGACGCAGGAATTGCGCCCAGCACCGCGTCGACCCATGGCGCCGGGTGCATGAGAGCGATGTGGCCGGGCGACGCCGGTTGCGGAACGCAGCGCTTGAGCGCCGCAAACCCTTCGTCATCGAAGGTATCGAGGATCGTCTGCAGTCGGGACGCCCTCTCGGGATGATAAGGGCCGGTATCGTGAGCAAGGCACGCTTCGTGCGTGTAGAAACGTGTCGTCATCGGGTTGCTGCCTGGTTGCGATCCACGCTGTCACCTCCCCCTCACCCTACACCGTGCCCGCCGAAACATGAAGACAGGCGGCAGGCCACAAAGATCAATGCGTCGCTTCTAACTCGTTGAGAGAGTGCAGAGGTCTCAACAAGGAGTGAGAAGAATACCGTGTTCAACTGCCACCTTTCGCATCACCGCGTCGATACCCCTTAACCATGAGGGAAAACCCCGGATGCTCGCGATTCAGTTATCCCAATCCTTCCCTGCAGGTCTATTGCGGTTCTCCACCGCCAAATCGGCGGCAAGAGGAACTGCACCACGGAAGATATGTGCGGCTCCCATGGCGATGCACAGGACCACCACGGTGATGACCAGGTACAACGTCGCCCACCGCACGGCGAAGCCCCGTTCGCCGGCATCAAGTGCCTGGCTGACCAGGGCCGTCATCGCCAACGAGAAGGTGGGCCCGAACGAAACAACGAAGAAATCGATGAATGTCGAGAGCCCTGCAGTGGCGATCAGCCGCTCGTCCCGCAATAGCCAGATATGGTAGAGAGTTACGATGTCGACAAGGAAGATGAACAGCCACGCAATCGAGGCCGGCGCGGTCATTCGCAGCGGGTGGCGTCCGACAACCCGCTGTCTCGGAATTCGTCAGCGGGCTGTCCCCATGTCAAATGCTCGAAATTGCATTATCCGTACAACGTTGTGTCCGGCACCCGTGTGATCCGTACGCGCTCCCGCTGTGAACGGCCAAGTTGAAACCCGACATGCCGGAACTACCTCTCTGACCCTGCCGGTTCCTCGCGATGAAGACCTCGTTGCTCTCCATCATCGTGCCGACGGTCGGGCATCAACATGCGGTCTCCCAGTGCTCGGACTGCGGATCAGCCCAAGGACGTCCTGAGGATGTCACACCTGATCAAAAGAGGACGATATGCGATCATCGGCTATGTCACTTCTTGCGTCGGTTCGCGAGCGGCGCGACTGCGCACTGCGGTAACGCGGTACCCCCTCTCGCGATGGACATCCCGGCACTCCACGGATTGCACCTTACCGAAAACTTCGAAGACAACGCCATTACACAGAGTAGCCCAGTCGCTCCAGGCCCGGACGGCAGGCCTCCGTCAACATGGCCTGCTCCTCTGAACCAAGTCGCGCGAACTTCGACTCAGTCGGTTTCGGTATCCTGGACGCCTCCAGCACCCACTCCTCATTGTCCAGATCGGAAGAAATGAACCGAACAATACGCCTCACTTCCCGTTCCGCATCCTGCTGCAGATCTTCGAACCGGACATTCAGAACTTGCTCCGAAGGATAGCGTTGGAGAAAGTCCTCGGATACTTGAACCATCTGACTCCACAATTCGCCGAAATGTGAAATGTTCAACTTTTCTGCGGACATGGGGATCGGGAAACGTGCCAAATACTTCAGAGGTTGCAAGCGCAGCGCTGCAGAATCCCAGAACTCGCTATGTTTCGCCTCCACTTTCAAAGGGTTGTATCCCCGTTTCTGCAGAGAGAGAATACAGCCAAAGATTCTTCGGAATGCATGATGATGATACATGGAAACCGCTGTCTCCCGTCCGTCACGATACATGTTGATGATCTTTGCTTCAGGAAATCTGTACATCAACCGCGATGCGTACGCCAAAGAGCCGCCCGAACGTTCCACCCAGACCTTGCGGTCGAATCTCTCGCACCACCACTCGAAGAGGCTGCGACAGTGGTTCGCAGGAGACTGGCATGGAAAATCCCGTACGACGGGCTCCATGTCGTCGAAAAGTCTCTCGTAATCATCTGTCAGATGGGGAAGTGTAATGCAGAGAACTGGCGGAACGTTCTTTCGGGTGAACCGGGAAACGGGATCGTTAACCGGGTACAACAATTCCTTGTAATCTTCTCTCAGAAAATAACGGACCAATTGTGGCTGTCGTGTGAGAATCTTCCACATTCCACCCCCGGTCAGGCGCCAACGGCTGAAAAGGGCAACGCCGTGAAGCGTAAAAAACTCGGAGATGCTGAGCAGATCCGGATGACTGTTGATTATGTCCGACAACATTGTCGACCCGCACCGTCCCGAACACAGCACAATGACCGGGCGATGGCTTGTCGTGTACATGGATTCCAGTATTGCGTCGCGATCCACTGTTGTTACTAGGGGGGAAATTCATTGTCAATTGCGAGAGTTTTGCGCTGTAGCGACTTTCGACACTATGGAGCACGGATCCGATTCGTGCGGTCACCGGGGAGTCTCCTGTCACAGTCCGCGGAGCCGCCTTAGGGTGGCCGTATTGGCGGTGTGATCACGGATATCGGGCACTGTTGAGTCTCACGGCGGCGGCCACGCGAGCGCAGGCCATCCCCTCAGTCGGACCTCACGCGACCTAGGTGGTCGTGTCGGCTGGAACCAGCCGGTATCGGTTGGAGTTCACGCGCGCACGCACGAGGTTGGCACTCATCGACGCTGGCGTGAACCAGAGCCATCATGACGGCAAGGGCGCGGGTGATCCGAGCCGTCATCCGACCTAGCCACGGACGTGATGGTGCTTGAAGTCGAAGTTCCGGCCGAGACGTTGCTGCACTCCAGCGCCAGAAAGGCGAATCGCGTCTTCTCAAGGAGGTGCAGAGTACCCAGTGGGCCAAGACAAGGGATAGGCGATCGAGTGGACGCGCCCACCCGACCGCATCGCGACGTGCCAAGGTGGGGCGCCCACTCCATCGCTTACCCACAGATTCTCAGTCCCAACTTCCCCGTACTCTCTCAACAGGTTACAAACTGCGCAAGGATCTCCTTATTGCGCCGACAACGATGCGGGATAGGCCTCGATGCTCTCATATCTGCGCCGGCTCGAGGCGGAATCCATCCATATCATGCGCGAGGTGGTGGGCGAGTTCCGCCGCCCGGTCATGCTCTATTCGATCGGCAAGGATTCCTCGGTGATGCTGCACCTAGCGCGCAAGGTCTTCCATCCCTCCGGACCGCCCTTTCCCCTGTTCCATGTCGACACCACCTGGAAGTTCCCGGAGATGTATGCCTTTCGCGACCGCACGGCGCGTGACCTCGGCATGAAACTCCTGTTCCATGTCAACCGGCAGGGACCTGAACGGGGCATCTCCCCCTTTTTCTCCCACGGGTCGGCCATGAAGACCGAGGCGCTCAGGCAAACCCGCACACCGTACGCTTTCAACGCCGCGTTCGGAGGCGCCAGGAGGGATGAGGGACGCTTCCGGGCCAAGGAACGGGTCCTTTCCTTTCGATCCGCGGCCCTCCGCCGGGAGCCCCGCGACCTGTCGGGCTCGATGGAAGGGAAGAAGCGAGAGGGCTGCTTTTAGATGAAGGACACGGCCGGAATTCTGCGCTTCGTAGCCTGTGGCAGTGTCGATGCCGGCAAGTCGACACTCATCGGACGCCTGCTCCACGACACCGCGCTCATCTTTGAGGATGAATTCGCCGACATCGCCGCGGCAAGCCGCATCTGGGGAACGCGCGGAGACGGGATCGACCTGGCGCTCCTCGTCAACGGTCTCGAGGCGGAACGCGAAGAGGACACGACCGTCGATGTCACCTACCACTGCTTCCAGACATCAAGGCGCCGCTTCGTTGTCGCCGACACCCCGGGACACGTCCACGACACCCGCAACATGGCGATCGGCGCCTCGTCCGCGGACCTCGCCCTCATGCTTGTCGACGCGAGGAAGGGCCTTCTCACGCAGTCCTTCCACCATGCCGCCATTGCCAGCCTGCTCGGCATCCCCCACGTCGTCCTGGCGGTCAACAAGATGGATCTCGTCGACTGGGACGAGGGGATGTTCGAGGCGATCGAGGAGACGTTCCGCCACCACGCCGCGCGGCTCGGGTTCTCATGCGTGGATGCCGTGCCGGTCTCGGCCGCCACCGGAGCCAACGTGCTCGAACGATCGGGCGAGATGCCCTGGTTCGGCGGCGAGACACTGCTGACAATCCTGGAATCGGCGGGTTCAGGCAGAAACGCGGCAGCCGGCCCCTTCCGCATGCCGGTCCAGAGGGTCAGCCATCCGGAGCAGGACGTCCCGGGCTACAGCGGCCTCATCGTCTCGGGAACGGCAAGGCCGGGAATGGAGGTGGTGGCGGCCCCCTCCCTCAGATCGACGACCGTCTCTCGCATCGTCACCCTCGATGGCGATATCGAGGAGGCCGGCGCCGGCGAATCGGTCACCGTGGAGCTCACCGACAACATCGACATCGCGAGGGGACATGTCCTGGCCGCATCGGACCGGCCGCCGCAGACGACCGACCAGTTCGCCGCCCACATCATCTGGATGGGCGAGGACGACCTGCTGCCGGAACGGCTCTACCTCATGAAGTCGGGCACCCGGACGACGACCGCGAGAGTCACCGATCTGCGCCACCGCCTCCACGTCGACACCCTCGAACACGTGGCGGCGAGGACGCTTTCTCTCAACGACATCGGCTACTGCAACCTGGCGCTGGACCAGACGATCGCCTGCGATCCCTATGGCGAGGTTAACGGCACGGGGAGTTTCATCCTCATCGACCGGTTCACCAACCGCACCGTGGCGGCCGGCATGATCGATTTCGGCCTGCGGCGGGCCACGAACCTGGAGCGCCAGGCTATCGATGTCAGCAGAGATCTGCGCGCCGCCCAGAAACACCAGAAACCCTGCATCCTGTGGTTCACCGGACTGTCGGGTTCCGGCAAGTCGACCACCGCCAATCATGTCGAACGCCGGCTCGCTGCCATGGGACGCCACAGCTACCTGCTCGACGGAGACAACATCCGCTTCGGGCTGAACCGGGACCTCGGGTTCACCGACGCCGACCGGGTCGAGAACATTCGCCGCATTGCCGAGGTCGCCAGGCTCTTCGCCGATGCCGGACTCATTGTTCTCGTCTCCTTCATCTCGCCATTCAGGGCCGAAAGGCAGATGGCGCGGGAACTCGTCGACGAGGGGGAATTCGTCGAGGTGTTCGTCGACACGCCGCTCGAGGTGTGCGAGGCGCGCGATCCCAAGGGCCTCTACCGAAAGGCCCGTGCCGGCGAGCTGCGGAACTTTACCGGCATCGAATCCGCCTACGAGGTTCCGGAAGACCCCGACATCGTGCTGAAGGCGGCGGAGCACCAGCCCGACGAACTCGCCGGATTGGTGATGTCCTGGCTCGTCGAACACGGGCACCTCGACGAGGCTGGCGGGACCCGCCGATGACCTGGCCCCCTGCCGCCGAGATCGATCCGGACACGCTCGTCTACGCCGTGGGCGATGTGCACGGCCGGCTGGACCTTCTGCTTCGCCTCCATGGCATGATTCTCGAGGACGCTGAAATGAGGGCGCAGCGGCGGCGATACATCGTCTTCCTTGGCGACTATGTGGACCGTGGTCCCGACTCGGCCGGCGTGATCGACTTCCTCACCCGCGCAGCAGCAGCCGATGATGGCTTCGAACGGGTCTTCCTCATGGGCAACCACGACGCCTGTGCGATCGACTTCATGGAAGGCAGGGACGACGGCCTGTGGTGGATCAACCACCTGGGTGGCGCCCAGACCCTGCTCTCCTACGAGCTGGCGCCCGGGACGGGCACCGGACGCCAGCTGCGGCGCGCCATGCCGGAGCACCACCGCATCTTCCTCCATTCGCTGAAACTCCACCACGTGATCGACGGACTCCTGTTCGTGCATGCAGGCATCCGTCCCGGCGTTGCGCTCCACGACCAGGATCCCGAGGACCTGCTGTGGATCCGCGAGGAATTTCTCGAGTCACCCGTGGACCACGGGTGGCTCGTCGTCCATGGCCACACCATCTCGTGGGACGGGCCCGACATCCGGGCCAATCGCATCGGCATCGACACAGGTGCCGTCATCACCGATGTGCTGACGGCCCTGGTCCTCTCCGACGGGGATGCGGGATTCCTCCAGACACCATGAGTCCCTGGCCCCTTCACGAGGACGGAACCTGGCGCGAATACACCCTGAAGAGGTGTCGGGGACCCGCTCTCTTCCTCGATCGCGACGGCGTCATCGTCGAGGAGACAGGCTATCTCCACGAGCCTGGAAAGGTGCGCCTGGTGACCGGGATCATCGACATCATGGGCCGCGCCAATGCCTGTGGCATCGCCGTCATTGTCGTCACCAACCAGGGAGGCATCGGCCGTGGCCTCTTTCGCTGGGAGGACTTCGCCGCGGTGCAGGAGGAAATCACGCTGCGCCTGCGCCGTGCCGGAGTCCACTGGGACGGTGTGCTGGCGTCACCCTTCGGGCCCGGGAACTCGCCCATGCGCAAGCCGCGCCCCGGCATGCTGCTGGCGGCGGCCGCAACGCTGGGCATCGATCGTTCCGGAAGCTGGATCATCGGCGACCGGGAGACCGACATCGAGGCCGGTCACGCCGCGGGCCTTGCCGGAGGCATCCTGTTGGGCGGCGGCTACAGCAGCGGGGAGCGGTCGCGCGCACTCGCGTTCGACGAGCCCGGCCGCTATCGGGTCCATGGGGTCAGGACACCCGCCGATGCGGTTGCCCACCTGCCGTTTCTCGTCAATCCTTGACTCCGTCACCCGGACATCCCTGGCCATGAACTTGAGGCACTACTTCGAACGCGAGATCGACCAGCACCTGGCGGTGGTTGAAGAGGCCCGCGGTTCGCTCGCCACGCCCTTCGCCCGGCTGGCGGAGGCCTGCGTCACGAGCCTGAAGGGCGGCGGCAAGATCCTGTTCTTCGGCAACGGCGGCAGTGCGGCGGACGCCCAGCACCTGGCTACGGAACTCACCGTGCGCTACGTCGGTGACCGGCCGGCCATCGCCGCCCTGGCGCTCACCACCGACACGTCGGCCATCACGGCCACGGGAAACGACATGGGCTTCGAGAAGATCTTCTCACGCCAGATCGAGGCCCTTGGCCAACCGGGGGATGTGGCAATCGCGCTCTCGACCTCCGGCAGAAGCGCCAATGTCCTGCGGGCGCTCGGGCAGGCGCGTAGCCAGGGGATGATCGCCGCGGCGCTCGGAGGCGGCGACGGAGGCGGCCTGCCGCACCTTGCCGACCCCCTTCTTCTGGTGCCCGGCACCATCACCGCACGAATCCAGGAGGTCCACATCATGCTGGGGCAGATGCTGTGCGGCGCCATCGAAATCGAACTCGGCCATGCCCGGGAGACGTCTCCTTGATCCTGGTCACCGGCGGCACCGGCTTCATCGGCTCCAACATTGTCCGGGCCCTGGCTGCGGCTGGTGTGCCGCTCGCCGTGTGCGACCGTCACCTCGACGACGTCAGGCTGAGCAACATCGCCGGCGTCCGGGTCCAGGAGATGTTCGGCCCCGAATCGCTCACCGCCTGGCTCGATGGCAGACGCTCCCTGGATGCCGTCATCCACATGGGAGCGATCTCGGCCACCACGGAGACGGACGTCGATCTCGTCATGAAGACCAATGTCGTGCTGACGCTCCAGCTCATGGACTGGTGCACCATGCGTCGCGTGCCGTTCATCTACGCCTCCTCGGCCCAGGTCTACGGCGACGGCTCTCAGGGATTTGACGACGACGAGAGTGCGGCCGCCATGGACGCGCTTGCCGCCATCACTCCTTACGGAGCCAGCAAGCTGCTGTTCGACCGGCTCGTCATCCGTGAGCGCGACTCCGGACGCACCATGCCGCCGCAATGGGCCGGCCTGCGCTTCTTCAACGTCTATGGCCCCGGCGAGGGCCACAAGGGCGCCATGGCCAGCGTCGTCTCCAGGACCCTGCCCGACATCGTCGCCGGCAGTCCGCTCAGGCTGTTCCGCTCCGGCCACCCGGACTATCCCGATGGCGGCCAGAAACGCGATTTCATCTACGTCAGGGACTGTGTCGATGTGGTCAGGTGGCTGCTCGACAACCCGGCCGTCAGCGGAATCTTCAACCTCGGGACCGGCGAGGCACGGACGTGGCTGGATCTCGGCCATGCCATGTTCAAAGCACTTTCCCGGCCGGCCAGAATCACGTTCATCGACATGCCCGCGGCGCTCGAGGGGCGCTATCAGTACTACACGCAGGCCCGCATGGACCGGCTCCGCGAGGCCGGATACACGCGCCCCTTCACCTCTCTCGAAGACGGCATCGCCGATCACGTCTCAATCGGCCTGGCCAGCGGCCACGGAGGACAGCAATGACACGACCTGCACCGGCAAGCGCCATGAACATCGCCTGCGTCGGCGGCGGCTACATCGGCGCCGGATGGGCCGCCGTCTTTCTCGGCGCCGGCCGCGACGTGGTGATGAGCGACCCGGCGCCCGATGGCGAGGCCAGCGCCCGTCGCATCATCGACCAGGCCTGGCCCTTTCTTGAACGTCTCGGACTGGCCAAGGGCGCATCCAGGGAACGCTTCCGCTTCGTCGAGTCGATGGAGGAAGCGGTGAAGGACGCGGACTTCGTCCAGGAGAGCGCACCCGACCGGGAAGATCTGAAGATCGAGCTGTTCGAGGCCATGGATGCCGCCGCCCCGGCCGAAACGGTGCTGGCGAGTTCATCATCGGCCTTCCTGCCGACACGTCTCCAGTCGCGTTGTCAACACCCCGAGAGGGTCATCATCGGCCATCCCTTCGCACCCAGCTATCTCGTGCCCCTGGTGGAGGTGGTCGCGGGCAACCGGACAGCCGGGGACGTCCTGGCGTGGGCTTCGGCATTCTACGAATCCGTCGGCAAGACGACCCTCACACTCCGCCGGGAAATCGAAGCCTACATCGCCAATCGCCTGCAGCATGTCGTTTTCGAGGAAGCGGCGACCCTTGTGGAAGAAGGGATCTGCACCTACCAGGACATCGACACGGCGATGACGGCAGGTCCGGGACTGCGATGGGCCTTTGCCGGTCCGGCGACGTGCTACCACCTCGGTGGCGGCAAGGGGGGCGTTCGCCACATGATCGACCACTTCGGCTGGAAGCGCGGGGAAAAGGCGCAAAACGAACTCATCGGTGCTGTCGACACCATGTACGGCCATCTCGACATCGACGATCTCGAACGCTGGCGCGACGAAAACCTGATGGTGATGATCGAAGGGCTGAGGCAACCGCCGCGGCGCGACTGATCTCGGGACTTACGGACGTGTCGTTCGCAACACGGCGTCAGAGAACGTCGGCAGGATCGACGAACGGATAGTCCAGGGCGTCCGCCACCGCCTTGTAGACGACCTTTCCGTCGTGGACATTGAGGCCGTCGCACAGGAAGGGATCGACCCGGCAGGCGCGCTGCCAGCCCCGGTCCGCAAGCTGGATGATATAGGGCAGTGTCGCGTTGTTGAGGGCGAAGGTCGATGTCCGGGCCACGCCGCCTGGCATGTTGGCAACACAATAGTGGACAACGCCATGGACCCGGTAGGTGGGCTTGGCATGGGTCGTCGGCCGGCTCGTCTCGAAACAGCCTCCCTGGTCGATGGCGACGTCGACCACCACCGAGCCACGACGCATCCGGCGAATGTGGCGTTCCGTCACGAGCTTCGGTGCCGCGGCGCCGGGTATGAGAACGGCGCCAATGACCGCGTCCGCAGCAAGAACATGCTCCTCGAGAGCATCGGTCGTCGAATAGAGAATCCTGGCCCGCGCCCCGAGCAGCTCATCGAGCTGCCGCAACCGGGCAATGGAACGGTCGAAGACCGTCACATCCGCACCGAGGCCGATCGCCATGCGCGCCGCGTGGGTGCCCACCACACCGCCGCCAATGACGACCACCTTGCCTGGCGCCACGCCGGGGACACCGCCCAGGAGAACGCCGGCGCCATGCTGTGCCTTCTCGAGGCAGTGACAGGCGGCCTGGATGGACATGCGCCCGGCGACCTCGCTCATCGGCGCCAGGAGCGGCAGGCCGCCATTCATGTCGGAGACCGTCTCGTAGGCGATGGCGGTGCAGCCCGATTCGACGAGCAGCCGCGTCTGCAACGGGTCCGGCGCGAGGTGAAGGTAGGTGAAGAGAATCTGGTCCCGGCGCAGCATGCGGCATTCGTCGGGTTGCGGCTCCTTCACCTTCACGATCATCTCCGCCCGGGCGAAGATCTCTTCCGGAGTGTCCACGATCTCCGCACCGGCGCGCACGTACATGCTGTCGGTCAGCCCGATGCCGCGGCCGGCTCCCTTCTCGACGAGCACGGCGTGATCGCGTCCGGTAAGCTCCCTCACCGACGCCGGCGTCATACCGACGCGGTACTCGTGATTCTTGATCTCTCTGGGTACTCCGAGAAGCATCGATCAACTCCCTCTCGAGGCAAGAAGACCACGCGACCCGGTCGCGATCAATCCCCCGCGCATGGTTCTCAAGGATCCAGACGTTCCATGCGGAACGTACCACCGACGACGGCGTAGTTGGCGTAGCCGAGGCGGGCAATGACCCCCTGGGCCTCGGGATCGAAGCGGCCTGAAGCGATGGCATCGTCGTCGATGTGAATGCCGACCACCTCGCCGAACACCACCAGGCTCGGGGTGCCGTTCTGCGGAATCTCGAGTGTCTTCAGATAACGGCACTCGAAGGCGACCGGACTTGCCGCCACACGGGGCGTCGACACCACCACCGAGGGTGCCAGATCCAGTCCGGCAAGCTTCGCCTCGTCAACGCCTGCAGGCACCTCCCGCGCCGAGATGTTCATGGCATCGCGCAACGACCGGGTCACCAGGTTGTGCACGAACTCTCCGGTGTCGGCCGCATTGCGGGCAGTATCCTTGATGCGTTCCGAACCGCCGGACGAGAAACAGACCACAGGGGGATCATCCGCCATGGCGTTGAAGAAGCTGTAGGGCGCCAGGTTGACCGTCCCATCGCCGTTGAGCGTGGTGAACCAGCCGATGGGACGCGGCGCCACGAGTGCCTTGAACGGATCACGGTCGAGCCCGTGCCCCTTGGCGGGTTCATAGAACAAGGTGCCCTCGCCCGCCGTCAGGCAGCCCGGGACTTGTAGCGCTCGATGTACCAGGAGGCCTCGTGCATGGTCTGGCGTGCCGAGGGACGTGCCGCCATCTCGTCACACCACTTCAAAAGACGCCGGCAGTCTTCCGGAATGGCGACCTGGCGGTAGTGGGTGAGCAGTGGAAACCGCTCGAAGAACGGCCAGAAGGCGAGATCGACGAGGCTGACCGACGAGCCCAGCCAGAAGGGCCCTGAGGAAAGGGCCGCCATGCCTTTCGTTTCCATGTCGCGCAGATCCTGTCTCACCCGGTCGCCGAGCTCCTTTTCACGTTCTGCGTCCTTCGCGCCGAGCAGCGCGTAGAAGTCCTCGATCCAGCGGGTATTGCAGTAATCGATCCAGATGCGCGCCTGGGCCCGCAGCCAGGGATCGTCGGGCAACAGGGGAACTTCCGGGAACTTGTCCTCGATGTACTCGTTGGCGATCGCGGATTCCCAGACGATCTCGTCGGCGATCTTCACCACCGGGACCTTTGACGTCGGCGAGATTTCCTCGAACCAGGCGGGCTTGTTGGAAAGATCGACCTCGCGAACCGTGAATTCCAGCCCCTTTTCAATGAGCGCCATGTGGGTTCGCTGGGCGAACGGACAGACGTGGGACGTGATGAGTTCAATGGCGGTCATGGAGACACTCCCTTTCTGGTGCGTTGTCTATCCCAGTGTCCTCGCAATGGAGGCACGAAGGTCGTTCGTGACACGGGCGCCAAACTGGCCGATCACCTCGCTGGCGCAGACACTGGCTATGCGTGCCGCGCGGTCGAGACTGAGATCCTGGGTGTAACCGTAGAGGAAACCCGCGGCATAGAGATCACCGGCGCCCGTGGCGTCGATCACCTTGGTGGTGACGGATTCGATTTCGAAGACCGACCCGGGCGAGAAGACCATGGAGCCCTTCTCGCTGCGCGTGATGACGGCGATGGAAACCTCTTGCGCGAGACAGCCGGACGCTGCCGCAAAGGTCTCGCCTGGAAAAAGCGAGAGCGTTTCGGCCTCGTTGGCGAACACGATATCGACATGATCGTGCAGGAACGGGCGCAGATTGCCCCGGTGGCGATCCACGCATGCCGCATCGGAGAGTGACATCGCGACCTTAGCCCCGGCTGCGGCGGCCATCGAGGCCGCCTTGGCGAACACCTCCAGCCCTTGGGGCGCATCCAGGAGATAGCCCTCGAGCAGAACGACCCGTGCGTCCATGGTGTCCGCCTGGAGGTCCGCAACGCCGAGATCGAGCGACGCACCGAGCCATGTGCACATGGTGCGATGGCTGTCCGGCGTCACGAGAATGAGGGACCGTCCGGTTTCCGGCCCGTCGACCGCCGCGCGGGCGGCAAAGACGACCCCCTGGGAACTGAGGTCCCCGGCAAAGCGCCGCCCGAGCATGTCATCCTTCACCCTGCCGACAAATCCTCCGCCGCCGCCTATCGCGGCAAGGCCGGCGATCGTGTTGGCCACGGAACCGCCCGACATCATCGTGACGGGTTCGCAGGCGTCGAGAAGCCTCGTCGCCGTGCCGAAATCGACAAGGTGCATGGTGTCCTTGGCGAGGTCGAAGTCCGCCAGAAAGGACTCCTCGACCTCGGCGACGATGTCGACGATGGCGTTGCCGATGCCAAGAACATCGATGCGTGGCTGATTCATGCGATAAGGAAGGCACCTGTTGCGGGCGCCCGCGAGTATAGATATGGAGCACTTTCTGGCAAGTCTTGCCGGGGGACATGCGAGGGCACCATACTCGCGCCGCACGGCCTCAACGCGGAAGGCACCGATGGCGGATCTCTGGAGAATGACGGCGACGGAGGCCGCCGGGCGGCTGCGCCGCAAGGAGGTTTCGCCTCTCGAACTCGTCGAGGACTGCATCGCCCGCATCGAGGCGACGGACGGTGGTCTCAACGCCATGCCGACCCGCTGTTTCGACCGCGCCCGGGACCATGCGCGGCGCCTTGAAAGCGGCGGTGCTCCGGGTCCGCTCCACGGTCTTCCGATCGCCATCAAGGATCTCGAGGATGTCGCCGGTGTCAGGACCACCTACGGGTCCCCGATCTGGGCAGACCACGTGCCGGCGGCCTCGGATCTCATGGTGAAGCGCCTGGAAAGCCGCGGCGCCATCGTCGTCGGCAAGTCCAACGTTCCGGAGTTCGGCGCCGGCGGCAACAGTTTCAACGAGGTTCTCGGGGTGACGAGAAACCCCTGGGACATGGCAGCCTCGGCCGGCGGATCCTCCGGCGGATCGGCGGCCGCGCTGGCCAGCGGACAGGTGCCTCTGGCGACCGGTTCCGATCTCGGCGGCAGTCTGCGCATTCCGGCGAGCTTCTGTGGCGTGACGGGATTTCGGCCGAGCCCGGGGGTCGTCACCCGCGGGCCGGCGCCGGATGCATTCCAGGACCTTTCGGTCGCTGGCCCCGTGGCCCGCAACGTCGCCGACGCGGCGCTCCTGCTCGACGCGATGTCGGGAGTCGACGAGCGCGATCCTCTGGCGCGTCCGGCACCGCCGGTCTCCTGGCTGGACCAGGTCAACATGGCCCTCGACCGGGGAGATCTGCCGCGGCGCATCGGCTACTCGCCGGATCTCGGGATCACGCCGGTGGCGCGGGACGTTGACCGGCTGTGCCGGCAAGCCCTGGATCGCCTCGCGGATATGGGAAGCGACATCGCGCCAGCGGCAATCGACTTTTCCGATGCGCCGGAAGCCTTCCATACCCTGCGGGCCATCGGCTTCGCCACCGGCCACGAGGATGATCTCGTCCACCATCGCGACAAGCTGAAGCCGGAGAATGTCTGGAACATCCAAAAGGGACTTGATCTCGGCGTCACCGACATCATGCGGGCGACACGCATCCGCGGCGCGCTCTACCAGAGGATGACGGCATTCTTCGGGACCTCCTCGACCTCCTCGCCCTCCCCTCGACCATCGTCCCCGCCATCGCCACCCACGAACGCTACCTCGGCGAGCTCGACGGCCACCGGTTCGACAACTATGTGGACTGGATCATGATCACCTCCGTGATCACGCTGACATCGTCCCCGGCAATCTCGATTCCCTGCGGATTCACCGATGACGGGCTGCCTGTCGGATTGCAGCTGGTCGGTCCCTCACACAGCGACGGACGTGTTCTGGGCTGGGCCGCCGTCGCCGAACGCGCCCTTGGCATTGCCGACTCCCTGCCCATCGACCCCCGCGGCACACCCGGTCGCTACCCCGATCCGGAGCCGGCCGACGGCCGCCACCGTGCTTGACATTCCAGGCAGGATCGCCGTCAACCTGCGCGACGACAGGATCCGCCGGAGCCTGGTTCTCATTGCCCTCGCCAGCGCCCTTGCGTCTTCGGTTCTCGTCGCCCTGGTCATCGGCGGCGCGATGGCTCTCGACCCCGGCGCCTGGATCGAATCCCGTGTCGCCTGGATGCCCGACTGGCTGGCCGACGGCGTCGTCTTCGTCGTGGCCGCGCTGGGCGCCGTTGCCCTCGTCTGGTTCACGTTCGTCATCGTCGTGCAGACCGTGGCATTGCTCTTTCTCGACGGCATCGTCTCGCGCGTCGAGGAAACGGACTATCCGCATCTGCCTCGGGCGCGGGGAACGACGGTGGCGCAAGACATCGTCGCCTCCCTTCGCTTCGTCGGCTGGCTGCTGCTCGTCAATCTCGCCGCCGCACCGCTCTATCTTGCCGCACTCTTCATCCCCGGCCTCTCCATCATCGTCTTCTGGATCGTCAACAGCCTTCTCTTCGCCCGGGAGTATGCCGAGATCGTGTCGCTGCGGCGCCTCGCCCGCCGCGACTCGCACGCCTGGCGCAAGCGGCACCGCTGGCGGCTGCTGGCCTCGGGCGCCGTCATCACCGCCGGCATGAGCGTTCCCCTTCTCAATCTCGCCATGCCCGTCATCGCCGCGATCGCCATGACCCATCTCTTTCACAGGAACTGCGATGCCACGACATGAGTGCCATCCGCCGGCCCGTTCGCGTGTCCACGCCTCCCAAGGATTCCGGGATGACACCGTCTGATCGACGATGTCCCGCCCCGGCTTCTGCCCTGCCGGCCTGCCAGGCCCTGTTTCTGGCATGCGCCCTGGCGCTGGCGGCCTGCAACCCCTTTGCCGGGACCGGTCCCGAGGCGGCCGTCAGCGAAGCCGCCGCCCGGGCCACGGGTCCGGACGAGGCGCCAGCGGTCATCGAGGAAGCCACCGCTGCCAGGGACCTCACCGGCCTGCAGGAAAGCGAGGTGGTCGGCTTGCTCGGCGATCCGGCCTTCGTGTGGACCGAGGGCAGCGCCAGCATGTGGCGCTACGACGGCGCGACCTGCAGCCTGCTCGTCTTTCTTTATCCGGATGGCGTGCGCCACGCGGAGGCACGTGGCGGCGAGGAGGAATCCTGTCTGTGCGAGATTCGGGGCGACTGCACCTGAAACCGGGATCTCACTCCTTCCTCACAAGAAGCCGCCACACGCCTGCCGTGCCGTCTTCCGGTTCCAGCGACAGGATGGAATGGCCGTGTTCCCTGACTGAACGCGGCACGTTCTGCAGCGGCTCGCCCTCGTTCAGGCGGACCTCGGCAACCATGCCGGGTTCCATGCCCTCGATCATGAGTTTCGTTCTGACGAACGTGATCGGACAGACATCACCGGTGATGTCGAGGCGCATGTCGATGGCCGGTTCCACAGTCTGCTTTCCCTGTGTTTCCATCGCACTCCAACAAGGCACGTCCGCGCCGCCAAACTGGCGAAACAACGACCTCATTTCCCCTTCTCCAATACCACTTCGGGGAGATTCCGCAACGGATTGTCCCGTACCGACAACTCGAGGCCAGGGCACATCCACGGCCGCTGTACGACTCGCCCAAGCGCACATCGAGGCTCTCAAGGCCGACGGCGTCGATGCCGTCGACCGGGATGGGGAGCTGACCGGCTTCGGCGTCTGTCTCCGAAAGAACCATGTCCTCCAGACCCGCGTGCGCGGCGAGCTCAGCCAGTTCACCATCGGAACTTGTCACGTTGCCCTTGGGCGTAGCACCCAGACGCTGTGGCACTCATTGAAGCACTTGCGGTTGACATGATTCTTGAGCGATGACCGATACCCGGACATCATCCTCCCTTCAACATAGCCACCGATTCGAACAAGCAGGTCAGGCACCATCGATCCGCTCGCTAACGATGCCCGGATGCGTCTCCGAGCCTTCGAGCATGTCCAACAGCTCAACGAGCTCCACGGCCAGTTGACCTCCAAACTGCTGCGCGCGGGTTTCGAATTCGACGGCGTGCGCATCCCGCTCATCAACCCGCAACGCGGCATCTTCAAGCCGCGCCAGATGCGGTTTCTGCTGTCAATCAAGACCGTCATCCCCAGAAGCGGCGGCAAGGTTTGGTACGACGACCAGCGGAAGGCTCATTGGCAGATTTACCAAGGCGACGAGACCGTCGACTACGCGTTCATGGGTGCGGACCCGGACGCCGCCGACAACCGATGGCTGCGCGAGGCTCATGAACACCAGGTTCCTGTCATCTACTTTCTCGGCGTCACGCCGGGCAGATATCTGGCACTGATTCCGACCTTCATTTCCGGGTGGCATCCCACCCTGCTCAAGGCAAGTATCTCGTTTGGCTTACCCCAACGCGACGACCTCTCGTCGCCACCGCAGACAACAGAGCGCCGTTACGCGCTGCGGATCGTGAAACAGCGTCTGCATCAAGATTCGTTCCGGGAAGCCGTCATCACCGCCTACCGCGGTCGCTGTGCCCTTTCGGGGCTTCGCGAGCATCGCTTGCTCGATGCTGCGCACATAGTTTCCGACAAGGAGGAACTTCTGGGCCAGCCGGTCGTACCAAACGGTCTGCCGCTGTCCAAGATTCATCACGCAGCGTTCGACGCCGACCTAATCGGCATCGATCCGGATTACCGCGTGCATGTTTCTGAGCGTCTTCTCTCGCAGCACGACGGTCCGATGCTGGACGCCCTGAAACAGCTCCAAGGCGGCGCACTGCATTTGCCCAATCGGATCGGTGATCGTCCCGACCGCGAGCGCTTGGAGAGGCGCTTCGACCGCTTCAAGACCGCCGCCTGACCGGACACCCGTTGACCAATTTCCGTAATCGCGGAAGCGAAGTACACTGCCGGACTTGAACGGCAGGCCGGTTCCGCACTTCAAACACGACCTCGGCCAGCATGACCACATCACCCCGGACGAAGCAACGGTCGCGTCGAGAGGGACAGCAACCGTGTCGGGAACCGCATCAGACCTGTGGCCCCGACGAAGGTGGCTCCCCCCTGGGCCGCATTGCATCGCTCATCGAAATCGCCTAGGTGAACGGCATCGAGCCCTTCGCCTGGCTCAGGGCCACCCTCGAAGCCGTCGCCGCCGGACATCCCGGCAAACGCATCGACGACCTCATGTCCTGGGCCCTCAACCCCTCGTCAACCCGCCATCCGCGCGGGGTGCCTGACACAGCAGACGACAGGATGGATCGCAGCTTGGCCCTTTGCAATGCATGAGACGAAACTCGCGACCTGGGAGCACGACCACTCGTTCGGCCTCGATCGGCCGCAACCCGGAGAAAGGCGCACCCTGATCGTCGCCCTTCTGACCGCCGTGACCATGGTGGTCGAGGTCGTGGCCGGCCTCCACTTCGGATCGATGGCGCTGCTCGCGGATGGCCTTCACATGGCGTCCCATGCGGCCGCCCTCGGCCTGGCCGTCTTTGCCTATGTCTACTGCCGACGCCGCGCCAGCGATCCCGGCTTCGCATTCGGCACCGGCAAGGTCAATTCGCTTGGCGGCTACACGAGCGCACTGCTGTTGGTTGGATTCGCTGCGTACATGGCCGTCGAAAGCGTTTCGCGCCTGATAGAGCCGGTTCCGATCGCGTTCAACGGGGCGATCGCCGTCGCCTTCGTTGGCCTCATCGTGAACGGGGTATCGGTACTCATCCTCCATACCAGGCAGGATTCACCCGCTCACGGCACCCAGACGCACAGGGACGGGCCGGAGCAACACGGACACGGACACCACCATGGCCACGGACACGCTCACCACGACCACAATCTGCGCGGCGCCTATCTCCACGTCCTCGCCGACGCCCTGACCTCGCTGCTCGCGATCGTTGCGTTGGTCTCCGGAAAGTATCTCGGGGCGGTCTGGATGGACCCCCTCATGGGTATTGTCGGTGCCTGCCTGGTCTCCCACTGGGCCTACGGACTCCTGCGCGACAGCGGCCGGACGCTGCTCGATCGGCAGGCGCCGGATACGGTCCGCGATGCCGTTCGCGGATCGCTCGAGAGATTTCACGACACGCGCGTCGTCGATCTGCATCTGTGGTCGATTGGCCCGGGCCTGCTTGCGGCCGAAATCGCAGTCGTATCGCACCAGCCCAAGGAACCTTCCGTTTACAAGGAGCTGCTGTCCGACCTGGGACTGACGCACGTCACGATCGAGGTGCATCGCTGCCCCGGCGACCCGTGCATGTAAAGCGGGTGGTCGATGACTGGATGAGTGATCGCAAGTACGCACCACCTGGCCTTGGCGATTGCGGGAGCGCTTCCGGGCCAAGGCCGGCAGACTTCCATCGAGCGCATTCATGGAGGGATGGCGATGATTGAAGGTCATGGCGGGCAACGCGCCGAGAATCCGCGAGAGCCGCGACCGCCGCCCCGAGCGCAATTCGCGCTCGGCATCGCGCAGTGGCCGGAGATAGGTGGATCTCAGGTACTCGCGCAGATCGCTCTCAAGCGGCAAGCCATCAGCGTTTCTGCCCCCTTGGTCCAAGGTCCCGTACCGGGCCTGGTCTAGATCCGGTTGGCTTCGGCCTCTGCGTGTCGCAACCGCTCCACGATCCATCCGAACGCCGGCGCCTCGCCGAGGATCATGTCGCGCATGGCCCGATAGTCCCGCTCGACGGCCGCGTGCAACCCGGATTGCGGAGCCAGCCGGAGCGATCCCGGAACGGCCTCCTCGAACCGCTTCCAAGCCTGCCGGAAGGCGATGAGATTGTGGGTCCGGACCGCGTCGAGCAGGGCGGTGTCGGTGAGCGCGGACTCGCCGGTCGCGGTCGCCGCGATCACGGCAGCGTCGTAGTAGTGGCGCGAAATCCGGTCCTTGTCCGCCGGCAGCCGCCCGGAATCCCGGTAGCCACAATGCAGGCCGTGCAGAATTAGCAGCTTCTCCCAGAAGGTGCGCTCCGGCGCGAGCGTCGCGACGTTCCCGACGTCGAACGCCCAGTCGGGCATCTCGCCGCCGACATAGGGAGAAACGGCACGGGTGACGACGGGCTTGAGCGCCGAGCGCGCACCGGCCTCGATTTTGACGCGCGGGCGCACATAGGAGGCGTCGCCACCGGGATAGAGGGTGGGATACGCAACGAGGAGCGTCTGCCCGCCAACGTCGTCCGGGTCGGGCCCTACGGCGAATCCCTCCGTCAGGCCGCCGATCAGTTCCGTCAGGGCGGCCTTCAAGTCGCCGAGGACGTAGGCGCCGCAGGCTCCCGCCAACTCGTCGAACAGGGCGCTCCTTCGCTTGTTCGAGAGGCCGGCCGCGGTCGTAGGATCGCGGTCACCCGCGAAGCCCAGGGCGTCGCGATGGACCACGAGATCGATGTCCTCCGAGAACCGCCGGATCAGCCCGAACGCCTTGGACAGAGAGGTCCCGCCCTTAAACAGCAGCTTCGGGTGCCCTGCAGGCAGCCGATTGAAGAGCGCGTCGAGGACGAGGCAGACCCAGAAATCCTTCTCGACGTAGACCGGCACGGTGTCGAGGCGGTTCGCGGCGGCGGCGAAGACGTCCCCCCTGTCCCGGTCCGGCAGGGCGAGAAAAGACGCGAAGGCGTCCTCCGTCATGCTGCCACGGCGTCCTCGGCCGCGATGTCGCGCGCGAGCGGCAGCGCCCAGCCGGGCAGGTCCCGCCCGTTCCGGACAAGGTCGCGCTTCGCCGCCTCGGGGAGATGGCGCTTCAGGGCCGCGACGACCCGCGCGTCCAGGGCAGCGTCGGGGCCGAGCCATCGCAGCGCCTGGACCGCCGACGCCGCCGGCCGGTCCGCCCAGCGCATGACGCGGGGGCCGGCGTGGCGGAAGCGGATCGTCCCGCCGTCGATCCCGACCGTGCGGGTGGCGCCATCGGTGACGTAGCCGGCCCTTGCCGGCACCGAGTTGGTCAGGCCGAGTCGATGCGCGGCGGTCGCGCCATCGGGCATGATCCGGATGCCGTCGCGCCGCACCAGCGCGGCGACGGCAGCGTCGAGGTCGACCGGCGCAGGCCGGTTCAGCACGGCGCTGATGCGCGGCAGATCGTAGAGACCCCTGCCGGCGCGGCGCAGCCGCCCGGCCCTGACGAGGCGCGAAAGCGCTTGGTCGACGGCCTCCCGGCTGCCGAGGTCCAGGAAGTCCTTGGGCGTGCACACCCACCGGTCCCGACCGTGCGCGCTCACCCGCCTCATGATTGCATCGGCCACGCCGGTCATCGGTCGATCTCTCCATGCGCTTGTCAGAAAATATAGTTATTATTTCTTCCAATTCAACTGCCCTTGGGGGAGACCCCGAGGCGGTGGACGCGTCCTCCGGCTCGTCGCGCTCCGATGACTATGCGCTTCGTCGAAGAGAGTGTTTCGTTATTGGCGTTGCGGTAACTCGGCGGCGCCGAGTGCCAACATCCGACGATGCGCGCCTGCCAATGACTCTCGTATCTTTACTGGTGCCCGCCACACGCATGTGCAGCTGACAAGAATTCAGTGATTCGGTTCGTGGTTTGATTGCGTTACATCCAACGCGACCCCCCTTAGCGAAACGCCGGACGCACGTCACGCTGGCAGTCAAACTGTCGAGGCATGGCACTGCCTCGTCCTTTGGTCTAGACTTGCCGGCAACCACACAAAACAAGAGGACACATGCGGACCGGTGCCAGGCTGTTCCGGTCCGTGCCCGCATCATGACTTCACAGATCGAACACGCATGTCTCGACAAGGGCCTCAAGATGACCGAGCAGCGCCGTGTCATCGCCAGGGTGCTTTCGGATGCCGACGACCATCCGGATGTCGAGGAAGTCTATCGCCGCGCATCGGCAATCGACGAGCGCATCAGCATCTCGACAGTCTACCGCACGCTGCGCCTCTTCGAGGAATCGGAAATCATCCAGAGCCATGACTTCGGGGGTCGGCGGGCCCGCTACGAAACTGCCGACCAGGATGAGCACCACGATCACCTGATCGACATCGATACCGGCGTGGTCGTCGAGTTCCTGGATCCCGAACTCGAGGAACTCCAGGTCAGAATCGCGAGACGACTGGGCTACGATCTGATCGATCATCGCATGGAGCTTTACGGACGGGCGCTGAAGCCCGGCTCCGACACCTGATTGCGGCATATCGCTTCAGCCATGATCTCCGGGTCCCGCGACCAGGGCGCACTGTCGAAAGGGCTGAGACTCGGGCCCTTGGAACTGCGCCTCGTCGACAGCGAGGCAGAACTCCAGGCCGTGCAGCGGTTGCGCTTCCGCGTCTTCTACAAGGAAATGAAGGCTCGCCCCACACCCCGGATGACCGAGCTGGAACGGGACTTCGACACCTTCGACGACATCTGCGAACACCTCATCGTGCGCGACACGACGCAAGATGGTGACTCCGCCGTTGTCGCCACCATGAGACTGCTGCGTCGGTCGGTCCTGGGACACGCTTGCACGTTCTACACCGCAGGCGAATTCGATATCTCCCGCCTCCTTGCCATCGATGGTGAACTGGTGGAACTCGGACGCAGCTGTGTCGACATGAACTACCGGGCGGGAGCCGCCATCCAGGCACTGTTCCGCGGCCTCGGCGCCTATGTGGTGCAGCATGACATCGCGTTCATGTTCGGCTGCGCCAGCCTCCATGGCACCGACCCCGACAGTCTCGCCCTGCCGCTCTCCCACATGGCCTACCACCTCGCCGCCCCTGCCGCTCTGCGTCCCCGCGCACTCGATCATCTCTATGTCGACATGAAACGGCTGGCTCCCGGAACGTTCGACACTTCAGAGGGCCTGGCCAGTCTGCCGCCTCTTATCAAGGGCTACGCACGGGCCGGCTGCCGGTTTGGCGACGGTGCGGTCATCGATCACCAGTTCAACACCACGGACGTCTGCGTCCTGCTCGACGTGTCGGTGGTGGAAGGCCGCTACGGCCGGCGCTACCGCGGCGATGGCGAGGCCGGGACCGGACCTGGCGGCGCATGATCTCCGTCGGTCTTGCCCGCGCCGCACTCTATCTCGGCTGGACTCTGGTCTGCATACCGGTGCAGTTCGCCTTGCTGGCAGCCGGCCGTCGGGCCCGTCACGCCTTCCCGCAGTTCTACCACCGCATTGTCTTGCAGATGATCGGCGTCAACCTTGATGTCAGGGGGCGTCCCTGCCGTCGCCATCCCTGTCTTTATGTGTGCAACCACACGTCCTATCTCGACATTGCCATTCTCGGCGCCCTCATCCGGGGCAGCTTCGTCGCCAAGGCGGAGGTCGGCACCTGGCCGTTTTTCGGTCTGCTCGCCAAACTGCAGCGCACCGTCTTTGTCGACCGCCGCCGGACCCGAATAGGCCAGCACATGGATGCCGTCAGCGAGCGTCTGCAAGCGGGCGAGCAACTGATCCTGTTTCCGGAAGGGACCACCGGCGACGGCAACAGGATTCTTCCCTTCAAGAGCGCGCTCTTCGCCTCGGCCCAGAATCAGGTGGGGGGAAGGGAGGTGACCGTCCAGCCGGTATCCCTTTCCTACACCCGCTTCTCCAACCTGCCGATGGACCGTGAAATGCGTCCGCTCTACGCCTGGTACGGGGACATGGACCTTCTTCCCCACATGTGGGAGATGCTGAAGGCGGGAGTCGTGACGGTCGTCGTCCAGTTCCATCCGGCGACAACCATCACCGCAGCCGGCGGCAACCGGCGCTCCCTGGCCCGTCACTGCGAGGACACCATCCGGGAGGGCCACGCGCTGGCACTTGCAGGTCGGCTGCCACCGCGGCGCCGAAGGCGGCGTCTGCGCAAGCTCACCGGGCGCTCCGGCGAGAGCCGGCCCGAGGGCGGCGCACGAAGTCATTGACAGCGATCAGGGTTCCAGGGAAGATTGGACAAGGTTGCACAACTGCCAGGGGCGCCTGAGCCCGACGACAGTCAGCGGAACATCCGGACGCGCTTGTCCAAGAAACTCTTCGTCAAGACCTACGGCTGCCAGATGAACGTCTACGACTCCGGTCGCATGGCGGATGTCCTGGCACGCCTGGACTACCGGGAAACGGAATCGGCCGAGGACGCCGACATGATCGTCCTCAACACCTGCCACATCCGTGAAAAGGCCGCCGAGAAGGTCTATTCGGAACTGGGACGGCTGCGCGCACTCAAGGAGCGCAGACGCGAGGCCGGCGGTGATCTCATGATCGCGGTGGCCGGCTGTGTCGCCCAGGCCGAAGGCGAGGAAATGGCCCGCCGGGCACCCGTTGTCGATGTCATCGTCGGACCCCAGACCTATCATCGCCTGCCCGAGTTGATCACGCGCCACGCCAACGAAGGCGGCACGGTGATCGACACCGACTTTCCGGCTCAGCCCCGCTTCACCAGCCTGCCGTCACGGCGTCCGGGTGCCGGTCGTGTCGCCTTCCTGTCGATCCAGGAGGGCTGCGACAAGTTCTGCACCTTCTGCGTCGTTCCCTACACCCGCGGCGCGGAGTTTTCGCGGCCGGCCCGTGACATTCTCGACGAGGCGAGGGCACTGCTGTCATCAGGAGTGGTGGAAATCGTCCTGCTCGGGCAGAACGTCAATGCGTGGCACGGCGAGGGTACCGACGGCAGACCATGGACCCTGGCGCGTCTGATCGGCGAACTGGCATCGCTCGATCGCCTCAGACGCATCCGGTACACGACATCCCACCCGTCGGACATGTCCGGCGACCTCATCCGCGCCCATGGCGAGATCGACAGCCTGATGCCGTACCTGCACCTGCCCGTACAGTCGGGCAGCGACCGGATTCTGAAGGCAATGAACCGGCGTCACACCACGGCCGACTACCTCGGAGTCATCGCGGCCATTCGCGAGGCGAGGCCGGACATGGCCATTTCGGGCGACTTCATCGTCGGCTTCCCCGGTGAAAGCGATGCCGACTTTGACGCCACGCTCGCCCTGGTGCGCGAAGTGTCCTATGCCTCGGCTTTCTCCTTCAAGTACAGCCCGCGCCCGGGAACCCCGGCGGCGGCAGCAAAGGGACAGGTGCCGGACGAGGTCAAGG
The DNA here is from genome assembly GCA_965207785.1 of Alphaproteobacteria bacterium. Taxonomy (GTDB): domain Bacteria; phylum Pseudomonadota; class Alphaproteobacteria; order SP197; family SP197; genus SP197. Next base: position 580,798 of record CBDBNO010000012.1, on the reverse strand, counting down.
CAGAGAGGCTCGGAATACTGCAGCGCCTTCTCAAGGACCAGCAGGACACGTTCAATCGCGCCACCGTCGGCCATACGGTTCCGGTGCTCCTTGAACGAAGGGGGCGATACTCCCACCAACTGGTCGGCCGCAGCCCCTGGCTCCAGGCCGTACACGTCGATGCCGGTGAACGCCACCTCGGATCGCTGATGGATGTCACCCTCACCGAGGCCCGGGCCAACAGCATGGCCGGGATGCTGGCAGCCTGATGACGTCTCCTCCGGTCCGTGACGAGACCCCGGCACCACGCGTCCTGGCTTTCGAGGACAACAACCTGCTGGCCTCCCCTCTACGGCTGGCATGACTGCCACCTCGTGCGCATCGAACAGGAACTCGGCGTCTCGCTGACCTGCCGCGGCAATCAGGTCAGCATTGCCGGGCCTTCGGAACCGGCCGGAACGGCCGTCCTGGTTCTCAATGGTCTCTACGGACGCCTCAAGGACGGCCTCACCGTCGGTCCCGCCGAAGTCGAGGCCATGCTCCGCATGGCGGGCGATCCGGCGATCTCGAACACCGTGGTGAAGACCTCGCGACGGCGCATCACGCCGCGCACCCTCAACCAGGCGCGCTACCTCAAGACCCTGACGACATCGTCCATGGTGTTCGCGCTCGGCCCTGCCGGAACGGGCAAGACCTATCTTGCCGTCGCTGTCGCCGTCGCCATGCTGGAGGCTGGCGACGTGGATCGCATCGTGCTGTCGCGCCCGGCGGTGGAAGCCGGCGAACGGCTCGGGTTCCTGCCGGGCGACTTGCGCGAGAAGGTCGACCCCTACCTTCGCCCTCTCTATGACGCGCTCTACGACACCATGCCGGCCGACAAGGCCAATCGCCGGCTGGCGTCCGACGACATCGAGGTGGCGCCGCTGGCCTTCATGCGCGGGCGGACACTCTCCAACGCCTTTGTCATACTCGACGAGGCCCAGAACACCTCGCGGATGCAGATGAAGATGTTCCTGACCCGCCTTGGCGAGAATGCACGCATGGTGGTGACCGGCGACCTGACACAGGTTGATCTGCCCGAAGGCCAGGTTTCCGGACTGACCGATGCCGTGCGCATCCTCGAATCCGTCGAAGACATCGAGGTTGTCAGGTTCACCGATGTCGACGTCGTCCGGCACCCGCTCGTGGCGAAGATCGTTCGCGCTTGGGATGCGGACGACCAGCGGGAAGCGCCATGACGGAAGACGATGGCGCCTGCAGTCGATCCGGGACGGTACATGTCGACGTCGAGGTCGTGGACGGGGCCTGGCTGAGCGATCTGCCGGGAGCCGACGACGTCGTGGAGCGAGCCTGCACGAGAGCGCTCCAGGTCGCCTGTTCCGGGGAGACGGTCACGGTGACGGTCGTCATGGCAGACGACCGCATGCTGGCCGACCTCAACGGGCGCTGGCGGTGTATCGACCGGCCGACGGACGTTCTCTCGTTCCCCAGCGACGACCGCTCCCCGGGGACACGTCTGCGGCCCCCCGCCGGTTCTCCGCCCGGCAGCGACATCGCGCTGGGCGACATCGTCATTGCCAGGGAGACCGTCGTTGACGATGCAAGCCGCCGGGCCACGGCGCTCACCGATCACCTGTCTCACATCGCCGTTCACGGGACCCTTCATCTGCTCGGCTACGACCACGAGACAGACGCGGACGCCGGTGTGATGGAGGCGATGGAGCGCGCCGTGCTCGAGACCCTTGGCATCTCCGACCCCTACCTTTCGGACACGATGTGAACGGCCGATCGTCCCAGACCCCGGTTTCAGGCCTTGCCGGCTGGTTGCGCCGTCTGGTCAGCGGCCGCAATGGCGACACCCTGAGGGAGTCAGTCGAGGAACTTCTCGAGGCCGACGATGGCAGCGAAACGGAGTTCTCCGATGCCGAGCGCTCAATGCTGTCCAATCTGCTGCGCTTTGGCGAGCTCACGGTCGACGATGTCATGGTGCCCCATGCCGATATCGTCGCCGTCGAGGAGGCAACGACGCTCACCGAGGTCGTCGAGATCATGCGCAAGTCCGGGCATTCCAGGCTGCCGGTCTACCGCGAGACCCTCGACGACCCGATCGGCATGGTCCATGTCCGGGATTTCCTCGATCACTGGGGATTGCCGGAGGACAGGCAGGCCCCCAGCCTTGCCAGCCTGGTGCGCGAAGTCCTGTTTGTTCCTCCGTCGATGCCGGTGGTCGATCTTCTCATCAAGATGCGCACGGCCCGCACGCACCTGTCGCTGGTGGTCGACGAATTCGGAGGCATCGACGGCCTCGCCACCATCGAGGATCTGGTGGAACCCATCGTCGGCGAAATCTGGGATGAGCACGATGCCGAAGACGGGGTTCTTCTTGCCGAACAGCCCGGCGGCGTGATCGACGCCCATGCCCGCGCGCCCGTCAGCGAACTCGAAGCCATGACCGGCTCGACACTGCAGGACGAATCGAGAGACGAGGACATCGACACCGTCGGCGGGCTCGTCCACACCATGGCTGGCCGCATTCCGATGCGCGGCGAGATCATCGCGCATGCATCAGGGCTCGAGTTCGAAATCGTCGACGCCGATCCGCGGCATATCAAGCGTCTGCGCGTGAGACGTGCCAGCCAGCGCGGCTGACAGTGACGGCATTGCGCGGCTGACCGCCCTCACAGGCTGGCGCCGCCGGTTGTTGGCCCTTGGCCTGGGCGCCTTGCTGGCGGCCGCACTTCCCCCCTTTCACCTGTTGCCGGGCGCCGTGGTCGCGTTCAGCGGACTCGCCTGGCTCATCTCCGGCCACCGGCGCGGCGCCGGCGCCTTCCTGGATGGCTGGTGGTTCGGCTGCGGGTTCTCCGCTGCATCGTTCTACTGGATCGCCAACGCCCTCCTGGTGGATCCGGAACGGCACGCCTGGCTCTATCCCCTGGCCCTTCTTGCCATCGCCGCCGGATTCGGTCTCTTTCCGGCGTTGGCGTCGGGCCTCGCCGGCATGGTGCCGGGCCAGCGCGCACGGATTGTCGCTCTCGGCGTCGCCTGGCTGGTCCTGGAGTGGGTCCGCAGCTGGTTGCTGACGGGATTCCCGTGGAATCTCGTGGGCACCTCACTGGCTCTCTCCGACAGCCTCATCCAGGGGGGCGCCCTGGGCGGCCCCTGGCTCTTGAGCGCCATCGTCCTGATCGCGAGCCTCGCGCCTGTCGCCGTGGCGCCGGCTGGCCGCTTCACCCCCCGCCGCGTGGCGGGCGGCCTGGCGGTCTCGATCGCCGTCATCGCCCTTGCCTGGGCGGCCGGAGAGTTGCGCCTTCAGAACAGGGACAACCATTCGGGTCCGGTGTTGCGCCTTGTTCAGCCACACATCGAACAGCACCTGAAGTGGGAGAGAGCGCTCCTCGAGGACCACTTTGCCCGCCACATGGCGCTGAGTTCCCTGGCTCCGGCCGGGGAGCCTCCCGTTGCCGTCATCTGGCCGGAAGCGGCCCTTCCCCCCACGCTCCTCGGCGAGCCTGCCGTCCTGTCGGCCTTCGCCGCCGCGTCCCCGCCGGGAGGCGTCATCATGGCGGGCGCCATCCGCGCCGTTCCCGGAGCCGGTGGTGAGCTCGAGGCGCGCAACAGCCTCCTGGTCTTCTCCGGCAAGGGACCGGTGACCCTCTACGACAAGTACCGCCTGGTGCCGTTCGGGGAGTACGTGCCGTTGCGCGGGATCCTGCCCATCGACACCATTGCTCCCGGCATGCGCGACATGGGACGCGGCCCCGGACCGGCCACCATCCGCCTTGCAAGCCTGCCGGACTTCGGCGTGCTGATCTGTTACGAGATCATCTTTCCCACAGGCATCACCGATCCGCTCCGACCACCCCGGTGGCTCCTCAACATCACCAACGACGCATGGTTCGGCATATCGAGCGGTCCCTACCAGCACTTCCAGGCGGCGCGCCTGCGCGCGGTGGAACAGGGGCTTCCCGTCGTCCGCGTGGCCAACACGGGAATCAGCGGCGTCATCGATCCCCTCGGCCGGGTGGTGGCGAGCATGCCGCTCGGTCACAGCGGCATCCTCGACGTCGCCCTGCCCGCCCCCCTCGAACACCCCACGCCGTGGGCCCGATACGGCAACTGGACACTTTTGATCATCCTGCTGCCCGGCCTGGCCTTCATTCTCGCCGCCCTGATGCGGCGCTGACGATCGATCTGGGCCGCGCAGCACAGAGCGGGTCCACTGCGGCCTGACAGACTGCGGAAGACGGCACCCCGCAGGCCACAGCGTGCGACAGACATATCTTCGTTCATGACGCAGTGTTGTGGGCAGATCTCCTGATGATCTGACATGTTTCGCGTCAGACGGTGTTGGATTGACCATGGACTCAGACCATGGTATAAATGAGTCCATGGAAGAGATTCAGATTTCGAAGTTCAAGGCGACCTGCCTGGCCGTTCTCGACCGGGTGGGAAGGTCTCGCAAGCCTGTTCTGGTGACCCGCTTCGGCAAGCCGGTCGCCCAGATTGTGCCGCCACCGCCTTCGCCGGCCGGAGAGTGGCTCGGCGCGTTGCAGGACGACGGCGAGATCCGTGACGATCTCGTCGCACCGGCGGCAGACCTCTCGGAATGGGATGTCCTCAGGTAGATGAGGCTACTGCTCGACACGCACATCTGGTTGTGGAGTCTTCTCGACCCGAAACGGCTGGGCGATTCTGCAAGCAGTGCCTTGCAATCCGGTGAGACCGAGCTCCTTCTCTCCCCGATCAGCGTGTGGGAGGCCCTGCTTCTCGCCGAACGCGGCCGGGTCGTGCTCCATACCGATCCCCTCCGTTGGCTTCGCAAGGCGATATCGACCGCCCCTGTTACCGAGGCTCCGCTTACCATCGATGTGGCAATCGCCAGCCGCACCGTGGACCTCGATTACCAGGATCCTGCGGATCGTTTCATTGTCGCCACTGCCAAGGTGTACAGCCTGACACTGGTGACGGCGGACACGCGGTTGCTGCGGTGCGGTGGCATCGACCTGCTGCCAGGTCAGTGACGCGCGTCAAGCAGCGAGGCGTCCTGTCACGCTGTTCGCGATTCGGCAAAAGGACGGATCCCGGAACATGGCTGACCCATCGCATCCTGATCGGCAGGTCGTCCAGATCGTGTTTCCTCAGGCGTGGCGTCGTCCTTGATTATCAATCAGCCTTCGGTAAGTGTCTTGACCATGAGGGCATGTGCCCTTGTTCTCATGTCAGACGGGAGGCCGGCCGTGCCCCGGAGCGATTACCTGTTTACGAGCGAATCCGTGTCGGAAGGCCATCCGGACAAGGTCTGCGACCGGATCTCCGATGCCGTTGTCGATGCCTTCCTTGCCGCCGATCCGGTGCATGCGCGGGTGGCCTGCGAAACCCTTGCCACCACGGGAACCGTTGTCGTCGCCGGCGAAGTGCGGGGACCGGGCGACCTCATGGATCCCGACCGCTTGCAGGAGAAGGTCGAGGCGCTGGCGCGCAACGCCGTCAGGGATATCGGCTATGAGCAACCGGGTTTCGACTGGCGCCACCTTTCGGTCACCGTGAAGCTCCACGCCCAGTCGAGCGACATCGCGCAGGGCGTCGATGCCTCCGGCAACCGCGCAGAGGGAGCGGGCGACCAGGGAATCATGTTCGGCTACGCCTGCAGCGAGACAGTCTCGCTGATGCCGGCGCCGCTGCACTATGCGCATCGCATTCTGAAATCCCTGGCCGACGCGCGCCACAATGGCGCGGCACGTGAACTGGGACCGGATTCAAAGAGCCAGGTGACGCTCGCCTACGAGAACGGCCGGCCGGTCCATGCCACCTCCGTGGTCGTTTCGACCCAGCATGACGAGGCACTCGATCAGGATGCGGTCCGGGAGATCGTCAGGCCCCATGTCGTCGACGTTCTCCCTGACGGCTGGATGTGTCCGGACGACCGCTTCTATGTCAATCCCACGGGCAAGTTCGTCACCGGTGGCCCCGATGGCGACTGTGGCCTGACCGGCCGCAAGATCATCGTCGACACCTATGGCGGCGCCGCTCCCCACGGAGGCGGCGCCTTCTCGGGCAAGGATCCGAGCAAGGTGGACAGGTCCGCCGCCTACGCCTGCCGCTACCTGGCCAAGAACGTTGTCGCGGCAGGGCTGGCCGGCACCTGCACCATCCAGGTGGCGTACGCGATTGGCGTTGCAGATCCATTGTCGCTCTACGTCGATCTCGCCGGCACCGGTGAGGTCGACGAGCGGCGCCTCGAGGAAGTGTTGCGGCAGGTCATGGACCTCACGCCCCGCGGAATCCGCAATCACCTCGGTCTCGACCGGCCGATCTACGAACGCACGGCCGCCTACGGTCACTTCGGGCGCGAGGCTGAGGCCGACGGCGGATTTTCCTGGGAGAGAACCGACCTTGCCGGCGAACTGAGGAACGCCTTCTCCTGACCGGCGGGCAGACCTGGGGACGCCGCCGGGGGCGCAGGCTTTCGCCCCGTCGCCAGCTCCTGGTCGATACGCTGTTGCCGAACCTGCGGGTTGGCATCGGCGAGGATGGCATAGCCGATCACGAGCCTGGCGAACGCCTCTGGCTGGAAATCGGGTTTGGCGGCGGCGAGCATCTTGCCTGGCAGGCCGAACGCCATCCAGAGGTCACGCTGATCGGCGCCGAGGTGTGGCTGAACGGCGTGGCGAACCTGCTGGTCCTCGTCGAGCGCCATGGTCTTGCCAACGTCAGGATTCTCGACGCGGACGTCAGCGTGCTTCTCGAATCCCTTCCGCCTGCCTGCCTCGAACGCATCTTCGTTCTCTTCCCCGACCCCTGGCCCAAGGCGCGCCACAGGAAGCGTCGCTTCGTCAACCAGGCGAGCGTGGCGCGGTTGTCGGGCCTCCTCGTCGACGGCGGGGAACTGCGCCTGGCGACCGATATCGAGGACTACGCCCTTGACATGAAGCGGGCGCTCGAGGGCAGTCAGGACCTTCAGTGGTCTCATCGTCGTCCGTCCGACTGGCCAGCGACACGCTACGAGGCCAAGGCGAGGGCGGCAGGCCGGGAGCCCGTGTTCTTCACCTGCGTGCGCCGGCACCGGTCGATCACGGCACCAGGAAACCGGTAAGCTCCTCGACCTCCTTCTGAATCGGTTCGGCGATGGCCCGGGCCCGTGCCGCACCCTCGCGCAGCACGCTGTCGACGTAGCCCGGATCCGCCGACAGCCGCTTCATTTCCTCGCCAACCGGTCCCAGGGTCTCCACGGCGAGGTCCGCGAGACGGGCCTTGAAGTCGCTGAACCTGGCGCTCCGGTATTCATCCAGCACCGCGTCCCGGCTCACTCCGGCCAGCGACGCATAGATCGTCACCAGGTTGGAGGCTTCCGGCCGGTTCTCCGGATCGAACGACACACCCATGATGCTGTCCGTGCGCGCCTTGCGGATCTTCAGCGCGATGGTGTCCCTGTCATCTGTGAGATTGATGCGCGAATAGTCGCTTCGATCGGACTTCGACATCTTGGAGCGGCCGTCCCGCAGCGACATGACGCGGGTGGCCTCGCCCAGGATGACGGCCTCGGGAAGCGGGAAGAAGTCGACGCCGAAGGTGTGGTTGAAGGCGCCGGCGATGTCGCGGGACAATTCGAGGTGCTGCTTCTGGTCAGCGCCAACCGGCACATGGGTGGCGTGGTAGCCGATGATGTCGGCCGCCTGGAGAACCGGGTAGCCGTAGAGGCCGAGGCTCGCGTTATCCCTCTGTTTGCCCGCCTTTTCCTTGAACTGGGTCATGCGGTTGAGCCACCCGAGCGGAGTGAGGCAGGCGAGGACCCATTGCAGGCGCAGGTGCATCGAACACTGGCTCTGGTTGAAGACGATGCAGCGTTCCGGATCGAGCCCCGAGGCCATGAAACCCGCCGCCACCTCCCGCGTGGCGTCACGCAACTGGTCGGGATCCCACGGCATGGTGAGGGCATGGAGGTCGACGATGCAGTAGATGCACTCGTAGTCGTCCTGCATGGCCACGAAGCGCTTGAGAGCGCCCAGATAGTTGCCAAGGTGGAGGTTGCCGGTCGGCTGAACGCCGGAAAAGACCCGTTTCATCGGGGAGGCTCCAGGTCGGGGAACGCGTGCTTATGGCGCGCCCTGTGGCGCCGGTCAAGAACGTCCGGCAAGGCGAGCGCCGTCAGGAGCGGCGGCTGCCGAAGATGGCCGTGCCAACACGGACATGTGTGGCGCCATGGGCAATCGCGGTGGCGTAGTCCGCCGACATGCCCATCGACAGTTGTGTGAGACCGTTGCGCCGCGCGATATCGGCGATGAGGGAAAAGTGGGGCGACGGCTCCCCATCGAAGGGCGGGATGCACATCAGCCCGGCAACATCGAGTCCCGCCGCCCGCGCCTCGGCGATCAGGCCATCGGCGGCGGCGGGCAGGCAGCCCGCCTTCTGCTCCTCCTCGCCGGTGTTGACCTGGATGAAGCATCGTGGGCAGCGTCCGGTTCTGGCCATTGCCTTGACGAGAGCGGTGATCAGCCGTGGCCGGTCGACGCTTTCGATCACGTCGAAGAGGGTGACGGCGTCGAGAGCCTTGTTGGTCTGCAGGGAGCCGACCAGGTGGAGTTCGAGGCCTTCCTGCTCCTGGCGCAGGGCCGGCCACTTCGACGACGCCTCCTGAACCCGGTTCTCGCCGAACACGCGGTGTCCGGCCTCGATGGCGGGACGGATGCGCTCTGCGTCATGGGTCTTGGTCACGGCGACGAGCGTCACCGAACCGGCCTGGCGGCCGGCCTCGCGGATGGCGGCGCCAATCTCCGCCTGCACGGCATCGAGGTTGCCTGCCACGTCAACCGTGCTCATGTCTCCACGTCCTTCCAGTAGTCGAACTTTCGCATCATCGCCTCGTTGCGCGAGGTGATCTCCTGAACCTGGCTGGCGGAAAGCTCGGTGCGCCACGTCCCGGCGCGGCCCTGGCGGAAAAAGCGCTTCTGTGGCGCGGAACGTTCACCGAATCCCTTCTCGTCCTCCTGGCGCCGCAGATTCGCGAAGGCGGTTGTCCTGACCGACTCCTTGATCCGCCTGCGGGACACCTTCAGCTTGAGGAATGCCGCAAGGTCCGAGAATGCCGCCACCGGACTGGTCAGCATGTTCTCGTAGCGCATGACGTGAAGTCCCGGCAGCGAGCGCCGCGTCCAGGTCTCCACGTTCTGTGACCAGCTGCCCAGGAGTTCCGAGACATGGCTTTCGGTGGAGGGCGTCTCGTGGTTTTCAAGGTTCATGAGGTTGATCGCAACGTCGAGCGGCACGCCCTGGTGATCGGCATAGGACGGCGCGATGTCGAGCGGGTTGCGCACGATGTAGATGGCCCCGGCGGTGACATCCATGTTGATGGTGGACCGGCCCCGGGATCTCAGCACCGCAAGGTGGGTCTTGCAGAACACCACCTGGCGATGGCGCCGGGCGAAGGCGGCCTGAGCGGCCGGCCGGGCTCGCGCCACCTCCCCCGGAGTCCAGCGGCTCCAGGGCCGCGGATCGATCGCGCGATAGTTGTCGATCGATGCCTCGTTTCCCGCCGTCTGCGCCATCCGGTCGAGATCGAAGGTGCCGCCGTCCTGGCGCAGGATCTCGTGCAGGAAGGCCCTCACCCAGGTGTTGCCCGACTTCGGGTAGCTGGCAATCCAGACGATATGTCCCATGGCGGGAAGTGAGACCGTGGCCCTCAGGCCGGCGAAGGGTGTTCCCGTCCGGCATCGAAGACGCGGGGGAACCGGGCGCAGTCCAGCGGATCTCCTGGATCAAGGCCGCAATCGGGAAAGTCGGGCTCCATGACTCCGGCGTGGCGGACATAGACCGCATCGTCACCGACCCACGTCGAGTTGGTTGCCCGGCGCCGCCGCGAGGCCTGCGCATTGCCCGGTGCGCCGTGAATGGTCATGCCGTGGAACGCGATGACATCCCCAGGCTCGAGATCCCAGGCGAGGAGCCTGTCGGCATAGGCGCCATCGACATCGGGCGGATCGTGATAACCGTCATCCTGGCCACGGCCGAAGTCTGCGCCATCGCGGAACCGGACGGGACGGAAGGCCGTCCCCCACCGGTGCGACCCCTTCACGCAATTCAGGCACACGTCGGCGGGCACCGGATCGAGCGGCGCCCACAGGACGACGATCTGGCGGCCGGCCACGCAGTAGTAGGGCTGGTCCTGGTGCCAGGTGCTCTTCTTGGTGGCTCCCGGTTCCTTGACGAAAATCCCGTCGAACAGGAAGTTGGCGCGCCGCGACTTCATGAGGGCGGCCGACAGCTCCGCAGCCGGACCCTCGAGGGCGAACCGGCGAAGTTCCGGCACCCGGTCCGATGCCACGTAATCGGTGAAGAAAGCAGGATCGCCTGCATCCTGGATGCGCCTGGTGTAGGGACCCTCGCTCTGCATGGCCTGTGCCACGCCCCGGCGCAGCAGGTCGACCCAGTCTTCCTGGTAGACGCCTTTCAGGGCCACGGCGCCGTCGATGCGAAACCGCTCGCATTCTTCGTCGGTCGGCAACCTCAGGGGATGGGCAGCCATGGTCCCTCTCCTATCTCACGACCAGGTCATGGGGCATCGAGGAAACCGGCTCGAAACGGTCGTCATGAACGATACCGGTCTCACCCAGACTCATGGTCAGTTGGCGGGCGCTGTCGACGACAATCATGTGCATGAAGATGACCATGCCCGGCCTCACTTCGGCCGGATTGCCATGATAGATCATCGGCTCCTCCATCCAGGACGGCGGATAGTTGGCGGAGAGCGAATAGCCGCAGGCATTCAGCCTGCAGTCCTTCAGACCGTGCGAATCCATCACCCGGGCGTGGGCATCGTAGATGTCGCCGAAGGCGGCCCCCGGTCTCGCGGTCTCCTGGCAGGCGGCGAGGGCCTCGACGCAGGCGTCGTGCATCATTCTGTGACGGTCGCCGGCGCGCCCGGTCAGGACCGTTCTCATGATGGCCACATGGTAGTGCCGCCAGGCGGCGGCGAACTCGAGCTGCACCTGGTCATGATCGCCAATGATGTCCCGGCCGGTGAAGTAGCGCACGAGCAGCGCGCCGTCGCCCGAGGCAATGATCGGCCGGCCTGCCGGATAGTCGCCTCCGCCTTCGAGGATGGCCCGTTCCAGGGCAGCGTAGAGCATGCTCTCGTCAACACCGGCGGCAATGGTGCGATGCAACGCCTCCAGTCCGGCATCGGCGAGGGCACCCGCCTTCCTGACATGGTCCTGTTCGGCAGGACTCTTGATCAGGCGAAACGCCTGAACGAGATCGCTGGCATCCTCCCAGGTGCCGAATCCGCTGAGTGCCTTCTCCATCATGACCCAGTGCTGGCCGGTCAGGCCCCAGGCATTGAGTTCGACGCCGAACCGGCAGCCCCGAAGTCCCTTTTCCTCCAGCACGGCCAGCACATCGTCAGCCGGATTGGCGCCGCCGCGATCGACCCAGATGCGCACGTCCGGGATCATCGACGTGAAGGCCGCCTGCTCCCGGTCGGCCGATCTCGTGACCAGCACGAGATCGCCATCGGCGCGCAACACCAGGCACTGGAACATCGCATACCCGGCGGTGTCGTATCCGGTCAGGTAGTACATGCTCTCCTGGCGGAACATGAGCAGGGCATCGAGCCCCACCTCCTGCAGGCGTTCGCAGGTCCTTCGCCTGCGTTCCGCCAATTCCTCCTCGCCGAAGTGAAGTCGGGGCATCAGCGACTCTCCTTGATCTGCCGCCGGTTGGATCATGCCGTTGCGGCAGCCCCGGCGTAAAGCTAGAACGTTCACCGCAATGAAGCAGGGGGTGACGTTCTTGACCAGCGATTCGCCGCTCTTCCAGTTGAATGCCGTCGTCAAGCCCGAGTGGATCGACGAGTACGGACACCTCAACATGGCCTACTACGTGCTGATCTGCGACTACGCGACAGCGGCGTTCTGGGACCGGATGAACGAGCCAGTGACCCTCGAGGAACGGGACGGCGCCGAATACGCCGTCGTCGAGACCCACGTGAACTACCTGGACGAACTCAGGGTCCATGCCCCGGTGGTCGTCACCACCCAGGCGCTGGCCGCCGATTCCAAGCGGTTTCACATCTTCCACAGCCTCAGCCACGCCGACGAGGGCTACCTTGCGGCAACCAACGAGGTGATGGCGCTCGGCTTCAACCTCAATTCCCGCGCCATGATGGAGTTCCTTCCCCGGGCCCGCACGAAGCTCCAGGAAACGGTGCATGCACACGGCGCCATCGACCATCATGTCAACGCCGGCCGCGCCATCGGCCAGCCGAGAAAGCGGTAGGAACCATGCGCGGATTTCCCTCGCCACCCCGCACGACCACCCATGCCCAGCACGGCATGGCGGCGACATCGAACAGGGATGCCACCAGGGCGGCGCTCGACATCCTGAAGGACGGGGGCAACGCCATGGATGCCGCCGTGGCGGCGGCAGCGGTGCTGGCCGTGGTGGAGCCCATGTCCACCGGAATCGGCGGCGACGTCTTCTGCCTCTACGCGCCTGAAGGATCGTCGCGCATCGTCGCCTACAACGGTTCGGGACGGGCGCCCCGAAAGGCGGAACTCTCCTGGTACCTTGAACGGAACATCACCCGCATCGCCGCCGACAGTGCGCACGCCGTCACCGTTCCGGGCTGCGTCGATGCCTGGTGCCGGCTGATCGACGATCACGGCACCATGGGAATCGCCGAGGTCCTGGACCGCGCCATCGGCTTCGCCGAGGAAGGGTACGTGATCCAGCCGGTTATCGGCGAGGCCTGGCGCGCATCCCGTCAGCGCCTTGCCGCCGACCAGCATGCCGCCGGAACTCTCCTCGTCAACGGCCGCGCGCCCGAACCGGGCGCCATCCACACCCAACCACGGCTCGCCGCCACGTTGCGCGAAATCGCCGGCCGCGGGCGTGCCGGCTTCTACGAGGGCTGGGTCGCCGAGGACATCGTCGCGCGCCTCGGGGAGCTCGGCGGTCTGCACGGGATCGAGGACTTTGCCAGCGCCGCGGGAGAGTACGTCGAGCCGATCTCGACCGACATCGCCGGGTATCGCGTCCACGAATGTCCGCCCAACGGCCAGGGTATCGTGGCGCTCATGATGATGAACATCCTCGAGGGCTACGGCACCCCGGGCCGTGATCCGCTGTCTGCGGACCGCATCCACCTTGCCCTGGAGGCGGGGCGTCTGGCCTTTCGCGACCGGGCGCTCTACGTCGCCGACCCGGCCATGGCCGACGTGCCCGTCGACACGCTTCTCTCCCCTCACTACACCGCGCTGCTGCGCTCGCACATCGATCCCGCCCGGGCCATGGTCGGCCTTCCGCCCGCGGAACTGCCGGCAACCCCCTCGACGGTCTATCTTGCAGTGGTCGACCGCGACCGCAACGCGGCAAGCTTCATCAACTCGCTCTACTTCTCGTTCGGTTCATCCAGGGTCGCCCCGAAGTCCGGCGTGACCCTGCAGAACCGGGGCTGCGGGTTCGTGCTGGAACCGGGTCACCGCAACGCCATTGCGCCGGGCAAGCGTCCCATGCACACCATCATTCCGGCCATGCTGACCAAGGGCGACAGAGCCATCATGCCGTTCGGTGTCATGGGCGGCGACTACCAGCCCTGGGGGCACACGCACGTCCTCCAGAACATGCTCTGTTACGGCATGTCTCCCCAGGAGGCTCTCGACCTGCCGCGTTTCTGCTACCAGGACGGTGTGGCGATGATGGAGCCCGCGATTCCCGGTCACGTCATGCACGACCTCGCCAACCGCGGTCACCCGCTCGGCATCACGCCGGAACCGTTCGGCGGCGGCCAGGCGATCTGGATCGACTGGGAGAAGGGAACGCTCGCCGGCGGCAGCGAACCGCGCAAGGACGGCATCGCTCTGGGCTACTGACCCCTACTCGATGACGATCAGCGAATAGGGAACCTCCGGTGTGGCCAGGAACGCCTGGTCCTCCTCGAAGAGCAGGCATTCGATCATGAAGAACTGCCCGACGTGCCGCGGCATGAAGATCTGGATCTCGTGGTTGACCGCCGTTCCGGCCTCGAAGACGCGATCGGCATTCTTCTCGGAGAGCGGGTCGTAGACGAAGTTCCCGACCCAGTCGGACAGGAAGCCGATACCCATCTCGTAACCGCCGATCCAGCCGCGGCTCGTCCACAACCCTTCGGCCTCGTAGTGAGCCTTGACCTTCTCGTTGAGCTCACGCACCGGCAGCCCGGGTCTCAGGCATGCGCGCACCACCTCCATGACGGCAGCCGAACGGTCGGTCACATCCTTCACATCCGGCTTCGGTTCGCCCAGGCTGAAGGTGCGCGCACAGTTGATGTGGTAGCGCTTGCAGACACCGGCCACGTCGATGGTCACCGTCTCGCCGGCCTGCATCCGGCGGCGCGTGGCGAGGGCGTGGGCGGCGTTGGATTTCTTTCCCGACAGCACCGGCATCATCATGGACTGGAGTTCGCCACCCGCCGTCGCCAGGGCGCTGATCACCTCTCCCTGCACCTCGAGTTCGGTCACTCCCGGACGCAGCACCTCCTGAGCCCTCGTCAGACCGGCCGCAGCAATGCGGCAACCTTCCTTCAGGCAGGCCATTTCGGCGGCAGACTTGACCCAGCGCACCTCCCTCAGGATGCGGCTGCCGTCGATCACCGTCGCGCCGGCAGCCTCGAAGGCCGCCTGGAAGCGCTCGCTCACCGCCCGGTTGGGGCGCATCGCGTGCATCTCCAGGCCGACGGAGCCCTTGAGCCAGCCCTCGGCCTTCAGTTCCGAGGCGATGAACGCCGTGCCGTCTCGATAGCTCGACTTGGGAAAGTAGCGGGTGTCCTTGGAGACCGTGAAGGTCCGTGTCAGGACGGCCTCGCGTTCGGTTTCGAAATGGATGAAGCGGTCGTGGTCGACGTGGACGGCGATGCCGTTGGTGGCACTCCACTCGATGGGGCTTTCCGTGTGATACCACATGCAGACGTAGCCGGAGACGTAGTACATGCTCTCCGGGGACGACAGGAACAGGCAGTCGATTCCCGCCTCGGCCATGGCCTGGCGAATCCGCGCCAGGCGGGCATCGAACTCGTCCTGCGTGAACGCGATCTCGCGTTCCGGCTGGGCCTCGAAATACACCTCGTCGCGGTAGTCCATGGGTTCTGGCCGTCCTTTCAGTTCCGGATGATGTTGTGCTCGGGGCCGAACGGGAAGCCAGTGATGTTCTCCGCACCGTCCTCGTGGATCACCAGGATGTCGTGCTCGCGGTAGCCTCCGGCGCCGGGCAGGCCTTCCGGGATCAGGATCATCGGCTCCATGGAAACCACCATGCCAGGTTTGAGCTCGGTTTCGACATCCTCGCGCAGTTCGACGCCGGCCTCGCGTCCGTAGTAGTGACTCAGCACGCCGAAGGAGTGGCCATAGCCGAAGCAGCGGTACTCAAGGAGATCCCAGGAACGATAGAGTTCATTCAGCTCCGCGGCGATCTCGTGGCACTTCGCGCCTGGACGGATGAGTTCGATGCCGCGTCTGTGCACCGCGACGTTCTTTTCCCACAGGTCGAGATGGGCGTCGCTGGCATTCTCGCAAAAGAGGGTCCGTTCGAGGGCGGCGTAGTAGCCGAAGATCATGGGGAACGCATTGAGGCTGAGGATGTCGCCTGACTCGATGACACGGTTGGTGACCGGATTGTGGGCGCCGTCGGTGTTGAGACCGGACTGGAGCCATGCCCAGGTCTCCATCGGCTCGACATAGGGGTGGTTGCCGGCAATCTCGCGGATCATCGCATCGGTGACCGCGATCGCCACCTCATGTTCGGGCACGCCTGCGGCCACCGCCCGGATGCAGGCCTCGCCGCCGATATCCGCCGTGCGGGCGCCCTCCCTGATGAGCGAGATCTCTTCGGCGGACTTGATGGTGCGCATCCACATCGATGGCCGGGCGACGTCCACGAAGGTGACGCCGGGCAGCGCCTCTTCCAGCTCGCGCCGGAACTCGAGGTTCATGTGATCGAACTCGATGCCGAGGCGGCGCACACCCTTCGTGAGGCTCTTCACCGCCTCGAAGTAGTTGCCGTGGCGCCAGTCGGTGTAGGCGATGTTCTCGGCGAAGCTGCGCCTCCAGGCCTGTCCGCCATCGGTTCCGGTCGATATCGTCGTGGCCGCATCGGCCGCGATGACCAGGCCGAAGCGGCGTCCGAAACCGCAGTAGAGCCATCCCGAGTAGTAGTTGATGCAGTGGTACGAGGTGAACAGAGTGGCATCGACATCATGGGCTGCCATCCAGTCCCGCACGGCGTCCTGGCGGCGCTTCATCTCGGCGTCGGAGAACGGCCTGTAGACCTTGTCGCCGGTGCGCCAGGTGGTGAGCCGGGGCATGTCTGATGATCGAACCATGGATGCTTCCCTACTTGCATGCCGGCCCGGTTCCCAAAGAGGCGCCCCTTCAAGGGAGTGCGACGCCTGGGTCTCGTTCCCGGTCTCGAATGGATACGTGGCGGTCCCGACAGGATTCGAACCTGTGACCTCTGCCTTCGGAGGGCAGCGCTCTATCCAGCTGAGCTACGGGACCGGATGATGTGACGGTAGAAAAAAACTTGCGGCGTGACAACGCCGGCCGATAGTGGCGCCGATGAACGCTCCAACCATTCCCCTGCCGGACGATGCGGTCTTCTCGCCCGAGGAGGCCGGGGACTTCATCGACGTCGGCCGCATGCTGCACTATCGCCTGGCGAGGCTGCAGAAGGCGATGGTCGACGAGGACTGTTGCGGCCTTCTTCTCATGGGCGTCCACAACAAGCGCTATGCCACGGGCATGCTGCGCGCGGGCATCTACAACGCCCACAAGCCGTCGAGCGCCGCTTTCGTTCCGGCAAGCGGCCTCAACACCGTCTTCGACTGGTTTCATCCAGACGTTCCCTACGAAACCTCCGAAACCACCGGCGAACTGAGGCCGATGCCGGTGTTCGCCTACTTCCCCGTCGGCGAACGCAACACCGGCAATGTCGCATCGTTCGCCGGCGAAGTCGCGGACCTCGCGCGCGCCCAGGGCGGCAGGCGGGTGGGCCTCGACATCGCCGATCCGCTTCTCGTGCATGCTCTCATGGCCCGGGACCTCGACGTCGTCTCCGCCGACCGTCTCATCGAAAGGGCGACACTGATCAAGAACGACGACGAAATCCGCTGCCTGGCCAACGCCTGCAGAGTGGCCGCAATCGCCATGGGACGGCTCCGCGAAGCCCTCTGCCCTGGCATGACGGAGTACGGAGCCTGGTCGATCCTGCAGCAGACCAATTCATCGTTTGGCGGCGACTGGCTGGAGTACCGGCTGCTTGCCTCGGGGCCGCGCATCAATCCCTGGGAACAGGAAGCGTCGAACCGCGCAATCGAGGCCGGCGACCTGGTGGCGTTCGACTGCGGGATGATCGGACCGCTGGGCTACAGCGCCGACGTGTCCCGAACCTTTCTGTGCGGTCCGGCATCGGCGACGCCCGCGCAACGCCGTCTCTATGGCCTTGCCGTCGACAACATCGAACACAACCTCGAGCTGGTAAGAGCCGGCGTCTCCTTCGAGGACTTCTCGAAGGGGTGCTGGCCCTACCCCGAGGAATTCCTCAAGCATCGCTACCCGATGATGGCCCACGGCATCGGCATGGGCGACGAATGGCCGGCCATTCCCTGGCCCATCGACTGGGAGACCCAGGGCGCCGACGGCGAACTGGAGGAGAACATGGTCATCTGCATCGAGAGTTTCATCGGCTCCGAACACGGCGGAGAGGGAGTCAAGCTCGAGCAGCAGGTCGTGGTGACCCGGGACGGCTACGAACTTCTCTCACCCTTCCCCTGGGACGACGAGCTCCTGGGCCCGTAACACCCCGGATCAATGCATGAAGTCCGTCACCAGCCTCGCGAAGTGCCGGGTGGCCGGATCCCGGTAGGGCGACAGGACGCCACCATCGAATCCCGGTGAGTTCCTTGCCCCCTGCATGTTCTCGACGATCTCGAAAGGATGCTGGCCACATCCCGGCGAGTGCCTCAATCATCGCTGCCCGGTGATGGCCCACGGCATCGGCATGGGCGACGAATGGCCGGCCCCCATCCCGCTCTCAACACGGCCGCATCGTCGTCAAGGACCTGGGCGCGACGCGGCCGGTCCGCCGACCCGGAGGTCTCGACGCCCGGGCGGCCGGCCTCTAGATCAAGCGCATCTCTGGCGAGGCGGCCACCTCCCGGTCGACATCCCGCAGGATCAAGGGCTCCCAGGCGAGGCGCCGTCCGAGATCCGTCCAGCGCTGCACAAAAGCCATGACGTCGGCCTTCACCATGACGCGCATCAGGCGAGCCGCCGAGGGCGCGACGGCGACCGTCGCATGCTTGAGCCCCCGCACCGGTGGCAGCGCGTCAAGCCAGCGCGATGCGGCGTCGAGCAGGCTGGCGCCGCAATCCTTGCGGCGCTGACTTTATGCGACCGCGAGTGCGCTGAAGAGCACCAACGCCGGGCTGGCACCTCAGTCGAACGCTGTATCCACGGCACGAACCAGAGCCGTCAAGGGAATGGTCTGCGCCTCTCCGTATCGAGACGATGAAACCAGTGTCCGGACATGGTACGCATAAGCTGGGCCATATCCGTGGAGCCGATGGGATGGCGGATACAAGCGTTCAACGGATGGTTGAGGCTTGGGTGCGCGGCGAGTGGATGCCTCGGCAGTATGGGCAAGACTTCACGCGTGAGCAGGTGTCCCTGAGACCTGGGGGACACTTCAGTTTCGCGGCAGTCAGCGCGGACGGCGGAATCGTCGCCGCCATATCAACGAGCCGTTCCAGGACAGCGGGCGGAAAACCCGCCGTCGGCAACATGAACAAGATCCGTTCCGACATCCTTTTCCTTCTGCTGACGGACGCTCGGGAGAAGGTCGTGATCTTCACGGAGTACGACATGTACGAACGATGGCTGAAGGAAGTCGAGAACGGTCGTGTTCCTAGCTCAATCGAGTTTTCACATGCGGAAATCCCGCAAGAACTCAACATGAAGCTCCAAGCATCGCGGCGGACTGCCTCCCGGGAAGTCACGCCGGGATAGACCGGCGGACGAAGGCCGCGACCGGCAGGCGATCAGCGGAGGATTCCGACCGGCAGTTGCTCTTGTGAGCAGTTTCGTTTCCGATTGCTGAGCCATCTCCGGCAGAAGTGATCCCGTTCAACAGAACGTCATCACCGATGTGACGACCGGTCGGCGTGTTGACACTCTCAGCCGCAACCACTCTTGCAATTTTCACTCGAATGGCTATTTTCAACGTATGATGAAATCAGTCGAATCAGTGAAAAACTTGACAGTCGACGCCGTCAGCGCGGTTCGCGACCTGCTCCGCAACGTGCCGAGCGTGCAGTCCATCGAGTGTGAACAAACCATCGGCCGTGACTATGGCATGGACGGACTAGTCGCATTTGCCCACCGCGGCGGCAACTATGCACTTGTCGTCGTGGTGACGTCGAATGGCGCTCCACGCTTTGTCCGTTCCGCGGTCTATCAACTCGAGAGCTGTGTTGCTCGATTGCGCCGGTCCGCCGAGACAAGTGGTGGCAGGCATTTCATTCCAATGATCGTCAGTCCTTACCTGTCTCCGGAGGCACACGCCATCTGCTTGGACCATGATACCGCCTATCTCGATCTGGTTGGGAATGCGAGGCTCGTATTCGACACCGTCTACATCGAGCGCGCCGTCGCGGAAAGACCCATTTCAGAGACTCGTGCGTTGCGCTCGATCTTCTCTCCGAAGGCGGCGGCGATCCTGCGCGTTCTGCTGCGCGAACCAGGACGTGCATGGCGCGTTGCCGATCTTGCGGCCGAGGCCCGTGCGAGCTACGGCCATGTGAGCAACGTGCGCAAGGCCCTGCTGGCACGCGAATGGATCGAGGTCGGGGATGACGGTGTCGTCCTCGTTCAGCCGGACGCCCTGCTGCAAGCCTGGCGCGAGAACTATCGCCGCCCTGCCGGCGAGTCGGTCACCGGGTATACCCATCTCAATGGAACGCAGCTCGATGAGCGGCTGCGGGGCACGCTCAATCCGGACGCCGAACGCCCGCGTGCTATCTATGCGTTGCACTCGGCCGCGCAGTGGCTTGCGCCCTTCGGCCGCAGCGCCACCCATACGTTCTACGCCGATGAGCCGGGCACCGAAGCGCTGAAAGAGGCGTTGAAGCTGACTCACGCCGCATGGGGCGCGAATGTGGTGCTGTTCGTCCCGACGGACGAGAGCCTGTTTCACGACGCATGCGAACCCGGTCCAGAGGTGTTCTGCACGAGTCCTATCGTGACCTATCTCGATCTCTGGACCGGCGGTGACCGCGACCGAGAAGCGGCTGAACATCTGGCGGGTGAGTTCTTCCCATGGCTGATCTAGAACCGCAACACGCCTCTGACTACGAGAATCGCACCACGGTTGCGGTCAAGTCGGTGCTCGTCGAAATCGGTCAGATCCTCGGCAGCTACCAGGGCAAGTTCGCCGTAATCGGCGGCGCTGTTCCCTGGCTGCTGCTGAACGAGTCCGACATGTCGCATGTCGGAACCTTGGACGTGGATCTCAGCCTGGATGCAGAAGCCTTGGGTGACGGCGAGTACGCCCAGCTTGTCGAGGCCCTCTTGCGGCAAGGTTACCGGCAACCCGAGAATCGGCCCCGTTTTCAGTTGGTGCGCACCGTGCGCTCCCGCGACGGCGGAGACGACATTGACATCATCGTCGACTTCCTGATGCCGCGCGACGCCATGATCGCGAAGAATACTCCACCACTCGTGACCGACTTCGCGGTACAGCGCGCCCACGGCGTGGACCTCGCACTGCGGTTCTATCAGCTTGTAGCCATCGACGGCGATATGCCCGACGGCGGGGGCAACCGCGTTCAAATCGCCGTCGCCTCCATTCCCGCACTGCTGGCCATGAAGGGCTACGCGATCAGGGGTCGGCTCAAGCAAAAGGACGCCTACGACATCTACTACAGCATCCGCAACTTTCCGGGCGGCATCGAGGCGCTTGCTGCCAAGACCGAACCGCTCCTCCAGTTCGAGTCGGCAAGGACCGGATATCTGCACATTGCGGAGAAGTTCCGCCACCCGGACGACTTTAGTCCGACCAGCGTACGGCAGTTCGTCGGCCGGCCCGACATGCTTGAAGAGCGCACCGCCGATCAATGGCAGCGGGACGCATTCGGGCAGGTCGACGCCTGGCTCTCGGCGTTGGGATTGAGGTGAACCGTGCCCACCGCGTCGAATGCCGGGATCCGCACCATGGACGTCCCAATCATCGACACGGTGTTCGGCATGGAACACGTCTATGCGCTCAACTTCTCCAATCGGACCTTCGCGAGTTTCTCTCACGAGGAGCTCGGCGTCGACATCTACCTACCACCATGTCTTGCTCTCCCTTCCCTGTTGCACCAGGGACACGGGAACGTCATGTTTCCGCGTTCCAGGCGTGGAGTGATGAGAGAGAAAACGACGTTTGTTCCGCGTCTTGTGTTTTCGTTCAGCACCGAAGGTGCAGAGAGGGTGTCAAGCTCGAACAGCAGGTCGTGGTGACCCGGGACGGCCACGAACTTCTCTCGCCCTTCCCCTGGGACGACGACCTCCTGAGTCCGCGAGCGCGCCGGATCAGTGCATGAAGTCCGTCACCAGCCTCGCGAAGTGCTGGGTGGCCGGATCCCAGTAGGGCGACAGGACGCCGCCATCGAATCCCGGTGAGCTCCGTGCCCCCTGCATGTTCTCGACGATCTCGAAATCTTCCGTGTTGAGCTCGTTCCACATGTCGTAGACATCCTGGCGATGCCGGGCGTACGCGTCGTCGGTCGCCGCGTCCCCGACAAAATACATGTGGATGTGCTCCATGGTCCTATCCGGCGCCAGGGCATGGAGCTGGAAGATGGCGAGCTGGTCGGGCCAGATCTGGATGGCGGTCGTCGGGAAGAGATGGAAGTACCACTCGGTGCGCTGTCCCTCGGCATCGAGGCCCGGGTACATGGGCATACCGATGCCGCGTCCCGGCTGGGGCTCCTGGATCGTCGACGTGTTGTGAAACCAGGGCCCTTCGGTGTCGACGGCCACCCTGGTATCGAGCGGCGTGAAGACCTCCAGCTTGGGGTGGACCGTGGGCACATGATAGGCGTCATAGAAGTTCTCGTAGATGAGCTTCCAGTTGCCCCTGACGTCGAAATCCAGGGTCGCGGCGTAGCGCAGGGCGCCGAAGTCGTAGTCCTTCGTGCGCCGGGCGAACGGTTCCCAGTGATCCTCGAACGCCGGCGCGTCGCCCGAGATGTTGACGAAGACGAGGTCATGCCAGACGGCATGGCGCACCGGCACCAGACCCGGCGCGTTCTTTCCGGGTTCCGTGTCATGGCGGCCGCCACCGAAGAAGTGGGGGCGCATGCGCAGGCGGCCGTCGAGGCCGTAGACCCACGAATGGTAGGGACAGGTCAGGACCGACTGGCGCCGGCACGGCTCAGCCACCACGACCGCCCCGCGATGCCGGCAGACATTGTGGAAGACCCTGATCATGCCGTCGTGATCGCGCACGATGATGAGCGGCATGCCGGCCATCTCCACAGGCGAGACATCGCCTGGCTCGGGCACATCGTGACAGAAACCGGCCAGCATCCAGGTGCGGGCGAAGATTCTCTCGTTCTCCGCCTTCAGCCATTCGGAACTGGTGTAGCACTCGTTGGGAAGGCCGCTGCCGTCTCCGGTTGCCGTCCGGAACCGTGCCACCGCCGATTCATCAAGAATCCGGTCAATCATTCCGTCGCCGATGGTTGATGGCGCGTGATTCAACATGGCGTCTTCTCCCGCATCGCCCAAAGGATAGTCCGCGCCCCCTGCCGCCTTCAAGACGGATTGCCGGAGGCGGCCATCAGACGCTCGAAGAGGGCATTCTGCTCGCCGGGATCGTCGACGTCGATGTGGACGCGTTGAAGACCGTCCTCGCGCCGCATCCAGGAGAGTTCCGCCTCGGCCCCGTAGTGCACGTCCGGCCGGACGGATTCCGGTTCGTCGAGGGTTCCCAGAGCAACGAAGATGATGCCGTCGAAGGCCCCTCCCGACGCGTAGCGCGTAAAGAGCGAACTGCCGCACTGCGGGCAGAATCCCCGTTCGCTGACGTCGGACGACCAGTAGATCCTGGGCTCGCCTTGCGTGAACACCACCGAATCGCGATCGAAGGCCACCGTGGCCAGCATGGCGCTGCCGGTCCACCTTTGGCACATGCGGCAGTGGCACAGCGGCGAGAACCTCGGTTCCCCTGAAATCTCGTAGCGCACGGCACCGCACAGGCAGCCACCGCCCCGACCTCTTCCGCTCATCGGAACCCTCCCCCCAGTGATCAAACCTCGAGTGGCCGGACGTCCTCGCCCTGAAGCCAGCCCACCAGGGCCTTCTTCGGGCAGGCGAGGCTCTCGATGGAATCGTACCAGTAATCCCGCCAGCCATCGGCAGTGTAACCGGCGAAGAGCATCAGGTTGAGGGGATAGTCCTCGCTGTCCGAACAGCGGCGAAAGTCGTCGCGGAACAGGAACAGCGGCTTTTGCCAGGCAATCGCCAGGCCGACCTCGACCATCACGCCTTCGTCCGGGGGGCAGCCGTTGACGACGGCGAAGACCCCGTCGGCGTCCTTCACGCCCCTGGCATCGCTGCGGGCGATTCGCCAGGCCCATTGCGGCGCGCTCCGGTCGCGGTTCTCGATCGACTCGAAGGGCTCCCACACCTCTGCACCCAGCGCCTCGAGACGCCGGCACAGGTCCCGCAGCGGTCCTGTCTTCAGCGATGCGGAAAAGCCGTATGGATTGGCAAGATAGACCGAGCGTCTGGCGTTCATGTCATTTCTCCGATTCATCGGGCCCACCCCTCCCGGAACATGCTCCCGACGCCGGTTCTTCTGACAGTGCCCGGCGACAGACATGCGCAGAGCCGGATCGCGGTGCGTCGCAGTGTCAGTTTGGGTTTCCTCACGTTACGCCAGCGTGCCGCCTTGCTGTGGATTGCCATCGCATCGATGGCGCATTGCACATCACGTCATGGCCCCAAGGGTATCATGTCAACCGGATCAAAATTGGCTGCATAGGCATGCACGGCGGGACTGCCGCCAAGATGCATGAGCAACACGTTGCTGTGGGGATCGATGCGGCCGCGGCTGATCATCTCCACCAATCCCCTTGCCGCCTTGCCTTCATAGACGGGATCAACGACCAACCCTTCAGCGCGGGCGAACTGACTGATGACATCGTATGTCTTCGCATCGCTCTTGCCGTACCTGGTTTCGTCGAAGGCGATGATCTTGACCATGTCCATGGAGACCTCGCAATCGAGTTTCATTGCCGCCAGCGTGCCGTTGGCCAGCTTGTGAACCCGGGCGGTCTTGATGTCGGTTTCGTCATCGTCGGCGATGCCGATCACTTCGACCGTCTCGCCCATGGCTGCGAAGCCCGCCAGGAGACCGGCCTGCGTGCTGCTGCTGCCGGTGCAATGCACGACATGATCAAAGCGCATGCCGCGTTCCCGACACTGCATCACGATCTCGGCTGCACACCCGACATAACCGAGACCGCCCAGCGGGTGCAGGGATGCGCCGTTCGGAATGAGATAGGGTTTGTTGCCCCTGGATTTCAGCTGTTCGACCAGGGTGAACAGCGGGCTCTGATCTTCGATCGGCCTCGCTTCGTTGTCGACGTAGAGTTCCGCCCCCATCAGGCTGCTGAGCAGGATGTTTCCCGTCGTGCGATAGGTGGGACCGGCATCTTCGGTCCATCCCAGATGAAGCAGGCCGCAGCGCAAGCCATGTCGTGCCGCTGCCGCTGCGGTCTGGCGGGTGTGGTTCGACTGAATCGCCCCGGCCGTGACCAGCATGTCGGCGCCCTGTTGCAGAGCATCGCCAACCAGGTACTCCAGCTTCCTCGTCTTGTTCCCGCCGCCCTCGAGGCCAGTCAGGTCATCACGCTTGATCCAGATTTCGGACGCACCGATGTCCCGGCCAAAGTTTGCGAGAGGATGGATTGGCGTCGGCAGTTGGGCCAGTTCTGCCCTCGGGAACGTCGAGAGACACTCGAAGACTTCGCTCGGGCGAAGGCGTGCGGTGGTCATGGCGTCAGGCCTTTCAGGACGCAGAGTGTCCTCAGGTCGAGATCGTGTTGCAGTTCCTCTACAGCCTCTCTGACGCCGCCGCGTTCGACGAGCGTCAACAGGGACTGATGATGGCTGATCCAATCGGGCTGAATACCAGCCGTTGCCCCCATTGCAACCAGATAACGAACATACCCGAAGGCCATCTCGAGAACGCAGACATACAGGCGTTCCTGGTCGGCCTGCGCTGGTCAAGAGGGACGACGTGGGAAGATCTGCTGCGCTCGAAGCGGGTGCTGATGATTTCCGAGGCTGGCGCTGGCAAGACCTATCAATGCCACGAACAGGCGCGCCGTGTCCGGGGAGACGACCATCATTCCTGGTATCGCAGCCAAGAGAGCGGGACCCATTCTACTGTGGCAAGGCTGTGGCAACGATCTCATCAAGATCGAGTCGGGTTGCGGCGGTCGCCATCTTGCGGTCTGGATCCCCTCTCAATGCCCCGGCAACCAAGTCCGGCCGATGCAGCACATCGTGGACCAGTTCGAACGACAGAAGTTCAAGACCCCGGACCAGGGCGAGGTTCCTGGCCCCGCCTTCGGATGCGCTGAAGAATCCATCCGGCGTCAGTATGAGCCAGGATCCATCAGCGAATCTGCTGAGTGTCGCCAGTTCCACCCCTGCCGCCGCATCCCAGATCCGCACGGTGTTGTCTCTTGATGCGGTCGCGATGGCATGCCCATCGGGGCTGAATGCAATGCTGTCGATACCGTGCAAATGCCCTTCCAGAACCTTCAATTCCCGGCCGGTCGCAACGTCCCAGAGTCGCGCGGTGTTGTCCCGGGACGCCGTAGCGATGGTGCGCCCGTCGGGATCGAATGCGATGCTCACGGTGTGCCCTGCGTGACCTTCCAGCGTCCTGATTTCCTGGCCCGTCGAGATATCCCAGAGCCGCGCAGTACCATCCCAGGACACGGTCGCCAGGACGCGCCCGTCGGGGCTGAATTCGACGCCAGTGACGCGTTGCGTATGCCCCTCCAGCTCCTCTATTTCCGGACCGGTCGCGTCATCCCGGATTCGTACGATGCCGTCCCAGGACCCGGTTGCCGCTGCGACGGCACGTCCGTCAGGATGGAGAGCGATGCCCGTGATGCCGTCTTGATGCCAGTACGGTACGCTCAGTGGCCGTCCTGTTGCGACATCCCAGAACCGCACGGTACCGTCCCAGGGTCCGGAAGCAGTCGCGATGGCGCCTCCGTCAGGACTGAAGGCAATGCCGCTGACGTCGTCCGTGTGTCCCTCCAGAACCTTCAGTTTCCGACCGGTCGCAACGTCCCAGAGTCGCGCGGTGTTGTCCCGGGACGCGGTTGCGACGGTGCGCCCGTCGGGACTGAAAACGACGCCGGTAACGCTGCCAAGATGCCCATCCAGAATCTTGTGTTGCTGCCCCGTGGCAGTGTCCCAGAGATACGCGCTGCCATTGAACAAGAAACCGGTCGCTGCCGGGATCGTGCGTGCGTATCCTGTTGCGATCATGTGTCCGTCCGGACTGAACGTGACACTGGTGGCGTCTGTCGTACGTTTCCTCAGCACCTTCTGTTGCTGGCCTGTGGCAACGTCCCAGATTCGCGCGCTTCCGCTCAAACGAAACCCTGAGGAGGTCTCGATCGCGACTCCGTGGCCTGTTGCGATCAAGCGTCCGTCGGGGCTGAACGTGACGCTGGACGTGTCGTACAAGTCGTGACCCTGCAGCACCTGCACATCCCGGTCGGCCGCGATGTCCCGGATACGCGTGGTGCCGGACAGGGACGTCGTCGCCAGGTGGTTTCCGTCGGGGCTGAACGCGACGCTGATGATCTCTTCCGAATCACTCTCCATCATCTTCGACAACGGATCGGTCGAGGCGTCCCAGAGTCGCGCCGTGCCGTCAATCGACACGGTTGCCAGATAGTGTGCATCGGGGCTGAAAGCGATGGCAAAAGTCCACTCTCCCTGCCCCTCGGGAACCATCAGGTCCTGACCGGTGGAGACGTCCAACAGCTGCACGTTGCCTTCATTGCCGGAAGCGAACGCGACCATGCGTCCATCGGGGCTCGACGCCATGATGTAGACGCCATACTTCTCCAGCACATCCACTTTCTGCATCGCCCGACCTGTTGCGATGTCCCAGAGCGTACTGGTCGAATGCGTCACCGTTCTCACGGTGCGGCCGTCGGGGCTGAACGCGACCGTGGTGACAGCTGCATGATGTGCAGGAGCCCATTCCTCCACCAGCACGCGCAGTTGTCGACCGCTGGCGAGGTCCCAGATTCGAGAGGCGCCGTCAACGGACCCGGTTGCCAGATAGCGTCCGTCGGGACTGAACGCGACGCTGCTGACGGATGACCCATGCCCCCGCAGCACTCTCAGTTCCAGACCGCTGGCGACGTCCCAAATCCGGGCAGTCAGGTCGTCGGACGCAGTTGCCAGGAAACGTCCGTCGGGACTGAAGGCGACCCTGTAAACCCTGCCCGGATGCCCCGACTGGGGCACAATGCGCAATGCCGGTGCAGCCGTTTCCGGCTGTTCGCTACGCACATCGTCTCGAACGAGGTCACTGGTGACGACGAAGCCAACAAGGCCGTTGGGGGTGAGAATCTGGCTCCAGCCATCGACCCGTCTGAATGCCTCGACCACGGTGCCCGAACGCAGTACGGCGACAGTGTCGTACTCTGTTGAAGGCCCCGCATAGGCACCGAGATCAATTCCCTCCTTGACCCGCCAGGTCTCCGCGGCAACCGAGGTCGTGACCGCCAACACGAGAAGAGCCGCCGAAAACACGGACACCAGGCGGCTCATGGCAAGCCGAGCGGAGCCTGACAAGCGCTCCTGGCACCCGATGACGTTGCCCTGTCGGGAACATTCCGCGATCTCGCAATCAGCGCTCCAGTTCGAACTGTACTTCTCACCTGATGACAACCCGTTGGCACAAATGAACCTCATCTGTCCCTCCCGATCCGTTCGCCAAGCATCACGACTGGAAGCTGCCTTCCCCGGGGTGTCGTTCCAAGGGGCAGTCAGACACTCGCCCCGGTGCGACCCGTTGACCGTCTCGCGGACAGTATAGCCGTTGATGGATTCTCTCCCAGACTGGCCGTCTGGCGGGAGGCAGCCAGGTGGCGATTCTGTCACACCCTCCTGCCAGCCGGCTGCTGCCTCGCTCTTCGGCGCTCGCTTCGTCCGCGCGCCAGCCGGGCCGTTCGCCCCCTTACTTGCGTTTTCGAAGTGCTGGCAAGCGGTCCGGAATGCCGGCGACCTCTTGACCGTCCACGGCGACCAGCGGCGCACCGCGGGCAAGGTGATCGCGGTCCTCGACGCCGGCGGCATGGCGAACCAGGAGATGTTCTACGTCCAGGTCAGCCGGGTCTCGCGCGGGTTCACGCTGCTCACCGACGACCGCGAGACGCTGATCGAACACCTGGTGACCTCGCCCGACGTCCCCGACATCGCTTTCGGGGCGCTGGGCGAGGACTTCGACGCTCCGGTGGTGGATCCGGATGCGTGGGATGACGCCGTCGTCGCCTGGGAGGCAGTCCGCCGAGAGGCGGAGAGCAGCCCGGCCAGGCGGTGGGGAAGGTCCTGCCAAACGTCGGCTGGGTTGGAGGTGCAACGGAATCCAGCAGGCTGACAACAATATCGTTGACAACAGGCTTGTTGCCAACGATATTGTTGCCAACGATATTGTTGGAAGGCGACCATGATCCGAAAAGGCGGCAGCAACTGGGTCGACGGAGAGAACTTCTTCGACCGCAAGACGGAGCTCGAAGCGCTCGAGGAGCGGGTGCGGGAAGGAACCCACACCCTGCTGACCGCGCAGCGACGGATGGGCAAGACCAGCCTCGTGCGGGAGCTGCAGCGCCGGCTGGCCGAAACGGGGGACTTCGAGGTCGTTTTCGTCGATCTGGAGGCGGCCACCGATCCGGCCGATGCGATTGCCGAAATCGGGGTTCAGGCGAGGCTCGTGGGGGCGGCGTGGGACCGGATCATGACCGGCTTCGCCAACCTGGCGAGGAGCGCAGGCGGCCGGATCGAGGAACTGTCGGTTGCAGATCTCAAGGTGAAGCTGCGGGCCGGGATCGATGCCGGCAATTGGCCGCAAAGAGGGGACGCGATCTTTGCCGCCCTGGCGGAGAGCGGCCGGCCGGTTGTGCTCGCGATCGACGAGTTGCCGATACTCGTAAACCGGCTGCTGAAGGACGAGACGGGGCGCATGACGCCGGAGGGGAAGCGGGAAGCGGACGCGTTCCTGAGCTGGCTGCGAAAGGTGGGGCAAGCCTATCGGGGCCGAGTCACGCTGATCCTGTCGGGCAGCGTGAGCCTTGAGCCGCTGCTTGAACAGGCCGGGCTCAGCGCCCAGGCCAACATCTTTTCCCCCTACGACCTGAAGCCGTGGAACGAGGAAACGGCCGTTTCCTGCCTGGAGGCGCTTGCCGGGTCCTATGAGGTCGGTCTTCCGCCGGAGGCCGGTCGGGACATGTGCCGCAGGCTGCGTTGCTGCGTCCCGCACCATGTCCAGATGTTCTTCGACAGGATGCACGATCATCTGCGGCGCGCCGGGTGGCGAGACGCCTCGCTGGACGATGTCGAATGGGTCTACGTGCGGGAAATGCAGGGTGTCCGGGGGCAGGTCGACCTGCAGCATTATGAGGGCCGGCTGGAGACGGTCCTCGGGAGAGCGGGGTACACGGTCGCGCTGGAGATCCTTACGGCAACGGCGGTCGACGGCGGCATTGCCGCTGAGACGGTCGACCGGTACCGCAGCTGGTTTTCGACGCGGGACGCGCAGGACGGAGATGGCGCCCCCTCGGTCGACCATGTTCTGCACGTGCTGCAGCACGACGGCTACCTCGAGCCTGAGGCCGGCGGATACCGGTTCGTTTCCGGACTCCTGGAGGACTGGTGGCGCGGGCGCTACGGGCAGAGGTTCGTGCCCGTGTTCGATCGACAGCACTGAAAACGGGAGTGGGACCGATGGCCGTGACCGCCAGAAAATACAATCCGGGCTTTCTCTCCGTCGACGAACTGGTTGCGATCTTCTGCGTCAGGACGGCCGAGTACGAATCCCTGATCGAGGCGCTTCGCGAATGCTCAGGCAGCGCCAACACCCATCAGCTCGTGATCGGACCGCGCGGCAGCGGAAAGACGAGCCTCTTGCTGCGGGTCGATGCGGAGGTCATTCGCGATGCCGATCTCTCGGCGCGCTTTTTCTCGGTCGTGTTCGCGGAGGAAAGCTACGAGGTCTCCACCGCCGGCGAGTTCTGGCTCGAATGCGTCTCACGGCTGGCCGACCAGGCGCCGCGCCGGGAGGGCGGTGTCGACCTGCACCGCACCTTCGAGGAGCTGCGCGCCATCCATGACGACCGGACGCTGGAGGACCGGTGCCTCGGAGTACTGCAGGACTTTGCGGACCGGGAAGAGAAGCGCCTCGTGCTGATCGTCGAGAACCTGAACATGATGTTCAGGGACATGGGCGACGACGATGCCGGCTGGCGGCTACGGAAGGCGCTGCAGACCGAACCGCGGATCGTTCTGCTGGCGAGCGCCACCAGCCGGTTCGAGCAGATGAACGATCCGAAGGAGGCGCTCTACGAACTGTTCCGTGTAATTCGGTTGCATCCGCTCGACCCGGAAGACTGCGCGACCCTGTGGCAGAGCGTGTCGGGGCAGGCGCAGGTGCCGCAGACGATCCAGGCGCTGCGGATTCTGACTGGCGGCAGTCCCAGGCTGCTGACGATCGTCGCCCGATTCGGCGCGAATCTGTCGTTCCGCGAGCTGATGGCCGATCTTCTCGACCTGGTCGACGACCATACCGAGTATTTCAAGAGTCACCTCGATGTGCTCCCGGCGCAGGAGCGGAAGGTGTATCTCGCCCTTGCCGATCTCTGGAAACCGGCGAACGCGCGCGAGATCGCGGACCGGGCCCGGCTCGGGACCAGCAAGTGCAGCGCCCAGCTTGCCCGTCTGGTGGATCGGGGCGTGGTGGAGGTGAGCGGCGGCAGCGCGCGGCGCAAGCTCTACTACCTGACCGAGCGGCTCTACAA
This sequence comes from Alphaproteobacteria bacterium, assembly GCA_965207785.1. Taxonomy (GTDB): domain Bacteria; phylum Pseudomonadota; class Alphaproteobacteria; order SP197; family SP197; genus SP197. Next base: position 549,690 of record CBDBNO010000012.1, on the reverse strand, counting down.
CATCTACTACATGATGCGCCGGGCACGTGGACCGGCACCGCTCATCGATGCGCTGATCCGCTTCATGGAGGCCTACTACTCGACTGACACGCTGAGGGAAATCGGCGCCCGCATGGCGCGGGAGGCGCTGGGGTTCGACGGCGGTGCGTTGGCGATTTACCGGATGGCCTTCGAGCGTCTTGTCGGGCTGCCGTCCCTCGAAGCGCACCGTGAGGAGCTGCTTTGGCTTGCGGCGCCTGCCTTTGCGTATGCGCCGAGTGAATTCTCCGCGGTATCCCCGGCGCCGTCAGCCGCGAGGGAGCTCCTGGGGAAAGCCCTGGCGCTCGCGGAAGGCGGTCGGTTGCAGGACGCCGCGGCGGCCTGGGACGAGGTCGTCCGGAGGTTTGGGGAAAGCAATAAGCCGGCGGACCTCGAACAGGTTTCGCTGGCGCTCGTCAACAAGGGAAAGGCGTTGGGCGGGCTGGGAAGAGCGGAAGAAGCGCTGGACGTGCTGGACGGCGTGGTGCGGCGTTTTGGAACAGGTAACGGGGAAGGCCACTCTCTGGCAGTGGCGACGGCGCTCGCCGGCAAGGGCGGAATGCTGAGCAGCCTGAACCGCCACACGGAAGCTCTGGCGACCTGGAAGGAGGTTGCGCGGCGCTTCGGCAAGAGTCGGGTGCCGGCGCTTGAGGCGCTGGTGGCGAATGCATTGGTCGGGACGGCGGTCGCATTGAATGCTCTGAACCGGCACGGGGAAGCCCTGGAGGCCTGCGACGAAGTGCTGGAACGCGTCGGCAAGAGCGGTTCGCCGGCGCTTCACGCTGAATTGGCGTCAGCCATGGTGGGGCGGGGTCACGCGCTGATCGCGCTGAACGGCGTCGATGAGGCGATCAACGCCTGGAGTGCTGTGGTGGAACGTTTCGGGAGGAGCGACTCTCCCAGAATCGGCGAACAGGTGGCTTCGGCGCATGCGAACATCGGCACGGGGCTCTTCCAGTCGGGCCGGTTGGAGGAGGCGCTCGCCGCCTTCGACGGGGTCGTGCGGAACTACATGGCAAGCGATGTGCCGATCCTCCGGGAGGTGGTGGCGCGTTGTTTCGTCAACAGAGGCAACGTGCTGGCTGCGCTGAAGCGGGAAGCGGAGGCGCTCTCGTCATGGGAAGAAGCGATCGGGCGCTTCGAGGGAGGCGGTTTGTCGGACGTGGCAGAACCGCATTGCAACGCGCTGATGAACAGGGCCGCGGCGCTGCACCACGCGGGTCGCCAGAATGAGGCGCTGGAGCTGTGGGGCGACGTGGTGGACCGCTTCGGGGCTGACGACCGGCCCCAACTTCTCACCATGGTTGCGAACGCCCAGACGCACAGGTGCGCCGTACTGGAACAGTCGGGCCGATACGAAGAGGCGCTCGCTGTCTGGCAGCAGGTCGAAGACCGGTTCGGGACCAGCGATGCGCCGGAGTGGGTCGCGCTGGTCGCAAGCTCGTTCCTGCAACGGTGCGCTGACCTGTTCAAGCTGAACCGGACGGAAGCGGCGCTCGCAACCTGCGACCGCGCGGTGGAGCGTTTCAAGGGAAGTGACTTGCCGTCTGTTCTCGATGCCGTTGCAGGGATTCTCGTGAACAAGGGGATCGTGCTGGTTACTTCGCACAGGTACGAGGAGGCGCTGGCGGCCTGGGACGAGATCGAACAGCGTTTCGGAAGCAGCGCCCAGCCGGAAGTCTTGAAGCAGGTTGCCTCGGCTCTGGTCAGCAAGGGCACGACGCTGGTCCATATGAACCGACCGGAAGACGCGATCGATGTATGGAGCGACGTCGTGCGCCGGTTCGGGGGGGATGGTTCAGTACTGTATCAGGAGGAGATCGCGACGGCCGTCCTCAACAGAGTGGTGGTGCTGAGCTCGTTGAACCGACCGGATGAGGCGCTTGAGGCCTGTGACGAGGCACTCCGGCGGTTTGGGAGCGGCGATGGGCCCTACGGTGTCGAGGCCGTCGCGCAAACTCTCGTCAGCAAGGCCGCGCTTCTTGCCAGTCTGGACCGGACTGACGAGGCGTTCGCGACGTGGGACGAGGTCGTCCGGCGCTTCGAGGCGAGCGATGAGCCGGCGCTTCGCGACACGGCGGAATCGGCGCTGTGCAGGCGGGCACAGCATGAACTGACCGAAGGTCGGGCAAGGACCGCCCTCGGATTGCTTGACCGTGCGCTGCTGCAGGCGCGGGCGGGAATGCCGGACAGCAGATTGCAGGGCCATTTGATCCGGGCCCGGGCGCACCTGGCGGAAGGCGATGGCGAAGCATGCGCCGGAGATGTCGAGACGGCGTTGTCGATCCTGCCCGAACTGGACATGTTGCCGAGGGACGTGCTTGTGGCCTTGGCCGATCTGTCGGCAGGTGTCGGGCAAGAGAGGATGTGCGATTTGATCAAGTCGTCGCCCGCCAGCGACTTCCTGCTTCCGCTGAGGACAGCACTGGAGCGGGAACTCGGGTTGGAGCCGAGGGTGGCCAGGGAAGTCGAAGAGATTGCCGAAGACATACGCCGGGAACTGCTCGCCCGGCCTAACCCGACTTCCGCAACTCGGGGGTCATGAGGATGCTAACCCCTTGATTCTCCTCGATCGGGACTCCAAAGGTCGGCACTACAGGTCGCCCGCCTGAGAGGCGGCCCGCGTGCTGTTCAGGCGGAGATCCGCGGCGCCGGCTGTTGCGGCAGGGTCATGCCGAGCTGGTGCAGCAGAAGCTGGTGCTCCTTGTTCGGTCGGGTGTGGCGCGGCAGGACGAGGTGCCGGCCGTCGGTGGTGGGCAGATGGACGTCCACCATCTGGATGGTGGCGAAGGCCTCGAGGATGGCGCGCGGGGTGAGTCCCGAGGCGCGCGGCCGGGCGAGGTTCTTCAGGGTCACCAGCAGGCAGTAGGCGATGAACGAGACGAAGATATGCGCCTCGATGCGTTCCTCGCGCTGATGGAAGATGGGGCGGATTGCGAGGTCGTGCTTGAGTTCCTTGAACGCCTGCTCGATCTCGGTCAGCTGCATGTAGAGATGCCAGAGCGTGGCGGGGTCTTCGGCGACCATGTTGGAGCGCAGCAGGTAACGGCCCTCGCGGCGGCGGACCCGACGCAGCCGGTCGCGGCGCAGGTGGAATGAGAAGCCGTTGGCGGCGAGTTCCTTGTCCGTCGCGGGCACGCGGATGTCGACCAGGCTCCAGGCCCGGCCCGCCTCCTTCCTGGCGGCGCCGAGCTTGAACAGCAGCTGGTCGCGACTGTTCGACTGCTCTTGCAACTCGGTCAATCGACGCCACAGCTTCTTCAGCCGGCGCCGGCGCATGCCGCGCTCCTTCAGCTGCCGCCCCTCGCTGTGCACCAGGACGTAAAGTTCGCCGTCCTCGACCAGCAGCTTGACGTTCATGGACTGGCGCACCTCCTGCCAAGGCAGGTCCAGGAACTCCTTCTCGAGCCGCGTCAACCGGCCCTTGGGCGTGCCCACCAGGTAGCGCACCGGCGCATCTCCCCGGCGCATCGAGGCCAGCGTCTCCTCGGTGGGGATGCCGCGGTCCATGATCCAGATCCGCTCGGAGCGACCGTACTGATCCTCGATCGTCTTGAGGAACGTCGCCAGCGTCGTCTGGTCGGCGGTGTTCCCCGGCATCACCTCATAGGCCAGGGGAAAGCCCTCGGGCGTGACGATCAGTGCGATCACCACCTGCACGCAGTCACTCCGCTTGTCCCGGCTGTAGCCGAAGCGGCGCTTGTCATCGAACGGCGGATCGCTCTCGAAGTAGGTCGAGGTGAGATCGTAGAGCAACACGTCGAAGCGCACCTCGAACAGGCTCGCCCAGCGGTCGCGCAGATACGAGAAGAAGTCCCGCTTGTGCGCCAGCAGCTTGTCGAGACAGCGATAGAGCGTGTCGTTGGCGATCACGCGCTCGCCACCCAGGAGATCGCGAAGCGCGCTGTGCTCGTACCAGTGACGGTGAAGGCGCCACTCGCTGCCCGGGTCGATCAGCCGGTAGCAGACCTGGATCTTCAGGATATCCAGCCACCTGGTGCCCTGTCGGCTCGGCGGCAGGCGCTCATCCCAAAAACGGTCCAGGTCCAGGCGGTCCCACAAGGACAGCGCCAGCCAGCACGCCCCCCACTGGCGCGGGTCGTGAAGCGCCACCTGCGCAAGGTTGATCTTCACCACTTCGCAGGTCAGCTCCGGCGCCTCCCGGTCCTCGGGGAACAGCGCCATCTGCCGCGATCGCGACGTCCCCTCCACCACCTCGATCGAGCGGCACCACGCCGCGCGCTGGCTGTCGTTGATCTCGCCGAGATAGAGGACCTGACGCTGAACAACCCGGCCGCCGTGGACCCGGACGTTCTCCACCACGCTCCAGTAGCGGTGCTCCTTGCCGTCCTTGAAGCGTCTCTTGCAGCGCACGAACATGGGCACAACGTCCGGCTCTTCGCCAGCCCGATCAAGGGGGTAGGTCGGCACTACAAGCGCTTGCGGAGAGACACTGCACGGAAATCCGCCGGTTCTCGCGCCGGAAACACGTCAAACTAGTTGAATCGGATGCCGAGTTGCGGAAGTCGGGTTAGCAGACATAGATGCGAGAGCGCCGCCGTTGGTCGCCAAGCCGACATTACCGAACCTGTCACGCCCATCGGTTCTTTGCAGCGTTCTAACTTATCTTCTAGGGCGAGAGAATCAGCTCCTTCCAAGTTGGAAACTTACCATTTTCCAGCAAGGCACGAAGCGTATCGGTTGCGAGCGTCAAACCCAAGTCGGCGGCCTTCTTGAAATCCGTTGCCTTCTTTCTCCTTCTTCTCTTGCGCTTGCCCTTATCTCCGTGCGCGATGTTCGATCGCGCTTCGTAGAACATATGGACTTGATCGTAAATTTCTATTCGCTTGTTCGTTTCCGTCGCGAGCAGGTGTGCCGCTCTGCTCGCCAGCTTGTTGGCGAGTTCAGGAGGTTCCAATTGATACATGAGTTCTAGGCATATGGCTGCATCAAGTATCCGATCTTGAAGCCAAAACCGGCCTCGGTTTCGATGAATCGACGATGACAAGCGATTGATCGCCATTTCCAAGTCCTCGCTATCGGAGGATTTGAAGCGCGACCACAAGCCCAATAAGTTTCGAAGATCGTGGACATGATCTTCGGTAATTTCTTTCTTAGAGTAGTTCTCGCCATGATTGTATCGCGCACCCGATCCTGAAACGAATCCACGACTGACCTCCACGAACTTCGGAGCACTGTACGATATCGAAAGGACCTGGACTTCATGAGACGCACAAACCTCAAGCAAGTTAAATGCAACGTCTGTGCCGCGGTCTGGCGCCCAGAGGAACTCGCGTGTTGCTCTTGGGAGTTCGTCTCTGGACGTCAGTGGAGGAACAAGACAGGGACCCCATGTCATCTCACGGGCAAGCACTAATGCACTCATGCCAGCATAGTCAGGCGTCATGCTGGCGGGCCCCGGGGGCTCGTCCCTGACAAGACCGCGCTCGACGGCCCGCTGGTAGTCCATAAGCTCTAGGCCCGGAATGATCTCGAATTCGGCAGACATTGTTAGTCCGCGGAAAATCCAGACTTCGTAGCCCGGCACGCGATTTTGTGCGCTGAGGCTGAGGAACTTCTCCAGTTGTCCCACAGCGACCGTGCATCCGTGCAGCATCGCGCTCTTGATCAAGTAGCGAGTTAGAATGCTAAATTGGATGAGGAAGCCGCCGGATGGCATTACAACGAATGTGGCGAGATCCTTTCCTGTACCACCGATATTTGGAGCGATACCCGGATGGCGACACAGCAGAGCGATCAATGCACTTGAGTCTTCATTGAGTGTAGGCAAAAGATCATCGAAATACATTTTGGCATGTTTATCGGTCTTCGCTTGTTCTGCCAGTCCGCGGTATTGGTCATTTGAGAGCGGATCAACGCCATAGGGCGCAACGGTAGCGGTTTGTACTAAAGGAGCCAGAGCACACACCATGCGCTCCAGCCATTCCTCACGGTTCCAATCGCTAGTCATCATGATTTGGGGTGTTCTTGTCTGATGGTGAAACTTCCAGATGCAAGCGCCTCAAGTAGGCAATCTAGGCCGGCCTCTCCGAAGGATGGTAGTCTCGAAGCGGAGACGCTATGTTCGCATGGGGTAAATTCCAAGTGCGACGGATGCGATGAAAGCCCGACACTACGATCTCCGTCCACCCGCTCGCCGACGCTCCCACCGCGGCGTCATCGTCGGATCGCGGACTCGGCGCCACATTGTCCGCCTAATGACCTAGCGCCCCTTCGACGACATCCGAAGGCGCGCCGCGCGTCAGGGATGCAATCCCCGAACCTGGGAGCCGGTCGCCCTCCCGGCGCCGAAGGTGCCATGGGGCAAGCCAGCGAAAGCCGTTCTTGATGCGGTCACGAATTGCACGATCGTGTCCCGAGGATTGGTGTAAGAGCCCAGCGGAGTGTCTGCGGGGCTGGATCGGCGCAGGGGAGCGCGGTAAGATCAGACTTGCCCGGCAAACAAGATGATGCTGTTGAACAAGAACCCACGATAATTCAGAAGGTTACGCGGGATCAGACCGGGACTTCGATCGAATGTCGGTCTCGGGGGTTGCGAGCCCCCGCAACCACTGAAGCCCGGAAAACATTGATGTTTTCAAGGGTATTCCCCCTTCGGCCAGACGGATTCGGGCGTTTGGCAAACTATTGGCAAACAATTTGAATCGCACCTCAGCTGACATGAGTCGCAGCATGCCTGTTAGGTTCGCAACCTAAGGGCGGGACGGAGCGCAACCGTTCGTTCAGACCGTGCCCCTGGCGGACTGCTGCACATCCGGTGAAGACCAACCTTGTGATGATCCTCTACCCGACATCATCCGTCGACCTGGCGCGAAGACAGGATTCAGAAATGGTAGCGCAGCGAGACGCCGAGCTTCCTGATGTCGTCGAAGTTGTCGTCGGTGTGCTTGCTGTAGGACAGAAACCCGCCGACGGACACCCCGCCGCCTGCGTGCACATGCGCAGCGATCCTGAGCATGGTCTCCGAGTCCGAAATCTCCCCGCCGGTGCGCGGTACGTCCCCGGAGGTATGGATGCGCGACAATCGGCCCTCGAGTTCCATGTTCTCAGAGACCCAGTGACGTATGCCGAGGGCACCGCCGAGACCGTTGCCCCCGATGACGGACTGGGTCGTCGTCACAGTCGGCGGCCCGAACGCCGAGGGCGTGACGAGCGGGATCGAGTGCTCGACCTCGAAGTCCACGATCATCAGCGCTTCGGCGTAGAGGCTGGTCTGTTCGCCCGCCTCGAAGTGATATCCCGCGCCCAGCATGAAAATGGTCTGTCGGCTGTCGAGGTCCACCGGGGTACCCGCCACCTCGTTGCCGAACTCTTTGGTTTCCCTCGACCATGCGCCCTTGACGTAGAACGCATCGAACACTTCCCAGGAGCCCGCGAGCCCGAACAGCCGCCCGTCCGCATCATCCGCCAATGGGGCCGGCGCGGTGTTTCTGGTCTTCGACAGGTCTGCCGTGACTTCCAGGTAGCTGTAGCTGAAATCAGCCGCGTTCGCGCCTGTCGAAAGCCCCGCAAGCAACCCGAGGACAATCAGCGTTGCACAGTGTTTCACAGCGCGTCTCCACATTGTTCTTGGTCGACGACCGTGTCCGTGCGTCCCATGCCATCGACTTCGGCATCTTCGAAGGCCTTGATCGTAGCAAGTAGTTTCTTCGCGCGGCACCCCGAAGCGTCGATCAGGGAACCTCGTGATACCGATGGATGCCGGTAGATGCCGAACCCGTCAGCGCTTCCCGTCTTGGCCGGATTGTTCGATGCCGACTGTCTGCTGGCGGGGACACCCTTGAAACGCTTTTTCTCGCGGTTCGACTCACCCGCTACGGCGACGACGCCACGGCTTGAACGAACACCTACCGGGAAGGCAGGTCTTCCGGCACGCGACCAGCGTCACCACATGCGCCGGGCCGAGCCCCCCCGACGGCGTCGTGGAGCATCCTCTCCAGTTTTTCCCAATCGTGCATCCTGCCCCCACCGACCCGGCCATGGCCGAACGCTCCTGATGCTGCGACCGTGATCGCTGCCCTCATCGGCCGGTCCAGCCCGTCGTCGAGCAGGCGCAACGGCCGACCAAGACGACGCCGGGCGCATTCGGCGAGCGGTCGAGGACCGAGTCGGATGAGGTCGTTCGATGCCGGCCGCGGGGGCCTCGCCGGATCCCGGCCTTCCCGTCATGGCCCTTCTCCCTGCGCTCTGGCCCCGGAAGACCTTCACGCTCTCCGGGACGGACGGTAGAGGGGACGCTCGATCCGAATTCCCGTCATGAGGAGAACGCCTTCCGGCATGACGAATCCAACTTCAGGAACGGTCCCGCGCATTTCGGCGACGGTCAAATGGTACGACCGGGCGAAGGGCCTCGGTTTCCTCGTTCGGGACAACGGCTCGTTCGACCTTTACTTCCGGGAGCCGGATTTCGGCCAGCCTCGCCACCCTTCTCCCCGGGGCGCTGGTCGCCTGCGAGACGGCGCCGTCCGCCCCCGGACCGGAGGTGTTCGGCCATGCCCGACGCCTACGCCCGGGGCAGCTCGCGGCGCGCCCGCCCGCCTCCGGCACGGCGCATGACCGGCGAGCGGCGGTCGTTAACTCCCGCGAGGGGTCGCCACAACGCGCAGCGCACATACCTCGAAATTGGAAGGCCGGGAATCCTGCCATTATGCCGTATTAGTGCACCCCACGTTCCAGAAGAGCCGCTGATTTGAGATTGACCGCTTTTTCGGAAGCAGGAGGTGCCCCAGCCCCATCGCTTACGGTGCAAGAGACGTCCGAAGAATGCTACGTACTTCGGACAAAGGCGCAGGGCAGTACTAAGTCAAAATGTTGCTCGGCATGCCACTTCGACCACAGGTTTCCGGCAAGGACATTGAATCAGGATACCGGTCGGCTCTTGATGGTCACGGCGTGCAGCGATTGTGTGGCTCGATCGGCGTACTCGCCGAAATCATCAGCTATGGGTTGATACGCCCTCAGTGGCCGCGTCCGAAGCGAGCTCTGCATCGACGCGCAGCTTCAGGCCGAGAGCGCCGACGACCCTGAGAAAGATGCTCAGACTGGGCTCATCCGCGTCGAAAATGCGTCTTGGAGGCTTTCGCGTGACAGGCCGGCATCCCGTGCAACCTGCGGCATGCCCTTGGCGCGGGCGATGCCGCCGAGAGCGCCGGCGACGAACGTTGCATCACCGTCGGCTTCCTCGATGGAAGCCTCCCAATGCGCGGCCATGTCCTCAGGCGTGCACAGGTAGTCGGCGACATCGAAGGGTGACGTGAGGGTCTTGGCCATGGCGTCCACCTGCATGTTTCGTGCGAGGCGCGGACTCTTCTCGACGTTCGGGCTCCGGGTCCGCTTGCCGGCACTCTCCGATACCGAGCCGGTGATCGCAATGGTAGCGGGGGTTCCGCGGCGAGGATCTGGAGTTCCTCCGGAGGCCGACTGCGGCCGCCGGATGATGAATTCAATGTCGTACGGTATGCGCGCGTTGATCTGCTGGAGTGGGTGTTGACGACGCGCCGGGACGGGACACCCGAGGAGAAGGCCGGCGCCCCGAAAGAGAAGGGTCTGAATTTCGATCCGGTCCTGACGCGCCATGCATCCGGGCGCCAACCCTATCGGTCTGCCTTGCTGGTCTCCAAGCCCCGATGCTCACGCACATGTCTGGTTTTCCAGGCGAGCATTGGCATGGCCTCGATTCGGGTACGGAGCTCCGGCGCGATGTTCAGCAGGCCGGCGTCGATTTCGCCGCGATCGAGCACGCCTTCAAGAAACGCCCGCTCGTTCGCCGTCAGATCGAACAGAAAGGCGAACCTGTCGCGACAAAGCGCAACGGTCTCCGCGATCCACGCGTCGATCTCTCCCCTGGCGGCAAACCGATCGCGGGGCAGACAGACTGCGAGCTTCTGGCGAAACTCGAGCGGATCGCCCTCGATGGCGTCGATCGACCTGGTGCGCCAGTCGCGGCGCCCACTGGCGCCCATGGCCAGCACGGCAGCCTTGATCCGGTTCCAGTCGAGCCCGTCGATGGAAAGGATACGCCGCGCGTCGAAAAGATCGCGGGCTGCATGCCTGTCAATGAGCGCGACCAGCTTGCCGGCGATGATTTCGTGGAGGTCGAGGACGAGAATGTCCTTCACCCGTATGCCGCCCAGGGGAAGAGACTCCATGCGCGCCATGCTGAACAGTGGCTGGCGTGCCATGTAGTTGACGTCGACTTCCAGCGTGGCGTTGCCACCGAGCGCCGAGGTGTAGCGGGCCAGCCACTTGCCGCCGGCATGCTCGCCGGGCCTGCGGCGAATACCGTATCCCTGGGAGGCGAGGAGACGATCGAGCGCGGCGTCGACGTCGGGGCGTTCGGCTTCCATTGCGGCCCGGTCGAGCGCACCGACATAGTTCAGGTCGATATCGACCGAGAGCCGGTCGAGACCGAGGTGGAAAAGGTTGAGTGCCGTCCCGCCCTTGAGGACGAGACGATCCGCCAGGACCTGATCCCGCACGATCTCCTGCAGCAGGTCCAGCAGCCGCAGCACCTTCTCCAGAGTGCCGGCCTGGTGACCGGTCTCGTCGGCGAGGCGCTGCAGGGTCTGGACGGACGGCGCCGCCATCTACAGGCCCTCGAAACGGCGTTCGATGACGTCGACGGGGAGAATGGCGTTCCAGTCCCTGGCCGTCTTGCCCTCGCCCGATTTGGCACCAAGAACGTATCGGGGCTGACTGGGCATGAGCGTGCGAAGCTCTTTGAGCGCAGCATCCGGGACGCCCAGCCGTTCCTGCTCGCGCTCCAGCCAGAAACCCACGGCGCCGGCTGCGGTGGCCTTGCCGAGCGCGCGCGCGTAGCGGACCAGTGCCGAGGCATCGACCCGCACCACCAGATCCAGGGAGTTGAAGAGTTCCTCCGCGCCCCCGGCCAAATCGTAGCGGTCGAACAGATCGACGATCGTCCGCTCGATCGTCGTCACCCTGACCTCCTGCCCCAGGCGGTCGACCGCCGTGACGCCATCCGGAGGCGCGAAGCCGCGCGGCGGCCTGACGAACCGGCAGGCGAAACTGGCCGCTTCGAACATGCCGGGCTCTCCCTCCGCGATGACCTGCACGTCATGTCCCTCCGTGTAGGCGTATCCGTGCAGCTCAAGGGCAGAGTGATAGGCGATGGTGCCGCCAAGGCGCAGACGAGAGGCGGCGAGGAAGCGGTCGACCGACCATGTCGCGGCGTCGGCATGCTTGGGCACCGAGGCGAAGACGCCACGGGCGATGCGCCTGATGTTGCCGGCCTGGAGATGCTGGGCGAGCATCGCTGTGACGACCTTGTCTTCAGGTCGGCGGCCAACCGCCGCGGCATACTCGGGCCGCCGGAAGACCGGGTTGGCGCTGAAGAAGGGCGCGGAGACGAGTCGAGGCATGGCGGTTCGGAAGATTACTTCAATTGATTAGCTATAAACAATATATAGAATATAGTTTACTGCGTCAATCACGAAGTCTAGCGCATCGACCATATTCTTGTCTGAGTGGGCTCCATCTGCTGCGCCGAACCGCAAGGCGGGTGTCGGCAGGACGGCATCCCGCCCCGTCAGCTCCGACAGTGGCGTGCCCGCGCCGGGAGCACCGGAGTAACTCGGCCGCTTCCAGGTAGTTTCTCCGCCACCGGCATCAACACCATCGATCTTGGCCGGTCCTGACTACCGCCTCGGCGCCGTTCGGCGGCCTCCGGAGCCGAAAGGCCGGGTTTGGCTCCGCCCAGGAGCGTCCGCCGACTGGCACAAGATCCTATGACGATATTCATGGTCATGTTGGCAGTTCCGTATGTGACGCGGAAAACCCGGTATGCTTCACGATCAGCGATCCGCCCTGTCAGGTTATGCAAGCGGTCTGCTTTCCACCGGCCGGACGGTCTTCACTACCGACCAGGCCGAGCAAGCGCTCGGCGTCGGGCACGGCACGTTCCTGGATGCTGCGGAACGGCTACAGCGTCGCAAGGCATTGTTCAACCCGCGGCAGGGCGCCGATGTCGTCGTCCCATCGCAATATGCGTCCTGGGGGGCGCCGTCGCCGGCCTGGTACATCGACGCGCTCATGCGCCGCGAAGGTCAGACGTACTATGTCGGGCTTCTCAAGGCGGCGGAGTTGCATGGCGCGACGCACCAGGCGGTCATGGAGTTTCAGATCGTCGCCGCGAAGCGCCTGCCCAGGATCCGTGCCGGGCGCAGCCTGATCGTCTTCTACTTCCGCAAGGACATGGAAGCGGTGACAGCGGGGATCGAGGACCGCAAGACCGATACCGGCACGATGACGGTCTCGTCTGCCGCGCTGACCGCCCTCGACCTGCTTCGCTATCCGCAGGCGTCTGGCGGCATGGATAACGTCGACACGGTCCTCTCCGATCTCGGACGCAGGATCGACCGGGAGCAGCTCGCCTCGTTGTCAATGGTCGTGGAGCGGCCTGTCGTACAGCGTCTCGGGTATCTTCCGGACCATCTCGGCCATGACGAACTGACGGGACCCATGCGGGAGTCGCTGAAGGCGAGAGGATCGTTGCCCTGGACCGAGCTCGACCGGCAGGAGGCGCGGGACCCGGACTTCGCGTCTGAACCGCTCCAACGCGAGGTCCGGTGGCGGATCATCGCGCGCCGCCTTCCCTAGGTCGATGCATGATCCCGGCGCAGAATTTCGTCGCCTGGGGCGCTGTCGTTCTCTGGGCCGATCAACGACAATGCCCCATTGTTAACTGCAAAATGGCTTTGATTCGCCCCGTTATCACACTGTAGGCGCCGTCAGCTTACCTGAGGCGCCGCATGTCGCATCGACCGTGATCCTCTTGACCTGAAGGTTGCGGGATTGGGGGCGCCGGTTGCCAGGTGCTGGTCCCAGCCGCACGTCTCCCGGTGGTACCAACACAAGACTCCTCTCGTTTGACGTTCAATCGCTTGATTGCCCATGATGTTCGCCTGCAACGGGGGATGAGACACATGAAATACGTCAGCAAAGTGCTCGGTTCGCTTGCGTGCGTGCTTGCTGTGGCAACCGGCGGGCTTCAGACAGCTTCCGCAGATTCCAAGACACTCACTGTCATATCGTCGTTTGACATCAAGGATTGGGATCCGGCGATCATCTACAGCACCGAGGTCGAGGTCATCCTCAACGTCTATGAAACTCTTGTGTTCTACGATTCGGAAACCGGCGACATTCTTCCGCGTCTGGCAACGTCCTGGGGCGTCAGCGATAACGGACTGACATGGGAGTTCACGCTCCGTGAAGGCATCCTGTTCCATGACGGCACGCCGCTGACCGCCGACGCTGTCAAACAGGCGTTCGACCGGACCATCGCGATGGGCCAGGGCGGAGCCTACAACTGGATCAACGTGACCGAGATCGTCGCCGTGGATGAGCATACCCTTGTCATCGAGACCAGCGTCCCGACCTCGATCGACCTGATCGCAAGCGCACAGTACGGTGCGTTCGTCTATTCCCCCAAGTCGGTTGAAATGGGAACGGACTGGTTCATGGAGGGGAACACGGCCGGAACCGGGCCTTATCAGGTCACGCAGTGGGTTCGCGGCCAGCAGATTGTTCTCGAGAAGTTTCCGGACTACTGGGGCGGCTGGGATGGCGACGAGTTTGATCGGGCGATCGTCCGTGTCACCGAGGAGATCTCCACCCAAACCCAGATGCTGCGTTCCGGCGAGGCGGATATCATCATGTCCTCCGCACCGACGGACATGCTTGATGCGTTGAGCCAGGAAGAGGGAATCAGCGTCGGCGTCTTCGACAGCTGGACAAACCTGCCGATGCAGATCAACACCAGCAAGTACCCGACGGACAACCTGAAGTTCAGGCAGGCGCTGCGCCACCTTGTCGATCGCGAGGCCATCGCCAACCAGATCTTCAGTGGCTACGCGTCCGTCTCTCACGCGCCCGTGCCGCAATCCATGTGGGGCGCTGCGTATATCGAGATGCCCGACTACGATCCCGAAAGGGCGCGTCAACTGCTCGAAGAATCCGGAATCCCCGAAGCCGACTGGAAGGTTTCCTACTACGTCTACACGGGCGACCAGGCGATTCGGCAAACCGCCGAGCTTTTTCAGGCGCTCGCGGCCCAGGCCGGAGTCACGGTCGAGATCCAGACCGGTGAATGGGGCGTGCTGTGGGACAAGCAGAGAGTCCAGTCGACGGCCGCCAACATCTTTGCCTTGTCTTTCTGGCCGGATTACGCCACGCCCAGTTCGTGGCTCCTGCTCGGATTCCGCACCGAAGAAGACGTCGTGTTCAATTTCTCCCACTTCAAGAATCCAGAATTCGACGCTGCGCTCGATGAGGGCATGGTGCTTGAAGCATCGGACCGGGAGCGTGCAATCGAGTTCTATCTGGAAGCCCAGAGGATTGTCGACGATGAGGTTGCGTCGATATTTCTGGTCGACCAGAAGCGCCCGATCGTCTATCGATCGGAGATCGAGGGTGTGAGCTATTCGCCGGCCTACGAAACAGTCTTCTATTACAATCTCAGAAGGAGTTGAAACCTCGCTTCGGCCTGAAATCAGGTGTACCGGTACGTCACGCAAAGGATCCTGCTGCTGATCCTGACGCTGCTCGGCGTCGTGACCATCACGTTCGTACTGGGGCGGGTACTCCCGGGATCGCCGGTGGAGCTCATGATCGGCTACCGGCCCAATCAGGAGCAGATCGAGATCGCGCGCAAGGCGCTCGGTCTCGATCTGCCGCTTCACATCCAGTATCTGCACTTCCTCGGCGACGCCATACAAGGCGATTTCGGTGTCAGCCTGCATACCAAGCAGCCCGTGATCACCGACATCGCGATCCGCTCGACAGCCACCCTGGAGCTGACTGTGCTTGCGGTCATCGCCGTCGTTCTGATCGGCGTCCCGGTCGGAGTGGTCTCCGCCGTGCGCAGCAACACCCTGGTCGATCACGCGACGCGCAGCATCACCATAGCCGGTGCTGCGCTTCCCGTGTTCATGGTCGGGATCCTTCTTCAGATGCTGTTCTACGGCGAATTCAGCTGGCTGCCTTTGCAGGGGCGGATCGGCAGCCTGATACTCTTGGACCATCCGTTCGAAATCGTGACCGGCTTCTTTCTTATCGACACGATGTTGGCCGGGTCGTGGACCGCCTTCTCCAGCGCCGCCTCCCACATCGTGCTTCCGGCAACGGCACTCACTCTCACGACACTTCCGCTCGTCGCCCGCACGACCCGGAACATGATGATGGACGTCCTTCAGGAGGACCATGTGCGAACGGCCCTGGCTTATGGCCTCCCGGTTCGTCTCGTCCACTACCGCTACGCGCTCAAGGCAACCCTGATTCCGCTCATGACCATTGTCGGCCTCACGTTCGGCGTGCTCCTGGGCGGCAGTGTCGTTGTCGAGTTCGTGTTCGACTGGCCCGGACTGGGCGGCTACGTGGTGCGCTCGATCACGCGCAGCGACTTCCCCGGAACAATCGGCGTGACGCTTTTTCTGGCGGCGGTCTATCTTTCGATCAACCTTGTCGTTGACCTCTTGTACTTTGTTGTTGATCCGCGGCTTTCGTCGCCATGAGCACGATAGCTTCCTGGTCGCAACGGGGTCCTCGTCCGTCATGGACCCTGAAACTGCGTTTCTTCGTGTCCGGGCACCTGCTGTTCGTTGCCGGCGCCACAATGTTCGGAATCATTCTGATCATGGCCGTGCTGGCACCGTGGATTGCGCCCCATGATCCCGTTGCCATCGATTTTTCCGTGAAATTGGGTGCGCCGGGACCGGATCACTGGATGGGCAACGACGAGCTCGGTCGCGACATCTTTTCCCGGGTTCTCTACGGTGCGCGAACCTCCCTCATGATCGGTCTCATGGTGACGGTGATGGCCATCGCGCTGGGTCTGCCGATCGGTTTGCTGGCGGGATACTTCGGAGGGTTCCTCGATACCGTTCTCATGCGCCTGAGCGATGTCTTTCTGGCGTTTCCGCCGCTCCTGCTGCCAATCGCGATCACGGCGGCACTTGGGGTTGGCCTGGTCAACGCAATGATTGCACTCGCAATTTCCTGGTTTCCCTGGTATGCGCGAATCATGCGCGGGGCGGTCATGCGCGTGAAGAGCGAGCCCTATGTCATGGCCGCCCGGGCCATGGGAGTCGGCCATGCCAGAGTCATGACGCGCCATGCGCTGCCCAACTGCCTGACACCGGTCATCGTTCAGGGATCCCTGGATTTCGGGTACGTCATCCTGGCGGCCGCGTCCCTGAGCTTCATCGGTATCGGAGCGCAGCCTCCGGAGATCGAATGGGGCCTGATGGCGGCGGCCTCGCGGACCAATTTCATCGAATTCTGGTGGACAGTCACCTTTCCCGGCCTGGCCATCTTCATCACGGTTCTTTCCATCAATCTGGTGGGAGATGGAATCAGGGATATCCTCGATCCACGATTCCAGGAACTTCGGTGAACGATGCCGTTCTCGAAATCCGGGACTTAAGGGTCGAGTTTCCGGAGCTCGACCGGAGTGTGCAGGCTGTCCGCGGTTGCGGGTTCGCCCTGCGGTCCGGCGAGATTCTGGGCCTGATCGGGGAATCGGGATGCGGCAAGTCCGTCACCGCCCTGGCATGCCTGGGTCTGGTGCCGCCGCCAGGTGTCGTCAACGGCAGCATCATCGTCGATGGCGAACAGGTGATCGGCGCGTCCCGGAAGGCTCTTGCGGACCTGCGTGGCGGCAAGATCGCCATGATCTTCCAGAACCCGGGCAAGGCGCTCAATCCGTTCATCACGGTCGGAAGACAGATGACGGACGTGATTCGCGTCCATCGGCCAGTGGACGGGAATGGGGCCCGGGACCTTGCCATCGAGGCGCTCGAGCTGGTTCGACTGGCCGATCCCCGCGTGGTGCTCGGCAAGTATCCCCATCAGTTGTCCGGTGGGCAGTTGCAGCGCGTCATGGTCGCCATGGCGGTATCCTGCGATCCACTCGTCCTGATCGCCGACGAACCGACCACGGCGCTCGATGTGACGATCCAGGGACAGATCATCGTGCTGATCCGGGATCTTGCACGATCACGCGGTTTGACCGTGCTTTTCATCACCCATGACCAGGGCGTCGTCGCATCGTTGTGTGACCGTGTCGCCGTCATGTATGCCGGGCGCATCGTCGAGATGGGATCTGCCGACGATCTCTATCGTCGCCCTCATCATCCCTACACGCGCAAGCTGATGCACACGGCGCCCCGCCTCGGCCGCGGCAAGGCGGACCTTGACGTCATTCCCGGACAGGTTCCGGACATGCGGGCGCCGCCCCAAGGATGTGCCTTCCATCCGCGATGCCCGCATGCGCTGGACCTGTGCCGAAGAGTGTCGCCGCAGACGGAGACGCTCGATCGCGGTCACACCGTTTCCTGTCACAGGGCGAAAGAGAATGTCTGACATGACGGATCAGGCGCACCTTGCCGGAGCCGACACGGTCCTGTTGACGGCGGCAAACCTGAGCAAGTCGTACTCCACGCGCCACGGAGTCATCCAGGCGGTCAACGACGTCAGTTTCGTGATCTCGCGTGGTGAAACGGTCGCCCTGGTGGGAGAATCCGGGTGCGGAAAGAGCACGATCGCCCTGACCTTGCTGCGCCTGATCGACCGCGATGACGGAACGGTCGTGTTCGACGGAAGGAACCTTGACCAACTCACCCCGCGCGAGGCCGACGCGATGCGCCGCCGCCTCAGCATCGTCTTCCAGAATCCCTATGCGTCACTCAACCCGCGCATGCGGGTTCGCGATATCGTCGCCGAACCCATCCGCACCACGTCGGGCGTGTCCCGCCGCGAGCGCGAGGAGCGGGTCGCTCAGCATCTCCTCTCTGTCGGCCTTGGACCGGAACACATGGACAGGTTTCCCCATGAGATCTCCGGCGGCCAGCGCCAGAGAATTGCCGTGGCGAGGGCGCTGGCGCTGCAACCCAGACTTCTCATTCTCGACGAGCCGACCGCGGCCCTGGATGTCTCGGTGCAGGCCCAGGTCCTCAACCTCCTGCGCGAGCTGCAGGCGAGCAAGGGCTTGAGCTACCTCTACATTTCGCACGATCTGGCAACGGTCGAGTGCATCGCGGATCGCGTGCTCGTGATGTATCTGGGCAGGATCGTCGAGACCGGTCCCGTGTCCGATGTCTTCAGGCGTCCGGCCCACCCCTACACGCGCGCACTTCTCGATTCGATTCCGGACCCGGACCCGGCGCAGCGGGACCGTCTCAAACCGTTGCGCGGAGAGGTCCCAAGTCCCCTCAACCCGCCGTCAGGCTGCGTGTTTCATCCGCGATGCGCCAGAGCCTCGTCGCGTTGTTCCCAAGCGGCGCCGACCCTTGAATCCCTTGGCAATGGTCGCTCGGCAGCCTGCTTCCATGATTTGATCAAGGACGAGTGAGATCGATGCAATCCCGTCCGACATTGTGAAGCCATGATGCCCGGTGTGTCGTCGTGGTCGTCCGCCGGGGGTCGAAGGAGAAAGTCATGATTTTGGCAGAGTACGCAGAACTTGATGGCCTCGGTCTGGCCGAGCTTGTGGCGCGGGGCGATGTCGAGCCGAAGGAACTCGCGGAACTGGCGTTGCAGGGGGTCGAGGCGGTCAATCCTCACCTCAATGCGGTAATCGAGACCTTTCCCGAGCGCGCGGCGAGCCTGACGCGCGAGGGTTTGCCCGACGGGCCGTTCCGCGGCGTCCCCCTCCTGATCAAGGATTTGGGGATGACCGAGGAGGGCGTTCGTTCCGAATACTGCAGTCGTCTTGTCGAAGGTTTGGTGGCCGATCACGACACCGAGCTCATGGTGCGCTTTCGCAACGCCGGCTTTGTCAATCTCGGGCGCACGACAACGCCCGAGATGGGCTATTCGACCACCACCGAATCCGTCCTCCACGGCGCCACACGCAACCCATGGAACACCGGGCGCATCACGGACGGGTCGAGCGGTGGCGCCTGCGCCGCCGTAGCGGCCGGTGTCGTCCCGGTCGCGCACGCGAGCGATGGCGGGGGATCGATCCGGGGACCAGCGGCATGCTGTGGCGTCGTCGGCCTGAAGCCGACGCGCGGGCGTACGCCGACGGGCCCCGACAACGGCGAGTCTCTGAGCGGCCTTGGCATCGAGTTCGCCGTCACGAGAACGGTACGCGACAGCGCCGCCCTGCTCGACGAGATCGCCGGACCGGGCGTTGGCGATCCCTATGTCATTCCGGGTCCGGATCACCCTTATCTCGATGTCGTGGATGCCCGGCCGAGGAGGCAGCGCGTGGCGTTTTCGACCACAGGGTGGTTCGGTCCCGATCCGCAGCCTGAGATAGTCGCAGCGGTGGAGGCGACCGCCAGGTTGTGCGAGGGCATGGGGCACGACGTCGTCGAAGCGTCGCCACGCTTCGATGGCGAAGCATTCCTCAAGGCAACGCACGACGTCTGGTGTGCCCACCTTGCGCACGGAATCGATCAACTGGCCGGCGTCGTCGGGCGCGTGCCGAGTCCGGACAACCTCGAGCGTTGCACCTGGGCCTGTTACGAGTATGGCAGGTCATTGAAAGCTCGCGACCTGCTGCGCGGACTTGATGTCTTCAATGCGGTCAGTCGCAGGGTCGCTCCCTTTTTTTGCGAGTTCGACCTCTTCATCACGCCAAACTCGTCGATGCTGGCCCCGCCGATCGGCACCTTCGATCAAAACGCACCGGTCTCCGATGCCTGGGACTGGACAGCGAATCTGTTCTCGTTCGACACGTTCCTGCCGCTCTACAACGCCACGGGGCAGCCGGCGATCTCGCTCCCCCTCCACCAGAGCGAGGACGGACTGCCGATAGGTATACATTTCGCCGCGCCGTTCGGCGGCGAGGCGACGCTCCTGCGTTTCGCGGCGGCCCTGGAGGAAGCGCTGCCCTGGATCGACCGACAGCCGACCATACATGTCGCCCATCATTCCGCGCCTAACCCGCATCCGTCACCAAGGGGAATGATAGCCTGATTTTGGTCCGGAGCAGCAGGCAGGGAACGGCAACCCGATCACGGGCAACAGTGCGGCAGCGTCACGCGGGCCATGCCCGGGTTCATCCGCAGGAACGGGAGAACCAGAGAGTGAAGACGGCAGAGATTGTTGAGCGTGTATCCGGCGAGGCGGGTATCACGAAACAGGTGGCCCAGGCTGCGGTCGGTCGTGTGTTCGACGCCATCGCGGAGGCGCTCGCCCGGGGTGAGGACATTTCCATCGTCGGCTTCGGCAGGTTCTCCAGGAAGGATCGGCCGGCCCGCGAAGGCAGGAACCCGCGGACCGGCGAACGCATCGCCATCGGCCCGTCGGCCGGCGTGTCGTTCAAGGCCGGCAAGCCGCTGAAGGACTCGCTGAGATGACCGCGGGCGGAGGACGGGCGCGTTGACGGCGGATCGTGCCGGAACAGGGCGCAATCGCGGGCGGTCGATGGGGCGCGGAACGGGATGAACGACGAAACGCCGGAAACCGCCGCGGGCGGCGAGGTCGCGGTGTACGAGGACGCCTGCGGCGAGGTGCGGGTGGACGTGCGTCTTGAGCGGGAGACGGTCTGGCTGTCGCAGCGGCAGATGGCCGAGGTGTTCGACAGCACGGCCGATAATGTCGGCCTCCATCTGAGGAACGTCTATTCGAGCGGCGAGCTGGAGGAGAAAGCAACTACCGAGGATTTCTCGGTAGTTCAGATTGAGGGCAGGCGCAGGGTCCGGCGCCGGCTGAAGCATTACAATCTCGACGCCATCATTTCGGTCGGCTACCGCGTCAATACCCGCCGTGGCGTACGGTTCCGCCAATGGGCCACCCGCACCCTGCACGATCATATGGTGCAAGGCTTCACCGTCAACGAGCGCCGGCTGGCCGAGCGCGGCCTGCGGGAAGCGCGGGAGACGCTCGACCTGCTGGCGCGGACGCTCAGCAACCAGGCCCTGGTGGACGATACCGGGCAGGCGGTGCTGGACCTGATCGCGGGCTACGCGGATACATGGCGCCTGTTGCTGGAATACGACGAGGACCGGCTGCCGGCGCCGCCCGGTTCGGGGCCGTCGTCGGGCGTGCTCGACCACGAGCGAGCCATGGGCGCGATTGCGGAGTTCCGGCGCGATCTGATGGCGCGAGAGCAGGCCTCGGTCCTCTTCGGCAGTCCGCGCGGCGATGCGCTGGCCGCCATCCTGGGCAATATCGAGCAGACCATGTTCGGCGAACCGCTTTACCGCAGTCGGGAGGAGAAGGCGGCGCACCTGCTGTACTTCGTGGTCAAGGACCATCCCTTCACCGACGGTAACAAGCGCATCGGGTCTCCACTGTTCCTGCTCTACCTGAAGCAGGAAGAGATCGGACACGGGCTCAATCCCCAGGCGCTCACGGCGCTGACCCTGTTGGTCGCCGAAAGCGCG
Source organism: Alphaproteobacteria bacterium (assembly GCA_965207785.1). Classification (GTDB taxonomy): domain Bacteria; phylum Pseudomonadota; class Alphaproteobacteria; order SP197; family SP197; genus SP197. The sequence continues at coordinate 528,298 of CBDBNO010000012.1, read as the reverse complement.
CCTGCCGGCAAGGACCTCATGATCCGGCTGATCGTCAACCTGCTGGCCGCGGCTTCCGCCTGACCGGCAGGGAACCTGTCCACGGTGATCGGTGGACGCTTCAGATTCTGCGCCACGGCTGCGAAACAACGTGAACGAGGAGGGATTGCGGCATGGCTCCACAACCACGGGGCAGCCGGTATTCTCCCTGCCCCTCTACCAGAGCGAGGACGGATTGCCGATCGGTGTACATTTCGCCGCGCGGTTCGGCGGCGAGGCGACGCTCCTGCGTTTCGCGGCGGCCCTGGAGGAAGCGCTGCCATGGATCGACCGGCGTCCGACGATACACGTCACCCATCAGTCCACCCGAATGCCAGCTGCGGATTCCGGCGTGCCTGACCGTAATCCTTGCGACACGTGACCGCACCTGCGCCGGGAACGATGTCACCGTCCGCGCGGGCCCGGAACTGGTGGATCACTTGGCGGCCGTCGGCCAGGCCGGTGCCGAAGATATGGACCAGAAACGTCTGCGCCGTGTTGCCGGGCATCGCCATGGCTGCCGTTTTGGTGCCGTCTCCTTCGTGCCGATGAGGGAAAACGGCGGCCGGACGCCCGACCGCCGCCCCGCTCACGGCCGACACTCTCCCCTCCACGGCGAAGGGCGCGTCGGGAACGAGCCTGAGATTGACCCGTCGGACAGGTAGGATTGGGGAAAGGACCATCCGTTCACCGACGGCAACAAGCGCATCGGGTCTCTGCTGTTCCTGCCCTGCCTGAAGCAGGAGGGGATCGAACACGGGCTCGCCCGTCGTCTGGCGTGGGCAACACTCGTCCCCAACGGCATGGACCCGACAGGCGGTCTGTCCGATAATGGCGGCGCTGACGCACGGAACCGCGAAGAGGCCCGACATGGAACTGCAACGCCTTGCCGCCGACGCGCCGGTCGCCGACATCGTGGCCGCAGTCCGCGAGGACGGTGGTGCGATCGTGGAGGATTTCGTGGCCGTAGAGATCTGCGACCGCGTGCTCGCCGACCTGCGCGAACCCTTCGACGCAGTAGGCCGGTCAACCGAATGCGACTTCAACGGCTACACCACGCTCCGGGTGAACTCGGTGCTCGACGTATCCGGGGTTTCCGCCGAGATCGTCGGCCACCGGCCCATGATGGCGGTGCTTGACAAGATCCTGCTCCCCCACTGCAAGGAGTACCTGGTGGGAAGCTGCACCGCCATCGAGATCCATCCGGGCGAAACGGACCAGGTCCTGCACCGCGACGACGGGATGTATCCGCTGCGCATTCCCGGCATGGAGATGCAGGTCTCGGTGATGTGGGCGCTCGACGACTTCACTATCGAGAACGGCGCCACCCGGATCGTGCCGGGCAGCCATCTCTGGGTCACTCCGCGCGAGCCCGGCGCGGACGACGACGTCGTCCAGGCTCCCATGCGCAAGGGATCGGCCCTGTTCTACCTGGGTTCCGTCTTCCACGGCGGCGGCGCCAACACGGCCAACGCGCCGCGTGCGGGACTGATCAACACCTACTGTCTGGGCTGGCTGCGCCAGGAGGTGAACCACTATCTCTCCGTCCCCCGCGACATCGCCGCCAGACTGCCCGAACATGTCCAGCGGCTCCTGGGTTACGGGGTCTACCGCGGCGGCCTTGGCTACTATCCGCTCGATCTGGGCATGGTGCCGCCACCGGACATGAAGGGCGCTGCCATGTGGGATTGGCAGCGTGATACGGAACTGGAAAGTTCCAATTGCTGCCAACCGCATGGGCAACAAGAAAAGGCTGTTCGCCAGTCTGACGGGACTTGAAGCCGACACATGACGGGTCCTTGGTGTTCCGGGGCTGACGACCGGCGGGACGTGGACGGGTTCGTTCTGCCCGAGCCCCTGGCAACTCTCGACCTCGTGATGGACGACGGAGCGGCGATCAGGGTGGTGCGCCACGGCAATCGCGCCGGGATGCGCGTGGTTCTGAGCCCCGGCAACGGCTTCGCGAGCGATTCCTACTTCCCGTTCTGGCAACACAAGCTGGAGCGGTTCGATCTCGCCCTGTTCGATGTCCGCAACTGCGGACGCAACCCCTTCCAAGCGGGTGAGCCGCACCACTATCCCCGCTCCTCGTACTTGCGAAGAACTCCTCGCGCTGACCCAAGAGCAAGCGCAGGAAGATAGTGATAGGGCGGCGTGATGACGGTTGGGTCACTTGCGCCAACTCCGGCGCGTTCCACGCCGCCGCGGTGAGGTGTCCGGAAAACGACCGTTTTCCGAACAGCTGGCCGGCGACGCATCGCCGGCGCGGGCCCGTCACCACTCCCCATCAACCATGGTGACCCTCGGCCATCGCACCCAACGTCTGCCTGTGGCTGGCGATCAGTCGTGGTGAGCGCTGTAGATTAGTGTTGTTGAACAGAAGACCCGTGCCCATCTTTGTGAAGAGTCGCCACCGGCAAGGATATGTGCCAATGTCAGCGAATCAGAAGTCTGACGCAGCGTCGCAGCGGCTCTCGAAGGCTGAACTCGAGGAAGCCAAGACGGTTAATGTTGACGGCCGGCGGAAACCAGATGGCGACGACTGATCGTAGCGATCCGGATTCAAGGTGCGGCGTTGACAATTCCGTCTGGAGACGGACCATGGCTGCATAGACTGGAGTGGCTTCGACTGTGTCTAGGCGCATTTCAGTCTTCCAAGAACCCATAGCGGATAGGGAGGCACAATGATGACCGGTTCAGGACAAACCCAGTCGCGTCCCAGTGAAGCCGAGATCGCTCGGCTTCTCCAAGAGGCCGAACAGCAATACGAAGAGTGCATCCGTCTGGCCGACTTGGCCGACCTTTCCGACAGGGGCGAAGTCGCTCATCCCCGATATGCTTGGGACAACCCGATAGGTCTAACCGTCACGGGAAAGTAGAGAATGCCGAGTTGGTCAGAACTTCATGATGAACTGAATGGAATTGATCCCGACAGCCGAGGCGACCACGTAGCTGAACTAACACGGCAATGCACGGCGCGGATCGCTGGGCACTGTGATCGCAATGTTCTCTACTATGCCTCAAGCTTCTTGCAGAAGCCCCAGATCCCAGGCTTGTTTACGGCAATCAACATGGAAGACATCAACGGCTTCATGGCCGGGATTCATGGGCTTGATTTCAGCAAGGGCCTGCTGCTTATGTTGCATACGCCCGGTGGAATGGGTGAAGCAGCGCAGACCATCGTCGACTATCTCCGCAGCAAGTTTTCCGATATCGACTTTCTCGTCCCCACTTATGCGATGTCGGCGGGCACAATGATTGCGTTGGGGTGCGACAGGATCATTATGGGACGACAGAGCCAATTGGGGCCCACGGATCCTCAGCTCATTGTCGGGAACCGACCATTCTCGGCGCATTCGATCGTCGAGCAATTCGAAGAAGCAAAGCTGGAGATCGCCGGCAACTCCGTTTTGGCCCATGCCTGGGCACCGGTGCTGCGGTCGTTCGGACCTGCGCTGGTGCAAGAAGCGCGGAAATCGATCGCCTATGGTCAAACTCTCGTGCAGGACTGGTTGCAGACGTACATGTTTTCGGGTCGGCCGGATCCGGAAGGTCTTGCGATTTCGGTAGCCAAGCACTTCGGAGGCAATCAACATGGCAGCCACGGAAGGCGAATCGACCGCAATGAAGCAAGGCAGCATCAGCTTGAAATCAATGACCTGGAGGATGACCAGACGCTGCAGGAAGAGGTGCTGACTCTCTATCACCTCTCGACCATAGTCTTTGAAAGAGGACCGGCAGCGAAGTCGGTCATCAGCAGCAACGGTCGACTCTGGATCAAGAACATGCAGACGGAAGTCACAATTTAGTCTCCGCATGCGCAATGAAACGTCTTCTGCCTGACGCGCTCAGGCGTGCCCGCCGCCTTCTCGCCAATGTCGCTCTCGTTCCTTGACCGACCGCCCCACCGCAACCAGTTTCTGCACGACCACGCTGGCAGACGTGTCCGGAAAACGACCGTTTGTTGGAAGGCGCCGCCCGTGCCTGCGCAAGCGTCCTTCGCAGACCTCGACGCGTCTGTAAACCTGTCTCGAAAACGACTTTCCGGAAACCTGGCCTGCAGCATGTGTTTCGGACAGTGGCAATCCATGCGTGTCGGTTGCGCACGCGTGCCGACGCGCGATCAGACACCTGTGCTGCAACGCGACGCGCTCAAAGCGGCCGGGTGCCGCCGCATCTGGGATCAGGCCCGACCGGCCACAGCTGCGGCGATGAGCGAGAGCGCCACGCTGGTCGTGTGGCGTCTGGACCGGCTGTCGCGGGCGCCCGACCAGCCGATCGAGATCGTCAAGGGCTGGGCAGGCCGCGGCATCGGTCTCAGGTCCCTCACCGAGGCCATTGACACCGCCACCACAAGCGGGCGACTCGTCCTCGAAGAGGGTCGGAGTTTCGGGAACGACACTCCATAGCTGTTTCACCCGCCACCGCCAATGGGCTGCCGTTGACCGCCCGGGATCCGAGACGGAACATCCACACGTCGAGAGGGCCGATAGCCCGGACCGCTTCACATCGCAGCTGTTGTCTCGCACATTGTTCGACCGCGGATTTCCCGGATTGCCGGGTCGTTTCGATGACGTTCCGGCGGGGTGTCGGACAGCCGTCGGCGCGTCAAACGGCGACGCGGCAACTGCTTTCCGCTTCGACTCTCCGGGCGACCCGGGGGGAGCCGGGCGGTGCGCGATGGCGGCGGCTCGAAGAGGTCCACACTCGCTGCGTTCGGCCGTCGGACGCAAGAGGGACGACGAGGGAGGATGACATGCCAAGGGGTTCGCACGAAACGAAGGGCCTCCATGCGTACTTCGCGGAGAATCCGGACGAGGCGCACCGGCAATTCTTCGAGCCTGTGCCGGGCGTGAGCCGGCGCGGCTTCTTTGCCGGGGCGGGGCTGGCGGCCTCAGGCACCCTGCTCGGCATGGCGATCCCGTTCTACGCGGACATGCCGCGCGGGTTGGTCCCGGCAGCCTTCGCTGCCGAGGACGTGCTGGTTGGCAAGGATGGCCTGAGGCTGCTCAACGACCGGCCGATCTGTGCCGAGACGCCGGCGCACCTGCTGGACGACGAGATTACGCCCGCCGCCCGGCACTTCATCCGCAACAACGGCCTGCCGCCGGAGGACGTCGATCCCGAGGGCTGGGTGCTCACTGTCGACGGGCTGGTGGAGAACCCGATGGAACTCTCGATCAGGGACCTTCGCACGCAGTTCGAGGTGGTGGCGATGGCGCTCGCAATCGAGTGCGGCGGCAACGGCCGGGCCTACTTCGACCCACCGGCCAGGGGCAACCAGTGGACGGTGGGCGCGGTGGGCTGCTCGGAATGGACCGGGGTGCGGCTCGCCGACGTGCTGAGGAAGGCCGGGATCAAGCCTGGCGCGGTCTATACCGCGCACTACGGCGCCGACACGCATCTCTCCGGCAAGGAGGGCAAGCTGCCGATCTCGCGCGGCGTGCCGATCGCCAAGGCCCTGACCGACAACGTGCTGATCGCGTTTGCGATGAACGGCGGTTCGCTGCACCCGCAGAACGGAGCGCCGCTGCGCCTCGTGGTGCCGGGCTGGCCGGGCTCCTGCTCGCAGAAGTGGCTCACCCGCATCCAGCTTCGCGACATGGTACATGACGGGCCGAAGATGACCGGCACGGCCTACCGGGTGCCGCGCCACCCGGTCGCCCCCGGCGACGAGGTGGCGAAGGAGAATCTCGAAATCATCGAGCGCATGCCGGTGAAGTCACTGGTGACGTCGCCGGAAAGCAACAGCGCTGCCGGCAGGGAAGTGGACGTGCGAGGTCACGCCTGGTCGGGCGACCGCACGGTATCGGCGGTCGATCTCACGATCGACTTCGGCAGAAGCTGGATGGCGGCCGAACTGGACGAGCCGGTCAATCCCGGCGCATGGCAGAACTGGCGCCGCACGATTGCCTTCCCGGAAGCCGGCTACTACGAGGTCTGGGCGCGTGCCACCGACGTCCAGGGCGAGATGCAGCCCTTCGCCATCGCCTGGAACCCCAAAGGATATCTCAACAACACCATGCATCGAGTGGCGCTGCGTGTCGCCTGACCGCCGGCGCGGACGGACCGCCTTGATGCGGACCGTCATGACCGTGGCGCTGTCGCTCATCGCCTGTGCCGCGGCGCCGGTCGGCGCGGCCGATCTGGAAGCGCGTCTCGCTGCAGCCGATCCTGGCCGGGGCGAGAAGATCTTCCGCAAATGCGTGGCCTGCCATACGGCCGAAGAGGACGGTCGCAGGAAGACGGGTCCCAACCTCTGGGGCATTGTGGGCGCGCCCGTGGCCGCCAGGGACGGGTTCCGCTATTCCGGGGCGCTGGCGGAGTTCGGCGGCAACTGGACCCTTGAGCGCCTTGACGCCTACCTGGCGAATCCGCGGGCGCTGGTGAAGCGCACCTCCATGATCTTCTCGGGCCTCAGGCGCGAGGCCGACCGCGCCGACGTGATCGCCTTCCTGAACCGGATGAGCGACAGCCCGGTCGAGTTCGGACCGCGGCCGGCAATGCCGGTGGCTCCCATGACACCGGCGCCGGAAGAGTTCGGCGTCATGGTGGCGGCGCCCGGCGCCTCGGAGACCTTCGACGCCTGCGCATCCTGCCACTCGGAACGGATCGTGGCCCAGCAGGGGCTGACGAGGGAGCAATGGGACGAGCTGCTCGACTGGATGGTCGACGAGCACGAAATGGAACCGATCCAAGGAAGCGTCCGTACGACCGTCCTCGACTATCTGGCGGAGCATTACGGCCCGGACCGTCCGAACTTCCCGGGAAACTAGCAGTCCTCTCCGCCTGCGAGTGCTTTGGCGCGCCTTGCGTCGCCAGCGACTTTCCCAAGCGTTGCCGTGATCGAGGCGGCGCGTCTCTTGCCGATGTTCTAGGGCGTCTGGCTTGCAGGTGCATAGGCGTCGAGGCCGTAATCCCTTTTGTGCTGGTGCGCGATGAGTTCGGGCCAGCGCCGCTTGCCCAGCACGACGGCCAACCCCTGAAAGCGCATCCCCTCCTCTTGGGAGATGATCTCATCGAGAGCGCTTTCGATTTGGGTTCTCAGGACGGGCATTCGGATACCGGGTAGAGCAATGAGGCAAGGTGGCGGAACATGCCACGGCTGGCTCGAACGTCGCCAGGCGGCACAGGTCCCAGGCGAAGGATCTCACTCCGGGATTGGTTGCGTTGAGCCACGTGAGCTCTGAGGGAAGCTAAGGCCACAGGGTGCCCTCGGCGAGTGCCTGATGCAGCCGATCGGTCGACCACACGTCGATCCCGTCCCCGGTCCGGAAGGACCGCTTGCCGCCGCAAACGAGCACGCGTCGCGCCATACCCTGGAGCTCCGCGACGGCGCGCAGCCCGGGCAGCATGCCAGTGTGAAACCGTGGTTGTGACTTGACCTCGATCGCCGCCAACTCGCCTCCCCGGCGGAGCAGGAAGTCGACCTCGGTGCGATTCGCGGGATGCGGAGCCCAGTAGTGCAGATCGTCGAACAGCCCACCTTCCTCGGCGTGCGCCCGCAATAGATGCAGGACCCAGCCTTCCAGAAGCGCGCCGCGCTCCTCGGGCGCGATCGGCCCGTGCAGCCTCTTCACCGCACGGACCAGACCGGGATCGACCCAGTAGAGTTTTGGATGGCGGCGCTCCCGCACCCTGCGCCGGGGCTGGAAGGCCGGGAGACGGAAGGCAAGCAGTGTGTCTTCCAGGATGTCCAGGTAGCCTTGCACGGTGGTGCGCACGACGCCGCAGTCACGCGCGATGCCGGATATGTTGACGACCTGTCCGTGATGGAGGGCGGCGATCGGCAGGCAGCGCGCGAATCCCGGAAGGTTTCGGACCAACCCTTCCGCCCGGATTTCCTCACGCAGATAAAGCCGGACATAGCTCTCGAGTACCGCTCGCCGGTCGTCGGCGACCCAGACCAGGGGGATCGATCCGGTGTCGAGGGCCGCGTCGAGGTCGAAGTCGTTGCCGAGCGGCGCCGGCTGGAGATCAGCGGCGAAGAGGGACGGATCGGCGAGGTAGTCCTGGTAGCGGGCCTCGTCGAGGAGGTCGATGTGGGGCGCGTCTGGAAACTGCGCTCGCGCCCAGGTGCTCCTGCCGACTCCGCGAACACCGAGGAGAAAGAAGCTCTGCCTGGGCGGCCGGATCAGCCGAGGATAGATCCTTCCCGCCATGTCGCCGTCATATCTCGAAGAAAGCTGACGGCGACATGGAGGGCATCAGGGAGTCAATGACGCGCGCCGCCGTGTCAGGCCCTGACGCACCGCACCATGAGCGACTCCAGGCCGCGGAGCACGATGCCCGCGCGATACCGCGGGCGCCGGTCGAGCAGCTCGATCCGCGGGAACCGCTCGAGCAGCATTTCGAACGCGATCCGGCCCTCCAGACGCGCCAGCGCCGCGCCGAGGCAATGGTGGATGCCCCTGCCGAACGAGAGATGGGAGTTCCGGGCGCGCCCGACATCGAGACGGTCCGGATCCTCGAACGCCGCCGGATCCCGGTTTGCAGCACCGAGCGAGAGGACGACATTGTCGCGCTTGCGGAGCGCAAACCCGTTCACCTCGCAGTCCGCAAGCACGCGCCGGAAGTCCGTCTGCACGGGGGAGTCGAAGCGCAGCAGCTCGTCGACCGCCGCCGGGATGAGATCCGGGTCGTCCCGGAGCCGCTGGAGCTGGTCGGGGTTGCGCAGGAGAGCCAGCATGCCGTTGCCGATCAGGTTGGCGGTCGTCTCGTTGCCGGCAATCACGAGAAGGCGGAGCATGTTGAGGGTCTCGCGCTCGCTCAAGCGTCCGCCCTCGTCCCGGGCCGGTACCAGGGCGCTCGCAACATCGTCCCTCGGCGCCGCCGCGCGCTGCTCCAGGATCGGCCGGAACCAGGCGTCAAACGCCTTGCCGGCCTCGACGCCGGCGGCCCGTTCGCTCAGGCTGATGGTGGGCTCCAGCATGCGTGCGCGCAGGGTCGACCAGACACCGAAGCGGTCCCGGTCCTCGGCAGGGACGCCCAGCATCTCGGCGATCACCACGACCGGCAGGGGCCGGGCCACCGCCTCGACGAGATCAAAGGCGCCGGGATCGGCGACGCCGTCGAGCAGCGTGCCGAGAACGGCGCGGATGCGCGGCTCCATGGCGCTCACCGCGCGCTGCGTGAAGGCCTTGTTCACCAGCGCTCTCAGCCGCGTGTGGTCGGGCGGATCGAGAATCAGCATGGGGAACTCGTCCTCCGGGGGCAGCTGGGCCCGCTGGCGGCGCGAGAGCGCTCCCTTGCGCGGATCGCTGGCGAACCGCCGATGGTCGCGGAGGATGGCATCGACGTCGGCGTGGCGCGTGAACAGCCAGCCATTCAAGAGCGTGCTGCGGTGGACCGGCGAGCGGTCGCGCAAGGTCGCATAGAGCGGATAAGGGTCCTGGACCGTATGGTCCGACAGCGGGTTGTAGGCGACCCCGCTGCGCCAGCGCTCGGCGAGCGCCATCGCGCCTGCCATCGCGGGGCGCACCGCTTCACCGATCGAACGCATCGTCGTTCCCAGTTCCATGCATCGCTTTCCCGGCGCCGGCAAGGCTGCATTCCGGTCATGCCGGCGCCGCGCCTGTCGCGCACCGCCGTCGTGACGCCAGCCATGTCCTGGTCCATGGAGCCGGCAACAGGCGCCGGTCCGGGGTCCGGACGGTGTGATTATTCGCCTGGACGCGCTTGCGAGGCAACGGGTTGACTGCCGGCGCCCGGACACCGGCGTCTCCCGGCACCCCGGATTGGATCCCTATAAGAAAAACTTCTGCACATCCGAAGGAAATGGTATTGGTGCTTATGTTCTGCGACGCCAAGGATTATTAGAAGGATTCCAGGGACACCCCGTCCATGTACGCTCCGGCGAGGGACAATCAGAGACGAGCGCGAGGCAGGTACCGCGATCCGGGGCTTGCGATACGGCAGGAAGGGGAGCGGGATCGCCCGGGGAAACGCAGGCCGAAGGGAGCACCGACGGATTAGGTGCCTTACGCCGCGGAAGGAAGGAGTCATGCCGGTCACATTGCGTCAACTGCGCTACTTCCAGGCCCTGGTCGAGCACGGATCGTTCAGCCGGGCTGCCGAGAGCGTGCACATCTCCCAGCCCGCGCTCTCGCTCCAGATCCGCGAGCTCGAAGCGTCTCTGGGCGGGCCTGTGGTCGAGCGCGAGAGCCGCGGCATCCAGCTTACGCGGCTGGGCCGCGAGGCGCACGAGCAGACGCTCAGAATCCTCGATGAGACGCTTCTGCTGGAGACCATGGGGAAGCGGTTCGAGGAGGGCCCGCTGCGCTTCGCCGTGGGTATCCTGCCGACGCTCGCACCCTATCTGCTGGCAAGCCTGCTGGACCGCCTGAAGGTCTCGGCGCCCCGTGTTGGGTCTCTGTTTAGTTCGTTAGGAGCCCGTGGATTTTTCCCACATTGCGTGAGAGGTGGATTGGCCGGGATGGTGGGCGAGCGCGGGAAGGGACGCTGTTGCGGCGCCGGTCCGGGCCTGTAGTCTTGGTCTTCCGACAAGGAGTAGGCCCGCGCGGGAGGATGTCCCCGCCGGGCCTGTGGCCGGTATGCAACTTCGTTTTGCGACGGGGCTTTCCGGCGAGGACTACGTTAGGACCGAGGCGTGGCGCGATGCAAGCCTTGATCGCTGCCCGAACCACCCGCATGGCGGATGTTCCCTGGGACCCAACGGCACCTACGCGCGCAAGAGTCCGCGCGGTGCGAGGGTTGCTCGCTGGTATTGCCCGGAGAGTCACACGACGTTCGGCCTTCTGCCGGACTGCCTGGCGGCGCGTCTGCCGGGCACGCTGGACGATCTGGAGGCGGTCGTGGTGGCGGCCGAGGAGGCCGGCAGCCTGGAGGAAGCGGCGAACGCGGTGCGCCGCCCCGAGGACGATGACGCCATCGAGCTTCCCGGGGCGATGCGCTGGGTGCGCCGCCGGATGCGTCTCATTCACGACATTGTGTCACGGGTCATCGGCCTGATCCCCGACCGGCTGGCGGGCTGTGCGGCGACCATGGTGGCGGTTCGCGAGCGTCTCGGAGGCGACGGCGCCCTGATGAAGCTGCGCGCACTGGTCTCGGCGCAGCTGCGGACACTGCCCTCGCCTTTGGGCTTCCAGGCCGGTGGCCTCGGCGTGACGGATCGCATCTGTGCCTTCCAACACTCGACGGGGCCTGATCCGCCCGGTGCGGCGGCGTAGCGTCATGGTCCAAGGGGCATGAGAGCCCTCTGATGCGAGGACCGTGACATGACAGAACCGACTGACGAGCGGCGCCAGGCGGTCGCGCTCTTCCGATACGGCGTGATCGCCGACCTGGTGCACCTGCCGGTGGGCACGCCGGGCACCGGCGCGATGCTGCGCGCCAAGGCCGGGCGGACGTATGTCATCCCCGGCAGCAGCCGCACCCGCGTCGCTGCCGAGACGATACGCGACTGGATCAAGGACTACCGGCATGGCGGCTTCGAGGCGCTCTACCCGAAGCGGCGCGGCGACCGCGGCAAGCCCCGGCGCCTGCCGGTCGAGGTTGCCGACCGCCTGATCGAACTGAAGACGGAGAACCCGAACTTCTCGGTGCGCCTCATCATCAAGGCGGCCCGCGACGAAGGCGTCGATCATCCGCTCGCTCCATCGACCGTGCACCGGCTGCTCGCCCGTGAAGGGCTGTTCGAGAAGGCGGCGAACGACGGCGCCGACCGCCGCCGCTTCGCCTTCCGCAACGCCGGCGAGCTGTGGATGTCGGACATCATGCACGGGCCGAAGGTCCGGCACGGCAGAACCCGGCGCAAGACCTACCTCATAGCCTTCATCGACGATGCCACGCGGGCAATCCCGTTCGCGGCCTTCGCCATGGCCGAGAACACCGCGGCCTTCCTGCCGGTGTTCAGGAACGCCATCGTCAGGAGGGGCCTCGCGGAGAGACTGTTCGTCGACAATGGCTCGGCCTACCGGTCGCGTCATCTCGCCCTGATCTGCGCCAGGCTGGGCGTGGCGCTGATCCACGCGCGGCCCTGGCAGCCCGCGAGCAAGGGCAAGATCGAGCGCTTCTTCAGGACCCTGCGCGGGAGTTGGCTGAACCACCTTCAGGACGCCGACCGGGAGACCCTGGAGAGCCTGAACCGCAGCCTGTGGGCGTGGATCGAGGGCGAATATCATCATACGCCCCATCGCGGCCTCGGCGGCCGCACGCCCCTCGAACAGTGGGCCCTGGCCTCGGACGCCGTCCGCTACCCCGGGCCCGAGCTGGACCTCGACGACCTCTTCCTCTTCGAGGCCAGACGCCACGTCTACAAGGACCGCACCGTCAGCCTCAACGGCCGCGTCTACGAGGTCGATGCCCTGCTCGTCGGCCACAAGGTCACCCTGCGCTACGACCCCGAGGCGCCGCCCGGACGGCCCCTCGACGTGGTCCACGACGGCAAGCCCGCCGGCAAGGCAACACGCCTCGACGCCTATGCCAACACCGCGGTCAGGCGGAACCGGCCGGCGAGGGAGATCGAGGCCGATGCGCCGCCGCCGGAACCGCCGCCGTCGCCGCTCAGAATGCGCAACTTCAAGAAGAGGGACCCCTGATGTACCGCAAGCACTTCGCCTTCACACGCCTGCCCTTCGAGACCCCGGCCGAGACCGACGAGCTCTTCGAGTCCAACGCCCGCCGCGAGGCCGAGGCCCGCCTCGGCCATCTCGTCGACCTGCGCGGCATCGGCCTCATGACCGGCGAGGTGGGATCCGGCAAGACCACCGTCTGCCGCCATGTCGCCGCGGGCCTCCATCCCGGGCTCCACCGCGTCCACTACGTCTCGCTCACCACCGGCAGCGTGCTCGACATCTACAGAGAGATCGCATGGGAACTCGGCGTCCCCGCCCAGAACTCCCGCGCAGGCGCCCGCCAGGCCCTGCGCAACGAGATCTCGCGGCTCGCCGTCGAGGCCAGGCAGCTGCCGGTCCTGGTCATCGACGAGGCCCATCATCTGCGCAACGACGTGCTCGAGGATCTCCGCCTGCTGACCAACTTCGCCATGGACGCCGAGCAGCGCCTGTGTCTCATCCTGGTGGGGTTGACCGAGCTTCGCCGCCGCCTCGCCATGGCGATGCACGAATCCCTCGCCCAGCGCCTCGTCGTCAGACACCATCTCGCCGGCCTCGACCGCGACGAGGTCGAGGCCTATGTCGCCCACCGCCTGCGGCTCGCCGGATGCGAGCTGCCGCTGTTCGAGGCCGCCGCCCTCGAGGCCCTGTTCCAGAGCGCCCGCGGCCTGCCGCGCCAGATCAACCGCATCGCCCACTACGCGCTCTCGGCCGCCGCCCTCGATGAGGCCAGGACGGTCACCGCCGAGCACCTCGAAGCCGCCCTCGACGAGCTCTCGCCATGAAGGGCTTCCCGACCCGCGCCCCGGCCGAACTCGAGGAGCGCCCGCGCGAGCAGCAGTGGCTCGTCGACACCCTGTGGGGCGACGAGGCCGTCGGCATCGTCGGCGGCGAGCCCAAGTGCGGCAAGTCCATGCTGGCCCTCGACCTCGCCGTCGCCGTCGCCGCCGGCGTCCCCTGCCTGCGTCACTTCGCACCCGCCCGCCCCGGCCCGGTGCTGCTGTTCTGCGCCGAGGACGCCGGCCACCTCGTGCGCCGGCGTCTCGAGGGAATCTCCCGCGCCGCCGGCGCCTCCTTCGAGACCCTTGACATCGCCGTCATCGACGTCGCCACCCTGCGTCTCGACGAGGCGGGCGACCGGCGCGCATTGCGCGACACCGTCAAGCGCGTCGCGCCGCGTCTGCTCGTCCTCGATCCCCTGGTCCGCCTGCACGGCGTCGACGAGAACGCCGCCGCCGACGTCGCCCCCGTCCTCGGCCATCTGCGCGACATCCAGCGCCGCTTCCACACCGCCGTCATCGTTGTCCACCATGCCCGCAAGAGCGGGGCCACGCGGCCCGGCCAGGCCCTGCGGGGGAGCAGCGAGCTGCATGCCTGGGGAGACAGCAATCTCTACCTGCGCCGGCGCGACCGGCAGACCCTCCTGACCGTCGAGCATCGCGCCGCCCGCGGCCTCGACGACATCGAGATCGAACTCGTCGACGATGAGCCGGAACCCTTCCTGCGTCTGCGCCAGCCGCTCCCGGCCGGCGAAGACCCGCAGCCCCAAAACCCCGAACGGCGCATCCTCCAGGCCCTCGCCCAGGCCGATGCAGCGCTCTCCTCGCCAAAGCCCTCGCCTGCGACTCCTCCCATCCCTCGCCCAGGCCGATGCAGCGCTCTCCCAGCGCCAGATCCGCCAGCAGGCCGCAACCCGCCACAAGACCGTCGGCGACGTCCTCCACAAGCTCGTCCGGGAGGGCCGCGTCCACCACGACGCCGAGGGCCGGTACAGTCTCGTCGCAGACCTCTTCGAAACGCGACCGCCGGACGCCGATGCCTGTCCTGCTGTTGAACCCCTGATTGTTCCGGTCGGCCGAGGCCGCCTTTTCCCACATTGATCCGTGCTGATTCCCCGGAGAGACCGGGAGAGTGCGGATGCCTCCAGGGTCTCTTCTTCTTTTCCAAGCAGGGTGTTTTTCGGGTGACCGCATAGGCCGCCTGTCGGTTCTGCTGCACCATGGTGCGGGTCCATGAAGGAGTGTGGCCCGCGCGACTGTCGCTCGCCGGGCCACGGGCGGAGGTTTGCAGCATCTGGATGAGACGACGTTGTCCGCCGAGGACTATGTTGCGCAGGAGGCATGGCGCACCGCAACCCCTCCTGTGTGCTGCCGGGGTCTGGCGGTGACGGCCTGCGGGATGACGCGCAACGGGACCTACGGGCGCAAGACGCCGCGAGGCATGCGCGTGGCGCGTTGGTATTGCCGCCCCTGCCACCGGTCATTCAGCGCCCTGCCGGGCTGTCTTCAGGCGCGTCTTGCGGGGACGCTTGCCTCGTGCGAGGCGCAGGTTGTGGCGGTCGAGGAAGCGGGCAGCCTGTGGGCGGGCGTGCGAGTGCTTTATCCCGAGGCGATTGACCTGACGAGTGCGCGGCGGTCGCTGCGCCGCCGGGTTGTCGGCGTTCATCAGAGCCTGCGGATCCTGGCCGGACTGTTCCCGGTGCTGCTGGACACGACGTGTCTGGGCCTGATCGGTTTGCGCAGCCACCTGGCGTGCGGCGAGGCGCTTGTGTGCGTGCGGGAGCTGGGCTGCGACCACCTTGTCCATCTTCCCTGTCCCGTTGGATTCGCCGTTCACCCGCGGGGTCCCCGGAGCACGACGGGGCCGCCAACACGCGACGGCACTATGTGAGAGGCTCGGGACCGTCGAAGGTCGCAGCTTCCACGGACCAACACGGGAAGATGTGGCCATGTCCCCCGGCACCGAAGACCACCGTCAGCGCGTCGCCCTGTTCCGTTACGGCGTGATCGCCGGCCTGCTGGTTGCCGACCGGCGAGCCATCGGGGCGCTGATCAGGGAGTTGTCGCAGCGGATCTGGGTGATCCCCGGGACGCGGCGCAACCGCATCGCTGAGGGGACGATCCGCGACTGGCTGCATCACTACCGCAAGCATGGCTTCGAGGGCCTCTACCCCAAGCGCCGCCGTGACCGCGCCAGGCCGCGGCGGATGACGCCGGAGACGATCGAACTCGTGCTGTCCATCAAGCGTGATGCGCCGCACCTGAGCGTGCGCGAGGTGATCAGGCAGGCCCGTGCGTCGGGCGAGTTGGCCGACGACGCGACGCTGGCGTCCTCGACGCTCTACCGCCTGTTCGCCGCCGAGGGGCTCGACAAGCCCGCCGACACACAGGCCCGGGACCTGCGGCGCTTCACCTGGCCCGGTGCCAATGACCTGTGGATGGCGGACGTCCTGCACGGGCCGAAGGTCAAGGGTGCCGGGGGACGCAGGTTCAAGACCTACCTCATAGCCTTCATCGACGATGCGACGAGAGTCATTCCCTATGCGGCCTTCGCCATGTCCGAGAACACGGCGTCCTTCCTGCCGGTGTTCCGCGAGGCGTTGATGAGAAGGGGCCTGCCGGTCCGGCTCTATGTCGATAACGGCAGCTACTTCCGTTCCACCCATCTCGCCCTGGTCTGCGCCAGACTGGGCATCGTCCTGATCCACGCGACGCCTTACCGGCCGATGGGCAAGGGCAAGATCGAACGCTGGCTGAGAACAGTCCGGATCCAGCTCCTGCCCCGTCTCCAGAGCGCCGAGCTGGCCAGTCTCGACGCCCTCAACCTGCGCCTGAGGACATGGATCGAAGGCGACTACCACAGGGCTCCCCATCGCGGTCTGGGCGGCATGACGCCCTTCGACAAGTGGGCCTCGCTGGCCGCCGACGTGCCCATGCTCGGCCCGACTGTCGATCTCGACGACATCTTCCTCTTCGAGGTCGACCGCCGGGTCCACAAGGATCGCACCGTGAGCTTGAAGAACCGCCTCTACGAAGCGCCCGCCGAACTGGTGGGACACAAGGTCACGCTGCGCTTCGATCCGGCACGCCTCGATCGACCCGTCAGGATCGTCCACGACGGCAGGGACGCCGGCGTCGCCACGCCGCTGGACGTTCATGCCAACGCCCTGATCCGCCGCACCCTGACCTTCAGACCTCATGACGACGAGGAGACATCGTGATGCAGACGAAGCACTTCGCCCTCAGGCATTATCCCTTCAAGGACGCTCCCGAGCCCGGCGACCTGTTCCCCGCTCGCGGCCAGCTCGAGGCCGAGGCGCGCCTCGGCCACCTCATCGAGATGCGCGGCATCGGTCTCCTCACGGGGGAGGCGGGCTGCGGCAAGAGCACCGTCTGCCGCAAGGTCTGCGAGGGCCTCCACAGCGGCCTCTTCAAGGTCGCCTACATCTCGCTGACCACCGGAAGCATCCTCGACCTCTACAACCTCATCGCCGCCGAACTCGGTCTCGAGCGCGCCACCTCGCGCCATGGCGCCTGGCGCGCCATCCGCGCCGACGTGTCGCGCCGGCTCGGCGAGACGCGTCAACTCTCGCTGCTCGTCATCGACGAGGCCCACCTCCTGCACAACGAACTCCTCGAGGAACTGCGCCTGCTGACCAACTTCCGCATGGACAGCGAACGCCGCCTCGTCCTCCTCCTCACGGGCCTCACCGAACTGCGCCGCAGGCTGACCATGGCGGTGCACGAATCCCTCGCCCAGCGCATCGTCGTGCGCTGCCACCTCCCCGGCCTCGAACGCGACGAGGCCGAGGCCTACGTCGAGCACCGCATGCGCCTGGCCGGCGCCGACGTCCCGCTGTTCGAGAAGAACGCCATCGAGGCCATCTTCGATCTCGCCCGCGGCGTCCCCCGCAAGGTCGACACCTTCGCCCACCATGCCCTCCACGCCGCCGCCGTCGACAAGGCCCGCCAAGTCACCCTCGAGCATGTCCACCAGGCCCGCGAGGATCTCGAACCGTGAGCCACCCGCGCGACCGCCCCCTTGAGCCGCTGGCCCGTGCCCTGGGATACCGGCCATGCCGCCGCGACAAGGCGCGCTGGACACGCCCGGGGTCGGTGATCTCCATCAACGGCCCGAAGTTCTACGACCATCTCCGCGGATGTGGCGGTGGCGGCGCCATCGACTTCGTCATCCATGCCACGGCATGCACGCCGCGCCAGGCCATCGCATGGCTGGCCTCGACGGATCATGGGCCGCAAAGGCCGCGGGCGACGCCCGCGAAGCCCCTGATCCTGCCCCGGCGGTGCCCCGCATCGTGGCCCGCCGTGCGGCGCTGGCTGATCGACGAGCGCGCCATCGAGACCTTCCGCGTCGACGGCTTCGGGGAGCAGGGCCTGCTCTACGCCGACGCCAGAGACAACGCCGTCTTCCTGTGCCGCGACGCCTCCGGAAACGCCACCGGGGCGGAACTCGTCGGAATACGCCGCCGCCGCGACGGCAGCCGCTTCCGCGGCATGGCCCCGGGATCCCGCAAGGAACGCGGCGGCTTCTGGTTCACCTCATGCCCCGAGCAACCGGAGATCGCCCTCTTCATCGCCGAAAGCGCCATCGACGCCCTCTCCGCCCTCTCCCTGGGCGCCGGCGGGACGGTCTCCATGTACGCCTCCACGGCAGGCCTCGCCCGCCGCCTGCCTCAATGGCTCCTGACCCTCAACATCGTCTCCGTGGCATGCGGCTTCGACGCCGACGAAGCCGGCGATGCCGCCGCACGCCAGTTGATGGCCGCACACAAGGGAATCCGGCGCGTCCGCCCCGACGGCGCCACGGACTGGAACGACATCCTCCAGCAACACGGCATCTACGGCCTCATCGGTGGAACACCCCTCGACCCTTGCCGACCGTGAACTGACCCCCGACAGTCCGTCACGGGAAACCCCTGCTTGGAAACAACAAGCACCGCCAGCCGAAAAAACCGGCAGAGGGCGAAACAACCCGTCCCGGGCGACGCAAATCAATCCGGGAATCAGGCGCTGCGATAATCAGAAAACCAACACCTGTTGGGCGACGAGAAGCCTACAACACTAGAGGATTTCTTTGATCTCGAGAGGTTCCCCGGCGCGCGAGGCATGCGTGACGAGCCGAAGTACAATGTGGTCCGGGCGCTGCTAGCTGATGGCGTGTCAGAAGCCGAAGTCTATCAGGTTCTGCGTACTCCGGAAGGAGTCGACCGCGCGTTTGCGAAACTTGATACAATCAAACCCGTGCTGCAGTTCTGGTCCGCCGGCGCGCAGCCGCCGACCCGACTGCTCGCCGGTGATCTCGTGATGTCTGTCGCCTATAACGGTCGAATCACCTCGGCCAACCGCGAAGGCCATGACAACTTGAAGATCATCTGGGACCACACTGTTGCCTATCTGGATCAGTGGGTCATTCTTGCGGACAGTCCGCACAAGGATCTTGCGTACAAGTTTCTAGCCTACTACGGCGAGGATGCGGGCCGTCAGATTGCGTATGCTCGCGATTGGTTCCCATATGGTCCGGTCTTGAAAGAAGCTGCGGACCAGATTTCTCCCGAGTTGGCCGCCGAGCTTCCGATGGGCGAGCACATGGCGACGGCCTTTATCACCGGGACACCTGACGACTTGGATTTCTGGCTCGACAACCTCGACGAGATCACAGAACGCTGGAACGCGTGGAAGGTCGCAGAATAACTACCAGAACGCCTTCGGGCCGCCGTCGGAGCGGCCCGAAGGCGCAACGATGGTCTAGTCACTTGAGTTCCCGATGCCCGAAATAAACAGGGAACTGAAATCCAAGCTCAGACAGGCGGAAAGAGGCAGGCAGCTATTTGCGCTCTTCCTTGTTTCACCGCTTCTTGTCTTCACTGTGATCGCCTTCGTAGGGCCTATCGGATCAATACTTTTTTTCAGTTTCGAGAACGAAGACGTTCGCGATTTCATGCCGCGAACTTCGGCGGCAATAGGCGAGTGGTCGGAAGCCGGTCTGCCGGACGAAGCGGTGTTCAGAGCTCTGCATCAGGACCTTGAAGAAGGGTACGCAAACAAAACGATTGCTCGCGCCGCAACATCCCTGAATCACCAGATATCCGGCTATCGCAGCCTGGTGATGAGAACTGCGCGGGTCGCCGATACCATCGATCTGGGGGCGATCCGCGAGGCAATCATTCAGGTTGATGAGCGCTGGGGGGATACCGACTACTGGCTGGCGCTAAAGCGAGCCGCGCGGCCGATTACAGCCCGATACATTCTTGCTTCACTGGATTTGGAACAAGAGGTCGACGGGACCATCAGGGTCGCCGATGAACGCCAGCGCATATACCTCAACTACCTGTCGCGAACGGTTGAAATAAGCCTCGTAGTGACCGCGCTGTGCCTGCTTATTGGATACCCGATGGCGCATGCAATCCACCATGCTGGGCCAAGACTGAAGCGAGTCCTGCTATTGCTGGTTGTTCTGCCCTTTTGGACATCGCTTCTTGTCAGAACAGCTTCGTGGCTGATCCTGCTGCAAACGAACGGCGTGATAAACTCGGGGTTGCAGTGGATCGGTTTTATCGATGATCCGATCCAGCTGATCTTCAATCGCCTTGGCGTCTACGTTGCGACGGTGCATGTCCTCCTGCCGTTTATGGTCCTTCCTCTTTACGCGGTGATGCGCTCGATCCCAGATATCTACACGAAGGCTTCCACATCCCTGGGAGCGTCACCCACAACGACATTCTTTCGCATCTATCTACCGCAACTTGTGCCCGGCATAGGTGCAGGGTGCCTATTGGTCTGGGTGCTCGCGGTCGGGTTCTACATCACTCCGGCGCTTGTAGGAGGAGCGAGAGATCAAATGATAACATATCTGATTGCAGAATTCGCTCTGAACACTGCCAACTGGAATATGGCTGCGGCGCTGGCTCTTGTTTTGCTTGTTATGGTTGCGGCCGTTTACCCGGTCATCACGTGGCTGACCGGCGCAAACAGGGTGGGAAACGTAAGCTAGATGATCTTGAAAAGCGGCAAGACCAGCGGTCAGGTTTTCTGGAAGATAGCAGTAAATGCAGGCGCTGTATTCGGCTTTTCTTTCTTGATTATTCCGCTTGTCATAATCATGCCGATCTCATTTGGCGCAAGTAGCTTTCTCAACTATCCAATAACCAGTTTCTCCTTGAAATGGTACGAGGTCGCGCTCAGTCCCTTCCCCTGGTTTTCGGCACTCAAAAACAGCCTCATTATCGCGTGCATCACCACGATTCTAGCGACATCCTTGGGCACTTTGGCGGCAGTGGGGTTGAATTCCCTGAACTCTCGACTGAAGGTCTTCCTTTCCGTTCTGCTGATTGCGCCGATGGTCGTTCCGATCGTGATTTCCGCACTGGCGTTCTACTTCTTTTTCGCGAACATTGGATTGCTAGGCACGTTCACAGGAATGATCGTGGCTCACACAGTTTTGGCAACGCCATTTGTGATAGTTACTGTGAGTGCGACGCTTAAAGGCTTTGACAACAATCTGGTTCGCGCAGCTTCCAGCCTTGGAGCAGGCAGGTTGACGGCGTTTCGAACGGTGACACTTCCGATGATCTTTCCTGGTGTTGTAACTGGCTCAATCTTTGCATTCATTACGTCCTTCGACGAAGTTATCGTGGCGCTCTTTGTTGCCTCACCAGCGCAATACACTCTACCGCGGAGACTATTCGAAGGGCTCCGTGATCAGCTTGACCCGTCGATAGTGGCCGTAGCGGTCATGTTGATGGTTTTTTCGACAATTCTGCTTGCTGCCGTCGTGTTCCTGAGATGGCGAACCGAGCGAATCACTGGGGTCATCAAGTAGTGCTGTTCAATTGATGTCTCGCCTCGGGAAATTGCAGTGAAGTGAAAGTCGGGAATGAGGGTTGATCATACAAGGATGTTAGACAAGTCGACACGTGTGGAGGGTGGTAGTGCCGCTTCACTCATCCGCTTCTGATTTTGGAAGCAACAGCAAGTTCAGAATATTCCGGAAAATGCCGTCTCAGGAAGTTTGGCATTGTCGTTAGCAATTGGAGCTATCCGGTTTTCATAGCACATCAATTGGCCACGTCGGTTCAGGTTGCTGGTCCTGTGGGGAGGTTGCAGCGCGGAGCGGCTGGCCACTTGTCCACCGAGTACTGGTCGTTCGCGTCGAAGCGGGTCACACGGCCTTCCGGGTGTGAGGATGGATCAGATCTCCGTTGATCGGGTATCGGGCGGGGTACCGCGGTCCGTGGAAAACCGTGTGTGTGCCGTCGGGATCTTCTTAGATCCGGAGGTGTGCCTTGAAGTAGTGGGGGCGATCCGGATCAGTGGGGAGCTGATGGAATCGCTTGTCGTAGCGCACGATGTTGTAGTGGCCTACGATGCGCTGTGCGTGGAGGCACAGGATGTCGTCGATCTGCTCGGGCCGGACCAGCGGCACGAAGGCTGAGTCCTCGAGCTCGGGCGGGATTGCGAAGTGGCGATGGTGGTCGGGCAGGCGAGTGCCCTGGATGAGGCGGGTGGCGGGTGATGCCGGCGAGGTCGAGTTCATTGACCAAGCGGTCCTGGAGGGTGCCGAAGGCGCGCTCGGAGCCACCCCTCGCCTCGGGAGTGTGGAAGTCGTGACTGCCGCGGTCGGTGTAGAGCTCCCCGGGCAAACCCTTGGCCGCGAACACCTCCTTGAGTGCTCGGAAGGTGGACGCGGTGCGCCTTCCTTCTCGACCAGGAAGGCCGAGTAGGTCTCGCTGGTGGCGTTGTCTAGGGCCGGTCGAGCGGCATTTGGCCGCACAGCCATTCGTGACGCGAGCCGTCCTAGTGCAGCTTCATGCCGATGCGCACCGCGTCTGAGCGCCCTGGCGACCAGGCCCGCTCGCTGCAGGGTGGTCTTGGTCCAGGTGCAACTCAAGGTTAAGCCGTGGCGGTCACGCAGATGGTCGTGGAAGTGCTTCACGGTCCAGCCCGCTTGGCGTGTGCGATACCCTTTGAGCATCCATATGACCTGATCCACCGGAGCCCGCCGCGCCGAGACCTTGCCGAGCCGGCGGTCGAACAGCCCCTCGAGACCTTCCTCCTCGCAACGGAGCCGGTAGCGCCGAAAGCTGCTCTCCGACATCCCCAGCAACTCCGCCGCATCTATAGCTGAAAGACGCTTCGTCTCGAAGCGTTCCAGCACATCCTGAAACGTCTCCATCCTTCGTTCCTGTAGCCATGCCATCCGGTTCATCAAGGCGCCTCCTCATGGAGACACCTAACCGGACAAATCGTGTGCTACCTAGACCGGACAGATCATGTGTTGGCGACATTCAGGTTATCGGCAACTGGCAAAGTCCCAATCACCATGGTAACATAACGAAAGGAATTGGCTGAGCGGATGTCGTGTGACTGTAGAGTTCGGTCCAAGTTTGGGAATGGAATCGTGCGCCAAGATAAAGACGAATACAGTGTGTTTCTGAAGAAGGAGTGCCCTGTCTGCAAGATGGTAGCACCTGCCTTGAAGGATTTGGCTGCGGCACGGAACCTGAAAGTTCTCGTCCAGGACGACCCGGAGTATTTTGTCGACTTTGTCGAGACCGAGAGCGACACGAATCTCGCAGAGTCCTATCGTGCAAATGTGGAAATCGTTCCGACACTCTTGCGTATTTCGTATGGAAAGGAGTTGGGCCGCGTAGAGGGTTGGAATACCAGCGAGTGGAGGGAGCTCACGGGAGTTTCCGATCTGGGGGCTGATCTGCCGGAAAACCTGCCGGGTTGCGGATCGAAGTCGATTGAACTGGGTGTGGCTGAGGCGCTGGAGGTCAAATACGGGTCGCCGAAATTCGAATCGCGCCTCATAGATCTGGGCGATTTGGGAGATTCCTCTGAAACAGCGTTTGAGCGGGGCTGGACCGACGGCCTTCCCGTGGTGCCGCCGACGAGAGAGCGCGTGCTTCGAATGCTAGATGGTACCCGCCTTGCGCCGAATCACATTTTGGGCGAAATCCCCCCCAATCTGGCACCGTGCACCGTGGAGAAAGCCGCAATCAACGCTGTAATGGCCGGGTGCAAGCCAGAGTATATGCCCGTGCTTTTCGCGTCGATCGAAGCTGCATTGGACCCGCTATTCACACTTCACGGACTGGTTTGCACAACATGCTTTTCTAGTCCGATCATAGTTGTGAACGGTCCCATCGCGAAGTCGATCGGTATGAACTCGGGCATCAATGCGTTAGGGCAGGGCAACCGTGCCAATGCAACCATTGGGCGTGCTCTCAACCTTATTGTGCGCAACATTGGTGGTGGGGTTCCAGGGTTAATCGACCGCGCGACCCTAGGTAGTCCAAGCAAATACACGTTTTGTTTTGCGGAAAACGAATCCGATCCGTCATGGGAACCACTCAACGTTGCTCGTGGATACGCACCCGGCACGAACACGGTCACCCTGTTTCAGGGCGAAGGCGTGTTCGGTTGCACGGATCAAAGGTCTCGCACACCTGAGGAACTTACCAAGTCGCTCGCAATGTCGCTCTCTGCCGTTGGGCACCCGAAGCTGGCACAGTGGTGCAACGCAATTCTGGTACTATCTCCGGATCACCACAGGATTTGCAGGGATGCAGGTTGGGATCGCGCCATGGTCCAGGCCGGGTTGGAAAACGAGTTGAAAATGGACGCCAATGACCTCCTGTTTGGAGCGCAGGGCGTAGGTGAAGGGATAGCGCACAGCTGGAAGGACAAACAAGTCGACAAGTTTCCCGAAGGTGGCTTGCTAATCGTTCGAGCCGGAGGGGAGGCAGGGCTCTATTCAGCGATCTTACCTGGATGGACAGGAGGCAGATTTGTCGATGAATCGCAGGCGGTAACTAGGGAGATCGCTCGATGATAATGATCAATTCCGAGAGTGTACTTCTTGATCCGACCGCTGAACTGGTATCGGCCATGCGGTCGTTGGTCGGACGACCCGCAGCGCTGGATGGCAACGTTGTTGGCCTTCTGGACATTGGCAAAATGCGAGGCGATGAGTTCATCGACCGACTTGAGCAAATTCTGCTCGACCAAGATGTCACTGTTCGTCGTTACAAGAAGCCGACCAATGTCAAGGTGGCGCCGAGGAAGCTGCTTCAACAAATTGTTGCGGAATGTGACGTTGTCATAGAAGCTCTCGCCGATTGTGGCTCATGCACGTCCTGCGCAATTCATGACATAAACGATCTCGACGCGCTCGGAATTCCCGGCGGGATCGTCGCGACTGACGAGTTTGTTGATGCGGCTAAGGCCCAGTCGGAAGCCCTTGGGTTCCAGCCTGCGATCGTGTGGGTAGCTCATCCTATGCAGAATCGGACGACGGAAGAACTGTACGCCTTCGCCGACGATAACCTTGAAGAGATCATTGGCCTCGTAGTCGCACAAGAGACTTCGTAACGGGGCAAGTTGAGCCAAGTTGCTGTTGCTTGCTGAGTGCTTTGGGCCCAGCAATCAACGAGGTTCCGCGGAGCAATCGGATGACGTAGTCATTTCTCGATCAACTGGACACCGAGTTGATCGGCCTGAAGGACACCGGCCTTTGCAGGACCGAAAGCATAATCGCCTCAAATCTAGCGGGCACAACATCACTGGACAGCGGTAGAGAGGTGATCAACCCTTGTGCCAACAACTGCCTGTGTCGGACATCTATGTGATTGGTGTTGTCTTGACCACTCCGGGCGTCAGGCTGTGGCGGGCACCTTCGTGGGATCGATCTCGTGTTTCTGGACCATCCTAACCCAGTGTGGCGCGTTGCGCTGGATCCTGGCGACCTAGCAGTCGGTGTCGGGATTGATGTAGAAAACCCCGTTCTTCAGCGCGCAAACGATCACACGGCCCATCTTGTGGGCGGTGGCCTTGGTGGCGAGCATGGCGGGTGAGCAGGGCGAGGATCGACTGTCGCGGCTCATGATCGGCCAGCCCCTATGATGCGCATGCCGTCGGTGCCGAGGAGGGTGCCGGAGGCGCACCCCGGCGGCATCGAGGATCTTGTGGATCCGGCACGGTACCTTTGATCTGGTCGTTTGAGAGGTTGCGGGAAGTCGTGCGAACAATTGGCGGAGGCTATTGTTGATCGGTCTCCAACTTGCGCAGCCAGCTGGTGTTCGAAGGGGTGGTTTTCAGGCCGCCACAAGAGTGTGGCGCGCGTCCCGGTGAGGCTTCAGCGGCGTGACGCCCAGAAGATGGCGGCGAGGGCTGCCGCGCCCGAGAGGGCGAAGGAACCCATGAGAACGTAGAGGGTGCCGTCGTAGAGGTAGCCGATCAGTCCTCCCAGGGGCACGGCGACGATGGTCGAGATCAGCGTGACGATGGCCGCTCCGACGCCGGCAATGTTGCCCAGCGGCTGCATGGCAAGGGCATTGAGGTTGCCGAAGAGCAGCCCCACCCCGCCGAAGACCACCAACAGCGATACCAGGAACAGCCACAGCGGCGGCACGCCGTCGAAGGGGAAGATGAGCCCCCAGGTGACGATTGAGGCAAGCGTGACGACGATGGCGGCGATGACGGAGAGCCGGAGCATGCCGTAGCGCATGACGAGATGGCCGTTGATGAGAACGGTGACGCCGAAGGAAAGGGCGAGGCCCGCGAAGTAGAGGGGAAAGAGGAGGCCGACCCCGTACGTGTCCTGGAAGATCTGCTGCGCGGTGCTGAGATAGGCGACAAAGGGCGCAAAGGCGCAGCCCTGCGCCACTGTGTAGGCGAGTGCCTGGCGGGTTCGTATCACCATGGCGGCCGATCTTGCGACCGCCGTCACCGACAACGGCAGGCGATGCTGGCGGGGCAGGGTTTCAGGCTGGCGAACCGTGAGCCACAGGCCGGCGATGCCGGCGACGACGAAGAGAGCGACGAAGATGGCTCGCCAGTCGGCGACGAGCAGAATGCCCTGCCCCATGGCCGGGGCAACCATGGGGACCGTGATGAAGACGGCCATCACGAAAGACAGGATTCGCGCCATCAAGCGTCCCTCGTACTGGTCGCGCACCAGGGCCATGGAGACGACGCGCGGTGCCGCGGCGCCGATGCCCTGGAGTATGCGTCCGGCGATCATGACCCAGAACTCCGTGGCGGCGGTCGAGATGACGCAGCCAGCCATGAAGAGCGCCAGGCCGATGAGTATGGAACTCTTGCGACCAATGCAGTCCGACAGCGGTCCGAAGAGAAGGGGCCCGATGCCCATGCCGAGGAAGAGAGCGGTGATGACGTACTGCACGTCATTGCGCGCGGCCGCCCCGAGCTCGGAGCCGATGTCCGGCAGGGCCGGCAGCATGGCATCGGTCGACAGTGCCGACAGCGACATGAGAAGGGCCACCAGCGGCACGAATTCACTGCTTCTCAACATGGGCTGTGCCACTCCCGAACGGAATTCTGACCGGTTCCAGGTGTTGTCCGGGAGAATCCTGAAGACCCTGGCGAACACGTCTCCAGCCGGAACTGTTCGCCTGTCTCTTGGCGACGCTACCACCATGGATGCAGCCCCGCCACCGATCAGCGACGGACCAGGCGGATCACTCAGGAGAGGTGTCGTTCGTGACGGAATCCGGGACAGCCGAGCCGGGCGTTCGCGAAGCGCGCGGCGTCGTTTCAATCGGCAACCTGCCGGACGCCGGCTACTGGACCAGGGGCGAGTCCGCGGCGGCGATCCGGAAGCCCTGGATGCTGGCTTTGCCTGCCAGGAGCTGGACGTACTGGCGAAAGGCCCGGCGCCATGAGGCCTCCTTCAGGTAGTCGGCCACCTTGTCGGCGACGGCGTCATAGGGGAGCTGACGGCCGGGAACACGCTTGTCGACGCGCACCACATGGATGCCGTAACGGCTTCTGACCGGCACCGGCGAGAGCTGGCCCTCGTCCAGGTTGAAGAG
Source organism: Alphaproteobacteria bacterium (assembly GCA_965207785.1). Classification (GTDB taxonomy): domain Bacteria; phylum Pseudomonadota; class Alphaproteobacteria; order SP197; family SP197; genus SP197. The sequence goes on along the minus strand of CBDBNO010000012.1, from coordinate 501,067 downwards.
GAAGGTCTCGAGTTCGGGCACGGTGTCGCCACGCGACACCTGGCCGAGCCTGCCGTCGTTGTGGCGTGAATCGCAGGCCGAATGGGCCCGCGCCAGTTCGCCGAAGCGCTGGGGAGATGCGCTCAGGGTATCGACGGCGCGCTGGGCCTCGGCCTCCTTCTCTTTGCGCGCTTCGGCGTCGTCGGGCGCCGCCGCGAAAAGGATGTGCGCCGCTTCGACCAGATCGGGGCTGCGGAAGCGCTTCCGGTTGTTGTCGTAGTAGCGGCGGCACTCCTCGTCGGATGGCTCGGGAACGTCCACCTCGCGTTCGATCAGGGCCTGGAACGTGCCGCTGTCGTCGTCGCCCTCGATGCCGAGGGTTCGTGCCCTGTCGAGAATGAGGGTGCGGATCACCAGCCACTCGCAGGCGGCCTGGCGTGCCTCGTCGGCGCTCTTCGCCGGGTGATACTGCATCTCCCGCAGGATGTCTTCTTCGCTGATGTGGCGATCGTTGATGCGGATGCCGGACAAGGGGTCAGGCCGTCCGCTTGTGGTCGCGGCTGCGCACCACCTGGTAGCCGCGGCGGCCGAGATAGCCGACGGGGGCGCTCCAGACATGGACCAGGCGGCTGAACGGAAAGATGAGAAAGATCGTCAGCCCGAGAACGATATGCGCCTTGTAGACCCAGGAGACGTCGACCACGTGGAGCGCGGCATCGCTCTGGAAGGTGACGATCTTCTGCGCCCACAGCGACAGGGTCACCATGATGTCGCCGGTTTCGCGGTGCGCCCAGGAAAACGGCAGCGTCACCATGCCGAGCACCAGCTGCAGCCACAGGATGACCAGGATGCCGATGTCCATGGCGCTCGACGTCTTGCGGATGCGAGGATCGAAGAGACGCCGGTGGAGCAGCATGGTGAGACCGACGAAGCACACGGCTCCGGCGATACCGCCGGCGACCACCGCCAGCACCTGCTTGGCCGACGAGGTGAGGCCGACGGCGTGGTAGATCTCCTGCGGTGTCAGGAGTCCGACAAGGTGCCCGAAGAACAGGAACAGGATACCGACATGGAAGAGGACGCTCCCCATCATCAGCTGGCGCCGGCGCAACAGCTGGCTGGAGCCGCTGCGCCAGGTGTACTGCTCGCGGTCGAAGCGGATCAGGCTTCCCGCCAGGAACACCGTCGCCGCCAGGTAGGGGTAGTAGCCGAAGACCAGGATGTGGAACCAGTCGCCCATCGTCACGCTCCGTCCCGTGCGTCGTCCGTGGGAAGAGCCAGTTCCGCCATGCGGTTGAGCGTCTCGCGCGCTGCCGGGCATGACCCGTCGCCGGCGAAGGCGGGCACCTCCTCCCAGTCGCTGTCGAGCTGGGCGGCCTCTGCCTCAGGCGTCCTGTCATGTTCGAGGAGGTCTTCCACCGCGGCGCGGGGAGCCTTCCTGCCCGCCAGGTCCTCGAGTGCCGCAAACACCGCGTCATAGTCGCTTGCGCGCCGCTCCAGGCGAATGCGGATGGCCGAGAGGATGTGGACGACGTTGCCGAGCAGGCCTCTCGCCTCTTCGGCCGGGATCAGCGACAGGAACTCGAGAAAGAGCGGCAGGTAGTCCGGCAGCTCGTTGGCATCGATGCGGTAGCCTGCGGCCTCGTAGTGGGCCGCCAGGTTGACCATCGCCTGGCCCCGATCGCGGGATTCACCGTGTATGTGCTCGAAGAGGTGAAGGGACAGGCTGCGCGACCGGTCGAACTGGCTGACATAAATCTCCTGTGCCTCCAGGAGTTCGCTCGTGCCAAGGCGCGCCACGAGCCGGTCGACCCCATCCAGCGTCTTGCCGGAGAGACGGCTGTCGGCGCGCAGCACCACGCCGATCTCCGGCGCCGCCTCCAGCAGTCCGGGGCCGGGGTACTGCAGCAGGGCGCCCAGGGCACGGTAGATCATGATCGCTCACCGGCATGGACACCCGATCGCCCGCCCGCGCTCGGTCCCACGCGGACCTCGTGGCTGAAGAGATCGATGCCGCCGCCGCCGCTGCACCCGTCGCCAAAGCTGAATCCGCACTCTCCGCGCAGGTCGAAGGCCTCCTCGGCATATTCGCGGTGGGTGGTGGGGATGACGAAGCGGTCCTCGTAGTTGGCGATCGCCATGGTCTGGTACATGTCCTCGACATCCGCCTCGGTCAGGCCAGCTGCCTCGAGAACGTCCGTCGCGCGCCGCCCATCGACATGCCTGGCGCGCATGTAGATCCGCATGGCCAGCATCCGTTCGAGCCCCAGCGTGACCGGCTTCTCGTCACCGGCGGTCAGCAGGTTGGCGAGATACCTGACGGGAATCCGCAGCTGGGAGACGTCAGGGATCAGGCCCTGCGAGCCGAGCATCCCGTTCTCCGCGGCCGACTGGATCGGCGACAGCGGCGGCACGTACCACACCATGGGCAGTGTCCGATATTCCGGGTGCAGCGGGAAGGCGACCTTCCAGTCCATGGCCATGCGCCACACGGGCGAGCGCTGCGCCGCGTCGATCCAGGCCTGCGGAACGCCGTCCTCGAGCGCCTGGCGTATGACGTCCGGGTCATGAGGATCGAGAAAGATGTCGAGCTGCGCCTGGTAGAGGTCCCGGGGGTCCTCGACGGATGCAGCCTCCTCGATCCGGTCGGCGTCGTACATGAGCACGCCGAGATAGCGGATGCGACCGACACAGGTTTCGGAGCACACCGTCGGTTCGCCGGCCTCGATGCGCGGATAGCAGAAGATGCACTTCTCCGACTTACCCGACCGCCAGTTGTAGTAGATCTTCTTGTAGGGGCAGGCGGAAACGCACATGCGCCAGCCGCGGCACTTGTCCTGGTCGATGAGGACGATGCCGTCCTCCTCGCGCTTGTAGATGGCGCCGGACGGACAGGCGGCGACGCAGGAAGGATTGAGGCAATGCTCGCACAGGCGCGGCAGGTACATCATGAAGGTGTTTTCGAACTGTCCGTAGATCTCCTTTTCCATCGCCTCGAAATTGACGTCGCGGCTGCGGCTGGAGAATTCGCCGCCGAGAATCTCCTCCCAGTTCGGGCCCCACTTCACCGTGTCCATGCGTTCGCCGCTGATCAGCGAACGCGGACGTGCCGTCGGCGGCGTGCGTGATTCCGGCGCGTTGTGGAGATGCTCGTAGTCGAAGGTGAAGGGTTCGTAGTAGTCGTCGATCTGCGGCATGTCCGGGTTGGCGAAGATCTTTGCCAGGATCCGCAGCTTGCCCCCCATTCTGGGGACGATCCTGCCGTTCTTCTTGCGCACCCAGCCGCCGTTCCAGACGTCCTGGTTCTCCCACTGCCGGGGATAGCCGATGCCGGGCTTGGTCTCGACGTTGTTGAACCATGCGTATTCCATGCCCTCGCGACTGGTCCAGACGTTCTTGCAGGTGACCGAGCACGTATGGCAGCCGATGCACTTGTCGAGATTGAGAACCTTGCCGATCTGTGCTCGCACCTTCATGACGCCGCCTCCATGGCCGTGGCCGGCAGTGGCTCATCCATCCAGTCTATCTCCCGCATGCGGCGCACGATCACGAATTCGTCGCGATTCGAGCCGACCGTGCCGTAGTAGTTGAAGCCGTAGGACTGCTGCGCGTAGCCGCCGATCATGTGGGTCGGCTTGACCGTGGTGCGGGTGACGGAATTGTGGATGCCGCCGCGGGTCCCGGTGATTTCGCTTCCCGGCATGTTCACGATTTTCTCCTGGGCATGGTACATCAGCGTCATGCCATCCGGGACACGCTGGCTGACGACCGCGCGGGCCACCAGCGCTCCGTTGGTGTTGTAGGCTTCGATCCAGTCATTGTCCCTGGCGCCGATCCGGGCGGCATCGCCTTCGCTGATCCAGATGATCGGCCCGCCGCGGGACAGGGTGAGCATCAGGAGATTGTCGGTATAGGTGGAGTGGATACCCCACTTCTGGTGCGGCGTGATGAAGTTAAGCACGACCTGCGGGTGGCCGTTGTGCTTGTCGTCGATCAGCGGCCGGATGGACTTGGTGTCGACCGGCGGCTTGTAGACGCACAGCTGCTCACCGAAAGCCCGCATCCACAGGTGGTCCTGGTAGAGCTGCTGGCGTCCGGTCAGCGTGCGCCACGGGATCAGTTCGTGCACGTTGGTATAGCCGGCCGTGTAGGTGACGTGTTCCGATTCCACCCCCGACCACGTGGGCGACGAGATGATCTTGCGCGGCTGGGCCTGGAGATCCCGGAAGCGCAGGCTGTCCTCTTCCCGGGGCGCCGCCAGGTGTTCGTGATCGCGTCCCGTAGCCTTGCCGAGCGCCGCCCACGCCTTGACCGCCACCTTGCCGTTGGTCTCCGGCGCCAGGGTCAGAACGACCTCTGACGCGTCGATGTCGGATTCGATTCTCGGCAGGCCCTGCGTGATGCCTTCCGCACGCACCTCGCCGTTCAGCCGCTTCAGGAAGGCGACCTCGTCATCGGTGTTCCACGTGATGCCCTTGCCGCCATTGCCTGCCTTGGTGAGCAGCGGCCCGAGAGCGGTGAACTTCCTGTAGGTGTTCGGGTAGTCGCGCTCGACGACCACCATGTTGGGCATGGTCTTGCCGGGCCGGGGATCGCACTCTCCCTGTTTCCAGTCCCTCACCGCGGTCGCCTGGGCGAGTTCGGCGGGCGTGTCGTGCAGCGTCGGCACCAGGACCAGGTCGCGCTCGACACCGAGCGTGCCCTCCGCGAGTTCGGAGAACGTCCTGGCGATTCCCTTGAAGATTTCCCAGTCGCTGCGGGTCTCCCACACCGGATCCACCGCTGCCGACAGCGGATGGATGAACGGGTGCATGTCCGAGGTGTTGAGATCGTTCTTCTCGTACCAGGTCGCCGTGGGCAGCACGATGTCGGAATAGAGGCAGGTCGTCGACATGCGGAAGTCGAGAGTGACGAGCAGGTCGAGTTTGCCTTCCGGAGCGCTCTCGTGCCATTCCACCTCGAGAGGCTTGGGTCCGTCCGTTTCTCCGAGGTCCTTGCCCTGCACGCCGTGTCTGGTTCCCAGCAGGTGCTTGAGGAAGTACTCGTGTCCCTTGCCGCTGGAACCCAGCAGGTTGGAGCGCCAGACGAAGAGATTGCGCGGCCAGTTCTTCGGATTGTCGGGATCTTCGGCGGAAAGTCGCAGTTCGCCCGACGCCAGCCCGGCGACGGTCGTCTCCACCGGGTCATCCTCCCCTGCCGCCCGCGTCACCTCCAGCGGATTGGTTTCGAGCTGGGGAGCGGAGGGCAGCCAGCCCATGCGCTCGGACCTGACGTTGAAGTCGATGAGGCTGAGCGAGGTCCATTCTCCGTCGGGCGCCAGCGGCGAGATCAGTTCGCTGGCCGCCAATTGTTCGTATCGCCACTGGTCCGTGTGGGCATACCAGAAGGACGTGCTGTTCATGTGCCGGGGCGGCCGGTTCCAGTCCAGCGCGAAGGCGAGCGGCAGCCAGCCGGTCTGGGGCCGCAGTTTTTCCTGCCCGACATAGTGCGACCAGCCGCCGCCGGACTTGCCCACGCAACCGCACATCACCAGGAGGTTGATGATGCCGCGATAGATCATGTCCATGTGGTACCAGTGGTTGAGGGCGGCGCCGACGATGATCATCGAACGCCCCTCGGTCTTGTGGGCATTGTCCGCGAAGGCCCGGGCCACGGCGATGACCTTGGCGCGATCCAGCCCGGTGATTCGCTCCTGCCAGGCCGGCGTGTAGGGCACGTCGTCATCGAGCGTGCGGGCGACGTTGTCGCCACCCAGTCCGCGATCGATGCCGTAGTTGGCCACGAGAAGGTCGAAGACCGTGGCGACCGGCACCTCGCCTTCCCGGGTCGTGACCGTCTTCACCGGGACATGGCGCCACAGCACGTCGTCGTGATCCGTGCCTGTGAAGTGGTCGTGGAGCGCGTTGCCGAAGTAGGGAAACCCGGCTGCCAGGACATCGTCACGGCAATCCAGGAGGCTCAACCGCAGCCTTGTGGCCTCTCCGCGGGCTCCCTCGCGCTCCTCGATGTTCCACTTGCCGCTCTCGCCCCAGCGGTAGCCGACGGATCCCACCGGGCACACGAGGGAATCGTCCGCATTGGCGTCCACCGCGACGGTCTTCCACTCGGGATTGTTGGCCTCTCCCAGGGCTCCTTCGATGTCGGCGGCGCGCAGCAGGCGATCCGGTACCCAGCCCTCATCCGTCTTTCTCAGGGTGACCAGCATCGGCATGTCGGTATAGCGCCGGCAGTAGTCCTCGAAGTAGGGGCTCTTCGACGCCAGGTGCCATTCCTTCAGAATGACATGCCCCATGGCGAGGGCGAGGGCGGCGTCGGTGCCCTGCTTGGGGTTGAGCCAGATGTCGGCGAACTTCGACGCCTCGCTGTAGTCGGGCGTGACCGTCACGGTGGTGGCGCCCTTGTAGCGGACCTCGGTCATGAAATGGGCGTCGGGCGTGCGTGTCTGCGGCACGTTCGAGCCCCACATCATCAGGAAGGTCGAGTTGTACCAGTCGGCGCTCTCGGGCACGTCGGTCTGTTCGCCCCAGGTCTGCGGGCTCGACGGCGGCAGATCGCAGTACCAGTCGTAGAAGCTCATGCAGACGCCGCCGATCAGCGACAGGTAGCGTGACCCGGCGGCATAGGAAACCATCGACATCGCCGGTATCGGCGAAAAGCCGATCACCCGGTCAGGACCGTGGGTCCTGATGGTGTGGATGTTGGCGGCGGCGATGATCTCGTTGACCTCGTCCCAGGTGGAGCGGACAAATCCGCCGTGACCGCGAACCTGCTGGTAGTCCCGGCGCTTGCCGGCATCGCCCGTGATCGAGGCCCATGCGGTCACCGGCTCCATGGTTTTGCGCGCCTCGCGCCAGTGACGCACCAGCCGGCTGCGCACCAGCGGGTACTTGAGCCGGTTGGCGCTGTAGATGTACCAGGAGTAGCTGGCGCCGCGCGAACAGCCGCGCGGCTCGTGGTTGGGCAGATCGGGCCGGGTGCGGGGATAGTCGGTCTGCTGTGTCTCCCAGGTGATGATCCCGCCCTTGACGTAGATCTTCCAGCTGCACGATCCGGTGCAGTTCACGCCGTGGGTCGAGCGCACGATCTTGTCATGGCTCCAGCGCGCCCGGTAGGCATCCTCCCAGGTGCGGTCCTCGCTCGTGACCACCCCGTGTCCGTCCGAGAATGTGTCGACAGTCTTCGTGAAGAAGGTCAGTCGGTCCAGGAAGTGACTCATCGGGTCCGCCTCCTCTTCAAGGGTTCTTCACGTAGGCGTTCGGTCGCAGATAGAACCACCAGTTGATCATGATGCACAACGCGTAGAACGCGGCAAAGCCGTAAAGGGCATTTTCCGGGGTGGTCGCCTTGATCTGTTCCCCGAACACCTTCGGAATGATGAAGGCGCCGTAGGCGGCGACGGCCGATGTCCAGCCCAGGACCGGACCGGCCTGCACCTTGTCGAAGACGATGGCGATGGTCCGGAAGGTGGATCCGTTGCCGATGCCGGTAGCCGCGAAGAGGACGAGAAAAAGGACAAGGAAGGGCAGGAAGTAGTCTTCCGGCGTCGGCGAGACGTAGGCCAGGGACAGGATGTAGGCGACGCCGAGTGCGCAGCCGACCATGACGACGGAGATAATCTGCGTGACCAGCGCACCACCGATCCGGTCCGAGATCATGCCGCCCAAGGGGCGGATGAGAGCGCCGATGAAGGGGCCGGTCCACGCGTACATGAGGGCGCTCGGTCCGTTGGGATTGACGGTCGTGTGTGTGAGCACGCCGTCGACCTCGATGTGCTGGAAGCCGAACACGACCTTGATGGCGAGGCCGAAGGTGGCCGCATAGCCGATGAAGGAACCGAAGGTCATGGTGTAGATGACCGTCATCGCCCACGTGTGGCGGTTCCGGAAGATGGCGTACTGCTGATCGAGGCTTCGGTGAATGGTGCCGGGGATCAATCGTAGGGCAAAGACCGTTGCTGCGATGACCAGGGGAAGGACCAGCCACTTGCTGAGTTCCAGACCCGAACCGCCGGCATCGGCCGGCAGCAGCAGCCACAGTCCGGCAGAGGCCGTGACGAGGCCGATTGCCAGCATGCCGAGGATTTTGGCGAATGCGCCGGCGGTCGAGTTGAGACCGGGGGAGACATGGTCGGCGGTGATGTTGTTCATGCCGAACCAGGCGGCGATGACCAGGGGCACGAGGATGGCGACCCAGATGTAGCCTGCATTGTGGATGTAGGTATCGGTGCCGGCCGGGATCTTGCCGATGAGGGTGCCCGAACTGTTGGCCAGGACGAGGGCCGAGCCGCCGAACACGCCGACGGTCATCACCAGGGGCACCAGGATCTGCATCGTGGTGACGCCGAAATTGCCGAGGCCGGCGTTCATTCCCAGCGAGTAGCCCTGCACCCTCTTCGGGTAGAAGAAGGAGATGTTCGACATCGACGAGGCGAAGTTGCCGCCACCGAATCCTGACAATAGGGCCATGAACTGGAATTGCCACAGGGGTGTCGACGGATCCTGCAGGAGGAACCCGGTGCCGGCGGCCGGGATGATGAGCAGTGCCGTGGTGAGGAAGATCGTGTTGCGTCCGCCGGCGATGCGGATGAAGAAGGAGGACGGGATGCGCAGCGTGGCGCCGCTCAGACCGGCGATGGCGGCGAGAGTGAAGAGTTCAGCCTGGGCGAAGGGGAACTTAAGGTTGATCATCTGGACGGTGATGATCCCCCAGCAGAGCCACACCGCGAACCCGCACAAGAGGCAGGGGATCGAGATCCACAGGTTGCGTGTCGCCACGCGCCTGCCTTCGCTCTCCCAGAAACGTTCATCTTCCGGGTTCCAGTTCGTCAGGTTTCTGGCCATGGAGAGTGTCTCCTCAGCTCTGGCGGGCGGGGTCGGGTGATGCCGGTGGCGTTTCGGGCACGTCGGAGAGATAGCGCTCGTCCGCAAGCTCGGGATAGCGGCGGCGCTCCATCAGCCGGATGGCGACATGCATCCACACGGTGCTCACCAGCACGATGCCAAAGAGCAGCATGAAGGAACTTGTCCAGACACCGAACAGGTCGTTGAAAATGCCGAAGGTGATCGGCAGGACGAAGCCTCCCAGGCCGCCGATCATGCCGACCAGCCCGCCGACCGATCCCATGTGGTTCGGATAGTAGACGGGGATGTGCTTGTAGACGGCGGCCTTGCCCAGCGACATGACAAAGCCGAGCACGATGGTCAGGATGACGAAGACGGTGAGGCTGACGCCGAAGGTGAACTCGATCGGACCCTCGATTCCCTGAACGATGTAGCGGGTCTGCGGATAGCTCATCACGAAGAGACAGGCCAGCGAGACGATGAACGTCAGGTACATGACGGCCCGCGCCCCCCACTTGTCCGACATCCAGCCGCCAAGCGCCCGGAACACGGAACCCGGCATCGAGTAGGCGGCGGCCAGCATGCCGGCCGTTGCCAGCGGCAGATCGTAGGCGCCGACGTAGAATCGCGGCAGGTAGGAGGCAAGGGCGACAAACCCGCCGAAGACGAAGAAGTAGTAGGTGGCGAAACGCCACACCTGCAGGTTTTTCAGGGGTTCCAGCTGGTCAGCGGTGGAGACCGGTTTCAGGCCCTTCGTCTTGCGCGCCACCTCCGCCGGATCAGGCCGCGCCAGCACATGGAAGAGAATCGCGGTCACGGCCAGCACGACGGCATAGATCTGCGCCGTCTGTTCCCAGCCGAAGGCCAGCACCAGGAAGGGAGCCCCGAAGTTGGTGACGGCGGCGCCGACATTGCCGACGCCGAATACGCCCAGCGCCGTTCCCTGGTGCTGCTTTTCGAACCACTGCGAGGTATAGGCGATACCGACGATGAAGGAGCCGCCGGCGAGACCCAAGCCTAGTGCGGCAATGAGGAAGACCTCGTAGGTCCTGACCTCTGACAGGAGCCAACAGGCCAGTGCAGTGGCCAGCATCTGCACGGTGAAGACCAGCCTGCCGCCGTACTGTTCGGTCCACACGCCGAGGAAAATGCGGCTGACCGATCCGGTCAGCACAGGCGTTGCGACCAGGATGCCGAACTCCGTCTCCGAGAGACCGAGGTCCTGCTTGATCTTGACGCCGATGATGGAAAAGATCGTCCAGACGGCAAAGCACACGGTAAAGGCGAATGTGCTCAAGCCGAGGGCTTTCAGCTGATCGCCTCTCGTGACATCCTTGAGATCTGACATGGGCCAACAGTCCCGCGATGCCCGGCGCTTCATTAGTCGAAGCGGCCGTCAGGTGTCAAAGCACTGGTGGCCCTCGCTGTGGAGGACAGGACATGGCCGACATTGTTGATCAACACGAGGCCGCTCGCCGGCTCGGCATGACCGTCGAGGAGGTCACCTACCGTCTCGACTACGGGCAGATGATGGGCGTCGAGGTTGACGGCGGCTGGCGGATCGACACGCGGGATCTCGAGTCGTTCAGACGGGGCCAGGAACTTGGCCGGGCCATCGCCGCGGCCGGCAAGGCGCCGGTGGACAGCAAGTCGCCCGGGGAGTTCCAGGAGATTTCGCCGGATGCGTCCCCCGGCTGGTTGCGCAACCCCGAATACGAGATCGATCTTGTCATCGTGCCCGCCCGGGTCGAGGCCCGTTATTCGGGTGCTACCGTCGCCGCCAGCGACCGCACCCTCACCGTCATGGAGCTCGGGCACGGGGCCGTCTACTACATGCCGAAGGACGATGTGGACTGGTCGCTCTTTACGGCGAACACGCACTCCAGCTACTGCCAGTACAAGGGTTTTGCGCGCTATTGGACGCTCCAGGTCGGGTCCAGCGTCGAGGAGAACGTGATCTGGGCCTACGACGAGCCGCACAGGGAGGTCGACGGCCTGAAGGATCACGTGGGTTTCTACTGGCACCGTATGGACGCCTGGCTCGAGGACGGCGCCATCGTCGAGAGCCCGCGCGACATCGCCGGGCGCTGCGATGCGCGGCACAGCTTCCGGGCGCTCTATCCCGAGCTCGCCCGCCAGTGGCACCCCGAGAAGAATCCCAACATCAACCCCTACGAGTGCGCCCCCTGGTTCCGCGCATGTGTCTGGTGGCAGGACGACACGGGCCACGAATGGCGCCAGCCGATCCGCGACCGCGTACTCGGCCACCCGCCCCTTCACGACTCACTGTAGCAATCCGTCACGCCACCCGCGAAGAGCCGCCGCCATGAACATCTCAGTCACCAACGCAAAGGCTCAGCTGAGCGCACTTGTGCGCCGCGCCGAATCGGGTGACGAGGTGGTCCTCACCCGCCACGGCAGACCCGCCGCGAGAATTGTTCCGGTCGCGGACCCGCCGGACCAGAGTGCCCGACGCGCCCTCATCGCCTCGATTCAGGCGGCCTCCAGGCGTGCGGCGACATCCGGACCGACGGCGGCTCGCAGCCAGGACTTCTTGTACGACGAGCGCGGCCTTCCCGAGTGATCGCCGTCGACATGTCGGCGCTCCTGCTCGACGAGCCGCTATCGGGATACCCGGAGAGTCCCGCCGGGCGGCGTTCCGTGCGAAAGGGAACGTCCGCCGAGGCGGTCAGGAATCGAAGACGATGACGCTGCGGGCAACCTCGCCGGCCTTCATGTCGTCGAAGCCGTCGTTGATCTCGTCCAGGGTGATGCGGCGGCTGATCATGTCGTCGAGCTTGAGCTTGCCGTCGAGGTAGAAATCGACGTAGCGCGGCATGTCGACCCGGAAATGGTTGGATCCCATGTTGGAGCCGCGCAACACCTTGTCGTCGAGCAGGTCGGCGCCGTGAATCTCCAGCATCTCGCCCTCCGGCACCATGCCGATGACGGTGGCCATGCCGGAGGCCCTCAGCATCCGGAAGGCCTGCTCGCTGGTCTGCTTGAGACCGAGCGCCTCGAAGGAGTATTCGACGCCGCCCCCCGTCATCTCCCGCACCGCCTCCACCGGGTCATCCTCGGCGGCATTGACCACGTCCGTCGCGCCGAAGTGGCGAGCGAGGTTGAGCTTGGTTCCCCTGATGTCGACGGCGATGATGCGTCCGGCGCCGGCGATGGCCGCACCGTTGATGGCCGAGAGCCCGACCCCGCCACAGCCGATGACCGCCACCGTGCTTCCGACCTCGATCTTCGCCGTGTTGACCACGGCGCCGAATCCGGTGGTGACGCCGCAGCCGATCAGCGCCGCGCGGTCGAAGGGCATGTCGTCGCGGATCTTCACGAGTGCGTGTTCGTGGACGAGCATCATCTCGGCGAAGGCAGAGAGGTTGTAGAACTGGCTGACGCCGTTGCCGAGACGCGGTTCCTCGTCGTCGTCTCGGGACACCTCGGGATTCTGGCAGCTGAAGGGACGGCCTGTCGTGCAGTACTCGCAGTGGCCGCAGAAGACGCTGAGACAGGAAATCACGTGATCGCCAGGCCTGAAATGGCGCACCTCGGACCCGACGGCCTCGACGACGCCGGCAGCTTCGTGCCCGAGAACCGTCGGCAACGGCGCGGCATACTTGCCCTCGATGTAGTGGAGGTCGCTGTGGCATACGCCGCACGCCGCCGTGCGGACCAGGACCTCGCGGGACCTTGGCTTCGAGATCGGTACATCCTCGATGACAAGAGGGCTATTGACCTCACGCAGTACCGCTGCCTTCATGGTATTCTCCTCACGGGATCCGACAGATTTTCATGCTCCCGATCGGGTCTGTCGAGTCAAGTCGCCGGAAGGAAGGGTTGCGCAGGATGCCGCATGCCGACGTGGTGCCCGTTCCCGGGATAGCGATCGATGAGTTTCGCCGTGACGGCGCCGTGGTGCTGAAAGGAGTTCTCGATGCCGGCTGGCGACGGGAACTCGAAAAGGGTATCGCCGCCCTGAAGGACAACCCCGGCCGCCACAGGGCCGAGTGGATCCGTGACGAGACGACCGGCAATCATGTTCTCTTCGATGCGGCCCTTGTACCGGACAACCCCTACTTCGCCTCAGCCATGACATTGTCGCCGCTGGGCCCGATCGCGGCGCGGATGATGGAGTCACCCACGGCTCTCGCGTTCTACGTGTCGATGTTCCTGCGCTCGCCCGGCACGTCGACGCCCACGCCATGGCACCAGGACCAGACGTACTGGTGTGCCGAAGGCCGCCAGGCGCTGAGCATCTGGACCTCCCTTGATCCGGTGCCGGCCGGCACCGAGCTGCAGTTTGTCCGCGGATCCCACCGGTGGGATCGTCCGCTCGCCCAACCGTTCTTCGAACACGAGCAGCTTGGCGGAGTGCGCGATGACGGTCCCGGCGACACCGAGGCCATCATCGACTTTGCGGCCAGCGACGCCCACGAGGTCATCGGCTGGCCGACGGAACCAGGCGACGTCGTGGTGTTTCACGGCATGACGGTTCACGGCGGATCGGGCAACCTGCCCGACGGGCTCGGAAGACGGACACTGTCGTTCCAGTGGCTGGGCGAGGATATTCGGGTCACCACCCGCCCCGGGGGCTGTTCGCCGGACTGGTTGCCGGAATTCTCCAGCTACGGCGTGGAACTGGGCGACTATCCATGGTGTGCCATGTGCCCCAGGGTGTCGGTCGACGGGGTGGTTGTGCACCGGGAAGGAAAACTGTCATGACCAGTATCGGATTGCGCCCCGGACACTTCGACGCCACGGGCCTGGCGCCGGCCGATCTGCCGTTCACGGAAGAGGAATACTGCGCACGCCTGAAAAAGCTCACCGCCATGGCCGCCGAGGAGGGGATCGACCTTCTCTGGTTGACGTCGCCCGAGGGCGTTGCCTGGCTCCACGGATTCACCGCCTCCTGGTACAAGGGCCAGGCTCCGATGCGCTACCCGCAGTGCTACGGCACCGCCGTTCACGTCGCCAGCCGGCGGTTCATCCATTTCGACAACCCGACCGAGGAACCGGTCCTGGCCATGACCTCGCGGTCACGGGACAACCGCTGGCTTCCCGACCGCGAGGCGGGTCCCAACATCGCCTTCATCGTCGAGGAACTGAGCCGGGAGGGGTGGCTTTCCGGCACCGTCGGCATGGAGTTCTGGAGCTATCTGCCGAACCGCGCCATCAGCACCATGTTCGAGGGGGCCTTTCTCGCCGCCGGCGCCCGCCCGGTCGACATGAGCGCCATGGTGCGGCGGGCCCGGCGGGTCAAGTCCGCCGCGGAAGTCGCCTGTATCGAGCGGGCCATGGAGATCTGCGACATCGGACATCGCGCGATCATCGACAACCTCGAGCCCGGCATCACCGAACTCGAGCTTTTCGGCAGGGTGATGGCCGCCATGATGGCGGCCGGCGGTGAGTTTTCGGCGCTCATTCCGGTCTTCAACGCCATGCCGATTGCCGGGTCGAAGCCGATGTCGAGCGGTCATTCGATGGCGTCGCGCAGGGTGATCAACGCCGGAGAAGTCCTGGCCGCGGATCTCTGTGGCGTCTTCAACCGCTATCATGCCAATGCGTTGCGGGGATATTTCGTCGGCGATGATCCGCCGCGCGATCTCGTGGAGCGCTACCGCCTCTCGGGCGGCGTCTTCCGGGTGATCGCCAGCGACGTCAAGGCAGGCATGACGGTGCGCGACGTCAATCGCGTGCTGCGCTCCTACTACGAGGAGACCGGCCTGTGGTCCGACGACGAGGGCTGGGCGCTGGGCTATGAACTCGGCTGGTCGCTGCCGCCCGACTGGGTCGGGGACTTCTACTTTCACCTCGGCGATGACCGCTATCTAGACCGGGTGTTCGAGGAGAACATGGTGACCAACTTCGAGAGCCTCTTCGACACCCATCTCATCGACACCCTCGTCTACGGCAGGAACGGAACGAGGGTGCTCTCGAAGACGCCGCTCGAGCTGATCGCCGTGGGATAGAGCGACCGGAGGCCAAGCGGCTGTCCCGGAACACCAGCCACATCACATCGCCCGGACAGGAGTGAATCCATGACCGAACCAGCCACGGCCGACCTCCCGGAAACCGAAGCCCAGATCCTGGCGGCGCTTGACCGTTTCCTTGTCCGCGAGGTCGAACCCCACGTCATGGCGCTGGAGGATGCCGACGAGTATCCAGGCGACATCGTCGAGGGCATGAAGGAACTGGGACTCTTCGGTTGTGTCATCTCCGAGGAACATGGCGGCCTCGGCCTGCCGGTGACGACCTATGTGCGTATTGTCGAGCGTATCTGCGAGACTTGGATGTCCCTCTCGGGCATCTTCAACACTCATCTCCTGATGGCCTGGATCGTCGAGAGGTTCGGCACCGCGGAACAAAAGACAACCTGGTTGCCGAAGTTCGCCAGTGGCGAGATCCGGGGCGGCCTGGCGCTGACCGAACCTGGATGCGGCACGGACCTGCAGGCCATCCGGACGCGCGCGTTGCGGGACGGATCGGACTACGTGGTGAACGGGACCAAGACCTGGATCACCAACGGCTACCATGGTGACTGCGTCGCACTGCTGGTCAAGACCGACGTGGAGGCCGAACCGCGCCACCGGGGAATCAGTCTCTTCCTTGCGCAGAAGGGCGAGGGTTTCACGGCAAGCCGCAAGCTCCGCAAACTCGGCTATCGCGGTATCGACACGGCGGAGCTCGTGTTCGAGGACTTCAGGATTCCTGAAAGCCGGCTGATCGGCGGCAGTGAAGGTCTCGGTCTCAAGCAGGCCCTCGGCGCCCTCGAACTCGGTCGCATCAATGTCGCCGCGCGCGGTGTCGGGGTGGCGAGGCGAGCCCTCGATCTCGCCGTGGCCTATGCGCAGCAGCGCCACACGTTCGGAAAGCCGATCGCCAATCACCAGGCCATCCAGATCAAGCTTGCCGACATGGCGACCAGACTTGAGGCCTCCCGGCATCTTACCCGGTCCGCGGCTGCGGCGTTCGACGCCGGGGAACGGTGCGACATGGAGGCCGGTATGGCCAAGCTGCATGCCACCGAAACCGCGCTCTTCAATGCGACGGAGTCCATGCGCATCCATGGCGCCTACGGCTACTCGAAGGAATTCGAGATCGAGCGTCTCTACCGGGATGCCCCCCTGCTTGTCATCGGAGAGGGAACGAACGAACTGCAGCGGATCATCATCGCCCGTCAGCTTGTCACTCGCCATCCGGGCTGACCGCGCCATGGCTTTCCCCCTGGAGGGCGTGAGGATCCTCTCGGTCGAGCAGTACGCCGCCGGGCCCTTCGGCACCCTGGCGCTCGCCGATCTCGGCGCCGAGATCATCAGGATCGAGAACCCGGCGGATGGCGGTGACATCGGCCGGCGCGTTCGCCTCGCCGGAGAAGCGTCGGGCGAGGGGATGAGTCTGTTTCACCAGACCTTCAACAGGAACAAGAAGAGCATCACGCTCGATCTCAAGCATCCCCGGGGTCGCGACATCCTGCACCGACTGGTGGCCCGCGCAGACGCGGTCTTCAACAACCTGAGGGGCGATCTGCCCGAATCACTCGGTCTCGACTACCGGGCGCTCGGCGCGGTGAAGCCGGAAATCGTCTGTGTCCACCTCTCTGCCTACGGCCGCAAGAACGAGCGGGCCGGATGGCCGGGCTACGACTATCTCATGCAGGCTGAGTGCGGCTGGCTCTCGGTGACCGGCGATCCCGGTGGCGAGCCTCAGCGCATGGGGCTTTCCCTGGTGGACTACTCTGCCGGCCTCCAGGGCGCTGTCGCCATCCTCGCCGGGATCATCGGCGCCCGGACATCCGGCAGGGGCGGCGACCTCGACGTCAGCCTCTTCGGGGCCGCCATCACCAGCCTGGCCTACGTCGCAACCTGGTACCTCTCGGCCGGCGTGGAAACCGGCCGCCACCCCCGCTCGGCGCATCCCAGTCTCACGCCAAGCCAGCTGTTCCGCACCCGCGACGGCTGGATCTTCATCATGTGCAACAAGGAGAAGTTCTGGCCGAGGCTGTGCGCCGCGATCGGGGAGCCGGCCCTTGCCGATGATCCGGACTATGCCGGATTCGCCGAACGCCTCGTCCATCGCGACCGGCTCACCGGGTTGCTCGACCGGGCGCTGGAACAGCGGACCACGAAAGAGTGGATGTCGGTGTTCTCCGGTGTGGTGCCCGCCGCACCGGTGCACGACGTCAAGGGCGCCCTCGACAGCCCCTTTGCGCGCAACAATGGCTACATCCTCGCCTGCGAGACCTCCACCGGGACGCCCGTCACGGCTCCGGGTCCCGCCGTACGGGTCGCCGGCAGCAGGTCCCTCAAGGAACCGGCGCCAGAGCTTGCCCGCGATCTCGAATCGGTGATGGCCGAAATCGGCATCGAAGGCGAGGAACTTGCCGCCTTGCGGGACGCGGGCGTCGTCTGAGTGTTGCTCTCTGCGGTGTCGCCACCTGGCGGCGGATGGAATGTCACGGCAAGGCTATCGACGAGGGACGATGACCCGCTCGGCAAGAAGCAAATCGACCTTGGTTCGCGGGATGTGGCCAGCCCGCTCATCGAGAAGGACCCGGTTGTCGGCGACGGCCCTGGACACCAATGCAATGGCGCCTTGCTGCAGACCCTTCATCCCCATGGGCAACAGCACGTTTCCCGGCGCGCAGTCGCTTGCCGCGCTCCGACTGCAAGCTCGGATCCTTGCCCTTCACCCGCCGGCAGCGTCTGGTCCAGCACGCCCGGACAGGCGTGTTGCAAGACAGAACCGGTCATGGCGTTCCCATATGATCTGCCAGCGTCACCACGGCCTCGCCGTGCTCGGTCGGCGCCACGGTCGTCACGAATCGACGATCCGCCGTCACCACCGACGCGGTGCGCGAGCGCGAGATACACGCAGTCGTAAACCGGGTGGTCGAGGGCCAGCGCCAGGCGAACCGCGTCCGCGCAGACTGTCTCGTCGTCGTTCCAGCGCGCGGGCATGTCAGTAAGCAAGGCCATGCTGGCGCCGGCATCGGCGCGCTCGATCTCGTCCGCGCCTTGCGCCACAGCACATTGGCAACCTCGGAAGCCATCAGGCGCGGTGCGTGCAGTTCCTGCCCGCTCGCCACCAGTTGGTCCGCTATGTCCGCGTTTTCTTCGGCGACCAGCCACTTGACCGCTACGCTCGCATCGACGACGAAACGCATCAGAAATCGTCGCGATGGCCGTGGTCGCGGTCCTCGCGGATCAGCACTTCCGCCGGCGTATGCTTGCGGCCCCTGGTCTTCTCCCGCAGCCGGCGCGAGGCCTCCAGGAACCTGGCACGCTTCGCCGCCATGTCGTCGTCGGCGGCGCACTCCAGGATGTGGCGCACCTCGCCTTCCAGGGAGCGATTGTTCGACGAAGCACGCCGCTTCAGACGTTTCACCACGTCATCGTCGAGTTGCCGCACATTGATCGTTGCCATCACCCTGACTTCAGATGTGATGGCGAATTGATTTCAGACCATTGCGGCGCCTGCAAGTCCCAATGAGGGCATCGTCGAAGTTCCGGACGCGATGCTCTCCATGTCGAGGACAAGGAAATCGCGGGCCGATTGCGACGAACACCATGTCTGTCTCCACATCGCCATGCTGTTCCCTCCATGTGAGATTGGCTGAGGTTCGAGAACCCGACGTGCGGCGGCGACATCGGGCAAGTTTGTTTCACCAGACCTTCAGCAGGAACCAGAAGAGCATCACGCTCGATCTCGGGCATCCCCGGGGACGCGAGAACCCGCATCGTCCGGTTGCTCGCGCAAGACGGCCCTCCCGCACTGTCGCGATGATCCCGACGAACTTCCGGGCGACATCGTCAGGAACCCGCCAGGCGTCGGTCAATTCAGGCGCTCACCGGTATCAGGCGAGAAGTATGAAACCCTGTCGAGATCGAAGGCGAGATCAAGTGTCGAGCCCTGCCGGGCCGTGGTGTCGGATTGGAGGCGCGCCGTGACCTGCCTGCCACCGAGCCGGAAGACGACGAACGTGTCCGCCCCGGCGGGTTCCACCATGTCGATCAGGCATGCCACGTCGTGGACGTGGTGTCCCGAACGGAATCCGGCCTCCACGATGTCCTCTGGCCGCAGCCCGAGGATCACGTCCTCGGGCAGATCACCGTTTCCGGCGTCCATCAGCACGACCGGCGCCCCGTCGGCCTGTTCGATCTGGAGTCGTGTACTGCTCCCCTCGCGTGACGCTCTGGCCGGAATCAGGTTCATTGCGGGGCTGCCCATGAAGTCGGCGACGAACAGGTTTGCCGGACGCCTGTAGATCTCGGCCGGCGAACCGGTCTGCTGCACGACGCCGTCCTTGAGAACGACGATCTTCGTTGCGAGTGTCATCGCTTCAATCTGGTCATGGGTGACGTAGACCATCGTGGCGCCGAGGTCGTGATGCAGTTTCTTGATCTCCAGCCGCATCTCGACGCGCAGCTTGGCGTCGAGATTCGACAGGGGTTCATCGAACAGGAAGAGCTGGGGATCGCGCACGAGAGCCCGGCCCATGGCCACCCGCTGGCGTTGACCGCCCGAGAGCTGGCTGGGGCGCCGGTCGAGAAGCTGTTCGATCTGGAGCTGCCGGGCCACCTCCTGCAGCCTGCTGGCCCTGGTCGCAGCGTCCACGCCGCGCACCTTCATCCCGAAGGTGATGTTCCCGGCCACGCTCATGGTGGGGTAGAGGGCGTATGACTGGAACACCATCGCAATGTTGCGGTCCTTGGGACTGACATGGGTCATGTCGCGTCCGCCGATGTGCATCGACCCGCCGGAGATCGACTCCAGCCCCGCGATGCAGTTCAGCAGGGTGGACTTGCCGCAGCCGGAGGGACCCACCAGAACCAGGAAGTCCTCCGGTTCCGCCGACACGTTGACATCCTTGAGGATTTCCGTCGCGCCATAGTTCTTGTCGAGATGTCGTATCTCCAGCATCGCTACCATCGGACTACCCTTTCACGGATCCCGCGGTCAGCCCGCGAATGAAGTACTTGCCGGCGACGGCATAAACGAAAAGCGTGGGAAACGCGGCGATGATGGCAGCCGCCATGTTCACGTTGTACTCCTTCACACCCGTGGTCGAGTTGACGATGTTGTTCAGGGCCACCGTCACCGGCTGGGTTCCGGCCTGGCTGAAGCTCACGCCGAAGAGGAAGTCATTCCAGATCTGGGTGAACTGCCAGATCACCGTGACCATCAGGATGGGCAGGCTGAGCGGCATGAAAATGGACCAGAAGATGCGAAAGAAGCCCGCGCCGTCCACCTTGGCTGCCTTGACCAGCTCGACCGGAATGGTGACGTAGTAGTTGCGGAAGAACAGGGTGGTGAACCCGATTCCATAGATCACGTGAACAAGGATCAGCCCCGGGATTGTCCCCGCCACCCCAATGAACCCCAGCGTTCTCGCCATCGGCAGGAGGACGACCTGGAAGGGGATGAAACAGCCGAAGAGCATCAGCGAGAAGATCAGATTGGCGCCCCGGAACCGCCACTGAGCGACGATGTAACCGTTGACCGCGCCGATCAGGGTCGAAACCGCGACCGCCGGCACCGTCAGTGCCACCGAGTTCCAGAAGTACGGCCGGAGCCCCTCGCACTGGATGCCGGAACAGGCGCTTGACCAGGCCGTTCTCCAGGCCTCGAAAGTCACGTTCTCCGGCAGTGCCACCAGGCTTCCCGTTCGGATTTCGTCGAGGCTCTTCAGCGATGTGGTGATCATCACGAAGAGCGGCATGAGATAGAAGAGGGCGAACAGCGCGAGAACCGCAAACAGCAGCCAGCGCAGGGCCACCGCGCCGCTACGGGAAGGGACGAACGGAACCGAGGTCGGTTCAGCCACGTTTCACCCTCAGTTCCGAATAGAGATAGGGCACGACGATTGCGAAGACGACCGCCATCATGACCATGGCCGAACTGGCCGCCTGGCCGATGTCGCCCCGCGAAAATGCCATCGCATACATGTATGTGGCCGGCAGGTCCGTGGCGTAACCGGGACCACCACCCGTCAGTGCGATGACGAGGTCGAAGCTCTTGATCGCCAGGTGTGCCAGGACAATGAAGGCGGACAGGAACACCGGCGCCATCGAGGGAATGACGATCGCGGTATAGATGCGCCAGGTCGGAATGCCGTCGACCTTCGCGGCCTTGATGATCTCGTCGTCCACGCTGCGCAGCCCGGCAAGGAACAGTGCCATGACAAAACCGCTCGCCTGCCAGACCGCGGCGACGACAATTGCGAAAATGGCCATGTCCGGATCGAGGACCCAGTCAAATACGAAGCTCTCGAAGCCCCAGCCACGCACCACCGCCTCAATTCCGAGGCCCGGGTTCATGACCCATTGCCATGCGGTTCCGGTCACGATCATCGAGAGCGCCATGGGATAGAGGTAAATCGTGCGCAGTGCGCCTTCGATCCTGATTTTCTGGTCGAGTAGAATTGCCAGCAGGAGCCCCAGCATCATCGAGACCACGATGAAGAGCGCGCCGAAGATGAACAGATTGTTCATCGCCGTATCCCAGCGCGGCGCCGCGAACAGCCGTTCGTACTGAATGAACCCCTCGATCTCGTATTTCGGCAGGAGGCGCGAGCGTGTCATCGACACCCAGGCCGTCCAGGCGATGAATCCGTAAACGAAGATGAGGACAATCAGAAAGGACGGTGCGAGGAGGATTCTCGGAACGTTGCGTTCCAGCCAATCGGCCATGGAGTGGGGCCTCCCCGGTGCGACCGGTCCCGTGCCCGCGAACCGGCGAGCACGGGACCGGGGGACGTCACAGTGAGTTGGCAACCGCCGTGGCCAGCATTTCCACCGCGTCGGCTGACGACATGTCGGAGTTGAAATGCGCCGTCACCACGTCGGTAATCGCACCGGCCTGCGCTCCGCGCAGGGCCATGCCATGGGCGTAGCTCGGCAGCAGGGAGCCGTTCTGCGAGCTGGTGGCCATATCATCGGCTGAGAGGTGTGCGCAGCTGTCGAACTCATCCAGCGACACGTCCGTGCGCGCCGGGATCGAGCCCTTGTTCAGGTTGAACACCTTCTGGAAGTTCTTGCCGACGATCAGCCTGGCCAGCAGTGCCTGACCGGCCTGCCTGTCCTCTCCGTCCACGTTGAACATGGCGAAGCTGTCGACGTTGTAGAGGAATCCGTCGCCCGGCGTTGAAGCGCAGAGGAAATCAACCCCCGGCGTCTTTCCGGCCGCCAGGAATTCGCCCTTGGCCCAGTCCCCCATGATCTGGAAGGCGGCTTCGCCATTCATCACCATGGCTGTGGCAAGGTTCCAGTCGCGGCCCGAGAAGTTGCGATCAACATATCCGCGCAACGTGCGCATCTGATCGAAAACGGCGACCATCGCATCCGACGTCAGGGTTTCCTCGTCCAGTTCGACGAAGGCCCTGCGGAATCCCTCGGCACCCAGAATGCCCAGGGCGACGGCCTCGAAGACGGTGGCGTCCTGCCAGGCCTGTCCGCCATGGGCCAGCGGGACGATGCCCGCCGCCTGGAGTTTCTCGGCCGCCGCGTTGAACTCCTGCCATGTGCTAGGCATGGAAACGTCGTTGGCCTTCAGGACATCGGCATTGGCCCAGATCCAGTCCACGCGATGAACGTTGACCGGTGCGGCACACCAGGAGCCCTCGCATTGCATGTGGTCGGCAATGGAAGCCGGAAGCACGTCGGCCCAGCCCTCCGCCTCGGCCACGGCTGAAATGTCGGCCAGGGCTCCTTCTTCGTACCACTCCTGAATCGCCGGACCCTTCAACTGGACCGCCGTCGGCGCGTTGCCCGAGAGGACGCGTGCACGAAGGGCGGTCATCGCGGCATCGCCGCCACCGCCGGCGACGGGCATGTCGGTCCAGGTGCCGCCATTGTCGGTGAATTCCTTCTGAAGCACGGCCACGGATTTCGCCTCGCCGCCCGATGTCCACCAGTGCAGGACCTCCGCCTGGGGTTCCGCAAGGGCCAACGACGGGCTGGCCAGAATGACGGCCGCCGCGGCCGCAACCTTGATACCTTTCATGGAGTCTCCTTTCAGTACGGTTGCCCGACAGGGCGATTCGGCGCCGGACCCTACACGGAAAGGGACAATGTGTCCCGGCACGAATCACGGCCCTGCCGGCACCAAGGCGACCTTGCCGTTACGCGATGAGGTAGGCGTGCTCCACGAGCCGGGTGACGCCACGTTTTCGCAAGTCCGAGCGGGCGATGATGTCTTCTTCTCCCAGGTGCCGTACCCGGCGCCGGTCGCCAAAGAGCGCACGCACGTCCGGTTCGGCCAGCGAAAAGGGAGGGCCCTCAATCTCGTGCTCGGGGTAGACCATGGAGACCAGGAGTATCGGAGCGTCGAAGAGTTCGCCGAGACGCCGCGCGTAGCGATGCCTCACGTCAGGCGGCAGGGCAACAAGGGCGGCGCGGTCATAGACGGCCCTGACCCCTTCAAGATCGGCAGCGTCGAGCGCGAAGAAGTCGCCTGCGAACAGGCGAAAACCGGGACTGTCGAGGACCGAGTAACGGCGGTGTTGCGTCTCGGTAAAGTCGCGACCGTGAGCCTCCAGGAACGTACGCCCCGCAATGGGGCTGAGGTCGACGCCGAGAACTTCGAGCCCTTGTTCATGGAGCCACCACATGTCTTCAGCCTTCCCGCACAGGGGCACGAACACCTTCTCGCCAGGCTGCAGTTTGAGGCAATCGAAGTGGCGCCTGAGCGCGGCATTGACCGAGCCCTCGTGCCATGGGGTGCTACCCTCCTGCCAGCGCTCCAGCCAGAACTCGTCCTTCATGGGTCGGCACCTCCGGCGCTCGCAGGACTGCATCCCCGGAGAATGACGGCAACTCCTGCCTGCCGGCCGATCACTTTCAGTCCTTCGCCGATCAGCGCCACGTCGTATTCAATCCAGTCTTCGAAGTGCTTCTCACGTCCGGCGTGGGAGCGCTCGATTCTCTTCGGTACCGGCGGTTGCGCGCCTTCCTTGCCATCCATTCGGATCATGCTCCGCGCTGTCAGTTTCGCCATCACCGCCTCCTGTCAACGCCGTTCCCGACGCCGCCGCCTCTGGTCACCCGATCAACGGGCGTGCGGCGGCCGGGACACCATGCACATGTCCTGCGGATTGCCGACAGCCCCGTTCAGCTGTTTCGGCCATCGGCCCCGTTGTTTCCATCGGGGAGTTCCTTGCTGCTGACTGCGGTGAGCCAATCGGGATCCTCGTTCTGCCGCACGGTCCAGAATTCGCCGCTCACCATCGCTCCGTGCGGAGTGTTGATGCCGAGATTACGGTAGAAGTCCATGTCCTCGGATTGCCTGGCGTTGTACATGAGGACGGCGATTCCGCCGGGCCTGAGAAGCCAGCGGATCTTCTTGGAAAGAAGGTCGGGTTCACCGATATGGGAGGCGACGCCGAAGAGGCCGACGACAAGGTCGAATCTCTGGTTTGGTTTCGGCCAGTAGTCCTCGAAGGAGGTCCGGATCAGACGGTCGTGGAATTCGGGATGCTTGTCCCGGAAGACACCGAGCATCCCCCGGCTGGGATCGATGCCGACATAGCGCTCTGGCCGGATGTCCCGAAAGCGGAAATCGACGAGGGATCCGGTGCCGCAACCGATGTCGAGAATGTCGGTTCCGGTCGAGATCTCCAGGGCGCCGTAAACCCGCTGGCTCCGCTCGACGTCCGCCTTGGCCTTGTGGATCGCGAGGTCGTAGACATCGCAAATCCCCGCATAGGGATCGAACGGCAGAGCATGAATGGCCCGGTTGATGAGGATGTGTTCGAGGTTCGCCCCCATCGTCCAGTACTTGTAGCCGTTCGCGCAGAAGCGACGGTACCAGTGGCCTCTGAAGAACTCCTCGATCCGTTCCACCGCCCTCATCTTCCGGAGAGCCTCGACGAACTCCTCCTCGTCTTCCCACGTCTCCTTGAGGGTGTACGAGTGGGGCGCGCCGGGCATCGTCCTGGCAAAGCGGTACGCGTGCGTCTCCAGAAGTCCGGTCAGTTCCGCGCAGGTGTTGAAGACCCCGTGGCTCCAGTCCGATGCGGTCTCGATTGGACGAAATCTCTCGTCGTTGGGGGTCATGGTTCCCGGCATCCTTGCGTCTCCGGCATCCGTCGCCGCATGACGTTGTCGGCAGAGTGGAGATGCCGGGGGCCGCTGCCTCCTTCGGCAACTCGCTCAGTCTCGGTCACCGAGGAATCTGTTCCGATGCCATTCGATGTAGGCTCGATGCGGCCAAAGCCGCCTGTCGTCGGGCAAGTGGATGCGCTTGAGCTGGTTTGAAAACAGGTTCTGGTATTCATTCGGTACCCTGTTGTGCGCGACGAGCAGACCGTAATCGTCCGTCAGGCTGATGAGGTGGCGATCGAAGAGCCAGTGGCATGTGGCGGAGAGTGCCAGGCCATTCTGAACGATGTCGGGGCCGTCATTCTGGACGGCGCGAATGTGCGCAGCCTGAACCTCTGCTCTGCCGCCGCCGTTCACGATTCGCAATCCGGTGACGGCGCAGGTTTCCCTGTAGGCGGTGATGACGGACCTTCGGAACGCCCGGTCTCTCAACGGACGGTTCACCAGCAGCTGCGCAATCCGGCGATTCTGCTCCTCCAGAGGCGCCTTCAGGAATGCCTGAAGGAACCGGTCTGCCTCCGTAGTTCCGTAATCTGATCGGTGAGGATCGCCGTCGCCCAGTGTGGCGGCAAGGCCTGTGAGCACGATTTCCGCGAACTCCTCCTGCGTGATCGTTCTGACGGACTTCCCTTGAAGGGACCTGCCGACCTGTGGTGGAGGGATCGAAGCGAGTCGGGTCTCGTAGTACCGCGTTCCACGACGCAGCGGGACGACCTTGTCGAATTCCAGGTAGTCGTGGACGTATGCGAAGGAGCGTTTCGAGTCCGATGGATCAGCGTCAATGCTGCTGACTCGAGCGACGGCAACATATCCCTCGCGTCCGTTGCCGCGCCTGGGTTCGCGATAGATGATCCAGTCATTCAGCGTGCGTTCAGCCTCGGCGAGGTACCGGTTGGGGAAGTGGTAGCGACGGCTGACATCGTCGTCGTACTCGGTGAGGGGTCTCGTGTCGAAGACGCCTTTCATGAACTTCCCATTGCAGCGAGAGCGGGGGCGATCGCCAGGTGGTCAGAAGACGATGACGTTGCGCAGGGCCTCGCCGCGTTTGACGGCGGCGATGGCCGCGTTGATCTCGTCGAGGGGATAGGTGCGGGTGATGAGTTCGTCGAGCTTGAGGCGGCCTTCGCGGTAGAGATCGACCAGCCTCGGCACATCCACCCTGAGCCGGGTCGAGCCCATCTTCGAGCCGAGAATGCGCTGACCGGCGCCGGCGATGGCCTGGGTTTCGAAGGCCGAGGTCTCACCGACCGCCGGCATGCCGACGATGACCGCCGTGCCGCCGGGACGGATCACGTCCATCGCCTCTTCCATGGCCCGGGCACTGCCGACGGTGATGAAGACGTAGTCGGCACCGCGGCCGCCGGTCAGGCGGCGCACTGCTTCGCCGGCATCGCCTGCGGCGCTGTTCACCGTAGCCGTGGCGCCGAAGGAGAGGGCCGATTGGAGCTTCTCGTCGAGAACATCCACGGCAATGACCTGGCGGGCGCCGCAGATGGCCGCGCCCTGGATGCTGTTGAGACCGACACCCCCGGCGCCGATGACGACGCATGTAGAGCCGGCGGGCATCCGCGCCGTCGAGGCGACCGCGCCATAGCCTGTGATGACGCCACAAGCGAGGAGGGAAGCGCTCTCCAGGGGCATGGAACGCGGTACCGCCACCACCTGCGAGTGGTGGACGACCACCTCTTCGGCGAAGGCGCCGGTGCGCAGGCCCTGCAGCACGGGCGTGCCGTCCTTCCTGTGCAAGCGTCCCTCGCGGTCCACGGGGAATTCGGATTCGCACAGGGTGGGCATGCCCTGATCGCAGTAGAAGCAGTCGCCGCAGGAGCGGATCAGGGTCACGATCACGGGATCGCCAACCCCGGGAGACTCGACCCCGGGTCCGGCCTCGATCACCTCGCCGGCTGCCTCGTGGCCGTAGACCGCCGGCAGGGTGCCGCCCCAGGACCCTTCCGCATAGTGAATGTCGCTGTGGCAGATGGCGCAGGCGGCGAGCTTCACGCGAAGCTCGCCGGCCTGCGGCGGATCAAGAACAAGATCCTCGATGACCAGAGGCTCGCCGAAGGCGCGGCATACGGCGGCCTTCATGGTCGGGCTTCGTCAAACGAACCTCACCCTCCGGCCCGGACCTCCTGATAGAGGTTCTCGTACTTGCTCTCGAACTCGGGCTCCAAGGCCGGGAAGAAGATCGTGTTGGCGATCAGCGACTCGGGATCGGAAAAGCCGAGTTGTTCGAGGCGCTCCTCGGGCACCAGCTCGTAGGCGGCGAGATTGGCGCTGCCGTAACCGTAGTTGTCGATCAGCCAGGCACCCGATTCCGGAGAGATCCAGGCGTCGATGTAGGTGTAGACGGCCTCGAGGTCCGTCGCTTCCTTGTGGATGATGAAGCCCGAACCCCAGGCGAAAACGCCTTCCTTGGGCACCATGTAGCCGACGGGAATGTTCTCGTTCTGCAGGTTTACGAAGGACTGGTTCCATGCATAGGCGGCGACAATCTCGCCGGCGGCGATCGCCTGTTCCATCAGCGTGACGTCCGACCAGTAGAAGCGTGTCAGGTCGCGCTGCTTCGACATCAGTTTCTGGACCTCGCCAAGCTGGTCATCCGACAGCGTCCACGGATTGTCGTAGCCCAGAACGAGAGCGGCGACCGCGACGGTAGCCGCCGCCGTGTCGTACCAGCCCAGGCGATTCTTGTACCGTTCGTCGTAGATGAGCTGCCAGGAGTTCTCCTCCAGGTACCCCTCGTCGACGAGGTCGGTGCGATAGAGCAGCGACGAGTTGCCAAACTCCGCCGGCACGAACCAGCGGGTGCCGTCGATGATGGAGCCGTCGATCTCGGCGATGCCGGGAGCGATGGTCGACCAGTTGGCGAGCCGGCTGGTGTCGATCGGCTGGATCAGTCCGGCATCGTAGTACCGCTGGATCATGTAGTTTCCGGGATGAATGAAGTCCGGCGCAAAGCCGGCGCGGATCTTCTCGAAGGATTCGTCGTCCGACGCGATGTAGCTGAATTCGGGCGGGCCGCCGTACTTGTCGATGTAGCCACCCATCAGTTCGGGCAGATCGTATCCGGCCCACGTGTGACCTGAAATCTCCCCGGCGGCACGGGCACCGCGCGACACGATGGGCCAACTCACGATGCCGACGCCGACTGCGGCCATCGCCTTCGCCAGTTCGCGCCTGTTCATTGCCATGTCTTTCATGATCATCCTCCTCAAGTCCCGATCACATGCGGCTTGCGGGCAATTCCTGCAACGGTTCTCTTGCAGACCTGGAGCGGGCGATGGGATTCGAACCCACGACCCCAACCTTGGCAAGGTTGTGCTCTACCCCTGAGCTACGCCCGCCCGGTCACAAGCCGGAGAGCATCCCTACACCAGGCCCGCCCGCGGTCGCAAGCACATTGCGCGGACGAGGGAAGTGGGGCGAAGATGGGATGGGAAGCAGATTGCGGAGTGTGCCGCCCGTGACCGTTGCCAGATCGAGACGCAGTTTCATCTTCATGCCCGGCCTCAAGCCCGGGATGTTTCCCAAGGCGGTCTCGTCGGGGGCCGATATCGTGTGCATCGATCTCGAAGACGCGATCCATCCGCGCGACAAGGCGAGTGCGCGGGAACGCACGTTCGAACTCCTCGCGTCGCGTCCCGAGTCGGGCGCCACCGAGATCGTCCTGCGGATCAACTCCCTTGCCTCGAGCGAGGGCCTCAAGGACCTCGACGCCGTGATCGATGCCGGCAGGTGCGGCCCTCCCTCGCTGATGCTCCCCAAGGTCGCCAACCGGGAAGAGGTCGCCCTGATCGCCGACCACCTCGATGCGGCTGGTCTCGAGACCACGCTGCACGTCATCATCGAATCCGCCGAAGGACTGGAAAACGCCGCCGCCATCGCACGGTCGGGCCCGCGGCTGCAGTCGCTCTTCTTCGGCGCCATCGACTATTCCTCCGACATCGGGGCCAGCAACACGTGGGAGGCGATGCTCTTCGCGCGTTCCAGAGTCGTCCAGGCGGCGGCCCTGGCCGGTCTGGACGCCATCGACGTTCCCTGGCTCGACCTTGACGACATGGCCGGCCTGAAGGCCGAGGCCGAGGCGAGCCGGACAACGGGCTTCGTCGGCAAGGGCGCCATTCACCCTCGCCAGATTCCTGTCATCCACGAGGTGTTCAGCCCGTCGCCCGGGGACATCGAGGAGGCGCGTCGCATCGTGAAGGCCTTCGACGAGGCCGCCACGGGCCTGGTCGTGATCGACGGCAAGCTCATCGAAAGACCCGTCCTGAGAGCCATGGAACGCGTTCTCGAACGGGCTCGGCGCATGGGCTGATTCCGGCCCGCCCGGGCGTCATAATGAACTGAACCGATGAGGGAGTGACCCCATGGCCGCAGAGATTGTGTTCTACACGCATCCCAACTCGCGGGGACGGATCGTGCGCTGGATGCTGGAGGAAATCGGTGTCGACTACACGACCGAAGTCGTCGAGTACGGTCCGCCGATGAAGTCGCCTGAGTACCTGGCGATCAATCCCATGGGCAAGGTTCCGGCATTGAAGCACGGGCAGACGGTGGTCACGGAGTCGGCGGCCATCTGCGCCTACCTTGCCGACGCCTTCCCCGAGGCCGGTCTGGCGCCTCCTCCGGGTGCTCGCGGCGCCTACTACCGGTGGCTCTTCTTCGGCGCCGGGCCGCTCGAGGCAGCCACGACGAACCGGCATTTCGGGTTCGCCGTGCCCGAGGACGGTGTCGGCATGATCGGCTACGGAACCTTCGAGCATGTCATGGACGTTCTGGAGGAGGTTCTCGCCGGGGGCGGCCATGTCGCCGGCGGGGATTTCTCGGCGGCGGACATCTACGTCGGCTGTCAGATCGGCTGGGGCATGCACTTCGAGACCGTGGACAGGCGTCCGGCCTTCGAGGACTACTGGGGCAGACTGAGCGCCCGGGAAGCCTATCGCCGTGCCAATGCCATCGATGACGAGCTGGTGGCCGACGTCAAGTCGCCGTTCTAGAACCCGCCATGATCATCACCCGCCTGGAGACGTTCTCCAATCGCTGGGTCGGCTTCGTGAAGGTGACGACCGATACCGGCGACGAGGGCTGGGGCCAGATGTCGACCTACAACGCCGACATCACCGACGCCGTCTTCCACCGCCAGGTGGCGCCCCACGCCCTCGGGCACGACGCGCGCGACTTTGCCCCGCTCATCGACCTGATACCCCTGCGCGAGCACAAGTTTCCGGGATCCTATCTCAGACGCGCCATGGCCGGTCTTGATACCGCGCTGTGGGATCTCGCCGGAAAACTCGAGGAAAGGCCGGTCACTGTCCTGATTGGCGGCGAGCCGGGTCCGTTGCGTGCCTATGCAAGCTCGATGAAGCGCCAGATCGGGCCGCGGGAGGAGGCGGACAGGCTTTGTCGCCTGCGTGACGAAAAGGGGTTCGACGCCTTCAAGTTCCGGGTTGGCGCCGAATGCGGCCGTGACGTTGACGAGTGGCCCGGTCGCACGGAGGAGATCGTACCCGTCGTGTCGCGGGCTCTTGGCGACGGCGTGGCGCGCCTGGTCGATGCCAATTCCGGATTTTCACCGGCGCGGGCCATCGAGGTCGGAACCATGCTGGAAGGGGAGGGCGTCTCCCACTTCGAGGAGCCGTGCCCCTACTGGGAAGTCGACGAGACGCGCGAGGTGACGAGGGCGCTGGCGATCGACGTCACGGGCGGGGAGCAGGACTGCGACCTTGCCCAGTGGCGGCGCATCATCGACACCCGGGCCGTCGATGTCGTGCAGCCTGACATCATGTACATGGGCGGGCTGACGCGCACCCTCGTGGTGGCGGCCATGGCGGCCTCGGCGGGGCTGCCCTGCACGCCGCACTGCGCCAACCTGAGCCTCGTAACCATCTGCACCATGCATCTTCTCCCGGCCCTCGCCAACGCCGGCAAGTACCTGGAGTTCTCCATCGAGGGCGCCGACTACTATCCCTGGCAGCAGGATCTCTTTGTCGGCGATCCCTTCCGGATCGAGGATGGCAAGGTGATTGTGCCGGATGCGCCCGGCTGGGGCGTGGACGTTCACCCGGACTGGCTGGCGCGGGCCGAGCACAGGGAAAGTTCCCTGGAATCGTGACCTGCCCGGGTGTGGCCCGTCAGGGCTGTGCCGGCAGGTCGTCGACGAAGCGGTCGAAGCTTGCGATGAAGGCCGCGAGATCCTCACCGGCACGGCGTGGCGCCATCTTCTCCGGCGCACCGCGGATCTCGAGACCGGGCCAGGGTGCGACGATGGCATCCTCATCGGGAACGGCGAAGAAGCCGATGGAATAGCGCGCGCGTTCGCGCGGCGGGTGGATGCGGTGCAGGGTCGAGGCAAAGCGTCCGCCGGACCAGATTTCCAGCTCGTCACCGATGTTGACGACAAGGCGGTCCTCCCGGTGAGGAATGTCGAGCCACCTGCCGTCCGGGCTCTGGACCTGCAGCCCGCCAACCTCTCCCGGCAGAAGGACCGTGATCATGTTCGAATCCCTGTGGGGCAGCACATCGTCCGGCGGCAGTCCGATGGCCTCGGGTCGTGCCGGGTAGTGGAGCAGGGAGATATTGGTGAGGTGCCGGTGAAAGGACCTGGTGAACGCGTCCTCTTCCAGGTCGAGCGCCATGGCAAAAGCCTCGAGCAGGCGATGCGACACCGCCGTGACGTGATCAAAGTAGGCGATGATGGCGTCACGGAAGTCCTCCGGGGTGTCGGGCCAAATGTTGGCGGCGTAGAGCCGGGACACGGCTCCCGTCCCGGAGTTGTGCACCACCTTCTCGTCACCGGCGAAGAAGGCCTCGTAGAGCGGTTTGGGAACACGCGGGTCACGCTGCTCGCCGAACGGCATGACGGGGATGTATCCACGGTAGATGCCGGATGGCCGCAGAGACTTCAGCTTGGTTGCCGTATCCTGGGCAAAGAAGCGCCGGGTGGCGTCAACGGCAGCTCCCGTGACATGGCGCGGGATGCCGTGACCGCTGACCGAGAGGAACCCGATTGCTTCGCAGCGCCGGCCGATCTCGTGCGCCACCCGGCGCCTGGCGCCGGTGTCGTGCGACCACAGGGCGGACATGTCGATGGCAGGGATGTCCGTGTCGTTCATGGACAGTGCCGAGGGTTGTGCGCCGGCAAGTATAGGTGGCCCTTGAAGACCATCAACGTCGACAGCCGGCCTGCCGGACCATAGGGTCTTGCGCATGAGAATCTGGATCAGGTCCCCGCTGGCGATTCTTGCCGAGGACTGCGAGGGCGGTATCGTCGTCGAGGACGAGAGGATCGTCGAGTGCCTGGCACGGGGCAGCATCCCTTCGCGCGCATGTGACGATGTCTTCGATGCCTCCCGGCACGTGGTCCTGCCGGGACTGGTCAATGCCCATCACCACTTCTACCAGACGCTGACGCGCGCCTGGGCTCTCGACCGTGGCCTCTTCGACTGGCTGCAGGCGCTCTATCCGGTCTGGACGCACCTTGATCCCCACCACCTCGAGCAGGCAGCCCGCCTGGCGCTGGCGGAACTGCTGCTGTCGGGGACCACGACGGCAGCAGACCATCACTACGTCTTTCCCGACGGTCTCGCAGAGGCGATCGACATCGAAGCCGCGGCGGCGCAGTCCCTGGGCATGCGGGTGACGCTGACGCGGGGATCGATGAATCTGTCCGAGGAGGATGGAGGTCTGCCGCCTCAGAGCATTGTCGAGGACCGTGACGCCATTCTCGCCGACAGCGAACGGGTCATCGACACCCTGCACGACAGGTCCGAGGGAGCCTTCGTGCAGATTGCCCTGGCGCCCTGTTCTCCCTTCTCCGTCACCCCCGGCATCATGCGCGAGACGGCAGCACTGGCCGAGGAAAAGGGGGTCCGTCTCCACACCCACCTCGGCGAAACCCGGGACGAGAACCGGTTCTGCGAAAAGACCTTCGGGTGCCGCCCGCTCGATCATGTCGAAAACCTGGGATGGTTGACCGAACGGGCGTGGTTCGCCCACGGCATCCACTTCTCCGATGACGAGATCTGCAGGGTGGGCAGGGCCGGCGCCGGCATCGCCCACTGTCCGGGATCCAACATGGTCCTCGGATCGGGGCTGTGCCGTGCCCCCGAACTCGAGGAAGCCGGATCTCCCGTCGGCATCGGTGTCGACGGCTCGGCGTCCCAGGATGCGTCGAACATGATCCAGGAAGTGCGCCTGGCGCTGCAGGTCGAACGCCTGCGCTATGGAGCCTCGAAGGTCAGCCACAGGGATGTGCTGCGCTGGGCAACGCAAGGCTCCGCAGCATGCCTGGGGCGCGACGACATCGGCCGGATCGAGGCTGGACGCCAGGCCGACCTGGCGCTCTTCACGCTGGATGAGCCGCGGTTTTCCGGGGCCCACGATCCGCTGGCAGCCCTGGTGCTGTGCGGCGCCCATCGGGCCGACCGGGTCATGGTGGCGGGCCGGTGGCGGGTCATCGACGGCGCCATCGTTGGTCTCGATCTCGAAGGCCTGATGGCGCAACACAACGAGGCGGCCCGCTCTCTCCTCCGCGCGGCCGACCTCTGACGTCATTTCACGTGGGATTGGCGGCCTTGCCTCCGGTCCACCGGCGGTCCTTTTCCGCCACCCCGGAAAAGTAGGCGCCGGCGCGTTCGCCGGTCACCCTGTGCCACAGGGCGACCGCTTCCGGCGAGGCGTCCTCGCGGGGTCTTGGAAGCGGCGTGTAGTGACCGAAGGCATCCTTTCCGCAGACGAGCTGCGCATAGTCGCGTTCGATGACCACCGGACGCATGGCCGGTGTCGCGAACCGCACCACCAGGCCGACGCGCCGTTCCGCCGAACGATTGGGCTCGG
This sequence comes from Alphaproteobacteria bacterium, assembly GCA_965207785.1. GTDB lineage: Bacteria > Pseudomonadota > Alphaproteobacteria > SP197 > SP197 > SP197. The sequence continues at coordinate 467,307 of CBDBNO010000012.1, read as the reverse complement.
ACGCATGCATGGTGAGACCGTGGTGAACGGACATTTCGCCGGCCTTGAGTTCGCCGAGCCTCGTCTCGCTCTCGTCTATCTCCCACCTCACGTTCTGACCCCGGGTCAGCAGGTTGTCGGTTTCGAAGGTGTCCTCGTGGTCGACGAGACCGGCCCGGTGCGATCCGGGAAGAAAGCGCATGCACCCCATGGCGCCCGTGGCGTCGGTCAGGGCGATCCAGGCGGTGACGGCGTCGTGGGAGTCGACCCCCCAGTAGCGAAGATCCTGGTGCCAGCTGACATATCCCTGCGAATGGGACTCCTTGATGAAGACATCGCTGTCCCAGACGATGAGATCGTCACCGAGCAGCTGACGCACCACGTCGAGAACGCGTGGATGGCGCACCATATCGTCAACCGCGCGCATGACGATGTGGCTTCCCGTGCGGAACATCTCGGCCACCGGCATATGTCCGGCATGGGTCCGCGCGAACGCGTCGATCTTCTCGAGGACGGCGGCAGCGGCGTCCGCCTCGAGCACCCTCACACCGGCAATGAAACCGTCACGCCGGAAGACGTCGGCAATCTCCGAGCCCCCTATGTCATCCATCACGCGTCATGGCCGGCGCTTCATCTCGTACCAGAACACGATCGCTGAATAGGGCGGTACCGGTACCAGACCCTCGATGTCGCTGCCGTGGGCGATGATGAGTGGCGCATCCATGGCGAAGATCGACACCGCTTCTTCGTGCAGGATGCGCTGTGCCTCCACCCAGGTCTCGCCGGCCGCGTCGGCGTCCGTGGCTTCCTGCCCCCATGCCTCGAACACGAGGCTGTCGAACGCGGGGTTGTTGTAGCCAATGGCCGGGAACCAGCCGTAGGGCGAACTGGTGAAGATGATGAGCCAGGCGTAGGGCGATGGCACGTCACCGGAAGCGGCAACCACGAAGACGTCGTAGTCCTCGTTGTCGGGGTTGAAGGCACTGTCCCAGAAGGCGCCGCCGGAGAGCTGACGAATGTTGAGTGTCACCCCGACTTCGGCCAGGGCGGACTGCCACAGGCGGACGGCTTCCGCGACTTCCTTGGAACCAGCCGAGACCGCGAGATCAAGCTCGAATCCGTCACCGAAACCGGCCTCGGCGAGCATCGCGCCGGCGGAGTCGAGATCCTGTTTCCAGGAGGGGAAATCCGCCGGGGGTGTCCACAGCGCCGTCGGTCCTGAACCGGCACTTACCCGGCCGTGACCGAGAAACACCCCGTTGTGGACATCGTCATAGGGGAAGGTCATCGCCAGTGCCCGGCGTACCGCCCGGTCGTCAAGCGGCGAATTGCTGTGATCGAAGGCGAAGATGAGCTGCGCCAGTGGCAGATAAGGCAGGACCACGAGATCCTCCACACCCTCGAGACTGGCCATCGAATCGAAGGGAAGATGGGTTGTCAGATCGACCTCGCCGGAACGAATGAGCTGGTCGCGTACGGTCGGGTCCTCGACGATGAGGTAGACGACCTTGGTGAACTGGCCCTCTTCCCAGCCTCCCCAGTAGTCGGAATAGCGATCGAGAACGGCGCGGGTTCCGGGTTCGAAGCCGGCAACGACATAGGGACCGGTCCCGGCGTCGTTTCCTTCGGCCCACCACTCGGGCGGCTGGTCCACCGCCTCCGCCTTGTAGATGAACATGCCGTACTGCGCCGACACGATGAGCGGCACGTTGCGCGGTTCGCTGGCGATGAAGCGCACCATCATGTCGTCAACCACCTCGATCGATTCGATGCCGATGAAGTCGTAGGCGACCATGGCGACCGCGATGTTGCGATCGAGCGATGCCTTCACGTCGGCGGCCGTGAAGGGTGATCCGTCGTGGAACGTGACGCCCTCGCGCAGTGTGAACGTCCATTCGGTACCCGCGGCGTTGGACTCCCAGGATGTGGCCAGCACCCCGACGATGCCCTCGTCCTCGGTCCACCGGGTAAGTGTCTCGTACACGTTGAAGCCGAGCGTCGTATCCCAGCTCAGCATGTAGGGAGGATCGAGCGAGGGCAGTTCACCGGGAATAGCCTGGAAGGCAATGTTCTCGGTGATGTCCTGTGCCTGAAGCGGCCCCACACCGACAAAGAGCGCGGTGATGGCGGCGATGACCGGTCCGCGGACATACCTGTTCATGATCCTGATCCTCCCCATTGCATCGACTGATGTTCTCAAGCGAAGTGTGCACCCTGTCGATCATGGCCTCAACCGTCTCTGCCGACGGGTGATCCCGCCGTTGACCTGCAGCGGGAAATCGGTGGTCAAAGGCAGCCCGCGACCGCACAATCGTCGACGTCATGCCGGGTGCTTGCGCGTTCATCAAGAAAGTGTGGCCATGAGCGGGGTTCGCTATCTCCTGAGGCGGCTGGCTCTGGCTCTCCTCGTGATGCTCGGGGCGATGACGGTGACCTTCGCCATTTCCCATGTCATTCCAGGCGATCCGGCGCGCCTCTATCTGGGTGCGCGTGCCAGTGACGAAGCGATTGCCGCCGTGCGCGCCGACCTTGGTCTCGACGATCCCCTTCCCGTGCAGTTCGTGCGGTTCGTTTCCAACGCGGTCCAGGGGGAGTTCGGCTACTCCTATCGCACCAAGCGGCCGATCGTCGAGGATCTGGCCGAACGACTGCCCGCCACCATGGAACTCGTGGTGCTCGCCACGTTCCTGGCGATCGCTGTCGGCGTTCCCGCCGGCGTCCTTGCGGCTGCGCGCTTCGCCACCGGATTCGACCGCGTGATGCGGGTGGTGTCCATTCTCGGCGTGTCCATGCCCGCTTTCTGGCTCGCCCTGCTGTTGCAACTCCTCTTCTTCCTGTGGCTCGACCTGCTGCCGCTCGGCGGACGTCTGAGCCAGACCACCAGCTTCCTCCATCCGGTGACGACCCTGACCGGCTTCCATCTCGTCGATGCCGCACTCACCGGAAACTGGGTGGCATGGCGGGACGCGCTGGCCCACGCGATCCTGCCGGTGGTGGTGCTGGCGACCTTTCCGGTCAGCCTGGCCCTGCGCATGACCCGGGCATCGATGCTCGATGTGCTTGCCGAAACCCACATCGCCGCCGCCCGCGCGGCGGGACTGCACGAACGCGAGATCCTGTTCCGCCTGGCGCTGAAGAACGCCATCGTGCCCACGCTGACCGTTCTGGGGCTGGTGTTCGCCTTCTCGATCACCGGCGCCGTCCTCATCGAGAGCATCTTCAAGTGGCCAGGACTGGGGAGCTACATGCTCGATGCCATTCTCAACGACGACATTCCGGTGTTGTTTGCCGTCACCCTGGTGGTGACCGTGATCTACATCGTCGTCAATCTCCTCGTGGACCTGCTGCAGGCGGTGCTTGATCCGCGAATCCGGCTCGGTGAGAGCAGTGTCGGCTGAAAGGCCGGAATCGGGAGCGGCAGCGACGTTGCTGACAGCCCTCGTCAACCCGCCTGCGGGTTCGGCGCGCCGGCATGTCCTCGGCGACCGCCTGGCTGCGGGCGCCCTGGCGACCCTTGCTCTCATTGTCATGCTGGCCGTTGCCGCCCCCCTCGTCACGCCCCATGCCGACCAGGGGCGCGGGACGACGAACATCGAGGACAAGCTCCTGGCGCCTTCACTGGCTCACCCCTTCGGCACCGATGCGCTGGGCCGCGACGTTCTGGCCCGTGTCCTTTTCGGGGCGCGCACGGCACTCGTTTCGGGTCTTGCCATCGTCTTCATCGGCGTGGTGGCGGGAACGCTGCTCGGTGCCACGGCAGGCTATGTCGGCGGCTGGCTCGACGAGGCGATCATGCGCGTCACCGACGTGTTCCTCGCCTTTCCACCCCTGCTGCTGGCCATGACTGTCGCCGTGGTCCTGCAGCCCAGCCTGGAGAACGCGATCCTGGCCATCGCGCTCACCTGGTGGCCGTGGTACGCGCGCATTGCGCGGGGGCAGGCGATTTCGCTGCGAGAGCGGCATTACGTCAGGGCGGCGCGTGGCATCGGCGTCAGTCACCCGGTGGTGGTGCTGCGCCATGTCCTGCCCAATGTCATGACTCCGGTATGGGTCCAGGCAACGCTGGATCTCGGTGCCGCGATCCTGACCGTGAGTGCGCTGGGCTTCGTCGGACTGGGTGTGCCGCAGCCGACAGCCGACTGGGGGGCGATGATCTCGGAGGGACGGATCTACGTGCAGACGGGCCACTGGTGGGTGCCGACATTTCCCGGCATGGCGCTCTTCGTGACCATCATGGCGTTCAATCTCGCCGGTGATGCGGTGCACATGGCGACCAGCCCGCGAGGCCGCGCCATGCAGGGCGCATGAGCACGCCGCTCCTCGCCGTCACCGGTCTCAGGGTCGGATTTCCCGCCCCTGGCGGGCGCCGCCTGGTGCTGCGCGGAATCGACTTCGAGGTCGAGGAGGGCACGGCCTACGGCATCGTCGGCGAGTCGGGATGCGGCAAGTCGATGACGGCCCACGCCATCCTCGGCCTGGTGCCGCCGCCGGGTTCGATTGCCGGAGGCTCGATCGCCTACCGGGGTCAGGACCTGGTATCCGGACACCCCGACGCCTGGGCCGGGCTGCGTGGGCGGCACATCGCCATGGTCCATCAGGATCCGTCCGCCGCTCTCAACCCCCTGTTCACGGTCGGCAGCCAGATCACGGCGATCATGCGCCGCCACGGAAGGGCCCGCGCCAGGGAGGCGCGGGAGCGCGCGGTATCCCTGCTGGGCGAGCTCGAACTGGCCGATCCCGCCGCCCTGCTCGATCGCTATCCCCACGAACTCTCCGGCGGCATGCAACAGCGGGTTCTTCTCGCCATGGCCCTGGCCGGCGATCCGGACCTGGTGATCGCCGACGAGGCGACGACGGCCCTCGACGTCACCATCCAGGCCCAGGTTCTCGCCCTGCTCGACCGGTTGCGCGAGAGGCGTGGCCTGACACTGGTCATCATCACGCATGATCTCGGCGTGGTGGCCCAGACCTGCGACCGGGTGGCGGTGCTGTATCTCGGACGGATCGTCGAGGAAGGCGATCCCGGAGACATCTTCCTCGCTCCGCATCACCCCTATACGCGGGGACTGCTGAAGGCGCGACCGGGCGAACAGACGCAGCGCACGCCGCTTGCCGTCATTCCAGGTTCCGTGCCTTCCGACGCCACGAACATCGAGGGATGCGCGTTCCGCGAGCGGTGCGCCTTCGCCATGGCCTGCTGCCGTCTCGAGGACCCTGCGGTGCGGCGCCTCTCTGACCGCCACCGCAGCGCCTGCCACCTCGAGGCCGGGCGATGACGGAGGAACGCGACATCCTGCTCGACGTCAGGAGCCTCGCGGTCGACTACCCGACGGGAACCGGCGTCTTCGGCAGGCGACGCGGACATGTGCGGGTTCTCGAGAACATCAGCCTGCAGCTCCGGCGCGGCGAAACCCTGGGCGTCGTCGGCGAGTCAGGGTGCGGCAAGTCGACCCTTGCCATGGCGCTTGCGAGGTTCGTGATCGCCAGCCACGGCGACATTGTGTTTGACGGACATGACGTGTTCCGGCTTGACGCCGCCGGTCTCAGGGCATGGCGCCGGGACATGCAGCTGGTGTTCCAGAATCCAACGGCTTCCCTCAATCCGCGCATGGCCGTTCGCTCCATCGTCAGTGAACCCCTCGTGACGCACACCAGGCTTGACCGTGGCGAACGCCGCCGAAGGGTCGAGGTCCTGCTTGGCGAAACCGGCCTCGATCCGTCATTCCTCACCCGCTATCCCCATGAGCTCTCCGGCGGCCAGGCCCAGCGGGTCGTGCTGGCGCGCGCCCTTGCCCTCAATCCGCGGCTGCTGGTGCTCGACGAACCGACTTCCGCACTCGACGTCTCCGTCCAGGCGCAGATTCTCAATCTCCTCATGCGCCTGCAGGCGCAGCACAACCTGACCTACATGCTGATTTCCCACAGTCTCGGCGTCGTCGAGCATGTCAGTGACCGCATTGCCGTTCTCTACCTCGGCGAGATCGTCGAGGAAGGGCCGCGAGACGAGATCTTCAGGCAGCCGCGCCACCCCTATACCCAGGCGCTGATGGCGGCGACACCCGTCGTCGATCCCTCGAAGAGGCAGGTTCATCGGCCGCTGTCGGGGATGATCCCCGGTCCCGCATCGCGGCCGCGGGGGTGCCGGTTCCACACCCGGTGCCCCCGCGCCTGGTCCCTGTGTCAGGAGACAAGACCACGCCCGCAGCGTGTCGGCGACGGCCATGTGGCAGCCTGCCACCTTCTGACGTCATGAATCCGCCCCCGGGCTGTCGCGGTGCGGGCGGTCTTCCGGATAGACTCGCTCATGCGGTGCTGAGGAGAGACACATGAACGCACGCAAAGGCCAACCGAAGGCGCCCTATGCCTGGTCGATGCCGGGCTGGCCGTCCCCGGGACAGTCCGCTGACGACGATGCCCTCGAGGTTTGGGGCTACACGGATCGCATGTCCTACGAGGCGGGTGACGTGATCAGGCTCCACGTCAGCGCGACTCGATCCTCGTGGTCGCTGACGATCTATCGCGACGGCGCCTCGCCGCAGCGTGTGCTGCAACGCCAGGACCTGCCCGGCGAGCGCCACGACGTTCCCGACGACGCCTATGCCTCGGGTTGCGGATGGCCCGTGGCTCTCAGCATCCCTGTCGACGAGGACTGGCCGTCGGGTCTCTACATCGTTGTCCTCGGCATCGGAGACGGTTCTGACCACTTCGAGTCCGATGCCTTCTTTGTCGTGCGCAATCCGGCCCGGCACCGGGGGAAGATCGGCTTCATGCTGACGACGAGCACCCTGATTGCCTACAACGACTGGGGAGGCGCCAATCACTATCGCGGGCTTGGGAACGATCCGCGGGACGACATCGCTTCACCGGTGTTGTCGACGCGGCGTCCCGTGGGCCGCGGCTTTCTGCGCAAACCGGCTGAAACGCCGCGCGAATCCCATGCCTTCTCGCCGCCGATCGGCTGGCAGCCCCGCTATCCCTCCTACGAGTGGGCGCGTCTCTACGACATGAGCCGACATCATGCCGATGCCTTCTGGGCGACATACGAGAGACTGTTCGCCGTGTGGGCCGAGAACCGGGGCTATGAACTCGACTATCTCACGCAGCACGACCTTCACTTCGACGAAAGCAGCCTCGACGGCTTTGACGCGCTGGTGATCATCGGACACGACGAGTACTGGACCTGGGAGATGCGCGACCGGGTCGACGACTTCGTTGATCGCGGTGGCGGTCTCGCCCGCTTCGCCGGGAACTTCTACTGGCAGGTGCGGTTGTCCGATGACGGGACCACGCAGTACTGCTATCGGGTTCCCGACGCCGATCCCGCCACGTCCACCACGCCGCACCTCGTGACCACCGTATGGGACTGCACCCTGATCGGACGCCCGGCGGCGGCGACGATGGGGCTGACGGGCGGGGCTGGGACCTACAACCGCTACGGCGTGGCGGCACCCCGCTCTTCAGGAGGCTATACTGTCTACCGGCCGCAGCACTGGGCCTTCGCCGGGACCGATCTCTATTACGGCGATCTTCTGGGCGGTACGCCCGTCAATCTTGCGACCTTCGAACTCGACGCGGTGGAGTACACCTTCCGCCGTGGGCTGCCTTTTCCGACTTTCGAGGATGGCGCCCCGGAATCCCTGGAAATCCTCGCCCTGGCGCCGGCGGTGCGCGGCGAGGAGGACCGTTTCGGCGGCACTGTCCCGCTCAATGGTCCGTTGCACGAGGCCGAGCAGGTCATGGAGGCGCTGGGTGACCTGCTGCCGGCACACTGCCGCGAGAACGAGGGGCGTGGCGCCGGCATGATCGCCACCTTCACCCGCGGCAGGGGAGAGGTGTTCAACGGTGGCTCGACGGAATGGCCGCGGGCGCTGGAACTGCGCGATCCCTTTGTCGAACGCATCGTCGCCAACGTTCTCGAACGCTTCACTGCTTCGTGACTCCATGCCCGGATCGTCCCGGGACCGCCGTCACATTGCCAACTCACGCCACTGGCAGGTCGTTGTCGCGCGGGCGGATTGAAGCTGTTGTCAGGGGCAATGGCGGTCCTTGGTCTGGACGTGGGCGCCTGGCACGTTGATCTTCAGGCAGGGTGCCGACATCTGGATTCTGCGACCTGACAGCCGACAAGGGGACGCGTGCTCCGCATGACATCAAGGCGGCTATCAGGGTGCGCGAGCATCGCGACGGGCGGTCGTCGTTGGGGTAATCCTGACCGTGAGCGTGACGCAGTCGTCTGCGGCTTTCCCGCAGGACCAAATGCTGTCAGAGCCATTCGGCCCTGGCGCGTTCCGGAACAGAATTCGAACGGATGTTGTCTATGCAACGACGATAGTAGATGATGGTGGGATACAACAGGACACATGCGTGGGAGATGCCGCGTCGAATGTCGGGTCTCCCCGAACCACACCAGATGGTAAGGAGGACAGATCATGACATTTGGCTCCATTGACAGGCGCAAGTTCATCGGCACGTCGGCGCTCGCAGGCGCCGCTGCTGCCACCGCCGTGAATCCGGGAAGACTGCGCGCCGAGGAAACGGTTCGCATCGGATTTCTGGCTCCGCTGACCGGCGGTGTCGCGGCCTGGGGGCTGCCCGGCCTCTACGGATGCGAAATTTGGGCAGAACAGAAGAACGCCGCCGGCGGTGTTGACATCGGCGGAACCTCCTACAACGTCGAAATCGTCTCGTACGACAACGAGTATCTTCCGGACAAGGCGCGCACCGGCGCCCAGAAGCTGATCAACGAAGACGGCGTCTCGTTCATCGAGATGCTGGGCGGCGACACCATGCCTGCCGTGACTCCGATCGCCAATCGTGCCGAGATGCTTGTCTCGACGCTCCTTCCCTCGGACCTCTCGCCGGACACGCCCTTCCTGGTCGCGCCCGCGGAAGTCCATCCGATCTACAACCTCACAGGTGTCTGGTGGATGGCCGAGAACATGCCCGAGGCGAAGACGGCCGTGATCTGCGCCCAGGATGACGCTCTCGGTCGGCCCTCCGTGGCAACCTACCTCGCGGCCTTCGAAGCGCACGGTATCGAGGTCAAGGACACCATCTTCTTCGACATCGCGACGACGGACTTCGCGCCCGTCATGACCGCGATGCTGGCGCACAAGCCCGATATCCTGTGCCTCGATACGGCCTATGCGGAGTTCGTCAACGAACTCTGCAAGCAGGCGTTCGTGCAGAACTACGGTGGCCAGATCATCTCCTGCACGGCGGACTTCTATGCCGACATCATCGCCAATACCTCCGAGGAATTCATGGAGGGGGTGATCTTCCAGTTCCCCGACTTTGACGATCCGGCGCTGAACAGCGAGGGCATCAACTTCAACGATCCCAACGGCTTCTTCGAGGTCTACAACGAGCGCCATCCCGGCCAGTGGGGCGCGGTGTCCTGGGAGTACGCGTCGATCCTCGACCTGTGGCTGGACGGCGCCCAGAAAGCGGGTTCCATCGAGCCGGCAGCGGTGCTTGATGGCATGAAGCAGGGCGGCACGGGCGCCCACGCCTTTGGCGAAGCCAACTGGTGGGGCGAGGAACTGTTCGGTATCGACAATGCGCTCGTGGGCAACTGGCCCGTGGTGCAGATCCAGAACGGGAAGGCCGTGATCGTCGAGTTCAAGAGCATCCCCGAGTGGTGGGGCGAGCACAGCGCGACCATGATCAAGCACTTCGAAGCGATGGGCGAAATGTGGTACCAGCGCGCCTGATCACCTTCCTCGCCGGCCCGCGCGGCACGGCGGCACGCAATACCGGGACCGGCCTCGTGCCGGGCCCGGTATCGTCTTTCCGGACATTCCTTTAGCCCATGGACTTCGGCGTCTTCCTGCAGACGTGCCTGAACGCGACCTATGCGTCGAGCTATCTGGCGCTCGTTGCGGTCGGCCTCGTCCTCATCTTCGGCGTCATGCGGGTCGTGAACTTTGCTCACGGCGAACTCTACATGGCCGGGGCCTACTGCCTGTTCTGGGTGTTCTACCAGAACGAACTGCCATTCTTCGCAGGCGTTGCGGTCGCCGTTCTTGCCGTGGCCGTGGTCGGACTCCTGCTGGAGAGGACGATGTTCCGGCCCATGAAGGACAACCCGCTTGGAGGTCTCATCTGCTCGATCGGCGCCCTCCTGGTCCTGCAGGCCGGGGCGGTCGCGCTTTTCGGCGTCCGCAAGAAGTCGTTTGCCGGTCCCTACAATGAAGCCGTGACACTGTTCGGGGTCGACGCCCTGACCATTTCCGGCCAGCGTCTTGTCGTCATTGCCTTTGCCGTCATTCTCCTTGGCGCATTGTGGATTTTCCTGCGCAAGAGCCGGTTCGGCTGGGCGCTGCGTGCCGTCGCGCAGGATTCCGAGGCCGCCGCGCTGCAGGGCATCTCGATCAGCCGTATCTCAATGCTCGCCATGATTCTGGGCGCCGCGCTGGCGGGGGTTGCCGGAGCGCTGACCGCCACCATCGTGCCGACAGGTCCCTACATGGGACATCCGGTCATCATCGGTGCCTTCATCGTCATCATCGTCGGTGGTCTGGGCAGTCTCGAGGGTGCAGTCCTTGCATCCGTGCTCTATGCCTTTACCCATACCTTCGTGACCACGATCTTCGACGGCACGATTGCCGACATCACAGGCCTCGTGCTGATGCTCATCGTTCTCGTCGTGCGTCCCCACGGACTCCTCGGCAAGCCGGAGCGCGCCTGATGGGCGCCGTGACCTACGCGGTATGGCTGGCGCTCATTGCCCTGTCGCTGGCGGCAGCAGCCCTCGCCCTCGATCCGCATCTGGGAGGTCCGCACCGTCGCCGGTGGTGGCAGGGGCTGGCGCTCGCGTCGGCTGCCGTGCTGGCACTCTCGCCACACGTCGTGACCTTCTCGCAACAGGAACTCCTCGTGTTCCTCACCATCAACACCCTGGTCGTGGTGAGCTACCGGCTGCTGGCGCTGACCGGCGAGTTCTCGCTCGGCCACGTTGTCATGATGGGGTTCGGGGCCTACGCGTCAGCCCTGCTCAGCAAGCAGTTCGCCATTCCCGTTCCGCTTTCGATCATCCTCGCCGCCGGTCTCACGGGCCTTGTCGCCTTTGTCCTCGCCTTTCCGCTGTTCCGCATGAAGGGATTCTATTTCCTGATCGGGTCCTTTGCCGCAGGCGAGACCATAAGGCTGCTGTGGAAGGCCTTCATCGGGCCCAAGGGCATCTCCCGCATTCCCGGTGTTCCCGACATCGAGATCGGCGCCTGGGAGATCAATTTCTGGGAACCGGTCGCCTCGTACTACCTGGTGTTGGTGATCGCGGCCGTTTCTGTCTGGATCCTCTGGCGCATCGAGCATTCGCACATCGGCCTGACCTTTCATGCCGTCCACTGGCGTGATCAGCTCGCAGGCGCCGTGGGTGTCAACACCTGGCGGACGAGGACCCAGGCCCTGGTACTGGCGTCGTTCTTCGCCGGTCTCGCCGGCGCGTTGCTGGCGCACTACCTTACCACCGTCAATCCCAACCGATTCGCGGTCCACGAGATGGTGTTCGTTCTGATCTGGGTGATTGTCGGAGGCACGGCCACGATCTGGGGGCCCATCATCGGGCTCGTCACGCTGACCGCCATCAACGAGGTGCTGCTGCGCGATATCGGATACGACGAACTGCGTCCGCTCTTCTATGGCGTGCTCCTCGTTCTCGCCATGCTGTTCCTGCCGAACGGTCTGGAGACTCTGCCGGCGCGCGTCGTTCGGCGTTTCAGGCGCGCGAGGCCGCTGACATCCCAGGGTTGAGCGCCAGCGGCACGAGGAGGGCCGCGGCGTAGAGGCGCGCTTCGTCGTCCCTCATCGTCGGCGGGTGTTCGGCGAAGCGGTCGATCTCGCGGCCCCGAACGGGTTCTTCCAGCCAGTGCGCCATGGCCGCGGCCGCCGACTCGCGATGGCCGAAGGCATCGCGCCGGCACGCCAGGGCGGCCTCCATGGCGTGCCGGTCGCCACGACGCGCGGCACGTTCGGCCTCGACAAGGGCCATGCCCGCGCGGAGCATCTTGCGGCACCGCTGTCGCGCAATGCCGGGATAGACACCGCGATGCTTCGATTCGAGCCGCATGTGAAAGAGCGAACTGCGGGCACGGACGCCGAGTGCCATTCTCTCGACCCAGGGCTCCGCGGCCTGCCATGCCTCGAGCGCGGCGGCAAGCCCCGCCTCGATGCCGTCCGGTCCCGCACTCATCAGGGCGCGCGCGTGCGCCGTTGCCGCCCGCCTCGGGTCGTCCGGCTCGAAGCCTGAGGCCATCACGTCGGCCTGACAGCAGCACGCCGCCGCATGGGCCTGATCGTCATCGAGCCACGCGGCGCGGGCTCCCGCCATCCAGTCCACCCACAGCTCATCCCCCAGGCGCCAGCCGGAGAGGCTCTCCCTAGCCGCCGAGGTAGGCACGGCGGACGTGTTCATTCTCGCGCAGCACATCGGTCGGGCCGGAGAGCGCGATGCGGCCGGTCTCAAGCACGTAGCCGTAACTCGCCAGATGAAGCGCGAGGCTGGCGTTCTGCTCGACGAGAACGACGGGGACGCCCTTGCGGTGGATTTCGCCGATGATCGTGGCGATCTCCTGCACCATCAGGGGCGACAGTCCGATCGAGGGCTCATCCATCAGCAACAGCCGCGGCGCCGCCATCAGGGCGCGCCCCATGGCCAGCATCTGCTGTTCGCCGCCCGACAGTGTCTTGGCGTACTGGCCACGCCTCTCGCGCAACCGCGGAAAATGGCCATACACCATGTCGAGATCTGAACGGACCGATGGGCCGTCACGGCGCAGATAGGCTCCCGTCATGAGGTTTTCCAGAACCGTCAGTTCCGGAAAGACGCGGCGGCCCTCGGGGACGTGCGCGATTCCGCGGGCGACAATCCGGTCGGGCTCGAGTCCGTCAATTCTCTCGCCTTCGAACAGGATCGTGCCCGTTGTGGGACGATTGAGCCCGGAGAGTGTGCGCAGGGTCGTCGACTTTCCGGCTCCGTTGGCGCCGATCAGGGTGATGATGTCGGCTGCCTCCAGCCTGATGTCGATTCCCTTGATGGCCTGGACCTTGCCATAGTGAACCTCGAGACCCGTCACCTCCAGGAGTGTCACGCCATGCCCTCGATCGGGGTTCCGAGGTAGGCATCGACAACCTCGGGATTGGCGCGGATCGCCTCGGGGTCTCCCTCGGCAAGCAGGCTGCCGAAATTGAGCACGGTGATGGTCTCGCACAGGCCCATGACCGCCTGCATGTCGTGCTCGACGAGGAGAATGGTGACCCCGCGGTCCCGCACCTGGCGCACGAGATCCATCATGCGGCGCGTCTCGTCAGGATTCATGCCCGTGAATGGCTCATCGAGCAGCAGAAGTCGCGGTTCCGCGGCGAGAGCAACGGCGACCCCCAACGTGCGCTGAAGCCCGTGGGGGAGGTTCGCGCACGACTCACCGGCGACTCCGTCGAGCCCCATGAACGAGAGGATCTCCTCCACCCGGGCCTGGGCCTGCTCCTGGCGTTCCCGTTGCCGGCCGAGGAGAACGCTCGCCAGCCCGATCCTTGCACCGAGATGGCAGCCGGCGAGAACATTCTCTGCGACAGTGAGTTCGTGGAACAGGGTCGTCGCCTGGAAGGTGCGAACGAGACCCAGCGCGGCGACGGTATGGGTCGCCATGCCCGAGATGTCGCGCCCGGCGTAGATCACGCGTCCGCTCGTCGGCCTGTAGAAGCCGGAAATCACGTTGAAGGTCGTCGTCTTGCCGGCGCCATTCGGTCCGATGAGCCCGTGGATCGCACCCTCCTTCACGGTGAAAGTGAGGTCGTCGACCGCCGTCAGGCCGCCGAATCGCCGCGTCAGTCCCTCGATGCTCAGCACGACCGCCCGCTGCCCCACGGATCTCTGCTGCGGTGGAAGGAATGCAGATGATCTCGTCCGTTCGGCTCTCCAGGCATGTCAGCCAGCCAATCCATCATTGTCCAGCCAGAACTATCCCGCACGCCAGCCAGGTCATCAAGTGGCCTCCCCTGCGACAATGTATGTGGTTCGGGGCGAACCGCCGTGCGTCGCATGACAGGCTCCGGGATTCGCAAATGCGCGTAGTCGCCGGGAAACGTAGGTGTCGTTTTCTGACGCGATCCCTGTACTTCTAGATCAAAGCTGTCGCGAGGGACTGGATGAAGTGGATTCCGGGCACGACCTTGCGAACAAGCCGGCGGTCGTTGGTGATGAACAGGTCAACACCAGCCACCGATGCACAGGCGAGCTGGACCGCGTCTGCCGGCTGAATTGAGTGATCCAGACGCACCAAGGCGAATGAGTAAGCGGCAGCCTGGTCGAAGGGAAGGACGGTTGCGGTGGACGTGATGGCCTGTTCATAGTGTCTTGCAAGTGTCTGGTCACCTGCCTCCAGGGGTTTGACGAGGATCTCCCCAAGCGTGAGCGTTGACGTCAGCAATTCGTCGTTGCGTTCGATCATTCGTTGGCGCAACGACACGACCTGCTCTGCGCGTTCACTCTTATCTTCGAAAAGGTATACGAACAGGTTCGTATCCCAGAACACTCTGCTCATTGCCAGCCTGACCGTTGGCGCATCACGTAATCATCGGCCGCCTCGTCGGCCCATAGATCCTTGCCCAGCCCGCGCAGAGCCAGGATCGGATCCAGCGTCTCCGCGCTCGTCTGGGGAACGTACTCGGCAACGTACCAGTCGAGGAGTTCGCCGTGGCGTGTCGGGATTTCATCGCGTTTCGGCATGTGCTTTCCGGCCACCCTAAGGGGATGGCAGGGGTCTCCCGGACGAAACAGACGGCGGCGTCCGTCCCGTGTTTCCAAGAGCATGCGATATCTTCCAGGATTGGGAGGCCTGTTGGCGACACAATGGAGGTAGACATGGATCCTGACACCGGGCCGCAGTGGCCAGTGACCGGCCAAATTGACGGTTGCGGCCTGTTCCATGATTTCGTTGATGGTGAAGTCCTCTCGCTCAGGTTGACTGCGGTGAAGGCCCGCGGTGGCCAGCCAGACTTCATCGGCAACTCGTATGTTCTCCGGCATGTTCAGACTTCCTTGACTTGAACACCATGTATGACAGACTGTACCAAGTACACAATGTTGTCAAGGCTTAGGTAGGTATGCTTGATTGGAGGTGCGCCCAGTTCGACTGGGAAATCTTGCCGTTCCAGCAGTAACACCGGTCCCTGTTGCAGTCCGTTTGCAGCACCTCACATCTGGGTCGTGCAATCTCAAGGCCCAAAGACCAAGAGATGTTCAGGCGTTCCGTCCGGCATGATCCGCTAAACGACTCGACGAGTGTGATGTCGCCATAAACTGGTCGGAAAAGACTGCGCGTCGTTGCAACCACGCTCTCCCGTGGATCACACAAACCGGATCGCGCACACGTTCCTTGAACTGCGATTGGCGAATGCTCCGGCGTTCACCCATCGACGATGTCACCGTCCAACAATGCCGGCAGGTCTTCGATGCTGTCGATAACGATGTCGAAAGCCTGTTCCTGTTCCCGCGTCAAGGCACCGCCGGTTCGCACACCAACGGTCGCCCCGAAGCAGGCGGCCCGGCTCATCAGGGCATCTATGATCGAATCGCCCACCATGAGAACACGTTCGGGAGGGATCCCGGTTTCTTCACAAAACGCCAATCCCATGCCCGGGCCGGGCTTCCCTCCATGGCCGGCATCGGCGCCACAGTGGAAAGCAAGGTCGTCGGCAAGGCCGAGGTGATCGACCATCCGCCGCACCTTGCGTGTGCTGTCGTTCGAGGCCGCGCCCAGAATGTAGCCCCTTGTGCGAAGCGAGCGCAGGAGCGCCTGCACATCGGTGACGGGAACGGGGTCGCGCGTCGAGGCTTCGGCAAACACCCTCAGAATCATGGATTCGAGATCGGCTGGTGCCTTGTCGTCGAGAACGGTCTCCCATGCGTCGACGATGTCGTGCACCGTGCCTGTGAGGAGCGCGGCGTTCGGATCGAACGTTGCCGTGGCACGACGATAGCCGACCTTCCGCAACATGGCTTCGGCAAGATCGGGTTGTCCAGCGCGTGTCGCCGCCTGGTGCGCAGCCCCCTCCCAGGCTGGAAGCCACATCGGATCCATTTCGATGAGCGTTCCGTCCTTGTCGAACAGGATGCCCCTGATGGCGCTCAAGTCGACCATGCGATCAGGCTCGTTGTCACAGAATTCATGCGCTCCCTGGAGTATTCCGACTGTCTGCCGGCAGTTTGACTTCAACCCACGAGAGTGTCACGAGATCGTGGAGGTGATGCGTGGCCCTGGCCAACGCGGAGCCCATTCCTATGTAACCTGCCGCCTCAGTATATCGATCCGGATGATCACATCGTGCGCCGCCGACTGGATTCTCGGCACGTCACAGGTCGAGCCATTCGCGGCCTGTTTCGCATTTCGGGATGCGGATCCAGATTGACCGCGCTCGCTTTGCCGCCAACATGCCTGATCGCTTCGAGGGTGCCGGGGCGGCATCCGATGGCCTGAACCAGGGAGGATCCCATGGACATCAATGACGTCAAACGCTCGGCACTGGACTGGGTCGAGGCCCATCGTCAAGAGCTCTCGGAGTGGCACGCGACAATCTGGGACCTGCATGAGCCGGCGTGGCGGGAGTACAGGTCGTCGGCCTGGTACGTCGATCGCCTGCGCCGCGAGGGATTCGAGGTCGAGGAAGGATCCGGGGGCATGCCGACAGCCTTCTGCGCCACCTGGTCCAACGGTGACGGACCGACGATCGGATCCTACGCGGAGTACGACGCGGTTCCCGGCAACAACCAGGATCGTGTTCCCCGGCGCAAGCTGCGCGACGGCGCCCATCACGCCGCGGCCGGGCACACCGATCCCCACTCGGCCCTCGGCATGTCCGCCCTGGGCGGCATTCTGGCGGCGAAGGCGGCGATGGAACGGCACGGCGTCCAGGGGCGGCTGAAGTTCATGGGCGAGCCGGCGGAGAAGGTGTGCGGGTCCAAGCCTGTCCATGCGGCGAAGGGCTACTACGACGACATGGACGCCGCGGTCTCGTTCCATCCCTCCTACGGCACCCTGCGCACCAACACCTGCATTCTCGACACCCACTGCGGCAGTTACTGGAGCCGCATCTACAGCTTCATCTGCGATTCCCCGGAGACATGGAGGAGCGTCGGCGCTCCCGGTCCGTCGTCCGCCCACACCGTCGCCCGGGCGCCCGGCGCCAACGATGCGCTGTGCCTGATGTACACGACCACCAAGTACACGAAGGAATCGATGCTGCCGCACACCGGCACGTGGACACTGAACGAGGCGTTGCTGGCGACCGGCAATGCGACGAGCGACAACCTGGCGCCGCGGTTCAGCCAGATCCAGTACTCATGGAGGTCGCCGACGCTGGAGATGCAGCAGCGCATCGCCGAGGTGCTCGACCGGAATGCCGAGCATGTCGCCGCCATGACCCACTGCCGCCTGGAATCCCACTGGGTGACGCGCACGCGGGTCGGATTGCCCAACCACGCGATGGCCCGCCTTGCCTATGCGAATCTCGAGCTGGTTGGCGGACCGCAGTGGGATGACGAGGCCAGGTCCTTCTGCCGGGAACTGCAGAAGAACCTGGGGATCGAGCCCATGGAGGAGCCGATCCTCGCCGAGATGACCGATCTCTGCCCTCCGGAAGATGGCGAGGCGCAACTGCGCGCCATCCTGCCGCCGTGGCAGCTCAACTACACCTCCGACGACTATGTCGACTGGACATGGCATGCGCCCACGGTGCGCCTCATCGTTGGCCGCTGCACCCTGAAGGCGCCCGAGGGCTACACCTACCCGGACTGGTCATGGAATGCTCTCGGCGGCCATGCGCCGACCATCGATCCGACCATCATGTGCGCGGCCAAGGTGATCGGCGCGACTGTCGTCGACCTCCTCACCGAGCCGAGGCGCCTGCAGGAGGCACGCGCGGAATTCGAGGAGCGGACCGGGGGCGGCATCGGCGGCTCGTCCTGGGTGGCGCCGCTGCTGCCGCGCGACTTCCAGCCGCCGGTCGGCTTCGCCTGGCCGGAGTATGTCACGACGGCGCGCGGCGAAAGCTGGTACGTGCCGGAGAGCGCCTGACGTCAGCCGTTGCCCCGCCACGCATCGAGGGCGCCCTTGAAGCGGCCGAGATAGTCCGCCGTATAGGCGACATAGTCGACATCGAGGGGCGAGTGGGTCTCCTGGACCATGCTCCACATCGCTTCGCGCAACAGCGATGCGCAGGCCAGTGCCCCGAGGCGCCGCCTCAGCTCATCGGTGATCGCCTGGTCCAGAACCAGTTCGGCGACCTTCTCGCGGCTTTCGGCATCGAGGTGACTGTTGGAGGCAAGGTTGGCAATGTCGAAGAGGGCCGTGTTGTAGCCGGCGTATTCCCAGTCGACGAGCCACAGTCTCTCACCGTCATCGAGGAAGTTCGCGGCCAAGAGGTCGTTGTGGCAGAGCACCGGGCTGATGGGACCGACGGCCGCTTCCAGGTCCTGCGCCGCCCCGAGGAGCTGCGGCACCTCCGCCAGCAGGCGATGACGGTCATCGTGAAGACGGTGCCCGTAGTCGCGGATGACGTGGAACACCCAGAAGAACGGAGCCCGGCCGCGCAGATGACGCGCCCCGTCGCGGTGGAGGCGAGCCAGCAGATCCGCAATGCGTTCGAGATTTCCGGGATCGCGCACATCGGCATCGCCGAAGGTGTGGCCGTCGATCCAGCGCACCACCAGGACGCCCTTGGCGGTGTAATGGACCTCCGGCGCGATGCCTGCCGCGTGAGCCGCGCGGCTGCAGGCAGTCTCATGGGTCCGGCGGATGCCGTGGACAGGAATGTTGCCGCCCACCCGCACCAGAAAGCTCTGGTCGCCGTCATCGACGCGGAAGTTGAGGTTGGTGATGCCCCCGCCGATCGGGCGGGGTGTCACCGGTCCGTTCCAGCAGGGCAGTCCGGCAGCCCTGGCAACTGCCTCGTCAGGCGTCATGGTGATCGTCTCCCGCTGCCGCAGAGTTCGCTGCCACGGCGTAACGGGGCGTATCCGTGGCGGTGGCCGGTCGGCCGATGTCGGCGAGGCGGCCTTCGATGGCGTCGGTCTCGAGGCGGATGAGGCCGCCATTGCGGAAGACGAGGGATATGCAACCGGCCGTCTCCCGGCGGCCTTCGCTGATGATGGTCATCAATTCGGCATCGCCGTCGCCTCCCAGGCCATCGAGATCCCAGGTGTCGACCCTGGCGACGCGGTCGAGCACGAGGGCGCAGTCGACCTGCATGCCCTCGCCGCCCGGGAGTTCGTAGCAGAAGCGCCGGAACAGGGCGGCAAACCGGTTGTCGTCCTCCACCCAGGTGACCTCGGCAAGGGGCATGCGCGCGCTTTGCAGCACGGTGGCGAAGACCTCCAGATCGTCATCGTCGACAGCCTTGAGTCGCAACGGCTTCATGTCAGCCCTGAATCCTCTCGATCGTTGCCCCGCACCCCTGGAGCTTTTCCACAAGCCGTTCGTAGCCGCGGTCGAGGTGATAGACGCGGTTGACCATGGTTTCTCCTTCGGCGACCAGTCCGGCAAGGACCAGGCAAACGGAGGCGCGAAGATCCGTGGCCATGACCGGAGCGCCCTTCAGCCCGTCGACTCCCCGGACGATGGCCGTGCCGCCTCGCACCTCGATGTCCGCACCCATGCGCATCAGTTCGGGCACGTGCATGAACCGGTTTTCGAAGATGCTCTCGTGAATTCGCGAAACCCCGCAAGCCGTGGTCATGAGCGCCATGAACTGGGCCTGAAGGTCGGTGGCAAAGCCGGGGAAGGGGCGGGTGGTGACATCGACTCCCTTGAGGACGCCGTCGGCGCGCCGGACATCGATACCGCCCTTCCGGCTGTCGATGGCCACGCCTGCCTGGCGCAGTGCCGAGGCGACATCGCCGAAGTGGTCCTCCGCGGCGCCAGCGAGTCGGAGGCGCCCGCCGGTGGCTGCCGCCGCCATGGCATAGGTGCCGGCCTCGATGCGGTCCGGGAGCATGCGGTGGGTGGCGCCTCCCAGGCGGGCGACGCCGTTGATGCGGATGCTGCCGGTTCCGGCGCCGGAGATGTCGGCACCCATCGCGTTGAGGCAGTCGGCAAGGTCGCGGATTTCCGGTTCCATGGCGGCATTGCGGATGAGCGTGGTGCCGCGGGCCAGAGTCGCTGTCATCATGACGTGCTCGGTAGCGCCTACCGAGACCTGCGGAAAGGTGAACTCAGCGCCTTCAAGGCCACGTGGCGCTGCGCCCACGAGATAGCCTTCCTTCAGCTCGATTGTGGCGCCAAGCGCCTCAAGTCCGGCGATGTGGAGATCCACCGGCCGCGTGCCGATGGCGCAACCGCCCGGCAGCGAGACCTCGGCGTGACCGCAGCGGGCAAGGAGCGGACCGAAGACCAGGATCGAGGCCCTCATCTTGCGGACCAGGTCATAGGGCGCCTTCATCGAGGTCAGCGATGCGGCGTTCAGTGTCATGCATCCGTCACCGTTCTTCCCCACACGGACGCCGAGTTCGGCGAGCAGGTGAGCCAGGACGCCGACATCCACCACCTCCGGCTGGTTCGAAAGAACCAGGGGTTCATCGCTCAACAGCGAGGCGACCATGAGCTTGAGTGCCGTGTTCTTGGCGCCAGCTATGGTAATCGTGCCCTCGAGCGGCCTGCCGCCCTCAAGGCGTATCCTGTCCACGTCCCTGCCCCCGGAATCCCTGGCACCGTCCTCATAGACCTTCGGGCCGGCGACAAGTCAACCGTGGTCCTGTGGTTGAATCGTGGCCCTGCTGTGTGCCGCCTTCACGGTCAGCCTCCTGAGCGGGGGGCTGGCGGCGCGCGCGCGACTGCTTCTTGCGCCGTTTCAGGTTGGCGCGCAGGGCCTCGGCGAGGCGTCTTGCCTTCTCGTCCGACGTTCCGGCTCTCCCGCCCACGATCGTGCCTCCCGAACTTGTTTCCGCCAGTCCGCTGTGGCAGGTTCCGGCCGCCTGTCAGGCGCCATGCCGCCGTAGCTCAGTGGTAGAGCGCACCCTTGGTAAGGGTGAGGTCCTCAGTTCAATCCTGAGCGGCGGCACCACATCTGCGACAGTATCCGATCCCGAACCCCGGCACCAAGGCCGCGTCGAATTGAACGCGGCGGCATGACGTGCGTTATGGTGAGGCGTCCCTTGAGGGAGGTGGCCGCCATGATGCTGACCCCGACAGAGCTCGAACGCATGACCATCTTCGTCGTGGCCGAAATGGCAAGGAGGCGCAAGGCGCGAGGCCTCAGGCTCAACCACCCGGAAGCCCATGCCTATATCGCCGACACCCTGCTCGAAGGGGCACGGGAGGGACGCAGTGTCGCCGACCTTGCGGGCTGGGGCGCAACGCTGCTCTCCAGCGACGACGTGATGCCGGGCGTGGCGGCATTGATGCCGATCGTCCAGGTTGAGGGTCTCTTTCCGGATGGCGCCAAACTGATCACGGTGCACCAGCCCATTCGTCCGCACGCCGCCGGCGCGCAACCGGGGGAGGTGATGACCCCGGATTCGGACATCACGCTCAACGCCGGTCGTCGGCGGGTCGAGCTTGCAGTGCTCAACACGGGCGATCGGCCGGTCCAGGTGGGGAGCCACCATCACTTCTTCGAGGCCAATGCCGAACTCGATTTCGACCGCGAGGCGGCGTTCGGCATGCGCCTCGACATCGCGGCCGGAACGGCCGTTCGCTTCGAACCCGGCGAAAGCCGAACCGTCACGCTGGTGGCCTATGGCGGCGACGGCATGGTCGAGGGGTTCAACCGCCTCGTCGAAGGATCCCTGGATGATGCGGACATCCGGGTGAGGGCCCTGGAAAGGGCCCGCACACGCGGCTTCAGGGGGGCGTGACATGGCGACCATGTCGAGGGCGCGCTACGCCGGAACCTACTACGGGCCGACCACAGGTGACCGCGTCAGGCTTGGCGACACGAGTCTCCTGGCGGAGGTCACCAGGGATCACCTCGTGGCCGGTGACGAACTGACCACGGGGGCGGGCAAGAGCTACCGCGACGGCATGGGAATGGACGCCGGCGCCCGCCACGACGAAGGAGCCCTCGATCTCGTCATTCACAACGCGCTGGTGATCGATCCCGTGATCGGAATCGTGAAGGCCGACATCGGCGTGCGCGACGGCCGCATCGCCGGGATCGGCAAGGCGGGCAATCCGCGAATCATGGATGGCGTCCATCCGGCACTGGTCTGCGGACCCTCGACCGTCGTCGCCCATGGCGAACGCCTGATCGCCACGCCGGGCGGCATCGATGTCCATGTCCACTTCAAGTCACCAGATCTGGTGCGCCATGCCCTTGCCACCGGCCTCACCACCCTGGTGGGCGGTGGCCACGGTCCGCTCTTCAGCATCGATTCTGGTGGCGCCTGGACAACCGGGCGCATGCTGCAGGCCACCGACGAGGCGCCGATGAACTTCGGATTTCTCGGGCGCGGCAGCGCGAGCCGGGCCACGGGGATACGTGAACATGTCGCATCAGGCATCATCGGCATCAAGGTGCACGAGGACTACGGGGCGAGCCCGGCCGCGATCGACACGGCGCTTTGCGTTGCCGACGACGTCGACTTCCAGGTGCAGCTCCACACGGACACGCTGAACGAATCGGGCTTCTACGAATCCACCATGGCGGCCATCGCCGGGCGCACCATTCACATGTATCACACGGAAGGTGCGGGCGGGGGTCATGCTCCCGACATCATCCGCTGCAACGGCGAAGCCCATTGCCTGCCGTCCTCGACCAATCCGACCAATCCCTTCACCGTCAACACTTTCGACGAGCACCTCGACATGGTGATGGCCGTGCATCACCTGTCTGCGGATTCACCCGAGGACGTGGCCTTCGCCGAGAGCCGGATCCGCCGTACCACCACGGCGGCCGAAGACATCCTTCATGATCTCGGGGCGATTTCCATGTTCGGCTCCGACAGCATGGGCATGGGCCGGGTGAACGAGGTCGTGGCGCGCTGCTGGCAGCTGGCCAGCAAGATGCGGGATCAGCGCGGTCCTCTTGACGGCGAACCGGTGGCGGGTGCCGACAACGCGCGCATCCTGAGATATCTCGCCAAGTACACGATCAACGCGGCCCGGGTCTTCGGCATCGATCACGAGGTGGGCAGCCTGGAGACCGGGAAAATGGCCGATATCGTGCTGTGGAAGCCGGCGTTCTTCGGACTCAAGCCGCAGACCGTGATCAAGGGCGGCTTCACCACCTTTGCGGCAATCGGTGACGCCGCTGCAAGCATCGGCCACGCCGATCCGGTTCTCGAGAGACCCGCCTGGGGCATGTCCGGCCGGGCGCCGTCGTCCATCGCGACAACGTTCGTCCACTCCTCGGCAATCGGGCAGGATCTGGCCGGCAGGCTGGACCTGGCGAAGCCCCTCACGGCGATCGGACCGACCCGCCGGCTCACCAAGGCCGACATGCTCCACAACGATGCCCTGCCGGAGATCCGCGTCGATTCGCAGACCTTCGAGGTGATGGTCGATGGCGAGGCGGCCTGGTGCGAACCGGTCGATCGCGTGGCCCTGGGACAGCTCTATCTTCTCGGATAGGCCCTACCTGTCGTCAAGGAACTGCAGGTACTGTTCCTCGAAATCGAAGGCGAGAAGTTTCTTGTAGGCGTCCATGATGCGCCGCGTCACCGGGCCGGGAATGGTGCCGCAGACCGTTTCGCGGCGATCGACCGAGCGGACGGGACAGACGCACAGGCTGGTCGACGACAGGAAGATCTCGTCGGCCGTGTAGGCATCGAAGAGATCGAGACTGGTCTCGTGCACCACGATTCCGAGATCTGCCGCAAGATCCATGACGGTCGACCGGCTGACGCCCTCGAGCACCATGTCGCCCCGCGGCGTGAAGAGTTCGCCCCGGCGCACGATCCACAGGTTCTGTCCCGCTCCCTCGTTGAGATTGCCGTTGATGTCCAGCAGCCCGGCCCAGGCGTCGGGATTCGCCGCCTTCACCTGGCGGTCCGCGAGGAAGACGTTGATGTAGTTCGTGAGCTTGGCGCGGGGACTCTGGGATTCGGGAGGTGTCCGGCGGATGGACGAGATGCCGATGTCGATGCCGTCGCGGAACAGCCGTGCCCGTGGCCGGAATGGGATCGGCTGGACATGGACGATGACCGTGGGGCCGGTACGCAGGTTGGGTTCGTCACCGACCCAGTCGGCGCCACGCGAGACGTTCTGAAACACCCAGTAATCTTCTCCCTCGGGCAGGAGCGGCAGGTTGCGCAAGACCACCTCCTCGGTGATGGCGGCCATGTCTTCCGGCGATTCGTCGACGTCGATTCCGAGGTAGCGCAGGGACCGGTAGAGACGGTCGATATGCTCGGTGAGGCGAAACAGCCTGCCGTTGACCGTGCGTTCCGTGTCGAAGGCGCCGTCTCCCCAGCGGAATCCGCGGTCGCGGAACGGAACGACGACATGACTTTCCGGAACGTAGTGGCCATTGAAGTAGGCGATTCGCTCGTTGGGACGTTCCGTCATCGGCCTTCTCCGGCAGGGCATCACCGACTCTCGAGAGTGTGCGAGATCGCCGGTCGGGGCAACCTTCGCGTGTCTTCAGTGTCGCGTGTCTTCAGGCACGGCACATCACACCGGTTCTTGAGCCAGTACCCCCAACATAATGAGCTGGATCAATATATGGTAGAATCACTAAAATATTTGTGGATATATGGTGGACATATGGTGGATATCCGGTGTATCGGTTGTCAAGATGTTCATTCATCAACGGCCGCAAAGAGCTGTGATGAGGCAAGTCACAGGGAGTTGGATGGATGCGGATCAGGCGCCACTTCACCACCGCAGGCCAGGATGCCTATCACGGCATCGGCTTCCGCAAGGCGATGAGCGAGATCCGCAACCCCGATGGTTCGGTCGTTTTCCGGCAGGAGAGAATCGAGGTTCCCGATTCCTGGTCACAGGTCGCCAGCGACATCATAGCCCAGAAGTACTTCCGCAAGGCGGGTGTGCCCGACAGCCTGCAGGCGGTCGAGGAAGGGTCGGTTCCGGCCTGGCTCAGCCGTCGCGAAGCCGCGCCCGGCGCCGGCACCACAGGTGAAGCGGACAGCCGGCAGGTCTTTGACCGCATGGCAGGAACCTGGACCTACTGGGGCTGGAAGGGCGGCTACTTCGACCAGGAAGAGGATGCGCGCACATTCTTCGACGAGGTGCGGTTCATGCTGGCCTCGCAGATCGCGGCGCCCAACTCGCCGCAGTGGTTCAACACCGGTCTTCACTGGGCCTACGGCATCTCGGGCCCGGCCCAGGGTCACTACTACGTCAACCACGAGACCGGCCGCCTCAACCGTTCGACCAATGCCTACGAGCGGCCCCAGCCGCACGCCTGTTTCATCCAGAGCGTGACCGACGACCTGGTCAACGAGAACGGCATCATGGACCTGTGGGTGCGCGAGGCGCGCCTCTTCAAGTTCGGGTCCGGCACCGGATCGAACTTCTCGGCCCTCAGAGGCGAGGGCGAGCCGCTGTCGGGCGGGGGCCGTTCATCGGGTCTCATGAGTTTCCTCAAGGTGGGCGACAGGGCGGCAGGCGCCATCAAGTCCGGTGGCACGACACGTCGCGCCGCCAAGATGGTGGTCGTCGACATCAACCACCCCGATGTCGAGAACTTCATCTCCTGGAAGATGGTCGAGGAACAGAAGGTAGCGGCGCTCGTCGCCGGATCGAGGCAGTGCCACAAGCACCTCAACACCGTGATGGAGGCATGCCACGAGGGAGACCGCCACGACGAGGCGAGGTTCGATCCGAAGCAGAATTCATCGCTGCGCAAGGCCGTTCTGGCGTGTCGCCGGGCGATGGTCCCGGAAGCCGGAATCCAGCGCGTGCTCCAGCTCGCCCGGCAGGGTTACCGCACGGTCGAGTTTCCGGTGCTGGACACGGACTGGGATTCGGAGGCCTACAGGACCGTTTCGGGACAGAACGCCAACAATTCCGTCAGGGTGACCAACGCATTCCTCGAAGCCGTCGAGACCGACCGCAACTGGGACCTGATCCGGCGCACCGACGGCACGGTGGCCAGATCCGTGAAAGCGCGGGATCTGTGGAACAGGATCGCCTTCGCCGCCTGGGCCTCGGCGGACCCCGGAATCCAGTACGACACGACGATCAATGAGTGGCACACGTGCCCCGGGTCGGGACGGATCAATGCCTCCAATCCCTGTTCGGAGTACATGTTCCTCGATGACACGGCGTGCAATCTCGCCTCGCTCAATCTCCTCAAGTTCCGAACGGATGACGGCCGCTTCGACATCGCCGCCTTCGAGCACGCGGTCCGGCTGTGGACCATCGTGCTGGAGATATCGGTCATGATGGCCCAGTTCCCGTCCCGGGAGATCGCCAGGCGGTCGTACGATTTCCGATCACTCGGACTGGGCTACGCCAACCTCGGTGGTCTGCTGATGGCATCGGGCCATTCCTACGACTCCGCGGAAGGCCGGGCCTTCTGCGGCGCCGTCAGCGCCATCATGACCGGGGTCGGTTACGCCACGAGTGCCGAGATGGCCGGCGAACTCGGGCCCTTCCCCGGTTTCGCCAGAAACCGGGACGCCATGCTGCGGGTCATGCGCAACCACCGCCGGGCCGCCATCAGCGGACAGGACAACTACGAAGGACTGTCGGTGCTGCCCGTGGCCATCGATCACGAGGCGCTGCCTCTGCCCGAACTGGGCGAGGCGGCCATCCGGGCGTGGGACGAGGCTCTCCGGCTGGGTGAACAGCACGGCTACCGGAATGCCCAGGCGACGGTGATCGCACCGACGGGGACCATCGGCCTCGTCATGGATTGCGATACCACGGGAATCGAACCCGATTTCGCGCTGGTGAAGTTCAAGAAGCTGGCCGGCGGCGGCTACTTCAAGATCATCAACCGGACGGTGCCGGTGGCGCTCGCCATGTTGGGTTACAGCGAGAGTGAAATCACGGCGATGATCACCCATGCCGTGGGCCACGGCACGCTCGCCGGCGCGCCGTCGGTGAATCACGAGACCCTCCGCGCAAAGGGATTCACGGACGATGTCCTGGAGAAGGTCGAGGGTTCTCTGAAGGCGGCGTTCGACATCCGTTTCGTCTTCAACAGATGGACCCTCGGCGAGGACTTCTGCACCGGTACGCTGGAACTCGATACCGAAGATCTCGACGACCCTGCCTTCGATCTCCTGGCCGCTATCGGCTTCAGCCGGACCGACATCGAGGCCGCCAACAGCTTCTGCTGTGGCACCATGACCCTCGAGGGAACGCCGCACATCCGTGACGAGCATCTAGCGGTGTTCGACTGCGCCAATCCCTGCGGTCGTCTGGGCAGAAGGTTCCTGTCGACCGACAGTCATATCAGGATGATGGCGGCGGCCCAGCCCTTCATCTCGGGCGCCATCTCCAAGACGATCAACATGCCCGCCACGGCCTCGGTCGAGGAATGCCGCGACACCTACAAGCTGTCCTGGCGCCTTGGCCTCAAGGCCAACGCGCTTTACCGCGACGGCTCGAAGCTCTCGCAGCCCCTCTCCGCCATGCATCTC
Organism: Alphaproteobacteria bacterium; assembly: GCA_965207785.1. Taxonomy (GTDB): domain Bacteria; phylum Pseudomonadota; class Alphaproteobacteria; order SP197; family SP197; genus SP197. Next base: position 439,781 of record CBDBNO010000012.1, on the reverse strand, counting down.
GGTGACCTGGCAGATGATCTCGAGGAGGCGGAGGACCGCCCCGAGGCGATCCGCAAGGTCGTCACCACCATCGTGCGCAACGAGCGCCGGCGCCTCGACAACCGTCGTCGCGGCTATACCCAGAAAGCGATCGTCGGCGGGCACAAGGTCTACCTGAAGACCGGTGAATACGTCGACGGCAGTCTGGGCGAGATCTTCATCGACATGCACAAGGAAGGTGCGGCCTTCCGTAGCCTGATGAACAACTTCGCGATCGCCGTGTCGATCGGCCTGCAGTACGGCGTGCCGCTCGAGGAGTTCGTCGACGCCTACACCTTCACCCGCTTCGAACCCAGCGGCATGGTCGAGGGCAACGACACCATCAAGATGTCGACGTCCATCCTCGACTACATCTTCCGTGAGCTGGCGATCAGCTATCTCGCCCGCAACGATCTCGCCCATGTCGAGCCCGGTGACCTGATGCCGGACACGGTGGGTCGCGGTGATGCCGGCGAGGAGTTCGCCGAAAACGATGACGGCATGGCCGAGGTCCAGAGCCTGCTCGAACAGGTCGCCAGCAGGGGCTACATGCGGGGCCGACACCTCCAGGTTCTCGATGGCGGGCGCCAGACAGAACCGGTCAGGGTGGCCGCGGCCCAACACGAAATGTTTGCAGGCGTCACCGCTGCCGATGCGGCACGCATGCAAGGCTATGAGGGGGATCCGTGCGAAGAATGCGGCAACCTCACACTGGTCCGCAACGGGACCTGTCTCAAGTGCGTCACCTGTGGTGCGACAAGTGGATGCTCGTGACTCCCGTTGCTGACATGGGTGGTCGGGTCTGGCGATTGGCCGGCTGACTGCCTGATTTCATGGTGTGTCCTCCCCAACTTGGGGGTGGGTTTCGGCTCACCCCCATTTTTTTGCAATCTCTCCCCTCGGGCGGGCGGACGTCGCGGACGCCCTGGTCTGATTGTCCGTTGCTGGCGCATCCGTCGTTGTGATCGGCATCCGGTGAAAGTGGGCGACCCCGCGCTCCGGCCCGGCCCGCCATGTTGTCGACCCCGCCATGGCGGTGTCACACAGCGTTCCCGATTTTTCGTAGCGGGGCTGCGGGCGAGAACCTGGCAGGGCGGCCGATCCATGCTGCGCCGCACTATGCTCCGCCCACGGGGCGGTTCATGCAGGCTTCGCACTGGCGCGGATAGGTGGGGACCGGAGTGAACACCAGACGGTCTGGATCGCTGCGTTGAGATGCGCCAACATGCGCCACTTCGAGTCCGGACTTCCTGATGACGAGCCTCTGGAGTGTGCCAGGCATCCGGCACTGGTGCCGACCGGGTTTGCGAACCGGTTTGCATCCATGACGCAGCGCCTTGGCCGTCGCGATCTGGAACAGTTCCGGCGGGATGGTTATCTCGTCGTCGAAGGGTTGCTCGACGACAGCGACCTGGAACCGCTCTGGAGTGCCTATGAGACCCGCCTTGACCGGGTTGCCCGGCAGTTTGCCGAGGCCGGATTGATTGCGGACACCTTTGCGGAACTCGCCTTTGGTGAACGCTATGCCCGAATCGCCCGGATGTGCCCCGATGTGTACAACCATCTGGACATCACCCTGCCTGTTGTCGATGACATGGCGGCCGACGCTCCGGTGTTCGCTCATCCGGCAGTGTTCGACTTGTTGCGCCATCCCGCCATCCTCGATGTGGCGGAAGGCATTTTGGGACCTGAAATCGTCTCCAATCCGACCCAGCATCTGCGCCTGAAGGTTCCCGGCGAAGATGACGCGACAGCGTGGCATCAGGATCTCGCCGGTCTGCTGGACGAGGCACTGGATTCCGACATCCTGACCGTCTGGGTCGCCCTGACCGATGCCACGGTGGAGAACGGCTGCCTCCTGGTCATTCCTCGCAGCCATCGGCACCTCGGCGATTCCCTGACCCGCCATGTCATCGATGCTCCGGGAGAATCGAACTACATTCCCGATGCCGATCTGGCGCCCGGTTCGCCCGTTGCGTTGCCCGTACGCCGTGGCGGTCTCGTGCTGTTCGACAAGCTGACCCACCACGCGTCGCTGCCCAACCAGAGCGACGATATCCGCATGAGTTTCGATCTGCGCTATCAGCCCGCCGGCCAGGCGACTGGCCGGCCCGCCTTTCCCTGCTTTGTCGCCAGGAGCCGGGCCGCACCCGGTTCGGTGTTGCGGGATGCGCAAGCGTGGGCCGGTCTGTGGGAGGCCGCCAGGGAGGCAATCCTGGCCGGCGATGTCGAGGGACCCATCTTCGAGACGGCGCGGTGGCTCCGGAACAGCCCTCTGCATGCACACTCCTGAAGCCGTGGAGCGGCCCCTCGCTCTGGCGTGTGGCAGCGCCGTCGCGAACTGTTTATGCTGCACTGCACAATGACGAGTGCGGGGCGGTCATGAAACCTGTACGCACCTTGGCGGAACTGCGCCGTCAGCTGGATGAATGGCGGGTGGCCGGTGACACCGTCGCCCTCGTTCCGACGATGGGCGCCCTGCACGACGGACACCTTGCGCTGGTCCGTGTGGCGAGGGAATGCGCGCGCCGCGTGGTGGCGAGCCTCTTCGTCAATCCCGCCCAGTTTGCCCCGGGCGAGGATTTTGCCTGCTATCCGAGGGACGAGGCGGCGGACATGGCATGTTTTCTCGATGCCGGCGTCGATCTCGTCTATGCCCCGGAGACCCAGGACATGTACCCGCGGGGCTTTGCCACGACCGTCACGCCGGGCGGCGCTGCACAGGGACTCGAGGCCGATTACCGGGAAGGGTTCTTTTCCGGTGTTGCCACCGTGGTGCTCAAGCTCTTCATGCAGACAGGCGCCGACGTGGCGGTGTTCGGCGAAAAGGACTATCAGCAGCTTGTCGTCGTGAAGCAGATGGTCCGCGACCTCGACCTTCGGATCGATATCGTTCCGGTGGCCACGGTGCGCGAGGCGGACGGTCTCGCCATGTCCTCGCGCAATGCCTATCTCGGCGCTGAAGAACGCCACCGCGCCGCCGGACTCTTCCGCATCCTGATGGAAACACGTGACGCCCTTGGTCGAGGAGAGCCCGCGGACGCCGCGATCGTTGACGCATCGAGGAGCCTGGAAACGGCCTTCGATGCCGTCGACTACCTCTCGTTGCGCGACTCCGTCACTCTCGGTGCGGTGGAGACGCAGGTCCCTGCGGCAAGACTGCTCTCCGCGGTGCGCCTCGGGACGACCCGGCTGATCGACAACGTGGCGGTGACGCTGCCGGGAGGAACGTGAGACATGGCGCCCGGCCTGACGGACAAACCGGATCCAAGCGGACTGCTCGGCCCCCGGGGTGGTGAGCCGATCGTCGGCCTGACGGCCTACACGGCGCCCATGGCTGCCAGGATCGACCGGCATGTGGACTTCATCCTGGTCGGCGATTCGGTCGCCATGGTGCTCTACGGCATGGAGACGACACGGACCATCGACATCGACACGATGATCCGCCATGGCCGGGCCGTGGCCCAGGCCGCCGCCAACACCCTGGTCGTCATCGACATGCCCTTCGGCACCTATGAGCACAACCGGGACGTGGCGCTCTCGAATGCCCGACGCATGCTCGCCGAGACGGGTTGCGATGCCGTGAAGATGGAAGGCGGGGACAGTCTTGCCGGGACGGTCGAGGCTGCCGTCGCGGACGGCATTCCCGTGATGGGCCATGTCGGCCTGATGCCGCAACGGGCGCGAAGCGTGGCACAGATGCGCTCCAGGGGCCATTCCGACACCACCCGGCGGCGCATCCTGAAAGACGCCCGGGCGATCGCCCAGGCCGGCGCCTTCGCCATCGTCGTCGAGGGGGTCGTCGAGAGCGTTGCGCGCGACATCACTGAAACCTCGTCCGTCCCCATCATCGGCATCGGCGCATCGGTCGCCTGCGACGGGCAGATCCTCGTCACCGAGGACATGACCGGCATGTTCGACACGTTCACGCCGAAATTCGTGAAGCGCTATGCCGAGGTCGGAAAGATCGTGGAAGAGGCGGTCGTGGCCTATGCCGGCGATGTCCGCAGCCGGCGCTTCCCGGGACCCGAACACACCTTCGCCAAACGCCCCAAGAAGACCACCAGGTGAGGAGCGGGGTTCCATCGTTGATCGGTGCACGGCGGGTGCATAGAATCGAAGGCGAATGAAGCGGGCGGGGACCATGGCACATCGCGTGGAGTATGAACCTTCTCCCAGGCGGGTGAGGGCGGTGTTGCGGGACGAGACGATCGTGGACAGCACGGACGTCCTGCTGGTGCGCGAGACGGGCCATGTTCCGGTCTACTACTTCCCCCGCGACGATGTCGCCATGGACCGGCTCACCCCCACCGCAAACAAGACGCATTGTCCGTGGAAGGGGGACGCCTGCTACTGGACCATCCATGCCGATGGTCACGCGGCGGAGAACGCTGCCTGGGCCTATGCCGAACCGCTGGAAGAGGCTTCCGCGCTGCAGGACCGCATCGCCTTCTACTGGCAGAGCCTCGATCACTGGTACGAGGAGGACGAGGAGGTCTTCGTCCATGCCCGGGATCCGCGTGTCAGGATTGACACGCTTCTGAGCCACCGGCCGGTCGAGGTGGTCCATGCCGGCGAGGTGCTGGCGAAGAGCAGTCGGGCGCAGTTTCTCTTCGAAACCGATCTTCCGACCCGCTACTACATTCCTCCGGACGACGTGCGCCGGGATCTCCTTGTCGAATCGCCGACCACCACCCGCTGCCCCTACAAAGGTGTGGCGACGCACCTTTCGCTCGTCACCGATGGCGTCACTCATGACGACATCGCCTGGGTCTATCCCGATCCGATTCCGGAGTGCCCCCGCATTGCCGATCACATCGCCTTCTACAACGAGCGGGTCGACCGGATCCTCGTGGACGGCAAGCCCGTCGGGCAGCCGCAGACGGCGTGGTCGCGGGACTGAAGGCCGCTCAGGAAGGCTTGGCGAGACGGATGCCGAGTTCTCTCAGTTGCTGCCCGGAAACCTCTCCTGGCGCCCCCATCATCAGGTCCTGGGCCTGCTGGTTCATCGGGAAGAGCGTGACTTCACGGATGTTCGATTCACCTGCGAGCAGCATGACGATGCGGTCGATTCCAGGCGCGATGCCGCCGTGCGGGGGACAGCCGTAGCGGAAGGCATCGTGGAGGGCGCCGAACCGCGCCTCGACCTCGCTCGCCGGGTAGCCGGCGATCTCGAATGCCTTGATCATGGTCGCCGGCTCGTGATTGCGGATGGCGCCGCTGGAGAGCTCGACGCCGTTGCACACGATGTCGTACTGGTAGGCCAGGATGTCGAGGGGATCCCCGGTCTCCAGGGCTTCGAGGCCGCCCTGGGGCATGGAAAAGGGATTGTGGCTGAAATCGATCCTCTTCCTCTCCGGATCGTACTCGTACATCGGATAGTCGACGATCCAGCAGAACCGGAAACTGTCCCCTTTGGCGAGAGAAAGCTCATCGCAGACACGGGTGCGCACCAGCCCGGCGATGCGCTCGGCCGCGTCCCTCGAATCGCAGGAGAAGAACACCGCGTCGCCGTCACCAAGTCCGGCGAGTGAACGGATTGCGTCGAGTTCACCGTCTTTCAGAAGCCGGGCGACGGGTCCCTTGCCGACACCGTCCTGGAACACGATCCAGGCCAGGCCTCCCGCCCCGTTCTCCTGGGCAAAGGCGATCATGCGATCGAAGAAGCTGCGCGGTGCCGCGGCACCTCCCGGCACGGGAATGGCGCGGACCACCGCGCCTTCGGCGATCTGCCGGCGGAAGATCCTGAAATCGGACTCGGCAAAGGGCGCCGTGGCGTCGACGTTGATGAGGGGATTGCGCAGGTCCGGCTTGTCGGTGCCGTACTTCAGCATGGCGTCGGCATAGGGGATGCGGGGGAACGGGGGCTTCGTGACCGATAACGACGTGAACTCCCTGAACAGTCCGCCGATGACGGGTTCGATGGCTGCGAACACGTCCTCCTGCGTCACGAAGGCCATTTCCACGTCGAGCTGATAGAACTCGCCGGGCGACCGGTCGGCGCGCGCATCCTCGTCGCGGAAACAGGGCGCGATCTGGAAGTAGCGGTCGAAGCCGGAAGCCATGACGAGCTGCTTGAACTGCTGCGGCGCCTGGGGGAGGGCGTAGAAGGAGCCGTGGTGAAGGCGGCTGGGGACCAGGAAATCCCGCGCCCCTTCCGGACTCGACGCGGTCAGTATGGGAGTCTGGAACTCGAGGAAACCGCCCTGGATCATGCGCCGGCGTATGGACTCTATGATCCTCGAACGCAGCACGATGTTGGCGTGCATCGATGGTCTGCGCAGGTCGAGAAACCTGTACCGCAGACGCACGTCCTCGGGATAGTCGACCTCGCCGAAGACGGGCATCGGCAATGGCTCGGCCTCCGACAGCACTCGGAACTCCCGGATGCGTACCTCGACTTCGCCGGTGTCGATCTCCGGGTTCACGGTGTCGTCGTCGCGGGACACCAGTTCGCCTTCGATGGTGACCACACTTTCCGGCCGGATCCGCTCCACGGCGGCAAACCCGGGATCATCGGTCTCGATGACGCACTGGGTCATGCCGTACTGGTCGCGCAGATCAATGAAGAGAAGGTTGCCGTGATCCCGCTTGCGGTGAACCCAGCCGGAAAGGCGTACGGAGGTGCCGACATGGTCGCGGCGAAGTTCACCGCAGGTGTGTGTGCGATAACGGTGCATGAACGACAATCCGGGAAGCAGGTGTGAAGGCTAGACAACGCAACGCCACCTGTTTGTCAAGCGGCGGGTGGCATGCTGTCGGCACGTTCTCCGCCCGATTGTTCGCGGGCGCTGCCATGGCATGGCGGCGACGGCTCCGTCCCTCGCCGCTGATTCCGCGAAAGCCGCGTCCCCGGACGCAACCTCCCCCTAGTGGACTTCCGGGAAGCGCGCCGTTAGAGAGACCGCCATGCAGGTTCTTGCCGACAATGAGAGCATTGCCGGGTTCTGTCGTCGCATGAGGGGCGACACCTGGATCACTGTCGATACGGAGTTCATTCCGGAACGTACGTACTGGCCGCAGTTGTGCCTCGTTCAGATCGCCGGCGCCGACGAGGCGGCGGTCGTCGATGCCCTCGCGGACGGTATCGATCTGGGTCCCGTCTTCGATCTCATGGCCGACAGGAATGTGCTCAAGGTGTTCCATGCGGGTCGCCAGGACCTGGAGATCCTTCTGCATCATTCAGGCTCCCTGCCGGGCCCGGTCTTCGACACCCAGGTGGCGGCCATGGCCTGCGGTCATGGTGAACAGGTCGGCTACGCGCGGATTGTCGAGGCGGTCACCGGCAGGACCATCGGCAAGGGCGCGCAGATCACGGACTGGTCGAAGCGGCCGCTCTCCAGGAAGCAGATTGCCTATGCGCTCGAAGACGTGACCGGTCTTCGTCATGTCTACCAACACCTCTCCTCGGTGCTGGCCAGCAAGGGACGCGCGGCGTGGGTTGGCGACAGAATGGCATGGCTCAACGACCCGCAGACCTACCGCAATGACGTCTCCCAGGCCTGGACCCGCATCAGGAAGAAACCCCGACGGCCGCGCGATCTGGCGGTGCTGCGCGAGGTTGCGGCATGGCGCGAGCGGCTGGCGCAGGAAAGGAACCTTCCCCGCCGGCGCGTCATGACCGATGACGCCCTTGTCGCCATCGCCACCTCGCGACCGCAGACTGAGGAGGCGCTCCAGGGGGTCCGGCTGATTCCGCGCGGCATGGCTGGAGGTTCCCGCGGACGCCAGATCATCGAGGCGGTCAACCGTGCCATGGAACTCGGCACGGACGCTTTGCCGCAGCTCGAGGAAAGGCAGTCAGCGCGTGTGCCGCTGGCTCTCGCCGATCTCATCCGCACCCTGATCAACGCCCGTTGCGAGGAACTCGGCGTGGCCCAGGCACTGATCGCCAGTTCAGACGAGATCCGCCGGTTCGCGGCCACGCCCCCGGGTGACAGCCCGCTGGCGTGTGGCTGGCGCTACGATCTGCTCGGACGGGACATCGAACGCCTGCGCGACGGAACGCTGGCGCTCTCCCTGGAGAAGGGAACGCTGAAGCTGGTTCCGCTTCAGTGATCAGTTGTCCGCCGGATAGCCGATTGTCGCCAGGGCCTCCCTGATCTCGTCAAGCGCGGCGGGATCCTCGATGGTGGCCGGCATGGGTACGGTCTCACCGTCGGCGATCTGTCGCATGGAGCGGCGCAGGATCTTGCCCGAACGGGTCTTGGGAAGGCGCGGAACGATCACCGCCTTGCGAAAGTTCGCCACCGCGCCGACATCGTTGCGCACCCGGCGCACGGCATCGTCCACGATGTCGGCATGGGAGGTGGTAGACGTCGCACTGAGCACCAGAAGTCCGACGGGAACCTGGCCGCGCAACGCATCGGCAACGCCGATCACGGCGCACTCGGCAACGTCCGGCAACGTGGCCAGGATTTCTTCCATGGCGCCTGTCGACAGGCGGTGTCCGGCGACGTTCATGACATCGTCGGTGCGGCCCATGATGTAGAGATAGCCGTCGCTGTCGTACATGCCGGCATCACCCGTCGAATAGTATCCGGGGTACTCCTCGAGATAGCTCGAGACAAAGCCCTCGTCGTTGTTCCACAGGGTGGGCAGTGAACTGGGCGGCAAGGGGAGACGCACGCAGACGGCCCCCGTGGTGTCGGCAGGCAGACGATGGCCGCGCGCATTGAGAATGTCGATGGCATATCCGGGTGTCGGCCGACCCGGCGAGCCGTGTCGTACCGGGAGATCGTCGATGCCACGGCAATAGGCAGCCATCGCCCAACCCGTCTCCGTTTGCCACCAGTGGTCGACAACCGGCCGCGACAGCTTCTCCTCCGCCCATGCGATGGTGTCGGGATCGGCGCGTTCACCGGCAAGGAAGAGGGTACGGAACGCCGCGAGATCCGCATCCGCAATGAAGCCGCCTTCAGGATCGTCGCGGCGGATGGCGCGGATCGCTGTCGGCGCCGTGAAGAGGGCCGCCACGCGATTCCTCTCGATGACGCGCCAGAAGACCCCGGCGTCGGGTGTGCCGACCGGCTTGCCCTCGAAGAGAATTGTCGGATTCCCGTGGAGGAGAGGCGCATAGACGATGTAGCTGTGACCGACGACCCAGCCGATGTCGCTCGCCGCCCACCAGCATTCGCCCGGCGCCACGTCATAGATCGCCTGCATGGTCCACATGAGGGCTACCGCGTGTCCGCCATTGTCCCGCACGACGCCCTTAGGCTTGCCCGTGGTCCCGGAGGTATAGAGGATGTAGAGCGGGTCGGTGGCGGCCACCGGGACCCAGTCGACGGGCGTCGCCCGTGCCATTTCCTCGTGCCAGTCATGATCGCGTCCCGCCTTGAGTTCGGCGGACTGCTGTTCCCGCGCCAGCACGATCATCGTTTCGGGGACGTGTGATGCGAGAGCGAAAGCCTCCTCGAGTATGGGGAGGTAGGGGATGATGCGGCCCGGTTCGATTCCACATGTGGCGGTGAGAACCACTTTGGGCGTCGCGTCATCGAGCCGCTTGGCGACCTCGGCCGCGGCAAACCCGCCGAACACCACCGAGTGGACGGCGCCGATCCGGGCACAGGCCAGCATGGCAATGACGGCCTCGGGCACGGCAGGCATGTAGATCACGACACGGTCTCCCCGGGTGACCGCGTGGCTGCTCAGGACACCGGCGAAGGTTGCCACCTCGTGCTTGAGTTCGCCGTAGGTCAGCGTTCGTCTGGCGCCGGTGATCGGGCTTTCCCAGATCAGCGCGAGCTGATCGCCACGTCCGTCGTCCACGTGGCGATCAATGGCATTCCAGCAGGTGTTGGTCTCGCCTCCGGAGAACCAGCGATAGAAGGGCGCTCCCGAGTCGTCGAGCACCCGGTCCCAGCGTTTCGTCCAGCGAATGTTGCCGGCCAGCTCCTCCCAGTAAGCGGCCGGATCGGCCAGCGATTGATGGTAGATGCTCTGAAAATCTTGCGACATCGCTCCAGCCCCTGGATCAGCCGGACACTATCGTAGGTTCCTTTGGCGCGACCTGAAAGCCGCGCCCTCGCGCTCTCCGGCCGGTCGATTGACGCAAGAGGCCCATCGGTGCAAGGAAGGGGCATGTCGATGAACCAGTCCCCCGACCTCGCGGCAGCGATCGACCGGCTCGCCGGCGCCCGTGTCATGGTGATCGGCGACGTCATGCTCGACCGCTTCATCTACGGGGGCGTGGAGCGGATCTCTCCCGAGGCACCCGTTCCCGTGCTGCGCGTCGAGACCGAGGAATCCATGCCGGGAGGAGCCGGCAATGTTCTGCGCAACTTGGTCGCCATCGGCGCACGCGTGTGCTTCGTGGCCGTCGTGGGAGACGACCAGGTAGGCCGCGACCTGATTTCCATGATCGCCCGGGAAGAGGGCGTGGAACCTTACGTACTGGTGGAGCGGAACCGGCTATCCACCCGCAAGGACCGGTTCGTCGACGGCGGACACCAGTTGTTGCGCGCCGACCATGAGACGGATCGCGCCATCCTGCCGGAGACGGCGTCCAGGATCGTCGACATCGCCACCCACGCCATGTCGGGTGTCGATGTGCTTGTCCTGTCGGACTATGCCAAGGGCGTGATGACAGTGGAGGTGACCGGTGCCGTCATCGCCGCGGCGCGTCACGCGGACATCCCTGTCATCGTCGACCCCAAGAGTCATACGTTCTCGCGTTACCGCGGGGCCAGCGTTCTCACCCCCAACCGCCAGGAACTGGCCATGGCGGCCCGCATGGACGTGAACGGCGACGGGGACATTGTTGCGGCGGCCCGTACCGTGATGGATGAATCGGATGCCGGGTGCATCCTTGTCACACGCAGTGCCGCCGGCATGTCCCTCATCGAGCGCGACGGCGCGACACTCCATCTGCCGGCGGAAGTGCGCGAGGTCTATGACGTATCCGGCGCTGGAGACACCGTGGTCGCGGTGTTCGCCGCCGCCCTTGGACAGGGCCTCGCGCCGGAGACTGCCGCCCGACTGGCCAACCTTGCCGGTGGTGCGGCCGTGGGCAAGAGCGGAACAGCGGTGGTGGGCACCGACGATCTGCGGCATGTCCTGCACGGCCAGGCCTTCGAGAGCAACGAAGCGAAGATCGTGTCCCTCGAGACGGCCCGGGACATGGTCGCCTCGTGGCGTGAATCTGAAGAGCTGATCGGCTTCACCAACGGCTGTTTCGATCTGCTCCATCCCGGCCATGTGTCGCTCCTGCGCCAGGCCCGCCAGCAGTGTGACCGGCTGGTGGTGGCGCTCAACAGCGACAGCTCCGTCGAGGGTCTCAAGGGTCCTGGCCGTCCCGTGCAGTCCGAGATTTCCAGGGCCCAGATCCTCGCCTCGATGACGGACGTGGACCTGGTGATCGTCTTCAGCGAGGCGACGCCGGTAACCCTGATCGAACACCTGCGCCCGGACGTTCTGGTGAAGGGGTCTGATTACCGCATCGACGAGGTCGTCGGCGCCGATATCGTGACCTCCTATGGCGGCAGGGTCTACCTTGCCGATCTGGTGGACGGCTTCAGCACCACCGCGACCGTGACCCGGATGTCAGCCGACGCCGAGGGGAGATGAGCGCCTCGCGACACCGTGTGCCTGACAGGGTCAGGCAGGGCTGTTCACGGCCGACATTCGTTCAATCTGCTCCTTGATCTGAAGTTTCCTGCGCTTGAGATCCGTGAGATGGGTCTGGTTCGGTAGCGGGCGACGGGCTTCATCATGGATTTCCTGCTCGAGTGCTGCATGCCGCGCTTCCAGTACAGCCAAATCATCGGGGTTTGTCATCGATTCCTCCGCCAGGATTCCTGTTTCCGGTTCCATGCCGGACATCACCACAAGGTGAACGCTCCGTCCGGGCAGGACCTGGCGGACAGTATAGGAAGGAAGTGACGTGGTGGCTATGCGAGAGCGGTCGATTGCCGGGCGCCTGCATCCTCAACCCCGGCTGTTTCGCGGAATCGACCGAGTGTAGGATCGGGCAAAGCTGCCTTGAAGGGGAGGCGACGGGTCATGGTCGAAGTGGGCATCATCATGGGAAGCCAGTCGGACTGGGACACCATGCGCCATGCCGCCGAAACACTGGGCGAGATCGGCGTCCCGCACGAGATCAGGATCGTGTCGGCCCACCGTACGCCCGATCGCATGTTTGCCTATGCCGAGGCCGCCCATGACCGCGGCCTCAAGGTCATCATCGCCGGTGCCGGCGGCGCGGCGCATCTTCCGGGCATGACGGCGGCCAAGACCTCTCTTCCGGTGCTCGGCGTCCCCGTCGAAAGCCGTGCGCTCAGTGGCCTCGACAGCCTGCTCTCCATCGTGCAGATGCCGGCCGGCGTGCCGGTCGGCACGCTTGCCATCGGCAAGTCGGGCGCCATCAATGCCGCCCTTCTGGCCGCCGCCATCGTCGGTCTCGTCAATCCGCACGTGGCCCGGGCCCTGGAGGACTGGCGGAGCCAGCAGACCGGGTCCGTGGCCGAGCATCCTGACGCCGATGGATGATGACCGCCGGGTGGTGCCGCCGGGCGGTGTCATCGGCATCGTCGGCGGCGGCCAGCTCGGTCGCATGGCGGCCCTCGCCGCCGCGGCACTGGGCTACCGTTGCCATGTGTTCTGCCCCGCAGAGGAGAGCCCGGCCGTGGACGTGGCCCACGCCGCGACCATCGGAGCATACGATGATGCCAGCAGTATCGAGGACTTTGCCACGGCAGTGGATGTCATCACCTTCGAGTTCGAGAACCTGCCGGTGGCGTCCTTCCGGCTCATGGCCCGGCATGCTCCAGTGCGCCCCCACTGGCGTTGCCTGGAGATGACCCAGCACCGGGTGAGCGAGAAGGATTTTGTCAACCTACAGGGCTGCGCCACCGCGCCCTACGCCGCCCTTCCCGGACCCGGTGAGAGGCTCGCAACGACTGGTAACCCGGCGATCCTCAAGACGGCGCGCATGGGCTATGACGGCAAGGGTCAGGCCCGCGTCGCACGGCAGCGGGACCTCGAGGACGCCTGGGTGGCCATGGGGCGCCGCGAGGCCATCCTGGAGGGCGTCGTCGACTTCACCATGGAGGTCTCTGCCATCGTTGCCCGCGACTTGAGGGGTGCCATCCGGGCCTTCGACGTCGTCCGGAACACCCATCGCGACGGCATCCTCGCGGAGACCCGGGCGCCCGCACTCATGGGGATGGATTCTGCCCGGAGAGGTAGCCGATGCCGCCATTGCCATGGCCGGCCGGCTGGCAGAGGCTCTCGACCTCGTCGGTCTCCTGGCAGTGGAGATGTTCGTTGCCCCCGGCGATCGCCTTCTGGTGAACGAACTTGCCGCCAGGCCCCACAATTCGGGGCACTGGACCATCGATGCCTGTCGCACCAGCCAGTTCGAACAGTTCATCCGCGCCGTCGCCGGATTGCCCCTGGGCGATCCGTCACGCCACAGCAACGCCATCATGACCAATCTCCTGGGCGACGACGCATCCTCTTGGCACGACATTCTCGGCGAGGGCGATGCCAAGCTTCACCTCTACGGCAAGACCCAGGCGCGGCCGGGCCGCAAGATGGGCCACGTCACGCGATTGTTCCCGCTGGAGTGAAGCGACAGGTCGCTGCTCAAGGGTCGCAAGTTAGAGGTGGCATCAAGTCCCATTCGCTTTCGCGCGCCTAGGGCGCAGAAAAGCTTGACCTCGACAAGCCGAAGACTGCTCCGTCGAAGAAGGCGCTCCACAGATGATCGCTGTCTGCAAGGTCGATCGATGTCTGCCGGTCGATGCCGGACCTCTCCTTCGTGGTACGGTCTCCTACATACTGCTACCTTGTTTGGCAGCCGCGATTGGCGAGACGAGAACAGGGCCCGAGTGAACTCGCCCCGCTTGCTTCTGTGTGTGTACTGGTGACGGATGCGACCTAAGACTTCAGTCAAGCATCTGTCAAGCAATGAACAAAGAAATAAACAATTAGATTACAATAGGTTATAGTCACCATTCCATTGACATGAAGGTATAGCATGTTACGGAATCAAGCAAGTTTACAGTAACATTGTCCTGCCGGAAGCCCAATGCGACCACCGCAAGACTCGATTGCAGATTCGCTACAAGATCCCAGTTTCGAAGCAAGTGCATGAGTGTCTCCTGATGTCTGAAGACGACGGAGTCAAGCACAAGTCAGACAACTCACAGCCCAATTACTCTATGTAAGACAGACATTTATGAGAGCCTGGCGGCCCCAATCGAGACAGCTCCGGCTACAGAGTCAACCATCTTGGGTGGTCAAGCGCTCGGGAGCCGCCCAGAATGGAAGATAGCTACGCGCCCTCGTGCCCGCGTCGGGATCTGCCAAAGCGATAACGTTCGCAGCCACAGCATCATTCAGTAACCTTGAGATCATTGATGAATTTTGTTCGGCCACACCAAACCGCTCCCGAATCGACCTATTGGTCATGGGTTCACGAACAACATATCGCAGACAGGCGTGCAGATAACAGGCACGGATCCGATCATCTCTATCCATGTAGCGGAAGTCTCTATGCGAGAACAGAACCGCACGAGTAAATCCTGCAGGTGCTTCAAAAAGTGGTGCCGGAAGTTGGTATGCCTCAACAAGCGACACAACCTTGTCAATACCGCTGCCGCGTTCTTCGCATATTCCCAACCGACGCATAAGAGCAGCAAGGGTCTCATTTCGAGACCTGGGGGGAGTGTCGATAAAGCGCCGAGTATCCACAAGTGGCTCACCCGGGCTGGTAACCTCGATCCGGTCACCGAAAATCTCCACCATCGGGCCCGAACCTGTAACAAAGAAATCTTGATGAATAAGTGCATTTCCCACCAATTCGCGAACAGCCAAAGTTGGAAACACAGAGACGGTCTTGCGAAGAGCCCCAGTGATCACTTCACTCACAGGCAGGAGACTGTCGACATATTGAACCATCCCCTCAAAGCCGCAGGCATAACCTTTGACACCTTCCTGCTCTCTGAGGACTTTGGTACGATTGTTTCCAGCATATTGAATGACCCGTGTTGCTTTGCGTTGCATGAAGTCAAAGCGATCAAGACGCTTCGAAAAGAGGATTGCGCCCAAATTGGAAATGTTCCATTTCCCAGCATCGTTTCGGTGAATGAGCCTGTCGCCTTCTAGTGCTTCAAGAATACCACTTCGATTATGCGGTAAAGGCGATTCCAAAAGGTCAAAATAGGATGTATGATCCAACAGGCGCAGCACATCTTCTTCGTCAACGTGTTCGGCCGCGATTCCATTTTCAAAAGGAATTTCATCGAAGACCCGCCAAAGACGCCTCTCCCTTTCGGGAAAGTTCTTCAGTTTCTTCTTGTACGAGCCAACGCGGATTGACTCCTCGCCGTTGAAGCGTATTGGACAATGGGTTGCGCGTGGAATCTTCAATATGACAATTTGTTTATCACCTTCAACAGAAAAGGTGAAAAACCGAAATGCCACATCTGGCACTAGCCCGCATCCATCACCACGGGGAGTGACAGCCTGATTGTGGACCCTGGGCGCCAGCAGGGATCACGCTGAGCGCGGTGATGATGGATTTATAGCGTAATTCGGATGGATTTTTGGTTCATTTTGGCGAGTTGAGGAAGTCGAAGGCCGTTTCCTGGCGTTTGCGGCGGTGCCGGGGCGTGCGCCAGGCGCGTCTTTTCAGACGCTTTCGGGAGACGCCGTGATCAGCCTGTGATGAGGTGTGGTGGGACCTACCCGGGTGGCGCCTGTGCCGCGGCACGCAGGTTGACGAGAGTGCGAGCGAAGACATCCTGCAAGGGGAAGGCCGAGGCAAGGGAGAGGCGGATCCGGCGCACCGTCTTCGTGACCCTGTATGATCCAACAGGCGCAGCACATCTTCTTCGTCAACGTGTTCGGCCGCGATTCCATTTTCAAAAGGAATTTCATCGAAGACCCGCCAAAGACGCCTCTCCCTTTCGGGAAAGTTCTTCAGTTTCTTCTTGTACGAGCCAACGCGGATTGACTCCTCGCCGTTGAAGCGTATTGGACAATGGGTTGCGCGTGGAATCTTCAATATGACAATTTGTTTATCACCTTCAACAGAAAAGGTGAAAAACCGAAATGCCACATCTGGCACTAGCGCTCGCGGGATATGACTTGAGTGTGCGATGACCGCAGATCCCGATACCGTCTGGACCCTTGCCCGACACCAGCAGCGCCGCCTCGACCTCTTCAAGTTGCATCGACATCATGAGCCTCGCACCAGGCCACGGCGGATCTTCCGATTTGGGAATAAGGATCCAGCCGCCGACAGGAACGCAGACGATGAAGAGCGGCAGGAAGCAATGGTGATCGTAGTACCCGTGGAAGTGCCTGCCTTCCTGATGGCCGTGGATCCAACCCAGGACAATCCTCGTGGTCCGATCGTCATCCGCAGACTGAGTTCCAGGCCCCATGCTCGATGCCGCCAAGTACCTCTCCATAGGTCGAGAGCGGGATCGTCACGCAGACGGTCATGATCGTTGAGATGACCCCAGGGCCAGGGCGAAGATGCGCAGCCGGGTCGTCGTGCTCGAGCGCCCGGGAAGATAATCGACAAAGGCTGAAATGTATTCCCGACCGAGCGCACCGCCGTCAGACGTCATCGGCCGCCGTCGAATAGGCCACATCGGCAGTTCGTGCTGTTGTGCTGTAAATATTCACATATATCACAGAACTCGACGATCCGGGCTAGCATATGTGAAAGCCACTCGCTCCCCACCCTTTCGCCAACCACCTCGTGGTCCTCGTCACGCACTCCCCACCAAGTACGCATAGGTCTTGTGTGAAATGGCAGCCGCGTTAGCTAAGGCTGAAATGTATTCACCGATTTCATTAGGATCGGAGTTATTGTGCTTAAACTCGACCCACTCGGTTTCGCGCGGTAACGCTCTGAGCTGTGAGAGAAGGTTGGTCAGATGTGTATTGCTCACTATTCTGCCTCCGGGTCGTCCCAGCGACGGCAATGGAGGGCCTAGGCCCGGGAAGTGGTCTGCTTCATATACTATTGCACCGATGATGGCTGTTCCAGAGGCGTCGGAGTGTGTCCTCGGGGCACCGAGGAGTGGGTCACCCGCAAACCTGTCATCAGTGAAAAGTTATGACCGAAAGGTGATGAGAACGGCATTGGCGGCCTGTTTGATTTGCTCGGTGCCGTCCTTGAATCGTACCGTATTGGGCGCCTTGGCAAGATGGTAGTCGGCTCGACTTTGGTCACAGCTGTGGATGAGCCGATGCTTCAGGTGATCAGGGATGCTGCAGCATATTCGCCTATGATGGTGGGAGGCGTCCTCGTTGCACATGACGGGAACGATGCGCTGGACGTTGCGCAGTTTCCGGGCGTCGGCGAAGAGACCAGAGTGACAAGGATGAATGAGGGTTAGGTGCCGTGCACGGGCAGTGCCACTCAGGCGATCGTCACCATTCCGGGAGAATTCAATGCTCTGACCGGTCCCTTGCCCCGGTCCCGATCAAGTTCATGGGACCGGGAAGACCCCCGTTGTCGGAGTTGCCCGCATGAACGTGGAACTCATCAAGGCCATTGTGATCCTGCCGGGGACGGCGCTCGTCTACATTCCCGGAGCCCTGCTCTGGATCGCGGCCGGCACCTCGGCGGACATGGTGCCGGCAGAGATCACCGGGACGCGATTCTGGATTGGTCTTGTCGTGGCCGTGAACGGACTCGTCATCGCGGTCTGGACGGTCAGACTGTTCCTGACCGTGGGCAAGGGCACTCCAGCTCCGTGGGCGCCGCCGCAGAGACTGGTCGTCCGCGGTCCCTATCGCTACGTCCGAAACCCTATGATCACGGGCGTTCTCTTCATGCTCGCCGGCGAATCCCTCATTCTTGGCTCATGGCCCGTCGCAGGCTGGATGCTTGGCTTCTTCCTTCTCAACTCGCTCTACTTCGTGCGGGTGGAGGAGCCGGACCTCGAACGACGGCTCGGCGAGGACTATCGGCACTACAAGGCAAACGTGCCGCGCTGGATCCCCAGGCTGACGCCATGGGAGACGGACCTGGACGGATGAGCGAGGGCCCGTGCACGGGCGATGTCACTCACGCGATTCGGAGCCGTTCCGGGAGAGTTCAACGCCCTCATCGGTTTCCGGGCCGCGTGTGGGCCCTGTCGGCATGATGGAAGCTGGTACCGGCGTCGCGACGGCAGGCGGAGCAAGACTTTGACCCGCAGATTCTGATAGCATGTTTTGATTGATGGAGGAGCCGTAGAAGAGGGCCCGACCCAACAGGAGGCGAGTGCGTGGGCACCAGCATTACCGTCCGTGACATCGATCCGGGAGACAAGTCCTGGCTCCGGCGCTTCTCGCGTCAACGCGGTGTCTCAATGGAAGAGATGGTCCGTCGCTTGATACACGAGAAGCGCACGAAGACTGAGCGCCGCCCGAAACCGTCCGAGGCCTTCGCGCGCCATTTCGGAGAGCAGTACGGCGTCGAGCTTCCGGTCCCGGTGCGTCGTGGCTACAAACCCTTGTCGTTCTCCGGTGAGAGCGAGGAATGACCGCTCCGCTCACGTGGCTCATAGATACCAACGTTGTTTCCGAGATGATGCGCCCAAGCCCCGAGCCTCGGGTCGCTTCCTATCTCGACTCGATCGCCGATGAAGGTCTCGGAATCGCCTCCATTACCGTCTGGGAGGTACTCGATGGCATCGGTCGTCTGGCCCCGGGCAAGCGTCGGCGCGGTCTCGCCGACCGATTCCACGATCTTCTCGACGAGTTGTTCGAGGACCGCATCGTCGACTGGTCACAGGCCGACGCCCAGGCTTGCGCAAGGATCATGGAGGGCAAGCGGCGACGAAGCGAATCACTCGACGATCACGTGCCGGACGCATTCCTCGCCGCCGCTGCGGCTACGCGCGGGCTCGCGATCGTGACTCGGAACACCGGCGAGTTCCGCAACACCGGCGTCGAGACCGTCGACCCCTGGACTGCGAGACCGCGATGAACGCCATTCCCGACACGGGCCGCCAAGCGCTCAATTCAGCCAATGTCGACACGATCATCGATCGGACCGGCAGCCGGATAGGGGTGATCGTGACATGGCGAAACGGGCTAAGGGTCCCGGTCGCAGCCGGGGGAGGCGCGTCTTCAGCGTGCCGATGGTCATGACATCGGCAATGCGGCGGTCGAGAAAGGCCCAGGTCTCTTCACGGCCCGGACTGTCGTCGTTGAGCCAGCAGAGCAGTGTCGACGCATGGACGCCCGCCAGCAGCAGCCGCTTGGTGTAGTAGTTGAAGTCGGTTGCCGTGTCTCCGGCGGCATACCAGATGGTGTCGGCCGTGCGCCAGAGCGCCCGGGCGCCGGAGGGACCGGTCTTCATGGCGGCGGCCCTCAGCACCGCCTCGCGATGATTGCCATCGACCTCGAGGCGGATTCTCACCGCCGTGGCAATGCGGTCTCGTACTTTCATGTCTGCGAGACTGATCGCCGAGAGTTCATCGAGCATGGCGCGGTCGCCCTCGGCGAGAAAGAAGGACACCATCTCGCCGGGCCCTTCCGGAAACAGTCGGCGGGCCTCGCCCGCCGCCATGCCGGCATCGGCGGCGCCGGCATCGATCGATGCGCGGGTCCAGCCGTCAAAGGGCACATGGGGAAGGGTGGCGGCAAGAAGCCGCCGCCTGAGATCCTGCCTGGTGGCGGAAGCCGTCGTCATGACTCCTCCTCATCGGCGCGCCAGTGCCGTTCCGAGGTGAAGATGAGATGCCGCATGTCCGTCATGCGCTGCGGGTAGAGGATGCCGTCGAGATGGTCGAACTCGTGCTGAACCACCACCGCATGATAGCCGTCCACGGTCCTTGAGACCTCGACCCCGTCAGGCGTGATGCCGGTGTAGCTCACGCTGGGCGCGCGCGGTACAAGCCCCTGCAGCCCGGGAACCGAAAGACATCCCTCCCAGCCCTCCACGCGCTCGTCGGTGAGGATCTCGAGGGCAGGGTTGACGAGCGCCAGGACCGGTTCGTCCTCCGGGGCATCGGGAGGCATGAACACCACGATGCGCAAGGGAACATGGACCTGCGGCGCCGCGAGACCCACGCCGCCCGCGTCGTGCATGGTCTCGATCATGTCTTCGACGAACGAGCGCACCTCGGGCGCCGTCGGGTCCGCCACCTCTTCGGCGCGCCTCGCCAGCACCGGATGCCCCATGCGCGCGATCTTCAGCAGCGTCACCGGTGGCTCTCCTCGCCCGTCGCCATGCCGCCTTCGAGGCGGCGGAGGCCGAAACCGGTGGCCGCGGAACAGACATGTTCGGCGGAGAGCACCGGAAAGTGCCGCGTGAGCACCGTGGCGCCGGTATCGGACAGTTGTTCGAGGATGCGTTGACGGGTTGACGCCGCCATCCCCCGATCGATTGCAGCGGACTCAAGCCGCCCCAGGCAGGGCGCAAGCGCCTCCGGCGTGGCGTCGGGAAAGTCCAGATGGGGGACATTGCCAATGTCGCAAGTCTCCTCGATCCAGTCGAGGCGGATTTCTCCAGACATCTCCGTCATCGGTACCCTCGCGCCATGCACCCTTCACAAAGACCCGGGTAGCATGGTATTAGCACACGCGCCGGGATATCACGATGCCGGCCGAGCCGTGAGGAGAAGACCCATCGTTCACATCATTGTCCGCGACAACAACGTCGACCAGGCCCTGCGGGCGCTGAAGAAGAAGCTGCAGCGCGAGGGCGTCTATCGTGAGATGAAACTGCGCCGCCACTTCGAGAAACCGTCGGAGAAGAAGAAGCGCGAGCGCGCCGAAGGCGTGCGCCGGGCCCGCAAGATGGCCCGCAAGCGGGCCCTGAGGGAAGGCAACGCCTGAGTCCCCTTCAAAGTCCCTTCACAATATCCTCGACCATCTTCCTCGCATCCGCGAACAGCATCATGGTGTTGTTGCGGTAGAACAGCGGGTTGTCGATTCCGGCATATCCCGGCGAAAGCGATCGCTTGACCACCATGACGGCGGCTGCGTTCTCGGCGTTGAGCACCGGCATGCCGGCAATCGGACACGAGGGATCGGTCTTGGCCAGGGGATTGCAGACATCGTTGGCGCCGATCACGAAGGCGACGTCGGCGGTGGAGAACTGTGAGTTGATCTCCTCGAGTTCGAAAACCTCGTCATAGGGAATGTTCGCTTCGGCGAGCAGGACATTCATGTGCCCGGGCATGCGCCCGGCGACGGGGTGGATGGCGTAGGCCACCTCGACGCCGTTGTCCTTGAGCTTGTCGGCCATGTCCCTCAGGGCGTGCTGAGCCTGGGCGACCGCCATGCCGTATCCGGGGATGATGATTGCCTTGCGGGCATTCTGCAGGATGAAGGCGGCATCGTCGGCGCTACCCTGGTTCACCTTGCGCTGGCCGGCTGCCGTGTCGACCGGTCCGGAACCGCCGAATCCGCCCAGGATGACGTTGACGAAGGAGCGGTTCATGCCCTTGCACATGATGTAGCTCAGGATGGCGCCGGACGATCCGACGAGGGCGCCGGTGATGATGAGGAGTTCGTTCTCCAGGGTGAAGCCGATACCGGCCGCGGCCCAGCCGGAATAGCTGTTGAGCATGGAAACAACCACCGGCATGTCCGCGCCGCCGATCGGGACGATGAGGGTGACACCGATCAGGAAGGCCAGTGCGGCGACAATCCAGAAGGCGTCCGCGTTGCCGTTGGTGGCAAACCACACGCCGGCTGCGGCCATGACGGCGCCGGTCAGCAGGTTGAGAAGATGCTGTCCCCGGAAGACCATCGGGGCGCCGGACACCAGACCCTGGAGCTTGGCGAAGGCGACCACGGAACCCGAAAAGGTGATGGCGCCGATCGCCATGCCGAGGATCATCTCGATCCTGCTGGCAAGCCGGATGGCGCCGTCGGCGCCGACGATGCCGTAGGCTTCCGGAGAATAGAGCGCTGCCGCCGCGACGAGAACGGCCGCCAGGCCCACCAGGCTGTGAAAGGCCGCCACCAGCTGCGGCATCGCCGTCATCCGGATGTTGAAGGCGATGGCCGTGCCGATGGCGCCACCGACGAGAAGGCCGCCGGCGATCCACCAGTAGGACATGACGGAGGGATCGGCGATCGTTACCGCCACGGCGATGACCATGCCGATCATGCCGATGAGATTGCCCCGGCGCGACGATCCAGGCGCCGAGAGGCCCTTCAATGCCAGGATGAAGCAGACCGCCGCGATCAGGTAGGCGAGGGCCGCCAGGTCGGTGGTCATGGATCCTGTCCCCTGGCGCCGTCCTTCCGGCGAAACATCTCCAGCATGCGCTGGGTCACGGCAAAGCCGCCAAAGATGTTGATGGCCGCCAGGGTGACGGCGACGAAACCAAGGATGCCTGAGAGATCCATTCCCTCCGGGCCGGCCGCGATCAGCGCACCAACGATGATGACGCTGGAAATCGCATTGGTGACCGACATCAGGGGTGTGTGAAGTGCCGGAGTCACGGCCCAGACCACGTGGTACCCGACAAAGATGGCGAGCACGAAGATCGTCAGCCGGAAGAAGAACGGATCGACAGCGGCTTCCATGAACTCAGCACTCCTTCGTGTCGCAGAGCAGGGGATGGACAAGCACGCCGTCACGCATCACGCACATGCCATTGATCACCTCGTCTGCGTGATCGAGCGCCAGGCGCCCGGCGGAGGTGTCGATGAAGGGAGTGATGAGATTGAACAGGTTGCGTGCATAGAAGGTCGAGGCATCGGCCGCCAGGCGTCCCGCCACGTTGGAAAACCCGACAATGGTGACGCCGTCAGCATCGACGATCTCGTCGCGGCGGCTGCCGTCGCAGTTGCCTCCATCCTCGACCGCGAGATCGACGATGACCGAACCTGGCTTCATGTCCCGGACCATGGCGGTGGTCACGAGCCGCGGTGCCGGGCGCCCGGGAACACGCGCGGTGGTGATGCAGATGTCGGCTTTCTTCAGGGCGTCCGCGATCACCTCACCCTGGCGGGCGAGAAAGGCGTCATCCATCTCCCGGGCATAGCCTTTCTCGGTCTCGGCATCAGCGGCGCCGGGGACTTCCACGAAGGTGGCGCCGAGACTCTCCACCTCCTCCTTGACAGCCGCGCGCACGTCGAAAGCCTCGACCACGGCGCCGAGCCGCCGTGACGTGGCAATGGCCTGGAGCCCCGCCACGCCGGCGCCAAGGACCAGCACCCGCGCCGGCGCGATCGTGCCGGCGGCCGTCATCATCATGGGCATGGCGCGGCCAAAGAACATGCAGGCGTCCAGCACCGCCTTGTAACCGGCCAGGCTGGCCTGGGATGTCAGGGCGTCCATCGACTGGGCGCGGCTGATCCTGGGAATCAGTTCCATGGCCAGTACGGTCAGCCGCCTGGCGGCGTAGCCGGCGTACTGTTCGCGGTCGACGAGGGGATTGATGAGACCAACGATGACGCATCCTTCGGGAATGAGGGTCAGCTCGTCGACGTCATCCGTGGCGACCGGCCGGCCGAGCTTGAAGACGACGTCGGCGCCGGCCAGGACATCTGCGGCATCGGCGGACACGATTGCGCCGGCCTCGCGAAACGTGTCGTCCGTCCAGCCGGCGGCCTCGCCCGCTCCCGCTTCAATGGCGACTGCGACACCCTGGTTCTTCAGCCTCTTGATCATGTCGGGAGAGGCGGCAACCCTGGTCTCGCCGGGGTGACGCTCCCGCAATACTGCACACTTCATCGACTGTCCGGATGACTGGGGGACGGGCGCCTCATCTTGGCGAAGACACCGGACAATGTGAAGGGGAGGGTGGTGATACTGTCGTGGCCTGCACCAGCCTGACCACCGCGCAGGTTGGTCTTGCGTCGATCCAACCCTATGCCGGAACCGCGATGGCCGATGCCGGGGACACGACCAAAGCAACCAGGATGGGGAAAGAAGATCACGATGCCCAACGACACCAAGGGATTCTGTCTTCGTCCAAGACAATGGCGAGGACTGTGATGAAAAAAAAGTGAAAATGCTGCATACTTGCCGGTTAACACAACATGGCCGTTTCAAGAGCCATGGGTGACACCATTTGGATGCAACAATGGAATGAGGAGGACCAAGACATGTTTTCCCGTCGTAGTTTTCTTCAAACAGGTAGCTGCCTGGGATTGGCGGCAGTCGTTCCTTCCGTTGTCATTCCGGCGCACGCCGGGACTTCCATTACCGTCGCGGAGAGCGAAGGACACGGCTGGGCCGTGGTCTATACGGCAGATGCCGCCGGCCTGTGGGCCAAGAATGGCCTGGAGGCCAGCGTCGCCAAGTTTACGGCCGGTCGTCTGGCGCTTGATGCAGTGCTGACGGAAAATGCCGACTTTTGCACGACCACCCAGAGCCCGACATTGCTTGCACAGATGCGCGGTCTGGAACCACGCATCGTGGCTGATTTCAGCCGCTCCTCCAGGGAAATGCTGGTGGCCGCCAACAGGACTCTGGGCGTTTCCGAACCCTCTGACCTCAAGGGCAGAAAAATCGCCACCAAGGTCGGCACGAGTGGCCATTTCTTCCTCAATCAATGGCTGGCGCTTCATGGCATGACATTGGGTGATGTTGAATTGGTGAACATGGGTGGTCCGGAAATGGTGACCGCGGTTGTTCGCGGAGATGTCGACGCGTTTGCTTGGGACTGGCTGACAGCCATTGCGGCCCAGAACCAGGCAGGCGAAGACATTGTCGTGCTGGATCGGGAAGGCATTGAAGAGATCTGGGCGTACCACCTGATTCTTGTCGCCCACAGCAGCCTGGTCGAGGAATCACCGGAAACGGTCGAAATGGCGGTGCAGAGCCTGTTGGATGCGGAAGAACTGATCAACACGGACCGCTCCCAGGCAATCGAGCATGTTGCCGAACGGACCGCGACGTCCATCGATGACACCTCCACGGGAATGGACCTGCTGGATATCGGGGTGATACTCGATGACGGCCTGGTCGACGTCATGGTTGCGGAAGCCGAGTGGGCAATAGGTCAGGGTATCTCACCGGAGTACGATGGCGACCTGCGCGCTCTCTTCAGGGGTGCGGTTTACGAGGACGCTCTCCAGAAGTTGGCACCTGAGCGCGTGAACCTGTCGGGCTGATTTCAGGTGGTGGCGAGGGAAGAGCGTGAGACGAGTCGCGCGGGGAAGCGAGGCGGCTCGATCCTCCAGTAAAGGCCATGTGTCCAAGCGGCCTGATGAAGGCGTGGTTGCGATCGAACATGTCTCCAAGCTCTTTCCCTCGACGGAAGGCGAGTCTACCTGGGCGCTTCTCGACGTGTCGCTGTCCATCCGGGATGGGGAGTTCATGTGCGCGATCGGTCCGAGCGGGTGCGGAAAGACGACGCTCCTCAACCTGATCGCCGGCTTCATCGAACCGACGCGTGGTGAACTTCGTTTCGACAAGACGCCGATCTCCGGGCCGGCACCTGAACGCGGTGTCGTCTTCCAGGAGTACGCCCTTTTCCCTTGGTTGACAGCACAGCGCAACGTTGAGTTCGGTCTGAAAATGCGGGGCATGGCAAAGGCCGAGCGAAGAGAACGCGCTCACGAGGCATTGAATCTGGTCGGTCTTGCAGATGCGGCCCGACGCTATCCTTTCGAGCTTTCTGGCGGCATGCGTCAGCGGGTGGCTGTGGCGCGGGCGCTGGTGAATCACCCCCGGATCCTGCTGATGGATGAACCCTTTGCAGCAGTCGACGCCCTGACCCGCGCCTCCCTTCAGACCGAACTTCTGAGGATCTGGGAGGAGATCGGCATCACGATCTTCTTCATCACGCACAACATCGAGGAGGCCGTCTATCTCGGGGACCGCATTGTGGTGATGTCACCCAATCCCGGCCAGATACAGGAAACGGTGGAAGTGGACATCGCTCGGCCACGGAACCGGAGTGAACTCGAGTTCGGACGGCTCTATGCAAAGGTCAACGGTATCTTCCATCGGCAAGGAGTTTCAGCGTCATGACGGAGATGGAAACGGACTTTCGTTCCGCTCGTGCTGGTGAACGGGAGGTATTGACGCCGGATCTTGTGCGAAAGATCGAGGAGAGATTTCGCCACGACCTGCAGCGCAGTCGCCACCGCCGCCGGGTCCAACGCCTGATGCTGAACATTGCGGGTGTGATCCTGTTCTTGATTGTCTGGGAGATCGCTCCACGCGTGGTTCCCGGGGTGAACCTGCAAATGTTTCCTCCGCCTTCCGGTGTTGTCGGAACCCTGTGGGATCTGATTGCCAGCGGTGAACTTGCCGGTCATGCGTGGTCGAGCCTGAAGCGAGCGATTGCCGGTTTCGTGCTGGGTTCGACAGCCGGTATCGTTGTCGGCTTGCTGACAGGCCGCCTCATGATGCTGCGCGACCTGTCCGATCCCGTGCTTCACAGCCTGAGGTCCATACCGTCAATTGCTTTCGTTCCACTGGCCATCGTCTGGTTTGGCCTGGGCGAAACGCCCAAGATTGCCCTGATCACCTGGGGTACATTCTTCCCCGTCTGGGTGAACACGTTCATCGGCGTCCGTGACGTGCCCAACATCTATGTTCGGTCGGCAGCAAGTCTGGGGGCGTCACCCGCTGGAGTCATGCTGCAGGTTGTTCTGCCAGCGGCGTTGCCGTTCATCATTGCAGGCTTGCGCCAAGCCACTGCCGTTGCCTTTGTCATCCTGGTTGCCGCGGAACTGGTCGGGGCAAGCAGTGGTCTGGGCTACCTTATCTCCTTTTCTCACCTGGTGTTCAGAGTCGACATGATGTTTGTCGGTCTGATGGCGCTGGGCGCACTGGGATTCCTGGCCGACACGCTGTTTGCGGCGTCACTCGACCGGATTTTTCCCTGGTATGGCGCCGAAGCACGATGATCGTTCGGGCGAAATGAGGGAAGTCAGGTCATGAGCCGCCCCTTGTTCGTGTGTGGTGGGGACATCGTGACCATGGATGCTGCCTCGCCCCGTGCCGAGGCCATGCTGGTTCGCGATGGCCGGATAGTCGAGGTCGGTCGCAACGACGAGATCGCTGGCGACCTTCCCTCCGGAACCGAGACGGTCGATCTTGAGGGCCGATGCGTCATTCCCGGATTGATCGACGCCCATGCCCACATGGAGCGCGAGGGCCTCAAGGACATTCGGATCAGTCTGGCGGACGCACGTTCACTCGGCGATGTCCTGTCGCGGGTGGCCGCTGCTGCTGCCGCGAAACCGAAAGGCGAATGGATCGTCACAATGCCGGTCGGAACCGCTCCCTATTATCTGGACGGCCCCTCGGCGCTTGTCGAAGGTCGCCTGCCTGACCGCCGGGAGCTCGACGAAGTGGCTCCCGACCATGCCGTTTACATCATGGCGCCCTTCGGCTCCTGGAGCCGGATGCCGACCCATGCAGCATTGAACAGCCTGGCACTGGAACGTGCCGGCATCTTTCAGGGAGCCAGGGCACGCTGTGACGGCGTCGAGGTCGTGTGCGATTCGGACGGCGTTCCCAGTGGCATCATCATCGAGCGAAACGAGCGCCCAAGCCTCGAGTTCGATCTCCTGAAGGGCCTGCCAGGTTTCACCTGGCACCAGCGCTTCGAAGCAATTCAGCGCTCCATGAAAACCTACAATGCCGCCGGAACGACCAGCGTCTACGAAGGCCATGGCTCCTACGCCATGAGCGTCGGGCTCTACCAGCAGCTCTGGGAGGAGCGGAAACTCAGCGTCCGCGTGTCATTGACGATCAGCCCGACCTGGAGCAACACGGACGAAGCCCGTCGAATCATGCGAGACTGGCTGGGTTTTGCCCGAGGCCGCGGACTGGGCGATGAATGGTTGCGTGTATCGGGTGTCTACATCGGCTTTGGAGGGAACGCCTGTACCTCCGAACTGATGCGTGAATCTCTGCCCGATACCGGATGGGCCGGCTTCGTCGAATGGTGCAACGACGAAGAACAGTACGCCGCGCTTGTTTCCCTGGCTGCCGAATTCGACCTGCGTGTTCACACGGTGATCCTCGAGGATCTGGGACGGGTTCTGCCGATCTTCGAGCGACTCGCCGAGCGCTATCCCATCGCGAGGCGCCGCTGGGTGATGGAGCATGTCGGTCAGCTCGCGCCATCCGACTACAAACGCGTGCGTCGACTCGGTCTCATCATCACCACCATTCCGGTCTATCAACTCTGGAAGAACGGTGATGACTACTTCGACGCGCCGAACGAAGGCAACGAGGTCGCGGCCCACAAGTCCCTGCTGGAGGCTGGCATTACGGTCGCGGTCGGCTCGGACAACATTCCCGTTTCCCTGTTCAAGACCATGGCCGTAACACGCCAAAGGCGCGAGCATGTCACCGGACGATGCATCGGGCCGGATCAGAGGCTTGATGGCATGGCGGCGTTGAGAACCTGCACCATCGAGGCCGCACGCCTTTCGTTCGAGGAGGATCTCAAGGGTAGCCTGACCCCGGGCAAGCTGGCCGATTTCTCGATCCTCCCCTGTGATCCGACGACCGTCGACGAGAGAACTCTGGAGACACTGAAGCCGGATGCAACCGTGGTCGACGGCCGCTTCGTCTTTCATGCATGACGAGCCTTGGAGAGTTCGGACGACCGTAACGCAAGGTGCGGGATCCCTGGGATGAGGTCAGGTTCCAGTACGGTCACCTGGTGTGCCTTTCCAGTTTCCCGGAACCGATATCGTGCGCCCTCTCCGTGCCGCGGTGGGGAATTCAACGTACATTCACGTTCCGTCAGCCGGTCCCGCGCCGTCGCTTCTCGACCGATCGGTCGAGGGCACCAGCGTCTTGCCATAGTAGGCGAGAACGCCGGACCAGGCCGCGCCGTCGACAGCAATGCCGTGGTCCAGCGCCGCTTGTCGTCCCTCTTCGATGGCGTTGAGGGGGATGCAGTCGGGAATGGAGGCGCCCGGAGCATTCGCCACGACCGTCACCGCTGCCTGGCCACAGGTGGTGTCCCCATTCACCGCCACCATGTTCCCGGCGACGTCGATGACCGTTTCGGCGCCTCTCCACCAGGAAAGGCGGACGTGGCCTGAGCCGGCAGCGGCTACGGCGCCTGCAAGAAGAAGCGGGACATCCACCTCTTCCACCTGGAGTGTCATGGGTTCGGCCGGCGCCACGGCGAGCCGGTCCGTGACGACGGGGCCGGCGAAGATCGCCGATACCGTTCCGCCGTCCAGACAGGCAACCCGATTGTCCCGGATCACGAGGTCACCGCCGCTTTCGTTTCTGGCCAGGGCATCGAGCGCCGACAGTGCCGCCCGGGCCGGGTCCATGTCGATGAAGGCAAGCCAAGCCGCAGTGTCGGCAAACTCCTCACAGATGCCGACGGGAGCGCCGGCGCCGGCGGCAGCACGGGAGAAATGGAAGAGAATCTCGTTGAGCGAGAGAACGACAGGAGACGTTGCCATGCCGGACTCTAGGCGGAACTCAACTGGCCCTCAACTTGTCTAACTCGCTGTATCAGAGGTGCAAATGGCGCGACCGGCGTGCGTACACCGTCTTGTGTTCCCATGACGACCGCCTCACGGCCTTCAACATCGAACGCGCCCCCCGACCAGCCCGGCAAGTCCGCCTGTTCCTCAGGCAGGCCTGGCGCGAAGGATCCAGGATCAGGAAGGAGACCATCGCCGCCCTCGCCATGTTCCCCGATCGTGTCGTCGAGGGCGTGATTGTCAGGGCGCTGGGGTGTACGTGACGTTGGCCTGACCCGCGAGCCGGCTGTCGGTCGATCTGATACGCACCGGCTCGCTGTTCAGAAGTTCGCGACATCGCTCCAGTGTCTCGCGTTCGAGGCGCGCCATCGCTTGCCGCGTATAGAACGCAAGGTGCGGTGTGAGAATGACGTTCGGCATGCCGTAGAGAGCGGACAGGGGGTGCCCCTTGCGTGCCAGGGGCTCGTCGTCGAAGACATCCAGTCCGGCGCCGGCGATCCGGTGCTCCAGGAGTGCCTGGACGAGTGCTGTCTCGTCGACGATGGCGCCGCGCGAGACATTGACGAGGATCGCCGTCGGTTTCATCAGGGCGAGTTCGCGGGCACCGATCATGCCCCGGGTGGTGCTGTCGAGAACCGCCAGCACCGCCACCGCATCGGCCGCTGCCATGAGATCGTCGAGGGTATCGAGCTTCACGACGCCGAGCGCTTCCATGTCGGCGGCCGAAACGCAAGGGTCAAAAGCCACGACGCGGGCGCGAAAGCCGTGTCCGGCCATGTGCGCCAGGCTGCGGCCGATCCGGCCAAGTCCGACAATGCCGATCGTCTGGCCGGCGATGTCCGAACCGATCCAGGCTGGTTCCGGCCAGGCCCAGCCGTGTTGTTGCATGTGACGATGGAGATCCGGCAGGCGCCTGGCGAGAGCGATGATGAGGGCGAAGGCAGCCTCGGCCACGGTCTCTTCGGCATAGGTCGGAATGTTGACCACCGTGATGCCGCGGTGCCTTGCCGCCGCGATGTCGATGGCATCGATGCCGACACCATACTTGACGATACCGCGCAAACGGGTAGCGGCGGAGATGGATTTCGCGGTGACGGGCGTGTAGCACGCAAGGAGGACATCGGCGTCGGCCAGGGCCTCGATCAGGCGTGCCTCGGGGATGACGTGGGGCAACAGAACAAGATCGTGTCCGTCCCGCCGGAGCTCTTCGTCGATACGCGGAGTGTTGATCTCGCAATCGGTCCGCACGATCCTCATCGACGGCGACCCTCCTGGTCGATCGCGTGCTGGACGACATCGAGGGCCCGGTCGAGATCTTCCCTGGAGATGACGAGCGGAGGCGACAGGGTAAGAACACACCCCTGGCTGATCTTGAAGCTCACGCCGCCCTCGAGGCAGCGGTAGAAGATCCGCTCGGCTGCCTCGTGATTCTCCTCCCGTGTCGCCCGGTCCTTCACGATCTCGACTCCGAGCATCAGTCCGCGGCCGCGCACATCGCCGACGAGAGGCTGGTCGATTCCGAAGCAGCGCAGCCTTGCCAGGGCATGGGCGCCAAGGTCGGCGGCCCTCTCGACGAGGCCTTCCTCCTCGATGACCTCCAGTGTGGCGAGGGCTGCCGCTGCCGTCACCGGGTTCTTCTCGTGGGTGTAGTGACCGATGGCGAAGTCGCCGCCGACATCGAGGCCGGGACGCGCCAGGCAGGCCGCGATCGGAAGTATGCCGCCGCCCAGGGCCTTGCCCAGGGTCACGATGTCGGGAACGACATCGTCGTGTTCACAGGCGAACATCCGGCCGGTCTTTCCGAGGCCGGTGGGAATCTCGTCGAGGATCAGCAGGGCGCCGTGGCGATCGCAAGCCTCGCGCACCGCCCTCCAGAATCCGGGCGGCGGAACATGGGGAACTGCCCGCATGGGTTCGCCGATGACGGCGGCAACGTCGCCCTCGCGCTCGAGCACGTAGTCGACCATCCGCGCGCAGGCCAGGCCGCAGACATGCGGCCCGGCATGGCTGTAGGGGCACCGATAGCAGGCGAACGGCGCCACGTGTTCCGTACCCGGCAGCAGCGGGCCGGCGATATGGCTGCGAAAGGTCGCCTCGCCGCCGATCGCCGCCGCCCCCAGTCCGGCGCCATGGAATGAGTCCCAGAACGACACGGTCTTGAAGCGCCCCGTCGCCGCGCGGGCAATCTTGAGGGCGACCTCGTTGGCGTCGGAACCTCCGGTGGTGAACAGCACCTTGGCGTTCCCGCCCGGCGCAAGTTCGCCCAGCCGCTCGGCGAGGCGGATGGCCGGCTCGTTGGTGAAGCGGCGCGGTGAGAACGGCAAGGCGTCGAGCTGTGCCTTGATCGCCGCGATGACCGTGGGGTGACCGTAGCCGATGTGATGGACGGAGTTGCCGTGAAAGTCCATGAAACGGCGCCCGTCGTGATCCTCAATCCAGATACCTTCGGCATGCCGGACCGTCGTCAGGCAGGGCGTGGAGAGACTCTGGTGCAGGAAGGCGCCGGCATCGCGCTCGAGAAGCGGCATGGAACGGGTGCCTGATGTCCAGGCGCGTCGCGCCGCCGAGAGATTGGATTCGCCTTCCCCGTGAACGGTCGGGCCAGTCATCCGGGCCACGGAAGCGAGTAGGTCTTGACGTTGGTGAAGAACCTCATGGCCTCCACGACACCCTCCTTGACGCCGTTGCCGCTGTCCTTGATTCCGCCGAACGGTGACATCTCGATACGATAGCCGGGCTGCTCCCAGATGTTGCAGGTGCCGACGTCGAGCCCGTTGATGAAGGCAATGGCGCGCCCGAGATCGTTGGTGCAGACCCCCGAGGACAGGCCGAAGGGCGTGCCGTTCGAAATGGCCATGACGGCGGCATCGTCATCGGGTACGCGGAGGATCGGAATGACCGGACCGAATGTCTCCTCCATCACGAGTTCGCTGTCGTGGGGCACGTGGTCGACGACGATCGGTGGCAGGAGAGCTCCCCGCCGTTCCGGGTGATAGAGAATCCGGGCGCCGGCGCTGGCGGCGTCGAGGACCCGATTCTCGAAAAGCGTCGCGGCCTCGGCATCGATGACGCAGCCGAGTTCCGTGGCCGGGTCCTCGGGGTCGCCGAACCTGATGGCGCGGGCCAACGCGAGGACGCGGGCGACGAACGTTTCCGCCACGCTCTCCTGCACGAGAATGCGCTTGACGGCGGTGCAGCGCTGGCCGGAGTTGCCGGTGGCTCCGGCGACGGCGAGTCCGGCTGCCTTGTGGAGATCGTCGTCGCCGAGGTCGTTGAGGACGATCAGGGGATCGTTGCCGCCGAGTTCCAGGGCGGTGCGCCGGAACCCGGCCTTCTCCGCGATCATCTTGCCGACAGGCACCCCGCCGGTGAACGTGATGATGTCGATGTTCCGGTTGGTGATCATCTCGTCGCCGATATCGGCAGGCCAGCCGGTGACAACCTGGAACATCTCGGGCGGAAGCCCGGCCTCGTAGAGGATGTCGGCAAGGGCGATGGCCGTCAGGGGCGTCTGCTCCGTGGGCTTGCAGACCATGCAGTTGTTGGTCGCGACTGATGGCGCCACCTTGTGGCTGACCATGTTGAGAGGGTGATTGAACGGGGTGATGGCGCTGATGGCGCGCACCGGTTCACGCTTCGTGTAGATCTTGCGTTCCTTGCCCTGCGGCGTGAGGTCGCAGGAAAAGACCGTACCGTCGTCGACCAGCGCCATCTGTCCGGCGAAGGTGAAGACATCGCAGGCCCTTCCCGTCTCGTAGAGGGCGTGGCGGTGGCAGATGCCGAGTTCCAGGGTGAGCCAGCGGGCGAGCCAGTCGCGCTTGCGTTCGATGAGTTCGGCCGCCCCGAGGAGGATCCTTTGGCGCTCGTAGCGGCTGAGCGTCGCCCGGTAGCCGGCGGCAATCTCGAAAGCGCGGGCGGCGTGTTCGGCCTTGCCTGCTGGGACCGAGCCGACCACCTCGCCTGTATAGGGGTAGTGCACGGGAATGACGTCATCGGTAAAGACGGTCTCGCCGCCGATCCTCATGCCTTCGTGACGAACCTCCCGGCCCATCAGGCGGCCGCCGCGGCGGTGGCGTGGAAGAAGGCGTCGAAATTGCGCAGGCGCGGCTCGTCTGGAATGTCGACGACACGATTGACGATGAAGGGAACCACCTGCTCCGTCAGGCCGCCATGGCTGCGAAGGGGTTCCTTCAGGAGATCGAGATCGTGACGGTCACGCGAGGTGCCGATGCAGACATGGGCCCCTGAAATGATGACGATGTCGCCGATGCGGTCAGCCGGCAGCTCGAACCGCGACACGGCTTCGTCCCGGGTCAGCACGTGGGTGATTCCCTTCGTCTTCAGGAACCTCCCGATGACGGCGTCCACATCTGCATCGTGCGGCAGGTAGGCGGTGGCGTAAGAGCCCAGGGCGCCGTGATGCACCACATAGGGATCGGTGATCGGCAGGATGACCCTGGCGGCATCCCGGCCGAGCCAGCCGTCCAGCAGGTCCTGGGCGTAGACGACAGAAGGGGAGCCGTCGGCGAGATGCTTGGGCTTCATCCCGTGATCGGCCGTCAGCACGATCACCGCGCCGGCCGCGTCCATGGCGGCGAGGTAGCGGTCGAACATGGCGTAGAAGGCCTTGGCCTCGGAGTCCTCGGGCGCGAACTTGTGCTGGATGTAGTCGCTCGTGGTGAGATAGAGCACATCCGGAGACCACTCCTGCAACAGCTTGACGCCGGCGGCGAAGACGAACTCGCTCAGCGCGCCCGAGTAGACCTCGGGCCTGGGCCGGCCGAGCCACGCGCTGGCGTTCTCGATACCGTGTTCGGCGACGGTCGTGCTGTCGCAACGTTCGGCGGAAAAGCAGCGCCCCCGGTCTTGCGACATGGCGAGCCCGGCGCCGAGCAGGGCCCGCAACTTGTCCTTGGCCGTGACGATGCCGACCCGGGCGCCGGCATTCTGGAGGTCGCGGAAGATGGTGCCCGTCCTCAGGAACCGGACATCGTTCATCATCACTTCCTCGCCTGTCGCCGGATCGAAGAGGAAGTTGCCGCAGATCCCGTGCACCGAAGGCGGCACACCGGTGGCAATCGACAGGTTGTTGGGATTGGTGAAGGTCGGCACCACGGCGTCCGCAAGGCAATCGGTTCCGGTCTCGCGGATCCGCGCCAGGCACGGCATCAGGCCGTCTTCGATCGCCCTGTCGAGATAGTCCGGTTCGCATCCGTCGAGACAGATGGCGATGACCGGCACCCTGGGAAAGGGATAGAGACGACCGTTGGTCTCGACCGCTGCCGTGGCGTTCATCGTTGCGATACCCCTGCGCTGGATTGTACGAGCGATGGCGCCGCACTGGCGACGCCCATGTCCGAAAGCGAGGCGCATGCCGCGGCCACGACCTGACGCATGACGTCCTCGTCGAGATCCCCGATGCAGCCGATGCGGAAACTCTCGACCGCGGTCTGCTTGCCGGGATAGATCACGAATCCCCTTGCCTTCATCAGTTCATAGAACCGGTCGAAGTCGAACGCGGCGTCTGCCGGGCACAGGAACGTGACGATGACCGGGCTTTGCCAGCGGTCGTCGAGCAGGGTGACGAAGCCCGCGTCGCGCATGCCCTCCACCAGAACATCGCGGTTGCGGGCATAGCGGGCGCCCCGCCCGGCAACCCCGCCCTCCGCCTCGTGAAGACGCAGGGCCTCCACGAAGGCCGCGATGCACTGGGTGGGGGGCGTGAAGCGCCACTGGCCCGTCCGGTTCATGTGCGACCACTGGTCGTGCACATCGAGGCTGAGCGACCGGCTGTTTCCGCGGGCCGTCTCAAGGGCGTCCTTGCGGGCGACGATGAAGGCGAAGCCCGGCACCCCTTCGATGCACTTGTTGGCCGACGACACCACGGCGTCGAACGGGACGTCTGAAGGAGAGAGCGGGAGGGCGCCGAAGGCCGACATGGAATCGATCAGGAACCGCCGTCCCGCCTGCCGGGTTGCCGATGCCATGGCGCTCAGAGGATTGAGCATGCCCGAACTCGTCTCGCAGTGGACCGCGACGACATGGGTAATCGCCGGATCGCGGGCCAGGGCCTCGGCGATGTCCGCACCACAGAGCGGCTGGCCGTCCCCCTTCTCGAGAACCGTCGCGGCGCGACCGAGGCACTCCATCACCTTCGCGATCCGCCGGGCGTAGGCGCCGTTCGAGGGAATCAGGGCCTTGCCGCGGGCCGGAATGAAGGAGTTGAGCATGGCCTCGACCGAGAAGGTGCCGCTTCCCTGCATCGGCACGCAGTCGTAGTCCTCGCGAGCGTCTTCGAGCATGGCGACAAGCCGCGTGCGCGTCTCCCGTGTCAGGGCGATGAAGTCGTCATCGCGGCTGCCCCAGTCGCGCAACATCGCCTGCCTGACCGACGGCGCGGTCGTCAGGGGACCGGGCGTCAACAGGTAAGGCGCGGAAGGATCGGCTCGTGTCATGGCACCATCGGATAGCACCCGAGCTAGTCCGGAACAAAATCTTTCCTTACGATGAATCGATCAATTCAGTCTATGGATAATCTGTCGGCCATGAACCACACGCAGATCCGCGCCTTCCACGCGGTGGCGAGACTCGGGGGATTTTCGCGGGCCGCCGAAGCGTTGCATCTCACACAGCCGGCGGTCTCCGAACAGGTCCGCCGCCTGGAGCAGGCCCATGACCTGCGGCTGTTCCACCGCCACCGCAAGCGTGTCCGGCTCACCGAGGTCGGCTCCAGGCTCCAGATCCTCACCAGGCGGTACTTCGAGATCGAGGACGAGATCGATGCCTTCCTCGTGGAACGCGCCGCCACGACATCAGGGCGCCTTCGCATCCACGCCGATTCGGCGCGTCACATCACGGACATTCTCACCCGTTTCCGCCGCCGCCATCCGGACGTGAGAATCCAGCTTAGGCCCGGCAACACCGGCACCATTCTCGACGCCCTGCGCAACTGGGACGCCGATATCGGCGTCGTTGGCCAGGTGCCGGGCGCCGCAGACCTCGATTCGCTCGATCTCGGATCGACACCCATCATCGCCTTTGCCGCGCGGGGCGTCGTTCCGCCCGGCATCGCGGCCATGACGATGCGGGATCTTGCCGGCTATCCCCTGGTCCTGCGCGAACCTGGCTCGGCGACGCGCCGCCAGGTTCTTGAGCGGGCCGAGGCGCTTGGCATTGGCCTCGACGTGGCGATCGAGGCCGAGGGGCGCGATGCCGTGCGCGATCTCGTGCTGTCCGGCGGCGGCGTGGGGTTCGTGTCGCGTGCCGAGCACACTCCCGACCCGGACGTCGTTGCCATCGAGGTCACCGACCTCGGCGCCCGCATGGCCGAATCGATCGTCCACCTGTCGCAGCGGCGAAACGTGCGGCTGATCCGGCGGTTCATGGAGTTCGCCCGCGGCGATGCTCTCATGGATCCGGTCAGCGAAAGCGCCAGGCTTGAGTCCGCTTCATCACGCCGCGCGAAAGCGCCAGATGAATGATGCGCGCCGCGGCATTGGTATAGAAGATCATCATGCCCATGGCCGCAGCGGGAGCGATGTCCCCGGCATCGTCCATGTTGAGGACCGCAATCGAGGCCAGCGACGTTTTCGGCGAATAGAGGAAGACCACGGCGGAGACCGTCGTCATCGCGTTGACGAAGAGATAGATCGAAATGTCGAGGATGGCGGGCAGGCACACCGGAACGGTCACCCGGGAGAACAGCTTCATCGCCGGCTGCTTCAGCGACGCCGAGACCGCCTCGAACTCGCGGTCCATCTGCTTCAGCGCCGTGACGGCTGTCAGGTGGGATACCGTGTAGAAGTGGGTGATCGTGCAGATGACCAGGATGGCCATGGTTCCGTAGAGGACGTTCAGCGGATTGGCCGGATCGTTGAAGAAAAATATGTAGGCCAGTCCGAGTACCATGCCGGGGATGGCCATCGGCAGCATCGCGAACATCTGGAAGATGTTGCGGCCCGTCGTGAAGCCATTCGACTTCTCGACCAGGAAGGCGCCGAAGAAGATGATCACGGTACCGATGGCAGCGGTGATGAGGCCCATCTTGATCGAGTTGTAGTAACTCGCCCAGCCGCCTCCATCCATGAGATCGAAGCGGTAGTTGTTGAGACTGAGACTGAGGTCGTAAGGCCAGAACTTGACCAGGGCGGCGAACTGGCAGACACCGAGAATGCCGAGAATGAAGACGGCGATGATAGCGCAGCACGCGAACCAGGCGCGATCGCGCGCGCGATCGGGCTTGGGCTGGAAGGGCACCGAGCGGGCCGTGAGCTGAGCCACCTGGCGGCGCTGCACGAAGCGGTCCACGGCGAACGCCAGGAGCGCCGGAATGATCAGCACCACCGATACCACCGCACCCATTTCGAAGTTCTGCTGGCCGATGACCTGCTTGTAGATGTCCACGGCCAGCACGTTGTACTGGCCGCCGATGACCTTCGGGAGACCGAAGTCCGTGATCACCAGGTTGAAGACGACGAAGGCCGCCGAGATCAGACCGTATCGGGCCCCGGGAATGGTGACGGTCCAGAAGGTCTTCCACGGCGAGGCGCGAAGCGCGGCGGCGGCTTCGTAGAGCCGGGCGTCGGAGATCGCCAACGCCGTTGAAATGATGAGGAAGGCGTGCGGGAAGGTGAAGAAGACCGCCCCGATCACGATGCCGATGGGGCCGTAGATGCTCTCTCCCATGAGCAGGCCCTTCAGCATCCCCTGGTTGCCGAAAAGGTAGACGAGAGCGATCCCGGGAAGCAGGGAGGGAACCAGGATTGGCGCCATGGCCACGAGACGGAAGAATCCCTTGAAGCGCGCGCAGGACCGATTGAGGGCGTAGGCAAAGGCGAACGCCAGGACGATGGTGACGATCGTGCTCACGGTGGCGATCACGAGGGAGTTCGTGATCGAGTTGGAGAGCGCCGGCGTGGCGAAGTAGGTGCGGAAGTTGTCGAGGCCTGAGGAGGCTGCGGGACGCAGTTGCACGCGGCGGAAGGTGTTGGAATCGAGTTCCACCCACTCCCGGCCCTGATGGCGCGTCGAGCCGACGAGGAACGTCGCGTCGTCGACCGTGCCGCGGATCCGGTACAATACGGGACTGCGGAAACTGAACTCGGGAAAGAACGTCGTCGCCGGCAGGCGTCCGTCGCTGCCCGTCGCAAGATCGGTCTCGCCATAGAGGTCCAGATCGGCGTTCAGCGCGCTGGCAAGGATCGGCGCGGTGTTGAAATGACCCTCCTCGTCAGAGACCTGGAATTCGAACCCGGTGAGATCGAAGCGGAACGTCGACACCGACTTCGACAGCATGGCGTAGAGGGGAAACGCGAGCGTCACGACCAGATAGAGGGC
This sequence comes from Alphaproteobacteria bacterium, assembly GCA_965207785.1. Lineage (GTDB taxonomy): Bacteria > Pseudomonadota > Alphaproteobacteria > SP197 > SP197 > SP197. The sequence continues at coordinate 401,084 of CBDBNO010000012.1, read as the reverse complement.
GATGACGACCATCCACAGCCGCATCATCACATCGTCGCGGCCGAGTTTCGCTCTGACGCGGCCCCCCTTCGGGAGGGCCGCGACGCTCTCAGACATCTCGGGCAAAGGCCATGAGGCCGGATTCCTGGAGAGAGACGTGGATGTCCTGACCGGCCTCGAGCGACAGGCGTCGCACGGCGTTCGTCGGGAAATCGGCCATCAGCGCCTCTCTGCCGAAATCCTCGCTGTGGAGAAGGCAGCGCCAGAAGGACCCCAGGAACGCCATGTCGGCCAAGGTGACCCTCTCGCAGTTGACGTCATCGGGAGAAGGCCGGTACCCGGTACCGAGCGGCACGATCTCGTCGGGCCGGATGGCCGCGACGACCGCTGCGCCGGCCTCGTGGTCATGGGTGCGGCAACAGAACTCGCTCTGGCCGACCCGCACCGTGGCGCTGTCGACGACGCGGGCGTCGAACTGGTTCATCTCGCCGATGAAACCCGCGACGAACAGCGACGCAGGATCTCGGTAGACCGTCGTCGGCGTACCGATCTGTTCGATGACGCCGTGGTTCATGACGACGATCCGGTCGGCCATCGAGAGCGCCTCTTCCTGATCGTGGGTCACCATGATCGTGGTCACGCCGAGCCTGCGCTGCAGATCCTTGATCTCGTGGCGCAGACGCACCCGTACCTTGGCATCCAGCGCCGACAGGGGTTCGTCGAGCAGCAGCAGACCGGGCGAGGTGGCGATCGCCCGGGCCAGCGCCACCCGTTGCTGCTGTCCGCCGGACAGTTGGGCAGGATACTTGTCGCTCTGGTCGGGAAGTCCCACGGTCTCCAGCAGTTCCGTCACCCGTGCCCGGATCTCGGCCCTGGCGTGCCCCTGGTTCTCGAGCCCGTAGGCGACGTTGCGGTAGACGGTGAGGTTCGGGAAGAGGGCGTAGGACTGGAAGACAATCCCGAAATCCCGCTGCGAGGGCGGCAGGGCGGAGACGTCCCTGCCGTCCTGGATGACGGTGCCCCGTGTCTGCAGGTCGAGCCCGGCGATGGCTCTCAGCAACGTGGTCTTGCCACAGCCCGACGGCCCCAGGAAACAGACGAACTCGCCATCCATCACCTCGAGCGAGATGTCCTTCAGAGCCACGAAATCCCCGAAGGTCTTCCACAATCCGGAGATTTGCAGGCTGACATCCGGGGTGGAGGTGGCAGTCATGGGGCCGATCTCCAGCCGGAGCGGACGGGGCGGCTCGCGCCGCCCCGTGAAACCCGGATCAGGCCCTAGCTCTTGGGCTCCGACTTGCCGTCGTACCGCGACTGCCATTCGGCGAGGATCGCGGCGCGGTTGTTGGCGGCCCACTCGAAGTCGTTGTCGATCATGGCGTCAAGCAGACCTTCGGGGAAATGCTCGACCGGCTTGGCGACGCCGGGCATGGCGATCACCGCATAGCCGACGTTGTACATCTCCATCGCCTTTCGGGTCACGGCCCAGTCCAGCAGGGTCTGCGCGGCCTCGAGATTGGCGGTTCCGGCGATGATGCCACCGGCTTCCATGTCCCAGCCCACGCCTTCGCTCGGCACGATGATCTCGAGCGGTGCGCCGGCGGCCTTCGACTTGGCGCCGCGGAAGGCGAAGGACACGCCGATCGGGATCTCGCCGGCGGCGGCCAGCTTGCAGGGCTTCGAGCCCGAATGGGTGTAGCGCGCGATGTTCTCGTGGAGGGCGTCCATGAAGGCCCAGCCCTCCTCCTCGCCGAACATCTGCAGCCAGCTCGAGACGTCGAGAAATCCGGTGCCGGAAGAGTTCGGGTTCGGCATGATCACGTGGCCTTTGTACATCGGGTCCAGGAGGTCCCTCCAGGATTCTGGCGCGGTCAGGCCGTTGGCCTCGCCCTCGACGGTGTTGAAGCAGATCGACGCGACCCAGGCATCCTGGCCGACCCAGGCAGGCGGATCGTCATTGTCGACGAACTTTGGATCGAGCGCCTCCACGCCGACGGGAGCATAGGGCTCAAGCATGCCCTCGCTCTTGAGCAGCAGCAGCGACGTGGCGGCCAGTCCCCACACGACATCGGCCTGCGGATTGTTCTTCTCGGCCAGCAGTTTCGCCGTGACGATTCCCGTGGAGTCCCGCACCCAGTTGATGGTGATGTCGGGATGGTCCTCGTTGAAGGTATCGGCGTAGCGCTTGAGGTCCTCGGCCTCGAAGGCGGTATAGACGGTGAGCTCGGTCTGCGCGTTCGCCGCCGACCAGAAGAGCGCGGCCGCGGCTGCCGAGACCGCCAGTGGTGCTTTGCGCAACATGATTGGATCTCCTCAGTGTGACGTGATCCAGAATAGGGTGACGGACAGAAAAAGAAAGTACGGTCGTTCCTCGCCTCCTTCTCCGGCGCGAACCGCTGACCGGGGAACGTGACGACCCGACGACACGACGCGCGGTCCCCGGACCCTCTGCGCAAGCCGGGGTGATCTTCGGAACACACCGGCGTCAACGACAACGCCCGCCGGATGTTCGGCGGGACCACACCCGACGCGACGACCTCACCGGCGACCGCGAGGATCTCCTGCGCAGCCACGTCTTCGCATTGCCGGTGGTCAACCCCGACAGGACTGTTCCCGTTGGCAGGGCTGGTCGAGACCAGGACTCCCATAACAGAATGACGGCGACTCAGGATGTTGGGCGGCATCTGACCGCCTGCGAGCCGATGAAGCTCGGTCTACGGAAGTGGGAAGATCCACTGCGGCTCCGTGCCGTCGGAAATGTCACCGGGAAGCGGCGCCCCCTGGTACATGGTCACGCGGGTCCAGAGGTCGGACTTGGGATCGAAGCCGTTGGCGCCGAAGAAGGCGAGCTTGAAGCGCAGGATATCGAGTGGACGCCGGTCGGCCGCCAGGAGATTGTCGCGAATTTCCGCGTAGGGATGCTGCGCGAGGTGCTGGACGCGGCGCACGGTGCTTCGCCATTCTGGCGCCGCGACGAGAAAGTCGGCAACGCATTTCCGGCAATCGTGATCCAGGAGCCGTGCTTTCAGCATGGCGACATCGCGGCCGATGGCCACGGCCATTTCCATGTCGGCGCCCGGCTCGGCATAGCGATCCCCCACCCGCGGCTCCAGCTTTTCCTGCGAGTAGTACCAGAACCGCTGGCGGGACTCCGGGGCGGCATGATCGATGGCGAGAGCCCAGCCGTAGCTGCCGTCGATGAGGTCGATGAGATCCCCGACCCGCATGGCCGGTCTCACGGCGGGCAGGCCGCCGGAACTCATGGACTCGCAGAGCCCGTCGATCAGCGCTCCCTGAGGCTCAAGCAACAGGGCGAGCACCATCTCCTGGCCCTCAAGGGAAAACCGCCGCGATGCAAGGCGCCAGAGAGCATCCCAGGGCCGTTCGCCATCGAGCCCGTCGCGGCACCAGGAGTCGAGGTACGCGAGGTCCTGGCCGAGTCTCGAGATGCGTGCCGACTGCACGGGATCGTCGACCGACCAGGCTGCGACGTGGCGCCGCGCGCCGTCCAGAAGATCGCGGAACTCCGCAATGGCCTCGGGGGTGGCCCGTTCCACCTCCCGCACGCGCAGGAGGGCGCTTTCCCGCGCCATGACCCAGTTGTTGATCAACAGGGGGTGCTTGACGAGAAAGGGTGCCATGCCGAGGCCCGTGGCATTGCCGATGCCGAGTGCCCTGGCGAGGTCTCCCGAGAGTTCCGCTGCCTGACGCCCTGATTGCTGCCGGGCCATGTGATTGACGAGATCGACACTCATCCAGCGGATGAGATAGACGGCGAGAAGTTCGGCCTGGAAGGGGGCACGCAGTTCCTCGCGCCCGGCGATCCGGCCCCGATCGGCACAGCCGAACTTGCCGCTTCCGTAGACGGCCGTGGTGCGCATCAGGTAGCCCACGTCGCATATGAGGTCGCGGCGGGGCTGGCGGCCACCGGCCAGGCTCTCCACCACGTGATCGAAGATCCTGCCGCTCCTGTTGGCCCGCGCCAGGACCAGTTCGCTGGCCCTGAATCGCCCCGCCTCCTGGCGGGGCGTGTTCGCTGCGAGGCGTTCGATGTCTGCGGCGCCGGGGATACCGTCGAAGAGCGAGAACGTCGTGTCCCAGACGCTGGCGATGACCCGGTCGGTTCTTTCCCGGGGATCGATGGACCCTGAAAACCCCACCAGGCTGTAGGTCCGGCGGGGACCGTGGACGGCGTGGAGGGTGCGGCCAATTCCGTTGCGATCGAGATCGAGGCGCAGTCTCTCGAAACGCCAGCGTTCCCGGGTCATGCGGCGGACCAGCTGGCGCATGAAACTCAGCCGCGTGGGAAAGGATGCTCCCATGCGTTCGAGGCGCATGACCTCGTCCGGGGAACGCAGCTGCGGCACGTCACCGGCCGCCGTCATCGCGCGCCGGTGAGTTCGAGAACTCCATCCTCGATGGGCGAGCGCTTCACCAGGCGGACGTCAAGGGCGTAGTCCTGGGTGTTGCGCCACGGATCGCGGTCCCCCTGCCGGGGCAGGAAGTCAAGGGCGCGCAGGACGTAGCCCGCCGGAAAGTCGTCGATCCAGGGACGTGATGTCATGTTCCGGCACTCGTCGCCCAGCCGGGGTGTGGCCTGCCGCGCGCCTTTGCTGTCCATGGTGTTGATCAGACGACAGACCCAGGCGGCCGTCAGATCGGCGCGCAGGGTCCAGCTGGCATTGATGTAGCCGAATGTCTGGACGAGATTGGGGACATCCGAGAGCATCATGCCCTTGTAGGACCAGTGTTCGGGAGGATTGACGGCGGACCCGTCCACGGAAAGCCTGATGCCGTTGAGGATCTTCAACCTCAGGCCCGTGGCAACGACGATGATGTCGGCCTCCACGGTCTCCCCGCTGCCAAGTTCCAGGCCTTCATGGGAGAACCCAGCGATGGTGTCGGTCCGCACGCTTGCCTTCCCGCTGTTGATGGCGTCGTAGAGATCGTCGTCCGGAATGAGGCACAGGCGCTGGTCCCAGGGTCCGTAGCGGGGAGTGAAGTGCCTTGCGACATCGACATGCGGCTTGAGCGCCCGGCGCACGAGACCGACGAGTTCGGCCTTCACCCTGTCCGGTTGGGTTCGGGTCCTGCGATAGAACACGACATCCCGCCTGACGTTCCGCCACCGCGTGATGGCGTAGGCCAGGCGGTTCGGCAGGAACCTGGCGAGGAGGTTGGCGATCCTGTCCTCGCTCGGCCAGGACACGACGTATGTCGGGGAACGCTGGACCATGACGACGTGAGAGGCTCCGTCCCTCGCCAGTGCCGGCACCAGGGTCATGGCGGTCGCGCCGGAACCGATGACGGCAAACCGCTTGCCCCGGCAGTCCAGGTTTTCGGGCCAGAACTGCGGATGCACGATGACGCCGGAAAACAGGTCCTCGCCTTCCCAGGTCGGCCTGAAGGGGTCTTCGTAGTCATAGTATCCGCCGCACAGCAAGAGCATGTTGCAGGCTAGGCGAACCGTCGCCTGACCGTGTTCCGCCTCGATGGTCCAGAGAGCATCGCAGCTCGACCACGATGCCGCCGTCACGCGATGGCCGAAGCGGACATGGCGGCGGATATCGAACTCGTCCGCCGTCTCGTTGATGTAGGAGAGGATCGACGGGCCGTCGGCGATGGCCCGTGCTTCCAGCCACGGCTTGAAGGCGTATCCCAGCGTGTGCATGTCGCTGTCGGAACGCACGCCCGGATAGCGGAAGAGATCCCAGGTGCCGCCTATGGCCTCGCGGCTCTCGAGAATGGTGAAGCTCTTCGACGGGCAGTGGCGCATGAGGTGCCATGCACTGCCGATTCCGGAGATCCCGGCGCCTACGATGACGACATCGACAACGGTACCCGCTGGCTCCACGGTCTCCTTCATGGAGAATCCACCGCCAGGGCGCGGGCAAGGGCTCGCCCGTACTCTGAGAAGGCCCGATCCACCTCGTCGCCGACGATACGGCGCAGCAGGAGAAATCCATGCAGCATGTCCGCATGCTCGATGATGTCGACAGTGACGCCGGCTTCCTCGAGTTTCCGGGCATAGGCCCGGCCCTCGTCGCGCAGCGGGTCGAAGCCGCACACGACGACGGAGGCCGGGGGCTGGTCGGCAAAGTCATCGGCCTTGAGCGGTGAGCACAGCGGGTCGTCGAAGTCCGTCTCGTCGCGGGTGTAGCAGGCGACGTAGAACTCCATGAGATCGAGGAAGAACCCCTTCGAGTAGAGGCGCATGGACTGCGTGTCGGCTCTCATGTCGACATGGGGATAGATGAGGAGCTGGTGGCGGAACTCGGGTCCTCCCCGTTGCTGTGCGAGCCTGATGACCCCGGCAGCGAGGTTGCCGCCGGCGCTGTCGCCTCCCACAGCCATGCGACCAGGGTCGATGCCGAAGTCCCCGGCCCGGGCATGGATGGAGACAGCGGCGCGAAAGCAGTCCTCGAGGGGCTCCGGAAACTTCGCCTCGGGTGCCAGACGATAGTCGACGGACACCACCACCACGCCGGCCTTGAGGGAAAGGAGGCGGCACATCGAGTCGTGGGTGTCGATCGAGCACCGGACATAGCCGCCGCCATGGAAGAAGACGAGGGCCGGACGGTGGGTGCCCGGCTCCGTTTCGTAGACGCGAACACGCCTGCCGGTGTCGAGACGGGTGTCAGAGATCCGCCAGAGGTCCGGAGCCTCGATGTCCAGTTCCGCCAGTTCGCGTTGCAGCGCGCGCCGTGACGGACCGGGATCATGAGGGTCGATCAGCTGGTCGGCTTCGCCGGAGGCCTCATCCAGGAATGACCTGAGGCGTGGGTGGAGGCCGGCTTTGGTGTCCAAGAAGCCGTTCCCGGTTCAGAAGTTTCCGAGATAGCGTTCGATCTCGACTGCGGTGATGTCGTCGGCCACCAGATCGCGCTCCCGTTCCGCCTGGCCGATCAGGATGGCGAGCCGGTCGTCGCCCAGGAGGTCGCTCAGAAATGCCGACGCCCGTGCCCTAGCGATGGCGTCGTCGATGGTGGCGGGCAACAGCTCGTGGCCGGGCGACAGGTAGGCGTTGCCCGTGCAGGGAGGAGTCGGTTCCATCTGCTGTTCGATGCCGTCGAGACCGGCAGCGATCTGGGCGGCGACAAGGTAGTAGGGATTGCAGTCGGCCGCTCCGTCGCGCACCTCGATCCGCATGGTCCGGGGCGAGTGCCCGATGACCCGCAGGGCCGCGGACCTGTTGTCGTAGCCCCAGGCGCTGTTGATCGGACAGAAGCTGTCGGGCCGCCGCCGCCGGTAGGCGTTGGGCGTCGTCGAACCGACAAGGGCAGTTTCCGCCATCCTGCCCTGGATTCCGGCGAGGTAGTGGCGCCCCAGGGGCGAGAGAGCGCCATCCTGGCCATGAAACACCGATTCACCTTCCCGCCACAGGGAGTGATGGAGGTGGAATCCGTTTCCCGCTTCCCCTTTCAGAGGCTTGGCCATGAATGTCGCGAGATATCCGTGTGCGTGGGCAATCTGCTTCACCATGCTTCTGAACACGACTGACCTGTCGGCCGTCACCAGGGCCTCGCCGTAGGCGATGTTCACCTCGACCTGTCCGGCGGCGTACTCCGGATTGGACTGCTCGATGGGAATACCGATGGCATCGAGATGGCGGCGAATCGGGCCGACGACGTGGTCAAGCTCGGCGGCGCGGGTCAGGCTGTAGACCTGGATGCCGGTGTCCCGCGGTCGCCTGGTCTGCGGATCAAGGAGATGAAATTCGAGCTCGCTGCCGATGGTGACCTCGAATCCCATGGCCGAGGCTCGCTCGAGAACGTCGACGAGGACGCCGCGCGGATCGATGGGAACGGGCGCGCCGTTGCTCTCCTCGACACGACCGAAGCAGAATCCGACACCGTCTTCCCAGGGCAGCGGCACGACATCGCCGGCCGGAAACATGTGGCAGTCGTGATAGCCGGTTTCCATGTTGCAGTAGGGCGTGTCCCAGATGTCGCTGGTCATGTCGATGGCGAAGATGGCGGCTGACAGGGCGATGCCATGCTCGCTTGTCTGCTTCCAGTGGGTGGCCGGAATCCTCTTGCCCCTGAGGATTCCATTGAGGTCGCCGGCTCCCAGGGCGACGCTGTGCATGCCGTCCGGCAACTGCCGGCACCCATTCTTCATCATGGCCGGAACCGTAGTGGAGGGTCTGCTGCCGATCAACCGCGGGGCCGCGCTTGCCGCCGCATCCATGCCACAAGCGGCAGGGGAAGGAGCAGGAGATGAAACAGGAGCACGGCGCCGGCCAGGCCGTGCGGGTCCCAGAGGTCCATCGCCAGTCCGCCGATGGCCGGTCCCATGATGGATCCCGTGCAGAACATGACGCCGAACACCGTGGTGGCGGATGGCAGATCGGCGCCACGGAAGCGATCGCCCACCAGCATGACACCGATGCCGTAGTGCGCCGCCCGCAGCCCGCCGAAGACCATGAGATAGCCGATCAGGAGCAGTCCCCCGATGTCATCGATCCATGGCAGGGCGGGTGTCGAGACGTCGCGCATCCACGGGATGAAGGGGAGAGCCAGGGAGGCCAGCACACCGGCGACGGTGAAGGCGGCCAGCAGCAGGGTGCGATCGAACCTGGAAGCCAGCCAGGCAAGGAGGAAGGTCATGATGGCGCCACCCCAGCCCTGCCATCCGAGCATGCGGGCCGAGAGCGCCTCGTCGAGACCGAGACGCAGGCCGTAGATGGCCAGCAGCGCCATGAAGGCGCTGCCGACCATGCCGAACATGAAGTTGGCCACCATGGGAACAGGCGCCAGGCGTATGTACTGGTGCAGGCGCGCAGACGGTTGATCGTCGCGTGCGATCCTGACCTTGAGGCTGAATGTGAGCGGGATCATGGTCGCGACGACCATGGCGCTGGCCGTGATGAAGGGGACGGACCCGGCCGAACCGGTTTCGGCGAGGATGAAGGGGCCTGCGGCGAACCCGATGGCGACGGCAAACATGAAGAGACTGATGGTCCGGCCGCGGTTGCGGTCATCCGACTGGTGGTTGAGCCAGGTCTCTCCCGTGGTCCACATCATGGACTGGGACGCACCCAGCGCCAGGCGCAACGGGAACCAGGCCCAGACGTCGACAAGAAGCGCCATGGCGATGATGCAGGCAAGGGCGAGGCCGGCGCCTGCCATCATGAGCCGCGCCGGTCCCAGGCGCCGCATGAGCCGTGGCAGCACCGGCATGATGATGAAGATGCCGGCCATCTGCACGGCGCCCGAAAGGCCGATCAGGGAACCGCTTTCTCCTTCGTTCTCGAGCACGAACGACAGCAGCTGACCCGAGTATCCATAGAAGGTGGCAACCGCCGCCATGCTGGCGATGACCACGGCAAGTCCGACCCGGTGTCCTCCGGTTCCGGAGCGGTCAGCCATCGCCGTTCAGAAAGCCCGGCGATGATGGAGAGACAGGGTCCCGGAAACCGGCCCTCGCGCCATCGCCGGGCCGGATGGAAGCATGCTGCGCCATGTCGCACCCGGCCTCGAAAGGCTTGCGGGTGTCCTGACTGTTCCGCCGATCACCAGATCCCGGCGGCTGAACGTCATCTGGCCGGGCGAACAGGGCCTGCCCTGTCGTTCTCGCGGTGCATCATGAAGACCGAGATCAGGATGAGCGTGATCGAAACGACGACGATGATCGTGCCGACCGCGTTGATTTCCGGCGTGATGCCCCGGCGGATGACCGACCAGATGTACATCGGCAGCGTGTTGTCACGGCCGGTCAGGAAGAATGTCACCGGAATCTCGTCGAACGAGAGCGTGAACGAGATCAGCGAGGAGCCGATGATGGCCGAACGGATATTGGGCAGCGTGACATGCCAGAAGGTCTGCCATGGCCGGGCGCCGAGATCGGCCGAGGCTTCCTCGATGCGTCGGTCAAATCGCTGCAGCCGGGCAAAGACATTGGTGACGACGATGGCCGTCAACGCCGTCCCGTGGCCAACGATGACGGTCCAGATGCTGAGATCCACCCCCACCGAACGGAAGAACGTCAGCATCGACACGCCGGTGATGAGTCCCGGCAGGGTGATGGGAAGGATGACGAGGCGGCGAAACACCGTCTTTCCGGCGAAGTCGTGGCGGTCCAGGGCAAGTGCTGTCGGGATGCCGATGGCAAGGCAGATCATCACGGCCGACACACCGACAAACACCGAGTTCCAGACGGCCGTCATGAGGTCGGGGTTGCCCAGCGCCCGGGTGTACCAGTCGAAGGTGAAGTCCTCGAGCGGCAGGCGCGTGATCGCGTTCGAGTTGAAGCTGAACACGATCAGGGTGGCAATCGGGGTGTAGAGGAATGCCAGGACGCACAACGCGGCGACACCCAGTCCCGTCGTGCCGGCATCGATCGGCCTCTTGCGTGCCCCGGCGTCATGCAGGGTGACGGTCGCCATGAGAGGTCTCCTAGCCGAGGTTGATCCGGCCGATCCGTTCCAGCTTGTCGGAGGCCGTGATGATGCCGAGAACGATGACGAGAAGGACGACGCCCAGGGCCGACCCCAGGGGCCAGTTCATCGCCATGCCGAACTGCGTCGCCACGACGTTGGCGATCATGTTGGAATAGGGACCGCCGACGAGGATGGGCGAGATGAAGTCACCGATCGAAAGCCCGAACGTGAAGGTGAATCCGGCCAGGACGCCGGGCATCGAAAGCGGCAGCGTGATCTTGCGGAATGTCGTGAATGGCGGTGCGCCGAGGTCCTTCGATGCCTCGATGAGACTGCGTGGAATCTTCTCGAGGGAGGCGTAGATCGGCATCACCATGAACGGCGTGAAGATGTAGGCCATGGTCACCACCATGGCGCCCTGGTTGTAAAGGAAGATGGTGGAAGGCTCGCTGATGATCCCGATCCACATGAGAAAGGAATTGAGGATTCCCTCGCTGCCGAGGATCGTCTTCCACGTGTAGGCCCGAAGCAGGTAGCTCACCCACAGCGGCACGATGGCCGCCGTGTAGAGAAAGAGACGCAACCGGTTGGAGCGCACCTTGAAAGCCAGGAAGTAGGCGAGGGGGTAGCTCAGGCAGAACGCGGTGACGGACACCGCCAGCGCGATCCACAGGCTGCGCAGGAGGACCGTGAAGTACTGGGAATCCGCAATCAGCGTCACGTAGTTGCCGAACTGGAAGTCCGGCACGTGGAAGGGAAACTGGCGGGTGTAGAAGCTGATCGCCAGCATCATGAGGTAGGGAACCAGCAGGACCGTGCCCCACCAGAGCGCCGGTCCCGTGAAGAGGGACCAGAAGTTCAGGACCTGTCTGGTGCGCGGTTTCATGCCGCGGCCTCTTCGGCCTTGATGGCGGCGACCTCGGCGGTGTCGAACAGTTTGAGTGCTTCGGGTTTGACCGCACAGGTGACGGTGTCGCCGACACCCGGCAGGCCCGCCGCAGCGAGTTCGGTGTCGAGCTGCCGGTGGACGATCACCGGTCTTTCGGCACCCACGTCGAGGTCGATTCGGACCATGTTGCCGCTGAAGAAGAGCTCCCTCACGGTGCCCGAGAACGTGCTGGACTCCTCTCCCGCGTCGCTCTCCCGGGGCACGAGGCGGATCTTCTCCGGGCGCATGAACAGTGATCGCGTGCCGCTGTCACCGGTGTTGCGGTCGAGGCGGATGGTCATGGAGCCCGCGCATGCCACAACATCACGACCGTCGCGCCTGATGGTGGCAGGGATCATGTTGGAGGCGCCGAGGAACTCGGCAACGTAGGCGGTCCGGGGATGATCGTAGAGATCGGTGGGGGACCCGATCTGTTCGATGCGGCCCGCATGCATCACCATGATGCGGTCCGACATGATCATCGCCTCGGTCTGGTCGTGGGTCACCATCACGAAGGTGATCCCCACCCGGTCGTGGATGTGACGCAGTTCGACCTGCATCGATTCCTTCAGCTTCGCGTCGAGCGCCGACATCGGTTCGTCAAGCAGCAGGATGCGTGGATTGTTGACGAGCGCGCGGGCGAGCGCCACCCGTTGCTGCTGGCCGACCGAGAGCTCCGATGGAAAACGCGCGCCCATGCCCGGGAGCTCGATCATGTCCAGCATGGCACGAACCCTCTCGGCGGTCGGTGCCTTGCCGACGCCGGCGATCTTCAATCCGTAGCCTATGTTCTCCTCGGCCGTCATGTGGGGGAACAGGGCAAAATCCTGGAACATCATGTTCACCGGACGGCTGTACGGCGGATCGTTCGTGATGTCGCGGCCGTCGAGCATGACCGAACCGGCGTCGGGATACTCGAATCCGCCGATCATGCGCAGTGTCGTCGTCTTGCCGCAGCCCGAGGGGCCGAGCATGGTCAGGAACTCGCCCTCACGGATGTCGAGCGAGAGGTTGTCGACCGCCACGACTCCTCCCCGGAAGATCTTGGAGAGGTGGTGGAGCTCCAGGATGCTGGTCATGTCGCGTATGTCGCGTCATCGGGCGGCCGGCGCCCTTTGACAAGAAGGCCGGCCGCCATGCTTTGGACAGGTGTCTACTGGGCCGCCTTGATGGCGTTCCAGGTGTTGATGTAGGCGTCGACCCGTGCCGGCTCCTCCCACAGGACGAGTCCGTCGATGTACTTGAAGTCGGCCTGGTTGAGCGCCTCGAAGGTCGCTTCGTCGAGGCATTCGCGAAGCACGACGGGATTTGATCCCGAATAGCCGGTGACGCCGACAACGCCGCACTGACCGCCGGATGCCGTCGCGTAGTTGAGCCATTCATAGGCACAGTCAGCGTTCGGTGAACCCTTGACGATCTGCCATGCATCGGCCCAGCCATCGGCCTTCTCGACCGGAATGAACTCGACCATCTCGATGTCCTGTTCGGCCAGCAGCGAGGACTGGTATCCTCCCCAAGTGTTGGAAATCGTCACCTCGCCGTTGGCATAGAGGTTCACGAGTTCGCCCGCAGTCGACCAGAACTTGCGGATATGGGGTTTGAGGGCGATGAGCTTGTCGCGTACCGCGGCCAGCTGGTCATCGGAGAGGTCGTAGACATTGACATCCGTGCCAAAGAGGAGGCGGGCGACGATGTAGATGTTGGTCTTGTCGTCCCAGAGGCTGATTGTGCCTGACAGGGATTCATCCTCCCAGAAGGAGGCGATGCTGTCGGGTGCCTCATCGAACCGGTCCGCACGGTACATGAACGGGATCGATCCCCATGTGAACGGAACGCCGTAGACCCCGCCCTCGTAGTTGACGCCGACATGGTTGCGGAACTGTTCGTAGATGTCGCCCCAGTGGTCGATGCGGCTGACGTCGATTTCCTCGACGAGCCCCGCCTTCATCAGGATCGTGGTGGTGTCAACCGACGGCGACACAAGGTCGTAGACCCCGCCGCCCCCGGCGAGCTTTGCCGGGAACTCGTCATTGGAGCCGACGTAGGTCGGCGTCACCGCGCATCCTGTGGCCTCGGTGAACGGCTCGACAAAGCTGGGGTCGGTATAGCCTTCCCAGGTCAGGACGCTGAGTTCACCTTCCGCATGGGCCGATGCCGCGAAGCCGATGACAAGGGCAGCGGCGGCATGCTTGATGTTGATCACTTTCATGGGATTTATGTCTCCTCCACTTGCTGGGTGTCCTGGCTGCCGTGGCGGCGACCGCAGGACCGGCCCCTTGTTCCGGGGCAGGGTCTTGTACCACCAAAGCAAGCGGAACGATACGTTGCCGCGGCGTGCCGGGTCTCGAGAAACGCCGTGAGGCTGTTCTGGCAGGCCTCCCGGGGGCCGTGGACTCGAACAGGCCCGGCAATCACCCTCGTCGAGAGGCTTGCCGGATGCTTCTCCAGGCCGTATGGATCACCGGCGTCAAGTGCCTCTTCGTGTTCCGTCACCAGGGCTTTGGCGCTAGACTCGAGACTGGCGTGTGCGGACGGGTTCGATGCCGAGAATGACCTTCATTGTGCGAAGCGGAGAGCGCGTCGAGATCGATGCGCCGGAAGGACTCTCCCTTCTCGAGATCGCACGGCAGTACGACATCGACATCGAGGGCGCCTGCGAGGGATCGCTCGCCTGTTCCACGTGTCACGTCATCGTTGATGCGGAGGACTTCGAGCGCCTCGAGGACCCGAGCGAAGACGAGGAGGACATGCTCGATCTTGCCTTCGGTCTCACTCGGACCTCCCGACTGGGATGCCAGATCCTGCTCACCGAGGAACTCGACGGACTGACGGTGACGCTGCCCCTTGAAACCCGCAACATGCTCTTCGAGTGACATGTCTGCCATGACACCGGGCCGTTCCACGGGCAGCCGCACCATTGTTGCCATGTCCGGAGGTGTCGACAGTTCGGTTGTCGCCGCCCTCCTCAAGGCCGAGGGCCACGAGACCATCGGCGTGACGCTGCAACTCTACGATCAGGGCAGGACAGCCTCCCGTCCCGGCGCCTGTTGTGCCGGAGCCGACATCCGCGATGCCCGCCGCGTGGCCGCGATGCTCGACATTCCGCACTACGTTCTCGACTATCAGGAGCGGTTCCGAGCTTCCGTGATGGAGGCGTTCGCCGACAGCTACCTTGGCGGAGAAACGCCGGTCCCCTGCGTGCTCTGCAACCAGGGAGTCAAGTTCTCCGACCTGCTGATGACGGCGCGGGAACTCGGTGGTGATTGCCTGGCAACCGGACACTACGTCCGGCGTATCGAGGGGCGCGAGGGACCGGAACTCCACTGCGGTGCCGAAACCGGCCGCGACCAGAGTTACTTTCTCTTCCGGACGACCCGCCACCAGCTGCAGGACCTGCGGTTTCCGCTCGGCGACATGACCAAGGACGAGGTACGGGCCTCGGCCAGGCGGTTCGGACTGCCGGTGTCCGCCAAGCCGGACAGCCAGGACATCTGCTTCGTGCCGCAGGGACGCTACACCCAGGTCGTTGACCGCCTGCGCCCCGGCGCCATGGAGGCAGGCACGATCGTCGATCTTTCCGGCCGCATGCTGGGATACCATGACGGAATCGCCCACTACACCGTCGGGCAGAGACGGCGGCTCGGCATTGCGACGGGTGAACCGCTCTTCGTCGTATCGCTGGATCCGGAACGCCGCCAGGTGGTCGTCGGTCCCCGCGAGGCCCTTGAATCGTCGTCTCTCACCATGCGCGACGTCAACTGGATCGGTCGCGGGGCCTTGCCTCGGGACGGCGTGACATGCCGCGTCCAGTTGCGCTCGCGCCAGGAGCGGCTGCCGGCGTGGGTGCTGCCCCTCGGGGACAGCCGCGCCAGGGTCGAACTCGCCCGGCCCGCCGAGGCCATCGCCCCGGGTCAGGCCTGTGTCATGTATGACGGCAGCCGCCTTCTCGGCGGCGGCTGGATCGAAAGAGAACGGGGACGGTGTTCCATGCCACGGCACGGGGGCGCCGACTCCTGATCCTGACGGGAGGAACCGGACATGGTGGTCACAGGCAACATCCGGCCCCTGGCCGGTCACATCGGCGCGGAAATCTCCGGGATCGATCTCAGAGGCCTCGACGGTGCCACGGTCGCCGCTCTGCGCGAGGCCTGGCTCGAACACAAGGTCCTGTTCTTTCCACGCCAGGAACTGTCGGCCGATGACCTGGTGCGCGTGGCGTCCTGCTTCGGCGAGATCGATCCGCCGCATTCCGGGCTTGAACGCCACCCCGACAATGCCGACGTGATGATCGCGGCGAGCCGCAAGGGAGAGGGCGGAGGCAAGTACAACGCCATCTGGCACAGCGACGTCACCTTCGACGAGACGCCGCCCGCGGCCTCGATGCTGCACGCCAGGATCCTGCCTCCTGTCGGCGGCGACACACTCTTCACGTCGATGGAGGCGGCGTTCAACGCCCTGTCACAGCGCCTGAAGACGGCCATCGAAGGTCTGGAGGCATTCCACGATGGCGTTCCCAGCTTCACCCCCTATCTCCTCGATCCGGGTACGCCGGACGGGCCCCGGCGTCTGGAGAATCTCAAGCACGAGCACGCCGGATGCGTTCACCCGGTCGTGGTGCGCCACCCCGAGACAGGCCGCCGGGCGCTCTTCGTCAACCGGTCCTTCACCCAGCGGATCCTCGGGCTGACGGATATCGAGAGCCGCGGATTGCTGAACCTCCTGATCGAGCATTGCGAACAGGCCTCTTTCCAGGTGCGCTGGTCCTGGTCTAGAGGCGATGTTGCGATCTGGGACAACCGCTGCACGATGCACTACGCTGCCTTCGACTACGGTCGCCACGACCGGATCATGCATCGCGTGACCCTGAAGGGCGTCCGTCCCCTGGCGGCATGACGCCGCCTGAGCGGGGGCACCGGGCCTGAAGGAAAGGGAGTCGGACATGGTGGGTATGGGCAACATCCGTCCTCTGACCGGTCACATCGGCGCGGAAATCTCCGGGATTGATTTGAGGCGCCTTGATGACGGCACGGTCGCGGCCCTGCGCGAGGCGTGGCTTGAGCACAACGTGCTCTTCTTTCCGCGCCAGGGGTTGTCGCCTGATGAACTGGTGCATGCAGCCTCGCGTTTCGGCGACATCGAGCCCCTGCACCCCGGGCTTGAACGGCACCCCGACAACCCCGACGTGATGGTCACGGCCACCCGCGACGGAGAGGGTGATGCGATCTTCAACGCCACCTGGCACAGCGACGTGACGTTTGATGAAGAGCCGCCGGCCGCCTCGATGCTGCAGGCGGAAATCCTGCCGACCGTCGGCGGCGACACGCTCTTCATGTCGATGTACGCCGCATGGGACGCCCTGTCCGAGCCTCTCAAGAGGGCCGTTGACGGCCTTCAGGCCTTCCACGACGGCGTTCCGACCTTCACCCCCTACCTCCTCGAATCCGGCGCTGCGGATGGCCCTGAACGTCTGCGGACGCTCAAGCGCGACTATCCAGGAAGCGTTCATCCCGTGGTGGTGCGCCATCCCGAATCAGGGCGCCCTGCGCTCTACGTCAATCGCGGCTTCACCAGGCGGATCCTCGGATTGCCGGACATTGAGGGCCGCGGACTGCTGAACCTTCTTCTCGAGCACGTGGAGCAGTCGTCGTTCCAGGTGCGCTGGACCTGGTCCGAGGGCGACGTGGCGTTCTGGGACAACCGCTGCACGATGCACTACGCCGCCAGGGACTACGGCCCTGAAGAACGGGTCATGTATCGCGTGACGCTGAAAGGGTCACGCCCTCTCGCTGCCTGACGCCTGTCAGCCCGGGCCGGGAGGCACCGCATCGTCGCTGGCGGCCAGGGCGCCATCGGCGTCGTGCTGTTCGTCTCCCCTCAGCGGCGGGCAGAAGACGGACAGCAGGTGGAGGTCGCTCCGGGCATGCATGCTGTGGCGGTCTTCGGGACCGACGCAGTACATCATTCCCGGTTCCATTTGCCAGGTTTCTCCGGAGCCAAGGTTTGTCACCTCTCCCGTGCCATCGAGAACATAGTTCGCTTCCCAGTGGTGCTTGTACCACAGGACATTGCGACTGCCGGCCGCAAGACGGACGTCGCTGAGCGAGAACCCGACGCCATCATCGCGCAACAGCATGCGCACCGTCGTTGCGCTGCCGCCGGCAACCACGAGCTGGCGTCCCTGGGCGACGAGTTCGTCGACGGTCCTCACGAACATGCACTCCCTGCCCTCGGGAACCGGGCCGGTCGGCGGGTAGGCGCCGTCGCTGTCGTGTGCCTCGTCCCCGACAAGGGGCGGATTGAAGACGCTGACGACGTGCAGGTCATCGTCAGGGCGGACGAGGTGACGGTCGGTTGGTCCGACCGTGTAGAGCGTACCCGGAGACAGCGGCCAGCTCCGGTCCCGTTCAAGGTCACGCACCGTGCCCGTGCCGGCAACGATGTAGTTCGCTTCCCAGTGGTGCCTGTACCACAGGACACTGGACATGCCGCCCGCGACCCGTACGTCCGACAGGGTGAAACCCATGCCGTCAGGGATGGTGAGAAAGCGTGTCGAGCGGACCCTGCCTTCGGAGAGGATCTTCTCGGCGCCGGCGTGGCGACGCTCGTCAAGGGTGCGAACAAACATGTCGGCCTCCTCTCAAGGAACCGGATTCATTTGGGCAGAGCGTTGCTGCCGGCGATGCGGCGCGCCAGATACTGGCAGAATTCGAAGTTGGGGCGTTCCAGATAACTCAGGTGTCCAGGACGTGCCAGGGCGGCTCTGGTGCCGTTGAACACGGCTTCGGTCCCCACCCGGTCCTCCGCGTTGACGGCATCGAGAATCCTCTTGGCCTCGGCGACGTGTTCGGCTCCCTTCGGGTCGTTGATGAAGTCGGGCGCCATGCCGCCGCCGTAGAGAATCCTCACCCGTCCGGCGTCTTCCGGCTGCAGCGACAGATACCAGAAGTATCCCGGGGTCAGGGTGATCATGTGGCTGGGATAGATGGTGATCAGCGCCGTGGTCCGGCGCCACTCGCCCTCGAGATAGGTGCAGTCGGGATGGGCGTTGGCCAGCGGGAAGTCGGACTCCTTGGTGATCCAGTGATAGTTGAACACCGCGCCCCCGGCCGGCATCTCCATCTCCTCGATCTTCGACTGGTGGCCGATGGTCCCGCGGTGGAGCTGGAAGAGGTGATAGCTCTCCATGAAGTTCTCGGCGAGAATCTTCCAGTTCGTCTCCCAGACGTGCTCTTCCCGGAAGGTCTCGGTGTAGTCGGCGAAGCGGAAGCGACCGGTGACGGTCTCCTCCACCGGCCGAAACAGGTCTTTCGGCGACGGAATGTCGGGATCCAGCGTGACGTAGATCCAGCCGTCCCAGACATCGCAGCGAACGCGGGGCAGGCAATAGTCGCGCTTGTCGAAGGCCGGGCTCTCCTCCATCCACGGTGCGTGGCGCAGGCGGCCGTCGAGGCCGTAGGACCACGCATGGTAGGGGCAGGTGACGACCTTGCGGTTGCCGCGTCCGGCAAGGAGCAGGCTCATCCGGTGCCGGCAGACGTTCGAGAAGGCCGAGACTTCCCCGGCATGATCGCGCACGATAAAGATCGGCTCATCGACGAGCCTGAAGGTGAGATAGTCGCCCCGTTCGGGGATGGCATCGGCGCGGCCGGCACAGATCCATTCTCTTGCGAAGACCCGCTCCTTTTCCAGGGCCAGGAACGCCACGCTGGAATAGATACCGGGAGGCGCCGCCCGCGCCTCGGAGAATGGACGTTCCGCGTTGGCCTTGAGTTCGCCAAGGAGTGTGTCGATTGCCGCCATCGATCAGGAAACAGTGCCGCTGCCAGCCGGCATCATTGCCAAATCGCAGCGACCCGACAACCTTGCCTATTGCTATCGGTGGGCAATCGAAGCGCCCGTCAGTCCCAGACCCAGACGTCGAGACCGTTGTCGAGTTCGCCCTCGGGTCCGCCCATGATGCGCGACGCGCCAATGCGGTGTCCGTAGCCGAGAATGTCGCCGTGCTTGGCGTAGCCCAGGAGCCGGCGGATGGTCTCGTCGTAGCGCGCCGCGACCTCCGGCGGCACGGCGAGGTACTGGTTCACCTCCTGTCGCAGCCAGCCCAGCGCGTAGGTGTTGATGAGACCCATGCGCGGCCCGTTCGACCGGTTGCCCCCGCCGCCGTGCCACAGGGAACCCATGTAGAAGAGGGCCGACCCCTTGGGCATCGACGCCTGCACGACACACGAAAGGGCAGGGTCGCCGTAGTCGGCGAGGCGGTGGCTTCCCAGGGCAACACGGGTCGCGCCGTTCTCCTCGGTGAAGTCGTCGATTGCCCACATCACGCCGATCTGGAACTCCATGCCCGGAATGCGGATTGGATAGATTGTGTCGTCGCGGTGGAGAACCTGGTCGCTTTCGCCGGGAAGAATCTCGATTCCCGTGGCGCTGCCGATCCGGTAGGCAAGACAATGTGGAAGAAGGATGGCATCAGCCACGTCCAGCACAAGCGGATGGCCAACCATCCCGGCCGCGGCAGGCGCGTAGCCCAGCACGCTTGAGATGCGCAGGGTGCGATAGCCGTTGAAGTCGTTCTCCTGCTGGCGCCCGCGCCGGTCGAACTCGGGCCGCATTTCCGCCGCGCAAGAGTCGACAGCATCTGCATCGAGGAGGCCGGTCACGACCGCCGCGCCGGTGGTGCGCAAGGCATCCACGACAGCAGTCGCGGGCGCCGCCGCATCGAAGACTGGAAGGTCCATCGCCGTCACAGTTCCTCCGGCAGTCGCATCCGGATCGCGCCTCCGGTCGTGGCGCGATCCACGGGGTGTGCGCATCATAGGGCAGGCCGAAGCGGTCAAGCCATCAGGAAATGACTCTCGGGCAAAGGACCGGTTCATCCAGTTTCCCGGTCTGTCATGCCGCTACGGGCTGTGCCAAGATTCACGCGATGAGCGACCAAGCAGTCTGTTTCGTTGTCGGAGCCGGCGAGGGCCTTGGCATCTCGTGCAGCGGCTTGACCTTGGGCGGCTTCTCAAGCAGTGTTTCGTGACCAATTCAACGGCGGGGCATGACACGTCCTCCATGCCCTTTTTCAAATGGGATCAAAGATAGCAATATCTGATCGCCTTTTTTGCGCACAGGTTTCCCTCAACACGTTCCGCTTTTCGTGGCTCTACGGTCCCGTGTTCCCGAATCCCTCGGCGGCACGTGCTTGGCGATCCGTAACTTGAGAGGCTTCGACGTGCCAGATGTGAAGATTGATCATGTCAGCTTGACCGTTTCCGACCTGGACAAGGCGATTGCCTTCTATGCGTCGTTGACAGGACTGAACGCAACGTTTCGCGAATTCGGCATGACCCGCGAAATCGTCGAAATGACCGGGGTTGAAGGCATGCGCTGCAACCTGGGAATCCTGGAAGGCGGCGACGGGAAAGTCGCGCTGGAACTGATCGAGTTCATTCACGATGACACGCGCGCGCTGCCCGATGCGCCGGTCAATCCGCGTCAGGGGCATGTCGGGTTCAACGTAGCGGACTTTCGCGCGGCCAGGGCGCGTGCCGAAGAGTTGGGTGCTCGCATGCTGGGTGAGGTAACGGATTTCCCGGAATGCACGTCGGCCTATTTTATCGAACCTGCCGGATCCGTGTTCGAGCTGACAGAGATGAAGGACATTTGAGCATGGCTGCGAACGACAACCATCTGGCCCGATTGCGCCTTCTGGCAGACATGCGCCATTTCGACGAGGCTTGCGCAACAGGCGCGGAAACACGCGAAATTCATGGCGAATGCCATCTTGGAATCGGTCAGGAAGCGGTCGGTGCGGGTATTGCAGATTTTCTGCGCAAGGAGGACGCGTTGGTCGGCTCGCACCGCTATCACCACATTGCGCTTGCTAAAGGCGTGTCTCCCCGCGCCTTGATGGCGGAGATTTTCGAAAAGGAAGAGGGGCTGTGCAAGGGACGCGGCGGACACATGCATCCTTTCGACATGGAAAACAACTTCTCGGCCACCGGCATAGTCGGTGCCAGCATGCCGATCGCGCTTGGCTATTCATATGCGTTCTTTGCGCGCGATGAAGATCATGTCGCTGTCGCATCAACTGGAGATGGCGGGACCAACCATGGCACGTTTCACGAGACGATGAACATCGCCGCGGCCTGGAAACTGCCACTGGTCATTCTGGTCGAAAACAACGGGATCGCGATTTCCGTGTCCGGCGATCACGCTACCGCCACCCCCACGATTGCCGAACGCGCTGCGGCCTACGGCGCTTGGGGTCGTGTGGTGGATGGCACCAGCGTGGATGCTGTGGCCGAAGGGTTCGAGGCGGCGATGGCCCATGCGCGCGCAGGCAAGGGACCAGCCATACTGGAAGCCACCTGCGACCGCTTTCGCGGACATTTCGAAGGCGACTGGGATCTTTACCGCAGCAAGGATGCCAAGGAGGAGATGCGCAAGCGCGATCCTCTGACGCTGTACAAGGACCGGTTGGTGCGCGAAGAACGCGCCACCCGCAAGGAGGTCGAGGCCGTCGTCGCCCAGTCGAAAGCCGACACCGAGGCATTGCTGGAAACCATCCGCAGTCTTGAAAGCCCCGCTCCCGAAGGAGCGATGGATCATGTCTTTGCCTGAGACCTCCATTCCCGCAGGGGACGCAAGGAACGACAGCAAGAACGCCTCGGCCATGGTGGCTGAAGGCATCGAACTGGAGATGGAGCGCGATCCAACCGTGGTCGTGATCGGCGAAGACGTGGGCAGGATGGGCGGCGTCTTTGGCTCGACCCGCAAGCTGCAGTCACGCTTTGGCGACAAGCGCGTGCGCGACATGCCGATTGCCGAACAGACCTTTGCCGGAATGGGCGTGGGCATGGCGATGGCTGGCTTGCGCCCCGTGGTCGAGATCATGTTCGTCGATTTCATCGGGGTCTGCCTGGACCAGGTGTTCAACGAGATGGCCAAGATCCCCTACATGTCCGGTGGTCGGGTCAAGATGCCGATGGTGCTCAAGACAGCGGGTGGCTGCATTGGCGATGCCGCCCAGCACTCGCAATGCTTGTGGGGCCTGCTGGCTCACCTGCCGGGAATGAAGGTCGTGGTTCCGTCCACAACGCACGACTACAAGGGGCTGATGGCTTCGGCCATCCAATGCGATGACCCTGTCATATTCATCGAGCACAAGAAGCTGCTCATGACCAAGGGCAGCGAGCGGGTGAATCACCAACCTGTCCCCAACGGTCATTTCAACGTTCCAATTGGCGTGGCGCGCGTGGTGCGTGAAGGCCGCGACGTAACGCTTGTCTCACTGGGGGCCACGGTGGACGAGGCGCTCTTGGCAGCCGACTCCATGGACCTGCGCGGTGTGGATGTCGAAGTGATCGACCTGCGCAGTGTCGTGCCTTTGGACATGAAGACGATCCTGGCCTCCCTGCGCAAGACCGGGCGGCTCCTGGTCGCGGACGAGGACTACCTGAGCTTCGGCCTGTCCGCCGAGATCATCACCCGGGCGTTCGAGGCCCTCGGCCCCAGCCGGTTGCGCGAAGCTGCCCGTGTTGCGGTGCCGGACGTGCCCATTCCGGCAGCGCTGACATTGGAACAGGCGGTACTGCCCAGCAAGGAAGGGATCATGACCAAGATACATCAGATGATGATGATGTCCTGAAGGACAAGGGGACGTGTCGCTTGCTCTTCCCGATTGCCATCGCACCCTGATTGTCGGTGCCGCAGGATCGCTTGGCCGAGCCTGCGTCAGGACCTTTGCCGAAGCGGGAGCCACTGTTTGCGCGGCAGACTTGGCGCTCGAGGCCGCGCAAGGGACAGTTGCGGGTCTGGTGGGTGATCACGATGCAATCGCCATGGACGTGTCGAACCCGGAGGAGGTTCAGGCCATGGCGGATCGGTTGTGTGCCGATGCGCCTTTTGATTCCGTGGTGTTCTGTTCGGGGCTGGCCATAACCAGTACTGTTGCGGACCATGACTGGGCCGCCTACCGCAGGCTGATGTCGGTCAATCTGGACGGTGCCTTCCACGTCGGGCAGAGTTTCGTGCGCCCCATGCACAAGGCGGGCAAACCGGGCAGCTTCGTCTTCATCGGCTCGGTTGCGGGGCTGCGCGGCGAAGCGGCCGCTGCGGCCTATTGCGCCTCCAAGGCCGGCTTGCACAGCTTTGTTGACGCATTCGCGGCCGAGAACACCCGCCACGGCATTCGCGCCAATTCAGTGGCCCCCGGCAGTGTCGACAGCGACATGATCCGCCAGGTCGCACAGCAAATCGCAGACGAGCGCGGCGCCAGCTACGACGAGATCTTCGAAGAGGTTTCGCACAAGGGCGCCGCGACCCGCCTGGTAACGCCGGAAGAAGTGGCCAACGCCTGCCTCTGGCTGGCGTCGCCGCTCTCCAGCGGCGTCACCGGCACAACCATCAAGGTTGACGTTGGCCAGTTGCTGGACCGGTCCTGAGGCGATCCAGTGACGCAAGCGCCGGAAGACAGAGCCGCTCTCGCCACCCGCCCGCAGTGGGCCGGGCTGCGCGTGGCCGTTGTGGACGGGTTTGCGCAGATCTGGTCCATGCCGGAAGCGCTGGGGATGGAATTCAAGTCGGCAGCCTACCTGGGCGACTGGCTGGGGCGCGAAGGATTTGCCGCTCATTCGTCGGTGTCACGGACACGCTAGGGCAGCGAGGCTGCCCTGGAGCGTGCGCGGGTTGCCAACGGTTCCGTGGGTGTGCGCTTCTTTGCCGCAGACGCCACCCGCCCGAAATCCGTGGAGGACGCCATGGCACGGGTTGCGGAGGAGATGGGCGCCAACGGGGTCCTCATCTACTACGCCCGGGGAGACTTCATCCGTTGCGACCCCCTGGACATGACCTACGCCCCAATCCGCAGGGTGCGATAGCCGTTGAAGTCGTTTTCCTGCTGGCGCCCGCGTTGGTCGAACTCGGGGCGCATTTCCGCCGCGCAAGAGTCGACAGCATCTGCATCGAGGAGGCCGATCACGACCGCCACACCGGTGGTGCGCAGGGCGTCCACGACAGCATTCGTCGGCGCCGCCGCGTCGAAGACTGGAAGGTCCATCACCATCGCAGATTCTCCGGCAGTCGCCTCCGGTCGCGGCGCGTTCCGCGGAGTGTGCGCATCATAGGGCAGACCGAAGCGGTCAAGCCAGCAGGAAATGGCCCTCGAACGCAGGGCGGGTTGGCACCTTTCTCCGGCATGTCATGCCGCCGCCACCTGTGCCATGATCCAGGTCATGAGCGACCGTCCAGTCTGTGTCATTGTCGGAGCCGGTGAGGGCCTTGGCCGCTCACTGGCGGCGCGATTCGCCGTCGGTGACTGTGACATTGCCCTGGTGTCTCGGACACGTTCGGGCAGCAAGGCTGCCCTGGAGCATGCATGTGCTGCCAACGGCTCCGTGGACGTGCGCTTCTTTGCCGCAGACGCCACCCGCCCGGTTACCGTGGAAGATGCCATGGCGCGGGTTGCGGAGGAGATGGGCGCCATCGAGGTCCTCATCTACAATGCCCGTGGAGACTTCATCCGTTGCGATCCCCTGGACATGACCTACGCCCAGCTCGAGGAAGTCTTCCTGGTGGAGGTGATGGGCGCCTTCGCGGCGGCGCGCTCGGTGTTGCCTGCGATGCGCGAGAAGGGACGCGGCACCATCATGTTTTCCAGCGCCACGGCCGCCTTTCGCGGTTCCGCCACCTACCCGCTCTATGCCATCGGCAAGTTCGCCCTGAGGGCCCTGGCGCAGAGCCTTGCCAAGGCCCATGCACCCGACGGCGTCCATGTCGTTCACATGAGACTCGACTGTGACCTCGACGTGCCGGTCATGCGAAAGCTCCATCCGGATCCGGCTTCTCTGGCCGACCCTGATGGCGTGGCCGACAGCTACTGGTGGGTGCATCGCCAGCCGCCTTCGGCATGGAGCAACGAGGTGGAACTGAGACCCTTCAGCGAAACATGGACCATCTGAATCGGAGGACGAGGACATGAACACCGGACGGTGCCTGTGCGGCGGTGTCACCTGGGTACTCGCTGCGGAGCCGTTCCAGGCGTTCAACTGCCACTGCAAGCTGTGCCGCAAGGCCCATGGAACGGCCTTCGGAACATACTGGTTTTTTCACGCGGGGGAGATCCGTATGACCGGCGGCGAGGACATCGCGGTCGATTACCGTTCGTCCCACATGCTGGTCCGAAAGTTCTGCGGAGCGTGCGGCTCGGTGGTCCCCTATTCCGGCGAGGCGGACGACCAGCACGCGATCGCGCCCGGTGGTTGCCATGACGACGGCAGGCCGTCGGACTGCAACATCTTCGTGCCTCATGGCGCGCCCTGGCACGAGGTGACGGGAGACCTGCCCCGTCACCACGACTACCCTCCGGAAACCGGTTATCCGAGGGTCGAGGAGGATCCGGTGCCGCCACCGCCGCCGGGGGTCGTGCGCGGCTGGTGCATGTGCGGCCGAGTCGCCTTCGAGACGACCGGTCCCTACGGGTCGGCCTGGAACTGCCATTGCGGCCGCTGTCGGCGGGGACGCGCCGCGGCCCATTCCTCGAACGCCCTGATCGATCTCCGGCACCTGCGGTTCACGCAAGGCGTCGAACACCTGAAGAGCTTCCGCGTGCCAGATGCCCGATGCTACACCCAGGCCTTTTGCGAGGTATGCGGTTCGAAAATGCCTCACGTCGACTCTGAACGCACCATCGCCATCGTGCCCCTCGGCATCCTCGAGGATGATCCCGGCATCAGACCTGAGGCCCATATCCATGTCGGGTCCAAGGCCGCATGGCACGTCATCACTGACGACCTGAAGCAGCACGACGGTGCGAGTCCCTGACCGGACCTTGAAGCACGTGCTCAGGTTCGGGAGCGCCCGGTGGGTGTCAGCCGCTTGTAGTGCAGGTGCTGGTAGATCGAGACCTCGATCGACATGACGCCGTCGAGGGGCCGGATGTCATCGTCGACGACGGCAAGGAGTTCCGTCTCGTCGCGGCAGGCAATCTCCGTGAAGACATCGAATCGTCCGGCACAGATCGCCACATAGGTGACATGGGAGAGACCTGACAGGCCGTCGGCGACGTCGCGCGCCGATACGCCGCCGCCGACACGCACGGCGACCCAGGCCACGGTTCCGTAGCCCAGGCTCATCGGGTTGACGATGGCGATGACACTGATGACGCCGTCTGCCGCCATGGCGTTGAACCTGTTGCGAACCTGGGATTCCGAGATGCCGAGCCTGTCGGCCACGGACTGCAGCGGCATGCGCCCGTCTTCCGACAGTGCCTTGACGATGTTGCGGTCCGTTGCGGCGAGGGCGCGCGGAACAACGCCTGCTTCCTGCAGGGATTTGCGCCGCGCCGCTCCAAAATTGGCCAGCTGATAGTGGAGCGACAGGTAGGGGAAACTCTCGATGGTCCGGATCCCGATGATCCTGCCGATCCGGTTCTCGATCACGTCCTGCAGTTCACGGCGGTCGTGACAGATGACTTCGGCGAAGAGGCCGTAGCGACCCGTGGCCACCACGACGTAGTCGATGACGGCAATGGACAGCAGTTTCCTCGCCGTCCGCGAGGCTGGTGCGGCAGGGTCGAGGACAAGGCCGAGGAGGGCAGAGCTGTGATATCCAAGGGCGCGCGGGTCGGTCACGGCGGCGATCTGGATGATCTCGGAATGAATGAGGCGCCTCATCCGGCTGCGCACGGTCCTCTCGGTGAGACCTGTCGCTTTGGCGATCCGCGCAAAGGACCGCCGGCCGTCCTCCTGGAGGTGTTCGACGATGGCGCGGTCAGCAGGATCGAGGGCCGGCGCCTGCCTGAGAAAGGCGCCCGGCAGCAAGGACGTTTCCACCCTAGCGATCGACGAGCTTCAGTGCGCGGGCGAACACCTCGCTCGTGGACTCTGCCAGGCGCTCGAGTTCGCCAAAGTGGTTTTCACCGGGAACGTCGTAACGTTCCATGGTTCGCTGTTCCGTGCGGAACCGGTCGCAGTAGGAATCCGACTGCCGGGTGAATTCCGGGGTCTCGTCACCGCCGGCGATGACGAGATGGGGCGCGTTGGAGCACATCTCCATGAACAGGGGACTCTCGCGTCTTGCCTCGGCGACATCCATCCGCGGCCCGGCATTGATCGACGTGTGCACCAGGGGTTCGAGTTCGAAGATCCCCGAGATCGGCAGGGCGGCCCGGACGAGGTCACCCGGCAGGGCGGGGTCGAAGGCCGGCCAATCCGTCGCCATCATCATCGCCGTCAGGTGTCCGCCGGCCGAATGTCCCATGACCGAGAGGCGCTCGCGATCGAACCCGAGGTCGACGGCATTGTGCCACAGCCAGGCGAGGCACCGCCGCACCTGGGGCGCGATGTCGCCGAGACGGCATGCGGGTGTGAGCGTGTAGTTGATCATCGCGACATTGACACCGGCGTCCAGGAACGCCTCAGCGACGAAGCTGTACATGTCCTTGTCGCCGCGCTGCCAGTAGCCGCCGTGGATGTAGACGATGAGCGGGCCGCCCGCGGCGGCACGAAAGAGATCGAGCCTGTCGCGTTCGCCGCTTCCATAAGGGAGATCGATCGCCACGTCACGGGAATCACGCAGTGCCGCGCTGCGCTCGAGCCAGCGCGCCACAATGGCATCGAAATCGGCCTCCTTGCTGCGCAGCTCGTACTGGTACTCCAGCTCTTCGGCATTCATGCCGCGGTAGAGGTCCATCGTCGTTACCCTGCCAGTATGGATGAAGCCCAGTATGACGAAAATAGACATTGACGCAAGATGTATCGACGAATTACGGTAGTATTACCGGACGAAATTGTGAAATGAGGAAATCCATGCTGGTCGGCCTCTTGCAGGAAGCGGAGTTGATGGAGGGCGTCGACGTCGCCCAGCGCTATTGGGAGATGATCGAGGAGGCGGCACTCGCCGACAGCCTCGGGTTCTCCTGCTGGGGAACGTCCGAACAGCATTTCTCTCCGCCGCGATTTGCCGTGGCCGCGCCCGAGGTTCTCTACGCCGCGGTGGCCCAGCATACCGAGACCATCAGGCTGCGCATCATGTGCGCGGTGCTGCTGGCGTGGAACCACCCGATCCTGGTCGCCGAGAGGCTGGCGACTCTCGATATTGTCTCGAAGGGGCGGGCGGAGCTGGCGACGGCGCGGTCGAACAATGTCTATACCCTTGAGGCCTTCGGTGTCGACCCCGCCACCACGCGCCAGCAGTGGGCGGATTCCATCGAGGTCGTCGTCAAGGCGTTCTGTGACGACGTGCTGGAACACGACGGTCCCGTGTGGAAGATTCCGCCGCGGGAAATCGTGCCCAAGCCGGTGCAGAAGCCCCATCCCCCGCTGTCGGTGGCGGCCTCCAGCGTCCAGTCCCACGTGGCGGCCGGCGAGCGCGGCATCGGCGCCCTGTGTTTCGAGAGCTATTTTGGATTCGGATACCTGCAGGACTGCATCGACGGCTATCGCGCCGGCCTTGCGAAGGGGACTGCCATGGCGCCGCGGCGCACGGAACACATGGGTCTCTACGTCGCGACGGCCTTCTGCGCCGAGACCCGCGAGGAAGCCTGCCGCATCGCCCACGATGTCGCCATGGGCTACTACCAGTTCCTCGTCGACATCTACGTCCCCCTCGGCAAGCAGCAGTCCTACGAGTATCTCGACGACAAGCTCAAACTGCTGGTCGATCACCGGGACGACTTCGACTATCTCCTCACTGAGACGCCGTCGATCATGATCGGTACGCCGGATGACTTCGTCCGGCGCATCGAGCGGCTCGAAGCCATGGGGATCGACGAAATCCTCATGAGAATCGATGGCGTCGCTCACGAGGACATCATGCGGAGCTTCCGCCTGATCGGCGAGGAGGTCATCCCGCGTGTCTCGAGCAGGGTCCAGGCGACAACCTGACCCCGAGCGGCGCCCTGGAAGCGCTGTTCTGCCACGACCGACAGACCCTGGAGAAACCAGGGTCCACAGGCGAGGTGACGAAGGGGCCATCTAGGGCCAACAGGGACGCAATCCCTTGCCTGCGCGAGTACGAAGGGGTCATCATCGGCCGTCATGACGGACTGCCTCGACACGATCCAGCTGGCGGATCCCCGTTTCTGGAGGCGCCCGGACAGGATGGCGGTGTTCGCCCGGTTCCGCCGCGAACGACCGGTCGCCCGTCAGACCATGCCGGACGGCAGCGCCTTCTTCTGGTCGCTCACCCGCCATGCCGAGTGCCGCGACGTGTCACGCCGAACATCGCTCTTCCGGTCGCAGCATGGCACCGGAATGGTGGCGGAGGGGCCGGAACTGGCCTACGAGATCGGCGGCATGCTGAACCGCGATGCGCCGCTGCATCCGGCTCTCCGGCGCATTCTGGCGAAGGTGTTCACGCCGCGGTTCCTGAAGAGCATGGAGCAGGACATGGATGCCGCAGCCCGCTCCGTGGTTGGCGCCGTCAGCGAGCGCGGTTGCTGCGACTTCGCCGTGGAGATCGCCAATCGCATGCCCCTGACGGTGATCTGCGACATGTTGTCGGTTCCCGCCGGGCGCGACCGTGATGAACTCGCACGACTCACCCTGCAGGCGCTCGATCCCGTCGAGGCCGCGGAGTCGCTGAAGGCATTCCGCGCCCTCAATCTCTACGGTGAGGATCTTGCCCGGATGCGCCGTCGGGCGCCCGGTGACGATCTCGTCAGCCGCCTGGTCGTGGCCGAGGTCGATGGCGCCAGGCTCGCTGACCGCGACATCGGCATCTACTTTCAGCTTCTCATCACCGCGGGCATCGAGACCACGTCGAGTTCACTGGCCCAGGGCATGCACTTTCTCGCCGCCCATCCGGCGCAGTGGCGCGACTGGCGGGAGAACTACGATGAACTCGCCGGAACGGCGATCGAAGAGATCGTGCGCTACGCCAGTCCGGTCGTTCACTTCGGTCGCCGTCTGGAACGAGACGCCGTGATCGCCGGCCAGCCGATCGCCGCCGGTGACCAGGTCGTCTTCTGGTACATATCGGCCAACCGGGACGAGACCGTCTTCGCGCAGCCGGAGCGCTTCGACATCCGCCGGTTCCCCAACGATCATGTCGGCTTTGGCGGTGGCGGTCCGCACCACTGTCTCGGCATTCACCTCGCGCGCCGCGAGATGCACCACCTGTTCAGGGTTCTCTTCGAAACCTTGCCCGATCTCGACATCGATCTTGATGGCGCGCGTCCTCATCACGGCCTGTTCATCAACGGCATGCAGCGGTTGCCTTGCCGGTTCACGCCGCAGCGCGCGCCTTGACTTTGCCGGGTGCGGATTCTATATGCACCGGGCCTTCCGGGGCGGAGTAGCTCAGTTGGTAGAGCAGGGGAATCATAATCCCTGGGTCGGGGGTTCAAGTCCCTCCTCCGCTACCACTTCCCCGTGTCCGTACCTTGTCCCATGCGATGACGGCGCAAGGCGTCCTGTGACGACGTGCCGGAACACGAATATCCGGTATGGAAGGTCCCGTCGCGGGAAACTGCGTCCTGGCCGATTCAGGTCCCCCGCTGTTGGTGGCGACCTGCAGACTTCGGTGCCGCGTGGATGTCGGCGGGCGCGGCATTGGCGCCCCTGTGTTACGGGGGCTGCTTCGGGTTTCCCTGCCTGCCAGACTGTGGTGACGGGTATTGACCTGGTCTTGCAACGGGCGACACGACGGCGGAATCCTGTCATCTGTGACGCTGGACGGTCACGCGTTGCTTGGATTGGCGTTCATACTACACCCCGGTTTGCGTGCCTTGATCGAACAGGCTGGGACTGTCGGTTGGAACCCTGATTCGCAACGCTTTTTTTCTTCCCGCCTTGATGTGGATGGCGTCCAGCTCGCCGCGCTTTACACGCTGCAACACGGTCTGGCGTGACACGCCGAGGCGGTTCGTGGCCTCGAGCATCGGCACATAGCCAGGCGGCGCCTCTTCCATGAACCGGGGACGGAATGCCTCGTTGATGCGGATGCGCCAGGGGGCGCCGGGAGTGGCCTGTTCGCCATCAAGGAAGCCGTCGGCAAGCCATCGATGGACGGTCGAGGTGGCCACCCCGAGGACGTTCGCGGCTTTCCGGATGTTGACGAGGGTTCCGTCATCGGTCCGGGTCGATGGGTCAAAGCGCGGGATTTTCCAGTGACCGCGGAAGTGGCGAACGCGGTCGGCGGTGAACCGGAGACCTTGTGCGGTGGTTTTCCCCTGGCGGCAGAGGATGCCGGCGATGACATCGTCAGGGTGGAACTGCGCGAGGCGGCGCACCAGATCGACGGTGTTCTCGTCGGTCCGGACTCCACCCTGGCGCTTTTTCGGACGGTCCAGCTCGATTTCCGTCAGGCAGCCGGTGCACCAGTGAAGGGTGAGGTGGATGTGCGATGCCTCCCTCGGAGCCCGAATGACGACATCCTGGAGCACGGTGCGCAGCAGTTCTTTCTTGTCCCGAGCCGTGGTCGTGGAGGCATTCCAGACCTGGCGGAGATCCTTTCCCAACGCGATGAGGGCATCAAGGTCCGCCGGTTCAAGGGGACGGGGACGTTCCTGCCGGCGGCGGGCCAGTTCCGCCTGGCTGTCGTCAAGCGCCTTGAGGCATTGCTCCCATTCCGCCTCCAGCCCGCGCGCCACCAGGCGGTTTTCCGGATCGACGGCACGATAGCGCCGTTCGGCTCTGGCGGCTTCATAGCGAGCCCGCTCGACCTCCATCTCCCAGTGCGCAAGAATCCGCTCCCGGTCGGCCTCGACCTTTCCGGCGGCCTGCAGCGCCGCTTCGATCCCGGCCGGCTGGATGGCGTCCAGCACGGCCTCGCCGACGGCATGGTCGATCTTTGTGGCGCCCACATAGAGGCACAAGCGGGTCCGTTCCGCCGTCAACTCGCCGGCCGACCTGCAGTGATAGCCCGGCGATGCGGTGCGGCCGGTATAGTGGGTCATCAAACGGCGGCCGCATTCCCCGCAGACAGCAAGGCCCTGCAACAGGGCCGATCCTTCCCGGACCGCACCCTGACTGGCTCCGTGTTTCTGCGGCCGGGCGTTGGTGGCGATGCGGGCAAGGATCGCTTCGTGGGTTGCCCAGTCGATGTAGCCTTGATGGTGGTCGCGAATGAGGACGGGCCATTCCGAACGTGGCCGCATGCGGATGCGCTTGCGTACGGTTCCGGTATCGTCGATCACGGTGTCCTGACGCCTTCGTCCATAGGTATAGGCTCCGGCATAGACCGGATGGGTGAGAACCATGTGGATGATGCGGTAGGACGGCTTGACCCAACGGATGGTCTCGCGCGGCCCGCGCACCGGAAAGACCCGCTCCTGGCGCGAGAACCAGCGCCACACACCGCGCGCAGAGCCGAACTCGGGGAAGCGTTCGAACACCGTGCGGATCGCCGCCTGGACCTGCTCGTCGGGGTCGATGAGGAGTTCTCCGTCTCCGTCACCGCGAACATAGCCTGCCGGGACGCTGCGATAGAGTTCGCCGCGCGCCGCCTTGCTGCGGATGCCGCCGTCGAGGCGGGCGCGCAGGAAGTGAAGTTCGGCCTCGCTCATCGTGCCCTTGAGGCCGAGAACCAGGCGGTCGTTGAACAGGCCAGGATGGTAGATGCCGTCGGCATCGGCGATCAGGGTGTTGGTGAGGCTGCACAGGTCGATCAGCTTGTACCAGTCTGTATTGTTCCGGGCCAGGCGGGACGCCTCCAGGCCAAGCAGGATGCCGACCTTGCCCATCGCCACCTCGGTCGTGACCCGGGCAAAGCCGGTTCTGCCTTCCGTACTGGCGCCGGAGCGTCCGAGGTCTTCGTCGACGACATGGATCTGGTCAGGCCGCCATCCCAGATCCCGTGCACGGTCGACCAGGGCGTACTGGCGGCGGGTGGATTCCTGGTTGTGCTCGACCTGGGAAGCCGAAGACTGGCGGACATAGACGATGGCGCCGCGTTCCAGATGCGCCGGGGCGATTCGCATGTCAGCCATCATCCGTCTCCTGCCCGCAGACAGGCTGGAGCACGGTGCGTGCCATGAGATGGGCGAGGTGTTCCAGAACCGCCTGGCGGACAGCCGCATCGAGGGTGGACCACACGCGAGCATGAGACGCCTGGTGTGGCAGGAAGAGGTCCAGCTGCATGGCCATGCCACTTGATCGTGCGATGCATCATGTGATGGAGCATGGTAACGTTACTGGGGGTCGGGATCAATCCCGTCCGAAGCCGCGCGGCAAGTCCACCTCGTTCAGGGCGTCGAGATCGAGCGCATCGATGGCCTGCAACTTGGCATGAACCGCCGTATCCTGAAGCCCCTCGGGCAAGGCTTGAAGCCAGTTGCGATAGTGCTCCTGCAAGGCGATCAGGGTGTCCACCGCATCGTGCCAGCGTTGCGGCTTCGAGCGCCGGTCCTTGGGACGCCGGTACTGCACGGGGCAGGCGCCGGCCTTGAGCCGCTCGCGGTAGCGGCGTTGCTTCTCGGCAGGGGTAAGGGGCATCGTCATTCTCCTGACGGCGGATGGGCCATGTCGATGCCATGTTAGCGTGACCGCTCAGGTTGGGCGTGGGACGACTGCCCTGGCGAACATCCTGCGGTGAGCGCGGGAGCGGATTCCGGAGAACCCGTCGGGGAGTCCGGGCCCACCTCGGTGCGTTGGCGAATCCTTTCGATCCGGTCACGCAATCTCTGCAGCTCCCGCACTCCGACAGTGGGCAGTTCGGAAGTGTCATCGGTATCGGACGGCCCGGCGGTTCCCGCATCGGTCCATTCCACGGGCACATATCGCTGGCTCTCATCCGGGAACAACAGCAGGAACTGGGGCTGGTTCTGGCGGCGGGCCCGGCCCAGGACATTCAGGGACTGTCCCTCGAACACGTGGGCCTTGCGGGTGATGCGCACCACATCTGGAAAGTCATGGATGTGGGTAGTCTGTGACGTGTTCCTTGAAACCCCGCCCACATTCGCAGCACTATTGTGACCGGAGTATCTGATCTCGTGTGGACAGATATGTCAGTCTGATCGGGGAGGAAGACATGAAACTCGTACGCACCATCGACCGCATCGCGCAAGGCAAGGCAACCCGGCGCGAGATAGGCGAGATTGCCGCCCTTGCCGGGGTTGTCCCCCTGGCAGTCCCGGTGATTGCGCGCCCCGCCGTCGCGCAGTCGGGCGACGACTTGATGTACTTTACCTGGGGAGGCTTCGAGGTGCCGGAACTCTTCCCGGCCTATGCCGAGAAGTGGGGCGAGCCTTCGACGTCCTTCTACGGCGACGAGTACGAGGCCATCGAGAAACTGCGGGCCGGCTTCGAGGCAGATGTCGTGTGCCCCTGTATCGACGTGATGCCCAACTGGATGCGCGTGGGTCTGCAGCCACTCGACGAGTCGCGCCTGATCTATCTCGAAGACAGCTTTGAATCGATCCGCAGCCCTGCGGCCGCCTTCGACAAGGGCGAGCGCTACTACACGCCGACCTACTATGGCTTCACGTCGTTCGTGTACCGCACGGACCTGACCGACATCACTCCGGAGACCGAGTCCTGGGGACTCTTCTTCGACGAGGCCTACTCCGGCCGCATGGCCATATGGGATTCCACCGATGCCGTGGTGCCGGTCGCTGCGCTTGCCGCCGGCATTACCGATAATCCCTATACGCCTGACGGCGACGATCTCAAGAAGGTCGAGGACCTGATGCGCAAGCAGCGCGATCTCGTGCGGTTCTACTGGAACGAGCAGACGTCAGCCCTTCAGGGCATCACGTCGGGCGAGGTCGTGCTCTCATATGCCTGGTCCGCCGCGATTCCGCCGCTCATGGAATCGGGCATTCCGTTCAAGTGGGCCCAGCCCAAGGAAGGCCTGATCTCGTATGTGTGTGGACTGTCGCGCGCCAACCGTCAGGGCACTGACGAAGAACTGGTGTACGACTTCATCAACGCCAACAGTTCACCGGAAGCCGGTGCCTTCATGATCGAGGCCTACGCTCTGGGCGCGGCCAACAAGAACAGCTACGGCCTTGTCGACGCGGAAACCCTGGCTCGAAACGGGCTCGAAACGCCCGAGGAGTCGCTGGCAGGTTCGCACACCTACCAGTTCGTGCCGGTTGATCTGAAGCAGCGACACATCGCGCTCTTCGAGGAGATCCGCGCCGGATTCTGAGCGCTGGGTCCTGCCGGAATCGACCCCGCCTTCGCGGACCGGAGGAAGGCGAGTTCAAGCGGGCCCGCTGGCTGACGGGGCCGGGAGGTTTAGTCGGCGGAGCAGGGGCAACATGATCCCTGGACCGGGGGTTCAGGCCTCTTCTGCGCCGCCGCCTCCCGGTGTCTTGCCGCCGGCGGGTTGCGATGCCAAGACGGCGCGTCCCAGATCGAGAAGGGCCTTTCTGAGCGCAGGGTCCCGGACCTGAGCGACAAGACGTTCGAGTTGGGCCGTCTCCGCGGCATCAAGGAGCCGCTGAGGCGGCCGCCCGGCCGGTTGGGGAGCGTCGATGTAGCCCTGTTTCAGCCTGATGCGGTCGATGACGGGATCGTTTGCGGTGCCAAGGTAGGTGTTGATGCGATCGAGAATGACCGGCTCCTGGATCTGCATCGTGGGCGCGTGGGACGGTGTGACGACGACGGTGAGGGTGCTGCCGGAGATCTTGGCCGGGCGGCTGTTTTCGGCGGTGTCGCGATCGACGATGTCGGCCCAGTCCGTGAAGACGCGGGCGCGGGCAAAGCCCTTGCGCCTGAAGGCGCGTCCCGCAGCCTGCGGCAGGATCCTTCCCAGATGGACGAACCGTCCCTGTGTGCTGCGCGCCCGGTGCTTGCCTTCAGACATGCCGTGATGACCGTGTGGACGGCACGCGATGAACCCCGGTGACCGCCTGCTGGCGTGGTACGACCGCCACGCCAGGGACCTGCCGTGGCGCGCCGGGGGCGTGGGCGACCCCTACCGCGTCTGGCTTGCCGAGATCATGCTGCAGCAAACCACGGTGCCGGTTGTCATTCCCTACTATCGCCGCTTCCTCGAACGCTGGCCGACGCTTGCCGCCCTGGCCGGGGCGGACCGGGACGACATCCTCGCCATGTGGGCAGGTCTCGGCTACTACGCCCGCGCCGCGAGGCTTCACGAGTGTGCCCGCATGATCGTGCGCGACCACGCCGGGCGGTTTCCCGGGACCGTGGCGGAACTGATGAGGTTGCCTGGGATAGGAACCTACACTGCCGGGGCGATCGCGGCGATCGCCTTCGGCCAGCCGGAGGCCGCGGTCGATGGCAATGTCGAACGGGTGATGGCTCGTTACCTTGCCGTTGACGAGCCCGCCCACCGCCTGAAGAGAACGGTCGCGGAAGCCGTGTCGGACATGGTGCCACATGACCGCCCCGGCGACTTTGCTCAGGCCCTCATGGATCTTGGTTCCATGGTGTGCACGCCTCGCGCCCCGCGCTGCAGCGCGTGTCCTCTTCACGGGGAATGCAGGGCGAGGCAGCGTGGTCTTGTCGACAGCCTGCCCCGCCGGAGTCCCCGGAAACGGCGCCCCTGGCGCCAGGCGATCGCCTTCTGGCTGGAAAGCGCCGATGGCCGCGTCATGTTGACCAGGCGCGAAGGGCAATCCCTCCTCGGAGACATGCTGGAGGTCCCGTCGACGCCCTGGCGCAAGGATGCCTGGACTCTTCGGGAGGCGCTGGCGCATGCACCCCGGCCGGGCAACTGGTCGCTCCTCGGCGGGTCCGTGGAGCACGCCTTCACTCACCTCACCGTCACCTTCCGTATCGCCGCTCTGCGGGGTGTTGCGGTTTCCGGTGATGACCGCTGGCACGCAAGGGAGGCGTTTTCCGGGCTGGCGCTGCCCGCCATGACCTGGAAGATCATCGATCATGTTGATGCTGCCGCGCGGGCGACGGGAGAGAACGAGCGGCGGTGATGGGGCGTGACCCCGTGGCGTTCGAGTGCGCGGGCGTGCTCGCGCGTTCCGTATCCGGCATTGCGATGCCAGCCATAGTGCGGAAAGTCGGGCGAGAGACCGGACATGATCCGGTCCCGTGTCACCTTGGCGACGATCGAAGCCGCCGCGATCGAGAGGCACGTGGCGTCGCCCCTGACAACAGCTGTTGCGGGACAGGCCAGCTTCGGGATCCGGTTGCCATCGATGAGGGTGTGCGCCGGCGCTACCGGCAGCGCGTCCACGGCCCGCGCCATGGCGAGCATGGTGGCTTCAAGAATGTTGAGCCGGTCGACCTCCCTGACACTGGCACGGCCGACACCGATCCAGGCCACAGACAGCAGCCGGGCCATGAGGTCCGTGCGGCGTGCCGGCGGGAGCTTCTTTGAATCGTCGAGGCCATCCGGAATCTCTCGTGGATCGAGGATCACCGCGGCCGCGATCACCGGCCCGGCCCATGACCCTCGGCCGGCTTCGTCGACACCGGCAACGGGCTGCGGCAACCGTCCCTCCCGGACAAGGTCAGGAACCGGTCCCATCGGTCCTCTTGTCCTGGAGTGCCGGAGAACGCTTGTGGCGACGGACGGTGGCATGCGTCCTGCGCACCCACGCGATGCCGCGGTCCGCGCCGACGGCGGCAAAGGGATAGAGTCGCGCCACGAGTTCGCGCAGCGTCTCGGCGTTGGAGGCGAGAGTCTGGATCCTGCGGGCGCTGTTGAGCCACACCGGCGAGATGATGAGACTGAGCGCGATGACGGCGATGAACAGGCGGTATCCCTCCTGATCGATGGCTCCCGTCGACAGGCCGAGGGCCACCAGGACAAAGGAGAACTCCCCGATCTGACCCAGGGCCACACCGCCCAGCCAGGCGCGCGGCCATGGCTCCTTCAGGAGCCTCAGGATGCCGACGTTCATCGCCGTCTTGCCCAGGGTGACGAGAAGAAGCATGAGGAGGATGGCCTCGAGATTCTCGAGGATGAACGTGAGGTCGATCAGGAGGCCGATCGACAGGAAGAACACCATGAGCAAAACGCCCTGGAGGGGCAGGGTGACGCGCAGAAGAGTGGCCCGGTCCGTGCTGGCGCCGAGCACCAGGCCGGCCAGGAAGGCGCCATAGGCCGTCGAAATGCCGAAGAGGCCGCTGATCGCGGCCGCCCCGAAGCACAGGGCCATGACGCCGACGGCGATGAGGTCCGCCTGCCCGCGAGCCAGGGCCTCGACGGGAAAGTTGATGCCGCGCCTGCGGGCGAGGAACCACAGCAGGACCAGGAGAATCAGGACGGAGCCGATCACCGGCATGATCGCGTTGAACGTGATGTCCTCTTCTGCACCCATGGCCGACACGAACAGCATCATCGGAATGAACGCCAGGTCCTGGGCGATGAGAATTCCGATGGCCCGGCGGCCGGTCTCGCTGTCGACTTCGCCGACATCCTCGAGGAGCTTGATGGTGACGGCCGTCGACGAGAGCGCCACGCCAAATCCCACCAGAACACTCAGTTCCCACGGCCATCCCAGTGGCCAGGAGCAGACCAGGATGACCGCCGTCGCGATGGCGATCTGCAGGCCGGTGGCGATGAAGGAGAACCTGATGACGGAGCGGAAATTCGAGATGTCGAGTTCCATGCCGATGCTGAACAGGAGGAGCAGCACGCCGAGTTCGGCAAGGAAATTGATCTGTTCCCGGTCCTCGACGAACCCCATCACCGACGGGCCGAGAACGACACCGGCGACGATGTAGCCGACAATGGCCGGTTGGCGGAACCGTCCCAGCAGCAGACCACAGGCGAGTGCGGCAGTCACGACGATCGTGATGTCGGTCAGCTGGTCACCGTGATCCATGGGAAGACCTTATCACGGA
This sequence comes from Alphaproteobacteria bacterium, assembly GCA_965207785.1. Lineage (GTDB taxonomy): Bacteria > Pseudomonadota > Alphaproteobacteria > SP197 > SP197 > SP197. Next base: position 362,089 of record CBDBNO010000012.1, on the reverse strand, counting down.
ATGGGCGGGCCATGAGGCAGGGCAGCCACGTTTCACCGGTCTCACAGGAACGAGGGCTGCCGGGGATCGGCAGCTGGGTGAATGAACTGTGTCGTGTCGAGAGACCACGAGCGGCGATCGAGACCATGTCGCTTGCACGCCATGGAAACCCTGCGTGACACGAGGTCCGCAACCGGACCGGTTCCCGTCATTCTCCTGCCCCATCCGGAATCGTAGTCCCTGCCGCCGCGGCATTGTCTGATGAGCGCCATGACCCGTTTCGCCCGGCCCGGTTCGCAGGCAACCAGCCATTCCTGGAACAGGTCCCTGATCTCGAGCGGCAGACGCAGCAGGACATGACCGGCGCTCCTTGCACCGGCGGCGGCGGCGTCCCTGATGATGGCCTCGATCTCGTGGTCATTCAGTCCCGGAATGATCGGCGCCACCATGACCCCTGTGGGGATTCCCGCCGCGCTCAGGCTCTCGATGACCCTGAGGCGCACTGAAGGCGTCGGCGCGCGGGGTTCCATGCGTCTCGCAAGGGCGCGATCGAGCGTGGTGATGGAGATAAAGACACGGACGAGATTCATCTGCGCCATGGGAACCAGCACGTCGAGATCCCGCTCGATGAGGGCCGACTTGGTGACGATGCCGCACGGGTGCCGGCATTCGCCGAGAACCTCGAGGATCTGGCGCGTGATGCGGTATCGGCGCTCGATCGGCTGGTAGGGATCGGTGTTGCTGCCAAGGGAGATGACCTTCGGCCGGTAGGAAGGGCGGGCGAGGTGCCGGCGAAGCAGAAGGGCGGCGTCCGGTTTCATCACGAGCTTTGTTTCGAAATCAAGGCCGGGAGAAAGACCGAGCCAGGCATGCGATGGCCGCGCGTAGCAGTAGATGCACCCGTGTTCGCATCCGCGATAGGGATTGATCGAGCGCTCGAAGGGGATATCGGGCGACGTGTTGCGGGTGATGATGCTGCGGCTCGAATCGACAGCCACTTCGGTCCGCAAGGGGGGAAGATCCTCCTCGACGGTGCTCCAGCCGTCATCGAAGGCTTCGCGCTTCAGGACTTCAAAGCGGCCGGTCCGGTTGGTCACGGCTGCACGGCCCTTGTGCTGGCGGGTGTCGGTCATGATGAGAACAATACAAGAACATACATGGCTCCTGCAAGAGCCCGATTGCGCTATGATGACGCCGATGAAGAGGCTCTCCGTCATCATTCCCGCTCTCGATGCCGCGGCCGGTCTGGGGAACGTCATCGACCGGCTCACCTGCGGTGGCGCTGCTCCGGGCGAGATCATCGTCGTCGATGGAGGGTCGGCCGACAGGACCGCTGAAGTGGCGCGCTCGAGGGGTGCGACAGTGATGTCGGCACCGCGCGGCCGCGGCATGCAGATGGTGGCCGGCGCCGCCGCGGCGAAGGGCGACTGGTTGCTGTTTCTTCATGCCGACACGGTTCCCGGGCCGGCCTGGCGAAGGGCCGTTGCAGATCTGACAACCGGTCCTGACAGTGGTCGGCGAGCCGGCGTGTTTCGCCTTCGCCTCGACGATCCGGCGCCATGGGCCCGATGCGTCGAGTGGTGTGCCCGGAGCAGAAGCCGTCTCCTGGGGCTGCCCTATGGAGACCAGGGTCTGCTAATCTCTAAGGACTTTTACGAGTCACTTGGCGGCTTCAGGCCCATGGTGATCATGGAAGATGTCGACATGGTGCGACGCATTGGCCGTCGGCGTCTGGTCACCCTGGATTGCGATGCACGCACCAGCGCCGTCCGTTACCGTCGGGCAGGATACGGCATCCGCGTGGTGCGGAACGCCTTCTGCCTTGCCTGTTACTTCTGCGGCGTGCCGCCGTCGCTGATCGCGAGGATGTACGGGTGAAGGCCGCGCGCAGTGTCGTGGTGATGGCCCGCCCGGCGGTGGCCGGCGAGGTCAAGACCCGCCTGGCCGAAGCCTGTGGCGAGCGCTTGGCCCTTGCGGTCTACAGGCTCCTGCTCCGGCGAACGCTCCGGCGCGTGGCCAGAGGACCATGGTCGACCGTGGTTGCGGTCGCTCCCTCGGCAGGGGAACGGCGTCGGCACGGTTTTCGCGGACTCGCGACGATGGCCCAGTCCGGCCGTGACCTTGGCGAGAGGATGCACAACGCCTTCGCTGCCATGCCGCCGGGGCCTGTCGTGATGGTCGGCACGGACATTCCCGGGTTGCGGCGCCAGCACATCACCCGCGCCTTCAGGGCCCTCGAGTGTCATGAGGCGGTCTTCGGGCCGGCACACGATGGCGGGTACTGGCTTGTCGGACTGGCGCCGGAACTGCGCGATGCCGGGATCTTCTCACCGGTCCGCTGGTCCACGCGCCAAGCCCTGGCCGACACATTGGCGAACATCCCGACGGCTTGTCCTGTGACCCTGATCGGGAGCCTGGGAGATGTCGACACGGTCGAGGACGTTGAACGGTGGCTTCGCGGACTGCATCCCCGGCAAATGTCAATACTCCTTCAAGATTGACCCACCCTTCTCCTCCAATGGTGACCCGCCTGTTCGGGTCTTCACTTCCCGGTAGGCTTGTTTTTCCGGTTGAGGTGATGCGGAGGGCTTGCGATGGCGGGAGGGTCGGGTCGGGCGCTGCGTCGGTTGGCTGATGATGTGAGTTTGAGGCCGCTTGTCGAGGTTGCGCCGCTCTTGGGTTACTGGCGAGATCCGACGGAGCGTTCGCGGTGGCGGCGTTCGGGAACCCATTTCTGGGCAAACTCGGCATGGACATGCGAGAATGCCGCCTCGCTCGGCAACCGCCGGATCATCTCCCAGCCACACAGACGGCGCAGCACCGGGTCGCAGTGAAGCCGAACGATCAGACCACGGATGGTGGAAATGTTCCGCACCACCCTGGCGATGAAGGCACGGGCAAACCGAACGCGACTTTCCAGGGGACGGCCCGTGCCCCCGGGCTGGCAAAGAAGCCTCGCAAGAGAGATCTGGTCGAGGACCTGCACCAGACGCCGGTGGTTCTCACGCAACGGGCCGACCTCTTCCTCGATTCAGGGGAAGAGAGACCCCTTCAAAGCGCTTCCAGTGATCGAACATCTTCGAGGACAAGGACATCGGAATCACCTCCACGGGTAGAGTGTTGTCGGCAGCACCACTATACCTCGGGGCATCCCCCGAATCAGGACAATCCTCCCAAAACCCGCCGATCCCCGGAGAAAAACACTTCCTCGGGCGGGTTCTGCAAGTCCCTCATTTCGGTTAGAGTGACAATGTCCCTTGGCCAAATGGTACGGCAAGGGGATGGTGCATCAAAACGCTCCGTTTGAGGGCAGACCTAAAGGAGGTTCCCCATGATTCCAGGCAGAATGACAGGCGCAATTGCTGGCGCCGCAATGGCCCTTGCCTTCACCGCCCCGGTATTCGCCGATCATGGCGATACCGTGACGGTGGCCTATTTCCTCGAGTGGCCGACCGCTAACCAGGTTGCCCAGGTCGAAAAGACCTATGACGAGGCGATGGGCGTCGAGGTCGATTGGCGCGCCTTCGGCAACGGCAACGAGATGACCCAGGCCATGGTTTCCGGTGACGTGCAGATCGCCTACAGCCAGGGTTTCGTACCGTTTGTGGTCGGTGTCTCCAACGGCGCTCCGCTGAAGCTGGTGGGGATTGCCGTGACCTATGCCGAGAACGATCTGTGCATCATCCGCGAGGATGCCGGCATCACGCAGGATAATGCGACCGAACTCGAGGGCATGAAGGTGGCGACACCCATCGGCAACGTCACCCACTACAAGCTGCTGCGGACCCTTGAACATCTCGGCGTGGACGCATCGAAGGTTGACCTGGTGCAGATGAACCCGGCCGATGCCGCCGTTGCCCTGATCCGTGGCGATGTCGTCATGGGTTGTGCCTTCGGTGGCGCCATCGACCGCATGAAGGAAGTCGGCTTCCCGCTGATGACCGGGGCCGAACAGGAAGCGGTCGGCATCAACACCTTCGACATCATCACGGTGACCGAGGACTTTGCCAGCGAACATCCCGACCTGGTGCAGGCCTTCATGGATGTCACCGAGGAAGCCAACAACGCATACAAGGCTGATTCGGGCGCTGCCCTGGCGACCATCGCCGGTGCCGCGGGCATGGACGAGGACGCCACCGCGTCGATGCTCGCCAACTTCGGTTTCCCGAGCGCCGCTGACCAGAAGGGCGCAAACTGGCTTGGTGGTGGCGTACAGGCCATGACCAAGGGCGTTGCCGACGTCATGGTCGGAGCGGGCAACATGGAAACGAGTCTCGACGACTATTCGTCATTCGTCGACGACAGTTTCCTTTGAGTGATCCGGTAACCGGGCAACCTGGCGTTGCCCGGTTACCGCCCTGCTGCACCCGGTTCGTCCATGTGCGGCGAGCCTGACGAGGAGATGCGGATGGCGGAAACGGCGGAGATTGCAATCGACGGGATCTCCATGGTCTACACCCTGCCCGATTCCGAGGTCGACGCGCTCAATGACGTGTCGCTTGACATCGTCAAGGGCGAGATCATGAGCGTTCTCGGACCATCGGGATGTGGCAAGACCACCCTCCTCAACATCATCGCGGGCTTCCTCTCCCCTACCAGGGGCGAGGTTCGTGTTGCCGGCACGCCGGTGAAGGGCCCAGGCGCCGAGCGCGGCATGGTGTTCCAGCAGGGAGCGTTGTTCGAATGGCTCTCTGTGGCACAGAACATCTCCTTCGGACCGAGAATGTGCGGCAGGGACCGTGCGGAGACGGCCGACACGGTGCAGCGTCTGCTGGGAATCGTCGGTCTCGTGGAGTTTGCCGACAAGCCGGTCTACCAGCTCTCGGGGGGCATGCAGCAGCGGGTGGCGCTGGCTCGCTGCCTTGCCAACGATCCCGACGTCATTCTCATGGACGAACCGCTGGGCGCCCTTGACGCCCTGACCCGCGAAAAAATGCAGGGTCTGGTGCTCAGACTGTGGAAGGAGACCGGCAAGACCATCCTTCTCATCACCCACTCGGTGGAGGAGGCCCTCTTTCTCGGCGAGCGCCTGATCGTCATGGCGCCGCGCCCTGGGCGCATCGAAAAGGAGTTTCGCCTGCCGTTCGCCGACGAAGCTCTCGAGAAACCGGCGCGGGACGTCAAGGCCGGCGCTGAGTTCGTGTCGGCCCGCGAGGAGATCCTCTCCATGATCTGGGACATGGAGGAAGAGATCATGGGCGACAACGCATAGGCCCGTCTGGGGGGAGGGGATTCATGTCACGGCAAAAGCCTTCCGGCCTGGCGATCTGGCTCGGCCTGTCGGACAGTTCGTTTACCCGCCAGAAGACCGTCAAGTTCGGCGATGCCACGGCCGTCAACTCGGGACGGTTCTATTCGATGCTGACCCTGGCGGTTCTCGTCGCGGCATGGGTGGTCGCGTCCGTGTTCGACCTCGTCGAACCCTTCTACTGGCCGTCGATTTCCGGGACATGGGAGCGCCTGGTCAAGATCGTTGGCGAGGGATTTCGCAACACGGCGCTGCTCGATCATGTGGGAATAAGCGTCTACCGGGTGCTGTCCGGCGTGTTCTACGGGGCGCTGGTCGGCATTCCGCTCGGGTTCGCCATGGGACTGTCCTCCATTGGCAGGGGTCTCTTCGATCCCGTGGTCGAGTTCATGCGTCCGATCCCGCCCCTGGCGCTGATTCCGCTCATTATCCTGTGGTTCGGCATCGACGAGTTTGCGAAGATCTTCCTGCTGTTCCTTGCCTCGCTCTTCATCATGACGATCGCCGCACGCTCAGGCGTGTCGAGCGTGCGCATCACCAAGGTCCACGCTGCCTATTCGCTGGGCGCCTCGAAGCTGCAGATCCTGCGCCACGTGATCCTTCCCAATGCCCTGCCGGAAATCTTTACCGGGCTGAGAACATCCATGGGCGTGTGCTGGGGCACGGTCGTTGCCGCCGAACTGGTGGCCGCCGACAAGGGGCTGGGCTCGATGATCATGATCGCCAAGAACTTTCTGCAAACCGACACGGTGGTGATCGGCATCATCCTGATCGGCATCATCGGCTACATCATTGAACTCATCATGCGCCGCCTCGAGCAGTGGCTCATCCCGTGGCGCGGCAAGGGCTGATCGCCAGGATCACCCCTGCTGCCGGCGGCACCCCTGGCCCCGAAGGGTAGTCATGCAAGGTGATCCGGTGCGATCACCTTTCCGGGATTGAGTGTGTTGGCGGGGTCGAGGGCCCGCTTGAGCGTCGCCATGAGCGCGACGTCCGTGGCATCCTTGTAGGCATCCAGTTGACGCATGCGCAGCCGGCCGATGCCGTGTTCGGCGCTGAACGAGCCACCGCAGGCGACGGCGCGTGACTCCACGATGTCGTTGACGTCTTCGGCGCGGGAGAGCAGTGCGGCGCCGTCATCAGGATTCGCGGCACAGAGGTTGACATGCATGTTGCCGTCACCGAGATGCCCGTAGGGAACGAGCCGGGCCTCGGGCACCCTGGCGGCGATCTCATCGCTGACCTGATCGAGGTAGTCGGCAATGGAACCTGCGGGAACGGAAACATCGTGACTGATGCTGCCGCTCATCATCGTCTGGGCTTGCGGCATGTCCTCGCGGATCTGCCAGAATGCCCGGGCCTGTGCCGTCGATTCGGCGATGATGGCATCGGCCAGCAGGTCCTCGTCGAGTCCCCTGGCCAGTTCGTCCTCGACCACCCGCCGCAGGTCGCCATCCCGCGCGCCCGAAGCGGCTTCCATGAGGACGCAGGCGGGGTACTCCTTCGAGAATGGTGACCGGTTGGCGGGAAGTTGCGAAAAGGTCATCTCGAGGGCGCTTGCCGACATGTACTCGAACCCCGTCACCTGTCCACCGGTGCCGTCCTGGAGGCGTTGGAGCATGGACAGGGCCTCGCGGGGACCGGCCAGCCCGAGCCATGCGGTGACCTCGTCGCGCGGCAGCGGCCAGAGCTTCAGGACTGCGCCGGTGATGATGCCGAGGGTTCCCTCGGTACCGAGGAAGAGCTGCTTGAGGTCATACCCTGTGTTGTCCTTGCGCAGTCCCCTGAGACCGTTCCAGACACGCCCGTCGGCGAGCACGACTTCCAGACCCAGAACATGGTCCCTGGCATTGCCGTAACGCAGGACATTGGTGCCGCCGGCGTTGGTTGAAAGCGTGCCGCCGACACGGCAGCTTCCCTCGGCGGCAAGGCTGAGCGGGTAGAGCCGGCCAGCGTCGCGCGCCGCCTGCTGGACGTCCTGGAGAATGCAGCCCGCGTCGACCGTGATGGTGTTGTTCTGCGGATCGATGCCGCGCACAATCGTCATGCGGTTGACACTGAGAATGATCTCCTGGCCGCTGCTGTCGGGGATGCCGCCTCCCACGAGGCCCGTGTTGCCGGCCTGCGGCACGATTCCGATTCCGGCGTCGGCGCAGGTGCTGACGATTGCCGAGACTTCTTCCACGGTGGCCGGGCGCATGACGATCGGCGCGGCGCCCGACCACTTCTTGCGCCAGTCGCGGAGATAGGGCGCGATGTCGTGCGTCTCGGTAAGCCAGCCCGCCGGCCCGGTGATTGCCTTGAGCTGTTCCAGGATGGCTGGATTCATGGCGGGGCACTCCCCCAGGCCACGAAGGGCGGGTTGACGAATCCCGGCTTGCCATAGAGGAACGCGCCTCCATCCGGTTCCGTCACCGCACCTCCGGCAGCCTCGAGGATGCCGTGCCCGGCCGCGGTATCCCACTCCATGGTGCGGCCGAAGCGCGGGTAGACATCGGCCCTGCCTTCGGCCAGGAGGCAGAACTTGAGCGAACTGCCTCCGATGATCTCGTCGGTGACGGGAAGGGATTCGAGAAAATCCTCGGAGGCCCTGTCCCTGTGCGAGCGACTCATGGCAGCCGTCATGCCGCTGGCCGGTGGCTGTCTGGTGCGGATGGTGGCGGTCTCTCCGCCGGCCTGTCGACACCAGGACCGCGTGCCGTCACTGGCGTAGATGAGACCCCTGGCGGGGGCGCCGACGACGGCCAGCGTCACCCGGCGTTCCTCGATGAGTGCGATGTTGACGGTGAATTCGCCGTTGCCGCCAAGAAACTCCCGTGTTCCGTCGAGCGGATCGACCAGCCAGAATCGCGCTTCCGCGTCCCCGGCCGACGCGCGGCCGGCCATCATCTCCTCGGCGATCACCGGAATGTCCGGTGTGAGCCGGTTGAGGGCCGCGACGATCAGGGCTTCGGCCGCTTCGTCAGCATCCGTGACCGGGGACCTGTCCACCTTCAGCCGCGCGTCGGCGCGGCCATGGTGATCCATGATGACGGAGCCGGCTTTCCCGGCAACGGCCACCAGTTCGTCAAGAAGGCAGGTCTGCATCAGGAGGTGTCCCGTTCGCCTGGATCATCGGGCGGAAGCCAGCCGAATCCAGCGCCGGGTTCGGCCAGATAGGCCTCCTCGTCGGCTGTCGAGACCCGTCCCAGCATCCTGTTGCGGTGAGGAAAACGGCCGTATCGCCTGATGACGTCGCGATGGGCTTCCGCGAAGTGCAGCGAGCGAGGATCATCCAGGGTGGCGAAGAGACGGACGCTCCGGTCCTGGACGGCGGGATCCTCGGAGTGTTCGAAAGGAAGGTAGACAAACTTGCGTTCGACGGCTTCAAGTCGGTCGGCGTACCCGCCGTCGACCGTTTCCATCGCCAGTGCGAGAGCCGCATCATCCGTCGAGAAGGCGGCGGCCTTGCCGCGGTAGATGTTCCGCGGGAACTGGTCGAGCACGATGATGGCGGCAAGCCGTCCGCGCGGCGTGGCACGCCATGATGGCGGGATACCGTCCCGCCCCAGGCGGGCGTGCAATCCGCCGAACTTCCGGGCAATGGTCTCATCGAGGTCATCGCCCGGCTGGAACCACTCCTCCGGCGTCAACTGCTTGAACCAGAAATCGAGAACCTCTCCAGCTTCGTCGGGAAGTGACATCGCTCAGATCTCCGCAGCTGCCTTGAGTCCCTCGAGAACGGCCTCCTCGGCGGTTCTGGGGGCAAGGCAATCCCCGACAAGGTGAAGCTCTCCCGTCCAGTCCTCCAGCTCGTCGGCAAGGTCGGTCACGGAATGATGGCCGAGAGCCGTGACGAGCGTGTCGACGTCCTCGACGATCATCGCTTCACCACTGGTGGCGTGTTGCAGGTAGACACTGTCGGCATCGGCTCCGAAGAGGCGGGCATAGGGAATGACCTTCACTCCCAGTTTCTGGAGGATGCCGGCCCAGTGGTCGCGGACGTACATCTGGATCGTCTGGCCGGGCATGTACCCGTCGACCGCCAGGGTGACGTTGCAGCCGTTGCGCGCGAGGTGTTCGGCAAGGCCGAGGCCGATCCAGTCGCACCGCCAGTCGGCGATCACCACGTTGCCGCCGACATTCGCCTCGCCCTTGACCACGGACCAGGCCTCGACGACATGGGCCTCGTCGCCTCCCTCGATGTCGACCGGCGCCGGCACCGCTCCGGTGGCGACGATGACCGCGTCGGGAGCCTCCTTGTCCACCAGTTCGCGTGTCACCTTGCGGTTCCGGATGACCTCGACGCCGGCCAGTTCCATTTCCCTGGAGAGATTGGTGACGATGCCGCCGAACTCGGCGCGACCGGGCAATGACTGCGCCAGGAGCGTCTGTCCGCCCAGGCGGTCTGTCGCTTCAAAGAGTGTCACCCGATGGCCGCGCTCCGCGGCCACCGCTGCCGCTTTCATGCCACCGGGTCCGCCTCCCGCCACCAGGACCCTCTTCACGCCGGCGGCCGGCTTGCGTTCGCCGTAGACGAGCTCGCGGCCTGATTCGGGGTGCTGGATGCACGAGATGCCGACCCCCATGTGCATGTGACCGATGCAGGCCTGGTTGCAGGCAATGCAGGCGCGGATGTCGTCGACACGGCCCTCCCGGGCCTTGTTGGCCAGCTGCGGGTCACAGATCTGAGCCCGCGTCATGCCCACCATGTCGGCCTGACCGCTGGCGACAACTTCCTCGGCCTGGTGAGGCTGGTTGATTCTGCCGGCCACAAACACGGGAACCGACACCTTCTGGCGGATGGTGGCGGCATAGGGCGCCACGTAGGCATTGTCGATGAACATCGGCGGCACGATGTGAACGGAGCCGCCGAGCGACGACGACGAACCGGCGATGACATTGAAGTAGTCGAGGCCACCGCCTGAATCGAGCATGCCGATGGCTGCGGTCACCGTCTCCACGTCGGGACCGTCATGGGAATGCTCGTCGCCGGTGATCCTCAGGCCCACGACATAATCGCTGCCCACCTTGGCGCGGATGTTGTCGACGACGTCCCGCAGGAACCGCACGCGGTTCTCCAGGGCTCCGCCGTACTCGTCCTCGCGCACGTTGACCTGGGGATTGAGAAACTGTGCCGGAAGATATCCGTGACTGGCGACGATCTCGACGCCGTCGAGGCCGCCTTCCCGGAGCCGGACGGCGGCGTCGCCGTAGCCGTCGATCACGTCGTGGACCATGGCGCGCGGCATGGCTCGGGGCATGATGTGGAAGCGTTCGTTGGGTACCGAGGACGGCGCCCAGGCAACCGGGGCACTGCCATCGATCGATTCGAATATCTCGCGGCCCGGATGAAAGAGCTGCCCGAAGACACGGCAGTCATGACGGTGCACGCGGCGGGCGATGTTCCGGTAGCCGGGGATGCAGTCATCGGTGTGGGCCGTGATGGTGTGGGACGTGTAGACCGCCGAGCCGTGAACCAGCGCCACCTCGATGATCACCAGCCCGGCCCCGCCCCTGGCGCGGGACTCGTGGTAGGCAGCAAGCTCCTCGTTGGGCTTGTAGCCGGAGACGAGCGTCGTCATGTGACCGGTGGAAAAGATCCGGTTCCTGAAGGTCACATCCCTGATGGAGAGCGGCGAGAAGAGATTCGGAAACATCGTCGACATCGGGACCTCCAGGAAGCCAGCGGATACATAGCAGACATCAGAAGTTCCGGCGAGACGCACCGCGCCGTTCATCCTGTGACCAGAAAAACCGGGATGAATGGCGCTACAGTCCGGTTTCCAGGATGGCGGCCTCGCCGGTCCCGCTGTGCGCGAAGGAGGGGAAACGTCCTTGCCCGGCAGCGACAGTGAGACTTACGCTGTTGCCGCTCTTCGACCGGCAATCGGGGTCGGGGCGATGGAGAATCCGGACGTGATCGTTGTCGGCGGCGCACTGTCTCGGTGCGGCAGGCAGGAAGATCCTGGTGCTCGGGCCCGCCTCTCGCTCGCTCGAAGCCATGATCAGGGCGTTCCGCGCTCGCACCCGGGCCATTTGGCCGCGCCCGGGCAGAGCGCAGGAGGCCGATGGGTATCCGAACGGACAGCCGGCCATGGCGCGAACCGCCTCCGGTGTCTGCAACCTGTCCGGCTCGCCGGAGCGTAGCGGCAGACATCGGCGGGAAGTCCGGGCACAGTTCCCCGCAATGCCCGGGCGGCGGAAGAGAGGGCGATGAGGATCAGCGGCATCACCGTCTACCAGGTGGACCTGCCGGTTCGCGACGGCGGCTTTCGCCAGTCCGGAGGGCGGGTGTGGCGCGCGCTCGACAGCACCATCGTCAGGGTCGATACCGATGAGGGCGTGCGCGGCTGGGGCGAAGCCTGTCCCTTCGGGCCGAACTATCTTCCGGCGTTTGCCGGCGGAGTGCGGGCCTCGCTCGAACTTCTCGGCCCCGTTCTCATCGGCATCGATCCGGTTGGCCTCCTCGCCGTGAACCGGGCCATGGACGAGGCGCTCTACGGCCACGGCTACGCCAAGACCGCCCTCGACATCGCGTGCTGGGACATTGCCGCGCGCGCGGCCCGGCGCCCCCTCTACGACCTCCTGGGCGGACGCCTGACCGAAAGAAACACCCCGGACGGCTTCTTCTCGCTCGATCAGATCGACGATGTGCCACGTCTGATGCCCTTGCTCCAGGAGGCGGGAGCGGAAAAGTTCGAGTTCAAGGCCAGCGGGGATACCGAAACCGATCTTGCCATGATCCAGGCCATCGGCGCGGCGATGCGCCCCCACGACCGCCTGAAGGTCGATGTCAACCAGGGCTGGCGTGTCGATCAGGCGATTCTGATCTCGAAGCACGTCGGCGATGTCGCCTGCGTCTTCGAACAACCCTGCAGAACCTACGAGGAGTGCCGTGCGGTCAAGCATGCCATCGTCCATCCCCTCAGCCTCGACGAGTGCGTGCACACGGTCCAGGACCTTCTTCGCGCGCATGCGGACCGGGCAATCGATCAACTCAACCTCAAGATCGGGCGTATCGGCGGCCTGACGCGGTCGCGCCAGATGCGCGACCTGTGCGTCACGCTGGGGATTCCCATGTATATCCAGGACACCGCGGGCAGCGAGTTCAATGCCGCGGCGACCATGCACCTCGCGCACAGCACGCCGCCGCACCTGATGATCCATGCCTGGGACTGCACGAACATGAATGCGATCGAGACGGGGCGGGGCCTTGTCCGCGAAGACCGCGGGGTGCTGGGCACCGTGATGCGCGCCTCCGGCGAACCTGGTCTTGGCGTCGAACCCTTCATGCATGTCCTCGGCGCACCGGTGGCCGAATACCGCTGATCGGGAGACACGTTCGGATCCGGCCCCCCGACATCCGGCCGGCGACACCGAAACCACCCGATCCACGCTGCCGGAGGCGCAATCCGGCCTCATCGGCACGCAGGCTCAGGAATCTTGCGAGGACATCCGGTGCCTTTGTTCAGGTGATCAGCCGCCCTTTGCCCTGCCTGGTCAACCCGGTTAGCCTCCACGGACCCGGAGGAGAGGACATCATGGTGACACGCAGCAACACGGCCCGGAAGGTCGATCTTGAAAAGGCGGTTTCGGACTCGTTCTCCAGATATGCCGCGCGCAATCCGCGAAGCCGGGAAGAAGACCTGAAGGCCGCCGACTACATGCCGGGCGGCAACACCCGCACCTCGATCTTTCATCCTCCCTTCCCGCTGACCATCGCCAGGGGTGAAGGCCAGTACGTCGAGGACATCGACCAGAACAGATACACGAACTTTGTCGGCGAGTTCGGCGCCGGGCTCTTCGGTCATTCCAATCCCGACATCGCCGCCGCCATAGGACGTGCGGTCTCGGACGGCTGGGTGCTCGGCGGTCCCAACCGCTACGAACGCATTCTTGCCGCCGAACTCGTCAATCGCTTCCCTTCCATCGACAGGATCCGGTTCACCAACTCGGGCACCGAAGCCAACATGATGGCCATCAGCATTTCCCGGGTGGTCTCCGGACGATCGAAGGTGATGGTGTTCGAGGGCGCCTACCACGGCGGCGTCTTCCTCTTCGCTGAAGGTGGATCCCCCATCAACGCGCCCTTCGACTATGTCATGGCGCCCTTCAACGACACGCAATCGACCGTCGACCTGGTCGAACGTCATGTCGATGACCTCGCCTGTGTCGTCATCGAGCCGATACAGGGATCGGGCGGCATGATCCCGGCAGACAGGGATTTCCTCGAGGCCTTGCGGGACGTCACCCACCGTCACGGCGTGATCCTCATCTTTGACGAGGTCGTGACAAGCCGGCTCTCGGGCGGTGGGCTCCAGGAAGTTCTCGGCGTGACACCCGACATGACGACCCTGGGCAAGTACATCGGCGGTGGCGCCGCCTTCGGCGCCTTTGGTGGGCGCGCCGACATCATGGCGCGTTTCGATCCCAGATCGCCGGAGGCAGTAGCCCATGCCGGCACCTTCAACAACAACGTCATCACCCACGCTGCCGGGGCGACGGCGATGACGCGAATCTACACGCCGGAGATTGCCGGAACGTTCAATGCCCGGGGCGACGCATTCCGGGAGGACCTTGACGCCATCATCCGCCGCCATCGCCTGCCCATGGTGGTGACTGGCCTCGGCTCCATCATGCAGATCCACTGTTGCGAAGGACCGTTGAGGAACGAGCACGACGCCGAAAGAGACGACGAGCTCAAGTCGCAACTCCTGTTCCACGAACTGCTTGCCCGGGGTCAGCGCATGACCTGGCGCAATTCACTGCTTCTGTGCCTGCCCATGACCGACAGCGATCTTGAGGCCTTCTGCGGGGCCTTCGGTGATGTTCTCGGTGAACACAGTCACCTCTTCGCCATGGACTAGACGCGGGTCATGAACGCGCGCCGTCGAGGTAGTCGAAAGCGGAGAGCGCGTGGCTGCGTATGACATGGAAGAAGTCGTCGAGGGGGACGTGTTCGTCACGCTGGCCCATGCCGGTGGGGAAGGGGCCGTAGACATAGGCATCGATGCCCCGGTAGCGCCACAGTCTGGCATCGGTTCCGCCGAGGCTGACGATCGGCTGGGGCCGGTACCCCGCCAGGGCCTCGACGTTGTCCTGGAGAATGCCGACCATGTCTCCATGGGGATCGCACCAGGAGGGATCCATGTAGTTCTGTTCCTCCATCGTCACCTGGGGCCAGCGTGCCAGAACCCCCTCCACGACACGCTGGACGGTCTCCTTCTCGCAGCCGACAGGCAGGCGGAAGTCGGCCTCGATCGTCGCCGAACCGGGAATCACGTTGACCTTGAGACCGGATTCGATGACGCCGATGTTGCAGGTGACCTTCTGGATGATGGCATGGGCTCCTTCTCCCATGGCCCGGTCCAGCGTGTCGCGCGCATCGTCGATGGCACGGCCGATGTTGTGGGGAGGATCGACGCGGATGGCATCGACCGCCGCCTGAAGTTCCCGGCAGAAATCCATCGCCACCAGGCTGGCGCTGTCGCCGGCATGGGTGTAGGCGCCGTGGGCGCCCCTGGTCGTGACATGGAATGTCACCCACCACGGTCCCTTCTCGGCAAAGCGGATGGAGTAGGGACTCGATGGCTCGCCGTTGAGGCAACAGTCGCCGTGGACTTCCGGGTGATGTTCCATCAGATAGCGCGCGCCCCAGGGACCGAATGTCTCCTCGTCGGAGACGCACGTCAGGGTCAGGCGGCCGCCCAGATGTTCGCGGAGTCTGGAGAGGTACATGTAGGTGAAGATCGATGCAGAGGTGCCGCACTTCATGTCGGCGGAGCCGCGTCCCCACACGGCGCCGTCCGCGACGGCGCCCGACCACGGTGACCCGTGGGTCCATGGTTCGGGCGTGGCGGGAAACACGTCGATGTGGCCGTTGAGCACCAGGTGGCGCCCCTCGCCGGAACCATCGAAACTGGCGACGACGTTCGGAAACATCGGTTCGGGGTCGATCACCCGGTGCGTCAGGCCGTGTTCGTCCAGAAAGCGGCGGATGTGCGCCACCGCCTTGCGCGTGTCGCCGGGCGGATTGGGCGTCGGCGTGGCAACGAAGTCGCTGAAGAAACCCTCCAGCGTCCGGCGGTCTTCCTCGATCCAGTCGAGTAGTTGCTGCTTGAGATCGGCCATCAGTGTCTCCGTGATGCGTTTCCGGCCGCCGCTTTGGTGATGTCGAACAGCGTCCGCCTGCAGATGGTGGCGTCAGGCATGCCGGTCGTGCGGCATTGCGCCTCGGCATTGAAGAGGTAGTTGCGGGCGCGGTGGACGAGATTCGCGTTCCACCGCCTTGCCGCGTCCTTCAGGGCGCCCTCGGCGCGGAAATGGACCACTCCCGCCGACTTCATCGCCTGGGCTTCGTCGACGCCTCGTTCCTTCAGTCCGAGAACGAGTTCGAGCTGCGTCAGGTGGCGGCGCACCGCGCCAAGGATGGTGTCGGGTGTTTCCCGGTTGGCCAGCGCCCTCTCGAGACTGCGGTCGAGATCGCCAAGATTCCCTGACGAGACATTGTGAGCGATACGTTCCAGGGAGAGAAAGGAACTGTCGGCCACAGCGTTCTCGACGTCCCTGGCGGTTGCTCGTTGGCCGGCTCCGACGTAGAGGGCAAGCTTGGCAATCTCGTTGCGGGTCTGCATCCGGTCGCCGCCAAGGCAGGATACGAGAAGGCGTCGGGCCTCGCCGTCGGCGGTGATGCCCTGCCTGGAAAGTTCGTCGGCGATGACAGCCTCGAGATCCCGCCCCTCGTCGCGATAACATGCCAGGGCGGCGGTGTCCTTTCGCCTCTCGAAGGCTGCGCGCAGCTTGGAGCGGGCGGCGAGTTCGGCGGCCTCGACAAGGATCAGGGTATCGCCCGTCGGCAGCTTCAGCACCTCTGCCATGGTCGGGGCGAAACTGTCCGCCATCCCGCGCACCCTGACGACTCTGCGGCCACCGGTCATGGAGAGCGACACGGCCTCCTCCATGAGTCGTGCCGGATCCCTAGCCGCCTCTTCTCCGGTGAGGTCGCAGACCCGGAAGGGGTCACGGGGATCGTCCACCACACCGCCGAGCAGGAGATTGCTGCGTTCCCTGACAAGACCCTGGTCGGGCCCGTAGACCAGCACCGCCCGCATGGCACTTCCGGGAGCACGGCAGAAGCTGTCGGTCTCCCGCTTCGGGATCTTCACCATCGTTCAGGTGTCTGCCGCCAGGGAGGACCGCAACAGGCCGTCATGGATCAGGACCCGGCAGTGTCGTCGGCACGGTCGAAGTGGAATGACAGGAGATAGGTAATGGTGTTGGCAAGGTCTCTCACTGCCTTGCGTGCCGTATCCTGCCGCGCCACCTGGGAGGAATACTCCGAGACGACCACGTCGTGGCTGCCGGTGGACCGCGCCGTCGACCGGTAGAGCACGTCTCCGCTCTCGATGTCCCGCAGCGTGAATGCCGCCGTCATGACAAGGTTGGACCGGGTCACGGTATTGGAGCTCTCGATGATCAAGGGCGTGAAGCGCAGGGTGAGGGTGACATCGAGAACAAAGCGCGGGGGTTGCAGTCCGCCCGTGGAAAACCGGTCGATGAGCTCGTTGCGCATGATCTGGCCGAGACGGCGGTTCCGGCCATCACCGATGCGATTGACCTGGATCGCCGCCAGCATTGCCTGAACCGATGGCGAGTCGTCGCGTTCGGCCAGAAGTGGCTTGAAGCCACAGGCCGGGATCAGGGCCGCCAACGGCATGCACGCGAGAAGTCTGCGGCGTGAGGGATCCATCCTCTCAGACCACGATGTTGACGACGCGGTTGGGGACCACGATCACCTTGCGGATGGGCCGGTCGCCGATGGCGCGCCTGACGTTGTCCTCGCCAAGCGCCGCCGATTCGACATTGTCATTGGCCGCATCCCGGGGCATGTCGAGCCGCGCCCTCAGCCTGCCGTTGACCTGGACGGGAATGGTCACCGTTTCCGTGGTGGCGAGTACCGGATCGGCCTCGGGCCAGGGCGTGTCGGCGATCAGGATGTCGTGACCAAGGCGTTTCCACATCTCCTCGGCGAGGTGCGGCATCATCGGTCCGATCAGGCGCGCGAGCATCTCGAGAGCCTCGCGCAAGGCCTCCGGCGCACCAGGCTGCGCCGCCTGGACATCGGCGATGGCGTTGGCAAGTTCGTGAATCCGCGCCACCGCCCGGTTGAAATGGAACTTCTCGATATCGCCGGTGATGCCGACAATCGTCCGGTGGACGACACGGCGCAGTTTGAGCACATCCCCCTCGACCGACGGCACCGGTGTTCCCGGTGGTGGCAGCACGTTCAGCATCTCGCTCGTCATGCGGGCAATGCGCTGAACGAACCGGTGGGCCCCGGCGATGCCGCTGTCGGTCCATTCGAGGCCACGGTCCGGCGGCGAATCCGACAGCATGAACCAGCGGGCCGTATCGGCGCCGTAGTCGCGAATGATGCTCTCCGGGTCGACCACGTTCTTGCGGGACTTGGACATCTTTTCCGAGCGCCCGACGGTGACGGCCTCGCCGGTCTCGCGGGAGCGCACGCCACCATCATCATCCCTGATGACTTGCCGCGGTTCGAGATACGAGCCATCCGCCAGCCGGTAGGTTTCGTGACCCACCATGCCTTGCGTGAAGAGACCGGTGAACGGCTCGTCGAAGTCGAGATAGCCGCAGCGCCTGAGAGCACGTGTGAAGAAGCGCGAGTAGAGGAGATGCAGCACGGCGTGCTCGATGCCACCGATGTACTGGTCGACCGGCATCCAGTAGTCGATTGCGGTGCGTGAGGCCGGTGTTGCGGCATGAGGCGAGCAGAAACGCAGGAAGTACCAGCTCGAATCGACAAAGGTATCAAGGGTGTCGGTGTCGCGCGTCGCCCGCGCGTGACAGCGTGGACAGGTGACGTGCTTCCAGGTGGGGTGGTGATCGAGCGGATTGCCCGGACGTCCAAGTTCGATGTCGTCGGGAAGCCGGACCGGCAGGTCGTCCTTGGGTACCGGAATCATGCCGCACGCAGGGCAGTGGATCACCGGAATGGGACACCCCCAGTAGCGCTGGCGCGACACGCCCCAGTCCCGCAGCCTGTAGTTGATCTCGCGGCGTCCGGTGCCATCCGCCTCCATTCTCGAGGCAACCGCCTCCTTGGCTTCGGCGACGGAAAGACCATCAAGAAAGGCCGAATTGGCGAGCATGCCATCGCCGATGAAGGCCTCGGACGTGACCTGGAAACCGGCGGCATCGCACTCCCGGGGCACGACCACGGGGATCACGTCCAGACCATAGGCATTGGCAAACTCGAGATCGCGCTGGTCATGGGCAGGACAACCGAAAATCGCACCCGAACCATAGTCCATCAGCACGAAATTCGCGACGAAGACGGGGAGATCCCGGCCATCGAAGGGGTGGATTGCGACGAGGCCGGTGTCGATGCCCTGCTTGTCAGCCCGTTCGATGGCTTCCTCGCCGGTGGCCGTGCGCCGGCATTCCTCGATGAAGTCCTCCAGCCCGGGTACCGTGCGGACAAGGTCCTCATTCCACGGGTGTTCCGGGGAAATGGCCATGAAACTGGCGCCGAAGATGGTGTCATGACGGGTCGTGAAGACCTCGAGCCTGTCGTCGCGTCCCTTGACGGAGAACAGCATTCTCAGGCCTTCGGAGCGGCCGATCCAGTTGGACTGCATGATGCGGACCTTGTCCGGCCAGCGTTCCAGTCCCTCCAGGGCATCTGTCAGCTCGTCGGCAAACTCCGTGATTCTCAGCACCCACTGGTTGCGGCGGCGCTTTTCAACGAGGGCGCCGGATCGCCATCCCCTGCCATCGATCACCTGCTCGTTGGCGAGAACGGTGAGATCGACCGGATCCCAGTTGACCATGGTGTCCCGGCGGTCGACGAGTCCGGCTTCGAGAAAGTCGAGAAAGAGCTCCTGCTGGTGCCGGTAGTACTCAGGGAGGCAGGTGGTGATTTCACGCGACCAGTCCAGGGACAGACCCATGGACTGCAGCTGCCGACGCATGGTGGCGATGTTGGCAAGGGTCCACTCGCGCGGATGGACGCCCTTCTCCATGGCGGCATTTTCCGCCGGCAGGCCGAAGGCGTCCCAACCCATGGGATGCAGGACGTTGAATCCCCGGGCCCGTCGGTAGCGGGCGACGAGATCTCCCATGGCGTAGTTGCGCACATGCCCCATGTGAATGCGGCCGCTGGGATAGGGAAACATCTCGAGGACATAGGCCTTGGGACGCTCGTCATCCTCGACGGCGACAAAGGTCTGCCTTTGCTCCCAGACCTGTCGCCAGCGGGTTTCGGCCTCGTGGAAGTCGTAGATCTCCATCCCTGGCGCCCCCGGAGGGATCGTCCGTGATCCGCTCACTCGCCAAGCCAGGCAATGCGCAACAGCCGTGCCTGCGTCAGTATGGCGTTTTCGAGTGCAGTGGCCGTGTCTTCGGAGGTGACCGCGTCCTGCCATCCGTCGGCACCCTGGACCTGCCGGTTGACGGCAACACGCAGGGCGGAGGCTGTCAGTCTGGTATCAAGTATGTAGACCGCCACCTTGAGCCGCTCTTGTGGCGATTCGGGCGGCCTGTACCAGTCGTAGATGATGACACCGCCGAAGGGATCAGCAGACAGTGGTGGCAGGAAAGCCAGTGTGTCGAGCGAGGCGCGCCACAGGAAGGCATTGACCCCGAGCCCTCCGCCCGGACTCTCGCTTGCGCTGCCGGACAACAGGGAGTTGATGCCGCCGCTGCCGAAGATGGTCTCGCGATCGGGATCGTCAATGTCCGGTTCGAAGCGGCCCTGGGGCGTCGTAATGGTGTCCTCGACACCTTCGTGAGAAATGTCCGCTCCGCCGCAGGCGGCCAGGAATCCCGCCAGCAGGACAGCGCCGGCTGCAGGCAAACTGAGGCGTGTTCGGAATGTGCGCAAGGTCAGGACTGCCCTGTCGGGATGGCTGATCAGACCCTCACAGTCTGGTACGGGTACAGCCGGCGGGCAAGCAGATTCTCGTATCCGCCGGCCACCGCGCCCGCCACCTGTTGGCCGCGCCCGGGTCGGCCAGATGAGCGAGATCGTCTTCCTTCTCCGGCCAGGTGTCTACAGCATAGGCGACTTGGTCGAAGCGTTCTCCGGCCCCGAGTTCCCGCGTGCGGTATTCCTCGAGACTGGAGAGGACGAGAATCTCGCGCATCGCCCGCCGCAGGACCGCCACCGGCACCGCCTCGCGTGCCGTTGCCTTCCTGTTGAGGAAGCGGCTGACGGATTCACCGGCGAGGCGCGCCAGTTCCGTCACCCTTTCCCATTCCGTGTCTGACGCCTTGATGAAGCGCTGTCTGGTACCTGGCATCAAAGGAGTCCGCCGCCGGAACATTACCGGAACAAAACATGGTGTGCCCGGCTCCAGGTTCAACCGTCAGAACTCTCCCGCCGTCCCACGCGATCAGCCATGAGGCAGAGCAGCTCCCACATCATCTGTGCGCCGTTGAGTGAGGTGATGGATCCGCTGTCGAAGGGGGGCGAGACCTCGACGACGTCAGCGCCGATGATGTTGATGCCCATCAGCCCACGCAGCATCTGCTGGGCCTCCCTTGTCGTGTAGCCGCCGACCTCCGGCGTGCCCGTCCCCGGTGCGTAGACGGGGTCGAGTCCGTCGACATCGAAACTCACGTAGACCGGACCATCGCCGACAACCTCGCGCGCCCGGGCGATGACGGCCTCGATTCCCATGGCATAGAGTTCCTCGATATGAATGACTGTCATGCCACTCTCGTAGCTGAAGTCCCAAAGAACCTCCGCAGGCCCGCGGATACCGATCTGGATGGTCCGCTTCGGGTCAAGGGCGCCGTCCTCCACCGCGACCCTGAAGGGACCTCCGTGGTGGTGCTTGTGGCCGAACAGTTCAGGGCCGGTGTCGCAGTGGGCGTCGAAGTGGACGAGCCCCACCGGTTGCCCGAGAGAGTGCTTCAGTGCCCGCATGATCGGCAGGGTGATGGAGTGGTCTCCGCCGGCAGAGAGCGGCATCACGCCGGCCGCCGCCACGCGGTCGTAGAACGATTCGATGTCACCCATGGCGCGTTCGAGTGCATAGACCCCCTCGATCATGACATCGCCGATATCGGCAACCCGTGCCGTGTCGAAGGGGCGCACGCCGGTCTGATGGTTGATGCGGCCCATGAGTGTGGACTGTTCACGCAGGGCCCGGGGCCCGTGGCGGGCTCCGGGACGGTTCGTCACCGCCCCGTCGAAGGGAACGCCGGCGATGCCGATGTCGATGTCGCCCCAGGTTACGGGATCCTCCCGCAATTCCTGGCGCATGAATGTCGCCACACCTGCATAGCGGTGGCGAAACACCGCCCCCCAGGCGAGCTTGCGAGCCTCGGGGACCCCATCATTCGTGGTGTCACTCATGACTTTCTTCCAGTTCCACAATCGCGGCCATAGTATTCGGGAGGATCGGACCTGTCGCCATCGATCAATCGCCGAGGTGATCCTCATGTCGCGCAACACTGCCATACCCCAGAAGGGAACGCGCCTGCCGGGCATCGTCTACGAGGAACGGGCGAGTGTTTACGGGCTGGCAACGGATCACGAAGGACGAATCCTCGCCTGCCGGCGGGATGGTGACCGGGTAGTGCTTCCCGGTGGCGGCCTTGAGGAGGAAGAGGGCGAGGAGGATGCGCTCTGCCGGGAAGTTGCCGAGGAAACGGGCTACCATGTTCTCGCCGCCCGTACGCTGTGCCGGGCATGGCAGTATCACAATCACCGCTTTGCCAAGCCGCCGGTCAACAAGCATTGCCATTTCTTCGTCATGGATGTCACCAGCAGGCCATCGTCTCCGGCAGAAGCCGATCATGTCCCGGACTGGATTGAGCCCCGGGAACTGACTTCGTCGCTCACCTACGAGAGCCATCGCTGGGCCGTCACGGTGCTCCGCGGCATGATCACACCGCCGTGAAGGCCTCCGGGACCTGATTGGCGGAACCGGTCCCGGCACGACGTGGCGCACCCGGCAGGACTCGAACCTGCGACCCCAGGATTAGGAATCCTGTGCTCTATCCGGCTGAGCTACGGGTGCCGATGCCGACGCGGTCTGTCTACCAGAGTGTTCGACAGGGTGCCACCGTCCGTGATTTGCTGAGACCGCGCGGGCTGATAGGCTGGCAACGGAGGGGGTCGTCATGCGATTGCGGGATCACCACCAGTTGACCGAACGTATCGACGAGGTGGTCCGCCTGGTCCGGAGCGGTTTCGTGGAGGAAGCCGATCACGCAGCCCGGTTCGCCGAGATCTTCCTGGGCGGCGTCATCTACGAAGACGTCGAAGGCATATCGACTGAGAACCTCTACGGGGAGGTCGCGTCCCTGTGGCAGTTCTTCCGCCACCGCCGCGCCGGCGGGGCGAAGGTCCGCGTGTTCAATCCGGATCCGGAGGAGGATGGTTGGCAGTCGACCCACACGGTGATCGAGATTGTCAACGACGACATGCCCTTCCTCGTGGATTCCGTCGTCGCCGCACTCAATGTGCTCGGGATCCCGGTGCTCCTGCTCATACACCCGGTGGTGCACGTCACCCGCGACGATGACGGCGTCCAGACGGGGATTGGCGGCGGTCCGACCGAATCGGTCCTGCACGTCGAGATCACCCAGCAGCCTGAGGAACGCCACCGGGAGATTGTCGAACGACTGCACCACGTCCTTGGCCAGGTGCGGGCCGCGGTCGAGGACTGGCGTCCCATGGTCACCTGTCTGGAACGGCACATGGCGGCACTCGAGACGGCGCCCCCGTCCGTGCCTGCGGGAGAACTTGAGGAAGGACTTGCCTTTCTGAAATGGCTGCTCGACGACCATTTCACCTTCCTTGGCTACCGGGAGTACCGTTTCGAACGGCGTGACGGCGAGGTCTTTGCCCACATCGTCGAGGAGGAGAATCGCGGTATCCTGCGCGAGGTCACCGAGGAAAGCCGCAAGCGTCACGAACAGGCACTGCCCGAACACTTCGTGCAGTACCTGGAAAGCCCGGAACTCTTCATCATTTCCAAGGCGTGGACGCGCTCGGACGTCCACCGGTCGGTCTTCATGGACTACATCGGCCTGCGCCGCTTCGACGACTCGGGCGAGGTCGTCGGTGAGTACCGCTTCCTCGGTTTGCTGACGTCGACCGCCTACAGCACGTCGCCAACCCAGATCCCCCTGTTGCGCCGGAAGGTTGCGTTGGTGATGGAGCGTTCGGGAGCCACCCAGGGCAGCCACAACGCCAAGGCGCTTGAACACATCCTCGACACGTTTCCACGCGACGAACTGTTCCAGATCGATGTCGACACCCTGGAGTCCTTTTCCCGGGGCATCCTGCACCTCGAACATCGCCAGCGCATTCGCCTCTTCCTTCGGCGGGATTCGTACGGCCAGTTCGTTTCCTGCCTCGTCTACATTCCCCGTGAACGCTATTCCACCGATCTGCGCCACCGGATGGAGGCCATTCTCCTTGAGGAACTCAACGGCAGTTCGGTGGACGTTCAGACGCAGGTCTCCGATGCGCCGATGGCTCGCGCCCAGTTCATCGTCCACACCCCGGACAAGGACAGGGTCGAAGGCGAACCCGGGGCCATCGAAGGGCGACTCACCGCAGCGTCTCGGACCTGGGACGACAATCTCCAGGATGCACTGACGGAGGAATTCGGCGAGGGCCGGGGGGCCGTCCTCTTCCACCGCTACCGTCCTGGGATTCCCGGTGGTTACAAGGAGATGTTCAGCACCCGCCTTGCGGTCGCCGACATCCAGCGCATGGAGGCCATGGACGACGACATCGCGATGAACCTCTATCGCCGTGTCGACGCAGCCGGAGGCGATCTCAACTTCAAGGTCTATCACCGCGGGACGGCGGTGCCGTTGTCGGGAATCATGCCCATGCTTGAACACATGGGCCTGGTGGTCATCGAGGAAGCGCCCTACGAGATTCGCCCGGACGACGGGACAGTCATCTGGATTCACGATTTTCGGGTCCAGCTCGAACATGGTTGGCAGGTTGACGTTGCAGAGGCGCGCCAGCGCTTCCACGAGACCTTTGCGCGGGTGTGGTCCGGCGAGATCGAGGATGACGATTTCAACAATCTCGTCCTCGTCGGCCTCGAGTGGCGGCAGGTGGTCATCCTTCGCGCCTACGCCAAGTTCCTCATGCAGATCAACGCGCCCTTCAGCCAGGCCTATGTCGAGCAGACACTGGCGGCCAATCCAGTCATCGTGCGCCTTCTCGTCGATCTGTTCGAGACGCGCTTCGATCCCGACAGACAGGCACGGGCCCACGTTCGCGGGATCACCCTGCGCGAGCGCATTCTCGAAACGCTCGAAGGTGTCGAGTCGCTGGACCAGGACCGCATCCTGCGCCGCTATCTCAACCTGATCGAGGCCACGCTGCGCACCAACTTCTACCAGACGGATGCCGACGGCGCCGTCAGGTCCTGTGTTTCCTTCAAGTTCGACAGCCAGGCAGTTCACGGCCTGCCGGAACCCCGGCCATGGCGGGAGATTTTCGTCTATTCGACCAGAGTCGAGGCCGTTCACCTGCGTGGCGGACCGGTGGCGAGGGGCGGTATCCGCTGGTCCGACCGACTCGAGGACTTCCGCACAGAAGTCCTGGGCCTGGTGAAGGCGCAGATGGTGAAGAACGCGGTGATCGTGCCGGTCGGGTCCAAGGGAGGTTTTGTCGTCAAGAGTCCGCCCCCTGCCAGCGCCGGACGTGACGCCCTGCAGGCCGAGGGTATCGCCTGCTACCGAGCCTTCATGGCGGCCATGCTTGACGTTACGGACAACATTTCCGGCGGTCATGTCGTCACGAGGGAGCGGTTGGTCCGGCGTGACGACGATGACCCCTACCTCGTTGTTGCCGCCGACAAGGGCACGGCAACCTTCTCGGATATCGCCAACGATGTGGCCGCCGGCTATGGCCACTGGCTCGGTGACGCCTTTGCATCCGGAGGATCGGCAGGCTACGACCACAAGGCGATGGCGATCACCGCCAAGGGAGCCTGGGAGGCCGTCCGCCGCCACTTCCGCGAGATCGGCAAGGATGTCGACTGCGAGGATTTCACGGTGATCGGCATCGGCGACATGATGGGAGACGTGTTCGGCAACGGCATGCTGCTGTCCCGCCACATCCGCCTCATCGGCGCCTTCAACCACATGCACGTCTTCATCGATCCGGAACCGGACGCCGAAACGAGCTGGGAGGAGCGCAAACGGCTGTTCGATCTTCCCCGGTCGACCTGGGCCGACTACGACACGGCTTGCCTGAGCGAAGGCGGCGCCATCTATGAGCGCAGCGCCAAGTCGGTCAGCCTGTCGCCCCAGAGTCGCCAGGCGCTCGGTATCACCGAGGAGACGCTGACGCCTGCGGAACTCATCCACGCCATGCTGAAGGCCGAAGTCGAGCTGTTGTGGAACGGAGGTATCGGCACCTACATCAAGGCAGCCCAGGAAAGCCATGCCAGTGTCGGCGACCGGGCCAACGATGGCGTGCGCGTCAATGGCCGTCAGGTGGGCGCCCGGGTGGTGGGCGAGGGCGGCAACCTCGGCGCCACCCAGGCGGGCCGAATCGAGTACGCGCTCGCCGGCGGGCGCATCAACACGGATGCCATCGACAACTCCGGCGGTGTCGACTGTTCGGACCACGAGGTCAACATCAAGATCCTGCTTGGCGATGTCGTCGAGGCGGGCGACATGACGGTCAAGCAGCGCGACCGCCTCCTCGAAAGGATGACCGGCGAGGTGGCCGGCCTCGTTCTGCGCAGCAACTACCTGCAGACCCAGGCGTTGTCGGTTGCCGAGGCCCAGGGGCCGGCGCTGACCGAGGAACTGGTGCGCCTGATGCGGGTGCTGGAGCACAAGGGCCTTCTCGACCGCAGGGTCGAGGGCCTGCCCGACGACGAGGAACTGGGCGAATGGCGTTCCAGGGGCCGCCAATTCACCCGCCCGGAGCTGTCGGTGCTGCTGGCTTGGGCCAAGATGGATCTCTACGCGGAACTGCTCGGTTCGAATCTGCCCGATGATCCGGACCTGCAGGATGATCTGGTCACCTATTTCCCGGTTCCGCTGCGAAGGGATTACCGCAAGCGAATTCTCGATCACAGGCTGCGCCGCGAGATTGTCGCCACGCTCACCACCAACTCCATCATCAATCGCGCCGGCATCACCTTCGTGCGCCGCCTGGCGGAGGAAACGGGTCACGATCCCGCCGATATCGCCCGCGCCTACACGGTGGCCCGCGATTCCTTCTCGCTGCGCGAGATCTGGATCGGCATCGAGACTCTCGACAACCAGGTTCCCGCCCACGTCCAGTCGGCGATGCTGAACGAGACCATTCTCCTCATCGAGCGGGTCACGGTGTGGATGCTCCATCACCGCCAGCATCCGATGGCGATCGGAGAGACGACACGCGCTTTCCGCCCCCAGGTCATGGCGCTGAGGGACAATCTTCCCGATCTGGTCAGCGAAAGGCGCCGCGAGTCGATCGGACGGGCCTACAGGCGTTTCAGTGAGGAAGGAGTGCCCGACGACATCGCCGCGCCGGTGGCGAACCTGCGAACGCTCGCATCGGCATGCGACGTCATCGAGACGGCCAATGTCATGGAGATCGACGTGATCGACGCCGCCACGGTCTTCTTCGAGGTCGGGGAGACCTTTGGCGCCGACTGGATGCGCGATGCGCTGGCGCGCCTGCCGGTGGACAATCGCTGGGATCGCCTGGCCCAGCAGGCTCTCGTCGAGGACAGCTATCTCAAGCAGCGCCGCATCAGCCTCGCTGTCCTGGCCACAGGAGAGCCCGCAGCTGCGGCGACGGCCCGCTGGATCAGGGATAACCAGGCTCGCGTCGCCCGGGCGAACGCGATCATGAACGATCTGAAGGGCGCCGACTCTCCCGGCAGCTTCGCCATGGCCTCGGTCGCTGCCCGGGCGCTCGCCTCCCTAGCGGAATGAGCCAGGCGTTCCTTCTTGTCAGCCGGTACGAGGATGCCGACGCATGGCGCCAGGAGCTTCTCGCCCTGGTGCCGGGCATGGACTTTCGCGTCTGGCCCGATTGCGCCGATCCGGGTGACGTGACGATGATCGCCATCGACTACGACGACATCTCGGGAGAGCTACTGGCTTCCTTTCCCAATCTTCGCTGCATCGTCTATCTCGGCCACGGCGCCGGTGACCTGCTTGATCATCCGGCCATGCCTGCTGGCGTCGACGTCGTCCGCCTGAAGGATCCAGGTCTGATCGGCGCCATGGTGGAGTACGTCATCCTCCACATCCTGCGCGATCTCAGGATGGAGCCGCTCTACCGCGAGCAGCAGAGAACGCGCGTGTGGCGTCAGCACCTTCCCCGCCTCGCGAGGGAGGTACATGTCGGTGTCATGGGCCTCGGCTCGACGGGCAGCGCCATCGCCCGGGCCCTCGTCAGTCTCCGATTCAGGGTGTCGGGCTGGGCGAAAAGTGCCCACGACCTTGAAGGCGTGACGTGTCTCGGTGGCCGGGACACTCTTGCCACCTTCCTGGGCGACCTCGACTATTGCGTCTCGACACTCCCGCTGACCCGGGAAACGAGAGACCTCGTCGATGCCACCGCCATCGCCGCCATGAAGACGGATGCTCATTTCATCAACATCGGCCGCGGTGCCACCGTCGTCGAAGAGGACCTCCTCGCCGCCATCGAGAGCGGCCATCTGTCGGGCGCCACCCTCGACGTCTTTCGCACCGAGCCGTTGCCCCGGGATCACCCCTTCTGGTCCCATCCGAAGGTCACGGTCACACCCCACGAGTCCGCCGGCCGTCTTG
Source organism: Alphaproteobacteria bacterium (assembly GCA_965207785.1). Classification (GTDB taxonomy): domain Bacteria; phylum Pseudomonadota; class Alphaproteobacteria; order SP197; family SP197; genus SP197. The sequence continues at coordinate 334,092 of CBDBNO010000012.1, read as the reverse complement.
ACGGCTCTCTCCCGGCCATTGCCGAGAACTGGCAACGCCTCCTCCAGGGCCGTCCTCTCATCAATCTCGCCGATCCCCAGAAGGGCTACTGAGACCACCGAACGCAGACGGCCGACGGTCCTGCACAACAGGAGGACGACATGCCGAGGGTTTCGCACCATGCACGGGAAGAACCACGCCGGCCGGTTCTCGAAGCGGCTGCGGGTGCAAGCCGGCGGGGCTTCGTTGCCGGCGCCGGGCTGCTCGGCATGGAGGTCCGCGACCAGGTGCACGACGGGCCGAAGATGACCGGCACCTCCTAGGGGCTGCTCCCACGCACGCCCTATAATGCATCGGTCTCATGGCTGTCATGATACCGGTGCGGTCGGCGGGACGCAATGTCTAAAGACAACCCGCTGATTCCACGCCCTTGACGTTCGCGCCCAACGTCAATCGGGGGTGCCGAGCGAACAGGACTCATCAAAGGAAACGGCCTTCGCGTTGCATCGCGAAGGCCGTTAGGGATCGTACCAGCATCCTCACCATAATCGGTGGCAACATGCGCCAAATTTCAGGTCGCGCATGTTGCCCCGAGGCGAAGGGTGTTGTCAACCCCTCCTTGCGAAAAAGTTCCGGGCGTCTCCTCGCATCGCGGGGCGAGACATGATCAATCCAGTCACCATTCAGGGCCTGCGGGCCATCACTCCGGCAGCCGTCGCAGGCCAGCTCGCGGCGGACGCGTTCGAAGGCCTGCCGGACGGCGTCGGTCGGTGTGATCTCATGCGGGCCGTCGAGGCGGGTGGCGGAAGGTGCGGGTTCTCCCGGACCGAGGTCCGCCGGCTCGTCTACCTGGTCCGCTACACCAGGGAGATCGACTGGACGGACGAGGATGGTCTGCCGATGGTATGGAAGGGCGTCGAGGCGATGGCCGAGGAACTCGGGATCAGCCGGCAGCAGGTCAACGCCGTCGAGCGCCGCCTCGCCGGCAAGGGCGCCATTGCGCACAAGGATTCGGCCAGCCGCCGCCGCTGGGGCGAGCGGGACCCCGTGACCGGCCACGTGACGAAGGCCTGCGGCGTCGACCTGCGGCCACTGGCCGGGCTCTATGGCGAATTCATCGCCGCGGCGAGGGCCGCCGCGGACGAGAGGCGCATGAAGAAGGCGGTGCGGGCGGTATCGTCCGCGCTGCGGATCGAGATCAGGCAGCTCGCGGCCGGCCTGGGGCGGGATCCCGGACTGGACTGGTGGCCGCTCAAGGCCGGCGCCGGCCTTGCAGCGCTCATTGCCGAACGGGAGCGGCTGGCGGCGATGCGGAACGCCCTGCTCGCCGAATTCCCGGGTGGCGGAGGCGGATCCGCACCCGAGGCTGCGGGCGGCGGCAGTCGCGATGCGAGGGATCACAGCGACGGGAAGGCCGGTAGCGAGTGCGGGGATCCGCCGCCGGCGCTCGGAAGCGATGATGCGAAGGGCGCGCCAGGGCCGGCGTTGCGCAAGCCGGCAGGCGACCTTGCCAGGCAGACGCCCGTCGACCACCGCACCGACGCCGATCGCCGGCAGGAGGATCGCCGGCGGCCGGCACAGGGCAAGGCTGCAGACCAGAAGGGGGAAGATGCGCTGTCGGCCGCGGGTCAACAATTCCCGTCCCCCATACTATTACAAGCCGATTCCAGGGTACCAAAAGGTAATCGCCCCGCCCGATCCGCCGGCGGCGCGGACCCGGCCGGCGAGGCCTGCATCGGAGATCCTCCCGATCCGGCGGGCGATAACGGGCCGGGACGGAACAAAATCGACCCGAACGTGGATTTCGGTGTCCAGCACGTGGACGCCGACCGGGTGGCGGCGATGGGGTCCGAAAGCTGGCGGCGGGAGGCCGAGGGAGAGGGCTGGCGCGGCAACGCGTGGGCCTGCGAGCTGGTGCGACCGGCCCTGGGTATTCGCGACGAGACCTGGCAAAGGGCGGTGCAGGAGATCGGCATCAGGGCGGCTGTGGTGGTGGTGGCCATCATCGACGGCAGGTGCCAGGACAGGGCGACTTTCGTGTGGAACCCCTCCGCGTTCCTGATGGGGTGCGTGAAGCGGGCGCGGACCGGCGACCTCCACCTCCACAGGTCGATCTGGGGCCTCGAGAGGCAACAGCGCTGGCGGGAAGCCTCCTGGCGCTATGCCGCTGCCGGCCCGGCGGTCGGAGCGGCGCGATGACGCCCACGGCGTGGCGCGTGCAGCAGCGCCGGAGCCACCTCGACGAGCCCGAGCCTGTAGGCGGCATGACTCGCCACGGTGGCTCTCACCTCGAGACCTTCGCGGCCGGCGCCACGATATGCGACATGGATGGCCTCGATGATCTGCTGGACGACGTCGTTGTCGCCCGGCGCGGCCGCGCCGGCGCGGACCCGCTCCACGATGACGGCGATGCGACGGGCGGCGGCCGAGGCGATGTGGCGGGTCCTGCGGGCGGGCAGTGTGCCCGTGGCCGCGACACGCAACCGCTGGAGGCTTCCGCGCAGGGTCGCGATGTCCCTGGTGCAGATGTCGAGATGCTCCCTGACGCGAGCCATGCCGACGGTCTCGGCGATGGCGGCGTCGAGGGCGGCGGCCTCGGCGTGGACGCGGTCGACGAGGTCGCTCGCCGTGTCGACCGCAATGTGGGTGGAGGCGGCGGCGGTCTCGGCGTTGCGGACAAGCTCCTCGCACGCAGAGGCGATATCGAGCCTCGCACCGCGGGGAGACGAGATAGTCCAGCGTCGCCTCGATGATCTGCTCACGGCGGAAGAGGTGGCGCTGGTCGCAGGCGCGGTGATCCCTCCAGGTACGGCAGATGAGGTAGCCGCTGTGCGCGGTGATCACGCGGCCGCCGCAGCTGGCGCACCAGGTACGGCCGCTCGTCGGATAGCTCGGCGGCGTGCGGCGCCCTTGCGGCGACGGGAGGTGGCGGTGCGACGGGCGCCGCGGGACAGGTGTCCGGACAATCCGCTGGACGCGGTCGAACTGCTCTTCGCTGACGATGGCGAGGTCGGCTGGAGCGGGGATGATGATCCACTTCGACATCGGTTGCGGGCGGTCCTCGCGCTTGCCGGTGATGGGGTGGCGGAAGACGCGGAAGCGGCCGAAGACGACGCGGCCGGCGTAGAGGTTCTGGCGCAGCAGTCCCCTTCCCCGGTGATCGGCGAGGCTGCCGCGGGACCACATCTTTCCCTTCGGGGACGGGATTGCGTCGCGGTTGAGGTCATCCACGATCTTGCGGAGCGCCTTGCCCTCTTCGGCTTCGGCGAAGATGCGGCGGACGATGGCGGCCTCCTTCGGCTCGATGCGGCGCAGCCCTGTCTCCAGGGTGCCTTCGGGTCGCAGCAGCTCGTATCCGTAGATGCGGCCCCCAGGTATTCTGCCGTCGCGCACGGCGGCGAACTGGCCTCGGCGGACCTTGTCGGAGAGTTGCTCCAGGTGGATCGAATTCATCGTCCCCTGGAGGCCGATGTGGAGCGCACCGATTCTGCCCTCGGTGACGGAGACAAGGGCAACGCCGTGGAAGGCGAGGAGCTTGTGGATCGTCGCCACGTCGGCCTGGTCGCGGCTGATACGCGAGAGGTCTTCTATGAGGACCGCCTCGAAGTCGCCGTCGGCGGCGTGGACCAGCAGGCTCTGGACCGCCGGACGGCTTTCGAGCACGGCGCCGGTGACCGCCTTGTCCGCGTATTCCCCCACCACCGTTGCGCCGCCGGCCCGGGCGGCCTCCTTCAGGCGGTGCAGCTGGGCCGGGACGGAACGGGCCTGGGTGGCGTTGGAGTGGCGCGCGTAGAGAGCGACACGCTTGCCCTCGATGTCGATCACGGAAAAACCTCGGTACTTCGTGACAGCGCGGCCGCAGACGACCGCGGCACCGGCGTCTCCCTCACCGCCTGCGCTGAGGTCCTTATAGCGCCTCGCCGGGCGAGGGGCCAGACGGCAGCGCCGCCCCCGAGGCATGGCAGCAATGCGCAATTGCGCCATTGCGCAACTCCTCAATTGCGCACTTGCGCAAATGCGAAGGACCACGACAGCAAGGAGGTCAGGTCATGATCATCTCGTTCCTCAACCAGAAGGGCGGCGTCGGCAAGACCACGCTCGCCGTTCACACGGCATCCGTCCTGGCCCTCGACGGCCTCGACGTCATCCTTGTCGACGCAGATCCCAGGGCTCGGCCCTCGACTGGATGGCGGCGCGCCAGGCGCCGCCGCTCTTTCCCGTGGTCGGCATGCCGCGGCCGGTGCTCCACCGCCAGGTGCCGCAGCTGGCCCAAGGCGTCGACGCGGTGGTGATCGACGGCCCGCCGTCGCTCGCCACCATCGCCCGCTCGGCGATGCTGGCGTCCGACCTGGTGCTCATCCCGGTTCAGCCTTCCCCCTATGACGTCTGGGCCGCCGGCGATCTCGTCGAGCTCCTCGAGGAGGCCAGGATCGACCACGACCATCTCGACGCCCGCTTCGTCGTCTCCAGGAGGATCGCCAACACGGTGATCGGCCGCGACGTGGCGCAAGCGCTGGGCGCGTGGCCGGTGCCGGTCCTCGAGACTCACGTCACGCAGCGGGTCGCCTTTGCCGAGAGCGCCGCAACCGGGGTGGCGGTCGTGGAGACCGCTCCCGGGTCGCTGGCGGCCGCCGAGGTGCGTTCGCTCGCCGGCGAGGTCACGGCGCTCGTATCCGGCGTCGGGAGGGCCGCGGCATGACGAGGAAGGTCATCGACATCGACCCCAGGCCGCGGGGATCGGCTCGGGGCCGCCGGACGGAGACGGCCGGCATGCGGGCGACGGGCCGCGGCGGGCGCCTGGTGCGCTTCACCGTCGAGCTCGACGAGGATCTCCACCGCCGGCTGCGCCTGGCGGCGGCGCGGGACGGGCGGCGCATGGCCGCCATCGTCCGGGATCTCATCGAGGAGGCCTGTCCGGAATGACCGGATGGGTGAGGAACTGCGCAATTGCGCAATTGCGCAACTCCACAATTGCGCATTTGCGCAACGAAGGAGGTAACCCATGAGTGAGAAGACCGTCACGTTGCCGCCGCCGTCGATCTCGACGCAGATCTGGAACATGAAGTACCGCCATCCTGGCGGGCCCAATGGCGAGGGTCGCGACGCCAACATCCCGGCGACCTGGCGGCGCATCGCGCGGGCTCTCGCCGCGGCCGAGGCGGAAGACATCCGCGGTGATGTTGAGAAGCGGTTCATGAGGGCCCTGGAGGGATTCAGGTTCCTCCCCGCAGGCAGGATCGTAGCCGGTGCCGGCACGGAGAGGAACGTCACCCTCTTCAACTGCTTCGTCATGGGAACCATCCCCGACGACATGTCCGGGATCTTCGAGAACCTGAAGGAGGCCGCGCTCACCATGCAGGCGGGCGGCGGCATCGGCTACGACTTCTCGACCCTGAGGCCGAAGGGTGCGCCCGTGAAGGGCGTCGGGGCCGACGCCTCCGGACCGCTCCCCTTCATGGACTGCTGGGACTCCATGTGCCGCACCATCATGAGCGCCGGCTCGAGGCGCGGCGCGATGATGGCGACCATGCGCTGCGATCACCCCGACATCGAGGCCTTCATCGACGCCAAGCAGGAGGCCGGGCGGCTTCGCATGTTCAACCTCTCGGTCCTGGTGACCGACGCCTTCATGGCGGCGGTCGAGGCCGACGCCGCCTGGGACCTCGTCTTCGACGGGGTGGTCCATGGCACCACCGGCGCCCGGGACCTGTGGAACCGGATCATGCGCGGCACGTACGCCTGCGCGGAGCCCGGCGTCATCTTCATCGACCGCATCAACCGGCGGAACAACCTCCGCTACTGCGAGACCATCTCGGCCACCAATCCCTGCGGCGAGCAGCCGCTTCCGCCCTACGGCGCCTGCCTGCTGGGCTCCGTCAACCTCACCCGCTTCATCGCCGATCCCTTCGGCGACGATCCGCGGTTCGACGGGGAGGCGTTCGACGCCACCGTCGAGGCGGCGGTGAGGATGATGGACAACGTCGTCGACGTCTCCCGCTTCCCCCTCGAGGAGCAGCGCCAGGAGGCGCAAGCCAAGCGGCGCATCGGTCTCGGCGTCACCGGTCTTGCCGACGCGCTCATCATGATGAAGGCGCCTTATGGCGGCGAGCGCTCGCTGGAGCTCGCCGGGACCTGGCTGGCGCGGCTGAGGAGGAAGGCCTACCTCGCTTCGATCCGCCTGGCGAAGGAGAAGGGCCCGTTCCCCCTGTGGGACGCTGAAGCCTGGTGCGCTGGCGAGAGCGTTGCCGAACTCGACAACGACGTCCTCGAGGCGGCGCGCCAGCACGGCATCCGCAACGCGCTCCTGACCTCGATCGCGCCCACCGGCACCATTTCGCTCTTCGCCGGCAACATCTCGTCTGGCCTCGAGCCGGTCTTCGCCTTCTCCTACACCAGGAACGTGCTCATGCCCGACGGCAGCCGCCGCAGCGAGGAGGTCACCGACTACGCCGTGCGCCTGTGGCGTCACCTCAGGGGCGAGGAGGTGCCGCTGCCGGACTACTTCGTCGACGCCCAGGCCCTCAAGCCCCGCGATCACGTGGCCATGCAGGCGGTGGTGCAGAAGTACATAGACAGCTCGATCTCCAAGACCATCAACGTTCCGGAGGACATCCCCTTCGAGGCCTTCAAGGACGTCTACCTCGAGGCGTACCGCCTGGGCTGCAAGGGCTGCACCACCTACCGGCCCAACGACGTCACCGGCGCCGTCCTCGAGACGAAGACCGAGGCTGAGCCTTCGCTGCCCCTGGAGGAAACGCCGTCCGAGACCCCCGGCGATCCGCTTGAGACCGCCGGCGTCATTCACCTCACCCGGCCCCTCGACCGGCCCGAGGTCCTCCCCGGGCAGACCTACAAGCTGCAGGTGGCCGGAGAGCGATCATGCGATCTACCTCACCGTCAACGACGTCATCAGGGACGCCCGGCGCTGCGCCCTTCGAGACTCTTCATCAACTCGAAGAACATGGACCACTACGCCTGGACCCTGGGTCTGACGCGCATGATCTCGGCGGTGTTCCGCCGCGGCGGCGACGTCAGCTTCGTCGTCGACGAATTGAAGGCGGTCTTCGACCCCCGGGGCGGCTCCTGGATGAACGGGCGCTACGTGCCGTCTCTGCTCGCCGCCATCGGCGAGGTTCTGGAGACCCACATGAAGCGGATCGGGTTCATTGCGTCAGACGACGAGCCGGATCTCGCCGGCGCCGCTGAAGCGAAAGTCATCGCCATCGCCGGGTCCGGTCGCGCCAGGGCGCCGGCGACATGCCCGAAATGCAGCCAGCCGTCGCTGATCCACCAGGAGGGCTGCGCGACGTGCACCTCGTGCGGCTTCTCGAAATGCGCGTAGGGAGGTTGAGGTGGTGGTGGCGGACACGTCGGCGTCTCGTGATGGTGACGCTTGTGCTGGGTCTGGTTACCGCGGCGTGGCTGGAGGGCGAAACGGCCGCGGGACTCGGCCACGCCCGAGCAATTCCGGGGAGGTGGGCGGCGAGGTGCGTCATCAAGGGGAACATGTAGCGGTGGCGGCTGAGCGCATGCTACCATGTGCCGGGCGGGCAGTTCTACGAGCAGACGCGCATCAATGCCGCGCGCGGGGAGCGGTGGTTCTGCTCCGAGACCGAGGCCCGGGCAGCGGGATGGAGGAAGACGAAATCGATGAGCGCTGCGCAGGAGCCCCTGGGCGTAGCCTCGTCATGTCCGATCGGATCGAAAGGGCGCTGGCGCTGGAGGCGGTGGCCTTTTCCTCCGTGGGCGGCCTGCCCGCCGGCGTGGACGCGTGCGACCTGGCCGGTGCGCTCATGATGGCCGGCAGGGGTGCCGGCCCCGCCGTATTTCGCGACGCTTGCCGAACGCGGTGCCGAATGCGACCGGCTACTGCTGGCGCTGGAGGGTCCTGGTCGCCGCGCCTGCGGATATCGCGCGACGGCGCTCTGCGGCAAGGGGAATGACGGTGACGACACGAGACGCAGCCATGACGGCAGACCACGCGGTCTCCGCGAAACCGGACCGGCGTTCCCGCAACACGTGGCGCTGCCCATCGGGCTTGTGGGAGGGTGGCAGGCGGCGCTGCCTAAGGGGTCCGATCCGGCGAGGGAGATGACGGGGCGGGTGAGAGAACTTGTCTGCAATGCGGAACGCCTTGCGGAGCGCGACAGGCGGACGGGCTCCTGGATGAACGGGCGCTACGTGCCGTCGCTCTTGGCCGCCATCGGCGAGGTCCTGAAGACCCACATGAAGCGGATCGGGTTCATCCGGGACGACGACGAGCCGGATCTTGCCGGGACCTCGCATGGCGAAGGTCGTCGCCATCGCCGGGCCCGGACGGGCGAGGGCGCCGGCGACATGTCCGAAATGCAGCCAGCCGTCGCTGATCCACCAGGAGGGGTGCGCGAGCGTGCACCTCGTGCGGCTTCTCGAAATGCGCTTGAGGCGGCGGTGACGGCACGGAACGGGCAGGGCGGGCTGGTGTCAGCTGAACGGGAAGGGTGGGCTCGGCAGGCCAAATCCCGATGCGGCCTTCGGCCGGCATGCGGGCGGCGAGAGCGTCGCCGGCGGCCATGACAATCCAGTCACCAGGGGGCCGGCCAGACGGAAGATTCGAGATGCGGCAGGCCGAGGAGCAGCCCGCCAACAATGGTCGAGCGGCATTGCAGACCCATGCCGCGGCGGTCAGGGTCTCGGCCTAGAGCGAGTTGCGAGCCAGCTCCCCGATACTCACGAATCTCGCTGACTCCGCGGGCCTGACGCTGTTCGATGGTGGTGATGGTTCTTGCTCTCCACGGTCGGGATGTCCGACGAGCTGCCGTGGCGAGAATACCTGATTGCGGCAGGGACGGGGTACGCGGGATTCTTTCACGGTCGGGTTTCATGCTCGGACTTCGGTGGTGCGCCGGCTGCCGCCCGGCAGTCGGCCGCCGCGGTTGCCACGGTGACGGGTTCCGAATGCCGCATGGCGATCCTGTTGCGTCGTGCTGCGGGCTCATGGTCCTACGGCCTCATGGAGGCCGGCGACGCGCAGCCGTGGTGCTGGCATGGGAGCCGCCGCCGCTCTGGGTGCCGGCGATCCTGCATTCCGGTGATCGGCTTCGGTGGAGTGATCGACGGCGCGCTGCTTGGCGAGACCGCCAGCGGCCTCCCGCGACGCACCCCGTGGCACGCCCTCCGCCGGGTCGTTTCGGAGAGGCGGCGCGATGGCGGCCGGGAAGGAAGAAGGGTCATGACGAAACAGACCGGCCGTGACGAATGCGCGTCAGCCGAACGCGAGGAGCGGCGGCGGCAATGCCCGGAAGAGGCCCTCGGCCGGCAGGAGGGTGGCGGCGCGGCGAGGCCGATGAGCAGGGCGGAGTGGATCGCGGTGAAGCTGGGCGGGCATGCGGTGGTCTCCGCCAACCCCGCGCCCCAGTTGCTCGAGGACGGCTGGGATCGCGTGATCGGAGCGCTCGACGGGGAGGCGAGAGCGGCGGGGCTTTCCGACCTCCAGCTCTCAGTCCTCATCCATCTGGCGGCGCGGGCGGTGCTGGCGACGAGGCGTTGGGGCTACGCGGAGTACGAAGAGACGGCGGTGCGGATGTCGGCGACGCGGATGGAGGAGTACTTCGGTGTCGCGCCGGAGCGGGTTCTCGAAGCCGAGCGGTCCCTCGCCGACGAGGGCTGGATCGAGTTCGACCCGGAGGGCGGATGGGGCCACGTGGGCGTGTTCGATCTCTGGCCGCTGCTCTCCCGCTGGGAGGAGCTCTGCTGCCTGGTGGAGGCGAACATGGAGATGTTCAGCGCGGCGCAGCATCTGCGCAGCGGCCTCGCCTGGCGGGCGGTGGGCCTCGGGAAGGAGTGCGATCTGGACGAGGTGCCGGCACTGTCGGAGTTCGCGACGCTGGACGAGCTCACCGGAGAGTGCGAACGGCTGCTGCAGGCGCTGGATGCCCTGCCCCGGACGCCTGCGGGAGCGGTGACGGGCTGCCTCCAGCCGGAGGTCGAGGAGGCCGCCAGGATGGCGGGCCGGGACGGCGCCAGGGCCCGCGCTGCCGGGCGCCGGGCGGGGCAGGAGACCCGGATGGTGTCGTACTGGCTGGCGCCGGAACTGGCGGAGACGGTGGAGGAGGCGGCCGGGATGCAGGCACTGACGCCTTCCGAATGGATGGCGGGCGTCCTGGCGCCCTGCGCCGATGCCGCAGACGCGATGACAGCCCGCGGCCGCGGTGTGCGCCGCGACGAGATCGAACTGCCGAGGGGCCAGGCGACCCGGATGGCGTCCTACTGGCTGGCGCCGGATCTGGTGGAGACGGTGGAGGCGGTCGCCATGGCGATGGAACTGACGGCTTCCGAGTGGGTGGCGGCCGTGTTGGCGCAGGCGCTGGGTCTGGTTGCCGCAACCCCGGGATCGGACGGCGTCATGCCACGCAAGGACCGCACGAGATGAGACGCGGCTGGCGGGCCGGGTCGAACGTGATTCGCCTGACGCCATGGCGGCGACGGCGATATCGGCGGTGGCTGGGTGCCGGCCTCGTGCTCCTGCTGGCGGCCATGTGGCTCGAGACACAGGTGCCGACGGGCGTCATCGCGCCGTCCCCGCCGGATCTTTCCTGGACGACGATCTTGGGCGCCGCCGGCAACCTGCGCGCCGCCGTCAGCGACGGCGCGTCCGTGTGGTGGGTGCGCGAGGGCGACGTTCTCGCCGGAGGCTGGCGGGTGACCAGGATCGCGGCGCGGCCGCCCGGCGTCGCCCTCTCCCATGACCGCGCCGGCGACCACGCGCTTCCCTACGCCGGCGGTGCGGAACCGCAGCCGGGTGAGGTGCTCACCACCGCCCCGGGCGGGAGTGCATCGCTCTCCGGACCCGCCCGGGTGATCGACGGCGACACCCTTGAACTTCGCGACACGCGCGTGCGCCTTCACGGCATCGACGCTCCGGAGAGCGAGCAGCGCTGTCGCGCGGACGGCCGTCTGTGGCCTTGCGGCCAAGACGCCACGCAGGCTCTCGCCAGGCACGTCGGATCCGGGACCGTCGCGTGCGAGGAACGCGACCGGGACCGCTACGGCAGGGCGGTGGCGGTGTGCCGGGTCGGCGGCGGCGACATCAATGCCTGGATGGTGGCGCAAGGATGGGCGCTGGCCTACCGCCGGTATTCGATGGACTACGCCGCCGAGGAGCGTGCGGCGCGGGCCGCGAAGCGGGGCGTGTGGCAGGGCGACGTCGTCGCGCCCTGGGACTGGCGCCGCGGCGTGCGCCTGGCGGGCGAGTGATCATCATGACGGGCGTTGAGGAAGGAAAGGCCATGACGAAGGACGACACGCCGCCGGCGAAACCCGACCGGCGGATACGCAGCACCTGGCGTTGCCCGCCAGGCCTGTGGGAGCGGTGGGTGGCGGCTCTGCCGGAAGGCTCCGATCCGCTCGTCACGATGACCTTGCGGGTGAAGGGACTGGTGCGCAACGCCGAACGCCAGGCCGGCCAGGACATGCGCATGACGTCCTGGGTGCTGCCGGCGGAGCTGGTGGACCGGATCGCGGAGGCGGCCGAGGCGCAGCAGATGTCGCCCTCCGAATGGGCAGAGGGCGTGTTGACGCGAGGGCTCGGCCGGCGTGGGCAAGGGACATGACGATGACGAGACGGAACGCAGGAACGGGCTCTGGATCAGGAACAGGCAGGCGGGAGGAACAAACCATGACGCGTCGTGCCGCGAGACCTGGTCCCGGCATTGCCACGGTGGCCGTCTTGGCCCTTCTCGCCGGGACGGTCGTGAGCGGTCCGGAGGCGGCGGCGGACGGGATCCCGGCGCCGATCGAAACGCCCGAGGCGCGGACCATCAACGTCGCCGTCGACGATAATGGCGTGCTGGTCCGCGGCTTCGCCGCAGACATTGACGGCATGCCCTGGCGTCTTGGCGTGGTGGTCGTCTGCGACATCGCGACGGGACGTCTCGAGGGCCATCTCTCATTTGGATCGTTCCCGGAGAACCGGCCGGTCCAGGCGGCGGTGCTCGCTCCCGACGGCGCTCTCGAGCGGTTCGGACCGGTGGTCGTGACGGAGCACGGGGCGCTCTCGGGGTTCCACTCGCCAATCGTCGAGGGCGACGACGTGCTGCGTCTGATGGCGGCGGCCTTCAGTGAAGGAGCGCTGGTCTCGAACGGCTGGCGGTCGGTGTGGAACCGCATTCCGGCTGCCGACAACGACCGCGCCCGGGTCGACATTCTGGAGTGCGCCGGGAGGCGATCCACCGAGTAAAGGACAGCACCATGACCAAACCAACCCTCTACCTTGCCAACCCGTTCGGGTTCTCCGCGATGACGGCGGCGGGCCCGCTCGCGCATCTCGTCACGGCGCTCAACGCTCTCGGGGCCGAGGTCTGGGAGCCCTTCACGACGAACGACTTCGACGATCCCGCGACACCGCAGTGGGCATGGCGAACCGGCCAGGGAAACGTCAATGCCGTCCGCCATGCCGACGGCGTCTTCGCCGTCGTCAACGGCTGTCCTCCCGACGAGGGCGTGATGATCGAGGTCGGCCTGGCGATCGCCTGGCGGAAGCCCCTCTTCCTCTTCCGCGACGACTTCAGGCGCTGTTCGGACAGCGAGGACTATCCTCTCAACCTGATGGTCTTCGCCGGCTACTCCGCGCATGCCTGGCGGTTCTGCTGGTACGAGCGCCTCGAGGATCTGGCCGATCCGCACCGCGGTCTCGTCCAGTGGCTCGCCGGCGATGACGTCCCCCTCGTCGAGCCGGAGGCGGATGTGGCCATGGCGAAGCAGGCGGCCTTCAGGGAGGCGGCGCGCGACGTCTCGCCCGCGTGAGGACGGCGCTGTAGTCTGGCGGCGACCTTGTCGGGATACGATGGAGCGACGGCCATGACTGATGCAGACGATCGCCTGGCGCCGCCGGACGCAGGGACGGTGGCCTGGCTGGCGGAGAAGGGATTTCGTCTGGAACGCGGGCAGGACTTCGAGGGCTATGACGTCTGGTTCCTCGCCGACGCCAGTGGACGGATCGGCGAGCGCGGGTTCCTGACGATCAGGCAGGCCGTCGGGGCGGTGAAGGCGGGCGAGGTGTGGCTCGCCGACGCGCGGCGATGGCTGGACGGCGAGCGCGGCCGGGATGACGGCGGGTCAGGCGACGCGTGACGGCCGGGCCGTCCGCAGCGGCCCGCTCACATGGTCGTCGGCCCCCGCGCGCTGGATGCAGTAGCCCGCCTGTGCGGCCGCGCGATCGCGGTAGACGACATCGCCGCAGCCCCGTGCGGGCGAATGGTTCCACGTGAAACTCTCCGCGCCGCAGAAGTGGCTTGCGTGCTCCGCGAGGCGGCTTCTGGCTGCGCCGGTGCGTGCGGACAGGGTGGGGTGGCGGTGGCGGCTCAGCTGCCCGGAGGCGTCAGGTCGAGTTCGCCACCGCCCGGCGTTTCCTGCGACTTCCTGGCCACGGTCTTCGACGGGCGCTTGGGCGGCTTCAACTCCCCGCCGTGGAGGAACCGGCGGAGCGCGGTGGCGCTCACCTGGATCTCGTGCGTCCCCAGAAACTCGCGGAGCTGCTCGACCGTTACCCCGCGCGCGTATGCCGCCTTGATCTGAGGCGCGAGGGTCTCGATAGCCTCCTCGTCCGTGATCTTCGGCGGTTCGAGGCGGGCAAGCCCGACCTCCATGGCGGGAAAATCGAGAAGGCTCTTCACGTGGGTGCGCGACATTGTCCGGTCCTCCGGCTGGCTCGGCCGCCATTGTGCGACGGCGGGCCGCCGCGTCAACCGCGGGCAGGCCGCGCGAGGCGCTGGCGATCGCTCTGGCGGCCGGACGCCAGCCCGACGGTCGCCATTTGACAGATGGCGAAATCCGGGCGTACCGTGAGCGACATGGACAACCGAACAGCATCACACCTGTGCACTAAAGTGCGTTGTAACACACAGAGAGGTCCGACCGGGACCGAAAGCCGGCCGGAAACTGCCGCAACGGCGGGGTTTTCGACCTCCCAAGGAGCACCATGCCTCTAGGATTGTCAGGCGCCTTGCCTGCGCGGAAGGAAACGGGCCTCTAGTCATGGTCGCCACCATCGGACGCATGGCCTCCGATTCGCACTACCTGGAGGTCCAGAAGACCTGGCGTCCCGCCGAAGGCGACGGCGCTGCCGGAGGGGCCAGCCACTATGTTGGCGGAGCGAGGCCCGGCGGAATTTGGTGGAACCCGGACGGCCTCTTCGGCCTCGCGGACGGCGGGGCGGTCGATGCCCGGGACTTCCGGCGGCTCTATCACGGGTTTGATCCGCTAAGCGGCGAGGCGCTGGTGCGCAACGCCGGTTCGGAGAAGCGATGCCCGGGCCTCGACATCACGTTCTCGGCGGACAAATCGGTTTCGGCGCTCTGGGCGATCGCCGGCGAGGACCTGCGGGACGAGATCGCGCGGGCGCACAACGACGCCTGCCGAGTGGCGCTCGAGGAGATCATCCGCCAGCACTGCAACTGGACGCGGACGCGCTCGACGGGCGGCGACATCGAACTCGTGCGGGGCGAGCTTGCCGGCGCCATGTTCCAGCGTGGCGCGAGCCGGGAGAACGACCCGCAGCTCCACACGCACTGCCTTGTCTTCAATCTCATCCAGGACGAGGACGGGAAGGTGCGCTCGCACTACCGTCGACCGGTCTTCCGCTGGCAGAAGGCCGCTGGCGCCACCTATCGAAATGCCCTCGCCTGGAACCTGCAGGAGCGGCTTGGCATCCGCATGGAGCGGTACGGGACGGACGGGGCGTTCACGCGCGTCGCTGGCATGCCGAAGAGCCTGATCACAGAGTGGTCGAAGAGGCGCCGGACCATCGAGGGCATGGCGGCGGGCATGGGCACCGCCACCGCCACCAACGCGGCGGCGGCGCTCAACAAGGCGACGCGAGACGCCAGGCTGGGTGGCGGCACGGATGGTGACCTGCGCCACGTCGCGTGGGCTCTCGAAGCGGCGGCGCACATCGGGAACCTGGACGAATCTGTCGCTCCCCTGACCGTCCAGGAGGTGGAGGCAACGGTCGAGGAGATCGCCGAGACGACGGCGCGACTCGACCGGATTCCCGAAGACATCACCGCCCACGAGGCGGTGTTCCGCCTGCACGACATCGTCGAGAAGACGATGAACGCCACCGCCGGGGTACTCTGTCCGGTGGCGGCGGGCGACCAAGTCTGGCGGATACTGCGGAACGACGGAGTTGTCGAACTAGACATGCCGCCGGCGTCCATCGACGCCGGTTACGGTCTCGCCCACACGCGGGTCTTCTCGACGAAGAGCGAGATCGACATGGAGGCGGCGTTGATGCGGATGGCGGCGGATGCCGCTCAGGATTCGCGACTGGCGATCGACTCCGGCGACATTGAGATGAAGATCGCGGTGCTGCGTTGCGAGGACCGAGCTCTCTCCGAAGAACAGGAAGAGGCGATCCGCCGCGGCGCCGGCGGCGGGCGCCTCGCCATCATCGGGGCCGTCGAGGGCGGTGGAAAGACGACGGCGCTGCGGGCCATCGTCGACCTTTACAGAGAGCGAGGTGCGACCGTCATCGCCACGGCCGTCGCCTGGCGCACGGCCGTTGCCCTGGGGAACGACTGCGGGGTCACTCCCTACTCGGTCGATCGCCTGTTGCGCCGCGTGGCGAAGGGCGACGTCGAACTCGACGACCGCATGATCGTCGTTGTCGACGAGGGCGGCACGCTCTCGACGCGCCAGGCCTGGCACATCCTGCGTCTGGCCGAGGATCGCGGCTGCAAGGTGATCCTGGCCGGGGACACCGAACAGCACCGGCCCATCGGCGCCGCGGTGGGCCTGGGGCTGATGCGCGCGGCCGCGGGCGGCGAGAGGGCCCCCGCGACGGACGGGACCGCGACAGGAGGCGGACGGTGAGCCGGGAGAGGTGCGCGGCTGAGACCGTCATGTCTCGAGGGCTGGCGGAGGCGGGCGTGCTGGCGCAGGCGCTGGGTCTCTAACCATGGTCGCCACCATCGGACGCATGGCCTTCGATTCCTACTACCTGGAGGCCCAGAGGACCTGGCGTCCCGGGGCAGGAGAGGGTGCGACGGGCGGTCTCTTCGCGGGAGGCGGGACGGACCGCGGAATGCGGCAACCTGGCGGTGAGGCGAGTACAACCGGCGTCGGGACTTCCGCCACTTCCGGGGAGGGTGGAGCAACCGGCTACTACGTCGAAAGCGGAGAGGAACCCGACGGAACTTGGTGGAACCCGGACGGCCTCTTCGGCCTTGCTGACGGCGGGGCGGTCGATGCCCGGGACTTCCGGCGACTCTATCACGGGTTTGATCCGCTAAGCGGCGAGGCGCTGGTGCGCAACCCCGGTTCGGAGAAACGATCCCCGGGTCTCGACATCACGTTCTCGGCGGACAAATCGGTCTCGGCGCTCTGGGCGATCGCCGGCGAGGGCCTGCGGGACGAGATCGCGCGGGCGCACAACGACGCCTGCCGAGTGGCGCTCGAGGAGATCATCCGCCAGCACTGCAACTGGACGCGGATCCGCCCGAAGGGCGGCGACATCGAACTCCTCCGGGCCAAGGTCGCCGGCGCAATGTTCCAGCACGGAACCAGTAGGGAGAACGACCCGCAGCTCCACACGCACTGCCTTGTCTTCAATCTGAGCCTGGCCGAGGACGGGAAGGTGCGCTCGCACCACCAGGCACCGATCTTCCGCTGGAAAAAGGCGATGGGCGCCACCTACCGCAATGCGCTGGCGTGGAACCTGCAGCAGCGCCTGGGGATCGCCATGGAGCGCTACGGCAAGGAGGGCGAGTTCACGTGCGTTGCCGGCATGCCCGAGGCCC
This sequence comes from Alphaproteobacteria bacterium, assembly GCA_965207785.1. Lineage (GTDB taxonomy): Bacteria > Pseudomonadota > Alphaproteobacteria > SP197 > SP197 > SP197. The sequence continues at coordinate 317,338 of CBDBNO010000012.1, read as the reverse complement.
TGCTCGCCGAGTGGTCGAAGCGGCGCAGGACCATCGAGGGAATGGCGGCGGGCATGGGCTTCGCGACCGGCGCCAACGCGGCGGCGGCGGCTGGGCTCAACAAGGCGACACGAGACGCCAAGATTGCCGGCCAGGGCGGGGAGCTGCGCCATGTCGCGTGGGATCTCGAGGCGGCCGCGCACATCGAAGACCGGCAGGAATTCGTCGCCGGGCTGACCGGCCAGGAGGTGGCGGCGACCGTCGAGGAGATCGCCGAGACGACGGCGCGACTCGACCGAATCCCCGAGGACATCACCGCCCACGAGGCGGTGTTCCGGCTCCCCGACATCGTCGAAAAAGCGATGAACGCCACGGCCGGAGTCCTGGGCCCGGCGGCGTCGCGGGCGAGCGTCGAGCGGGTTCTCGGCAACGAGGAGGTGGTGGAACTCGACATGCCGCCCGCCTCCATCGAGGTCAACTACGGCCTCGCCCACACGCGCGTCTTCTCGACTCGCACCGAGATCGACATGGAGGCGGATCTGAAGCGCATGGCCCTCGAGGCGTCGCTGGATCCGCGCCTGGCGCTCGACGCCGGCGACATCGAGATCAAGATCGCCGAGCTGCGCTACGAGGAGCGGCCGCTCTCCGAAGAACAGGAGAAGGCGATCCACCACGGCGCCGGCGCTGGAGGCGGGCGCCTCGCCATCATCGAAGGCGCGGCCGGCGCCGGCAAGACGACGACGCTGAGGCCCATCGTCGACCTCTACGCGGAGCGCGGATCCAACGTCATTGCCACCGCCGTCGCCTGGCGGACGGCGGTGGCGCTGGGGAACGACTGCGGCGTGACGCCCTATTCCGTCGACCGCCTGCTGCGCCGCGTGGCGAAGGGCGATGTCGAACTCGACGACACGACGGTCATCGTTGTCGACGAGGCGGGCATGCTCTCGACGCGCCAGGCCTGGCACATACTGCGCCTGGCCGACGAGCACGGCTGCAAGGTAATCCTGGCCGGCGACACCGAACAGCATCAGCCCATCGGCGCCGGTCCGGGCCTGAGGCTGATGCGCGAGGCCGCCGGAGGCGTGCGCGTCGACGAGATCCGCCGACAGAAGGTCGACGCCGAGGACGTGCTCACGCACATCGATGGGCTGGACCCCGAGACGGCGCGCCTGCAGGCCGGTCTGATGGGCGCCGGCGAGCGGCGGGAGACGGTCGCCCGCTACGAGGCGCTTGCCGACAAGCCCGACGTCGCGTCCTGGCAGATCGCCGTCTCCGAAGCGATCCGCGACGGCAAAGCGGACGTGGCGATCGAGGCCCTGCAGGTGCGCGATCGCCTCCACGTGGAGAAGGATCTCGAGACGACGCTGAACCGCCTGGTGGACGACTGGGAGGCGTGGCGGCGTGACAATCCGACGTCCGTGGCCACCGTGATCGCGCGCACCCACGACGAGGTTGGCGCCCTCAGCCACATCATGAGGGAGCGCGTCCTCGGCGCCGCCGGTGGCGAGGACGAACGCGTGGTGGTGGAGGCCTGCGGCGCACGCTCCGACGATGACCGCACGCGCCCTCTCGAGATCGCCAGGGGCGACCTCCTGAGGATCGGCACGCTGGTCTGGGAGAAGGGCCTCTACAACGGCACCATCGTCGAGGTCGCCGGCATCACGGTGCACGGCGAGGGCACCGAGGACGAGCGCGTCGAGATCTCGGGGCGCACCGAATACGGCGGCGACGTCTCCTTTTTCGTCGACGAGGTGACGGACATCTTCGGCCGGATACGCCTCGATCACGGCTACGCCATGACGGTGGCCAGCTCCCAGGGCCGCACCGTGGATGCCGCCTTCGTCCTGGCGGACGACCGGGCGGCGCGGCCGACCATCTATCCGGCGCTGACGCGCCACCGCGAGCACCTCGAGGTCTACGTCAACCGCGAGCCGCTGGCCCTGGCGGTGGCGTCCAGAAGGCCCGAGGACGAGCAGGGCGATCCGGTGAGCGACGCCGACATCGCCGAGCACCTGGCGGGCGCCTGGTCGCGCGACGGCTACAAGGTTGCGGCCCACGATTTCATGTCCGGCCGCCTGGCCGACCAGGTCGAGGCGACCTACCCGGGCGGCAAGGGTGCGCCCGCCTGGCTCGCCGCCAACGACAACAAGCTCGGTACGCTGAAGGGCGTCGGGCGGGCCATCCGCAACGCCACCGATCGCTGGCGCTACGGCAGGGCGGTGGCCGGGCTCGGCGACGAGATGCGCGAGCTCGACGATGCCTACGACGAGCTGACTGAGATGTGGGTGGCGCAAGGCGGCGGTGATGCCGAGCTCGTCGGCGAGTTCCGGGCCCATGCCGGTCTGCAGCGCGATCTTGCGGCGCGGATGGCGCCCTTCGTCGCCTGGCCCGGGCGCTACGAGGCCCTTTGGCGCGACGCCGGCGGCGTCGCCCTTCAGGACGTGTTAGATTTCAGGGCCGGCGTGGAGGATCTCGATGCCTGGGTCCGCCGCGCCGGGCGGATCATCCAGGAGAGTCCTGCCGGCGATGCCGTCGACAACGCCGATCGCCTGCAGGCCGAAGGAGGCGACATGGCATTGGCATCCGAGAGCTCAGGCCCGGCGGACACGTTGAGGCTGCGGGCGGTGGTCGAGGCCTGCGCGGCGCAGGCGGCGGACCCGTTCCGCTGGCTTGTCGAGGGCGAGGCCCATCTTGCGGACCTCCACGCGCGGGCTGAAGGCGCGCTGGCCGACTGGCCCGACGACGGCCCCGAGGGACGGGCGAGCGTCGAGCGTTTCGTCTCCGACTGGCCCGCCGCATCGCGGGCCTGGGCCGCGGCGCGGCGGCTGGTGGCGGATCTCGACGAGGCCCGCGGTGCGGAGAGCGCCGATCGGGCAGCGGGCGTGCTGCGGACGATCGAGGCGATCGAGAGCGACGCCGGAGCGCTCTGGCACGACGAAACCATGAGGATCGTCCAGCGCGGTCTTGCCCGGCGCGGCACGCTGGTGCGCGCCGATGCGTGGCTGGTGGCGGCCAAGGCCGACCTAGCGGCCCTGGCCGCGCAGCCGGCCGAAGAAAAGGAGACGATCAGTGCCCCGCCGCGGGCGACAGCCACCGCGCAACCCGAAACGCGGCAGCCTGAAAGGCGGCAGCCGGCACGGCGTCCTGCCGCGCCGCGCGCCGGAACGGAGCGGACGCCCTTGCCGACAGCCGGCGAGGTGGCCGACGAGCTGGCGATGCGGGCCGAAGAAGTCTGCCGGCGCTACCTGCCGGCGGGGCGACTGGAATCCGGACAGTGGCTCGTCGGCGATGTCCAGGGAACGCCGGGGAAGTCGACGAAGGTCAATCTCCACGGGCCCCGCGCCGGCAGATGGCGCGACTGGGCGACGAACGAACACGGCAACCTCCTCGACCTCATCCGGCTGTCGCAGGGTCTGCCGGGAACGCGCGAGGCCCTGCAGGAGGCACGCCGCTTCCTGGGCGGTTCGGTGACCGCCGCCCCGGCACCCGCCGTGGCGGCGTCGCGGTCCGACCGCCAGGACGCCATCGACGAGGAGGGGCGGAAGATGCGCCGCATGGCGGCCAGGAACTGGGCCGACAGCGGCGACGTCCGCTCTGAGGATTCGACGCCGGCGGTGCGCTACCTGCTCGGGCGCGGACTCGATCCGGTGCACGCCGCAGGCCTGCGGTGGCATCCCGCGGCGCGCACCTGGGTCGACGGCGAACTCCGCGAGTACCCGGCGGTGGTTGCCCGCATCGAGACCCACGACGGACGCTTCGAGGGAATTCAGCGGATCTTCGTCGACGAGGAGGGTCACAAGGTGGCTCTCAGGGGAGGCGCCAAGCGCGGTCTCGGCCCCCAGGAGGAGGGCGGCGTCTGGTTCGGCAACCGGAATGCGTCCAGGGTCGCCATGACGGAGGGTTTCGAGGACGCGCTCGCCGCGGTGCAGGCGCTGCCTCCCGGCGCTCTCGACGATCTCTGCATCGTCGCCACGGTCGGCGGCGGGCGCGTGGCCCAGGTGACGCTGCCGCCTCAGGCGCGCGAACTCGTGCTGCTGCAGGACGCCGGCGAGGGCGGCGACAAGGCCTGGACGGCGCTTCAGGAGCGCTACGCCGCGAGCGAGGTCCGCCTGTCGCGGATACCGATGGTGAAGGATGTCAACGACGATCTGGAGGCGGACGCGGCCGGGCTCGCACAACGGCTGAGTCCGCTCGCTGCGGCGGCATCGGCTGTGGTGGACGAGGCCACGGACGCCGACATCGAGGGGCGCGTCGCCATGTGGCGCGCATCGGCCGCAGACGGCGGGTGGGCGGCGGCCGACATCGAGGCCATGACGGAGGACCTGGACCGGGTCCGCGCGGCGCTGGCCGGGTGGCCGGCCGAGAGGGTGGGCGACGATGGTCATCGCGCCCTCGAGGCTTTCAGCGCCGATGCCGGCAGCGCGATCGAGGCCATGCGCCTGGCGCGTGTGGTGCCGGCGGGCGTCATCGACCTGTGGCGCCAGAGACGCGAGGTGCTGGACGGTCTCGCCCGGGGCGGTGCAGGCGAGGCGGGCGGCGCCCAGCGGCTCTTCGTCGAGCCGCCGGACGCCTGGCAGCGCTGGACGGACCGCGCCGGCCGGGCGCTCGAGGTGCTCGCCCGCCTGGAGGCCGTCGACGGCACGGCCTGGGAGGACGCTGTGACGGGCGAGGTGGCGCACCAGGTGATGCGCCTGCCGGCGGCGGTGCGGATGACGGAGGACGTGGGCGACGAGGAGACGCGGGCACGGTTCTTCCTGCTGCAGGCAGCGCGCGAGATCGGCGAGGTCCTCGAGAGCGACGACTCGATGCGCCAGGCGATCGGCGGCGACGCCGAGGAGGCGCGGATGACCCGCGGTGGCGGGTTCGGCTACAGTCAGGACTGATGGAAGAAGGGGTTGAGGATGGCTGAAGGACACGGGGTGAAGGGCTTCGGCGAGGTGACGGTCGGGACCCGGCTGGAGGTGTGGCTGGGCCCAGGCACCGAGAACATGAAGTGCGACGACTACGGCGAGGTGACCCAGCTCCTGCCGGAGGGCTGGGTGCGGGTCTTCTGGCACATGGAGGGCGATGAGCTCGACCACGAGCTCGACGAGATCACGGACCTCCTGGTGGCCGCGTGGTCCCCGGAGGTCCAGGCGCTGATCGACCGGGCCCGGGACCTCGAGGAGGGGCGCGGTGGCACGGCCTGATCTTCACGCCCGGATCACGGAGCAGATCCTCTCCCAGCTGCGCGACGGTATCCGGCCGTGGATGAGGCCCTGGGAATCCGGCGAGGACGGCGCCTTCGCGGGCGCCGGCCTGCCGCTACGCGATACCGGCGACGCCTATGGCGGCATCAATGTCCTCGTGCTGTGGGCGGCGGCGGTCTCGAAGGGCTACACGAAGCCGACCTGGATGACCTTCAAGCAGGCGATGAAGCACGGCGGCAGGGTCCGCAAGGGTGAGACGGCCGAGACCGTGGTCTATGCCAGTCAGCACACGAAGAAGACGGAGGATTCCGAGACTGGCGAGGAACGGCGGCGGCGGGTCGGTTTCCTCAAGCGCTTCCACGTCTTCAACGTCGAGCAGATCGACGGGCTCGACGAGCGCTGGCACCGCTCCTATGCGGAAATCCACCCGCTCAACAGGGATCGCCGGCGAGAAGGGCTCGATCGGTTCTTCGACTCTCTCGGCATCGACGTCCGCCACGGCGGCGACGAGGCCTACTACGTCATGGCGGACGACTACATCCAGATGCCGCGTTACGAGCTCTTCCACGACGCTGGGGCCTACTATACGACGCTGGCGCACGAATCGGTCCACTGGACACGCCATGCGAGCCGCCTCAACCGCACGTTCAGGGGCAGCTACCAGGTGCCGTATGCGAAGGAGGAGCTGGTCGCGGAAATCGGCTCTGCCTTCCTGGCGGCCGAGCTCGGCATCGCCCCGGCCATCAGGGAAGACCACGCCGATTACATCGGCGCCTGGCTGAGGATTCTCGAAGACGACAACAAGGCGATCTTCCGGGCGGCCAGTCATGCGTCCAAGGCGGTCACTTGGCTGCGTCAGAAGTCGCGAGCCGTGACGGCGGATCTCTTTGCCGGCATCGATGCCGGCGAGAGCCGGGTGCGGGAGGCGCAGCCGGCACTCCCGCTCGAAACCGAAACCATCCCGGCCTGGCCGGTGCGCGGCGTCGGTCCGGACGCCGTGCAGGGCGAGCTCTTCAGGGCGCCGCCCGAGGCGCCGGCCGCCGAGGCCGCGCGGCGCCTGGTCGCCGAGGCGGAGGCCTGGCGGGCCGGAGACGGCGGCGTCGAAGAGGCAAGGCGGCTGCTGGCCGCGGCCGACAGGCTCGATCTCGGCATGCCGGGCGTGGCGGAAGCGGTCGCCGCGGCGGCCGTGCTCAACGGCGCGCCCGGTCGCGCGGTCCGCGACGGCTCCGTGGTGACCGCGGACACCTGGCTCGAGGAGTTCCGCGAGGAGGCCGGCCGCGGCCTCGAGGACGCGCATGCGGCCGACTGGCAGATCCACGCCGGCGGCAGGGGCGCCAGTTTCTGAAAACCGAGACGGAGGGAAGACCATGGCCGTGCACGATCTTTACCGCGAGTTCAGCGATCGCCTGGCCGGCGCCCTGGAACGGGGCGACGTCCCCTGGACCCCGGCGGCGGGCGGCAGGCCCGTGCGCTACAACGCGAGGCCCTACGGCGGGGCGAGCGTGCTCGCCCAGTGGGAGGCCTCCAGGACGCACGGCTACACGTCGCCCGTCTGGCTCACCCGCGGCGCCGTCGAGGCGCTGGGCGGCCGGCTGACGGCCGCGGCCCCGGAGGCGACCCTCTGGTACGCCGGCATGAGACCGGTGGCCTCGCCGTCACGCACGACCGGCGAACTTGAAATCCGCTCGGGCGCCGTCTGGCGGCCCTATTCCGCCTGGAACGTCGAGGCGGTCGATGGTCTGGCGTCACGGTTCGCCGGCATCGATGACGCCGCTGCCGAGGACGCGGCGGTCAAGCGCCTCGCCGCGCTGGCGGCGGCGGCCGGTGACGACAGGCCACCGCAGGTTCCGGCCAGGACCGCCGCGCGCCGGGATGCGGCGGCAGGGCTGGGGACGTCCTCCAGCCAGGAGTTCCGCAAGGCCGGACAGCCCGACACGCTCACGCGTGACGAGGTGGCGGCCGACGACTGGTACGTGGCCGGCGGCGCCGTCGAAGTCCGCGATCATGGGCCCCACGACGCGCACCCCGGGCCGTGGCGGGTCTACGGCACCGGCGAATACGCACACGAGGCGCAAGGCGATCGCCTCGGCCTCTGCAGAAGCCTGGTGGCGAAAACCGCCCATCCGGCACGGCTTAATCGCCGCCTCGACGAGACCCGGGAATCGCTCATCGTCGAGATCGGCGCGGCGTTCCTTGCAGCCGATCTTCGCCTGCCCGCCCCGGGCCGGGCGGCGGATGCCGACGTGGATGCCTGGGCGAGGCTGCTGCAGCGCGACGATCTGGCGATCTTCCGCGCCGCCAGGGACGCAACGGTCGCCGTCGAGCACATTCATGCAATGGCGCCGGGCCACCGGGTGGAGGTGGCGGCGCCGCGCATCCACCCGCTGCTGGGCGAGCGGGCCACCACGGCCGCCCGCCGGCCTGTCTCCGATGCCGGCCTGCCGGCCGACGAGGGCGCCCGCATGCGGGCCGTGGATGCGGCGCGTCACTTCGTGGCGGCTGCCGAGGCCCACCGCAAGGACGACTCCGGCGGCGCCGAGGCAGAGCGGCGGGGCCGCGCTCTCCTCGAGGCGGCCGATCGCATCGATCTCGCCGTTCCGGGCGTCGCCGACGCCGTGCGCGCGGCCGCCTTCCTCCACGGCGCCGACGTCACCGTGGGCGCCGACAGCTACCTCGCGGAATTCCGGAGCGAAACGAAAGAGCGCCTGGAGGCGGCCGACGTGACGGAGTCGGTCGAGCCGCAGGCGTTCCGCGGGCCGGGCATGCGCATGTGATCCGCTGGCGGGTGTCGATGGCATGGCGAACTGGGAGGCGGTGGCGAGGAAACGGGCCCTTGCACAGCGCGAGGAGCGGGAGCACCGCCGAGAGCTGGACCATGAAGCGACGGCGGGGCGAGACAAAACGTCAGCGGCGCGGGCGACGAGACAGGCGCTGAACGCACCGAGGATCGAGCGTCACGACGCGGCGGTGCTGCCCCTCATCCGTGAACTCCGCGAGGCCGGGGCGACGTGGACGGAGATCGCCGACTGGCTCGACGACCACGCCGTCACCCCGCCCGGCGGACCGGGATCCTGGTCAGCAATGGCGGCCTGGCGGATCGGCCGGCGTCACGGCCTGGCTGGCCGGCTGCCGGCGCCCGAGCCGGACCCGGACGCGGCGCCGGTCGAGCTCGTGGGCGGGCGGCTGAGGATGGCCGACGGCCGGGTCGTGTTTCCTGTCGGGCCGCGGCGGGGCGTCATCGAGCACGACGAACTGGTGCTGCCCACGATCCGGACGATGCGCGCCCGGGGGCTGATCTGGCGGGCGATCGCGGAACACCTCGAGACGACGGACATCATCTCGCCCGGCCGGCGGGACGCGCACATCCGGGCACGGGGCTGGACCGCGACCGGCGTGTGGCGGATCGCCCGGCGCCACGGAATCGCCTGATGATGGTGCCGACGGATCCCGACTACATCGAGGTGGCGCTGGAATTCATGGAGCGGATCGAGGAGGGCGTTGAGGATGCGTGGATGAATCGCTGGAAAGGTGCGTGGTTGAAGGGCTACCGCGATGGCGGCGCCCCCATCGGACCCGACAAGTCGCCTTTTCGCGGTGACAACCGAGCGCGGCTCAGGCGAATGGCCGAAGAAGCGGGCTTCTATTCTCCCTACTGGTTCAAGGTCGATGATGCGATGGACAGGAGTGCGCGGGTGACGAGGTGGGATCGTGGGGTAGTGGTGCGCGGGGATGCGGGCGAGGAGATCGTCATCAATGCGCAGGACATCAGCGGACTGCCGGCAGAGTTTCGCCGACAATCCTGGGAGGTGTGGCCGCTCAATCGCGAGGCGTCGCTTCCTCATATGGAGGCATTCATCGATGAGCTGCCTCTGACAGTCGTGCATCGGATCGATGTCGACGATCCGACGCCGGCACTGAATGAGAAGACCGGCGTCATCGGCTTGCCGCCGCGGGAACTGTTTCCGGACGGGGCGGGCTACTATCGGGCTATTGCCCACGAGCTGGTCCACTGGGCCCGCCATGAGCAGCACAGCGTCTTCGACGGGTGGGGCTGGCAGTTGCGGCGGCCCTGGGAAGAGATGGTGGCGGATATCGGCGCGGCCTTCCTGGTCCGTGACCTCACCGGGTCGCGGGCTGCGTTCGACGACCAGGTGTCATACGTCCACCACTGGTGGTCGCCGCTTGGCGAGGGGCCTCACGCCGTCATGGCAGCTGCGGCTGCGGCGCAGGCATCGGTGGCGTGGCTGCACCAGCTGGCGCCAGGCTATCGTGCTGACCCCGTCGGGGCCCGGGTGGTGGAGGCAGGCCATGAACCCGGACGAGCGCACGGTGACCCGATGTATGTGGTGAAGGCCACGGCCGCGGCGCGGACGTTCGTGCGGCAGGTGGAAGGGCGGAAGGGTCTACGCTACGAAAGCCATAACGCCTGGTTCCGCGAGACATTCCGGTTGCTGGAGACGGCCGGGCGGATCGACATTGGACTCGATGATGTACGCAATGCGGTCACCGCGGAGGCACTGCTGCAGAGTGGTGGCGTCCTTCTCGTGCAGGCGGAGGGCTACATCGAGTCGGTTCGGCGGTCGCTGCAGGATGAACTGGAGCAGGCGGTGGAGGAGATCCACCAGCGCTGGAACACGGCGCTTGAGCCTTCAGCGGGCATCCGGCTTTGACCGCCCGGTCACGGGGTCGAACGGAAGCCTGTAGTCGGGCGGCAAGGCCCTGTACGAGGCCGGGTCGGTGATCTGGTAAAGTGCATCGACGATGTCGCCCGGGGTGCGGGCGACCTTGTCCAGCTTTATCAGCAGCTGCTCCTTTTCCTCTTCGAGGCGGTCAATTTCTTCCTCCCGGCCCGCCTCCCGTGCCGCGACGAGGCGCTGGTGCACCTCGTAGATCTCGTCACCGACGTCATTCTTCCCGGAGAAGCCGTGAAGGATGCGCGGTTCGCTCCTCTTCAGCCGCAGTTCCTTCGCCTCTTCTTCGAGGCGGCGGACCTCGTCGATTCGGTCCGCCTTGGTGGCGGCGAGGATGGCAATCTGCACCTGGCGCATCCTGGCGGCGCGGCGCTTGATCTGTTCACCTATCGTCACCCCACCTGAACCCTCGCACACGTGGTCCCACACGTAGCACTCTCCCTTTTCCGTGCCTTCCAGGCAGGCGGTGGGGAGTGACGGGTGATCCGGATAGCTGCAGAAACGCGCGAGATCCGCAGTTGGTACCATGCAGTCCGGGTTCTGTGCCCGGCGCATCTTGCTCCAGAGAACCCCGGCCTCCTCTTCCAGCAAGAAGGCCTGGAAGTCGTCTCCGGCGGCGGCCGCTGCCTCGGCCCGTTCCAGCACCCGGCGGTGGGCCTGTTGGCACAGTTCAGCGATGTCGGGGTAGGCGCCTGGAGGTGGAGATGGTAGGGTGGCGACGCGATCCGCACTATCGACAACGCCGGCGTGGGAGAGTTCCGTCTGCGATGCCATGTCGCTTCCCCTTTCCGCGGTGACGGTGACTGTTAACAGCATACCACAGAATTCAGGACAGGCGGGATGGGCCTCAACGCTGGCTGGTGCGGAACGGGGCCCTTCGGATCCCGCTCAGGATGCGCGAAACTTCGTTGCAGCGGTGGAGGCGTGGCGACGGTGTTCCTCGAGAGGACCGACGTGGTGGACGCCGTGAACTACATGGAGGCGGTTGAAGGCGAGATCAAGCGCGATATCGAGCGAACTGTCGCTGATGTTCTTCAGCGGTGGCAGCCCCGTCGGACGAAGAGCCCGCGGTGGTAAGCTGCACGGGGCGGATCTCCCCGGTGTGGTCCACGTTGTAGAATCCCGGCGGGAGGTCAACGTCGGGTAGCCCCAACTCCTTCCTGACGATCTTCGGGTCGAGATGGGCAATATGGTTCAGCTTCTCCCACAGCCTGCTTTCCTCTTCCTTCAGGCGGTGGTCCTCGTCGAGATCGCCGGCGGCCTGTGCACGCCGACGCTGTTCCTGAACGGCACCGATCTCGGCGCCGATCTCGACCTTTGCCTCTATTCCCCACTGGAAGTCGTCATCATCTCGTTCCATGGCAATCTCCCTGCCCTGCGACGTTGTTGACGGGCACTGCAGAGACGAAGTCTCGCACGCTTTCGGTCGAGGTCAGTACCCGCTGGAGACGGCCGGGCGTATCGACATTGCAATCGATGATGTGCGCAATGCGGTCACCGCGGAGGTGCTGCTGGAGGGTGGCGGCAGGGTCAAGTCGGTCGGTGACTACATCGAAGAGGTCAGGCGCGATATCAGACGCGATGTTGAGCAGGCGAGGATGGTTCTCAACCGGTCGAGCCAGGAGTGGACGCGAACTCCCGGCGTGCGGCTATAGCGCGGCGGGCGGCCGCGGGTAGGCGAGGATGGTTGGGGTAGTTGTCGAAACGCTCGAGAATCGGGGCGGGTACCTCTCGGGCAGGATTCATCGACTTGAGCTGCTTCCACAAGAGAACCTCGGCCTCCTCTTCGAGTCGGCGCGCCTCCTCTTCATTGCCGTTGGTGCATGCGACCTCATGGCGGTCCAGTACGCTGTTGCGAGCCTGCCTGAAGTCCATCACAGGGCCGCCGTACTCCATGTATAGCGGTTGTGGTGAGGGCGTGGCTGCTGCCTGGTTCGCGGGTTTCCGGTAGGGCGGGTGATCCAACGCCGATCCCATGTCGCTTCCCCTTTCCGCAGTGGCGGTGACTGCTGGCAACATACCACAGATTTCTGGACAGGAGGGATGGGCGTCAACGGCGGGCGGCTCCGCGACGCCATCTGGCCGGTTGCAGGGCGTTGCGCTATATCCTGATGATGTTGCCGGAAGATCCCCACTACCTGAAGGTGGTATCTGCGCTCCTGCAGGGGCTGACGGACAACCTGCCCAAATGGAAACCGCCGTGGGCCATGTGCCTGGACGACGAGTACAGCCATGGCGGCTGGCCGCATCGTCGAAACGGCTCTGCCTTCCGCGGCGACAATGTGACCCGTTTGCGGGAGGCGGCCGAAGCCGCTGGACACGACTGCCCCACCTGGCTCACCCGCGCGGAGATTGTGGCGGCTGGTGGGTCGTTGGCGCCTGACGCCCGAGGTGTGACGGTGCGGATCGCGTACGGTGTTGGCGGTGCCGCCATCGATGCCGGTACGAGTCATGCAGGCTCGATCGAACCGACGCGGTTCCGGGATCAGGTGGTTTACAACGTTTCCGAGATCGATGACCTGCCGGCGCGCGACTACCGGCCGGCCTGGGAACTGATGCCGCGCAACAGGGAGAGCCGGCTTCCGCGAGTGGATGCGTTTCTTTCGGGACCTGAGGTTCGAACTCGTGCACCAATTGGATCCGGACGATGGCGCCAGGGCACGGCTCGAGTTGGGGACGGCGCGGATCCACATGCCGCCCTGGGCACTGTTCAATTCCGCGAGGGACTACTATGCGACGCTGGCCCACGAATCCGTGCACTGGGTGAAATATGTCCGGGAGCAATTCGATGAGGCGGCGATCAATGACGCCATTGTCCATGATCGAGAAGATCTGATCGCCGAAGTCGGTGCGGCGTTCCTTTGCGCTGATCTCGGCGTTTCGAACGTTCCTCTCGCCAATCAGGTGTCGTACGTCAACGGCATGCGGAAAACTCTCCGTGACCCGCGGCTGGCTGTCCTTGAGGTGGCGGACGAGGCGGCGGCAACGGTAGGGTGGCTGCATCAGCTGGCCCCGGGGCACCGGATCGCAGAGGGCGTGGTCTTCAGGCGCGCCCTTCCCGTTCCGGCGAGCGGCCAGGCGCGCCTGTATGACATGGTGAGTGCCGCGCGGCAGTTCGTGGCTGACACGCAGAAGTTGCGTGGATCGACTTCCAGGCGCAGTTCAACATGGATCACCGAAGCGGTGCGGCTTCTCGACGAGGCCAACCATATTGACCTCGAAGTTGAAGATGTGCGGGTAGCGATCGCCGCGGCGGTGTTCCTGGCAGGCGGCGGGCAGCGGGGCGCTATGGCGGCCGGCGACTACATCGAAGAGGTCAGGCGCGAACTCGGGCGCGATGTTGAGCAGGCGAGGATGGATCTCCACCGATCGAGCGGCGAGCGCCCGCGAGCGCCCGGCATGCGGCTGTAGCGCGGTGGATCTATGCCGGAAGTGGAGGGTGGTCAGGGTAGTCGTCAAAACGCTCGAGAATCGCCGCAGGCACCTCGCGGTCGGGTTTGATCGCCTTGCACATTTTCCACCAGAGAACCTCGGCTTCCTCTTCCAGCTCTCGTGCCTGGTCTTCATCTCCAACGGAACGGATCGCGTCAAGGCGGTCCATCACGTCGTTGCGCGCCAGTGTGAAGTCCATCACCGGTCCGCCGTACTCCATGATGAATCGCGGGCCGGAGGGCGGCGTGACATCTGGCTGGCTCACGTCTTCTTCGCAGGGCTGCTGTTTCATCTGCGATGCCATGTCGCTTTCCCCTTTCCGCGGTGACGGTGACTGCAGGCAGCATAACGCAGATTTCGGGCGGGTGAGATGGGCGTCAACGGCGGGCGTAAGCCCGCTGGCAGTCCGGCAGCAACGCCAGGAGGCGGTTGTACAGGGCGGGGTCGAACTCCACAGGGACGCGCCGGCCGTTGCCGAAGAGCAGGACCGCGGTCGCCGGCTGGCGATAGAGGCGGCGGACCATTCCGAGGTAGAGCGTCACCTGATAACGCTCGTAGGGCGTGATCGAGCCCCTGAAGTGCCGGCTCTTGGCCTCGCCGACGACGAGGTGCCGGGTGGCGCGGTCGCGAACGAGAACGTCCGGATTGCCGACGAGGCCGTCGGCGCGCAACGACCAGCTCGCGCGGTGCCGGCCGAGATCGCTGGCGATCACGCGGACGCGGGAAGGATCGAGCCCCCAGCGGCGGCAGATTCGATCCGCATGGCGCTTTCGGCGGATGTGGAGCGCGATTGAGGTGGTGGCGATCGCCAGCACCCCCATCGCCAGGATGGCATGGAGTGCGGGGTCGGTTGCGAATGCCGCCATGCTATCCGATCAGGACGATGGCGGCCGCGGCGAGAGCGAGGGCGATGATCGCCAACCATGCCCACCGGGCGCCGGCGGGGCGGCGTCCGGCGGAAGCGAGGTTCTCGTGCCAGCGGATGCCGTGCCGTGCAGACCGGGCGCTGAATTCGCGCACGGTCTCCGGCGCGTCCCGCCGCGCGGCGTAGAGCGCGAGGGTACTGACCGGGATCAACCGCGGCATGCTGCGGCGCTGGAGCGGCGATCGCCGGTGATCTGCGGTCCACGCATGGCAGGGCGGGTGATGGCGCGGAATCGCTCGCCGGCGCGCCCTCCTGAAGCCGCCGGCCGTGCGTTTCTTGCATGGGAGAGATGACGCGGCATGGACGCCGCTGCATCGAGCGGCGGTGTCTCGGACGGCTCGGCCTGGCGTTCCTGTGGGCCGGCCGGCCGATAGCCGCGGCGGACCTTGCTCCTGGCAATCCGGTCGAGCTCCCGCTCGGCCGTTGCATGTTCAGCGAAATGCTGGCGCATGACGGTGCCGTCCTGGCCGATCCGGCCCCACTCGCGCACGAGGGTGGTGCCGCCGAAGAGGTCGGGCCACAGGGCGAGCGTGTAGTAGCGCCAGACGTTGTCGGCCGCGGCGATCCGGATCAGGTGGCACGGGGCCTGGTAGGTGGAGGAACGGTCGGGCATCAACTGGCTGGTCTGGTTGGTGGCGAAGTCTACCATGGTCCGGCTGGCTCTTCCCCGGTTTTCGATGGCGGCGCACTTCGTCGGCGCCGATGAATCCGTTTGGCGGGATCGGGACTTGCCGGGCAGCGCTGCGGCTCCTATGGTTCCGCCATGACCGAGGCCATCGCGTTCGACACTCACCGCTACGTAAAGCGCCTGACCGACTGCGGCTTCACCGAGCAGCAGGCCGAGGCGCTGGCCGACGAGCAGGTCGCCCTGCTCAACGGCAACCTCGCGACCAAGGTCGACATCGAGGCCCTTCGGCAGGAGACCAAGACATCAATCGCCGGGGTCAAGGCCGATATCGAGGCCCTCCGGCTGGCGACGAAGGCCGATATCGAGGCCCTTCGGCAGGAGACCAAGGCCGATATCGAAGGCCTTCGGCAGGAGACCAAGGCATCAATCGCCGGGGTCAAGGCCGATATCGAGGCCCTCCGGCTGGCGACGAAGGCCGATATCGCTGGAGTCAAGGCGGATGTCGAGGCCCTCCGGCAGGAGACCAAGGCCTCCATTGAGGCGGTGAAGTCCGAACTTCTCAAATGGATGTTCGGCGGGCTGATCGCCCAAGGCGGTCTGATCGTCGCCCTGGTCAAAATTCTGTAAAGACCGCGCCGCCACTGGACAGCGCTCACCTGCCGACATGCGTGCCGGCTGCTGGACGCAGTCGGCCACGCCTCCGCCCCACAACCCGGGAGAAAACACTTGAACAAGGCAGACATCACGAAACGCATGGCCGAGGATCTGGCACTGTCCGGACCGGCGGCAGGGGCTGCCCTCGACTGCGTGCTCGACACGATCGGCGATGCCTTGGCGAAAGGCGAGGACGTCCGGTTGGCCGGCTTCGGGACCTTCGCCGTGAAGGCGAGCCCCGCCCGTGCCGGGCGTAATCCCCGGACCGGCGAATCGCTGTCGATCCCCGCGACCAGGAGACCTTCCTTCAAGGCAGGCAAGGTGCTCCGGGATTCGGTGAACGGCGGATAGCAGCATCGCGCATCGCGGTGTCCGGAAAACGTTCGTTTGTCAGACAGCACCGGACACCGGCGCATCAGGGGCTACCGCCGGCCCAGATGTGTCCATCAACACCGTCTTGAAACCAGGTGTCCGGATAGCTATCGTGCCGTCGGTTTTCCGGACACGACGCATGCTGGTGGGCTACGCACGGATCTCGACGCGCGACCAGTCCGCCGCCCTGCAGCGCGACGCGCTGGAGACGGCGGGGTGCGGGCGCATCTTCGAGGAGACGGCATCGGGCGCCCAGCGCGGCCGGCCTCAGCTCGCGGCGGCGCTCGACTACGCGCGCGAAGGCGACACCCTGATCGTGTGGCGCCTGGACCGGCTGGCACGCTCGCTCCGCCAGCTGATCGAGACCGTCGAGGATCTGGGAGGCCGTGGGATCGGCCTGCGCTCCCTCACAGAGGCCATCAACTCAACCACTCCAGGCGGCCTGCTGGTGTTCCATGTCT
This sequence comes from Alphaproteobacteria bacterium, assembly GCA_965207785.1. GTDB lineage: Bacteria > Pseudomonadota > Alphaproteobacteria > SP197 > SP197 > SP197. The sequence continues at coordinate 301,007 of CBDBNO010000012.1, read as the reverse complement.
TCGGCGCTCTCGCCGAGTTCGAGCGCTCGATCATCCGCGAGCGCACCAGGGCCGGGCTTGACGCGGCCCGGGACCGCGGACGTTTCGGCGGCAGGCCGGTACGCCTCGACCTCCGCAGCAGGGCCATCGCCGCCGCTCTCCTGAAGGATCCCACCATTCCGGTCACCGAGATCGCCCGCCAGCTCGGCGTCAGCCGGGCCACGCTCTACAAGCACTTCCCCGGCGGCCGCGGATCTGCGGAGTGACCGGAGCGGCACGATGAAGCGGACCGTCTATATCGAGACGTCGGTCGTCAGCTATCTGACATCGCGGCCGTCGCGAGACCTGGTGATTGCGGCGAACCAGACCATCACGCGCGAATGGTGGGCCGCTGCCGTTGAGCGGTTCGAGATCTATGCGTCGCAGCTCGTGGTGACCGAAGCAAGCGCGGGCGATCCCGCCGCCGCACAGGGCCGTCTGGCGATTCTCGAGTCCACGACGCTGCTCGAAATCACCGCTGACGCCGCGGCTCTTTCGCAGCTGCTCCTCGAAGAAGGCGTGGTTCCCCGGGGCGCTGCGAACGATGCGGCGCATATCGCCATCGCTGCAGCGAGCGGGGTCGACTTCCTGGTCACGTGGAACTTCCGGCACATTGCCAACGCCTCGTTGCGCACCCGGATCAATCAGGCGTGCCTCGAGGCCGGGTACGACCCACCGATCATTTGCACACCGAGCGAACTCATGGAGGTGCCCGATGCCGACACGACCGACTGACCCGATCATTGCCGAGATTCACGCCGTGCGCGCTGCGTACGCAGCCCGCTATAACTATGATATCCATGCAATGTTCCGGGATCTCAAGGCGATGGAGAAGGCGTCAGGGCGCACCTTCGTGCGCTTGCGGCCGCGGCGGCGGGCGGTGGCGAGGGAGAGCGCCCGTCCGGTGTCTGGCAAGGGAGGTGCCGCATGATATCCGCGGCCGCCATTCGCGAGGAGGCCGGTGTCGATCATGCGACGCTGGCCAGCAAGGCGGATCTTGCCAGCCTCGAAGCGCGCATCTATCGCGCCATGCTGTTGCAGGCTTTCGCCGTCGCCGGGATCGTGATTGCCGCGATCAAGCTGCTGTAGCCGGCTCATCGAAGGCGACTGGCCGGTATCAGTTCCGTTTCGTCGCGCGGTGGGATCCTGCGGCATAGCTGGAAGCGGGCGGCCTCATCATCGTCTCACGACCCAGGGAGTAAACACTTGAACAAGACAGACATCACGAAGCGCATGGCCGATGAGCTGCAGTTGACCGGTTCGGCAGCAGGAGCGGCCCTCGACTGCGTGCTCGACGCGATCGGCGAGGCCCTGGCGAAGGGCGAGGACGTCAGGCTGGCCGGCTTCGGCACCTTCGCCGTGAAGGAAAGCCCGGCGCGGACCGGCCGCAATCCCGGGACCGGCGAAACACTCGCCATTGCGGCCTCGAAGAGAACGTCATTCAAGGCCGGCAAAGCGCTCCGCGACGCGATGAACGGCAGGTAACCGCGGTGCGGGCAGCGTTCAATTCTGCCCGCGTTTCATCACAGGAAACGAAAACGCCCGATTTTGCCCCTCGTGGTCAGCCCGCGGCGCTCCTGCAGGGTCCCACGTGGCGCCGATCGCGCCAGCTCGAGGGTCGAAACCGTTTCCTGTGAGGAAACGCCTGGAAGGGTCGAATGCCGGCCGAGGCGGTCGAATGTTCCATAATCCCAAGCGTACAGGCGCCTGAAAAGCCGATCGGCCGTGCATCCTCCCGGACGTTCGTTGCCCCTCAGAGCGCCATAGAAGCCCGTGGAGAGCCGGCGGGCGCCGCCGGCGACGTCGATGAGTGGCGGATCTTCAGTCTCGCTCGTTCGGGTGGTGGCGAGATCGGCGAGCTGATTGGGCAGCGGATGTAGTGGCCGGTCCGGGGCGCAGGTCACCGTGCGGCAGAGGCCATTTCGGTAGATGAGGACAGCAGTGCCTTCAGCTCCTCCTCCAGGGAGGCGGTTTCGCGTTGGGCGGCCTCGATCATGCCTTCGAAATCGGCATACTCCTCCGAATCATGATCATAGCGGGCCTGCAGGTGGCGGCAGTTCCGGATCATGATCGGACCGTTCGCGATCCCCTGCTCGAGCTCCTCGCGCGGCGAGAGCCTGACCTCGACCAGGCTCGCGACGTGGTCCCGGAAGGCGATGAATTCGCCCTCCACCCAGATCCTCTCCTCCCAGTGGATGCCGTCGGCATGAACCCTGCCTGCCTGCCAGGGCCCGTTGCGGGATACGGTGTGGACCAGCACGCTGCCTATGAGGATGTACTCCAGGCTGTCATGTTCCCTGTACATGCCATGGATCTTGAGGGCGGCGTCGGTGGCAAGGGTCTTGTCGACCGCGGTGACGCTGTAGATCAGGGTGCCGTTGTAGACGCGGCCTGTATCGGGAATAGCGGGGTCCATGGTGATGCCTCCCTAGAGCGGTGGTCACCGTGCGGCAGAGGCCATTTCGGGCGAGGCGGACTGCAGCGCTTTCAATTCCTCCTTCAGGGAGGCCATTTCGCGACGTCCGGCGGCGATCAGGCCTTCGAAGTCGGCATACTCCTCCGACTCGGGGGCGTAGCGAGCTTGGAGCCGCTGGAAGTTCCGGATGATGATCGGGCAGTTCGCGATCCCCTGCTCGAGCTCCTCCCGCGGCGAGAGCCTGACCCCGACAAGGTTCGCGACGTGGTCCCGGAAGGCGATGAACTCGCCCTCCACCCAGATCCTCTCCTCCCAGTGAATGCCGTCGGCATGAACCCGGCCAGCCTGCCAGGGCCCGTTACGGGCGCTGGCGCGAACCAGCACGCTGCCTAAGAGGAAGTACTCCAGGCTGTCATGTTCCTTGTAAAAGCCATGAATCTTGAAGGCGGCGGCGGTGACACGGGTCTTGTCGACACCGGCGACCTTGTAGATTACGGCGCCGCGGCCGACGCCGCCTGCTGCGGGATTGTCGGGGTCCATGGTGAGGTCTCCCTGGGCGACGGTCACCGTGCAGCAGAGGCCATTTCGGGCGTACTGGACAGCAATGCTTCCAGTTTCTCCTCCAGGGAGGCCGTCTCGCGGCGGGCGGCGGCGATCATGCCATCGAAATCGGCATAGTCCTCCGAATCACGAGCGTGCCGGGCCTGCAGGCGCTGGTAGTTCCGGATGATGATCGGGCAGTTCGCGATCCCCTGCTCGAGCTCCTCTCGCCTCGAGAGCTTGACCTCGACCAAGCTCGAGACATGGTCCCGGAAGGCGATTAACTCGTCCTGCGCCCAAGTCCTCTCCTCCCAGTGGACGCCGTCGACATGGACCCGACCGGCGTCCCAGCGCCTGTTGTGGGCGCTGATGCGGGCCAGGACGTCTCCAACGTGAAGATCCGACAAACCATCGGGATGGATGCTCCAGCCTTTGAAGGCAGAGTCGGTGGCGAGCGTCTTGTCGACTCCTTTGACGATGTAGATGACGTCGCCGCGGTAAATGCCGCCTGATGAAGGACTCGCGGAATCCATTGTGATGCCTCCCTGGGGTGGTGGCAGGAGCAAAGAGAGTATAGCACAGCCGCCAGCGGTCGGCGATCATCAGAACCGCGGTCCGTGGGATGTGCTGGCCGACATGTCGGCGGTGTTCCTCGCCATCTCCATCGTGGTTCGAGCGCGCGCAGTGCGTTCCTGAAAGGTCTCGAGCCAAGAGGCGGCGGAGGGGCGCGGGGTGGCGAAGGACGTCTCGATCACCACGGCGGCCTCGATGGCGGTGACGACGGCGGGGATCCCGAGATCGAGGCTCTTGGCAGTTTCGAGTAGGCGGCCTGCTTCGCGGACCCAGGCGTCGCGATCCTTCCCTTCGATTGACCTCTCCAGCGCGAAAGCATCCGCTACGAATCGTCGCGCGGCGGCGGCCGCCTCGAACGCCGGGAAATCGGCGAGTCCGCGCGGCGGGGCGGAATAGTGGCTGTCGTGCGGCGTCTGACGGCGCGTCTCGCCGCCGCCGGCTCGCCATGCGGGCGCCTCGTGGCTGATCCACGTTGCCACCCGTGCGGCGTCCTCGGCCGCATGCATCGACTGCGCGTCGGTGAGCGACCCCGTCTCACGCCACTTCCTGACGTAGGACACGGTCCTGGGGTGAAGGTCGTCCGAAAGCCCCTGTTCGGCGACGAGGAATGCCGCGGCGAATTCCGCAACCAGTTCGTTCCTTGCATAGTCGGCGCCTTCGGACTCGAGGGTGGTCTCCACCAGGTCCGTACTGGCGACGGCCCAGTGGGCGAGTTCGTGCGCCAGCGTGAGGTAGTAGTCACGAGCGCTGAAGAACATCTCGAAGGGCGGCATGATGATCTTGTTCGGAATTTCCCGGTACTGCGCCTCTGTCCAGCCATTCTTGCGGTTCACGACATGTTGAATCTCGACGCCGAGCGATCTCACGTACCGTTCGAAGCCTGGGTGCCGCGGGTCGTGGTGGATCGGGTGGATCTCCCAGAACGGCCGGTAGAGGTCTTCGGGCAGACCGCTGATTTCGGACACGTTGTAGGCGATCGCGGGGCGGCCTTGATGCTCGACCTCGACTTCCTGCGCGCCTGGGATGGTCTCGGCGTCGAGAGCTTCGATCTCGTCAGTCGTCAGCCAGGTCGGGTAGCCAAACCCCTTGTAGGCGGCCCAGAAGCGAAGGCTGTGAGCGGCGCGCCTCTCCCAGCGGTCCCCCGTCTTCTTCAGCGGATGGCCTCCCTGCATCAGGTCCTTGCCCTTGTCGCTGTCCCAGGGCTTGTCCCATTCCGTTACGGCATGATCGCCATACAAGATGTCGGCCACGTGCATCCGCTGTCGACTGGTCAGTGCCATTCCGCCTCGCTTCCGACCCGTAGGTATCCGCGGCGGATCCTGTCATTCACGATCTTCCTGATCGTGCGCTCGGCCGACGGCAGGTCCGGCAAGTGCGTCAATCTCACGGTACCCGCCCGGCCACAATGCCGCCATTCGCGGAACAGGATACACCTTCCAGTGAGGAATAGTCGGGCGGAATCGGCGGTGGCCTGCAGTTCCACAGTCCCAAGTGCGTAAGGGTCTGATCGGCTGATCGGTCGTGATCCGGACGCTCGCCGTGGCTCAGAGTATCATGGAAACCCGTGGTGAGACGTTTCGCGGCTAGGCGCCACTCTACCCACGGTGGCCCCGGCCATCGCACTCAGCGCTGACACGTGGCCGACGGCTCCGGCAAGGGGCCGTGCAGGGCCTTCAGTGTCGCTTGGCGGCGTTTTCGGTGCTGTGGTGGTTCAGGCGGTGTCGTGGGCGGCCGTGGATTCAGCGGTCACCTAGAGGCCGACGCCACGTCCGGCGGTGAGGGCTGCAATGCCTCGAGTTTCTTCCGGAAGGAGGCCGCCATCTCGCGGCCGGCGGCGATCATGCCTTCAAAACCGGCATACTCCTGCGATCCGCGTTCAAAGCGGGCCTGCAGGCGGCGGCAGTTTCGAACAGCGACACCGGTGTTCGCGATCCTCTGCTCGAGCTCCTCCCGCGGCGAGAGCCTGACCTCGACAAGGCTCGCGACGTGGTTGCGGAACGCGATGAATTCGTCCTTCTCCCAGCTCCTCTCCTCCCAGTGGACGCCGTCGGCATGAACCCTGCCTGCCCGCCAGGGCCCGTTGCGGGTGTCGATTCGGACCAGCACGGTGCCGACGTTGATGTACTCCAGAGTGTCCTGTTCCGTGTACAAGCCATGGATCTTGAAGGCGGCGTCGGTGGCGCGGGTCTTGTCGACGCCGGTGACGCCGTAAATCAGTGCGCCGTCGTAGGTGCCGGATGATTCGGGATTCGCAGGCTCCACGGTGGTGCCTCCCTGGGCGGTGACGCTGGAAGGGCATTAAACCACACATGGCGGGCGAGAGCGATCATCAGAAGCGCGGCCCGCGGGGCGTCCGGACGCTGTTCAGCGGGCAGTCTCACGGCAGACGGCAGGCGAAGACGGCGTCTCTGGGACCTTGAAAGGGCAGCCGTACGCACGATCGGCCTTTCGGGCCCTCACAGACGTGGGATCATGTAACATCCGGACGCTTCGGCAACGGAAACAGCCAGTCGCGAAGCCGCGCCAGGGCGATTGCAATGCCGGCCAGGGCGGCAATCGCAGCAACGATCCCGGCCGCCTGCCACCACAGGGCGCGGTGGAGCGTCGCCGTCATGCGGTGTTCAAGCGACGCCAGGTGCGCCGGTGGCGGCGGCGGATCCATTACTGGCGGGTGAGCGATGATCTCGGCAGGGAGGCTGCTGTAGGGTGGCGCCGGCTCCGTGGCCTCGCCGCCGACGACCGGCACGTGGGAATCGCCGGTAGCCGCGGCCTCCTCGCGTTCCTGCTCGTCGCGCCCCCTCACGGCCTCCTCCTGGGTCGGGCTCAGCGCCTGGTCGGGGTCGAGGGCGGAGCCTGACGGCGCCGGCCGGGGCTCCTCGATGGCCAGGTTGAAATCCAACGCCTCGGACCAACTCCCGGCTGCGTGCTGCCCTTGGCGTTGCTCGTCCTGGGGCGTCTCGAAGATCGGGCGGACTTCATCGAGCGGCATCGTCCGTGCTGTGCTCGAGACGATCCCGGTTTCGGCCTCGACGAAGACACCGGCGGTGAAGGCCGTGATCGCGGCGAGCGAGACGAAGGCGATGACGATGGTGCGGAGATGGCGCGCGATCTCCCGGTTGGACTTCTCGAGGCCGGTCAGGGCCCGTTCGAGAACGGTCATCGCCGGCGTCTCGGGCAGGATGGCGGACCGGAACTCGAGCTCCGCCCTCAGCCTGCCGGTCTCGCGGCGCAGCGCCGAGGTGGCGGCGGCGAGCTCGGCGCAAGCGTCCGCCATGGCGTCGCCTGTCGGAGCGGTCAACGTGAAGCGCCGAAGGCGCCGGTCAACTGATTGCGCTCGAAGATGCCGCCGACTTCCTGATGATCGCTGCCGTAGAACCGTCCCTCGATCATGCTGGCGTCGTCCTGCCAACCGAACGCGCCATCAACCACCGGGATGTCGTCCCACCTGAGACCGTCGCCAGCAATGCCCTGGGCGTCGATGAGGGGCGTGAAGGCGATGTCGACGTCCGGACGGGCGAGATCGTCGATGTCGATGACCGCGGCGCCCTCGATCCTCTCCCGGGTGTCGACGGCGACGAATGCGCCGTGCCAGACCGCGCCTCCTGGCGCACTGGGCGTGGTGCCGGACGCGGCGCCGAAGGAGACGGCTGTCGTGCCCTCCACGATCGCGAAGACGCTCTCGTCCATCCACTGGCCGTAGAGGTCGGCGAAGTCGCCTCGCAGCATGCGATCGGCCAGCGCAGCGACATCGATGGCGTCCGAGGCGATCGCCGTGAAGGTGTCGGCGCCGGCCAGGCGTTCGCCGCGCCGCCAGTCCCAGGGCTCGATGAAGTCGCCGCGATGGATGCCGCGCCTGTGGCTGCGGGCCTCGTTCTCCTCGGCGACATAGTCCGATCCATAACTCCGGTAGGCGAGCGCCCACCCCTGGGCCACCAGCCAGGCGTTGAGGTCCTCTCCGGCGGCCGAACACACACCGATCATGCGGCCGTAGCGGTCGCTCTCGCTGCCGGCGCAGCTTATGGAGGCGGCGCGCGACATCAGGGCTTCGGTGGCGGCTCTTCCGCAGTCCCAGGTGCGGCCCCATGCCCGGCAGGTCTGGCGGGTCTCGGGCGCATCGATGGCGGAGAGGCGCCAGCGCGTGCCGTCGATGTCCACGGTGTCGGCGTCGACCGGAGTCTCGCTCTCGGTGGTTGGCGGCTCGGTCACGGCCGTCGGGGTGTTGCCGCCACCGCCGCCGCAGGCGGCCAGCAGAACGGAGATCAGCGCCGCTGTGGCGGCAAGGGAAAGCTCTTTCATGTGTCGGAACTCCTCAAGGTGTGGGGACATCATCAATCGGGTCCAATGCTGGCAGGGGGATGGTGGACTCGCCGGGAGCGAGGCTGTAGGGCGTCAGGTGCGGGTCCGGCGACAAAATCACGGGAACGTCGTAGGCCGGTAGCGCCGAGGAAGGCGACGAGCCCCGAACCGCGGTTGCTCGCCCTTTCGATGCGCTCGATGGATGCCCGGATGGCCGTCAGGTCGGCGCTCTGGTCCGGCATGGGATTTCCGCGGGTCACATGCGCGGACCGCGGAGCCTGATCTCCGGTTCCCCGACGCTCTCGGCGGCCTGGTGCGCCTCGATCTGCGCCTTCGTCTCCACGCGAAACTCCAACAGGTAGTCGGCGGCGCTGGCAACGCGCCCGGCACCCTGGAGAAACGCCGCGGCGCGGATGGCGTCTTCCACGCCGTCGACGTCGACGTCGATCTTCTCGGCCGTCTCGAGAAGCCGGAGCGCCTGGATGGCCGCCCGTTCGCCTTCGCCCGGCACGCGGCGGTGCGCTTCAGCCGCGGCGACGAAGGCCCGCGCCTCGGGCACGCACAATGCCGACTCGTGGCGTTCGCACGCTTCGAAGGCCTCGTCACGGGTCACGTTGTAGGCGATCCGCGAATACGGCTCGTGCGGTGATTCGGCAGGGTCGGTGGCTTCGTAGGCGAGGGCGCTCCATTCGCGCAGGGCGTCGCCTATCCTGTCGTCGCCGCGGTAGTCGGGGCCGCCGATCTCGTACCAGCGCCCGCTCATCGCTGTGCCGGTGGCGTCGCGCGAACCGTCCTTGCGGTGATGTCCAGTCCAGTTGATCATCTGCAGTCTCCCTTCCTAAGTTGCGAATGCGCTCAAGTTCGACTCCGCCACCGCCGCAAGGCGTCCTTGTCCGACCGTCTCGACGCGTCCCGGCCCGGCGCGGTGAAGCCGTCCGTGCTCCACCCGCCACCGCCACTCCTCGTGGTCCTCGCACGCCACAATGGCCTCTCGGCGGGTGACGTTCTGCACCACCCTCGTAAACTCCCCGTCCGGCGGTTCACCCGGCGCGAAGACGACGGCGCTCCAAACCGGCAACCCGGTGTGGTCGCCACCGGGGCCGCTGATCTCGTAGCGCCGCCCGCTCCCGGCACGGCCGGTAGCGTTTCGCGTCCCGTCCCAGTCGATCATCTGCCGCCTCCCTTGTTGCGTTGCGTCACTGGGCGGGCGGCGTCACCGTGACGACGCAGTCTCCGGCGCCGGCGTCCTCGAGGTTGAAGCACCCCGCGAGCTCCGGACCCATCTCCTCCCAGATGCGGTCCTTCCAGCCCAGCGACGGATCTGCGGCCGGCACGACGTCGAATTCCATCTGCAGGAAGATGCCGGCGGCCAGCATCGCCGGCAGCGCGATGACGCCGGCGACCGCGGCAATCCAGGCGAGGGGACCGAGCCCGCGGCGCTCGGCGCGCAGTTGCTTCGCGAGGTCCGAGACCGCGGCGGCGACCTTGTCGACATCCGTGGGCGGTGGGCGGTCCGGCAGATTGCCGGCAATGGACTGCTCCGCGCCGCCGACGTGCTCGATCAGGGCGACGACGAACTTGTCGAGATACCCCGTCAGGTCGTGATACCGGCGCTCCGCGTGCTCGGCGGTCCCGGTATCGGGGGATGCGCCGGCGGCGGGCGGCGGGGCGCGGTGGAGGAGCTGAACCAGGTTCGCATGGCTGCCCATGTCCGCGCGCATGGCGGAGAGAACGGCGATGATCTCCGCCTCTCCGGGCGTGGCGCCGGATGCTTCTGCTTCGGTGTCATCGACCTCGCGGCGATCCGCGGCGGTGGTCTCGTCCGCCTCGGACCGGGCTTCGGCCTCCCCGGCCGGCCGATCGCGGGTATCGGGCGCGTTCTCCCCGGCATCGCCCAGGGCGTCGGCGTTCGGCGCCGCAGTCCCTGAAGGCTCCGTCTCGCGGTCCGGCGTCTCCGCTGTCGCCGTGGCCGATTGCGATTCCATCTCGTCGACCTGGCCCGCTTCGCTGGACGCGACGACAGTCTCGGAGATCTCCTTCCCGGCCTCCGGCTCGTCGTCGCTGTCTGCAGCGTCGCCGTCGCCAGTCCCCTCGTCCGCGGCCGTCGCCTCCCGCTCGTTCTCCGTCTTCCGGTCGGCCTCCTCCTCCACGTCGTCGGCCGCGCATGTGTCCGTGCGGTCGGCTGTCGGAATCGCCTCGCCGGCGCTTCCGTTGCCGTCTTCTCCCGCATCGGCGGCCACCGGGGCGATGACGTCCCGGCGCTCGGAAAGCACGCCGACGAGCCGGGTGAGCGGTTCTGCCAGGGCGTGCAGGGCATCGGTCTGCTCCGTCTGAGCCGCTAGGACGCGGTCGGTGCGCTGGGCCGAGTCGGCCATCCACTCGCCCATGAGCTTCTTCGTCTCCTCGCGGTCCTCGAGGAGATCCTGCCGGCTGGCGGACGGTTGGCGTCTCTTCGGCGGCGGCTCGGTCTGCCGGGTGTCGGCCATGGCTCGTCTCCTCGTCATCCGGCGGCGATCTGGGCCGCCTCCGGTTCTGGCGTTTCCGCGTCGGGCGGGGTTGTCGTGGGACGCGGCTTCCGGGGCGCCGGCGGCGCCGTGAGGCCCGCGGCGGCCTTGCGCACGACGAAGGGGTTGCCGTCGGCGAGATGACGCGCGTCGCGGCGCTCCCAGTAACGGGCGTGGTAGAGGTGAAGGGCGTTGCGGCTCACGGTCTTGCCGGCGGCGACGATGTACTGCTCGTCGGGCGCCATGGTCATGAGATCGTCAGGCTGCACCAGGTACTCGCGCACCAGCTGGGTCGACTGGCCGGTCTGGACCTGCGACGAGGCCATCAGCACGCGCTGCTCGGAGACCGTACCCGACTCGCTCGTCGAGGGCGCCTCGAACGTGGCCTGGCCGATGGCCTTGGCCATCGACTCCGCGCCCTGGGCGTCCGTTCTCGGGAACCCCAGGATCTGCACCACCTCGGCGAGATCGATCAGGGTGCGGGTCTGCTCCTTGCCCCAGGTCGCCTCGAGGGCCGAGATCGACTGCGAGAAGCACCAGAAGTGGACGCCCTTGCCGGCGGCGAGGTTATAGGCGTCCATCACGGGCTTGAGGAACCCCAGGCGTGGCATCTCGTCGATGATGAGGAGGAGATCGCGCTCGAGGGCCTGGCGGTTGGGGATGGCGTTCGGAATGGTGATCCACAGGCGGATCCAGCCTCTCACCTCCCCCACCATGTCGTCCGGGACGACGATGAAGAGGTCGGTGTTGCCGTCGCTGATGACCGCGGGGTCGAACGTCGACTCCGAGGTGTTCACCAGGAGGTCCGGCTGGGCCAGGAAGGTGAGCTGGTTGGCGATCGTCGACGCCTGGCTCCCCGCCTCCTCGGGGCCCACCGAACCCCGGCGCTCGAGGGCCTTGCGGGTGAGGCCGCCGGGATCGATCGCCTTCTTGTTGGCCTTGAGCTTGTCGAGGCGGCTCCTGGCGGCCTTCACGTCCTCGCTCAGGAGCTGGCGCACGCGATCGAGATTGCGGTTGGGCGGCTTCACGTTGAACCGCACCCAGGCGATGTAGCCGGCGATGATCTCGCGGGCCGACTGGTAGAAGTGCTGGCTGGTGTTCTGGGTGTCGCTCGTGGGCGGCGTCAGCAGGGCGTCGAGCAGCACGCCGATGTCGCGCACCGCCTCGGCCTCGCCCTTGCGGATGAAGTCCAGCGGGTTGTAGCGCTGGGACTGCGGCATCTGGATGTCGAGCTGCGGGAAGCTCCGTGCGTGGCCCTCCACCATGCCGAAGGGATCAACGAGGATGACGTTGCGCCCCATCGCCCGGCGGCGCCGCGCGACGATGCAGTAGCTCTCGCCCCTGGGATCGATCGTCAGGGTGGACCCCGACGGGCCGCGGTCGTTCGGCGAAAGCAGGTTGAGGGCGATGGTCGCACCCTTGCCGGTCCTGGGCGGCGCGACCGTGATGGCCGAGCCCTCGAGGGGCCAGGCGACGAGGGCGGATCGCCCGTTCCGGCCGCTCTGGCCCAGCAGCAGCCCGCGGCCGGTCTCGAGGCGGCGCCGGTCGCGACGGCTCATGAACTCCGACTTGCCGTAGAGATCGGACTTGGCGCGCCGGCGGTCGCCGCCGGCGGGCGGCAGGTTGAAGAGGACGAACGCCACGTCGGGGAGCTGCGTCGCGACGAGGACGAGGCCGGGAAGCGGGCCCAGCATGAGGACCAGGCGCACGCCGTCGAGGCGGCCGCCCAGGACGGCGGCCGCGCGGCTGATCGAGAACGGGCCGACCGTGAGGTGGATACCGATGCCGAGCCAGATTTCGGTGACGCAGACCGCGAGGAGCGCCAGGTAGACGCCGGCCTTGAGACCGACGTGGCGGGGCTGGCGGGTGGTGACGAAGAAGAACGCGAACGCTCCTCCCAGTGCTCCCAGCAGGACCGCGGCGCGGGTCTCCGCGGCCATCGCCGGCGCCACCGACCACCACGCCGCGGCGGCGGCGGCCAGAACAAGGGCGGGAAGTGTGGCGAGGGCGATTCGTCGCATGGCGCTGCTCCTTCGGCCGGGTGCGTCAGCGCGGACTGGAGGGCGGGGTGCGCTGGATGCCCAGGATCCCCCGTCCCATGCGGCCCACGAATCCCGGAGTCGCCACGGCGCCGCCCCTCGAGGCGGCGCCCACGGCGGCGATGCCCACGCCCTCGGTGCCGCCGGCGTCGATCCCGGCAGCACCGCCGATCCATGTCAAGACGTGGTGGGGGAGAATGTCGATCAGCTTGAAGGAGGCGTTGGCGGCGGTCCAGGCGATGATGGTGTAGATGACCAGCATCGCCAGGAACCCCAGCGGTGAGGCACCCGCCTGGGCGTGCGAGATCTGCATGAGCGGCAGCCAGACGGCGTTCAGGAGACTGATGATCGCCGTGAACGCGAAATAGCCCAGAACCAGGCCGAAGATCATGAGCACGGGCCTCAGGACGAGGCCGGGCAGGAAAAGCCAGCCCATGCGCGTCTGACGCGTCACCAGGGTGTCGGCGTCCTCGCGGGTGATGTGGGCGGCGGCGAAGATGGTGATCGCCAGCACCGCCTCGATGACGGCGAGGATCCAGGAGAGGATGCCGAAGAGGAAACGGATGAACGGCACCGCCGGCAACAAATAGGCCAGCACGAGACCGGCGAGCAGCATGGCTGTCAGCATGACCGTGATGAATCCGTCGAGGATTGGCCAGACGTTGGCAAACACGTTGAGACTGTCTCCGATGATCGGGATGGCGAGCATCGAGGAGTTGACCACGGCGATGGCGGCAAGGGAGCCGATGGCCGTGAGCGCTCCCGTCACCAGCCAGAACCCGAGGCTGGCCAGCGACAGGATCGGGTTCTCGGCGGAGGCCATGACAGTCCACTCGATCGGGATGCTGTGGATGAGCGAGCCCATGATGTCCATCGGGTCCGTCGAGGCGGTGCCATGGGCCACGCTGGCCGTCGCCACCGAGGCGACCGGCGGCCAGTTCGAGGCGGCGAGCCAGGCGAGCGTGTTCCGCACCGCGGCGGCGGCGGCCGGCGACCACTGGGTCAGCGACTCCGTCGGCAGGCGGATCTCGGGCGTCTCGGCGGCCGCCGTCTCGAAACGCCCGGTCTGCCAGGTCAGCGTGTGGAAGAACGTCGCCGCCCACAGCCAGCTCGATTGTTCCGCATAGGTCTCTGCCAGCTCCCGCATGGCCTCGTCCTGGTCGCGCTGCGAAGAGCTGAGCGCGTCACCCAGGATCCGCGTGTAGGCTCCTTCGAGGCCGCTTCCTCCCAGGGTGGCGTCGGCGTCGGGAAGCGGATCGCCGTAGGTCGGGCTCCCGGGCACGAACCTTCCGGCGATGTCGGCGGCGAGACTGCGGATCGCAGGCGCCAGCTCCGTATTCAGCGCGTGGTAGTGCGCGGCCGGTACCCGGCCGGCGGCCACCTGGGCGAGTTCGTAGTCCACCGGCGGCGGATCGGTTCCCTCCTCCCAGGGCCAGGTCAGGAACCCGTCGAGGAGCGTCGTGCCGTGGCCGTCGTAGACGATGGCGCCGCAGCCCTCGGGCGGCACGTCGGAGCGGGTGCCGGCATAGCGGGTGGTGGTCCTCGGCGGCACGCTCTCGGCGATGCTCTCTCGTTCGACGAGGGTGGCGGCGGCGGCGGCGTTGGCCGATGCCAGGCAGACCTCGAGGACGATGGCGCGGCCGATGATCGTGCGGATCGCCCGCGGCCCCCTCGACGGCGCGATCGAGCGGGTCGGCGACAGCATGTCGGTGGTGAAGGGCGACCACACGGCGGTCGCGAAATCGCCGCCGAGATTGGTGAGGCCGAGCACGATGTGCTGGGCGCCGTTGAGACCTCCGGCGAGCGGCGCCATCAGGGCGACCGCGGCGACGACGCGGACGATCTGCCAGCCGCCGAACCCCCAGCGGCCCTGGCGGGCGGTGTCGAGGGCGCCGGCGGCGATCTGGTAGACGAGCAGCACGCCGGCCAGGACCAGGATGCCGGCGTTGAAGAGCTGCAGCATGTCGGCCAGCACCACGCTCCCGGTATCGCGCGGCAGGTCGTGGAGGAAGGAGAGGATGGCGCGGGTCTCGTCGTCGTCCTCCTCGAAGAGGCCGGCATCGATCGTGGTCTGGGCGGCCGCATCCGGGGCGAGGGCGAGCCAGGCCGCCGCGATCCCGGCGATCACCAGAAGCAGGGCGAGCGCCAGCCTTGCCCGGTGACGCCTCTCGGCGAGGCGCCGCCACGACAGGTTCCTCGGATGCGCCGGCGGGAACATGGAAGCCAGGGCGAGGCCGATGCGGCGGGCACATCCGCCGCTCTCGGCCAGGGCGCGGCCCAGCTCCGGGAGGAACAGAAAACCCAGCGCGCGCATGGGTCAGTTGACGGCCGCCGGGCCGGCGAGACCCGGCGGCGGGCGCGTCGCCTCGACGGCGATGGCAAGACGCGTCGCCTCCAGCGCCGCGCGGCGCTCCTCGACGAGGTAGCGCTCCCAGTCGAGAATGAGGGAGACCGCCAGCAGGCGCGCCGTCTCGCGCAGCAGGCTCTCGGTCCCCATGCTCTCCAGGCGCACGAACCAGCCGGGATCCTCGAAACGCCGCGACGCCAGGTGCTCCAGCAGCGCGTGGCGCGACAGCGGACCGCCGTCGCTCAACCCCGGCGCCATCGCGGCTGCCCAGTCGCCGAGATCGACCGCGGGCTCGCGCATGGCCCGGGCCCGGGTGAAGGTGTCCGCGGCCAGGGCGGTGCGGGCGTCGGCGCTGCGGGCAACGAGCGCCTGGCGGTGCTCCGCCGGCGACGTCGCCGCGTCCCATGGAATGGGATCGGGCACCACCGGGACGGCGAGGTTGCGGGCGAGCTCGATGGCCGCCTGGCGGGCTTCCGGCGTCGCCAGGGTCGAGGCGTCGTAGAGCGAGCCCGGGAGAAGGTCGAGACCGTGGTGTGCCGGCTTCCCGGTGCAGCCCTGCTGGCCGGCGCGGGCCTCGGCGCACCAGGTGCCGGTGACGGCCTGGAAGCGGGCGGACGTGTCCGCTGCTGAGCCCCCCGGCGCCACGAGGGCGAGATCGTGGGCGATGCGTCCCGTCTCCAGGGCCCCGTGGGCCGCGACGGCGGCGGCCATGCCCTCGCGGGCGGCGCCGAGGCCGGCAGCACCCGTCGCCGTGCGGCACGACGCCGTCGTCGGCGTGTGGGCGCGAAGCGCTTCGGCCTCCTCGACCTCGCGGGCGATCTGGGCGACGAGGCGGGTCTGGGAGTCGAGCGCCTGCGTCACGGCCGAGGCGCTCTGCGCCTCGTAGCCGGCGAGCTGGCCGGTCTGCAGCCTCAGGGCCTCGATGACGGCGCGCTCCATCTCCTCGACCTCGGCGATCACCATGTTCGCCGCCTGGATGTCGTTGTCCGTCGGGTCGCAGCGCCTCGAGGAGCCGCCGAAGAGGGCGTGGGCCTCGACGGCCCACACGATGAGAGCGCAGGCCAGCAGCGCCGCCGGTGCGATACGCATCGTCGCCTCCTCCTAGCCGCCCTCGATGATCAGGCGGTTGAGATCCTCGGACCCGGTGACGTCGTCGAGCAGGTCCCAGCGGCGGCTGGGCACCCGGACGCCGGGCAGGCGGCGGATGTCGCGGATGAAGTCCGGGGTCGACGGGCGGCCGATCGCATCCCGGTAGGCCTCCCGGGCGGCCGCACAGATGCGCCGGTCGAGGAGGCCCATGATCTCGTCCATGGCGCGGCCGGGATCGAAGAAGATGTCGTAGGCTCGATAGTTGAACATGTCGGTGATGCAGCTGAAGTCGAGGATCGACATCGGTTCCCTGATCCCGCTCTCGGGATCGCGGATGACGAGGAACTCCGCCTCGACCCCCGCCGCCGCCTCGGCCTCGAGAGCCGACGCGACGGCGGGATCGCAGGCCGGGTCCGCCGGCGGCCCCTCCTGGGCGGCCGCCGGCAGCGCCAGGAGGATGAGGGCGAGGAGGAAGGCCCTCATGACGTCTCGCGGATGCCCAGGAAGATGACGTCGCCGGCGTGGATCTCCGTGGTCCGGCGCTCCATGCCGGCCGTATCCTGCCAGGCGCGGGTCTTCAGGCGGCCCTCGACGAGGACGAGATCGCCCTTCACCATGTGCTGTTCGACAAGATCGGCCAGGGCGCCCCAGGCGACGACCCGGTGCCACTCGGTCGATTCGTGGAGTTCGCCGGCGTCGTCCTTCCAGCCATGGTTGGTGGCGACGGAGAAGGTGACGAGGGCGCGTCCGCCCTCCCTGGCCTCGTGGCGCTCGGGATCGGCCCCGACGTTGCCGAGGATCGTGGCGCGGTTGATGTGCTTCATGGGAACAGTCCTCCGGTTGATGTGTGAGCCGCCCTCTCCCGGGCGGCGTGGGTGGCGAGGTCCCGGGCCAGGCGGTCCAGGACCTCCGCTTCCGACGTCCGGCGTCCGGCGCCGTCGGCGAGCCCGGCCTCGATCGCCGCCGCAGCGGTCCCGGCCGGGAAGGCGCGGCTGAGGACGCGCCTGGCTTCGGCGGGCGGCAGCGCCTGATAGAGACGGCTCCTCAGCGCGACGTCGCGGGGCGACGTGGTCAGCGCCCAGAGCTCGACGGCTCCGGGCGCGTTCACGACCACCTGCTCGAGACGGCCGCCGGCATCCGCCGCGATCAGCAGCGCCGGGGCGCCGTCGGCCCGCGGTCCGGTGAGATCGTGCCGCACGATCGACTGCAGGGTTTCCGAGAGATCGAAGATGCGGGCGAGCTCCGCCGCCTCGCTGGCCTTGCCGCCGGCGCCCAGCACCCAGATGCGGTTGGCGAGCTCGACCAGCGCCGGCGAGAAGTCCTCGAGGCGCTGGGAGGCGAGAGAGACGGTGACGCGCAGCTTCCGCGTTTCGCGGATGTCGCGCTCCACCTGGGCGACGACCGCCGGCGCCTGGCCGGCCCGGTGGAACTCGTCAAAGGCCAGCCGCTTGGGCGCCTCGCGGATGGCGCCGAGGCGTCGGCGGTGCCACGCCCGGTAAGGCTCCGGGATCGCCTCGGCGGCGTCCTCGTCGATCCACCAGTGGCGGGTCAGCGCATGGCGGGCCAGCATGTAGACGGCGGCCGTCTGGCGGTCCGCCTCGGCCGAGCCCGTCGGGGCCACGTCCTTCAGATCGATGGCGGCGATGCGGGCGCCGGCGGTATCGAAGGCCGTGGCGTGGAAGAAGATCGGCCAGGCCTGCGCGGTTCCGGTGAGGATCCGCACGAAGGCGTCCGTCACGCTCTCGCCCCCCGGCCCCCAGGTCGCGTTTCTCACCAGCGCCTGGATCGAGGGCGCCCGCACGGCCGCCGCGAGGTCCGACATGACCGGCACGGCGAACCGCTGGGCGCGGGATGCGGCGTTCGTCATGCCGGCATCGAAGAGGGCGTCGACCACGTCCCACCAGGCCGGGTCGGGAGGCAGCCGGCAGCCCGCCTGGGAGAGCGCCTCGTCGACCTCCTTGTCTCGGCCGGGAATGTAGGCCGCCGGTTCGGCGCCGGCATGGGCGTCCGATCGCATGGCATAGGCTTCGTCGATCAAGGGCCCGATCATCTCGCGGGCGCCGTCGGGAACACCCCCGGCGCCGGCCGGCGTGAGGATGAGCGCCAGCAGGTTGCCGAGATACTGGCGTTCGGGCGCCAGGGGCCGCCTGCAGCCCAGCTGGGTGTCGAAGGGGTTGATGGCGTGCCGGCGGTCCATCTCGAGACGGAACCAGCCGGCCTCGTGGCGGCGGCGGTCGGGCAGGGCCTCGCGGACGAGCGAGATGAGCCCCGACGACGACGGGCCGATATCGATGATCGCCGTGAGCGGCAGGGCGCTCATGCCAGACTGCAGGGTGAAGGCGAGGGCCAGGGCGTTCATCAGTACCGACTTGCCTCTGCCCGGGATGCCGTAGATGAGGTCGAAGCCGAAGTCCTCGGCGTCCTCGAAAGAGAACGGCAGCATGCGGCCGTCCATCGAGCGGAAGAGGTGGTTGGGACGGCCGGCGCCAGTGGCCGCCGGCCTCGACACCGGGAGCATGGTGAGCGCCTCGTCGAGCGGGGCGATCGCGGCCTGGGCGGTGCCGCCGCAGGCGAAACCGGGGATGGTGGAGGCGAAGGTCTCCAGGAGGTCGCCGGTGAGGCGGGTGGCGACGATCTCGCCCCAGCCCTCGACGATCTGCTGCAGGCGGGCGGCGCGCCGCCGGGTCTCCGCGGCCGGCTCGTCGACACCCGTCCAGGTCAGGCACGAAAGGCGCAGCCGGACCACTGCCCGGGCCTCGGCGCGCAGGGCCTGGAGGTGCGCCATGGAATCCCGGAGCGATCTCGTCTCGTCCGACGAGAAGGCGAGGAAGGCCGCGGCGATCTTCGCGGCGGCGGCGCCGACGCTCGCCATGCCGCCGCCCTCGATCAGCAGCGACCACCGGCAGGGGATGCCGGCGTCGGCGAGAGCGGCCATCAGCTCCGAGAACGGCCGCGCGGCGCGCGGACCCAGCACCATGTCGACGGCGGCGTAGCGGCGGTGCCCGAGACAGAGGAACGGGCCCTCGGCCACCGGATCCTCAGCCAGCAGCTGGGGTGCCAGCGGTGCCGGAAACCAGCCCGCCTCAGGCGGGTCGGTGGCGCGCGGCGGCGCCGCGGCGGCATCCGGAAGCGGTGCGGCGTCGAGGCCGCAGCCGAGGCCGCGGATGACGCCCAGGGCCTCCGCCGTCTCGAGGCGGCGATGGAGGATGCCGGTGCCGCCCAGGCCGGCGAGGATGCCGTCGACGAAGGCCTCGTGGCGCGGGCCGAGGGAGTCGAGGCCGGCCATGACCGACTGGGCCTCGGATCGCGCCGGAAGCCAGTCCTTCAGACGCCGGCGTTCGGCGCGCCGGTCGGCGTATTCCTGGTCGCCCGTCAGGAGGCCGGGCCGGGTCCAGCAGGCCAGATGCAGGGTCTCGTCGGCGATGAGGCCGCCAAGGCGTATCTCGCGTTCGGCCAGCACGTCGTCGAGTGCGAGGCCGAGGGCTGTCGCGGCGCGGGCCTGGCGTTCCGTGAACCGTGTCAGGCGGGCGGCGGCGGGGGTCGCGCTCGAAGGTGACGTGGAGCGCGTGGCCGCGGTCCAGCAGCGGCGTGTTCCACCGCGTCGTGGCGCGCTCGACGAAGGCGCGCGTCTCCTCGGCGCCCATGGCCGAGCGGCTGTCGGCAAGGGCCACCAGGGTCACCAGCGAGCCGTCGCGGCAGAGGATGACGCCGTCCTCCAGGGCCGCATCGGCCAGGAGGAAGGACTCCAGGGCCTTCCGCCTGAGGCTCCAGTGCAGCCCCGTCAGCGCGTCGAGGACTCCGAGCACGGATCAGGGATCCAGCGCCGGGCGGCTGAGGGTGGCGGCGGGGTCGACGTCGAAGGTGGTGCCAATCGCATTGATGACGAAGGGCGCGGCGATCAGCGCCGCGCCGATCGCCATGGCGATGATGCCCGACGCGATGGTCGTCTGGCCGGGATGATCGGCCTGCCGCTTGAGCCGGAGCAGGCCGAAACACACGAAGAGGATGCCCAGCACGTAGAACGCGACGGAGATGAGGAACGGAAGCTGTTCGAGGTCCGCGGCGGCGGCGGTGGCCATGTCGCCAAGGCTCTGCGCAGCGGCGGGGCTCATGGCCATGGTCGTGGCCAGCAACGTGAAGGCGAGAAGCGCCGCGACGGTGGTCTGCGGCTTCTGGCGGCCGGCCTCAACACGTTGCCGGCGGGCGAGATGGCGGCTGACGAGGATGAGCCCGGCGAAGAGGACCGCGACGCCGGCGAGCCAGACCCAGGTGCCGGCGGCGTGGAGCGTGGCGGTGATATCCATGCTTGCCGTCAGGATCGCGAGGACGGTGGCGAAGAAGAGGGCCGCGGCGATGGCAACGGCAGCAAGGGCAGTGGTGATCCTGTTCACGAGGCGGGTGGGCGGCGGGTCGCCGGGACGCACGTGATGGCGCCCGAGAAGGGCGAGGCCGGCCGCCGTGATGAAGAGCGCGGCGAGGTAGAGGGCGATGCTGGCGGCATGGAGGGCGGTCTCGACATCCAGGCCTTCCATGGCCAGGGCAGCCGCGTCCAGGCTGACCGGGACGAAGAGCGGGACGGCGAAGAGGACGAGGCCGAGGAGGAGCGTGCCGGCGGGAACGAGGGGAATGCGCATGGATGTCTCCCTTTGTCTAGTCGATTGCGAGGACCTGGATGCCGAGCGTCGTCTGCACGGCATCGATGACGGCGACGATGTGCCAGGCGGCCGTGCCGCCGATGAGGTGCATGGCGGCGGAGCCCGCGGTGGCAGACGGCTTGCCGTCCGAGCAGGCGCGCAGGACGAAGATGCCGCGGATGAAGGCGATGAGGCCGGTGAGCGAGACGATGGTGAAGACGGCTGCCAGCAGCTGGTCGAACGACGCATCGGGCGTGCCGTAGCCCAGGATCGCCCGGGCGGGCGTCTCTGCGGTGCCGAAGAAGCTGATGGCGACGGCGTTCATCCACGCCGGCACCTGCAGCAGGACGACGCCGGCGAGGAAGGTCGCGCAGCGTGCCGAGCGCGCTGGGCGGCGCACCCTTGCCGAAGCTGTCCGAGTGCTTGAGCGTCCGGAGCGCGGCCAGCAGGATGAGGAAGAGCCCCATCGCCCAGCAGGCGATCTCGACGAGGCCGAGGAACGGTCCGACGACGTCCGCCACGAAGGCGATGAGGGCCTGGGCGAGGTTCATTCGCCCGCCTCTGCCGTGGCGGCGAGCGGCGCCGCCAGGGTCACCGCCAGCGGCGTTCCGCGCGGGATGCGGACCGTCATGCTCCTGGGTGCGTCCTCGGTCAGTACCCGGGCGATCTGGCCCGTCGCCGCGGCAATGCCCCCGTAGATCCTCTCGTCGGAGGCGGCCTGACGCGTCTCCTCGACGATGACGTCGCCCTGGACCGTCACCGTGGTGTCGGGCCGGGCCAGGCTCGAGGTCCAGGCTTCGGCGAAGGAGAGGGCGGCCGGCAGGATCACCCGGTCGAACCAGTGGCGGTCGACCTCGCCTTCGACGCCGAAGCAGGCGCAATCGAGGTCCACGGCCCAGCCGTCGATGCCCAAGACGTGGCCCTCGTGCTCGAGGGTCGTGAGGGTGAGCGCCATGCGGTCGCGGATGACCTGAAAGCTGCCGCTGGCGACGGCGCCGGCGAGCGGCTCCTCGAGAATCTCGACGAGGACCGGACCGGGGAAGTCCGAATTCACCTCGAAGAGCGTCATGGCATAGAGCGCCTGCCCGGCTCGTATTCCGGCGTGAACGGGCCCCGCCGGGGATGGTCCGGCGGCGGCGGTCCCGTCCCGGGTGGCGGTGGCGGCGGAAGCGCCGTAGGAGAGCTGCCGGATGTCGGGTTCCCGCGACCACTCCCGGATGAGGATGGCCAGCAGGTCGGAGAGGTCCTGCCCCGGCCGGGCGGCGGGCGCGCCGTAGTCGCCGTAGGCCGGCGCCACCACCTCGGAGGGCGGCCGGATGACGAGATCGGCCGCCGGCGCGCCGTAGGGAATGTCCGCGGCCGGTTCGCCGGTGTCGGCGGTCTCCGGCACAGGCGCGGGCTCCGTGGCCTCGCCGACGGCGACCGGGATGTGGTAGCCGCCGGCTGCGGCGGCCGCCTCGCGGTCCTGCTCCTCGCGCTCCTCAAGAGCGTCGGCCTGGGCCTGGTCGAGATCCTGGTCGGGATCGAGAGTGCCGCCGGCGGGCGGCGGCAGGGACGAGTCGGCGGGCGCTTCCTGCGCGGGTGCGGGCCCGGCGGCGAGAAGGCCGACGGCGAGGAGAACGGCGAGGCGTGTGGCCGGGGTCATTCCAGGGCCTCCTCGAGCGTGGCGGCGGCCGCCTCGATCCGGAAGTCGACGCGGTAGTCGACGCCGGCGGCCGAGACCAGGGCGAAAGGGGTGGCGGGCAGGCGATAGGCCCGGCGGCCGTCCGCCGCTCTCATCGCCGCCCACGGACCGGGCGTGAGGACGGTGCCGGCGGTGACGAGGAAGACGTCCTCGGCTTGCGCCCAGGCGCGGTCGCCGCCGAGGCCGCCGGAGACGACGAGGCGGTGCGCGCCCGGCGGCGCGATGCCGGCCAGGAGGTCGAGAAGGACTTCGTCCCCGGCCTGGAAGCGGGGCGCGGCGACGAGGGCCTCCGGATCGGCGTTGGGTCCCGGCTCGCCGATCCGGATGTCGAGGCGGACGTCGGCGGTGTCGCCGCCGTCGGCGAGGGTGAGGATGACGGGATCGGTGCGTTGCCTCAGCTTGACGACGGCGTTGCCGTGGAGGTGGGCGCGGGCCGGGCTGAGGTAGAGGAGGTGGAGGGCGCCGTCCGGACGCTGGCCGGCCTGGGCGGGCAGGAAGGCGCCGTCGACGAGGACCTCCTCGATCGGCCACGGCGCGCCGGTGACGTCGACGAAGGAGACCGCCGTCGTGTAGCCCCTCGCCAGGGCCACCGCCGGGAGACCCGCGTGGCCGGGGTGAATCTGCAGGCTGCGCGTGACGCGGCGCCGGCACGGGTCCTGCGGCCTCGGCCGTGGCCGCCCGCACCTGCTGCAGGAGGAGGCCCAGCGCCTGGATCTGCTCTTCGGTGAAGGGCATCGCCTGGCGCGCCGTGGCGGCGACCTCCTCGTCGGGCGCGGCGTATTCGGGCCACATCTCCTGGGCGGCCGCCGGGCCTGCGATGAAGGCGCCGAGGATCGAGGGCGAGGCTGAGTCTCATGCCCCGCTCCTTGTCGCGATCATCTGCTGGATGCCGATGCCGGCGGCGTTCTCCGAGAGCGGCACGCGCATGACCAGCACGCGCATGGTGAGATGCTGGTGGTTGGTGCGATGGCCGGCCTGGAAGGTGACGAGGATGGGGAGCTCGATCGACCAGCCGGCACGGCCGTCGAAGATCTGCGTGGCGGTGATGACCGGCGCCCCGGTGGCCACCGCGGCGGCGACCTGCAGGTTGTCGCGAATGCGGTCGAGGTAGAGACTGTCCTGGAGTGCCGTGAGATAGCCGTCGTAGCCCTCGGGCGTGAAGCGGTCCCGGACGTCGGTGAGGCGCATGCGCCAGTCGTGGTGGCCCAGGGTGAAGGCCTCGGTGACGGCGGCGACGGTCCAGTTCCTCAAGGCCGCGGCCGACATGATCGGTTCGTCGAGCGGCGTCATCTCGATGACGCGGCCGTCCGGCGTGGCGGCGACGGTGATGTAGACCGTCGAGTGGAAGTGGATGTAGCCGGCCAGCGCCGCCGCCTCGACGCCTGAGACGACCGCCAGCACCAGGGCGAGCCTGCGCCAGCCGCGGTGCTGGTCGGCGTGGTAGCCGGCCTGGGAGAGCGCCGCTCTCGCCGCCTGGGTGCGGGCGCTCATGCGCCCAGCTCCGCCAGGAACGCCTCGACGTCTTCGATGGCGCCGGTGCGGCGGTGAGAGACGCCATCCGTGCCCCGCCATTCGAGGAGCGGCACGGCGGTGCCGCCGGCCTGGGCGAAGTCGTGATTGTTCGCGCGCACGCAGGGCGGTGTTGGCATCGTCCGGTTCCGCCTGCCGCCGGGCGAACCAGGCCTCGGCGCCGTCCGGGCGCGAGGCGGCAAGCGCCATCCTGGCCGAGGCCTCGCCCAAGAGCGCCACGGGCACGACCTCGAGGGTGAGCCTTCCGGCGAGCGCCGGCTGGGCCAGACGGGCGACGGTGGCCCTCGACCAGCGGCAGGCGGGATCGGCAAAGACCGTGACGACGGGTCCCGCCGCGCCGATCACGAATCCACCGCCGCCGTTCCGGTCAACCGCGGCGCCGCCTTGTTGCGCCGGGACGACCTCCTGTTGCATCGCTGGATCAGGCTGTTGCAGCTCAGCGTTCTCCCGCGGCGGTTGTCGGTTCACGGTCCGGCCACAGGGCGCCATCCGATGGCGGCGGCGCGGCGGGCTGCCATGGCGGCGAGGCTGGTCGGCAGTCACCAGCACGGCCGTCCTCGTCGTAGAGGAGGCCGACCACGGCGTGGCCCGACGCCGTGACCCACAGCGCGTAGCCTTCCTCGTCGCCGTGCCGGCGTGACGTGGTAGCCCTCGAGGCCGCCGGCGGCGCCCAGGGCCGAGATCGATGCGCCGGAGCGCTGCAGGAGATCGAGGACGTCCGCCCGGGCCGGCAGGACGGCCGCGGCGGCGAGGCCGAGGGCAAGGGCGGCGTGGCGGAGCGTTCACGGGCTCGTGCCTCCGGTTCGGTCCGCGGGCCGCGGTGGACGACCGTGAGCGAGCGTCCGCTGGCGCTGAGCTCGCCCACCGGGGCGACGGGGAGATGGGAGAGGGCGAAGAGGAGCTGGCGCGCCGCATCGAGGAACGTTCCCTCCCAGGCGCGGGATTCGTCGAGGCGCCAGCGGCGGTCGGTGAGCCACACGATGTCGACGCCGGCGCGGGACCCCCAGCGGTCCAGGACGTCGGCGAGGAGCTCGCCCGAGACCACCCGCCAGGGTTCGGGAGGCGGCGGTTGGGCCGCCGCGGCGGCCGTCACGGGCTCGACGGAGGCCGGATGCACGAGAAGGACGCCGTCGGCCGCGGTCCACGCCAGGCCCTCGCCCTCGAGCAGGCTCTGCCAGTCCGGGTAGGCGCGTCGGAGGGGCTCATCCGGATCGACCCTGTGGTCCCAGGCGAGCACCGACCCTTCAGGGGCCAGCCGGAGGAGGGTCTCGCCCAGGGTGCCGGCGGTCTCTTCGGCGACGCTGAGGGCCGGCGGCTCGGGCGGCGGCACGTAGTCGAAGGCGGCGAAGGCCGGGTGGCCGAGCGCGATGGCGGCAAGGGCCGCCATGCTGAGCCGGCGCATCACCCGAAGTCCGTGAAGCGCCGGCGGGAGAGGGGCGACAGCGCCTCCCGGCGCCCGGCGAGGCGGGCGCGCACGGCCCGGAGCGCCGCACCGAGGCGGTAGCCCCGCGCCTCGGCAATGCGGAAGACGACCGCCACGGCGATGAAGGAGCGCCAGCGTCGTGAGGCCGGGCATGAGCACGAGAAGGGCGGCCGGCAGGATGAGCCGGGCGTCGAAGAGGGCAATCCGGACAGGCCGCGCGCTGTCGCGCCAGGGTGGTGTCATGGCGGGTCATCTCCCGTGCTCCCGGGCTCTGGATGCGCAGGCGGTCGCGGGTGTGGATGCGGCCGTTGGCGGCGGCGAGCCGACGCGGCCGCGGCGAGGTCCTGCCGCCTTGCTCCCGCACCTCGGCGGCGATGCGGGCCGGCCAGGTCTCCTGGGGCCTTTCGAGGAGCTCCACCTTGAGGTCCGGCGTGAAGACCAGCCACTCGCGGAGTGCCGTGCGGCCGCCTTGCGGATCGGGGACGAGGCACTGGGTCACCACCAGGTGCACCTGGTCGATGAGGGCTGCCCCCCGTTCGGCCCGTTCCGCCGGCGGGAACTCCGCCACCATGCGGCGGATCGTTGCCGCCACGCCGATGGTGTGGGCCGTCGTGTAGACGGCGATGCCGTAGTCGGCGGCCCGCACCACGGCCTCCACGGTCTCGAGATCGCGGGCCTCGCCGACGACGACCGCGGCGGGGCGCCGCCTCAGGCTCGCGCGCAGGCCTTCGGCGAATGTCGCGAAGTGCCTCGGGATCTCCGAGGACGACATCATGGCGCCGGCCGGCCTCGACGTCGTCGAACGCGAACTCGATGGGCGCCTCGTAGGCCTGGATCCTCCCCAGCCCGTTCTCGAGCAGGCACCGCGTGCCGGCGGCCAGCAGGGTGGACTTGCCGGACCCCGGCACCCCGGTGACGATGGTGAGGCCCGAGGTCTTCGGCCCAGGCCTCGCGGATCGGATCCTCGATGGCGAGCTCGTCGAAGGTCGGCACGTGATCGGGGAGGATGCGGATCGAGATGTTGATGCCGGTGGCGTGGCGGACCTGGACGGGCGACATGTTGACGCGAAAGCGCCGCGCCTCGCGCCTGGAGGTGCGCGCCGCATGGGAGCAGTCGACCGGCTGGCCCGAGCGCAGCACCGTTTCGGCCGTCTCGCCGGCAAGCTCCCGGGCTACGGCCCCCATCGCGGCGCTGTCGAGAGCTGACGCCGTCGCCGTGACGAGGCGGCCGTCGATCTCCATCCGCGCGGTCTCGCCGGTCTGCAGCGCGATGTCGCTGGCGCCGGCCTCGGCCGCCCACAGGAGGAAGCCGTCGAGCTCCTCCACGGGAAACCCGTGGGCGGCGGCTGGCCAGTGGCCGCTCATGGCGCGCCCGAGACCACCTGCCAGGCCGCCGGATCGGCGACGAGGCGGGCGGCCTGGTCGATGGAAACGAAGCGCTCGGCGATCCTGAGCGTGGTCCCGGTGCCGGTGGCGGCGATGCTGGCGGTGGCGACGTCGGGCGCTGTCACCATGCCGGCGATCTCGAGGCGGTGCCACAGGATGATGCCGCCGAAGATCGCGTTGAGGCGGGCGAGGTCGTCCGAGAAGATCTCGTCGGCAAGGAGGGCTCCCGACTCCCACCCCTCTCTCACCCAGGCCTCCCACAACTCCCGCTCTTCGGCCGTCCCGGGGAAGAGGATGGCGGCGGGCGGCGCCGGCTCCGGCCAGTCGCGCTCGAGGAAGTCGCGCCAGGTCGGCACCGCGGAGACGATCCTCTCGGGGCTGAGGATCTTGACGACGCGGCCGGCCGAGGCGGCGCTCGAGTGATCGCGGGCCAGGATGAAGGCGTCCCGGGTCTCGGCCAGCACCGGCGGCTGCACCATGAACCCGGCGGCCCGGATCATCAGGTCTCGAAACCGGTAGACGCCGTGAAGCTGCGGAGCGTAGCGCTCCAGGATGACACCGATCTCCCAGCCCCGGTGGCGGATCCCGGCCTGGGCCCCGAAGGCCCGCGCTGCCGATTCCATCGCCCGGCGCCGCGTCTCCTCTTCGAAGGTGACGGCGACCTGGTGGGCTCCGGCGGCGTCCGCCTCGAGGATCTGGGCCAGGGTGGGAGGTGTCGAGGCGTGGGCGCCGGCAAAAGCGATGCCGGCGACCGCGGCCGCGGCAATGATCCGGATCATGTGAGGTCTCCCTTCAGCGGCGACCAGTCGAGGCGGACCTCGCCGGCCGCCGCATCGACGGTGAGCGTGGCGGCCTCGGCCGCCTGGATGCCGGCGTCGCGCAGCACCAGGATGATGGGCGCGGCGTCGGCGGCGATTTCGACGATGAGCGGCGCGGGCGGGCGGTTCCCCGCCTCGATGAAGGCGAACCCGGCGCGTTCCGCGAGGTCCTCGGCAAGCGTCTCCAGCGGGCCGATCCAGTCCATCGTCACCTCGGCGAGGAGCTCCTCAGGCACCAGTCGCGGCGGCGGTTGGGCTTGCGTGGGGTTTTCTGCAGCGCGAGCCTGGGCCAGGGCGGCCAGGGCGGCCTGGGCTTCGCTGGCCGCTTGTGCAAGCAGGATCGCTGCCGGGTCCTCGACATGGGTTCCTTCATCCGGCTTCTCCTCCATGAACCCGAAAAACGCGCAGCCCTGCAGCAGGGTTGCCGCAAGGAGGGAGGCGATGGCCGTGGATCTGTTCGTCATCACCGGGCCTCCTTGACGACGAGCTGGCGGTTGGCGGGGAACGCGGTGGCGTTGAGGGTGGCTTCAGTCACCGGATCGGCGAGCAGGGCATCGACGGCGCCGAGGAACGACCCTTCGAAGACGGCGTCGGCGCCGAGCGTGTAGTCGCTCTCGGCCGACCAGACCAGCGACCAGTCCGCTTCCGAAGCCCAGCGGTCGAGCACTTCCGCCAGCGTCGCCTCGGTGGCGGTGTCGACGACCCAGCGCGCCTGACGGACCTCCGGAGCAGGCGCCACGAGGGCGGCGAACTCTGCGTCCCAGTAGCGGTAGAACACCACGGCCTCGCCGCGCCATTCCCAGCGGTAGCGATGAGCGGCGGCGACGTGGTCGAAGAGGGCCGTGACGGATCCGTCCCAGGCGATCGCCTGGGGCGCCGTCCTCTCCAGTTCCGCCGTGATGCCGGTCCTCGACGGGCGCTCCTCGATGACGATGCGCCGCCCCGTCGCCGCCTCCATGCGGGAGGCGAGCTCCGACAGGGTCAGGGCCTCTTGCGTGTCCACGTAGACGGTCTCGCCGGCGGCCCCCGGCGGTCCGGGTTCTCTCGCGCCGGCGGCAGGACCACGGCGGCCAGCGCCTCGCCGTCGCGCGTCGCCAGGACGTCTTCGGAGGCGATTCCCGGTTCCGGACGCCATGGCGACGATGACCAGCGCCGCGCCGGTGGCCATGCCGGGCGCCAGCGGCACGTAACCAAGTCGGAACGGCCGGCCTCTCTTCGCCTGCAGGAGCGCCCGGTAGAGAAGCGAGCATACCGTCCCGGCGCCGATCGACCAGGCGAGGCCCAGCGGTCCGGCAACGGCGCCTATGCCACCCATGAGCCAGGCGTCGCCCGGCATGAGCGGCCAGCGCCACCCGCCCATCTCGGCCCCGGCTATGGCCGCGGCCGGACCGGCGATGCCGCAGCCGAGACCCAGCAGCGGCATCCACCAGGCGGCCGAGACGGCGCCCAGTTCCGATGGCGTCACGGCGTGCCAGGCGAGGCCGGTGGCGGCCAGCGCGAGGACAGGCATGAACGGGATCCTCATGGTTCTGCAGTCCGTCATGGCGATGACGGCGAGAAGGGCGATGGTCGCGGCGGCGAAGCCCGCGTCGAGGAAGGTCATGGGCTCTCTCCGGGTGCGAAGGTGTGTTCGAGACGGCCGCACATCGGCCTCAAGGGCGAGGCGTGGCAGATGCGGCGCGGCAGCAGGAGCGGCGGCGACCCGACGGCCGCCCGGGTGGCGTTGGTCTCCAGCAGGCGCTCCTGCAGGGCGACGATGCGGGTGAGCACGAGGACGTCGTCGGCCAGGCGCCCGGAGACGACGACGGCCTCGTCAATGGTGAACGCGCGGGTGTCGATCTCGGGTGCGGCCGCCCTCTCCGGCGGCGGATCGGCGAGGAGACCAAGGAGTGCGCCCGTCTCCTGGGCGGACGCGCAGCATGCCGACGAGACCACGAGGGCGGCGGCGAGGAGGACGGTCGCCGCCGCGGCCGCGGCGGCGTCCTTCGATGCGCGCCTCAGCATCCCGTGCAGCTCCCCACGATGAGGCTGGTGATGCCGGCCGAGGCTGCCGTCATGCGTCCGGTCGCCGTCATCTGGCGGACCTGCAGGTCGACCGTGTCGAGATCGTCGATGGTGGCGGTGTCGGCGGAGACGGACGTGGCCGTCAGCGACGCCACGCTGGCGGCGCCGGTGACCGTGAGGTCCCCCGACGAGGCGATCGTCGCCGCCGATGCCGAGCCGGTGACGGCGAGGCTGGCGGCCGATGCCGCGCCCGTGACGTCGACGTTGCCCGAGACGGTGGCCGGACCGGTGACGGCGGCCGAGCCGGCGGTCAGCGCGCCGGTGATCTGCGTCGCGCCCGCGACGATGGCGCTCTGGCCGACCACGAGGTCGCCCGTCACCGTGAGCGCGCCGGCGATGGAGAGCCAGGTGTCGATGGCGAAGGACTGCGCCGTCATGGCGCCGGCGTCGACAATGTCGTTGCCGTCCATGTCGAGATCGGTCTCCATGCGGTTCAGTTCCGGGAATCCCGTCACCGCGGTGCGATAGAGCTGATCGCCGTAGACCGACTGGCGGTCGAGGCGAAGGTGGGTGGCCAGCGCCCGCGGCGCCGGGTCCCCGGCGAAGGCCGCCTGGAAGGCGGAGACGTCGACGTCGATCGTCGGCCCCTGGACGCGGGTTCCCGAAGGCGCTATCGAGCCGAGGCGGGCGATGCCGGCAGGCGCCGTCGCCGCGGCGCGCCAGGGCCAGCGGACGTCTCCGGCGGCGACGCTCTGGGTGACGACGATCTCGACGACCGCCGTGGCGGGCCGCATGACGAGGATCCTGGATCCCCGCGACATGGTGTCGGTCTGGGGGAACCCGGGACCGAGGAAGCCGTCGGAGATCAGCGTCGCCAGGGAGAGGGTGCGGTTGGCCGGTCCGGCGACGAGCGTCGGGAAGTTGGCGAGCGCCCAGCCCCGGGCGGCTTCCGAGAGCACCACCAGGCGATGGGCGGCGCGGTCCTCCCGGGCGAGAAGGAGCTGAGTCTCGAGCCAGCGCGCGCCGCCGGCGAGCATGACGGCGATGACGGCGAGCGCCATCATCGAGCCGAAGAGGGAGAGACCGCGGGAGCGGCGTCGGCGGAGCCGCGTCAGCATCCGCTGCAGCTCCCTGCCGTGAGGCGGCCGACAACCCTGAGCGAAGGACCGTAGACGCCGCCGGTGGCGGCGATCGTGGCGGTGTCGACGACGGGCGCACCGCCGATGCGGGCCACGGTGGCCGTAGGCGTGGCGAGGGTTCCCGAGACGGCGGCGCCGCCGCCGACCGTGGTCGCCTGGGCCGTCAGCGTGGCGGCCTGCAGGCTCGCCGCCTGGAGGGCGTTCGTGACGGTCGCCGAAGCGCTCCTGATCGCGGCCGGGGTGACGAGGGAGCCGACCACGAGGTCGGCCGTGACGACAAGCCCGCTCCGCGCCTCGATGCCGGCAGTGTCGAGGCTGGCGAACGTGGCCGTCGACGAGGCCTCGAGCGACGCCGCGCCGGCGCCGGGCGGGGTGCGGGCGGGATCCAGTGCCGTGGTTCCGGGAACGAGGCTCGCCGGGTCCGCCACGACGGCGGCGGTCGAGACGACGCTCGTCGACGTCGTCCGGACCCCGGGCCAGGTGGAGGCGACGAGGGGATCGATGGCGGGATCGAGGTGATCGATGGCGCCGGCGAGGATGGCGCCGGCGTCGACAATGTCGTTGCCGTCGAGGGCGAGATCGCCCGCCATGCCGTTGAGCCACGGCCTCCCCGGCTGCGGCCGGCGGTAGAGGGCGCCCGGGACATGGACCAGGGTGTCGGCGGTGATGAAGAACGCCTCGCTGGCGAGGGCGCCTGTCAGCGCCTCGATTGCCGCGCGGTGGCCCGCCATCGCGCCCGCCGGACCGGCGGCGAACTCGACGTTCTCGATGCCGGCATCGACGAGGCCGCGATGGATGTGGTGAGAGGCGTCGAGCGAAGCGGGCGTGACGACGAGGAAGGCCATGGCGGTGGCTTGCGCCGTGCCGTCGCCGATCACGCCCAGGGTCATCGTCGCCCCCCGCGGGGCCGCCGGCAACCCCGGCGGAGCATGACCCTGGCCGGCGAGCGACGCCGGCGTCACCAGCGCGCCGCCTCCCGCCACCACGGCCGAGAAGTTGGTCTCCATGGTCGCCCGGTGCATGGCCTGGAGCCAGGCGGCGGCCACGTGTCCGGTCGTCTCTCGCGCCGCAATCTCCTGGCTGCGCCGTTCCGCCAGGGTCCACGCCGTGAGAACGAAAGTCGCCAGCGCCGCCAGCGCCAGCACGCCGAAGAGCTCGGCGGCGCCACGTGCCGCCCGGCTGCGGAGCCGTGCCGTCATCCGCGGCGGGCCGTCCCGGACGGGCGCGGGTCACTCGAAGGTGAGCTCGATGTCATTGTCGTTGGCGTCGGCGCAGAGCGTTGCCACGCCGGCGACGTCCATGGGCAGGTTGTTGGTCGTGGTGCCGTTGGAGACCGAGAAGAGGCCGCCCGAGGCGCGGGCCTGGCCGATGTAGGGATCGAGGAGCTGGGTGCAGTTCGCCTGCTGCAGGTCGTTGAGGGTGATCCGGAAGCGGTCGCCCACGCCCTCCACCACCAGGGCGCCGCCGAAGGCGTGGCGGATTCCCACGGTGGCGCCGCTGCCCGTCTTGGCCGAGGCCGGGATGGAGCCGCGGACGTCGAGGGTCTGGGCGAGGCTGGCGGCCGTGGTGCTGCTCCCGCCGTAGGAGCTCGCACCCTGGTGGATGCGCTGGGTGGCGACGACGAGCTGGGTGATCAGCGCCTGGGTGTCGTTTTCTCGCCTGCACCTCAGTGGTGGTGTTGTAGAGGGTGACGGCGCCGACCACGGCGCCGGCGGCGAGGCCCAGCACCATGAGGGCCTGGAAGAGGGAAAGGCCGCGCCGGCGGCGGGCGCGGGCGCGCGAGAGCGCCGGCTGCGGGGTGAGGGATGCGTTCACGGATGGACTCCTTGGCAGGGGTTGCTCAATAGCCGGCGGCGATCCGGCCGGCGGTGTTCATGATCTCGAAAAGCGCCTGGGTGACGCCGGCGATCAGCACCGTGACGAAGATGGTGAGCAGGACGTTGACGGCCGCCGAGCGGGCCTGCATCAGCGACTCGGAGCGCAGGATCCAGCGGTCGACGAAGCGCGAGAGCTTGACGTCCCAGTCGGGCACGCCGTCGAGCGCCGCCACCACCGGCGACAGCGTGGGATCCGGAAACCCGTGGCCCGAGTCCGTCATCGCCTTGCCAAGGCTCACGCCCGAGGCCATGCCGGCCTGGATGGCGGCGATGCGGTGGCGCGTATAGGGCGATGCGGCCCGCTTCAGCTCCTCGAAGGTGCGCTCGTTGAGGTCCAGGCCCGCCTTCATGTATTCGAGCAGCACGAAGAGGAAGGCAGAGCCGACCACGGTGCGGTAGAGCGAGAACGGCGCGATCTTGTCGAAGAGGGCCCGTCCCCGCCCCTTCCAGCGCAGCAGCACCTGGCGGAGCACGATGCCGGCGACGACGAGGGCGCCGCCGATGGCGTGCGGCCAGGCGTGGACGAAGAGCGCCGTCGAGCGGAAGAAGTGCCCGGTGAGCGGCCACTGGTGGGCGGGAAGAAGCGGATCCATGGCCGGGATGAAGTGCTCGCCGGCGCCCCACAGGAGGGCGAGGACGGCGACGGTCAGGAGGACCGGCATCGCCAGGGCCTTCCACACGGCCGCCGTCTGCCGCGAGCGCATCTCGGCGACGCGGGCGGTGGCGGCGAAGAGGGCCTCGGCCGGGACCCTGCCGTAGGCGGCGAAGATCATGGCCTCCGAGGCCGGCACCCAGCGCGAGACCTCCCGGGCGAACAGGCCGCGGTGAAGGGCTTCCTGCCAGTGCGCCAGCGGCCGCGCCTCGAAGGTGTTGCCCTGGGCCCTTGTTGTTTCGTGCGCCGTCAGGAGCGCCTTCTCGAGGGCGAACTCGGCGGCCAGCAGATCGGCGATCGTGTGGTAGAGGTCGATGCGCTGCGAGCGCCGCAGGAAGACGAAGGCGTAGGGCTTCTTCCAGGCGTGGCTCACGGCCGGCCTCCCGTCATGATCCGCCAGCTGACCGCTTCTCCGGAACGGATCGCGCAGAGGAATGTGCGCAGCGTCCGGAGGAACGACATCTGCAGGTGGCGCATCGCCGTTCCGGTCCAGGCGCCGTCCGCCGCGCCGCACAGAAGCGCGGCGCCGAGCAGCAGGACGAACGGCACCGGTGCCACGACGCGGGCAAGGCCCTGGGCGACGGTCGCCGCGCCCCAGTCGTGCAGGGCCGCCGGTGCGCTGATGGTTCCCTCGAACGGCGGCGGTCCGTCGTGCGATACGTCGGGCACCGCGGTCAGGATGAGCATGCCGATGAAGGCGAGGGCGAGGCGCACGTCGCCCCAGGCGCCCGGTGGAACGACGCCGCCGGCGGCGATCCGGGACCACAGCAAGGAGAGGGTGGCGGCGCCTGCCCAGGCGACGACGATCCACGCCCAGGGCAGGCCCGCGGGCGGGCCTGCTGCTGCGGCGAGCGCCGTCATGCTCGCCACCACGCCGGTCAGGAGGAGGGAGCGGGCGCCGTGGGCGACGACGAGCGGGTGATCCGGGGCGTTCACGACCGGCCTCCCGCGACGATCCGCCACCCGGTTCCTTCCCCGGAGCGGATCGCCCGCACAAACAGGACGAGAGCCTTGACGAACGTGAGTTTTCCGTGGCGCATCGCTATGGCGGTCCAGGCGCCGTCCGCCGCGCCGCACAGAAGCGCGGCGATGAAGAGACACGCGAACGGCGCCGGCGCCAGGCCGACGGCGAAGCCTTGCGCGAGCATCGCGACGCCCCAGTCGTGCATGACGGCCATGGCGTCCGCCGGCGCGAGCCCCTCGACGACCGGCCGGTCCGGGCTGTGCGTGCGGTCGGGAATGATGGCGATGAGGGCGGACGCGGGCAGCGCGATCGCCACCCGGCAGTCGCCGTATGCGCCGATGGGAACATCCCGTACCCGGCGTCCGGTTCTGGTGCCGATGAAGGACAGGGCGGCGAGACTGGTCCAGGCCCCGGCGACCCACGGCCAGGGCAGGTCGAGGTGAGGCGACATCGCCAGGGCGCCGAGAGTGCACAGGAGGACCATGCCGGTCATGACCAGAGAGCGGGCGCCGTGGGCGGCGATGAGTGCGTCGTCCGGGTCGTTCACAGCCGGTCTCCCGTCATGAACCGCCAGGTGCCGCAGGGAGGGACTCCGGAACCTGCAATGCCGCGGCCGACGCAGTAGAAGGTCGCGATGACCATGCTGTGAATCAGGGCGATCAGGATGAGGGAGCGGATGCCATGGACTTCTATGAACGAGAAGTCTTGAAGCATCTGCAGTTCCTGGAGGGATTGCATGGCGTCGGGAGCGACGCCCTTGAGATCGAGAGGAGCATCTCGGTCCACGCCGTGCTGCTGGCCGGTCTCGCCTCGCTTCTGGGCAGCGGGCATCCGGTTGTCAGGTTGTTTGCCCTGGTCTCGATGGTTCTCACCGCTGTCGACATGGTGTTCGTGCTGAATGGCTTCGGCAGCGTGCTCGCGGTGGTCGCCGCGTGAGGGTCGCCCGGGCCTTGTGAGCGCGGTCATGGCGCACTTCCCTGGACGACGCGCAGCGGCGGCGGCCTGGCGATGTCCGCCGGCCGGGCGCCCTTGGCGAGCGCATCCATGGGATCGACGGCGCCGCGGCCGACGATCTCCCAGATGGTGGCCGAGAGCGGCCTGCCGCCCAGCTTCTCGATCCACCAGTCCCTGGCACCAATGGGGTCGCGTCTGCCGACGAACCCGAGGTAGCCGGCGTCGGGGATGATCGACTCGGCGACGACCTGCTGGCGCGTGTAGCCTGTCCACGCCTGGCGGGCGATGTCGTTCGCCTTCTCGCGGCGACAGGCGGCGCAGCCCTCGCGGTTGCGGAACCGCACCGTCTCCAGGTTCTCGAGGGCGCTCGCCATCCAGGCCGGCAGCGCGCCGTCGGCGGGACGGTCGAGGGCGCACTCCCGGCAGAGCATGGGCAGCAATGTCTGCTTCATCAGGAGGCGGATGTTGCCGGGCTTGGCCAGCGTCGAGGCCTCGACGCCCATGTCGAGCAGACGGAACAGGATGGCGTTGGCGGAATCGACGTGGATGGTGGTCCACACCTGGTGGCCGGTGTCCACGAAACTCAGCACCTGCGTCGCCGCGTCGTGATCGCGGATCTCCGAGACCATGCCGGAAGCCGGGTGCACCCGGCAGAAGTGCATCAGCGCCCTCCGGAAGTGCAAGGCCCGCTCTTCTCCGGACCCCGAGGTCGGCACGGCGATCTGGATGGCGCCGGGAATGCGGTACTCCACCGGATCCTCCAGGGTGACGAGGTTGAGCTCGCCGCCGTGCTCGGCCATCTGCAACGCCAGGTTGACCGCGAGCGTCGTCGACTTGCCGTCGCCGGTGGAGCCGCCGAGGAAGATGCCGCCGTGGAGCGAGGTTCTGAGTTCGGCGAACATGGCCGCTTCGTCGGCGCCGAACCCCAGGTGCTCGAGGGTCATGCCGGCCTGCAGCTGGTCCCGGTAGAAGAGGCGGGCGAACATGTGGTCGCCGTCCGGATCGTTGGGTCCGCGCTGGCAGCGCAGACCGGAGACGGAGTCGGGGAGCTCCACGGCGCCGCCGGCGCGGATCGAGAACCCCTGGAACTCGCCCCTCTGATAGGAAGTCTGGCTCGACCCCTCGTCCTTGGAGTGGAAGAGGTAGCCCATGACCGCCGCTCCCTCGTCCGCCATCAGCGGATGGCCGAGAGCGAGCTTGGAGTCGTTGACGATGGCAAAGACGCGGCAGGCGTCCTCCGAGAGCTCGAAGATGACGTCGCTGGCCCGGGCGAGAGCCGCTTCCCGGAAGATCCGCGAGGCCGTACGGGAAAGCTCCGAGGCGCCGCCCTTGCGATGGCTTCCGGGACCGTGACCCCACGCCTGGTCGATCTCGGCCAGCGCCACCGCGGTGATCCGGATCGTCCCCTTCACCCGCTTCTTGGCCTGCAGCTGGGCGAGCGCCTCGCGCAGCTCCTTGTCGCGCTCGTAGCCGCGGGCGACGAGGCACCTGCCGTCGCGCCACGCGGCAGCGATCCGCGACAGCCGCGCATGGCCTGCCAGGAAGGGAACCGGCATGCGCGGGCCGGTGTCCTTGCGGCGGAAGAGGGAAGAGAGGCTCATGGCGCGGCGGCCTGCGCCATGAGGGCCAGGTCCACCATGACCCGGGGCGTCAGGGATACGAACGCAGTGAGGAAGAGGGCGAAGCCGAGGATCATCATGTCTCTCCCTCCGCTCCCGGCGCCGGGCGGGTGTCGGCGTCGCCGCACCAGTAGGAGAGCGTGTGGCGGCTGCCGTCGGCGGCGGCGACCGTGACGCCAGGCGGGTGCGTCTCGATCCATGTCACCGTGAGGCCGTCCGGCAGCGTGTCGCCTACGCGCACCCACCACAGGTCGAAGATGTTGGTCACCACCGCCACGGTGAACTCGGGAGCGTCGATGACCATCAGCCACGCCATGCCGTAGGTTGGGTCCTGCGACGGATCGGGGAGGCTGGCGTCCGGACCCTCCCCGGACGGCCAGGGGAGATCCTGGGCCTCGGCAGTGCCTGCCTGCAGGAGGTCGCGTTCCCGGAACTCGTCGGGCGGCGGCAGCTGGATGACGCCGCTCGCGGCGGCGATGACAAGGGCGGCGATGGCGACGGGGCCGATGACGGCGATCGGGTGGAGCTTCATGGCTCGCCCCCCGATCCCGGCGCCGGGCCGCTGTGGAAGGGAAGCGCGTGGTGGCCGGCTTCGTCATGGGAGAGCGTGACACCCGGCGGGCGTGCCGCGATCCGCGTCACCCGCCAATCGCCGGCGAGAACGTCGCCTTCCCGCACCCACCACACCGACGTGCCGTCGCTGACGGCGGCGCGCAGGTTGCCGGCCGAGCCCAGCACCGTCACCCAGGCAAGGTCCGGCGAGGCGGGCTGTGGCGGAGGAGCGGCGATCTCCGGTTCCGGCTCGGGCTCCGGCGGCGGCGGTGGAACTTCCGCCGTGATCTGGTCGAGGGTCGGCGCCGGCGGCGCCTCCTGCACGGCCTCGGGCAGGACAACGGCGGCCTGAACGGCTGTCCCGTGCGCCGCCTCTCCGGCGACCAGAGACGCCAGCAGCAGTTCGGTCGACAGCACCTCGAGGACGAGCTGCTGACGGCGGTTGCACAGGGCAAGAAGCTCGTTCTCGAGCGCGATCGCTGTCAGCACATCGTCGCCCTCCACCGCCGTAGCGAGGCGGGTGCGGAGCAAGTCGACGGCGCATTCCGCCATCGGCGGGCCTTCCGGCGTCTCCGCGGTCAGCAGCTGGACCAGGGCTTCCGCCGCCTCGTCGAGGGTCTCTTCCGGCGTCGGTGGTGGTTCCGGTTGTGGCGCGGCCGTTGCCGCCGGCGCCGGCGCATCGGGGGCGATGACGTCCACCGTGCCCGCGGTCGGCCAGGGGAGTAACTCCTGGGCCGACGCGAGGACAGCGGCGAAGAGGACGGTCGCCGCCACGGATCCGCATATGAACGAAGAGCGGATCATCCAGTATAGCCGGTGGTGGCCTCGAGGTGGCTTGCCAGGAGATCCCAGGGATATCCGGCGCGTTCCGCAATGCCGTCGATCTCCAGCACCAGGCGGCCCCGCGACACCGTCCAGGTGCCGGGGAAGTCGCGATCCTTGCCCCGCACCGTGAGGTCGCCACCCTCGCCGAAGCTGAAACGCGCCTGGCGGCCCATGTAGGGCAGCAGGACGTCGCCGGCTGACCCCACCAGCCAGTCGGCGATGGCGAAGGCCGGGTGCCGGCGGCCGGTGTCGACCACCGGCAGCGGATCGCCGGGGCGGTAATGGTAGTCGGCGACATCGCCCTTGAGCTCCCAGTCGAGCTCGAGGGTCTCCGTGGCGGCGTTCCAGGTGAGATAGCCGACGTCGGTGAGGCGATCCTCGCCGTCGACGGCCCAGAACTCGTCGGTCTGGCCGAGCGCCAGCACGTAGGCCCGCCCCAGGCGATCCTCGAGGACGTTGCCGTTGGCGGCTTTGAGCGTGTCGGCGAGAGTCAGGCGGTCGAGATAGGCCGCCGCCTCGTCGGGAGACTCGGGGAGCAGGAGAGACGCGCCGTCACCAGGCGGCTCCGTACCTTCCGGATAGCAGTGCGCCGGGAGGACGGGGCGGGTGTTTGTCGTGAAACACCAGGAGAAGGCCTTCTCGGCACGCTTGTAACCGAGGCCAAGACGGGTCGTGGGCGGTGCGCCTGGGAAGACGAGAGGCGCAGTGGGATCCTGTTCCAACATCTTCCAGATCGTCGGGTGCGTCTGCTTCTCGTTGATCCAGCCGCCGTCGGCGAGGATCTCCTCCGTGATCCCGGGGCAGGCGTCGGCCATGAGGCGCGGCCAGCCCTCTTGAACCCAGCCGTCCTCCTCAACTTCCCACCTGCCATCGCGTTCGTCCCATGCCTCGGCATGGAAGCGCCCGGTCTGTGGGTTATAGAAGACGGGCCAGCGGTCGCCGCTGACACGGTGGGATGCCGCCATGAGCATCTCTCCGGGACCGGTAAGGGCACCGGGTCCCGAGTGCTCCCGGTAGCGTCGTTTCTTGCCGCTGCACTCGAAATAGCGGTCGTCTTGGGTCTGGTAGGATGCTGAGGTGATGATCCAGTTTGACCAATCGCCCGTCCAGAGTCCGTACTGGATGACAACCCGGCCGGGAAGCAGGGCATTGTGGACCCAGACCTGGGCGTGCGATCCCGGATTGGACGTGCGCTGGGCAACTTCCGTCGTTTTGCAGCCCGCAATGACGAGCGGAACGGTAACGGCGAGGACGGTGAGGGCCTTGCGGATCATGATCGTTCTCCTTCGTATTGTGAAAGCGCATGTTCTGCATACGTTCCGCTCCAGTTATGCCAGCCTGTTTGCCTTGCCGGCTTCCTCACGGTCATCAGAATCCCTCGCGTCCGCATCCGCCGCAGTTGCTGCCCGGGTCTTTGTCGCCACGATTGTTCCCGCCGTCCCGGCCAATGGGCGTATGGCCATCGACGTAGTTCGCGTTGGGACGGTCGGCTTCGTCGACGTCACTGAGGTCGGCGACATCGGCCTTGCCGTCGCCGTCGGTGTCCCAGCCGCCGCCGACGTTGCCGCCGCGGCCGCCGTTGTTGTTGCCGCTACTGTCTTTGGGACAGCCGGGGCCCTTGTCGCGATCGACGCACTTTTTCGGTGGCTTTGGTGGGTCCGGAGTCGTGCAGTTCGGTGGCGTCCCCACCTGGCCCTGCGGGCACTGCGGAGGAGTCGGCGTCACACAGTTCGGCGGCGTCCCCACCTGGCCCTGCGGGCATTGCTGGGGCGTCGTTGGCGTCGTGCAGTTGGGAGGCGTGCCGACCTGACCTTGCGGGCACTGTGGCCTTGCGGGCACTGTGGCGTCGTTGGCGTCGTGCAGTTGGGCGGCGTCCCGACCTGGCCCTGCGGGCACTGCGGAGGAGTCGGCGTCACACAGTTCGGCGGCGTCCCCACCTGGCCCTGCGGGCATTGCTGGGGCGTCGTCGGCGTCACACAGTTCGGCGGCGTGCCGACCTGACCTTGCGGGCACTGGCCCGGCGGCGGTGGAGTCGGCGTCACGCAATTCGGAGGCGTGCCGACTTGGCCCTGCGGGCACTGCGGCGGTGGAGGCGGAATCCGCCGGCAGGTGTTCGAACTGGTCGCCCAGTTGGTCTGGGAGACCCTCTGCACCGTCGCCGAGGCGTCCCACGGCCACTTGAGGTGACGCCAGGTCAACGTGCGTCTCTGGGTGCGCGACCCGGTGTAGCCTGCCCCGCAGCTGACGGAGCGAGTCTCGCTCGTCGTCGACGTCGTCTCGGTCGGCACCGGCGGAGTGGGATTGGGATCCGTCCAGCAGGTGGTGGAGACGAACTCCGGCGCGCCGTAGCTGGTGCCGGAGGCCGTCACCGATTTCTGCCGGCGCCACACGGCATCGCCGGTGAGCGTGCCGACGTGCGGCGCGCCGGGCGTGAAGGTGCAGGACTGGCGGTAGTACTCCCACGTCACCGTGTCGGCGCGGCAGTGATCGACGAGGAGCGACCACGGGCCGGTGGTCGGCGTGCCTGTTGGATCGCCGCGGCCGTTCAGCTTCTGCGTCGCCTCGCGCACCCATGTCTGTCCCGTTCCGTGGAACCCCGCCGGACACGCTCGGGCCTGATGTTCGAAGGTCACCTGGTCCGTCGTCACCGTGAAGGGATCGACGACCGGTCCGGCGAGTGCCGGCCTGTCGGAAGGCGTCGTGCCGAAGCAGGCCGGCAGGACGATGCTCTCGCGGCCGAGGATGCCTTCGGCCGTGCCGCCGTCGAGCCAGTGGAGCGGCGCGACGTCCCGGTTCCTCGCCTTCGCCTCGAGGTGCGGCGCCAGCTGCACGACGCCGAGGTTGGTTCCCGTCCCCTTCATGGAAGCCGTGGTGACGTGGACCAGCAGCACGTTGTCGCAGTAGCGCGCGCCGAGGCCGCGGGCGGTCCAGTCGGCGAGCCAGCCGGTCGACGAGGGCGGCGTGGTCCCGGTCCACGACACGGCGGCGGTCGAGCCGTCCTCGATGTGGGTT
The DNA here is from genome assembly GCA_965207785.1 of Alphaproteobacteria bacterium. Classification (GTDB taxonomy): domain Bacteria; phylum Pseudomonadota; class Alphaproteobacteria; order SP197; family SP197; genus SP197. Next base: position 260,112 of record CBDBNO010000012.1, on the reverse strand, counting down.
GCCAGCGTGTCGAAGGCCTCCTGAATGGCCCTTGCGTGGAAGAGCGCTTCCGTCTCGACGTAGTCGCTGGCGGCCGCCGGCGGAGTCAAGAGGATCGTGGCGGCGGCCACCGTGGCGAGGCAGACGGCGGTGCGGCAGCGTTGCGCAATTGCGCAATTGCGCAAATCCGCAATTGCGCATTTGCGCAGAACCGCAGTGGCGAGGAGATGAGCGGTGCGGGCGAAGAACATCAGGCTCCTCCATCATGGACGACAGGCCGTTCGGCCGGTCGAGGCGGGTTCGGACCGGCACAGCGGTCGCACAGCCACAAGCTCACGACGGCGCCCGGGACGGTGTAGAGGTTGTCGAAAGCGTCGGACTCGATGCGCGGGACCTGCCAGCGGGTGCGGCGGATCACGGTCTCGCCGCACTGGTCGCAGCGCTGGCCGGTCATGGCGCGTCCCCCGCGTCGGCCAGCCATCCGGCCCTGGTGGCCACGGCCTGCCACGTCGGACAGTTCTCGATGTCGACGTCACGGCCCGCCGACACGGCCAGCGGGCATGATCGACGTTGAGTCGGCATGGCCCCGCAGCTGCAGGCCGGCGGCAGGGGCCGGCGATCGTCGAGGCGCTTCATCGCCAGCTCCGCAATGCGTCCGCTCATCGTTCACCCTCCTCCTTCAGGCATGCCGGCGGCCGTCTCGTAGAGACCGGCGGCGGGTTGCGAGAGACGCAGGTAAGCGCTCTCCAGGATCATGCGCGGAGCCAGTGGGCGGGCGACAACCTGCCAGGCGTGGTTGGCGGTGCGGGTGAGCGACGTCACCTCGAGGCCGGCGACGGGCTCGAGGGCCCGGGCCAGGCGGCCCAGGGGTCCGCGCCCTGTGATGGTGATGGACCACTGGCCGGGCTGCAGCTGCGTGTAGCTGAGCGAGTCGGACCACGGTCCCACCCTCCTGTCGAGGGCGGCCCGGATGTTGCGGAACTCCGGACGGTGATGGTCCGGATCGACCTCGACGATCACGGAACCGAGTACCGTCACGGCCCATGCCTCCTCGCCGTGGACGATCCCTGCATGACGCGTTGAAGGCAGCAGGTCCTCCAGCAGCCGGCGGTGCATCGCGGCGTCGTGGTCCGCGTCGAGCGACCAGCGGAGCACGAGAGCCGGACGGCCCGAGAGCTCCGGCACTGCCTCGAGAACCGGGGACTCGACGAGTTCCGCCCTGCAGGTCGCTTCCTCGAGCGTCCAGGCCGGAAGTTCGGGAGGAACCTCCCGCAGGGCCCGGGCGCACGCCGCCAGCAGGGCCGGCGTCGAGATCATCGTCACCACCTGGCGCTCCTGCTGGACTTCCACCGCCGGCTCCGGCTCCGGCGGCCAGATCAGGTCCATGATGTCCTGGCGCCAGATCCACGCCGCTCCGCCAGCGCCGCCGAGAAGGACGAGAATCGTGACCGCGGCGATCACCGAGGCGAGGCCGCCTCCCGGTGGATCGGGGAGCGGCTGCAGGCGGTGGCTCTCCCTTGTCTCGATCCGTGAGACGTCGAGGACCGCGGCCTCCGGGATGCCGAGGCTCGGGCTGGCATGGATCCGGAAGCCACCTCTCATGACCTCGAGGCGCCTGGCGGCCTCCGTTGCGTCGTCGACGACGATGTCGCCGTCTTCGTCGATCGTCCCGGCCTCGCAGCGGATCATGGCGATCCTGCCGTCGCCGCCGTCGACGACGGCGATCCAGGTCACATCCTCGAGCGTGTCCATGAGGGCTGCCGCCAGCGACGGCGTGCCGGTCGGGTCGCCGTCCTCTTGCCCGGCAAGACCGGTCATCGTGTCGGTCTCGACCCTGTCGCCGGCGCCCCGGCGATCGCGCGGGTTTTCGTGTTCAACGGTCCGCGTGACGATGTCGACGTAGGCGACGGCGCCTGTGTCACGCGCGGCGCGGCGCAGCTTGCGCCCGGAGAGCCGCGGCATCCACGTCATGCCGGCCACCCACGCCTCGCCTCCTGCCCGGATCGTCGCCATCGTCTCAGAGCTCCACGCCGGGCCGCTCGACGATGCCCATCGGCGGGCCCGCCTCGGCGCTGATCAGCAGCACCTGCTCGGTGAAGTCGTCGCCGGTCATGCGGCGGCCGAACGGGAAGGGAATGTCGGCGTTGAAGGTGCCGGATCCGGAAGCCGCCGCGCCGCGGTCGGAGAACCCGGTGATGACAAGCGTCTCTCCCCGGCCCACCGTCTGGGTGATCTGCACGGCCCGGTTGCCGAAGCTGGGAAGTTGCAGGCGCAGGCTGCCCGTGCCGAAGACGGCGAAGTCGGGACGGTCCAGGATGCTTGCGAAGATCCTCACCAGGACCTCGTGCGGCGCCACGATCTGGGCCACGAACTCCATGGCGAACCCCGACGAGACGTTCCCCGGCGTCAGGGTGGTCTGCAGAACGCCCTCGTCGAGGGTCGTGGAGATCTCGGCGAGATAGGCCTCCGAGAAGAGCTCGAAGAAGTGGCTCGGCTGGGCGTTCAGCGTCGGCACGGTGGCGGTCAGTTCGCGCGAGACCGTGCCGGCGGTCTCCAGGGCCCCGATGGTGGCGTCGAGGGAGTCGGCGCCGGGTGCGGGCCGCACGATCGAGATCCCGCCGGAGAGAACCTCCAGGCCCGCGGACGTGCCGAAGACGCGTTCCAGGGCGCCGCCGATGCCGAGCTCGTAATCCGCGCCACTTTCGTACGCCACCCGGTAGATCGAGAACGTCACCGTCACCGGCCTCAGGATCGTGCGGTTGAGGTGGGCGATGTACCGGCGGGCGCGGTCGATGTCCCGCGGCAGGCCATGGACCGTCAGCGAGGCGGTGGAGGGAGACGCGGCGATGGCGGCCGATGCATGGAGAACCGCAGTAAGCTGTTCGGTGACCTCGCTCCAGGGATCGTAGGTGGCGGACGCCGCCATGGACTGCTGTGCGAGGTTGGAACTGGCGCCCTCGCCGGCAGTCTCCGTCGTCGAGGTGGTGCCGGACATCTGCTGGGTGCCGGCGAGCGCGTTGAGCGTGAACGCCACAGCCTGGGAACGCACGACCTCGACGGTCTCGTCGGCCGGCACCCAGCGCCAGGCGTAGCCGCGTGCGGCGGTCCAGGTGTCGAGGAGGCCGTCGAGCGGGCCCGTCCAGATGCCGCCTTCCGGCAGGGCGACGGCGGGGAGGCCGAAGGGATCGTCCGGCGCATCGTCCGGACGCAGGCCCTGGAACCGCACCGCAAGACCGGTGGCGGCCTCGATGAGGGCGGCCGTGGACCGATCGTCCATGCGGCCAGCGAGGGAGAGGCTGACCGCATCGTCGCTCGTCCACGGCGAAGGGAGTGATGCTGCAGGAGGCTCGAGGATCTCGATGCCGGTGAAGGGGCGGCCCGCATCGACCTGCAGGACATGAAAGTCCGGAGCGGGATTTGGCGTCGCGGTCTCGATCGCGTCGGTTACGTCATCGGCGTGCTGACGGGCGGTTTGCGTGTCGTCGAAGGCGCAGGCGGAGAGCAGAATCGCGGCCCCGCAGGCCGTAGCCAAGGGTTTCAGTTGCCGGTCAGGGTTGACGACAGCCGCTATACGCCAGATACTGGTCGTGTCTAGCGCCGACACAACTAGGGCGTGGGTTTATAGAGCCGTTGAAGTGGTGCCTCTGGAGGGACTCGAACCCCCACTTCCGGATGGAAAGCAGATTTTGAGTCTGCCGCGTCTACCAGTTCCGCCACAGAGGCCTGAGGAGCGTCATCAATGTCGGGGTTGGCGCGGCCGGTCAAGAAGAACCGTCAATGCCGGCTCGGCTCTCCCAGTACCGCGGTCTTGAAAACGCTTGAATCCTCCACGTACTCGCCGCCTTCCGGCGAGGCCGGCATGACTTCGGCGAACCTGTCCTCGAGCACGACATGGGGATCCTGCCCCTCGACCCAGCCGAGGAAGATGTCGTGCAGATGGTAGCCGATCAGGTGCTGGACATCCTCGCGCAGGCCGCGGGCGACGGCGGGTGGAACGGCGAGATACTGGTTTTCTTCCTGACGCAGCCAGCCGAGGCTGTATCCGGTGATGGCCCCGGTGCGGACCTCATTGGTCGTGACATTCTGTCCACCGCCGTGGAACACCGAACCGAGGTAGATGAGACATGAACCTCTGGGCATCACGGCGAAGGCGATCCTGGAATCGTCGTCTGGGTAGGTGTCGTCATCCCAGAGGTGGCTGCCGGGAATGACATTGGTGGCGCCGTTGTCGACCGTGAAGTCCGACAGCGCCCACATGGTGTTGCACAGGCACTGGGGTCCGGGGTGGCGGAAAGGTATGAGACCATCGTCGCGATGCACAATCTGGCGTCCCTCGCCGGGAGCGATTCTCACCGCCTGGGTCACGTGAAGCTGATAGCGTTCGCAACGGGGCAGCAACAGGCGATCCATGACCGCGAGAATCTGCGGCGCCGTGGCGAGTTCCTCTCCATAGGTCTTGGACTTGGCGATCAGCGAACTCACGCGTTGTGTCTTGCGGCCCCAGAACTCGCCTTCACCGAAGTAGGCCCGGCCGAGGTAGGGTTCGAGTTCCTCGTTGACCCGTTCGATGACATTGTCATCGACGAGATTACGGAAGATGACCGCCCCGTCTTCCTCAAGAATGGCCATCGCCTCGTCGGTGGATGCGTCGCGCTCAAGGGACCTGACTCCGTCCATGCCTGTCTCCATCTTCTTCGAATGATGCTACTCCCTCGGCAAAGACTGGTCACTACGCCGGCGAACCGGGACACGGTAACGTGGATTCCTCGACATGTTTGAGCGCCTTTACGCCAGGACCATGGATCTTGCCGCCAGCCGTCATGCGGTCTGGTGGCTGCTGGCGCTCGCCGTCGCCGAGGCTTCCTTCTTCCCGGTGCCCGTGGAGGCCCTGCTTCTGCCGATGATGTTCGCGACGCCTTCCAGGGCCTGGTTCCTTGCCCTTGTCGCCACAATCGGAACCGTCGTGGGCGGTATCACGGGCTACGCCATCGGGCTGTTTCTCCTTGATGCCGTCGCCTGGCCCGTCCTTCAATTCTACGGTTACGCGGAGGCCTACGCGGAGTATGCCGACCTCTACGGCGTGTGGGGGGTCTGGATTGTCCTTGCCGGTGGCTTCACGCCGATTCCCTACAAGGTGGTGACCCTGGCGTCCGGCGCCATGCACCTTGACATCTGGGTCTTCGTCGCCGCCTCCGCCGTCTCGCGAGGCCTGCGGTTCGCCATCGAAGCGGCGCTGCTGTCGTGGTTTGCCGTGCCCGTACGCGGCCTCGTGGAACGCCACCTCACCCTGGCGGGCCTGGCGATGCTGGTTGCACTGGTTGCCGGCTTCGTTGCCATCAAGTGGTTCTTGTAGGAGTCCGTGGGGCGGCGTCATACTCCGAGTTCGATGACCGTCCTCTCTCCCATGGTGGTATGGCGACACCCCAGGCTGCTCGCCTGCCTGCTCGGTCTCGCCAGTGCCGCCTGTCTCGCCACCGCCTTCTGGTTCCAGCATGTGGCGGGGCTCGAACCCTGTCCCCTGTGCATCGACCAACGCTGGGCCCACGGTGCATCCATTGCCGTTGCGGCCGTCTCCGTTGTTTTCATCACGCCAGGGCGCGCGCCGATCATGCTGGCGGCCCTTGCCCTTGCCTTCCTTGCCGGAACCGCTATCGCTGCATGGCACGTCATGGTTGAATGGCAATGGGTGGCATCGCCGGGGTGCAGCCCACCGGAGTTCGGGGAGATGTCGGTCGATTCCTTTCTCGCAATCGATGTGGTGCGGTGCGACGAGGTCGCATGGTCGATGGCAGGCGTGTCCATGGCCGGGTGGAACGCCATTGTTTCCTTCATGCTGGCCGCCGTCGCCATCACCGGTTGTCTGGCGTCGTTGCGGGGACTGAAGTGACGGCAGGACGCCATACCCGCGATGGTCTCCTGCCCGGTGATGGCACGGTACGCGACACTGTCAATGCCATGATCCGGGTCGACCATGCCGGAGAATTCGGTGCCAAGCGGATCTATGACGGGCAGCTGGCCGTGCTCGGCGGCACCAAGGCAGGCAAGGTCATTCGCCGCATGGCGGAACAGGAACAGAAACACCTCGACCGTTTCGACGAACTGATCGTCGCACGGCGGGTGCGGCCGACCGTGCTGTCGCCGCTTTGGCATGTGGCGGGCTTTGCGCTTGGCGTTGGCTCCGCTCTCCTGGGGCCCCGTGCCGCCATGGCGTGCACCGAGGCCGTCGAGAGCGTCATCAGCGAGCACTACGCCAGCCAGGCCCGGCGCCTGGGAGACGACGAGGCGGACCTTCGGGCCACTATCGAGGAGTTCCGCCAGGACGAGATGGCCCACCACGATACCGCTGTGGAGCACGGCGCCCGCGAGACGCCCGCGCACACCCTGTTCACCGGCGCCATCCGCCGTGGCACGCGCCTTGCCATCCGTCTGTCGACCAGGTTGTGACATGGCGGTCTGGGTTCGCCCGGACCACGCCCCATCACGTTGCCGGTCCTTCGGCCAGGCCCGGACGTAAGAGTGTCAGTCCGAGACGAGTTCGCTGTCCCAGTAGAGATAGTCGCGCCAGTGCTCGTGAAGAAAGTTTGGCGGAAAGGACTGTCCGTTGCGGCGCAGCTGGAAGGTCGTCGGAACAACCGGTCTGGCGAGAGGAAACATCCGGGCCTCGCCCGGCATCCTGTTGCCTTTCGCCATGTTGCAGGTCCGGCACGCCGTCACGACATTGCTCCAGGACGCCCGACCGCCTCGCGAGCGGGGGATCACGTGGTCGAAGGTGAGGTCGCGGGTCTCGAAGCGCGACCCGCAGTACTGGCATGAGAACCGGTCGCGCAGGAACACGTTGAACCGGGTGAAGGCCGGCCGCTTGTTGAGCGGGATGTAGCTGCGCAGGGCGATGACACTGGGAAGCCGCATCTCGAATGACGGCGAGCGGACCGTGTGATCGTAGGCACTCACGGTCTCCACGCGATCGAGAAACACCGCCTTGACCGCCTCCTGCCACGGCCAGACCGAAAGCGGGAAGTAGCTCAGCGGCTTGTAGTCCGCATTGAGGACCAGAGCCGGACATGTCTGGAGCGATACCACTGGCAGTGTTTCCGGAGGTGAGAAATCCAAAATATTGGCGTCATTCGGCGGCATCATAGCGGCTGGCGGCCAGATGTTAACCCTCGGGATTCCGTTCCCTTGAGATGACGTGACGACGGTGATGTCCTGCCACGGGCCATGGACTCAATCTGTCCATCCGTCATATCAGTTTCGTGGCCCTGGATTCGGGTCATGCAACGACAAGGGGAAGAGGCTGATGGCCCTGGCACTCGACGGCATTGTGGTTCTCGACCTTTCACGCATTCTTGCCGGTCCCTGGTGCACCCAGATTCTTGCCGATCTGGGGGCGACCGTGATCAAGGTCGAAAGGCCGGGAACCGGTGACGACACCCGGGCCTGGGGGCCGCCCTACCTGAAGGACGACGCCGGCGAGGACACCTCGGAGGCGGCCTATTACCTTGCGGCCAACCGCGGAAAGCAGTCGCTGACGCTCAACATCGCGTCTCCCCGGGGGAAAGCCATCGCCCGCGAACTGGCCGCAAGGGCCGATATCCTGGTCGAGAACTACAAGGTCGGCGGTCTCGAAAAGTACGGTCTCGACTATCCCGCTCTTCGTTCCCTCAACCCCGGGCTCATCTACTGTTCGATCACGGGCTTCGGGCAGACGGGCCCCTATGCGGCGCGGGCCGGCTACGACTTCGTCATCCAGGGCCTGTGCGGTTTCATGTCGATCACCGGGGAGCGCGACGACGTGCCGGGCGGCGGGCCGCAAAAGGCGGGCGTCGCCATCACCGACCTGACCACCGGTCTCTACAGCGCCATCGCCATTCTCGCCGCTCTCAATCACCGACACGCGACCGGTGAGGGCCAGTACATCGACATGGCGCTCTCGGACTGCGCCGTGGCGCTCATGGCCAACATGAACATGAACTACCTGACGACTGGTGTTGCGCCGAAGCGCTACGGCAATGCCCACCAGAACCTGCTCCCCTACCAGGTGTTCGACACGGCCGACGATCCCATCATCATCGCCATCGGCAACGACACGCAGTTCCGCCGCTGGTGCGGTCTCGCGGACGCGCCGGACCTGGCCGATGACGAACGCTTCGCCACCAATCCGTCACGCATCCGCCATCGCGAACTCCTGGTGGAAAAGGTCGTCGACCTGATGAAGCGGCGTCCCCGTGCCTGGTGGGTCGAGCGCCTGGAGAGAGAGGGGATTCCCTATGGTGTGGTGAACAATTTCCGGCAGGTCTACGAGGACCCGCACATCCAGGCGCGCGGCATGCAGTTTGACATGGATCACCCGCTGGCCGGCACGGTTCCCCTGGTCCGCTGTCCGGTCAATCTAGAGGGCTCGCCTCCCGACTATCGCCGCCCGCCACCGCTTCTGGGCGAACACACGGACGCCGTCCTCGGCAACCTGCTCGGCAAGTCGGAGGACGAAATCGCGGATCTCAGGGCAGGCGGCGTCGTGTAGCCGCTATCCGGCGAACCCGGAACCGGACTGGCGTGGGCTCACGCCTGGACCCTTGGTTCCGGCGCCGTCCGTCACGCAGCTTCGGCAGTCAATGCCAGGTTGCTGCCAGGAGTGCGAAGTCGCTGTCCGATGTCTCGAGAGCGGCCCCGTGAGACCGGGCACAGGCAGCGATTAGGATGTCCGCAGCAGGTACGGTGACTCCATGCGCCCTGGCTCGCCGGGCCATATCGTAGGCCATGGTCCAGACCCGGTCGTCCACGTCGAGGCTGGGCAGTGCCGTTGCGAACTCCCGAAGCTCTTCGCGCTCCCGTTCTCCGCGGGCGCCGATCCACAACTCGAGCTGCACCGGTGGGCACCAGCAGGCGAGACCTCCGGTGAGCGCGGCAATGACGCGCTCCCGCACGACCGGATCTCCGCCAGTCCGGAGCATGTGGATCCAGCTTGATGTATCGATCAGAATCACGGATTAGCGCCGACGACGCTGGGCCTGAAGTTCCTCCGGGGTCATGAGATTCTCCCACGTCCCCGCATAGTCGACCAGCTTGGCCATGCGCATGCGGCGGTTGAAGTCCGCGATGGCGCTGACAACGGCCTCGCGCTTCGTCCGTGCGTTCGTGAAGCGGATTGCATCCTCAAGCTCGGAATCCGGAATATCAATAGTGGTTTTCATGATGCAAACATAGGTGCATAGAGGAAGCAAATCAATGCTGGGCACGCATACGGCATTCGGGTCGAACGTCCGACTCCAGGGAAGTGTCCGATCCGCAACTCCGCAAGCCCGGTGGTTCGTCATGAATGAGCCGAAACATGGTCGCGCTGTCAGCTGTTCCGCAACGCGTTCTTCATGAAGAGGGCGGCGAAGCCCAGGGATTCGGGGTCGATGCCATGTCCAATGCCCCTGCAGACATGCCACTGGACGGGCACGTCGTGCTGGCCGAGCGTGTCGACCGCGCTGTGCAGCATGGAGAAGGGAACGACCTCGTCGGCATCGCCGTGACACAGGAAGACCGGCGGTCGGCTGACGATCTCCCGACCCAGACTTTCTTCTTCGATCAGCATGCCGGAAAACCCCGCCACGGCGGCGGCCGGTTGCCGTCGACGCAGCGCCACGTGGAGCGCCATCATGCAACCCTGGCTGAATCCCAGAAAGGCAAGCGCCCGGTCGTCGAGACTGAGGCGCTCGAGTTCCGCATCGACCCAGGCGTTGATCATGTCGCTGGCCCGGTCGATTCCCTGTCGTGCGTGTTCGGGACGTCGCTCCATCAGGGAATACCACTGGCGGCCGGCCGGGTTTTGATCACACCGGTCGGGAGCATCGGGGCTGCTGATCCGGGCCTGGGGAAGGGTTGTCTGCAGGGGCCCGGCAAGACTGATCAGGTCATTGCCGTTCGCACCCCAGCCGTGCAGCAGCACGACAAGCTGGCGTGTTTGCCCCTTTCGGGGTGGCACGGCAGGTCCTGACAATGGCATGGCAATCAACTCCCCAAGACGTTCGGTCATCTGCCCAAAGATCGGTCCTCTTCCTCGTCGTTGTCCAGACCTTCCATGCCGGCCCGGAGGCTGTATCGTTGACGAGAGGTTCCGCCCATGTCCGTTATCGTCACGCGTTTCGCGCCCTCTCCCACCGGGTTGCTGCACATCGGCCACGTCTTCTCGGCTCTCGAGGGCTGGCGCCTGGCTCGCGACAACGGAGGGCGGTTTCTCTTGCGCATCGAGGACATCGATCGGGCACGCTGTCGCGACGCGTTCGCAAAAGCCATCCTGGAGGACCTTGACTGGCTCGGTCTTGACTGGGACGGAGAGGTTCGGCTCCAGTCGGACCATCTTGACGCCTACGCCTCGGTCCTTGCCGAACTGCGGGCGCGCCGGCTTGTCTACCCGTGTTTCTGCACCCGACGCCAGATCGTCCGGGAGGTCGAACTGGCGTCAGCGGCGCCCCATGGCCCGCTGGGTCTCGTCTATCCTGGAACCTGTCGCACGCTCTGCCCCGCCGAAGCCGAGGCGAGGATGGAGGCCGGTGAGCATCATGCCTGGCGACTCGACGTTGCCAGGGCAATGAACGAGTCGGGTCCGTTGGCGTGGCGCACGCTCGACGGCAGGACAATTCCGGTCGACATCGACATAGCCGGTGACGTGGTTCTGGCGCGCAAGGACATTCCCACCAGCTACCACCTTGCTGTCACCCATGACGATCATGTCCAGGGCGTGACGGTGGTCACGCGGGGGTGCGACCTCGCTCCCGCCACCCATGTCCATTGCCTGATCCGCCGGCTCATGGGCTGGAAGGAACCTCTCCATCACCACCATCGGCTGCTTCTTCGAGAGGACGGCCGGCGTCATGCCAAGCGCGACCGCTCGGTGACGATCCGGTCGTTGCGCGAGGCGGGCCTGGCGCCCGAAGACGTGCTCGCCATGGCGCATCCCTGATCGCCTTGCCGGGGCCCGGAGCGCAGCCATCGTTTGATGGCGTCATCTTCGAGAATCGCCGGCATCCGGTGATGAACGGGACCAGGCCCCGGAGCATAGATGTGAAGTCCGGACGATCGTGCTCCAGGCGAACCAAGGGAGTTCCTTGTGTCGGCGCAGTGTTGTATCGCGGCGCCAGGTCGGGAAGTCTCTCCAGACCCGGCCGGTCTTCAATGGCGCCATCAGGACCGATCAGCGAGTATCTGCCGTGCACACCCCGTCAAGGAGGATAGGGATCCGTCATGGAGACGTCGATTTTCGATTCCAGGGTCTACCGCCCCACTGCCGGTTTCATGGACGCGCCCGTCACCTGGAATCTCGGCGGCTGCCGTCTGGCGATCGTCGGCATGCCCTTTGATTGCGGGATTCATCCGACACGCATCGGATCCCGACTGGGACCGGCATCCATTCGCGAGCAGTCCGGACTCGTGCGTCCCTATCACCCCCCTCTCGATGACACCAACCCGCTCGACGAACTTGGCGTCATCGACTGCGGCGATGCCCTGGTGACACCTGGCCGCCCCGAACCTTCCTTCGAGGTCATGGAGGAAGCGGTATGGCGGATCGCCCGCGAGGGTGTGGCGACCCTGACGATGGGAGGTGACGGCCTCGTCACGCTGCCACAGTTGCGCGCATGGCGCCGGGTCCATGACGATCTCTGCGTCATTCATGTCGATGCCCACACCGATGCCTATCCGGCCACCGGCCAGGATCGCATCTCGCCGGCCACCACGTTCACCATTGCCGCCGAGGAAGGCCTGATCGACGCCGCGTCCACATTCCACGTCGGCGCCCGCGGCCCGGTATTCATGGGGGGCGTGTTCGAGCACACGAAGGGCATCGGCTATCACCTCATCCCCGATATCGAGATGCGGCGACAGGGCCTCGAGGCCACCGCTTCCCTGCTGCAGGAGCGCCTTGCCGGCCGCAAGGTCTACCTGTGCTGGGACATGGACGTCTTCGATCCGTCCTGCGCTCCCGGAGTCGCCACGCCGACCTGGGAGGGCCTCAGTGCCGCCGAGGGGCTGGGTTTCCTGCGCTCGCTGGCCGGCCTCGACATCGTCGCGGTCGATGTCAACACGGTTTCGCCGCCCCACGACGTGGGTGGCATGACCGCCTACCTCGCCGGTTGCGTCATGCTCGAGGGCATGCGTCTCGTTGCAGCATCTCCGTCCCTTGACCGGTCATGATCCCGGTTGCCATGCCGTTTGAGAAGGCGTCTTTCGCCTTTCTCTTCCTTCCGGACAGCGATGGAAGCGCAGGCGCCCGTTGACCGGTGGATGACCGGAGCCAAGGCTGGCACCGGAATTCCCTTCACGCCGCCAGCGGGAACTGGAAATCCGCCTGATATCCCAGCCCCATTGAGACAGCTTCGAAGTCGCTCCGGAGAGGAACCCCTGCCGTAGCATGCATTGAGCGCAGGCAACTCATGCGGTGGCTGGCGTGGTGGCGCCGGTCCCTGTGCCTCTTGACATGCCATAGGAGAACAAATAAAGAACAAACATGATCTCTTCCTGTTCTCCCGAAAAAGTGAGCGCCTGCCCTGGTGCATCTGCCGTCTCGAAGGATGCCGGCCTTGCGGCGCTGCGCCGGCAGATCGCGGTGCTGGAGCGGCGCTCGCCGGGAGCGGCGAATCCCGTTGACCTGCCACGACCCTGGCGAACCGGGATCGAGGCGCTGGACGGGGCGCTGCCGGCGGATCGGGGACCGGAACCGGCGTCTGCCGGGTTGGCCTTGGGCGGGGTGCACGAGGCGGCCGGCGCATCCCCGGCCGACCGACCGGCGGCCCTGGCCTTTCTTGCCGCCCTGCTGGCCCGACTCGGCCGGCACGGTCCGGTGGCGGTCTGCCAGGGTCCCGGCAGCGTCGCCCGGCTGGGCCGGCTCTACGGACCGGGCTGGCGGGATCTCGGCGCGGATCCGGCGGACCTGGTGATCGTCGAGACCCGGCACGAACGGGATGCGCTGTGGGCGATGGAGGAGAGTCTGCGCAGTGGCGCCGCTGCGGCAGTTCTGGGCGAGACGGAACAGCTTGCCTTCGTCGCCAGCCGCCGTCTGGCGCTGGCCGCGCGCGAGAGCGGGACCCCCTTGCTGCTGTTGCGCGGCGACGGGCTTGCCCCGGCAAGCGCCGCCTTTTCGCGTTGGCGTGTTGCGGCGTGGCCAGGTTCTGCCTCGCCGTTCGATGAGGCCGCTCCCGGCCTGCCTCGCTGGCGCCTGGAACTGACGCGCTGCCGGGGCGGACGGCCCGTGACCTGCATTGTGGAGTGGAACCGTGAGACGGGTCATTTCGATATGGCTGCCGCGCTGGCCGATCGACCGGCTGCGTCGCGCACGGCGGTCCGTCGTCCGGCCCTCGAGCGGGCTGCCGGCTGAGCCGGTTCCGTTCGCGCTCACCGCGCCGGGACGGCACGGCGTGGTGCTGGCGGCGGTCAACCGGCAGGCCGAAGCGGGAGGACTCGTGTCCGGCATGCGGCTTGCGGACGCCCGCGCGCTACTGCCCCGCCTCGTCACTGCCGGATTCCGGCCTGAAGAAGACCAGCGGGGTCTCGAACGCCTCGCACTGTGGTGCCACCGTTTCACGCCCTCGAGCGCGGTCGACGGTGCGGACGGCCTGCTGCTCGACATCACGGGCTGTGCCCATCTCTTCGGCGGCGAAACGGCGATGGCGGTGGAGGTGGAGGTGCGCCTTGCAGGGCTTGGCTTCGAGGCGCGGGCCGGGCTTGCCGACACCCCTGCTGCCGCCTGGGCGCTCGCCCGCTTCGGCGACAAGGGCCGGCGTATCGCCGAACCCGGCCGGACCCTGACCGTGCTGGCGCCGTTGCCGGTCGAGGCGCTCAGGCTTGCACCCGAAGACAGCCGCCTGTTGCGCCGCCTCGGCCTTGCGACCGTCGGTGCGGTGGAATCCTTGCCGCGCGCGGCGCTTGCCCGCCGCTTCGGCCGGCACAGCGGCGCCGTGCTGCACCGTCTCGACTGCGCATTCGGGCGCCGTACCGACCCTGTCGTGTCCCTGCCGCCGCCGCCCGCCTGTCTTGCGCGCCTTGCCTTTCCGGAACCGCTGATCGACCTCGCGGCGCTGGAGGCGGCGCTTGCCCGCCTGCTGGACAATCTCTCTGCCTCGCTGGAACGCAGAGGACTGGGCGTGCGGGATCTTGTGCTCCTGTTCTTCCGGGTGGATGGCGGCACGGCGCGACGCCGTGTTTCCACTGTCCGCGCCACCCGCGATGGCGCACATCTTGCAGGTCTCTTCGCCGGAAAGATCGAGACCGTGGACCCCGGCTTCGGGATTGACGTCGTGGTGCTCCACGCGGTCCGCACCGAGCCGCTTGCGTCGGAGCAGTACCGGCTGGCGGCTGACGGACTGGAGGGCAGGGGAGGCAGTGGTGAACTTGTCCGCCTGATCGACCGCCTGCAGGCCCGTCTCGGGAAAGAATCCGTCTTTCGCCTCGAACCGGTCGCAAGTCACCTGCCGGAGCGTGCCGAGCGGCGGATGGACCCCGATGGCAAGGGCGCGATACGGCCCGCGCAGCCAGGGATGCCGCAACGACCCTTGCGCCTGTTCGACCGGCCCGAGCCGGTGGATGCCGTAGCGGAGGTACCGGACGGGCCGCCGGCGCTGTTCACCTGGCGTCGACTCCGCCGCCGCATCGTCCGCGCCGAGGGGCCTGAGCGCATTGAGCCGGAATGGTGGGCCGGCGGGCCGGAGGCGAGACCGCGCGACTATTACCGTGTTGAGGATCGGGAGGGTCGCCGCTACTGGCTCTTCCGGGCCGGGCTCTACCGGGACGCCGGGGGCAAGGGATCGCCCCGCTGGTACATCCACGGGCTATACGGATGAGCGGCGCCGCTTATGCGGAACTGCAGGCGAGCAGCAATTTCAGCTTCCTGCGCGGCGCCTCCCATGCGGAAGAACTGGTGGAGGAGGCTGCGCGTCTCGGACTCGCGGCCATCGGCATTGCCGACCGCAACACGCTTGCCGGCGCGGTGCGCGCCCACGTGGCGGCAAAGCGGGCCGGCATCCGACTCCTGACCGGCGCGCGGCTCGACCTCGCCGACGGCGCCTCGCTGCTCTGCTACCCCCGCGACCGCGCCGCCTGGGGCCGCCTCTGCCGGCTGCTTACCCTCGGTCAGCGGCGTGAGACCAAGGGCAAGTGCCTGCTCTACCGGGAGGATCTGCTTGCCCATGCCGAGGGGCAGCTGCTGATTGCGCTGCCCCCGGAAGACGGCAGCGTCGAGGGTTTCGGGACGGAACTCTCCAGGTTCCGCCACGCGCATGACGGGCCGCTCTATCTCGCCGCGCACATGCTCCATCGAGGCGACGACCGCGCCCGCCTCCATCGTCTGGCGGCGCTTGCGGAGCGCACTGGCACGCCACTGCTGGCCACCAACGACGTCCATTACCACCGGTCCGGGCGACGTCCCCTTCAGGACGTGCTGACGGCGATTCGCGAACATGTCACCGTGGCGCAGGCGGGCTGGCGCCTTGCCGCCAATGCCGAGCGTCACCTCAAGGATGGAATCGAGATGGCGCGCCTCTTCCGCGGTCATGAAGAGGCGGTGGAGCGGAGCCTCGAGGCCGTCTCCCATTGCAGTTTCAGCCTCGACGAGATCGCCTATGAATATCCCGATGAGCCGGTGCCACCCGACTCGTCGCCGCAGCGTCATCTGGAGGCGCTCGTCCGCAAGGGCGCGGTCCGGTGTTATCCGGATGGCATTCCGGAGAAGGTCTGCGCCGCGCTCCGTCACGAGCTCGAGTTGATCGACGAGCTGGACTACGCACCCTACTTCCTCACCGTCCACGACATCGTGCGCTTCGCCAGGGAGAACGGCATCCTCTGCCAGGGGCGGGGCTCGGCGGCGAACTCGGCCGTCTGCTACTGCCTCGGCATCACCGCCGTCGATCCGGAGCAAATCGACCTTCTGTTCGAGCGGTTCGTCTCCCGCGAACGCCGCGAGCCACCCGATATCGACATCGATTTCGAGCATGAGCGACGCGAGGAGGTGATCCAGTACATCTACGGGCGCTATGGTCGCGAACGCGCCGGGATCGCCGCCACCGTCATCTCCTACCGCGCCCGCAGCGCCGTGCGTGATGTGGGCAAGGCGATGGGACTCTCCGAAGACACCGCCGCGGCGCTGGCTGCCGCTGTCCGTGACATGCACCGTGAGGGCGTGCCCGAACAGCGCCTCCGCGAGGCGGGACTTGACCCTGCCGATCCGCTGCTGCGGCGGACCGTCGCCCTCGCGACGGAACTGCAGGGCTTCCCCCGCCATCTCTCGCAGCATGTCGGCGGCTTCGTGCTGACGCGCGACCGCCTCGATGAGACCGTGCCCATCGGCAATGCGGGGATGAAGGACCGCACCTTCATCGAGTGGGACAAGGACGACCTCGAGGCGCTTGGCCTGATGAAGGTCGATGTGCTGGGCCTCGGCATGCTGACCTGCATCCGCAAGGCCTTCGAACTGCTGGCTGCGCACAAGGGCCTCGACCTCACGCTCCCCACCGTGCCGATGGAGGACGAGCAAGTCTATGACATGCTCTGCCGGGCCGACACGATAGGCGTCTTCCAGGTCGAGAGCAGGGCGCAGATGAACATGCTGCCGCGACTGAAGCCGCGCTGCTACTACGACCTGGTGATCGAGGTGGCGATCGTGCGGCCGGGCCCGATCCAGGGCGACATGGTGCATCCCTTTCTGCGTCGGCGGGACGGGCTGGAGAACGTGGTCTATCCTGAGCCCGCGCCCGAGCACGGGCCGCCGGACGAGTTGCGCAAGGTGCTGGAGAAGACACTCGGCGTGCCGCTCTTCCAGGAACAGGCGATGCGCATCGCCATGGAAGCCGCCCGGTTCACGCCGGATGAGGCCAATGCGTTGCGCCATGCCATGGCGACCTTCCGCAAGCGTGGCACACTCAGCTCCTTGCGGGACCGGATGGTGGACCGGATGACCGCTCGCGGCTACGACCCGGAACTCGCGGCGCGATGCTTTCGCCAGATCGAGGGCTTCGGGGACTACGGCTTCCCGGAGTCCCATGCCGCGAGCTTTGCGCTGCTGGCCTGGGTCTCCTCCTGGCTCAAGTGCCACCATCCGGAGGTCTTTGCCTGTGCGCTGCTCAATTCCCAGCCGATGGGCTTCTACGCTCCCGCCCAGATCGTGCGCGATGCACGCGAACACGGGGTCGAGGCGCTCCCGGTCGATGTCCATGCGAGCGGCTGGGACAACAACCTGGAGCGCATGGCGGACGGACGCCACGCGCTCAGGCTTGGCTTCCGTCAGATCACCGGCTTCGGCAAGGAGGATGCGGAGCGCATCATAAAGGCATGCGACGGCAGGCCCTGGAGGGATATCGCCGTGTTGCAGCGCGAGACCGGGATCGGTGCCGCCGCCATCGAGACGCTGGCTGCCGCCGATGCCTTCGGCTCCATGGGGCTCGACCGGCGTCAGGCCCTCTGGCAGGCTCGAGCCTTGCCGAAAGGACAGCCGCTGCCACTGTTCGAGGCGGCAAACGGGCCGACCGAGGGTACAGAAGCGCCGGCCGCGCTGCCTGCCATGGCGGCTGGCGAGGAGGTCATTGAGGACTACCGCACACTCAGGCTTTCACTCCGGGCGCATCCGCTCGCCTTCCTGCGCGCGCGTCTGGCAAACCGGGGTGCACTGGCAGCCGAAGCCATCGCCGCCGCTCGCGACAAGGAGCATACCGCCGCCGCGGGTCTCGTCCTGGTCCGCCAACGCCCGGGCAGCGCCAGCGGTGTCATCTTCATGACACTGGAAGATGAAACCGGGGTCGTGAACATCGTGGTCTGGCCCAGGGTACTGGAGAGTTTCCGCAGGGCGGTGCTGGGCGCACGCCTCGTCCTGGTCCGGGGACGCATCCAGCGCGCCGGCGACATCGTCCATCTCGTCGCCGACCGGCTGGAGGACCTGACCGGCTGGCTCGACCTGCTGACGCCGGACGAGGGACCCGCGCCGCCGCCTGGCCCCGTTGCCTTCCCCTCGCGCCATCCGCGGAACGTGCGCACGATCCCGAAATCACGCGACTTCCGATAAGGCGATGGCCCGCCCGTCCGGCGCCGGGGAAGCGCGGCTTTGCCGGGCAGGGATGGCGCCGCCGGAATCTCCCCGGGGGAAGGAAGGCCGGCCCTACGGTGTTCCGGCGGCGATATCGGCGATGTCGCGGATGATGGCCGTAATGTCGTAGTCACGTGGCGAGTAGGTTCGTGCCACCCCGGCATGTTTCAGGAGCGGGATGTCGGCATCGGGAATGATGCCGCCGACGACGATGGGAACGGCCTCGCAACCTTCCTCGTCCATGAGACGCCGGATCTCCGTCACGAGGCGGATGTGGGCGCCAGAGAGAATGGAGAGTCCGACCACGTGCACGCTCTCCTCGAGAGCGGATGAGGCGATCTGCTCGGGCGACAGCCTGATTCCCTGATAAACCACCTCGACACCGCAGTCGCGGGCGCGCAGGGCAATCTGCTCGGCGCCATTGGAGTGACCGTCAAGCCCGGGCTTGCCGACAAGGAGCTTCAGCCTGCGACCCAGGACCTGCGACGCGTGTTCCACGTGGCGCCGGGCAGTGGCAAGGTCACCGCCGGACACCGCAGGTGCCGCCGTCAGTCCGGTGGGTGCCCGGTAGCCCCCGAAGACCTCGCGCAGGGCTCCGCCCCACTCTCCGGTTGTCACCCCCGCCCCGGCGCAGGCGATGGAGGGCTCCATGATGTTGCGGCCCTCGCGGGCAGCCGCCTTCAGGTCATCGAGGGCTGCGCTTGCCGCACTGTCATCGCGGCTGGCGCGCCATGCCGACAGGCCGGCGATCTGTGACTCTTCGGCGTCAAGCGAAACAGTCATGAACTCGTTGCCGGAGAGCGGCGAAGGTGCCGATTCGGTGAACACGTTGACGCCGACGACGGGCGTTTCGCCTGATTCGATGGCGGCAAGTCTCCTTGCGTTCGATTCGACCAGACGCTGTTTCATGTAGCCTGATTCAACTGCCATGAGGGCGCCACCGGCCCTGTTGATGACATCGAGTTCGTCCAGGGCGGCCCGCTTCAGGTCCTCGACCTTCGCTTCGATGGCGGCGTTGCCGTCGAAGATGTCGTCGAACTCCAGGAGGTCGGTTTCCATGGCGACGATCTGCTGCAGGCGCAGGCTCCACTGCTGGTCCCAAGGCCGTGGCAGACCGAGGGCCTCGTTCCATGCCGGCAACTGGACCGCGCGGGCCCTCGCCTTTCTTGACAGGGTCACCGCGAGCATCTCGAGGAGAATGCGGTAGACATTGTTCTCCGGCTGCTGTTCCGTCAGTCCCAGGGAGTTGACCTGGACGCCGTAGCGGAAGCGGCGGAACCTCGCGTCCTCGATGCCGTAACGCTTGAGCGTGATGTCGTCCCACAGCTCGGTGAAGGCCCGCATCTTGCACATTTCCGTGATGAACCGGATGCCGGCGTTGACGAAGAAGCTGACGCGTCCCACGACCCGGGCGAAGCCCTCCTCCGTTACCTCGCCCGATTCCCTGATCGCATCGAGGATGGCGATGGCGTTGGCCAGCGAGAAGGCAATCTCCTGAACCGGCGTCGCTCCCGCTTCCTGCAGGTGATAGGGGCAGACATTGACAGGGTTCCAGGCGGGTGTTTCGCGAACCGAGAAGAGGATCGTGTCCGTCGTCAGCCTGAGAGAAGGTCCGGGCGGGAAAATGTAGGTGCCGCGCGACAGGTACTCCTTGACGATGTCGTTCTGGATGGTCCCCTGGAGCGCCTTTCGAGCCACACCGCGCCGGTCGGCAAGCGCGATGTAGAGGGCGAAGAGCCACGGCGCGGTGGCGTTGATCGTCATCGACGTGTTCATGCGCTCGAGAGGGATGCCGTCGAACAGCGCTTCCATGTCGCCGAGATGGGAGACCGGCACGCCGACCCGCCCGACCTCGCCGCGGGCGATGGCCTCGTCGGCGTCGTGGCCCGTCTGGGTCGGCAGATCAAAGGCCACCGACAGTCCCGTCTGTCCGCGCTCCAGGTTCGTGCGATAGAGCCGGTTGGAGTCCCGTGCCGTACTGTGGCCGGAATAGGTCCGCATGAGCCACGGACGATCCCTGCACCGGTCGGGACTGGGAGGGGACGAGCTTGTCATGACATCCATCCACGTACGGTCGCCGGCCAATCATGCTGCGATGCAATAAACGTTGCAAATGCCCGGCAGGCCAAAAACAATGGGATTGCAGCCGCTTCCCCGTTGACATGTTGCAATGCAACATGGATTGACTGTGTTGAAACCGACAGGAGCAGATGATGGTCATGGCAGCCGATGCGCCGTCCGGAGAGTACGAGGCGCCGATCAAGGATCTCTACGAACTTGGCGAGATCCCCCCTCTGGGACATGTTCCGGCCAACATGTATGCGTGGGCGATCCGCCGCGAACGCCACGGCGAACCCTCGACGGCGATGCAGGTGGAGGTGCTGCCAACGCACGAGATCGACAGCAACGAGGCCCTGGTTCTCGTGATGGCGGCGGGTGTCAACTACAACGGTGTGTGGGCCTCTCTCGGCGTTCCCATCAGCCCCTTCGACGTTCACAAGGGTGACGTTCACATTGCCGGGTCCGACGCCTCGGGAATTGTCTGGGCCGTCGGCTCCAGGGTGAAGCGCTGGAAGGTTGGTGACGAGGTCGTCATCCACTGCAACCAGGACGATGGCGACGACGAGGAATGCAACGGTGGCGATCCGATGTACTCCACCAGCCAGCGCATCTGGGGCTACGAGACCGGTGATGGCAGCTTTGCCCAGTTCACCCGCGTCCAGGCCCAGCAGCTCATGGCCCGTCCGCGCCACCTCACCTGGGAAGAGTCGGCCTGCTATACCCTCACCCTGGCGACGGCCTACCGCATGCTGTTCGGTCACCGGCCGCATATCCTCAGGCCCGGCCACAATGTCCTGGTGTGGGGCGCCTCGGGAGGCCTTGGATCCTATGCCGTCCAGTTGATCGCCACCGCCGGCGCCAATGCCATCGGCGTCATCAGTGACGATGAGAAGGCCGACTTCGTGCTGTCGCTCGGTGCGCGCGGCGTCATCAACCGGAAGGACTACGACTGCTGGGGGCGGCTGCCGGAGGTTTCGGACACGGAAGCCTATGCCGCCTACATGAAGAAGTGCCGGGAGTTCGGCAAGGCCATCTGGTCCTTCACCGGCAAGGGCAACGATGTCGACTTCGTCTTCGAACACCCGGGCGAGTCGACGTTCCCGGTCTCGTGTTTTGTCGTCAAGCGCGGTGGCATGGTGGTGTTCTGCGCCGGGACCACCGGATACAACATCACCTTCGATGCCCGCTTCGTGTGGATGCGCCAGAAGCGCATCCAGGGCAGCCATTTCGCCAACCTCATGCAGGCGGCACAGGCGAACCGGCTGATGCTGGAACGCCGTCTCGACCCCTGCATGTCGGAAGTCTTCTCGTGGGATGACATTCCCCGCGCCCACATGAAGATGCGCGCCAACGAGCACAAGCCGGGCAACATGGCGGTTCTCGTGCAGTCTCCGCGACCAGGCTTGCGCACCCTCGAGGACGTCCTCGAAGGCTAGGGTCCGGATGAACGCCAACGCTCTTCTCTCACGCTGCCGTGGCGCCCTTGACGCCGCCGACCGGGTTCTCGGCTCCGCCCGCGCAGGGGTCAGGGGCATGGTGGCTGACGACGGCGACGCCATTGATTCCCGGCGTCTCGATTCATGCCAGCATGCGGTGCATGGCCTTGCCTGGGTGGCGACCTGTGTCGAGAGCCTGCGCCAGATGCTCCGCTGGGCCGAATCCCTGGAGCCGGAAGGGCGGTTCGGCGAAACGGAACAGCTTGTCCTCGACTGCGCCTTTCAGGAGTTCCTCGCCCAACTGACCGGCGGCATCGCCATGAGCCAGGGGGAAATCGTGCGCCTGCGTGACCTTGCGGTCGGCGGCGACGACCACCATGCCTTGTGGACCGAAGACGTAGTGGATCTGATCAACCGCGGATCGACGAAGGAAAGCCTTTCCCGGCTTGCCCTCCTTCTCGGCGAAGGGCGCGTCGCCGACACCGGACTCGAAGGCGATCTGGTCATGGTCCGCGACCAGTTCCGCCGCTATGCCGATGAGCGCATCAGGCCCAGGGCGCACGCCTGGCATCTTGGCGACGAGCTGATTCCCCTCGAGATTCTCCGGGAACTCGCCGATCTTGGCGTCTTCGGTCTGTCCGTGCCTGCCGAGCACGGCGGTCTGGGTCTTTCCAAGGTGGCGATGTGCGTGGTCACCGAGGAACTCTCGCGCGGTTACATCGGCGTCGGTTCGCTTGGCACGCGCACCGAGATTGCTGCCGAACTCATCATCACCGGCGGCACGCCGGAACAGCAGCAGCGATGGCTCCCGGGGATCGTTTCCGGGGACATCATCCCGACCGCGGTCTTCACGGAACCCGGCACGGGCTCGGATCTCGGCAGCCTCGCCACGCGCGCGGTGCGCGACGGCGATCGCTACCACGTCACCGGCAACAAGACCTGGATCACCCATGCCGCCCGCGCCGATCTCATGACTCTCCTGGCGCGCACCGACGGGGACGAACCGGGTTACCGGGGCTTGAGCATGTTTCTGGCCGAAAAGCCGCGTGGCACCGAGGACGACCCGTTTCCCTCTCCCGGCATGTCGGGTGGCGAGATCGGCGTTCTCGGCTATCGTGGCATGAAGGAGTACGAGATCGGTTTCGACCGTTTCGAGGTTCCGGCCGGGAACCTGCTTGGCGGCGAAGAGGGCAAGGGGTTCAAGCAACTCATGGCGACGTTCGAATC
The DNA here is from genome assembly GCA_965207785.1 of Alphaproteobacteria bacterium. GTDB lineage: Bacteria > Pseudomonadota > Alphaproteobacteria > SP197 > SP197 > SP197. The sequence goes on along the minus strand of CBDBNO010000012.1, from coordinate 237,360 downwards.
GGCGCGCATCCAGACCGCGGCCCGGGCCACCGGGGTGGCGCAGGCCGCTCTTGAAGCGGGTCTGGCCTATGCCCTGGAGCGTCACCAGTTCGGCCGCGCCATCGCCGGTTTCCCGCGGGTTGCCAACAAGCTCGCATGGATGGCCGTCGAGACGATGATGTCCCGTCAGCTGTGCTGGTACGCGGCGCGCCGCAAGGACTCCGGCCGGCGCTGCGATCTCGAGGCGGGCATGGCCAAGCTTCTCGGCGCCCGGGTGGCCTGGTCGGCGGCCGACAACACCCTGCAGATCCATGGCGGCAACGGCTACGCCCTCGAGTACGAGGCAAGCCGGCTGCTGTGCGACGCCCGTATCCTCAACATCTTCGAAGGCGCGGCGGAAATCCAGGCGCAGGTGATCGCCAGGCGTCTGCTTGCCGCGGCGAACTGACCATGGCGGGACGGCGCGAGGTGACGCCATGAACTGGATTGGCTATGCGATTCTGGGCTTTGTCGCCCTCACCCTCATCGCTCTCTTTGTCGGCATTGGCGGGTTTGCCCGCGGAGGCGAGTTCAACCGGCGTCACGGCAACCGCATGATGCGCTTTCGCGTGGGATTTCAGCTGGCTGCTCTGGTCCTTCTCGCCATCATGTTTCTCGTCATGCAGGGAGGTTAGAACCATCGTCAAGCTGGACAGGATCTATACCCGCGGTGGAGACCGGGGCGAGACGTCCCTGGGCGATGGCAGCCGGGTGGCCAAGCACGCTCTCAGGATCGAGGCCTTCGGCACCGTGGATGAGGCGAACTCGGTGATCGGCCTTGCCAGGGTGCACGCGGACGGGGATTGCGACGCGATGCTGGCGCGTATCCAGAACGATCTCTTCGATCTCGGAGCCGATCTCGCCGTTCCCGAGGAGGGCCGCCGCGGTGCGGGTGCGCTGCGCATCATTCCCGCCCAGGTGGCGCGTCTCGAAGGTGAAATCGATGCCATGAACGCCAGCCTCGAGCCGCTGACCTCATTCATCCTGCCGGGAGGATCCGATGTTTCGGCATGGCTTCACCTGGCGCGCACGGTGGTCCGCCGGGCCGAACGCCTGATCACCGCGCTTTCCCTCGACGAGACCGTCAATCCGGCGGCTCTCGAGTACACCAACCGGCTCTCCGATCACCTCTTCGTGATGGCGCGCCGTCTCAACGACAACGGCCGCGCCGATCATCTGTGGGCTCCCGGCGCCACCCGGGACGGGTGAGCCGGCATGCGCCGACGTTGCGTTGACTCCGGCAATCGAGCGGCCTTAGTGTGCCCGGCGAAATCCTGCCGCGGATTCCGGCTCATCCCTGTCACAACAAGCGCCTGGAGAGGCACGCCATGAAAGTGCTCGTCCCGGTCAAACGGGTCATTGATTACAACGTGAAAGTGCGCGTCAAGGCCGACCGTTCGGGAGTCGATCTTGCCAACGTCAAGATGTCGATGAATCCCTTCGACGAGATTGCCGTCGAGGAGGCGATCCGCATGAAGGAGGCAGGATCCGCCACCGAGGTGATCGCTCTCTCGCTCGGACCGACCCAGAGTCAGGAAACCCTGCGCACGGCGTTGGCCATGGGCGCCGATCGGGCCATTCATGTCGTTCACGACGATGATCTTGAGCCGCTTGCCGTGGCCAAGATGATTGCCCGTATCGTTGCCGAGGAGTCGCCCGATGTGGTCATCCTCGGCAAGCAGGCAATTGATGACGATGCCAACCAGACCGGTCAGATGCTCGCCGGGCTGCTGGGCTGGGCCCAGGGCACATTCGTCTCGAAGGTCGAGGCTGCGAACGGTTCTCTGAAGGTCGTGCGCGAAGTCGATGGCGGGCTCGAGTCGGTGATGCTGACGCTGCCGGCCATCATCACCGTGGACCTCAGGCTCAATGATCCGCGATACGCGTCACTTCCCAACATCATGAAGGCGCGCAAGAAGGAAATTGCCAAGCGTACGCCCGACGAACTCGGGATCGACGTGACACCCCGCCTGAAGGTGGTCAGTGTCGAGGAACCGCCGCGCCGCAAGGCCGGCATCAAGGTCGGTTCCGTCGGGGAACTGGTGGACAAGCTGCAGAACGACGCCGGAGCGATCTGACATGGCGATACTGGTCTATGCGGAACACGACAATCAGGAACTTGCGGCGGCCACCGGGAGTGCCGTGACGGCCGCCCGGGAAATGGGCGGCGACATCACCGTTCTGGTGGCGGGCAGCGGCTGCGGTGCGGTGGCTGAAACCGCTTCCCGTTTGGCCGGCATTGCCCGGGTTCTTCTTGCCGACGAGGCGCCGCTCGAGGCGCAGCTCGCCGAGAACGTTGCCCCGCTCATCGTCGGGCTGGCGCCGGACTACAGCCATGTCGTGGCGCCGGCCACTACCACCGGCAAGAACATCATGCCGCGGGCCGCAGCGCTTCTCGACAAGCAGCAGGTCTCGGACATCACCGAGGTGGTCGCTGCCGATACCTTCGTGCGCCCGATCTACGCCGGAAACGCCATGGCCACCGTCCAGTCGACCGACGACATCGTGTTTGTCACGGTTCGCACGACGGCCTTTGACGCCGCCGAGGAGAGCGACACGGCGGTTCCCGTCGAGGCGGTGGCGGGTGCGGCCGATGCCGGTCTCTCCAGCTTCGAGGGCGCCGCGCTTTCCGGCAGCGAACGCCCGGAACTGACCACGGCCCGCGTGGTCATTTCAGGCGGCCGTGGCATGAAATCCGGTGACAACTTCGCCATGCTCGAGGAGGTGGCGGACATTCTCGGAGCGGCCGTCGGCGCCAGCCGGGCCGCTGTCGATGCCGGCTACGTGCCCAACGACTACCAGGTGGGACAGACCGGAAAGGTGGTGGCGCCGGAACTCTATCTTGCCGTCGGCATCTCGGGCGCCATCCAGCATCTGGCCGGCATGAAGGACAGCAAGGTCATCGCCTGCATCAACAAGGACGAGGAGGCGCCGATCTTCCAGGTGGCCGATTTCGGTCTGGTTGCGGACCTCTTCGATGCCGTTCCCGAACTGAAGGCCGAGTTGGAAGAGAGAGGCATCCAGCCGCGGTGACCGGGAGATAGGCTATTGGGCATGGAGATCAGGAGCATTGGCGTGATCGGCGCCGGTCAGATGGGGTCGGGAATCGCCCACGTCTGCGCCCTGGCGGGATACGACATCCTGGTTATCGACATGTCGCGGGATCTCGCGGAAGCCGGCGTCGAGGTGGTGCGCTCCAACATGGAGCGTCAGCGGCGGCGTGGTGTCATCGATCAGGAACAGATGGATGCCGCGCTCGGCCGCATTGCCGTGGTCGACTCCTATGCCGGACTGGCTGACTGCGACTGCGTCATCGAGGCTGCTAGCGAGAACGAGAAGGTCAAGAAGGAGATTCTTGCCGAACTGACAGCGTCCCTCAAGGCGGACGCCATCATCTGCACCAACACGTCGTCGATTCCCATCACGCGTCTCGCGGCGGCCACCGACCGGCCGGAGAAGTTCATGGGCATGCACTTCATGAACCCGGTGCCGATGATGAACCTGGTGGAGCTGATCCGCGGACTGGCCACCGACGGCGAGACCTTCGATACCATCCGCGAGCTGACGCTGGAACTCGGCAAGGTGCCGGCCAACGCCGAAGATTTCCCGGCCTTCATCGTCAACCGCATCCTGCTGCCGATGATCAATGAAGCGGTCTACGCCCTCTACGAAGGCGTCGGCACCGTCGACTCCATCGATACGGCGATGCGGCTCGGCGCCAACCATCCCATGGGCCCGCTCGAACTCGCCGACTTCATCGGCCTCGATGTCTGCTATTCCGTCATGCAGGTGCTCTATGACGGCCTCGCGGACACCAAGTACCGCCCGTGTCCCCTGCTCGCCAAGTATGTCGAGGCCGGCTGGCTCGGCCGCAAGTCCGGCCGCGGCTTCTACGACTATTCAGGCGAAACCCCGATCCCGACGAGATAGTACTCATCGGTGTCCAGGTTCGCTGGCGCCGATCATGCACTTCGCCCGACGGCAACCGCATGGGTGCTGCCGGACGAGGATGCGAATGAGTCGCTGTCCTTCCTGTTGCAACGTCCGCGATCGGTCGGCCCGCGTGGCTGGCGAAGTAGCCATCCGTCGCTACCTTGCTCACATGCGATCGGTGGGTATCAAGGTTCTGAACAGCAAGCTGAGCGAGTACGTCCGGCTGGCTGCCTCCGGCGAAACCATTCTCGTGACTGATCGCGATCGGGTCGTGGCGGAACTCGGCCCGCTGCGGGAAACCCGGAGCCCGATTGTCGCCGACGCCCTTTTGGCCGAGGCGGTGCGGTCCGGCGTGCTGACGCCGCCGAGGCTGGCCGCTTCGGGTCCGCCGCCCAAACCCCCACCCGTAGCCACGCTCGACGAAGTGCTGGCCGATCTGGACGAGAGCCGGCGCGATCGGTGATCTACATCGACACGTCCGTCGCGCTCGCGCATCTTCTCGCCGAGGACCGCCAGCCCCCCGGCTGGCTCTGGGAAGAGACCCTGCTTTCCAGCCGCCTGCTGGAGTACGAGATCTGGGCCCGGCTGCATGCGCGCGGGCTGGCGGATGTTTATGGCGAGGCAGCACGCTGGCTGACCGCGCCGTGTAGCGATGCTGGAACTGTCTGCGTCGGTGATGGCGCGGGCGCTGGATGCCTTTCCCGCCCCCGCTGCGGTGCGCACCCTCGACGCCCTGCATCTGGCGTCGTGTTCGTATCTGGCCGAACAGGGCCAGGGAGTCATGCTCGCGAGCTACGACCGGCGGAAGAACGCTGTCGCCCGCGCGATGGATATTCTGCTGTTCGACCTGGAAGTGTCCCGAACCGCCTGATCGGCGGCCCGCGAGAAGTACCGTCCGTGTCCATTGCTCGCCAAGGATGTCGAGGCGGGCTGGTTCGGTCGCAGGAGCGGCCGTGGCTTCCACGACGACTCAGGCGAAACCCCGGTTGCACGTCGCGTGAAGTGGACCTTGAGGAACGATAAGCGTCGTCACGGCTTGTCCGCTCGAGAGACCCGCTGCCCGGTACGGATCAGGACGACGGTCCTGCCATGCGCGTGAAACACTCCAATTCCCGGCGATTCCCCTGTTCGCGGCGCGGCGTTCTGCCGATCACGGATGACGTCATGACCGCCCTTGGGCGAACTGGCGCCTGGACGGGTGCGCGTTTGTCTGGAGTTCGGTCGCACATGATGTGCACCGCCAGGGCGATCACGAACGGTTACGTCCCGTTCGGTGCGGCGACGATCTCCGCCAAGGTCGCGGGGGCGTTCGAAGCTGCGTGCGATGTTGACGGTTTGATCGGGCATGGCTACACCTGCTCGGGCCGCCTTGTCGGAGCCGCGGCGATCCTGGTCGCAATGAATGAAGCCATGCGGTTGAACGTGGCCTGGAACGTCAGGCAGGTCGGTGATCACCTCATGCGCGTGTTGGAGGCGTTGAAAACGACCAGCCCCCGGGTCGGGGACATTGGAGGGCGCGGTCTGATACTGGCCATCGAGCCGGTCTTCAGCCGCGAAACCAGGAAACCGGAAACAACGCCGGAAATGCGCCGCGTCTACGACCCGTTCCATGGGCAGGGGGTCCCGGCCAGGATCAATGCCGACAACGTCATCGTGTCGCCAGCATTGCTTCTCGACCGGAACCAGGCCGATACGATTCCCTGGGCCGTGGTCACCGCGCTCGACGTGCCGCTTCCGGCAGTCTTGGCCGATTGAGTTCGGTTTCGGTCACCCGCGAAGCCAGGAGGATCCCGCGATATGGACAGTTGGCTCGGCAGTGCGAATTCGGAAGGCTGCGGTTTCCCGCTGGAGAATCTCCCCTACGGGGTCGTCTCCGCAACTGATGGTGACCCGCGCTGCGCTGTTGCCATTGGTGATTGTGCGCTCGACCTGCGCTTGCTGGAGCAGGAAGGCCTCATCGACGTCGATGCGGATAGGCCGGTGTTCGAAGGGGCATCGCTGAATGCCTTCATGGCATGCGGCACGCAGTCTTGGCGTTCTGTCCGGGAACAGTTGACCGATCTCTTGTCCGTGGATGGCGAGGAGCGGCGCCTGCGCGACGATTCGCGTCTGCGCGACGCTGCGCTGCTTTCGATGGCGAACGTCACGCCGCGTCTGCCGTTCAACGTGTCCGAATACACTGATTTCTATGCCGGACGGCAGCATGCCTTCAACGTTGGGACCATGTTTCGGGGAGCTGAAAATGCCCTGCCGCCGAACTGGCTGCACATTCCGATCGGATACAACGGACGGTCCTCCACCGTCGTTGTCAGCGGAACAGGCATCCGCCGACCCTGGGGGCAGCTGAAATCGCCGGACGCTGACGCCCCCGTCTACCACCCGAGCCGCCGTCTCGACATCGAGCTCGAGATCGGGGCTGTCGTTGGACTGTCCAGTGCCTTGGGTGAGCAGGTCAGCGTTACCGAAGCCGATGAGATGATATTTGGTTACGTGCTGCTCAACGACTGGTCGGCGCGAGACATTCAAGCCTGGGAGTACCAACCGCTCGGCCCATTTCAGTCGAAGGCGTTCGCGACGTCCATCAGTCCGTGGGTCGTGACGGCGGCGGCGCTGGAACCGTTTCGCACGCCGGCGCCCGAACGCGAAGTCGCGCTGCTGCCTTATCTGGTCGAGTCGGCGCCATCGCTGTACGACATTGAACTCCAGGTCGATCTTCAGCCGGAGAACGCTCACGCCGCGACCACGATCTGTCGCACCAACTACCGGCACATGTATTACTCCTCCGCCCAGCAGTTGGCCCATCATGCCAACGGTGGGTGCCGCATGCGAACCGGTGATCTCCTGGGATCTGGAACGATTTCCGGCCCCGAGCGCGATCAGTTCGGCTCTCTTCTCGAGATCGCCTGGGGCGGCAAGACCCCACTCATCCTGAAGACCGGTGAGACCCGCACGTTCCTTGAGGATGGCGACACGGTGGTGATGACCGGCTGGGCGCAGGGTGATGGCTATCGCATCGGGTTCGGCGAGTGCAGCGGGACCGTACTGCCCGCCCATCCGGCCCGTACCTGGACCTGACCAGAGCTGGAGTTCACACGCATGTCCAATTCCTTCGCATCGACCGGCGATACTGAAGAAAAAACGATCTCGTTCACCGAGGTCGGACCCGATCTCTATGCCTTCACAGCCGAGGGCGATCCGAACACCGGCGTCATCGTCGGCGACGACGGCGTCATGGTCATCGATACCCAGGCAACGCCCGTCATGGCGCAGCAGGTCATCGAGCGGATCCGAGGCGTCACGGACAAGCCCGTCAAGTACGTCGTCTTGAGCCACTACCACGCCGTGCGGGTTCTCGGCGCATCCGCTTACGGGGCCGAACAGGTGATCGCCTCGGACATGTGTCGCGCGATGATCCACGAAAGAGGACAGGAAGACTGGGACAGCGAGTATGAACGGTTTCCCCGTCTGTTCGAAAACGCGGGAAGCATTCCGGGACTGACATGGCCAACCATGACGTTCCGCAATTCGATGACCGTTTATCTCGGCAAGCGGCGCGTTGACCTCATGCACCTCGGGCGGGCCCACACTGCCGGCGACATTGTCGCCTGGGTTCCCGACTCCAGCGTCATGTTCTCCGGCGATCAGGTTGAATTCCATTCGGCGTGCTACTGCGGCGACGGTCACTTTCACGACTGGCCCGTTACATTGGACAAGATCGGAGCATTCGCTCCGAGGGCGCTGGCACCGGGGCGCGGCGACGCGCTGAGAACACCCGATCAAGTCAGGGAAGCCGTTGCGCTGACTCGGGATTTTGTCGCCAGCACCTATCGTCCGGTCGCTGCTGCGGCAGCGGCCGGCCGGCCGCTCAAGGACGCCATGGCGGCGTGCCGCGAAGTCTGTGATCCGAAGTTCGAGAGCTTTGCAATCTACGAACACTGTTTGCCGTTCAACGTGGCCCGAGCCTACGACGAGGCGATGGGAATCGACACGCCGCGTATCTGGACGGCCAAACGGGACCGTGAAATGTGGAAGGCGCTGCAAGATTGAGTCGGCGGACGTGACCATGATCGCAGCGCAATGCCCGGAACCTCGGATCTTCGAAACGCCGCTGTATTCGTATCGGCGCGCACCGGACCAGGATTCCGAGGCGCCTGTCCGCCACGAGGTCATCGTCATCGGCGCGGGTCCGGTCGGGTTGGCGGCGGCCGTCGATCTGGCGCAGCATGGAGTGCCTGTCCTGGTCCTGGACGACGCCGACAAGGTCAGTTACGGATCGCGGGCGATCTGTTTCGCAAAGAGACTGTTGGAGATCCTGGACCGCCTCGGATGCGGCGACCGATTTGTCGACAAGGGTGTCGTCTGGAACAGGGGTAAGGTCTTTTTCAACGAACGCAGGGTGTACCAGTTCGATCTTCTACCCGAGGACGGCCATCGCCGCCCGGCATTCATCAATCTTCAGCAGTACTACTTCGAGCAGTATCTGGTCGAACACTGCGAGGTCTTGGCGTCGGATGGCCTGTCCATCGAGATACGCGGCGGAAACCGTGTGACGGCGGTTGAACTGGACGGGGACGGTGTAGACCTCACGGTTGAGACGCCCGAGGGTCCATACCGCCTTTGCGCCGATTGGGTCTTGGCTTGCGATGGTGCCAATTCGCCCGTCCGATCAATGTTGGGACTGGATTTCGTCGGACGCGTGTTCGAGGACAATTTCCTGATCGCCGACGTGGTCATGGCGGCGGAGTTTCCCACGGAACGATGGTTCTGGTTCGATCCGCCATTCAACCGCAACCAGTCGGCGTTGCTGCACAAGCAACCGGACAATCTGTGGCGGATTGACCTTCAACTCGGTTGGGATGTCGACAAGGAAAGGGAAAAGAGGCCGGAAAACGTCATTCCGCGCCTGAAATCCATGCTGGGCGACGATGTGGTGTTCGATCTGGAATGGACGTCGATCTATACGTTCCAGTGCCGCCGCATGGAGAAGTTCCGCCACGGGCGCGTTATCTTTTGCGGTGATGCGGCACACCAGGTATCGCCCTTCGGGGCGCGCGGCGCCAACAGCGGCCTTCAGGACACGGACAACCTGATCTGGAAGTTGAAACTGGTCATTGACGATTTGGCGCCCGAGTCGCTCCTGGAGACGTACGACATCGAACGCATTCATGCGGCCGATGAGAACATCCTCAATTCATCGCGCTCGTCCGACTTCATAACGCCCAAGTCACGTGTCAGCCGCCTGTTTCGCGACGCGGTTCTCGACTTGTCGGAGATCGCAACGTTCGCGCGACCGCTCGTGAACTCGGGACGACTTTCGGTTCCGGCAGTGTACGACGGTTCGCCCCTGAACACCCTGGACGCCGATGTGTTCCCGGACCATACGCGTCCCGGGGCCCCGGCCGTCGACGCCCCCATTTCCGACGGATGGTTGCTGGACCGCCTGGGCGGTCGGTTCCAGGTCGTCTTGTTCAATCTGGAAAGCCCCGTCGGGAACCTTGTCGTGGATCGCATTCCTGTCGAGTTCGTTGCTCTGCGATGCGACGCCGACAGCCACCTGGGCCGGCGATACCTGGGCGCTGAACGGACCGCCTGTTATCTGATGAGGCCGGACCAGCATGTCGCTGCACGGTGGCCGAGTTTCGATGCGGCCATCGTAACCCGTGCCGTCCGCCGGGCAGTCGGAAAACTTGAGAACTGAGCGGGAAGGATCAAGACGGTGAACTCCCTGATTGTCGAACCGAACATCGACGACCCGGACGGCTTCTATGCCGAACTTCTGGAGCTTCACGAGGGTCGAAGCGACGACGAAAGCGACGCATTGAACGCCAGGCTCGTTCTCATACTGGCCAACCACATAGGTGATCGATCCGTTTTGCGCCAGGCGTTCGAACTTTCGGTTGCGGCCGGTTCGGGGCACAAGGCCAAAGAAGCAGCATCGGAAAGGAAATCCTCATGAACATCGACCGAATTCATCATGTCGCTTACCGGTGCAGGGACGCCAAGGAGACGGTCGAGTGGTATCGCGACAACCTCGGCATGGACTTCGTGCTGGCGATTGCCGAAGACCGTGTGCCATCGACCGGCGAACCCGATCCCTACATGCACATCTTCCTGGATGCGGGAAACGGCAACATTCTGGCGTTCTTCGAACTGCCGACCAAACCCGAAATGGAGAAGGATCCGAACACGCCCGAATGGGTCCAGCACATCGCCTTCAGGGTCAGGGATCGCGAAACGCTGCTCGCGTACCGTGCGCGGCTGGAAGCAAACGGTGTCAATGTCCTCGGTGTAACGGATCATTCGATCTTTCACTCGATCTACTTCTTCGATCCCAACGGTCATCGATTGGAACTTGCCTGCCCGGACCCGGATGAAGACGAGAAGCTGAAGCGCCTCGACGCGGTGAAGTGGGACATGCTCGAGGAATGGTCGAGGACAAAGCGCGCGCCGAAACACGCCGAATGGCTGCATGAATCGCAGCTCTCGGGCGCATGAGCGGCAGCGTGGCCGAGGGTCCGCCAACGCAGGCCGTGCTCTACGATTACTGGCGTTCTTCGGCCAGTTATCGATTGCGGATTGGCCTGCGACTGAAGGGCATCGAGAGTACGAGTCTTGACGTTGACCTGAGAACCGGAGCTCACAGAAACGCCGACCATATCGAACGCAATCCTCAGGGCTTCGTGCCGGTCCTCGTCATCGACGGACAGCGATTCACCCAGTCATTGGCCGCATTGGAGTACCTGGATGAAACGCGGCCAGGCATGCCCTTGCTCCCGAGCGCCCCTGCGGATCGGGCCCGCATCAGAACCATCGCCTATGCCATCGCGATGGACATTCATCCGATCTGCAATCTGCACGTCGTCAATCATCTGCAGACGGTCTGTGATGGCGATGACGCGACAAGGATTGCGTGGATGCAGCATTTCATGCGTCGCGGACTGGACGCAGTCGAGGCGTTGCTGAATGACCCGCGATCGGGACGAAGCTGCAACGCCGACACGCCGGGTCTGGCGGATTGCTGTTTGGTTCCGCAGGTCTACAACGCGGAGCGCTGGGAACTCGACGTCGCGGCGTGGCCGAACATTCGAAGAATCAATGAGTATTGCAAAGGATTGCCAGACTTTGCGGCCGCCCATCCGGACAACGTCAAGACTGCCTGAACCAAGGCGCTCCGCTTCCAGTACCCGGCGCGCCGACGCTGGCCACCTCGGGGTCGCCGCTCAAGCCCGCGCCCGTCGCCACGCCCGACGAAATTCTGGCCGATCTCGACGAGAGCCGGCGCCACCGGTGACCTGCGGACGCCAGACTTCCGGTTCGCTCTGGGGTGAGGCGCTGTTCCACAGCCGCCTGCTGGAGTACGGGGTCTGGGTCCGGCGTCAGCAGTGACGCCGGCGGGCGAGGTACCAGGCAAAGCAGGCGAGCTGGACCAGGACCCAGCCGCCGAAGGCGGCAAGGTAGCCTGAAGGCGCATAGCCGCCCTCGGGCGCCGGGAAGAGATTGAGGACGAGACCGACAAGGATCTGGAGAGCGCCGCCAAGGGCGAATGTGTAGAGGGCGAGCGTGGTATTGACCCTGCCGGCCATGGCCGGCGGGAACCTCTGGGTCATGTCGGCATAGTAGATGATGACCGCGCCCCCGGTCGCGGAGAACGCCGCGGTCAGCACCCATGCAGGCAGACTGCTGCCCAGCGCCAGCATCGCCTGTACCGCAATGAACACCAAAGTGACCGGGGCCGCGACGAGGGAGATCGGGATTCCGATGCGGCTCAGCCGTTCGGCAAGCCAGCCGAGGAAGGCATACCCGGCGATCATGGCCAGGCCGCCGATGAAGAGGGCCTGGGCCGCGTGGCCGGCGTCGAGGCCGGCCATGTCGCGCAGCCATGGTCCGAACCACAGCGCCTGGGTCGACAGCCACGCCGCCTGGGTCGTCATCACCAGCGGCGCGACAGCCCGGAAGGCCGGCGAACGCTGGATGAGCCGGAGCCCCTTCAACTGGTCCGTCAGTGTTACCGGAGTGCCTGCCACCCGTCGCTCCGGTACGACGACGTGGATGACCACCGCCACCAGCAGGGTCACGGCAGCGAGTACGACAAACAGATGCCGCCAGCCGATGAGATCGATCATGGCGTGAACCGGAGCGGATGCGGCCATGGCTCCAGCCCCGCCCGCGGCCAGGACCAGGCCGTTGACCAGGGGCAGCTTTTGCCCGGGAAACCACAGTGCAAACATCTTCATGGCGGCCAGAAGGCCCCCGGCCATGCCGAGGCCGATGATGGCGCGCGCCAGGGTGAGGACGAGGGTGCCGTCACCCTGGCTGAACAGGACCGCACCCGCGGCGGCGATGACAAGCAGCACCGCATGCGTGCGCCTGGGTCCGAACCTGTCGAGCGCCATGCCGAGAGGAATCTGGATGCCGGCAAAGGCGAGGAAGAAGGCACTTGTCATCAGGCCGATGGCAGCGGCATCCAGGGCCAGTTCCTCGCCGAGAACCGGTCCGAGAACGGCGTTCACGGTCCGGAAGAGATAGGAGAGGAAGTAACCCGCTGCGAAGGGAAGGAAGACGCGGCACGCCAGGAACAACAAGCTGCGGGCCGGCGCCTCGGGAGCATTCATCACTAGGGGGATCGCCATCGCGGTATCGAGGAGATGCGGAGAATACCCGGTTGAAACGCAAACGCCACGTCTGCGTCCGTGACCTCTTCCGGCAGTCTTTGGACACGGTTGCCGGCGCCCGCTACACTCCGCGGCGCGTTCCGGCCTCATGGCATGCGTCGGCAGGCCGGTACCAGCATCGACAATCCGCTCCGGCGCCTGATTGGCATGTCAGCAGAGAACAACTCCAACCCTGTCCGGGGCGGCCGCTTCCGCGAGGAGCCGTCCGCCATCATGGAGCGGATCAACGCCTCGGTGGATTTTGACCGCCAGCTGGCGCCCTACGACATCACCGGATCCAGAGCCCACGCCTCCATGCTGGCAGCCGCGGGCATCATTTCGGCCGCCGACAACGATGCCATTCAGGAGGGACTCGATCGCATCGCCCGCGAGATCGAGGACGGGACCATGACCTGGGACCCGGCGCTGGAAGATGTCCACATGAACATCGAGTCACGTCTTGCCGATCTCATCGGCGAGCCGGCCCGGCGCCTGCACACGGCGCGTTCGCGCAACGACCAGGTGGCGACGGACCTGCGCCTGTGGTTGCGCGATCACCTCGATCATCTCGATGAGGCGCTCACCGGTCTGCAGGAGTCGCTGATTGGCCAGGCGGACCGGCATGCGGCGTCGGTCATGCCGGGCATGACACACCTGCAGCCCGCCCAGCCCGTCACCTTCGGCCATCACATGCTTGCCTATGTCGAGATGTTCGGCCGCGATAGAGGCAGGCTGAAGGACTGTCGGCGCAGAATGAACGAATCACCGTTGGGGGCCGCGGCGCTGGCCGGGACATCGTTTCCCATAGACCGGGAAGCGACGGCCGCCTCGCTGGGCTTCGACCGGCCGGCGGCCAATTCCATGGATGCAGTGTCGGACCGGGATTTCTGCCTGGAGTTTCTCGCTGCCGGCGCCATCATCGGCGTGCACCTGTCGCGACTGGCGGAAGAACTCGTCCTGTGGACCAGTCCGAACTTCGGATTTGTGCGCCTGCCCGACAGTCTGACCACGGGCTCGTCGATCATGCCCCAGAAACGCAATGCCGACGCCGCCGAACTGGTGCGCGGCAAGGCCGGACGCCTGACCGGCGCCCTGATGTCGCTTCTGACCATGCTCAAGGGTCTGCCGATGACCTACGGCAAGGACATGCAGGAAGACAAGGAACCGCTCTTCGATGCCGCCGCGACGCTGCTGCTGGCGATTCCGGCGGCAGCGGCCATGATACGCGGCATGACCGTCAACACGGAAGTCATGAGGGCGCGCATGGACGATGGTTTCATGACCGCAACCGATCTCGCGGACTGGCTGGTTCGCGAGAAGGGCCTTCCGTTCCGGGAAGCCCATCGCACCACCGGCCGGCTCGTGGCGCTTGCCGAGGAGAAGGGGTGCGATCTGGCGTCGTTGCCGCTTGACGCGATGCGCCGGGTGGACGACCGTCTCGATGCCTCGGTACGCCACGTTCTCACAGTCGATTCTTCGGTCGCCAGCCGTGCGAGTTCGGGCGGCACGGCGCCACAACGGGTGGCTGAAGCGGTAGAAGAAGCCCGCAGGAGATATCTTGCATGACCAGACGCAGTGCCCTGATGCTGGTGCTTGCAGCCCTTGCAGCCGCATGCGGGCGCAAGGGGGATCTGACACGCCCCGGCTCGGACGGGGAGTCGGGCGACAGTTGAACGCCTTCACGTACCGCAACGGGCGGTTGCATGTGGAGGAGGTGGATCTCGCAAGCATTGCCCGCGAGGTTGGCACGCCCTTCTACTGTTACAGCGCGACGGCGCTGCGCGACCGCTTCCTTCGCCTCCGGGACGCGGTGGCCGGGACCGGCACATCGGTCCTCTACGCGGTCAAGGCTAACAGCAATCTCGCGGTCGTCCATCTCCTCGGTGGCCTGGGTGCGGGGGCGGATGTCGTTTCGGCCGGCGAGATCCATCGTTGCCTGGTCGCGGGACTCGACGGCAGCACGATTGTCTTCTCTGGCGTTGGCAAGTCCCGCGACGAGATCGTCTTCGCCCTGGAGAACGGCATCAGGCAGATCAACGTCGAGAGCGAAGGCGAATTCGAGCGCATCCTGGAGATCTGCGACAGTCTGCGCAAGGAAGCGCCCGTGGCATTCCGGTTCAATCCGGATGTCGATGCAGGCGGGCACGAGAAGATCTCCACCGGGCGGCAGACCGACAAGTTCGGCCTCCCCGCGGCCACCATCCGTCACTTGTGGTCAAGGGCCCTGGCTCATCCCCTGGTCCAGCCTGTTGGACTCGCGGTTCACATCGGCTCCCAGATACACGATATCGGACTCTACCGTACCGCCTTTGACAGGCTGCTGAACCTGGCGGGCTCGCTGGACGGTGTGGCCTCACTCGACCTTGGCGGCGGCCTGGGCATCGCCTACCACGACGCGGAAGAGTCGATTGACCTCGACGGTTATGCGCGTCTGCTGGCGGATATCCGCTGCCGGACGGATGCGGAACTCGCCATTGAACCTGGACGCTGGCTGGTCGCGTCTGCCGGCGTCCTTGTAACCGGGGTGAACACGGTCAAGCAGGCCGGGTCGAAACGCATCGTCATCGTCGATGCGGCCATGAACGACCTCGTGCGGCCGACACTCTATGGTGCGCGCCATCCGGTCTGGCCACACCGCGAAGCGGCGGCACCGCTGCTCGAATCCGTGGTGGCAGGGCCGGTTTGCGAATCGGGCGACGTGCTGGCCCGGGACGTGATGTTGCCCGCTCTCGAAGACGGTGACCTGCTGGCCATCGGTCACGCCGGTGCCTATGGCGCCGTCATGGCCTCGGGTTACAATGGACGCTTGCTGGTACCGGAGGTGATGGTGAACCAAGATCGCCATGCCGTGGTCCGCAGACGGCCAGGACATGATGAAATGATGGCGCTGGAGACAGTTCCAGACCTGCAGAGCCATGACACGGTCCTCTGACCACGGTGCGTCCGCCTTCATCGCGCGGCGGCTGGTTCTGGCCCGCCTGGCGCTGGTCTGGGAGGATCTCGTCATCCGGTCCTGGCGCGCTGCGTCCCTCGTCATCCTCTTCCTGGGACTCGTCCTGCTCGGAGTCGTGTCATCGCTCCCCGGGATCCTCCACATCGCCCTTCTCGTCTTCTTCAGCGTTGCCGCACCTCTGGTCCTGTGGCGGGATTTCAGGGGATTTGCCTGGCCTGCGGAAGGGCATGTGCGACGCCGCCTCGAAACCGGAAGTGGTGTGCCGCACAGACCCTTGATGGCGCTCGACGATGCCTATGCGGGCGATCTCCAGGACGGGGCGAGCCAGGCGCTGTTCGAATTGCACCGGACGCGGGAAGCCGGGCGCGTTCGCCTCCTGCGGGTCGGCTGGCCGCTCAGTGCGGTGGCCTCTCGCGACCGCTTCGCCCTCAGGTATCTTGCCCTGCTGGTCCTGGCCTGGGGAGTGATTGCCGGCTGGTCGCAGGCCCGGGCCAACTTCTCCGCTTTGCTGCAGCCAGGGTACTCCGTGAGCGGAAGCGCCGGTGCTGCCGGCGAGGCGACGTTCTGGATCACGCCTCCGGCCTATACCGACGTCGCTCCCATCTGGTTCGAGCAGAGCGCAGAGGACCACCCGGTGGCGGTGCCCGTCGGCAGCGAACTGGTGGTGCAGGTCCGCGGCGGCTCCGGTACTCCGGTGCTGACTGTCGACGACGGGACGTTCGACTTCACCAGCGCCGGAGAAGAGAACTGGCAGATCACCCATGTGCTGGACAGCGGAACGCGGTTCTCGATCATCCAGTCCGGCATCGTGCTGGATGGGCGAACGATCACCTTCATCGCCGATGAACCGCCCCAGGTCGCCCTCACGGCGGAGCCTGCCGAGACACTGCGGACCGGGCTGCGTCTCGATGTTGCCGCCAGCGACGATTACGGTCTCATGTCCATCACCGGTGAGATACGCCGTCCGGACGGTGCCGACGATGATGTGTTGCTGATATCCGTGCCGCTGGCGCAGCCGGGAATCCGCACCGTGTCGGGTCCCGCCTTCTACAATCTCATGGCGCATCCATGGGCGGGTCACGAGGTGGAACTGATTCTGATCGCCACGGACGAAATCGGCCAGAGCAGTGCGAGCGTCCGTCATACCTTCGAGATGCCGGAGCGCTTTTTCCATCATCCGGTGGCGCGCGAGATCGCGAAGCAGCGCAAGGCCTTCGCGGTCGACCGGGACCTGGCTGGCGAGACGGCCTCGGTGTTGCACCGTCTTTCAAGGGAGCCGGAATCCTACCTTTCGGAGATCGATGTTCACCTGGCGCTGGTAACAGGCGCCCTGCGCCTCGATTACAGCGCCGGTCGGGAATCGACAGACGACGACGTGATCGGACTGATGTGGGAAACGGCGCTTGCCATCGAAGAGGGTCCGCTGGCTTTCGCCGAGCAGCGGGTGCGCGATCTTCAGCAGCAGATTCTCAAGGCCCTCAGCGACGGTGCGCCGGATGCAGAGATCGAACGCCTGCTCGCGGAACTGCGCAACGCCATGGACGACTACATGCGTGCCCTTTCGAACAGACTGCGTTCGGATCCAGGAGAGCTGTTCGACCCCACCGAGGCGTTGAAAGCGGTCGGCAGCCGCGAACTGACCGATCTCGTGGACAGGATCACCGAACTGGTGCGCACCGGTTCGCGCCAGCAGGCCCGGACCCTGCTGACGCGTCTCCAGGAGATCATGGAAAGCATCTCCGTGGGCAATCTCAGCGATCTTTCGGGAAGTTCGTCTGCCGAAGCCGTGGAACTGATCCAGACCATCCGTCAGATCATCAGCGAGCAGCAGCAACTGCTGGACGAGAGTTTCAGGATTCTGCGCGATGTCGGCGAAGAGGACATCGACACGACCTCGCAGGCCGGTCGCCAGGCTGACGTGAGGGATGTGCTCGAGAGTTTCATGGAGCGCATGGAAGAGTTCGGCTACGACGTGCCCCGCCACTACAACCGGGCCCACCGCTCGATGCGCCGCGCTGTCCGCCAGCTCGACGCCAACCGTCCGGGGCATGCGGTCGACCACCAGACAGAAGCAGTCGATTTCCTCAAGGAAGGCGCCGGCGACATGATGGCGCAGATTCTCGATCTCCTCGGGGAAGGCGTGGCCGGAGACTCCCAGGGATTCTTCTCCGCACCCAGGGACCCGATTGGCCGCAGTCTCGGCAACTCAATCGGTTCCGCCACCGACGATATCAACATTCCCGACAAGGGATCCCTCATCCGCGTTCGCCAGATACTTGAGGAGTTGAAACGTCGCGCCGCCGAACAGCACAGGCCCCAGGAGGAGCAGGAGTACCTCCGCCGCCTGCTCAGGCGGTTCTGACACCCCTTCCGCTCATGGCATGCAGTCGGGTCCGGCACTGTGATAGTGTCCAGGGGACCTTGCCTCCTCATCGGGCATGAAGCAGGGAAAGTTGACGTGATTCGGTTTGAAAACGTCGGTCTGCGCTATGGCAGTGGACCGGAAGTCCTGCACGACATCGATCTCACCCTGGAATCGGGATCCGGCCACTATCTCGTCGGACCCACAGGCGCCGGCAAGACCTCGCTCTTGAGCCTGCTCTATCTTGGCCGGCGGCCCACCCGGGGGCTGCTGACCATGTTCGGACAGGATGTGGCGACGGCAACGCGGAGCGCCCTCACGGGCTTCCGCCGGCGCATCGGTGTCGTTTTCCAGGACTACAACCTGCTCGATCATCTCTCCGCATTCGACAACGTTGCGCTGCCGCTGCGCCTGGTCGGTACGGACCCGGATATGGTGCGCGATCACGTCCACCAGCTGCTGGAATGGGTGGGCCTCGATACCATGGCCGAGGTGAAGCCGCCCTTCATGTCGGGTGGTGAAAAGCAGCGGGTCGCCGTGGCGAGGGCAGTGATCGGCCAGCCGGATGTGCTGCTCGCCGATGAGCCGACGGGCAATCTCGACGAGCCGATGGCAGATCGCCTGATGATGCTCTTCATGGAGCTCAATCGTCACGGCACGACCCTCGTGATCGCCACCCACAACACCAGACTTCCGCAGCGGTTTCCCCATCCGGTCCTCCACCTCAAGGAAGGCTTCCTGAAGGCGGGCCGCCCATGGTGAGGTGGCGACAGCGACCGCGGGAGGTCCCGCTCGCATCGGATCCCTCGTCCAGCTTTGTTCCGACAATCATCGGCGCCATGGTGTTCCTGTCGACCCTTGTGCTCGGGGCGTCGCTGGCCATCGATGAAGTCGCCGACGGGTGGCAGATCACCGGTCAGCAGCATCGCGCCACCATCGAGATGTCCCGGGACAGCGCCAGCGAAGAGACGGTCACCACCTCCATCGAGGTGCTGGCGCAGTTGCCTGGAATCACCCGGGTCCGCCTGGTCGGCGATGACGAGATTCTCGAGACCATCGAGGCGTGGACTGGTGGCAGGCCCGACCTGGATCTGTTGCCGTTGCCGGTGCTGATCGAGATCGAAGCCCTGTCGGCCGACGCCCTGAGAAGCGACATCATCGAGCAGATTCTCGAAGAGACCGCCGGCGCCGTCACAGTCTATGTCGAACCGCAGTGGCTCCTCGCCGTGCACAGCACCGTCGGTACCGTTCAGCTGGTGACCGCCCTGATGCTGGTCATCATCGCGCTGATCTCCGTTGTCTCGATCGTCTACGTGACGCGGACGGCTCTGTCCATACATCAGGACACGATCGAGATCATGCACCAGATCGGAGCCCAGGACAGCTACATCGCGATCCAGTTCCAGAACCAGTCCCTCCTTCTGGCGTTGGTGGGAGGCATACCCGGCAACGTTCTGGCCATCATCATCATGATGATCTTGATGCGCGAATTGCCCGGCAGTGTGGAGGCTCCCCTGTTGCCGGCGGTCTCCCTCGGGACCCGCGAGTGGATCTTTCTCGGCGCGCTTCCCGTCGTCGCGGCGCTGGTGGCGATGGTGGCTGCGCGGGTAACGGTGATCACCTCACTGGGTCGCATGCCGTGAGGCGGAGGAGCGCGTTGAAGGCGCGGCTTGTCATCGTCCTGGTGGCGATTCTGGTGGCGATATGGGTTGGCGGCCTGATGCGCTTTGTCACGCAGATCAACCCGGAAACGCCGCCGGTGGCAAGCCGGAAGGCGGATGCAATCGTCGTGCTCACGGGAGGGAGGGAACGGCTGCCCGCCGGGATCGAACTCTTGCAAGAGGGAATGGCGGATCGCCTTTTCGTCACCGGTGTTCACAGTGGCGTCGATGTCGCCGAGATCCTCGATCTCAATAGTCAGGCGCCTACAACCCTGGCCTGCTGCATCGATCTTGGACACGATGCCCGTCATACCGTGGGCAATGTGCGCGAGACAGCGAACTGGATGGCGGCGGGAGGACGCACGTCCATGATCCTTGTGACCGCCAATTATCACATGCCGCGCAGTCTTGTACTCTTCCACAGGATCATGCCGGCGATCGATGTCATTCCCTACCCGGTCGTGTCAGGAGCGGTGCATCTGGATATCTGGTGGCGCCATCCTCGGACCCTGCTGCTTCTTGCCGGCGAGTACTCCAAGTATCTCGTCAGCCTGATCTGGCCTCCGGCATGACCGCCGTCAGATCATGCGCGTTTCTCGTCCTGTCGCTTGGCGTCATGGTGTTTCTGGGTCTCACGATGTTGCCGGCACTGCTCCTTGCGCGCCGCCTGGCCGCCCGGGTTCCTGTCTGGTTTGCCGGCGTGCAACTCTTTCTCCTCGACGTGGTGGCCGGACTCAGGCTCGAGGTGAGGGGCAGGAACAACCTGCCGTGCGGTCCGGCACTGATTGCGGTCAAACATCAGTCGGCCCTGGAAGCCTATGCTCTCGTGCGGCTGTTTCCGGATGCCTGTTTCGTCATCAAGCAGGAAATCGTTCGTCTTCCGGTTGTCGGCTGGTTCGTTTCGGCCATGGACTGCCTGGCCATTGATCGCCGTGCCGGCCTTGCCTCGCTGCGCCGGATCCTGGGTCACGCGGCAAGGGTCACCGACGAGGGCAGGTGCATCGTGATCTTTCCCGAAGGGACACGCACGGCTCCAGGCGAAAGGGTTGCCTACCAGCGTGGCGTTGCCGGACTTTATGTCGCGCTGGGGGTGCCGGTGGTTCCGGTGGCGCTCAACTGTGGGGTCTTCTGGCCGCGCCGGCAGATCAAAAAGAGGCCGGGGTGCGCCGTCATGGCGTTTCTCGAGGCGATTCCGCCTGCCCTGCCACGGTCACGATTCATGGAAGAGCTTGAATCAAGGATAGAAAACGGAACCAGCGAGCTTGTCGCCGAAGCCAGGAAAGGGAACCGCAGTTGATGGTACATATGAGGAACGTTATGATGTCACGAGAGTGGCAAGAGATGCCTTGATGAGCGACGCACAATCCCCCATTGCCCTGCAGATCTGGGACATGAAGTACCGTCTCAAGGGCCCCGACGGCACGCCGGTGGACGACAATGTCGAGGCGACCTGGCGACGGGTGGCGAATGCCTGCGCGTCGGTGGAGGACGCCGGGAACCGTTGCCGAATCGAGGAACAGTTCCTTCAAGCCATGTCGGGCTACCGCTTCCTGCCTGCCGGCAGGATTCTGGCCGGTGCGGGCACCGAGAGGAATGTCACGCTCTTCAACTGCTTTGTCATGGGGACCATTCCCGATGACATGGGCGGTATCTTCGATCACCTGAAGGAAGCGGCACTCACCATGCAGGCCGGTGGCGGGATCGGCTACGACTTCTCGACTCTGAGGCCGAAGGGTGCCGCCGTTCGTGGCGTGGGCGCCGACGCCTCCGGGCCGTTGACCTTCATGGATGTCTGGGATTCCATGTGCCGCACCATCATGAGCGCCGGCCATCGGCGCGGCGCGATGATGGCGACCATGCGCTGCGACCATCCGGACATCGAGGCTTTCATCGACGCCAAGCAGGAAGCCGGGCGGTTGCGCATGTTCAATCTCTCGGTGCTGGTCAGCGATGCCTTCATGACCGCGGTCCGGCAGGACGATGCATGGAAGCTGACCTTTGACGGGGTCGTCCATGGAACGGTGTCGGCCCGTGCCCTGTGGGACCGGATCATGCGCAGCACCTATGCCTGTGCGGAGCCCGGCGTCGTCTTCATCGACCGCATCAACCGGCGGAACAACCTGCACTACTGCGAGACCATTTCCGCCACCAACCCGTGCGGCGAACAGCCGCTTCCGCCCTATGGCGCCTGCCTGCTGGGATCGCTCAACCTGACGCGCTTCATCACCGATCCCTTCGGCGATGAGGCCCGGTTCGATCACGAGGCATTCGCCCGCACCGTTGCGGCGGCGGTGAGGCTGATGGACAACGTCGTCGACGTCTCGCGCTTTCCTCTCGAGGAACAGCGCCAGGAGGCGGTGGCCAAGCGGCGCATCGGCCTGGGCGTCACCGGTCTTGCCGACGCACTCATCATGATGAAGGCGCATTACGGCGGCGAACGGGCGGTCGCGCTGGCCCGCAGCTGGCTTGCAGACCTGCGCCGCGAGGCCTATCTGGCATCGACGCGCCTGGCGAAGGAAAAGGGACCCTTCCCGCTCTTCGATGCCGAAGCCTATCTGGCGGGCGACACCGTTGCCGGACTCGACCGGGATGTGCGCGAGGCGATCGCCGCCAACGGCATCCGCAATGCGCTGCTGACATCGATCGCCCCGACCGGCACCATTTCGCTCTTCGCCGACAACATCTCGTCTGGTCTCGAACCGGTCTTTGCCTTCTCCTACACGCGCAACGTGCTGATGCCCGACGGCACCAGGAGGAGCGAGGAGGTCACCGACTTTGCGCTCCGCCTGTGGCGCCGGATGCGAGGCGAGTCCGCTCCCTTGCCCGACTACTTCGTGGACGCCCAGGGCTTGAGGCCGGCCGACCACATCCGCATGCAGGCGGCGGTCCAGGAGTACATCGACAGCTCGATCTCCAAGACCATCAACGTGCCCGAGGACATTGCCTTCGAGGACTTCAAGGATGTCTATCTCGAGGCCTACCGGTTGGGATGCAAGGGATGCACGACCTACCGGCCGAACGACGTCACGGGTGCTGTCCTCGAGGCGCCCGCAGCCGCGGACGCCGAGCCTTTGCTGCCCCTTGACGAGCCCGGATCCGAAACCCCGGGAGATGCGTTCGAAACGGCCGGCGTCATTCACCTGACCCGGCCCCTCGACCGTCCCGAGGTTCTCCCGGGGAGGACCTACAAGCTGCGCTGGCCGGAGAGTGACCATGCGATCTACCTGACCGTGAACGATGTGGTCAGGAATGGCCGGAGGCGGCCGTTCGAGGTCTTCATCAATTCGAAGAACATGGATCACTACGCCTGGACGCTGGGTCTCACCCGGATGATCTCGGCGGTGTTCCGCCGTGGTGGCGACGTGAGTTTCGTGGTCGAGGAACTGAAGGCGGTGTTCGATCCGCGCGGCGGCTCATGGATGGACGGTCGTTATGTGCCCTCGCTGCTGGCCGCCATCGGCGATGTTCTCGAGACCCACATGACCAACATCGGTTTCATCAGCGATTCGGGAGAGAGCATCGGTTCCGCTGGCGAAGCGCATCGCCGCTCCGCCAGTTGTCCGCGATGCGGCCTTCCCGGTCTCATCCATCAGGAGGGGTGCCATCTTTGCACGTCCTGCGGATTCTCCAAATGCGCCTGACGGCAGGTCTCAGGGTTTGCGGGCTGAAAAGATCGCGTGTCCGGCCACAAGCCAGTGGAGATCGACATCCACCAGACCGGCTTCCTCTAGCCACTTGAGCTGTTCGAAAAGACCGGATGGCATGTCGACCGGATCGGCTTCGGGGTCGCTGTAATAGTTCCAGCCGTCCTCGCGGAAGAAGTGCAGCATCTTCTCGTTGCCATCGAGACGAATGGCCCTTTCCCTGACGCCGTCATCCCAGTGACGCTCCCACAGAGTGAGGCCTTCCCGGCGCCGCGCCTCGACGAGATCGCAGATGACGATCACGCCGCCGGGTGCAAGGGCCGC
This sequence comes from Alphaproteobacteria bacterium, assembly GCA_965207785.1. Taxonomy (GTDB): domain Bacteria; phylum Pseudomonadota; class Alphaproteobacteria; order SP197; family SP197; genus SP197. The sequence goes on along the minus strand of CBDBNO010000012.1, from coordinate 213,814 downwards.
CGCGAGATCCCTGAACAAGGAGGCCTTTCCCGGTCCATCGAGGTGGTGGACGGCAAGCGATGACACGAAGGCATGGACCGGACGGTCGAATTGCCGCCAGCCCGAATCGGAAATGTCCATGAAGGACGTTGTCCAGGACGTTCCGGTCCTGCCGAGGCGCCTGCCTGTTGCCTCGAGCATGGCCGATGAGCCATCAAGCGCCAATATATGGCATTGGCTGAATCGTCGGGCCAGGGCCGATGCGAGAAGACCTTCACCGCAACAGATGTCGACAATCAGGGAGTTTTCCGGCGGCACGGGAATGACACTGCAAATTGTGTCAATCTGTGTCTCCCGCTCGGGCACAAAATAGGCGCCGTAGTCGATGAAGTGGCGTGAATCATCCTCGTTCCAGCCTTCCTTGGTGTCACTGTCTGCCATCTGCCGAACTCCAACAGCAATTGGATGCGGAACCTACCACACTTTCCCAAATGAAATCCTTCTTCCTGCACAAAGGGATTGACGTTTGGGCACCCCGGCCTTAGTGAATATTGGAACATACCGGAATCTCGAGGCAAACCGGGAAAGGGAATCCACGTGAGCAACGCCAAGATTGCAGAGGCCCTGGTGCTGATTAACAGGGAAATTGCATCCGAAGAGGAAAGGCGCCAGACATTGCTGGCCGAAGCCGCGACTGTCGGAAAATCGATCGAGGACATGCAAAAGGCGGCACAAAGCCTGGAAGCGCTGATCGGTGATGCCGTTGCGGAGCGCCAGCCGGCGAGGAGGGGCAGGCGCCCTGCCAGGAAAACCGGCAAGACTCCTTCCGGAAAGGGACGGGGTCGCAAGGCTACCGGAAGGACCGCCGGAGGACATGTCAGGGTTGCACCCAAGAAAGTGCTCGCCGCGATTTCCAATTCCGGACAATACGGCATCAAGCGTTCAGCCTTGAGCGGATTGCTCGCCAATCGCAAGGGCGAGGAGCCGGCTCGCAAGGCGCTTGACGAAGTTCTTCAGTCACTTCTGTCGGAAATGAGCATTCGTCGCGAGGGCTACCGCTTCGTGGCTGTCGGGGAACCCGCGTCCGAGGCCGCTCAGGCGGAATCTGAAACTCCTTTGGATGACGGCATGACGTCGAATGTCGACAATTCGGCAACCGGATCTGATGGGGGTCAGGAATCGGAGGCGGCGCAGTCCGAGGACGACTCGATTCCCTTCGAGGAAGATCCGGCGACAGGTGAAACGGAAGAACCGGAGTCGACCGCATCGTTGGCGCCATCGGGAGGCGGCAGGCGTGGGCGGCCCCGCAAGCCCGTTTCCGCAGAAGTTGCGCAGGCGATGGGCGAGGTTGCCGGCGTCATTGCCCGGGCCGGAGAAACAGGCTGCAAAATGTCCGCCATTCGCGCGGGCGTTGAACAGGTGACCGGTGTGTCGCTTTCCAGCGCCGACGCGAAACGGGCTGTCAAGGACCTCCTGCAGGAGGGCAGGTTACGTCGCGACAAGTATCGGTACATTGCCAACTGAAAACGGGGTCGGCGCCGCATTTTCAGGTTGACGGTATCGGCACCCCGTTTTTGCAGGCGGCATCGACGAGGCCTTGCCAGACTTCCGAGTGAAGTTCGATGCCGGATGTCCGTTTCCGGTGTTCGCTTTCCCTTTCGGGATCTCCCGGAACCCGCACCCGATCGATACCGGGTGCGGGTGGTGAAGCACGCAGGCTTTCGACAACGGCCCGTGCGTTTTCGTCATAGTGTTCGGCTGAACAGAAGACATTGGTGGCGATGGCAACAACGAACCAGTTGAATTCGAATGTCGGACCGAGCATGGCGGCGCCGACAATTTCGCCAATAACGGCAAGACCGTAACCCTTGTGGCCGCCGGCCGGGAGCAGGGCCCCGCCGTTGTCATAGTCGTTGATCTTCGTGGTGGGATAGCCGTCACGGTCGATCAGCCAGCCTTCAGGAACCTCCTCACCGGTTTGCCGGCGCAGGCGAATCTTGCCGTTTGCCACGACACAGGTGGCAAAGTCCGCCGACACGGGACCGTCCTCGCCAGCCGGCATGGCGAGAGCCCAGGGATTGGTCGACAGCATCCCGCCGCGACCGCCATGGGCTGCCACCATGCGCCAGCGCTCCCGCCCGCCACCCCCGCAGATCATGGCGAGCAAGCCATGCCGGGCCAGGCGTTCGGCATAGGCTCCCATGCGTCCGGTGTGGGCGACATTGACGATACCCGCCGCCATCACCGGCTGGTGACTTGTCATGTCGATCAGCTCATCGACCGCCCGTTCCATGGCGAGAATGCCAAGTCCGCTGCCACCGTCGACACGCACCATCGAATGTGCGGGCCGGGTCACGGTGATGTCGGCAACCGGTTCGGCGCTGCGGTTCTCGAAGAACGAGAGGTAGTAGGGAATCCTGTTGACGCCATGCGAGATCACATTCTTGAGTTCGGCGTCAACGAGATGGGCGGCAACGGCGCAGGCGTCGCCGTCGCGCATGCCGGCGGCCACGAGGATGTCCCTGCAAAAGTCCCTCAGGACATCCGCATCCAGCGTTGGCATGGCCCCGGTTCTCCGGGCGAGGCGGGACTACCTGTTCTGCCGGTTCTCGATGAGATCGTCCACGACACCGGGCTCGGCAAGGGTTGACGTGTCCCCCAGGTTGCCGAAATCGTTTTCGGCAATCTTGCGGAGAATGCGCCGCATGATCTTGCCTGAACGGGTCTTGGGCAGACCCGGCGCCCACTGCAGCCAGTCGGGGCTGGCGATGGGTCCGATCCCCTTGCGCACCCACAGAACGAGTTCCCGCGCGAGGTCGTCGCCAGGCTCCTCGCCGGCATTGAGCGTCACATAGGCATAGATGCCCTGCCCCTTGATGTCGTGCGGAGCGCCGACCACGGCGGCCTCGGCAACCCTGGGGTGGGCGACCAGTGCGCTCTCGATCTCGGCGGTCCCCATGCGGTGACCGGAGACATTGAGGACATCGTCCACACGGCCGGTGATCCAGTAGTAGCCATCCTCGTCCCTCCTGGCGCCGTCACCAGTGAAGTACTTGCCGGGATAGGTGGCGAAATAGGTCTGGATGAAGCGTTCGTGATCGCCGTAGACCGTCCGCATCTGGCCCGGCCAGGAATCCAGTATGCAGAGATTTCCGGTGGCCGCTCCCTCCAGGATTCGACCGTCATTGTCGACAATGGCCGGCCTGACTCCGAAGAACGGCCTGGTCGCCGACCCCGGCTTGAGATCTGTGGCGCCGGGCAGGGGTGTGATCAGGATGCCCCCGGTCTCCGTCTGCCACCAGGTATCGACGATCGGACAGCGGCTGTCGCCGACGACGCGCCAGTACCATTCCCAGGCCTCCGGATTGATGGGTTCGCCGACCGAGCCGAGCAGGCGCAGACTGGCACGTGATGTGGATGCGACCGGTTCGTCACCCTCCCTCATGAGGGCGCGGATGGCCGTCGGCGCCGTGTAGTAGATGTTGACCGAGTGCTTGTCGACAACCTGCCAGTGGCGGCTGGCATCGGGCCAGTTCGGTACGCCTTCGAACATCAACGTGGTGGCGCCGTTGGCCAGGGGCCCGTAGACGATGTAGCTGTGACCGGTGACCCAGCCGACATCGGCCGTGCACCAGTAGATGTCACCATCATGATAGTCGAAGACATAACTGTGGGTCATGGAAGCATAGACGAGATAGCCGCCGGAGGTGTGCAGCACTCCCTTGGGTTTGCCGGTCGAACCCGACGTGTAGAGGATGAAAAGGGGATCCTCCGCGCCCATGGTCGCCGCCGGGCAGTCGGCGCTGGCCGACAGTCTTGCGTCATGCCACCAGTGGTCGCGACCCTCCTTCATGGCCACGTCAGCGCCGGTGCGGCGGACCACCAGGACGGCGCTGACATCCGGACAGTCCTCGAGCGCCTGATCAGCGTTTTTCTTGAGTGGTACCTTCCTGCCGCCACGCAAACCCTCGTCGGCCGTGATGAGGAAGCGCGAGTCGCAGTCGTGGATGCGGCTGGCAAGGGCGTCCGGCGAGAACCCTCCGAACACGACGGAATGGACGGCACCGATCCGGGCGCAGGCGAGCATGGCCGAGGCCGCCTCGGGAATCATCGGCATGTAGATGGTGACCCGGTCGCCACGGCCGACGCCCATCCCGAGGAGGACGTTGGCCATTCGGCAGACATCTTCGCAGAGTTCCCTGTAGGTCAGCGTGCGCGAGTCTTCCCCGGGGTCGTCCGGCTCCCAGATGATGGCCGCCTGATCGCCGCGTGCCGCGAGGTGCCGGTCGAGGCAGTTGGCCGCGACATTGAGTTCGCCGTCCTCGAACCACCTGATTTCCACATCATCGTCGTAGGTCGTGTTCTTGACCTTCGAATAGGGCGTGATCCAGTCGATTCGCAGGCCGTGCCGCGCCCAGAAACCCTCCGGGTCGCGAATCGACTCCTCGTACATGGCAAGGTAGGCATCGTTGTCGACGTGGGCCCGTGAAGCCCATCCCGATGGAACGCCATGGACAACATCGTCGGTCATGGGAACCTCGTCTCTGATCGCCGGGAAGTGTGGCCCGACACGCCTCCTGGAATCAAGAATCCACCATCCGGCGCCATTGTCCCCTGACGGCACGGCGGGATAGTCTTGGCGCAAGCGTGGCGGGGGGGATCATGCAGCTCAGTCTTTCCACATGGCAGGAAGTGGAACACTACCTGGAGTCGCGTTCGGGCATCATCATGCCGGTGGGCTCCACCGAACAGCACGGCCCGGGCGGTCTGATCGGAACCGATGCCATCTGTCCGGAGATTGTCGCCCGTCGTCTCGGCGAGGAGACCGGCGTTCTTGTGGCACCCACCCTTGGCATCGGGGTGGCGCAGCATCATCTCGGCTTTTCCGGGTCGATGTGTCTGCGTCCCTCGACGCTCATGAGCGTCATCCGGGACTGCGTCGTCTCCCTTGCCCGACACGGATTCGACCGGTTCTTCTTTCTCAACGGGCACGGCGGAAACATTGCCACCATCCATGCGGCGATCGCCGAAATCCATTCCGAGGTCTCGATGCGCACCAGACCCGTGGAACGGCCTCTGCGCTGCACGCTGTCGAACTGGTGGGATTCGGCGGGCGTGCGGTCGATTTCGAAGGAACTCTATGGGGCCGACGAGGGCGAGCATGCGACGTGCAGCGAGGTCTCGGTCACCTGGTTTGCCTTTCCCGACCACATCAAGAAGGTCAATCTTGCCGGCAGGGCGCCTGCCTGGTCGGGGTTCCACGATTCGGACGACTACCGCAGGCGCTATCCCGACGGGCGGATCGGCAGCCTGCCGTCACTCTCCACGCCCGATGCCGGACGTCGCCTGGTGGACGCGTCGGTGAAGGATCTTGCCAGCAAGCTCAACCGTTTTCTCGATGAACCCTGACTGGAAGTGGTGACCAATCCCATGGAAGGCAATGTCATGAACGGGGCCGAGAGCCTCGTGCGCACGCTCGTCAAGGGCGGAGTGGACACCTGTTTCACCAACCCCGGCACCTCGGAAATGCACTTTTGCGCCGCCCTCGACAAGGTCGACGGCATGCGGTGCATCCTGGGCCTCTTCGAGGGCGTGGTGACCGGCGCCGCCGACGGCTACGGACGCATGAAGGACGGCCCGGCGGCAACGCTTCTCCATACGGGTCCCGGACTGGGAAATGGCCTGGCCAACCTGCACAATGCCAGAAAGGCGAGAACACCCATCGTCAACATCGTCGGCGAACACGCGACCTACCACATTGCCCATGACGCACCGCTGACAGCCGATATCGAGGGCATCGCCCGGCCGGTTTCCGACTGGGTGAGGACCAGCGCGGACGCGGTGTCGGTCGCCGCCGACGGGGCGGCGGCGATTGCCGCAGCGCGCACTCCGCCGGGGCAGATCGCCACCCTCGTTCTTCCGGCGGACACGGCGTGGAACGATGCGGAGGGTCCTTCTCCGGTTCCGGCTGTACCTGCGCCGCAACGGGCGGACGAGGCCCGGGTCATGGCATGCCGGGATGCGCTCACGTCCGGCGAGCCGACACTGATCCTGCTTGGCGGTCGGGCGTTGCGCGCCGATGCAACCGAGTTGGCCGGACGTATCGCGGAGCGCACCGGCGCTCTCCTCATGACCGAGTTTGCCGGCGCCCGCACGGAGCGCGGGGCCGGCCGGGTCAACCCGGAACGCATGCCCTATGTAGTTGATGTCGCACTGGCCGCCACCGCCGGAGTACGTCATGTCATTCTCGTCGGTGCGAAGATGCCGGTGGCTTTCTTTGCCTATCCCGGCAAGCCGAGCCTGCTCGTTCCCGAGACCGCCCGCCCGGTTGAGCTTGCGGGAGTCGCGGACGACATCATGGATGGGCTCGAACGCCTCGCAGACGATCTCGGCGCCATGGGGTGCGAGCCCCGTCGCGAGGCGGCAAAGAGGCCGGACCTTGGATCCGGAGACCTCGATATCCACAAGATCGCCGCGGCGATCGGCCACCTGATGCCTGAAGGGTGCATCGTCTCCGACGAGGCGATCACATCGGGACGCATGCTCCATCCCTACACCGCGGGATGTCCGCACCATGACTGGCTGTTTGGAACCGGAGGGTCCATCGGCCGCGCCGTGCCCGAGGCAACGGGCGCGGCGGTCGCCTGTCCCGACCGCAAGGTGCTCTGTCTCACCGGTGACGGCAGTGCGCTCTACACGGTCCAGGCGCTGTGGACCCAGGCACGTGAGCGGCTTGACGTCGTCACGGTTGTCTATGCCAACCGGACCTATGCCATTCTCCACACGGAACTTCTGAATGTTGGCGCCACTCCGGGACCGAAGGCCCATGACATGTTCGATCTCGACCGGCCCGAGATCAACTGGGTCGAGATGTCGCACTCCATGGGTGTCGAGGCCCGGCGGGCGGACACCGCCGAGGAGTTCAACGAGGCCCTCGCCGCCGGATTTGCGACACCGGGTCCGTTCCTGATCGAAGCCAGGATCTGATCGCCGCCGCCACGATCGTGGTGGCATCGAAGGTCATCCTTCAGTCGGAGAACACCGTCTGTTGCAGCCTGATTCAGCAAGGACAGGCCGTTGCCGTGGAGCGACCGGAACTGGGCGATCCGCTGTCGGCGTGGCGGAAGACATTCTGATAGCGGCGATGGGCGATGGAAAGGACGCCGCTTGACCACCGCAGATTGCATTTGCATCGCCGTGATAGGATTGCGACCAACCCGCTCCAGGTGGTCGCAAGCGCTCCGGCATCGTTCACATCCTGGTCCCTTGAGAGACGATAGAACGTGAAATCCTTGAGAATCGCGACGCGGGGAAGCCAGTTGGCACGGTTCCAGGCCAACCTCGTCGGCGAAGCCCTGATGGCGCGTCATCCCGATCTCGCAACGCCGGAAATGGTGGTCGTGCGCACCACCGGCGATCGGGTTCGGGACCGCCCTCTCGCCGAGGTGGGGGGCAAGGGAGTCTTCACCGCGGAAATCGATCGGGTGGTGGCCCGGGGCGAGGCCGATCTTGCCGTACATTCCATGAAGGACATGGAGACCACCATCACCGCGGATGTTGTGCTGGGCGCCTTCCTGCCGCGCGCCGATCCCCGCGATGCCTTCGTCTCGAGCATTGCCGCCTCGATTGGCGATCTTCCCAGGGGCTCCCGGGTCGGCACGTCGTCGATACGCCGCCGGGCGCAGCTTCTCAGCCGGCGGCCCGATCTCGAGATCGTGACCTGGCGGGGCAACGTCGACACGCGCCTTGACCGGTTGAAGGCGGGAAAGGCCGCGGCGACGCTGCTGGCGGCAGCCGGCCTGGAACGTCTGGGCCTTCTCCACGAGGCGACGGCGCTCCTCGACCCGGACGACTTGCTCCCTGCCGCCGGGCAGGGCGCCATCGGCGTGACATGCCGCGCCGGGGAGTCGGAAATCCTGGCCCTGCTGGAGACCATCGATGATGCGCCTACCCGACAATGTGTCGAGGCGGAACGCGCCGTTCTCGCGGTCCTCGATGGATCGTGCCGGACACCCGTCGCCGCCCTCGCCACGCTCTCCGGCGGCGATGTGCGGGTCCGTGCCCAGGTGCTGTCGGAGGATGGCAGCCGGTGGACGATGAGTGAAGACAGGGGTGCCGTGGCCGAGACCGTGGGCAGGGCGGTCGGCGAGAGGCTGTTGAGTCGTGCCGGCAGGGATCTCTACGGGAGCCGGATGCCGTGACTGTTCTCCTCACAAGGCCGAAGCGGGACTCCCTTGCCTTTGCGGCCATTCTCCGGAGTCGCGGAATCGAGGCCCTCATTGCTCCGCTGCTGACGATCGTCGACATCACCATCACGCTTGGCGGCCTTGACGGTGTCCAGGGATGTGTGGTGACGAGCGCCAACGGCGCCGATGCCCTCGCGCGGGCCACGGCGAACCGCTGCGTTCCGGTTCTTGCTGTCGGCACGGCTTCTGCAGCCCGGGCCAGGGAACACGGTTTCACCGGTGTCCATGCCGCTGGCGGCGACCTGGAGAGCCTGGCGGTCCTCATCCGCCAGAACCTCGAGCCTGCGTCCGGGCGGCTGGTTCATGTGTCGGGCTCGAGAGTTGCCGGCGACCTTGCGGGCCTCCTGGCGAGGGACGGATTCGTCGTTGAACGCGTTGTCGGCTATCATGCCGACGCTGCCAGTGACCTTCCGCAGGCGGCGCTGGCCGCGCTTCGTGGAGGCAATCTTCTGGGTGTGGCGCACTTTTCGCCGAGAACGGCTGCCGTTTTCATGACGCTCGTTCGCAAGGCGGGCGCCGATACGCTCTTGCCGTCGCTCGTCGGGTTTTGTCTGAGCGATGCCGTCGCCCGGAATCTCGAGGGATCGGGCTGGAAAGATCTTGTCGTGGCTCCTCGCAGTGATGCAGAGAGTCTTGCGGAGTGCATCGTTCTTGCCGGAGAACATTCATGACGTCTGACGACAGCAGCGAGCCGGCAAGAGACAGTACCACCCACGCTCCCTGGACCAGGAGGCCGGTGCTGGCCGCGAAGAGGTCTCTGGCAAGGTACGCCGGATGGTTGGCGTCAGGGATTCTCATTCTGGTGGTGGCGGCCCTTGTCGCCGGTCTGGCCTGGCTGTGGTCCGGGATGCGCGACACCTCGGCGCGCCTTGCCGATCTCGAGGAAGGTGTGTTTCACCTCACCGCGGAAGAGGGCGAGACGGATATCGATCCCGCCGTGACGCGTCTGGCGGAACGTCTTGATGCGGCGGAAGCCGCTGTCGCCGCTGAAGGCGAGTTCCGCGCCGGACTGGAAACGGACCTTGCAGAACTTGCCCGGCGTATCGCGCGTTTCGAAGAAGACCTGAACGATGCCCCGCCTCCGATTGATTCTGGCCGTGACACCGACCCCCCCGACGTCGCAGACCGGGAACGAGACCGCCTGATCGACATGCTTCGTCGGGAGGTGGCGACCCTTCGCGAGATGCTGGACACCCTCGCCGCCCGGTCCGGAGATCACGGTGCGGCGTTCGTCGTCGCGGTTGGCCAGTTGCGGGAGGCCGTCGACAGCGGCCGGCCGTTTGTCGCGGAACACGAGGCCGTCGCCGTCCTCGAGGCGGATGATCCAGGGATCAAGGCAGACCTTGACATCCTCGCCCGTCATGCCGGCACCGGCATTCCCACCCATCACGCGCTCGAGGAATCACTGGGGCACGTGCTCGCGTCCGCCAGCAGTGCATTGAAGGTGGCGGCGGCCAGCGGGTGGGTCGACGAGACCCTGGCCCACATCGAGAGTCTGGTCACCGTCAGGCGCATCGACGGCGAGGAGGTCGCCGGTACCGGCAGTCTGGCGACGATTCGCAGGATCGAGGCGGCGGTGGCCACGGGAGACCTTGAAGCGGCGCTGCGGGAGATCGACTCCCTTCCCATGCAGACTGCCGGAACCATGCCCCAATGGGCCGGGCAGGCGAGGGCCCGCATTGAGGCCGATGGCGCTCTCGATCGTCTCCATGCGCGGGCGATTTCCAGCATCACGCAACCATGATCGCTCTCTTCTTCTACGTCATTGTCATGGCCGCGGTGATCGGCGGCATCGTGTGGATTGCCGATCGCGGGGGCAGCGTCACCTTCGTCTGGGATGTCTGGGAAGTGACGACCGACACGCCGATCCTGATTCTCGGGATCCTTCTCCTCGTTGTCGTGTCAGTGATTGCAGTGCTCCTTCTCCAGTGGATCTGGCGTGGGCCGCGCCGCATCCGGCTCGCCCTGGGCGATCGGCGCAAGGAGAAAGGCTGGCAGGCGTTGACGTCAGGACTTGTGGCGGTGGCGGCCGGCGACGCCCCGGGCGCCCGGGCCCATGCGAGGAGAGCCGACAGGCTGCTCGACCGGCCACCGCTCACCCTGCTCCTGACGGCCCAGGCCGCCCAGCTCGACGGGGACGACAAGGAGGCGGACCGACGTTTTCGCGCCATGCTGGAGCGCCCGGAAACGGAGTTTCTGGGCCTTCGCGGCCTGATGGCGGCGGCCCTGAGGAAGGGCGATCACGAGGCCGCGGCGGAGTATGCGCGCAAGGCCCATGCTCTCAGACCCGATGCCGCGTGGGCGGCCGAAGCCGTCTTCGAGTTGCAGACAAGGGCAGCGGACTGGACCGCCGCCCGCCAGACTCTGAAATCCGCTCGCGATCGCAAGGTCATCGAGGCCGCACCGGGACGTCGGCGCCATGCTGTCCTGCTGGTCGAGGAAGCGGTGCGGGCCCACGAGGAAGGACGCCGCGACGAGGCCCTGAAGTTCGCCCGCACGGCTCACGGCGAGGCGCCGGACCTGGTGCCGGCGGCCTGCATCCTCGCCCGGATTCTCATTGACTCCGGCAAGGGAACCCAGGCCGTCCGTGTCGTCGAGAAAACCTGGAAGATGGCGCCGCATCCGGAACTGGCCGATCTCTACATCGAAGCCTGGAGTGATGAAGGGGCCAGCCGCTATCGTCGCATGGAACGTCTGCTCAACCTCAACGAGGATGACCGGGAAGCTCATGTGGCCGCGGCGCGGGTGGCGATGGAATCGAGGCTGACAGGAGAGATGCGACGCCATCTCAACGCCATTGGCGCTTCGGGCCTGGCTCCCCGGGAAATCCGTCTGTGGGTCGACCTCGAGACCACCGAAGACAACGCCGAAAAGGCTGCCGAGTGGCAGGTCCGCATGATCGAGGCGAGCCCGGACAGGACCTGGCAATGCAACGGCTGCGGCCATATCACGCGGACATGGCGTGCTGTCTGTGACGCATGCGGACGTTTCGACTCCATGGTCTGGCGCAGTCCGGGCACCGTTGAGGAGGCCCGTCCTCCGGTCCTGGCAACACGCGAACCGGCCGAACCCGTGACGCTGTCGTGAGCTTTGGGCCATTGACCATGGCGCCGGCTTGCGACTAGGTTCCCCGCCCGACCGGGTGGCCCAGCCGAAGTAGCTCAGTGGCAGAGCAACTGATTCGTAATCAGTAGGTCGGGAGTTCGAATCTCCCCTTCGGCACCATTCTGCAGGACCCCTTCTTGGAACCATGGCCGCATTCGACGTCATCATCATTGGTGCAGGGGTGGTAGGCGCGTCCCTTGCCTGGCGTCTTGCGCCATCGGCGAGGGTGGTGGTTGTCGAGGCGGAGGACCAGCCGGGCTATCACAGTACCGGGCGATCGGCAGCCCACTACACCGATGTGATCGGTGGCGGGGTCGTCAAGACCCTCAGCGCCGCCACCAGACCCTTTCTCGAGGACCCGCCGCCAGGGTTCACCGATGTGTCCCTGATCAGGAGACGTCCCGTTCTCCTTCTCTTCGGAACCGAAACCCGGGACGCGGCGTTCACCCGTCGCGGACTGAGCCATGTAATCGGGCACCAGCTCTTCGAACTCGATCGTGATGAATGTCTCCGGCGGTGTCCGGTCCTCAAGCCGGAGAAGATCGAATCAGGGCTCTGGGAACCAGCCGCTGGCGACATCGACGTACACGCCATCCATGGAGCCTATCTCAGGGCGGCGCGAGCGTCCGGCGCCACCATGCTCCTCAAGGCGCCGGTTTCCGGAATGGAACGCCGCAACGGTGTCTGGCATGTGTCGGTGCCCGGAAGGACTCTCGAGGCGCCCATCGTGGCCAACTGCGCCGGCGCCTGGGGCGATGTGGTGGGCCGCATGGCCGGGGCGGCACCGGTCGGCCTCGTGCCGATGCGCCGCACCGCCTTCACTTTCCGGGGGCCGGACGGCATGGACCACGGCGCCTGGCCGCTGGTGGCCGATGATGGCGAGAGCTTCTACTTCAAGCCCGAGGCCGGACTGATGCTCGGTTCCCTGGCCGACGAGCAGCCAAGCGAACCCTGTGATGCCGCGCCCGAGGAACTGGACCTCGCCCTTGCCGCTCACCGGATCATGGAGTGGACGACTCTCGACATCAGGCGCATGGAAAGCCGATGGGCGGGATTGCGAAGCTTCGTTCCGGACAGGCTGCCGGTGACAGGTTTCGATCCGGCATGCGAGGGATTTTTCTGGAATGTCGGCCAGGGAGGCGCCGGAATCCAAACGTCCACAGGTCTTTCCGCCTACGCCGCCGCCGTCATGCTCGGCAAAGGCCTGCCGCCGGATCTCGTCGAAGCGGGTCTGGATCCCGGGACCCTGTCGCCGTCAAGACTGGGCGGCGCCCGCTGACCTTCCGGTCGCAGCGGGCGCCCCTTGATCAAATGATCAGGCTGCGTCGAGCAGGCTCTCCTGGCGGACGTGGTCCAGGGTGTCGTCGAGTGCCGCTTTCAGGCGATCGAAGATCTGGTGAATCTGCTCTTCCTCGATGATGAGGGGAGGACAGACCGCGACGGAGTTCCCCCCGGCCGCCCTCACGATGAGGCGATGCGCAAGGCACCGTTCGCCACAGTAGTTGGCGATGGCCGGCGGGAAGTTCTCCCGGGTCCCCTTGTCCCTGACGAGCTCCACCGCTCCGATGAGACCAACGCCTCTGGCTTCGCCGACGATCGGATGATCGGCGAGAGCCATGAGTCGCTCCTGCATCACCGGCGCGATCCTGGCGACATGATCGGCAATGTTGATTTCGTCGTAGATCTTCAGGGTCTCCACGGCGACCGCTGCCGGAACGGGATGGCCCGAATAGGTGAAACCTGTCGCAAACACGCCGTTGTCGTCGGAGAAGTCGCGAATCGGTCCATAGACCTTCTCGTTGATGATCACCGCACTGATCGGCAGGTAGGCCGAGGAGAGCTGCTTGGCCACGACCATGATGTCGGGCTTGATGCCGTAGGTGTTGGAACCGAACAGCTGGCCGGTGCGGTGGAATCCGCAGATCACCTCGTCGGCGATCATCAGCACGTCGTACTTCGCCAGGACGGCCTGGATCTTCTCGAAGTAGCCGGCGGGCGGCACGATGACGCCGCCAGCACCCATGACGGGCTCGGCGATGAAGGCGGCTACGGTCTCGGGTCCCTCGGCAAGGATCATCTGCTCGAGTTCCTCGGCCCTTCGGGTCGCGAAGTCCTCTTCCGATTCACCCTCCAGGCCTTCGTGGTACCAGTGTGGTGACCCGGTGTGCATGATGTTGGCGATCGGCAGATCGAAGCCCTGGTGCATCAGCGGAATGCCGGTGAGGCTGCCCGACGACACGCAGATTCCGTGATAGCCGCCGAGGCGGGCGATGATCTTTTTCTTTTCTGGCTTGCCGCGGGCGTTGTTGTAGTACCAGACGAACTTCACTGCATGGTCGTTGGCCTCGGAACCGGAATTGGCGAACCAGACACGCGCCATCGGCGCCGGTGACATGGCGATCAGGCGTTCGGCCAGCTCGATGGACGGCATTGAGGAGCGGTGAAAGAAGGCGTGGTAGTAGGGGAGCTTGCGCATCTGCGCCGCCGCTGCCTCCACCAGCCGTTCGTTGTTGAAACCGAGCGAGGTGCACCACAGGCCGGCGAGTCCCTCGATGTAGGTGTTGCCTTCGAGGTCCTCGACATGGACGCCGTTGCCCTTCTCGATGATGAGAGGACCTTCCTTCTCGTGCACCACCAGGTTGGAATAGGGGTGGATGAGGGTTGCGGCATCGCGCGCGTGGGGAGAGTTGGGGATGACGGTCATGGCGGATTCCTCACAGGCAGGTCTGGTCTGATCCCGCCTCTTTAGTCCACTTCCCCGCCGAAGGCTACACTCCCGGGACGGTCAATCGTGACTCGCCGGCATGGTCCATGGCCGCTATGGTGAACGGCGTTCACCCCTCCAAGCAAGCGGTCCTCCACTCATGCCGCAAGGCGAGGTCAGCCTCGATGACAAGTACGTCCTTGAAGAAGGGCGTGTCTACCTGACGGGCATCCAGGCGCTGGTCCGCCTGCCCATGGAGCAGCGCCGGCGCGACGCCAGGGCGGGGCTCGACACCGCCGGGTTCATTTCCGGATACCGCGGCTCCCCCCTCGGCGGCTATGACCAGCAGCTCTGGCGCGCCGCGGAACACCTGAAAGAACACCGCATCCGTTTCCAGCCGGGCATCAACGAGGATCTCGCGGCGACGGCCATCTGGGGCAGCCAGCAGGCCCAGTTGTTCGATGACGCCCGTCACGACGGGGTGTTCGCCTACTGGTACGGCAAGGGACCGGGAGTCGACCGTTCCGGCGATGCCTTCAGACACGGCAATCTGGCCGGATCGGCGAGGCATGGCGGAGTACTGCTGATCGCCGGCGACGATCACGGCTGCCGGTCCTCGACACTGCCGCACCAGAGCGAGCAGGCCTTCGTGGCCGCCGGCATTCCGGTTCTCAACCCGGCCGGCGTGGCGGAGATTCTCGACTTCGGAATCATCGGCATGGAAATGTCCCGCCATTCGGGATGCTGGATCGGCTTCAAGACGACGGCCGACAACCTCGATGCATCCTCGTCGATCGAACTCGTGCCGGATCGGCCGGTTGCCGTACCTCCCTCTGCCGACCCGGCGGCCGGCGGACTCAACATCCGCTGGCCCGATGAGCCGATGCGCCAGGAAGAGCGCCTGCAGAACCACAAGCTCGGCGCCGCCAGGGCCTTTGCCCGGGCGAACCGTCTCGACCGAATCGTCGGAGGCAGCCACCAGGCGCGCCTTGGCATCGTGGCGGCCGGGAAGTCCTGGCTTGATCTGGCCCAGGCGCTGGATGATCTCGGACTGGACGATGCCGCCATGGGGGCTGTCGGCCTGCGTCTCTACAAGGTGGGCATGACGTGGCCCCTGGAGACGGAAGGTCTCGAAGAGTTCGCCACGGGTCTCGAGGACATCCTCGTCATCGAGGAAAAGCGCGCTCTCATGGAAACCCAGATCAAGGAGGCTCTCTATCATCTGCCGGCGACGCACCGGCCACGCGTGAGCGGCAAGCATGACCCTGCGGGAGCACCTCTCGTGGCGTCGGATGGCGAGCTGGATCCGTCAGCAATCGCCCGCATCATCGCGCCCCGTCTCGACGCGCTCACCGGTTCCACGACCTTCACCGAAGGGTTCCGTGCCCGCCATCAGCCAGTCCCTGCCGGTGAGCCGCCACCTCTCGAGCGCACGCCCTATTTCTGCGCCGGCTGCCCGCACAACACGTCGACCAGGGTGCCCCCGGAAAGCCGGGCCCTGGCCGGCATCGGCTGCCACTACCTGGCGCTCGGCATGGGGAGGAACACCGCAACCTTCACGCACATGGGCGCGGAAGGCGCCTCGTGGATCGGACAGGCTCCGTTCGTTGCCACGGACCATGTCTTCGTCAATCTGGGCGACGGCACCTACAGCCACTCGGGCCTGCTGGCGATCCGCGCGGCCGCGGCGGCAAACGTCAACATGACCTACAAGATCCTGTGCAACGATGCCGTTGCGATGACCGGCGGGCAGAGCGCCGACATTGATGTCAGTCCGCCCCGCATCGCCCGCCAGGTGGCGGCGGAGGGGGCACGGGAGATCCGTGTCGTCACCGACGATCCGGCGAAGTACCCGGCGAAGACGCGCTGGCCACAGGGCTGCACGGTGCATCATCGCGACGACCTGGAGCTGGTCCAGCGTGCCCTGGCGAAGGTTCCCGGCCTTACGGTTCTCATCTACGACCAGACTTGTGCTGCCGAGAAGCGCCGGCGTCGCAAGCGCGGCACCCTGCCGATTCCTCTGGAGCGTGTCATCATCAACGAGGAGGTGTGCGAAGGGTGCGGCGACTGCGGCCTCAAGTCGAACTGCGTGGCGATCGTTCCGGTGGCGACTCCGTCCGGCCGCAAGCGGCAAATCGATCAGTCGTCGTGCAACATGGACATGTCCTGCATCAAGGGATTCTGTCCGGCTCTTGTGACCGTCACCGGTGTCCGGCCGCGCCGCAGCAACAAGGATGCGCTCCATTCCCTGGCGTCGGGACACCTGCCGCAACCGGCCATGGCGCCTCTCGACAGGCCGTGGGACATCGTGGTCGCGGGCATTGGCGGCACCGGAGTGGTCACGGTCGGCGCGCTTCTCGGCATGGCGGCACATGTCGCAGGCAACGGTGTCACGGTTCTCGACATGATCGGCATGGCCCAGAAAGGCGGTGCTGTGGTCAGTCACATCCGAATCGCCAGGTCTCCCGGCGAGCTTCACGCGCCGCGCATCACCGACGGCGGGGCCCGCCTGCTGCTGGCCTGCGACATGGTCACAGCGGCGGCGCCGGACACGCTCCGCAAACTGGCGCCCGGCACGACCACGGCCGTCGTCAACACCGAGATGACGATGACGGGCGCCTTTGCCCTCGACCCCGATCTCGAGTATCCGCTTGAGGCCCTTGAGAAAGCCCTCGAGGACGCGGTCGGCAGCGCGGCGATGCACGTCGTCGATGCCACACGCCTCGCCAGAAGTCTGCTCGGCGACGGCATTGCTGCCAATCTCTTCATGCTCGGCTATGCCCTGCAAAGGGGCCTTCTGCCGCTCCCGGGTCACGCCATCGACAGGGCCATCGAACTCAACGGCGTCGCCGTCGAGACCAACAGGCAGGCCGTGCTCCTGGGACGGCATGCGGCCCATGACATGGCGGCGGTCCGCAATCTGGCGTCGGCGGAGGAAGACCAGGACACCGGTGAGGCGCTCGTGGAACGCTACGCCGCCTTCCTCGCGTCCTGGCAGGACCGTTCGTGGGCCGAGCGGTACCTGGATCTTGTCCATCGCGTCTCGGATGCCGAACGCAGGCTGACGCCGGGCAGGGACGAGCTTGCCGATGCCGTCGCCCGCCAGGCCTTCAGGCTGATGTCCTACAAGGACGAGTACGAAGTGGCGCGGCTCTATGTCGACGGCACATTCGCGAAGAGACTGCAGGAAACCTTCGAGGGCAAACCGAGGTTGCAGCTCCACCTGGCGCCGCCGTTGATCTCGCATCGCGACCCGGTGACCGGCCACCGGGTGAAACGGACGTTCGGTGGCTGGATCCTCGTGGTGTTTCGCTGCCTTGCGGCCATGCGGCGGCTGCGTGGCAGCGTTCTCGATCCCTTTGGCTGGCAGCGCGAACGGCGCGAGGAACGCCGGCTGATTTCCGACTACTTCGATCGCATGAACGAGGTTGTTGTCGCACTGACCCCCGCGAACCATGCCGCCGCCGTGGACCTTGCCAACGTCCCTTCGCAGATTCGCGGCTTTGGTCATGTCAAGGCCAAAGCCATCGCCAGGGCCCGCGCCGCCGAGGTCGAGGCTCTTGTCGCATTCCGCAGCGCCGCGTCTCAAGACGTGCGCCGGCCACAACGCGTCAGCAGCGCCGGTTGATCAGGCCAGGGCCCGGATGTGTCGTCGGCAACACGCCGCACCGCCGTTCCATTGGCCTTGTTCCGGGCCTTCGGACAGAACCCAACACATCACGAACCGGATGATAGTCATCGACTGCAGGGCAGCCCTATTTGGCTATCAAGAGTCTGGCTCCGATCGCCGCCAACCCGGCTGCCATGTATTGCGGTCTCTCCCACCGGGTAGACGAATATCGGACGATCACGCCAATGGGTTGATTCTTCGTGCAATGTAGCGCAAGATGTGCAATATTGCACGGAGAAAGCAAAATGGCTCAAACAATGAGAGACATCACCGTTCCTGAAGCTAAGGAGTTTGGTATCGGCGACCGGCGGCACGTGCAGGCACAACGCGTCTGGATGATCCTCACGGCCCACGTCATGAAGGAATGGAAATGGCGAGACGAACCCCGGCCACCTCGCCGACGGAAAGACGTGCTCATCACCTACGGTGAGCTCGCGAAAAGAATGGGAATGGATCCCAAGGCGGGAGTCACCTTGGGGATTCCGTTGGGGATCGTCGGAGAATATTGCCGGGTGAACGGTCTTCCGACGCTGAACAGCATTGTGATCAGGCAGGAGACAAGAGCCCCAGGCGACCACGTCCTGGTTAGGGACGGCAAGTCTTACAGGGATGAACAACGCGAAGTCATGAGGACAGACTGGTTCGCCTATCGTGTCCCCACGACCGGGGCCTTCCGCAAGATCAGAGAATATCAGCGACGCTGAGCGAAGGGACGCCTCGTCCAGCCCCCAGACGAATTGGCATGCCCGAACGCCCCCGTCCTACCATATCCAGATTTCTACACAGTGAGTCATCCAGGATCTCAGCATCTTGGGTCGCAGTGCCACGCAGCCCACACTGAAGGAAGTGACCATGAAACCAAGCAGCCCCAAGTGCAAGCGCGTTCGCAAGCTGATTCGCAAAGAGCGTCGCAGGCAGCCCCCCATGCACACAGGTTTCCTCTCCCGTCTGAATGGCCGCCGGGCGGACAAGCGGTCAGCCAACAAGTTCTTGCTCGGGTGCATCCTCGACTATCAGATGAGGGTCGGCCTGGTTTGGGAAAATGCCCGTCGTTTTGCCGAGGACGATCTTGGTGATCCGCGTGATCTGTGGGATGAGATCGTTGGAATTCGCAGGTGGAACACCCTGACGGTACGTCGTCGCCACAACCTCCACCGGTTCCCTGCTGCACATGCCCGCGTCCAGAGAATCGGCAGGGAAATCGTAGAGCGATATGGCGGTGATGCTCGCAACATCTGGACGAACCAATCCTCGTGCGTGACTCAGAAGCGACTCGAACGGATGGGGGTAGGACCGCAGATTTCCCGGATGACCGCCGGGATACTCTATGACACCAAGCAGATTGAAGGGGTCGGTGAACTCAAGGCGGACATCCATGTGCGAAGAGTGTTGGGCCGCGTCTTCACCGGCAACATGGTCACCGCAGAGGCCGCTCTCGACATCGCAAGGGAGATGATGCCTCAGGGGTCATGGAAGCTCGACGCCCAGCTCTTTCGCTTGGGAAAGTCCACCTGTAAGAAGACGAAGCCGAACTGCCGAAGGTGCTTTCTCCGCGAGGAGTGCAGATTCCGCAAGCGCTCTCGTCGCCGGAACGCTATTCGTTGATCGGTTCAAGAACACGTTCGGGTAGACTGCGTCTCCCTCGCAGGAACCTTGACTGACTCCCAATGAGACGCGACTTCAATATTGATCATCTGCGCCGGATTCTGGCGAGCTGTCCAGAGTACGAAGCCGATCACCCTCTCGACCGCCCGTTCATGTCTGCGTATCAGATCGCCATACGCTTTGCCGAGGAGTATCCGAATCACAATCTTGTCCGCACACTTCCTTTGGGCGGCGAGGGAACCGGAACCAACCAAAGCCTTACGCAGCGCATCGCCCGTTTCCTGTCCCAGGCGATGCGGGACGGCACGGCGGGGGACATTGACGGCGGATTCATTTCGCATGCATGCATCGACGACTTCACTTTCCACCACCGAGATCGCCGGGTACGTGTATCCACGCTACGGACCGCTACTGCCCATTCGATCTTTCGCGTCCGGCGCGCCGCATCCCATCGGCCATCTTGAGTCGTTCACTTCTCATTTCGGTGAAACGCAGTTGGTTTCGCCCCGAGGCGAATTGGGCCGTGTCTGCCGGGGAATGCCAGTCTCGCATACGGCAGCGGCAGAACGGCGCGGTCGTGGATCAGTGATGGCAGATGAGGATCCTTGAGCGTCTGAGGGACGCAGGAGGCGTCAACCGCGTCCGGACGAATCAGGGGCGAGTGGCGGAGGCGGGGACAGGGAGAAGTCCATGATGGACCTGAAGCGAAGCGGCGTCATCGTGTTCACCGAGCAGTACGAAGAGTGTGTCGACTTCTACCGCCGGATTCTGGGACTGCCGGAGATGTTCTCGCTCGATGACGAGCATTCCACGCTGACCTGCCTGGACATGGGCGGGAGTTACCTGATGGTCGAAACCGGCGGAACGGCGATGCCGGGCGGGCGATCCATCGAGCAAAGCCCGGTCAAGCTGAGGTTCAACGTTGCCGATGTCGATGCTGCCGCCCGTCTTTTGGAGGCGCGCGGCGTGCGCGTCGTCGTCAGACGGGAGACCTGGGGAACCGTCGGCGACTTCGTCGACCCGGACGGAAACCGCTGTTCGCTGCGCGACGAAAGCTCGTTCCTTCCGCCCGACCCCTGAGCCGGTCTCACCAGGATGAGAGCGACAGTCGTCCGTGAGGGCGCGGGCTCCACCATGCACTTTTCGCTCAATTCCGGGTCTGGAGATCCTCAGGAGAATCGCCCAGAAGGTAACGCGGACCGGGGCCCAGGCGGCCGGCGGCATCACCGCGGTTGTAGAGAGCACAGCTGTCGAGCGACAGGCAGCCGCAACCGATGCATGACGAAAGCTGGTCCCGCAAGCGTTCGAGGGCGGCGATCCGTTCGTCGAGCCATGGTTTCCAGCGTCTTGCAAGCTCCTGCCAGTCCCGGCGGGTCGGGGACCGGCCCGCGGGCAGGTCGTCGAGCATTGCGCGCACCTCCTCGAGTGTCAGGCCCACCCGTTGCGCGGCACGGATGAACGAAACCCGTCGAATCACGTCACGCGCATAGCGCCTCTGATTGCCCGGCGTGCGCAGCGACTCGATCAGCGCCATTTCCTCGTAGAAGCGGAGCGCCGACGTGGCGAGTCCCGTGCGTCGGGCGACGTCGCCGATCGAGAGGCTGGTTTTCTGCCAACGCGTGGTCTGCATGGGCTTGACTTCAAGTTTACTTGAAGTTCTAGCATCACCTTCAGGCGCATCGCAACGGGAGAATCGCCATGCAGGAGAACGCGCGGCCGGGTCCGGATCCGCAGTCCGTCAGCTGGCGCGAGGTGGTGGCGCGCCGGCACCTGCCCCTGCTGCTCGTGATGTGCCTGGCGATCTGGTTGCATGCGGCCAACACGTTGCTGGCAGCGACGACCCTCCCGGAGGCGATCGGAGATATCGGCGGTCTGCGCCTCATCAGCTGGGCATTTGCCCTTTACCTGATGGGCTCGGTCATGGCCGCAGCGGCGGCGAGCGCCTTCGTGGCGCGGGCCGGGCTGCGCCGTGCCATGCTGGCTTCGACGCTGCTTTACACGTTCGGATGCATCGCGTGCGCGGCGGCGCCGGCGATGCCGGTCCTGCTTGCAGGCCGCACGGTGCAGGGACTCGGCGGCGGAGCGTTGGTCGCCCTGGTCTTCATCGCCCAGAACCGCTTCTTCCCGGATCGACTCGTACCCAGAGTTGTTGCATGTCTTTCACTGACATGGACGGCCTCCGCGCTCAGTGGACCGCTCATCGGTGGCGCGTTTGCAAAATCCTGGCGCATTTGACGGCGATTCCTACGACATTTGACGGCGATTCCTGGAACACTTGACGGTGATTCCTGGACACTTGACGGCGAATCCTGAGCATTTGACGGTCCTGGTCCGAGCCTGACCCTGCCCTGCCGAGCGGCGTGGCGAGGCGGCCAGCGGGATCTCCGAGGTGCCCTGTCTCTTCCATCCCTGTCAGACCGGTTCGCGTATCGAACCGGAAGGCAAGAGCGCGATGAAGAGAATCGGCATGATGAACATCAAGGACATTCTTCGGCACCGTCACGATCACGCCCTGTCGCGGGACGAGATCGCCGTGGCGGTCGGGGTGAGCACGGGAACCGTCTCGCACGTGCTGGCCCGCAGCGAGGCGGCAGGCCTTTCCTGGCCGCTGCCAGAGGATCTCGACGACGGCACACTGCGGGCCCGGCTTTATCCGGCGGCGGATCGCGACAGCGACCGGGTGCAGCCCGACTGGGAGGCGATCATCGAGGAACTCGAGGCGCCGCGCGATCGCCGCCGCGCCCGCCTGACGCGTCGTCAGCTGTGGTCCGAGTACCGCGACGAGGCCCTGGCTCAAGGAGGCAGGGCCTACACCTACAGCCGCTTCTGCGGGCTCCTCAAGAAGCGCCGGCAGGAACGGCCCGGGCAGGCGCAGGCGCGCTTCGACTACGCGCCGGGCCTCTATGGCATGTCCGACTTCTCGGGCAAGACCCTGAGCCTCAGGAGCGGCCGCGGCGATGAGGATGTGGAGATCTTCGTGGCCGTGCTGGCGCATTCGAACTTGATCCACGCCGAGGCGGTGCCCGACCAGAGCGTGCGATACTGGACGATGGCCCACCGCCGGGCGCTGGAGGCGTTCGGCGGCTGTCCCGAGCGCTGGGTCATCGACAACCTCAAGGCCGGCGTCACCAGGGCGGACCGCGAGGATCCCCAGCTCAACCCCAGCTTCCGCGAGTTCGCCAAACACTACGATCTCGCCGTGCTTCCGGCACGCAAGGGGCGATCCACCGACAAGGGCCCCGTCGAGGCCGCCGTCGGTGTCGTCCAGACGCGTATCCTGCTCGCGCTGCGTCATCAGACCTTCTTCTCTCTGGACGCCATGAACGCCGCGATCCGGCGCCAGCTCGAACAGCTGAACGAGGCGCCGATGGCATGCGGCGCGACCCGGCGCGACCTCTTCGAGGCCAGCGAGCGGGCCGCTCTCAAGCCCCTGCCCCGGGACCCCTGGGAATGGGGCGAATGGATCGAACGCAAGGTCGGACCCAACAGCCATGTCCGAATCCAGAGCAACCACTACTCCGCGCCCGAACGCCATATCGGCGCCGAAGTCGACGTCCGCGTCGGCGAACGCATGGTCGAGATCTTCGTCGCCAGGGAGGGCGAACGCATCGCCGTGCACCGTCTCAAGAGCGGCACCAACCAGTACGCCACAAGCCCCGAACACATGCCCGACCGCCTCCGGGCGGTGCGCGACATCCGCAAGCCCGACTGGGGCAACATCCTGCTCTCCCAGGCCCGGCGCATCGGACCTCATGCCCTCGCCTGGGCCGAGCGCTGCTTCGCTTCCCGCGACTTCCCCGAACAGGCCTTCGCCACCGTGCAGGGCATGATCCGTCTCGCCGACGGCCACGGCGCCGATCGCCTCGAGGCGCTCTGTGGCGAGGCTCTCGACCTCAACCGCCTCGCCTCGGGCTTCCTCCGGGAGCGCCTCAGGAACGGCATCCCGACGCCGGCGCCACGCCCGGAAGTCCGCGAGACCATCCCCCGTCACAGCAACATCAGGGGCGGGGACTACTACCGTGACAACAACCAGGGAGACACCCCATGACGCTGCGTCAACCCAATGTCGAACGCCTGCTGCAACTCGGCTTCGTCGGCATGGTCGAGGCCCTCGAGGAACAGCGCGACATCGCCGACATCGATCAGTTCGACTTCGACGACCGCCTCGCCATGATGATCGAACGCGAGGTCCAGTACCGCGATCACAAGAGCTACCTCGGCCACCTCCGCCAGGCCCAGCTGCGCATCCGCGCCGATCTCCAGGATGTCGACTGCCGTGCCGGCCGCGGCATCACGCGCACCACGCTGACCGAACTCGCCGCCGGCGACTGGATCCGCCAGGCCTTCAACCTGATCATCGTCGGACCAACAGGATCCGGAAAGACCTTCCTGGCCTGTGCCCTCGCTCATCAGGCCTGCCGCCAGAAGGTATCCGTGCTCTACCGGCGCGTGCCCGAACTCGTCTCCGAACTCGCCCGCGCCCGCGACAGGGGAACGCACTACCGGCTCATGCGGCGGCTCGCCAGGGTCTCGCTGCTGCTGCTCGACGACTGGGGTCTGCAGAACTTCTCCGCCGAGAGCCGCCGCGACCTGCTCGAGATCGTCGAGCAGCGCCACGCCCGGGCCTCGCTGCTGATCGCCAGTCAGATCCCCGTGGAGCACTGGCCCAGGGTGATCGCCGAACCCACCATCGCCGACGCCATCCTCGATCGCATCGTCCACAATGCCTACCGCATCGAGATCACCGGCGAATCCCAGCGCAAGCGCAACCGGCCGCCGCCCCTGGGCGGTGCATGAGGGGAGATCCGCCATGGCCCTGACCCCCGCCGAGAAGCAGCGCCGATACCGCGAACGGCTCAAGGCCGGGCACCGTCCCGTCATCACCCGAAAGCCCCGGGACCGGCGCTCGCGCGCGCAACGCTGGCGCGATGCTCTGGCCGAACTCATCGCCCTGCAGGAGCACTGGCGCCGCTGCCTCGACGCCCTTCCCGATACGCTCCACGACACCCCTTACGGGGAGCGCCTGCAGGCCATGGCCGAGGCCGACATCGAGACCCTCGAGGACCTCGATCCGCCGCTCGGTTACGGGCGTGACACATGACCCGCAGAACTCCGTTGAGGGCGGTAACGTCACCGGCACCCGGCACCATCAGGTCGGCCTTCTCGCGTTGCCGCCTCCCGACAACGGTCCCTCAAGCGAGCCCGGCCTGGCGGCCGGGTCCATGGGCGCCTGCGGCGCCTGGGCGCCGTTCCCAGGACCGGAACGCGCGGCGGCCATGCCTCAGGAAAGGGCCAGCCGCCGCGTTCGCCGGCTGTTGAATGGAAGAAATGGCTCGCATACGCTCGCACCCGGCTGGCCTCCGGCCAGCAACCCAACCAACCAACAGGGAGGTCTCCCAAGACGCGCACAAGGGAACGAAGATGGCGCCACCTCAGCCGTCAAGTGCGGCAGGATTCGCCGTCAAGTGTTCCAGGAATCACCGTCAAGTGTGCAGGAATATTGCACGCGTTCGCGACCGCTGGCCTGTGGCGCTTCGCCTTCTGGTCGTTCGCCTTGCAGGCAGTGGTGCTGGCGGTACTGCTGTATCCGATGCTCGCCCGCGCAAGGTCCAATGCGCCCCTGGAGGCAAGGCGGCTCCCCGTTGCGCGCCTGATGTTCGTCGCCGGCGCCATTCTCGCGATCTCGGGTGCGGGAGCCGCCGACTCGACCCTCGCTTCGGCCGTGCTCCTGCTGGCGGGGTGTCTGTGCGGGTGGCTGTTCGCCGCGCGCGTGTTGAACCCCTGATTGTTCCGGTCGGCCGAGGCCGCCTTTTCCCACATTGATCCGTGCTGATTCCCCGGAGAGACCGGGAGAGTGCGGATGCCTCCAGGGTCTCTTCTTCTTTTCCAAGCAGGGTGTTTTTCGGGTGACCGCATAGGCCGCCTGTCGGTTCTGCTGCACCATGGTGCGGGTCCATGAAGGAGTGTGGCCCGCGCGACTGTCGCTCGCCGGGCCACGGGCGGAGGTTTGCAGCATCTGGATGAGACGACGTTGTCCGCCGAGGACTATGTTGCGCAGGAGGCATGGCGCACCGCAACCCCTCCTGTGTGCTGCCGGGGTCTGGCGGTGACGGCCTGCGGGATGACGCGCAACGGGACCTACGGGCGCAAGACGCCGCGAGGCATGCGCGTGGCGCGTTGGTATTGCCGCCCCTGCCACCGGTCATTCAGCGCCCTGCCGGGCTGTCTTCAGGCGCGTCTTGCGGGGACGCTTGCCTCGTGCGAGGCGCAGGTTGTGGCGGTCGAGGAAGCGGGCAGCCTGTGGGCGGGCGTGCGAGTGCTTTATCCCGAGGCGATTGACCTGACGAGTGCGCGGCGGTCGCTGCGCCGCCGGGTTGTCGGCGTTCATCAGAGCCTGCGGATCCTGGCCGGACTGTTCCCGGTGCTGCTGGACACGACGTGTCTGGGCCTGATCGGTTTGCGCAGCCACCTGGCGTGCGGCGAGGCGCTTGTGTGCGTGCGGGAGCTGGGCTGCGACCACCTTGTCCATCTTCCCTGTCCCGTTGGATTCGCCGTTCACCCGCGGGGTCCCCGGAGCACGACGGGGCCGCCAACACGCGACGGCACTATGTGAGAGGCTCGGGACCGTCGAAGGTCGCAGCTTCCACGGACCAACACGGGAAGATGTGGCCATGTCCCCCGGCACCGAAGACCACCGTCAGCGCGTCGCCCTGTTCCGTTACGGCGTGATCGCCGGCCTGCTGGTTGCCGACCGGCGAGCCATCGGGGCGCTGATCAGGGAGTTGTCGCAGCGGATCTGGGTGATCCCCGGGACGCGGCGCAACCGCATCGCTGAGGGGACGATCCGCGACTGGCTGCATCACTACCGCAAGCATGGCTTCGAGGGCCTCTACCCCAAGCGCCGCCGTGACCGCGCCAGGCCGCGGCGGATGACGCCGGAGACGATCGAACTCGTGCTGTCCATCAAGCGTGATGCGCCGCACCTGAGCGTGCGCGAGGTGATCAGGCAGGCCCGTGCGTCGGGCGAGTTGGCCGACGACGCGACGCTGGCGTCCTCGACGCTCTACCGCCTGTTCGCCGCCGAGGGGCTCGACAAGCCCGCCGACACACAGGCCCGGGACCTGCGGCGCTTCACCTGGCCCGGTGCCAATGACCTGTGGATGGCGGACGTCCTGCACGGGCCGAAGGTCAAGGGTGCCGGGGGACGCAGGTTCAAGACCTACCTCATAGCCTTCATCGACGATGCGACGAGAGTCATTCCCTATGCGGCCTTCGCCATGTCCGAGAACACGGCGTCCTTCCTGCCGGTGTTCCGCGAGGCGTTGATGAGAAGGGGCCTGCCGGTCCGGCTCTATGTCGATAACGGCAGCTACTTCCGTTCCACCCATCTCGCCCTGGTCTGCGCCAGACTGGGCATCGTCCTGATCCACGCGACGCCTTACCGGCCGATGGGCAAGGGCAAGATCGAACGCTGGCTGAGAACAGTCCGGATCCAGCTCCTGCCCCGTCTCCAGAGCGCCGAGCTGGCCAGTCTCGACGCCCTCAACCTGCGCCTGAGGACATGGATCGAAGGCGACTACCACAGGGCTCCCCATCGCGGTCTGGGCGGCATGACGCCCTTCGACAAGTGGGCCTCGCTGGCCGCCGACGTGCCCATGCTCGGCCCGACTGTCGATCTCGACGACATCTTCCTCTTCGAGGTCGACCGCCGGGTCCACAAGGATCGCACCGTGAGCTTGAAGAACCGCCTCTACGAAGCGCCCGCCGAACTGGTGGGACACAAGGTCACGCTGCGCTTCGATCCGGCACGCCTCGATCGACCCGTCAGGATCGTCCACGACGGCAGGGACGCCGGCGTCGCCACGCCGCTGGACGTTCATGCCAACGCCCTGATCCGCCGCACCCTGACCTTCAGACCTCATGACGACGAGGAGACATCGTGATGCAGACGAAGCACTTCGCCCTCAGGCATTATCCCTTCAAGGACGCTCCCGAGCCCGGCGACCTGTTCCCCGCTCGCGGCCAGCTCGAGGCCGAGGCGCGCCTCGGCCACCTCATCGAGATGCGCGGCATCGGTCTCCTCACGGGGGAGGCGGGCTGCGGCAAGAGCACCGTCTGCCGCAAGGTCTGCGAGGGCCTCCACAGCGGCCTCTTCAAGGTCGCCTACATCTCGCTGACCACCGGAAGCATCCTCGACCTCTACAACCTCATCGCCGCCGAACTCGGTCTCGAGCGCGCCACCTCGCGCCATGGCGCCTGGCGCGCCATCCGCGCCGACGTGTCGCGCCGGCTCGGCGAGACGCGTCAACTCTCGCTGCTCGTCATCGACGAGGCCCACCTCCTGCACAACGAACTCCTCGAGGAACTGCGCCTGCTGACCAACTTCCGCATGGACAGCGAACGCCGCCTCGTCCTCCTCCTCACGGGCCTCACCGAACTGCGCCGCAGGCTGACCATGGCGGTGCACGAATCCCTCGCCCAGCGCATCGTCGTGCGCTGCCACCTCCCCGGCCTCGAACGCGACGAGGCCGAGGCCTACGTCGAGCACCGCATGCGCCTGGCCGGCGCCGACGTCCCGCTGTTCGAGAAGAACGCCATCGAGGCCATCTTCGATCTCGCCCGCGGCGTCCCCCGCAAGGTCGACACCTTCGCCCACCATGCCCTCCACGCCGCCGCCGTCGACAAGGCCCGCCAAGTCACCCTCGAGCATGTCCACCAGGCCCGCGAGGATCTCGAACCGTGAGCCACCCGCGCGACCGCCCCCTTGAGCCGCTGGCCCGTGCCCTGGGATACCGGCCATGCCGCCGCGACAAGGCGCGCTGGACACGCCCGGGGTCGGTGATCTCCATCAACGGCCCGAAGTTCTACGACCATCTCCGCGGATGTGGCGGTGGCGGCGCCATCGACTTCGTCATCCATGC
This sequence comes from Alphaproteobacteria bacterium, assembly GCA_965207785.1. GTDB lineage: Bacteria > Pseudomonadota > Alphaproteobacteria > SP197 > SP197 > SP197. The sequence continues at coordinate 185,584 of CBDBNO010000012.1, read as the reverse complement.
CACGGCATGCACGCCGCGCCAGGCCATCGCATGGCTGGCCTCGACGGATCATGGGCCGCAAAGGCCGCGGGCGACGCCCGCGAAGCCCCTGATCCTGCCCCGGCGGTGCCCCGCATCGTGGCCCGCCGTGCGGCGCTGGCTGATCGACGAGCGCGCCATCGAGACCTTCCGCGTCGACGGCTTCGGGGAGCAGGGCCTGCTCTACGCCGACGCCAGAGACAACGCCGTCTTCCTGTGCCGCGACGCCTCCGGAAACGCCACCGGGGCGGAACTCGTCGGAATACGCCGCCGCCGCGACGGCAGCCGCTTCCGCGGCATGGCCCCGGGATCCCGCAAGGAACGCGGCGGCTTCTGGTTCACCTCATGCCCCGAGCAACCGGAGATCGCCCTCTTCATCGCCGAAAGCGCCATCGACGCCCTCTCCGCCCTCTCCCTGGGCGCCGGCGGGACGGTCTCCATGTACGCCTCCACGGCAGGCCTCGCCCGCCGCCTGCCTCAATGGCTCCTGACCCTCAACATCGTCTCCGTGGCATGCGGCTTCGACGCCGACGAAGCCGGCGATGCCGCCGCACGCCAGTTGATGGCCGCACACAAGGGAATCCGGCGCGTCCGCCCCGACGGCGCCACGGACTGGAACGACATCCTCCAGCAACACGGCATCTACGGCCTCATCGGTGGAACACCCCTCGACCCTTGCCGACCGTGAACTGACCCCCGACAGTCCGTCACGGGAAACCCCTGCTTGGAAACAACAAGCACCGCCAGCCGAAAAAACCGGCAGAGGGCGAAACAACCCGTCCCGGGCGACGCAAATCAATCCGGGAATCAGGCGCTGCGATAATCAGAAAACCAACAGCGCGATGCCGCATCGTCCCGCCGTTTCAGACTGCTTCCAATCCATGCGACCAGCCTCGCCCATCCTGTGGGGTGTGGCATTGCGATGACCTTCGTGCTCGGTCTCTCCATGATGTCGTTCAGCGTGTACGGCCCCATCCTGTTGATCCGGCTGTATGGCCTGACACCGCTCGAGGCCGGCCTTGTCGTGGTGACCGAATCGCTCGGCTGGGGTGCCGGCGCATTCTTCCTGTCTGGGCTGGCGCCCGCATACGAAGGTCGGCTGATTCGGCTTGGCAGCGTCCTGCTGGCGACCGGACTCGCCGCGAAGGCGTGGTTCGTTCCCCATGGTCCATTGTGGATTGTCGTCGTATCCGCCTTCGTCGGCACCGCCGGATTCGGCATGATCTGGGGCTACGTCATCAAGCACGTGGTCGCGAGCGCCGGCCGCGATGATCGGGACCGGGCGAGTTCCATGCTGCCGAGCACGCAGCAGACCGCCTTCGCAATGGGGATTATGTAGAATAGTGCCGAAAAGGCCCGGTCAGAACGTTACTTCGTACGGGTCTGCGGTATCCTCGAACGGGTCCACGGTATCCTCAAAGGAAAGTGGCGGTTCTGGCCGCACTGGCGGCTGTCCAGCGAACCAGTGGCCGTTGTTGGGATAGACCTCTCCATTTTCCTTGAGTGCCCGTAGCGCGTTGTCTGCCGACTTCGGGTTGATGGTCTTGCCGTGCGCATCACCGACCCTCTGGCACAGTTCGGACACACCCAACCCGTCAGGGCTCACTGCGTTCAACTGCTCGACCAGCGCCACGCGAAGGCCACCCCTTGGCATCCGATCGGACGCCTTGCCATTGGGCTTTGCAACATGTTGCTCATTCAGACCCTGCAAGACATCGAGCGCCGTTCTCTGCTTCTGCAGATCGTCCCTCACTCGTGACAGTCTGGCTTCGAGACGCGACTCTTCCTTGGCGAGAGATTCGATCTTTGCCTCGATAGCCACTACCGCCTCGGGGACAGTGTTGACTTGCTCCATATCCTCCTCCGTTGTCCATTCACAGGGGTTCCCACTTTACTAATGGTAACCCCTGTGGTGGTCAAGCAAAAGTGGATTGCGGAGAGTGGCATCGCGTGCTAAAGTGGATTCGTCGACTTCAATCAAGGGAAAGGAGTTGAGTGATGCGCTGGCCGCCGTCCGCTTTTATATGAGCGGGTCCGTGGCGGGGAGGGGCTAGTTCGGGCTGGCCTCTCGCCGTCGCGGACACACATGATACCGTTCTCGTGCAAAAATCTCAAGTTCTTCCCCGGGATGTCTTGACAATACTTCGGCACTATCCTATATTTTACATATACGATAGGGGGATACGAGAATGGAGAAGTCAACAGGCAAGAGCTACCGGGAAGGTATCAGCCTGGTTGAACTGTTCCGCCGATTCCCTGACGACGCGACAGCGGAAACATGGTTCGTCTCGCGGCGCTGGCCCGAGGGCGTTCACTGCCCGCATTGCGGTTCGGACAACGTGCAGACCGGCGCCAAGCACAAGTCCATGCCCTATCGGTGCCGCGAGAAGGAGTGCGCCAAGCGGTTCTCCGCCAAGACCGGCACGGTCATGGAGGGCTCCAATCTCGGGTTCCAAGTGTGGATGATTGCCACTTATCTGCTGTCCACGAGTCTCAAGAGCGTGTCCAGCATGAAGCTGCATCGCGATCTCGACATCAATCAGCGTAGCGCATGGTTCCTCGCTCACCGGCTTCGTGCCGCCCTCACCGACAAGGCGACGGCCATAGCCGGTCCGGTCGAGGCAGATGAGTCCTACTTCGGCGGCAAGCGGAAGAACATGAGCAACCAGAAGCGGAAGCAACTGGCGGACACGGGTCGCGGTGCCGTCGGCAAAACGGCCGTCGCTGGCGTGAAGGACCGGAGCACCAACAAGGTGACTGCGAAGGTGGTGCGTGACACGACCGCCGCGACACTGCAAGGTTTCGTGCGGGGCCACACGGAGTTCGGCGCGATGGTCTACACGGACGAGGCGAGTGCCTATAGCGGGCTTTCACCCGAGTTCGGCCACGAGGCGGTCAAGCACAGCGTTGCCGAGTATGTTCGTGGACAGGCACACACGAATGGTATCGAATCCTTCTGGTCGATGATGAAGCGTGCCCACATGGGCACCTTCCATAAGATCAGCCCGAAGCATCTTGACCGCTACGTTCAGGAGTTCGCGACCCGCCACAATCTGCGGGAAGCCGATACGGTGGACATCATGGGCTCCCTCGCCGCTGGCACAGTTGGCAAGCGTCTCCGTTACCGCGATCTCATTGTTGACAACGGCCTCGACAACGGAGGGCGGTCATGAGCGGCGATGTTGTTCTCGCCGGATCCCGGACACGCCAGGCTGAACAACCAGTTCGAGATGAACTTGGGAGACGACGCATGAAGGGGCATCATTTCCGACTACAACGATGGGAAGAAGACGGCCTATGGCACTGGGAACTGCACGTGAGTCATTCGCCTCATGGAGCGATTGCCCAAAGCAGTCAAGGTTATGTCTCGCCATCAGCAGCCAAGCGCTCGATTCGATCCGCGTGTGTCGCCACTCGCGGAGCCTCACTTGTTGAGATCGTGAGCGTCCGTCAAGCAGATGAGCTTGAGTCCGTCCGGATACACAAGTTGTAGAACGGCGTTTTGAGGGGGATGGAATGCCCAGAATTGTACTGGTAACGCTTAGTCTGTTTCTGATTTCGGCGCATGCCAGCGCCGAGAAGGGGTGCAGTGAATACAACGTGTGCATACCCGAAAGCGTAGATGCCATAGAAGGCGTGTCTACCATACCCGAGATTGTGGACATGGCGCGACGATCAGCATGCACCAAGCTCGCAACAGAGGCACTGAACACAACCGACGTCGATGATCTAGTCGCTCTTCTCGGTGCAATGAAAAATCACTGTACGGGGAGATCAAAAGGTGAATGGCGTGCGTGGGGATTGGCATGGTGACCACCGTTGGCTCTAGGATTTCCCCTCTAAACCCCTAGACCCTAAACTAAGAAGTTCCGTGTGAGAATCCATGACCAGCAAACGCGAACCCGAACCGCCAGAAGTCGAGATAGTGCGGAACACCTACCAGCCGAGCAAAGCGGAACTGGAAGAGGATCAGCGTGTCGATGCGACCTTCGAGGAAGCCGTTGACGCCCTCGCAAAGCCTGTGCGGATACGCCACATTCCCCGGCCGCGATGACCGGGCCTTTTCGGCACTATTCTACATAATCCCCTTCGCAATCGGCGCCGCACTGACCGGTATCATCGCCAACGCGCTCGGGTTCGAGCGGATGTCGCAGCCCGGGGAATTCAGGACAGCCGCACTATGGCTCTTCGGCGCCTTCGTGCTGCCTGCCCTGATCGGAACCTGGATCGCATGGCGCTTCAGCTCCCTCATCACAACCGGCCGCAGAAGTGCGTAGGCGCAACACCAGGCCACATCCACGGGGGCTCAGGAACCGATGGCGGCGAGAGCAGTGTCGAGTTCGGCGATGAGATCGACCTCGTCCTCGATGCCCACGGAGAGACGCACCAGGCTGTCGGTGATGCCCAGTTCCTCGCGCACGCCGGGTGGGACCGAGGCATGGGTCATGATGGCAGGATGCTCGATCAGGCTCTCGACACCGCCCAGGCTCTCGGCAAGGGCAAAGAGACGGCACGACTCGAGGAACCTGCGGGTTCCGGCGAGGTCGGTGTCGAGAACGGCCGACACCATGCCGCCGAAGGCGTTCATCTGGGTGGAGGCAAGACGGTGCTGCGGGTGCGTGGCCAGACCCGGATAGTGAACACGCCTGACCCGTGGGTGCCCCTCGAGGTGCCGGGCGATGGCGAGCGCGTTGGCTGAGTGACGCTCCATCCTGAGGTGCAGAGTCTTGAGCCCCCTCAGGGCGAGGAAGGCATCGAAGGGCCCCTGGATACCACCGACGGCGTTCTGCAGGAATTCGAGTCGGTCGATGAGGCCGCCGTCGTCCGCAGCCACGACGAGACCTCCGACCATGTCCGAATGGCCGTTGAGGTACTTGGTCACGGAATGGACCACGAGATCGAAGCCATGATCGATCGGGCGCTGGATCCACGGCGTGGCGAAGGTGTTGTCGCAGACCGCGATGCACCCCGCTTCGCGGGCGACGCGACTGACCATGGATAGATCGACCACGGAGAGCAGGGGGTTGGTCGGCGTTTCCACCCAGATCATCCGGGTATCGGGGGTCATGGTGGCGCGCAGCGCTGCCTCGTCGGTCATGTCGACAAAACTGAAGGACAGTCCGGCACTCTCCTGGCGGACTCCGGTGAACAGCCTGCGGGTGCCGCCATAAAGATCATCCCCCGCCACCACGTGGCTCCCCGACTCGAGAAGTTCCAGGATTGTCGACGTCGCGGCGAGCCCGGACGCGAAAGCGAAACCCCGGCTGCCATTCTCGAGATCGGCAACACAGGCTTCGAGGGCGCCGCGTGTCGGATTCTGGGACCGTGAATACTCATACCCCTTGTGGACACCCGGGCTCTCCTGGACATAGGTCGACGTGGCATAGATCGGTGTCATGATGGCGCCGGTCGAAGGATCGGGCGTTTGGCCGGCGTGGATGGCGCGGGACGCGAATCCGGGGCGGTTGGGACGTGTCATCGGTCGAACTCTTCTCTAGCGTCCCTTCCTTGCAGTCTTGGCCCGGTCAGCGTCAAGCTGCGGGCACCCCCATTCGGAATCGGGGTGCCGGTGGGAAACAGGAGACAAGGTGATGGGCGACGATGAACTCAACTACATATCCGCCTGGCAGGCGGCGCGGTGCTTCAGGGAACGCACGCTGTCGCCGGTAGACCTGCTGGAGGCCCTGATCGAACGGGCCGAAGCCATATCCGACAGCATCAACCCCTTTGGTGACTGCTACTTCGACGAGGCGCGCCGGACGGCCAGGGAGGCCGAGAAGGCCTTCATGGATGACGGTGCGGACCCCGGACCGCTCGCCGGCATTCCCCTGGCAGTCAAGGATTCCTCGCGCATCGCCGGCAGGAGGTCGGCGAGGGGCTCGATGGTCTACCGGGATCATGTCGACGAGGTGACCGATCCCGACATCGCGAGACTTCTGGAAGCGGGCGCCATCCTCTTCGCCCGCACCACCATGCCCGAGTTCGGGTGGCTCTATACGACCCATTCACGCCTGTGGGGCATCACACACAATCCCTGGCGCCATGGCATCTCTCCTGGTGGTTCCTCCGGCGGTTCGGCCGCAGCGCTGGCTGCCGGCGCCACCACCATCGCCACCGGCGGCGACAGCACAGGCTCGATCCGGCAACCGGCAGGCCAGTGCGGGATCGTCGGCTGGCAGGCGCCTTTCGGGCGCATTCCCATGCCCGGCCGGAGCAGTTTTGCCATGTACCTGCATCACGGCCCCATGACCCGTTCGGTGAGGGATGCGGCGTGGATGGCGAATCTCATGTCCGGCCCCCATCCCCTCGATCACAACAGTCTCGCCGACAGGATCGCGGTGCCGGAAGACCCCGACAGCATCGCCGGCATGAAGATTGCCTTTTCGATCGATCTGGGCTGCTACGAGGTCATCGCCGACGTGGAGCGTCAGACGCGTCTCGCCCTGGCAGCCCTCGAGGATGCCGGAGCGGTCATCACCGAGGTGCCGGTGGACTGGGCTGAAGAGGCAATTCGCCTCGGTCACGGCGGTCAGGAGTTCCTTGCCGCCGACGAATTCGCGGAAATCCTCGACAAACATGGCGACATCGTCAGCGACTACATGCCCGAACTCGTGGCCACCACCAGGCGCTTCACGGCTGACGACTACCGTCGTTCGCTGGAGGTCGCCGGCGAGGTCTGGAACGACCATCTCGGACCCCTTTTCGAGCGCCATGACGCCTTCATCACGCCGACGGTGTCCTGCCCGCACCTTCCGGCGACGGCGTGGCAGCAGGACACCATCAACGTCAACGGCAAGGATGTCACCGACACCCAGACCGCCATGACCGTGCTGTGGAACATGTTCGGCCATTCGCCGGTGCTTGCGGTGCCGTCAGGGATGACGGCCGACGGTCTTCCGACCGGCATCCAGATCGTCGGCCGACCCTTCGCCGACGGTTCGGTGTTCCGCATCGGCCATGCGCTGGAGGAACGCCGTCCCTGGCTCGACTGCCCGGAACGCCGTCCCTCGCTTGCCTTGTGAAAGGGGAATACCGATGCGTGATCCCCGGGGCGGCGACCGGGGGTCGATTGGAATGGCGGCCCTTGCGGTCTAGCATCCCGGCATGACGGTTCGCACGGAGTTTCCGCGAGAGGTTCGCGAGGAACGCTATCTTCGTATTCCGGTATCGCGGGGGCGGTGCCTTGCCGGGCGCATGTGGCTCCCGGTCGACAGCGGCCATGACCCGGTGCCGGCCATCGTCGAGGCAATTCCCTACAGGCGGCTCGACGGAACCATCATTCAGGACGCCCTGACACATCCCTGGTGGGCGGGTCACGGATACGCCGCCATCCGTCTCGACCTCGCCGGCTCCGGCGATTCCGGTGGCGTGCTCCTCGACGAGTATCTGGCGTGCGAGCAGGACGATCTCTGCGAGGCGCTGTCATGGATCGCCGCGCAGCCGTGGTGCAGCGGCGCCACCGGCATGGTGGGCATTTCATGGGGCGGCTTCGCCGCTCTCCAGGTCGCCGCCCGTCGCCCGCCATCGCTCAAGGCGATCATCACCTGCTGTTCCACGGACGACAGGTACCGTGACGATGTCCACTACATGGGTGGCTGCCTGCTCAACGATGGCATCAGCTGGGGGAGCGGCCTCTTCTCGTGCCTGTCCCGCTGGCCGGATCCTCTCATCATCGGTGATGCATGGCGCGAGATGTGGCGGGAACGCCTCGAGACCACGGGATGCCCGATGATCGACTGGTTCCGCCACCAGCGCCGCGACGCCTTCTGGAAACACGGTTCGATCGGCGAGAATCCGGCTGCCATCGAGGCTGCGGTCTTCATCGTGGGCGGCTGGACGGACGGCTACACCAATGCGGCGCTGCGCATGATGGAACGGCTCCGGGCGCCGCGGCGCGCCCTCATCGGGCCCTGGACCCACGTCTATCCCCACTTCGGATTCCCCGGCGAGCCGGTCGGTTTCCTCCAGGAGGCCCTGCGATGGTGGGACCGGTGGCTGAAGGGTGCGGAAAACGGCATTGACCTTGAGCCGGCGCTTACGGTGTGGATGCAGGAGGAGGCGACACCCCACCCGATGCACCCCGTGATCGGCGGTCACTGGATGAATGTGGACGCATGGCCGCCCGCGACGTCGTCCCGGTCCTTCTTTCCCGGCGACGGGACTCTCGACAGCGAACCGTCCCGGGACTTGGCGCATCACGTCTCGACACCGCTTTCCGGCGGTCTGGCCGGGGGCGAGTGGTGCCCCCGGGACGGCGGTGGCCTCGGTCCGGAGTTCGCATCCGACCAGGCGGTGGACGACATGCTGTCGCTCGTTTTCGACAGCGCGGTTCTCGACGAACCGCTCGCCATCCTTGGTGCTCCGGAGGTGACACTCGATCTCGCCAGCGACCGTGCCCAGGCCCAGGTCGCCGTCCGGCTCTGCGAGGTCACGCCGGAAGGCCGGTCGGTCCGGGTGAGTTTCGGCCTTCTCAATCTCGCACACCGTCATTCCCATGAATGGCCGGCGCCCATGATTCCCGGAGAACGTGAGCGTGTTGTCGTGAGGCTCAACGATACGGCATGGCGCTTCCATCCGGGCAACAGGATTCGCCTCGCCATCGCGACCGGCTACTGGCCCATGGCCTGGCCGTCGCCGGAAACGGTCACGCTGACTCTCAATGTCGCAGGATCCCTGCTTCAACTGCCGGTGATCCAGGAGACGCAAGCCGCGGCCGCTCCCGCCGGGCCCGAGTTCGCGGCGGATCACCCGGTGACCGTGCTCGAGGAGGGGGATGCGCGCCTGACGGTCACGAGAGACCTGGGTCCAGGCGAGGTAGAGCTCCACCGCATCGACGACAGCGGCCGGGTCCGTCTCGACGACATCGACCTCGTGGTGTCGAAGCGGGCCGAAGAGACCTTCCGCATCCGCGAGGACGACCCCTCGAGTGCCCGCACCGACATGGTCCGCATCGCCAGGGCGGAACGTGGCGACTGGCGGCCCGGGACAGCGGCGCGGATTGGCGTCACCTGCGATTGCGAGACCTTTCACATCGACGCCACGCTTGAAGCGTTCGACCATGACAGGCGTATTCTGGTGCGCCAGTGGAACGAGTCCGTTCCACGCGATCACATGTGATGGAAGGCCGTTTCGTCGCGATGACCGGGACTTGCCGGACTCTCCTTCCGACTTCGGAGCCTGTCGTCCGCCGGTTAGGGAGAGTGCCGTGAGACGTCGGGATGCGAAGAGACGGGCACGACGTCCTGCGGGCGGCCTCGTGCCGCAGACGCCCTGGCGGCGTCTCCAAAATCCCTATCCGCCGCTCGCAATCCTCTCCGCCGACCACCTCGAGTCCATTCATGACACGTCGTTGCGCGTTCTCGAGGAACTCGGAATCGAGTTCCTGCTCGACGAGGCCCTCGAGTACCTGAGAGCGGCCGGCGCCGAGGTGACGGGTCAGCGCGTGCGTTTCGACCGGGCGCTGGTCATGGAACTGGTGTCACGGGCGCCCGCGGAATTCACGCTCCATCCGCGCAACCCCGAGCGTGCCGTCACATTCGGCGGCAACCACATCGCCTTCAATTCGGTGGGTGGGCCGGCGAACGCCAGCGATCTCGACGGCGGTCGCCGGCAAGGGAACTTCGCGGATTTCAGGAACTACATCCGGCTCATGCAGAGCCTCGATGTCCTGCACCTGTGTGGCGGGGTTCCCATAGCGCCGATCGATCTCGATGCCGAAACGCGCCATCTCGACTGCATTCAGGCGATTCTGACGCTCTCCGACAAGGTCTGGCATGCCACGGGCCTGGGCCGCAAGCGGGTGAGCGATGCCGTCGACATGCTGGCCATCGTGCGGGGCGTCTCGCGCGAGGAGGTGCGCCGGAAACCCGGGTTCTTCACCACGATCAATGTCAATTCGCCGCGGCGCATCGACGGCCCCATGCTCGAAGGGCTGATCGAGGCAGCAACCAACGGCCAGGCGGTCTCTCTGACACCGTTCACGCTTGCCGGCGCCATGAGTCCCGCGACCCTTCCAGGCTCGCTGGTCCAGCAGAACGCCGAAGCGCTGGCGGGCATCGCCTTTGCCCAGGCCGTCGCCCCCGGAGCTCCGGTCTTCTACGGCAGCTTCACGAGCAATGTCGACATGAGGACAGGCGCACCGGCTTTCGGGACACCGGAATACACCAGGGCCACGCTCGTGAGCGGCCAGTTGGCCCGCCACTACAATCTCCCCTACCGGTCCAGCAACACCAACGCCTCGAATACGGTCGATGCCCAGGCGGCCTACGAATCCCAGATGTCGATCTGGGGCGCCGTGCTGGGCCACGCCAACCTCCTTCACCATGGCGCCGGCTGGCTCGAGGGCGGTCTGACGGCCAGTTTCGAGAAGGCGGTACTCGACGCCGAGATGCTGCAGATGATCGGTGAGTTTCTGCAGCCCCTCGTCGTCGATGACGAGACGCTCGCCTTCGATGCCATTGCCGAGGTTCAGCCAGGCGGGCACTTCTTTGGCGCGCGTCATACCCTTCGCCACTATGACACCGCGTTCTACCAGCCCATGCTGTCCGACTGGCGCAATTTCGAAACCTGGCACGAGGACGGCGCCAGGAACGCCACCCACCGGGCCAACCGGATCTGGAAGGAGTTGTTGCGGCGCTTCGAAGCGCCGCCGCTCGATCCTGCACGCGCCGAGGAACTCGAGGCATTCGTGCGTCGACGCAAGGAAGAGGAGGCATCATGAACGACAACCTGTTCGACCCGCATCGCTACGCGGCCACCAGAAGGCCGCTGCTGGACGCCGAGACGCTGCCCGGAGAGTGCTACACCTCCGAGGATTTCTTCCGCCGCGAGGTGGAGACGATCTTCATGAAGTGCTGGAACTTCATCGGCCGGGAAGATCGCGTGCCGGAACCGGGCTGCTATTTTTCCCTCGACTTCGTCGGCGTTCCCGTGGTCATCGTCAGGGGGCGGGATTCCAGGGTCCGCGCCTTCGCCAACACCTGTCGTCACCGCGGCGCCCGGGTGGTGTCGGGCGAGGGCCGTTGCCACACGTTTTCCTGCCCCTACCACGCCTGGACCTATGCCGTTGACGACGGGCGCCTCATCGGCGCCATGGACATGGAGGAGACGGTCGGCTTCGACCGCAGGGACTTCGGCCTCATCGAACTCAACCTGGAGATCTGGGCCGGCTTCATGTTTCTCAACTTCGATTCCGAGGCCGAACCGCTGGAGTCCTGGCTCGGCGACCTGCCGCAGATCCTCGCCTCTTACGATCTCGACGCCATGGTGACGACGAGGCGCGCCACTTATGACCTCGACTGCAACTGGAAGGTCTATGTCGAGAACGCGATGGAGAGCTACCATGTTCCCACCGTTCACCAGCAGACCATCCAGAAGCAGAAGCGCGATCACAATCCGCCGATTCCGGCCCATGGCCAGTACTGCGGCCTGTTCACGCGCCACAAGGGGAGCCGCGCCCTGCTCGAGGGCATGAAGGGCTTTCCCCATATCCCCACCCTCGAGGGCCGTTCGGCCGAGGGCACCCACTACATCCTTCTCTATCCCTCGACCATGTTCGGTCTCACCTACGACTGCATGTGGTGGCTTGAACTCCATCCGCTCTCTGCCGGGAAGACACGGCTGATCGTCGGATCCTGCTTTCCCGAATCGACCGCGCGGCGCGACGACTTCGCCGAACTGGCGCCCAACTACTACGAACGCTGGAACCGGTCGATCGTCGAGGACAACGACGTCTCCAATCTCCAGCAGATCGGCCTCGGCTCGCCCTTTGTCGCACCAGGCAGGTTCAGCCACCTCGAGCCCCTGGTCCACGCCATCGACAACTGGGTCCTCGACCGTGTTCTCGATCCATGACGTGGAAGGTTCATGTCAGCTTTCTTTCCGCCCAAGCGCGTGTCTTCCACGTCACCGAGGAACTGGTGGCCGACGCGGCGGCGCGTCATCCGCACCTCGCTCGCCATGTCCGCTTCGACTGGAGTGTGGACCACGACCGCTTTGCCGAAGGCGTGGCTAATGCCGACATCCTGATCGGCTGGCGGTTTCCCACGCGCGAGCTGAGGTCCATGGCGCCAAGGCTCACGTGGATCACGCTCACCGGGGCCGGGACCGAACACCTGCAGCCCTTCGACTGGACCTGGCGGGGCCTCGCCATCACCAACAACAGCGGCGTCCACGGACCGAAGGCCGCCGAGTTCGCCGCGGCGTCGGTGCTGGCCATGGCGCACGGATTGCCGCACTTCGCCCACGCCAAGGCCGAGCGCCGCTGGTCGCGGCGGTTCACCACGCGCATCGAGGGCGGCACGGCCGTCGTGATAGGCCTGGGCGGCATGGGGGCCCCGACGGCGCGCTGGCTACGTCAGCGCCTCGCCATGAGGGTGATCGGCGTCACGCGCCGTGGCCTGCCGTTCCGCTGGGCCGATCGCGTGGTCGCCGTCGATGCCATCGACACGGTGCTGGGCGAGGCGGATACCGTCGTCGTGATGGCGCCGCTCACGCCGGAAACCCGCAATCTTCTGGACCGCCGCCGGCTCTCGTCGATGAAGCCGGGGGCGACGCTCCTCAACATGGGACGCGCCGCGATCGTCGACGTCGATGCGCTCGGCGATCTCCTCGAGAGCGGGCATCTTGCGGCTGCCCATCTCGATGTCTTCGACCCCGAACCGCTGCCTCCCGACTCGCGCCTGTGGACGATCCCCGATCTCTTCATATCGCCCCACTGCTCGTCGGACGATGTCAGGACATACATTCCCGACACGCTTGATCTCTTCTTCGACAACCTCTCCCGCCGGCTTCGCGGCGCCCGGTTGCGCAACCGGGTCAGCACCCTCCACCGGTATTGACGAATGCCAGGATCATGACGGCGCACGAACGCATCCGGGTCTTCGACACCGACCAGTGGTATCGCGGTCAGCAGAAGCTGGGATCGCGCCTTGCCATGGTGGTGCGGGCCGGCCGCTGGCTGGCGATACGCGGCCAGACCGGGCACGATCTTGACGGCACATTCCATGGTCCAGGCGATGTCGCCTGCCAGACCGGGCAGGCGATGAAGAACCTCAAGACTCTGCTCGCGGAGGCGGGCGGCAGCCTGGAGGACGTCTGCAAGGTCCGGCTGTGGGTGAGGGACCGCGCCTTCATTGAACCGGCATCAAGGGTGCTCGGCGAGCACTTCCGCGGCATCCCCATCATCCTCGATACGGCCGTCATCAGCGCCTTTGCCCGCCCCTGGCTCGACATGGAAATCGACGTCTGGGCCGTGCTGCAGGACCGGGAGAGAGAACGCTGAAGAGGACGTTTCCGGTCTTCGAAGACTCTGCTCGCGGAGGCGGGCGGCAGCCTGGAGGACGTCTGCAAGGTCCGGCTGTGGGTGAGGGACCGCGCCTTCATTGAACCGGCATCAAGGGTGCTCGGCGAGCACTTCCGCGGCATCCCCATCATCCTCGATACGGCCGTCATCAGCGCCTTTGCCCGCCCCTGGCTCGACATGGAAATCGACGTCTGGGCCGTGCTGCAGGACCGGGAGAGAGAACGCTGAAGAGGACGTTTCCGGTCTTCGACGGCAGATTGGTTCAGGGGCACACGTGCCTGTGACCGGAGTCCGCGCCGTGTCTCATGACCGTAGGGTATCACCGCCGCGTCCACGGGTGCCGATCCAGGGCCCGAAGCGACTGCCCCGGATGCGATGCCCGCTGCCCGATCGTGGTGAACCTCTCCTCGGCTGCCCGGCGCCGAGGCAGTGGAGGACCCGGTCGAACTCGAAGGCGGTCGTTTGCGGCTGGCCGACGGCCGGGTCGTGCGGCCGATCCATCCCCGGCGGGGTGTGGTGTAGCACGACGCGCTGGTTCTGCCCACCAGCGGGCGCTAGGCGCGAGCTGGCGGGCGATCGCCGATCGGCTCGAGGCGGATGGGGTGATTTCACCTGGAAGGCGCGATGCGCACATCCGTGCCAGAGGCTGTACCACCGCGGGACCTGGCGCGCGGCACAGCCGGTCTTCAGTGGGGTTGATCGGCCTGCAGACGATAGCGAACCAGAAGGGGCGGGATGAAGCGACGCTCCCGTCGGACACACGACCCGGGGACCGCCAGGGGAGGTCTTAGCATCGCCTCACAGCCAATCGGCGTTCACCTCGCGCCAGCGCGCGATAAAGGCGTCCATCGCTTCAGGCTGACGCGCCACGACCAGGGCCCCCTCGGGCGCTTCGAACCAGGGCTGGGCGCGGTCGGTCCAGATGTGGCCGACCGGACGCAGGCTCTCGCGGCCGTCGACTGAGCCAGCCTTGACCGAGACGATCGCCGGCTCGGCGCTGCCGACATGAAACAGACGGCTGCCGCAGGTCCGGCAGAAGTGACAGGAGAGGCAGTTGCCGCTGTCGGTTGGACGCTGCCAAACGCCCAGGACCGGCCAGTCAACAACCAGCGAATCATGCTTGACAAGCATCGACATGCCAAAGGCCGAGGCCGACTGCGCCTGGCATTCTCTGCAGTGGCAGCAGTAAAGCGTAAGCGGCGCATCGTCGATATGGTAGCGCACCGCGCCGCACTGGCAACCTCCGGCCAGCGGCAATTCAAGGCGTGGCACAGTCATCGTCGATCTCCGAAGCGGGCAATTGGTCCAAATGCGGCGACCTAGGGCAACCATGTCATGACGGATGGGGTGAACAAAGCGACTTCGTCACGCTGTGTCGGCACCACCATGGCACAGTCTCAGGTCAGCCGCACCTTACGAAATGAGGGGCCGGTTTCGCGCGTCGCTGCGATTCTGTCCGAGGAGCGCTTCGATAGCTGTCGTGCGCTGGCCCAGCGAGTGTGCGACGAGTTTTCCTTATGCTGACGCGGCCGGCCGGCTTCAGGTTGCCGGTTGCCTGAAGGCGCTGGCCTCGCTGTCCGAAAGGGTGACGGCGATCGTCCTGCCGCCGCCGCGACCACTGGCGGACTGCGCGGCGGATCTGGGGCCGCCATGAAAACCGGCCACCCCGCTCTTTCCAGTTGATCGACGACAGCGCCGGCGATCGGCATGAGGTCATCACGGCCTCCGGGCGCGAGCCTCTTCGGCCACAGCCGTTCCGCCCTATCGAGCGCGAACATTGTCGAGAACTCCAGATCGCGGCGGTGCATGGGGACGGTGAAACTCTCCACGGTATCGGTCCTGGCCAGCGCATGGTGTGCGGCGGTGGCCATGATGGCGAGGCCGGGCGGTGTCGGTCTCCGGAACACGCACATGCGGCAGAGGTCCAGGTGATCGACGACTACCAGGGCTATCGGCTTGTGTCGGTCGTGATCGCCGGGCAGTCGTTGCTCCGGCCACAGGTGTACAGCGCCTGCATCACCCGGCCCGTACGCCGCGACGAAACCCGCCGCATCACCGGGATGAACGCTGTCAATCCTGCTCGCCGTGCCCTGCGTGATAACGGCGCCTGCCCAGACGATCCTGGTAGTCATGCGCGCGCCAATCCGCACGGAACAGCCATTGCTCTTCTGGCTGCCGTTGGGCAAAGGCCGAGTCAATCTCCACTTCGTCGAAGCCGCTTCGCCGGGCCATGGCGTATTGATCCGCGAGGATGCGGCCTGCCGCACGCAACCGGCCCCGGTAGCCCAGCAGCCGCAGGTGGCGAGCGAGCGAGAACCCTCGACCGTCCATGTGCGACGGGAAGGCAATGCGAATGAGGGCGATGCGCCCGAAGAAGGGCACGATGTGTTCGGCCGGCACGGTGTTCTCGACATCCAGGGCCCCGCCATCAGGCAGCGCGCAGTGGCTGTCTTCTCCGCTCCACCGGACAAAGTCGCCGCGCCAGTCATCGTCCTGGAATCCGGTGTCGTGGACGAGGATCCCGCAGTTACCGCGTCCCATGGCTAGCGTCCTGCGGCCGGGGCGGTGCCGGGGTAGAGCGCCGCCTTGAAGGGCTGCATGCCGACGCGCCGGTAGGTTGCAAGAAAGGCTTCGCCATCGTCCGAGCGGAGTTCGAGGTAGGTGTCGATCAGCCGCTCCACGGCAGGAACGACGTCGTCTGCCGCAAAGCCGGGGCCGGCGCGTTCACCGAGCGCGGCCGTTTCCGTTCCGTCGCCGCCGAGAGTGATCTGGTAGTTCTCGACGCCGGCGCGATCGAGGCCGAGAATGCCGATGTGCCCGACATGGTGGTGCCCGCAAGCGTTGATGCAGCCGGATATCTTGATCTTGAGATCGCCGACGTGGCGCTCGTCCCCGCGTTCCTTCACGCGTGTGGCAATGTCCTGGGCGATCGGGATGGAGCGCGCGGTGGCCAAATTGCAGTAGTCCATCCCCGGACAGGCGATGATGTCCGATGCCAGCCCGACATTGGCGGTGGCAAGCCCTACTTCCCGCAATGCCGCATGCACCGCCGGCACGTCGCGCTTGTGCACGTGGGGCAGGATGCAGTTCTGCTCATGACTGATGCGGATCTCGTCATGGCCATACCGTTCCGCCAGGCCGGCGATGACGCGCATCTGCTCCGCGGTGGCATCGCCCGGGGTGGCGCCGTGGGCCTTGAGCGAGATGGTGACGATCGCGTAGTCGGGATTCCGGTGCGCGTCGAGGTTGGTATCGACGAACGAGCGGAAGACCGGATCACGCGCAAGCGCCGCGTCGAAGGCCCCGCTCGGCGCCTCGATGAAGGCCGGCGCGGCGAACATTGCGCCGATACGCGCGAGGAGAGCCTGGTGCTCGCCTGCGAATGTCTCGCGTTGAATCCGGAAGCGTTGCTCGACGCTCTCGCGAAAGGCCTCGATCCCGTGCTCGCTTACCGTGATCTTGATACGCGCCTTGTAAATGTTGTCGCGACGTCCGATGGCGTTGTAGACCTGCAGGATGGACTCGATGTAGGGCAGCAGGTCCGCCTCGGGCAGGAAGTCGCGGATGACCGAGCCGATCATCGGGGTGCGCCCGAGCCCGCCGCCCACGGAGACCTCGTATCCGGGCTCGCCTACCACATTGCGGATCATGCGGAGTCCGATGTCGTGCGCACGGGTCACGGCACGGTCGACCGGGGAGCCGCTCACCGCGATCTTGAACTTTCTCGGCAGGAACGCGAATTCCGGGTGGTCAGTCGACCATTGCCGAAGCAGTTCGGCGGTCGGTCGCGGATCGGCGATCTCGTCGGCGGCCGCGCCGGCGAAGTGGTCGGCTGTGACGTTGCGCACACAGTTGCCGGACGTCTGGATCGCATGCATCTCCACGTCCGCGAGAGCGTCGAGGATGTCCGGCACGTCCTTCAGCCTGGGCCAGTTGAACTGGATGTTCTGACGTGTCGTGAAATGTCCGTAGCCCTTGTCCCAGCGCTCCGCGATATGGGCCAGCTGCCGCATCTGGCGGCTGTCGAGCGTTCCGTAGGGGATGGCCACGCGTAGCATGTAGGCGTGCAGCTGCAGGTAGAGTCCATTCATCAGCCGCAGCGGCTTGAACTCCTCTTCGGTCAGGGAGCCCTCGATGCGGCGCTCCACCTGCTGGCGGAACTGCGCCACCCGGGTTCGCACGAAATCCCGGTCGAAGCTGTCGTATCTGTACATGCGTCAGCGCCCCGCCTGCTTGCCGTGGCAGTAGTTGGAGGGCCCCGTTGCGCGAAGAGCTTCCCGGATGTGGACCGGTTCCGGTCCCAGCCGGTCTCCGGGCACGGCCGCTGCCAGATAGGGGCCGACAATGGCAAACTCCTGCGCCTCCGCGGCCGCAAGGCTTCGGTTCGCCTCGTCCTCGTCCTCGAAAAGGCGCGCCTCGGCCGGGCGGCGCGTCCATGCGCCATCGCGCGCGAGGTAGACGACATCGCCATCAAGGAGATCGTTCGCGGTCAGAATGCAGGGCCTGAAGGCGCGGACCATCAAACAGCCACTCGGCGGGCACCGAAGCCGGCTTCAGCCTTCCGCATGGCGGCGCGTGGCAGGATTCCGAGCATCATCACCACCGGTCCCGCAAGTTGTGTCTCGTCCAGTGCTTCGGGCAGACCGAGCAATGTCGTCGCGACGATCAGCTTGTCCTGGCGCGAGGCGTTCTCGACGATCGTGATCGGCGTTGACGGCGCAGCCCCGCGCATCAGCAGTCGTCCGCGCAGGAAGGCGGCCGCCCGCTTGCCCATGTAGATTGCGGCGACGGATCCGGGTCGGGCAAGGGCGGCCCAGTCATGCTCGGCGAACCCGTCGACGTCACGGGCCGTGATGAGGCGAAGTTCCGAGTTGCGTCCACGCCTCGTGAGCGAGACGCCTAAGTCCGCAGCCGCTCCGGCGGCGGCCGTGATTCCCGGAACAACCTCCCAGGGAATCTCCGCGGCCTCCAGGGTCTCGATCTCTTCGTCCAGCCTGCCGAACACTGCCGGGTCGCCGGACTTGAGGCGGATCACGTGATTTCCTTCCCGGGCACGGCGCACCAGCAGCGTGTTGATGCGCGCTTGTGACCACGACGGGCCGTATCCGGACTTGCCGGCGCAGACACGCTCCGCCTCCCGCCGCACCAGTTCAAGCACCTGCGTGGAGACCAGCCGATCATGCACCACGACGTCCGCCTCGTGCAGAAGGTTGCGCGCCTTGAGGGTAAGCAGCTCCGGATCTCCTGGCCCGGCGCCCACGAAGGAGACCAGGCCGGAAGGGCGCGCCGCGGTTGCGGCTTCGTCGAGCAGCGAACGGAGCGCTTCACGGGCACCGTTCCCGCCTTCCCTGGCATAGCCCCGGGGGCCGCGCCGGAAGAAGTACTCGGACCAGAGCGCCCGTCGCATCCGGCCCGAAGGCACGCTTTCGCACCTGTGCCGGAATGCCCGTGCGATACGCGCTAGCGGACCCAGGGAAGTCGGCAGCTGCGCCTCGAATGCCGCCTTGAGGTTCCGGGCCAGCACGGGGGCCGTCCCTTCGGTTCCGATGGCCACTGTGACCGGATCGCGATCCACGATGGCGGGCGTGATGAAGTCGCTTTCCTCGAGATTGTCGACGATGTTGACGGGGATCCCGCGCCGCCGGGCCAGCTCGGCAGCGCGCGCGTCCTCCGAGGGATCCTTGTTCGCGCAATAGAGGAGCGCTGCACCGGCGAAATCGCCGGTCTCCACGCGGCGCCCGTCGTGGCGCAACGCGCCGACACGGTGCCACGCCAGGATCTCCGGATCCGGTTCGGGGCCGAACACGGAGATTCGGGCGCCGCTCTTCAAAAGCAGGCGCAGCTTGGCCACCGCAACCTGCCCGGCGCCGGAGACGACGACGCGCCGGTCCGCGAGGCGGAGGAAGATCGGGAAGTACTGCACGCCGACTGTCCGTCACCGTTTTCGCTTGGTGTCCGCAAATTGTATGTATTTTCCTGTTGACTAACAGTAGGTAGAAAAAATAAGGACAAAGTGTTGAGGAGTCGGTAAAATACAGAAAATCATTCCAATTCGTGACGGAGGCGGTGATGGCTGTCCAGTTCGATGGCGTCGATCGGAACATTCTTGTGGCGATGCAGGAGGACGCATCGCGCTCCCTCGATGACATCGCGGAGATAGCCGGCGCGTCGCGGACCTCGGTGTGGCACCGAATACGTAAGCTCCGGGCTGCCGGGATCATTCGGCAGAACACGGTTCTCCTCGACCCCGACAAGCTGGGGCTGGAGGCGTGCTTCTTCGTGCTCATCCGAACCTCCGAACACCAGAAGGACTGGCAGGACCGGTTCCTGGAGACACTGAAGGGGCGCCCGGAGGTTCTGGAGGCCCACCGCCTTGCGGGTGACGTCGACTACATCCTGAAGGTCCGCGTGAAGAACGCCAGAGCCTACGACGACTTCTACCAGGCGCTCATTTCCCAGGTGAAGGTCTTCAACATCACGTCCCTGCTATCCATGGAGGAGATCAAGTCGACGACCGAGCTGCCCTTGCGAATGCAGGACGATTGAGGGCGAGCCTGCGCTCGCGGATTGCCCGAATGCCGGAGTTGTCGACGAGTTCGGCGACCAAGGCGAGATGCCGCAAGCGACTGCAGCGCAGTCTGGCGAGTGGGACGAGGCGGGCCTCGTCAACTTGGTTGCCCCGGCACGGTAATCCTTCCACCATGGCCGGATGGACCGAGACACACCGTGAGCAAAGGCATGACCCATGATGCACACTTCCCCGGCGTCTAAGGCCCGATCCTTGAACCGTCCTGACCTGTCTGACGTCAGCCGTCGCTCGTTCCTTGCCGGGCTTGGGGCGACGCTGGTCGCACCCCGCATCGCGCGCGCCCAGTTCCCGTCCAATCCCGACGTCGTCGTGATCGGCGCCGGGGCCGCGGGACTGGCGGCAACTGGCGTGCTCATGGAACGTGGCCTTGAGGTTCTGCTGATCGAGGCTTCCGACAGGATTGGCGGACGCGCCTACACCGAGACGACGACCTTTGGCGTGCCGTACGACCACGGTGCGCACTGGCTCCATGTTGCTGCAAGCAACCCCTTCGTGGCCTACGGTCGCAAGCATGGCTTCGATGTCTACCCGGCCCCGGAGATCTACCGTGTGTTCGACGGCGACCGTGAACTGGACGCCCGGGAGCAGGACACGCTCTGGGACGCCTGGGGCGAGCTCTACCGAGCCATCGGCGCCCAGGGCGAAGGAGGCAACGATATCTCCGCCGCCGAGGCCGCGGCCGGAATAGAGGGTCCCTGGTCGGCGACGGCGGCCTTCGGCATCGGACCCTGGAGCATGGGCAAGGACCTCGAGGACTTCTCCGTCGTTGACTGGTGGAGCGGCGCAGACGGTGCCGACTGGTACTGCCGGGAGGGATTCGGCGCCCTGATCGCCCACTGGGCCGGCGACATCCCGGTCTCGCTCAACACCAGGGCCATGCGCGTCGACTGGAGCGCAGATGGGGTCATCGTCGAGACGGACCAGGGCTCGGTTCGCGCCCGCGCCGTCATCGTCACGGCATCGACCGGTGTCCTGGCATCCGGAGCCATCGGCTTTTCCCCGGTGCTTCCGGCGCGCAAGCTGGAGTCCTTCGAGAGGATTTCCATGGGGCTCTACAACCACATCACGCTGCAGTTCTCCGAGGATGTCTTCGGCATGGGTCCGGACGGCTATCTGATGTTCCGCATAAGCGACGACGGCAAGGGCTTCGGCGTGCTGACGAACGCCGGCGGACACGGGCTTGCCTACTGCGATGTCGGCGGCAGCTGGGCCCGCGACCTCGAACAGGAATCGGCCGCAACCCGCATCGACTACGCCATGGGCGAACTGCGCGGCATGCTGGGAAGCAGCATTGACAGCCGCTTCGTGAAGGGGGCGGTCACCTCCTGGGGCCAGAATCCGCTGACCCTGGGCTCCTACGCCTCGGCCGAACCGGGCGCTCATGCCCTGCGCTCCGAACTGCGGCAACCGGTGGGCGAGCGGATCTTCTTTGCGGGCGAGGCCTGCCACCGATCCCTGTGGGCGACGGCCGCGGGCGCGCGACTCTCGGGCGAGGAGGTTGCCCGCGACGTGGCCCGCAGCCTTACCTAGACATCATGCAGTGACCTGTCCTCCTTGATGCCGCGGGTTCCTGACATCAGGCGTGACTGACGGCTCTCAAGGTCGATGCATGGTGTACGGGACTGCGCGGCATTCTCTTATCCGGCAGGGCAGGCAACCCGGGTCGCCCGAGAGATTGCGGCTGCGTTCCGGTGATTGCCTTGCCGGTCCTGGCACAGTAATCCTTCCGTCATGGGCGGATGGATCGAAACGCACCGGTCGATGGTGACGGCCTGGGACTGTGACCACCAGGGCCACATGAACGCCGTCCAGTACTATGCCAAGTTCGACATGGCGGGCTGGCACATGATCCAGCGCTCGGGCGTCACGCGGGAGAGGCTGGAGGCGGATAACCTGGGATTTGTCGACGTCCGCGTGGAGATCGATTTCGTGGGCGAGATGATCGTCAACGATCCCCTGGTCATCGAGTCCGGTGTCGAGAAACTGGGCAACTCCTCGCTCACCTTCCGTTCGACGATGCGCCATGCAACGACCGGTGCCGTGACGGCGCGCTTGCGGTGCACGACGCTGTGTTTCGATCTCGTGGAACGGGTCAAGAAGACCATTCCGGGCGACATACGCGCCCATCTCGAACCTCTGGTCATCGGGGATGACTGATACCGGGCGCCTCGCTCCTGTGCTGGCCGCGTGTTGTGCTCTCCTTCTGACGGCGGCGGGGTGCACGAACAATCCCGCCACCGGTGGATCGATGTTCTCGCTTGTCAGCGAAAGCGAAGAACGGGCGATCGGCGCCGAACACCATCCGGAGATCCTCAACGAGCACGGTCTCTACGAGGAACATCCCCGGATCAACGCCTACGTGGCCATGGTGTCCGCCAGGATACTGGCGGCATCGGACATCTCCTCCCAGGCGCTCACGGTGACGGTTCTCGACACGGACGTGGTCAATGCCTACGCCCTGCCGGGCGGTTACATCTACGTGACGCGCGGGCTTCTGGCACTCGCCAACAACGAGGCCGAACTTGCCGGCGTGATCGGTCATGAGATCGGCCATGTGGCTGCCCGCCATACGGCTGAGCGTCTCACCTGGGCCCGGGTCGCCGAAATCGCCGTCACGGTGGTCGATGCATCGACGTCCCATCTCGAATACGGCGGGCTGGCCACCAACCTCGGCGGGCTGGCGGCCCATGCGATGATCGCCGGCTACAGCCGCGAGCAGGAGATTGAATCCGACACGCTCGGGATCCGCTACCTCGCCCGCGCCGGCTACGATCCATATGCCATGGCGACCTTTCTCAGGCAGCTGGAACGGCACTCGGAACTGCAGGATGCGCTGTCGCCTCTCGATCACGACCCGTCATTCCTGACACGCTGGTTTGCGACCCATCCCCGGACAGCCGACCGCGTTGTCCGTGCCGCACGCGAGGCCCGCTCCGAGGCCGACACGCGCATCCTCGACCGGGAGTCCTATCTGCGGATGATCGACGGCATCGCCTACGGCGAGCGCGCGGACCAGGGGCGCATCCTCGAACGCCGCTTCGTGCATCCCGCATGGCGTTTCGCCTTTGACGTACCGGAAGGCCTGGCGATGTTCCGGGTCAACGGCCAGGTGCGCGCCTACGACGATGCCGGCACCCTTGTCACATTCGATGGCGTCGAGGAGATCCATCGCGGTGCGGCACCCCACCTCTTCCAGTGGGCGGACGAACTTCGCGTGAGGATCGATGACCCCGAGGTCTTCGAGGTTGCGGGATTCCAGGCGGCCGGCGGACGTTTCCGCGCATCTTCCGATGGCGCCGACAGGCTCTATCGGATGGTGGCGATTGCCCTCAACCCGGGCCGGGTGGCCAGGTTCCTGTTCGCCGTGCCGGCGGGCGATGCCGGCGGCCTCGACGATCTGGCCGAGCAAACGCTGGCGACTTTCAGGTGGTTGCCGGCGGACGAGGCCGAAGCGACCGGCCCGCTGCGCGTCAGGGTCGTCGAGGTCGCTCCGGGCGACACCATCGATTCACTGAGCCGGATGATGGCGTTCGATGACCACCGCCGCGAGCGGTTCATGGTCCTCAACGGTTTCGACGAGGACACCGACCTTGCTCCCGGCATGCTGGTCAAGGTGGTCCGTCTCGAGTGACCGGCCCGGCGCGGTCGAGCATGGCATGGAGCAGGACGTTGCACCCTGCCGCGAGATCACCGGGTGTGGCATGTTCGATCTCGTTGTGACTGATGCCCCCCTCGCAGGGAACAAAGAGCATGGCCGTTGGCGCCACCCGGCTGACGTAGACGGAGTCGTGACCGGCACCCGATACCATGTCCATGGAGTCGCAGCCCGCCAGCGCGGCGGCGCGGCGTACTGCATCGACACACCCCGCATCGAATGCGACGGGAGGTGACGACCAGATCTTTTCCACCTCGATCGCAACACCGCTGGCCGACGCCGTGCGTGCCGCGATCTCGGGGAGCGTTCCGGCCATGCGTTCGTAGGCCGCCTTGTCGGGATGCCTGAGATCGACGGTCAGGGCCACCTCTCCGGCGATGGTGTTCCGGGTGCCGGACGGCATGCAGCTCTCGATCTTGCACGTGGCGCGGCCGTGAGGCGCTTCCTCGAGAGCAAGGCCGTTGATCTCTCCGATCAGTGCGGCCGCCGCGACGACGGCGTCGCGGCGCATTTCCATCGGAGTGGGCCCCGCATGTGCTTCCATGCCGGCAAGGCGAACGTCGAACCAGTGCAATCCCTGAACGCCCGTCACGACACCGACGGTCTTGCCCGTTGCCTCGAGGATGGGCCCCTGCTCGATGTGGGCCTCGAAGTGGGCCCCCAGCTGATGGCCGCCTGGTTCCTCGTCCCCGAGGTAGCCGATGCGTTCGAGTTCCCCGCCGAGGGTGTTGCCGTCGGCGTCGGTCCGCGAATGACCGTATTCGAGGCTGAATTCCCCGGAGAACACGGCCGAACCGATCATCGCAGGAGCAAACCGTGCCCCTTCCTCGTTGGTCCAGCAAATCACCTCGATGGGCGCCTGCGTTTCGATCTCGGCATCGTTGAGCGTGCGCACGATCTCGAGTCCGGCAAGGACGCCATAGACACCGTCGAACTTGCCTCCGGTGGGCTGGGTATCGAGATGGCTGCCGGTGGAGACGGGAAGGGCTTGTGGGTTCACGCCCGGGCGACGGGCAAAGATGTTCCCCATGCGGTCGACGCTGCATGTCATGCCGGCGGCTTCGCACCAGCGAACGAAGAGATCGCGCCCTTCACGGTCGTCGTCGGTCAGTGCGAGGCGGCAGTTGCCGCCCTTCGGGGTCGCCGCGATCCGGGCCATGTCCATGATGGCATCCCACAGGCGGTCGCCATCGATCCTCAGATTGCCGGTCATGTTCCTTGTCCTTGCCGGTCACATGGTGATTCGGTCAACGAGGCGCGCTTCGCTGTCGAAACAGCCTGCCACCAGGTTCCGTTGCGTTCCGCCATCGAGTGACGCCCGGTAGTCGCCGATGTCGACGCCACGCTGGTCGGGATCGAAGCCGCGGACCACATAGCGGATGTTGCCGTAGGGCTTGCTCAAGGCATGAAATCCTCCCGGATTCCACCAGAAGGCATCGGACTGGATCTCGAGAGGCCGTCCGGGGTCGAGGCCAGCGTGCACGAACAACAACGTACGATCGGCGGTCAGGCACGCCCGCTTGAGATGACTCATCAGCGCGCCATGCCCCGGACGGCGGTGCATGGCTTCCCTCAGCCGGGTGGTCCAGGTCATCAGGGCATGGGTTCCGCGGCCTGCGGCCTGCAGCCCCTGATCGGCCGAGTGCCCGTAGGATTCGATGGCGCCCGAGATTCCATGGTCCAGCATCCAGGCAAGCACGCCGGCAGCGTCGACCGCCAGGTGAAGTTGCTGGAGCCTGTGCCACATCTCTTCCTGACTGCCGCGGAGAAACACGATGTCCCCGGGCGCCATGCCGCGCATCGCGAGAATTGCTCGGCGAAAGGCAATCAGTTCATCAAGCGTACCGGCGGGATCCTCGCCATCTCCAAGGTAGTTGCCAAGGTAGACGAGACGGTCGCCAAAACGGAACCGATCGACGAGGACGTCATGCAGGGCAACGAGGTCCCTGCGCCGGCCGTTGATCGATGCGACGGCCCAGATACGCCGCCAGCTTCCGAAGACGGCGAACCGGTCGGGGTCGAGTGCAGATGTCGCCCCTCTCTCCTGTGGCGTGATCATGAGATCCTCCGATGAGAACCGAAGGCACACAAAGAGAAGAGGTAGTCAGGCGGCCCGCAGGGATTTCTCGATCTTGCCTTCCGCCTGATCCTGCTTGACACCCTCGACAGCCGCCAACTCGCGCGACAGTCGATCGAGCGCGGCTTCGTAGAGTTGCCGTTCACTGTAGGATTGCTCGGGCTCGCCAACCCTGACGTGAAGGTCGCGTACGACCTCGGCGATGGAGACAGGGTCACCAGAATTGATCTTGGCTTCGTACTCCTGGGCACGTCTGCTCCACATGGATCGCTGCTTGCGGGCCCGCCCTTTCAGGGTGGTGAGCGCGCTCTTCATGATATCCTTTGAAGAGAGTTTGCGCATGCCGGAAGACGAGAGCTTGGCGATAGGGACGTGCAGGATCATCTTGTCCTGCTCGAAGTTGACGACCACCATTTCGAGGCAGGCCCCGCCGATCGTCTGGGTTTCCACCTTTTCGACCTTGCCGAGACCATGTGTCGGATACACAACGTGATCACCGGGTTTGAGATTGAGCTGTTCACTTGTCATTGTCGGATAACCTGCTGACCCTTTCTTCTTCCTTGACCATTGCCCCGGGCACCGCGCACGACATCACGGCGCCGACACCGCACTCTGTCATCAGTGATCCCGACTGCCGGGACGACACCAAGGCCTTGCCACCGGTCCCGGGGTGAGGGAGCCGCAAATCTAGCAGAAAGACAGCCTGAAGGGAAGTCCCCGCTTGCGATACGGCTCCCATGCCACCGGACTCGAATGGGCGCCCGCGTTGTCTGAGGACCACCTGTCGAACCCAAGGGAAATGACGTGCTCGGGTGCCAGCGCCCATCGGGCGCGCCGGGCTGGCGGCAGGAGTGAGCGGGTGGCGACGGATGCTCAACCGTCACCCGGATTGGGGCTGAAGTACTTCTTCTTGTCCTTCACGTCGCGCCATTCGTCGGAATCGATTGGGTGATCCTTCTGGCGGGTGATGTTGGGCCAGACTTCCGCGTACTCCCTGTTGATTTCCAGCCACTCCTCGAGACCGGGGTCGGTGTCGGGCTTGATCGCGTCCACAGGGCATTCGGGCTCACACACCCCGCAGTCGATGCACTCGTCCGGGTGGATCACCAGCATGTTCTCACCTTCGTAGAAGCAGTCCACGGGGCAGACCTCGACGCAGTCGGTCAGTTTGCACCGTATGCAGGACTCAACAACGATGTAGGTCATGAAGGTCTCCACGCCCTGGAGAGATGTGAAGGAGATGGTCGGGTCGTGATGGTTATCTGGGACTTCCACGTCGACCGTCAAGTGGGAGGGGGCGACTCCCGTCGTGCCAGGCATGCCTGGGCGCGTCGCCTTGCCAGCGCCCGGTCACCATCATCGATGTGGAGCAGGCCGGCAATTCTGCGCACCAGCGAATCCTCGTAGGCATGGAGTTCGCCGTCGGCGAGAACCACCTGCCACAGCTGCTGCATCATGTTCAACCGCTCCGCGGCATCGAACTCTGCCTTGAGAACCCTCGTGAACCGGTGCCAGCACACCGCATCGCCAGCGATCCGTGTGGCCTCGTCGACAAGGATCTGTACTTCACCGGCGCCGAGGCCGAAGTGATCTTCGAGCACGTCGTGAATGTGCTGCAGCTCGCGTTCATCGACGTGGCCGTCGACCAGCGCCGCTTCGACGAGGATGCAGGCCGATGCCATGCGCAGCTCGTCTTCGGGTGACGGCGACGGGGACGTGTCGGACGCACCCATGTCGAGGAGTTTTCTGATCCGGGCGAACATCTTGAGGATGCGTCATGGCAGAAAGACTCCACCGCGGTCAAGCTGGACAATCGGGCGGCGTCAGGTCCTCGTAAAGGCCCGCAGCCTCCCGGGCAGGTCCCCGCCGGGTCGAAATGGCGATCACCCGAATGACACGCACGCGGCGATTCTGCGGGAAGGTGAGGATGTCACCCGGATGGAGTGTGCCGTGGGACTTGGTGACCCGCCGCCGGTTGAGCCGCAGGCGGCCGCTTGCCACGAGTCGTGTCGCCATGGACCTGGTCTTGAAAAACCGGGCATGCCACAGCCACCTGTCGATGCGCATGGCGACGGTGTTCACCGGGCGACCTTCATCTTTGCAAGGCCGACGAAGGGGGAAGAGGGATCGGGCAGGTCCGGCCTGTTCGGCCGCCGTCGAACCTGGGCGAGGAGCATGTCTCCGTCAACCATGCGCACACGGAATCCCAGGGCTTCGGCAATGCCGGCGAACGCCTCGCGGCTTGACCCCGACAAGGAGACGAGGTCGCCGGGCGCCGGGGCCCATCCGCGTCGTGTCAGCTTGCGCATCCGGGCGGCCAGCCTCTCCGCCATGTCGACGCGCACGGCGCGGGCGCCGAGCTGCGTGTATCCGATCGCGTGCCAGAAGGAACCGGGAAGGGATGGGTCTGCGACGAGAGCGACCTCGCCCTTCGACGGGACGTCGGGCGCTGTGCCTTGGTCGTGGGCAAGCGCCCACAGGACGGAACGCAGGGCAAGATCCGGTGACGACATCATGGGTTTGACGAAGACCGCACGGGTGCCGAAGCGGACCCCGAAGGCGGTCAGCCGGCGCCGGTCTTCGTTGTCGAGACCGCGCACCAGGTCAAGACAGGTGCGTTCCGTCGAGACCCCGAGGCCTTCGACGAGCTGGAAGGCGATGCCCCGTGCGGCTCCCGCGAACCCGGCATGCGCGAGGGCGAGAAGCGGCTTCAGGCTTCCGGAAAGCCGTTGGGCAAGCCATCGATCGATCGCTGCCCTGACCTTCCGGGCGTCATTGTCGGACAGGATGTCCGAGGCCAGGACCGTGAACCCCGGCTCGACGGTCGAGCGGCCTGCCGCAAGACGGGCGATAGGATCGCCGCGCCAGCGCACCACCAGGGCGCTGTCCACTTCAAGGTTCTCTCCGTCCTCCGCCACCAGTGCCTCCACGCGGCCTGCCACTTCGCGGGCGGCGACGCGGCGCGTCTCGCCGGCGAGTACCCGATCGAGCGCGCGGCCCGTGCGTGCCGGACGCATCAGGCGGAATCCCTGCAGGCGATCCGTCGTCTCTCCCTCGACGATGATGCGACCGTCGCCATCGACATGGATGTCAAGGGCCTCGCCCTGTCCCAGCCGCATGGCAACCAAGGCCATGCGGCGGTCGACGAAGCGCTGGATGAGCTGTTCGTGAAGGGCATCGGACAGACGGTTTTCAATGGCGCGGGCTTCTTCCCGCAGGCTGGCGTGGTCCTCCACCCAGTCCGAGCGATGGGAGATGTAGGTCCAGGTGCGGATATGGGCGATGCGACTCATCAGCAGGTCGATGTCGCCGCCGGTCCGGTTGAGGCGGGTGATGCTGCGATGCACCCAGTCCTCGGGCAACCGCATCTTCGGCCCGGCCAGATGGCCATAGATGTGCGCGAGGAGCCGCACGTGGTGGTCGTGCATGACCTTGCGGTAGTCAGGCACCCGGCAGACCTCCCACAGCAGGCGGACCGCCTCGGGGTGCGAGGCGAGACGCGTTATGTCGGCATCGCGGATGAGACTGGCCAGTGCCCGGTGATCATCCGCTTCACCTGCACGCACGAGGAAGGCGTTGCGTGGGCGCTCTTCCAGGCTCTTCAGGAGCGCGAGACAGCTTCGGAAATCGAGATCCGGATTGCGCCACATGAGTGAGCCGACGTCGTCGAACCTGTGGTTCTCGATGGCCTGGACGAGAAACGGTTCCATGCCCGACAGCGTGGCGGTTACACCGAAAGTGCCGTCGTTGGTGTGGCGCCCGGCGCGTCCGGCGATCTGTGCCAGTTCGTGTGCCGCCAGGGTCTTGACCCTTCTGCCGTCGAACTTGCGCAGCGCGGCGAAGGCGACATGGTTGACATCCATGTTGAGGCCCATGCCGATGGCGTCGGTGGCGACGATGTGCTCGACGTCGCCGGCCTGGTACATGGCGACCTGTGCATTGCGCGCCCTGGGGGAGAGAGCGCCAAGGACCACGGCACAGCCGCCGCGCTGGCGGCGCAGGATGTCCGCGATTTCGTAGACATCGGGAATCGAGAAGGCGACCACGGCGCTGCGCGGCGGCAGACGGGCGAGGCGGGTGGATCCTGCATAGGAGAGATCGGAGAAACGCGGCCGGACCACGGGCCGTACATCGGGCAGGAGTTCCCGGATGGCGGGACGCATGGTGGCAGCGCCCATCAGGATGGTTTCCTCCCGTCCCCTTGCCCTCAAGAGGCGGTCGGTGAACACGTGACCGCGCTCCGCGTCGGCAGCGAGCTGGATCTCGTCCACCGCGAGAAACTCGACGTCCATGTCGAGAGGCATGGACTCCGTGGTGCAGACGAAGTAGCGGGCCCGTTCGGGTACGATGCGCTCCTCACCGGTGACGAGGGCGGTCGCACCCTTGCCCTTGGCGGCGACCACGCGATCGTAGATTTCCCGGGCCAGCAGCCGCAGCGGCAGGCCGATCATGCCGCTGCGGTACGCCAGCATGCGTTCGACGGCGAGGTGTGTCTTGCCCGTGTTGGTCGGACCGAGAACGGCGGAAAGGCGCATTTCGGAACGAGGCATGGCGGCACCTTCACCGTGATGCGGATCAGTTGCAAGGAGTCTCTCGGCCCTTGCCGCACCAAGCGCCCGCGTCTATGTCAACGGTGCTGCCTCTCCGCGAGGGAAAGGGTCATGAATCTCCGTACCAACATCATCGGCAGGGACCTGCTGGCGTCACCCGATGGCGCCATGACCCGCCATCAGGAACCGGGTGTTGCGTACGGATGCACCGGACCCGGTCGGGTGCTATCGTGAGGCAGGCAGGCAAAGGGATGTGCATGGTTGCGGCAAGGGGGATTCTGGCTCTCGTCATCATGGCGACTCTGGCTGCCTGCGGTACGGATGACCCGGACACGTACGTGGAGAGACCGGTCGAGGAGATCTATAACAATGCGGTCAACCTGCTCGAGGCGGGAGAACGCAGCCTCGCGGTGGCCGAATTCGAGGAAGTCGAGCGACAGCATCCCTATTCGCAATGGGCGAAGCATGCCCAGGTCATGTCCGCGTATGCCAGTTATCTGCAGGGCGACTTCGACGCGGCAATCGCCTCCGCTTCCCGCTTCATCGAATCCCATCCGGGCAACGAGAACGCGGTCTACGCCTATTATCTCATTGCCCAGAGTTACTACGAACGCATCTCGGACGTGGAACGCGACCAGCGCATGGCTGAAAGGTCGCGGGATGCCTTTCTCGAACTGCTGCGCCTCTTCCCGGATTCGCCCTACAGCCGCGACGCCACCCTCAAGCTGGAGCTGACACTCGACCACCTCGCGGGCAAGGAGATGGACATCGGCCGCTGGTACCAGCGTCGCGGCGCCTACATCGCGTCGGTCAATCGATTCCGCACGGTCATCGACCACTACCAGACGACATCCCATGTCCCCGAAGCGCTGTTCCGCCTCGTGGAGACATACCTGGCGCTCGGACTCATCGTCCAGGCGCGTGAATCGGCGGCGGTCCTTGCTCACAACTATCCCGGCAGCATCTGGTACGAGGATGCCTGGTCATTGCTGGCCGAGCACCAGTTGCTTCTCTGAGGCGGCAATGCCCGGCCCCACTCAGCCGCAAGAGGTGAGTCGGTCGCCGTCATGCTGACATCGCTCAGTGTCCGCAACCTGGCGGTCATCGAACGCATCGATCTCGAGTTCGGCGATGGACTGACGGTTCTCACCGGCGAAACCGGAGCCGGCAAGTCAATTCTTCTCGATGCACTGGGGCTGGTCATCGGCCGCCGTGCCGACATCTCCATGATCCGGCCCGGTGCCGAGAAGGCATCGGTCACGGCCACCTTTCGCATCGGCCAGGAGAGCGCCATCATCGGCATGCTCGAAGAGCGGGGCATCGAATGCGACGAGGAACTCGTGGTCCGTCGGCAGGTCAGGGCGGACGGTCGCAGTCTTGCCCACGCCAATGACGAGGTGATCGGTGTGACCCTCCTGAGGGAGATTGGCGATCACATCGTCGAGTGCCATGGCCAGCAGGACCAGCGCGGATTGTTGAGGCCTGCGACCCACCGGATGCTGCTCGATGCCTTCGCCGACAACCGGGAGGCCGTTGACGGGGTCGGCCAGGCCTTTGCAGCATGGCAGCAGACGAAGCAGCAGCTGGAGCGTCTCGAATCCGACCAGACCGGACGACGGGAGACAGCGGATACCCTTGCCGACGATCTCCGTGACCTCGAGATGCTTGATCCCGGCGAGGACGAGGAGGACGTTCTCACAGCCACGCGAACCAGGCTCGCCAACAGCCGCAACGTGGCCGAGGCAATGGATGTCGCCGCAGCGGCGCTTGCCGGAGAGCGTGGTGTCGATGAAGGACTCGCCACCGCCAGCGCTGCGCTGGTGCGGGTCCGGGACGTCGCCGGCGGCCTTGTCGATGATGCCCTAGACGCTGTCGACCGCGCCCTGGTCGAGACCGCGGAGGCCTCGTCGGCCCTGGCGCGCGCGGCTGCGGGACTCGAGGATGAAGCCGACCGGCTCGACGAGATCGAGGAGCGCCTGTTCGCCCTGAAGAACGCCGCACGGCGCCACCGGACAACGGTTGCCGGACTCCTTGAGGTGCGTGAGAGCCTCGCGCGAGAGCTTGCGGCGGTGGAGGACCTTGAGGCAGAGGTGATCGTCGCCAGGGAAGATGAGGCCCGCCTCCGGGACGCGTTCCGGGGCGCCTGCGATGTTCTCGGACAACGCCGCCGCAAGGCGGCGCACTCCCTTGATGCCGCGGTAACGGCGGAACTGGCGCCGCTGCGGATGGACCATGCGGTCTTCGCCACCCGCCTCGAGGCTCGGGAGACCGACGCATGGGGTGCCGATGGCGCCGAAACCGTGCAGTTCACGGTGGTGACAACACCCGGGGCTGCCCCCGGGCCGCTCGGCAGGATCGCCTCGGGGGGTGAGCTGTCGCGATTCATGCTCGCCTTGAGAGTCGCCGGACAGGGCGACGAGCCGGCGGGCACCCTCATCTTCGATGAGATTGACAGCGGCGTGGGCGGCGCGGTCTCGGATGCAATCGGCGATCGGCTGCGCCGCCTCGGTCGCCGCACCCAGGTGCTCGTCGTGACCCATGCCCCCCAGGTGGCAGCGCATGCCGACCACCACATACTGTTATCCAGGGACAGCACGGCCGTTGCCCAGGCGCGGACGCTGTCCGGCAACGATCGCCGGGAAGAACTGGCGCGCATGCTGGCCGGGGCCCGCATCACCGAAGAATCCCGCGCCGCTGCAGCAAGCCTCCTCAAACCATGAGACAACGGCGTGTTAGGGTCCGGAGCTCCAGATGGCAGTAGGCAGGGGAGCACGCAACGGGTGCTTCGGAGGACATCCAGCGGGTGATTTGGCGGAAAGTCAGAGGGTGATTCGGCGAGTTTGAAAGGCGGCCAAAGTGGGTGATATGCCGAAGATCTGCACAACAGCGCCCCTGGAAAGGACCGAGTTGTGACGGACGCAGGCGGTACGTTCTCTGGCGCCAGCCGCTGATGCGATTCGGGTAAGTGGATCGACAATCCGGTGCCGGGATGGAGATGGCATGACGCGAGAAGAGGCCAAGCAGGAGATCGATGATCTCGTACGGGACATCGGCCACCACGACCGGCTCTACCACCGCGACGATGCGCCGGAGATCGACGATGCCGACTATGATGCGCTGAGGCGCCGTCTCGAGGATCTTGAAGCGCAGTTCCCCGAACTTGTCCGCGACGACAGTCCGTCGCGTCGTGTTGGCGCCGCCCCCGCAGGCGGCTTTGCGACCGTTGCTCACGGGGTGCCGATGCTGTCGCTGGGGAACGCCTTCGACGAAGCCGATGTGGCGGATTTCCTTGCCAGGGTACGACGCTTTCTCGGCCTTGGCGACGACGAGGATGTCGATGTTGTGGCGGAACCGAAGGTCGACGGGCTGGCGGTCTCGCTGCGCTATGAGCGTGGCCGCTTCGTTCGTGCGGCCACCCGGGGCGATGGATACACGGGCGAGGACATCACCGCCAACGTGGCCACGTTGGACGAGGTGCCGCGCTGCCTCGAGGGTGAGGCTCGTCCGGACGTCATCGAACTGCGTGGCGAAGTCTATCTGCGCCGCGAGGACTTTCTCCAGCTCAACCGCGACCGGATGGCGAGAGATGAGCGTCCCTTCGCCAATCCGCGCAATGCCGCGGCGGGGTCGCTCAGACAGCTTGACGTCGAGGTGACGCGGTCGCGCCCGCTTCGACTCTTCATCTATGCCTGGGGTGAGGCGAGCATGCTGCCGGCGGCCACGCACAGCGGCATGCTGGAAGTCATCGCCGGCTGGGGGCTGCCGGTGTCATCCGAAGCGCGTGTCGCCCGCGGTCTGGAGGATGTTCTCGCCTTTCACCGCCATATCGGCGACAGGCGCGCGGAGCTTCCCTTCGATATCGATGGCGTGGTCTACAAGGTCGACCGGCTCGACTGGCAGTCGAGGCTGGGATTTGTCAGCCGGGCGCCGCGCTGGGCCCTGGCTCACAAGTTCCCGGCGGAAAAGGGCACCACGGTGCTCCGCGACATCCAGATCCAGGTGGGCCGGACAGGCAGTCTGACGCCTGTGGCGGTCCTTGACCCGGTGAATGTCGGCGGGGTCATCGTCGAACGGGCGACGCTCCACAACGAGGAGGAGATCCGGCGCAAGGACGTGCGGATCGGCGATACAGTGACCATTCAGCGCGCCGGCGACGTCATTCCGCAGGTCCTCGGTCCGGTGCCGGCAGGACGGCCCGCCGATGCAGAGCCCTTTGTCTTTCCGGAGACCTGTCCCGTGTGCGGCAGCCAGGCGGTGCGCGATACCAACGCGCGGACCGGACAGGTGGACGTGGTGCGACGCTGCACGGGAGGATTGCGCTGCACGGCCCAGATCGTCGAGCGGTTGAGGCACTTCGTGTCCCGCCAGGCCTTCGATATCGAAGGCCTGGGCGACAAGCAAATCGCCCAGTTCCGGGAGAAAGGGTGGATCAAGAGCCCCGTCGATATCTTCGATCTCGAGGAGACGGTCGGCGATGAGCTTGCCGGCGAGGAGGGCTGGGGCGAAACCTCGTCACGCAATCTCTATGCCGCCATCACCGCCCGCCGGACCATTGCCTTCGACCGGTTCATCAACGCGCTGGGCGTACGCCACGTCGGTGAGTCCACGGCGAGGCTGCTCGCCCGACACTGGGGCGAGCCTGCCGCCATGCGCCAGGCCCTCGATTCCTCCTCCGGATTGGAGGACCTGCAGGACATCGACAGTATCGGACCGGCAGTTGTCGATTCCCTTGTCGCCTTCTTCTCCGATGCCGGCAACCGGGACGTGCTCGAGGGTCTCCTGGAGCGATTGACGATCGAGTCGGTGGCCCGGGTGGCGGATGAATCGCCGGTCACCGGCAAGAGCGTTGTCTTTACCGGCTCCCTCGAGACCATGACCCGTCAGGAAGCCAAGGCGCGCGCCGAGGCGCTGGGCGCCAGGGTGGCCGGTTCGGTTTCGGCGAAGACGGACATCGTCGTTGCCGGGGAGGCTGCGGGTTCGAAACTGAAGAAGGCCCGCGAACTCTCCGTGACCGTCATGACCGAGGAGGAATGGCTGGCCCTTGTCGGCCAGGCATGACGCGTCAGTCGAACTGCGAGAAATTGGGACTGCGTTTCTCCAGGAAGGCGTTGAAGGCTTCGCGCGCCTCCGGCGACCGCACCGCGTTGGCAAACAGCGGCGCTTCCTCGGAGATGACGGCGCCGAGATCACCGTAGCCGGCCTTCACGCGCGTCTTGGTCAGGCGCAGTGACGCCGCGGGTTTCGCGGCGAGGCGGCCGGTGATG
The DNA here is from genome assembly GCA_965207785.1 of Alphaproteobacteria bacterium. Lineage (GTDB taxonomy): Bacteria > Pseudomonadota > Alphaproteobacteria > SP197 > SP197 > SP197. The sequence goes on along the minus strand of CBDBNO010000012.1, from coordinate 150,128 downwards.
CGAAGGCTCTCCTTTTCGAGATCCTTGTCCTCGAAGACATCGTTGACCATGCCGATGTCACGGGCTGTCGATGCATCGAAGGAGTCGGCGAGCAGCATCAGTTCCATGGCGCGCTGGTGGCCGGCAAGGCGCGGCAGCAGAACCGTGGACGCCGCTTCAGGAAAGACGCCGAGATCGACGAAGGGGAAGCGGAATGTGGCGTCGGCCGCGGCGTGAACGAGATCGCAGTGAAGCAGCATCGTCGCACCGACACCGACCGCCAGTCCGTTGACGGCAGCGACCAGCGGTACTTCGAGTGCAGCCAGGGCGCGAAGGAAGCCGCCGGCGCCGGGGAGGCGGTCTCCCGTCTGCTCCTCGAGAAAGGAACCGACGTCGTTGCCGCTTGAGAAGGAATCGCCGCTTCCGGTGATCCAGATAGTCTTGACCCTGCGGTCGTCATTGGCGCGGTTGAATGCCGCCTCGAGCGTTCCGTACATCTCGCGGGTCAGTGCGTTCTTCTTCTGCGGCCGGTTGAGACGGATTTGCAGGATGCCGTCGGCCGTCGCCGTCACGATGTCTTGGCTCATGATTCCTGTCTTCCTTCAAGGGTCGATTTGCCGGCGGCGGCCGGGACGCCGGGCTGTTGCAGGTGAATGAAGGTTACCGAGGCCATGACAAGCAGACCACCGGCAATGATCCAGGGTGAGAGGGTTTCGCCGAGAAAGAAGACGCCGCCGGCTATGCTCGTCACCGGAACCAGCAGGAGGAACGGCACGATCTGGTTCATCCGGTAGCGGCCGATCAGGCGGAACCACAGGGCGTAGCCCGTCGCTGTCATGAAAATGGCAAGGTAGACGACAGCCAGCCAGCCCGACCATGAAGCCTGGCGCACGGCCTGCCACTGGCCGCTTTCCACGACAAGGGATGCCACAAGCATTTGCGGACCGGCGAAGGCGGCAAACCAGGCGACCAGCCGCAATCCGCCGACCGGTCCCAGGGTTTTCACCATGGTCTGTCCGGCGGCCCAGGCAATGCCCCCGGCCACCACCATGAAGAAGGCCAGGGGTGCGGAGTGTACCCGGGGTTCGCCGGCAATCAGCGCCACGCCGGCGAAGGCCGTCAGCATGGCGCACCATTGCCGGCGCGACAGGTGGTCGTGAAAGAAGACGCTCGCCATGATGGCGGCGAAGACGACCTCGACCTGCACCACGAGAACGGCAGTGGAGGCATCGAGGTCAACGAGGCCCGTGAACTGCAGTCCGTAGGCAAGAGTGCCGCCGAAGAACGTGACCAGCGCCAGGCGCCCTGCCATGTGCCACAGCGGCCTGACGAACCACACGAGGATCAGGGCCGCCAGGGTGAAGCGCATGCCCATGAGAAAGACCGGCGGAAATTCGTCGAGCGACCCCTTGGCGACGGCGAAGCCTGCGCCCCACAGGACCGGCACGGTGACCGCGATGACGAGATCAACAGGTTTCATCGATGAAGGGAGGTGCCGGGTTGACGGACATTCGTCGCCGGTCTTCGATCCCGATGCAAGCTATAGTGTACAGGGCCGGACATGGACCGGGGGGAGCCAGGCATGCTGAAACTGACCGGGATCGTGGGCATGGCGTCCGATGCCGGTCTCGGCGGGCGACTGCATGACCTCGCCCACGAAGACCGGGTCGAGACCATCGTCCTCGATCGCCGCGACATGCTGCGCAAGCGACTGCGCACCGTCACCGACAAGGGTACCGACTGCGCCATAGCACTGCCGCGCACCACCACCCTGGACGACGGCGCCGTGCTGTTGCTGGAGGCGAAACGCGCGATCGTCGTCAGGGCGAGCGTTGAGACATGGCTGCACCTGAAGCCGGCGGACGCGGCTGCTGCTCTCGAACTGGGCTACCATGCAGGCAATCTCCACTGGCGCGTCGCCTTCCGTGGCCCTCTCCTTGCCGTTGCCCTCGAGGGGCCCCGCAAGGACTATCTCGCCCGTCTCGAGGCCTTTCTTGCCGACGACCGGATCGCCTTGGTGGATGACTGACATCCGAACCCTTCTCGCCGCCCTCAGGATGGGCGACAGCGCTTTCCCCTCGGGTGGTTTCGCCTTCTCGTGGGGTCTGGAAACCCTGGTGGAGGATGGCAGGGTGAACGATGGTGCCGGGGTTCTGGCGTTCGCCCGGAGCCAGCTGCTGAACCGCTGGGCGACGACGGACCGCGTCATGGCAAGGCGGGCGGCCGAAACCCGTTGCGACGAGGAGTGGAGTGAACTCGACCGGATGCTTGACGCCATGACCCTTGCCAGCGAACTGCGTGCCGGATCATGCCGGGCGGGACGCGCCCTGTTGCGCGCCCATGCGGGCCTTGGCAACCCGGCCGCCCTGCGATGGCGCCGCCTTGTTGCCGAAGACCGTGCCCGCGGCCATCTTCCGGTGGTCCAGGGTGCGGTGTGGGCCGGGTCGGGCATGGCGATGGAGGTTCTCGAAACGCTGTCGGCCTGGACTCTGGTATCCGGCATTGCCCAGGCTGCCATCCGGCTCTCGCTGACGGGATCGGTGGAGGCCCAGGCGATTCTGGCCGAGGTGACGGACGACATCGCCGGCATCCTTGCCGCCCCGGCTCCCGACGAACCCCATGCCTTTACTCCCCTGGCCGACATCGCCGTGATGCGCCACGAAAGGGGAGAGGTGCGGCTCTTCGCCAACTGAAGGGGAGGACGACACGGTGACGGAACCACTCTCTGCAGCGCGCGTCGGGATCGGTGGACCGGTCGGTTCGGGCAAGACAGCGCTGCTTGAGCGCCTGATACCCGCCTTTGCCGATCGCGGCACCAGCCTTGCCGTCATCACCAACGATCTTGTGACGCGGGAAGATGCCGAACGGTTGCAGCGCAGTGGTCTGATCGAGCCCAACCGCGTGGTTGCCGTCGAGGCGGGCGCCTGTCCGCACACGGTCATTCGCGAGGATCCGACGCTCAATCTCGATGCGGCGGAGCGTCTCGAAATCCGCTTTCACCCCCTTGATCTCGTGCTGCTCGAATCGGGAGGCGACAACCTGGCATCGACCTTTTCTCCGGAACTCGTCGACTACTGGATCTTCGTCATCGACGTGTCAGGTGGCGGCGACATCCCGCGCAAGCGGGGTCCAGGTGTCCTGCAGGCTGACCTTCTCGTGATCAACAAGGCGGATCTGGCGCCCCATGTCGGCGTCGATCTTGCCGCGATGACGAAGGAGGCCCGCGACGTGCGCCGCGGCAGACCCGTCATCGTCACCAATTGCCGGACGGGCGAAGCGGTCGATGTTGTCGTCGATCACATTGTCCGGAACGTGCTGTTCGACGGCTGATGAACCGGCCTGCGACGGGACAGGACAGGCAGCTGGCCCTGGACTTCGCGCGGGCGCCTTCGGGTCAGACCTTCCTGAGGCGCCAGTATGTCGCCTTTCCCTTTCACCTGACCCGCCCGTTTGACGACGGTGACGGACTGTTCGTGATTCTCCAGTCGCTGGGGGCCGGTCTTCTCCAGGGAGACCGGTTTGCCGCCGGCATCAGCGCCGGCGAGGGGACCAGGGTGACGATCCGGACCCAGGGGGCCACCATCGCCCATGCCATGCCGGCAGACGACGCCCTGCAGCATGTCCGTCTCGATGCGCATCCGGGCAGCCGGCTCGTCTGGCAACCACGCCCGCTGGTGCTGTTCCCCGGCGCCCGGGTCCGTACATCGCTGGAGGTGGTGGTTCATGACGGTGCGGAGGTCATGTGGTGCGACGCGTTCCTGCCTCACGATGCAGGTGACCCCGGGAAGCACTTCACGTCCCTTCAATCTGAGACGGTCGTGCGGGCCGATGATGGAACCCTCATGGCGCTCGACCGCGCGCGCACGTCCGGGAGGGACCTCGCGTGTGCGGGGGTGGCGGTTCACGGCACCATTGGCCTGGTTGGCGGCGGCGCTGCGGCGCCCGGCCTCGCGGATACCCTCAGCGAGGCGGTGACACTGTCCGGCGCCTATGCCGGTGTGTCGTCGCTTCCGGGTGAGTGCGGCCTCTTTGTGCGTATTCTGGCGGACGATGGCGCCATGCTGGCGCGTGCGGTCGACGACGTCATGGCCGCGGTCGCGCAATGTTCCCGGTCGGTGCTATAGGAAGGCACGCCAGGAGACTTTGAGGTGAAGAGGCATGACACGCTCGATCAACTCGGTGGCCGTGATCGGCGCCGGAACCATGGGAACCGGAATTGCCGGCAAGTGCGCGGACGCGGGATGCAGGGTCCTGCTCCTTGACCTCGACCGCGACACCGTGGATGCGGCGCTGCACCGCATCAGCGACGGGCGTCCTCCGGCCATCGACAATCCCGACAGCGTGAACCTGATCGAGACCGGCACCTTCGACGATCTGGCGAAGATCACGGACTACGACTGGATCTGCGAGGCTGTCATCGAGGATCTCGCAACCAAGCGCGACATGTTCGCGAAACTCGAGCACTGGCGCAGCGACGGCTCGGTGATCTCCACCAACACCTCGGGCATCCCGCTGCGCTCGATCACCGAAGGCATGCCCGGGAGGTTGCGCCGGGATGTCGTGGTGACCCACTTCTTCAATCCCGTGAAGGTGATGAAGTTGCTGGAAATCGTTCCCGGCGAGGAGACGGAGCCGGACGTGGTGGAGGCGATGGCGACGTTCTGCTCGACCAGGCTCGACAAGGGTGTCGTTCACGCGAAGGACACCGTGAACTTCATCGGCAACCGCATCGGCTGTTTCTGGATGCTGTCGGGCCTCCACAAGGCCAGAAAGGCGCGCCGCGAGGGCGGATTGGAGATGGAGGAGATCGACGCCCTCATGTCGGCTCCCGTGGGGCTGCCGCCGACGGGACTCTACGGATTGATCGATCTCATCGGCCTCGATGTGATGGACCTTGTCGGCAAGAATCTGTCAGCGAATCTCCCCGCAGGCGACACGGGCCACCTCTACACGACATTTCCGCAAGAAGAGCAGGCGATGCTTGCGAGAGGCCAGCTGGGACGCAAGACGCGGGGCGGCTTCTACCGGGTCACCCGGACCGAGGACGGTGAAAGGCTGCGCGAGACCTTTGATCTCGATGACGCCCGATGGCGCCCGTCGATGACGCCGGACGTTGCCGCCGACGCGGCGACTCCACGGGACCTCATGACCGCGCCGGGTGCAACGGGAGACTTTGCCCGGGACATCATGGGAGGTGTTCTCGCCTACGCCGCCGGTCTGGCAGGCGAGATCTCCGATGACATCGTCAACATCGATCGCGCGATGCGCTGGGGGTTCGCCTGGAAGCGAGGGCCCTTCGAACTCATTGACGACATCGGACACGACACGCTCGCCGCCATCCTCGAAACATCGGGAGAGCCGTTGCCGGCAATGCTGCGCGTTGCCAGGGATGCCGGGGCATCAACCTTCCATGACGGCGACCGTTTCCTTGGCCTGGACGGTCATTGGCACGACCTCGTTGGTTAAGGATGCGTCAATGGTGTCGATCACGGTCGGCGCCTCAACCTGCCGACAGCGGTCGTACATGGTCACCGGCGAGTTTCTCGGTAGAGTTTGAGGAGACCTGCGAGCGATCCATGCCCGGCAGCCGATGGCCCTGTACGTCGACCAGCCAGGCCTCATCGGGTTCCCGGCGGAAGTACTGCAGCGCTGGAGCATTCAACGATGGACCATGAACTCTGGCGCACCATGCAGGAACCGGATATCGACCATCGGCTGGCCGAAGGTTTGCGCTCAAACCGGAGTTTCGCGGAGTGGTGGGTCGGGCGAATTCTGCCGACAGTGAGGCTGGGCGAATTGGTGGAGATCAGACCCAACTTTACGCGGGAAGAAGAGTCCCGGTCCGCACAAAGCAAAGCGGCACGGGAAACGGATCTGCACGTTGTTGCCAAGGATGTTCATGGAGTTCACTACGCCATCCTGACCGAGAGCAAGGTCATCGCACCGGCCAGCGAGAATCAACCCGAAGACTACTCTGCCTACGCCCGTTGGGGGGAATCGCAGAGAATGTGGAGGCGAGGAACCACGGTTCTCATGGCCCCGAAAGGCTATCTGGACCGGGCGTCGAGCGCAGGAAAGTACGAGGTCAAGTTGAGCTATGAGGAGGTTCGGGACTCGGCCAAGACCAACGGCCTCAATGACCTGGCATCCTTTCTGGACGCCGGCATCGCGCGGCATGGCCATTCCGGAACAGCCAGGAATCCGGATGAATTGATCGGCGGGTTTCGCGTACGTTACTCCGATCTTCTTCGGGAAGAACACAGACGTCTCTATGACTGTCTTTCGGGAAACAACAAGAAACTGTTTGATTCGAGTCAGCGGTGGTTCGAATTCCATCCACGAAGGTGTCGTCTAGGGAGAGTCACTGTTCCGGGCGTTGAGGTTATCCACAAGATCTGTAACCGGACAAAGGGCGACCAGGATCGTTTCTTTCAGCAGAACATGGCGGTTCATGTTCCGCAGACAGGGTGCTACGAGAATTGTCCGCCGAACTGGAATGGGCGAGATCGATGGCGCAAGAGCAAGGCGTTCTGGATTCTGGACATGCCATTAGATGCCGACGATTGGCTGTTCTTCGATGACTTTAGTGCTGATGCCGCCCGAAGAGTCTGGGCGAGAATGTCCGGACTGATCATCGAAGAATGAGCGAAGGGAACACTGCAACCGGGACCACGAGGTCGCACAGACTGTCGCACAGACTTGACACCACTTCGCAATGGACCTACATCTTGAGCAGTCACCCCTGTGGCTTCGACTGCAGGGCGCGGGGTCGCTTCGGCGGCCCCTGCTTTTTGGCGGCTTGCGATGCGCACATTCGTTTACGTTGACGGGTTCAATCTCTACTACGGGGCGCTCAGAAAAACGCCGTGGAAGTGGTTGGACCTGGTCGCTCTGGCCGGAAGAGTGCTCCAGTCGCATCATCAGATCGTGACGCTTCGATACTTCACAGCGAAGGTCTCGGAAACAGTCCGGGACCCGACGAAGCCGCATCGGCAGGACAGCTATCTGCGTGCGCTGCGTGCCACCCGGCCCGAGATCGAGGTGCACTTCGGCCACTTTCTCACCCATAGGGTGTGGATGCCGCTGGTTCGGCCGATCGGCGATCAGCGCATGGTTGAGGTTTTCAAAACCGAGGAAAAGGGCACGGACGTCAATCTCGCGGTGCATCTCCTGAACGACGCTGGGCTCGATGCCTATGACTGCGCGGTTATCATGAGCAACGACAGCGACCTGGCGGAGGCCATGCGCCTTGTGCGCCACCGTCACGGGAAACGCATAGGCCTGGTGAAACCGGGCACCGGGCGGCTGTCGCAACAGCTCGTGGCGCACGCCGATTTCTTGCGCCCGATCCGATCCAGCTACCTGCAGAACTCGCAGCTTCCGGATCCGATCCCTGGGACGAACATCAGGAAGCCAGCAGCTTGGTAAGGGCCACCGTTGTACTTTGATCGTTTGACCCTCATCTCGGCTCTTCCAGGCCCGTGAATCCGCATCCGTGTTCTTTCCCTACGAATGCGGGTTCCGCCTGTCTGTCTCGCGTTTGGGGATGATACAGAAAAGTGCCGAGCGCCGCCTGGCGACCTGACCTGGACGATTGATGCAGTGGATGTGGACGGGCTGGACGATCGCGTCCACGGCTTCCCCGAAACTCTCCTCAGCCCTCAAGTCTGCCTTCACTCCCGCCTTACTCGGACGCCCGATTTCCTCTTGGCGCGGCTGCTACTCTTCGATCACCGATCGCCGTCCCCGACCCGAGTCCAGTCCCCATCGAAGAGAGAGTTCAGCATTCTCCTGATCGTGTTGGCGTCGCCTCTCGGGAAGGTCGAGGTTTGGCGAGCAGGATTGCCTGGCTGAGTTCTGACGACATGGAGAGCCTACTCATTACCGTTGATTTCCGTTCTCAGCGAACAGTACCGGTGAACAGGAGTCTTCATTTCCGTACATCCGGTTTGGCTGAGGGTCGCAGCTCACTCGAAGGATCCCGGACTCTGCCGGATGAACCGCCAATCATGGTCCGCCGGTCAGGACGATGGCGACATTCACATCCCCGTCCGTGGCCGGGCTGATCGTGACCAGGGCTTCCTCGAGGACGCAGATTCGGGCTTCGCTGAAACAGGCGCCGAAGGTGACGGCAAGGGCAGCCGGCTGGCGAAGGCGGCCGCGGTCGAAGGGGAATGTTTCCAGAATCGGGCTATTGAAGTAATCAGCGTCCGCCGTCACCACCCGTGGCAGTTCACCCGTCCATGGCTGGCTGTCATTCGCCGGGGCGAAGGCGACACCTAGTGTGCCGGAGAGTGTCACGTCGGGAGGCGGCAGAAGGGCGATGGCAAGTGCCCTTCCCTGGTTCACGTAGGCCTCGATCTTGACGTCGGTGGCGGAAAGGAGGCCGGTGACGCCGCCTGCCAGCGCCGGCGCCATGGAGAAGAGAACCGCAAGGATCACGACGATGCGCTTCATGGGCCGAGGATAGGGCATCACCCGAAGTCGTGAAACATTGCGTTTCTTGCAACTGGACAAAATGCCGTGATGGCGGCACACATCGGGTCTGATTGCACCACCGGGTCTTCATGATGTCTCACGACCACGAGGTCGCCAGGCGCCGCACGTTTGCCATCATCTCCCATCCCGATGCCGGCAAGACGACGCTCACGGAAAAGCTGCTGCTGTTCGGCGGCGCCATTCAGCTTGCCGGGGCGGTCAAGGCGCGAGGTGAACGCCGCCGGGCGCGTTCGGACTGGATGAAGGTGGAACAGGAGCGCGGCATCTCGGTGACCGCTTCGGTGATGAGCTTCACCTACCAGGGGTGCGCCCTCAATCTGCTCGACACCCCCGGCCACGAGGACTTCAGCGAAGACACCTACAGGGTGCTGACGGCCGTCGACAGCGCCGTCATGGTGATCGATGCCGCCCGCGGCATCGAGGCCCAGACCCGCAAGCTGTTCGAGGTGTGCCGTCTGCGGGACATGCCGGTGACGACCTTCATCAACAAGATGGATCGCGACGGACGTGATCCCTTCGATCTGATCGACGAGGTCGAACAGACACTGCAGATCGAGATGGCGCCGGCGAGCTGGCCCATCGGCATGGGGCGCGATTTCCGGGGGTGCTGGGACCTGGTGCATGACCGCCTTGTTCTCATGAAGCGTGGCAAGGGAGAAACGATCGCAGAAGGCATTGCCTGCGAAGGCATCGATTCGCCCGAACTCGACACCCTGCTTCCCGGTCACGCTGTCGCGCAACTGCGCGACGAGGTCGAGATGACCCGGGAACTGATGGCGCCTTTCAGTCGGCAGGACTACCTCGCAGGCAACCTTTCGCCCCTCTATTTCGGCAGCGCCCTCAACAACTTCGGCGTTCGGGAACTCGTCGGCGGCCTGGTGGGGAACGCTCCGCCTCCCGGTCCACGGCCGGCGCTCGAGCGCACGGTTGAGCCGACCACGGACGAGGTCACCGGCTTTGTCTTCAAGATCCAGGCCAACACGGACCCGCGCCATCGTGACCGGATCGCCTTCGTGCGCCTGGTGTCGGGGCACTTCCGGCGAGGCATGAAACTGAAGCACTCGCGGACCGGCAAGCACATCGTCATGCACAGCCCGCAGGTCTTCATGGCGCAGGACCGCGAACTGGCCGAGGAGGCCTATGCCGGCGATATCGTCGGCGTTCCCAATCACGGCAACCTCCACATCGGTGACACGCTGTCCGAGGAGGGGGATCTCACGTTCACCGGCATTCCGAGTTTCGCGCCCGAGCACCTGCGGAACGTGCGTGCTTCCGATCCTCTCAAGTCCAAGCACCTCGGGCGCGCCCTGCAGCAACTGGCGCAGGAGGGCGCCGCCCACGTCTTCCGGCCGGTGCTGGACTCCGACTGGGTGGTGGGGGTCATGGGACCCCTGCAGTTCGACGTCCTCGCCGACCGGATACGCAGCGAATACGAGGTTCCGGTGCGATTCGAGCCCTCGGGCGTTCATACGGCACGCTGGCTTGACGCGCCCTCGGAGCGGATGATCCGCACCTTTGCCGACCGCAACCGCGGGGCGATGGCCACCGACCACGTCGGCCGGCCGGTGTTTCTGGCGCGCAACGCCTGGCATCTCGACCGGGCCATCAGCGATGCGCCGGATCTTGCCTTCCGGGATGTCCAGGAACACGTTCATGGCGTCTGACGCGGCACTCTTCGGGCTCAAGGGATTCAGTCATGGCGCCTCGCGCCTGATCACCGTCATGAGCCCGTCGGGCATCGCCGCAGTCACCGCCCGCCTGACATTCGATCCAGGCGAAATCCGCGCCGAACTCTATCCCGGCGTGCTGCCGCAGTACCACGAGAAGGTGCGCGGCGGCGTCGATCGTCTCATCGAGCGCCATGGCATCGTGGTCCTCGATTTTCCCTCCTGGACCGAGCAGAAGGCCCGGTTCGGGGCCTCCATCTACCGCTGAGATCGCGAAGGAGCGGCCGACATGACCGACATCCACAGGGCCGAACCGGAGACGGCAGGTCTTTCATCGATGAGGCTTGAACGTATCGGCGACTGGATGAAGCGCTATGTCGACGAGGGCAGGCTTCCCTGGGCCATGACCGCAATCGTCCGGGAAGGTGCCCTCGTCTACCGGGAGGCTGCCGGCCTTGCCGATGCGGAGGCCGGACGGGCCATCTTTCCCGATGCCATCTGCCGCATCTACTCGATGTCCAAGCCGGTGACCGCGGTGGCCGCCCTCACGCTCTATGAGCAGGGCCTCTTTGGGCTCGAGGATCCGGTCGAAGCCTACATTCCGCAACTGGCCGACATGTCCGTGCGGACGGGCGAGACTCCCTACGGCATGCATCTCGAGCCCGCCAGCCGGCCGATCACCATCCGCGATCTCTTCTGTCACACGTCCGGGTTCACCTACAGTTTCAACGGCACTGACGAACTGGCGAAACTCTACCGGAAGAACCGGGTCGACTTCGACCCCCGGGCCGGAACACTCGAGGAGGTCGTCACCCGGCTCGGCGATCTGCCGCTCGATCATCACCCGGGAGCACGCTGGACCTATGGTGTTTCCATCGATGTCCTCGGCCATCTCGTGGAGGTCATCTCGGGCAGACCGTTTGATCGCTACCTTGCCGAGGAGATCTTCGAGCCCTTGGGGATGACCGACACCTTCTTCGAGCTTCCCAGGGATCGCGTCGACCGCTTCGTGCCGTGTTACGAGCGGACATCCGACAACCGCTTCCGACGTGTTGACGGTACGGCGGACAGCCGCTTTGCAGCCGCGGTCACCTGTTGTTCGGGAGGTGGTGGTCTGCTTTCCACCATGCATGACTACCTCAGGTTCGCCGACATGCTCCGGGAGGGAGGACGCGGTGTTCTGGGGCGGCGCACCGTCGAGTTCATGGCGACCAATCATCTCCCCGACGACAGCGACCTTGCGGCCATGGGGCAGGAGGTCTTTGCCGAAACCAGCTACACCGGTGTCGGGTTCGGACTGGGCGTGTCGGTGATGCTCGATCCGGCTGCCGCAGGGGTCATGGCCTCGCCGGGCGAATTCGCCTGGGGTGGCATGGCGTCGACCGCATTCTGGGTTGACCCGCTCGAGGACATGGCGGTGGTGTTCATGACCCAGCTCATCCCCTCGGGATGCTATCCCATACGCAAGCAGCTCAGGGTGCTGGTCAATCAGGCGCTGACAGCGTGACAACCGGGTTGATAGGATCGCGACGCCCTTGGAGGACCGCCTCATGACCGGGACAGCATTCTTCCCTTCGGCACGGGACTTCAGCCCGCAGGCACTCGAAAGCGTGGCCCTCGACTATGGAGAGGCAAGGCCGCTTCCGGCCGAGGCCTACGTGTCGCAGTCGTGGTTCGAGAGCGAGAGGGTCCGCCTGTGGTCGCGCAACTGGGTGTGCCTTGTGGCCGCGTCCTATGTGCCTGAGCCCGGCGATGTCATGCCGCTGGACCTCGTCGGGGTTCCACTCTTCGTGGTGCGCGGCCATGACCGCCAGGTCCGTGTCTTCCACAACGTCTGTCCGCACCGGGGCATGCGGCTTGTCGGCAAGCCCGGCAGGACGGGCGTGGTCCTCACTTGCCCCTACCACAACTGGACCTTCGGTCTCGAGGGCAGCCTGCGTCTCACGCCCCACATCGGCGGACCGGGCAGGCACGAATGCGTAGGGTTCGACCGGCAGCACTTCCGCCTCAACGAGGTGCCGAGTGCTGTGTGGTTCGACCAGGTCTTCATCAACCTCTCCGGCGATGCCGCTGACTTTGCCGACTTCATCCGCCCGCTCGCGGACCGCTGGTCCTGCTTCGATGAGTCGCTTCTCTGCCATGGCGGCGAAGACTCGATCCTGACCTTTGATCTCCAGGCCAACTGGAAACTGGCCATCGAGAACTTCTGCGAGGCCTACCATCTCCCGATGGTGCACCCCGGACTCAGTTCCTACTCACGCCTGGAGGATCACCTCAACATCGAGGAGGAGACCTTCTCGGGGCAGGTGAGCCTCGTCTACCAGCCCGACCGCAACGGTCATCAGCTGTCGCGTTTTCCGGATCTGCCCGAACCCTGGCAGACTCGCGCCGAGTACGTGGCGCTCTATCCCAACGTCATGCTCGGCATTCACTACGACCACTTCTGGGCGGTCCGCGTGCTGCCCGACGGGCCGGGACGCTGCCGCGAGATCTTGGATACCTACTACGTGGGCACGGACGCCGCCGGACCCGCTCACGCCGACCTGAGGGTGACGGTCCGCGAGACCTGGCGCGAGGTGTTCCAGGAGGACGTGGATGCTGTTCAGGGCATGCAGGAGGGGCGCGCCTCGCCGGGATTTTCAGGCGGCGTCTTCACGCCTGTCCTCGAAGGCCCCTCGCAATGCTTCCACCGCTGGGTCGCCCGCTCAATGCTCTGAGAAGGTGGTTCCTTTCGCCGGCATCACACGACGGATTGCCGGCAAGGGTGGTTCCGAAGACAAGCGACAACGAGGCGGCGGCGGCCAGACGGTTCAGCACCCTGCAGTTCAGCAAAGTCGATTGCCTAGCCCGCCTCGCCGAGATGCTGCAGTCGATTTTTCCGGTGGCCCGCATGACAGGCTGAAGGGAGCGCTCGGCGCCGGTGCGTCCGATGGGATGTAAAACTGCCTCATTTGTCCGGCTCTGCGATCACAGACAGCACTCTTTCTGCCAACGCCTTGTTGGTGGCCGCATAGGCTGGCTCGATCCAGTCCGAGTTCCAGAACCAAAGGCCGACGCCGCGGTCCACTTCATGTTGAATCACCTTCGTTCCGTCATCCGCGGGTTCCAGCAGCCAGCGATGGTCGAAGGTCAGAATGCCGGGGACGCCCCCGGACTGGCGCAACTCCGCACCTGGGAGAAGGGTGTCAACGGTCGCCGTCATCTCCAGAATGGCGCCACCTGGTTCACGCACCCTGTTCACGACCGTCTTCCCCGCCGCATAGGCGCCGTCCACCTCGACAAAGACGGGATTCCATTGCGGGTAGGACGGCGTGTCGACCAAGACTGCCCATACCGCCTCGGGCGGAGCGGGGATCCAGATCTCGACAAGGAAGGACTTGCGGGTGGCGAGCGCGGCCGCCACTACGATGATCAGCATCACCAAGATGGCGGTTGGAACACCCCACTTCAACAGGGGCCGGTACTTTGACATTTCACGTCGCCTGGTGAACACGCTCATCTGGCCGCCGGGACCACGGGCATGGCGCCGACTCGGTCCAGGAATGGTGCCAGTCCTGGCTCAACATCGCCACCAGCGTCTCCGGCGTCGGCGCCTGTCGGGTGCATTGTCCGAGACACATGAGATGAACGCACCATTCCCCGGTGCCATGGTAGGCAGTGCGAGACCGTCTGCCGTTCGGTAGTACGCGGCAGGAGATGTGGCGGGTTTGTTTGCTTGCCGACCTTCCGGAAATTGTATTCAATCGAGTCGTCAGGAGGTTCTCGCCATCGACGCCAAGTTGATGGGCCCCTGATTCAGACGAGGAGGAACAATGAGTAAACGTGACAGTCAAGCGGAGGTCCCGCAGGACGCGACAACACCAGCGACAGAAGACACCGGATTCAGCGTAGGCCGGCGCGACTTTCTCACAGGCACTGCTGCAGCCGTGTCGGCGGCAACCGTGCTGCCCAATCTCAAGAAGGCGAAGGCGCAGGACGGCAGTCCCGTCAAGATCGGCTTCATTGAGGACGAATCAGGCAACCTGTCCGTCTATGGCATTCAGAAACTGCACGCCGCGCAGCTGGCCGTGAAGGAAATCAACGAAGGCAAGACCCTCAAGGGCGGCGCCAACATCGGCACCGGCGGTTACGGACCAATTGCATCCTATGCAGCCAACGCGCCGACCATCAGCAAGGAGGGCGTGGCGCTCGATATCGTCAATGCCGGCGGCGATATGTCCGGTGACGCGACAGTCTTCGTCGAGGACGACGATGTCTTCGTCGACTCGGGCGATCAGGGCATTCTCGGCCGCGAGGTCGACCTGGTGTCGGTCGATGGCCAGAGCAACAATGCGCTGTGGCAGCAGCTGACCCGCCGGCTGATCCAGGAAGACGAGGTCGATGTCCTCGTTGCCGGTTTTGCCAGCGCCGAGCGCGAGGCGATCAGGCCGATCGTCGACCAGTTCAACCAGCTCTACTTCTACACCAACCAGTACGAGGGTGGTGTGGCCGATGCCAACACGTTCTGCACCGGGCCGGTCTGCGAGCAGCAGGTCATTCCCGTCGTGCAGTACATGGTCGAGAAGTTCGGACCACGCTGCTACACGATCGCGGCGGACTACAATTTCGGCCAGCTCACCGCAGCCTGGACCAAGGCCTTCGCTCCGCTTGTTGGCGGCGAGATCATCGGTGAGGAATTCATTCCGCTGTCCGTGTCCGAATTCAGTCAGGTGATCGCCCGCATCCAGCAGGCCAAGCCGGACTGGGTCATGACCCTCCTGGTGGGTCAGAACCACCACAACTACTATCCGCAGGCAGCGGCCGCCGGACTGAGCTATCCGATGGCGTCGACGGTCAACATGGCGCAGGGCTATGAACACAAGCGGTTCCCCCCGCCATCCCTGAACCAGATGCACAACGCCATCCAGTACCAGCTCGAGGTGCCGACCGCCCGTAACCGGGCCTTCGTCAAGCGGTGGATGGATATGTTCCCGGAGGACGAGTACATCGGCGAAATGGCGCAGAACACCTACTTCACGGTGCACATGTACGCCCAGGCGGCCCGTCTTGCCGGAACCACCGACCAGGAGACCGTCAAGAGGGCGCTGGAACTGGGATGGGCCATCGAGGCGCCGGAAGGTGCGGTCTTCCTCGAACCGGGGACCCATCACTGCGCCCACTACATCCGCCTGGCAGTGTGTGACGAGAATCACGATGTCTTCTTCGTACGCGAATGGCCGATGATCCAGGCATGGTGGCTCCAGCGCCTTGGCGTGAACCTCGTGCGCAATCCGGAGTACAAGCAGTACGTGCCCGACGAAGATCCATTCTTCTCGATGTTCGGATGATCCTTTCAGTCAGGTTCCGCCAGGCGACCTCCGGGTCCACCTGGCGGAACCTGTTCATGTATTCGTCACCTGGGTGAGCATTCCGGTGGAGGAATTCAGCCTCGTCATCAGTGTTGCCTATCAGTTCGGGACCAATGCGGCATTCCTGTTGTTGTGCGCGCTCGGACTGATCGTCATTCTGGGCATGATGAACATCATCAACCTCGCCCATGGCGAGTTGATGATGATGGGCGCCTACACGGCGTCGCTCAGCTACCAGGCGGGCCTGCCGTTTCCGCTGTGCGTCGCCGTGTCCTTTCTCGTCGTCGGCTTCGTGGGCGCCGTGTTCGAACGCCTGGTCGTGCGGCGATTCTATGGTCGTGAGCTCAGCGCGCTGGTCGTGACCTGGGGCATCAGCCTGCTGTTGAGTCAGGGCACCCTGATGGTGTTTGGCCCGTTTCTTCCCTCCATCCCCATCCCGGGCGGATCCCTCGATGTCGGAGCCTACTCCCTGTCGGTGTACTGGCTGATCCTCATCGCGGTTTCCATTGCTGTCGTTATGGCGCTCGCCTGGCTCTACAACCGCACCACCTTCGGCCTTCATGCCCGCGCCACCATGCAGGATGCCGCCATGGCCAGCGCACTGGGCGTCAACACCGGGCGCGTCTACATGCTGACATTCAGTCTTGGCGCCGGACTTGCGGGTTTCAGCGGCGCGTTGCTCGCTCCCACCGCATCGATCATGCCGTTCATGGGCCAGCAGTTCGTGGCGCCCGCCTTCATCACCGTCGTGGTTGGTGGTGCGGCCAACGTGATTGCCGGTGCCGTAGGGAGCAGTGTTCTGTTGTCCCTCGTCCGCACTCCGGTCGGATTTTATCTCGGCGCGTTTCTCGGACTCGTGGCCCTTCTGCTGGCGGCGCTCATTATCATCCGGCTGATGCCAAACGGGGTGTCCGCTGCCCTGCAGCGCTGGTCTGACCGGCGTGCCCAGTTACACTGAACGAGTCCGGCGATGAAGTATCTTGCCCTCTTGACCGGACCTGAAGACATCGGGCAGTCCCGACTGTTCTGGGCAGTCTTCGTGCTCCTTGTCGTCAACTTCCTTGCCGGTCCGCTGTGGATGAGCGAGTTCGAGGCGTCCAACGTCTCCTACTATCTGCTCAATCTGCCCATGGCGCTGGGTCTGTGCCTGTTGTGGGGATACTGCGGCGTTCTGAGTTTTGGCCAGGTCGCCTACTTCGGCATTGCCGGTTATCTCTACGGTATTATCGCCGGGAACATGCGCGGCGATCCCTGGGGCCCCCTGCTTGGTGAGGTCGGCGGACTGGCGGCCTGTGCCGTGGTTTCGGCCATTTTCGGATACTTCATGTTCTATGCCCGGGTCCAGCGGTGGATCGTTCCCATACTGACGCTGGTGCTGGCCCTTCTTCTCGAGACCTTTCTCGGCCAGACGGCCGGATACCAGTGGCGCGTGGGAAGCGTGCAGCTTGGCGGCTACAACGGCATGACAGGCATTCCCTGGTTCCAGCTGGGCGACCTGACGTTCTTTGGCTACTCCTTCTACTACTACGTCGTGCTGGTGGTGCTCGTGAGCTACCTGGGTTGCCGGGCTCTGGTCAATTCGCATCACGGCAAGGTCATGCTGGCCATGCGCGAGGACCCGTTGCGCACCGAACTCCTGGGCTACGACATACGTGCGCGCCAACTCGCGGTCTTTGTCATCGCCGGCGTGCTCGCCGGGCTGTCGGGCCTCCTCTATGTCCAGTGGGGCAACTACATCACACCTTCCCAGCTCGGACTGGTGCAGGCAGCGCTGCCGGTGATCTGGGTTGCGGTGGGAGGACGAAGCAAGCTGCTGGCAGTTGCCATTTCGGCCTATGCCCTCAACTGGATCACGTATTCGCTGTCGTCGGCCGGGAACCAGTACGCCCTGGTGATCATAGGGGGGTTGCTGGTGGCTGTGATGCTCTTTTTCCCTGACGGAATCGTCGTCACCCTGGCCCGCAACATGAACCGCCAGGCCCTTGCCCGCCTCTTCCGGAGGGGCTGAAGCCGTGACCATGCATGCCATCGTCCGCACCTCGGCCCTCGAAAAGAGGTTTGGCGGCATCGTCGCCACGCAAGACGTCGATCTCGACATTCCCGAGGGGGAGCTGCGCTGCATCATTGGACCCAATGGCGCAGGGAAATCGACCCTGTTCGCGTTGCTGTGTGGAATTCATGCGCCGGATTCGGGGCATATCTTCCTCAAAGATCGAGACATCACGGCGCTTCCGAGTTTCCGCCGGGTACGGCTGGGGCTGGGTCTGACCTTTCAGACCAATCGCGCCTTCCACGAACTCACGGTCAGGCAGAATCTCGAAGCGCCGTTCAGGCTTCCCCAGGGCGGCCGCTCTTCCACATCCGAGAAACGCTACCAGTATGCGTTGTCGACCTTCGGTCTCGATATGACAAGCGATGTTCCGGCCCGGGAACTGCCCCACCATCGACTGCAGTGGCTCGAGATCGCGATGGTGCTTGCCGGCGGACCCGACGTCCTCCTTCTTGATGAGCCTACGGCCGGACTGTCGCCCGAGGAGACACTTCAGACAGCCAGGGTTCTGCGTCATCTCAACGATGACGGACTGACAATCATCGTGGTCGAACACGACATCGCATTCGTCAGGGAAGTAGCCGAGCGCGTGACGGTGCTGCACCAGGGCGCCATCTTTGCGGAGGGCACCGTCGCGGACATCACGGCGCACGATGACGTGCGGCGCATCTATCTCGGACAGGCATGATGGGAACGGAGCTTCTCGCGGCAACGGGGCTTCGATCGGGCTACTCGATCGGCGATGTGCTCCAGGGATTTGACCTCAGCATCGACCGGGGTGAAGTCGTGAGCGTGCTTGGCCGCAACGGGGTTGGCAAGACAACCCTGATGAAGACGCTGATCGGTCTGTTGCCAACGCGGGCAGGAAACATCCGCTACCAGGGAGAGGATATCTCGGCATTGCCTGCCGACCGTCGGGCGCGCCGGGGGATCGGCTATGTGCCGCAGGGGCGGGGAATATTCCCGCAGATGACGGTGCGGGACAATCTTCGCATGGGCGGCTTCATCAACCGCGACCAGCAAACGCCCGATCCTGAAGTGGCGTTCTCGTTCTTTCCGTTCCTTCGCGACCGGCAACGCCAGCGTGGCGGCACGCTGAGCGGCGGGCAGCAGGCCATGCTCGCCATTGCGCGTGCGCTGATCAACGCGCCCGATCTGTTGCTGCTCGATGAACCCAGCGACGGCGTCCAGCCCAGCATCGTTCAGGACATCGGCGCCTTCGTCCGCGAACTGAACCAGTCCAGGCAGCTGACCGTACTCATCGTCGAACAGAACATCGACCTGATCCAGACCGTGGCGCAGCGCGCCTATGTTCTGGACAAGGGCAGGGTGGTGGCTGATCTTGACCGCGAGCGCCTGATGGACACGGAACATGTGGCCACCTACCTCGCGGTCTGATGGCGGCATGTCCCTGACCTGCCCGACGGAATGGCCCATGAATTGAAAAAGGGGGAACGACGGCTATGGAAATGATCATGCGATCCTACCCGAACGACTGGGTGACGGAATCCATCATGTACCGGCGCGGTGTCGGGTACGGATCAACAGGCGTCACCCACAATCTCACTGAAGAGGTCCAGGGTGTCTTTCACTACACGATCGGCCCCTATTCCGAACCGGTTCTCCACATCAACCCGGGTGACAGGGTGATCGTCGAGACGCGCGATGCCTTCGAAGGCAAGATCAGGAGCGAATCCGATGTGCCCTCGGAAATCCTGGAGATGCCCTGGCTCAATCCCCAGTGCGGCCCGATCATGGTCGAGGGAGCGGAAAAGGGCGACGTGCTGTGCGTCCATATCGAGAGCATGGCGCCACGGGGACCGAACCCCCGCGGCACCTGTTGCATGATTCGTGAGTTCGGCGCCCTGACCGGCACGGCCCTGACAGCGACGCTCAACGAACC
The DNA here is from genome assembly GCA_965207785.1 of Alphaproteobacteria bacterium. GTDB lineage: Bacteria > Pseudomonadota > Alphaproteobacteria > SP197 > SP197 > SP197. The sequence continues at coordinate 130,682 of CBDBNO010000012.1, read as the reverse complement.
GCTTCCCGAGATCGTTCGCAAGATCGACCTCGACGAGGAGAAGGTCTACTGGAGCGACAGGGTGACGCTCCCCTACAAGCCCCACATCGGCACGCTCAGCTGCTCGCCCGAGATCGATTCGATCAATTCGCTGACACCCGACGCCCATGGCGGCAACATGGATCTCCCCGACATGGGGCCGGGTACGATCACCTACCTGCCGGTCCGCACCAGGGGTGGCCGTCTCTTCATCGGCGATGCCCACGCCTGCCAGGGCGATGGCGAGGTATGCGGTGTGGCCGTCGAATACCCGACCACCACCACCATAACGGTCGATCTGATCAAGAACTGGCCGATCGAGTGGCCGCGCCTGGAAGCCGATGATTTCATCATGGGAATCGGCAGCACGCGCCCGCTCGAGGACAGCGCACGCATTGCCTACCGTGAACTGATCCGGTGGATGGCGGCGGACTACGGGTTCGACCAGTGGGACGCCTACATGATGCTCAGTCAGTGTGGCAAGGTGCGCTTGGGCAACTTCGTGGACCCCAAGTACACGATCGGCGCCGCCGTTCCCAAGAAGTACATCCTGGACTGAAACAGCGGCCGTCACTCGAGCGGCGCGGGAGCGTTGATTCGAAGCGGGGTGGCGCATAGGGTTCCCGGCGTCGGAACAACGGAGCTTCGTCATGGTTGAATCGCTGCCGGTGGCGGGGATGACCGGTGACCACCGGACGTCGTTCACCCTGCCCTCGCCGTGGTACTACCGTGAGGATGTCCTGGAGCGCGAGAAGGAGGCGATCTTCTTCCGCTCGTGGCGTTTCGTCTGTCACAGGAGCGCGCTCGGCACTCCCGGCAGCTATGTCACCGTCGACATCCATGGTCAGGGAGTTGTCGCCATCAGGGGACGGGATGGTCGTCTGCGTGCCTTCTACAACGTCTGCCAGCACCGCGCCCACGAGCTGCTGCAGGGACGCGGCACCGTCAAGGCCGCCATTACCTGTCCCTACCATGGCTGGGCCTATGGTACCGACGGATCACTGAGGAGCGCCCGGTTGTGTGACCGGGTGCCGGATTTCGACAAGGCCGACTTCGGTCTCGTGCCGGTGCGGATCCAGGAATTCGCCGGCTTCATTTTCGTCAATCTCGATGACGACGCGCCGCCGATGAACGAGTGGGCGCCGGGCTTCGAGGAGGAGTGCCGGCGCTGGTTTCCCGATCTCGAGGCGGTCACGTTCGGCGGCCAGAAGGACTTCGACATTGCCTCCAACTGGAAGGTGACCGTCGAGAACGCCATCGAGGGCTATCACTTTCCCAACTCCGGTCCGGCCCACCGCGAACTCACCGACATCATCGACATGGAGACCACAAGGCTCCATGTGCATGATCGCTGGCTTGCCATCATCGCTCCGCCGGGAAAGAACCGGGCGGAGGTCTATCCTTTCCCAAGGTCCGGTCCTGGTGGCCAGACGGACCATTTCATCACGCTTTACCTGTGGCCGGACTGGATCATCTATTCCTGGCCTCATGCCGACATGATCTCGACCTTCCTGATGCGGCCCACGGGCGCGCAGTCATCGGTCGTGGAAAATGCCTACTACCGCGTTCCCGGCCGTGGCGATGACGAGACCACGCGTGCTTCGGAAGTCTGGTTCAACGAAGCCCTCGGGCCTGAAGATGCCGCCCTTAACGAGGGTGTCCAGCGGGGTATCGTGTCGCGAGGCTACTACCAGGGCCGGTTCATTTCCCGGGGCGGTGAACCAGGAGACAGCGAACACTGTGTCCATGCCTTTCAGACCTGGGTGAAAGATGCGTTGGAAGGAGACATGACCTGATGAGCGACGCACGCATGTTCCGCGGGTATGACCTCGATCTTTCCGTGGCCGACGGCAGCGGCGGCAATGTGGTGGCAACCATCAACTCGGCGATCAGCACCACGCTGGGAGGCGGCATGGGAGTGTTCGAGAACTGCAGCATTCCCTGGACCGTGACCTACGACGAGATCATCTACGGAATTGAAGGTGAACTGGAGATCCACACCGACGAGGGACGGCACCACATCGGCCCCGGAGACATCATGTGGCTTCCTGCCGGAACCCGGCTCACCTATGTGGCGCGCGAACCGGCCAAATTCTTCTTTGCCGTGGCTCCGGTGACCGAGTCGAAGGCGGGAAGCAGCACGCACCAGCACGCACCCGTACCTCCGGTTCCCCTGGACTGACATCGCGCCATGCGGGTGACCGGCTTCCCGAAGAACGATCATTCGAACGGCTGGTACAACATCCTGGAGGAACACCCTCCGGCACGCGTCTGGGAAGGCGAGGGCGTGGCGGACTGGGTGGTGATCGGTGGCGGTTTCGCCGGTCTCGCCGCCGCCCGGCGCCTGGGTGAACTGCGGCCCAATGATCGTGTCGTGCTCCTTGAGGCGGGCCGTATCGGGGAGAACGCCTCGGGGCGCAATTCGGGGTTCATCATCGATCTTCCCCATGCTCTGTCGCGCGAACAGCCGGATCACGACCGCCGGCAGATCCGCATCAACCGGCAGGCCATCGCCTGGCTCGCCGATCTCGTGGAACGTCACCAGATACGCTGTCAGTGGAGCCGCCGCGGCAAGGTGCATGTGGCGGCCACCTCTCCGGGACGCCGGAATCTCGACGTCATGCAGGCCCGTCTCGGCGACCTTGGCGAGGACTGCGAGCGATGGGATCGCGGGCGTCTCGCCGCATTCCTCGGCACGGACAGCTTTGTCGACGGCCTGTTTACCCCCGGGAGCATCCTCATGCAGCCGGCAGCACTTGTGACAGGGCTGGCGCGCACCATGCCGGACAATGTCGAGATCTTCGAGAATTCTACCGTGCGGGAGTTCCGAGACGGGGCCACAAAGGTCCTTGCGACCCCAGGCGGAAGGTTGACGACGCCACGGATCATTCTGGCGACCAACGGCTGGGCATCCGCCTTCGGGTTTCTCAGGCAAAAGCTGCTCACCATCCACACGTTCGCCAGCCTTACCCGACCACTGGACGATGCCGAACAGGAGGCCCTGGGAGGCGAGGGCGACTGGGGAACCATCCCGGCGCTTCTGGGCGGGACGACGATGCGCTACACGCGGGACAAGAGGCTGCTCATCCGGCTGGCCTTGCGTCACCGGCCGGACTTCACGATCACGGAACGCGACCTGGCGAAGGTCCGGAGTCGACACGTCCGTTCCCTTTCCAGGCGCTTCCCCATGGTGCCGCGCGTTACCTTCGAACACACCTGGAGCGGTGTCATGTGCATGTCGCGCAATTCCGTGCCGAAGTGCGGTACGCTGGCCAACGGCATCTGGGCCGCGGTGTGCCAGAACGGTGTCGGCGCCGCCAAGGGAACCATCTCCGGACGCGCGGTCGCCGAGATGGCCGCCGGCGAGGACACCGACCTGGTGGCCGACATGGCGGCATTCGAGGATCTGCAGCGCTTTCCGCCGCGCTTCGTGACAAATCCGGTCATACAGGCCCGCATCCTCGGTGCCAGGCTGACAGCGGGCCGCGAGGCCTGAGTCATGCTCGCCGTCACCCGCTCGGACAACGTTTCTTGGGCGAGGATGGATCGCGAGAACGTGCTGTGTGCCCTCGATCACGCCCAGCTTGGCCGTCTGGCCGACTGGATCAGGGCTGCCGACAAGGATGACGCAGTCTCGGTCCTGGTCCTCACGGGCACCGGCCGGGCCTTCAGTGCCGGCGCGGACATTGGCGAGGCGGAAACCCAGGACGAGAGCGGCTTTGCGGCCAACACGGCACTCTATCAGGAACTGGCCCGCCGGATCAGCGGTCTCGTAAAGCCCGTGATCGCTGCCGTCAACGGATACTGTCTGGGCGGCGGGCTTGAACTTGCCGCCATGTGTGATCTGAGGATCGCAGCCAGATCAGCCCGCTTCGGCTTGCCGGACGCGGCGCTCGGCTTCAGTGTCTCGGGCGGGTTGTCGTGGTTCCTGCCGCGCCACATCGGTCTCGGGAGAACGATGGAGCTCTATCTGACCCAACGACTGGTGGATGCCGACGAAGCGCAACGGATCGGCCTTGTGGCGGAGGTTGTCGACGACAATGACCTTCTTGCCCGTGCGGGCGACCTTGCGGCCACCATCGCCGAGTTTCCCGGTAGTGGCGTGGCTCACATGAAAGCTCTCCTCGGAGCCTTCCGCGAGTCGCTCGAGGCGGTGCTGGCCGACGAGGAAGAGCGTGACCGCGCCTGCTTTGCCGATCCGGCGGCGAGGGAACGCCTGCGGGCATTTCTCGAGGAACGCCGGACCAGAAGGTGAGGTGTCCGGCAGACTCGGTTTCGCACGACCCTGATCGGCGACCAAAGACCTGCCGAGACCTGATTTGGTGGACAAGCGGTGTGAATCGGACGCGGCAGGGAGCCGGGCGGGAGCCTCGTGCGATACCGCCTGATCCCAGCTGACACGCTCGCTCGATGTCTGCGGGACTCATTCCGCGGAGCGCTCGCTTGCCAGGACGTCGTCGCCTGGCCTCAACGGCGCCTGCTATGTCGGCATTGGCATAGCGCGCGCATTCCGTTGTGCAACCGCTGGTCCGGCCTCCCGACGCCGGCTCCGGAATTCGTGACCTCATGGTGATCGCGGAGCCAGGGCCCATGCCGCGGTGTCGCCGAGAATCACTGCGGCGAACCGGCCTCGGGTTTGACTTTCCTGCCCGGACATCTTCGAATGTGACAGAGAGGTCAGTTCGGATTGACCTTGCGACAAGAACAAGAGGAGGAACTTCATGAGATCCCGTTTCCTTGCAGTACTGGCATCGGTTGGTGCCCTGGCTGTGGCCGGTGGGGGCAATGCCCTGGGGGACACGATCACCTTTGGTGCGCCCCTGTGCCTGACAGGAGACCAGGCTCCCCTGGACACGCCCGGCTTCCGGGGTGCGCAGGTCGCCATCAAGGCCCTCAATGACCAGGGCGGTTTGCTTGGCCAGCAGGTGGAGATGATCGCCATCGACGGCAAGACCGATCCGGTCACGGTTGGCAACGCGGCCGTGGAACTCATCGACGGCGGCGCCGACTTCATTCTGGCGCCCTGCGACTTCGATTTCGGCGGACCGGCGAGTCGCGCGGCCCAGGAGGCGGGACTGGTTGGCCTGTCGCTGTGTGCCTCGGACCCGCTCTACAGTTCCTGGTCCCTCGGAGACAAGCAGTTCACCCTGTCGATGTGGAACACGACCATGGGGGCGACGGCCGCCGAATACGCCTACAACGAGCGCGGCTGGAGGAACGCCTATGTCGTGACCGACCAGTTCATCGCCTACACCGTGTCGCTTTCCAAGTACTTCCTCGAGCATTTCAAGGCTCTGGGTGGCAACATCCTGGCGGAGGACACGTACAACAACGGAGACAACGATTTCTCGGCCCAGCTTGCACGCCTGCAGGCGCTCGACGAGAAGCCGGACGTCATCTTCATCTCGTCCTACGGGCAGGATATCGGCTTCATCATCCGGTCACTGCGCGAAGTCGGCTACGACGCACCGGTGCTCGGCGGGGATTCCTACGACGATCCCGCGATGATCGAGTCGCTTGGTCCGCTCGGCAACGACATCTACTTCGTGACCCATACCTTCATGAGTGCCGAAGCGCATCCGGAAATGGAGCAGTTCATCGGGCTCTTCGAGGACATGTTCAATGAGCCGCCGGACACGTCCTTCGTGGCAACCGGCTGGGACGCCGTGATGCTTCTTGCCCAGGCTGCGGAGATTGCAGGCACGACGGATGGCGCGGCTGTCGCACAGGCGCTAGAGGAGAACGTGTTCCATCTTCTCACCGGCGATCTGACCTACCGCAATGCCGCTGAAGGCCATGCCCCGGACAAGGCGGCGGTGCTCGTCGAAGTCAAGGACGCGTCAACGCATTTCCTTGGCTGGCGGACGCCGTCCAACGTACCGGCGCCATAGAATCGCCTGAACCACCCTGCCGGCGCGGACATGTCCGCGCCGGCAGGAATCACGGTATTCCGGAGCGCCATGGCCCCACTTGAAGCGGCGTCCGTCACGGTCGAGTTTGCCGGTCTGCGTGCACTCGATGACGTGTCGCTCACCCTTGGACCCGGGGAGATACTCGGGCTCATCGGGCCGAATGGATCCGGGAAGACAACGCTGGTCAACGCCATGACCGGTCAGGTTCCCGTGGCTGGCGGCACAATCTCCCTGGGAAATGCTGTCCTGACCGGACGAAATCCCCGCGAGATCGCTCATGCCGGAGTTTCCCGGACCTTTCAGATCGGCAGGCATTTCGACAACCTGACCATTCTTGAAAACGTCGCGACGGCCGCCCTTGGAAAGGGCGCCCCGGTGCGCGCGGCCCTCGAGCGCGCCACCGCGCTGATCGAGGAGTTCGGACTTGGCAGACGTCTCGACGATCTGGCCGAGGTACTCAGTTACGGCGAGAAGCGCCGCGTGGAGATCGCCCGGGCGCTGGCCGGCGAACCACACTACCTGCTGCTCGACGAGCCAGCGGCCGGCATGAACGAGGAGGAGACCGAGTCGCTCATCGAGATCCTCGCCATGCTGCCGAAGGACCGCGGGCTCGGCCTGCTCATCATCGACCACGACATGGGCCTGATCATGCGCCTGTGCGAACGCCTGCACGTACTGGCGTCCGGTCGCACCATTGCCGAAGGAGACCGCCGGACGGTCCGTGATGATCCGGCGGTCATCGAAGCCTATCTGGGCAGCGGCAGCAGTCATGCTTGACATCGATTCCCTGGAGGTCAGCTACGGCGCCGTCCGTGCGGTGCGTGGCGTGTCGCTCCGGGTCGGCAAGGGCGAACTCGTGACCCTTCTCGGCGCCAACGGCGCGGGAAAGTCATCGACCTTGATGGCGATCGCCGGAGCGGTGCGGGCTACCGCCGGTCGGGTCCGACTGGATGGCGCGGACGTGAGTGGGGCGACACCGGAAGACATGGTCCGGCGTGGTGTGGCAGCCGTGCCGGAGACCCGCGACGTGTTTCCGGACCTGACTGTGGCGCAGAACCTGCAGCTCGGCGCATTCACGCGCCGCCGCGATCAGGCCGGCGTGCTTCGCGATCGCGACACGCATTTCGCCCACTTTCCCATTCTTGAAGAGCGACAGAACCTGCCGGCGGGAAGCCTGTCGGGGGGCGAACAGCAGATGCTGGTCATAGCGCGGGCGCTCATGTCGCGTCCGACCGTCCTTCTCCTGGACGAGCCGTCGCTCGGCCTGGCGCCGATCGTGGTGGACCAGATCTTCGACATGATCGGCAGTCTGAAGGAATCCGGCCTGACCATCCTTCTCGTCGAGCAGAACGCGGCAAAGGCCCTTGCGATCAGCGATCGCGCCTACGTCATGCGCCTCGGGCGCATCGAGGCGGATGGGCCGGCCTCCGAGATCGCCGCCGCGACGGAACTGAAGTCCCTCTACCTTGGCGCTGAACCATGAACCCGGTGCAATTCGTGCTGGATGTGCTGAGTCTCGGCGGGGCCTACGCACTGATGGCCCTCGGCCTCGTCATCGTCTACGGCATTCTCCGCCTCGTGAACTTCGCATATGGCGAGCTGATCATGGTCAGCGGCTACACCATGTTCCTCGTCAGCGGCTCCGGACTCCCCTGGCTCGCGATGGCGGGATGCGGCGTGATCATGGCGATCGCCGCGGGGATCGCGACGGACTATATCGCGTTCCGCCCCGTGCGCGCCAAATCCGTGACCGCCGTTCTGATCACGTCCTTTGCCTTCTCGACCCTGTTGCAGAACGCTGCTCTCCTCTTCATCTCGCCAAGACCCCGCGCGGTTCCGCTTCCGGAGTTGTTCTCCCGCACCGTCGAGTTCGCGGGCGTCATCACGCCGGTCCGCAACCTCATCACGATCGCCGTTGCGGTGATCATGCTGGGGATCTTCTCCTGGCTCATGCGGTCGACGGCGCTGGGCATCGCCATGCGGGCCGCGGCCACGAATTTCCGGATGGCGCGAATGATGGGAATTCCGGCGAATCTCATCATTTCGGCAGCCTTTGCGATTTCCGGCCTGCTGGCGGGAGCCGTCGCCATCCTCTGGATCGGGCGGATCGGTACCGTTGTGCCGGGGATCGGACTTCAGCCCCTCCTGATCGCCTTCATTGCGACGGTCATTGGCGGCATGCGCAGCCTGCCGGGTGCGGTCGTCGGCGGTTTCCTTCTGGCGCTCATCGACACGGCGCTGAACTACACTCTTCCCCAGGACCTTCTCAAGTTCCGCGACGCATTCACCTTCTCGCTGGTCATCCTGATCCTGCTGTGGCGTCCGGAGGGAATCGTGCGCGGGCCGGCATCGGGTCAGCGAACATGATGACACGACGAAACTGGCTGACGTTCGTCCTCCTTGGCGGGGTAATCGTCCTTGTCGCCGTGGCCGCGGAACTCGTGGGTGACCGGCTTCTTCTGCGTATCACGACCAACCTGTGCATCTCGATGGTGCTCGTGGTCGGCCTGCAGATCTTCATGGGGAATTCCGGCATTCTCTCCTTCGCCCATGTCGGATTCATGGGAGTCGGCGCCTACACCTCGGCGGTTCTCACCATCCCGGTGCAAATGAAGGGGATGGCGCTACCGGATCTCTACCCGTTTCTCGCCGACGTAGAGATGCTGCCCGTCGTCGGCATGGCCCTCGGGGGGCTGACCGCGGCCCTCGTCGCGGCGCTGGCCGTCTACCCGCTCATGCGTCTGTCCGACGCCGCAGCCGTCATCACGTCCTTCGCGCTTTTCGTCGTGCTGCACACGATCATGTACCACTGGAGCGATGTGACCAACGGTCCGCGCACCCTGTTCGGGATACCGGGAGGAACGACGCTGCCGCTCGCTGCAGGGGTCGCGATCGCCGCGGTGCTTGTGGCACTGCTCTTCAAGGAATCGAGGGTGGGCCGGCTGCTTCGTGCGAGCCGGGACGATGAAATTGCCGCAGCCTCGCTTGGAGCGCACATTCCGAGGCTGCGCTGGCAGGCCTTCATCGTCTCGGCGCTACTTGCCGGCATCGGTGGCGCACTCTGGGGTCACTTCATCACCTCCTTCTCGCCCAAGCAGTTGTGGTTGAAGGAGACCTTCGTGATTCTCGCCATGCTGGTCATTGGTGGACCGAGAACGGTGACCGGGGCCGTGGTCGGCGTGCTGGTCGTTACGGCGAGTTTCGAGAGTCTGCGATCGCTCGAAGGAGCCATCAACCGCGCCGACATCCTCTCGGAACCCCTTGTGGGAATGACCGAGCTGACACTTGCCGTGGCGATGATCGCGGTGCTCGCCCTGCGTCCGGGCGGAATATGTCCCTCCCGCGAGGTCGGCTACTATCTGTTCCGCCGCCGCACGCGCGGTCCCTGAGCCCGCTGATCCGGCGCTCGATCGCTCCCCACGCCTTCACGGCACGGTACAACGAACCGATCCGCGTCGAACATCTTCCATAACGTCGGCATCGCGACCAAATCCGACGATAGTTCGCGGTCGGGGCACTACCCATCGGCTGGCAACGTGTCTAGTATGGTTGACGGATGCGAGGGAGACCGCCGCTCTCCCCGCCTCTGTCACATTGGGTGCGGCGAAGGCACGGCTGAGGAGAGGTGCTGGGGTATGCAGAAATCGCTTCTGATTGATCCTGACAAGTGCACGAGCTGTCTACAATGCGAAATGGCCTGTTCGTTCGAGCATGAAGGCTCGTTCAACCCGGCCCGTTCCAGGATCAAGATCTTTGAATTCGAACACGGCAAGCGCGCCGTTCCCTATACCTGCACACAGTGCGCGGAGGCATGGTGCGTGCATGCCTGTCCGGTGGAAGCGCTGGTCCGCAACCCGGTGACGGGAGCGGTCGAGGTCAAGGATGATGTCTGTGTGGGGTGCAAGGTGTGCACGATCGCCTGCCCCTTCGGGACCGTGAACTACAATCCCGACACGGGCAAGGTCATCAAGTGCGACTTGTGCCACGGCGATCCCAAGTGCGCCGAGGCATGTCCCACCGACGCCATCGTCTACGTGGATTCGTCATGGACCGGTCTTGATCGCATGCGGCGATGGGCCGGGCACGTGGACACCAACCAGTCGGCCAAGGCCTGACGACAGCACCGGGGAGAAACGACGATGTCCTGGCAAGGCCAGATCCTGCGTGTCAATCTCACCAAGGGAACCGCTGAAGCCGAACCATTGAACATGGAATGGGCCAACGCCTATATCGGCGAGCGCGGACTTGGAACCAAGTACCTCTACGAAAACGTGGATCCCAAGTGCGATCCGATGGGGCCGGACAATGTCCTCATCTTCGCCACCGGACCGCTCAACGGAACCATGGCCTCGACGAGTGGCCGCTATGCGGTGCTCTGCAAGAGCCCGCTCACCGGCGCCATCGGCGATTCCAACTCCGGCGGCAAGTTCGGCGCGTTTCTGAAGTATGCCGGCTACGACCTTCTGCTCATCGAGGGCAGGGCCGACAAACCGGTCTATCTGCATATCGATGACGACAACGTCGAGATCCTGCCGGCGGACGAGATCTGGGGAACCGGCGTCTGGCATACCGAAGAGTGGATCAAGTCCCGTCACCAGAACCCCCAGCTCAAGGTCGCCTCGATCGGAGAGGCCGGGGAGAACGGCGTTCTCTATGCCTGTGTCGTCAATGACCTTCACCGAGCCGCCGGTCGCTGCGGCGTCGGCGCCGTCATGGGATCAAAGAATCTCAAGGCGGTGGCGGCCTATGGCACCAGGGGTGTCACGGTGGACGATCCGGCGAAGTTCATGGAAGTGGTGAAGGACACCCACGCCAAGCTCGCAGCCAGCGATGGCCGCGAGGAGCTCACCGAGGGCGGCACCCATCCCATGATCGACATGATGCAGGAGTGGGGCGGGCTGCCCACCAGGAACTTCCGCGAGGTCCAGTTCGAAGGCATCGACAACGTCAACCCCGGGGCAACGACCGCGCCGAATGCCAATGGCCACACCAACCTCATCACCAACAAGGCCTGTTTCGGGTGCACGATCGCGTGCGGCCGGATCGCTCATATCGACCCGGAGCACTTCACCATCGTCAATCGGCCGGAATACCGGCATGCTTCGGGTGGCCTGGAGTACGAGACGGCCTATGCCTTCGGCCCGGTTGTCGGAGTCGACGACCTCGATTCCCTGACGTTCGCCAACTACATGATGAACGAGCACGGCATGGACCCGATCTCGTTCGGGGTGACCCTAGCGGCGGCGATGGAGCTCTTCGAGATGGGAGTCCTGACCAAGGACGACACCGACGGCATCGATCTCAGCTTCGGCAGTTCCGAGGGACTGGCTGTCATGGCGGAGAAGACCGGCAAGGGCGATGGTTTCGGCAAGGAACTGGCCCTGGGCTCCAAGCGGCTGTGCGAGAAGTACGGTCATCCGGAACTCTTCATGGGCGTGAAGGGCCAGGAGTTCGCCGGTTACGACAGTAGGGCCCTGCAGGGCATGGGCCTGGGCTACGCGACCTCCAATCGCGGCGCCTGTCATCTCAAGCACGATGTCTTCGGCCCCGACATGGAGGACATTTCCGGCAACGGCAAGGCGGCCCCGGTCAAGGAGAGCCAGGACATGGTCTCGATGATCGATTCCACCGGTCTCTGCCTCTTCACCACCGCTGGCTGGGGACCGGAAGATTTCGTCGCCCAGCTTGACGCGGCACTCCCCGGGGAATGGACTCTCGAGAGGTGCATCGAATCGGGTGAAAGGACATGGACTCTCGAGCGCATGTTCAACATGGCAGCCGGGTTGACGGCTGCCGATGACACCCTGCCACCGCGCATGCTGAACGAGCCGGCGCCTTCGGGAAGCGCCAAGGGCAAGGTCAGCGAACTTTCGAAAATGCTGCCGGAGTACTACAGCCTGCGCGGCTGGACGGAGGCGGGCCAGCCGACCAACGAGACCCTGTCGCGCCTTGGTCTTTGACCCGGTCAACGTCAAGGGGCGGTAACCGCCGGATGTGTGTATCAGGGATTCCGGTCGCATGGCCGGAATCCCATTCCTCTTGGAGGGGACAACCATGAACCATGTCATCGTTGGCGCCGGTCCCGCCGGTGTGATCGCGTCCGAAACCCTGGCCCGCATGGGGCACGGCGGCCATGTCACGGTGTTGTCGGACGAACCGGAACCGCCGTACTCCAGGATGGCAATTCCCTATCTCCTGGCTGAGGACATCGACGAGGAAGGGACGTGCCTGCGCCACTCGGAAGGTCACTACGATGGTCTCGGCGTTGCCGTGAAACACGACACCGTGACGGCCATCGATGCGGCAGCGAAATCGCTTTCCCTTGCCAGCGGTGGCAGTCTGGCTTTCGACAGGCTGCTTCTTGCCACTGGAGCGAGCCCCATCCGGCCGCCCATTCCGGGCATGGACCTGGAGAAGGTGATGTCCTGCTGGACCCTTGCTGACGCCCGCCGGATCATGGAACACACGAAACCCGGCGACAATGTCGTGCTGATGGGTGCGGGTTTCATCGGATGCATCATTCTCGAGGCCCTGGTCGCCCGTCAGGTCAATCTCACCGTGATCGAGATGGCTGATCGCATGGTCGCCCGCATGATGGACAGGACAGGCGGTGACATGATTGCCGCATGGTGCCGCGAGAAGGGTGTCGACGTTCACGTGTCGACCCGGGTGAACGGTGTCTCCCGGAACAGCGATGGCTCGCTCACTCTCGATCTCGAGGGCAAGGCGCCGCTGAATGCGGACCTTGTCGTGTGCGCGACGGGTGTTGCGTCGAACATCGGGTTCCTGGAAGGCAGCGGCATCGAGACCGACATCGGTGTCGTGGTCGACGAACACCTGGAAACCAGTGTTCCCGGCATCTACGCCGCCGGAGACGTTGCGGCGGGATTCGACTTCATGACCGGTGGTCATGATGTCCATGCCATCCAGCCCACGGCAAGCGAGCACGGGCGCATTGCAGCGATGAACATGGCAGGCAAGAAAACAGCCTACCGTGGCAGCCTGGTCATGAATACCCTCAACACGCTGGGCCTCATCTCCACGTCCTACGGTCTGTGGGACGGCGTCGAGGGCGGCGACGTCGCCACCGCCGTGGATGCCCGGGCCTACAGGTACCTGAGGCTGAATTTCCGTGACGATGTTCTCGTAGGTTGCCTGGCGCTGGGCCTCACACAGCACGTCGGCGTGCTGCGCGGTCTCATCCAGACGAAGACGCCGCTTGGAAAGTGGAAAGATGTCCTGATGGACGATCCCCACCAGATCATGTCCGCCTATCTTGCCACGGCCCAGGACGCGTCACGCCGCGCTGCATGAAGATTCTCGTGAGAACCGCGGGCCTGCTCGGCAAGTACCTGCCGCCCGGGCCCGCGAAGAACCGCGCCGAGATCGATGTGCCGCGGGGTACAACCATCACAGACGTCATGAAGCGCCTGGGATTTCCCGATGGCAGCTATCTTGTGACGTTGAACGGCATGGCTGTCCCGACGGCCGAGCGTGGCACACGGGAACTCGATGACGGCGACAATCTGGCGCTCATGCCGCCGCTCAAGGGTGGCTGATCCCGGTCAGTGAACCTTGTGGCCGAGGTCGATCTTGCGTCGCGTCTGTTCGCTGGCGTCGGTGTCGTAGGCGCGGCGGATCCGGACATTGCGCAGGATTGTCTCGAGGAGGCGCACGGCCTGAGCCTCGTTGTGTGACGGATCCTCGCAGGAGCGCCGCAGCCAGTCGACCATGTCCCGCTCGTTTGCCGCGAGCTCGTCGGCGACATCCTCCACTTCATCAAGCAATCGCTGCACTTCCAGATACTGCACAAGATCCGTCAAGGGGCTGCCTCCCGATCCGGCACTCCCAAGATTGGCCCTTCCACCCCCGCCTGTCCAGATCCGGGCCACCCGGCATGTCTTCGATCTGGACGTCCGGCGGGCGTGAAGTCTCGGGCGATCGCCGTCCGCTTCGACCCGGCCTCGAAGGTGGTGGCTAGCGTGTCCCGATGACCCTTCGTATCTTGCGATTTCGACAAGGCAACCGGCTGCATGGAAGAATTCGACTACATTGTGGTGGGCGCCGGCTCCGCTGGTTGCGTGCTGGCCAACCGGCTGAGTGCGGATCCGGGCAACAGCGTGCTGCTGCTCGAGGCCGGCGGCCGCGACTGGCATCCCCTCATCCATGTGCCGGCCGGTTTCTGGAAGCTGGTCGACCGCCCAAGCGTCAACTGGTGCTTCGACACGGAACCCGAGGTGGGCACCGGCCACCGGCGTCTCCCGATTCCACGCGGTAAGGTGCTGGGCGGCTCGAGTTCGATCAACGGCATGCTGTACGTGCGCGGCCAGGCCCGCGACTACGACATGTGGGCCCAGTTCGGCAACCAGGGCTGGTCCTACGAAGATGTGCTGCCCCACTTCAGGCGCTCGGAGCGCTTCGAGCGCGGAGCCGACGATTTTCGGGGCGGTGCCGGCGAGTTGAACGTGGCGGACGTGATCGAGAGGCACCCCCTGCTCGATGCATTCATCGAAGCCGGAACAGAGCTCGGCTACGCGAAGAACCCGGACTACAACGGAGCATCCCAGGAGGGTTTCGGCTACTACCAGGTGACGCAGCGGAGCGGCCGGCGGCATAGCACTGCCCGGGCGTTCCTGACTCCGGCGCGGCGGCGGTCGAACCTCACGATACGCACGCGGGCACTCACGCACCGGGTGCTCATCGAGAATGATCGTGCGGTCGGCGTACGGTACGGTTCGGCAAGGGCGAAGGGGGGCACGGCGACGGAAGTGCGTGCGCGACGGGAAGTGGTCCTCGCCGCCGGGGCTGTGCAGTCGCCGCAGCTCCTGGAGCTGTCCGGAATCGGACAGCCGGATCTGCTGCGCGAGCACGATATCCCGATCGTGCACGAACTGCCGGGAGTGGGCGAGAACTACCGGGACCACTACCTGAGCAAGGTCGCCTGGCGGGTCCGGCATTCGCGGACCCTCAACGAGGACACGCGCGGGGCGCGCTTCGCGTTGGCGGTGCTGCAGTACGGGGCCATGTGCCGGGGCGCCCTGACCTGCACTGCGGGCATCGCGCACGCCTTCGTGCGCACGCGTCCCGAACTCGAGACGCCCGACCTGCAGTTTGACTTCGCCCACGCAAGCCATGTGCCCGGCAAGAAGGGGACCCTCGAGAGAGAACCGGGCATGACGCTCTCGGTCTGGCAGCTTCGTCCGGAGAGCCGGGGCTCGATCCACATCAGGCGGGCTGATCCGACAGCGCCGCCTGTCATCCGCCCGAACTTCCTGAGCGAACAGGTGGACCGGGACACGCTCGTCGAGGGAATCCGCATCGCGCGGCGCCTCGGCGATGCGCCGTCTCTCGCCCGCTACCGCGCGCATGAACTCTCCCCCGGCGCCGAGGTCCGGACCTACGACGAGATTCTGGACTTCTGCCGGCGGGCGGGTTCCACGGTCTTCCATCCTATCGGCACCTGCACGATGGGCAGGGATTCACAAGCCGTGGTGGACGAGCGGTTGCGCGTACGGGGCCTTGAGGGTCTGCGTGTGGCGGATGCCTCGATCATGCCGACGCCGGTCTCGGGCAACACCAACGCTCCGGCGATCATGATCGGGGAGAAGGGTTCGGCGATGATCCTGGAGGACCATCGGGATGATCGCCGCAAGCCTCGCGGTCCAGGGGTGGCAACCTGTTCCTGATGCTCCTATGACGGTTGGGTGGTTCCAAGATGCCTGGCTGCACTCGAAGACTGAAGTCCGGCCCCTGGAGTGCGTTACTGCACGAATGCTGTCAGCACCTTTCGCTCGGCGATGTTGAGGCGACATGCACGGATGAGTTCGGCGACGGCGCGGCCCGGCGGCGCATCCAGCGGGCCAACGGCTGGCATGACGCATGCCGAGGTGCAACGCTCGAACGCGACTCCCGAACGAGTCGAACGGACACGGACCGTCGGCCTCGCGCGCACTGCGTCGAGCACACTCGACCAGCAATCCCTGTCGGCAGGCTCGGTGCAGGGCGGACCTCGTCCTGGCACCTGACGTTGACCCGCGCTCGTCGGCTGAAAGCTGCGACCGGGACGGCCTTCTCATCGTCCCCTTCTTCGCATAGGCTTGCCGGAACGCCGCTCCTCACTGGAACACCCCATGCGCCACCGGGCTCCAGAATCTTCCGAGCCGCTGCATTGAAGCGGCCGAGTGCCCGGAAATTGATGGCGTGACGATGGTCGACAACAAGATCGTTCTGCCGGAGTCGCAGCTTCCACGGAGCTGGAACAACGTCGTCGCGGAACTGCCGTTCGATGTGCCGAGGCCGATGCATCCGATCGAGGATCGAGGCGTGGAAATCGAGGACTACGACTGGCTGTGGCCGCGGGAGTGTCTTCGAATTGAGCTGCTGGAGGGCGAGTACGGCACCGATGCGTGGATCGAAATCCCGCAGTTCATATCGGATGTGTACCGTCGATACCGACCATCCCCCCTGGTGAGAGCCCGCGCACTGGAGACGTATCTCGGGACGCCCGCCGAGATCTACTACAAGCGTGAAGACCTGAATCCCGCGGGAAGTCACAAGTTCAACACCGCATTGGTGCAGGCGTACTACGCCACGCGCGAGGAACACTCCCGGATTCACACCATGGTCACCGACACGGGAGCCGGTCAATGGGGAGCGGCTCTGGCGATGGCGTGCGAGACACTGGGGCTCGGTTGCTGCGTGTTCATGATCCGCAAGAGCTATGACGAGAAGCCCTATCGCCGCTACCTGATGCGCATGGCGGGCGCCGACGTGTACTCCTCCCCCAGCGAGCTGACGAACACCGGACGGCAGATCCTGCGGGACGATCCTGAGAACTCGGGCAGTCTTGGCATCGGCATGAGCGAGGCGATCGAGTTCGTCAAGGAGGATCGCGGGAGGCGGCTCGCGTTGGGGTGCATGTCCTACTACGCCGTGCTCCATCAATCGATCATCGGTCTGGAAACGAAACTCCAGCTCGAACAGATCGACCGGTCGCCCAGTCTGATGATCGGTTGCGTCGGCGGCGGCAGCAACTTCACGGGATTCATCGCACCGTTCGTGCGCGAGAAGATCGGCGGAAGCGCCATCGAGTTTCGGGCCATCGAGCCGGACTCGATACCGACGCTGAGTCGGGGTGAGTACCGATACGACTGGGCCGACTTCTCCGAACTGACACCCCGGATTCTGATGTACACGCTCGGCCATCGGTTCGTGCCGCCACCCGTTCACTCGGGTGGATTGCGGTATCACGGCAAGACGCCCGTTCTCTCCGCGCTGGTCAAGAACGATGTGGTCGATACCAGGACCTATGGCCAGCGCGATGTGTTCGACGCGGGACGCCTGTTCCTGAAGACCGAAGGTGTTCTTGCTGCGCCCGAAAGCGCTCATGCGGTGCTGGGTGCGATCGATGCGGCAAGGGAGGCTTCGAGAACCGGGCGCAAGCAGGTCATCGTCTTCTGCCTGTCGGGGCATGGCTATCTGGACCTGAAAGGCTACTCGGATGTGCTCGACCTTGACGCACCGGATTAGCACGCCGTCCCGGCTGCATTTCACACTGATTGACATGAATGGCGAGATTGGCCGTATCGACGGCAGTCTCGGCCTCGCCGTCCAGTACCCCGGTGTGTTGCTCGAGTTCGGTCCGCACGGGCGAACCGTGGTTCGGGGAGGCAGCCGCGCCGAGCGGGAGCTGGTCTTGGCCGAAGCTGCCGCGGCTGGCGAGATTCTCGACGTCGAACCGGGTATTGAAATCCTGATCCGTCAGATGATTCCTCCGCACCAGGGGCTGGGATCGGGCACTCAGACCAGGCTCGCGGTCCTGAGCGCGTTGGATCATCGGCATGGATTGAACCATTCGCCACGAGAGCTCGCGGCCATGTCCACCCGGGGAGGCACGTCGGGGATCGGAATCAACGCCTTTCGGTGTGGGGGGATTCTGCTCGACGGGGGACATTCCGTACGCATGCAGAAAGGGTCGTTCGCACCGTCGCGCTTTGCGACCAGGGCAGGTCAGCCCCCGCTTCTCATGCATAGCGACTTCCCGAAGGATTGGGGGATTGTGCTGTTCATTCCGAGCAGTCAACGGGGCCTGTCGGGCCAGGACGAGCTTGACTTCATGCTTGCCAACACGCCGATCCCGCTTGAGGAAGCGCAGTCGGCGTCCCACATTATCCTGATGCGGCTCTTGCCGGCGTTGCGGGAGCTCGATCTCGAGACATTCGGTTCCTGTGTCAGCGCCCTTCAGGATGTCGGCTGGAAGAGGCGGCACTGGACACGCCCCGACATCGAGCCGCTGAAATCCGTCAGGCTCGCCTTCGACGCGACCTCCGGAATCCAGGGTTGCGGGCTCTCGTCGACGGGCGCAACGGTCTTCGGTTTCTTTGACAGGATCAGGATTTCGGATGACGAGTTGACCGCAGGCCTGCGATGCAAGCTGAGTGACGGGAGAGCCATTCCGGGACGAGTCGTGTGCACTCGGGCGAACAATTCCGGCATGCGCCTCACATCGCTGGCCTGAGCGGACAGCGACCGTTCGAATCGATACGCGTGATGTGCTACACAACGTGCAGGTCCGGACGCGGACGAACCCCGTGCCGTTCTGTCCGGAAACGGCACGTTACCCAAGGATCAAACCCGACAGTTGGGAGGAACTTCCATGGCGGCTTACGTGATCGTCAATGACACGATAACGGATGAAGACACGTTCTCGGAGTTTCGCAAACGGATCGCCGCAACGATCGATGCGCACGGAGGTCGGTACCTGGTGCGTGGTGGCAGCGTCGAAGTGATTGAGGGCGGCTGGTCCCCAGGTCGACTCGTGGTGGTGCAATTCGACGATGGCGCCGCGGCACGAGCGTGGCTCAACTCACCCGAATACGTTGAGGTGAGGACAATCCGGCAGCGGTCGGCTGACGCCGAAGTGATCGTCGTCGAGGGGGTGTGACATCACTCCCAATCGACCCATGTGCAGTTCGACGGACATCTGAGCCACGCGATTTGATCCGCAAAGCAGAGCCATGGCTGCGGTTCCTGGCCCGTGCTTGAGCACGACTCGTCTGACCGACCGATGATCTGCCTGCTGCCTGGGCGCGTGGACGGTGGCGGTGGGACTGCGGTAGCGCGCCGATCAGGGCGATGTCCAGGCGAAAGACACCGCTCGGCCAGGACACGTCACGATTGCAGGGACGCCTGCGCGGTCGTCCCTCGATCGTCGTGAACACCCTCAACAAGCACATTCGCAATGAACCCGACGAACCTTGCTCGGCGCAGGTCGGGCTGGGCGTTACCGTACAGGCGGCCATCCTCGCCGTGATCAACACGGTGGTGATGGTCACCATGGTGGTCAGGGCCTCTGACGAAGGTCAGGCGTACCTCTCGTGGGCGATCTGTGCGGCACTCGTCATTGGCGGTGCCGTGACCGCCTTGCAGGCGCACCGTCTCGGACGATTTGGCGCCGGCCACCTTCTGCTGTGTGGTGCCGGACCGCATTTTGTCGCCATTTCGGTCGTGGCCATCAATGCTGGCGGATGGTCGACGCTGGCCAGCCTTGTCATTGTCTCGTCCCTCGCCCAGTTCGCCTTCGCTGCCTGGCTGCCGGTCCTGAGGAGAATCATCACGCCTGTCGTCTGCGGCACCTCTCTCATGCTGATCGCCATTTCGGTGATCACGGTCGCGGTCGACCGGTTGGGAGATGTACCCGAGGGAACGGCCTCGATTGCGAGCCCGCTCGTCGCAGCGGCGACGCTGGGTGCCGCGATTATGGTTTCCCTGAAGGGTACGGGCATTCTCCGACTGTGGGCTCCACTCATCGGTATCCTGTCGGGTTGCATCGTCGCAGCAGTCTTCGGCCTCTACGACCTCGATTTCCTGAGTCGGGAACCCTGGTTCCAGTTGCCGGACTTCGGAGCATGGCAGGGCGTTGACCTGACACTTGGAACGGAGTTCTGGACGCTCTTGCCGACGTTCGTGATCGTGACGCTTGTCGTTGCCGTGAAGACCAGCGGCGATGGCGTGGTCATCCAGCAGGTGTCGCTTCGCAGATCGCGAGCCATCGACTTCAGGGTCGTGCAGGGTACGGTCAACGCAAGCGGTGTGGGAGGGCTCCTCTCGGGGTTGGCCGGCACGCCTCCGACGGTCGCTTACTCGCCGTCGACCATTGCCCTGATCAATCTGACGGGAATCGCGTTTCGCGGCATCGGCTACTGGATCGGCGCCGTCCTCATCCTGGTGGCGTTCTTCCCGAAGGTCACCGCACTGTTGCTCGCTGCTCCGAGCGCCGTCGTGGCGTCGCTGTTGCTGATGGTGATGGGGATGTTGCTCGTCGAGGGCATGCGCATGGTTTTCAGGGAAGGGCTCGATCAGCAAAACACGCTCATTGTCGCGATGTCGCTATCGGTGGGGCTGGGCGTGGAGAGCCTGAACGTGTTCGCAATGCGCCCGGACAGCGTCTGGATGTCGATCCTCGGAAACGGCCCGACCGCCGGTATTGTTGTCATGATCGCCCTGACGACGCTCCTCGAACTGACCAGCCCGCGCAGCAGAAGACTGGAGGTGACGCTCGGGACATCGTCGCAGCCGAGAATCGACGCGTTTCTCCAGGAATTCGCGGCCGAAATCGGATGGGGCGAAGAGTCGGCCAATCGATTGCGTGCAGCCGGCGAGGAGTCGTTGCTGAGTCTGCTGCCTTCGGAGAACGACGGCGGCGAGACAAGTGCCCGACTCATCGTCCTGGTCCGCTCACAGGACGATATCGTCGCAATGGACCTGTTCACCGTCTCCGAGGACGAGCAGAACATCGAGGATCGACTCGCTTACATGAGCGAGGAAGCGGAAGTGCACGACGATCGCGAACTGTCGTTCCGGCTGCTCAGACACTACGCATCTTCGGTTCACCACAGAAAGTACTATGGCGCGGACGTGGTGACCGTGAAGGTCGAACGGAGGACGTGAAGCGTAGCGACACGCGGCGGAACCAGGTTGCCTCGCCTGTCGGAAGGTGTCCGCGCGATCAGCCAGCGGAGGGCCCACGCGCGGGACTCATTCATCGGTATCTTCGCCGTCACCGGCGATGGTGGTGCGGATCATGCGTCGTGGCTGGTTGGAGGGGTAGCCGAGGCCGCGGTGAAGTACGCAACGGTTGTCCCATAGGACCAGGTCGCCCACGGTCCAGCGGTGAGTGAAGACGCGGGGCGGCCGGCAGGCGTCCTTGCAGAGTCGCTCCAGCAGGCGGCGGCTCTCCCGTTCGTCCTCGCCCACGATGTGGCTCGCATGGCGGCCAATGTAGAGGCTGCGCCGTCCCGTCGCCGGATGGAGGCGGATCACCGGGTGTTTCACGGGCGGCAGCGCTTCCCACTCGTCCTCGCTGACTCCGGTCATGCCGCCGACCCTGCCCTGGCTGTAGGCGTAGCTGTGCACGGCGATCTTGTCGGCAAGCCAGTCCTGCATGGCGGGCTCGAGGGCATCCCAGGCCGCGCGCATGTCGGCAAAGGCGGTATCGCCGCCCGTCTCGGGCACGATCCTTGCGGTCAGAGCCGAGCCCTTGGCCGGAATGCGCTTGAAGGAACTGTCGGTGTGCCAGTAGTTGTTGCCCTCGAGCAGCAACCCGGTTTCGCTGCCTGCAGGCCAGAGTGTGCCATCCTTCTTGACGTTGGAGAGGTGGATGGTCGCCGGGTTGTCCAGGGAGTGGATCTTGAAAACCTTGCGTTCCAGCGGGCCGAAGCGTTCGCTGAAGGCGACCTGCGCCTCTTCGCAGAGATGCTGGCCGGGGAAGACCAGTACGGCGTGGGTGTGCCATGCCGCCTCGATGGCCGCGAAGGTCTCGTCGTCGAGCGAGTCCAGCCGCACGCCGCTCACTGTCGCGCCAAGAGAGGCGTCGATGGGGGTGATCTCGAGCGTCATGGCGCGCTTGCCCTCATGCCCAGCCGTGGATCAGGCAGGGTCCGGGGATGGCGGCGTATCGTTGCGGCGCCTTCGCGTCCTTGCGCGCAAGCCAGCGGATCGAGACTGCGGCCATCGCACCGTTGCGCATTATGGTGTGACAAAGTGACCAAAGTCGGCGGTTTACCGCGAAGGCGGGGGTGATCCGGTAGCACATTGCGAGCGGTCGCCGTGCCTTTGACTTCCTGCCTTTCGATCAGGCGGCCTCTCCGGGCGCCTCCAGGGCGGCGACCAGGGCGTGAATG
Source organism: Alphaproteobacteria bacterium (assembly GCA_965207785.1). Classification (GTDB taxonomy): domain Bacteria; phylum Pseudomonadota; class Alphaproteobacteria; order SP197; family SP197; genus SP197. Next base: position 108,571 of record CBDBNO010000012.1, on the reverse strand, counting down.
TGCTCGATGGTCGTGCCGCAACAACCGCCGATGATCTGGACTCCAGCGTCGACCCAGCTACGACAGGCGTCCGCGAATTCTAAGGGATTCACCGTCGCGGTGCTTCCGCTGCTTGTCGGATCGGCGAGCAGCGTTTCGGGATAGGCCATGATCGGGCCGCTCCAGAGTCCACGCAGAACCTCGAGGCCGGGCCCTGTTGCGTCAATCGAACTGTGCATGATTCCGTAGACATCGCCGCCTTGCGCCGTCAGTCCGGCGACAATCTCCGACAGCGGCAGCGGAACTCTGGGCTCGTGATCGTCTGCCAGCCGGCCGTGCTCTTCGCGAGCTATGTCCCAGCCAATCATGGAGCCGTCCGGCAAGCGGCTGCAGCTGACGCCGACCCACACCGGCAAGCCTGTCGCCAGCGCTGCCTCAAGACACAGGCTGGCGCGATCGATGTCCGACATCATCTCCAGAAGCAGGATATCGGCGCCCGCTTCGGCAAAGATGTCAGCCATCTCGCGGTAGTTGGCGGCCTCTTCGTCACGAGTGGGCAGGTAGCGGGGATCGGGGCTTACCGTACCCTCGATCCAGGCAACCATGTTCGAGATGGAACCCGCCACCCAGACCGGCCGACCGGCCGCCGCGTTGACGCGTGCCTCGCAAGCCAGTTCGACCGCACGCCGGTTGATCGCCACGGTCTCCTGGTCCAGGCCTGCGCCGGCGAGGACATGACGGCTGGTCGCGAAGGTGTTGGCCGTGATCACGTCGGCTCCGGCGCGGATGTACTCCTCGTGGACCGTGCGCACGATGTCGGGGTGCGTCCTGTTCGCCTCCGCACACCACGCCGCGCCGTTCATCCGGCCGCCCAGGCGTGCGATCTCCGTGCCTGTCGCGCCGTCGAGCACGATGGTGGCGCCTGAAGCAATCGTTGCATTCAATGTCACGATCTGGTCCTCCCGAATGCGAGCCATGCCACCCTAAGGGCGACGGGAAGGCATTTGAAGTTGCTGCGCTGCACAGTCGCCCACAGACGATCCGTCCCGACCCTGGGGAACTCGCCCATACGCTCTCTTTCGATCTGTTGTGGTGACGTCCTCTCCATGATGTTCAGGGGCGTGGAGACGACGTTGCAGGGCAGAGAAGGCACCGGTTTCGCATGCGCGCACCGAAAGAACAGGACGGACGTTCCAGCGTCTTCTCGTGCTCACCGAGCTTGCGCATCCGGAACCCTTCAGGTGTGCGCGAAGGAGAGGGGCATGATATGGTCCGGGCCGGTGTCGTTCATGGGAGAGATCGGGTGTCTCGCAGGAAATTGGCCCTCGTCGGGGCCGGCCAGATCGGCGGTACGCTGGCACACCTTGCCGGGCTGAAGGAGCTCGGCGACGTTGTTCTCGTCGATATCGTCGAAGGCGTGCCCCAGGGAAAGGCGCTCGACATTGCGCAGTCGGGCACGATCGAGGGATTTGACGCCTCGATCAGCGGTGACAACGGCTACGCCGCCATCGAGGGCGCCGATGTCGTCATCGTGACGGCGGGTGTCGCGCGCAAGCCCGGCATGAGCCGCGATGATCTCATCGGCATCAATGCGGGAGTCATCACGAAGGTGGGTGAGGGGATTGCCCGCCACGCTCCGGACGCCTTCGTCATCTGTATCACCAACCCCCTCGACGTGATGGTGTGGCACCTGCAGCGTGAATCGGGACTCCCGGCCAACCGCGTTGTCGGCATGGCGGGCGTACTCGATTCGGCACGGTTCCGGGCGTTCCTTGCAGAGGACATGAATGTCTCGGTCGAAGATGTCAGCGCCCTCGTCCTCGGCGGCCACGGTGACACCATGGTGCCACTGGTGAGGTATGCGACCGTTGCCGGTATCCCGCTGCCTGATCTCGTCGCCATGGGCTGGCTGTCCCAGGAAAGGCTTGATGCCATCGTCCAGCGGACCCGTGACGGTGGCGCCGAGATCATTCGCCACCTGAAGACCGGCTCTGCGTTCTATGCTCCGGCATCATCGGCCATCGCCATGGCCGAGTCCTATCTGAAGGACAAGAAGCGCGTCTTGCCGGCAGCAGCGCGCCTCAACGGCGAGTACGGTGTCGACGGTCTCTATGTCGGTGTACCAGTGGTCATCGGCAGAGGCGGCGTCGAGCGCATTGTCGAGATCCGTCTCGATGACTCCGAGCAGGCGATGTTCGACCACTCGGTGGCGGCAGTGAGAACACTCATGGCAGCACTTGAATCCGTCGTTTCGGCCAGGGAGTCGTGACGGCGGCATGGACCAGCGCGCGGCCATGGGCCTTGCGGGGACTTCTTGCGGCCCTGCTGGTCCTGGCGCCGGGAGGCATTCAGGCCGACGAACGGGGGACTGCCCGCGAAGCCCAGGAACTCGTTCGGCGCGCCATCGATCTCTATGACACCATGGGTCTCAGGGCCTTCTTCGTGATTTCCTGGGATCGGTCCTACATTCACAAGGATCTCTACGTCTTCGTCATCGACAGGATCGGATCGGTCGCCGCGAACGGCCTCGATCCCCGTCTCGTGGGCATGAACGCCCTCAACGCCCGTGACCCCGACGGTGTGAGATATGTTCGCGAGATGCTGCAGCGGGCGACCCCCGACGGCGTGTGGATCGACTACATATCCTTCGACCCGTTCGCCGGGAAACCTGCGCCGAAGTCGTCCTGGGTGGTACGCCACGACGGTTTCCTCTTCGGCTGCGGCATCTATGCCGGCGACATCAGCATATGAGCGTCTCGCCGGTGACGGCGGTTGTCATTTTTCGGGTGGTGGGTAGAGTGAGACCGGACGGTCCATGAACCGGATAGTGACGTGAATCTACACGAGTACCAGGCCAAGGCACTGTTGTCCGCCAGGGGCGTTCCCGTTCCCCGCGGCCAGATTGCCGCGAGTGCGGACGACGCGGTTGCCGCCGCGCGCGAACTCGGCGGGAATGTGTGGGTGGTCAAGGCCCAGGTGCACGCCGGTGGCCGGGGAAAGGCTGGCGGAATCCGTGTCTGCCACAGCCTTGACGAGGTGAGAGAGGCCGCCCACGCCATGATCGGCAGCCGCCTGGTCACCCACCAGACGGGTCCCGATGGCAATCCGGTCAACCTCGTCTACATCGAGGAAGGACTCTCGATCGCCTCCGAACTCTACCTTGCCCTTCTCGTGGACCGCGCCACGGCCTCCATGGCCATCATCGCCTCGCTCGACGGCGGCATGGACATCGAGGAGGTCGCCGCGAAAACGCCTGAACGGATTGTCACCCTGGCCATTGATCCCGCCAGCGGACTCCAGCCCTTTCATGGCCGCCGGCTTGCCGCTGCCCTGGGTCTCGCCGGCGATGCCGCGAAGCAGGCGTCCGCCCTTCTCGGGTCAATGGCGGAGACGTTCCAGGAATTGGATGCCAGCCTCCTGGAGATCAATCCCCTCGTTGTCACGGCCTCGAACGACCTCGTCGTTCTCGATTGCAAGGTCAACATCGACGACAACGCTCTTTTCCGGCACCCCGATCTCGTCGCCATGCGTGATCCCGACCAGGAAGACCCGGCTGAGCGGGAAGCCAATGCCATCGGCCTCAACTATGTCAAGCTCGACGGCACCATCGGCTGCATGGTGAACGGCGCCGGCCTTGCCATGGCGACCATGGATATCTGCAAGCTCGCCGGCGGCGAGCCGGCCAATTTCCTTGATGTCGGGGGTGGTGCCACGAGAGATCAGGTGGCGGCAGCGTTCAGGGTTATCGTCTCGGACGCCAACGTTCGCGCCATTCTCGTCAACATCTTCGGCGGCATCATGCGTTGCGACGTGATTGCGCAAGGCGTGGTCGACGCGGCGCGCGAACTCGATCTCGAGGTGCCGGTCATCGTCCGCCTCGAGGGAACCAACGTCGACCAGGGAAAGGCGATACTCCAGCAGTCGGGCATGGCGATCATCCCGGCCGACGATCTCGGCGATGCGGCGGCCAGGGCCGTGGCGGCTATCGGCGGAGGCGGATGATGGCCGTTCTTGTCGATCGCACGACCAGGGTTCTCGTCCAGGGATTCACCGGCAAGACGGCAACGTTCCATTCGGAACAGTCTATCGCCTACGGCACCACCGTCGTCGGTGGCGTCACCCCGGGAAGAGGTGGGTCACGCCATCTGGATCGTCCGGTGTTTGACACCGTGGCAGACTGTGTCGCGGCGACAGGAGCGAACGCTTCGGTGATCTACGTCCCGCCTCCCTTCGCCGCCGATGCCATCCTCGAGGCCGCCCATGCCGGCGTGCCCCTCATCGTTGCCATCACGGAGGGCATTCCGGTGCTCGACATGGTGAGGGCGCGTCGTGTCCTTGCCGGTTCGTCGTCCCGTCTCATCGGCCCCAACTGTCCGGGCGTCATCACCCCCGGGGAATGCAAGATCGGCATCATGCCCGGACACATCCACAAGCGGGGCAGGATCGGCATCGTGTCGCGTTCGGGCACGCTCACCTATGAGGGTGTCCACCAGACCACCATGGCAGGCCTGGGCCAGACGACCTGCATCGGTATCGGTGGCGATCCGGTCAACGGCACGAACTTCATTGACTGTCTCGAGATGTTTCTCGGTGACGACGAAACCGAAGGTATCATCATGATCGGCGAAATCGGCGGGTCGGCGGAGGAAGAGGCAGCCGACTTCCTGGCGCGCGAGAAACGCCGCAAGCCGGTGACCGGGTTCATTGCCGGCATGACGGCTCCTCCCGGACGCCGTATGGGCCATGCCGGGGCCATCATCTCCGGCGGCAAGGGCGGTGCCGCCGACAAGGTCGAGGCCATGAAGCGTGCGGGATTCCACATCGCCGACTCACCGGCCAGCCTGGGAACGACCATGCTGGCTGCAATGAGGGACTGAGGGAGGCTGCCCGGAGAGCGGGCAGCGTGACACCATGGACGAGCATAGAGACGACGTCACCTATCTCTACGGACACAACACCAACTACATCGAGGAACTCTACGCACAGTATGCCACTGACCGGTCACTGGTCAGTGAGGCATGGCGGGAGATCTTCGATGATCTGGCCAGCGACGAGGCGGCCACGCGTTCGGAACTGTCGATCACCCGCGGCCATCATGGCGTGGCGGATTACCACAATGGTGGGCAGGAATCGCCTGGTGCGGTACCGCTGCCGGCCGGCGCGCCGCCGCCGCCGGGCAGCCGGGAATCGGTGGCGGAGTTCGCCCTTGCGCGAGACAGCATCCGCATCCTGATGATGATTCGCGCCTATCGCGTACGCGGACATCTCGCGGCCGATCTCGATCCCCTCGGGCTCGACAGCGACCGCAACCATCCCGAACTCGAGCCGCGGACCTATGGATTCATCGAGCAGGACTATGGCCGCGAGTTCTTCGTCGACGGTGTTCTCGGCCTGCAGCGGGCGACCCTCGAACAGATTCTTGATGTCGTGCGCCGGACGTACTGCGGCACCATCGGCGTGGAATTCATGCATGTGCAGAGCGCGGAGGAAAAGTCCTGGATCCAGCGCAAGTTCGAGGGATCGCGCAGCGATGCCGAGCTCGATGCGGAAGAGAAGAAAAGGGTGCTCTCGGAGATCACCCGGGCCGAGGGTTTCGAGAAGTTTCTCAACATCAAGTACCCGGGCGCCAAGAGATTCTCCCTCGAGGGTTCCGAGAGCACCATCGCCGCCATGGAGACCATCATTCGCGGCGCCGCCCACCTGGGCGTCGAGGAGATCGTCCTCGGCATGCCCCACCGCGGCCGCCTGAATGTGCTCACCAATGTCATGGGGAAGCCGTACGCTCAGGTCTTCTCGGAGTTTCACGGGGAGGCCGGGCACCCCGATGCGGTGCAAGGCGCCGGTGATGTCAAGTACCACCTCGGCACCTCGTCGGACCGGCAGGTCGCCGACGGCCGCACCATTCACCTCTCGCTGACGGCCAATCCCTCCCACCTCGAGGCGGTTTGTCCCGTGGTGCAGGGACGGGTGCGCGCCAAGCAGGCCCTCGCCGATGACGACGACCGCAAGAAGGTCATGGGCCTGCTCCTGCACGGAGACGCGGCCTTCGCCGGCCAGGGCCTGGTCGCCGAGACCCTGGGGATGTCGGAACTGCGTGGACACAAGACGGGTGGCACAATCCATCTCATCGTCAACAACCAGATCGGCTTCACGACGAGCCCGAAGTACTCAAGGTCGTCACCCTATCCCAGTGACGTGGCCAAGATGGTGATGGCGCCGATCTTCCACGTGAACGGTGATGACCCCGAGGCGGTCGTTCACGTCGCCAAGCTGGCGGTCAAGTATCGCCAGGAATTCGGGCGCGACGTTGTCGTCGACATCTTTTGCTACCGCCGGCATGGCCACAACGAAGGGGACGAGCCGGCGTTCACGCAGCCGTTGATGTACGGACAGATTGCCAGGCAGGCGACCACGCGCGAACTTTATGCCGAGCGGCTGGTGTCCGAAGGAGCCATCGCGCCCGTCGAATCCGAGACCATCAGCCGCCGCTACTACCAGGTGCTGGACGAGGCCCTGGAGGCTGCGGCGGGATTCCGCACCAACAAGGTCGACTGGCTGGAAGGAGTCTGGTCGGGAATCGAGGTCGCTGACAGGGATGGCGCGCGGCGCGGCAAGACAGCCGTGACGGTGGATGACCTGCGCGATATCGGTCGCGCCATCTGCACGATTCCCGAAAACCACAATGTTCACCGGAAACTCCGGCGCATCATCGACCAGCGCCGGGAGATGATCGAATCGGGCCGCAACATCGACTGGGCCACGGCCGAAGCGTTGGCTTTCGGCACCTTGTGCTACGAACGGGCCAACGTGCGCCTGTCGGGCCAGGACTGCGGCCGCGGCACCTTCAGCCAGCGCCATTCCGTCCTGGTGGACCAGGAAACCGAGGAGCGCTTCATCCCCCTCAATCACATCAGCGAGGATCAGGGCACCTTCGAAGTGATCGACAGCATGTTGTCGGAAGCGGCGATTCTCGGATTCGAGTACGGCTACAGCCTTGCCGATCCCAACACGCTGGTCCTGTGGGAAGCCCAGTTCGGCGATTTCTCGAATGGCGCCCAGGTGATCATCGACCAGTTTCTTTCGGCCGGAGAGAGCAAGTGGTTCCGCATGTCGGGGCTCGTCATGCTGTTGCCTCACGGCTACGAAGGCCAGGGTCCCGAACACAGTTCCGCCCGTCCCGAGCGCTATCTCCAGCTGGCCGCCGAAGACAACCTGCAGATCGCCAATTGCTCCACGCCGGCCTCCTACTTCCACATCCTGCGGAGGCAGATGAAGCGCAAGTTCCGGAAGCCGATCGTCATCTTCACGCCGAAGTCCCTGCTGCGGCATCGGCGTTGCGTGTCGGACATCGGGGAGTTTTCCGGCGACACGCAGTTCCACCGCATGCTCTGGGACCTCGATGATGCCAAGCGGGGCCAGGACATCGACCGCCTCGTCCTGTGCACGGGCAAGGTCTACTACGACCTTCTCGCGAAGCGCGAAGAGCTTGGTCTTCTCAACACCACACTGGCACGGATCGAGCAGTTGTCGCCGTTTCCGGTCGACTTGGTCCAGGAAGTTGTCGACGTCTATCCCGGCGCCGAGGTCATCTGGTGTCAGGAGGAGCCGCGCAACATGGGTGCCTGGACCTTTGTGCGTGACAAGCTTGACCAGGCGATCGAGGCAGGAACGCTGACGATGACCCCGATCCGCTATGTCGGCCGGCCTGACGCCGCCTCGCCGGCAACGGGCTACATCAGGGTCCATGAACGCGAACAGGAGGCGCTGGTGTGCCAGGCGCTCACGGGTTGACCGCCGCACGCCGGCCTCGAACTTAAGGAAGACCACGCCATGCCAGTCGACATTACGGTCCCGCAACTGGGGGAATCGGTCGCCGAGGCGACCGTCGCCACCTGGCTCAGACAAAAGGGCGAGACGGTCAACAAGGACGAGCCGTTGCTTGAGCTCGAAACCGACAAGGCCACCATGGAGGTCTACGCCCCGGTCACCGGCGTCATTACCGATATTCTCCACGCGGAGGGCGCCGATGTTGCCGTCGGCGCCGTGGTGGGACGCATTACCGAAGGCGCTGACGAGGTTCGCACGGACAAGGCGCCGGAAGCGAGCCTGTCACCGGCCGTGCGCCGAGCACTGGCCGAACACGGCCTTGATGCCGCGGATATCGCGGGAACCGGCAAGGACGGACGGCTGACCAAGGCCGATGTTCTGGAGCACGCCAGGCGCGTCGCCGAGTCCCCGCCGGTCGCCGCCACGCCCGCGCCGCAGCCGGACCCACCGGCTGCCCCGCAACCGACGATATCGGTCCCGCCGTCACCTCCCGACCCGGAGGGACGCGAGGAACGGGTGCGCATGAACCGCCTGAGGAAGAGAATTGCCGAGAGGCTGAAGTCTGCACAGAACACGGCGGCGATGCTGACGACCTTCAACGAAGCGGACATGACGGCCGTCATGGAGGCCCGGCGGACCTACCGTGATCTCTTCGAGAGGAAACACGGCGTCCGCCTCGGCTTCATGTCCTTCTTCGTGCATGCCGCGGTTCAGGCTCTCATGGATGTGCCCGCGGTCAACGGCGAGATCGCCGGAGACGAGATCGTCTACAAGCACTACTACCATGTCGGCGTGGCAGTGAGTGCGCCGCAGGGTCTTGTCGTGCCGGTGCTGCGTGATGCCGACCGCATGACCCTTGCCGATGTCGAGAAGGCCATCGCGGCTTTCGCCGCGAAGGCGCGCGACGGCAATCTCGTTCCCGATGACCTCACCGGCGGCACATTCACCATCTCGAATGGCGGTATCTTCGGATCCCTCTTGTCGACCCCGATTCTCAACCCGCCACAGTCGGCCATTCTCGGCATGCACAAGATCCAGGAACGGCCCGTCGTCGTGGCCGGAGAGGTGGTCGCGAGACCCATGATGTATCTCGCGCTCTCCTACGATCATCGCATCATCGACGGACGCGAAGCAGTGACCTTCCTGGTGCGGATCAAGGAGGCCATCGAGGACCCGCAGCGCCTGTTGCTGAAGATCTGAACGGGCTGACGGGAGAGCGATCATGGCCGAACGGGACTTCGATGTTGTGGTCATTGGCGCCGGTCCGGGAGGCTACGTCTGTGCCATCCGCTGCGCCCAGCTCGGGCTCAGGACCGCCTGCGTCGACAAGCGCGCGACTCTCGGCGGCACGTGCCTCAACATCGGCTGCATTCCCTCCAAGGCGCTCCTGCAGTCATCCGAACTCTTCGAGCAAACGGCTCACCTCAAGAGTCACGGCATTCTGCCCGGTGATGTCAGTCTCGATCTTTCCGCCATGATGGCGCGCAAGGACAAGGTGGTGACGACACTCACCAAGGGCATCGCCGCGCTGTTCCGCAAGAACAGCATCACGCATCTTTCGGGGACCGGCCGCATCGTCGATTCCCACACGGTCGATGTCGACGGCAACACCGTCACCACGGACCATATCGTCATCGCCACGGGCTCGGACCATGCGACGCTTCCCGGCATCGAGATCGACGAGAAGCGGGTCGTCTCGTCGACGGGCGCCCTGTCACTCGCCGAGGTGCCCCGGAGCATGGTCGTCATCGGCGCCGGCTTCATCGGCCTGGAAATGGGGTCGGTGTGGCGGCGTCTCGGTACCAAGGTCACGGTAGTCGAGTACCTCGACCGCATTGCCCCCGGAATGGATGGCGAGATCGCCGGGCAGTTCCAGAAACTGCTGCGGCGCCAGGGGCTTCTATTCCGTCTTGCCAGCCAGGTGACTGCCGTGACCCCGGGTGAGGACGACGTCGATGTCACGCTCGAACCGGCCGGAGGCGGGACGCCCGAGACCCTGTCGACGGAGATCGTGCTGGTCAGTGTCGGCCGCAAGCCCTTCACCGAAGGCCTTGGCCTTGCCGAGGCCGGCGTGGCCACCGACGACAAGGGGCGCGTCGAGGTGGATGACCGGTTTGCAACCAGTCAGCCGGGAATCCACGCCATCGGCGACTGCATTGCCGGAGCCATGCTCGCTCACAAGGCCGAGGACGAGGGCATTGCCGTTGCCGAGACCCTGGCCGGTGGTGCGGGGCACGTCAATCACGATGTCATTCCGGGCGTCGTCTACACGAATCCCGAGGCGGCGTCGGTCGGCAAGACGGAAGAGGAACTGCAGGCCGCCGGTGTGGACTACGTGGCCGGGCGCTTTCCCATGATCGCCAATTCCAGGGCGCGCACCTACGACGAGACTTCAGGGATGGTGAAAGTCCTTGCCGACAGGTCGACCGACCGGGTGCTGGGAGTGCATATTCTCGGCACCGCTGCCGGCGAACTGATCGCCGAGGCCGCGGTCGCCATGGAGTTCGGCGCATCGTCGGAAGACCTGGCCCGCACCTGCCATGCCCATCCAACGTTCTCCGAGGCCGTCCGCGAGGCGGCGCTCGCCGTCGACGGCCGCGCCATACACGCTTGACGGGCGCGCTCAGGCCCGTGGATGGGCCTTCTGGTAGACCTCGAGGAGGCCGCCGGCGTCGATACGGGTGTAGCGTTGGGTCGTTGTCAGGCTGGCATGGCCGAGCAGTTCCTGGATGGTCCTCAGATCCACGCCGTTGCCGAGGAGGTGGGTGGCAAAGCTGTGGCGCATGGCATGGGGCGTTGCGGTTGCGGGAAGGCCAAGGCGTTCCCTCAGCTCCCGGAAGCGCTTCTGGGCGACGCCGGGATTGAGCCGGCCGCCACGGGTACCGATGAAAAGAGGACTTGCCGGAGGCGCCCCGTCGGGGCGATGACGCAGGTAATCCAGCAGTGATTCCCTGACCCGGGCGAGCAAAGGCACCATGCGCGCCTTGTTCCCCTTGCCGACTATACGCAGGGTTTCGCCGCCGGAGATGTCCCTGACATCGAGAGCCAGCGCTTCCCCCAGTCTCAGCCCGCCACCGTAGAGCAGCATCATGAGGGCGAGGTCGCGCTTGCCGATCCAGACCCTTGGCGCCGAATCCTCGGCGCAGGCCAGCACATCGGTGGCCTCGTCCATGGTCAGGGGCCGTGGCACCTGCCGCGGAACTCTTGAAGCCCGTGCGTTGTGGACCACCGGATTGGACACCACGCCCTGTCGATCGAGGTACTGGAAGAAGCTTTTGACGGCTGACAGGGCGCGGGACGTCGATGTCCTGGCGAGTCCGCGGGCCGCGCGGCTGGCGAGCCACGACCGCAAGTCCCCATGATCAAGGGATTCCAGTGTCGAGAGCCGCGCTTCCTCGCCGTGGTGGTCGGCCACGAAGGCGAGGAACTCCCGGAGATCGCGGTGGTAGGCAAGGACGGTGTTGTGGGCGAGGCGACGTTCGGACGCCAGCTGCTCAAGCCATGCTACCGCCAGTCCCGCCACCTCACCGGTGGCGGCACATGGCGTGCCGGAATCGGGGTGTGTGATCTCCTGTGCCGGTGTCGTCCGGCTCCTCATGGATCAGGACCCCTTGAGGATGGTCTGGCCGGTCTTCTTCCAGTCCGCCAGGAAGGCCTCCAGGCCCTTGGAGGTCAGCGGATGCTCCACCAGCCGGCGCAGCACGCCAGGAGGAAGCGTGGCGACGTCGGCGCCCGAAAGGGCTGCCTGACGCAGATGAGCCGGCGAGCGGATCGATGCCACGAGGATGCGCGTGTCGAGCTCCGGGTAGTTGTCGTAGACCTCGCGGATTTCGTCGATGAGCTCCATGCCGTCGTGACCGATGTCATCGAGTCGACCGACGAAGGGAGAGATGAAGGCTGCCCCCGCCTTGGCGGCGAGCAGGGCCTGGTTGACGGAAAAACACAAGGTGACATTGACCGCCGTGCCGTCGTCGCTCAGCGCCTTGCACGTCTTGAGCCCATCCCAGGTCAGGGGCACCTTGACGGTGATGTTGGGAGCCAGTCCGGCGAGTCCCTGCCCCTCGGCCAGCATCGTATCGAAGTCGGTGGCGGTCACCTCGACACTCACCGGGCCGCTGACTACCGTGCAGATATCGTCGATGACGTCCCTGAAGTCACGGCCGGTCTTGGCGATGAGCGACGGGTTGGTGGTGACACCGTCCACCATACCGGTCGCAGCGAGGTCGCGGATTTCGTCCACATCGGCAGTATCGACAAAGAACTGCATGCCGGCGCACCTTCACTGTCTGCAACGAGCCCGAGTCCGGAGGGCGGGTGTTCCAACCGGTCGCCATCCTCTGGCAGAGTGTAGCGGATGGCCGACAAGGACGCCACCGCCCGGGACACCGTCCAGGTCCTTCTGCCCCTGCCAGTGCCCGGGCCCTACGACTACCATGTCCCGGAAGGCGTCGTGGCGCCCGTCGGCGCCATCGTGCGTGTCCCGCTGGGAAGCAGGGTTGTCACCGGTGTCGTGTTGGGGCACGAGAGTCCCGGTGTCGACCGTGCACGTCTGCGGCCGTTGGCGGGCCTGTGGGACGTGCCGCCTCTCAAGGGATCCCTCCTCAGGTTCGTCAGCTGGGTGGCTCGCTACACGGTCAACGCCGAAGGAGCCGTTCTGCGCATGGTGTTGCGGTCGCGCGAAGCGCTCGAGCCACCGCCAGGGCGCCGGGCGCTGCGTCTTGCCGGTGCGCCGCCCGAGAGAATCACCCCACAGCGTCAGCGTGTGCTTTCCCTGATGGCCGACGGTTCGACAAGGCCGGTCGGGGAACTGGCGGCCGAAGCCGGAGTGAGTGTGGCCGTGCTCAAGGGACTCGTCGAGACAGGCAGTCTCGAGTCCGTCCTCATCCCCCCGGCGCCCGTCTATGCGCCTCCTGATCCCGGGGCTCCGGGACCGAGTCTCAGGGCCGATCAGAGGACGGCGGCCGCGAGTCTCGCGTCGACGCTCGACAGCAACACCTTCACACCCACCCTTCTCGAAGGCGTGACCGGGTCGGGCAAGACGGAGGTCTATTTCGACACCATCGCAAGGGTTCTGGCGACCGGGCGCCAGGTGCTGGTGCTGCTGCCGGAGATTGCTTTGAGCGCCCAGTTCCTGAATCGCTTCGAGGAGCGGTTTCGGGCGCCACCCGCCATCTGGCATTCCGATGTGCCGCGCTCGCGGCGTCATCCGGTGTGGCGAGGTGCGGCTACCGGAGACGTGCGCATTGTCGTCGGCGCGCGCTCGGCGCTCTTTCTGCCCTTCCAGGATCTCGGCCTCATCGTGGTCGACGAGGAACACGACAGTTCCTACAAGCAGGAGGACGGTGTCTGCTATCACGCCCGGGACATGGCGATCGTGCGGGCTCACCTGGAGACCATCCCGATCATCCTGTGTTCGGCGACGCCCTCCATCGAGACACTCGTCAATGTCGATCGCGGCCGCTTCAGGCGTGTCGAACTCAAGGCTCGCCATGCCGGAGCCCTGTTGCCGGACATCCGCACCGTCGACATGACCACGGCCGGGATCGCACGGGACAGCTGGCTTTCCGTACCGCTTGTCCGGGCGATGACGGCGCGCCTCGAAGCGGGCGAGCAGACGCTGCTTTTCCTCAACCGCCGCGGCTACGCGCCCCTGACGCTGTGCCGGGCGTGTGGTCACCGGTTCTCCTGCCCGGACTGCACCGCGTGGCTGGTCGAGCACCGGTACCTGGCGCGGTTGCAGTGCCATCACTGCGGCCGCTGGATACCCCGGCCGCAGACATGTCCTGTCTGCCAACAGACCGACTGCCTCGTGGCGTGCGGACCCGGCGTCGAACGCCTCGACGAGGAGGTGGCGCGCCGGTTTCCCGGGGCCCGCCGGGAGGTGATGACATCCGATACCCTTGCCGGACCTCATGCCGTGGCCGATCTGGTCAGGCGCATCGAGAGCGGTGGCCTCGACATCCTCATCGGCACGCAGATTGCCGCCAAGGGTCATCACTTCCCCCTGCTGACCCTGGTCGGCGTCATCGATGCCGATCTCGGCCTCCATGGCGCTGATCCCAGGGCCATGGAACGCACCTGGCAGTTGCTTCACCAGGTAGCCGGTCGTGCCGGTCGTGAAGAGCGTCCCGGCGAGGCGTTCCTCCAGACCTGGGATCCTGCCCATCCCGTGATGCATGCTCTGCAAACCGGAGCACGAGACGCCTTCATCGAGCGCGAGAAACGGGAACGTGAAAAGGGCGGCATGCCGCCCTATGGCCGACTTGCAGCCGTCATCGTGTCCGGCACCCGGGAGGGCGACGTGCGCTCCCTTGCCCAGTTTCTCGCCCGCAAGGCGCCCTCGGCGCCGGATATCCGTACCTTTGGTCCGGCACCGGCGCCGCTCGCCATCCTGCGCGGCCGCCACCGCTGGCGCCTTCTGGTCAAGGCCTCTGCGGAAGCGCCGCTGCAGCGTGCCCTGCGCACATGGCTCGATCCGGTCCGCCTCAAGGGCGATCTCCGCCTCCAGATCGATGTCGATCCGCAGAGCTTCATGTGAAGAACCTGCGCCACGAGCCTCCACGGGCCCTCGTGTTTCGGAGGTGCCGATGGGGCGACGCTGGCGCCTACCGGTGCCTGGACATCGGGGAGGCGCAGGCGCCCCGTCGCCCGTGATCCGCCTTGCGCCCGGAGTCCTGCTGTGCTACCTCATCGCCCGCTTCCCGCCCGCAACGGGGCGAAAGCCCCGGCACGTTCCGGGAGCACTCACTTCCTGTCTGATTGGATGAGGGCTGACGGGTTTGGCCTCCGACAACCATGCAGTGACCGGTCTTTCGGGACGCTACGCACGGGCGCTCTACGAGCTTGCCGGGGAGGCGGGTGAGTTCGATCGGGTGGCCGACGATCTGCGTGCGATCACGCGCGCTCTCGAGGATGCGCCCGATCTTCGCCGTCTTGTCGAAAGCCCGCTTCTGTCCCGTGACGAACAGGGCCGTGCCATGGCCGGCGTGCTCGAGGCCATGGGTTGCGGAACACTGGTTCGCAACACCGTGGGCGTACTGGCTCAGGCAAGACGACTGCATGCCCTGAAGGACGTCGCTGCGGACTTCCTGCGTCTCAATGCCCTGCGGCGTGGCGAGACCACGGCCGAGGTGACATCGGCTCGTCCCCTGAGTGACGGGGAACTGGCCCGCCTGCGGGAGGCCCTGGGGCGAATTGTGAGGCGTGATGTCACCATCGAATCCAGCGTCGATCCCTCCGTGATTGGCGGACTCGTGGTCACCATCGGATCGCGCATGATGGACAGCACCATACGTACCAAACTTCAACGTCTCGAGCTTGCGATGAAGGGGACCGGCTGATGGATATCCGTGCCGCCGAGATTTCTTCCATTATCAGGGAACAGATTGCCAGTTTCGGCGCCGAAGCGGAGGTGTCGGAGGTCGGTCGGGTCCTGTCGGTGGGCGACGGTATCGCCCGGGTCTACGGCCTGGACAATGTGCAGGCCGGCGAGATGGTCGAGTTCCCTGGCGGAGTTCAGGGGATGGCGCTCAATCTCGAGACCGACAATGTCGGTATCGTGATCTTTGGCAGCGATCGGGACATCGTCGAGGGCGACACCGTCAAGAGAACCGGTTCGATTGTCGACGTGCCGGTGGGCAAGGGCCTTCTTGGACGCGTTGTCGATGCGCTGGGCCGGCCGATCGACGGTGCCGGCGCCGTCGAACACGACCAACGCCGACGCATCGAGGTGAAGGCGCCGGGCATCATTCCCCGCGAGTCGGTCAGTGAACCGATGCAGACCGGCCTCAAGGCTCTTGACGCCCTGGTGCCGATTGGCCGCGGTCAACGGGAACTCATCATCGGCGACCGGCAGACCGGCAAAACGGCCGTGGCCGTCGATACCATCATCAACCAGAAGCAGAACTGGGAGTCGGGCGACGAGACCCGAAGGCTCTACTGTGTCTATGTCGCCGTCGGCCAGAAACGTTCGACGGTGGCCCAGATTGTCAAGGCGCTCGAGGATCACGGCGCCATGGAGTACACGACCATCGTCGCCGCCACGGCGTCGGATCCGGCGCCGATGCAGTTTTTGGCTCCCTACAGCGGTTGTGCCATTGGCGAGTACTACCGTGACAACGGCATGCATGCCCTCGTCATCTACGATGACCTGTCGAAACAGGCCGTCTCCTACAGACAGGTCTCCCTGCTGCTGCGCCGGCCGCCGGGCCGCGAGGCCTACCCGGGCGACGTTTTCTACCTCCATTCACGGCTGCTCGAACGGGCGGCCAAGATGAACGGGAGTTTCGGCGGCGGATCGCTGACCGCATTGCCGGTGGTCGAGACCCAGGCTTCCGACGTGTCGGCCTACATTCCAACCAACGTCATCTCGATCACCGACGGACAGATCTTTCTCGAATCGGAACTCTTCTACCAGGGCATCCGGCCAGCCATCAATGTCGGCATCTCGGTGTCGCGGGTCGGCTCGGCGGCGCAGACCAAGGCGATGAAGACGGTTGCCGGATCGATCAAGCTGGAACTCGCGCAGTACCGAGAAATGGCGGCCTTTGCCCAGTTCGCCTCGGACCTTGACGCCTCGACACAGAGGCTGCTGGCGCGTGGTGAACGACTGACCGAACTCCTCAAGCAGGATCAGTACAGACCCATGGCGGTGGAGGACCAGGTCGTCGTCATCTTTGCCGGCGTGAACGGTTATCTCGACGGCATCGCACCATCTGCCGTCACACGCTACGAACAGGCCATGCTTGCCGCGGTGCGCGACAAGGGCGCCGACATGCTTGCCGATATCCGCTCGAGTGGCGCGCTCTCCGACGGGACGGCGGACAAGCTGAAGGCCTTTCTCGACGACTTCACCGGCTCCTTCGCGGCCTGATCAGGTATCCTGAACGGCCATGGCGAACCTCAAGGCCCTCCGCACGCGCATCAACAGCGTCCGTTCGACGCGCAAGATCACGAGCGCGATGAAAATGGTTGCTGCCGCGAAGCTGCGCCATGCCCAGGAATCCGCGGAAGCGGCGCGTCCCTATGCGGAGCGCATGGCGCGCATGATGGCGTCGCTTGCAGGCGCCTTTGCCGGCCGAGAGGATGCTCCCAGGCTGCTGGCCGGTACCGGAAGCAACAAGGTCAATCTGATCGTTGTCGTCACGTCCGACCGCGGACTGTGTGGCGGTTTCAATGCGTCGGTGGTGAGGTCGGTGCGCCAGCGCATTGCGGAACTCCGCAAGGAAGGCCGGGAGGTCAAGCTTCTTTGCCTGGGACGCAAGGGCCGTGACCTGCTGCGGCGCGATCATGGAGAACTGATCGTCGAAACCCTGCAGGGTCTCGACAAGGGATTCTCCTACGGCACCGCGCGGGACGCCGCGGAACGGATCACGGCCATGTTCGAGGCCGGTGAATTCGACCAGTGCACGGTCGTCTTCAATCGCTTCCAGTCGGTCATGACGCAGGTTGTCACCTGGCAGGGACTGATTCCCGCGGTGGCGCCGGACCAGCCCGTCGACGACCTCGGCGGAGCGGTCTACATCTTCGAACCGGACGAGGGCGCCATCCTCGAACACCTGTTGCCGCGCAATCTCGGCGTGCAGGTGTTCCGCAGCCTTCTCGAGAGCCAGGCTTCGGAACATGCGGCGCGCATGACGGCGATGGACAATGCCACGCGCAATGCAGGCGACATGATCGATCGCCTCAATCTGGTCTACAATCGCACGCGCCAGGCAGCGATCACCACTGAAATCACGGAGATTGTCTCCGGCGCGGAAGCGCTCTAGGGGACGGTCAAGGGCGAGGAGGGTCTCGATGGCAACCAACTCTTCAGGTCACATCAGCCAGGTCATGGGCGCCGTCGTCGACGTACAGTTCGATGGCGATCTGCCGAACATCCTGAATGCGCTTGAGACCAGCAACCAGGACAAGCGCCTTGTCCTCGAGGTGGCGCAGCACCTTGGCGAGAGCACGGTGCGCACCATTGCCATGGATGCCACCGAAGGCCTGGTGCGCGGCCAGGATGTCAGGGACACCGGCGAGGCGATCAGGGTGCCGGTGGGACCGGAGACCCTTGGCCGCATTCTCAACGTGATTGGCGAGCCAATCGATGAACGCGGACCCGTGGAGGCGAGCGAATCGCTGCCCATCCACAGGGAAGCGCCGGAACTGACGGACCAGTCGACCGAAGCCGAGGTGCTTGTGACCGGAATCAAGGTCATCGATCTGCTCGAGCCCTATGTCAAGGGCGGCAAGATCGGTCTCTTCGGCGGCGCCGGTGTCGGCAAGACCGTCATCATCATGGAACTCATCAACAACATCGCCAAGGCCCATGGCGGGTACTCGGTCTTCGCCGGAGTGGGCGAGCGCACGCGTGAGGGAAACGATCTCTACCACGAGATGATCGAGTCGGGCGTGATCGATCTCGAGGGCGGCAGTTCCAAGGCAGCCCTCGTCTACGGGCAGATGAACGAGCCTCCGGGGGCGCGGGCCCGTGTCGGACTGTCGGGCCTGACCCTGGCCGAGTACTTCCGCGATGCGGAAGGCCAGGACGTTCTGCTCTTCATCGACAACATCTTCCGTTTCACCCAGGCGGGTTCCGAGGTCTCGGCGCTGCTGGGGCGGATTCCCTCGGCGGTCGGCTACCAGCCCACGCTGGCCACGGAGATGGGCAATCTCCAGGAGCGCATCACCTCGACCACCAGGGGATCGATCACCTCGGTCCAGGCGATCTACGTGCCGGCTGACGATCTCACCGATCCGGCGCCGGCGACGTCGTTCGCGCATCTCGATGCGACCACCGTCTTGTCACGCCAGATCGCCGAACTGGGCATCTATCCGGCCGTGGATCCACTCGATTCAACCTCGCGCATCCTCGATCCCAGGGTCATCGGCGAGGAGCACTACCAGGTGGCGCGCTCGGTTCAGGAAGTTCTGCAGCGCTACCGTTCCCTGCAGGACATCATTGCCATTCTGGGCATGGACGAACTCTCCGAAGAGGACAAGCTCGTGGTGGCGCGGGCGCGGAAGATCCAGCGATTCCTGAGCCAGCCTTTCCATGTGGCCGAGGTGTTCACCGGTGTCCCGGGAGTCTTCGTCGAGCTCGAAGACACGATCAAGGGCTTCAAGGCCATCGTTGACGGTGGGTACGACGATCTTCCCGAACAGGCCTTCTACATGGTCTCGAACATCGACTCGGCGGTGCAGAAGGCCAAGAAGCTGGCGGCGGAAGCGGCCTGACGTCATGGCCGACAGGGTCAATTTCGAACTGGTGAGCCCCGAGCGCATCCTCGTTTCCGACGCCTTCGACATGGTGGTGATACCCGGAGGCGACGGTGACATCGGTGTGCTGCCCGATCACGCCCCCCTGATCTCGACCATCCGTCCCGGCGTGATCGACATCCATGACAACGGCAAGGTGGCGCACCAGGTCTTCGTGGCCGGGGGCTTCGCCGAGGTCCTGCCCGACCGCTGCACGGTGCTGGCCGAAAAGGCGCTGATGGTGGCCAGTATCGATGCCGCAGACGTCCGTGCCCGGATCGAGGCTGCCGAACTCGATCTGCGCGACGCCGAAAGCGACACCGACCGCACCCGGGCCAGAGACGAACTCGCGGTCCTCAATGCCATGCTCGAGGCCGCTGCGGACTCCTGAGCCCGCGTCCCGGCAGTCGAGCACGGTTCCCGGGCCGGCAACAAGACCGTCTTCCAGCGTTGTCGCCTCTGGCGTTAACTGAAGAACCCACGCTCAGGAGATCGGAACTGGGCGGCGTAGCTGAATCATGGGTTTCCTGTTGACCGTTGTTGCAGGCGACGAGCGAGTAAAGCCGATGTTGACCGAGAATGACGTTGTGAATGCCGTAGTGAAGCACCTTCAGAAGCATGGCTGGCACACTGAACGTACGAGCAGCACCAGCGAGCGTGGTCACGACATCCTGGCGACGAAGGGTGAAACGACGCTTGCGGTCGAAGCAAAGGGCGGGAAATCAAGCAAGCCCGGCACCAGCCGTTACGGGAAGTCGTTCGATAGCGGTCAGAAGCGTGCCCATGTAGCCGTTGCTCTCAACAAGGCTGCCACGGTTTTCGGAACTGGCCAATACCGACCAGGAACAGCCCTGCCATCGCACGACAGGCACCGGACACTCATTGACGCCATCGGGTCCGCTCGAGTGCTGTCCGGTGGCGGTGCGGCTCGTTGCGGAGCAGGGCATTGATCCATTCCCGATGGATGTCGGCGCTCCACTTCGCGCGAACAAGATCGTCGGCTGCCAGTTGCAGAAAGATATCCCGCACCGGCGCCGGGTAGAGAATGTTGGCGTCAAGGAAGACCGTGAAGCCGGTCACCGAGAGCCATACCCCATGTCCCCGGACCGGGCTTCGCGAGTCAACTGCTCAAGAACCTGTTCTCGCTCGCGGTCGATGGCATTCTTGTAGGCCATGACATCTTCCATACGAACGCGGCGGTGCTTGCCGACCTTCCGATGCGGCATGACTTTCCGGTCGAGGAGCTTGATCAGGAAGGGGCGGGAGACGTTCAAAACGTCGGCCGCCTGGACCGTGGTCAACTCCGCGCTTTCCGGGATCAGCGTAACGCCCCGTCCCGCAGCCATGGCTTCCAGGACACGCACGAGCAGGTCGACCACACCGGCCGGAAGATCAATCGTCTGCTCCCGTTCGCTGCCTCTGACGCGCAGCTTCAGGGGCCGGTTCATCCCGCCATAGGGAGTAAGAACCTCGCAAGTGCGTTGTGCGATTGCTGCATCCTGCGGCGTGGACGGGAACTGCCGGTGGGCGAACGTGTTCATGTGTGCCTCAGGATCGGACGTGCTCGATCGAGTCTCACTCCTTTGTGAAATAAATGCATTAATCGAAGCAAACGTCAATGGGCGCGGTGCGAGACATTCTGCCGGTTCGGGAGAGTTCCGTTTCGCCAGACTGACGGTGCCACTCAATCGGGACCGACGTCGAACAGCGCGTGTATCGCTTCCTTGTCGGTGAGATCGACGCGAGCTTGCATGGCTGCGGTGTTCCAGTTCAGATCGGGTTCGACCGAATCGGCTCGGTGCCGTGTGAGTGCGTCGGCCAGCAGTCTGGAGACAAGGCTGCCCAGGGAGCCTCCTTCGGTCTTCCGGATCTGCTTCAGCTCCTCCAGTATCGGTGCAGGGATGTCTATGGTCACACGCATGATGCGTGATGCTGTTTCGTGTGGCGTCACGTGTCAAATTCGCGCTCTGGCAAAGGGCTCGGCATGGCACTCGTTGCCCGGGTCCGGTCGTGTTGACGCCACGTCAAACACGGTGCTTCTCCGGTTCGCCGAAGATGGCTCGGTGATGCCCCCGGGGCTGTTTCAGTCGCCTTCGATGGCGCGACCCAAGATGGCGCGAACGTGTCGTCTCGGGTGTGTCGCCATGCCGGACTCCCGGACCATGGGGCTTCGCCTGACGGCGCCCGGGTGGATTTCCATTGAGGACGAAAGCCGAAGCCCGTGGTCAAGACAGACACCGGACGCGGGAACGTCCAACATCCTGCATTCCGGCACGGGGCTTCGCCGGGAGTCGATTCCGGAATGGCTCGGGTGGCCCGGATTGGTGAGGCCGCGGCGAAAATGGTAGAATGAGGCAAATCCGGCACGAACGACAACGTGCCGCAAGGGGAGGATTGGCCATGACGACATCGACACCTTCGCGGGGCGCCGCCATGCGGGCGGCCGGACCCGTTCTCGTCGCCGTTGCGGTGGCGGCCTTCGCGTTCACCGCTCGGGCGACGGAGGATCTCAACGTGATCGGCTGGTGCGACATCACGGATCCGGAACTGAACGGTCCGTTCGAGGAGGCCTTCGACGTGCGCGTCAACGTCAAGACCCACGAGGATCCGGCAGTCGCGCAGACCATCATCGAGCAGTCGGCGCCCGGGGACTGGGACGTCTTCCACACCGACGCGACGCTCGTGGCGACCCACGTGGAGGCCGGCCTGCTCGCAGAACTCGACCCGGCGGACTTTCCGCTCGACGACATCTTTCCGCAGGTCCTCCGGCGCGATCTCCACTTCGTGGACGGCAAGCTCTACGCGGTGCCGGATGTCTTCGGCTGGAATACCGTCGCCTACAACAGCGAGCGTGTCGATGCGGACGATATCGCAAGCTACGACATCGCCTGGAATCCGAAGTACGAGGGCCGCATCGCGGTCTGGGATTTCTACGTGCAGATCATGCAGAACGTCGGGCTCGCCATGGGACTGGCTCCCGACGAGATCACCATGGACAATCTCGCGGAGGTCGAGGAGCGGCTGCTCGCCATGAAGCAGAATGTCGGAGTGGTCGGCGACATCGCGACCATCCAGACGGCCCTTGCGACCGGCGATGCGGATATCGTGCTCGGAGGGGGACAGTGGATCGTGACCGGCCTGCAGGAGGAGAATCCGGCGCTCGACTGGACCGTTCCCGAAGAAGGCGGAATCTTCTACCTCGAGAGCGTCGGCGTCGTGGCGTCTTCGGAGAAGAAGGAGCTTGCCAACGAATACGTCAAGTACCTGATCAGCGCTGCGGGGCAGGGGAGATTCGCCATGAATTCGTGTGGCATGGCGATGCCGGCGAACTCGAAGGCCGAGCTGACCGACGAGGAAAGGGCGCTGCTTCGCTGGGACCTCAAGGACACCTTCCTCGAGGACTCCCACATCAACCATTACTATGACCAGGAACTCGACATGGCGATGATCGACGCCTGGGCGCGGTTCCTGCAGCACTAGGCGGTCCGGCGCCGGACCGATCCGTTCCGGCATGCCGCTGACCGTTCGCACCGGACCCGATGCCGGGGCGTGATTCCAGGGGCTGGGGGTATGTCCTCCCGGCCCTGGCATGGACGCTTGCCTTCTTCGTGCTGCCATTCCTCCTGATGGCCTGCTACAGCCTGTGGCGCTTCGAGGGAGGCAAGGTTCTGCATGTCTGGACTCTCGAGAACTACGAAGCGTTCGTCTCACGGCCCCACTTCCATGAGGCACTCGTCAATTCGCTCGAGGTGACGGCGCTGACCGTGGTCCTGAGCGTCCTGTTGGCCTATCCGCTGGCCTGGATCCTGGCGTTCCGGGTGCCGGTGCACCTGCAGCGGATCGCGCTGGTGCTCGCGGTCCTGCCATTCTGGACTTCCTATCTCGTTCGCTCCTACAGCTGGCTTCTCGTCCTCTCGGACAGAGGCATCATCAACAGTGCGTTGCTCGCGGCCGGGATTATCGATACGCCATTGGAACTCGCCCACAACCGCGGTGCGACCGTGCTGGGGTTCACGCATTTCTTCACCATGCTGCTGACACTGACCATCTTCGCCAGCCTGGTCCAGATCAATCCCCACTACCACGCGGCTGCCGCGGATCTCGGAGCGTCGCGCCTCAGGATCTTTCTGAGGATCACCCTGCCGCTGAGCCTTCCCGGAGTCGTCGTCGGGGCCTTCCTCACCTTCGTCGTCGCCGTCGGCGATTTCATCACGCCGCAGATCCTCGGAGGGGGCACCGAGTTGCTGATGCCCCAGGCGATCATGCTCCAGATCAGCCGCTACGTGGACCTTCCCATGGCGTCGGCGATGAGTCTCATTCTCATGGCCGTCGTGACACTGGTTTTCCTCGCCTGCGCGCGCTGGCTGAAGGTCCGCAGCCCGGTGTCGACTTGATGTCGAACAGATCTCTCGCCCGGTTGGCCGCCATCGCCTATGTCGCGGCGATCTACGGATTCATCCTCCTTCCCGTGCTGGTGCTCATTGTCTTCTCGTTCCAGGACGGCAAGCTTCCAGTGCCGCCCTTCCGGGGGTTCACGCTGAAGTGGTACGACGCGCTCTTCGCCAACAGGCGCCTTATGGAGAGCCTCGTGAACTCGGTCGTGGTCGCCCTTGCCTCGGGCGCGGCGTCGACGGTCCTGGGCTTTCTCGCGGCCTACGGCCTGGCGCGGCACCGTCCCACCGGCGGTCCGGTGATCCAGTGGCTCCTGGTTCTGCCGCTCTTCGTTTCCTATCTGGTCATCGGCATGGGCCTCCTGCTGGTGCTGAGGGAATTCGGGATCTCCAAGTCGCTGCTGACGGTCGGCATGGGCCACCTCGTGATCAACCTGCCCTTGGCGTTCGCGGTGATCTACGGCCAGATGGGCGATCACCAGGTGTATGCCGAAAGGGCCGCCAGGGACCTCGGAGCCGGCGAGGCCACCGTGCTCAGGCGAATCACGGTGCCGATGCTGTGGCCCGCCCTGTTCGCCGCGTTCGCGCTCACGTTCACCTTTTCCTGGGACGAATTCATCATCGCTTTCCTGCTCAGCGTCTTCGACGTCACCCTGCCCGTGGAGCTGTGGACTCTCCTGCGCCGGGGACTCAACCCGCAGGCCAACGCCGCCGGGTCCCTCGTCTTCACCGTGACGATCGCGGTTCTCATCCTCGCTCTGTTGGCCTACCGCCTCCATCGCAGGAAAGGCACAGACCGATGAACGGGTCCCACGTCATGCTCGAGGAAGTGAGCAAGAACTATGCGGGAGTTCCGGCGGTCTGCGACGTCAACCTCTCGATCGATCGAGGTGAGTTCGTCGTTCTCCTGGGGCCTTCCGGGAGCGGCAAGACGACGCTCCTTTCGATCCTGGGGGGCTTTGTCGAGCCGACCTCGGGGCGTGTCGTGATCGGCGGGAGAGATGTGACGCTCACACCGCCGGCCCGGCGGCCCACCTCCACGGTCTTCCAGGACTATGCGCTCTTTCCGCACATGAACGTTGCCGGCAACATCGCCTTCGGCCTCGAGATGCAGGGACTCGGGCGAACCGAACGCCTCTCCCGCGTATCGGACGTGCTGACCATGGTCGGACTCGCCGGTTTCGAGCGGCGTCCGGTGGTGGAGCTTTCCGGCGGGCAGCGGCAGAGGGTGGCGCTCGCCAGGGCCATCGCGGTGCGGCCGGAAGTGTTGCTCCTCGACGAGCCGCTCGGCGCCCTCGATCTCAACCTGAGGCGCCAGATGCAGGATGAGCTGGTCGGCCTTCAGCGAAGCCTGGGCACGACCTTCGTCCATGTGACCCATGACCAGGAAGAGGGCATGAGCATCGCCGACAGGATCGTGGTTCTGAACGGTGGCCGTGTCGAGGACTCCGGCACCCCGGACCGGGTCTACCTCGAGCCGGCCACACTGTTCGCCGCCACATTCATGGGCGAGACCAACATCATAGAGGGCCGGGTGGAGGACGTTGCCGAGGGGTACCTGAAGCTCTCGACACCGCTGGGCGAAATCCGGGTCCGGGGCACCGCACCGGTGGGACACGACGTCCGCGTCTCGATCCGCCCGGAGCATGTCCTGTTCGAACCCGCCCGCGATACCGAGAGTCTGGGCGAGATCGTCTTCACCGACAGTGTCTTCCAGGGAGCCCACTACCGGTGCCGTGCGAGGAGCGCCGGGCACGACGGCCTGGAACTCCTCGTGTATGTTCCGGTCGAGCATGGTGCGGCCGTCGGCGAGAGGGCCGGAGTGCATGTCCGACGGCGCCGCATCGTCCTGCTCGCGAACTAGAAGGGGGATGTCGTATGGTCAGGGGCTACTTTCCGCAGGAAGAGTACGAGGAACGCTGGAGGCGCGTTCACCGGGAGATGGATCGGCGCGGCCTTGCTGCCGCGGTGGTGTGGAGCCGGTCCATGCAGAGCCAGGACCGGGCCGGCGATGTCCTCTATCTCACCAACTACTATGCCCCCGAAGCATCGCCCGACACCCACGATCGCCATGCCTGGGGATACTATGCCGTCATTCTGCAACCCGGCGAGACGCCCGAGCTCGTGGCCGAGGCTGCTGACGTGCGCAACGAGTTCCTTGCCACGGACCGCGTGTCGCGCCACCGCGACATCGTCGACGGCGTGGTGCGGCGGCTCGAGGCCAGGCGGCTCGAAGGAGCTGTCGCCTTCACGGGCGCGACGGTGCTGCCCTATCGCTACGGCCGCGAGATGCTCGGGCGGACTCCGGGCATCGACTGGCGCGAGGAGGAGGACCTCGTGCTCGCGGTCCGCCGCATCAAGAGTCCGCGAGAACTCGAGTGCATGCGCGAGGGCGGGGCCAACGGGGCCGCCGCGCTCGATATCCTCATGAAGGAAATGGTCCGGGGGGCCACCGAGCGAGAGGCGGTGGCGGAGGCGGTTCGCGAACTCTACAGGCGCGGCAACGGCGGCTCCTACATTTCGGTCAACCACGGCGACACCATCGGCTACTGGTGCCGCGATCCCCTGCTGGGACGCGGCGGCGACGCCCCCCGGGAGGGCGACCTCGTGCGCGGCTGGATGGACACCACCTTCCAGGGCTACTGGTTCGACCATGGCCGCACGGCCGTGGCGGGATCCGCGCCCACGGTGGAGCAGCGCCAACTCATTGAAGACTGCGCCTCGATCGTCGAGACCATCCAGGGATCAGTGCGTCCCGGCGCCTCCGGCGAGGAGATCGCGGCGGCGGGCCGCGCCGCGGTCGAGGCGGCGGGAGGCGACGACGGAACCACGAGCCAGATCTATTCCGTGGTCGCCCATGGCACCGGACTCTACTGGGAGCCCCCGTACATCAACCTCGCCGGCGACAACACGGACGAGCGGATCGATGCCGGCATGGTGATGGGCGTCGAGTACTTCCTGTCGCGCCCCGGTGTCGGAACGGCGGGAATCGAGGAAAACTTCATCGTCGGCCCCGAGCGTAACGAGAGCCTCACCAACCTTCCCATGCTCGGCTGGTAGCCGTCACCCGCGCCGCAGTGCGGCGACCCTGGCAAGCACGATGAGGCCGCCGACAGTCTGCATCGGCGATCGGCACGGGAATGGCCCGCAGCACCATGGGTGCCACACCCGGCCCGTTGACGCCGGGACTGCTGGAGTCAGGCTGAGAGCGTCCTTGGGAACTTCACGTCCCGGTGTCCGCCAGGTGCTGGAAATCCGTTTCGATGGCGATGGTGTCGAGATCGTGTCCGATGAGGACGATGCGTGAACCACGCATGCCCGACGGCCAGGCGGCAAGGCGGGAGAGGGGATGGAAGACGTGGCCGATGCCATTGATGACGATCGGCACGTCGCTGCCGAGGAGATCGACAAGACCCTTGAAACGAAGGAGCCGGTCGCCCTGGCGAGCAATGAGCCTCTCGATCCAGTCCATGAGTGGAGCTGCCTCGAGCGGCTTCAGGGTGGTGAGGGACAGGCTGGCGATGCAGTTGTCATGATGCGTCGAGCTTCCGGCCTGGATCCACGTTGACGGGTTCGCAGCATGGCGGACAATCTCGTCCGGCGTCACCGGTGATGCGAGAACGCGCGCCTCTCCATTGAGGGCCCGCAGGCGCGCCTCGAGGCGATCCGTCCCGGGAGCGAGGTCCGTCTTGGTGAGGATGATCGTGTCGGCGATCACCGCCTGGCGCAGGCATTCGGCCTGTGTTTCGAAGGGCCGTTCACCAGCCAGCGCATCCACGGTGGCAACGATTCCTGAGACCGTCACCCGCCGATTAATCCTGTCGTCATGAAGAAGCGTGTGAACCAGGGGTGCGGGATCGGCAAGGCCGCTGGTCTCGATGAGGATGCGGTTGGGGGCGTGCAGGTCGAGAAGGCGCATGGTGGCCAGCACGACATCCTCGCGCACCTCGCAGCACAGGCAGCCGGCTCCCACCAGCATGGTCGCCTCGTCGAGGTGTTCGATGAGGAGGTGGTCGACACCGGTTTCTCCAAACTCGTTGACGATGACGGCGCTCCGGGCCAAGGCCGGATGTTTGAGCAGCGCGTTGATGAGCGTCGTCTTTCCGCTGCCGAGGAAACCGGTGATGACGGTGACGGGCGTCATCAGGGGGCGATGCCCAGAAGGTCGAGGGGCCGCTCGTGGAGGATCTCTTCGATGAGAGCGTCGGGAATCTTCGGCATGACCAGCCCCTCGCCCCACCGGTTGATGGCGCGGAACTCGTCGACAGCGACGGAAGGACGTCGGACCGGAAAGTCGGATCCGAAGAGAAGACGGCCGGTGACGCCGTACTCCCGGGCGATCATGAGGCCGTTGTAGAGTTGCCAGGGCCTGTGATAGCGCGCCGAGAGATCGGCAAAGATGTTGTCGTTCTTGCGCATGAGGATGGCCGTCTGCTCCATGTACGGCTGTCCGAAGTGGGCGACGATGATCTTCAGGTGGGGAAAGTCCATGGCGACCCGGTCGAGCAGGCATGGGTCGGCGAACTCGAGACTGCCCGTGTAGGCGCCCCCGCAGTGAAACATAACCGGCACGTCATGGTGACAGGCGATCTCGTAGAGCCGTCCGCAGGCGGGGCTTCTGGGGTCCATCGCCTGGTAGGTGGGCGAGAGTTTCAGGCCCTTGAGGCCCAGTGCCAGCGCCGACTCGAATTCATCGCCGGCATCGGCATCCTCGGGATGGACCGAACAGAGGCCGACCGCCCGTCCCGGGTGCCGACGCACCACGTCGGCAATGAACGCTGAAGGCGTGTGATTGCCGGAATGCTTGGGCAGGGCGACGACGACGAAGCGAGCGACCCCGGCTTCGTCGACGGCCTCCGAGAGGAGATGGGGGTCCGCCTTGCCGTCCCCGAGGACGTTGCGCAGGGACTGCAAGGCCCTGTCCTCGTCCGTGCGGTGCTCCAGGAGGAAGGCGTGGGTGTGCCAGTCAACGAGTTCGCCCATGATCTCATCCCTTCATCCGTCTGACCGCGGGAGGCCTTCAAATGGCGAACTTGTGAGCGCTCCCCGGTCTCATGTATACTATGTCACGTCTATGGAAGGACCTTCTGGGGTCAGGAGGGGTGCACCGACAGGGCAAGTCATGAGCCATTGGGATCTTGACGATATCGACTGGCAAGCCTTCGATCGGTCCAGTGTCGATCCCGACATGGTTCGTGTCGTCAAGGCTGCGTCGCTGGTCGAGTTCAACGGCGACCTCTACGGCCTGTATCTTGCGAACATCTTTGCGGACGACGATGCCTTTGTGGAGGCCGCGGGGAGCTGGGCCGCGGAAGAGGTGCGCCATGGAATCGCTCTGGGGCGTTGGGCGATGATGGTTGACCCGGCCTGGGATTTCGAGGCGGCTAGGAAGCGATTCAGGTCCGAATACAGCCAGGTCGATCTCAGCCTCGAGCACTCGGTGCGTGGCTCGCGTTTCAGCGAACTGGTCGCGCGCTGCATCGTCGAGGTCGGGACGTCGTCCTACTACACGGCCCTTGCCGATGCGACGCGGGAGCCCGTCCTGAAGCAGATCTTCAGGAAGATCGCGGCCGACGAGTTCCGGCACTACAAGCTGTTCTACGATCACATGAAACGGTACAGGGCGATCGACAATCCCAATCTCCTGACGCGCGTGCGTGTCGCCGTGACCCGACTGGCCGAGTCGGAGGACGACGAACTCGCCTTCGCCTACTACGTCGCCAACGATGTTCCGGAGACCTACAACCGGAAGGCCTGCGCCGCGGCCTATGGCAGCCGCGCCCTGCCGCACTACCGGAAGAAACACATCCGGCTGGCAGTCAACATGACCACCAAGGCCATGGGGCTCCGACCGAAGAGTCGTCTGGCCGCCCTGATTGCATGGGTCGTCTGCCATCTCTTCGACTGGCGCCGCCAGCGCCTAGTGCGTCAGGCTCCCGCCTACTGACGTCCGGCCGCTCAGGCAGGCTCAGGATTCGCCCCTGTCAAGGAGGTCGGCGAAGGCGGCGAAGACGTCACGGTACATCTGACGCTTGAACGCAACGATGCCGGCCTGGATGGTTCCGGCACGCATCCAGCACCAGGCGCGAAACTCGGGGTGGTCGGTGCTATGGATGTCGATGGTGTCGTCCGTGCCCTCGAACTGCATGGCGAACCACACCTGCCTTTGGCCGCGATAGCGGCCATTCCAGGTCCGGCTGACGAGTTCCGGCGGCAGGTCGTAGGTGAATGGATGGGGAGTCGCGCGGAGTACCGAGACGGACTGGATTCCGGTTTCTTCGGCAAGTTCGCGCAAGGCTGCCCTGACAGGTTCCTCACCTTCGTCGATTCCGCCCTGGGGCATCTGCCAGACACCGGGACGATCGAGCCTTTCGCCGACAAAGACCAGGC
Source organism: Alphaproteobacteria bacterium (assembly GCA_965207785.1). GTDB lineage: Bacteria > Pseudomonadota > Alphaproteobacteria > SP197 > SP197 > SP197. Next base: position 78,743 of record CBDBNO010000012.1, on the reverse strand, counting down.
CGGCGTCGTTGAGGAGAACGATACCCACGCCTTCCCGCCAGGGCAGGCACGGGTTCGGGGATGTCATCGCGATGCCAGAGAGATGCCTTCGATGAGATCGAGCGCCCGGCTCAACTGATAGTCCTCCAGCGCCTGCTCGCTGCGCCGGGAGGAGGCATCTTCACCCTCTTCTTCCGAGGGGAGGGTGTCTCCGGCATCGAGGCTGTTGACGAGATCGGCTTCGCCAAAGCGTTCCACGCCGCTCGTCTGGATGATCGCCTCCTCGACGGTGATGTCCGGCGAGATGCCGGTCCCCTGGATCGACATGCCGGAGGGCGTGTAGTAGCGGGCGGTGGTCAGGCGCATGGCACCGCCGCTGGCCAGCGGCATGAATGACTGGACCGATCCCTTGCCGAACGACTGTGTTCCCATGATGATGGCCCTGCGGTGATCCTGCAGGGCGCCGGCGACGATTTCGGAGCCAGAGGCGGACCCGCCGTTGATCAGCACGACGATCGGCAGCCCCTCCGCGAGGTCACCGCTCTCGGAATGAAAGCGCTGGGCGTCACCTTCCCGCCGGCCCCGGGTTGAGACAATCTCTCCCTGCTCAAGAAAGGAGTCCGCTACGGAGATGGCCTGGTCGAGCAGACCTCCGGGGTTGTTGCGCAGATCCAGAACGATACCCTGGAGATCGCCGGCCGCGGCATCCTCGATGGCCTCCATCGCGTCGTCGACGCCGCCCTGAGTCTGCTGGGTGAACGACGTGATACGAACGTAGCCCACCTTCTTCTCAAGACGCCATCGCACCGACTGGATGGTGATGATTGCACGGGTGATGGCAAACGTGATGGGCTCGTCGACGCCCTCGCGTGCGATGGTGAGCGTGATCTCGGAATCGGGTGGGCCGCGCAGCTTGTCCACGGCCTCGTTGAGAGTGAGGCCGAGCAGGGGTTTGTCGTCAAGATGGGTCACGAAATCACCGGCTTTGATGCCGGCGCGCTGCGCCGGTGTGTCATCGATCGGCGCCACGACCTTGACGAAGCCGTTTTCCATGGTGACCTCGATTCCCAATCCGCCAAACTCCCCGGTGGTCTGGACCTGGGCTTCCGCGTAGGCATCGGGCGAGTAGTAGCTCGAATGGGGATCGAGCGAGCCCAGCATGCCCTCGATTGCGGCTTCGATCAGATCGGAATCGGAGACTTCCTCGACGTAATCCGAGCGCAGGCGCTCGAACACGTCGCCAAAGAGATCGAGGGCGCGCCATGTGTCGTCGCCGGCAGCAGTCGCGTGCCCCGGACCCTGTAGGACGAAAAGACCAAGGACGATCGCCAGGGAAATCGTTCGTTTCATTGATCGCTCTCTTCGCTGAAGGCCGCAGTCAGCCAGTCCGGGACATCCACTGGAATCCCCTTGTGGCGGATTTCTACATAGAGGGTTCGCTCTTCGGTGTCATCCGCCGCCATGACGGCGACGGGCTGTCCGGCCACCAGCCATTCGCCCGCTCCGACGGTGCCGTGGTCAAAGCCGAGAAGAATCGTCTGGTAGTTGTCCCCGTGATCGATGACCAGAAGCGGGCCGCTTCCGTTGAGGGACCCTGAATGGAGGACGACGCCGTCAAGGGGCGTGATGACCGGTTCCTCCGGTGCCGTGGCGATACGGAGCTGGCGGCGCCCGTCGATGACGCCGTGAGCGGGATAGGGCAGGGTGCCCCTCCGCGATTCAACATCCGTCACCATCAGGGCCGCCCGGGTATCTGCTGTCAGGACGTTGCCAATGGTTACCTGTGCCATCGATTCTGCCGCGAGGCGATGGAGAAACGACGTCAGTGTCGCCGGTGTTTCCATCGCGGGTCTCCGCTCGATCGTCAACGGTCCCAGGATCTCCCGGACACGTTCGCTTGCCGAGGCGATGTCCGCCTCGACCGCACGAAGTCGCCCGAGCATATCGAGTCTGGTCGCATCCATGCCCTCCCGGACGCTGGCGAGCGCGCTCAACTCAGCCAGGCGTCGTGTCATGTCCCTCATGTGCCTTTCGATGCCGGTCACAAGCATGTGGGCGACGACGGAGGACCGGTGAACAACGGACAGCGGAGCAGGCATCGCGATGACCACGCCACGCGGGATGCCGGACATCCGATGGAACACGCTGACACGCGTGCCCCAGGCTTCGCGGTGGGCTTCGAGGCTTCCAAGTCCGGATTCGATCCTGCGATCGATGTCGTCTAGATCCTGACGTGTCGACTCGAGGGTGTCGGCCAGGCGACGCCTCTCGAATTCACCGGCCAGCAGCCTGTCGCGCAGCGAAGCGAGGTCAGCCGTCGAAGGGGAAGGTTCCTGGGCCGGCGCATCACTGCCCGTGGATATCAGGGTCTCAAGGTCGCCTGGAGTGTCAGCGCCCGGAGCGGGTGTGTGAACAAGGAGACCTGCCAAGAGCAGCAGGATTGCCCGGCATGAACGATTCATGGATGCGGCGAGAGCAGCGACCGTCCGGACATTTCGCCTGGCTGCGCGAGGTCCAGGAGGCGGAGCAGGGTGGGTGCGAGATCCTGCAGGGACCCCTCACGAAGTCTCCGGTCAGGCGGGCCATGGACAAGGGCAAGGGGCACGGGATTGGTCGTATGGGCCGTGTGCGGTCCGCCGTTCACCGGATCCAGCATGGTCTCGATGTTGCCATGATCGGCGGTGACCACGAGAGTGCCGCCCATGTCGGCGACGGCGTTCGCCATGGCGCCGAGACACCGGTCGACGGCTTCAACCGCCTTGACGGCCGCCGGAAGGACCCCGGTGTGGCCGACCATGTCGGGATTGGCGAGGTTGCAGATGACGACATCGAAGGTGTTGTCGCGTACCGCCGACACGAGTCGCTCTGTGACCTCGAATGCCGCCATTTCGGGCTTGAGATCGTAGGTGGCCACGTCTGGCGAGGGAACGAGGATGCGTTCCTCTCCCGGAAACACATGCTCTCGTCCACCGTTGAAGAAGTACGTGACATGGGCGTATTTTTCGGTTTCGGCGATACGCAGCTGGCGCATGCCGGCATCGGCAATCAGGCTGCCGAAACTTCGCTGTGTCTCCACGGACGGGAACAGCGCCGGAAGGTGTCGATCGAGATGGGCGGCATAGGGAACCATGCCGGCACATCCGGCCAGTCTCGGTTTCCGGTCCCTCTCGAAACCGGTAAAGGCAGGGTCGATGAGGGCGCCTGTGATCTGCCGTGTCCTGTCGGCACGGAAGTTCGCCATGATGAGGCCATCGCCATCACGCATGCCGGCATAGGCGCCGATGACTGCGGGTGTGACGAACTCGTCGGTCAGCGCTGCGGTCCGGGTCCTGTCCATGGCTTCGCCTGTCGTGCCAAACCGCGCACCGTCTCCCTTGACCATGGCCGCCCAGGCCGGCTTCACCCGCTGCCAGCGCCGATCCCGGTCCATGGCATAGTAGCGTCCCGTCAGGGTCACGATCCGGGCATGGGGCGCGGTACCGGCAAACCGCTCGAGAAAGGACTGAGCGCTGGATGGCGGGGTGTCGCGGCCATCGAGGAAGGCGTGGACGACAACATCGATCCCGTTGTCGTGGAGTATGTTGGCGAGTGCTGCCATATGATCCTGATGACTGTGGACGCCGCCAGGCGACAGGAGTCCGGCCAGATGACACACGCCTCGGCTGCGTTCGAGTGCCCCGATCAGGTCTCCGAGAACCGGGTTCCCGGCCAGGGATCCATCTCGAACGGCAGCGTCGATGCGCGGCAGGTTCTGCATGATGATGCGGCCCGCACCCATGGTGAGATGACCGACTTCGGAATTGCCCATCTGGCCGCATGGCAGTCCAACGGCTTCGCCGGAGGTGGCGAGTGTCGTCGTGGCGTGGGAGCCGGCGATCGTCATCCATGTAGGGGTGGCCGCCTGGCTGATGGCATTGCCTGGCCCGGCTTCTGCGAGACCCCAGCCGTCAAGGATGCAAAGGACCAGTGGCCGGGGGATGATTCCAGACATGGTTCGCCCCTCGTCAGAGCCGACCAGGGGCGTCAGGCAGTGGCTTCCACGGGAAGCAGGGCGGGCATCGCCCACATCCGTTCGAGGTTGTAGAGACTGCGCAGGTCATTGTGGAATATGTGGACGATCACGTCGCCCAGATCGATCAGGATCCAGTCGCCGGGATCGTATCCTTCCATGCTGGTGATACGTCGTCCATGGCCCTTGAGGGCTGTGGCGACCCTGTCGGCAAGGGCCGTAACCTGTCTTCGGGTCTGTCCGCCACACACGATCATGGAGTCGGCGAACGTTGTTTTCCCGGCAAGATCGATGACGACAACGTCATCTGCCTTGCCATCTTCCAGTACCTTCGTCGTTACGGCGACGAGGTCCAGGTCCTCATCCCTGGAAGCGGTTTCATGAGGAATGGATGAATCTCCCCTTGCTCATGTCACGGTTGGTGTGGTCGGCGAAGGCGAAACGCGTGTCGCCTGATCTGATGGCCGTTGCCGAGGCGCCGTGTCTGTGGCCGACAATGAATGCCCAGACAGGCGGCTTCCTCAAAATCAGGGACCTCGCCCGGTGTCCCTGTATGCGGCAACGTCGGTAGCGTATGGCTGCCCTGCCCGTCAGACTTGTCAGAGAATAGGGAGCCCGGTCGAACACTGCAATGGGGATCATGGCAAAGAGCTGTTCCCAGTGTTTCCACAGGTGGATCCCGGCAAGATTGTCGGCTCCCATGAGCCAGGCAAACTGACAGAACGGAAGCCGGCGCTTGAGACAGGCGACGGTATCGACCGTGAAGTGTGTTCCAAGACCGGCCTCGAGTCCGGTCACCGAGACCCTCGCGCCTTTCGCAAAGGTCCGGGCTCTCGACAGCCGCTCGGAGAAGGACAGCATGCCGTGGGCAGGCTTCAAGGGATTGTGCGGCGCCACCAACCACCAGACTTCGTCGAGGCCCAGCTGACGCCGGGCGACATGACTGACAAAGAGATGCCCCTCGTGAGCGGGATTGAATGAACCACCGAGAAGGCCGATGCGTCGGCCGCGGCCGGCATGGAGTATCGGATGGGTCAGGGTCGGGTCTGTCCGCCGCCGCGCACGATGTACTTCATGGTGGTCAGCTGCTCGACGCCCACCGGTCCCCGTGCATGCAGCCTGTTGGTCGAGATGCCGATCTCCGCTCCCATGCCAAACTCGCCACCATCGGCAAACTGTGTCGACGCATTCCACATGGCAATGGCGCTGGGTGTACGGGCGAGAAAGTACTCGGCTACGGACTCGTTCTCCGTGACGATGGCGTCGGTGTGTTCCGAACCATGACGCTTGATGTGATCGAGGGCGCCCACGACCCCATTGACGCAAGCCACCGAAATCACCGCGTCGAGGTACTCCGTGGACCAGTCATTGGCGGAAGCCGGCTTCACCCTCGGATCGAGTGGCTCGGTGGAACGGTCCCCGCGGACCTCGCATCCATGGTCCAGGAGGGCCTGGACGACGGTCCTTCTCCTGGCGTCGCCAAGAGAACTGTCGAGCAGCAGTGTTTCGGCGGCGCCACAGATGCTGGTGCGCCGCATCTTGGCATTGATGGCGATGTCGCAGGCCATGTCCAGATCGGCGTCGGCATCCACGTAGACATGACAAAGCCCGACGAGGTGGGCGAGAACGGGAACGCGGCTTTCGCGCTGCACGCGCTCGACGAGCGAAGGGCCGCCACGTGGCACGATGATGTCGATCCAGCGGGTCATGGTGAGCATCTCGCCCACCGCCGCCCGATCGGTGACCGGCACCATCTGGATGGCATCTTCGGGAAGGCCGGCGGATGCGATCCCTTCTCGCAGGCATCTGGCAATCGCGTGTGATGTGGCGACACTCTCCGAGCCACCACGCAGGATCGCGGCATTGCCAGACTTGAGACAGAGCGCTCCGGCGTCCGCCGTGACGTTGGGGCGCGACTCATAGATGATCCCGATCACGCCGAGTGGAACGGAGACCCGCGCGATATCGAGGCCGTTCGGACGGCTCCAGCGGGCCTGTTCGCGTCCCACCGGATCGTCCAGGAGTGCGATGGTGTCGAGGGCGGCAGCCATGGACTCGATTCTGGAATGATCGAGAGTGAGACGCTCGAGCATGGGCGCCGGCATGTTCCCTGCCCGGGCGTTTTCGAGATCGATGAGGTTGGCGGCGAGGATGTCGTCGCGTTCGTCCCGCAGGCAGGTGGCAGCGCGATCGAGGGCACGGCGTTTGTGCGCATCCGGCGCATGGGCCAGAACGCCTGCAGCGTGGCGGGCCGCCTCGCCAAGGTCCTCCATCATATCCGCAATGGTACGTGCATCCTCGCGCCGAGCAGTACGGGTCATGACAGCACCAGATCATCCCTGTGGATCAGTTCCTCGCGACCTCGATAGCCCAGGAGCCGCTCGATTTCACTGCTTTTCTGGCCGGCAATGGATTCGGCGTCATCCCGGGAGTAGGCGATGAGCCCGCGGGCGATCTCGACCCCGTCCGGATCCTGGACGATGACGGCATCACCCTTGCGAAAGGCGCCGGCGACACCCGTCACACCGGCTGGCAACAGGCTGCGGCCGCAATTGAGGGCGGCGTGGGCTCCGGCATCCACCGTGATGGTGCCGGAGGGCTTGAGGGATCCGGCAATCCAGCGCTTGCGGGCGCCCGCCGGGTTGTCCCTGGCAGTGAACCACGTGCAGGGTCTGCCTTCGAGAATGGCGCGCAGGGGATGCTGGATGTGACCGTTGGAGATCACCATGTGACAGCCCGCCGTCATGGCAATTCCGGCGGCGATGAGCTTGGTCTGCATGCCCCCCGACGAGTCGCCGGTCCGGACCCGGCCCGCCATGGCCTCGATGCGGGGTGTGATCGCATCCACCTGTTCCACCAGCGGCGCCCCGGGGTCGTCCTTCGGGTCCCTCTCGTAGAGACCGTCGATATCCGACAGCAGGACGAGGATGTCGGCACTCGCCATCATGGCGACGCGGGCGGACAGTCTGTCGTTGTCGCCGAACCGGATTTCGTGGGTGGCGATGGTGTCGTTTTCGTTGATGACCGGGACCACGCCGTACTTCAGGAGACGGTTGAGCGTGTTGAGCGCATTGATGTAGCGTCGCCGATCTTCGGTATCGTCGAGTGTGAGGAGGAGTTGCGCGGTACCTGTGTCGTGGCGGCTGAGAGCTTCCTGGTAGGCGTGCACCAGCCGTGCCTGACCGGCCGCGGCGGCGGCCTGACTGTCATCGAGACGCAGGCGTCCCGCAGGGAGATCGAGATGACGCCGGCCGATGGCGATGGCGCCGGAGGTGACGATGACCACCTCGCAGCCGCCGTTGCGCATCACGGTGATGTCGTCGGCCAGGGAATGGAGCCAGGACCGGCGGATCCGTCCGTCATGCTCGTCCACGAGCAGTGACGATCCGATCTTGATGACGATCCTCTTCGCCTGGTCCAGCCGGGGCACGGAACGTCAGTCCTCAGCCGACGCGGCGCTGCCGGACGAGTCCCGCCAGCAGCCGCAGGAGTTCCGGCACGCCCTCTCCGGTGACCGCCGAAATGGCATGGGCATGAGAACCTGCGAGATCGGAGAGCTGCCGCAAGGCCTGCCGTTTGTCGCGGTCGTCGACGGCGTCGATCTTGGTGAGAACCGGTACCACGGTGCGGGCCGCGAGGTCATGGCCATAGGACTCTATCTCGTGGCGCACCGTCAGGAAGTCGGCGGCCGGATCGCCGGTTGTCCCGTCCACGAGATGAAGCAGGGCCGCGCAGCGCTCCGCATGCCCGAGGAAACGGTCTCCGAGACCCGTCCCCTTGTGTGCTCCCTTGATGAGACCGGGGAGATCGGCGAGGACGAAGCCGTCCTCGTCCCGCTCGACCTTGCCGAGATGGGGATGGAGCGTGGTGAAGGGGTAGTCGGCGATCTTCGGATGGGCTCGCGTGACCACCGAGAGCAGGGTTGATTTGCCGGCATTGGGAAGACCGACCATGCCGATGTCGGCGATGAGCTTGAGGCGTAGCCACACCCACATCTCCTCGCCGGGACGCCCCGGCTCGGCAACCCGCGGAGTGCGGTTGGTAGACGACTTGAAGCGGGCGTTGCCGCGGCCGCCGATGCCGCCAGGGAGCAGGATCATCCGTTCGCCGGGACATGTCAGGTCTGCGAGGACCGTCTGCCTGTCCTCGGCCAGAACCTCGGTGCCCGGTGGCAGATTGATGACGATGTCGCTGGCACTGGCGCCGGAGCGCCGGCTTCCGCCACCGGGCATGCCTCTGCGTGCCCGGAAGTGCTGGCGATAGCGAAAATCGATCAGGGTGTTCAGGCCTTCGACACAAGCCAAGACGATGTCGCCGCCCCGTCCGCCATCACCTCCGTCAGGCCCACCAAACTCGACATGTTTCTCGCGGCGAAAGCTCACGGCACCGCTGCCGCCGTCACCACTTTTCAGACAGATTTTCGCTTCATCGAGAAACTTCATGCCGGCAATCCGGGCCAGGCATCGAAGCCTTACTCCGCGGCAAGTGCCGGTGGAACGACGTCGATGTAGGTTCGCGTGCGCCCCGCACGGCGAAACTGCACGGTGCCGGTAGACTTGGCGAAGAGCGTGTGATCCTTGCCTATCCCGACGTTGGACCCGGGATGGAACCGGGTACCGCGCTGGCGAACGATGATGTTGCCGGGGATTACGTTCTCGCCGCCGAACTTCTTGACGCCGAGTCTCTGTCCCGGGGAATCACGCCCGTTGCGCGAACTGCCGCCTGCCTTCTTGTGGGCCATGGATCAATCCTCCCTCGTCAGGCGCCGTCGCCGGAGGTACTGTCGAGGATCTCCCTCACCCGGACGACGGTCTGTTGCTGGCGGTGGCCGGCACGCCGGCGGTACTTCTTCCGGCGCTTCTTCTTGAAGACAAGGATCTTGGCCAGACGTTTGTGTTCCAGGATCTCGGCCTTCACGCTGGCGCCGGTGGCCTTGGTGTCGATTGAATCTTCGCCGCCAACCATCAGGACTTTCGTGAACTCGACGATATCGCCGGGGTTGCCATCGAGGCGCTCCACACTGAGCACGCCCTCGGGCTCCACCCGGTACTGCTTGCCGCCGGTCTGGATGACTGCATACATCGTCGGTTCCGTCAGTCTTAGCGCTGCCGCCATGGCAGGGAAGCGTTATAGAGCGGGGCCCCGCAAAGTCAACATCCCGGAAGAACCTCAGCCATCGTCAGCGATAGAGCTCGTCCCACAGGAAGATGGTGCACACCATGAAGGCGAGGAGGGAATAGAGCAGGGTGGTGAGCACCTCGTGCGGAGTGCAGGCAAAAATGGCCACCCGGCCCTGCTTGTCATGGCCGAAGATCGGTGGTGCGTGATCGGGAGTGGTCCGCTGCGTCATGATGATGGCCAGAGGAATGACGCCCAGAACATAGGCAAAGGGCGCCAGGTCACTCAGGTCCAGGAAGGGAAAGTAGCCGCTGGCCCCAAAGATACCCACGGGAAGGATCGACCAGAAGAACCCCATGTTTGCCAGGAACTCGGTGTTCATTTCCGTGGCCTTGCCGAACCCGCGGCACAGCATCGCCAGGATGGATGCGAGCAGAAAGCCGCAGAACATCCAGATGGCCAATCCGGCGCCTAACAGTTCCATGGATCGTTTCCCCGGGCGGTTGTGACGGTCAGCGAACCGCGATTATAGGGAGATCGCCCAGGACGGCGCAACCGTCACCCCCTGCCGATGTACGGCATGGCATTGGCCATGACGGTCACGAAGGGAACATTGGCATCGAGCGGCATGGTGGCGATTACGAGAACGGTGTTGACGACATTGGCGACATCCATCACCGGCTCCGGCACGATGCGCCCGTCGGGCTGTTCCAGGCCATCGCCCGCGCCTGCGGTCATGTCGGTCAGGGCGTTGCCGATATCGATCTGACTGCAGCAGATGTCGTGGGACCTGCCGTCGAGGCAGATGGAGCGTGTGAGACCGGTCACGGCGTGCTTGGTCGCCGTATAGGGAGCGGAGAACGGGCGTGGCACGTGGGCCGACACCGAGCCGTTGTTGATGATCCGCCCACCTTTGGGGGTTTGAGCCTTCATGAGACGCATCGCCTGGCGTGCCATCAGGAAGGATCCTGTCAGGTTGGTGTCGACGACAGCCTGCCACTCGTCGATCTCCAGTTCTTCGAGGGGCACGGACCTGGCGCCGATACCGGCGTTGTTGAACAGGAGATCGAGGCGGGAGAAACGCTGTTCGAAACCGACAAAGAAGTCACCGACCGACTCGGGTTGCGTGACGTCACACTGGATCGCGACAAGGCGTCCCTTGAGGTCCGGGCGTTCCGCCACCACACCGTCAAGACGTTCCTTGCGGCGTCCAGCAAGCACGACCTGAAAGCCCTCATCGGCAAGCCCGAGCGCGGTTGCGCGCCCGATGCCTGCGCTGGCGCCCGTCACAATTGCAACCCGCTGGTTGCCGTCACCCATGGCTTCTTCCCTTCAGTGTTGCACAGGCAGGATGTCGTTTCGTCAAGCCTCACGATAGGGTCTCATGACGTAGCGGTCATCCCCTTCGTCACACGACCGAGGACACTCCCATGAAGATCACCCGCGTATCCCTTTACGGCCTGGAACTCCCCTTTCGGGAAGGCTCCTACCGCTGCCGCAATCATACCGAGTACGGACAGACGGCGACCATCGTGAGAATTGACTCAGACGAGGGCATCACCGGCTGGGGAGAGATCGCGCCGCTTGGCGCCTTCTACTCCGAGGCCTTCAGCGGCGGCGTACGCGCCGGACTGGAACGTCTGGCGCCCGAGTTGCTGGGTACCGACCCCAGGGAGACGGGCAAGCTCGCCCGCATCATGGATGCGGTGATGTATGGTCAGATGGACGTCAAGTCACCCCTTGACATCGCGTTCTGGGATATCGCCTCGAAGGCGGCCGGCCTCCCCCTGGCGGAGTATCTCGGGGGACGTGACGGCATGTCCGTCGCCCTCTACCGTTCGGTATCGCAGGCCTCGCCGGAGATCATGCTGGACTCGGCCCGCCGTCATGTGGCCGAGGGGTACCGCCGTCTCCAGGTAAAGGTGGGAGACGACCCGGTCCTGGACGCCAGCCGTCTCCAGGCCATCGTCGATGACATCGGAGGCAGTGTCGTCATCTTCTGCGACGCCAACGGCGCATGGACCAGCCACGACGCCTTACGCTTCGTCGAGAGGACGCGGGGAATCGACTATGTCCTCGAACAGCCCTGCCGGACTCTGGACGAGAATCTGGTGGTAAGGCGTCAAGCGTCAGTTCCGATGGTTCTCGACGAGAGTGTCGACAGCCTTGAAGCACTGTTGCGCATACATCGCGACGGCATGGCTGACGGCATCACCATCAAGATATCCAGGTTCGGCGGCATCACCCGCGCCAGGAGGATTCGCGATCTCGCCGTCGACCTTGGACTCAAGGTCACGGTCGAGTGTGTTGGCGGGGCCGATATCGCGAGTGCGGCCATTGCCCACATGTCGCTCTCCACGCCCGAATCGATGCGGCTCCACACGGTCGATTTCCACAACTGGGTGACGGTGTCGAACGCCACCGGGCTGCCGGACGTTGCCGGAGGCGTCATGCGCGCGCCCGTGAGCCCGGGCCTCGGCGTGACACCACGCGAAGACGTTCTCGGCGAGGCCCTGTTCTCATGTCACGCTGCCTGATTCCCGCACCCGACAAGCCCGCGGACTGGCCCGCCTGGCGTGATCGCCTGGAGGCATGGCGCCTCTCATGCGGTCTCCCCGGCGCGAAGCCCGTCCACGACTGGGTGCACCGCTGCTTCACGGCACACAAGATCCTGCTGTGGGACGAACGGATCCATGATCGCGGCTCGGGGACATGGCTCGTCGAGGATTACATCGACGCATTCGAGGCGCGCTTCGGCCCCCTTGATGGCGTCATCCTCTGGCACGCCTATCCCAACCTCGGCTTCGACCGGCGCAACCAGTTCGACTTCTGGCGCTCCATGCCCGGCGGCACGCGGGGTCTGGCCGATGTGATCGTCCGCCTGCACGCCCGCGACGTCCGTGTCCTCGTCGCCTACAACCCCTGGGATGTGGCGACCCGCCGAGAGGGCCGCGACGATGCGGCCTGCCTCGCGGACCTCGTGACGGAACTCGACGCGGACGGCCTCTACCTTGACACCCTGTCGTCTGCAGGACGCGATCTCGCCGCCGCACTCAACGATGCCAGGCCCGGCATCGTGCTGCAGTCCCAGGCCCCGGTTCCGCCCGAACGGCTTGCCGATCATCACATGGGCTGGGCGGAATCATGGGATGATTCATGGGCGCCAGGTGTGTTCGCCAACCGGGTTCTGGATCGCCATCACATGGTGCATGTCGTGCGCCGCTGGATGGCGGACCACACGCCGGAGATCCAGCTGGCGTGGATGAACGGCGCCGGCATGGTGGTGTGGGAGAACATCTTCGGGTCATGGAACGGCTGGCGTGACCTTGATGCCGGTCGATGGAATCTGGCGAGTCGGGTCCTTCGCCGGTGGTCCCGTCACTTCTCCGAAGGGCTGTGGACACCGCTCGCGTGCATGCCGGCGCCGGGGGTGTTCGCCTCAAGCTGGGAACTTGACGGCGTGCGGCTGTGGACACTGGTCAATCGCAATCGACAGGCGGTATCGGGCATCCGTCTTCCCGTCAGCTCGATGACAGCCTGCGATCTCATGGCCGGCCGCCAGCTCGCAGTCAACGATCACGAGGTCGCGATAGGCCTCCCGGCAGTCGGTCTTGGTGCCATTGTCGAGGAAGCGGTGGACCACGATTTCCTGGAAGGCCAGGCCGACCGGTACCGGCAGCTCAACCGTGCCCGACCCAAGCGGCCAAATCCCGTGCCGGAGACCCGAACGCTTCCAGAAACTCCGGGCTCGGGGCAAGTGCCGGACGGGATGGTCTGCGTGGCGGGGGGCGTGCATGTGCGTCGCAGCCGTTTCAGACTGCGTGAGTGCGGCATGTACGAGAGTGCCCGTGCCAGCGAGAGTGCCGGTCCGGTTCTCCCCGGGCTCCATACCGAGGTGTCCCGGGATTTCCGGGACGTCTTGTCGCCGTTTGCCATCGACAGGCATTCCGTCACTGTGGCCGCCTACCGGCGCTTTGTGGAAGAGACCGGGTACTCTCCCGAGGCTCCCGGGTTGTTTCTCGAAACCGGGGCCGGACCCCACGAGCCGGTCACGCGGGTTGATCCCGACGATGCCCGTGCCTATGCATCCTGGCTCGGACGGCGTTTGCCTACGGAAGCGGAGTGGCAACGGGCCGCCGAGGACGGTCTGCTGGGCGACGACCCGGTGTGTGTCTGGAACTGGACCGAACCTGAAATGAGCGATGGACGAACACGGTTCTGCATTGTGAAGGGCGGCAGTCGACACCACTGCGCAACGTCCGACTGGTACGCGGACGGAGGGGTGCACGATGCGGCGTTTGCTGCCAAGTACCTGCTCATGTGGCCTGGTCTCGACCGCTGTGCCACCATCGGATTCCGGACCGCTGTCGATCTCCGGGCCCCGATTCAATCCAGGTGACGGGCCATGGTGCGGGCGATCAGACCGGAAAACATCACCACCTCACGCCTGGTTCTCGAGCCGCTGGAGTTGCGCCACGCAGCTGAGGTGACGCGCTTCTGCCGCCTGTGGGAGGTGGCCCGGTACACGGCGAACATGCCTCACCCCTATCCTGCGGGTTGCGCCGAGGCTTTCGCGAAGGATGCCGTTGCCAACAGGGAAACCGGAGGAGGCTGGGTCTATGCGGTCACTGTGGCTGACGGGGGTGAGGTGATCGGTGTCATCGACATCACACTCTGTGACAAGGATCGTTCAGGCGAGCTGGGCTACGCCTTCGCCCCCTGGAGCTGGGGCCATGGCTATGCCAGCGAAGCCGCGCGGGCCCTGATCGAGTTCGCCTTCCAGGTCCTGCGTCTCGACAAGGTCGAGGCCTTTGCCATGGTGGAGAACGAGGCTTCCGAGCGCCTGCTCACCCGGATCGGCATGCGCCGGATCGGTGAACGCGTGATGCCGGCACCGGCGAGAGAACGGGATGTCCTGTGCGGGGTCTACCAGGTGTTCTGGTCAGAGGTCCGTACATGACCCGATCATCCCCCCTGCTGCTCGTGGTGGCCTGCGCTTTGGTGGATACCGACAACCGCGTGCTCCTTGCCAGACGGCCCGAGGGGAAGTCCATGGCGGGGCTGTGGGAGTTTCCAGGGGGAAAGGTGCGCGCGGACGAGACCCCGGAACACGCCCTGATCCGGGAGTTGCGCGAGGAACTCGGTATCGATGTCAGCGAGGCCTGCCTGGCGCCCTTCACCTTCACCAGTCACGCCTACCAGGACTTCCATCTCCTCATGCCGCTCTACGTCTGCCGCCAGTGGAACGGCGTGATCGCACCCCGGGAACACGCCGAACTCGCCTGGGTCCGTCCCCGGCGCATGGGCTCCTGGCCCATGCCGCCGGCCGACGCCCCCCTCGTCGCCATGCTTTGCGACCTTCTGTAGCGCCGGCATTCGAACCGGTGGCGAAGCGTCATCATCGCCGTTCCAGTCCGGTGCCGGCATGATTTCGACGACCGTCCTCCTGATGGTGCTGTGCGCCGCTCTGCTGCATGCGGCCTGGAACGCCGTGGTCAAGGCGCAATCCGATCCATTGGTCGGCATGGCATGGATGTCGGTCGCTTCGGGGGTGGCAGCCGGCCTGGCATTGCCGTTCGTCGAGGTTCCCGTTGCGGCTGCCTGGCCCTTCCTGCTGGTGTCGACGGCGGTGCATACGGTCTACTTCCTGTGGCTGGCCACGGCCTATCGCCATGGCGACTTCAGCCGTGTCTACCCGATTGCCCGCGGCGCCGCGCCCCTGATCGTGACCCTCGCATCTCTGGTCTTCCTGAACGAGGATCTCGGCGATAATGCCCTCATCGCGATTGGCCTGATCCTGCTGGCAATCCTGGGCGTCGCATGGCGCAGGGCCGATGCGCATCGCGACCTCCGCGATCGCTCCCTTCTCTTCGCCGGACTGACCGCCTGCACGATTGCCGCCTACACGATCGCCGACGGGCTTGGCGGGCGGGCCGCGGGCGACCCGATTGCCTATGCAGTCTGGCTGTTCTTTCTCGATGCCTGGCCCACCATCGCCCTGATCTTCTGGTTGCGCCGCCGTCGTGTCGTGCAGGTGCCAGGACGCGACATCGCGAAATCGCTCACCGGTGGCCTGCTTTCCATGCTGGCCTACGCCATCGTCATCTGGGCCATGGTCCATGCTCCAGTCGCGATTGTCGCTGCCTTGCGAGAAAGCAGCATTCTGTTCGGAGCCCTGATTGGCGTGTTGGTGCTCAGGGAGCGACCGGGACCGGTGCGCATTGCCGCCATCATCCTGCTCGCAGGGGCGGTCGCCTTGCTGCGTCTCGCCTGAGCTCAAAGCCATGCCCATCTCCCCGACTGTCACCGGATACCCCCCTCTTGTATCGTCTTCGACGTGCAGCAGTCGGGCTGCGAGCGGGAGGCAACCATGCTGAAGATTGACCCCGATGATCTGGCTCCGTGCGAGGAGTTCTTCGAGCACCCCTCAGGGCCGCACGGTCCGAATCTTCAGCGCCTGCTGACCATCATGCGAGCCGACACGGTCGACGATCCGCAACGTCATCGTCGAAACGCCGGACGGGGCATTCGGGCTCGGCACGGCAAGCGATCGGCGCGGAGATCCTGTCCTCATCTACGAGGGTGTGCGCTTCGAGACCTACGGAGAGGCGCTGAAAGCCATGTTCAAGCTCCGCTGGGAGATGCTGACCGGGCGTCCCTTGCCCCTGGGCGAGAACCTCGCCCTGGACGATCGTCCCCGCCACCCGGTGGTCGACGAGCGTCTGCTGGCCTATGCGGACCGCTGGGACGTGCGACCCGGAGAGATCGTCAACTTCAAGGTGTCCACGGGCAATCTGGCATCGAGCTACCGCTTCGATGTCGCCAGAATCCGTTCTGCCATCGGTCATCCGGAGGGGCCGGATCTGCACCTGACGCCAATCAACACCCCGGCGGACGGTGACTACGAGGGCCGCAACCAGACGACGTCGATCGGCTCCTACATTGCGTTCGACCGCGGGTGTCCGGTGGTGCTGGACGCATTCTCGGTCCGCGTGAACGTGAAGCCGACCCTCAGGACCGGCAAGCCACAGGCGCTCGTCGATGCCTGGGATGCGGAGCGCGAAAGAGGCTTTGCCCTCCTTCTCGACGACGGGGGCCGCCCCAGCGTGGCCGTCGGCGCCGGCCCCGGCGAGGTCGTCGCCATTGCGACGGAAAAGCCGCTGCCGCTCCAGTCCTGGCACGACGTGACAGCCAGCTTCGATCCGGAAAGCCGCAGACTCGCCATATCTCATCGTTGCCTGGAAAGGGGGCATCTGCTGCTGCGCGAGGCGCGGATCGAACGCACGATCGGGTTTCAGCCGGATCTCGCGTCAGGTGAGTTCTTCGTCGGCGCCTCGAAGGCATCCGATGGATCCATGACCGCGCATTTCAACGGGAAGCTGGAGGGGCCGGCGCTCTACTCGTCGCCGCTCTGCGACGAGGACTCGCTCGTCGCGTCCTGGGACTTCTCCCGTGATGTGTCCGGCACCGGGATCGTGGACACTTCGGCCCACGCCTGGAACGGCCATACCGTCAACCTGCCGGCCCGGGCGATGACGGGCAGCCGGTGGGATGGCACGGCGCATCGATGGTCGGACAATCCTCATCACTACGGGGCCATCCACTTTCACGAGGACGACGTGGTGGATTGCGGCTGGGATGACGACATTGCGCTGACGATCCCGGATTCCTGGAAGAGCGGCGTCTATTGCGGGCGCTTTCATCAGGGTGCCGAGCACCTCCTACGCCACCTTCCATGTGCTCCCGGCCAGGGGAAAGCCGGGTTCGCGTCTGGCGGTGCTGATGCCGACCGCGACATACGTGTGCTACGGCAACGACGGCACCCACGTGCAGCGCCGGCGTTTTCTGGAGCGAACCATGAACAGGTTTGCCACCCTGACCAGGAACCAGATGTTCCTGCAGACGCATCCGGAACTCGGCGCCTCGACCTATGACATGCACAGCGATGGCAGTGGCGTGTGCTACGCATCCCGGCACCGGCCGTTCGTGGACATGGCGCCAGGAAAGTCGGTGTGGAACTTCGGTGCGGATACGCTGATTCTCGACTGGCTCGAGGAGAGCGGCCATGATTACGATGTCCTGACCGACGAGGCGCTGGACCAGGAAGGTTCGGCCCTGCTGGAACCCTATGGCTGCGTCATCTCGGGCAGCCATCCGGAGTACACCTCCCAGTCCATGTCGGACGCGATGCTCGCCTACCTCGAAGAGGGCGGCCGGTTCATGTATCTGGGCGCGAACGGTTTCTACTGGAAGATCGCCTATCATCCGGAGGACACCGGGCTTATCGAGACCCGCCGGGCCGAGGACGGAGGCCGGAACTGGATCGCAGAGTCGGGTGAGTACCACCTGGCATTCACCGGCGAGCTCTCCGGTCTGTGGCGGCGCAACGGCCGGACGCCGCAGCAACTGTTCGGCGTGGGTTACACCGCCTGCGGATTCGACTCCGCCTCCTACTACGAGCGCACCACAGCGAGCGCTGACCCGCGCGCCGCGTGGATCTTCGAGGGCGTCGGGGAGAACGAGAGGATTGGCGATTTCGGTTTCGCACTGGGCGGTGCCGCCGGGGCGGAACTCGACCGCGCCGACACGAGCCTTGGCACGCCGGAACATGCGCTCGTCGTCGCCAGCGCCACCCGTCTCCGGGCCAGCTATCTCACCCTGCCCGAGGAGTTCTACCACCTGACCCCCGACATCAACGGCGAGACGTCCCCCCTGGTCAGGGCGGACATGGTGTTCTTCGAGACCCCGGCGGGCGGTGCGGTATTCTCCACCGGCTCCATCTCCTGGTGCGACGGACTGTGCCACGATGGCTATGAGAACAACGTGGCCACGATCACCGGAAACGTCGTCCGTCGCTTCCTCGATCCGGCACCGTTCGACCTTCCGGAGTAGCCGCGTTGACCTGCCGCCTCTCCGATTCTTCCTGCTGCATCGTCGCACGCCGCCGCACCGGCACCACATCCCTGGACTTGCTCGTGGGCACCGATGACCCGAAACCCACTCGTTGACCCGGAGTACTCCATGGAAAGCTGCGACTACATCATCATCGGCGCCGGTTCAGCGGGCTGCGTGCTGGCCAACAAGCTCAGCGCCGATGGTCGCCATTCCGTTCTGGTGCTCGAGGCGGGTCCGATGGACCGCAATCTGCTGATCCACATCCCGGCAGGTGTCTACAAGGCGCACCGCGACCCCCGGATCAACTGGAACTACATGACCGAGGACGAGCCGCAACTGCATGGTCGCCAGGTCGAGATACCGCGCGGCAAGGTGGTGGGTGGTTCGTCGTCCATCAACTCCATGGTCTACATGCGTGGCCAGCCGCAGGACTACGACCGCTGGGCGGATGAACTGGGTCTCACCCAATGGCGCTACGCCGACTGCCTGCCCTACTTCAAGGCGGGCGAGACCAGCGACCGGGGCGCCAGCGACTGGCGCGGTGGCAGCGGCCCGCTCGGCGTCACGCGGGGCGCGACGAAGAACCCGCTGTTCGATGCCTTCATCGAGGCCGGAGGTCAGGCCGGGCAGGGTACGACCGACGATCCCAACGGCTACCAGCCCGAGGGCGTCACGAGGCTCGATGCGACAAAGCGCAACGGCCGTCGGTGCAGCGCGGCGGTGGCGCATCTGCGGCCAGCTCTTTCGCGCCCGAATCTCACGCTTGCGACACGTGCCATGGTTCAGCGTCTCGTGATCGACGGCAACCGCGCCTCGGCCGTCGTCTTCACCCAGGGCGGCGCGACACACACGGTCGAAGCCGAAAAGGAGATCATCCTGTCAGGCGGAGCGATCAATTCGCCGCAGACCCTGATGCTCTCGGGCATTGGACCCGCCGATCACTTGCGCGACCACGGCATCACGGTGCGCTGCGACCTGCCTGGCGTCGGGCAGAACCTCCAGGATCACGCCACAGTCGGGATCACGGTGTCGTGTACGCGTTCGTTCCCGATGCACAGGGTCGACCGTCCGCTCAACAAGCTCATGGCGGGCGCCGAGTGGTTCCTCACGCGCGGCGGGCTGGCCGCCTCGAACGTCTGGGAGGCCGGCGGCCTGATCCGCGGCAACGACGACGTCCCCTATCCGAACCTCCAGTACCACTTCGGTCCCACGGGCTACGAGTACGACGGTCCCAGGATCAGGCTGAAGCAGGCCTTCCAGCTGCAGGTCGACCAGTTGCGCCCCGGCAGCCGCGGACACATTGCGCTCAAGTCCGCAGACCCGGGCATGAAGCCCGCGATGTTCTTTCGTTACCTCAGCGATGCCGAGGACCTCCGTGAACTGGTCGAGGGCGTGAAGAAAATGCGCGATCTGATCGCCCAGCCGGCTTTCGACAGCTTGCGCGGCGTCGAGCTGTCTCCGGGAGGCGACGTCAGGACGGACAAGGAGATCGAAGAGGCCGTGCGGGCGCTGGTCTCCACGGATTATCACCCCTGCGGCACCTGCAGGATGGGCCTCGGCAGCGACGCGGTCGTCGACTCCGAGCTCAGGGTGCACGGGATGGAAGCCCTGCGCGTGGTCGACGCATCGGTCATGCCGAGGGTGATCAGCGCCAACCTCAACGCGCCGACCCAAATGATCGCGTCGCGCGCCGCCGACTGGATCCTCGGCACGCCCCAGCTCGAACCGTTCGAGGCGAGGTTCGCGTTTCAGGAGTGAAGCCCCCGGGCCGCTCACGCCGCCCCCCGGCCTGGCCGGACGCGAGCGGCCTCACCCCGCGCATCGCTGTCGCGAGCAACCCCCGCTCTTATGAGCAATTGCATGGTCAGGGTCGCGGTGCTGCAGCCGGCGAGCGCGGCGCGGGTCCTGGGATTCATGTGATGGATCTCTGGAGCAACCGATCAGACCCACATCAACACTTTGGGCTCGCTGCCGCGCCGGTCGGATCCGGGGGGTCAAACACCCAAGGCGAGACCACCGCCGTAGCTTACGTCGGCACCGCCCCGCAATTCACCGTCGGTCGCAATGGACACCGCCTGCACAGAGGCGATGTCGAAGTTGTAGGGGCTGCGCTCGATGAGATAGCCCTGCTGCTCGAGCTCCGCGGTCACGTACCTCGGCACCCGCGCAGTGACCATGATGGCATCGTTGGTGGCCGAGAATCTCGGGGCGAGCACCGCTTCGTGGATCGGCATGCCGAAGTCGAGATGGTTCAACATCACCTGCAGCACGCCCATCGGGATCTGCGTGCCCCCCGGCGCACCCAAGGCCAGTATCGGACGCTCGCCGGCAAACACGATGGTCGGAGAGATACCGCTGAAGCGGGCCTTCCCCGGCGCGATGGACCCGGCGCGTCCTGGCCGCGGATCGAATGCAGCCATGCAGCCGTTGTACATGAACCCGAGTCCGTCGGTGATGACACCGGACATGTAGCCGAGGCTATGCGTGAGGGAAACGATGCCGCCCGCTCCATCGACCACGGTCAAGTGGGTCGTGCACCTGCTCTCGAACTTCCGCAACCGTTCCACATGCGCCTTCTCGCCGTGCTCGATGGCGGCTGCATGCGTTGCCGCGTACGCCTTGTCGGTCAACCTCGAGACCGGCACGTCGACGAATCGCGGGTCGCCGAGGTGGGCATCCTTGTCGATGGTGGCGATCTTCATCGCTTCCGACACCGCCCGCATGTACTCGGGACTGTTGTGGCCGAGGGCTCCGAGATCGAAGTGCTCGAGAATGTTCAACATCTCCAGCACCATGAGACCGCCCCCCGGAAGCTGGTTGGTCGCCACGCGCCGGCCGCGGTAGCTGCCCCATAGCGGCTCGGTTACATCGACCTGGTAGCCACTCAGGTCGTCGATGCTGAGCAGTCCGTCGTTCACGCGCATGTCCGCATCGATGCGATTCGCGATCTCTCCCTCGTAGAATACCTCGCTGCCTTGTTCGGCAATCAGGCGAAGGGTTGCCGCCATGTCGGGGTTGCGGATGAGGCTGCCGACGGTCCTGGGCGCGCCGCTCGAATCACAATAGAACCGGCGCCCCGACTTGCTGTAAGTGAGGCGGTCAAGGAAGGGCAGTCTCCCCTGCTCGGACGTGATTGCCCAGTCTGCGTGCACCCCTGCGCTCAGGATGTAGCCGTCGGTAGCGAAGGCGATGGCCGGAGCCAACAGCTCCGACCACGACCGGCTGCCGTAACGTCGATGCGCTTCGGCGAACGCCTTGAGCGTTCCGGGTGTGCTGATCGACTGATATCCCAACTCGTTCACTCTGTCTGTGAGCACGAAGCTGGCGCCGTCCGGTGCTTCACCTTCGAGCCGGTCAGCCCACATGTCGGCGGTGGCCACCGCCGGGGACCTGGCATGAAAATCGATGACTTCGTGCACGCCGCGCGAAGGCAGATACAGGTGCATGGAGCCGAATCCGGCGATGCCGCAATTGAGCGGGTCGACCACGCTCTGCACAAAGGCGCAAGTCAGCGCTGCGTCGACCGCGTTGCCGCCGTTGCGCAGCACGACCGCACCCGCCTCCACCGCATCTGGTTGCATACTGACTACCATCGCTTGGACCATATGAGACCTCATGTCGATGCGTTGGTGACGCGGACGCGACCATCGGATTATGGTTGGGCCTGCAAGCCTACATACGACCCCGTACGTACGCCATTTGTTCGGCGAGATTCGGCACGGACAGTGACTGCGTGTTGCAGGCGCCGACCCCAAGGGCGCCGAACTACCTCCGGTTCGACGTCAAGGCACTCGGAATGTCGTCGGTCGAGCACGATGGACGGCCGGTCCCCCGGTCATGCCACTCGGTGGCTGCGGGACACGAAGAACGTGCCCCGCGCCTGTTCGAGGCACTCCGACGCCGAGGGCCGGAGTCCATTCTCCCGCAAGGCGCGCTCGATCTCCTCCTCGGAGTAGAGGCGGAACCCATGGGCTTCGTAGCCGGCCCGCCGCATCGCCACATCCGATCCGAACCCGAGCACCAGGCGTCCCCCGGGGCGCAGCACGCGAGCCAACTCCGCCAATCCCCGACGCAGATCCGGCCAGAAGTAGACCGTGTTGACGCTGCACGCACAGTCGAAGTGCCCGGCTTCGAAGGGCAGAGAGTCGACCGAGCTCTCCTGCAGGCGTACACGGGCGCTCAGGCCGCAACGACGAACTCGAACATCGACCCGCCGAAGCATGGGGAGGGACAGCTCGACTCCCTCGACCCGTCCGCCGCTGACGGTGTCCGCAAGCCGCACCAGCAGGTCACCTCCGCCGAAGCCCACCTCGAGCACATGATCCGACGAAGCGACAGCCAGCGCCTCGTACACCAGCGCGTTGCCACGCACGTTCGCCCGGTCGAGCATTCCTCCGAGGAAGAGGCGACCGAAAAGCCCTCGTGGCCGGGCGAACTGTCGAGCCATGAATCGCGTTACCGGAATGGGTCGATCGCTCCGTGACGGTCTCCCAGCGACAGACTCCGATTTTCGGGGCAGGCATTGCAACCCGCAACCTCGACGAAACGCTCTCGAGAACGCTTCCGCCGATTCGCAGCCGGCATCCGGCGCGACCTCCGCCACACACGGCGGCGGCCGGAGGCGAACGCCCACCGAATCCTTGATTCCCGGCACTGAGTCCGCAGATCCTGAAAGAGGGCCTGTCCCTCCCGAGGATGCTCCGCGATGCCCATTCGCAACCTCCAGAGCCTGTTCCAGCCAAGTCGGTGGTGCTGATCGGCGCCCGGCGCACCCGGCCGCATCGCATCGGACAATCTGCTCCGGGGCGCCGCCGAAGGGCGGATCGAGCTCTTCGGCGCCGACATCGGATCGCCCCGGTACGTCCTCGGGTCTCCCGAAGTGACGAGCGTCGCGCCCACACCGGACCTCGCGGTGATCTGCTCGCCCCGAACCAAAGCGCCGGGAATCAGCTCGGCCCTCGGCGAGCAGGGCGTGCGCGCGGCGGTCGTGCTCGCGGCGCTGAGCATCGAAGTGCGACTGGTATGACTTCGGAAGGTCGCCGCTGCCAGGCCATGGGCCTTCACGCTTGGGCGTTTGCAGGTGGCGGGATTCCAGTTGCGGGTCTTGAAGAGGTCGTCCTTGATGCCGTCGGGTGTTGCCTTCATCGCCTTATCGTGGGCTTGGATGAGTGTCGCGCCATCTTCGGTTCGACCTGGACAAGTGCTTCGAGTGAAGCCGACTTCACGACCGAGATGGTGATGTCACTATCGGGACGACGTGCCCCGCATCGGCTGGCTACCGTTCATGGCTCAGGCCCCGATCTCCTTGATGGTGATGAGGGAGTGTCCGCCGCGTTTCATCCGTTCCTCGGCAAAGCCCTGGGCCGCGCAGTGTGGGGCAATTGAAGAACTCTAGCGTCAAGGGTGTAGACGATGGGCGCCTCGCGGCCGCCCGACGCAACCTTCAGCGTCTTGTACACGATCAGCGCGTCGGCGAAGTCGGCATCGGTCTGGCGAAATGCCTGCAAGGCGCTGAACACCAGGTCCTCGTCTTCAAAGCGGATGTTGGGTTCCTGCAGAAGACTGGCGATCAATCGGATGACGTCGGACCTGGTCAATCGATAGCGCCGCCCGAGCAGCGTCCAAACGGACTCCACCAACACGACATCGGTGATGAGAACGTCGTCACCGCCCTGAAAGACCGCACGTGCCAGTTCAGCCTGCACATCGTCGTCGCGCAGCAGGTATCGCAGCAGGACACTTGTATCGGCGGCGATCACAATGAGTTCGCACGCTTCGCTGTCACAGCGTCCTGGCGCGACTGCTCGTCGGAGACTGTCTCGTCCGCCTCAAGATGCGCGAGACACCCCCAGGCACTTCCGGGCCTTTGACGAATGATCGTGATGCAACCGTCAAAGGCAAAGCTACGGTACTCGTCCCCCGGTTCGATGCCGGCCAGACGGCACTGATGAGCCGGAAGTGTGATTTGGCGTTTGGCGCTGATTCTGGGCATGTCTTTGGAATCCATGATTCCCCGTAATCAGTCGGCAATACTTAGTGTTCTCTTTACTATTTGTCAATTAGTAAAGAGAATT
This sequence comes from Alphaproteobacteria bacterium, assembly GCA_965207785.1. Classification (GTDB taxonomy): domain Bacteria; phylum Pseudomonadota; class Alphaproteobacteria; order SP197; family SP197; genus SP197. The sequence goes on along the minus strand of CBDBNO010000012.1, from coordinate 54,668 downwards.
GGCAGTTGGAAGCAAGAAGTGTGGAAAACCTCATTGGCTTGACGCCGACGCTCCTCCACCGTGAACTCGTCAACACTTCCGGCCAAGACAAGGCTCATCAGGGATCCTGGAGGACCTGGGTGAGGCTGATGTTGCCGGAGCCGGGTGTGAGGGGCTGCTGCTGGGATGTGTGGGGAGCCCAGGCTGTCAGGTAGATGATGTCGAAGGTGGCGGGGATTCTCTTCTCGTGGTCTGCGTGGCGGTCCTGGTAGAGGGATGCGGCATGAAGGAAGACGTCCTTTCGGGCGAGGGCGCGGGGGCGATCGGCGAGGGCATTGTTCTCACCCATGGCCTTGAGGTCGCGCATGAGGGCGAAGGCGTCGGGGTAGGTCACCGTGATGCGGTCGGTGTCGACGACGGGCAACGCAAATCCTGCACGTTGCAGGAGGGCGCCGGCATCCCTGACATCGACCATCGGCGAGAGGCGAGGCGAGAGTCCGCCCGTGATGGCGATTTCGGAGTCTGCCAGCGCGTGCCTGAGTTCCACGAGTGTCTCGCCGCCGAGGAGCGCGGCCAGGAGGAGGCCATCGGGTTTAAGTGCCATGCGGACCTGGATCAGCGTGCCGACGAGATCATTGACCCAGTGAAGGGCGAGGTTGCTGATGACGGCGTCGAGCGAGGAGGGTGCGAAGGGGAGGTGTTCTTCGTCGACGGCGAGGTGACGGGCGAAGGCAGGCGACAGGTCCGCCTCGACGAGAAAGTCGGTCTTGCCCTTGCCGGCAAGGGCCTGGCTGACAGCGCCGTGACGGGCGCCGAGTTCGAGAGCGACGGGAAAGCGTCGCGTGATGTCATCGAGACGGTCCGCGAGGCGGTCGGCGACGTCGGAGAAGAGAAAGTCCGCCTGCCTGTTTCCGGCAGCCGCAACGCGGTGGAGCCGGACCACGCGGCGATCGAAGGGACCATCGTTCATGGGACCCATGGTGACGGGCGCGGCGGGGTGGCACAACCTGGAGCGGGACTGCTATGGTCGCGCACGACACGCGCATGAGAACCGCCATGGCCGAGGTCGTCGTCTACACCACCATGTTCTGTCCCTACTGTACCGGCGCCCGGAAACTGCTTCGCTCGCACGGGATCGCGTTCGAGGAAGTCGACGTGACGATGAACGCCACGAAACGTGCGTCGATGACCCGCATGGCCGGTGGCCGGCGGACGGTGCCCCAGATCTTCATCGACGGGGAGGCAATCGGAGGTTACGACGATCTCGTACGTCTCGAGCGCGATGGCGGACTTGCAGCCAGATTGGGAGAGCGAGCATGACACAACTCACCATCGCCTGCGTCCAGGTCAACGCACAGCTCGACATGGCGGCCAACATCGAGGCGGCATCGGCCCTGGTGCACCAGGCAGCCGATGCCGGCGCCGACCTCGTCGGCCTGCCGGAGAATGTCGCCCTCATGGCCGCGAGCGAGGAAGAACGGCTGGAGAACGCCTGGCGCCCCGCCGATCATCCGGCTCTCATCGCCTTCGCCGATCTTGCCCGGCAGCGGGGAATCTGGCTCCAGGCAGGATCCGTGGCGGCCCTTCGCGATGACGGTACGCTGGCCAACCACGCCTTCCTCTTTGGTCCCGATGGCGAAACCACGGATTACGAGAAGATCCACATGTTCGATGTCGATCTTCCTGACGGGTCGCGCTACCGGGAATCGGCCATGTTCCATCCAGGCGACACCGCGGTCCTGGCTCCCACACCGTGGGGTCTGCTGGGCATGACGGTCTGCTACGACTTGCGCTTTCCCCATCTCTACCGCGAACTCTCTAAAGCCGGGGCGGTCATGCTGACGGTGCCGTCTGCCTTCACGAAGGTGACGGGAGACGCCCACTGGGAGGTGCTGCTGCGCGCCCGCGCCATCGAATGCGGCGCCTTCGTCTTCGCTCCTTGCCAGACCGGCCACCATCCGGGAAACCGGCGAACCTGTGGTCACTCGCTGATCATCGACCCCTGGGGCGTGGTTCTCGCCGACGCCGGCACGGACGTCGGATTCTGCATCGCCGACGTCGACCTTGCCGAGGTGGCGCGGGTCCGGAACACCATCCCGGCCCTTGAACACGACAGGCCCTTCGCGTTCTCAGGTTTCCCGGCGGGCGCACAGTCTCTGAAGAGCCGCCGGCCGGGGATCGACGACGACGAGGTCCTCGTACGCCAGCACGCGTAGGCTTCCGGCCACCGCCTCGAGAAGTTCCCCGGGTCTGAGGAGGAATGCCGGATTGCGCGGCCGGCCGAAGCGCTCGTTGCCGGCGGCGAAGGTCTCATAGATGAGAAGACCGCCCGGGCCGGTGTTGGCGACGATGTCCTTCAGTCCCGGACGCCACAAGTAGTTGGTGACGACGACGCCGGTGAAGGTCCGGCCGGCCAGCGGCCACGCGCCACCACTCTCGAGATCGCATTCCAGAATAGTGACGCGTTCATTCCCGGCGAACCGGGCCAGCGGTCCGGTGTCACGGTCGAGAGCGGTGACCCGATGGCCGTGTTCGAGCAGGAGTTCAGTATGGCGGCCGTTTCCGGCGGCGAGGTCGAGCACCTCTCCCTCCGGGGGAAGAAGAGAGATGAAGCGGCGAACCCAATCACTGGCGTCGGCGGTGGCGGAATGAGGACGTGGAGTTGTCATCGAGGGCTCCGGCGGAACGATCGGTGAGGCTCAATCCGGTCACGATCGACTGGCGTGAGGGAAAGATCACCGAAGTGTGCGATCGGGGTTCTCGAGGGGTGCATGGTGACGATATCCCTTGTTCCGCAGGAATTTGTGCTTACATTTCACGTGACGGTTCAGGATGTTCTCATGATCGTCTTCGATATCCAGTGCGGCAATGGCCATGTTTTCGAGGGCTGGTTTGCCGATTCCGCATCCTTTGACGCCCAGGTCAAGGCGAAGGATGTCGCCTGTCCCATGTGCGGCGATACCGCCGTCGAGAAGGCCCTGATGACACCCAGCGTTGCCGTGGCGCCCCGCAGCGGTGGCACGGCGGCCCAGGAGTCTCCAGACACCAAGAGCGTAGCGCTTGCCAGGCAGAAGGAAGAGACCCGGCGGGTGATGGCGATGGCCCGCGCGGTGAAGGCGCACGTCGAAAAGAACTTCGAGAACGTCGGTCCGCGCTTTGCCGACGAGGCGCGCAAGATTCACTACGGTGATGCGGAAAAGCGCAACATTCACGGTGTGGCGACGCCGGTCGAATCCCGGGAACTGCGCGAGGAGGGGATCGAATTCGGCGAACTGCCGGCCCTGCCGGAGCTCGACAGCTGAACCGCGCCAGGTTCACTGGGTGACGGCACGGATTCTGGGTTCGGTCAACACGAAGGCCACCAGGAAGACCATCAGAAGCGCATTCATGACGAAGGGGCCCGGGGTCCAGACCATGTAGAGCGGCATGGCGATCAGCGGGCTCAGAACATGGCCGGCGGCGCCGGTGCCGATCAGGGCTCCCGCCGCCGTTCCCTGTTCCCGGGGCGAGACCGCGAGTGACGCCGCCGTGGCGAATCCGGGGCGCAGCATGGCCATGCCGACACCGAAGAGAATCATGGCGGTGACCATGAGCGGGTAGGAGTCGGCGACGAGGATGACGATGAATCCCGCCAGGGCCAACGGACCGCCGGTCTTCAAAAGGAAGCCCGGACCCAGATTGAGACGCGGCACGATGACAATCTGGAAGACGAGTGCGGCAACGGCCGCCAGCGTCAGCCCGAAACCCACCTTGCGCGCCGTCTCTTCCGGATCGAGGAGCAGGGTGTCCATCATGTAGAAGGCGATGGTCTGCATTGACGCTGCATGACAGATGCTCATGACCACGCTGCCGATGACGAAGGGCAGGATGCGGCGATCGAGGAGCGAGATGCGCGGCATCACCTTCCTCGATGAAGCGGAAGACGATTCCGGAAGGTAGAGGGCGATCACCACGAAGCTGCACGCGGCAATGATGGAGACGGCCACCAACGGAGCCAGCAAGTGCAGACCAACCAGGAGTGCTCCCAGACCCGGCCCCAGCACGACTCCGGTGGTGAAGGCCGCGTTGAGCATGGAGATACCGCCGGTTCTCCTCGACCGGCTGGTCCTGTCGGCGATGTAGGCCTGTGCCGCCGGGAACGCGCCCGAACCGAAGACGCCGTTGATGAGGCGGGCAGCAATCATCAGGGGAAAGGCGACCATGACCGGCAACCAGCCGGCGAGTCCCGACTGGATGGCGAGAATGAAGAGCAGCATGGAGACCGCATAGGTGCCCACACCCTGGGTGATGATGGGCTTGCGGCCGACGATGTCGCTTCGGCGTCCCCAGAACGGGCTCATGGCCGCCCACATGCCACCGGAAACGGCGAACACCAGCCCGACATGCCACTCCTGGAGCTGCATGGTCCGGGCAATCGGCGGCAGGACGGAAAAGAGAAGGGACTGACCAAGCCCGACACAGACCAGGCTGGCGAAGAGGATGCGAAGGGCGGTCCTGTCCTGGCCGGGCTGACTTATTCCCGGAGATAGCGATGTCAAGATCTGTTCCCGGACCTCACAGCGGAGGACGCAGGTGCGCCCAGGGACGGAGCTTCTCGATGGCAGCGCCGATCTTCAGAACGGTGAGATCCTCGAAACGTCGACCGACGATCTGCAACGAGGTCGCCAGACCGTCTGCGCTCATGCCCGAGGGCACCGAGAGGGCCGGGCACTGCGACACGTTGTTGAAGACGAGAGTCATGTCGTTCGAGAGCATCTTGCCCTCCGGTGTCTCGCCAAGCTGTTCGGCATCCGATCCGGACGCGTGGGGCGCGACCGCCGGTGTTGTCGGGCAGATCAGAGCATCGTGATCGGCAAAGATCTCACACAGGCGTTGCCATTGCCGGGTCCTGACGAACTCCAGACGCTTGAAACTGATGGCATCCATCGTCCGCGCCGCCTCGAACATGGTGACGATGTTCGGGTCGAGTTCGTCGCGTCTGGTGTCGAGATGCTGCTCGAAGAATGCGGCGAGATAGACGTTCCAGTAGTCGAGCCAGGCATCGGCGCACTCCCGCCGCCATCCCAGGTCCACTTCCTCCACGATGGCGCCAGCGCTGGCGAGCGCCTCTGCACACAGTTCCACGTTGGCCGCCACCTCGTCGTCGACGTGATAGAATCCAAGGTCGATATCCATGGCGATCCGCATGCCCTCGACGTCGCCCGGCAGCGGGCGGGGAACATTCAGGGGCGTCGGGTTCGACATGATGTCGTACTCGTCAGGCCCCTGGCAGACGTCGAGAAAGAGGGCCGCATCATCCAGGGTCCGGGCCAGGGGCCCGAAGTGGCTGATGTTGTCGAAGACCGACGCGAGGATGGTCATCGGGATCCGGCCCAGACTCGGCTTGAGACCGACGATGCCGCAAAAGGCGGCTGGAATGCGCACCGAACCTCCCATGTCGGATCCCTCGGCCAGCGGTACGCAGCCTGAGGCCACCGCTGCGCCTGAGCCACCGGACGAACCGCCAGGTGTGCGATCCGGATTCCAGGGGTTGCGGGTCACACCCCACAGCGGACTATGGGTGAAACCGTCATGGGCGAACTCGGGCGTGGTGGTCTTCCCCACCATGATGGCGCCGGCGCCAAGCAGATCGCTCACCACCAGGGCATCTTGGTCGGGTACATGGTCGCGATAGACCCTGCTTCCCATCGTCGTGGTCTTCCCCGCCGTGGGCGTGAAATCCTTGATTGCGATCGGCACCCCGTGAAGCGGACCGAGTGGTGCGCCCTCCATGACCGCGCGCTCGGCCGCCTTCGCTTTCTCCAGGGCCTCTTCGGGGTAGGTGAAACAGAAACAGTTGAGCTTCGGATTGATCTCCTCGATGCGCTCGAGGCTGTTGGTGACAACCTCGACCGGCGATATCTCCCGCGAGGCGATGTGTCGGGCAAGCGTGACGGCAGGGGTGTAGCAAAGATCGAGATTCACCATGGCCTGAGACTCCGGTCCTGAATGACGCGGGTGCACGACCGGTGCGGGTCACGATACCGCGCAAGAATGGGATGGTCAGCGACGAGTCTACACGGGCGGCTGTCCCGAATGCCATGGCATCGCCGGGGCAATCGGTCTAGACAACGCCCGATGATGGCAGCAGATCCATGGAATCGGGCACGCTAGAGCACTATCACCGCCTCGTTGCATCCGGCGATCTTGTGCACGATGTGCACCAGGAAAGGGCCGTACGGCATCTCGATCAGCTTGCGCGGAATCTTGGCTCTCGGGGGCGGGGAGGCCTGTTCGACCGCGTTCTCGGACGGCGACGCCCTTCAGCCAGGGGCATCTGGCTCTACGGGGGTGTCGGTACAGGCAAGTCCATGCTCATGGATCTTTTCTTCGAGAACGTCCGGAACCGGGAAAAGGAGCGCCATCATTTCCATGCCTTCATGCGCGACGTGCACGGCACCATCCAGGAACGGCACAGGTCATCCGGCAACGCCAGCGACACCATCCGCTTTGCCGCCAGGGCCCTGGTCGGCGAGGTGGATCTCCTGTGTCTGGACGAGTTCCACGTCACCGACATTGCCGATGCCATGATCCTCGGTCGCCTGTTTCGGCAGTTTCTGAATCTGGGCACGGTCATGGTGGCAACTTCGAACGAGCATCCCCGTGATCTCTACCAGGGGGGTATCAATCGCCAGCTCTTCTGCCCGTTCATCGATACGCTCGAGGAGGAACTCGACATCATCGAGGTCGATGCGGAGCGGGACTACCGGCTGGCATTCCTTGCCAGCACCGGCACCTACATCTCCTCGCACGATGGCAATGCGACGGTGCGTCTCGATGAGGCCTTTCGCCATCTCGCCGGCGACGCCGATATCGTTCCGCTTGACATTCCCCTTCAGGGAAGAGCGCTTCACGTCCCCCGTCAGGCCCGCCATGTCGCTCGTTTTTCCTTCGACGAACTCTGTGGCCGTCCGTTGGCCGCACCCGACTACCTGGCGCTCGCCAGCGCCTTCCATACCGTCATCATCGACGACATTCCGGTCATGACCCCCGCCATGCGCAACGAGGCGCGGCGGTTCATCATCCTGATCGACATCCTCTATGAGGAAAGGGTGGGGCTGTTGTGTTCCGCTGCCGCACAGCCAGAAGGGCTCTATGCGGAAGGTGTCGGGTCCCTGGCGTTCCGCAGAACGGCGTCACGGCTGATGGAGATGCAATCGGCGGAATACCTTGAGAGCCGGCGCAGGGTCAGCCAAGCGGAACATCAAGGAACGCCACGAAGGACACCAGGCCAATGAGCGTGACGATGATGGCGCCGCCGAAGTTGAACCCATGTCGCACCAGCAGCGCTCCGGACGATCCGGAGCCGTCGCTTTCCACGAGACGCAGAGCCGTCTGACGGGCGATGATGGCGCCCACTCCCAGCGAGCAGATGGTGAGGCCTATGCCAAGCGACATGGCTGCCACGAGGAGAAAACCCGGATAGATCATGTCGTTGGCGACCGCATAGAGCATGATGAGCACGGCGCCTGGACAAGGCACCATCCCGGCCGCGACCGCCATCAATCCGCTTTCAACCTTCGACGCTTCCTTGGCATCACCATGGCTGTGTGCATGGGCGTGCCCGTGGCTGTGCCCGTGATCGTGGGCGTGGCTGTGTCCGTGTCCGTGTTCTTCGTGGTGCGCATGTCCGTGACCGTGGGCATGCCCCTCCTGGGCGTGACTGTGACCGTGACCGACCTCGGAAGCATCGATGTAGCCCAGGGCGGCCCGGAAGGCCTGGTAGAGCATGTAAAGACCGATGGCGGCGATGATGAGAAAGCTCGCGGCCCTGACGCCGGGCACCTCCGCCAGGCCGATCCCGAAACCGGCTCGCAGGGTGATGTCTGCAAGCCAGACAATGAGAATTGCGGCGATGACATGAACGATGGCCACCTGAATCGCCATCACGACACCGCGGCCGATCCGGGCATCACGGCCCAGGAAGTAGGAGACGATAATGAACTTGCCGTGTCCCGGGCCGAATGCGTGGAGCACCCCGTAGACGAAGGCAATGGCAAGTCCGAGAAAGAAGGCGCCCAGACTCTTGCCACTGTCAATGGCGTTCATGTGCCGGGCCACTTCCGCGTTGGCCCGACGCTGGAATGTGACGATGGCATCCGTCCAGCGTTCCCACAGACCGCCGGCATCCGTCGTCATCTCGACGGCGGGAAGCGTCGTCTCTTGGGCGTTCACCGTTCCGGTGGTGGCGCAGACGACGATCGCCAGAATGCAAAGGACGCGTGCCAGGCGTTCTGTCATGACGGATCTCCGCAACGAAGCGTGATGGTTGACGTGTGCCCCTCGAATGCACCCTCTCCAGCCCCGGCCACAAAGCGGCATGCCGGGTCGACGGGCCCCTCCACGGTGAGAAAGCCGTTCCCGGCAAACGAGAAATCGAAGAACAGGACATCGTCGTAGAGACTGGCGACGAAAGGCGCCTGGGGATTGTCGAGGACGATGGCGAGCCTCAGGCCGAAGTGATCCGGGTCAAACACCGTTTCGGCGTGCTGAAGATGCCAGGAGACCGGTTCACCGTCGCCGAGAATGGTGAGGTACCAGTCCTGTTCTGCTATGGGGGCGAACAGTTCCTCCTCCTTGGCCTGCGCTTCCTGGCTGGAGACGGTTCCGTCACCGTCGGTATCGAAGGTGGTGAAGAGGAAGCTGGAGGCGAAGGGGTCGAATGTCCATTCGAGGGTGAGTCCGGCGACGGAGTTGTCCGCCATCCGGACGTGCCAGTTTGTCGTGACCCAGACATCCGGGTTGGCCAGAACCGGCGTGCTGGCGACAAAGGCCAGGATGGCCGGCATGAGGAACTTTCGCAGCATGGCACCGCATCCTTGATCCCCTCACGCACCCTGAGTATGACATGTCAGTCGACATTTCAAGGATGCCATGCTGCGCGATATTGTCGAGTTCCTCCGCTCGCCGGCACCCTTGCACCTGGGGCCCATGGGCTACTTGAGGGAACTTGCCGGCATTGCCCGGCGCGCGGAAGAGTGTCGGGAGGAATGGCAGCCTCACCTGGAACGGACCCGGCAGGCGATCGAGCATGCCGCTCTTGGCTGCAGGCGACGCGATTCAGTCCTCGTGACCGGCTCCGGGCTCCTGCTGGACGTGCCGGTGGAAATGCTCGCCCGCACCTTTCGGCGCGTGGTTCTGGTGGACATCCATCATGGACGGGTGACCCGCCGGGCCGTGCGCCGCCTTGCCAATGTCGAACTGGTGGCCCTCGATGTCACCGGTGTGGCGAGGGACTGCTACCGGTTCGCCCGAACAGGGTGCCGCGGGCCCTTGCCCGAAAGTCGTCCCCCGGCGATTGGCGATGCGCCCTTCGACCTTGCCATTTCCGTCAATCTCGTATCCCAGCTTGCGGTCATGCCGCGCCGGTACATTCTAGGACACTGTCCGTCCTTTCCTCCCGATCGCCTGAAGACGTTCACCCGGGGGCTGATCTCGAGCCACACAGACTGGCTTGCCCGGCATGGAGACCGGGTATGCCTCATCACCGACATCGAACGCCGCGAGGAACACTGCGACGGTCGCAAGGTGGTGGTGGATCTCCTGGACGGTGTCCGTCTGGGCGAGCCGGATGAGACCTGGACATGGTTCATCGCCCCGCCGGGCAAGGTCTTCAAGGATCGTGCGGTCCGCCATCACGTGGCAGCGTGGCGTGATTACCCATCAACGTCTCGATGATCTTCTTCTGACTGCCGCGTATGGCCCGCTCGGCCGCTACCGCCGCCCGTTCGCCGTCGCCGTCGAGAAGGGCCGAAAGCAGGTCGTCGTGACGATGGTGAAACTCGATGTCCCTGTCCTCGAGGGTGAGGCAGAAGTGGACGATGCGCTCGTGATGCTCGATCAGCGACATGACGAATTCCGCCAGACGGCCGTTCCTGGACGACTGGACGACGTGTTCGTGGAAGGCGTAGTTGGCTTCGCGATAGGCTGTCCTGGTCCCGCCTCCCCTGGCGGGAAGGCAGGCGCGCACCTCGGCATCAAGCCGGGTGAGCACTGACGCATCGACATGTCCGGCGGCAAGGCGTGTCGCCTCGACCTCCAGCAGCAGCCGCAGCTGGAAGACCTCGTGGACGTCCTGGATGGAGATCGGCGCCACGATGTTGCCGAGGCGCTTGCGCGTGATGACCAGTTTTTCCTGGCGCAGCCGCGCCAGGGCGCTGCGCAGCGGCGCCTTGGAGAATCCATAACGCTCAACCAGCATGGTCTCCGTGATCTCGGCGCCCGGAGCGAGGCGGACGAGCAGAATCTCGTTCTTGAGAATCCGGTAGACCCGGCTGGAAAGATCTTCGCGTGGATCGCTCGAACCCTGCATGTCATCAATCCGCAATCACGTGTCGGGAGTCAGGGTGCCATATCACCGATGTGCCGCGACAGCCATTGCGGTCACGGCTTGCTTCTCCGCCAGTGGTGACAGGAGACCTCGTGGTTCTCCGCGATCCTCTCGAGGGTGGGAACGTGCCGTCTGCACGTCTCGTCAGCCAGCGGGCAGCGCGGATGGAAATGGCATCCGGGCGGCGGGTGAACGGGGCTTGGAGGTTCTCCCTGGACGAGCCGGCTGGCGGCGTCGAGGCCGATTTCATCCAGCAGCGAGGCCGCGTTCAGGGCTTTCGTGTAGGGGTGGCGTGGAGCCTGGAAGATCTGCTCGACAGGAGCCATCTCGACAATGCGGCCCAGGTACATGACCGCCACGCGATCGCAGATGTGGCGCAGGGCCCGGAGATCGTGGGAGATCATCAGCAGGGAAAGGTCGAACCGCCGACGGAGATCGTTGAGGAGATTGAGAATCTGGGCGCGAATCGACGCGTCCAGCGATGACGTGGGTTCATCGCAGACCAGAAACTGCGGTCGCAGGAGGAGGGCCCTGGCGATGACGATCCGCTGCAACTGCCCGCCGGAGCACTGCCCGGGATAGCGTTGGACAATTCCCGGATCGATTCCGACCTCGCCCAGCATCGCATGGATCATCTCCACACATTCTTCCCGGGACCCGGCGTCGTGCGCGGCAAGCGGGGCCATCAGGGAGTCGATCAGCCGCATCCTGGGATCGAGCGCCGCCACGGGATTCTGGAAGATGAGCTGGACGGTCCGGCGGAACCGCCTCAAGTCTCCCGGCTTCATTGCCAGGAGATCGCGGCCGTCCATGATCACCTCGCCGCGGTCCGGCCGGATCTGGTTGATGAGCAGACGGGCGAGCGTGGATTTGCCGCATCCCGACTCGCCGACCAGACCCAGCACTTCCGCGCGTCCGATGGCGAGGTTCACGCCGTCCACGGACCGCACGGCCAGCCTGCCTGACCCGCGCAGGGGAAAGTGCTTCACGAGGCCCCGGGCCTCGACGAGGGGACTTGAAGCGTCGCTCATGGTTCAACTGCCCAGCAGCGGACCAGGTGGTCCTCGGCTGTTCGCGTTGCCGCCGGCTCGCGGCTGGCACAGACGCTCCCCTTGCGGCGTGCGAGGGCATGGGGACACCGCGGGTGAAAGCGGCATCCGGGAATCGACCGGGTGGGCGGCGGAATGGTGCCCGGGATCGACTCGAGATCACCGCCTCTGGCCTTGCGCATCAACGAACAGTCGATCAGGGCCTTCGTGTAGGGGTGTTGCGGCGCCCGCATGATCGTCGCGGCAGGGCCTTCCTCGACGATGCCGCCGGCGTACATCACGACGACCCGGTCTGCCATGGCGGAGACGATGGAGAGGTCGTGGGTGATGAGGAGAATGGAAAGAGTCCTCTGTCTCTTTTCTCTCTCCAGAAGTCCGAGGATCTGTGCCTGGACCGTGACGTCGAGCGCCGTCGTGGGCTCGTCGGCGATCAGGAGGTCCGGATCGCTGGAAAGGGCTGCGGCGATCATGACCCGCTGCGCCATGCCGCCCGACAGCTGGTGGGCAAAGGAACGGGCGCGGCGGGGGGCTTCCGGGATACCGACCTCCCGCAAAAGTTCGACGGCACGTTCGAAGGCTTCGCCACGCGATGCCCCCTTGTGCAACTGCAGGGCCTCGCCGACCTGCCGGCCCACCCTGCAGCTGGGATCCAGCATGCTCGAGGGTTGCTGGAAGATCATGCCGACACGGTTGCCCCTGACATGATTGAGGGCGTCGGGGGTTGCCTCGGTGATCTTCACACCGCAGATCGAGATCGTGCCCCGCGTCACCCGGAGCGGTGGTGGCAGGAGATCGATGAGAGAAAGCGCCGTCACGGTCTTTCCGGACCCCGATTCGCCGACGAGAGCGACCGTCTCGCCCCGGCGGACCTCGACGTTCACTCCTCTGGCAACGGCAATCGTGTCGCCGATCGATACGTCGAGATTCTCGACCTTCAGGCAGGGCGCCTCATCCGGGGCGATCATGATGCGCCTGCGCGAAGGCGGCGCGACCGGTCGGCATCGATCTCCAGTCCCTGCCCCATGAGGGTGACGCTCAGTGCCGTGACCATGATGGCGATGCCCGGTGCAAACACGAGCAGGGGCTGACGAACGGCAAACTGCCGGGCGTCGGCCAGCATGGCGCCCCAGTCGGAATCGGGAGGCTGAACGCCCAGGCCCAGATACGAGAGCGCGCCCACGGTGATGAGCTTGTGGCCGAAGCGCAGGAAGGTCATGGCGGAAATGGGGCGCAGCGCATTGGGGATGACGTGGCGCAGGAGTATGAAGGTCCGGGTGCATCCGAGCACCTCGGCCGCCGCAATGTAGTCCCGCGACGAAATGTCGAGCGCGATGCCGCGGGCCAGACGGGCGAAGGGTGTCCAGCCGACCAGCGTGAGGGCGAGAACCAGCGTGCCGAACCCGGGGCCGATGATGGCGATCAGGAAGAGCGCGACGACGATTTCGGGGAAGGAAATGAGAACATCGACAACACGCATCACGAATTCGTCGACGGCGCCGCCGACCCGCCCGCACCAGGCGCCGATCACCGTGCCGATCGTGACCGACAGGAAGAGCGTGAGAGCGGCCACGACGACGGAGAACCGGCCCCCGTAGAGGAGACGCGCCCACAGATCGCGGCCGAGCTGGTCGTTGCCCAGCCAATGGTCCCCGCCAGGACCCTGGAGACGCATGGAGAGATTCTGGGCCACCGGGTCGTGCAACGAGATGACCGGAGCGGCAATGATCAACAGGACGACGACGGTGCCGGAGAGAAGACCGGCGATGAAGGTCCAGTGCTGGCGCATGATCCAGCGAACAATCCGCGTGATCATGGTCATCGTGCGTCTCCTGCAACGGTGACGGTCGGATTGAGAAAGCCGTAGAGCACGTCGGCCGCCGTGTTGATGATGATGGCGAGGCCGACGATGCAGATGATGCTCCCCTGGAGCATCGGCATGTCGTTGTTGATCACCGCCGAATAGACGAGGCGGCCCATGCCGGGAATGGCAAAGATGACCTCGACGACGACCGAGCCGCCGAGCAGACCGGCCAGCCACAGGGCAAAGACGGTCAGAACCGGCTGGATGCCGTTTCTCAGGCCGTGCCGGACCAGGGCGCCGGCAAGACCGAGACCCCGGCTCCTGGCGGCCAGGATGTAGTGTGCATGGAGGACGTCGATCATCGAGGCCCGCATGACTTGCGAGAAGTAGGCGAGCGGGCGCAAGCAGAGCACGGCGGCAGGAAGAATCAGCGTTTCGAAACCTGACCAGCCGGCGGAAGGCAGCCAGCCGAGTTCGACGGCAAACAGCAGGACCAGCACCGGCGCCAGCCAGTACTCCGGGATCGAGACGAACCCCTGGGCGATGAAGGTGACGATCCCGTCGAAGCGGCGCCCCTGGTGTACCGCAGCCAGTGTGCCGACAGGCAGGGCGATGGCCAGCGCCAGGAAGAGGGCGCTGAGCGCGAGGGTGGCCGACACGCCGATGGCCCGCAGGATCTGGTCGGCCACGGGAAGCCTGCTGGTAAAGGAAAGGCCGAGGTCCCCCTGAAAGACACGGCCGAGCCATGCGAAGAACTGATGCAGCAGCGGCTGGTCGAGGCCAAGCTTGATGCGCAGCGCCTCGACCGCGGCGCTGTCGAGCGCCAGGTCCGCCACGCGCGATCGAATGATGGCGCGCGCAGGGTCCGTGTCACCGAGCCAGGGAACCAGGAAGGCGAGGAAGGAAACAAGCGTCAGCGTTACGACAAGGACAATCGCCCGCTTGAGCAAAAACCGTTCCATGGCCCCGGCCGGCAGGTTCACCCGTCATGCTAGCACGGCCCCGTGCCCTGTCACCCACCGCCAACCATCAGGATCGAACGGGAGCCTTCGGGGCTCACTTCAGACACTGCGTGGGCACGAGCGGGACGAGCCTGGTTTCGACATCTGCCGCGGGTCCCTTCGGTGGGGGCCTTCAATCGAAGAGCTTTCGGCGATGATGGTTGGACCGCAGCGGACATGCAGTCACACAGCAGTCGTGAACCGAGCGGGGCATCATGAAACACGTGTGGGAACAGTCAGGAATCGGAGAGGCCGCATGGAACTTTCCATCCGTGACGCAAGAGTGCGCCTGTCCGAGCTGGTCGCTGCGGTCCGCAACGGGGAACGGGTCGTCATCACCAGACACGGACGTCCGGCCGTCGAGTTGGTACGTTGCGGCGGGCGCGGCGGGATTGACTTCGAGAAGCTGCAGGCAGCGCGTAAACGGCTCGGCATCGAAGGCGATGGCGAAGGCTGGCCGGAAGAACTCAATGATCCGGACTTCAACCGTCAGGTGCTGGGCCTTGATGCCAACCAAGAGTGACGGTGACGCGCACTCTTCTCGACACGTGCAACCGGTTCGATCTCATGGACAGGCCGGGATCGTTGATGAGGTCTGAGTACCCGGTCCTGGCTTCACCAAGGACGGAGTTCTTTGTCAGTGCGGTGTCGATCTGGGAAATGCGGCTGAAGTACGGTGCCCGACATCGATCCGGGATACGCAAGAGTCGGTTCTCGCCAGAGGATGTGGCCGACTCACCGGAAGACCAGGAGGTGTCGCTTCTGCCCAAGACCATGCGCCATGCCGCATGGGGACTCAGCATGGAACCTGACCACAAGGATCCCTTCGACGAACTGCTGCCCGTTCAGGCCCAGGAGGAGGGACTGAGGTTGTTGACCGTGGGCAGCCGCTTTCTGGGTCATCCGCTCGCGCTTGCCACATACGAACTTGGTTGAGCCGCACGTGCTGCACTTCGCACGGTCAATACCAGATACTGCCTCTCGCACTTCATTGGACCGGCCATGTTGCAGACCTGGGTTTCATGGAACGGAACATCCGTGCCTGCCGGCGATGGCCGACAGCAAGGGCGCTTGTCGCTATCAGTTTGACCGAACGCTCGCCGCCATGACGTTGACAGGAACTATTTGTTGTAGTTACATAAATGATGCGGATCGAGTATGACCCCACCAAACGCGAAACGACGCTTCGTGACCGCGGTTTCGACATGGCTGATGCAGGCGCCATATTCGATGGCCCCACGATTACCATTGAGGATGATCGCCGGGAGTACGGTGAGACCCGATGAATCTCGGTTGGATTTCTTGTCGGCCGCATGGTGTTCGTGGCGTGGACTCTGCGTGGCGATGCTCGCCGAATCATCAGTTTGAGAAAGGCCAACACCCGTGAACAAGAAATCTACGCAAGCCGGTTTCGATGATGATCTGCCGGATTTCAGCACCCCTGAGTGGCAGGCCAGGTTCGCCAAGGCCCCGGTGCGCCGCGGCCGCCCGAAGTCTGATGTGACGAAGGTTCAGACCACGCTCCGACTTGATCCTGACGTCATTGCCGCCTTTCGCTCTGACGGGCCCGGCTGGCAAAGCCGCATGAACGAAGCGCTTCGAAAGGCTGCAGGTCTCCCCTGAGTACCGAAACTGCGGTGGCCGGTGCCCGGTGCGGTGTGATTTCGATGGCGGGCGGCCATGAGACGGCGGTTGCCAGAGGCCAGCTGGGCGAGGTGATTGCACTTCCTTGGTTTGACGGGCGACAGTCGCCATATGACTGACAGACCGGCAAGCCGGTCAGGCAGTGCTGTCCGATCAAGCCGTACCCGTTGCGCAGCGAGAATTGTGCGATGACCAAGCGACGCCAAGCTCATCTTCCCGTGCCCGTCCTCGGCCGAATTTTGCTCTACGTCCGCGACATCGACACCGTCGCCGAATTCTACGCACGCCATTTCGGCTTCCGAATTCACAGAGAAGAGGGCGATCGTGTCGTCGAGTTGGAAAGTTCCGCTGACGCCGGGACCAACATCATGCTTCACCCCTTGGGGCGTGGGCGCAAAGGTGGTCAGACTGTCGCCAAGCTGATTTTCGACGTCCCCGATGTCGAGGCGTTTTGCACCCGGGCTGCAGAGCACGGGCTTCCATTCGGCGCCGTGCATATGGCTGACGGATACGTTTTCGCCAATGCCCGAGACCCGGCGGGCAATGCCATCTCCATTTCGAGCCGGGCCTACCGACACGCCAGTTTCCTGAAAGACTGCGACTAAAGACGTCGGTTCGCCCAGGTGATCGACCGGTAGGCCCACAGCAGAATCGCTGACTATACAGGGAGGTCGATCCTGCGTTCAGCCTTCCAGTGCTAGGAAGGAGGTCGTGCAGTCGGGTCTGCGGCAGGTCGACGTCGTTGAGCTTGCCGATGAAAGTGTACATCACCGCCGCCCGCTCGCCGCCACGATCGGAGCCGGCGAACAGCCAGGACTTGCGTCCGAAACAGATACCACGAAGCGCCCTCTCCGCAGCATTGTTCGTGAGGCAGATGCGACCGACGTCGAGGAAACGGGCGAAGCCGTCCCAGCGCTTCAGCCTGTCTTTTCCTCGCCATCATCCGCTGAACGAACGAATAACTTTGCTCTGATGGGCCCGGCGGGCAAAACCGCACCGGGCTGCCGCATCGGCCTTCCAGGCCGGCCCAATCATCGGATCACGCGTGTCTGAAGAGGGGCATTTCCGGTACCCATGCGGCGGAGCCCCGCATGCCGTACATCATGTCGGACTTCACCGGTGATCGGCGGTTCACAGACCAAGCAGGCCGGGGAGGTGGGTGATGTCGGGGATTTCGTGGTAGCCGAAGAAGGGAACGGACGGCTCGTAACCGCGATTGACGTAGACCTTGTTGACGATGCGCATGTGGTGACACGGCATCAGGTCGTAGTAGAGGCTGGCCGACACGTGCAGGATCTCGTGTCTCTGGCAGCCGAGCTGGTCCAGCATGTATTCGAAGGCCGCGAAGCAGGGTTTGTAGCTTCGTGCCTGTTCCGCCGTGTAGACGGCATGGAAGGGGGCGCCGAGCTTGTCGACATTGTGTCTGATCTGCTCGTCGTTGGCGTTCGAGAGAATGACGAGAGGATAGGCCTCGGCGGTTCGTGCCAGGGCCTCCGGCACGTCGGGATGCGGGCCCCAGGTGGGGACCGCATCCACGATCGCGCTGGCGGTTTCCCTGTCATACGCCATGTTCCAGAGATCACAAGTTCGCCTGAATGACTCGGTGATCACCTGCGCGTAGGGCTTGAAGGTCCCCAGCACCTCGTCGCCACGAAAGGCTTCGAAGTCGTCCAGGAACCTGCCCATGTCGCCTTCATCCACGCGATCCGCCATCAGCCTTGCGGTGACGTCGGACATCTGGAAGTTGGTCAACGTTCCGTAGAGATCGAAGGTGATGAACTTCGGTGTCAGGTGATCACCCGCCATGTCGGTCTGCTCCCTGGGATTCCGGTGCCGGTCAGTTGAGTGCCAGATCCCTGGTGAAGAGGTAGTGGCCGTCGGGATGGACGGCGTAGTTCGAGACATTCGAACGGTGCCCGTCGCTGCCCTGCTGATGGACGAGGAAGACGGTGACCGCCCTTGACTGGAGCTCGCGGGCGATATCCCTGTAGAGCGCATATCGTTCCGCTTCGCCTTCCGCGCTGCTCGCCTGGTCGACCATGGCGTCGATGTCCGGATCGCAGAAACGTGACAGGTTGTAGCCGCCCTCGCAGGTGTAGTCCGCCGTCAGAAAGCCGATGGGATCGGCCACGTCGGAGAGATACCCCCGCGACAGCACCAGCATGTCGAACTCGCCGCTCAAGAGGTCCGGCTCGAGGGCGCCATAGTTCGCCACCTTCAGTTCCACGTTGATGCCGATGGCGCCGAGTTGCGCCTGGATGACAGCGGCGAGATCGGGGAGTTCGGCGCGTTCGACGTAGGCGTAGAGGACGAGGTTGAGAGAATCCGTGTCGACACCGGATTCGGCGATGAGCGCCCGGGCGCCTTCCACGTCCTGTGTAACCGCCATCGCGTCTTCGGGGGCCCAGGGATCGTCGGGCCCGAAGGGACCGACCGCCGCCTGGGCCGAGCCCTCGTAGATCGTCTGGGCGATGGCTGTCGAATCGATGGCGCTCTGGATGGCCTGACGCACGGCCATGTTGTCGAGCGGCGCCTTCTCGTTGTTGAGATAGAGGCTGTTGGTGCGCGCCTGGGCGACAGTCTGGACCACGACATCCGGTTCCGTCTGCAATGCGAGAACCTCCGTGACCGGCAGGCGGGCCGAGATGTGCGCTTCGCCGGTCCGCAGTTGCGTCGCCCGGCCACTGCCTTCGGGAATGAACCGCATCTCTCCGCTTTCGAGCTCTGCCGGTCCGCCCCAGTAGGCGTCATGGCGCTTGAGCATCAGGGCCTGCTGGGGAACGTGTTCGACGATGTCGAACGGCCCGATGCAGTGACCCACGGGATTGACGGTGTCCCCGGCAAAGGCCGCCGGCGCCAGGAACCCGGTGTTGGGGGACGACACGCGCATCGGCGTGAGGACGCTCGGACTGACGGACTCGATTCTCACCGTCATGTCATCGACTACCGTGACCGACGCGATGCGCTTCGGCGCGAAGGCCCTTGGCGGTGCCGTTGCCGACAGCATGCGGTTGAGGGACTCGGCGGCGACGGTAGCGTCGAAGGGTGTTCCGTCACTGAACGTCACGCCCTGGCGGATCGTGAAATCCCACTCGGTGGGCGAATGCCGCGTCCAGGATTCCGCGAGCGCCGGTTCCAGGGAGCCATCGGCAGTGCGCCGAGTGAGCGATTCGACGCATCCGGCGCGGGCCAGAATGTAGGCGTCATCGGTTTCCATGGCCCACCCTGCCTGTGGCGCAAAGGCGTCAGTGGCGACGAGATGAAGGTGTCCGTCCGCATGGCCAGGACCCTGCAACAGTCCGAGGGTCAGGAGTCCGGCGGCTCCCAGGGTGGCAAGACGGCCGGAAACGAGACGACGAATGAACATGGGAGTGTGCCCCTTCCCCAAGATGCTGGTGATTGTTTCGTGAGATTCGAAGGGCGCATTCAGCCGCCGCAGCGTCCTGCCTGTCAACATTAATTCTCCGATTGGCACGATTGGTGTCGGGTGATATGCCCACGTCTGAAACGTTGATGCGGAGGAGACGTGACCGGAGCGACACACAGCCACGGTCATTCCCACGGCATTGCGGACATCGAGAAAAATGGCCGCGTTCTGGGGCTGGTGGCGCTGCTGATTGGCAGCTTCATGATTGCCGAGTTCATCGGCGGCCTGCTGTCGGGATCGCTGGCGTTGCTGGCGGATGCCGGGCACATGCTCTCGGATTTCGCCAGTCTGACCCTTGCCTGGTACGCCTTTCGCCTGTCGAGGCGCAAGCCGACGGCGCGGATGACCTATGGTGTCGATCGCATGCAGATTCTGGTCGCCTTCGGCAACACGATGCTGATGGTCTTCCTGTGTGTCTGGATCGTCTCGGAAGCGGTCCAGCGGATCATCTCGCCTGGAGCGATCCTGAGCGAGATGATGCTCGTCATTGCCGTGATCGGGTTCGTCGTCAACGTCCTTGCCCTTGTCGTTATCTCGAGGGCCAACCGGGACAATCTGAACGTGCGTGGCGCCAGGCTCCACGTGATAGGCGACCTCCTTGGGTCCCTGGCGGCCATCACTGCGGCCGGGATCATCATGGCGACGGGATGGACGATGGCCGATCCGCTTCTTTCCCTTGTCATTGTCGCCATCATCCTGAGGAACGCCTGGCCCGTGATGAAGGATTCTGCGCACATCCTGCTGGAGGGATCACCTGTCCATCTCTCCCGACAGGACGTCGGGGACGACCTGACCCGGCATATCGACGATGTCGTCGACATCCATCATGTCCACTTCTGGTCGATCACCCAGGCGCGCACCATGGCGACCCTTCATGCAAGGGTGCGGGAGTCCGCGGTGCCACACGAAGTGATCGGTCGCATCAAGGAACGGCTGCACGACGGCTTCGGTATCGAACACGCGACGGTCGAAATCGAACACGATCACTGTGCCGACGGAGACCGTCAGTAGCACCCGCTCACGTCAGGGGTGATGGCACACGGTCGTTGGCCGGTCGAGAACCAGCCCGGTTTCAGGAAACACCGTCAGCAGGCGCAAGGATCGCAATGGCAGTCGTCGCAGGCGCACTGAGGATTTCCGCAGGCCCTGACGCCGAAACCGCCGTCGCGGATGGCGCCGTGAACGGCGGTGGCCGTCATGGTGGCATCCCCGGTGATGGAGGCCTTGCCGGTCTCGTGATCGACCGCCGCGGACTCGACTCCCGTCTGAGACAGAACCATCGATCTCACGGCGTTCGAACAGCCCTGGCAGACCATGCCTGTGACGTCGAATTCAAGTGTTGTCATGATGGGTTCCCTCCAGTTGCGGGCGCCAGCTCCGCAGGATCAGTGAATTGCTGACGACGCTCACACTCGAGAGCGCCATGGCGAGGGCGGCCAGGGACGGACTGAGATGACCCAGAGCCGCCAGGGGCAGGCTGATGACATTGTAGATGAAGGCCCAGAAGAGATTCTGCCGGATCTTGCGCCACGTCCTTCGCGAGATGTCGATGGCGGCAGCCACCAGTCGGGGATCGGGACGCATGAGGGTGATGGCCGCCGTCTCCATGGCGACGTCCGTGCCGGACCCCATGGCCATGCCGACAGTGGCCCGGGCGAGAGCAGGTGCATCGTTGATGCCGTCTCCCACCATGCCGACCTTCTGGCCGCCTTCCATGAGTTCGTCGATCAGAGCCACCTTGTCTTCCGGATGTACGCGACTGCGGAATTCGTCGATTCCCGTAGCGGCGGCAATGCGCCTGGTGGCAGCCGTGGTGTCGCCCGACGCAAGAAACGGCGTGATCCCCAGTCGTTTGAGGGCATCGACGGCCTCGCCGGCACCGGGCCGCGTGGCGTCATCGACGACAAACCGGGCCAGCCAGACATCACCATCCTCGCGGCGGGCGCCGAGCCACACTCCGCCTTCATCGTCCGCGTCGACCGGATCAGGTGCGGTAAAGGCAAGGGTGTCGAAGAGGCGGTGGTTCCCCGCAAGGTAGAGAGTGCCGTCCACAATGCCCTCCACACCCAGGGCCACGCGGCTGGAAAACTCCTGCACTGCCTCAAGGGGGAGTCGGCGTTCCTCCGCAGCCACGCGAAATGCCTCCGCGACCGGGTGTTCGCTTCCCTGCTGCAGGGAAGCCATGAGCGCCAGGGCCGTGTTCTCATCGAGGTTGTCGGCGAGCAGCTGGATCGTTCCCAGACGCGGCGTGCCGGACGTGAGCGTGCCGGTCTTGTCGAGCACCATGTGCGTCACTCCGTGCGCCTGTTCGAGAGCCTCGACGTCCTTGATGAGGATGCCGGCCCGCGTCGCCGCGCCGGAGCCGGTCATGATGGCTGTTGGTGTCGCCAGTCCCAGGGCGCACGGGCATGCGATGACGAGGACCGATACCGCATTGATGACGGCGACCTCGATGCCGGCTCCGGCAACAAGCCAGCCCATGAACGCGATGGCCGCGATGGCGATCACGACGGGGACGAAGATCCCGCACACCCTGTCCGCCAGGCGTTGAACCGTCGGCTTGGCGGCCTGCGCGTCCTCGACCAGGCGAATCATCCGCGCCAGGGTCGAATCGGCGCCGGTAGCCCGGGCCTCGATGGTCAACAGGCCGTCGATGTTGAGGGATCCGGCGATCACCGGATCGCCCTTTGTTCGGGAGACGGGCATGCTTTCGCCGGTGACGAGCGATTCGTCCACCTCCGCCACGCCGTCGGTGACGATGCCGTCGGCAGCGATCTGCATGCCGGTCCGGCAGACGAGACGGTCCCCCACCCGGACATCCTGCAGGGGCTTTTCCTGAACCGTGCCGTCTTCATCTTCGACGAGAGCGGTTCGGGGCCTCAGCGCCAACAATTCCCTGATGGCCTGTGCCGCACCGCGCCGAGCCCTGGTTTCCAGATGCTTGCCGACGAGAACCAGGGTGATGATGATGGCCGAGGCCTCGAAGTAGAGTTGGCCCGACGCCGCATCGCCCAGTGTCGCGTACTGGTACCAGCTGAAGAAGTAGGCGGCCGTAGTTCCCGTCACCACCAGCACTTCCATGTTCGCGCCGCCGCCACGCAGGGCGTTGAGGGCGCCGCGATAGAACCGGGCGCCGATCACGAACTGCAGCGGTGTGGCGAGAAGGGCCTCGAGGAGTGGAGGCATGGCCCAGCTGGTTGTCAGAACCTGGTGGGCCGCCATCTGCGCGACGAAAGGCGCGGAGAGCAGGATGGCTGCGCCAATAGCCAGGTGCTGCCGGAGATCGTCCCGATGCTCGACCGGTTCCGCATCACTGGAAGAAAGGACAAAGCCGGCTTCCCTGGCGCGCTCTTCAAGACTTTCGTCGCTCACGGCCAGGGCGTAACGCTCCACCTCGATCAGCGCGCGGTCGCCGGCGATTGTTGCGTTCAGGACACCGGGCATTCCCTCAAGCGTTTCCCGGATCATTCCGGCAGCAGTCTCGTCTGCTGCTGGCGAGATGCGATAGGCCCGTGTTTCCTTCCTCGCATCAAACCCGGCCCGGCGCACCACCTGGATCGCCGAATCAAGTGAGGTCGAGTCATCGATATCGATGGTCGCCCGCTCTGTGGCCAGGTTGACGGCGGCGGTGGTGATGCCTGATGCCGCCGACAGCATCCGTTCGAGACGGGTCGAACAGGCGCTGCAGGTCATGCCGTCGATGAGCAGCTGGTAGCGATGAGTCCCGGTTGCGGCAACCGACCGCGTTGTCATGGCGACGCATCGGCGCGGATGGCCTGATCGCGCCAGGGTGACGGTGGCGCGTTGGTATTCTGCAACCAGTGGGGCAGACGCTGGTTGGCGAAGAGACTGTCGAGGGTTTCGCGCTCGCGCACCACCGCGGCTTCGCTTCCCCGCACCATCACCGTGGCCGGACGTGGCACCCAGTTCAGCTGGTGAGAATCGGATTCGGCATACATGCCGGCATCGAGAATGGCGATCGCATCGTCCCGCGACAGCGCGGGAAGGGAACAGTCCTCGCCGAGGACGGACGGAATGCAGATCGGGCCGACGACATCGGCGCGCCAGGCAAACGGTCGGTGCATCGACGAGGCGGCGATGACAAGATTGCGGGTGCCTTCCTCGCCGCTGCCGATGAGCGGCATCAGGTTGGTGCTGGCGTCGACATTGACCCAGGTCATGCCGCCGTCGTGCTTGATCGATCCAACGCGCGACACCAGGACACCGGCATTGCCGGCGATGTAACGGCCAGGCTCCAGCCACAGGGCGGGCAGAGGCAGTCCGGCACCGGAGAGTTCGCCCGCGAGCGCTCCGGTCGACGCTTCGGCATAGTCCTCGATATCGTACGAATTGGGCCGCGTATCCTTCGATTCAGGATCACGCTTGCGTGCCCAGCCGCCGCCAATGTCGATCACCGATGGCGCAAACCCCGTCTCCTTGTGAAGGAGGACGGCGAGGCGCCCGACTTCGGCATCGAAGGCGGCGCGGTGGCGCAGATTGGCGGTCATGCGTCCAAGGTGGGCATGGTATCCGGTGAGTTCAAGCTCATCGATGGCAGCGATCCGGTGGATCATGCGGGCCGCTACAGGGAGCGTGACACCCCATTTCCAGCGGGCAAGCTCCGGCCGCAGATCGCCCGAGAACGACACGAGATCACTCTCGAATGTGGCGAAGGATTCAGGGATTACCTTCAGCCTGATATTGACCCGAGCCCGACGTCCGGCCGCCCGCGCCACGCTGGCCAGACGTTCTATCTCTTCCTCGTCGTCGAGATTGATGCAGACACCGAGTTCAACGGCCCTGGCGAGCGCGGCGATGGTCTTGCTGGAACCGTTGAGAGCAATGAGTGATGGATCGGCACCGCCGGCAAAGGTCGCCTCGAGTTCGCCGTTGCCGAAACAGTCGCCGCCGGCGCCTTCCTGGTGAAGCACCGCGCGCACGGCGAAGTTGGGATTGCACTTGATGGCGTACATGACGTTGACGGGGCCGGGCCAGGCGGAATCGAACGCCGCCCGGATCCGCCGGTAGTTGGCGCGCAGCGTGGCGTCCGAGAGAACGAAGAGAGGAGATCCGAACTGCCGCAGCAGGTCGGTAGCGCTGGCTTCCTCGATGTTGAGCACGCCGTCGGTCGAGACCGAGAGGTGATCACTTGGGGTCAGCACCCGGGCGAGCAGCTCAGCTGTGGTTTCTTCGGTCACGTGTACTCCCCTCAAGAGGGACGCGTCATCCCCTGAGACCTGTTGCCGGGCCGGTTGTCCAGGCATCGGCAGCGAAGGCATTGTTGTAGAAGTCCCGCTGACGCCGGGCGCCGGCGATGGTGTTGTGCATGAGCATGGCGACCGTG
This sequence comes from Alphaproteobacteria bacterium, assembly GCA_965207785.1. Taxonomy (GTDB): domain Bacteria; phylum Pseudomonadota; class Alphaproteobacteria; order SP197; family SP197; genus SP197. The sequence goes on along the minus strand of CBDBNO010000012.1, from coordinate 30,054 downwards.
ACCGGACCGACGCCGCCTGGCACGGGCGTGATCCAGCCTGCCACCTCCCGGCAGCTCTCGAGATCGCAGTCGCCGACGATACGGGCACTGCCATCCGCATCCGTCACCGGGTTGATGCCGATATCGATGACGCAGGCGCCAGGCTTGATCATGTTGCCTGTCACGAGGCCAGGCCTGCCAACGGCCACGAACACGGCATCTGCCTGGCGGCTGTGCACCGCGAGATTGCGGGTCCGGTGATGGCACACGGTGACCGTGGCGCCCTCGGCCATCAACAGGAAGGCGATCGGTTTGCCGACGATGTCGGAATGGCCGATGACCACGACCTCGAGACCGGAGAGATTGAGACCCGTCGTCTTGAGGATGTGGACCGACGCCATTGCCGTGCAGGGACCGAGGTCGAGTTCGTTGTAGACGATGTTGCCGACGGATGCGGGATGCAGGCCCTCCACGTCCTTGAGCGGATGGATGGCGCTCTGCAGCCTCTTGATGTTGATCTGCGGCGGTACCGGACGCTGCACGATGATTCCGGTGACCCGGGGATCGGCATTCATCGCCTGGACGGCTGCCAGCATTTCCGCTTCACTGATGTCTTGCGCGAAGTGGCGTTCTTCGAACGCGATGCCGAGCCGTTCGGCTGTCCGCTTCTGGTTGCGCACGTAGATGGCGACGGCGTCTGCATCGCCGATCACCACGGAGACGAGGCGCGGCGCCCAGCCCCGTTCCGTCAGTTCTTCGACGGCCCTGCGTGTCTCCTCGTGGAGTCCGTCGGCGATCCTGCGGCCGTCAAGTTCCTTGTGTTTCCAGTGGAATTCATCGGTCACGGACACCCTCTCCTCAGGGTTGCCTACTCGATCCTGGCGTAGGGCGAGGGGTCGTCTCCGAGCGTTCCCATCCAGGCAATCACGGCAGCCCGGTCCTCCTCGTCGGCGATGCCGCGGAATCCCATCGTGCCGCCGGGAACGTCCAGGCGGGGATTCTCGAGGTAGGTCCACAACCGGCGCCAGGTCCAGGCTCCGCCCTCGGCGACGAGCGCATCGGAATAGGTGAATCCCTCCACGCTGGCGATGTCGCGGTCCACCATGTTCCAGAGATTGGGTCCGACGCGGTTGGCGCCGCCCCGCGTGAACGTGTGGCAGGCCCGGCACGTGCGTGCGATGCGCTTGCCGTCCTCGGCGGAGGCCCCGGTGATCATGGCAAGAACGGGATCGGTCGCTTCGGCATCGACAGGGTGACCGCCCGCATCCGCCGGCTCCAGCATCGATGTGTCGTCCAGCGATGTGTCGTCCCCATCGGCTTCGGGCAGGGCGAGCGGCGCATCGCTCTGGGTGTTGAGCCAGGCGATGAGGTCGGCGCGGTCCTCGTCGTCGGAGATGCCCTTGAACACCATCTTGTTGCCAGGTGCGTAGCCTTTGGGGTCGGTGATGTAGAGGCTGATTTCCTCGAAGGTCCAGGTCCCGCCCAGGCCGGCTATGACATCGGAATAGTTGAAGGTGTCGCGGCCTCCCCGCGGTGCGCCGACCACACCGTAGAGATTGGGTCCCTGTCCATCCCGGCCGCCCGCCTCGACGCTGTGGCAACTCTTGCACTTGCGGAACTGTTTCTCGCCGTTGGCCAGATCCGCACCGGCCAGCAAGGTGGCGATCGGCACCACGAAGGCCGCAACCTCGACAGCCGGTGCCTCGTCGACCGCTTCGGCGTCAGCCACCATGTCATCGGCGTGCCCGGGCGCTGCATGCTCCACGGCCGGGCCGTAGAGCGTATTGGCCAGTTTGCCGATGCCAAACGCAAGCAAGAGGCCGACCAGCAGGCCGGCGGCAATCTTGTTGAACTCCAGAGCATCCATGCGCACCGGCCCGAAAAAGAGTGGTCCCGGTTGGGGGAATTGTGCCTGTGTCGAGGCGTTGCGGAGATTAGTCAAGTCGCGTCGGTGTTCAAGTCTCTTCTCGAATGCCCTGCTTGGCCTGATTGTCGCCGGGACATCTCCCGAATAGTCTCAACACATGACGGAAGACGGCATTTCCGGGCCGGAAAGGAGTGTGACCATGGTTGGGATCCGTGAGGTGGACGTTCCCGGATACTCGAACGGCTGGATCGCCGCGCAAGGCGGCCAGTACGTCCGCATCGTTGATGTCGAGGGATGCCAGGTGGGCGATCTCTTTGCCGTCAGCCAGGCCGATCACGATGAATTCATGAGCCCGTCGGTCACCCGGCTTCACAACGGCAATCTCTTTCCCGAAACGGGGCAGTGCTTCTTCACCAACCGCGATCGCCCGGTCTTCACGTTCATCGCCGATGCGTCACCGGGATGCCACGACATGCTCTATGCCTCGTGCAACCGGGACTGGTACGCCGGCAGGGGGCTGGCCGATCATCCGAACTGCCGTGACAACTACTTCGAGGCGGCGCGCGATGCCCGTATCGGGCATGTCCTGCAACCCGATCCGGTCAACCTCTTCCAGAACACGCCCCCCGGGGCAGACGGCCGGTTCGTCATCGGCGACACCCTGAGCGCGGCCGGCGATAGCGTCACGCTGAGGGCCGAAATCGACTGCATCGTCATCCTGACGGCCTGTTCGTCGGAACGCATCATCGGAGGACGCTCGACGCCGCTGCGCGTCGAGGTCCATGACGGCTCTCCGGAACAGGCATCGGCTGCCGGCTGACCCTTGTCGACGATCATCGTCATTCCGGCGCGCATGGCGTCCACCAGGTTGCCGGGGAAGCCCCTGGCGTCTGTCGGTGGCGAGCCGATGATCGTCCAGGTATGGCGGCGCGCCGTCGAGGCCGATGTCGGGCGTGTCGTCGTTGCCGCCGCAGACCGCGTCATTGCCGATGCCGTGGAAGGGGCGGGCGGAGAGGCCGTCATGACGGATCACGATCTCCGCTCGGGGTCGGATCGCGTGCACCAGGCGCTGGCCCGCATCGACCGGGCGGAGGAGATCGACGTGGTGGTCAATCTGCAGGGGGACCTGCCGACCCTGCAGCCGCGCGATCTCGGCCGCGTTGTCGCCACGCTCACCGGGAGCGGCGCCGACATCGCCACTCTCGCCGCACCGACGACGGACGAGGACGAAGCCCTTGACCCCAATGTCGTCAAGGCGGTGGTGGCCTGGAATGACGGGGAAGAGACGGGGAGGGCGCTGTGCTTCACGAGAGCCCGCGCACCCTGGGGCGAGGGTCCTCTGTGGCACCATGTCGGCATCTACGCCTTCCGGCGAGAGGCGCTCAAACTCTTCGTCACGTTGCCGCAAAGCGCCCTGGAGCGGCGGGAGCGCCTGGAACAGATGCGCGCCCTCGAGGCCGGCATGAGCATCGCCGTGGGCCGCGTTGACAGTGTTCCGGTCGGTGTCGATACTCCCCGGGACCTTGAGCAGGCACGTTCCTTCTTCCGCTGAAGGACGTCGCCAGTCCCCGATCCACGCCATGACCGCCAGCGACAACACCATCGCCTTCCAGGGCAAGCCTGGTGCCTATTCACACCTTGCCTGCCAGGAGGCCTTTCCATCCATGAAACCCCTGCCGTGCGCCTCCTTCGAGGATGTCTTCCAGGCGGTGGAAGGCGGGGATGCGCGTCTGGCCATGCTGCCGATCGAGAACTCCGTCGCCGGCCGGGTTGCCGACGTCCACCACCTGATGCCGCTCTCGTCCCTGCAGATCATCGGAGAGCACTTCCACAAGGTGAATCACAGTCTTCTGGGTGTGCCCGGCGCCGGGATCAGCGACCTTGCTGTCGTTCATTCCCACATCCAAGCGCTCAGCCAGTGCCGCCGGGCCCTGCGGCGCCTTGGAGTCGAGCCGGCATCCCATGCCGATACCGCCGGCGCCGCCCACGATGTCGCCGGCCAGGGCGATCCTGCCCATGGCGCCATCGCCTCGGAACTGGCCGCCCGCATCTACGGTCTCGACATCCTGGAGCGGGACCTCGAGGACGCGGATCACAATCACACCCGGTTCCTCATCCTGTCGCGGACCGTTCCCCTCCCTGACCCGGGCAGTGACTCCCTCATCACCAGCATGATCTTCCGCGTGCGCAGCGTTCCCGCGGCGCTCTACAAGGCACTGGGGGGCTTCGCCACCAACGGCGTCAACCTGACGAAGATCGAGAGCTACATGATCGACGGCACCTTCAGCGCTGCCCAGTTCCATGTCGACGCCGAAGGCCATCCCGATGAACGGTCGATGCGTCTCGCCCTGGAGGAACTGGGGTTCTTCGCACTCGAGGTAAGGATTCTCGGGACCTACGCGGCGCATCCCTACAGGGACGCCATGCGCAAACGCGCTGGTGACCGGGAAACCGACTGACGACGGCAGCGCACCCGTTGCGCCCTGCCGAGGGGTCATTGGCTCCCTCCTTACCCCCAGCCCAAACCATCCACCGCCGACCAGCTGCGGTCCGGACTGGCAAGGATCACACCTGCATCCCGTTCAGGAGCCCGCGACCAGGTCCGCTCTCGCGGCGTTCCCCTTGCCGCATCCTGATCGCAATGATAGGCCCGCCCGATCCCGGGAGTGACGGTCATGACCTCGGAGCAATCCTGGAACGCCCAGGACTACCAGGCCAACGCCGGCTTCGTGCCGGTGCTGGGGCGTCCCGTGCTTGCGCTCCTCGCGCCGAGGCCGGGCGAGCGCGTCCTGGACCTCGGTTGCGGCGATGGCGCGCTGACCCGGGAAATCGTCGAGGCCGGCTGCGAGGTGGTTGGCGTCGACCATTCGCAGGCGATGGTCGCAGCGGCCCGCAACCACGGCATCGACGCCCGCCTGATGGACGCCGCCGCACTTGCCTTCGAGGCCGAGTTCGACGCGATATTCTCGAATGCCGTCCTGCACTGGGTCGGGGATGCCGACGCCGCCATCGCCGGCGTGGCCCGCGCACTGAAGCGGGGCGGACGCTTCGTGGGTGAGTTCGGCGGGCACGGAAACATGGCCGCGGTCGTCACGGCGCTCGCCGCCGTGCTGGCTAGGCGCGGCGTCGACATCACGGCCGTCAATCCGTGGTTCTATCCCACGCCGGACGACTACCGCGGCCGGCTCGAGACTGCCGGGTTCTCGGTCGACAGCATCGAACTCATCCCGCGCCCGACCCCGCTTCCGACAGGCATGAAAGGCTGGCTCGGAACCTTTGCCGGACCGTTCTATGCGGCTCTCCCCAACAGAGAGCGCCGGGCCGCCCGCGACGAGACCCTCGACCTCCTGCGTCACAGCCTGTGCGACAGCGAGGGCAACTGGACGGCCGACTACGTCCGCCTGCGCTTCGCGGCGCGCCTGCCGGACCGCCAGGCTCCGCGCTGAGGTTCCCGACGGCGCCATGAAACGGAGCACTGTTCCCGCAGTCGATTGCGGCCGTCCCCCGAGTGACGATCCAGGGATCCCCTCACGATCCTCCTCGGGACCCTGAGCTTCTGCCGAAGGGCCTTGCCGGTCCCTGATCTACGCCATCCCCGCCAGCGACAACGCCTTCGCCTTCCAAGAGGACTTCCCATCCATGAAAACCATGCCGTACGCCTTGAAGCTTATTCGCGAATTAGCGCTATTTCGATAATATGCGGCCGGCCTGATTTCGTTTCGCAAACAAGGAAGCCGCGCCATGACCGGACCTCCGGGGAAGCGCCAGCCGAACGGCCGCACGATCCGCTGCCCCGGTGGCTACCGGGCGTTTCTCCCGGCTCCGCTTCCACCGCCGATCGGATGGAACGATACGCTGGCCGCCGCGCTCTCGCGCGCCGACCGCGCCATCGGACGCCTCGCCGGAGAGGGAAGCCGGTTTCCCAGCCCGCATTTTGGATTTCGGCCATTTGGTCCAATTTCATAGGGCGTTGCAACAACACGACAAATCACCTTCATTGTGGAGCCTATAGACGCGTGGTTCAGGACCGGGAATCAAGTCGAAAGCGACGTTTTCCAAAGTGCTGACAATTTTTCTTATGCCATCGACGCGGTTTGGCGATGCCGCTCCGGGGCGCCCATCAGTCAGTGTTCGCGCGCGGTGTCCAGGCCCAGGTGAGAAGGTCGGCGCGCATCGCAGGCCCGATTTCCATAATCTGTAGTACGCAGGGCCCTCACGGGCTGCGCGGTAGCGGTCCAGCGTGCGCCTGGCAAGCTTGAGGAACACTGGCGATGATCCTTGGGAGCAAGGTCGCGGGCATCCTTGTCCACGCCTGACGCCAGAGAGGCCGTTCTCTCTCGCCTCTAGCCCTGTAAGGAGGTGGGTCCATGACGATGTGGCGGCGCATGGCCCAGGCCATGGCACCCGGCAGCTCATCGGCGATCGCAGCGTCGGTCGCTGCAAGCGGAATCATCGCGGATCAGACTCCGCCGTCCTTGTCGGTCGGTTCCAGCGTGTCGAGATCCCGGATGCCGGCCTCGGAAAGAGTCTTGTCGCGGTCAAGCACATGCCCGTCCTTGTCGACGAGAGCCGGGTTCCCGGCTTCATAGCCGAAGGCCTTCGCGGCCTGGTCTGCCGCGTCGCCCACCTTGAGGAACTTCGACCAGGTGAACTTCATGGGTTCGGGGACGCGCGGCGAGAACACTTCAACGGCAAGTTCGCCACCGCCTTCGGCGTAATCACGATCGGCGATCACCGATCCTTCGTTGGCTTGAACGACCATTGAGGCGCCTCCTGTGCGTTGGACAATAGCGGTCTCGGCTGTCGTGGCGGCAGTTCAACTCCCATAGTTGACAAATTTATCTCAAGTATGCATTATGTCAACCGACGCATGGGAGGTCGAAAATGACTGTAGGGCAACGTATTAGGGTGTCCCGGCGTGCCTGTGGATTGTCTCTTCGCGACTTGGAAGCTCGAATCGACAACCGCGTGACGGCGCAGGCGATCAGCAAGTACGAACGCGACGAGAGCATGCCGAGCTCCGGCGTACTCATCGCGCTGGCTGACGCCCTCGATGTGCCGATCGACTACCTGGCCAGCGACAGCGACATTCGTCTCGAAGGCGTCGACTTCCGGAAGAAGCGGCTCACGAGCCGCCGGGAGGAGGCGCAGGTCGAGGCCAGGGTGCTGCACCTGCTGGAGCGATATCTCGCGGTCGAGGAGATCCTGGGGCTCCCTACCGTGGCTTGGGACATGCCGCGCGAGGCCCCCTGGCCCGTGCTCCGCGATCCTGCCGAAGCGGAACAGGCCGCACTCGGCATGCGTGCCCACTGGGGCCTCGGACTCGATCCGATCCCCAACCTAGTCGATCTCCTGGAGGAGCGCGGAATCAAGGTCCTCACGATGAGTCTCCCAGATATCGACGGGCTCACGGCGCGCGTGCGCCGCGAAGACAGGGGCGTTGCGTCGGTCGTCGTCGTGAACCGGGAAGATTGGGGCGAGCGTCAGCGATTCACACTGGCGCATGAGCTGGGCCACATGGTTCTCGATCCGGGACCGAAAATTGACGAAGAGAAAGCCGCACATCGGTTCGCCGGCGCGTTCCTGATGCCGGCCGAGACGCTGCGGTCCGAGATCGGGAAGCACCGCAAGTCCATCGGCTGGGGCGAACTCTTCGAGCTCAAGCGGATCTTCGGGGTGAGCGTTCAGGCGCTTACCTACCGCTGCAAGGATCTCGGGATATTCGGCGCGCCGGTGGTTCGGCAGCTGTTCAACGAATTCAGACGGCGCGGCTGGCGCAGTCCGCCGTACAAGGAGCCAGAGGCCATGCCCGGCGAGCGGCCCATGCGTTTCGAGCGGCTGTGTTTCCGTGCCCTGTCGGAGGGAGCGATCTCCGAAGCCAAGGCCGCCGAACTGCTCGGTCACTCGGTACACGAGCTCAACCGGCGCATGGATGAACCGCCGAGCCTCGAGGCGGCACCTGCGGGAGCCTGAGCAACGTGAAGGTCCTGGTGACCGACACCTCCGTCCTGATTGACCTCGACCGCGGGAGCCTTGTCGAAGCGACCTTTCGTCTGCCGTTCGAATTCACCGTTCCCGATCTGCTGTACGAACGGGAGCTCAAGGAACACGGAGGGCCGGAATTCGTCAGGCTCGGGCTTCGTGTCGAGGAACTGGATGGCGATGGGGTCTCGCTTGCTCTGGGCTACCTCCGCAAGCGGAGGTCGCTGTCTCTTCCGGATAGCTTCGCCCTCGCTCTCGCGAAGAGAAACGCGTGGACGTTGCTATCCGGGGACCGGGAACTGCGCGAGCTGGCAGAGGAAGAGGAGGTCCGATGCCACGGAGTGCTGTGAAGGCGTGGCGGTCGCGATCAGCGAACTCGGTCCTGATCCTGAGATTGCTCGAACGCGGGCCAGGCGGTGCCGAGTCGGCGCCGGCGGTCTCTGCAGGCTCCGCTGCGGGAAGCCGGGTGTTTGCCGCGTCCGCCACCCGGCGAATGGCTTGGGCGACCTCGAGAAAACCGTCATCGAGGGTTGAATGCTTGACCACGGGCTTGCCGTCCTTCGGGACCGCCATCAAGCCGCCGAACGGCGTTCTTTTCCAATCGCAGGGACGCAGGATGACCGGGATGACGCTTGCTTCCTCGCGATGATGGCGCTCCAGCGCACGCGACATCTCGACGTCGTAGCAATAGTCGGAGGCGATGAAATCGGCACTGACCAGCAGCAAGATGATGTCGGCGCGGTCGAGCTGGTCGCTGATCTGGCCGTGGAGTTGGTCGCCCGGAGCAATGCGGCGGTCGTGCCATGTGGTGATCGCGCCCTGACGTTTGAGGGCGGCAAGATGCTTCTCAAGCTCGTTTCTAAGATCCTCATCTGCGTGCGAATAGGACATGATCACATGCATGGCCTGTGGAACTCCCTGGTGGCTCGGTGACAACTCGGCCTTGCACGCCGCGGTGGTACCAGGCCCCCGCAGCCCGACACACACCCCAAAACGGAGACATATGCCATTACCGCATCGAATCTGGAACGACATCGTTGATGCTCAATGCGCGTCGGCGACGCTGAGGAAAGTCTCCAGCGCAGCGTCACGATCTCCTCACGCAATTCAGAACCGAAAGATCAGTTCCGGAAGCACGACGTTCCAACGATCCCGGCGAAGCTGGGATCGGAAGTCCTCGCCGAAGTCTGATCGAAAGCGCGTTGTGATCGCATAGGCACTGCCTTCCACGGAGGCAGCCCCTTCAGGGGGCGCGAACTTCCGAGCCAGCCACCCGATCGCAACGTCATCTTGGCCGATGATCAGCCAGCGATCGTCCGGCAAGGCTACCAAGGCTGGGATGTCCGGTCGCGGAAGAATCCGCCAGTCGGCCCGTCGTCGGGCAGGGTTGCAAGGAAGAGTGCGGTGTCGGCGCCCTGCGCAACCGAACGCGTCGCCGACTTTCCGCCCATGCGGGTGCGAACCCAGCCCGGACACATGCAGTTGACCAGAACCCCCGGTCCGGCCTCACGCGCAAGGCGCACGGTGAGGGCGTTGAGCGCGGCCTTGGAGATGGCATAGGCCGCCGGACCCTCGAGCCCGGAAGCGAAGGACCCCCAGCCCGACGAGACGTTGATCACCCGGCCCCATCCTCGCCGGGCCATGCCGGGCATGAAGGCTCGAGCGGTGTGGTACGGGCCGAGGAAGTTGACGGCGACCGCCTCGTCCATCGGCGCCGAATCTCCCGAAAGAAGGTTGCCCTCTGCAAGCACGCCGGCGTTGTTGACAAGCACATCAATCTTGACCCCGGCATCGGCGAGCCTGTCCGCGCACGCCTGGACCGATTTGTCGTCTGAGACATCGAGCCGCTCGACGCGAACGTCATGACCGTCCGCCCGCAGATCGGCTGCGGCTTCCTCGCCGGACGCGGGATCGCGGGAGCCGAGCACGATCGCATGCCCCTCGCGGGCAAGCTGGCGGCAGATCTCGAGTCCAATGCCCCGGTTGCCGCCGGTAACGAGCGCGGTCTTGACCATGGTTGCTTCCTCCGTTGTGCCTGGCGCGCGAGCCGCCGCTGCGATATGGCAGGAGACCGCGGCGCGGTAAAGCGGACGCCGAGACCCTTCCGACATGGATTCGCGCCATGGCGGTCATGCCAGCATGCGGCTCGCGACGGCAAGGTGGTAGCGCATCGACCATGGTCACGGCAATGACAAGGCGAGCGGAAAGTTGTTGCCTTCGCTCTGGCCCTCGGCCCGGCGAGGCGTCTGCGACGGCGTTGAAGGGCACCAGTGCGGCGCCCGAGCCCGACGACGGTCGGAACTGATGTACCGGCCCGGTTGACTTATTGTCGAGTCTGTTCGACCAGTTGCGCTGGATGCACGAAGCCGGCGACGTTCACCGGCTGCGTGCCGGCCATGTGATGTCTTCGGGAGTCAAGCCTTGAACACCTTCACCCCCAGCGAACGCAGCCGCGTGAAGCGGCTCTTCAAGCGCGCCCACTACGATGCCGACACCGTGCACCGGCTGATCGACGAGATCGGCACCGGCTCGGTCGGTTACGTGATCAAGGGCCAGCCCTATGTCACGCCGACCCTGGTCTGGCGCGAAGGCGAGCGCGTCTACTGGCATGGCTCGTCGGCAAGCCGCATGCTGCGCAAGGTTCATGGCGGTGTGCCGGTCTGCGTCAACGTCTTCCATCTCGACGGCTTCGTGCCGGCGCGTTCGGGCATGCATTCCAGCGTCAACTACCGCTCGGCGACGCTCTTCGGCACGGCCGCCCTGGTCAGGGACGCGACCGAGAAGGAGGCTTCCCTCAAGTCCTTCCTGGATCGCTTCGTACCGGGCCGCTGGGAGACCCTGCGACCGGTGCAGGCCCAGGAACTCAAGGCCACCTCGGTCGTCGGCATGACCATCGAGGAGGCAAGCGCCAAGATCAGGACGGGCCATTGCGAGGATGACGAGGAGGACTACGCCCTCGATATCTGGGCCGGGCTCGTGCCGGTGCGTACCGTGATCGGCGAGCCCGAGGACGATCCGCGTCTGAAGCCCGGAGTTCCGCGTCCCGAACACCTCAAGGGCATTCGCATCGGTTGAACCGGTTCCGTGATCAAGGGGACTGCGTAGCGGGGTCGGGCTGTTTCGCAGTCGAGCGTCGGCGGCTCAGAAGAGATTGAACTGCTCGGTGTCGCTGCGTTTCGTGTGCGTCCTGCGGCGCGATGCCTTGCCAGCGTCTCCCGCCACGGCATCGACAGTGGCGTCGGCAAACTCGATGGCAAGGCGGTCGCCTTCAGCGACTGCTGCCGCCCGTGTCACCGGCGTTCCGCCTGATCGCACGACCGCATACCCGCGTTCGAGAACGGAACGGTAGCTGAGGCTTTCCAGGAGCTTGTTGAGCCGGGTGATGGTGTGGTCCGGTGTCGCCAGCCGTTCCCCGACGGCCCGCTCGAGATTGCCGGCCAGATGGGTGAGCCGATCTCCGGAGCGGGCCACGCGCCCGGCAAGGAGTTCGGTATTGATGCCGGAAGCCACTCCGGCGAGACGGGCGCTCCTTTCCGCGATCCAGGCACCCGGTTCCGGCATCGCGAGGATGCGCTCGTCAAGAGCGCGTCCAAGACCGGCGAGTCTCAGCGACATCACCCGGTCGAGACCCGAGACGGCGTGATCGAGGTCCTGGCTCTTTTGTTCGAGAATGCGACCGGGCCTCGGCAACCCGCGGGCGAGACCTGTCAGGTGGCTGGCGAGACGCTGGTGCAGCTCCGTGGTTGCCCGCACCAGCCTGCCGTCAGTCTCGATCAGGCGCGCCATGAGTTCGGCCCGCACCGGAACGGCGATCTCCGCGGCCGCGGTCGGCGTGGGCGCCCTCAGGTCCGCAGCGTGATCGATCAGGGTGGTGTCCGTTTCATGCCCCACGGCCGATATCAGCGGTATGGCGCTGGCGGCGGCGGCGCGCACCACGCCCTCGTCGTTGAAGGGCATGAGATCCTCGAAACTGCCGCCTCCGCGGGCGACGATGATGAGGTCGGGGCGCGGCACCCGGTCGTGGCGGCCGATGGCGTTGAATCCCTCGATGGCGGCGGTGATCTCAGGCGCGGCGGCATCTCCCTGCACCGGCACCGGCCACACCAGGACATGGCGGGGGAAGCGTTCGCGCAGACGGTGCAGGATGTCGCGGATCACCGCACCCGTCGGTGACGTCACGACCCCGATGACGTCGGGCAACGACGGCAGAGGTTGCTTGTTCGCGGGATCGAAGAGGCCCTCCGCCTCGAGTTGCTTGCGTCGTTTTTCGAGCAGCACCATCAGGGCGCCGAGACCGGCCGGCTCGAGGCTCTCGATGATCAGCTGGTAGCTGGAGCGGCCGGGATAGGTCGACAGTTTGCCTGTGGCCACCATTTCCAGACCCTGTTCGGGCCGGTGGGCCAGGCGGTTTGCCGTTCGCGACCAGCAGACGCAGTCGAGCACTGCCTTGTCTTCCTTCATGGAGAGGTAAACGTGTCCGGATGCCGCCCTGGTGACCCGGCCGATTTCGCCGCGGATGCGGACACGCTCGAAGGCCGCCTCGACCGTCGAGCGCACCCGTTGCGAGATTTCCGCGACCCCGAATTCGGGGACGTTGCCAGCCTGGTCGGGGATTGCTGCGGATGTTTCCATGGCAGTGCCATGATACAAGACCCGCGATGCCGGACCAGCCGCATGGGAGAATGAGCGATGGGTGTGACGAAATCAATACCACATCCAAACATATACTACTCAACAGGTCAACATCACCTCTCTCGCCATATTGCTGTAACTAGGCACAAAGAGGGGCCACGTCAACCCCTTACGACGACACATGGACTATACAAGACGAAACATCCTGCTGCCACTAGTTGCATTTGTGGAAGACATCAGTAGAATTTCTTCTATGTTTAAGAAACCGCGGAACACCGCCAGTTGATGAAAGTTATCTACAATGGGCATCAATGTAATCCATGGTGATTACATGCTAACGCCTGGCGCAATTCCCCATCGTGACACGCCATCACGGCCACCATGTGTCGTCCCGTCAATCAACACATGAGTGCATGATGGAGTCGAAGGACACGCGGCGCAAGGCGCGCAGCATCATGGCCACCGACAGCGAGTGGGCACGAATTCGCGAGCGCGCGGACACGCTCGACATGCCCATCTCACGTTTCGTCGTGCAGCAGGCCCTGACCACAACCGCACCACAAGCCGCTGGCCTTCCGGTCGACCTGCAGTGGCGTCTCGCCCATCGTCTGATGATGCTGGCCCGCATCGAGCAATACCGCTTCGAGCGCGCCGGCGAGAGCGATGCCTGGCTGGCCGTCGGAGACGAGATTGAGGCGTTGCTGGAGGCAGAGCGATTGCTGGACGGGAAGGAGTCGGGCCGGTGAGGCGCAACCAGCAGTTCAGCGTCAGCTGCCGCCCGAGCGACTGGAAGGAGATCGGCCAGCGGGCGAAGGAGGCGAAGATGTCAATCTCGCGCTTCGTCGTCGCCTGCGCCCTGGAGGACGAGGACGACATGCGCCTGGCACTCTCCGAATCCGAACAACGCGATCTTCTCAACCGGGTGAACCGGACCCTGCTGGTTCTCGAGGATTTGATGGAGCCCTTGCCGGGAAGCGATGTCACGGCCATGGAAGCTCTATCGTTCCTCTATCTTGCGGCCCGGGACTTCCAGGCGCAACGCGATGCCGGGAGACCGGGACCATGACCGGCCGGCGCGTCGAGGAGAGGGCCGCCATGCACTCGATCTCTTGCAGTCGTCTGGAGTGGGAGCGCATCCGCGCCCTTGCGGACCGCGAGGGCGTGTCGATGTCGAAGCTTCTCGTGGAGCGGGCGCTCAGCCGCAACCCTCCCGCGAAGGTGAGGAACCCGCTCCGCCTGGTTCTCAGCCCGGAGGAACAGCGGGCCCTCCTGGAGACCGTCAAGGCCACCGCCGAGACCGTCCGGGTCCTGGAGGGTACGCAGGAGACACCGGGCTTCGCAGAGACCCTGTGGGTGCTCTTCGAGATCAGGCTCAACGCGATGACCCGCACCGGGCGTCACGGGACCATGGTCCGCCTGCTGGAACAGGTGTTGCAGGACAGCCGCGCCGCCAGGATCGAGGAAGAGGTCTACGAGCGCAACCGAACCTGAAGCCGCCAGCCGATGCTGCGGCCGGGCCGCTTCCGAATGGTCGCCTTGCGGTTCCGGTGACGCGACGGCCACCGGCTGCGAGTGAGGGGCGGCGGGCCGTCAATGTCGCGGAAAGGCCGGTCGGCCGTGCAGCCGGACGCGTGTCATGCATGAGAACGACAGAGAATCCTGCAGAGAGGCATGTCGTGTCGAGGCGCCGATCACCCGTGGTGGCTCCGGCCGTCGCACTCAGCGATGGCCTGCGGCGGCGCCTGGGCTGCACGGCCTTCAGTGTCGCCTGATGGCAGTTCCGGCGAGGTGGTGGCTCAGGTGATGTCGGCGGCGGGCGAGGAGACAGCGGTCACCTGGCGGCCGAGGCCATGTCGGGTGACGAGGACTGCAGGGCCTCGAGCTTTTTGCGGAAGGAGGCAGCAAACTCGTGGCCGGCTTCGATCATGCCTTCGAATTCGGCATACTCCTGCGAATCGCGATCATGGCGGGCCTGCAGGCGGCGGCAGTTTCGAATGGCGACACCGGTGTTCGCGATCATCTGCTCGAGCTCCTCCCGCGGCGAGAGTTTGACCTCGACCAGGCTCGCGACGTGGTCCCGGAAGGCGACGAATTCGTCCTGCGCCCAGGTTCTCTCCTCCCAGTGAACGCCATCGATGTGGATCCGGCCCGCCTGCCAGGGCCCGTTGCGGGAACTGGAGCGGACCAGCACGCGACCGACGTTGATGTACTCGAGGCTGTCCTGTTCCGTAAACATGCCATGAATTTTGAAGGCGGCGTCAGTGGTGAGAGCCTTGTCGACCCCGGCGACGCTGCAGATGAGGTCGCCGCGGTAGACGCAACCTGCATCGGGATTCGCGGAATCCATGGTGATGCCTCCCCGGGGCGATGGTGATGGAAACGGATTGTACCATACGAGGCGGGCGGGAGCGATCATCAGAAGCGCGGGCCGCGGGACCTGCCGGCCGACATGTCGGCTGCGGATCTCACCATCGCTCTCGTTCTTTGAATGCGGGCAGTGCGTTCCCGAAAGGCTTCGAGCCACGCGGCGGCGGAAGGGGGCGGTTGGGCGAAGGATGTCTCGAGCGCTACGGAGGCCTCGATGGCGGCGACGACGGCCGTGATCCCAAGATCGATGGTCCCGGCGGCTTCGAGGAGGCGGGCCGCCTCGCGGTCCCAGGCATCGCGATCCTTCCCTCCGATCGACCTCTCCAGCGCAAGCGCGTCCGCCACGAAACGGCGCGCTGCGGCTGCCGCCGCGAGCGTCGGGGCATTGGTGAGACCGCGCGGCGGAGCGGGAGAGTGGCCGTGGTTCTGGCCGTCCAGTGGAGTCCGGCGGCGCGTCTCGCCATCGCCGGCGCGCCATGCAGGCGCCTCGTGGCAGAGCCACGCGGTCACCCGCGCAGCGTCCTCGGCCGCATCCACCACCTGCTCGTCGGTGAGCGATACCTTGTCGCGCCATTCCCTGACGTAGGCCACCGTCCTGGGGTGAGGAACGTGCGAGACGTCCTGTTCAGCGAGGAGGAACACCGCGCCGAACTCCGAGACCAGCTCGTTCCTTGCGTAGTCGGCGGCTCCGGATTCGAGAATGCTCCGCACCAGGTCGGTGTTAGCGGCTGCCCAGTGGATGATTTCGTGGGCCAGGGTGCGGTAGTAATCGTGCGCGCTGAAGAACATCTCGTAGGGCGGCATCTGGATGTAGTCATGCTGGATGTTGTATTCCGCCTTCGTTCGACCGTCGCTCCGCTCCACGAAGTGGCGGACGTCGAGACCGAGCGACCTTGCGTACCGTTCGAAGCCCGGATGACGCGGGTCGCGATGGACCGGGTGTATCTCCCAGAACGGCCGGTAGTAGCGTTCGGGCAGGCCACGAATCTCGGTCACGTTGCAGGCGTGCGTGAGGCGGCCTTGCCGTCCAGCCCCGACCTCGACCTCATGCGCATCCGGGATGGTCTCGCCCGCAAGGGCTGCTATCTCGTCAGTCGTCAGCCATGTCGGGAAGTCGAACTCCATGACAGATGCCATCATCCGGAGTCTCTGGGCGGGCCGCCATTCCCATCGCTCCCCCGTTTCCTTCAGCGGATAGCCGCCCTGCATCAGGTCGTTGAACCTGTCGATATCCCAGGGCTCGCCCCATTTCTGCACGACATGGTTGCCATACAGTATGTCGGCCATGAGCGGCCGCTGCAGATCGGTCAGTGCCATTCCGCCTCGCTTCCGACCGGGCGGCAGCCACGGCGGATCCTGGTCTTCTCGATCCTCCCGAGAGCGCGGTCGGCCGAGGGCCGGTCTGGGAAGTGCGTCAATGTCACGGCATCTGCCTGGCCTGCAGGGCCTTCAGCTTCACTGGACGGGTGTCCCCGGTGCCGCGGTGGCTGTTGTCATGCGGCGGGCGCCGTGATCCCGGAAGACGACGAATTCCTCGCGGGGCCAGGTCCTTTCTTCCCGGCGGACGCCGTCGAGGTGGACCCGACCGGCCTGCCACGGCCTCTCGCTAGGCGAAATGGCGGGGTCGACGGGACGACGGACCGGGACGGTGCCGACATGGACGTCAGCCAACTGATCCGGCAGTGCGCCGTCTCCGGCGAAGGCGCCGCCGTTGGTCCAGGTGGTATCGACTGCGTCGACGAGGATGATGTACCCCTCTCGGATCGTGCGTTGGAGGTACGGCGGGCGGTTTCGGGCGTCCATGGTTCGCTCCTTGCGTCGAGGGCGGCGGAGATCTCTGAACCCTAACATGGCCGCGGAAAGCCATCATGGGCTGATACGAGGATCGCGGATGGACGGCTCGTCTCTCCTGTTCGCGCGCTTCGTCAGCGCCGGCAGGTCACACATGCGTGTCGTGCGCTCCTGAAAGTCCCTGAGCCAGATCGCTGCCGTGACCGGAGTCGCGTCGAGGGATCGTCAGGGAGCCGTGGTCCGCCGGCGTGAACGGGTGCGCCTGGATCGCGGCACCGCCAGGCGCGAGGGAGAGCTCTGTCGTCGCAACCCGCCTACAGCCGCCAGCTGAACCCGCGGTCACGGGACTTGAGTTCGGTCTGCCGGGCATCGTGGCGGGCCACGACATCCCTCATGGCCTGCCGCTCGGTTTCAGTGATGCCGGCGCTTTCCAGGTTCTCCCGGAGCCATGCCACCACGTCGCCGGTCTCGGGGTGATCGAAGGGGTTCTTTCCTTCGACCTCTGCCGTGGTCTCCAGCCGCTCCCATGCGAGACGCCGTTCGAGGAACGTCACACGGGTCTCGGTCAAGCTCTCCGTGGCAGCAAGCCATTCCGCGACCGTCCGGCGAGCGGTGCCGCTCGAGACCGGGTTCTTCGCCAGGCGGCCCGCCCGGACCACGAGTTCGCGCCAGCCAGGGTCGTCGACCACATGGGCCCCGCGTGATGCGGTGGTGTCGGCATGAACCCGGCAGGCCTCCTGCCAGCCCAGATACGCCTCGTGCGCCTCGAGGCGCCGGCGGGCGAGGGCCGTCGCCTCCTCGAGACGGCGGCGGTCTAGCGTGCCGAGATCGGGATCCTGCGCCGCCCCGCTGGCCTGGGCAATCACGGATTCGAGGTTGCTGCCGGCAAGGTGTGCCTCCCAGTCCTCCAGCTGGCGGTGGACGTCGTCGGCCCTGCATCGCGCCTGGTTGGCGGCCTTGCGGGCCTGCTCGCGCCGCGTCTCGCGTTCCGCCTCGTCCTCGACCACGGGCTGCGGGGGCGTTGCCGTCTCCTCCGGCGCCCGCTCACGCGTCACCGGTTCGACCGGTCGGGCGTCGTCGACCGAAGGTTCCGCGGTCCCCGCGGCTGCCGTCGGGGATGCAGCCTGAGCCAGACGCTCATGGCGGTCGATGGCCAGCGCGAGGCGGGACTTCAGCGCCGCGGGCAGGGCGGGATCGGCGGCGAGCCCACGGGCGTCGCCGATCGCCGCCGCGTCGGAGGGGTTGCGCTCGTCCCATGCGGCGAGCCACGTTTCGGCCAGACGTCGGGCACGGATGCGGGCATCGAAGGCAGCGACGGTGGTGGCGATCCGTTCACGGCGGTCCTGCTCCAGGGCGGGGTCGTCGAGGATCTGCCGCGCGCCCTCGACGGCGCCCGCCGCGCGCCTAAGGTCGTGCACCGACAGGCCTGCCGCGTCGGCGCGTCCCTCCAGGACGCGCCAGCGCGCCTCCCAGGCTGCGGCGTGGTCCTGCGCCGCCTGGCGGGAGAACGTGACGTCGTCATCGGCCAGGACGGCGTCGGCACGGTGGACGAGGTCTCCAAGACCCTGCGACTCGGTCATGCCCAGCAGGGCCCGTGCCGCGGTCAGGCCCGACTCCGCCTCGAAGCGCCAGGCCGCGTAAGCGCCCGCATCCATTCCCTCGCCCACCCGGAGCGCGGGGCGATGCGCTAGAGCCTCGGCAAGGCGCGCCTCGACATGGCCGATGGTCCGGCCGCTCTCGCGGGCCCATGCCGCGGACGCCCACGCCGCCACGGCCAGGTCGGACGACTCCGCCATGGCGGCGAGTTCCTTCAACTGCGCCATGGCCTCAGGCTCGTCAGGCGCAAGGTCGGGGTTCCGCGCGCGCTTCCAGCGGCCGACCTCCAGGGGCTCGACGCCGAGATCCGCGACGCTCACCTTCTCAGGCACGCGCCGGGCGATCCCGGCCTCGTCGAGGCTCTCGCCCACCGCCTCAAGGGCGGTGAGGACCTCGCCGGTGTTCTCTTCCAGGGTCTCGGCCAGCTGCTCGCGATTGTCGGTGAGGATGATCGCCTCGTCGCGGGCCCGGCTGATCTCGACTTAGAAGGTCTGCTGGTTGGCCAGCGATCCGTGGCCCGAATCGAGGACCGCAATCACCTTGTCGCGTGTCAGGCCCTGGGCGGCGTGGACCGTCGTTGCGTAGGCATGGGCGATGTGGCGCAGCCGGGGATCGTCGAGCTCGAACGCCAGGCGCCGGCCGTCGTCGGTGACGAGGACGAGAGACTTCTTCCCGATCCTCTCGATCGTCGCCGTGGCGCCGTTGACGAGGCCGCTCTCGTTGTGGTTGCGGGTCCAGCGGATGCGGTCGCCCGCCTCCAAGTCGATGGTGTCGCTCTCGAAGACGTCGTAGCGGTAGCGGACATCCGAATCGGGCTTCACGTGGCGGGCTTCGCCGTCCCAGTGATCGAGCAGGAGGTGCTCGCCGTCGATGGCGCGGATGGGGCAGATGTCGCCCGAGCTCACCCGGTAGTGGTAGAGGTCGTTGTGGAAGACCACCACGTCGCCCGCGCGGTAGTTGCGGATCTCCCGCTTCTGGGCCCGCGTCATCGAAAGGTTGACGAGGGTCGGCAGCGTGACGCGCCGCCCGCGGAGCGCGCCCTCCTGCCTGAGGCCCTCCCTGACGGTTGCGTTGATCTCCCGGCGCAGCACGTGGGTGGGCGCCATCAGCGCCGTCCCGTCGCGATCTTCAGACGAGAGCGCCAGCCAGATGCGGGCGGCACTGGTCCCGAGGTCCTCCTGGTTCACCTCGAGGACATCGGCGCCCAGGCGCGTCAGGGCCTCGCCGGGCTTGCCGGCGATGGCGTCGAGAACCGCGGCCTTGAGCCCAGGATTGCGCTGGCGGCGGATGTCGTCCATGACCGCGGTCGCCATCCCGGCCTGCTGCAGCTGGCGGAAGGGCTGGCCGGCCTCGACGGCGCGCAGCTGCCGGCTGTCGCCCACCATCACCAGCCGGGCCACGCCGAGGTGGTCGGCGATCCGCATGAGGAATCTCGTCTGCGCGGTGCTGGCGAGCGACATCTCGTCCACCACCAGCACCTTGCCCTCGAAGGAGCCTTCCGTCTTCGCCGAGAGATCGCCATGGCGCACCAGGAACCCCTGGAGCGTGCGGGCGGCGATGCCGGCCTCTCGGCCCAGGGTGCGGGCCGCACTCGACGAGGGGGCCAGGCCGATGACGGCGCCGGGTCCGGCGAGAGCGACGACGTCCCGCAGCATCGCCGTCTTGCCCGTGCCGGCGTATCCCTGGACGCCGACGATCGAATCGCCTTCGCCGAGGATGAGGCGCAGCGCCGCCTGCTGGCCCGCCGTGAGGGTGGTGTCCTCGAGTTTCTTCTCGACCGCCTCGGCCGGCACGATCGCCTCCGTTTTGCCCGTGCCCTCCTTCATGCGGCGGACGACCTCGCGCTCGGCCTTGAGCGCCCGGTCCGTGACGAGGGAGGGGCCGCCGCGCGAGCGGATGGCGTCGACGAGGTGGCCGTCCCGGCGCAGCTGGTCGATGGCGGAGTGAATCCCGTCGAGATCGTGACGCCCCGGCGCATGGGCAAGCGCGCCCGCCACCAGATCGTGAACGGCGATGACCGACTGGCGTTCCTCCAGGTGTTCGGCGACCCGTGCGACGATCTCCAGGGCCGAGGGCGCAGGAGGCGGCGCGGAGCGCCTGAGGCGGCGGCGCTTGAGATCGAGGCCGAGATCGGATGCCCGCTCGCGCCACATGCCGGTCAGGATCTCCCGGTGGGGCTCCTTCTTGCGCCGCCGTGTCTTGAGCGCCGCTGCCTGGGCAGTGGCCGCATTGTAGTCCCAACCCTTCTCCTCGACGTGATCGACGATCTCCTTCCTGCGCGTCGAGAAGGCGTCCAGCGTCTCCTTCGTCCAGCCGGCGATCGCGAACCCGGGCACCGGTCCGATCATCGTCTCCTCAAGTTCGTAGCCGAGAGCAAGCAGGCGCCGGGCCAGCTCGTTGCGGTAGTGAGCGCCGATCAGCAGACGGCGGGAATGGAGCTGGCCCGTATCGAGGCTGCGCCACGACCCGTCCGGGCCGCGGGTCATGTTGGCCACCACGCTGTGAGTATGGAGCTGGGGATCGAGGTTACGGCTGGCCAAGTGCCGGAAGGTGCCCGCCACCATGCCTTGCGCCCGCCGCCGTTCGCGCCTGCCCGTCGCCGGGTTGTGGACCCGCGTCACGAGGAGGTCCCGCTCGATCATGTCGAGGGTGCTGCGCACCGCCTCGTCGTGGGCCCTGATCACACGCTCGTCTCCCATCACGAGAGCCTGGAGCGAAACCGACTTCGGCGCCGAGAACGTGATGTCGACGCCCGGGCGGTGCTGGTGTTCGCCGTCCCGCGCCCTCCCTAGCCCGGATCGCTCACCAGAGCTTGCTCATGGGGATGGATTCTGTGATATATGTGAATGAGTCCAACCATTTACATACACAGAAGAGCCCACCCCCATGGCGACACACTGTACAGCACGACAACTGGAGTTTGAAGGCCTTGCTCGACGCCGGGTTGTGGCCAAATTCGACGGCGGCCGCATGACGTCTGACGGCGGTGCGCTGCTGCTTCGGGAGGCCGACAGTCTCTTCAATGTCACAGAGCGCGTTGCCGGTGCCTTTGTCGATTATCGTGATCCCGGGCGCATCGAGCACGACGTGACGACCCTGGTGGCGCAGCGCATCTTCGCCCTGGCCCTGGGGTACGAGGATCTCAACGATCATGACCGTCTGCGTGACGATCCCGCTCTCGCCCTGGCCTGCGGCAACGACGACGTGGAGGGAGAGGACAGGGTCCGCGAGCGGGACCGTGGTCATGTGCTGGCGGCATCGAGCACGCTGAACCGCCTGGAACTCAGTCTGCCGGATGAGGCGGGCACCGATCGCTACAAGAAGATCGTGGCCGACCACGATGTTCTGGACCGCCTTCTCGTGGACCTGTTCCTGGAGAGTCACGGCGAGGCGCCCGGGGAGATTGTCCTGGATCTCGATGCCACCGACGATCCGATCCACGGCCATCAGGAAGGCAGGCACTTCCACGGGTACTACGATCACCATTGCTTCCTGCCGCTCTTCATCGTCTGCGGCGAACACATCCTGTGCTGCCGGCTGCGGTCCGCCGACCGTGGCGCGGCGGCTGGCTCGGTTGACGAGCTGTCGCGGATCGTGGCGCAGATCCGCCGCGCGTGGCCCACGACCCGGATCGTGGCCCGGGGCGACTCCGACTTCGGCAAGGATGAGATCATGGCCTGGTGCGAGGCTCATGATGTCGACTATGTCTTTGGATGCGGGCAGAACTCCCGGCTGAACGCCATGATCGCCGGGGAGCTCGAGAGGTCGAGGCGGCGCTGCCTGGTGTCGGGCAAGGCGTCCAGACGGTATCGGGATCTGCGGTATCGCACACTCAAGTCATGGTCCCGCGAGCGCCGTGTGGTGGCCAAGGCCGAGTGGCTGCCGGGGCTGCGCGGCAGGAACGCCCGCTACGTGGTCACCAACATCTCCAGGAAGGAGGTGGGCGCCCGGGAACTCTACGAGCGGTGGTACTGCGCCAGGGGCGACATGGAGAACAGGATCAAGGACCAGCAACTGTGGCTGTTCTCCGACCGCACGTCGGCCCACATCATGCGGGCCAACCAGCTGCGCATGTACTTCTCGGCCTTCGCCGGGGCCATCGTCGACATCGTCCGCCGGGTCGGTCTGAAGGGCACGGCCTGTGCCCGCTGGCGCGTCGACACCATCCGTTCCCGGTTGTTCAAGCTTGCCGGCAGGGTCACGAAGACGGTGCGCCGGATCCGCCTCTCCCTTGCCTCGGCCTTCCCCTTGCAGGATGTCTTCGCTCGCACTCTCGTCAACCTGCGTGCCGCGGCACAGGCGCCACCCGGGTAGGTCCCACCACACCTCATCACAGGCTGATCACGGCGTCTCCCGAAAGCGTCTGAAAAGACGCGCCTGGCGCACGCCCCGGCACCGCCGCAAACGCCAGGAAACGGCCTTCGACTTCCTCAACTCGCCAAAATGAACCAAAAATCCATCCGAATTACGCTATAAATCCATCATCACCGCGCTCAGCGTGATCCCTGCTGGCGCCCAGGGTCCACAATCAGGCTGTCACTCCCCGTGGTGATGGATGCGGGCTAGGCGCTGGTCGGTGCCGGGAACGTAGCCGGCGAGGATGGATTCGAAGGCCTTCGGCTTGACGTGACGGCCGAGGGCGAGAGCCTGAGCCGCCCGCCCGTGCCAGAAGCTCGCCCGGCGGTGCTCGGGGTCGTTCTTCGCGTAGTATCCGTCCTGCTCGAAGTAGTGCACCGTCGCCGATGCGGACGTGATGGCGGTGACGGTGGCGACCATGGCTCGCAGTGTAGCGCATCGTGCGGTCCGACGGCATGGTCCGAAGATTGACGAGGAAGCGCCGATGACACCCGAAGACCCCGAATCCCGCCGCACTGCAGATGAACTCAGACGCCGCGAGCGTCAGAGGCAGAAGGCGGAGACGGCTCTCGATCCCGCCACCCTCAAGGCGCTCTTCGAGACCCACGAGGCGGCCATGACGACGATCATCGGCCAGGCGGAGGCGGCCCTGGCGGAAAGGATCGACGCCCTCGCCAGCGCCCAGGGGGCGGCCGTCGAGACCGTGCGGCGGGAGATCGAACGGGGACTCAGAAGTGGCGGCGAAGCGGAAGAGACCGCAGCGCTGCTGCGGCGGTTCGGGGACGAGCAGAGCGCCGCGTGGAAGCAACTGTCGGGGAACGTGCGGGACGAGCTGAACGCTCTCACGCGCGCCCTCGATGCCCGCGAGGGCGCGGTCTTCGATCGAATTGACGGTGTCGTCGATACGGTGGCGCCGGGGGCGCGGGCGCTGGCGGACCTGAAGCAGACCGTGGCCGGCACGGCCGCCGCCGCCCGCGACGTGGAGGCGATCAAGGAGGCGGTAGCCGGCAGCCGCCGTGCCCTCGACGAGGCGGCGGCCGACAACACCAGGGCCATGTCCGACGTGGCGACGATGCGGCCGGTTCTGGGCGCAGTTGCGTCCAGTTACGGCACGTGGAACGCGATCACACGGCGGTGGCTCTGGTTCGGATCGACCCTCTTCGTCGTCTTCGCTCTCGCCTTCGGTGCGGGCGGTGTCGCCCTGCAAAGGGAAACAGGCATCTGGCCGACGCCGGCCGAAGTCGAGATCCGGGAACGCGACGCGTTCTGGGAGCGCCACGGCATGCAGGTCATGCACTGCATCAATGTGGCGCGAGCCTATGACCGGGGCATGGCCTGTTCGATCCTGGATCCGGATCCATGAAACGGTACCAGGCTTGTGAATACCGGCTCAGGGGTCACCCGGTTCGCGGAGTAGAATGGGATCGAGAAGGCCCTCCACGCGCTTGCCCTCCCGGTAGACGAGCGTGCCGAGCCGATGTCCGTCTCGGGTGACGGTCATCTCGCCGTGGATCACGCCGTCCACGTACGGTACCAGCGCCTCGACGCCATCGGGCCAGGTGATGGTCCAGGTGCCCGTTCGCTTGCCGTTCTCGAATGTCCCGATCTCGCGGTACCCGTCCCGATCGCGACGTTCCCACCGGCCATGCCGGCGGCCGTTCTCGAAAGTCATCACGTGGACCCCGTTGTCTTTCGCGGAAAAATCGAAGACCCACAAGCCATGGGGCGTGCCTTCGGCGTAGGACTCCATGATCACCTCGCCATCGGCATGGAGGGTCGTCCATCCACCGTCCTTCATCCCTGCGACGAATTGGCCCGCCGAGCGGTTGCCGAGATCGTCCACCAGCATGCCGTCGCCCTCTGCCTTGCGATCGCGACAGCCGCCCGACCACGCGATGGGCGGCGCATGGTGATACAACGACACGCCGCCTCGGAAATGGCAGCCCTGATACCCCTCGACCTCAACAGGGTTCCAGCAGGCCCAGACCATGCTCCCGACATGGGTCTGGTCGCACAGTGGCGTGAAGTCGCTCGCAGGCGCTGTCCGTATATCGGCACAAACAACAAGCACCAGCATGACAACTGCGAAAGTTCTCGCCATGCATCGGCACACTGAAATCCATCCAGTATCTTCCCTTGATGTCACCGGCATTGAACTGTTCCCCCCAAGGCATCCGGGCGCCTCCACAACCACAACTACAGAAGCCTCGATCGAATGGAACGGCAATACTGACGACCCACGACAACGTTCATTGCTCTTCTCCGCAAGGGAGTCGAAGGCCGACATGTGCCTCCGTGAAGATTGATGCGCACAAATAAATCACTGCAGATATCCGGGCATCGCGACGAATCATGGGACGCGTCTGGCCGACGTGCGAAGCAGGCCGGGAAGGACCGTGCCGTCCCACCTTCGGGGAACAATACCAGACGTGACACTTACGGGTGCCGCGTCTACTCTCCGCCTTGCATCCATTCAAATGGAGAAACGGAATGCCAAGGAAGCGCCTCGGAACCGAGTGTCTAAGACAGGTTGAAGATGCTCTCGAGACCTACAGAAAAGAAGTTGATGCGTCGGACCTAGCTCCAAACACCAAGAGGACTTATCTGCGCCATGCAGAGACATTCGTGCGTTGGCTCGATGGCGACTTTGAACCTGGTGGCTGGGTTTGAAGGGAACCATGACCATGCGCGTTGCTGCCCTCAATTGATCGCGCTACTAGCCTTTTGTGAGATTTCCCGCCATGCCGATATGCTTCCTTGATGACCGAGACGCCATTGCGGCGAAAATTCAAAACCTGCTTCAGCAGGCAGAGAAGACCTATTGCATTGTCGCCTTCTGGGGTCGCGGTGCTGCGCAACTGTTCAGCGGTATGACCAGCAAGAAGATTGAAAGCGCAAAGATTGTCTGCAATCTTACCATGGGAGGAACGAACCCGGACGTAATCGACGAGTTGTGTGGTATGGGATTCGATATACGGCATAATCCTGTGTTGCATAGCAAGGCATACTGGACCGACAAAGGCGTTGTAGTGGGCTCCGCAAATGCCTCCGCAAATGGACTGTCCTTGGAAGGCAGGGATCAAGACGGATGGCTAGAATCGGCGATGTTCTCCGACCGAAGACCGGAACTAAATGCGACGAGAAAATACGTTCAGAAAATGTGGTGCAAATCGGATGCCATTACTCCGCAGGACATGCAGAAGGCCCGCACGCGCTGGCGTGAGCGCCGTCCATTCCCCACTCCAAGCAACGAACTTACCTTCATGGAAGCGTTAAGGGAAGGGCGGTTTTCGGGAAGGAGGCATTGCATATTCATAGTGGTTGACAGTGGCGATCTATCTGATCGGAACCACATGGAGAAACAGGCGAATCAATTGCAGCAGCAATATGTGGACCTGAATCAGAGGCAATTGGATGCATGGGAAGGATATGACGATATTCCAAGGGGTCAATATGTTATCAGTTACTGGCGTGGCCCTAGGGGTGGTCTTCAGCACTCAGGTGTATGGAAGACACTCCCAGAATACTGTGACCGTCCAGGTCGCAGTGGATTAAGTTACCAATTCGCGTATAGGGTTTATGCGCGTGAAATTGGCATGACTGGGGATCAAAAGAACCAATTAATGCAAATTATTAGGTGCATTGTCGATAATCATTGGAATTGGCTGCAACAACAAGGATGCTGCATCCCTCTGGAAGAGCTTTTGGAGCCGTCGGCTAGTAATTGTCTCGAGCAGTGATTACGGAACAATTGGGACCAACGATGGCTGTTGGTCAGAGTCGGGCGGGGAAGTAGACGTACGATTTGCGGCAACCGGTCATTCCAGGACGGCCTTGAGCCAGTGATCCCCTGCTCAAGACCATTGGCCATGCCCGCAACCACAGAAGATCCTATGAGGGCCGCAGTGCGGCCGGCGCTACAGTGCCGTCCTTTCCCACGTGAAGAGGAGACCTCACGATGTTCCCAAGGATCGAACCCGAGGCGCCGACCGGTGCTGAGGCTACCACATTCTTATGAAGGGCCCTCTGTCAAGCGGCGGGCGCGGAGCGATCTACAGCATGGTTGCCTCTCCTGCGGTTTCCTCTTTCCATGCATCCTTGGGAAGCGGTTGGCGTCTGATGTTGCCGGGTCGGAACGCGTTGGCACCGGTCGCACCGTGTGGCGCGCACCCAACTCTTATCCGGGCGGTTGCCGGCGCATCGCCGATCCGTCCCTCAATCCCGCGTGCTGCGGCGCCACGTTCCGGAGGCGGGACCCATCTGTATGCCGGCGTCTTTCAGCCCAATGTGGTATCGGTCACACACCACCCGGCCCAGCGCCGGCCGCGTCCGGCCGGTCCGGGAACTCGAGGTCTCGGGCTCAGGCGACGCGTGCGCCGATGGGCACGAGACCGGTGTTGGCATAGCGCCACAGCGCGATCAGGAGCTTGCGGGCCAGCGCCACGATCATGACCTTGCGCATCCGCCCCCGGGCACCGGCAGTGCGCGTCTGGAACCATTGGCTCAGCGCACTGCCGGGCTGGAAGCGGACCCAGCGCCAGGCCATTTGCACGAGCTGGGCGCGGATCCAGGCGGGCCCGTCGCGGCCGATCCCCTGGTTGCGCTCGACGTCGCCGCTGGCCCACGGGGTCGGCGCCAGGCCGACCCAGCCCGCGAGCTCGCGACGGTTGCGGAACTCGCGGTAGAAGACCTCGTGGGTCAACAGGGTCGCATCGTTGGTGCCGACCCCCTTGAGCCGGCTCAGCATCGCGATCGTCGCGTCGGCCCGAGCCGTGCTGCCCGCGCCCGCCTCCGTGCGGCGCACGGCAGCATCGCGTTCGGCCTCGACCGCCTCGATCTGCTGCATGACCAGGCCCAGACGTTCGGCGAGCCGCTCGATCTCCCGGCGCGCCCGCGGCGGGAACGGTTCGCCGCAGGCCGTGGTCACGGCCGCGAACGCCGCATCGAAGTCGGCGGCACGCGGCTCCAGATCGAAGATGCCGTGCAGCTTGAGGAGCCCTTTGATCGCGTTCGTCAGCGAGGTCCGCTCCTTGACCAGGCGCTGGCGCTCCCGCAGCAGGCGCTTGCGATCCTCCTCCTCGATACTCGGCACACGCACCTGGCTCAGCACCGCCGCATCGCCCCGGTCATGCGCCAGCAGCGCACGCACCATCTTCCTGGCGTCGATCCGGTCGGTCTTACGCTGCTTCGCCTTGCGGTTCACCAGCAGGCTCGCCGGATCCAGCACCACCGTCTCCAGGCCCATCTCCTGCTGCAGCCAGCGCGCCAGCCAGAACCCCTCATAGCCCGCCTCGTAGCAGCACAGCACCCGCACGGGGCGTCCGAGAGACCGTTCGGCCTTCGTCCGCTGCCGCTCGATCAGGATGCGGAGATCCTTCACGTCCGCAGCCGCCAGCGTGTGCAGCCCGATACGGTCGCTCGCCGGGCCCTTGATGCCGACGACCCAACTCTTGCGGCTGATCTCAAACGACACATAAAGCGTGGTAAACTCGGCACCGGTCGGCGCCACGGGTTCGATCCTCGGGGACATCGCGCGTCTCCTCTTCATGAGTGAAAGGACGGCACTGTAGCGCCGGCCGCACGGCGGCCCTCATAGGATCTGTATGTCGCGATCGAGATCAGCCGAAAGAGCTGGATAGCCGGGATCAAGAGCCCGCAGGGCGAGAAGATCGGACTGCACACGCTTGTAAGCGATTAAACCGCGGCGTCGATTTGAGGAGGATTTCCGTTTGACAGCATAGGCGGTCCGTCCTATTGAGCTGCCGTTCGGGCGCACAGCGTCGGAGGGGTTTGATGGCGGCATGGTACGGATCGAAGGCGACGACGGGGCTCTGCCAGGCGATTGTGAGCCTGATGCCGCCGCATGATCTTTATGTGGAGACGCATCTTGGCGGCGGCGCGATCATGAAGCGCAAGCCGCCGTCGCTGCGTTCGGTCGGCATCGATCTCAACCGCCGGGCCATCGACAGCTTCCGCTGCGACTACCCGGTCGAGCTTCACCACGGCTGCTGTCACCGCTTCCTGTCGGACTTCGCGTTCGAGGGCCGCGAGCTGGTCTACAGCGACCCGCCTTATGTGCAGTCGACGCGCCGCTCAGAGCGCCGCTACCGCTTCGACTATACGGACGCCGACCATGCGGCGCTTCTCGGCATTCTGAAGTCTTTGCCCTGTCAGGTGATGGTCTCCGGCTATCCCTGCCGGCTCTACGACGACCATCTGGCCGGCTGGCGTTCGCTCGAGATCCAGGTCAACAACCAGTCCTGCATCGTCACCGAGAAGCTGTGGTTCAACTTCGAGCCCGACCGGGTGCACTGGGTGTCGTGCGCCGGGCGCAACTTCACCCATCGCCAGACCGTCAAGCGCAAGGCGGCGAGCTGGGGCCGCCGCTATCAAGCGATGCCGCGAGCCGAGCGGCTGGCGGTGCTGGCGGCGCTGATGGCCGTCGAGGCCGAGGCATGAAGGCATCGCCGGATGTCCGCGCGGTCGACGAGCTCGGCCGCGATCTCACCCGTCTGCTCGCCGGCGGCGCCCTTCCGGGAGAGGCCGCAGAGGCGCTCTCGTCGCTGATCGCGCTCGCCGGGCGGCTGGCGGCGGACAAGGCCGCCATGGCGGCCACGATCGCCGCCCAGGAGGGGCAGATCGCCGACCTCGCGGCACAGGCCGCCACCCTGACCACCCAGATCGTCCAGCTGCAACGCGACCTCTACGGCTCGCGCTCGGAGAAGCGCAAGGACACCGCGGACGCCGCCGGCGTCGCCGATACGGCACGCCGGCGGGCGGGCGGAAAGCCCGGCCGCAAGAAGGATCGCGGCGATGCCCTCAACGACAGCGGGCTGCGCTTCGACCACAAGGCCCCGGTCGTCGACATCACCGTGACGCCGCCGCAGATCGAGGGGCTGTCCGAGGACGACTACGAGGTGGTCTCGGAGCGCATCCACTGCCGCATCGCCACCCTCGACTACCGGCACGTCGTCATCCGCTATCGCCACGTCACGGCGAAGATCCGCCAGACCGGCGCCCTGGTGGGCGCGCCGGCCCGCGAAAGCGTGTTCAAGAACAGCTGCGCCGATGTCTCCTTCGTTGCCGGCCTCATCATCGACAAGTTCCTCTGGCACCTGCCGCTCTACCGTCAGCACCGGATGCTGGCCGCCGCCGGCATCACCATCAACCGGGGAAGCCTGAGCCTGTGGGCCAACCGGGCGATCGCGCTCCTGAAGCCGATCCACGAGGCGCAGTGGCGCTCGGTGCTGGAAAGCGCCGTCATCCAGATGGACGAGACGCCGATCCGGGCCGGGCGCCATCCGGGCAAGCCCGGAGCCATGAAGAAAGGCTTCTTCTGGCCGATGCTCGGCGAGGAGGGCGAGGTGGTGTTCCCCTTCGCCACCTCCCGCCGGCACGAGCATGTGGCCGCGTTCCTCGGCGAGTATGCCGGAGTCCTGGTGAGCGACGGCTACGGCGCCTACAAGGCCTGGGTCGAGGCGCGC
>CBDBNO010000011.1:0-654708 GCA_965207785.1 Alphaproteobacteria bacterium | reverse complement strand
CAGAGATCGCCAACTCACCGTTGTAGCTCGCCTCGAAGCGGTTGATGATCTGGCGGGGTATGAGCGCGCCCTCGCTGTCGTGGCGCTCCCCCGTATGCATCGGATGGGTGATGCGGGTCTTGACCGTGAACGGAACACCCGCCTCGATCGACCTTGGCAGCTTCACGCGCGGCCTGGGTTCCGCCATCGCCAGCTCCTCAGGCGCAGCCGCCGACCGTCACCGCGATCTTCTGGGAAGCCTCGCGGAACGTGCCGTCCGCCATTTCCGCCACGGCATACACGGTCTGGCTGCGGGCCAGGCGGATGCGGATCGTCGCTTCCGGCCGCACGAGCCTGCCGAACGAGAACACCGCAACGCCGGGATTGGGGTTCCCGTCGTTGAAGATCGCGATGCGCCGCGCACCCTCGGCGACGACCCGGATCGGCACAGCTCCGCCGTTGTCGAAGATCTCCGGCGCATCGATCAGGATGCCCCCTTCCAGGCGCGACGCGCCGCCGGTGAACACATCAATCGCCTCGAAGACGTTGTTCGAGGCTTGAGCCACACCGGCGGGGATCAGCGCCGCCCCGACGATAGACGCGCTCGCCAGCAAAACATCCCTGCGTGTCGGCGCCACGATGGAGGCTCTCCCCACTCGCTGGATCACAGCCAATATGGCGTTCCCTGGCGACGCCCGTCAACTCCAACGACAGTCGGGGGATGCGCCATGGCGTGGTGTCGTGGCTGCTCGCCGCCGCCGATGACCATGTCTTCGCGGGACCACTCGGCGTGGAAGCAGAGGTCCGTGACAGCGGTATCCAGGCCGATCTGCCGCGGCCCCTGCCCGCAGTTCTCGACCAGCAGTTCCGTCAGAGCGTGTCCGTCCTGAACACGACCGTTTTCGAGACGGCCTGTGATGGGCTGCTGGTGT
The DNA here is from genome assembly GCA_965207785.1 of Alphaproteobacteria bacterium. Classification (GTDB taxonomy): domain Bacteria; phylum Pseudomonadota; class Alphaproteobacteria; order SP197; family SP197; genus SP197. The sequence goes on along the minus strand of CBDBNO010000011.1, from coordinate 653,797 downwards.
GCGAGCGACTTTTGGAGGAGACCGGTACCCTGCCGGAAATGGGACCGGACGCAGTTCGTTGCGGCCATCGACTGCATGCGCCAACTGCAGTCTGGCGCGCGCCTTTCCACGGCACACATTGGACTTCGGTCAGGAACCAGGCACGAAATCCCATTCTCTGGGGAGCAGGGACTTGAGGCGCGCAGCCATCCGGGCCCGATAGTCGGTCGAGAGTTTCGCGATTTCAGCCAGGTGACGCACGGTCAGTCCCGCCGTCGTCTCGTGCCAGTACCAGTGGCGGAACCCAAAGGGCGAGTCCGCGCCGCCGGTCGCGATCACGCATTCCGCATAGGCGTCGATCAATTCCTGTGCACCGAACTTCAAGGCAAGGCCGGGGCGCTTTGTCGACGTGATCGTCTCTTCGCGTGCGCAGAGAAAATCGACGAGCAAGTCTGCAACGCCCATCAGGGAGAGGCCGCTCAGCCCGACGAAACTGCCGTTCCGCCCGGCTCTGGCCTCTTCGTGGCGAGCCGCCATGATGGCGACTTCCTCGCGCAGCGCGTCTGCCAGAGCCTTGCGATCACCGTCTTCATCAACCGGCGGCAGATCAAAGGGTGGCCGCCAATCCAGCGCGCCTGCCGTCAACGGTGCATCTTCCGCAAACTCCTTCAAAAGCCTGTCGCCAGGCTCGTCCAGCAACGCCATCGTGGCGTCCAACACGCGGCGCTGCAGCACGGACTCGTTCGGTGCGCCCAGGGGGCGACCATACCAGAACGGCACCCAGAGGGCGCGCGGAGAGGGTTGAGCGACAGCGGCGTGCTTGTAGACCAGGGCGATGTTGACCGTCGCAAGCCCGTCGCGTTCCAGGTAGTGTGCAAGCCCGCCCACGGCGCGCGTGCATCCTGGTCAGACAGGAACGAGTACGACCGTGTTGACGCCCTCCGCCTTCATCGCGGCCGCGGCTCGCCTGGCGTGTGTCTCATACCTGGCGACGTCATGCGTGCCACCGTTGAAAGCGTAGTGCCGATCGGCCACGGAGCCGACGCCGCCTTCTTCGCAGATCTCCTCGAGCCGGTCGATCGGGTACGCGACGTTGATGTCCCGCATCATGCCGGTTCGATCCCAGTTGATGGAATTGTGGCTGCACAGGAACTGCCGCTGGCTCCGCGGAAAGGTGCGAAAATCATACGCACCAAAACCGAAGGGCCGGTCTTCGGGCGCGTGGATGGCCGCCGTGGACACGATCGCCACGCGTCTTTCGGATTTCGGTGGCGGTTCGTTCCATGGCCGATCATCGAATACCTCAAACGTGTACTGAGTGAGGAAGGAACTGCGAGACGCCTCGCTCAGATCGCTTTCCTTGACCATTCGAAGTCCTCTGGCAGTTGTCAGGTCAATAAAGCACACGCAAGGGACGTGCACTCAACTGCCTCAGAACACATCGGGCGCTGGGACACAACCCTCTCCCCACGCAAAGCCGCCTGGTATGTTCGTGCAGACGCCCGGGAGAGCGGCGCTCCAGTCACGTGGCTCGTGATAGTACGCTGCCTGATGACGCCATCGCTCATTGAAACAGGGCTCCTCTTCGGGGTGAGACCCTCTGGGTGTGCCAAACGGCGGTCAGGTGCCTACTATGTCCTTGGACGGTCACGAGCGGGAACACGTTGCGCGTCCTGACGATCTTTTGCCACCCCGAAAGGGAGTCCTTCACCGGAGCGATTCTCGATGCGTTCCTCGCCGGACTCGAGGATGCAGGTCATACATGGGAGCTGGCCGACCTTCACAGGGAAGGATTCGATCCGCGGTTCCGCCCGGAGGACTTCGTCCAGTTCACGAATGGACCGGCGGCTATGCCCCCGGACGTGCTCGGCGAGCAGGAGCGCGTCATGCGCGCCGAGGCCATCGCCTTCGTCTTTCCCGTCTGGTGGTGGTCGTTTCCGGCCATGCTGAAGGGCTGGATCGACCGGGTGTGGTGCCAGGGATGGGCCTACGACTTCACGATCCGGCAATCCCGCGGTCTTCTGGCACTGGAGCGGGCCGTTCTTCTCTGTCCCGCCGGGTCGTCCGCCGCCACCTATCGGCGCTATGGTTACCAGGAGGCGATGCGCCGCTCGATCGACGTCGGCGTCCTGGGCTACTGCGGCATCGACGATGTTGCGATGCACGTCTTTCCGGGAGTGGACGACGACAGCGACGCGCGCCCGGCCTGGCTCGCATTGGCCCGGCGAATCGGTCGGGACATGGCCGCCGAGTCACCGGCGTCCGCCATGTCGTACCGTTCGCTGCCCGGCCCGTGACACGAGGAGACCCCGTCATGCGTATCGCCACACCCGAGACCTGGTATGAGACAACCTCCCTCGAGGACGGCGTGACACATGTTCACGAACCGTTCATCAAGGCCTTCTACCGTTGCAACATCTGGCACGTGCGCGGCCGCGACCGCGACATGCTGGTGGACAGCGGCATGGGTGTGGTGAGTCTCGTCGAACAGGTGGCGCTGGTGGCCGAACGCCCCTGCCTGGCGGTGGCGAGCCACACCCATTTCGATCACATCGGCTGCCACCACGAGTTCTCCGAACGTCTGTGTCATCCTCGCGAAGCCGGACTGATGGCGCGGCCCACCCGCGCCAACACCCTTGCGGACCCCTATGTCACCGACGACATCTTCACGCGGCGTCCTCCGGGGGCCTACAGATCGCGAAGCTACGAAGTCAGGTCCGCACCGGCCACGCGGCTCATCGATGAAGGCGACCGCGTCGATCTGGGCGACCGAAATTTCGAGGTGATGCATACGCCCGGACACTCTCCCGGCAGCATCATGCTGTGGGAAGCGGCCACGGGCATCCTGTTCTCCGGCGACACGATCTACGACGGGCCGCTCATCGACGACGCCTACCACTCCGACAGGGAAGCCTATGCCGTCACCATGAAACGCATTCTCGATCTTCCGGTCCGTGTCGTCCACGGCGGCCACTTTCCGAGTTTCGACGGCAGACGCTACCGCACGCTCATCGCCGCCTGGCTCGGGCAAGCGCCATGATCGTTCAGCCGCAGGACATGCGGAATTCCCGCCTTCAGCGGGTGTCATGGCTGCGCCGACCTTCCGGGCTACTGGTGAAGAAGCCGTACGGGCGGTAGTATCTTGACAGAGAAGACGGGAGGGGAGGATGACGGAACGGGCGGCTGGATTCCACGTGAGCAGGGCGTCGGATGCCTCGTGGACGACCGATGACGGGGACTCGGCGTTCGTCAGCCGGGATCTCGGACTCGAGGTTGCGACAGGAGGCAGGTTCGCGGCCGATGTCAGCCGGGCGACCGGACACGGGATGCTCGAGGAGCTTCATTCCCACATGCTCGACTTCCAGATCGTCTACGTGCTCGAGGGGACCGCGACATTCTGGTACGAGGGTGAAGGCGAAGTGACGTTCGCAAAGGGCGACTTCGTGCACCAGCCACCGGGAATCGCGCACCGGGTTGTCACCGTCTCGCCTGACTGCGAACTCCTCCAGGTCACGGCTCCGGCGGACTACGAGACTGTCGCCGCCAGCGCTGCCTGATACCGCAATGCCCGCCGGGCACCGCGTCAGCGACGATCCCCTGGCCTCGCCGGTCCTCGCTCCCCGCTACTACACGGATCCGGCGGTGTTCGAGGCGGAAAGGGCGAGTGTCTTCCACGCCTCGTGGATCTACATGTGCCACGCCGGCGAAGTGCCGGAACCGGGCTCCATGCTGCCCCGGACGATCCATGGCGAGCCGCTGGTCGTCGTGCGCAATCGCGAGGGGGAACTGCGCGCCTTCCACAATGTCTGTCAGCACCGCGCCATGCAGGTCGTCAAGGAGCCGCGCCGGCGCAATGTGCTGCAATGCCCCTATCACGGTTGGGTCTACGATCTCGACGGGCGTCTTGTCGGCGCCAGGCGCACGGCGCATCTCGAGGCCTTCGACAGGACCTCGCTCGGCCTCCTTCCGGTGCGGTTCGCGGAAGTCGACTCGCTTGTCTTCGTCAACATCGACGGCTCGGCGCCTCCCGCCGACGTGGTCTTGGGTCCGATCCTCGCAGATGTCCGCGCCTGCGGCGTGGAGCCGGAAGGACTGCTCAAGGCGCGACACATCGACTACGAGATCCGCGCCAACTGGAAGGTGGTGATCGACAATTTCGTCGAATCCTACCACACCGAAGTCGCCCATCCCGGCTATTGCGAATACGCGGACTTCGACCGCGCCTTCGTCGAGGACGGGCCCTGGCACACCCTGATGGGAGGCCCGCCCGCCCGGCACGTGATGGAATCCTGCCGCCGGGACGGAATTCCCGGCGTGACGGCGAACCGCTACAGCTGGGCATGGCCGACCACCATGGTGCTGTGTTCTCCCGGTCCCGCCAATCTCTTCATCTGGGAAGCGATCCCTCTTTCGTGGGACCGGACCGTGTTCCGACACACGTTCTTCTTCGACCGGCCCGGGGACGACCTGCTGCCCGAGCAGCAGGCGCACATCTCGATGGACGGCGCGCTGCAGGCCGAGGACACGGTGCTTGTCGAAGGAGTCTGGCAGGGGTTGAAGTCCCTTGCAGCGCCGCGGGTTGGCCGCTACGTCGTCAACGACGGGGAAACGCAGCACAGCGAACGGGCCGTGTGGCGGTTCCACCACCGCCTCCAGGGGCTCTACGATTCGGCCGGAGGGGCCGAGGCCCGGCATTCATCAACATCACCAGGGGAGACAGTTACATGACATTCTGGACGAGAACATTCGGGATTGCCGCCGTGTTCCTTGCAGGGATCGCGCCCCTTCACGCGGCAGACGACGAGCTCAACGCGCTGGTCTGGTGCGACCATTCCGATCCGGCGCTTCTCGATCCCTTCGAGGAAGAGCACGGCGTCACCGTCAACATCAAGGAGTACGAAGGGACGGGCACCGCGCTGGCGCTTCTCGAGCAGTCGCAGCCCGGCGACTGGGATGTCTTCGTCGTCGACGGGGTCGATGTGCCGCGGGTCGTGGAGGCCGGCTACCTCGCGCCGCTCGACCGGGAAGGCCTGCCGCTCGACGACATCTTCCCCGGCATACGCGACTCCGAGATTCACGAGATCGACGGCGAACTCTACGCCGTACCCGAGAAGTTCGGCTACAACACGATCTCCTACAATGCCGCGAAGGTGAATGCCGACGACATGCGCGACATCGCCGTTCTTTGGAGCGATGCCTACAGCGGCCGCATTGCGATCTACGACTACTACATTCCACTCATCAACCTGGTGGCGATCGGCCTTGGCCTTCGCGAGGACGGCATTACCGCGGACGAGCTGCCGGCCATCCGCGAACACCTGCTCAAGATGAAGGAACGCTCCGCGATGGTGGGCGAAGTCGTCTCCGTGCAGACCGCACTTGCAACTGGCGACGTCGACATCATCGCTGGCGGCGGCGAATGGGCGACGGCGGTGCTGATGGCCGAGGATCCCAACATGGAATGGGTGAATCCGGATCAGGGCGGCGTACGCTGGTCGCAGTCGATTGGCGTCTTCAGTGACGCCGGCAATCCGGAGCTGGCCCGCATGTTCGTCGAGTATGTCCTCAGCCCCGAAGGCCAGGCGCGCCTGGCGACCTCGTCGTGCTACTGGGCCATGCCCTCGAACAGCAAGGCCGCGCTCACCGACGAGGAAAAGGCGACGCTGCGCTGGGATGAACAGGAGACCTTCATTGCGAATTCCTGGCCCTATTTCATCCCGGATCCCGAGCTCGATTCCATGTTCCTCGATATCTGGACGGAAATGCTGCAGCACTGATCCTGCGCGCCACTATCGCGGACTGCAGACGTCCCGGCCCGCACGGCTGCGGGCCGGGACGGGATTGACGGGATGAACCGGCGGGGACTGGCGGGCTGGGCCTTGTTGGCGCCGGCACTCCTGTGGCTCGCTGCATTCTTCGTCGTGCCCTTCGCCGTCATGGCGCTCTACAGCGTCTGGAGACGGGAGGGCACGCAGCTGGTGCGCGAGCCGTCGTTCGCGAACTACGAAGCCTTCCTGAGCAAGAGCTATTTTCTCGATGCCCTCTTCAACTCTCTCGAGATCACGGCCATCACGGTGGTCCTCTCGGTGCTCTTCGCCTATCCGCTGGCCTACATCCTGGCCTTCCTCGTGCCCCGGCGCTGGCAGCGTCTCGGTCTCGTTCTCGCCATCCTGCCGTTCTGGACGTCCTATCTGGTGCGTTCCTACAGCTGGCTCCTGGTGTTGTCGGAGAACGGCGTCATCTCGCAGACGCTCGTCACCCTGGGCCTCATCTCCGAAACCATGTCGTTCGCCAACAGCAACGGAGCCACCGTGCTGGGCTTCGTCCACTTCTTCACGATGCTCCTGGCGCTCACGATCTACGCCAACCTGGTCCAGATATCGCCGAACTACCGCAGGGCCGCCGAGGATCTCGGGGCATCCAGGCTCCAGAGTTTCATCCACGTCGTCCTGCCGCTGAGCCTGCCCGGTGTGATGATCGGTGCTTTCATCACCTTCGTGCTGGCGATAGGCGACTACGTCACGCCGCAGATCCTGGGTGGCAACCGCGAACTGGTCATGCCGCAGGCGATCCTTCTGCAGGTCCAGCGCCGGGCGGACTTTCCCATGGCGTCCGCCATGTCGCTCGTTCTCATGCTCGTCGTCTCCGCCGTCTTCCTGGCGAGCGCGCGCTGGCTGAAGATGGACCGGGTCTGATGAGGCCTCGGGCGCTCGCCGTCATTCCCGCTGCGGTCTACGTGCTGGCGGCCTACGCCTTCATCTACCTTCCCGTGGTCGTCCTGGTGATCTTCTCGGTTCAGGACGGAAGGCTCCCCGTTCCTCCCTTCAAGGGCGTGTCGCTGCGCTGGTACCACGAGGTCTTTTCGGACTCCGATCTCATGGAGGCGCTCGTCAATTCCGTTATGGTAGGAGTCGTTTCGGCAGCACTGGCGACCGTTCTGGGCTTTCTTGCGGCCCACGCCCTGGCGCGCCACCGCATACCCGGCGCCGTCCTCTTCCAGTGGCTCCTCATGGCCCCGCTTTCGGTCTCCTACCTCATCATCGGCCTCGGGCTTCTCATCACTTTCACGGCAACCGGCATGCCGAAGTCGCTGCTGTCCGTCGTCATCGGCCATGTCGTGATCAACCTGCCGCTGGCCTTCGGTATCTGCTATTCGCAACTGGGCGGCCATCAGGTCAGCGCCGAGCGCGCCGCGCGGGATCTGGGGGCGCGTGAATGGCAGGTCCTGGCACTCATCAGCGTGCCCATGATGTGGCCGGCGATCGCGGCGTCGTTCTTCCTGTCGTTCACCCTGTCGTGGGATGAGTTCATCGTCGCCTGGCTGGTGACGCGTTTCGACGTCACCCTTCCGGTCGAGATATGGAGTCTGTTGAGAAGCGGTCTCGATCCCACGACGAACGCGGTCGGGACCGTGGTGTTCGCCATCTCCATGGCCCTCGTGGTCGTCATGGAGCTCTTCGTGTTCCGCAGGAGGGTTCGCGCATGACCCGTCCGCTCGTCAGCCTGGAAGGGGTCACGAAGCTTTTCGGCGAGACCGCTGCCGTCAGGGACGTCTCCCTGGAGATTCGCGAAGGTGAATTCGTCGTGCTTCTCGGCCCTTCAGGCAGCGGCAAGACGACACTGCTCAACATTCTTGCCGGCTTTGTCGAACCGACCCGCGGCCGGGTGACGATCTCCGGCATGGACATGAGCCGCGTGCCTCCCGCGAGAAGACCGACCACGACGGTGTTTCAGGACTATGCCCTGTTCCCTCACATGAGCGTCGCCCGGAACGTCGCATTCGGCCTGGCGATGCGCGGCGTTCCCGCGCCGCAGAGGCGGCAACGAAGCGAGGCAGCCCTCGATCTCGTTGGCCTCTCCGGCGCCGGAGGCCGGCGCGTGCACGAGCTGTCGGGCGGCCAGCGCCAAAGGGTCGCCCTGGCGCGGGCCATCGTCGTCGATCCCCGGGTTCTTCTTCTGGACGAACCCCTGGGAGCGCTCGATCTCAACCTGAGGCGGCAGATGCAGGAGGAACTGCTCCATCTGCAGCGGCACCTGGGAACCACCTTCGTCCACGTCACGCACGATCAGGACGAAGCCATGAACATGGCCGACACGATAGTGGTCCTCAACGAAGGCAAGGTCGAGGACCAGGGGCCTCCCGCCCGGATCTACCTGAAGCCCGCGACACGGTTCGTCGCCATGTTCATGGGCGACAGCAATCTGATCGAGGGCACCGTCACGCAAAGAGACGATCATGGTGTCACCGTCGCCACGGCGTTCGGCGCGCTGGAGCTTCCGGTCCGCGACCTTCGCGAGGGAAAGGTGATCCTCTCCATCAGGCCCGAACAGATCGCGCCGGCGCCCGGCGACGGACTTGCGGCCCTTGGAGAAGGTGTCGTCAGCGAGTGCCACTTCAGCGGCACCCATGTCCGCTGCCGCCTCATGGCTGGACATGACGGCGACCGGGGGTTTCAGGTGCACCTGCCGGCGCGCACGGCGGTACGCCCCGGCGATCGCCTGAGCCTCTATGTCGATCCGGCCGATGTCGTCGCACTTGCCGGCTGAAGTCCCTCCAGAACGACGTTGAGCACCGAAAGGCCGCACGCCGTGGCGCGCCACAGGCCTCTGTTCTGGCGGGAGTGTCGGGCCCCCGTCGTCCGGCGAACGGGTTGCCATTCAGCAACGTATCGTTGCCCTCCATGAGCTCATGAAAATGTGACGTGAAGCACGATTCTCTTCCGATGCCGCGGCTGCAGGCAGCACTGACTGCAGCCACGAGTCCTTGCATCCATGCACTCCGTCGCTATGGTGCCGCGCACCCTGTGGGTGCCCCTCTTCCAGCCTTGTCGTCCTCAAGATGAACCTGCGCAACGTTGCGATCATCGCCCATGTCGATCACGGAAAGACGACGCTGGTGGACGTGCTGTTCCGCCAGTCGGGCACGTTCCGAGATAACCAGAGGGTCGCCGACAGGGCGCTTGATTCGAATGATCTCGAGCGGGAGCGCGGCATCACCATTCTTGCCAAGTGCACCTCGGTGGTCTGGGAAGGGACAACCATCAACATCGTCGATACGCCCGGGCACGCCGACTTCGGAGGCGAGGTCGAACGTGTCCTCGGCATGGTGGATGGCGTTCTGGTGCTGGTGGACGCCACGGAAGGCCCGATGCCACAGACCAGATTCGTGCTCTCCAAGGCACTGGCGCTCGGGCTGAGACCGATGTGCGTCGTCAACAAGGTCGACCGGCCGGATCAGCGGGCGCGTGAAGTCGAAGAGGAAATGTTCGACCTCTTCGCGTCCCTCGACGCCAGCGACGAACAGCTCGACTTTCCGACCCTCTTTGCCTCGGCCAAGGAAGGCTGGGCATCGTCCACGCCACAGCGCGATGCCGACGACATGAGCGCGTTGTTCCGGGCGGTTCTCGACTACGTTCCGCCTCCGATCATCGACAGCTCGGAGGACTTTCGCATGCTGGCGACGATCCTGGAGGCGGACCCCTGGCTCGGCAGAATCGTGACCGGCCGCATTGCCTCGGGATGCGTGCGCCCCAACATGATGGTCAACGCCCTCTCCCGCGACGGCGGCCTCATCGAAACCACAAGAATCACCAAGGTGCTGGCTCGCCGCGGACTGGAGAGCGTGGCGCTGGAGGAGGCGCACGCCGGAGACATCGTCTCGCTTGCGGGCCTGGGAGTGGCGACGGTCGCCGACACGGTAGCCAGCCCCGGCGCAAGGGAACCCCTGCCGGCAACGCCGATCGATCCCTCGACCATCGCCATCACCTTCTCGATCAACGATGCGCCCCTCGCAGGTCTCGATGGCGACAAGGTGACGTCGCGCGTGCTTCGCGACCGCCTGTTCAGGGAAGCCGAGGGCAATGTCGCCATCGACGTCTCCCCGGTGGCGGACGACGACTCACTCGAGGTATCGGGGCGCGGCGAACTCCAGTTGGCCGTCCTGATCGAACAGATGCGCCGGGAAGGCTACGAGATGTCGATCAGCCGACCGCGCGTGCTGCTGCGCAAGGATCCGGAAAGCGGAGCGCTTGAGGAGCCGATCGAGGAGGTCGTGGTGGATGTCGACACCGACCATGCCGGCGCCGTGGTGGACACCCTCTCCCGTCGCAGGGGGGAACTCAGGGGCATGAGAACGCTATCCGGCGGCAAGCAGCGTCTCGTCTTCCAGTGCCCGTCGCGGGGACTGATCGGCTACCACGGCGAGTTCCTCGGCCGGACCCGGGGAACCGGCGTCATGCACCGCGTCTTCCATGCATACGGGCCGCATCGCGGTCGGCTGCCGACACGGCGCCAGGGTGTCCTCGTGTCGCTGGAGCGAGGGAGGGCATCGGGATACGCCCTCTTCGGTCTCGAGGACCGGGGCCGCCTGATGATCGGCCCGGGCGAAGACGTCTATCCCGGCATGATCATCGGCGAGCACAGCCGTGGCAACGATCTCGACGTCAACCCGCTCAAGTCCAAGCAGCTCACCAACTTTCGGGCAGCCGGCAAGGATGACGCCCTTGATCTTTCTCCACCGATGCGTCTCACCCTGGAGCAGGCGATCGCCTGGATCGACGATGACGAACTTGTCGAAGTCACACCCTCATCGATTCGCCTGCGCAAGCGCTATCTCGATGTCCACGAACGCCGCCGCCACGCCCGCGCAAGAGGGTGAATCCGACGTTCGAATGCAACTCACTGGTTGAACGGTGCTCGATACCATTGGGGATTATATCCGACAGTCACAACGGCGGGTCACTCGGACCCGTCATTCTCGTGAGTAACATCGAGCCGGTTTGACCCGACCCGTCACGCGCCGCACCCCACGCGACGGAGCCTGTCGAGTTCCTCGTGACCCTCCCACGTCAAGCGGTCGATGTAGACGCAGACTTTCGCCCCTCGATACGGTAGCGTTTGAATCTCGATGTAGCCCGCCTCCTCGCACAGACGAATGTGCTCCTGCACGGTCGTCTCGTCGTAGCAGTCGAACTCCGGGGGGTTGGCGCCCGCCGGTCCCGCGCGCTCCGCGTGCTCCAGGATCATTCGGATCAGTTTGAACTTTCGCATCGACCGGGTTCCTCTCGTCTCTTGAGGGTACTTATCCCCCCCGTCACGCAGTCGCTCGCCCACCAGGCTCCTTATCTACTCGGACCCGTCGCGCACGAACCTGAACGGGCGGAAGAACGCCCGGCGCAGCTCGTCGTCCGACATCGTAGGCATGTCGGACTCGACCTCCATGTCGGCCTTGCTGGGCTGGTAGTCGCTCGGGGGCATCCGGAGGTTGCGGGGCTCCGGCACGTGATTGACCTTCTTCGAAGTACGCTTGATCTTTTCGTCGGTCATGTTTCTTCCAGGTAAAGTGATTCGGGGTTGCGTTCGCGCACACGGTCGGCGAGACGCTGAAAGAAGGCGTCCATATCGGGCGAGTTCACGATCCGGACGCCATCGGAAAACTCTATCTCAACGACGGCCGATGCCTCTACCATGCCCGCGGCCCACGCGGGAGCGTCTCGACCGGATAGGCGCTCAACAGACTCACGAAAGAAGTCGACCCATCGAGTGCCATCTTTCCGCAGGTCACTGCCCGTCGTGTCGAAGAGCATGATGTAGCCTGTGACGATTTCTGGTGATAGCAACTGAACGTTTGCCATCTCACCCGCAAGGTCATCAACCCTGTTTGGGACTGTCCCTGCGATGTTGCGCAACAACGATTTGAGACTAATTCCGAGACGCACCCTGCCCTCTGGAGGCCATGCTACGTCCCAGTTCTTGGAACGTCCGATACCGGGCACGGGGATCTCCGTGGCGGCTCCGACTACTCCCCTCATTGCGAGCTGCTCGACGCACATACTGGCCAGCATGGAGAGTCTGTTGGGCGATTGCCTTTTGTTCTCCGTTACCGCAATCCGGTACAGATCATCGACGGCGTCCTGAAGTGTGATCATCCTTCATACGTCCAGCCGCGCGGAGGCAAGACGTCGCCTCGCCATATCGCAGTACGTCGGCTCGACCTCCACGCCGATGCTGTCCCGTCCCCATGCCCTCGCCGCCACTTGCGTCGATGCGGTCCCGGTGAACGGGTCGAACACGGTGTCGCCTACGAAGCTGAACATGCGGATGAGGCGCTCCGCCAGTGCGACGGGGAACGGCGCCGGGTGGTCGCGTGTCGACGCGCCCTGAATGTCAGTCCACACCTGCCGGAACCATCGGTCGTGGTCCTCCGCAGGGATCACGCTCAACACTCGTGCGGCATCGGACGGGCTGCGGTATCCGCCCGGCTTGCGCAACATCAGGATGAACTCGATGTCGTTCTTGATGACGCCGTTCGGCTCAAAGGGCTTGCCGAGGTAGGTTCCGCTCCGACCGGACTCGGTCTTCGCGTTGCTGATCTTGTGCCAGATGATCGGCGCGAGGTTGTCAAAGCCGACCTCGATGCACTGCGTCTGTATGGAAGCGTGGAGCGGGATGACGGCGTGGCGACCGCCGTTCTGGCGGCGAGACAGGCACACGTCGCCGACAACACACACAAGCCGACCTCCGGGCACCAGTGCCTCGTAGCATCGCTCCCAGACGCGACGGAGACCGTCGAGAAAGGCGTTGTAGTCCTCCATCCGGCCCATCTGCGCGTCGCCCTCCGGGTACTCCTTGAGCGTCCAGTAGGGCGGTGACGTGACCACCAGGTGAACCGACAAGGGCGGTAGCGTCACCTCGCGCGCATCGCCTTGGATGATCTCATGTGTCGTTTCCACGTCTGTCAGAAGATCGCGGATCAACGCCGTCGATCTCGGGTCCTTGGCTAACTCCGGTATCGACCCTTGGTGGCGGTTCGGCTCTATCGCCTGCAGATCAGGCGTCAGTACCGATTCTAATGCAGCACTCACATCCTCGCTCCGCTGTCGAGACCGTTCTCCGCGATCAGCTCCTCGTAGCAGAGCCGCTTGCCGGCCATCCCCTCGATGATGCGGGCCATCTGGTCCACGGTGTCCTCGTCGCGGACGTTGTGGCGCGCGGCGAACTCCTGCACGTACCGGTCGAGGTGCTTCGGGGACATCTTGTGGTACGTCCCGACGTAGCCGCGCTTCAGCATGCTCCAGAAGGACTCCATGCCGTTGGTGTGCGCCTGTTCGCGGACGTACTCGCTGACCGAGTGCTTCACGCTCTCATGATGGCGCGGAAGGCCCTCGTAGGCGAGGGCCTCGTCCGTGTAGACGGTGGCACCCGCATCGGTGCTCTCCGTGACGAAGCCCTGCAGGGTCTCCCTGTCGGTCTTCTGGACGACCTTCGCCCGAACCTGCTTGGTCTCCCGGTCCTTCACGCCGGCCACGGCCTCCTTGCCCACGGCGCCCCGGCCGGTGTCCTTGAGTTCCCGACGCTTGGCGTTGCTCATGTTCCTCCTCTTGCCGCCGACGTACGTCTCGTCGGCCTCCACGGGGCCGGCAAAGGCATCGGAATCAGACTGGACCGCTTCGCGCAGCCTGTGGAGCATGAACCACGCGGCCTTCTGGCCGATGCCGAGTTCACGGTGCAGCTTCATGGACGAGATGCCCTTGAGGTTCGTGGTGAAGAGGTAGAGGCCGACGGCCCAGACGCGGTAGGGGAGCTTCGACCCCTCCATGACGCTCCCCTTGCGGAGCGTGAACATCGTGCGGCCGGGGCACTCGCGGCAGCGGTGCGTCATGGTCCTGTGCTTGATGCCCGACTGCACGTTGAACGATCCGCAGTCAGGGCAGTAGGGTCCGTCGGGCCACCGGCGCTCCTCGACCCAGGCCCGAGCCCTCTCCTCGTCCGCGAACATGTCCGCGACCTGGAGGAGGGTCAGTCCCTCTCGGTGGTGCTTTCCGGGTGCCTTCCTTGCCATGCGCTGCTACCTCCCTTGATTGTGACTGTAGGATATCCGATGACGGGGTGGATGTCAAGCACTCGGGCGCGTGATATGCTCCCCTTTCGAGACATTTATTCACGAGGAGGAAACAGCCATGAACGACATCGACCGTGCGCAGATCAGGGCCGCAATCGACACGCTCGCGCTCGCGGACGGGCTGCTGGACGGGGTCACGGAGCCGGAGGGCGACGAGATGCCTCCCTGGGCCGCGGCGCACGTGTGGACATTCAGGGCCATGTGCATGCTGCTGGACTCCCTCAACGGGGTCGAGGAGGTCAAGTTCTCGGACGAGGAGAGAGTCCCGGTCTCGGTGACGGAGCAGCCTTACACGCACCTTGCCAACAGGCACCGGGAGCTGTCGGAGAGGTACTGGAAGATGGCGCAGGACCATGCGGAGTGAAACGCCAAAGTCACGTCACTTCGGGAGCATGGCATGTCAACTAGGAACGCACGGGGAACGAAGGAATGTCCCGAAGAGGGAGTCCCCGTGACAGGCGCCTCAGGAATTCCGGAACATATTGAGGCTCGACACATCGAAGTTCGTCGCTGCCGTGATACCGGAAGGGTCCTACTCGAAGTTCGTTATCACCATCCCGACAGTCAAGGGACAGTAGAGGTTCTTCTGACCCCTCCCGTCGCAGCCCGATGTGCCGAATCGATACGCCAGGCTTTGAAGTATTGAGACTCTTTTCTTCCTTCATAAATGTATTTATCCCGCTTTGAGACAGGTCCGAGTGACCCGCTGATTGTGACTGTCGGATATAATCCCCATACCATTCGACAGGGTGCCATCGGGTACACACGCGAGTTGGACTGCCCGCCAAGGGACATGGTGAATCCGCATGCCAGGTCACACCCATCCCCCTCTCAAGCACCGAAGGCTCTGTCCTGACCGACCACGACGGGCATGACCACAGCCCCCCTCGCTCTCCCAATCTCAATGACTCTCCCGAAGAGCGCTGAGGAACGCAAACAACGCCTGTTCCTTACCCTCTTCAATCTTCGCGTTGATCCGGCTGAGCGCGGAAGCCGAGACGTCGTGCGCAAGTTCAATGCCCGACCTGTGCAATTTGGAACGTACGCCACCTTGATGTGAGGACCTGCCTGAACCGGATTGGGATTCGCGGTCAGACGCAACTACTCGGCGACGTAATCGACTCGTCAGGTCATCGACGCCGCTGATGTCCCACATCACCGTGTCATTTGGCCAATGCTCGACGATCACATTCGGCCACAGTGACAGGACGCTTAGCAGGGACTCGTCTTCCAGGGGGGCCTTCTTGGGTTTGCCGTCCTCGAGCGCTCCGAACCGGCGCAGAGAGCTTCCTAATCCAAGTGATATGACTTCTCCTGGTTTCTCGAGCCAGTCTGAGGCGGAGCGGTCACGTGAATTGTAATCATCGGATAGGAAGATACAGACGACGGACACCCAGTCGTTTTCGATTTCCCAGATGTCGACCTTCGAGTTGCCCGTCGAGGCGGCCAATTTAGCCGTCTCGAGAATGACGATTTTCGTTTGGGTCAAGGGGCCGTCCTCGGCCAGGTCTGACGAGAACGAGAACAACAGGCCATGCTCCTGAGGTGGACTTGAGAAAGGCGTAGCACGCCGTCATTGACCGACTTGGACTCTGACTTCCTATCGATGCCAAAATCGAACACGCAACCACGGCACGGTCCCTTCGCAATCCTGCTCAGAGTGCCCGTGTGGTCCTGGCCCAAACGACAACCGCGCTTTGGGCAACGATTGGGATAACCACGAATGGGGCCGTCCTTCGACCTCGCAAGGAGGATGTCCTCGTGGCCCTCGATCTCTTCAGTCAGTTCCCTGACGCGGTTTATGAGCCAGGCTGCACCTGGACTCGCGTCCTTTCTGAAGCCCATCGGCGCCGTGCCGGCATGGTTGGCCTCGCCTTCGAACACCACCTCCAGCCACTTGAAGCCTTGAATCCCGGTGACGACTCCGATGCTCAAACCCTCGGCATCGAGGACCGGTCCCTGTTCGATGTATAGGCCCGTACCGGAGTCTTGAGCAGATCGGACGAGCAAGTCACGCCCAACCGCTCGAGTCCTTCACCAACGGCTATGGAGCTTGAATCTCGCGAACCAAGAGCATCTTCCAAGCCAAGCCAACCGCTGAACACTGCGCTAGCCATGAAGTCAGGCTGGAATCGAACGCCTTGCTCGTTGGTGAAGGCGACAACCCAGATCGGTCGCTTCGGAGTTCATCCCGGGTCGGCATAGACGGAAGCAACTTCAAGACCGGCAACCACGCCAAGCAAGCTGTCGAACTTGCCACCGTTCTCGACCGTGTCGGTATGCGACCCGACGACGACCGGCGCCTTGTCTTCCAGGCCATGGAGAATACCGATCAAGTTACCGATAGCATCCAGATGGACGTCCCCCTCATCCAGCCGGAGACAAGGTTTCGAGCACAGATGTCCTCGTCGGTCAGCGCCATTCAAGAACAGCCTCCTTCGGGAGTCCGACCAATTGAAGCAACCTCATCGATTCTCGACAGAAGCCGCGAAAGATCGATGGCCGTCGACTCGTGCAATGTGCCGGACACTGCCTTACCCAATGGTTGGCAGTTCGCGGGGCGCACGCTTCGTCAAGAGAGTCGGACCGTATTCCGTTACCACCAGGTTCTCCTCGTGCACGATCATCTTTCCGGGCGCATACTCCATGCCAGGTTCAATCGTCAGAACCATGCCGGCTTTGATAACCGTGCCGTCGCCAGGCATGTTTGACGGTGGCTCCGTCAATTGCATGCCGAGACCGTGCCCGAACCGTCCGACATTGTTTCCGAGGCTGCCCGCCTCCTCGAGTACTTTCGCCATCACTCGGTGCAGGTCGTCCGTCTTGGCGCCGACGACGGCAGCCTGAATACCTGCTTCCGTGGCCTGCCATACGGCTTCCTGCGCACGCTTCGCCTCGTCCGAAACCCTTCCTACTGCGTAGTTGCGATCGAAATCGCTGAAGTATCCGTCGAATGTCGAGCCGGAATCGAAGAAGAGGATGTCTCCTTCCTGGATGATCCTGTCGCGAGGACCGCATACGATCTGAGGAACACCCCCAGGTCCGGAGATGCCAGGCAGGAAGGGTACTGAATCGGCGCCGCGACGGAGGATATCGATTCGCAACTTTCGGCAAGCTTCCCGCTCCGAGTCCCCTGCGTTGATCAACGTCGGGACATTGGCATAGGCGTCGCTGACGATCTCGCAGATATGACGTATGCGGTCGACTTCGCGATTGGTCTTGACCATGCGGATTTCCCAAATGCATGGAGAACCGTTGACGATTTCAACACCTGAAAGGTTGTTCCGAACCGATTGGAGATCCTCTACCGGCATTCGGAGGCTGTGTTCACGCCCCAACTCCATGCCGACACGGCCGTGTTTCCTCGGCACCTCGGACAATACTGATGACAACAGGGACACGCCGTCGTCCTCGGGCCGAGGAGCGGGCCACGTATGGATCTCTTCAATCCACGTCTCTTCAAGCTGGGGAGCGCCGATCTCAGGAACGACCGCGACGGGTCTTCCTTCACGTGGCACGACAATGAACCAGGGCCTTGTCGGACTTTCCCAGAACTGCGACTCAAAGCCCGAGAAGTAACGAAAGTTTGGCGGCACCGTCAGGACGATTGCGTCGAGTTCGTGCGAATCCATCTTTCGCTGAGCTCGCTCAACGCGCATTTCGAACTCTTCTTTAGGAAACCCATGCTCCAGCTCGGGGTTGGTCGTCGTCATGCTCGCCCCTCCATCAGTTGCAAGTCACTGCCGCAGTCCGGTATCGGAATTGAACTGGACAATCCTCTCGTCGAGCTCGCCAGCTTGCGCGGCGATCGCATTCCAGAAGCCTTGATCCCGGCGCCGGTCGAAATCGTCGACGTCCACGCCGCGCTGCTCGACCCAGGTGCAGTACCCTAGATTGAAGATCCGTTCGCGCTTCCTGGACGTCAATTCGAGAACATAGGCGGGTTCGCATCCCGAGAGCGCCCTTCCGCGAATTTCCGCACAATCTGTCACCTGGCACGATCCCTTGAGCCGCAGCTCGATCGTGTTGTTCATTTCACTCCGATACAGCGTGGCGCCGTCCGTGGCGACGCAAACCAGAATGTCATCACTGCCCAGGGACAAGTGCTTTGAGAGCTTGACCGCCGATTGAATGTTAGCGAGGCCGGAAAGGCCGATCTGGCCAAGCCCATCAAGATCGACTTCTCGGGCGAGACCGGACTGCGAGAGGTAGGAACGTCCCTGATCGCTATTGAATGGAACATTGAGGAGATCGCTGTTGACGTCGGAAACCCCAACGACAAAACCCATGTTCATCACGTTCTGGATCAAGGGAATGTGCTCGTCGCCGATTCCCTGGATGTTGTGCTCGCCGTAACCGTTCTGGCGCATCGTTGGGCAATCGAGAGGTTCTGTCGCAACGATCTTCGCGCCGAGGTTCTCCTTCAGGTAATCCCCCGCCGCCAGACGCTTCTCACCCGACGCGGGCAAGCTGTTGAACAGGACTTTGATGGATGGCCCAGTGACGCAGCGATGCGCCAGACAGTTGGCGAACTCGGTGAATTGATTCAGAACGACGACATCCAGATCAAGTCCAAGCTCGTCGCACTCGTCATAGATCTCCTTTACGTTGCTCGCCGAACCGTGGATCTTGACGATGTCTTCGTCCGGGCGCATGACCCACTGGTCAAGCCAGGCAAATCTCTCGTCGCTCTCGTGTTCCGGGAGCACGGCGATCCCGCGGCAATTCAGTATTCGTGAGATGGTAACTCCACCACGGCAGTATTTGCCCGATTCCTCCTCCCTCACCGATAACGCTGCTTGCGGTCTCCTGCAACGTTGCCACCCAACCCGGCGCTGGCTGAACGCCGTAGTTCAGGATGCCTTAGTTGGTGCGCCAATCGTGGAGGTCGCCGCGGGAAAACCGCCGGATCCGGCGAAGTTCAAGGAGGATCGTGCGCTAGCCCGCAGCGAGGGTGTCGAACGTCTCCACGTCGACGGCGGGCGAGGTCAGGAAGCCGACTCCAGTGAGGCGCGTCAACTTGAGCGAAACCTGCATCGCGGTCTCGATGTCCGGCAATTCAACGAGGAGGATGAGGTCGAAGGCCCCGAGCAGCGCGTACATGCCGATCACCTCGCCGCCGCTCTCTCGGATCACCTCTCCCGCCTGGTCGGTGCGCGACGCGCTGATCCCTTCCATCGAGCCCTGCGTGTACTTTCCGAGCATGACGAACTTGGCCATGATGTACCCCTTCGTTGCGAATTCAGTAGATCTCGAACCGTGCCCGATAGAGACGGCTAACGCAACATGGAGGGATACACCGGCGGCAGGCCACCCTCTCCTCATTGGCGACCACGGTGGACAGGATATGCGCGAAGAAGGCTTCCTCTTGAATTCAGGACTTCTTGTGTGTCGGCCAGGGATCGAGAACGCGATCTCACCCGACAACTGGCAATTCAGATTCCGTGCACCGGTTCCGCGAAACGCCGCGGGAACAGGGCCGGAGCAGTGACAAGGATCGCCGATCGTGTGTTGGCGAAAGCCTTCGCAAGGGCCATTGGCGACACGTCGGCGGAGGGCTGTCTCCGTCCGCAATGGCGGCATCCCTGCCGGGGCGGCCGGTGACGCGGGCGATGCTGTTGCCGAGCCCGGTTCGTGGATGTGAATCGATCGTTTTCCGGGAAGGCCGTCGGGAGGTAGTGTCGCAATGGGTGCGAGAGTTCGAAGGTGACGGGCGCGGCAGGATGCCCGTCCCGTTCAAGTCGCCGGGATCGAGGGTCCTGCCTCGACATGCAGCCTTCGAACCCGGCCAGCGCAACGTCGGAGGTAGAGGGCGATGGGCCAGAGACGGTTGATGACGGGCGGGCGGGTGTTCACCGCGGACCCCGCCAGGCCGTGGGCGGAGGCTGTCGTCGTCGAGGGTGATCGTATTGCGTTCGTCGGCGACGCCCGGACGGCTCGCGCCCGCGCCGGCGATGCGGCGGAGCTGATCGACGTCTCCGGCGGTCTGGTCCTTCCCGGTTTTGTCGACAGCCATGTCCACGTCACCATGACCGGGGCGGCGATGCTGAAAGCGCATCTGCGCGGCTCGGGAAGTCTCGAGGAGATCCAGCGCCGCGTCAAAAAGTGGGCGGATGAGCACCCTGACGAGCCCAGGGTTCTCGGCACCAACTGGGTGTATTCTGATGTGCCGGATGCAAGACCCACCAGGGGGATGCTGGATTGCATCGTCCCGGACCGGCCAGTGTATCTCGAAGCCCATGACTTCCACTCATCCTGGGTGAACTCCGCCGCTCTCGCAGAACTCGGAATCGACGACGACACGCCCGATCCGCTCGGCGGCGAGATCGTACGCGATCCCGACACCGGCGAAGCTACCGGCCATCTGCTGGAGGCCGCCAGCGCCGAGTGGGTGTGGCCGTTGCTCGCGAACGTCGAGGATCCGGTGAGGGAACGGCACATCGCCACGGCGCTGGAAGCGTTCGCCCGCGCCGGCATCACCGGCGTGGTGGAGATGGCGCTGGAGGAGCCCGCGCTGCTGTCGATGCGGAAGTTTCACGAGGCCGGAAGACTGACGGCGCGCATTGTCGCTCACATGATCGTCTTCAGGACGGGCGATCCGGAGACGGAGCTCGCCCAGGTGAGGCGGGCCGTGGATCTCGCGAAAGAGCATCGCGGCGACCGCTTGCGGGTTGGCGGTATCAAGATCATCGCGGACGGCACCATCGACGGCTGCACGGCCGCCCTGAGCGAGCCCTACACCAACGGGATCAGCGCCGATCCCATTTGGGATGCGCAGACGTTGAACCCGGTCGTCGGGGCAGCCGACGCCGCCGGCCTGCAGGTTGCCATCCACGCCATCGGCGACGAAGCCGCGCGGATTGCTGTCGACGCCCTGGAGAACGCCATGCAGGTCAATGGGACCACCGGCCGGCGTCATCGCATCGAGCATCTGGAGTACGTCCGGGATGAAGAGATCGCGCGCATGGGCAGACTCGGCATCACCGCCTCGATGCAGCCGGTGCATCTGGACCCGGCACTGCTCGAACGCTGGCTCGACGTGATCGGTCCCGAGCGGGGCAATCACGGCTTTGCCTGGCCGCTCTACCTTGCCGCCGGCTCCGCTCTTGCCTTCGGGACCGATACGCCCACCGCGCCATACGAGGCCCTGCCGAACATGTACCTGGCGTCGACCCGCAAGTCGCCCACCGACGACTCGCTGCCGGCGCTCAGGCCCGATTGGGCGCTGCCGCTGGAACAGGCCATCGTGCACGGCACGCGCGAGTCGGCGTGGGCGGCATGGCTGGATCACGAGACCGGCATGGTGAAGCCGGGTCTGGCCGCCGATATCGTCGTGCTCGACCGGGACTTCTTCGCTGGCGGACCGACGTCGTTGCTGAAGACCGGCGTGCGGCTGACGATGATGAACGGGACTGTTGTCCACGCGTGCTGATCCAGGTCCTCGCTTGCCCGAAGCTTGCCCTGAATGCCGATGATCAACGCGAACTGCTTGTGACTGCCTCCCCTGTCGCCAAGGCGCCGAATTCCCCGGCGACGAAGCCGCGATTCCACATTGCCGGGGTCCGTTCAACGGCGCGAACTCAGCAGTCCTCGGACCGCGGCCGGGAGAGACTGGTAGCCCAGGTTGGATGGAGCAACAGCGATGATCGTCGATTGCATGCCGGCAAGAACCCTCGCTAAGGCACTATGTGCTGAACCGGTTGGCATCCGCCAAATGCAAGACCGAGAAATCCTTGCTGTCGCGCAAACAATGATGCATTGTTTCCTTACATCGCATTTCTCGTTTGGACTCTGATCATGCTTGCCAAGCTGACTTCCAAGAACCAGCTGACCCTGCCCAAGGCAGTGATCGCAGCCGTGGAGACAACCGATTACTTCGATGTCACCACGGAGGATGGCCGCATCGTTCTGACACCGGTTCGCGTCAACCGTGCTGACGGCGTGCGGGCGAAGCTCGCCAAGCTCGGGCTTTCGGATAGCGACGTGAAGGATGCGGTGACATGGGCGCGGTCAGGCGATTGACGCCAGTTCGCACGGTCCTCGACACGAATGTCCTGGTTTCGTCACTGCTGTTTCACGCCGGCCAGGTAACGTGGCTCCGTGGAGCCTGGCGACAGGGCCGCATCCGCCCGCTCGCCAGCCGTGAGATCATCGCGGAGTTGATCCGGGTTCTCGCTTACCCAATGTTTGCACTGAATGCCGACGATCAACGCGAACTGCTCGACGACTACCTCCCCTATTGCGAAAGCGTCGATGTCTCCGGCAAGCACGCCGCGATTCCACGATGCCGAGATCCGTTCGACAGGGAATTCCTCAACCTTGCCGTAGCCGGGCAGGCGGACGTGCTCGTCACCGGCGACGCCGACATCCAGGCGCTCGCAGACGCATTCGCCGTGCCGATACTCTCTCCCGGATCGTTTCGACGGCAACTGTCGGAAGACGAAGGAAAGGCCGGTCGACCCGCCTCTTTGTAGCGGGCTGCTGGCGGCAGCCATCGGTTCAAGGGGACAGCCGGCCGAGGACGCCGCTTCCTACCTCCCAGGGCCACCATTGCTCGTGACATCAGAATCCAACACCTTCGTCGTCGGTGCCAGATTGCGTCGGGTTATGGTCCACTGCCGTTGACGAGGCCCCTCGCCGTCGCTTTCTCACGAAGCGCCTCGGAAGCCTCTCCTGCTCCAGGAGCAATCCGGTGTCATCGCTGCCTGCATCGAGAAAACCGGAGATTCGATCCAATTCCCCAAGAATCAGGCACGCCATCGCCAGAGTTCCAATGCCGACCCCGCCATCGCCTTTTTCGAGCCGCACGACAGTACGCTCGGACACTCCCATGCGCTCGGCAAAATCCTTCACCGGGAATCGCCGCTTCAGGCGGGCCACCCTGATGTTCCCACCAAGCTTCTGCACGGCGAGACGGGCACTCGGAGATCGCACTCCAACGGACATATATGGCACTCATACTCGCGTTAAAGGTCATATATGGCAGTTGGCACTATCTCCGCAGTCCATCAAGGAACACACAAAGGGCCTGTACATTGATTCCACGAAACGCGGCCGGAAGATGGTCCGAGCAACGGTGGTGATGTCGCCCGTTGAGTGTCGTGTTCCGGCGGCTTGCGGTGTCAGCGCACCAGGTTCGCGCAGTATGCCGCGATCCGCTCAACAGACTTTTCCTGCACCTTGCTGCTGGCCGGGCGCTGCGTCGGTATCGTGGTGTTCGCAGAGACCTTATCGGACCGATGCCCGCTTCGGCTGCTTTGGGGCAAGAAGCGCGCGGACGAGCGCCCGCGTCGGTGTCGTGGACTGCTGGCACCTGGCGCGACAGGGCATCGAAGCTTGCGGGCAGGATGCTTGACGGAGAACCCTTCGTTTGCAGTCCAACTGGCCAGGGAATGACAGACCTTTCAGCGTTTCCCGGCGTCGGGACATGCGCCGAGGGTCAGGGGCCGTGCTCGATTCTGAAGAAGACGGCGGCTCGGGACGATCCCGTTGCGCCCGGGAATCAGGCCTTGGAGTAGAACTCCACCACGAGGTTGGGCTCCATCCTGACCGGATAGGGGACCTCGGCGAAGGACGGGGTGCGGTGGAAGACGCCCCGCATGCGGTCGATGTCGACTTCGAGGTACTCCGGCACATCGCGGTCGCCGGACACCACGGCCTCGAGCACGAGGGGCAGTTCGCGGGAGGCCTCCTTGATTTCGATCACGTCCTCGGGCTTCACGCGGTAGCTCGGAATGTTGACCTTGCGTCCGTTGACACGGATGTGGCCGTGATTGACGAACTGCCGGGCCGAAAAGACCGTCGGCACGAACTTCATGCGGTAGATCACGATATCGAGCCGGCGTTCGAGAAGGCCGATCATGTTCTCGATGGTATCGCCGCGGTGCCTGTAGGCTTCTTCGTAGACACGGCGGAACTGGCGTTCCGTGATGTTGCCGTAGTAGCCCTTGAGCTTCTGCTTGGCAGCAAGCTGAACACCGTAGTCGGTCGGCCGGCGGCGTCTCGACTGGCCGTGCTCACCGGGCGCATAGAGCCGGTTTGTCAGGAACCTCTTGGGTCGGCCCCAGAGATTCTCGCCGTTGCGGCGGCAGATCTTGTACTTCGACGACAGGCGCTTGGTCATCCGGCCTTCACAGTTCTCTTGTTCACAGTTCCCCTTGAAGGGAGTGCCGGCGCCTTGTAGTCAAGCGCGTCGGCCTTGTCAAACCGTATCCCCGTCCGAACGTCCCGACAGCGCGCTCACCACGCCCCTGAGCGTCCTCACTTCCCTCCCCGACAGACCGGCGCGCTGAAACATGGTGCGCAGGTTGCGCACGGTCACCGGTCTCTGCTCCCGGTTGCGCAGGAATCCCGATGAATCGAGGGCGCCGACGAGCTGATCGAAGAACCCGTCGAACTCCGCCATGGTCGCCGGTGTGGCGGCGGCGCGCCATTCCGTGGCCTGTTCGGTGGATCCAGCACACTCCCAGGCCATCACGAGGACGGCCTGGGCGAGGTTGAGCGAGCGCTGCGGGCCCGCCGTGGGGATGCGCACGAGGGCATCGGCGAGCACAACCTCGTCGTTGGCAAGGCCGGTGCTCTCGGGCCCGAAGAGGATGCCGGTCCGCAGATCCCCGGAACGGCAGGCCCGTGCCACCTCGCCGGGCGTGAGGACGGGCTTGGCCATGTCGCGATGCCGCGCGGTGGTAGCCCACAGGCGATGGAGGTCGCCGACGGCTTCACGCGCGGTGGCATGAATCCTGGCGCGGTCGAGAACATCTCCGGCTCCCGCCGCCATCGCCCGGGCGTCTTCATTGGGCCAGCCGTCGCGCGGCGCCACGATCCGCAGATCACCCAGTCCGAAGTTCGCCATGGCACGGGCCGCGGCGCCGATGTTCCAGCCGAGCTGGGGGCGCACCAGAATGATGGCAGGCGGAGCCATCAGGCAGGCGCATTCTCGCGCAGCAGCTTGTAGGTGATGGAATCGACCAGTGCCTGGAACGAGGCGTCGATGATGTTGGCGGAAACCCCGACGGTGCTCCACGGCATGTCGCCGTCGTCGGTGCTCTCGATGACGACCCGTGTCACCGCCCCGGTGCCGGCCGTGGGCGACAGAATTCTCACCTTGTAGTCCACCAGGCGCCAGCCCCCGAGGTAGCCGGCGTACTTGCCGAGATCCTTCGCCAGGGCATGGTTGAGGGCATCGACGGGACCGTTGCCCTCGGCCACCGAAAGCAGGCGTTCGCCGCCGATGACGAGCTTGACGGTCGCCTCCGAACTCGTCACGAGCTTGCCGAGGGCGTTGTGACGCCGCTCCACGAGCACCCGGAAGCTCTCGACCTCGAAATAGGTGGGGACCGTCCCCAGAATTCGCCGGGCCAGCAGTTCGAAGCTCGCCCCGGCGCCGTCATAGGAATAACCCTCGAATTCCCGGGCCTTGACCTCGTCGACCAGGCTGTCAAGGCGCGGATGGTCGACGTCGACCTCGATTCCCGCCTCGGTGAGGCGGGCCAGGATGTTGGAACGCCCCGATTGCCCGGAGACCACGATGTGACGGCGGTTGCCGACACGTTCCGGCGGAACGTGTTCATAGGTCGCCGGATCCTTCATCACCGCCGAGACATGCAGGCCGCCCTTGTGGGCAAAGGCGGCGCTGCCGACATAAGGAGCGTGGTGATCAGAAGGATTGTTGAGCATCTCGTCGAGCATGCGCGAGACCCGCGTCAGGTGCTTCAGGTCGTCATCGCCGATCCCCGTCTCGAAGTCGGTCTTGAGCAGGAGTGTCGGAATGACCGACACCAGGTTGGCGTTGCCGCAGCGCTCTCCCAGGCCGTTGAGCGTCCCCTGCACCTGGCGGACGCCCGCATCCACCGCCACAAGGGAGTTGGCGACGGCGTTTCCGGCGTCATCGTGGGCGTGGATGCCGAGACGCTCGCCCCCCAGGCGCGACGCGGCGTCGCCGACGATCTCTCCCACCTCCCCTGGAAGCGTTCCGCCGTTGGTGTCGCACAGCACTGCCCATCGCGCTCCCGCCTCGAGGGCCGCCTCGATGCAGGCCAGGGCGAAGCCGCTGTCGGCCTTGTAGCCATCGAAGAAGTGCTCTGCATCGAAGAGGGCCTCGGCGCCGCTGGCAACGATGTGCGCCATGGAATCGGCGATCATGGCGATGTTCTCGTCCCTGGTGATCCCGAGGGCCAGATCAACGTGGAAGTCCCAGGCCTTGCCGACCAGACAGACTGCAGGCGTACCGGGGGCCATGACGCCGGCGAGACCCGGATCGTTGGCGGCGCTGCGCCCGGCGCGGCGCGTCATGCCAAAGGCGGTAAACCGTGCCCGGGTGAATGACGGCGGCGCGGCGAAGAAGGCGTCATCCACGGGATTGGCTCCGGGAAATCCACCCTCGATGTAGTCGACGCCGAGGCGATCGAGGGCTTCGGAGATCTGGATCTTGTCGGCATGGGAAAACGACACGCCATGAGTCTGGGCGCCGTCGCGCAGGGTGGTGTCGAACAGGTAGACTCGCTCTCCCATCAGATCCGCCTCCAGGTCGTTCCCCCGGGGCCGTCCATGAGTTCGATTCCCTTGTCCTTGAGCTCATCGCGGATGCGGTCCGCCATGCGGAAGTCCCTTTCCGCCCGGGCTTCGTCTCGCCTGGCAATCGCCTCGGCGATGTCGTCGTCCATCGTCCCCCGGAACCAGGATTCGGCCGGCTCCTGGAGAATTCCAAGAAGGCTCCCTGCCCCGCGCAACGCGCCGCCGGCTCCGCTTTCGCCTCCGCGCGCCCGACTCTCGAGACCATGCATCACGGCAAGCGCGCGCGGCGTGTTGAGATCATCGCCGAGCGCCTCGACTACCTCGTCTGGAGGAGACGCGGCCGGGGGGTCCCCCGCCTCCAGAAGGGCGCGGTAGAAGCGGGTGACCTGGGATCTGGCCTGCCTCAGGAGATCGAAACCGAAGTCCAGAGGCTTGCGGTAGTGGGTGCCGAGAAGGGTCAGGCGCAGGACCTCGCCCGACCAGTCCTGAAGGAGGTCATGCACGGTGTGGAAGTTGCCCAGCGACTTGGCCATCTTCTCGCCGTCGACGGTCACAAAGCCGTTGTGCATCCAGATCCGGGCAAACCCGGCGTCAGGATGTGCCGCACAGGTCTGGGCAATCTCGTTCTCGTGGTGGGGAAAGACAAGGTCGTGGCCGCCGCCATGAATGTCGAAGTCCAGTCCGAGATGGCAGGCGCTCATGGCGGAGCACTCGAGGTGCCAGCCCGGGCGTCCGTAGCCCCAGGGACTCTCCCATCCGGGAAGATCGCCCGTGGACGGTTTCCAGAGCACGAAGTCGGCATCATTCCTCTTGTAGGGAGCCACATCCAGACGGGCCCCGGCAATGATGTCCTGCATCGTGTTGCCGGAGAGCCGGCCATAGTCCGGCCATGACGGCACATCGAAGAGAACGTGGCCTTCGGCCTCGTAGGCATGGCCCCTTTCGATGAGTTGGCCGATGAGGGTGATCATCGCCGCCACGTGGTCCGTCGCGCGGGGTTCGACCGACGGTTCAAGGCATCCGAGAGCGCGGACATCGCGGTGAAAGGCGACAATGGTGTCGGCCGTGAAGTCCCTGATCCGGATGCCCCGTTCCATGGCCGCCGCGTTGATCTTGTCGTCGATGTCCGTGATGTTGCGCACATACGTGACATGAGCGTCACCGAAGTGGTGGCGCAGCAGACGGAAGAGAACATCGAAGACCACCAGCGGCCGGGCGTTGCCGAGATGAATGAGGTCGTAGACGGTTGGCCCGCACACGTAGAGTCCGGCCTTTCCCGCCTCGACGGGAACCAGAGTCTCCTTGCGCCGGGAGAGCGTATTGTGGAACGAAAGCGTCATGAAGCAGATCCCCGGAACGAGGGCCCCATTCCCCTCGTCAGCCCGACCCTTGAGGTCCGCTGTTCAATAGCCGCCGCCACGCTGGATGGCAAACCCGCGGGCGTCAGTCGGACGTGACCGTCCGCATCACCTGCGGAACCGGTTGGTCACGGGATAGCGGCGGTCGCGGCCAAAGGCCCGCGGTGTGATCCTGACCCCCGGCGGCGCCTGGCGGCGCTTGTATTCAGCCCGCATCAGCATGGTCCAGACTTCTTCGACAAGGGCACGATCGTGGCCCCCGGCGGCAATCTCGTCGAAGGTCATCTCCTGTTCGACGAGGCGACCCAGAATGTCGTCGAGAACCTCGTAGGCCGGCAGGCTGTCCTGGTCCTTCTGGTTCGCCCGGAGTTCGGCGGTTGGCGCCTTGGTGATGATGGAGGCGGGAATGACAGGTCCTGCCGGCCCCAGGAAACCGTCACCCGAATGGGAACAGCGCCAGTGCGCGAGGCGATAGACATCCGTCTTGTAGACATCCTTCAGGACGGAGAACCCGCCGCACATGTCACCGTAGAGGGTCGCGTAACCAACCGACATTTCGGACTTGTTCCCGGTCGAGAGCACCATGTGGCCGAACTTGTTGGAAAGCGCCATCAGGACCATGCCCCTGCTGCGGGCCTGGATGTTCTCTTCCGCCTCGTTGGGATCGCGGCCGGCAAAATGGCTCGCGAGCATGCCGTCCAGAGCATCGACGGCGCCATGGATGGGGACGGAGTCAAGACGCGTCCCGAGCAGCCCGGCGCAGGCCGTCGCATCGTCGAGACTCTCCTGGCTCGTGTAACGCGACGGCATCATGACGCACCACACCCTGTCAGACCCGAGGGCATCGGTGGCAATGGCCGCCGAGAGCGCGGAATCGATCCCCCCCGAGAGGCCGATGAGAACTCCGGCGAAACCGTTCTTGGCCACATAGTCGGCGAGCCCGGTGACGAGCGCCCTGTACATGGTCTCCAGTCGATCCGGTTCCGCCGCGATCAGCCCCGCCTCGCAGCTCCATCCTGTCTCGAGGCGGTGCCACGTGGTGGTGACCACCGACGGTGACCACGAGGGCAGCTGGGAGCGCAGCGCCCAGGAAGCATCGAGGACGAAGGAGGCCCCATCAAACACCAGTTCGTCCTGGCCGCCGACCTGGTTGACATAGATGAGGGGCAGGCGGCATTCGGTGACACGGGCCACGGCCTGATTCATGCGCCGGGCCACATTCTCCACGTCGAAGGGTGAACCGTTGAGCACAACCATGATCTCGGCGCCGTTCTCCTCCAGGCACTCGGTGACCTCACCGCTCCACATGTCCTCGCAGATCATGACGCCGAGCAGGGTATCGCGGAACGGCACGGGACCAGGCAGGGGTCCGGGGCAGAACACGCGCTTTTCGTCAAAGACGCCGTAGTTCGGAAGGTCGTGCTTGAGGCGCGTGTGGCGCACCGTTCCACGGTCGATCAGGTGGGCGGCGTTGAAGAGCCTGCCATCCTC
The DNA here is from genome assembly GCA_965207785.1 of Alphaproteobacteria bacterium. Classification (GTDB taxonomy): domain Bacteria; phylum Pseudomonadota; class Alphaproteobacteria; order SP197; family SP197; genus SP197. The sequence continues at coordinate 624,556 of CBDBNO010000011.1, read as the reverse complement.
CACGTGACTGGCGCCCAGCACCACCGCCGGTCCGCCATCCGCGGTCTCGCGGGCGACTGCGGCCACCCCTCTCGCGACATCGTCCTGAAAGGCCGGGCGCAGAACCAGGTCCTCGGGCGGATAGCCGTCAATCACGAGTTCCGATGCGATCATGAGATCGGCTTGCGCCTCCGCGGCCTCGGTGCGCGCCGCCAGCACCTTCGCCACATTGCCATCGACGTCACCGACTGCCGGATTGAGCTGGGCGAGGGCGATTCTCAGGGTGTCGGTCATCCGCCTGACGATCGCCCCTTGTGACGCAACAGGAACTCGCGTCCAACCTTGACCCGGGGCGTGCCGTCGTAGGCCACGATATCGGCGGTGGCATAGGTCTCGCTCCACCGTTCAGGCAGGTAGCTTCCGGTGCCGATGACGTCCACCGGCGCGGCGGCGACGGCCATGACCTTGCACTTGGCGGGGTCGAAACCCGACGATGCGACGATCCTGACCTTCGCAAAGCCCGCGTCATCGAGCTGCTCGCGTAGGTGCCAGATTGCGGCTGCCGAGACGCCCGTGCCGATCAGGTAGCGCAGTTCCGTTTCGGAACGGTACCCGCGAATCGCGTCGGGACGGTTGCGCTCGAGAACGGCATAGCTGCGCGGCGGATCGAGACCCTCCACGAAACGGCCACCGCCGGTATCGATGCGCAAGGCGAGGTCACCGGACGCCGCCATGTCCGGAAATCGCCGGCAGACTGCAAGAGAATCGCTGATTTCCCGGCCGAAGTAGTCGACCAGAACGGTCATGGGGAGGTCGGGATGGACCTCGCGGAACATCTCTGCGGCCGCCACCGTGCTGCCGGCATAGCCGATGAGAGAATGGGGCATGGTGCCAAAGCCGCGCTCGTTGCCGAAGTAGTGGCTCGTGGCATCGGTCGCGTTGCCGACAAAGCCCCGGGCACCGACCTTGCGGCGCGCCCGCATGGACCCGACGGCGGCAGCGTAGGCCATGATCTCCGCCATCTCCGTACCCGCACAGTGGCGAGCATCCATGGCGAGGAAGTCGGTCTGCGGCATGTCGACGCACATGGTGTAGGCGTTGTAGGCGGCCACGCAGGCCGGACCGAGCTTCTGCAGGAACAGGGTCTCGAGATCCACGAGATGCGCGAAGGAACCCGTGATGTAGGCGATGGGTTCACCGGCGCCGATCCAGCGACCTTCCTCGTACTGCAGGTCGATGCCGATCGTCACGCCCCGCGTGCGGGCGATCGCATGCAGCCAGTCGGTCATCAGGCGGGGGGCCGACACCACCGGCCGGCGCATGAAGACGGCATAGGTCACCTGGCAGTCGCCGAAGGAGGCAACGGCCTTTCTCGTGCGGTTGAGATAGGTGTCCGTCCACCGGCTCACCTCCCCGTCACGAGGCCATTGCAGGCATTCCCGATCCACGGCCGGCATCACGGCAGTCCTTCCGGTGGACGACGCCTCAGGCGACCGACATGCGAACGTTCACTCCGCTGCAACCGCCCTGAACGTCTGTTCACGCTCAGTTCTCAACTGTTCGGCGATGAGAAATGCGAGTTCGAGGGCCTGGCTGGCGTTGAGGCGCGGATCGCAATGGGTGTGATAGCGGTCCGAGAGATCGTCATCCGAGATCGCCTGGGCGCCACCGATGCATTCCGTGACATCGCGTCCCGTCATCTCGAAATGCACGCCGCCGGCATGGGTCCCTTCGGCCCGGTGAATGGCGAACACCTCGCGCACTTCCGTCAGGATCCTGTCAAAGGGCCGGGTCTTGTAACCGTTTGCGGCCTTGATCGTGTTGCCATGCATGGGATCGCAGGACCAGACGACAATCCGTCCCTCCCTTTCGACCTGGCGAATCAGCCTGGGCAGATGGTCCGCCGCCTGACCAGCGCCCATTCGGGTGATCAGCGTGATGCGGCCGGCCTCGTTGTCGGGATTGAGGATATCGAGCAGGCGCAGCAGGTCGTCTGCTTCCAGCGACGGCCCGCACTTGATGCCGAGCGGGTTGTTGATGCCGCGCAGGAACTCGACATGCGCATGGTCGATCTGGCGCGTTCGGTCACCAACCCAGAGCATGTGGGCCGAGGTGTCGTACCACCCTCCGGTGGTCGAATCGATGCGCGTCATCGACTCCTCGTACGGGAGCAGCAGCGCTTCATGCGAGGTGTAGAAGTCGGTCTCGCGCATCTGCGGCACATTCTCAGGCGTCAGGCCGCAGGCGTTCATGAAGGAAAGCGCCTCCTGGATACGCTCGGCGATTTCTGCGTAGCGATGACCCTGGGGACTGTCCGCGACGAAATCATTGTTCCAGCTCGACACCCGCTGCAGGTCGGCAAAACCGCCCTGGGCGAAGGCGCGCAGCAGGTTCAGGGTCGAAGCAGCCTGATGATAGGCCTGCAGCATGCGCTGGGGATCAGGCCGGCGGGCGTCGCGAGAGAACCCGATGGCGTTGATGATGTCGCCCCGGTAGCTCGGCAGCTCGACATCGCCCTGGACCTCGACGGGCGCCGAACGCGGCTTGGCGAACTGGCCCGCCATGCGGCCGACCTTGACGATCGGCAACGCTGCTCCGAACGTGAGGACCACGGCCATCTGCAGCAGTACCCTGAAGGTGTCGCGGATCGTGTCAGGGTGGAATTCGGCAAAGCTCTCGGCGCAGTCGCCACCCTGGAGAAGGAAGGCTTCGCCCGCCGCCGTCCGCGCCAGGGCCTGCTTGAGTGAACGTGCCTCGCCGGCGAACACCAGGGGCGGACAACCGTGCAGACGGTCCTCCACGACCTTCAGCTCGTCGCGGTCGGGATAGTCCGGCATCTGCCGAACAGGGAAGTTGCGCCAGCCTGACGGTGTCCAGTGTGCGGTCATGACGTCCTCGCGAGCCATCCGGGGGCAGTTTCGTTGTTCCGGTGGCGTGTCTATACGTTGCTGCGGCGGCGATTTCCAGCCCCGCTGGCCTCCGGTGACCCGTCATCGGCTGGCGGCGACGCCTTGAATGCCTGGTCGATGGTGCGCTGCACGAGATTCCTGACATACCAGGATGACAGCGCCTCGTTGGCCGGTCCGGCAGGTTCGTAGACGCTCCGGCCTTTTTCGATCATCGGGCGTGCCGCCTTCAGTTTACCGCCACCCTGTCCTGCGGCATGACAAAGATCTGGCCGGGATAGATGAGATGGGGATCGGCGATCTGGCTTCTGTTGGCCTCGTAGATGAGGGTATAGAGAATGCCGCGGCCGTAAGACCGGCGGGCTATCCGCCACAGGTTGTTGCCAGGCTGGATCACGATCAGTTGATCAGAGGCATCCGGCATGATGAAGACGGCACGCACGAATGGCGTCTCGAGTCGGGCGACGACATCACCTTCCTCGTTGATCTCGTCAACCCTCAGGGCATGGGTGCCTTCGTCAACTGACTCGTCGAGCTCCACCGTCCACTCGCCGTCCTCGACATCTACCACGCCGGCGACGCGGTCATCGACGTAGACGACGACCGTGTCACCCGCTGTCGCCTGGCCACCCATGGAGACATTGCCTTCCTCGTCGTAGCTGAGGCTCTCGAGAGCCAGGTCGCCACCGCCGGAGATGCCGATCCCGTCGTCTCCCCCCTGGATGACCTCGACCTCGCCGCCATCCTCATCGTTCATCATCACGGTCAGAACGTCGCCAGTCTCGCCATCCGCCGATTCCTGAGGCACCGAAACCACAACGACCGTGTCGGACTGCGTGGTCTCGCCATGTCCGTTCTCGGATGTGAGTCTCAATTCGTGGGCCCCGGGATCCAGGGGGTCCTCGGTGACGATCACCCAGGAACCGGCATCGTCGGCCACAGTCTCGCCGACCACGTCGTCGCCTGACGTCACGACAATGGTCGCTCCGGGCTCCGCCACGCCTGCCATCACCGCGTCTCCGGTGACCTCGACCCTCACCACATCGAAGTCAGGATCGGCCGCTTCCCCGGCATCCTCTCCCATCAGCACGTCTTCGTCATCAGCGATCGTGACGCCATCCTCGCTCGAGGCAACGGTGGCGCCGCCTTCTGCGTCAGCCACCATCTCATCGTCCTCGGCGACCGCGGCGTCCTCCTCGCTCACGGCAACGGTGGCGGCCTCTTCCTCGGGCGCGTCGTCCGTGTCGGCCACCAGCTCCTCGTCCTCGGCGACCGCGGCGTCCTCCTCGCTCACGGCAACGGCGGCGGCCTCTTCCTCGGGCGCGCCATCCGTGTCGGCCAGCAACTCCTCATCCTCGGCGACCGCGGCGTCCTCCTCGCTCACGGCAACGGCGGCGGCCTCTTCCTCGGGCGCGCCATCCGTGTCGGCCAGCAACTCCTCATCCTCGGCGACCGTGGCGGCGTCTTCACTCACGGCAACGGTGGCGGCCTCTTCCTCGGGCGCGCCGTCCGCATCGGCCATCAACTCCTCGTCCTCGGTGACCGCGGCGTCCTCTTCGCTCACGGCAACGGCGGCGGCGGCGTCCTCGGGCGCGCCATCCGTGTCGGCCACCATCTCATCGTCCTCGGCGACCGCGGCGTCCTCCTCGCTCACGGCAACAGCGGCGGCGGCGTCCTCGGGCGCGTCGTCCGCATCGGCCACCATCTCATCGTCCTCGGCGACCGCGGCGTCCTCCTCGCTCACGGCAACGGTGGCGGCCTCTTCCTCGGGCGCGTCGTCCGTGTCGGTCACCAGCTCCTCGTCCTCGGCGACCGCGGCGTCCTCTTCGCTCACGGCAACGGTGGCGGCGTCTTCCTCGGGCGCGCCGTCCGTGTCGGCCAGCAACTCCTCGTCCTCGGCGACCGCGGCGTCCTCCTCGCTCACGGCAACGGCGGCGGCCTCTTCCTCGGGCGCGCCGTCCGTGTCGGCCAGCAACTCCTCATCCTCGGCGACCGCGGCGTCCTCTTCGCTCACGGCAACGGCGGCGGCGTCTTCCTCGGGCGCGCCGTCCGTGTCGGTCACCAGCTCCTCATCCTCGGCGACCGCGGCGTCCTCTTCGCTCACGGCAACGGCGGCGGCGTCTTCCTCGGGCGCGCCGTCCGTGTCGGTCACCAGCTCCTCGTCCTCGGCGACCGCGGCGTCCTCCTCGCTCACGGCAACGGCAGTGTCGTCTTCCTCGGGCGCGGCATCCGTGACGGAGGTCGCGGTGTCGATGGTTTCCGACTCAGGCTCGGTGGTGACGGCGTCGCCGGGTCCTCGGTCGTCGCGCATCACAAGCCACAGGACAAGGACCAGGACGGCCAGCACGACGATCACGGCGCTGAGTTTCTTCATGTCGGGGTTCCCGGACGATCAAGGATGCTCCCCTCGTCAGGAGAGGAAGCGGACGGTGGCGGCAGGGATGCGTTCCTCAAGGCAGATGTCACGGACAAACAACCGGGCGCATGGTGGCGGCAAGACTACCATCGACCTGCCAAATGTGCGAGGCCGCTCATTCCGGTTGTCCGGTCACGCGAATTCTCTATGTTGCACCGCAGCATGAGGCGGAGACAAAGGCCATGGCGAGAATTCCGGTGAAGAACCCGGTGGTCGAACTCGACGGCGACGAGATGACCCGCATCATCTGGGGATTTATCAGGGACCGGCTGATCCTTCCCTGGCTCGATGTCGAGCTTCTCTACCACGATCTCGGGATCGAATCACGGGATGCAACGGACGACCGCATCACCGTCGATGCTGCCCAGGCCATCAAGCGATACGGCGTCGGTGTCAAGTGCGCCACCATCACGCCCGACGAGGCGCGGGTCAGGGAATTCGGGCTGAAGAAAATGTGGCTGTCGCCCAATGGCACGATCCGCAACATTCTCGGCGGCACGGTCTTCCGTCAGCCCATCATCTGTTCCAACGTCCCCCGCCTCGTTCCCGGCTGGACCAAGCCCATCGTCATCGGCCGTCACGCCTTCGGTGACCAGTACCGGGCGACGGATTTCGTGGTGCCGGGAGCCGGAACGCTCACCGTCACCTTCACCCCTGCCGATGGCGGCGAGGCCATCGAACGGACAGTCCACGACTTCCCGGCGGGCGGCGTGGCCCTTGCCATGTACAATCTCGACGAGTCGATCCGCGGCTTTGCGCGGGCCTGCATGAACTATGGCTTGAGCCTCGGCTGGCCCGTCTACCTGTCGACCAAGAACACCATACTCAAGGCCTACGACGGACGCTTCAAGGACCTCTTCCAGGAGGTCTTCGACAACGAATTCGCGGAGAGGTTTGCTTCCCGGGGCATCGCCTATGAGCACCGTCTCATCGACGACATGGTGGCCGCGGCCCTGAAGTGGGAGGGCGGTTTCGTATGGGCCTGCAAGAACTACGACGGTGACGTGCAGTCGGACACCGTCGCCCAGGGATTCGGCTCGCTTGGCTTGATGACATCGGTGCTGATGACTCCCGACGGCTCGGCGGTGGAGGCCGAGGCGGCCCATGGCACGGTGACGCGTCACTTCCGCCAGCACCAGCAGGGGCGGGAGACCTCGACCAACCCCATCGCCTCGATCTTCGCCTGGACGCGCGGTCTGAGGTCAAGGGGCGAGTTCGACGGGACGCCGGATGTCACCGGGTTTGCCGAGGCCCTGGAGGACGTCTGCGTTTCCACCGTCGAACAGGGTCACATGACGAAGGACCTCGCCATCCTGATCGATCCGGACCACCCATGGCTCACCACGAACGCCTTCCTCCTCAAGCTCGAGGAAGGCCTCAAGGCCCGCCTGCAGGGCCGTTGAGCCAACCGGGGGTGCCGCGATCGGCGCATCTTCCCTTGAAAGGGCGGGGCCGATCATGGAACATGGCCGATCAGTTGACTTGCGTGTCCCACAATTTGATGACAGGGAGGTCATTATCCATGACACATCTTGATCCGACCCGGTTGGACATCAACCGGATCACAGACGGCATCCGCAGCGGCAAGTACGACCGCCGCCAGATGAATGCCATCCTCGGAGCCTTCGGCATCTCCACCGTCATGGTGCCTCTGGCCTCTTCGGCACAGGACGAAGTGCCGGCGCAAAGTTGCGGTGGCAGCGACACGCCGCTGACCTTCACATGGTCGGGCTACGACGTGGTCGAATTCCACCAGCAGTACATCGACAAGTACGGCTGCGCCTCCAACTTTGCCTTCTGGGGCGACGAGGAAGAGGCCTTCGCCAAGATGCGGGCCGGCTTTTCGCCTGACGTCATGGCGCCCTGCACCTACAAGCTGCGCCAGTGGTACGACGCCGGGCTCCTCGGCAACATCGATACCAGCCTGCTCAGCAACTGGGATGACATCCTGCCGTCGCTGAAGAACGTCGATGATGCCGTCATCGATGGCAAGCGCATCTTTGTCCCGATGGACTGGGGCCAGACTTCGGTCACCTTCCGCACTGACCTGGCGCCGGAGTATGTCGACGAAGAGAACCATTCCTGGGGCATTCTCTGGGATCCGAAGTACGCCGGCCGTCTGTCGATGATCGACAGCCTGATCGACGGCGTCGCCGTCGCCGGGATCTACGCCAGGCTCGAGAATCCCTACGATCTCTCGGATCCTGCCGACATGGAGACCGTCGCCAACCTGCTTCGCGAACAGCTGCCCCTGCTGCGCTACTACTCGAACAGCATGACGGACGTCGAGAACTCCCTGGCGTCGGGCGAACTCGTCGCGGCTGCCACCTGGAACAGTTCCATCGTGGCGCTGAGCGGTCAGGGCCTCCCGGTCGCCTTCATGAAACCCAAGGAAGGCGCCATGACCTGGGTGTGCGGCCTGTCGCGCAGCACGATGAACGACGACCACGGTGACGAGATGATTCTCAAGGCGCACGAGGTCATCGACTCCTATCTCTCGGCCGAAGCGGGCGCCTTCGAGATCGTGTCCTACGGGTACGGCCATGCCAACGTGAAGGCCTACGAGATGGTGTCGGAGCAACAGCTTGCCGAGCGCGGCCTGTCGAAGAATCCGGACGAGCTTCTGTCGACCGGAATCTTCCAGATTGCGATGACGCCGGAAGACAAGATCCAGATCATGTTCGAGGACGTCAAGGCCGGTCTCTAGACCCCTTCGAAATCCTGAACACCGGATCGGCAGGGACCGGGAGGCGACTCCCGGTCCCTGTTGCTTTCAGGGCTCAGCACCACTCCAGAGCGGCCCCATCATCGAGAACACGCCGCGCCCGGGGCGAGTAGCGCCCGTCGCCTTCATGCAGCACCAGGCCGGGCAGCAGTCTGAGCGGACGCGCAGAACCCTTCGTGGCACGCACCAGAACCCTTCTCGCCGGTGATCCGTCGTCGCGGGGCAACAGCGGCATAACGTCGATGGCGCCCGTCCTCTTGGCCAGGATGCCAAGGATGTCGCCGAGTCTTTCGGCCCGGTGCACGAGAACGATCGAGCCCTTGCGGGCGAGACGCTTCAGGCAATGGCCGATCCAGTCCTCCAGCGGCATCGTCTCGACCATGGCGCCGGCACGGTGCGGATTCTGCGGCGCCCTGGACTGGCGCGCGTCGAGGTGGGGCGGATTGGTCATGACGACGTCGAACCGTTCGCCGTCGTGGGGCGGAACCGCAACATCGCCTTCGCGAACGGAGACACGCGCCGCAACACCGTTCAGCGCGATGTTGCGCCTCGCCAGGTTGACGAGAACGGAGTCACGTTCCAGCCCGGTGATGCAGGTCGACGGCAGGCGCCTGGCAAGGCACAGCATCGCGCCACCCGCACCGCATCCGGCATCCAGCACACGGGCCTCCTCCCGCGCCGCGACCGCGGCGGCGAGCATGACGGTGTCGGTCGTCGTCTTCAGCCCTTGCTCCTGGCCGGCCATGCGCACCCTGCCGCCCAACAGCGTTTCGCCCGCTTCAGTCGCCCCGGACATCGATCCCGGCGTCACGCAGCAGACCGCGGGCGAGACCTTCATCATCATCGCCCACCAGCAGGCGCTTCTCGATGGCAAGAATGCTGCCCTGGAGTGCGCTGGTGTGCTGATCGAACACGTGGTGGGGAACGTCCGCGTCCTTGAGGACGGCGCTCGCCCAGGAGAGCGTCACCACGTCGTTGGTCCGCAGAATCTCCTTCATGGGTGCCGGTCCCCTGCCATGCCGGTTGACCATAGCGTGTTGTGACACCCGATGACACGTGCGCCTTTATTGTAGACCCCCATGCTGATAGGATTCGTCCATCGGCGGACCGCATCCGGCGATCGTGCCGCAGTCCGGAGCGTCCATTGTCCGTTGCACGCCCCCACCCCGATCCCGTCGGGCATTCCATCGAGGATCTGAGACGTCTGGTTGCTGACGACCTCGCGGCCGTCGACCGCGTCATTGTCGGACTCCTCGACAGTCCCGTGGCCATGATCCCGAAGATCGCCGGGCACATCGTTTCGTCGGGAGGCAAGCGCATCCGCCCCACGCTCACCCTGCTGACGGCCCGGATGTTCGGTTACGACGGCACCCGCCACATCAGCCTTGCAGCCTGCATCGAGTTCATTCACACGGCGACGCTGCTGCACGACGATGTGGTCGACGGCAGCGCGCTGAGACGCGGCGTGGCGACGGCCAATGCCCTGTGGGGCAACAAGCCTCCCGTCCTGGTCGGCGACTTCCTGCTGAGTCGCGCCTTTCGCCTGATGGTCAGGGATGGTTCCCTGGAAGTCCTTGGCATTCTCACCGAGGCCTCGGCTGTCATCGCCGAGGGTGAAATCAGGCAACTCGCCATCGCCAACGACCTTACCGTCTCGCCCGATGCCTGCATGGACGTGCTCCAGGCAAAGACGGCAACGCTCTTTGCCACGGCAAGCGAGATCGGCGCCGTGGTTGCCGGCGAGGACGGCCGTGCACGCAAGGCCATGCGTGACTACGGTCTTTCTCTCGGTACCGCCTTTCAGCTCGTCGACGATGTTCTCGACTACTCGGCACTGCAGCACGACCTTGGCAAGACGATCGGCGACGACTTCCACGAGGGAAAGATCACCATGCCGGTCCTGCTGGCATTCGATCGCGGCACACCGGAGGAACGGCGGTTCTGGGAGCGCACGTTTGCCCAGGTGGACCAGCGCGACGGCGACCTCGAGCACGCGATGACTCTTCTCGCCCGCCACAACACCCTGCAGGCCACCCTGGATGAGGCAAGGCACCATGCCGTGATGGCGCGCGATGCCCTGGCGAGCCTTGCCGGGAACGCCTACCGCGATGCGCTCATGGATCTCATCGGGTTCTGCATTGACCGGAAGTTCTGATCCGAAGGGCGCCATCGCCAGGCGATGATGCATGGGGGAAACACCACACGCGAACGGGTCCGCTGACGTCTACCGCATCGCAGTCGATGTCGGAGGAACGTTCACCGATCTCGTGCTGCAGGACGGCGATGGCGCCCTGCTGATTGCCAAGACCCTGTCAACACCCGATGACGTCTCGAAGGGCGTCATGCAGGCCCTTCATCTGGTTGCCGGGCGCCTTGGCGTCGACTCCGGACGCGTGCTCGCACGCTGCAGCATGTTCGTGCATGGATCGACCATCGCCACCAACACCATGCTGGAACACTCCGGCGCCCGCGTCGGCCTCCTCGTCACCGAGGGGTTTCGGGACACCCTGGTCATTCGGCGCGGCGTGCGCGAGGACATGTGGGACCACCGCACTCCCTTCGCGCCGGTTCTGGTTCCGCGCTACCTGCGTATCGGCATTCCCGAACGCATTGATCGCGACGGCAGGGTCGTTGTTGACCTGGACCACGCCGCGGTGAGGGAAGCAGCACTCTTCATGAAGTCCGAAGGCGTGGACGCCGTGGCCGTGTGCTTTCTCAACAGTTTCATGGAGCCATGCCACGAACGTGAGGCGGCCGGAATCCTCGAGGAAGCATTCGGCGCCGATGCCGTCAGTCTCTCCTGTGAGGTCGCGCCCATCATCGGCGAGTATGAACGCAGTTCGACAACGGTCATCAACGCCGCCCTCGCACCGAAGGTCGTTCCCCATCTCGTGCGCCTCGACAGCACACTGCACGAGGGCGGCCTCGGCCGTCCGCTTCACCTGGTCCAGAGCAACGGCGGCGCGGCGTCCATCGCCCAGATGCGTCAACGACCGGTCGGCCTGCTGCTCTCCGGACCGGCCGCATGCGTCGGAGCCCTCGATCTCGTGGCCGGGCAGACCGGCCATGACCACCTCATCTCCATGGAAATCGGCGGCACCAGCTGTGACGTGGCCATGATGCACGCCGGCGAGGTGGCGCTCAGCGACGATCTGATGATCGCCGGCTACCACGTCGCCGTGCCGGCCGTCGATGTCCACACGGTGGGAGCCGGGGGCGGGACCATCGCCTCGGCGGATGCCGGAGGGATGATCAGGCTGGGGCCAAAGGGCGCCGGGGCGTACCCCGGACCCGCCTGCTACGGTCAGGGCGGTACCCGGCCCACCGTCACCGATGCCCTCGTGGTGCTCGGGCGCCTGAGTGCCGAGACCTTTGCGGCAAGCGAGATCACGCTCGTTCCGGAGCACGCTGCCACGGCGCTGGCGCGGGACGTGGCAGAGCCGCTGGCCATCACCACCCGGGAGGCCGCCGCCGGCGTCGTCACCCTCCTCGAACAGAACCTCCTCCATGCCGTGGAGCGGATCAGCATCGAACGCGGCTACGATCCGGCGAACTCGATCCTGGTGGCCGGAGGCGGCGCAGGACCGATGCATGGCGCGGCGATCGCTCGTCTCATCGGTTGCCGCACCGTCTACGTTCCACGCCAGGCAGGCGCACTGTGTGCCCTTGGCATGCTCAATACCGATGTCCGGCACGACTTTCTGCGCGTCCTCTTCGGCGAACTCGATCATATCGAGGAAGCTGAGGTCGCCCGGACATACGCTCTCCTCGAGGACGAGGCAGCCGGCGTTCTCGCCGACGAGGGCTTTGCCGCCGACCATGTAGCGATCACCCGCTCCATGAACCTCAGGTACAGGGGCCAGCAATGGTCCGTGCGGATTCTGGCACCCCGCTTCAGCAGGGATGAGCTGCGGGCCACCTTCGAGGAATCGCACCAGCGCATGTACGGCCACATCCAGCCGGGCGGCACCCTTGAGATCACCTCCCTCCATGTCACCGGGCGCGGCGTGGTGCCGCGCATCGTTGTTGCCAACGACCGGCGTCGGGGTTCCCGGCCGGATCCCGTCACGCGCCGGCCCGTCTTCGCCGGTGCCGGCCAGGGTGTTCTTGATACGCCAGTCTATAGGGCTGATTCTCTGGCGCCGGGGATGGTGCTCGAAGGGCCCCTTCTCATCGAGGAGGCAACCACGACGATTCACGCCGGCCCCCTTGATCATGTCACCATCGATCGTTTCGGAAACTACCTGATCTCCCTGGAGCCGTGATGCCTGCCCCCGACCCCGTTCGGCTGACTCTCGTACAGAACCGCCTGGATCACATCTCCCGGCAGATGGGCCGCGTCATGACACGCACGGCACGCAGCCCGATCTTCAGCCAGAGTCACGATTTCTCGTGTTTTCTGGGCAACGCGGACGGTGTTCTCATCAGTCAGGCCGATGGCATCCCCATCCACACGGGCGGCGGCGGGCTGGCGCTGAGAACCCTGATCGAGGCCTTCGGCGACGCCATCGAGGACGAGGACGTGTTCCTGCTGAACGACCCCTATGTCGCCGGAGGCAACCACCTGCCGGACTGGGTCATCGCGCGGCCGGTCTTTCATGACGGCGCGCGCATCGCCTTCGCCTGCAACCGCGCGCACCAGTCGGACATCGGTGGCGGCGCCGCCGGAACCTACAATCCCCTGGCGACGGAGATCTTTCACGAGGGGCTGCGCATTCCACCGCTCAAACTCGTCGAGGCGGGCGTGATGCGCCAGGATGTCTGGAATCTGCTGCTCCTCAACTCGCGCACCCCGGACCTGCTCGACGGCGACCTGCGCGCCATGCTGGGCTCGACCCGGATCGGCATGGAACGCCTCAAGGCCCTGGTCAGCGACGCCGGGCGCGATGACGCCCTCGCCTGCTTCGAGGGCATCCTTGACCACGGCGACCGGATGCTGCGCACCTGCATCGACAGCCTCCCTGACGGCACATGGCGCGGCGGCGATGCAACGGACAACGACTGCTTCGAGGACAGGCGGACCGAAATCGAGGTGGCGCTGATCGTTCGCGGCGACCGCATCACGGTCGATTTCTCGGGCTGCGGACCACAGATCCGGGGCTTCAAGAACAGTTCGATCGCCAACACCATGTCGGCGACATACATGGCGCTCGGATCGTTCTTTCCCATCGACCTGCCGCGAAACGAAGGCACCTTCCGTTCGGTTCACCTGGTGATGCCCGAGGGATCGATCGTCAATCCCCGGCCACCGGCGCCCATGACCATGAACACGGTCTTCATCGCCCACCACATCATCCATGCCATCTGGCGCGCCCTGGGCGAGGCGAGGCCGGACCTCGCCTGTGCCGGCTGGGGACGGAGCGTTCATCCCATCGCGGCCGGGCACGACCAGGCCCGGGACCGCGACTTCATCATGTACCACTGGCACGCCATGCCCGGCGGCGGCGCCGTGGAGGGTCGCGACGGTTTCGAGCAGATCGGCCACCTGATTTCCCTGGGCGGTCTTACCATTCCCAACCTTGAGGACTACGAGCAGCTCTACCCCATCCGCTACATTAGGCACGAACTGCGCCGCGATGGCGGCGGGCCCGGAATCTGGCGGGGCGGATGCGGCGTGGACTACCTCGTCGAAGTGGAGGACTCCTCCACCTTCCACTTCCGCAGCGAGGGTCTGGGACGGCCCAGCGGCCATGGCGCTGCCGGGGGCGAGGACGGGGCCGGCGGCGCCATGACGGTTACGGAAGGCAACGGTCACCGGCACCTTCCCGCGGCTTACGGCAGTCATGCCTACGGTCCCTGCACCTACCACGCCCTGTCACCCGGCGGCGGCGGTTGGGGCGATCCCTTCCGGCGCCCTGCCCTGGAGGTCGCCCACGATGTCAGGGACGGCCTGGTGAGCATCGAGGCGGCCCGCCAGGCTTACGGCGTAGCCGTCGACAGTGACGGCAACATCGACCGGCCCGCAACCGACGCCCTGAGAAACGGCGCCGCGGTTCGATCAGAGTCAGCACCACCTCCGCGACCTCGCTGACAGTCTCCGGCGGTCACGACAACGAGACAGCGGTCCCGCGCTCAACAGCGATGCCGTTCGACACGCCGCCCAGGTCTGGGCACCCGTGCCGGTCGATCGCGCCGCGAGCAAAGACAGGTCATGCCGGATCAGACAGCGGATTTCGTCCCTCATGAACCGCGCCTGATGCGAGTGTCCGGCCGAGCCAACGGTACTTTCATGTGGCGACGCCCCATGCGCTCAATTGTCTGCCATCGCAAGGAAATGGACCTCCCGGGAGCAGTCCACCAGCTCATTCGCCGTGACGTACTGGCAAACGAACTGGTGGACGAGCACCGGACCCCCTTCGCCGGTTCTTTCCGCCCAATTCCCAGGCGCGAATGCCGACACCTGTCAGCTTGACGTCCCGGTATGGCGGGTTTCGGAATGGTGCAGGGGCTCTCGTGACGGTGAGAGGGTCGACACCCTGCAGCTTCCGCAGACGCGTCAGAAGGATCCTGCTCATACCCGCCTCAGCCGTTGCCGCGCAACTTCATGCTGGACGGCAGAGGTTCCAGGCGGTCGGTTTCGGACCTGGCTCCTGTCAAGAGCACCCAACGAGTCGAGAAATATAGCTTGAAGGCTGTATAGCCTCTGTGCTATTGTGATGCATGGAATGGACCGTCGCGTTCTTCGACGCATTCGAGACCGAGTTCGATGCCTATCCGGAGACTGTCCAAGATGCCATCCTGGCCAAGGCGGGACTTCTCGAGCGAGAAGGCCCCAGGCTCGGTCGCCCGCATGTTGACACGCTCGCAGGCTCAAAGCATGCCAACATGAAGGAGTTGCGTTGCAATGCCGCAGAGGGCGTCTGGCGCGTCCTCTTCGCCTTCGGCCCTGATCGCCAGGCAATCCTTCTGACAGCTGGCAACAAATCTGGTGTCAGCGAGAAACGATTTTATCGCCAGCTCATTGCCAAGGCCGATGAACGCTTCGACCGCCATCTCGACACGATTGAGGGATGAACCGATGCCAACGACTCTGAAAACCAAGATGGCCCGGCTCAGGCCTGAGCGCCGCGAGCGCATCGAGGCCGAAACCGAAAGACTGCATCAGGAGTATCTCACTCTCCAGCAGTTGCGGAAAGCCAAAGCGTTGACGCAAGCTCAGCTTGCCGAAACGCTGGGCATCCGCCAGGCAACCATCGCCAAGATGGAAAAGCGTAGTGACCTGATGATCTCCACCCTTCGAAGCTATGTCGAAGCAATGGGTGGTCGCCTTAGCTTGATCGTCGAGTTCCCCGACCGCTTGCCTGTCCATCTCGGCGGACTCGGCGATGTCGAACAGCCGCCATCGTCGACCGGCCGGCGACCGATGCTCTGAGAAACCGCGCCGCGGTTGCGGGCTGACAAGTCAACCGGTATAAGGCCGGCGCTGAGGATGACCCATGTCGGCGGAGTGTAGCTCAGCCTGGTAGAGCACTGTCTTCGGGAGGCAGGGGCCGGAGGTTCAAATCCTCCCACTCCGACCATCCTATTCAAGAAGTTTGCCGCACTTCCGCACATCCCAGAACCCCACGCTTCTGCGGGTAGCGCTGGCCCGTTGCGGCCGGAAGACGGCCCACCTGTCGCTATCGCAAACTGAAGCCATGCGACGAATGGTGTGCAGGCCGGAAGGTGCGTTGCGCCGTTGATCCTGCCTCATGGCGAAGAGCGAAACTCGGTCGCGGGAATCGGAGAATCGTTCTCGGAGATAGCGCACCCTATGCTGGGGAGGCCCGCGCGGAACCGACGAGAGCGGGCCATTGCACATGCTGAGATTCAAGCTGAAGGATGGAAGGAAGGCCTGACCATGCACACCCTGGTTGTCGGCATGGGACTGATGGGATCGGCCCTGGTCGACGCCCTTTTGCAGGAGGACATGAGCGTCAGTGTCTGGAACCGGACACCAGGACGCTGCCAGCGCGCGGTCGAAGCCGGCGCAGTGCACGTGGCCTCGATCGCGGAGGGTGCGGCCGAATGCGATGTTGTCGTCACTTGCCTTGCAAACCACGAGGCTGTGAGCGAATGCGCGGTCACGGCCGAAGTGGGCCGGCGTCTCACGGGCAAGACCCTCGTTCAGCTCAGCCAAGCGATGCCGGAACAATCCCGGAAGTTCGCGGCCTGGGCAGCTAGCCACGGAATTGGTTACCTTGAGGGATCCATCCTCGGCTACCCCAGGGATGTCCGAGAAGGCAATTGCGTGATTGTCTACTCCGGCGATCCCGCGGCGTTTCACAGCTGCCATGATGTGCTCCGGGCCATGGGAGCCAAACCGCACCTCGTCGGTGATCGGCCGGGCATCGCAACCGCGTTCGACAAGGCCTTCTTCGCCTTCTACTACGCTCATGCATTGGGTCTTTTGCACGGTGCGGCAATCTGTCGCGCAGCCGGCATTCCGCTTGACGCATACCTGAAACTCATGGTCGACGACTGGGACTGGAGGCTCCCGGACAGCGTCACCGCAGATGCGCTGAAGAGGGTCGACTACACGGTCAGGGAGGGCACACTCGAGACACATGCGCATGCCTACGATCAGGTGGCACCCTACTGCCGGGAGATTGGCGTCGACACCGGACTGGCGGAAGCCATAGAACGAATTGTGAAAGCCGGCATCGGCCTCGGCCACGGGTCGAGCGAGATCGCATCGCTGGTCGAAGTTCTGGACCGCAACGGTGGTCTCCGTCACACTGATCAATAGGGTGGGTGGCAATGCCTGCGAGGTCGGCCCCACCGTCGCACCGGCCGGTAGCAACCCTTCTGGCGCTACGACCCGAAGTCGGGGAAGACGAACCTCATGGTCGCGAAGTGGGACACGATTCCGTGACTTTCGACTGGAACCTCGACGGCCGCGTCATGGTCAATTGGAGGAACTGTGACTGGCAGCCGTTTCCCGACCGCAGGAATCTGGCTTGGTGTCCAATTCGGGACGCGTCACAACCCCACAATGGATTTTATCTACTGAACATTCCTCCTGATGAGCCCGCATCCAGATTCGGTTCGAAAGTGCGCGAAGAGCTCATTGTCCTGGATGGCTCTCTCATTGACAGCGACGGGCTGGAGTTGGTTGCCGGTGATTTCGTCAGCTATGATCCCGGCACCATCCATCATGCCGAAACGCCGAGTGGCTGCATTCTGCTTGCCTACATGACCAGAGGCTCCGTTGGACACGGAGACCCGGTCAAGCTGGCCGACGCTCGAAGGGTGGCCAACTGGAAGACGGCTGAATTCGAGCCCTACCCGGGATTACCTGAGACGGGCAATCCACTGATGTGGCACGACATCCGAGGCAACCCGGCCACGGCAGAGGGATTCTACATCGTGAACTTCACTCCGGGCGCGACCTCGGCAGCGCACGAACATACGGGCTACGAGGAGTTTACGATTCTCGACGGAAACCTGACGGATTCTGACGGAACCACCTATCGAACCGGCGATTGCGTCTGCCTGCCGCCCGGCAGCATTCACTCATCGTGGACCGATGCCGGTTGCTTTACCGCGGCCATGATCAATGGGCCGTTTCGCACACTCTCCGAGGACGTGACGCTTCCCTCGTCTCCGAATAGTTGAGTACACACGATCCGTCGAGTCGATGGACAGTCACGCTCCGCAATTCCCGCGAGGATGGGCGGCCGCAACATGATCACCCGGACAGTCCTGCAGGGATCGCTCAACTCATGAGCCGGGATCCTGCAAAGTCCTGATTGTTGTCGACCCATTCTCGCGCTTACTCGGCCGGGTCACGCTCTCCGAGCGAGGGCCAGTGAGGCGGCCACGTCAAGACGGCATGGCAGACGGCACTGGCCGCGGCCGCGATCGAGCATTGCACCCGTCACCGCCTGTGACACACGGCGATCAGTTAGGCGATGCAGGCCGGCGCGGCCAGTTGGACCGCAGCCGGAATTGTCGGGCTGACCGCGGTCGTGCCGGAGTCGACCCTCGACCACCATCATCCAGACAACATGCAGAGCGCCGTCGAGTCCATGCAACGCCGAAGCAGGCAATGATGTTCCTGCCCGCTGGCCAGAAACCCCCAGCACGAAACGCTGCGAGCGCATACACCATGCGGGGAAGAACAGATCGCAAGACGGGATCTGACGGGCCTGTCCTGTCTTTGGGGGCAAGGACCGACGATTCAAGTCTTTCCTCTTGTACCATCACCCTTCCTGGTCCGGCGATGCGCTTGAACGCAGGACCCGCCCGCTGTATCGACGGCGGTACGGCCAGCGGACTTCCCGACATGATCAACGATCCCCTCTCAACGCTCCCGAAGATCGCATCCGGGCGGGGCATTCACGTCTGGGACCGCGACGGCAAGCGCTACATCGATGCGTCGGGCGGGCCGGCAGCCTTCAGCATTGGTCACGGCAACCGCGAGGTCAACGAGGCGATCAAGAAGCAGCTCGACGACATCGCCTTCGGCTATCGCTTCCATTTTCGCAGCGACGCCGCGGAAGAACTCTCGGAGATCATCACCCGCCAGGCGGGAGGCGACCTCGCTCACGTCATCTTCACCACCGGCGGTTCGGAGGCCGTCGAGAGTTGTCTCAAGCTGGCACTGCAGTACCACCAGGCACGGGGCGACACCTCGAGGGTCCGCTTCATCAGCCGTGAACGTTCGTGGCACGGCAACACCCTGGGAGCGCTCTCCGTCTCGGGGTTCCACCAGCGTCAGCGTCCCTACCGGGGTTCGCTGATCGAGACGAGCCGTCTTTCGCCGGTGAACATTTACCGGCCGCCGGACGGCGTTGCCGCCGGCGATGTTGCCGAGTACTGCGCCGCGGAACTCGAAAACGAGATCGCCCGGCTGGGAGCGGAAAATGTCGCCGCCTTCATCTTCGAGCCGGTCGTCGGCGCCGCGGGAGGCGCCGTTCCCGCTCCCGACGGCTACGAGCGCCGCATCCGAGAGATCTGTGACAGGACCGGGGTGCTGATGATCGCCGACGAGGTGATGTGCGGAGTCGGACGCTGCGGCACCTGGCGGGCCCTGGAACACGATGGCGTCGAACCCGATATCATGTCCATCGCCAAGGGTCTGAGTGGCGGTTACCTCCCCCTGGGCGCCGCCGTCTTCTCGCGGCGCGTCGCCGAACCCATCTACGCCGTGGACGGGCTGCCGATCACCGGCCACACCTTCACCGCCCATACCACATGCTGCGCCGCCGCGGTGGCCGTGCAGAAGATCATCGAGCGCGATGATCTCGTGGCCAGGGTCGCTGCCAACGGCGAACTGCTGCGGTCGCGTCTCGAGGAAAGTCTCGGCCAGCATCCCCATGTCGGGGATATCCGCGGCCGGGGCTTCTTCCAGGGCGTCGAGATTGTCGAGGATCGGGAAACGGCGGAGCCTTTCAGCCCCGATGCCCGCATGTTCCACCGGATCATGCAGAAGGGATTCGACAACGGCCTCATCGTCTATCCGACCGGCGGCAACGTGGACGGCATCAAGGGCGACCAGATCATCATCGCGCCCCCCTACAATGCGACGACGGACGAACTCGACACCATCGTCGACCTTCTTCGGCACACCATCGATGAGGCCATCGCCTCTTTCACACCGTGATGCCACGGTCGAGATAGATTTCGTCGCCTGCCCGGGAGCCCGGACATCGGGTGTTCCTGCGGTTGACTGCACGAGCCCCCTCGCCGGGTCAAGGGGCTCGTGCGCGTTTCCTGCGTTCCCTGTAGATCGCCTCAACCCGCGGGCCGTAGACGAACATGTTCCCCCGTTCGCTGGCAACGCAATCGGGCTTCTCGTCGTAGGTCATGACGGCGGTGATCCGGGGCGTGGGCCCCTTGACGGCCGTGACCGCATGGAGCGCGTTGCGGCCGCGAAACAGGGTGAGTGTGCCGCTCGATCGTTCTGTCGTGTGAATGAAGGACACGTCGCCTTCGAAGAGTCTCTCCATGCGGACGAAGTCGACACCCCGTCCGGAGCGCATCTCGGGGACGAAGACGAACTCGCCGCCTGCTTCGCTCGCCTGGATCAGCAGCGTGACGGTGAAGTTGTTGACGTCGAAGTGCCAGGGCAGGCCGTTGCCCGCTTCGTGGGCGATGATGTTCAGCGCCTGGAACTCGTCAGCCATGCGGTAGAGCCGTTCGCAGCCCTCGACGGCAGCGATGAAGTCGGTCAGTGGCTGCCACTCGTAGATCCGGCGGATCAGGGTATCGCCGATCTGGTCGTTGGCGATCTGGAGCGATGTCTCGCGAAAGAGGCGGTTGGCTGGATGGCCGGAGGGCTTCGACGGATCGCCCTGGTTGAACAGCGCAGTCCGCAGATGGGATTTCCGGTAACTGTCCCGTTCGACGAGCACCGCGGCTTCCCTGGCGAAGGCGTCAAGCGCATCGGCCCTCACGAAACCGGGGAGGTTGACGCAATCGTTCTCCCGGTGCGCCGCACGGCAGCGTTCGACCAGCGCCGACCACTCCTGGCTGTCGGCCCGCTCGAGGGGGTAGCGTTCGAGGTCAATCAGATCGCCGATCTCATCCATGACAGGCTCCGACGACAGCGGCGCATGGTAGCGAAATCCGGCCATCGCAAGAAGAGATGCTTCAGGCCTGCGGGGGCCAATGCCTCCAGGATCCGGGCTGCACCGAGGCTGCGGTTCCGGCGCGTTCGACAACGGCGGGTGCAGTACGGCCAGACGCCGTGGAACCGGCAGCGGTCGTCCCGGATGACGAGGTCGCCGGCCGGTTTTCTTGTTGTCCACCGACCCCGGTGTTATTCTTGGAAGAATTCCAATTTAACATTGATTGGGAGGAAACCATGACAACAAGAGATCCTATCGACATGTTGCTGTCGGGCCGCATGGGCCGGCGTGAGTTCAGTCGGACACTCGCCTCGTTGGGGCTGGGTGTCGCGACCGTGCCGTTGGTGACACGCAACGCCTCGGCCCAGGACGCGGAAGCGCACTACTTGACCTGGGCGGGCTATGAGCTGCCCGAGTTCCATCAGAGCTACATCGACAAGTACGGCGTCTCGCCGGACATCGGGTACTTCGCCAGTGTGAATGAAGCCATGCAGAAACTCCGTGCGGGCTACCACGCCGACGTTTCCCATCCCTGTTCGGACAACGTCACCCCGTGGTTCGAAGCCGGACTCCTGGCGCCGATCGACACCGAGCGGTTGAAGCACTGGGAGGACTACTTCGAGGTCTTCGCGCAAATCGACGAAACCCTCACCGCTGACGGCGAAAACCTGTTCATTCCTTTTGAATGGGGCAACTCGTCGATCCTCTACCGTACCGATATTGTCGACATCGAGGAAGAGTCCTGGAGTCTGCTGTTTGACGAGCGCTACGAGGGCAAGCTCGCGACCTACAACGCGCCATACCCCGGCGTGCAGGTCCCGGCCATGATACTCGGCTACGAGAATCTCGAAACGCTGACCGACGCGCAGCTCGAAGAGATCAGAAAGCTCCTTGTGAAGCAGCGTGGATTGCTTCGGTTCTACTGGGACAGCCAGTCGGAGGCCGGCCAGGCCATGGCTGCCGGCGAGATAGTCGCGACCTACGCCTGGAACAGTCTTGTCAAGCCGATGAAAGACGAGGGTCTTCAGGTAAAATTCATGACCCCCAAGGAAGGCGCGCGCACCTGGGTCTGCGGCCTCGTCCTCACCGCTCCGGAACTCCGGGTTAGCAGCGACGAACGTGTCTATGACTTTCTCGATGCCATGATGTCTCCCGAAGCCGGGGCCTTCTTGATCAGCGAGTACGGTTATGGGCACGGCAACGCCAAGGCTTTCGATCTGGTTCCGGCAGAGCGTCTTGAGGAAGTCGGTTTGCCCGATCCCAACAAGTTCCTGGAGATCGGCAACTTCCTGAAGCCGATACCGAAAGAGTTCGACGAAAAATACGTGAGGCTCTGGGAAGAGGTCACGCTCGGCATGTGAGCTGACAATGTCGCCGGGTGCACCGTTGGGTTCGCCCGGCGACATTGCTCGGGCGCCGAGGCATTCTTGTCCGTCTTCAGCTTCAGCGCTGCATCGCCCAGGCCGGACAGCGCGGCATCTTGATCTCCGGAAACGGGATCGTGCGTGAATCGCGACCACCGGGCCGGCTTCGAGCCCACTCCCTGTTGCTCGCGGCGGTGTTGGTTCTCGCCCAGGCGCCGCTAGCGCCCGCCAGCGAGGACCTGTGGCGCCTCGAGTGGCCTAACACGGACTTCTCCAGGCACTCGGTCGATCTCGCGGACATCCTCTCCGGAGGGCCGCCAAAGGATGGCATTCCGGCCATCGACGATCCGCGCACCGTGCCCGTTTCAGGTCATGACGGTCTTCCGGGCGTCGAACCGGTGATCTCCGTGACGGTCGACGGCGAAGCGCGGGCCTATCCCCTGCGCATCCTGGTCTGGCACGAGATCGTCAACGACGACATCAACGGCATCCCCTTGGCAGTGACCTACTGCCCGCTTTGCAACACGGGAATCGTGTTCGAGAGGGATGTCGACGGCGCCGTGCTGGACTTTGGCGTGACCGGAAAGCTGCGCCACTCCGACCTTGTCATGTACGACCGCCAGACCGAGAGCTGGTGGCAGCAGTTCACCGGCCGTGCCATCGTCGGCGCGATGACCGGACAGAAGCTCAAAGCCTGGCCCTCAAGGCTTGAGTCCTTCGACCGCTTTCGCCGGCGTCACCCTGACGGAACGGTCCTGGTTCCAGGCGACACCTTCGGGCGGCCCTACGGCTGGACGCCCTATGTCGGCTACGACAGCAGGACGAAGCCCCTCGGCTTCTACCGGGGCGACCTTCCACCGGACATCGCGCCGTTGGCGCGGGTGGTGCGTGTGGACGACACGGCATGGTCCCTCGATCTTGTTCGCCAGGAAGGGCGTATCGTCGAGGGCGACCTCGTCATCACGTGGGAGCCCGGCCAGGCATCGGCGCTCGACACCCGCGATATCGCGTCCGGTCTCGATGTGGGCAACGTCACCGTCGAGCGCATGACGCAGTCCGGCCCGGTCGATGTCGTCTACACGGTCGACTTCGCCTTCGCCTGGCACGCCTTCTTCCCCGAATCCCCCGTCCGCACGACCCTGGACGAGTGAGCCCGGTCAGTCGTCCCTGAACAGGGTGAGGACTCCGGTATAGGCGTAGAGACGGTCAAGCGAGATTTCGCCGTTGGAGAAGAAGCCGGCCACCGGCACATCGCCCAGGACATCACGCATGATCTCCATCTCCCGATTGACGGCGCCGAACATGTGGGGCCCGCGGGCGAGGCAGCTGAAGTAGAGCCCTCCGAGAGGCCGGGACACCCGGGACTTGAGGGATTGCAGCATGCGTCTCAAGTCCGCCTCGGCAGCTTCATGGTCACGCACACAGAACATCAGCACGTCACCGCGGCTGACGTCTTGTGCCAACAGCATCGCATTCTGGTTGGGATCGATGCCGACGATGTTGCGGACCACAAACGCGCCGGCGTCCGATCCGGCAATGGGCAATGCCACATGGAGCGACGCCGGGTCGACGGGCCGCTCCGCCCCCCGGGCTCCGGAGAATCGCTCCCCGAGCACGTCGAACACCGGCCGGCCATCCAGTTCGAGGACGGCGTTGCCATCAGCCCTCGTGACTTCGTGGGACCCGTCGAGCAGTGAACATCCCTGGGTCAGCGCCGTCGCGACCCGGGCCCCGCTCAGCAGTACGCCCGAAAGACCGTCACCGGCTCCGCCGCCGGCATGGGTGGGAGATCCGGCCCGCGATGAAGCGAGACCGCCAACCAGATAACTGCCCGTCTCGCGGGCAAGGCGGACGAGACCGTCGAGGACATCTGCGTGGCGCGGATCACCATGGACGATGCCGAACCCGGCCGTATCGCCGGAATCCGGCTGCCGCCACCTCCCGACCGCCTCGTCGACACTGCGAAAGACGTGAGCCCTGGCGCCCGGCAGGCGGCACGCAAGCGCGACAATCGCCGGTTTGTCAAAGGACTCCACCGGATTGGACAGAACGCCGATGCCCACGGTTCCGCACCATTGCTCAAGCCCGGTCGCCGCGGCCAGAAAACTCACGACATCGTGCAGATGATCGGCGACATGGTCCGTGACATAGACAAAGCCGATGTCGTCGTCATCGAGGTCGCCAAGCTGAGCGGCCACCGAACGCACGGCTTCCTGCCAGTCTGATGCGACCGCGTGACCACTGGCGAAGACTCTCGGCATCCCTGCTGACAATTCCCCTAAGGCCCGGAACCAGCATAGAGGCAGCCACCCGCCGTGCACATGCAAGAGTGATCCTTGACGGCCGATTTGCTGTTGAAGAAGCCGTTGCCATGTCGCAGACTTCGCGCTTCCTGGTGCCTTGGGGGCTTACGTGCGCGCCTGGATGTCGAGGAGGGGATGACTGCGAACACCCGTGGCGCCATGAAGAAGCGAGGACGTTGGAGATTCCTTTCCTGGCTGTTGCCCCACAGCATCCTTGTGGTGTTCAGCGCGGTCATCCTGCTTCCCCTTTTGTGGCTGCTCCGGGTCGCCCTGACCGACAAGGCGACCGCCTACAAGATTCCGCCCGAGTGGGGTCAGGCGAATTTCGACAACTTCATCGAGATCTTCACCGGCTATCCCTTCTTCAGCTACTTCCTCAACAGCGCCACGGTCGCCCTCGGTGCCACGGTCTTCGCCCTGCCGCTGGCGGTGGGGCTGGCCTACGCCTTTGCCCGCTACAATACGGGAGGCCTGTCATTGCGCCTGTTCGTCCTGTCGAGCCAGATGCTGCCACCGGTCATCCTTGTCCTGCCGCTCTTCACGCTCTTCCTCAAGGCGTCGCTCATCAACACGCTCCCCGGCCTCATCCTGGCGCACATGACGCTCAGCCTGCCCTTTCTTGCTTGGCTCCTTGTCGCCTTCTTCGACGGCGAGGTGGCCACTCTCGAGCAGGCCGCACGCACCGATGGCGCCACCCGCTTCCAGGCGCTGGTCCGCATCACGCTGCCTGTGGCGGCCCCGGGAATTCTGGCGGCCGGATTGCTCGCCTTCCTGCTCAGCTGGAACGAGTTCCTCTACGCCCTCATCCTGAGCGGCCCGCACACGAACACATTGCCGGTGGGCCTGTCGTCATTCCAGACCCACCGGGGCGTCGATATCGCGCTGCTGTCGGCAGCGACGATCTGCGCCATTCTGCCGGCCATCGTGTTGCTGCCCTTCCTGCGCCGCTACCTCATCAAGGGCCTGTCGTTGGGGGCGTTGAAATAGGCATCATTCGATGAACGGAGTCTTCATTGCGTCGTTACTGTTCAACAACAAGTGGAGGTGGATCATGAGATTGTTCCTTTCTGTCATGGCCGCGCTGGCCCTCGCCGTCAGCGCCGCCCAGGCACAGACCATCCGAATCCTCATGGAGACGGTTCCCGATACCCGGTACATCCAGGAGCTGTTGCCCCAGTTCGAGGAGGAAACCGGCATCGATGTCGAAATCGAGGCCATCAGCTACATCGACATGCACTCGAAGCTGGTGCCGCAGCTCATTGCCCCGGAAGGAAGCTACGATCTCATCGTGGTCGACTTCTACTGGGTCGGCGAGTTCACCAAGGCCGGCTGGCTGATGCCGCTCGACGATCTTGTCGAACGCGACGGCGTGGATGTCGACGTCTATGTGCCCAAGCTCATGGATCTCGTGGGCAGGGTCGACGGCGTTCTCTACATGCTGCCCTTCTACAACTACTCGATGGCACTCATCTATCGCCAGGACCTGATCGACGATGCCGACGAGCAGGCGGCCTTCCAGGAAGCCTACGGCATGGAACTCAGGGTGCCGCAGACCTGGGACGAGTATTGGAAGCAGGTCGAGTTCTTCACCCGCGACACCGATGGGGACGGCAATCGGGACTTCTACGGCACCGTCATCCAGGGCCAGCGCGGTGACTGCATTTCGATGCAGTGGGCCAACTACCTCTATTCGCAGGGTGGCCTCTATCACGACGAGAACTGGAATCCGCTGCTCGATTCTCCGGAAGCCGTCCGGGCGATGGAGTACTACCGGGAGGCCGTGGAGAACTACAGCCCGGCCGGTTCCGAGGCGTACTGCTTTGACGAGGCCTTCAACGTAATGGCGCAGGGCCGGGCCTACAGCTTCGTCACCTTCAACATCCTCTATGCCGGTTTCGAGGATCCCGAGTCCTCTGAGGTCGCCGGCAAGGTCGGCATCACGCCCAATCCGGGCGGCGGCCTGAATGGCGGATGGGGCTGGGCGATTCCCAATTCCAGTCCGAACAAGGAAGCCGCCTGGACCTTCATGAAGTGGGCCGAATCACCGGCGGTGGCCAAGGAACGGGCCATGCTCGGCGGTGCGCCGACCCAGGCCCAGATCTTCACCGATCCCGATGTCATGGCCGCGCGGCCCTACTACCCGATCCTGGGTGAGATCCTTGCCGGAACGAAGGACTTCCCGGTGTTCACGTACACCACGGAGTTCGTCGAACAGGTGGGTCTGGAGCTCAATCTTGCGGCCACCGGCGAAAAGCCGGTTGCCGAGGCGATGGCCGCGGCCCAGGAGAGGCTGCACGCCCTGCTCGTCAAGGACGGCAAGATCGAGGAGTAGGCCCAGAGACATCGCATCATGTCCGTGGCCTCGGCTGGCGGACTGACGCTTGCCGGGAGAGACCGGCGCTTCGGGCTTCTGCTCACGGCGCCGGGTCTCCTGGCCCTTCTCCTTGTCATCACGTTTCCGCTGTTCTTCACCCTGTTCACGAGCGTCCACGACTACACGCTCCTGACGCCCAACTACGACACCTTCGTCGGCCTGGAGAACTACCAGGAGGCGCTCGACGAGGAGTATTTGCCAGGCTCGCTCTGGGTGACGACGAAGTTTGTCCTGGCATCCGTCGTCATCGAGTTCATCATCGGTTTTGCGGTGGCCCTGTCACTCCATGCCACCCGGCGCTTTCAATCGATCTACTACCTCATCCTGCTCGCCCCCCTTCTCATCAATCCCGTGGTCGTCGGTCTTCTGTGGCGCATGCTGCTCCATTCGGAACTCGGCATCGTCAACTACGCCATCGGCCTCGTCGGAATCTCGCCGGTGAGCTGGCTCGGCGATGCCGATGTCGCCTTCTGGACCGTGGTGCTGACCGATATCTGGCACCAGGTCTCCTTCATGGCCATCCTGCTGGTCGCCGGACTGGCCGCACTGCCACGGGAACCTTACGAAGCGGCGCGCATGGATGGCGCCTCGACCATCAGTTGCTTCATCCACATCACCCTGCCCCTGATGCGGCCCGTGATCGCCGTGGCGATCCTGTTGCGGCTGATCTTTGCCATCAAGACCTTCGACATCATCTTCATCATGACCAAGGGTGGACCGGGCACGGCCACCGATCTCATCAGCTACTACATCTACCGTGCCGCCTTTTTCGGGCTCGACATCGGGCGCGCCTCCGCCATGGCGGCCGGTCTCCTGGTGATCATCCTGGCCCTGACGGCCTATCTCTACCGGTACATGAACTCGCTGAAGTAGGAGGATCTCTCCCGTGGCCAACATCGTTCTTGAAGGTGTGACCAAGGTCTACGGCCAGGACATTCGCGCGGTCGACAACATCGATCTCGAAATCCGCGAAGGCGAGTTCATGGTCCTGCTGGGTCCTTCGGGCTGCGGCAAGTCAACCACGCTGAGGATGATCGCCGGCCTCGAGGAAGTGACCTCGGGCAACCTGAAGATCAACGGCGAGATCGTCAACGACGTCGATCCGGCAGACCGCGACCTCGCCGTGGTGTTCCAGAACTACGCGCTCTATCCGCACATGACGGTGGAACGCAATCTTGCCTTCGGCCTGAAGCTCCGCAAGACACCACCGGACGTCATCTCCAGGCGCATCCGCGACACCACGGCCATGCTTGGAATCGACGACCTGCTGGACCGCCGTCCCAGTGAATTGAGCGGTGGCCAGCAACAGCGGGTGGCGCTGGGCAGGGCACTGGTCCGTGACCCCGAGGCCTTCCTTCTCGACGAGCCCCTGTCCAACCTCGACGCCAAGCTGCGCGCCGCCATGCGCACGGAGCTCATCAAGATCCACCGCATGCTCGGCAAGACCGTCGTGCATGTCACCCATGACCAGGTCGAAGCCATGACCATGGGGGAGCGCATCTGCATCATGCGGGAAGGCCGGGTCATTCAGGTCGGACCACCCCTCGAGGTCTATCGGCACCCGGCGGACTCTTTCGTCGCCGGTTTCCTCGCCAGTCCGCCGATGAATCTTCTAAAGGCGCGGCTGGCAGGCCATCTCGGCGTCGACGAGGTCGGACTATCGGCGGTCAACCTGCCCATTCCGCGCCACCGACAGGCGCCGCTTAGAAGGCATGCCGGTTCCGAGATCGTCGTCGGCATCCGTCCCGAGGACGTCCACACGGAGGAGCCTGGTGACGGCACCCACCACCGGGTCGATGTCACCGTGGTGGCTGTCGAGGTCCTCGGTCCGGAGGTCATCCTCGTTGCTGACCTTGGCGACGGCCAGGAAATCTCCGTGAGGCAGGGATCAACCTTCCAGGCGGTGGCCGGAGCCCGTATCCCTCTCTACATTGACCTCGAGCAGCTTCATTTCTTCGAAGCCGACAGTGGTCTCGCCATCCTCCATGGCGGTACCAGCGGTCCGGTTCGCCCGGACCTCGGCAGCTATCTGAAGGAAGGCGCACCCGGTTCGGGAGACCCCTTGTGACACGCCGCAAGCATCCTTGCGCCGTTCGCCCCATGACGGCGCATATCGGCGCCGAAATCACCGGGGCCGACCTTTCCCGGCCGTTGCCGGACGACGTGGTGACGGCGATACGCGAAGCGCTTGTCACGTGGAAGGTGATCTTCTTCAGAAACCAGTCACTGGACCACGAACAGCATAGCCGCTTTGCCA
The DNA here is from genome assembly GCA_965207785.1 of Alphaproteobacteria bacterium. Taxonomy (GTDB): domain Bacteria; phylum Pseudomonadota; class Alphaproteobacteria; order SP197; family SP197; genus SP197. The sequence goes on along the minus strand of CBDBNO010000011.1, from coordinate 595,678 downwards.
GGCAGTTCGGCGAGCTGACGCCGGCCCACGTGGTGTTCGGTACAAGGGAAGGCCTGCCCCCGGAAATCTACCCCGTCACCAAGTTTCGCGTGGCCAACACCAGGGGAGGCGAAAAACCGCGCCGCGCCTGGAAGGGCTGGCATGCCGACGTCACGCCTGCGGTCAATCCGCCGTTCGCCACGATCCTGAGGGGCGACATCATTCCGCCCCATGGCGGCGACACCATGTGGCTCGACATGACCCGGGCCTACGAGACCCTGTCACCTGTTCTCCGCGGGTTCATCGATCACCTGAGCTGCATTCACCGCTTCGAGGCGCCATCGGGCGCCGACGTCAGCCGCCAGTATGATCAGCGCGTGGAACGTGCGGCGCTGATGGCCGAACACCCCATGGTGGTGATCCATCCCGAGTCCGGCAAACGGGTTCTCTATGTCAATCCGGAGTTTGTCCGGAGTGTGGTCGGACTGTCGCCCTTCGAGAGCGACCGACTCCTCGAGTTGCTCTACGAACATGCCCTCAGGCCCGAGTTCATGGTGCGGTTCAGATGGGAACCGGGCAGCGTGGCCTTCTGGGACAACCGGTCCTGCCTGCATCTCGCGACACCCGATATCTTCGATCTCGATTTCGACCGGCAGCTCTACCGCGTGACGCTGATGGGCGAACCGCGCCGCGGAATCGACGGCACCCTCTCCAGACTGGTCTCGGGTTCTCCGATTGCCGCCCTCGACGCCGACTGACCGGCGACACGGGTGTCAGGCCGCCGGAAGCTGGCCAACACGTGGGTAGAGGGATTCAAGGCGTTCGTAGAGTTCCCTGTAGAGGCCGTAGGCTTCCCGGTAGACGGATGACGCAGCACCGTCCGGTTCGAAGACACGGTCCGTTGCGACATAGGCCCTGATGTCGGCCCAGTCGCCCATGACACCGACACCCATGCCGGCGACAAAGGCGGCGCCGAGACACGATCCCGGGTGGTCGAGCAGCCTTTCGATGGGCCGCTCGAGAACATCGGCCGTAATCTGGACCCACAGATCGCTCGCCGCGCCTCCGTCGCAGGCAACAACCCTGGTGATCTCCAGACCCATGTCGTCAAACACGTCGGCATGGTGCCGGAAGCCGAAGGCCACCGACTCCAGGGCCGCACGCCATACGTGGGCCAGCCCGTGGTGCAGCCCGAGACCGGTCAGGGTGCCACGCGCATGGGGATCGTTGAGAGGTGTCTTCTCACCCAGAAAGTAGGGAAGCAGGAGAACGCCGCCGGCCCCCGGCGGCAGGTCCACGGCCATGGCGTCCAGCAGGGCATGGACGGACCGTCCCTCCTGCGCGGCCTGCCGTGCCTCGGCCTTCGCCAGATGGGTGGCAATCCAGTTCAGCACGCTGCCGCTGGCAGCCATGCAGCCGTTCGAGAAGTGGAGACCGGGGACGATGTGGTAATCGATGAACATGCGTGGATCGGTCACCGGGTTGGTGCACGACAGCAGGATGTCCCCTGCTCCCCCGTACTTGACGACCAGATCGCCGTCCCGCGATGCCCCCGCAACGAAGGCCGAGGCGATGTGATCGGCGCACCCCGCCACGACGGGCGTACCGGCGGCCAATCCCGTCTGCGACGCGGCATGGGGTGTCACCTCCCCGACAACATCATGGGAGGCGTGGAGCGGCGGGAGAGTGCCTGGCGCCAGGCCGGCGTGGGCGAGAAGACGGTCGTCAAGGGCGCCGGTGGCAAGATCCACGAATCCCGCTTCCAGGGCCCAGTTACGCTCGATGGTCAGGGATCCGCACAGCCTGGCGGTGATATAGCTGTAGGAACCCGTGATGGTGTGCGTGCGATCCCGACTGCCGGGTTCATGACGTTCGAGCCAGCGCAGTTTGGGTGCAATGATCTGCTGGTTGATGCTGCCACCCGTCAGGGCAAGGAATGCATCGCCATCCACGTCCCGCGCCATCGCGGCGATCTCGTCGATTGCCCGGGCATCGTTCTGCTGGATTGAATGACGAATCGCCAGACCGTCGTCATCGAGAAGGATGAGCGTGGGAACCATGCCCGTCACCCCGACACCCGCAATGTCGCTCGCGTGAATGCCGGCGACGCTGATCAGCTCCGGCACGACGGCGCAGACATTGGCCCACCACAGGTCCGGGTCCTCCTCGGCCCAGTTGGGATGGCGAGACAGAAGTTCGCTGGGCCTCGACGCCACGGCGAGGACACCGCGCCTGCAGTCGACAAGGATGCCGATGGTTGACGTGGTGCCGATGTCGAGGCCAAGCAGAACGCTCATCAGGAACGGCTCCTGGAAACGACCTCCATGAATCGGGCAACCCGGTCGCGATCGACCGGATTCCAGGTGTCGCCGCCCACCTTGAAATGCGTGCCGACGATACAGCCGTCCGCCACGGCGAGGATGCCGGCAATGTTCGCCACCGTGCAGCCGGTGTTGGCAAGAACCGGCGTCTCCCCGACCGCATCCTTGACCCGCGAGAGTTCGGATGCATCGACAGGTTGGCCGGTCATGGGGCCTGAGACCAGGACGGCGTCGGCCAGAGAGGAGAAGACGGCGCTCTCGGCCCGTGATTCAATCGATCTCGCGCCCACCGGCGACGCGAACTCCGCATTGATGTTGAAGAGGAGTTTCAGGTCGTCCCGGCCCAGGTCGTGACGCATTCTAAGCGCCCGGGCGGCATCCGGTTGCCACAGGCCCATGTCGGAATCATAGACTCCGGTAAAGATCTCCCTGGCAAAGACGGCGTTCGTGGCCACGGCGATGGCCACGGTTGCCACCGGGTCCCACAGGTAGTCGACACCGAAGGGGACGGTGATGCATCCCTTGACGGCCTCCACGGCGGCTGTCATGGCGGCGAGCGATTCCGGCGAGGCTTCGAGCAGGTAGGGCCTGTCGCCCTCGTTGCCGAACATGATGCAGTCGACACCTCCCGCCTGAAGGGCCTCGATGTCCCGCGACACGTGTTCGATGATGGCGGCCATGCCTGCCACGGCATCATGCAACGGTGATCCCGGCAATGCCGGAAGATGCGCCATGGCGATCACCGGTTTCCTGTTTCCCAGGTGCTTAGCAAGCCATTCCATACACTGGTCTCCCGGCGTGGTTCAGTCCATCAGGACGCCGCCGCTGGCGTTGATCGATTCTCCGGTCAGGAACCGGGAAAGGTCACTCGCCAGGAAGACGGCAATCGAGGCGATGTCGTCAGGCTCCTCGAGACGTCCCAGCGGCGTGGCGGCAATGTACTCGTCGCGTACGGCCTCGGGCGTCATGCCTCGCAGCCTGCCTTCCCACTCGATCTCCCGCTCCTGCATCGACGTCCTGACGTAACCGGGGCACACTGCATTGACGCGGATGCCACGGCCAGAGACTTCCTTCGCCAGCGACTGCGTGAAACCGACGACGGCAAACTTGCTGGCTGCGTAGTGGGCAAGGTAGGGCGCGCCGATCTTGGCGGCGAGCGAGGCGGTGTTGACGATGACACCCTCGACACCTGTCGCGAGAAAGTGCCGGACTGCCTCCCGGTTGGTGAGGAAGACACCCTTGGCGTTGACGTCCATGTTGGCGTCCCATTCCTCTTCCGTGAGGTCCTTGACGGCATTCATGGTGGAGATGCCGGCATTGGCGGCGACGAGATCGATCCCTCCCATCCACTGCGCCGCCTCGCTGAAGACCCGTTCGGTGGCGCCGGCATCGGTGACATCGAGAGCATAGCCGCGAGCCCGCGATCCGAGATCCGCGGCCGCCGTGACGGCTGCCCCTCCCTCGATGTCGCTCAGCGCCACCCGTGCTCCTTCGTCGTGGAAGGCCCTGGCGATCGCAAGGCCGATTCCCCTGGCCGCACCGGTCACGAGAGCGCTTCTTCCGGCCAGCAGTCCCCTGTTCGTCATGTCTCCTCCCGTCTCCGACTTCATCGGCCGCCACTATAGTGTCTGGTGCACGGGCCGACAGTGTTTTACCTGGCGCCTGTCAGATGCAAGAATGGCGCCGGCACAGGGAAGGCCACTTTTGCTCATGCTGCATGATGTGATCATTTCGGCCGATGCCCACGTGGGTGAACCCGATGCGATGCGGGAGAGGCTTCCGGAGCGCTACCGCGATCTGCTGCCGCGCCTCGAGAGCGACGTGAACGGCGATTTCAAGGTCACGCTGGCCGGCGAGGATCTCCGGAACTCCACCGCCGAATCGCTCGGTGAGATCGACCTCATGAAGGAGTTTCGCACGGATCCTTCGCAAGGCACCGACATCGACAGGCGCCTGCGCGACATGGCGCTGGAGGGGGTCGATGCCGCCGTGCTCTTCCCCAACATCGGACTTTCGCTCTCCGGCGGCAGGGGTCCAACTCAATACCACCACGCCTGGGCCAGGGCCTGGAACGACTTCATGCGGGACACATTCGGTCCCTGGCAGCACCGCCTCAAGCCCGTGGCCATGATCGCCGTCGACGATATCGACGAGATGATGAAGGAAGCCGAACGGGCCATCAGGCTCGGATTCTGCACGCTCTTCCTGCCCGCCAATGTTCCCTGGCGGCCCTATCGCATGCCGGACTACGAACCCCTGTGGTCACTGGCCGAGGAAGCGGGCATTCCGCTCAACTTCCACGTCTTCAGCGGCAACCTCGCCCTGCACGCGGATTTCGTCGATCTCGGCGCCTTGGACACGGACCGCTTCGCCGCCTACTCAGGAGTCGTGGAGCGACAGCGCGACTGGCCGGAAATGCTCAACTCCACCGTGCTGGGCATGGCCGCAGGCATGGCGCCGATCGTCGAACTGACGGGCGCCGGCGTCCTTGAGAATCACCCGAACCTCAGGATCGTCGTCACGGAGGCGGAATGCGGCTGGCTGGCCTGGGTTCTCCACGCCATGGACCAGATGCAGCGACAGCGTCACCTCGGCATGAAGAAACTCAACCTGCGTCCCAGCGAGTACTTCCTGCGTCAGGGCGCTATCACCATCACCGACGATCCGGTGGCTCTGGGTAACGTGACGTTCACGGGCAGCAACATCCTGATGTGGGGCAACGACTATCCCCACGACGAGGGTTCATGGCCAAAGAGTCAGCCCTTCATCGACCGGATCCGTGCGGAACTCGATCCCGAAGCGGCCCACCGGGTGCTCTGTGCCAACGCCGCGGAACTCTTCGGTTTCGACCTCGACCTCCTCCAGGAGACTCGCGACGAGGTCCTGCGCCACGCCGCCTGAGTGCCGGAAGCACCGTTCTCGCAAACCGCGAGATCGTCGCCCTCGGCGACGGACACGGGCGTCCGGTACAAATCATTCGGACGTGATCCTCAATCCCCGTGGCAGCGCATCCGGTCTGCGAACGTGACGGCGCCCTTCACGCGAGAAGGCTCGAGAGACAACGCGCCCGCCTGGATGAGTGGGGACGCCGGCGACTGAAGCCGGCGTCCCCACTCGTGATCATCAGAAGCCGGCCTTGATCTCGTCGAACTTGACGATCATCTTTTCCCGGATATCAGAAGGGATCTCATCGTAGAAGTTGCCCTGGGCCATGAGCGCGACGGGATCGATGATACCAAGGGCTTCGAGCACGTCCTGGGACACCACATCATAGGTGTGCTTGTTCGAGTGACCGTAACCATAGGCCTCGATGAGGTACTTGCCGACGCGCGGTTCCATGGCGGCGTTGAGGTAGTCGTAAATGAGGTCGTCAGCCGCTTCACCGCTCGACATGACCGTGAATCCGCAGATCCAGGTCATGATCCCCTCCTTGGGATTCATGAAGACGACCTCGATGTCCTGGTTCTTCATCTCGATGATCGAACTGTTCCAAGACCAAGCTGCCACCACTTCCCCTGCGGCCATCGATTGCTCGAACTCGGTCGGAGACGACCAGTAGAACCGCATGTTGTGGTGAAGGGCACGGACAACTTCGGCTGCAGCCTCGATCTCCTCGTCAGTCATCGCGAAGATGTTCTCGGCGCCGGTGAGGAGACCGCCGACCGCAAAGGTCGAGTCGACCGAGTCGAACATCGCGATCTTGCCCTGCAGCTCGGGCCTCAGCAGGATGTCATAGGACTGTTCATCCTCGCCGAGCGGAAGCAGGTCGGGCCTGTAGAGAATGGAACTGTTCCCCCAGTCCCAGGGCAGGAAATAGTACTCGTCCTCGATCCTGACGCCACGGATCTCCTTGGTGGTCGGGAAGATGTCGTCCCAGGCCTCGACGCGACCGATATCGAGCGGTCGCAGCGTGCCCGCGTCCCTCCAGCGCGCCACCGAACCGCTGCACGGATGCGAGATGTCCGACGGGAACCCGGAACGCAGCTTCTGAAGGGCCTCCTCCTCCTCGGCGAAAAGCGCGAATGTCGGGGGGACACCGTGCTTCTCGACATATCCCGGATAGAACTCCGGCAATTCGTATCCCGCCCACTCGAAAACGCTGAGTGCCGCGGGATCGGTGTTCGCCGAAGCCCCGGACATTGGCAGGGTTGTCCCGGCAAGGCCGATGCCCGTGGCGGCGAGTGTGCGGTGGAACTCCCGCCTGGACATCTCACCGCCGACAAGATCGTCCACGAGACGCGTGGCTTTGGACTTGCGATACATACTGGTTCTCCTCTTTTGAATTCAGTCAGTGAACGTGGGCGGACAGGGCGTGTGAAGGGAGGCAGCGGGAAACGTGATTATGAATCGCTGCCGTCCATGGCATGAAGCGGTAGTCCGCGTCCGATCCAGCCCGGGCCGCGCCCGTTCCCCATCATGCCCTCAACAATATCGTAAACCTCCACAAACCCGTGACGCTGCAGGATATCGGCTGCCCGCGACGAACGCACGCCAGAGGCGCATATCGTCGCCAGGGGATGTGAGTGGTCGCCGTCAACCGCTTCAAGCACCGCGTCGACAAAGGCGGCAACACCCCTACCGGCAAGGCTGATGCCGACGGCCTTTTCCGGCAGACCGGTGGTCCGCCATTCGCGGACGGTTCTCACGTCGATGACGAGAAGGGAATCATGGTCAGCCATCGCCCAGGCGCTGTCGGCTGCCAACGTCCCGTCTCCGGCACGGCCCAGCGCCAGGAAGAGCGCAAGAACGACAAGGGCCAAGCCGGCAGCAATGCCGATCCGGCCCCTGTCGTGGTATTCAGCGGCGTGGCTGCGACGTCGGAGTCTGTCGCCAGGCACGGTGCGCCGGACGATCAGGACACCAACAGCGTGTAACGCCAGTAGCCGATGTCAGACGCCGCATCGTCCGGAACGAACCGTGAGCCGGGACCTGTTGCGCCCGTGCCAACCGCACCGATGCCCTCATCGGCCAGACCGGCAACATGCTCCACGTTCCCGTCGAGCATCGCCGGCACATCACCCTGGGGCAGCAGTCCGGCGACATAGGCAGCGCTCGGCGCGCCCGTGAGGATACTCCAGGCAACCCTGGTTCCGTCATCGGGCTGCCAAATGCTGGCGCCGCACGGGTCCTCGCAGACCGCACACGGATTGCACGGATCCTCTTCGCACTCGGCTGCGCACGGATTGCAGGCCCCGCAGCCCGCTCCGCAGGCTCCACATCCGCCACAGGCTCCACAACCCGCGCCGCAACCGCCGCAGGCTCCACAACCCGCTCCGCAACCGCCACAGGCTCCACAACCACCGCAGGCTCCGCAACCGGCAGCCAGGCCCGTCGCCGTCTCAAGACTGGCGCCGCACGGGTCCTCGCAGACTGCGCACGGATTGCACGGATCCTCTTCGCACTCGGCTGCGCACGGATTGCAGGCCCCGCAGCCCGCTCCGCAGGCTCCACATCCGCCACAGGCTCCACAACCCGCGCCGCAACCGCCACAGGCACCACAGCCCGCGCCGCAACCTCCGCAGGCTCCGCAACCTCCGCAGGCACCACAGCCGGCAGCCAGGCCCGTTGCGGGGTCTGCCACGGCCTCCGGATTTTCGAGGGCCATGGTGTAGGCCTTGGCAGCCGCCTTGCGCTGGCACATGCAGGCCGACGCATCGAATGCCATGACGCTCCCGAGACCGACGACCGCCGGAATCATGGTGGTCGTCAACAGTTTCCTTCTGAGCTTGCCCATGGAGTTAGAGACCCTCCGGTTTCGAGATCCTGAACCGGGTGCGCATATGGAGCGCACCGCACGTCAACTGCCATGATACCCTGATCCCGGCTGGATGGTAAGCCGGAAATGACGCTGTGGCGCTCCCATGGTATGCGGTCCACCATGAGTGTTGTCAGGAAGGTTCCTAGTCCATTGCGCACGTTCCTCTGCGTCACTCTCCTCGTTCTGTCGCCTTGTGCCTCAACCGCGGCAGACGATGCGCCTCACCCCGAGACCGTCAGGATCGAGGGGGGACCCTTCATCACCGGGTCCGACGCGGATGAGAGAGAATGGGCCTATCGTCTCGACGAGGAAGCCTATGGTCACTCGCGAACCAGGCAGTGGGGTTGGTATGACGATGACATGGATCGTCATGTCGTCGTGCTCGACACCTTCTTCATCATGAAGAACCTCGTCACCCATGCCGACTATGCCCGCTTTGTCGCGGCCACGGGCCACGCCGTGCCCGACGTCGACAATGAGACCTGGGACGGCTATGGACTGATCCATCCCTACCCTCGCACACGGCCCTACGCCTGGACTGGTGGAACACCGCCGGCCGACAGGCTCGACCATCCGGTGGTTCTCGTGAACCATGGCGACGCGATGGCCTTTGCCCGCTGGATGTCCGAGGAAACAGGGCGCCTGTGGCGCCTGCCGACGGCACTCGAGTGGGAGAAGGCCGCACGCGGCACGGATGGCCGGATGTTCCCCTGGGGCAACGCGTGGGACGCCACGAAACTCAACTCCCATGACCGCGGTCCCTTCTCGACGATGCCGGTAGGCTCGTTTCCGGAAGGGATCAGTCCGTTCGGCATGCTGGATGCCGCCGGACAGGTGTTCGAGTGGACCGCCGATGAGCAGCGCCCCGGGCGATACTGGGTCAAGGGTGGCTCCTGGGATGATCGCGGTTGCGGTGTCTGCCGCCCGGCTGACCGGCACGGCCGGCCCGAGGACATCCGCCACATCCTCATCGGCTTCAGACTCGTTTCGGAAGACGGTTGACCATGGCCCGGACATCCACCCGAGGGGGCTCGCCATGACGACGGAACGGACCCGTCTTGAAGATCTCCCGCGCCACGAAATCGAGGCGATGATCGCGGCAGGCGACGATGTTCTCGAATGCCATCGCGTCCTGCGCCTGACCAATGACAACATCGTTGGCGAACTGCTGCGGGACGCCGGCACGTTCTACCAGTGGCGGCATTATCCCAAGGGCGACGTCTTCGACCGCACGAGCCACAGCCAGTACTACTACCATGCCCATCCCAAGGCACAGAGGCCTGGAGAACACGGCCACTTTCACACCTTCATGCGGACCAAGGGCATGAAGCAGGGCGTCGTTCCCGTGGACTACGATGGCGAAGCGGAGTGGCCGACGGGCGACGATGCGCTCAGTCACCTCATCGCCATCTCGATGGATTCAAAGGGATTCGCCATAGGCCTCTTCACCGTCAATCGGTGGGTCACGGGAGAAGCCTGGTATGCGTCCGACGATGTCTGCGACATGGTCGATGACTTCGCGATCGATCACGCCCGGCCATCCTGGCCCGTCAACCGCTGGATCACCGGCATGCTGCGCCTGTTTCGCCCGCTGGTGAAGGATCTGGTGCGCGAACGCGACAGGGTCGTCGAGGAATGGCGCCAGACCCACCCCGGAGACACCTTCCAGGACAAGAAGCTGGAAATCACCTCGCAGGAGGGAATCTCGGTCGAAGGCCAGATCGCCCGTCTGCGCGCCATTGCTGGCTGACGCCCCGTGAGTCCCGGAGCAATCCGGCTTTTCCACGGCTGACTTCGGTGTCGATCACGCGACGAGTCTTGCACGGCTGTCGCATGCTCACCTCGCCCGCCGGGACAGTCCGCAGATCTTTCTTCCCGGGCACATCGTCGCCGACGACGGTCGCAACCCCTATGTCAGGGTCTGCTCCTTCATCGATCCGGTCGGGCTGGGGACGCCGAATGTTCGCGCCGACCTTGCAACATTTTTCTTCGCGTACGGCGTGCCGCCAATCAACCGCTCGGCTTCGTTCAGTCCTCCCTGACCGGGGCTGGACGGCGCGACACAGGATCTCACGGAGTCTGCAGGTGGCTGCGGACCATGCCCATGAAGTTGTCGTAGACGATGCGGGCGCTGGCATTGAACTCGGCCATCGCGGCGGCCGCCTCGGCCTCGAGCCGGGGCAGGGCTCCGTCGCCGAGGTTGTTCTCGAGGGTGCGCTTGTATTCCGGCACCCTGGCCCACTGGCTCACCGTCTCGGATGTGATCTCGATGTGATACTGGATGCTGAAGGCGTGATCGCCGTACCCGAGCGACTGCGTCGCACAGGCACCGGACTTCGCCAGCACCTGCGTTTCGGGCGGAACGTCGAGGACTTCCGCGCCATGCCACTGCAGCGTGCGATGAACCGCCGGCAGGCCCCTGAAGACGGGGCTCGCGATGCCGGCCGGTTCAAGCTCCACCTCGAGGATGCCGATTTCCGGCTCGGCAGCCGGTCCGACCTCGCCGCCGAGCGCCTGGGCGAGGAGCTGATGACCCAGGCAGAAGCCCAGGAACGGCATCCTGCGCGACACGACGGCCTCGCGTATGGCCTGTCTTTCGGGCTCGAGCCATGGGTGGAGATCGTCCTGCCAGACGTCCATGGGACCACCCATCACCCACAGCACGTCGAAGTCCGAGAGGTCCGGAATCGCCTCCCCCTCATCGAGCTCCACGGCAGTCCAGGGGATTCCGTCCTCCGCAAGGAAATCCCGGAAGACGCCGGGATGCTCGATGGCGATATGCTGGAAGACAAGGACGCGAGGCGTTGTCATGGCGCGATGATCACAAGTCGTTCCATGGGGAATTCGACTTGCGCGAATACTCCGCTTCGCCGGCGAGGATCTGCTGTTCGACCTCGACCCAGTTGTCGCGCCCCACGGTCACGCCGTCCTCGATGCCGGCATCAACCCATCGCTTGCGGACCTTGGCATTCCAGTTGAGGTACAGCTGGTTCTCGTGGACGGTCCAGGCCTGTTCGGGATCGACCTCGGCCGCGTACTCACCCTTCGACAGGGCATAGGCACACCAGCCGCCGAACTGCGGGGCGTAGGCCTCGGGATCGCCGGCGAAGAGATCGCGGTTGGCAGCCGAGGCGAAGTGCCAGGTGGCGCCCTGCCAGTCGTGGGAGAACTCCGTCGATCCCATGACGGCGCGATTCTCCGTGAAGTAGGCAACGGTATCCCAGCCACCGATGGCCACCCCGTCAGGCGTGATGTTGACCGTTGTCTCCATCTCCGCTTGAGCGTGACCGCCCACAGCGAGGATGAAAACGACCAGGATGGCACTCAGGGTCTTGCGGTGTGTCATGACCGTCTCCCGTTTGTCAGGTCCGTGAAGTGTAGAAGACCACGCAAGAGTCTTGTCAATGCCGCGTTGCGACATTGCCGCCATGGATGACGGCGTGGAGCGGATTGAACCCCACCTGATAGGCGAGAACATTGGGGTGGGTGATGTCCCAGATGGCCAGATCGGCCCGTTTGCCGACACTGAGTGTGCCGCGGTCACCCAGGAGACCGAGCGCCCGTGCCGCCTGTCGCGTCACACCGGCGAGCGCCTCTTCGGGGGTCAACGAGAAAAGGGTCGACGCCATGCTGAGCATGAGGAGCAGCGACGACACCGGGGAACTGCCCGGATTGCAGTCGGTCGATACCGCCATGGCAAGGTTGTGCCGGCGCATGAGATCAACAGGCGGCATGGTGTCGGCCCGCAGTACGTAAGCCGCACCGGGAAGCAGCACGGCTGCGGTTCCGGCACGCGCCATGGCCAGCGCTCCGTCCGGCGAGAGGTACTCGAGGTGATCGCAAGAGAGCGCGCCATGGCGGGCGGCAACCTCGGCGGCGCCACACTCCGAGAGCTGTCCGGCGTGGAGCTTCACCGGCAGGCCGAGATCGCGGGCGCAGGCGAGGATGCGATCGGTTTCCTCGGCCGTGAACGCAATGTGCTCGCAGAAGACGTCGACGGCATCCGCCAGTCCGCAGGCGACCACCTCCGGCATCACTGTTGCGCAGACGAAGTCCACGTAGTCGTCCCTTCTGTCGTCGAACTCGGGCGGCAGGGCATGCGCGCCCAGGAACGTGGTCACGACGCTGACCGGACGCATCGTCGCAAGGTGTCTTGCCGCCCGCAGCATGGTGCATTCCGTGTCGAGGTCGAGGCCGTAGCCCGACTTGATCTCGACCGTGGTCACACCCTCGGCCAGCAACGCATCGAGGCGCGGCAGGGCCGCGTCAACCAGTGCCTGGCGACTGGCCGCGCGGGTGGCGCGAACCGTGGAGAGAATGCCGTGTCCCGCCTTGAGAAGATCCTCGTAGGACACGCCCTGGAGACGGGCCTCGAACTCGTCGGCCCGGTCGCCGCCGTAGACCAGGTGGGTGTGGCAATCGATGAGTCCGGGTGTCATCCAGCGTCCGTCGAGGCGGTGCACCTCGCGGGCGAGCGTTCCGGCGTGATCCGGCAGGTCATCGCGCCCGCCGCAGAACGCGATGCGCCCGTCGCTGACACCGAGCGCACCGTCATCGATCACGCCATAGGCGCCACGGCCCTCCTCCATGGTGGCGAGGCGAACGTCCAGCCAGAGCGTATCCCACATGGATGTCACTCTTGCATCATCAGTGATGAAGGAGAAGTCGACTTCGAGTTGAAGCGGTTCTTCATGATCGGGGCTTCGTGTCCGATACGGCAAAGGTCATGACGTTGAGCTGGGCACTGTCTCCATCCGGATCCGGAATGAGACGTTCCGTGAAGGCTCCGCCCGAATAGCTCTCGATCACCCGCCGCCAGAAGAGCACGGCAGCCCTGTTTTGAGGAAACTGCACCACCTGCCAGCAGCCCATGAAGCGATCGAAGGCGGCTTCGGCGGCCCGGCGTCCCACGCCGCGTCCTGCCCAGGGGCCCGACACGTAGAACTCGCTCATGTTCCAGTCGACGCCGGGTACCAGGCGGTAGCGATCAATCAGGCAGAAACCCGCGATGTTGCCGTCAACTTCAATGAGAAGCGGGTGGTTGCCTTCGTTCCATGCGTACGAGAGATCCATGCGCTCGCACCGCCAGGTGGCGTTGGCAACCCAGTCCTCCTGGGGACCGATCTGGCGCGCCATGTCATAGAGGTAGAAGCGCGCCAGGTCCTCTACGAGGGGAATCTCGTCGCGTGTCGCCTCGACGAGTTCGACTGTGCGGGTCGTGTCCATCACGAGTGCTCAGCTCCCTAGGGCATTTCGCTGCGACGAGGCCCCCGCTCTTCCGGAACTCCCTTTCCATGGTTGGTCCGGGTTCCCCTGGAGACACATGATCCAGTGTGCCGATTGGGAGTGACCCGTCCAGACCGGCTCTGACTGTTTCGATCCACCCTTCCCTGCGACAGGCCGGAAGCGGAGCGCGGTCATGCAGGGACTTGCGCTCTCTTCGACACAAGGGCCACGGGTGAGGACCTCGTACGGGGTACCCTCGACGCCTGCATGGCGGTGCAGACGTTCTTGCCCGGTGAGCGACGCGAGACTTGCGCACGCCGGACCGCGCCGACTATTGCTGTCACCTGGTGTTCGAGGAGCGACCGGCATGCCCCGTACCGTCCTTCACGCGCCGTCGGCGATGCTGATCGACGGCTGGGCCGATGAGGTCCTGATCACCATCGGCGTCGACGGGATGATCGAGTCCGTGGAGACCGGTGCGCCCGCACCGCCCGGGTCGGTTCGCCTTGCCGGGCCGGCCCTTCCGGGTATGTCCAATCTTCACAGCCACGCCTTCCAGAGGGCCATGGCGGGACTGGGGGAAAGGGCGGGCGCGGGAGCGGCGGACAGTTTCTGGAGCTGGCGCGAGACGATGTATCTCTTTCTCGCGCGCCTCGGACCCGACGAGGTCGGCGCCATCGCTGCCCAGCTCTACCTCGAGATGCTCAAGGCCGGCTACACGGCGGTTGGCGAGTTTCACTACCTGCACCACCAGCCGGACGGCACGCCCTACGACGACCCCGCCGAAGTCGCCTGGCGCCTCGTCGACGCCGCGCGCCATACCGGTATTGCGCTGACGCTGCTCCCGGTTCTCTACTCCTTCGGCGGGTTTGGCGAAGCCCCTGCGGAACCGGGCCAGCGCCGGTTCGTCCATGACAGCGATGCCTACCTGCGGCTCATGCAGGCGCTTGGCCGTACCCGCGACAGCGGGGTCAGGCTGGGCATTGCGCCCCATTCCCTGCGCGCCGTTGGCCTCGCCGGACTGACGGAGGCGCTTGCTTTCGTCGACGATAGAACGCCCGTTCACATCCACATCGCCGAACAGAGACGCGAAGTGGAGGAATGCCTCGCCTGGTCGGGTTTGCGGCCGGTCGACTGGCTCCTCGAGCATCTCCCTGTCGACAGGCGATGGTGTCTCGTCCACGCCACCCACGTGAGAGCGAGCGAAGTCGCCCGGATGGCGGCGAGCGGCGCCGTGGCGGGCTTGTGCCCGACGACAGAAGCGAACCTGGGCGACGGCATGTTCCCCCTGGGGTCATACTTGAAGCGCCGCGGAGTCTTCGGCATCGGCTCCGACAGCCATGTGTCGACGAGCCCGGTCGAGGAACTGCGGTGGCTGGAGTATGTCCAGCGGTTGCGCCGCAGGCGCCGCTGCGTGGTCTCCACCCGGAAGATCCCTCACACGGGCGAGGCCCTGTGGCGGTCGGGCCTTGCCGGTGGCGCCCGGGCGCTCGGGCAGTCAGTCGCCGGATTGCAGCCCGGCGCGCCGGCGGATGTGGTGGTCCTGGATGCCGATCACCCGTCGCTCGTCGCCCGGGAGCATGGCCGGCTTCTCGACAGCTTCATCCTGTCCGGCAACGGCAACCCGGTTCGGGACGTGTTCGTGCGTGGCCGTCACGTCATCAACCGGGGACACCATGACATGGAAGACCGGATCGCCCGCGATTACGCGGCGGTGATGCGTTCGATGGCAGGTTGAGAACTCCGGATTGCCCGCAGGCCCTTGCGTGGCCTATGAACGCAAGGCAATGGTGAGGCCGCAATCCATGACACGAGTGTCACGAAGAGGCCGTCAGCGCCGCACGAAGGGCGCCCGTCAACAACCGGCCTGGCGCCTGCCGGTCAATCCCTTTGCGCCCCTGGAGGCGGTGTCCCGGGATGAGATCGCCTTCATCCAGGACCGGTCCCTCGCCGTTCTCGAAGAGATCGGCATTGACTTTCTGCACGAGCGGGCGCGGGCGGTACTCCACGCCGCGGGCGCTGACGTGGATCGCGGCACGTCGAGAGTGCGCCTGCCCCGGGAGCTCGTCGCGCATGCCATGGCGTCTGCGCCCCGCACGTTCACGCTGCATGCCCGCAACCCGCAACGCTCGCTCGCCATCGGAGGCAACCGGATTGCCTTCACGCCGGTTGCCAGCCCGCCCTTCGCCCACGATCTCGAGCGCGGGCGTCGCGAAGGCAACTTCAGGGACTACTGTGATTTCCTGCGCCTGGCTCAGGGACTCAACTGCCTGCACTTCCTCGGCGGCTATCCAGTCGAGCCGACCGACCTTCCACCCGCCACCCGACACCTCGACTGCCTCGCCGCCTTTGTCACGCTGACCGACCGGGCCTGGCACGCCTATTCGCTCGGCACGGAACGCATCGACGATGCGCTTTCCATCATCTGCATCGCCAGGAACCTGTCGCGCCAGGAACTGAAACAACAACCGAGCATCGTCACCGTGGTCAATGCGAACTCGCCGCTGAGATTCGACACGCCGATGCTCGACGGCATGATGACCATGGCCGAACACAACCAGCCGGTCATCGTCACCCCCTTCACGCTCGCCGGCGCGATGGCGCCTGCCAGTGTGGCCGGGGCCGTCACCCAGCAGAATGCCGAGGCCCTTGCCGGCATGACACTGGTGCAGCTCGTCAACCCGGGGGCTCCGGTCGTCTACGGCGGATTCACCAGCAATGTCGACATGAAGACAGGGGCTCCCGCTTTCGGCACGCCTGAGTATGCCCGGGCGACGATGATCGGCGGCCAGCTCGCCCGTCTCAACGGCGTTCCCTACCGTTCGAGCAACGTCAACGCCTCCACGTCGGTCGATGCCCAGGCCGCCTACGAGAGCCAGGTCTCCCTGTGGAGCGCCGTGATGAGCCACGCCAACATCGTGTTGCACGGAGCGGGATGGCTTGAAGGCGGACTGGTGGCCAGCTTCGAGAAGATGGTGATCGATGCCGATACCATCGAGATGATCAGCCAGGTTCTGGAGCCGGTGGAGGTGACCGACGAGGAAATCGGCATGTCGGCCATGGCGGAAGTCGGGCCCGGCGGACACTTCTTCGGCGCCGGCCACACCCTGGAGCGCTACGAGACGGCCTTCCACGAACCGATGGTGTCGGACTGGAGTAGTTTCGAGAACTGGAGCGAGGCCGGAGGCATCGACGCAGCCGGACGCGCCTCGGACATTGCCCGCACGCTGATCGACTCCTGGGAAGCGCCTTCGCTCTCAGAAGACATTGCAGCGGAACTCGACGCCTTCGTCACCCGCCGCAAGGCCGAGATCCAGAGCAGGTGACCGACAACCGGGAACAGCAGGCAGCGGCCGGCACTCGAGAGTGCCTTGTCACAGGGCGGGGCCTGCTTCCATAGTGGGAACACGATGACCTGCCCCTGAAGGGAGCGATTCATGGCACGCCGTACCCGGTCTCGCCGCAGGGGTAGTGAGAGGTCACGCTCGGGCGCTCCCCGCCAGCTTCCCTGGCGCGAGGTGCGCAATCCCTTTCCGCCGCTCGACATTCTCTCGGCAGACCAGATTGAACACATCCACGGCGCTTCCCTCGACGTTCTCGAGGAACTCGGCATGGAGATTCTGGGCGGGGATGCGCGGCAACTCTACCGCGAGGCCGGCGCCGACGTCGACGACAGCACCATGCGCGTGCGCTTCGACCGCGGTCTCATCGAGGAGGCGATGGCGACGGTGCCTGCCGAGTTCACCCTCCACAGCCGGATCGCGGAGCGCTCCGTCACGCTTGGAGGCAACCGCATCGTCACCACGGCGGTGTCGAGCCCTCCGAATGTCTCCGACCTCGACAACGGCCGGCGTCCCGGCACCTTTGACGACTTCCGCAACCTGGTGAGGGTGGCCAGCAGTCTCAACGCCGTGCACTTCTTTGCCGGCTATCCCGTCGAGCCCATCGATCTGCCGGTGCCCACCAGGCATCTCGACTGCTACATGACCTTCATCACCGAGACCGACCGTGCCTGGCGGACCTATGCCCTGGGCGCCGAACGCAGCCGCGACGGCATCGAGATGAACCGCATTGCGCGGGGTATCGGCATGGAGGAGATGATCGCCCGGCCGGGCCTCATCACGCTCATCAACACCAATTCTCCGCTGCGCCTCGACGAACCCATGAGCCAGGGGCTCATCGAGATGGCCCAAGCCGGCCAGGCGGTCGCCATCACGCCGTTCACGCTGCAGGGCGCCATGGCCCCCTCCACCCTCGCCGGGTCCCTCGTGCAGCAGAACGCCGAGGCCCTGGCCGCCCTGGCGCTGATTCAGATCGTCAGGCCCGGCGCACCATCCGTCTATGGCGGATTCACCAGCAACGTCGACATGAAGTCGGGAGCACCGGCCTTCGGGACCCCGGAGTATGTCAGAGCGACCCTTGCCAGCGGACAGCTGGCGCGCCGCTACAACATCCCCTTCAGGACCAGCAATGTCAGCGCTTCCAACGCGGTCGACGCCCAGGCAGCCTACGAGAGCGGCATGTCTCTGTGGGCCGCCTTCCTCGCTCACGGCAACCTCATCCATCACGGCGCCGGCTGGATGGAGGGCGGTCTGGTGGCCAGTTTCGAAAAGATGATCGTCGACGCCGAACTGATCCAGGGCATGTTCGAGATCATGGAGCCGATCGTCGTCAACGACGCCGAAATCGGCATGGAGGCGATGGAGGACGTCGGTCCGGGCGGGCACTTCTTCGGCACGGGCCACACCCTGGAGCGCTACGAGACCGCCTTCTACGCGCCGCTCCTCTCGGACTGGCGCAACTTCGAGACCTGGGTCGAGGCTGGAAGCCCCGACGCCAGCCGGCGCGCCAACCGCATCTGGAAACAACTCCTGGCGGAGTTCCAGGAGCCGCCTCTCGATCCGGCGATCCGCGAAGAGCTCGAGGACTTTGTCGCCCGCCGCAAGGCCGAAGGCGGCGTCCACGACAACTGACCGATCACGCGCCGCGGAGTTCCCCCGTCGCCCGGCAGGCGGACAGATCCTGCAAGCGTGGCGTCCCGGCCTGGATCATGGCCTGCCTCAGATCCGCCCGGATGATGCTGATGGCGTGGTCGACCCCGGCCTCGCCCCCTGCGGCGACCGCATAGGCGACGGCCCGGCCCATGAGCACGAAGTCGGCGCCACAGGCGATCATGCGGGCGACATCGATTCCCGAGCGCACACCACCGTCCGCCAGCAGGGGGTAGCCGGGACCGACGGCCCTGCGGATGGCCGGCAGCACCTCGACCGGAGCCGGTGCCGCGTCGAACTGGCGGCCGCCATGGTTGGAGACGGCCACGGCATCGATGCCCATGTCACGCAACCTCAAGGCATCATCGGGATTGAGGAGTCCCTTGACGATCATGGGACCCTTCCAGCGTTCGCGCAGACGTTCGAGCTTTCCCGTGGTCACCCGGCCGTCCGTCATGCTGGCCAGACGCTCCCCCATCGCCGACAGGGGCAGGCCCTTCGGCAGGTAGCGCTCGATCGTGCGAAGCCGGGGAACGCCGGATCGCAGCATGGCCAGGGCCCAGGCAGGGCGGGCGATGATGTCCGTGAGCGTCGTGCGATCGAACCGCGGGGGCACGGACAGGCCGCTGGCGATGTCGCGTTCGCGCCGGGTGCGGGTGGGGACGTCGACCGTCACGATGAGCACCGAGGCGCCGGCGGCTTCTGCCCGGTCCACGATGTCGTTCTCGATGGCGGGGTCCACGGTGCAGTAGAGCTGGAACCAGAGATTGCTCCCGGCGATGGCACCGATCTCCTCGACGGACATGGTGGCAAAGCTGCTCAGGCACGCCGGCAGGCCATGACCGATGGCGGCCCGTGCGATGAGCGCCGGAGCGTTGGGCCAGATCAGCCCCGTCAGCCCCATCGGGCCGGGAGCGATGGGAAGCGGCCAGGTACGGCCGAACAAGGTGACGGAGAGATCCGGTTCGAAGGCCTCGTCGACGATTGCCCGGGGTGTGAGAACGATCCTGCGCAAGGCTTCGATGTTGGCGGCAAGGCAGACTTCCCTGTCGATTCCTCCCTCCACATAGCCGAAGGCAAAGCGCGGCACACGCCGTGCCGCGCACTTCTGCATCACGTGGATCGAGGGGAATCGCCTGTCGAGCGTCATGGGGCGTTGCGCTCTCCAGTAATGAGGTCAGTCGCCTTCTCGCCAATCATGATGGCCGGGGCGTGGGTGTTGCCGCTGGTGACATGAGGCATGATCGAGTTGTCAGCTATGCGAAGACCGTCGAGACCCAGGAGCCTCAGATCGGGACCGACGACGGAACGCGGATCATCAGGCGCACCCATGCGGCACGTGCCGGCGAGATGATGGGTGATGCCGATACTCCCGCTCACCCAGCGATCGAGGTCGGCCGGCGAGGTCACGTTCGCGCCAGGCTCGATCTCGCGCCCCCGCAGCCCGTCGAATGCCGGCTGCGAGACGATGTCGCGGATCACGCCGACGCCGGTGCGGAACGTTTCGCGGTCGCGCTCTTCGGCGAGAAAGTTGAAGCCGAACCGCGGCAGGGCCTGCGGGTCGGCCGAATGCAACCGCACGGTCCCACGGCTCTTGATGCCGACGAGTTCCGTGTAGACCCCGAAACCATCGGCCAGCGAGTCAGCGTAGGTCTTGCCGACCAGCAAGGGCGTGAACGTCATCTGGATATCGGGCCAGGAAGCATCGCTGCTGGTTCGCAGGAAACAGCCGACGTCCATGTGGTTGGTGGAGGCCACACCCTTGCGGTCGACAAGCCAGCGCGCACCTGCCAGCCACATCTTCGGCGGCCGGGTCCACGACGCCAGCTTTTCCGCTTTCCTGGCGGTGTAGCCGCAGCGGATGGTCGGGTGAGTGTGAAGGTTGGCGCCGACACCCGGGAGTTCGTGGCGTACCTCGATTCCGTGCGGCGCCAATGCGTCGGGATCGCCGATCCCCGACAGCATGAGCAGCTGCGGCGAACCGATGGCACCGGCACAGAGCAGGGTTTCCCTTGTCGCGTGGATGGTCTCGTGGCGCCCGCCGGCCCTGACCGCTACACCGGTCACCCGACCCGCCTCGATGACGAGACGATCGACGGGGGTATCGCAGCGGATGACGAGATTGGGCCGGCCGAGGCAGGGCTTGAGATACTCGGTCCACACGTCGCTCCTCTCACCACCGCGCGTGTTGCGGTGCATGACGGTAATCCCCTCCTGATCCGGGCCGTTGTAGTTGCCGTTGAAGGCAAGGCCCGCCTCGACCCCTGCCTCGAGAAAGGCCTCGTTGAACATCGAGGATTGGGGATTGCCCCGCGCGACGGCGATGGGACCCGATTGCCCCATGTGCGGATCCGCGGCATCGTCGAAGTTCTCGATGCGCCGGAACAGAGGCTCGACATCGCGCCATGACCAACCGACCGCGCCGTCCGCTGCCCAACTGTCAAAGACACCGGACGCCCCCCTCACCCACAGCAAGGCATTGATCGAGGAGGATCCTCCAAGGCCCTTGCCCATCTTGTAGGGAAAGGCTTTGCCGCCGGCCAGCGTTTCCGGTTCCGACCTGTAGTCCCAGTGGTAGCGACCCGACTGGTAGAGCGCGAGGACCCCCGCCGGAATGCGGTGCATCAGGGACCTCTTGCCGGTGCCGGCCTCAAGCACGAGAACGCGGACCGCCGGATCTTCCGTCAGACGCGCCGCAAGCACCGAGCCCGCCGTGCCGCCGCCGGCGATAATGTAATCGAATGCCGTCATCAGCCTTCTACGGGGTCATCCGCAAAGTGCTTCTCCTCGGAGCTGACGACCTCGATCAGCGCCGGACGGTCGGTCAGTGCCAGTGCCCGTTCGAGAGCCGGCACAAAGTCCGCTGGGGCGCATACCTGTTCGGCGTGTGCGCCGAGAGCCGCCGCCACGCCGGCATAGTCCCCGCCAAGTTCATGAATGCCGTAGTCGCGCGCCGCCACGGGATGGTGGTCGACATAGCCACCCATGACCGCGTTCTTGAGAACGACCGTGATTGTGGCGAGACGGTTGCGCACGGAGGTTTCGAGATCCATTCCCACCATGCCGATCGCCGCGTCGCCCATGACGTTGATGCAGTGGTGATGAGGTCGAGCAAGCCGCGCGCCCTGGACAAGACCGAGGCCGAGGCCGAGCTGTGTCGTCTTGCCCCAACCGATGTAGCCGTGAGGCACAAGTGTCTCGTAGAAGGCCGTCATCTGGTCGCGCGGCGAACCGGCATCATGGGTGACGATGGTCGTTTCGCGGTCGACCGTTCTCATGAGATCATGAACGATGCGGTAGGGATTGATGGGAACCTCGTTGGAGTGCAGGCGCGGTTCCCAGAGATCCATGAAGGCCTTGCGGCGGCTGGCCACTTCCTCGGCCACTGCGCCGCGCCGGACGCCGGGCTCCTTGCCGACAATCTCGATCATGCGCTCCAGGGTGGCGCGGGCATCGCCGATGATGCCGATGTCGACCGGATAGTCCTTGGACACATCGCCTTCCCAGTTCGTCAACTGGATGAAGCAGCGATGGCCGGTCGGGAACGGCGTGATGTACTCCGATCGCGTGAAACTCGTGCCGAGACCGAGGATGAGGTCGGAGGTTGCGAGGAAATGCGCCGCCTCGCCGCGCCGCGTGCGGCCCGCGCATCCAAGGGAGAGCGGGTGGTTCTCCGGAAAGGCGCTCTTGCCGTTCAGGGTCGTCATGACCGGAATGCCGGTGCAGTCGGCGAACTCCGTCAACGCTTGCGATGCTCCGGCATAGAGAACGCCCTGGCCTGCCACGATGACAGGCGACGAGGCCTTCTTCAGACAGGCAAGGACTTCGCGGATCTCGGCATCGGCAGCCACGGGCCGCGATGCCTTCTGGGGACGGTAGCTCTCCTCGAGGCCGGGGTCGGCAGTGGTGTTGGCCACGTCCTTCGGCACCTCGAGAACAACCGGCCCGGGACGGCCGTTGCGCAGCATGGCGAAGGCGTTCTGCATCATCTGCGGAATACGCTCCACATCCGGCACCATGGCGCACCACTTGGCGACATGCTGCATGCTCTGGCTGGCCTGGAAGTGGGAATCGAGCGGCTGCCTCGCGCGGTCGTAGCCGAAGGGGATGTGGAGCACCGGCACGTTGTCGGCATGGCACTGGGCGACGGCGCCGAAGGCATTCTCCGATCCGGGCCCATACTGCACGGTGGTACAGGCGATCCTGCGGCCACCCGTCACCCGGGCATAGCCGTCGGCAATGTGGAGGGCCTGGCGTTCCTGGCGCACGATGACGGGCCGGATACCCGCCTTGGCCGCGGAGTCGATGAGATCGCTGTGCGGAAAGGCGGGAAGGATTTCGACTCCTTCCCTGGCGAGGATGCGGGCAATGAGATCGGCACCATTCATCGTGACACACTCCTCTAAACGAGACAGCCGTCGACCCTACGGGTGTTGCAAGGGTGCCGCAATCGGGTCGCGGTCATCATTGACCCTCGCCGGCACTTGGCATAAACATCAGGTCATACGTGATCCGCGATAGCTCAGTTGGTAGAGCAAGTGGCTGTTAACCACTGGGTCGCAGGTTCGAGTCCTGCTCGCGGAGCCATTTTTCGAAGGGCCGTCAGCCGGCGACCGGGATGTCGCCAGGCGACGGCCCTTCCGGCATCCGGGTCGACGACCTCGGGTTTCCATGTGTTCCCGACTGTGTGGTGTGATCGCTTCGGAATCGGAAAGTTCGCGTACCGGTCAGCCAACCCGCGCCAGCATTCCGGAACGACGTTCCGGCGGGGACAGTTCCCCCGGTTCGTTGCCTCGTGCGTGCGTGCGGAATGGAAACCGATGCCCGGCTGGCCTCGGTCCTGGAATTCGAGATTCTGTCGAACAAGAGGCGCCGAACCGGGCTCGACGAGTTCCGGACCGCGTACCGTGCCTTCATCGCTGGCCTGCCCTGGACGCTCCTCGCGGAGCGGGCCAAGGGACGTCACCAGAGATTGTCGATTTCGGAGAATGAGCGGCCTTCTATTGCGATTGACAACGTTCAGGTTCCGATCGGGAGCAGGGCGATGGAACCAGGGGCATGAGTTGCGTAGAGCCTGTTGTGCGGGCAGTGGAGAGCGAGCCGTGAGCCGCTGTTTCGCAGCCTCGACGTGCTGGTGACACCGACGAACGCGTGACGAGACCCAAGTGAACGCTCGCATGCTGCAGTGGTTCGGGTGGGATGACCCACCCGTTGCCCTGGGACGCGCCGGCCATGCAACCTTGATCGACCAAAGCCCCATGCCATCCTTGCCAGGCACCATATGATCGCCTATTCTTCGTCAAATGACGATTCACTCAGGGAGTGCACCATGCCAAACGCGGCCATCCGTGAGACAAATCCGGCGAGGGCGCCCGTCGTCTTCTCGCATGTCGAGAGTGAATCAACGCAGTTGGCAAAGCTTCTTGACATTGCCGACCCCAATTCCTGCAGTGACGTACGTTTGGCGCAGCGTGTTGCCGGCGGGCTCAGTCCATCCGCGGTGACGGCGATGGCCAGAGTGTTCGGAGGAAACACGAACCGCATCGTAGGCCCGATCGTGCCGGAAGCGACGTTCCGGCGCGCGAAGAAGGTCGGCAAGCTGTCGAAACAACATAGTGAGCGACTCTACGAAATCGGCCGCGTCCTGGTTGCCGTCATCTTCGCCTACCGGGGTGATCAGGACCGGGTCGAGGCATTCCTGACACGTCCTCATCCCCTGTTGGCCGGGGAGAGCCCCCTCGGGATGGCGTGCTCCAGTTCGGCCGGCGCGGATGCGGTCCTCAATCTCATCCGCCGTGCCGAGGCGGGCGTCTCACCCTGATCAGCGTTCGTCAACTTCCGAAGACCAAATCTGCCTACCGGATTGGTGACCCGCACGGCAGGTTTCCCGTCTGGAGTCCCGAGGGCGCTCGCCGAGTCGCGGGCCGGTGGCATGAGGTGGGCGCCGCCGTGATTTACGCCAGCGAGGCCTATGCGACGGCGATGCTCGAGAAGCTGGTGCATTGGAACGGCATCGTCCCGGACAATCAGCACTTCGTGGAGGTCACGATTCCTCGGGGGACATCATACGAGGTCGCCACGTCCGACGCCTTGCCGGGTTGGGACCGTCAGGACTGCAGTGTCTCGCGCAGTTTCGCCAGTGCCTGGTACGAGGAAACGCGCAGTGCGATCCTTCTCGTTCCGTCACTTGTCGCGCGCATGGAACGCAACGTCATCATCAACAGCCGTCACCCCGAGTTCAGGAACTTGGAGGTGTCGCTGGAAACGCCGGTTTGGTGGGACCTGCGTCTGTTCACATCGACGTCATGATGCGGACTTTCATGCCGGCAATTCTCCTTCCGGCGTTCCTGCCTGTGAACATTCGCCGGAGCACGTGGCTGTCAATCTCCGCATCGCAGGTTCGAGTCCTGCTCGCGGAGCCACTCTTCGGAGCGCCGTCGCCCGGCGACCGGGATGTCTCCGGGCGACGGCCCTTCCGGCATGCGCGTCTGCCGCTTTCACCGGATCTCCACTCGGACTGAATGGCAGGTCGCTCCCCGTCCGGCGGAGCCTGTGATGCGACGGTGTGCGATCGTCACGACAGGAATACGGTGCTGCGGGCATGTCTGTGTTGAAGGACATCCGCGACGGCCCTGAACGCGCGTTCCATGTCGTCGAGATACTTGTCGTCCACCGGCACCGGGTGGCTCGAATGTCTGGCGCCCACGACGCCTGCAACTGAATCGACGAACAGCATCTGTCCATGAATGCCGATACCGAAGAACGGCCGACGTTCACACTTCAGGTCCGTGAACCACTTGTAACGGTAGTGGCAACCCGGAAAGAGGTCCGCGAAATTGCCCCGGTCCCACGCGTCCGCATCGCCGTTGTCGCGAAAATCCCGAATCCACCACTCGGGAACGATGCGGCGGCCATCCATGATGCCGTTCTGCAGGTGGAGCTGGCCGAAGCGCGCAAGATCCCTTGTGGTCACACACAAGCCGCCATCGGTCTGGGGAGCTCCGAGCCTGTCGAGAGTCACGTAAGCGTCGTGCATCGCACCCATGGGTTGCCAGATTTCGCGGCTGAGAAGCGTTGCAAAATCCGTGCCTGAGACCCGTTCGAGTATCCATCCAAGAAGGTCCGTGTTGGTCGACACATAGTTGAAGGTCGAACCGTGCTCCCCTGCAGGACGCATCGTCGTGATGTAGTCACGAAGATTGTCCGGTGCGCCCACGCGCGACGGACGCCATCCTGAAGCGACATCAAGAAGCACGTTATCGCTGTCGGGGTTGTCATAGTCATCGTCGAATTCGATGCCGACAGTCATGTTCAGGACATCATGCACGAGAGCTCCGTCATAGGCGGAGCCCTTCACCTCAGGGATGATGTCCGTGACGCGCTCGCCCGGCGTCAACAAGCCCTGTTCCACCAGAATGCCCGCGAGTGTTCCCACGAATGACTTCGTCACCGACATGAGAAGATGGGGTTCGTGCGGCTCAACGCCTTCGGCATAGTATTCCGTCACGATCTTGCCTCGATGCAGAATCACCAGGCCATCGGTGTACCCATTGACGATGTTCTCCGCGACGGTGGACGTGGCGCCATCCCGGTCCACGAATTCGATGTCACCCACATGGACAGGTTCGACAAGCGGGGTAAATCCCGGGCCATCACCGCGCCAGACACTCGCTGTGGGCAACAGACGGCGCATGTTGCGGAAGGCCCAACGGTTGTAGGGACCCGACAGCATGTTGGCGAGCGTGACCTGTTCGCCCGGTGCTGCAGGAAACGTCCGCATCACCTGTGGCTTGCGATTCATGACTTCCCCCTGCCGATTCAAGATGGCTCGACTGTGGACAACGCCGCTACGCCTGATGGCCGTTGATCACGGACCTGCTCCGAGGCCGCCGCCAGGCCACAACGGCGGGTCGCCTATCCGCAAAATGTGCATGGCCTCCGGCGTGGATTGGTAGCATGGCAGCTACGAAAAGACATCGAACCAGAACACCTATGCCACGGGCCCCCGGGGGTGGCCGCCTGCACGCCGCAGCGCATCACGCGGCCTTGGCTATCGGGAATGCAGGCGCCGCGAGAAGAGATCGAGCATTCCTTTCCAGCCCGCTTCAGCCGCCTCCTCGACGTAAACGTCGCGTTCGGGGAAGGAATAGCCGTGGCGCGTGCCGGAATAGGTCTCGATGCGGTGAGGGACGGCGTGCGTGGTGAAGGCGTCACGCAACGTGGGAATGACATTGTCGGGGACCAGGGGGTCGTCCGAGGCGAAGCCCAGAAACATCTCGGCGCGGATCGCCGCCGCCCCGAGATGTGGTGAATCGGGCTCGTCGGTCACCATACGCACACCGTGAAACGCGGCGACCGCCGCGACCCGTTCCGGGAACCGGCAGGCGGCCGCCAGCACGTACTGGCCGCTCATGCAGTAGCCGACAAGTCCCCGCGGTCCCGCCGCCACGCGGTCGTCGGCGTCGAGAGCATCGAGAATGGCGCGGCAGTCGGCGGCCACTCTCTCGTGACCGAGACTCGCCATGGCCGCACCGAAGACTGCGGTCATCCTGTCATCCCGGCGGGAAAGATCGAAGCGCAGGGTGCCAAGCCTGTAGTACATGTCGGGAAGCACGCAGGCAAAGCCGGCGGATGCGACGCGTCTCGCGAATCGATGGAGTTCCTCGCGAATTCCCGGCGCATCCATGAGCATGATCACGGCCGGAGCCGGCTCATCTCCTTCGGGCAGGGCAAGAAATGCCGGTATCGGACCATCGGGTGCAGGAATCGAAAGAGTGTCGTCCATGGTCGTGCGCCGTATCGCCTTCTTGAGGTGTCGAGGGTAGGCCGGCCGGTCTGCCGGGACAATGCCTGCCGGCCAGGCCCGACTTCGGTGGCCCGTTGTGTCTCTTGCCGTGAAGACGCGGTGCGTTACGCTGGCGGTCTCGTCTGGGGAGAATGCCTGGTGGCAGGTGATCGGAACGGACCGGCAGGACCGGGAGACGAACGCACGTTCGATGAGCCGTGGCAGGCGCGCATCTTCGCCCTGGTCAATGCGATGCACGGCGCCGGTCACTATGAATGGAGCGCCTTCCAGGAACTGCTGATCGACGAGATCGCGAGTCACGGCTCGGCGGATGGCCATGACTACTACGAGCGCTGGCTTGCGGCTGCCGAACGCCTCTTCGTTGCCCGGGGTTTTGGCGAAGCAAAGGAACTCGCCACGATCCGCCAGCACCTGGAAGACCATCCACCTCCGCGCACGACATCGACGGTCGCCCCCCTTGCCGTGGCACCGGCGCGGCGCCGGCAGTGACATGCGGAGCGTCTGGCTGACTCAGGCGATGGCGGCGGACACCGCCACCCGCATCACGCCGCTCGAGGGCGACCTTGCTGTCGATGTCGCCATCGTCGGCGGCGGCTATACCGGCCTGTGGACCGCCATCGAGCTCAAGAGGCGCGATCCCTCCCTCGACGTCGCTGTCATCGAACGCGATGTCTGCGGCGCCGGAGGAAGCGGCGCCAATGCCGGCTTTGCCCTGCCCATGTGGCTTCAGGTTCCGGCGCTGGAACGTGCCGCAGGGACCGATGCCGCTCTCCATATCGGCAGGGCTTCCATCGAGGCCATCGACGATATCCGGGCCCTCGCGACCAAGCCGGGCAATGACATTGCCCTGAGCTCCGCGCCAACGGTCTGGGCGGCGACCTGCCAGAGACAGTCAGGCCACTGGGACGACATGATGGACCTGATGGAATCCCGTCAGATCCACAGCTTCCGTCTTCTGGGGACCGACGACATCCGTTCGCTGACGGGCAGCGACGCACTCGTTGCCGGCGTCGTCGACACCGCGAGTGCCACCCTCCACCCCGGCCATCTGGTCCGTGCCCTGAGACGCGAAGCTCTCTCCCTGGAGGTCCGTGTATTCGAGAGGACCGAGATGACACGCCTCAGGCGTTCGACCCCGCCTGGCGTCATCACGCCCCGCGGCATTCTCACCGCACGCAAGGTCGTTCTGGCCCTCTACGGCTGGTCGCTCTCCCTGCCGGAGATCCGTCCGGCCCTCATGGTGATGGTCACCGACGCGGCGATGACCGTGCCCGTTCCGGATCTCCTCGACTCCCTCGGTCTTGCCGGTGCGCCGGGATTCACCGATTCCCGCACCTTCATCGAATCCTGCCGGCCGACGGCGGACGGGCGCATTGTCGTCACCAAGTCAGGCGGCGCCCTCCCCTTCGGAGACCGGATCGATGCCTCGCTCAAGCGCACGCGCCGCAGCACCCGGGAGCTGCGCGCCATCATGTCCGCCTATCACCCGGCCCTCGCCGACGTCGCCATAGAGGGGACCTGGTGTGGTCCCATCGACAGGTCCCGTGACGGACTTCCCATGTTCGGACACCTCGGGACATCGCCCGATATCGTCTTCGGTTGCGGATACTCCGGCGCCGGCATCGTGCCGTCGCGGGTCGGCAGCCACATCCTCGCCTCGCTGGTCCAGGAAAGGGACGACGCATGGAGCCGCTCGCCCCTGGTGAGGCAGCCGGAACGGGCCTTTCCCCGGGAGCCCTTCCGCTGGATTGGCGGCCATGCGGTGCGTGCCGCCATCGAGCGCAAGGACCGTCTCGACCACGAAGGCCGGGAACCGGGACCGCTGACCCGCTTCTGGCTGCGCTTCAAGCCGGTGAGTTACAAGCCTGCCTGAGCCAGCCCTCGAGTTCTTGCCGCGTTGTCTCCTCGGCGATGGCAATGAGAACCGGTGACTTCACGCTCCCGGGCCATGCCTCCAGAACCCGCGGCCGGTGGAAGAGGTGCTGCACGCCGTCAATCGCCACCGGACCCGGCGCGCCCTCGACGTCGAGCAGGCCCTTGAGCCTGAGCAGGCGCTCGCCATGGCTCGCCACGAGGGAGCCGACGGCGCTGTCTACCTCGAGCCATGTCAGCGGACGGATGTCCTTCCACGTGACCGAGACGATGGACCCGTGGCCGCTCACGCACGACATGCCATCGACGTCCATGGCAACCGACTGGCGCAGCACGTCGCGGGGATCCGCCCTCCCCATCCGCGCCTCGACAATCCGGGCACGCCCGTTGCGGCGCCTCGCCTGCTCCGTGGCGGCCGCGGGGGACGCCAGATCGCCCTTGGTGATGACGATGGTATCGGCAAGCGCCAGCTGGCGTCCGGCATTCCGGTGGCGGTCGATAGCGAGAGAACCGTTCACGGCATCGAGACAGGTCACCACGCCCCCGGGACCATAGAGGGAGAGTCTCAGGGGATCGCTGATGAAGGTCTGCATAAGCGGCACCGGATCGGCCAGGCCCGAGGTTTCGACGACGACCCGCCGGAAGGCCGGCACCTCTCCCCTTTCGCGCCGGGAGAGGAGGTCGAGGAGGGTGGAGACGAGATCGCTTCTCAGGCCACAGCACAGACAGCCGTTCTCGAGCAGGAGGACACTGTCCTCGCTTGTCTCGACGAGCACGTGGTCGAGACCGGCTTCGCCGAACTCGTTGATGATCACCGCCGTGTCGGCGAACTCCGGCGCACGCAGCAGATGCCGCAGCAGGGTGGTCTTGCCACTTCCCAGGAACCCCGTCACCACGATGACCGGCAGTTTCGCGGCATCGGGCACGATGATGGTCACGGGTCGACCCGGTCCCGCCCCGACCAGGTGCCGTCCCAGAAGGTCTCGGGGCGTGTCGTCATCACATCGAATCCGCCGCAGCGTGGGTCGCCGATGACGTGCCCCTCGGTCCTGCGGATCAGCTCCTGCTTCGCGGCGTCGATCTGGCCCGGATCTTCAACGAGGTCGATCGCCGCCATGGTGATCGCCTTGCCGGCAAAGGACGCGCCCTTGAACTGGCTGGCGTGACCCGAAGCCGAGGTCATGGCCCAGTTGTGAAGCAGGACGCCTGAGGGACATGACCAGTTGGCCCGCGCCAGGGGAATGGACCAGCTCGCCTCCCCGTCGTCCTGGCCATAGGGGTCACAGCCTTCCGTATGAAAGGCGATGTCACGGTCCCAGGCGAAATCCGCTTCCGGACTGCAGGCCGCGGCGAGGGACCGCATGTAGGCTGTGTCCTCATCGTCCCACGCCGGCGGTCCGGTCTCCTGCATGTGGCGATACAGGACCTCACCCAGGACATGGTTCGCCAGGTAGCCCCTGGACGCCGAAATCAGCATGTCGACAACCCGCGTGTGCGTATGACGGGCGCAGTCACCGGCCAGAGGGACGAGCTGGCGGGCAACATCCTCGGCTCTCTCGAAGGATTCGTGCCGCACGGTGATCCACAGGCGTGCCTCGTCAGGCGTAATCGACGGCATGTAGCCGGCAAAGCGCAGGACATGGCCGATCACGACGTCGCCGAACTGGTGAGCGCGCAGGCGTTCCATCGACTGCACGAAGAGTTCCGCACCGTCGAGGGCATTTCCCGAACGCCGCGCCCCACCATGGGAGGCCGTGCCCTCGAACAGGAGTTCGAACGACACGCAGGAAAGACAGGGCCTGGAGACGGCGCCGTTCTGATAGTCGGCATGGTTGGCAAACAGCATGTCGATACCCTCGAAGGCGCCACGGCGAAGCATCGCGATCTTGCCCCAGAGGATTTCCTCGGCCGGTGTGCCAAGGCAGACGATGGTGCCTTCGAGTCCGCTTTCTTCCATGGCATGGCGCGCGGCGATGGCGCTGCCGGCGCCAGTGCCGGCGATCAGGTTGTGGCCGCAGGCATGACCTGCCCGCTTGCCGTCCGGTGCCTTGAGAGGTTCGAGGCGGTTGCCCTGCCCGGGAAGCGCGTCGTACTCCGCCAGAAAGCCCAGTCGGGGCCCGTCACCGGATGACCATACCGCACGGAAGGCCGTGGGCATGCCGCACGCTCCGCGTTCCACACTGAAACCGTGATCGGCGAGCCAGGCCGAGAGCCATGCTTCGGCGTTGTACTCCATCATGCCGAGTTCCGGTTCGTCCCAGATGCGGCCGTACATGGACCACGCCTCGGGCTCGACCGTCATCCAGGCATCAGCTGCCGCCTGCTGGGCCCTTGTCATCATCCGGCCGTGTAGCCACCGTCCACAACCATCTCCGTTCCCGTCACGAACGACGATTCGTCGCTGGCAAGGTAGACCACCATGCCGGCCACATCGTCAGCTACACCCATGCGGCCGACCACGTGCTTGTCGACGAGGCGCTGGAACTCCTCATCACCCAGGGATTCTCTCACCGAGAGACCCAGGGGCGTGGCGATGTAGCCCGGGCAGATGGCATTGCAGCGGATGTTGTATCCCTGGCGACCGCAATGGACGGCTATCGACTTCGTCAGAAGACGCACCGCGCCCTTGCTGGCACAGTATGAGAGGGCGTCGGCCGAGCCTCTGATGCCGAGAACCGACGAGATGTTGATGAGGGAACCGCCTCCTGCCTGCTTCATGCAGGCGATCGCCTGCTGGCAGCCCATGAACGTGCCATGGAGGTTGACGGCCATGAGCCGGTCCCAGCCCTCCTCCTCAAGCGCCACGATGTTGTCGTTCCGGACACCGATTCCGGCGCAGTTGACCAGAATCTGCAGTTTGCCGAATCGCTCCAGCGCAGCGGCAATGGCGGCCCGCCAGGAGTCTTCGTCGGTGACGTCGTGATGGAGACTGAAGCCGCGCCCGGCGAGCAGGGCGAGTGTCCCGGCCAGGCCCTCGTCATCGATGTCGGTAATGCACACCAGCGCCCCTTCCTCGGCCATGCGGATGGCGCTCTGGCGCCCGATCCCGGAGGCCGCTCCGGTGACAAGCGCCGTCTTGTGGCGGAGCCGTTGCGTCATTCCACCGTCCCTCCGCCGTCGATCACCAGCTCCGCACCGTCGACAAGCCGGGATTCGTCGCTGACCAGAAAGACGATGAGATGGCCGACATCATCCGCATGCCCTGTCACACCCGGTGGCGTGTAACCGTCCCACAGGGCGCGCTCGGCCACCGGATCGTCGGATTCGGCGATGTAGTTCGCCACCATCGGCGTTTCGATGACACCCGGGTGGACGGAGTTGCACCGGATGCCCAGGCCATGTCGGGTAGCATGATCCGCGATTGCCTTGGTCAGCAGCCTGACACCCCCCTTGCTGGCGTCGTAGGCGCACAGGTCCTGATCGCCGACGATGCCGGAGACCGAAGAGAGATTGACGATGACACCGCCGGTGCCCTGCATGTGCCGCACGGCTTCCCTGGCGCCAAGCCATGTGCCGCGGAGATTGACGTCCAGCACCTCATGCCAAGTCGCCATGGTGGTCGTCTCGATGGTGCCCCGCCGCAGGATGCCCGCGCAGTTCACCAGCACGTCCCAGCCGCCCAGGCGCGCCACGGTGGAGGCAACGGCAGCGGACCAGGAGTCTGCCCGGCAGACATCCAGGAAGGTCGAGGAAGCCGCCTCGCCGATTGCCTCGGCGACGCGCGCGGCGCCGGCCTCGTCGACATCCGCCAGCATGACCCTGGCGCCCTCACCGGCGAGTAGACGGGCTGTTGCCGCACCGATGCCTGAAGCACCACCGGTGACGAGCGCCCGCTTGCCATCACACCGCCCCGACACACCATCGGATCTCAACGACTGACTTGAAGTCACGTTTTTCCTCTCTCCACGTCTACTGCGAGACAATTCCGTGCCGGACTCTCCCCCGTCTGCAACCCAAGGCACGGGGGTCTCCATGGCCACAACACCACTCTCTCAAGCGCACATTACGGCCCTTCGGCCGGGAAAGACCGTCCGGGATGTTCGCAATTCCAGTCTCAGAGGTTTCGGCAGCCGCGTCTACCCCAAGAGGGCGCAAGTGTTCTCTTGCAAAGACGCAGTTCGCTGGTTTGCTGAACACTATCCAGACATCAAGGGCAACACCGTCGGGTTGCATGCAGTTGGTCTGTCGGTGAACAATGTCGGCCAACGTCAGCATGAGGCCAGACGCCGGCTGGGATCTGCTCTTCAGGCTGGGGCCGCGCGAGTTTCGCGTACGTGATTCCGGGAGAGGCCCGAGCCCTCGGTACAAGGCCGATCTTGACGCAAGCACTGAAGGAGGCGGCGCTGCGACTGGTGAATTCGCCGTGGAGGCGCCTGAGGTAGGTGACATCGGATCGCGCAAGTTCGCGTCCGAACGAGACCCCAGAGAAGTCGATTGCAGACCGGCGCATGAGCAGGAACTTGGCAGCAAACCGGAGCACAACTGGAACATCCTCGAAGACAGCAGCCGCCACAGCCGGTTCACCAGGCCGGGAAGCCGGACTGACATCGATGGCCGCCGAAAGGCCGAGACGGAATCCGCAGATGACCGGGCCGCCGATCGCCGGAATCATCACCCCGCCGGGCTGGTGCGATCCGACGCCGGCCGAGTTTCAGGGACTTTGCGCAACTCCGGTTCGCATTCAGCAGGCATTGGTCGATGTTCCGGAGCTTGACTATGACGACCTCGACGCCATCGCGGCGGCGGAACCCGAGGTCGCGCGGGCGGCGCGCCTGCTTGGCCTGACCGGCGCAACTGTCCTTGGCATGACGGGGACGCCGTTCGTCTGGGCGGGCCTGTCAGATGAGGCCCGCGCGCGGGAACGGGTGGAGCGTATCGCCCAGGCCGCCGGTTGTCCTGTCGTGATGGCGGGAACCGCTGTGATCGATGCGCTTCGTGCGTTGGGCGTGAGAAAGATAGCCGTTGCGACGCCGTACTACACCCGGCCCTGGCGCAGCCATGCGGGACGCATCCTGACGTCCGCCGGGTTCGACGTGCTGGCCATCCGCTCGGCAGATGAGCAGGGACTCGCGCCATCCATCAGGAGCATCGATGATCATTCCAGCGCTTCGGCGCCCGAACTTCTGCGCGGCGCCCTGCGCGACCTGGATGCCGCCGAGCCCGGGGCCGAGGCCTTTGTGTGCCTTGGAGCCGGCGTGCGGACGTTGGCACTGACGCCGGGCATGGAAGCCGAACTTGGCCGACCTGTCGTGGCCTCGGACACTGCGCTTTACTGGGCGCTGGCCCAGGAACTGAAGCTCGATCTGCATGGGGGCGCCCTCGGCCGCCTGGAAGCAGCGCTATAGCGTTTCGCGCCCTCCCGGAACGCGGGCGATTGTGCCTTCGGTCTGGGCGCGGTTGACCTCGTCCGTGTTTGCCGCGAAGTAGTCGTCGAGCCTGAGGCCGTCCGATCGAGGGACAAGCGCACCGGCCTCCGACAGTCCGTTCCAGCGTGCGCGCGTGAACATCTTCTTGACCACGTGATGGTGTTGGCAGGTGTCATAGAAACGCGGGGTGATCTCATGCTCGACGCGAATGTAACCGGCAGTCACCGCATCGGCCCAAAGCGCCTCTCCGGCCCTGGTGCGCACCAGTACGGCGTTGGTGCCCTTGTCGATCTTGGCAAACTCCCAATCCGGCACATCATCGACCCATTGATCCCCGGCGGCGATATCGGCGCCTTCACCGGGCCCGCCCGGGCATATCTTGCAGCGAAACGGAAGCTGCCAGCTGCTTTCTTCGATCCCGCCATAGGGTTCGTACATGTTCGCGGTACCGGTACGACCATCCTTCGCGCTGATCTCGACGTCGCCGGGACAGCCATCGCCGCGATAGCGGAAGCCTGATAGCTCTGCTCGTGAAAAGCCCTTGTCTCTCAAGAACCCGTCCATCTGGGGCGGCGGGACGATTCCACCGCAAACAGGTGCAAGAAGATACCTTGCGAGTTGCTCGACCCGAGGATCCTTGGTCGCATAGTTGCGAACCGCGGAGATGTCGCAAGGCTTGCCGATGAAGGCGAAGGGTTCGCCCGAGTCGAGATGTCTCAGGAAGGCGTCAAGCGGCGCCCCGGGTCCGTAGACGGATCCAGTGCCCCTGTCGACATCCGCCGCCGTTCGGCTGACATGGGCAATTCCGTGAGTCGGATCGGTGTCCGCGCCACGCATATGCAGGATGAAACTGACCCGTCCAGTATCGAGAAGGAACTTCGCAAGGCCCGAAAGAACGCCGCCAGTCGCCGCCTTGATGCGCGTTTCCTCATCCCCGGCATGGGCAGAGTACATGCCGCGAAGCGGGCCCCACACCGGATCGATTTCTGAATCCGCCTCAATCAGGTGCGCGGGCAACGTGTCCTGGCGCAACCCGGGACAGACTTCATGGACAAGATCGACGAGATCGTCCGAGAGCGGGTCCGCGGAATAGGGGCGCAGATAGCCAAGCGGCGAAACCCGCATCTCGACCTTGCCACCGGAAAGCGATGCGCAAAGCCCGCAGCCAACACAGAGCCCGTCTTCCACGATCCGTGTGAGCCGGGCCTCCGGCGCCCTGTCCGCCACGCGGTCATCCACCTTGGTCATGGTGCGCCATCCTCCGAGGAGGCCCTCCGGTGTCTGTCGCCTTCGTGTTCCCGGAACGAGAGATTCGCGGACGTTCTGCCATGCTCATGGGAGGTTGCCCTCGCGTCCCATCGAAGGAGCGCCGCGAGTTTCTCTTTGGCCAACCTGAACACGTATCCTTTCAGATCGTCAGCAATCTGGCTGCGGCCTCTTCAGCAGATGCATTGCTGGGATCCATCCAAGCCGCCACCGCACCCCATTCCTGGTTCGAGATTACATTGTTCGCCTGGAACCCGTGTGCATCGGGTTCTCCTTCCGCAAGGTCGGCGGTCACGATGGTCACACCGTCCCATCTGCCGGTCTCTTGGCCCTGGCGGGCGCCCGCTGGGGAACCGAGGTCTCGGGTCTTTGCGGGACTGTCCGGCGCTCCTTCTTCAGGGTTGCCTCCCGGTGCAGCATGTAGAGACCGCTGGTCACGACCAGCGTTGATCCGGAAATGATCCAGATGTCCGGCACCGTGCCAAAGACCAGGTACCCGGTGAGCACGGCCCACACCATGCTCGTGTACTTGAATGGCGCGACAAGACCGATCTCGGCGAGGCGCACGGCTTCGATCATCGCATACTGGGCAGCACCGGCCAGCAGAACGCCGGCGACGGCGAGCATGGCGACATGCCCCGCCGTCATGGGCTGCCATGCGGCTGCCGTCCAGCCCAGCAGCGGATCCGCAAGGGACGATGCAAGGGAGACCCCCATGACCGCCAGGGTCGTGAACATGAGGATCGAGGACGACGAGTCCGAGACACTGAGCCGGCGTGTCAGGATGTCGCGCAGGGCGAGAGTGACCGCACTGCCAAGGGGCAGCAACGCCACGACGGCGATCCCCTCTCCCGTCGGCCTCAAGACCAGGATGACACCGGCAAGGCCGACGACGACCGCCGACCAGCGGCGCCACCCGACCCGCTCGCCGAGAAGAGGGACGGCCAGAGCCGTGGCCATCAGGGGAGCGGCGAAGGTGATGGCAAGGGCATCGGCAATCGGCATCATGGTGATGGCCGTCAGAAACAGGAACATCCCTGTCACCACGATCACCGAGCGCAGGGTCTGGCCCTTGACGTTGTGCACCCGCAGATTGCTGAGCCTTCCCTCGTGGAGGGCGAAGAGCACCACCGGCGGGATGACGAACAGCGAGCGCACGAACATCGCCTGACCCACCGGATACTGTTCGGTCAGGAGCTTGACGATGACGTCGTTGAAGACGATGAGGGCACAGCCCGCAACCATGAAGAGAATACCTCGAACACCGGCGCTCATGAGGATTCCTTCCACCGCGGGTGCGGGGTCCGCTCACCCTCGATACTGCACAAATCCGTCACCGATGGAACCGTGCCGATCAGGCATTGACAGAACCGGGACAAGCGGCAAAGAAGGCCCGGACACTGACAATGGGTGCCCCCTTGGTCGATCGCGCTCTCCGCACGGGCCGGTTTGAAACGGGTCTCGATGCCAATCCGGCCAACCACGAACCGTTGACCCCGGTCGATTTCTTGGTGCGTTCCGCAACGGCGCATCCCCTGCGGACGGCCTGGATCTACGGGGCGCGGCACGTCACCTACGCCGCCATGCACGGGCGGTGCCGGCGTCTGGCGAGCGCGCTTCGCCGCCACGGTGTCGAACCGGGGGAAAGCGTTGCCGTCATGGCGCAGAATGGCCCTGCGATTCTCGAGGCCCACTTTGCGGTGCCCATGGCGGGCGCCGTCCTCAACGCCCTCAACTTTCGCCTCGATGCGCCCTCCATCGCCTTCATGCTGGGCCACGCCGGGACGCGGGTTCTCATCGTCGACCGCGAGTTCCGGGACGTGATCGGCAAGGCTCTCGCCATCCACATCGGCACAGTCCATGTCATCGCCATTGACGATCCCGACACCGACAACGACCCGGACTTCGGCGATGTCACTTACGAGGATTTCCTGCTCCAGGGCTGTGCCGACGATGAACCGCTGCTTCCCGCAGACGAGTGGAACGCCATTTCCCTCAACTACACCTCCGGGACCACTGGCAACCCCAAGGGTGTGGTCTACCACCACCGCGGCGCCTATCTGAACGCCATTGCCAACGGCATGGCGCTGGGGTTCTCCGGGAGCACCGTCAACCTGTGGACCCTGCCCCTCTTCCACTGCAACGGCTGGTGCCACGCCTGGGGCGTGACCGCCTGGGCGGGCACCCATGTCCTGCTGCGCCGGATCGACACCAGGGAGATCTTCCGTCTCATCGCCGAGCATGGCGTCACCCACATGTCCGGCGCGCCCATTGTCCTCAACATGATCCTCAATGCGCCGGCGGACCACCGGCGCACCTTTCCCGCCAAGGTCACCATCGCCACCGGCGGGGCCGCGCCGCCGAGTGCCGTCATCGCCGGCATGGAGGC
Source organism: Alphaproteobacteria bacterium (assembly GCA_965207785.1). GTDB lineage: Bacteria > Pseudomonadota > Alphaproteobacteria > SP197 > SP197 > SP197. Next base: position 557,704 of record CBDBNO010000011.1, on the reverse strand, counting down.
ACTCGGTTTCCACGTCATCCATCTCTACGGTCTCACGGAAACCTACGGTCCGGCGCTCGTCTCGCCCTACCAGGACGACTGGATGGCGATGCCGGTGGAGGACCGGGCGGCCGCCATGTCGCGCCAGGGCCTGCGACACTCCTTGCTGGCCGGCTACACGGTCGCCGATCCCCGGACCTGCGAACCGGTGCCCGCCGACGGCGAGACGATCGGCGAGATCATGCTGCGCGGCAACACGGTGATGAAGGGATATCTCGACAATCCACAGCAGACCGCCCGTGATCTGGCCGGCGGCTGGTTCCACAGCGGCGATCTCGGTGTGATGCATGGCGACGGATACATCGAGGTCAAGGACCGCTCCAAGGACATCATCATCTCGGGTGGCGAGAACATCAGCTCCATCGAGGTGGAGAACGCCCTCTACCGTCACCCCGGTGTGCTGGAGGCGGCGGTTGTGGCCAAGCAGGACGAGACGTGGGGCGAAACACCGTGCGCCTTCGTCACGCTCAAGGACGATGCTGCACAATCCGTGACGCAGGCAGACATCATCGCTTTTTGCCGTGACAACCTCGCCCACTTCAAGGTGCCGCGAACCGTGATCTTCGGGCCCCTGCCCAAGACGGCGACCGGCAAGATCCAGAAGTTCGCCCTGCGCGAGAAAGCCGATTCCATCGGCGGCAAGGGAACCGTTGCATCATGAGTTTCAACCGTCCCGATCCCGGGGATGTCAGGCGCGTCGCCTGCATAGGCGGGGGCCTCATCGGCTCAGGCTGGGCCGCGAGTTTCCTGGCTGCCGGGTACGACGTCGTTGTCCAGGATCCCGATCCTGGAGCCAGGGAGACATTGCACCGCACCATCGAGACGGCCTGGCCCAGTCTCGTGGCCATGGGCGCCGATGCGGCCGCGACCAGGGAACCATGCTTTACCACGAGCCTCGAAGAGGCGGTTCTGGACGCGGACTTCGTCCAGGAAAGCGCGCCCGAGCGGCTCGACATCAAGCAGGACCTCTATGCCCACCTCGACTCGGCGATGGCGAATGATGTCGTCATTGCATCCTCCACATCCGGACTGCTCATGAGCGACATTCAGGCCGGGGCCGGGAATGCCGCGCGCATGGTGCTGGGACATCCCTTCAATCCGCCCTACCTCATGCCGCTGGTCGAAGTGGTGGGGGGGCGGCAGACCTCGGCGCAGGCCGTCGACTGGGCCTGCGCCTTCTACCAGGCGGCGGGCAAGCACCCTCTCAAGCTGGACCGCGAGGTGCCCGGTCACGTCGCCGACAGGCTGCAGCAGGCGATCTGGAACGAGATTCTCCACATGATCGCCGCCGGCGAGGCCACACCCGAACAGATCGACGCCTCGATCGTTCACGGGTTCGGCCCGCGCCTCGCCATCATGGGCTACTGTCTGCTTTTCCACATGGCCGGCGGCGAAGGCGGCATGCGGCATTTTCTGGAGCACTTCGATCCGGTCGTGGCCGATGCCTGGACACGCCTGCCGTCTCCGCCCATCACGCCGGAACTCACCGAGGCAATGGTGGCCGGATGCGCAAGGCTGCAGGGCGATCGCACCATGGAGGATCTCGCGACACTGCGCGACGAGGCCCTCGTGGGCTTCCTCAGGCACTATCGCGCGGTCACCGGAACCACGCCCTGATCACCTCAGACAAACGCGAGGCATTACGACCATGACGTCAGTCAACCGCGCCCTCGTCCTCGAGGACTACCCTTCGGGCGCTCCCGGAGCCCGTCACTTCAGGCTCGTCGAAACTCCGTTGCCGGAACCCGGTGAGGGCGAAGTGCTGGTACGCTCCATCTATCTTTCGGTGGATCCCTACATGCGCGGCCGGTTGCGCCCCGGCCCCTCATACGCCGAACCCCAGAAGGTCGGCGAGGTCATGGTCGGGGAAGCCGTGGGCGAGATCATCGCTTCGCGCAACGCCAGGTACTCTGCCGGCGATTTTGTCACCGCAGGCATCGGCTGGCAGACCCACGGCGCGGTCCGGGGCGAAGGACTGCGGAAACTCGATCCCGAAGCCGCTCCCATCTCGACCGCACTCGGTGTCCTCGGCATGCCGGGACTGACGGCCTACTTCGGGACCCTCGAGGTGCTGCGGCCCAGGCCTGGCGACACGCTGGTGGTCAATGCCGCCTCCGGCGCTGTCGGCGCCGTGGTCGGGCAGATCGCCAGGATCGGCGGCTGCCGGGTCGTCGGCATCGCCGGCTCCGATGACAAGTGCGCCTACATCACGACCGAGCTCGGATTCGACCACGCGATCAACCATCGCACGACGACCGACATGAGCGGCGCCCTGGCCGACGCCTGTCCCCATGGCATCGACTGCTACTTCGACAATGTCGGCGGACCCATCACCGACGCGGCCATCGAGAACCTTGCCCTGGGCGCGCGCGTCGCTATCTGCGGCCAGATCGCGCAGTACAACGACACAGGAGTCGCCACCGGTCCGCGCAACCTGCGCCACTTTCTTGTCAAGCGCGCTTCCCTGAAGGGCCTTCTCGTCTTCGACTGGCGGGATCGCTACCAGGAGGGACTGGTGCGTCTGCAGCGCTGGGTGCGGTCAGGAGAGGTCAGGTACCGCGAGGACATCGTCGACGGCCTGGAAAAGGCGCCTGATGCCTTTGCCGGTCTCATGGAGGGTCGCAACTTCGGCAAGCAGCTCGTCAGGGTCTCTGACGACCCGACACGCTGACGAGGCAGGGTCCTGTGAAGATCACTGGAGTGCGGGCGACACCGGTCAACATCCCGTTCACCGCCCCTTACGTCTTCAGCCACGGTTCGGTGAGATCGCTGACCAAGACAATCGTCGAGGTGACGACGGACGCCGGGTTCACGGGACTGGGCGAGGTCGCCGATGGTGACCGGGCTCGCGACGTGGAGGCCATGGGCGAGGCTCTCAGCGGTGTCGATGTCCGCGAGACGGGAACCGCCGAACGCCTCTGCCTGCCCGGTTTTCGTTATTCGCCCTGGGGCGATGTTCAGGGGCAGACCCGCGCCTTCGGCGGGATCGAGATGGCAATGTGGGATGCCCGGGCGCGCGGTGAGAACGTGCCGCTCCACGTGCTCCTGGGCGGTGCGGCAAGAACGCGGATCGAACTCTCCGAGTACTTTGGTTTTCGTCTTCCCGGCGTCACCGAGAAGGGCGAACAGACACCCGAAGAGATTGCTGCCTACTGCGCACGCATGATCGACGAGCATGGCGCCACCAACTTCGAAGGCAAGGTGGCGACGGTAGGGCTCGATGAGGAGGTCAGGATGGTTCGCCTCATACGCGAGGCCATCGGCGACCGTCCGCTCAAGCTCGATGCCAACGGCGGCTGGACCGTTCAGACGGCCCGCGAGGCGATGCGGCGGTTCGACGAGCACGTCATCCACTACTACGAGGATCCGGTCGAGACCTACCGCGAAATGGCGCAACTGCGTCCCTTCACCCGGGCCAGCTTCTCGACCCATGTTCTCGACCTGCCTCTGGCTGTCGAAGTGGGCGCACCGGACACGCTTGTCACCAACCTCGTCGAGCTCGGCGGTATCGCCCGCACGATCGGATTCATCCGCGCCTGCGAGCAATTCGACATCGGCTTCCGTTTCCACAGCGGCGAAACCGGTGTGGCGAGCGCCGCCTACCTGCAGGTCTCAGCGGCCATGGAGCATGTCCGGGAACCCAGCCAGACCCTGTTCCGCTGGTATGCCGACGACGTCACGCAGGAGGGCACTCCGGTACCCAAGGATGGTTTCGTGCCGGTGCCCGAAGGGCCCGGCCTCGGGGTCACGCTCGATCCCAGGGCCCTGCAGCGGTGCCATGAGCGCTTTCTCGAGGAAGGACCGTTCCCGAAGAGCGGCAGCGGTCCCCGCGCCTACCGCACCCGCTTTCAACGCGTCTGAAGAGCCCATCCACAGGGCTGCCATTTCCGCCCGGCGCCCCTGTTGGTATTGATGGTGAGGGACCAACCCCGGACATCGGCGATGACGACGGAACAGACCGCAAAAGTGGAACACGCACCGGGATTTCTGGCGGCGCTCGACCAGAGTGGCGGCAGTACGCCCAAGGCCCTGCGGCTCTACGGCATCGGGGACGATGCCTGGGAGAGCGACGAGGACATGTTCTCCATCATCCATGGCATGCGCGAGAGAATCATCACCAGTCTGTCCTTCGACGGCTTGCGCGTCCTCGGCGCCATTCTCTTCGAGAACACCATGGACCGGACGATCGCGGGACAGCCCTCGGCCCGCTATCTCTGGGAGGTCAAGGGAATCGTGCCCTTCCTCAAGGTCGACAAGGGTCTCGAGGCCGAATCCGCAGGTGTCCAGCTCATGAAGCCGATTCCCGGCCTCGAACCACTCCTCGCCCGGGCCCGGGCCAACGGAGTCTTCGGCACCAAGATGCGCTCTGTCGTCCGGCTTGCCGATGATGAAGGCGTGACCTCGGTGGTCTCACAGCAGTTTACCATCGCCGAAGAGATCCTTGGCGGAGGCCTCGTGCCGATCATCGAACCGGAGGTGGCCATCGACAGTCCGCACAAGGCGGCCGCCGAAACCCTCCTGAAGGACGCTCTCCTCGCCGGTCTCGAGGGTCTCGGTGACCGTGACAAGGTGATGTTCAAGCTCACGCTTCCCGAGGAGCCCGGCTTCTACCGCGTTCTTGTCGATCATCCGGGAGTCCTGAAGGTGGTGGCGCTGTCGGGCGGCTACACTCGCGAGGAAGCCAACCGGCGCCTGGCCCTCAATCCCGGTGTCGTCGCAAGCTTTTCCCGCGCTCTCACCGAAGGTCTCAACGCCTCACAGAGCGCCGCAGAATTCGATGCCATGCTCGATTCCTCCATCGCCAGCATTTTCCGGGCCTCCATGACCTGACCGCTTTCGGTGTGACAGATGACCGAGGTTGAGGCGCCGTTCTGTCTTCGCAGGCATCCTCGGCCCCCATCAACCGACTTTGGGTGCCGCCACCCGTGACAAAGTGCCAGGATGTTCGACGGCCGTCTTCAAGCCGCCATGCGCACGCCCGGAGACGCACGAGGTGCAACCTGCGTGAGCCAAAGTGCCTTTCCCCGTTGCGCCGAACTGCTTCCGGCACGCTGTACAGATTTGACGTAGGCCGAACGAGGCGAAGCAAGGGCATTCGTTGCCTTGATCAGCGACCACGCGAACAACACCGTCGTTGAGAGTTTTCCAAATCGGGAATGCCGGCTCAAAGGACTATCAGAATGACTGGCTATGCGAGGGCGCTCACCGTCGCCGTACTCTCGTTCATGTTGGGAACTGCCGGCGCGCGTGCCGAGGGCGTCGGCTTTCGCGATGTCCGGGTCGAAAGCAACGGCGAACGTATGCTGGTTGCCATCTGGTATCGTTCAGACACACCGTCCGGACGAACCGTCGAAGGGCCGTTCGCCATGAAGGCGACACGCAACGCGGCACTTGCCGATGGCAGGTATGGACTGTTGTTGATCTCGCATGGCACCGGCGGCGGGCGCCTGAATCATCGAGGTACGGCGATCCGGTTGGCCCAGGCGGGCTACATCGTGGCGGCGCCCGAGCATGTCGGCGACAACTGGCGTGACGATCGCTACAGCGGAACGGCAGACAACTGGACGCGTCGACCGCGCCAACTCAGCGCCGTGCTGGACCGGCTCCTCGGGGATCCCGAGTTTGGCCCGCGCATCGATCCGGCGCGTGTTGCCGCCATCGGCCATTCCATCGGCGGGTACGGCGTGCTCGCATTGATCGGCGGTCGGGCGGATCTTGGGATCCTGTCGCGCCACTGCACCGAGTTCCGGGACCGGGACCCGGTTTTCTGCGACTATGGTCGGCCTGGCGGGACCTTCCAGGGCAGACTGCCAGAACTGGCCGACCGGCGGGTTCGCGCCGCCGTCGCTGTCGCTCCTGTTGGAGCCGTTTTCGGTGCCGGTGCTTTCTCGGGCGCAACGGCTCCAGTGCAAATCCATCGCCTCGGTCAGGACCGGGTGCTGCGCAGGCCATGGCACGAGGACAACATCATGCGCCTTATGGGCAGCAGGGCGCAGCTCGTGCTGCATCCAAAGGCGCACCACTACGCATTCATCGCACCATTCCCCGCTGCTTTGATCGATCAGGTCGGCGAACCGGCGCACGATCCCCCCGGATTCGAGCGCCCAGTTTTTCTGGACCGGATTGACCAGCAGATCTTGAGTTTCCTCAACGCCGTCATGAGTCCGGGTCAACACTGATCAGCGTCGTTGCCTCGACGAAGTAGCGCCCACAGCGCCAGCGGCCGGTTCTTGCCGTTGGGATGCAAATGGCGAGCGGGCAGGAGACCAACGAAATCCTCGCGTCGGTCGTTGACATGCCTCTTGTAGGGGCGGTCCGCGGCAAACTCGACCTGCTGCCTGCACGCCCAGTCGTTGTCCTTGTCCGACAGCAACCGGTTTTAGATGTTCTCGACGATGTCGTTCACATTTCCTTAACTCTGTAAGGGCGCCCAGTGGTCACAGTTTGAACTTCCTCATACCCCGGCGCAGTCCCCGGTGCGCGGCGCGGCGCACGCCATACCGGGCGATGCCGGCGGGGCCCTTGCCGGCGGCGCTGACGAGTGCGAGCAGGCGCATCATGGCCGCCATCATTCTGAACATCGGTTTCCCTCCAGGGCGTTGTCTGACCACTCGGTCCTAGTCATCCGAGGTAGCGGTTGTCGTGATGCCAGGCAAGGGCGTCGCGGTCGGGTTGCTCATGGCAGTTGACGGGACGATGAATCTCCTTGCCTTCAAGGGCGTAGTAGTCGCGGCCATTCTCGTAATCGTCCCTGATGCGGCGACTCACCTCGAAGCGCAGGTCCGGCGACACGGTCACGTAGCCGTCGTCAAAGAGCTTGTGAAGATCGCGCCTCAGCAGTAGCCCATTGCTCGCCCTGTGCGGGCCGCCTTCGCTGTAGGGATGGATATGGGCCGCATCGAGCACCGGCAGCGTGCGTTCTCCCGTCACCGCGCAGCGGCGCCGGTAGGCATCGGTGACGACAACGCGAAAAGCTCCCTGGCCGAGGCGCGGCTGGATGATCTGCGGCTTGCCGAAACGCACGACCTCATCCGGCGTGGCGGATCCGGCAAACCAGTTCATGCGCTGACTCACTTGGTCCCACAGACGACGCCCCTCCGCTTCATCGGTATCGAAGGACTTGAGTTTGACGATATTGGGCGAAAAGCTCTCGGGCGGCGGCATCCACTGCCATTCCTCGAAGAAGAAAGGCCGGGTGAGAATACGGCAGCCGATGCGGAAATCACCCTTCGTTTCCGGACCGACCTTGCGATTGTTGAGGATAATCGCCCGCGCCTCTTTGAGTGAGGCGGCGCCATTCGCTTCCCTGAACGCTTCCCAGGCAAGAGACAGGGGCATGATGCTGGAGTGGGTGAAGATGCCGCCTCCGGCAATCATGTTGATTGGCGCCTTCAGCTTGAATAGGAAGAGTTCTCCAGGCTGAAGCGCCTTGAAACCTGCTGGTGCGGGGCTCCAGAAGTTGACCTCGCCGAGGTCGGGACGCCGGCGCAGAAAGGCGAACCAGCGACTGTCCGTGACGGCGACGACGATCTTGATGCCCATGCCCTTCACGCTCCCCTTGGCGGGCCCGTGCCGTTGAAGTCTATGGACGAGGGCCGAATCCCGCAATGCGGAGACCTTGACCGGACAGACCGCGGAAGGGTTAATGCTGCCTTGGCGAGGTGACGGACGGCGATGGCACGCTGCGAGATCAAGGCGGAGGAGTTGACGTCGGAAGGCTTTGCCGCCTTCGGTGACGTGATCGCACGCGACCCCGGCGCTTCGGTGGCCATCAACGGCGGCGATGTGCTGCGCCACCACGATCTCGCGAAGGTGGACGTGATGGCGGATGGCGGCAGACCCGTCATCAGCATCTTCCAAGTGCTGAAGCCGGCGACGCTTCCCTTCCGGCTGCGTCTCATGGAACGCCATCTCCTGTCGAGCCAGGCCTTCGTGCCGCTCGCCGGATCGACCTATCTCGTCGCCGTGGCGCCGCCGGGCCGTGAGCCAAGGATCGACGCCGTGCGCTGCTTCGTGGCGCGCGATGGCACGGGAATCAACCTCCATCCCGGGGTCTGGCACCACCCTCTCATCGCCCTCGACGCCAGCGATTTCCTGGTGATCGACAGGGGCACAACCTTCGACGAGGACTGCGAGACCAATTCGCTTTCCGGCAACGACATTCTGGTGAGCTGAGTGATGAACGACGACTTTGCCTCTCGCTGGCCGAACCTGGCGGACAGCCGCCTCGGCGCCGTGGCGCTTCATGCCAGCGACGCATGGTTCGCGCCCGCCGAACGCATGCTGCAGCCTGCACCCGCCGAATTCCATGCCGGGCGATACGACGATCATGGCAAGTGGATGGATGGCTGGGAAACACGGCGCAAGAGGACGACGGGTCACGATTACTGCATCGTCAGGCTCGCCGGGTGTGGGTACATCAAGGGCGTCGATATCGACACCAGTCATTTCACCGGGAACTATCCGCCATCGGCTTCCATCGATGCCTGCCGGACGGACGATGATCCCGACGAGGCGACCGAGTGGCGTGAGATCCTTCCACCGGTGCCGCTCTCAGGCGATTCCCATCACCTCCACTGTGTTGCGCATGAGGGCCCGTGGACCCATGTCCGCCTCAAAATCTACCCCGATGGCGGCATCGCCCGGTTGCGTGTCCATGGTCCCTTTTCCCGCGACTGGACGGGAGTCGCCGAAGCGGACCTCGCCGCCATCGAGAACGGTGGCTGGCTGGTGGCCTGCAGCGACCGGCACTACGGTTCGCCCGCCAACATTCTCTACCCCGGGACCGGCGCCACCATGGCCGAGGGCTGGGAAACCAGCCGACGGCGGGTGCCCGGCAACGAGTGGGCGCTCTTCCGTCTCGCCTGTCCCGGTGTCATCTCGCGGGTCGTGGTCGACACCACCCACTTCAAGGGCAACTTCCCCGACCGCTGTTCCATCCAGGCGGCCCTGCACGAAACCGACGATTCGTCGGCCGTCGCCTCATCCCTCTACTGGAGCGACCTTCTCGGGGAACAGAAGCTCGCCATGGACCGGGTTCACGTCTTCGAGAACGAAGTGGCGGACCTCGGGACCGTCAGCCATGTGCGCTTCAACATGATTCCCGACGGCGGCGTCAACAGGCTTCGCCTCTTCGGGCGCCCACGGACATGATCGTGGCGGGAATACCCGCGGACCATGAAACCTTTGGGGGTTACATACTGAACTTGACGGAATTGACTTGACATCCAGTGGTGTTATCGGCATGATTTCGTGTGGTAAATCAGTGATCGCAACACCGGAGTTCCCGCATGTCGTCCTCTGTCGCCTATCGGCAGATCACCTACCGCCTGCTGCCCGAAAAGCGCAGCACCTGGCGGCGGCTGGACGCCATGCTCGATGCACAGCGCTGTCTCTACAACGCGGCGCTGGAAGAACGGATCGACTGCTACCGGAAGACCGGCAAGTCACTCACCTACTTCGATCAGGCGAAGTCGCTGACGCTTTGCCGCAAGGCCCTGCCGGACATGGCGGCGATGCCGGTGGCCGCCCAGCGCGGGACGCTCAAGCGCCTTGATCATGCATTCAAGGGGTTCTTCCAAAGAGTGAAGCAGGGTGGGGTCGGGTTCCCCCGGTTCCAGGGACGCCGGCACTTCAACAGCCTTTCCGTGGTCTCCGGCGTCAGGGTCGAGGGCAATCACCTGCGCATCCCCGGTCTGGGCTGGCTCGCCATCCGCCGCCGGGGCGGCAACCCTTACCCGCAGGGCAAGCCGGTGAGTGCGGTCCTCAAGCGCGAGGAGGGATGCTGGAAGGCGGTGGTGTGCCATGCGGTGTCTCTGCCGGAACCGGACGACAACGGCCATGTCGTCGGCGTGGACATGAATGCAGGCCAGGTGGCGACCTCGGACGGGGAGATTATGCGCCTGGAGAGGAGCCGGCGTCTCGAGGCCCGCGCCCGGCGCTACCGCAAACAGTTGGCGCGGCAGCGCCGTGGCAGCAGGCGCCGGGAGAAGACGCGGCGGCGTCTGGCGAAGACCGCCCGGCACATGGCCATGAAGCGCCATGACTGGCAGCACCATGTCAGCCGCCGGTTGGCGGATGCGGCGGGGACGGTGGTCATCGAGGATCTGAAGGTCCGCAACATGACCCGCAGCGCCAGGGGCACGACGGAGGAGCCGGGGCGCCACGTGCGCTCCAAGGCGGGTCTCAACCGCGTCATCCTGGAGACGGGCTGGTCGTCGTTCCGGAGAATGCTGGACTACAAGGCGTGCCGCGTCATCGCGGTGAACCCGGCCTGGACCAGCCAGACCTGTGCAGCGTGCGGCGTCGCAAGCGCCCAATCACGCAGGACGCGGGACCTGTTTCAATGCGTGGCCTGCGGCCATGCGGATCATGCCGACCTCAATGCAGCGGCGAACATCCTGGCCTCGGGGACTGGGGCATCTGCGCGGGGAGGTTGCCGGATTGCCGGGCTCGTGAACCGCGAAATCGATCGCAGGATGGCAGCGTGACGCTGCCAACTTCTCGATATGAGTCCCAAACTCCTCTCCTACTGGCTCGACACGGCGCCGGCGTTCGGTTGCGCTGAGACCGGAGGCCTGCCGGCACGTTGCGAGACCGCGGTGATCGGTGGAGGCTTCACCGGCCTGTCGGCGGCCCTCGCCATGGCCCGCGATGGAATCGACGTCGTGGTCCTCGAAGCCGAACGCGTGGCCGGCGCCGCGTCCGGGCGCAATGGCGGACACTGCAACAACGGTCTGGTCAGACAGGTCGCGGCCGTAGCCGGCGCGTTCGGCCTGGAACGGGCGCGGTCCTTCTACCGGACCTTCGATCAGGCGGTGGAGACTGTCGAGCGGGTGACCGTGCGCGAAGGCATCGACTGCGACTTCCGGCGCAGCGGCAAGATCCAGCTGGCGGCAAAGCCCTCCCACTTCGACACGCTTTCCCGGACTCACGCACTCCTGGCATCCGGGATCGATCCGCAGACCAGCCTGGTCGGCCCAGGGGAGCTTTCCCGGGAAATCGGCTCGGCACGGTTTCACGGCGGTCTGGTCTACCACCGGAGCGCGATGCTCCACCCCGGGCGCCTTGGCAGCGGGCTCGCCCGGGCCGCACACCGCCACGGCGCCAGGATCTGGGAGAACACGGGCGTCACCCGGTGGCGGCGTTCCGGCAAGGGCGGCCACGAACTCGAGACAGCCACGGGTACGCTTGAAGCAGAAAGGGTCCTCGTGGCCACCGGAGCCGGAACCGGTCCCGCCTTTCCCCATCTGCACCGCCGAATCCTTGCCGTCGGCAGTTTCATCATCGCCACCGAGCCGCTGTCACAGCATCTGGTGGATGCGATCATGCCGACACGCCGCACGGCGGTCACCACGAAACACATCGGACACTACTTCCGCATGGCGCCGGACAACCGGCTGATCTTCGGCGGCCGGGCCCGCTTCGCCCGTTCAGACCCGGGCTCGGACATGAAGAGCGGACGCCTCCTTGCCCGCTCGATGAAGCAGATCTTCCCTGTCCTCGGCGATGTCCGTGTCGACTACTGCTGGGGCGGCATGCTTGACATGACCATGGATCGCCTGCCCCGGGCAGGCGTCATGAACGGCTGCCACCACGCCATGGGCTACAGTGGCCATGGTGTCCAGATGTCCGTCCACATGGGCGAGGTCATGGCGAAGGTGATGGCGGGAGATGTCGAAGCCAATCCCTGGCGCGATCTCACGTGGCCGGCACTGCCGGGACACGCCGCCCGCTCTGCCCTTCTCCCCCTGGCGGGCGCATGGTTCCGTCTGCTTGATATCGTGAGCTGACCACCTCAGCGCTCCGCCATGCCGGCAAGGGTCGTCCCTGCCTCTTCAAGCAGCCAGTCCCTGAATGCCTGGATCGCCGTTTCTTCCGACCTCTTGCGGTGATTGACGACATAGGTCTGCGTCCCGGTGGGCAGCCGAAGATCGAAGGGTTCCACGAGCAAACCCGACCGCAGGTCGGCATCGACCAGCAACGGCGTCGTCAGAACCACCCCCTGAGCCTCCACCGCGGCCTGGAGGGCGTGGCTGTGAACCGTAAAGCGCAGGCCCCGCGAGGTGTCGACGCTCGTGGCCCCGGCCGCATCGAACCACTCGTCCCAGGTCGGCCAGTATCCCTTTCCGGTGGGCCAATCGAGGTGAATCAGCGTGTGATGTGCGAGATCCCGGGGCTCTGTAATGGGATGCGCGCCACGAAGCAGGGAGTGATGGCAGACCGCAAAGGCCTCCTCGTCATCGAAGAGCTTTTCGGCCGCCAGGCCGGGATAGTCACCACCACCCCACCTGATGCCGATGTCAACGTCCTCACGATCGAAGTCGACGAGGCGGTCCGAGGCGTCGATGAGAACATCGAGATGCGGACAGCGCTCGCGGAAACGGGCCAGCCGCGGCACCAGCCAGTTGCCGGCGAAGGTGGTCTCTGACGTGACCCGCAGGAGCGGCCCGCTCCGGGTCGCGCGCATGCGGTGGACGGCCTCTGCGACGTGGTCGAACCCCCGACGCAACTCCGCCATGCCGGCCAGCGCAGCCTGGGTCGGCCTGATACCGCGTCCCTCGCGCTCGAGGAGGGTGACACCGAGGTCCCGCTCGAGAAGGCGGATCTGGTGGCTGACCGCTGCCGGCGTCACATTGAGTTCAGCGGCGGCCCGGGTGAGGCTCAGGTGCCGGCCAGCGGCGTCGAGAGCGCGCAGGGCGTTGAGCGAGGGCAGGCGTTCATTCATTGAGAAAATCTTGAAGGTCTGTGCAACACATCTCGATTGATTCTGGTCAATTCCAGCACAATATCAAGGTCACAGTTCAGACCGGAGATCAAGAAATGTTTGAGTGCATCCGCAAGTCCATTGCCCGCCGCCGGACCATCGACGAGATCAGGCGTCTCGACCACCACCTGCTTCGGGACATCGGTCTTGACGACCATGCCGCCAAACCCGACCGGGTTCTCCTGATGACACGTGGACCGTTCGATCGCTACACTCGCTGACATGACTGTCGCCACGGGCCAGGCATCGGCACGCCTTCGACGCATCGACAGGGTGTGGGCGGCTTCAGCCCTCATCCTGCTCGGTGTCCTCGCTCTTGACAGGGAACTGTTCCTTGCCTCGCTGGAGTTCCTCGCTGCCAGCTGGCTGTGGACCCTGCCCTTCGTCCTTGTCTCTGCCGTGCTCGCGGCATCGATTGCCGCCACGGCCCTCGACCGCCCTCTCGGGGAATCCCTGAGGCGGCGCGCCGGGGAGGCCGTGGTCATCGCCGGTGTGCTGGGCGCCCTCTCACCCTTCTGCTCGGTCAGCGTGGTGCCCCTCGTGGCCGGGCTGCTGGCCGCGGGCGTGCCACTGGCGCCTGTCATGGCCTTCTGGGTGGGCTCTCCGCTCATCGACCCGGAGATGTTCGTTCTCACCGCGGGAATCATCGACCTCCCGTTCGCGCTCGTGCGCACGGGCACGGCGATCGTCTCCGGACTCCTCGCCGGCTTTGCGACGCTCGCACTTGCCCGCCTTGTCTGGGTCCGGTCCCCCCTCAAGCCCAACATCCCATTCGCGGACCTGGGCACCGTCTATGGCACGGGATGCGATCTCGACACCACCAGACCCGTCATGCTGGCATTCTGGCGAGACCCAGATCGCTGGAGCCGTTTCGTCGGTCAGGCCCGCGCCATCGGTCTCTTCATGGTGAAGTGGCTGACCCTCGCGTTCGTCATTGAAAGCCTGCTTCTCGCCTGGGTGCCGCCGGACGCCGCCGCCAGCGTTCTCGGATCGGGCTCCTGGTGGACGGTGCCGGTGGCTGCGTTCATCGGCATGCCTACGTACCTCCACGGCTATGCCGCTGTGCCGGTCATCGACGGGTTGCTGCAGCTGGGCATGGAGCAGGGCGCAGCCATCGCCTTTCTCATCGGCGGCGAGATCACCAGCATCCCCACGGCCATGGCCGTCTACGTCGTCGTTCGCCGAAAGGTCTTCGCGCTCTACCTCGGGCTGGGGCTTGGCGCGGCTATCCTCATGGGCTGGTGCGTTCAGGTCCTGGCCGGCCTCATCTGACGCTCAGAATCGACGGCGCAGGAAGAAGGCATCGACCGAAAGCGGCCCCGCTCCCTTGGTCAGGGGAATGAGAAGAAGCAGAATCCACAGAGCGCGCTGATCGAGAATCTTCGCATCGGGAACGTTGTCGAACCAGGCTCCGATGGTCGTCGCTCCGGCACCGTGGCCGGCGATGTCGACGATGCTCATGACGACAATGAAGCCGATCATTCCGAGAGCGGCGGAGCGCGTGAAGAGGCCGATGACGATGAGGAATGGCAGCAGGAATTCCGCCCACGTGCCCGCCACCACGACGAGCCAGGAGAGCACGCCGAGCTGCGAGACATCGTAGCCCACGGCCTCGATCTGCACCGGCAGGATCTGGGCGTAGGCGCCGGTCGACGGCGAAACGATGCCCATGATTCCCTCGCCAAGCTTGGTGGTGGCCGACGTCCAGAAGAAGGTTGCCAGCGTGGCCAGGAAGACCAGACGCGCCAGGGTGGTGAGAACGGCGCCGCCAAGCAGATCGCCCAGCGGTCCGATGATCCGGCTTTCCAGGGAATGCAGAGGGTTCATGGCGGTATCCCCCGTTGCCTTTGGCGTGGCGACGATACTACGTGATTCTGCGGGCGGTGCGCCACCGCAGCCTCCCTCGCAGATCCGGCGGCATTCAGCCACACACATGGGCGGCACCAGAACCGGTCAGGGGAGGAACGATCTCCCAGACGGCGCGGACATCGAGGCCGACGCAGTCGCACCTGCGGGCAGGGTCCTCCAGGGAGGTTGCTGGCATCCTCACAGCCCCGCTGGGACGCCGCCACGCCCGAATCGTTTCCTCAAGCGCGGTCGTGCCCTTGCTCTTGAGCGATTACTGCGGCGCGGTGTTGTCCGGATCTTCTGGTCCAGGCGGACGCGTTCCCCGATGCACGCCAAGGAGTGCCCTAGAGCATCGTCAGTCAGAGTAGTCATGGCAGATTCCGCGCTTCTCATAGACGATTTCAACCTCCTGACCGTTCCATACGTAGCAGAGGTGCCGCTCCTGGCGGGCGTTGGAGAGCAGTGTCGGTCGGAACACGGCTGCGCATTGGCCGTCTGTCCGACGGACGCTGTCATAGGCGATGCCGTTCGATCCGGTGTCGCGGAGGGTTTTCGCCAGATGCTGGCCGGCCGCGTAGTTGTCGCTGTGGTAGACGAGCGGTTGCGCTGACTTCAGGCCGCGCAGGTCATGCAGGTCCCCGTCCAGGTCAACCCGGTAGACCCGCATGTCCAGTTCCATGTGCGCCTGGGCCGTGGCGCCCAGAAACTGCTCGCGATGGTGTTTAGTCTCGGCGATGGCCGTGTCGAGGTCGTTCGCTGCATAGAAGACACCGTACGTGCCATCCGAGAACCGGCTACCGTCGGGGTTCAGATGGGTGAAGGCTGCCATGATGACCGTGGTCCCGGGTCCGCTGATGCGATCGTCCGGCGGTACGAGATGAATATCGCCAGCCTCGTCACGAAGCCTAGGATTCGTGAGCGCCTCCAACTCGAAGATCGCTTCAAGATCCTCTGGATCGGTCACCCGCTCGAAGAGCTGAACAGGAGGAAAACGGCTGGGGATGATTCGCCAGCACGGCTTCCATCGAACGCGTGCCAGCGGCAGCGTCACGCCCAGCCACCGCGCTGTGCGTCGAGGTACTGCCGCACGACGAAGAGATCCGCCACCTGGCCGGAGAGCATCCGGTCGAGTGCTGATTGACCGGCGAACAGCGTTGCCGCGTTCGGACGCTTTACCCACTCATCGGCCGCCTGTTCGTCGGGAAGCAGAAGCTGGAGCGCCTTGTAGATGCCCAGAATGTAGGACATGCGCTCCAACGTATCCTTTGGCAGAACGGTGTTCGGATCCTTCTTCCACTTGAAGAAAGTCGATCGAGCTGTCAGTCCGAGCAGGGTCATCTGTTCCTCGACCGAGAGGCTCCAGAGGTCTGCAATGCGAAAGAACGTGCGCAACGCCGGGCCGGAGAGACCCTTGCGGTCAAACTTGGTTGCCCGACGTGCTTGTTCAGTCATGGCAAACTCCACAAATGTTTCCTATGAATGAGTGAATCCAAATATGGACTATCCGCAAGCCGAAGTCAACCGAATGAAGCGGACCCTGTCGCCAGCCTGTGACGGTAGATCGACGGGGGTGTTGCTGCGTGGGCGCCTGGGATCGACATGTCTCGATCGACCAGTCGGTCCACGCGCTCAGAAGAATCCGCCGACAGATTCCGGCGCTGAACCTTGCCGGGGAAGAACGATCTCTCGAACGGCGCGGGCATCAAGAATCACAGTGAGACTGGCGGTCAGGTCAACGCCATCGCACTTGCGGGCGGCGTCTCCCAGAGAGTCGCCTCGCGCGAGACACTCAAGAAAGTCCGCGCTCCCTGGCGGCAGGCTGTGCAGAAGAACGCTGTCAGCGGGCCGTGACACCAGGACATCCTCGGAGCGGGCCGTGACCGGCGAGGTGTCATCCGTCGTGTTGTGGCGCCAGATCGACCACAAGGGGTGTGACGAACGCACGATGGCCGTGGACGCCCTGAAGTTCATGCGGGTTTCGAGCAGCGTTTTCTCGTCGAGTCCGGCAAGACACCCGGGATCGGCGGTGTCGTCGTCAGCCGCGTGAAAGGACCGCCGGCGCGCCACCTCGAGGCGCGCCACGTCGCCCAGGTAGGGCAGTCCGCCGGCCGGTTCAAAGGCTTCGATGAAGTCCGGGAAACAGTCTCCGTAGTCGACCACGCAGGGCGTGCGCGGCGGATGGGCGCGGACAAACTCTCCCGCCATGGCGCGGAAGAAGGCCCTGCCGACAATGGCATGGGTGACGCCAAAGGAATCGGCCAGCGCATCGACGAGGGAGACGACGACATTGTTGCGATAGATGTCGAAGCGCCGCGCAGCCGGCGCGCCGTCGGGACGAAGCAGACCTTCCGGAACCGGCGCCGAAGGATCAAGAAGCGCCTTTGCGAACACGCCCTGGCTGTCAGGCATGGCGACGCGCCGCCTCGAGGATGGCGCTGGCGCGGCTGGCTTCGGCAACCAGCGTGGACCATGGCGGAACTTCGCTGTCCCACTCGATGAGCGTCGGCAGGGGGCCGGCACGCGTGCAGACGTCGCCGTAGAGCGCCAGAACGTCGTCCGTCACCGCCGCACCATGGGAATCGATGAGCAGGCGCGATCCGTCATCGTCCCGGTCTTCGTGGTGGCCGGCGAGGTGGATCTCGGCGGCGGCGGAAAGCGGGAAGGATTCGAGCCAGTCACGCGCGTCGAATCCCAGGTTGACGGCCGAGACATGGACATTGTTGAGATCGAGGAGCAGGCCGCACCCGGTGCGCCTGGCCAGATCCTCCAGGAACGCGGTCTCTTCCAGGCTGCTGCAGGCCCAGACGAGGTAGTTCGCCGGATTCTCGATGAGGATCCGCCGGCCAAGACGCTCCTGTACCTCGTCGACATGGTCACACACCCGGTTCAGGGTGACCTCGTCGTAGGCCACGGGAAGAAGATCGTTGAAACAGTGATGACCGTGCCGCGACCAGGCCAGGTGTTCCGACACCATGGCCGGCGTGAACCGCTTCACGAGACAGGCGAGGCGGTCGAGATGCTCGCGGTCAAGCGGTTCGTCGGAGCCGATGGAAAGGCCGACTCCGTGGCAGGAAATGGCGAACCGTTCGGCGACGCGTCGCAACGCAGCCATCCTCGGTCCGCCATCGACCATGTAGTTTTCCGCGTGGATCTCCAGCCACGTCACCGGTCCGGGCGCTGACAGCGCATCCTCCAGGTGCCGCAGCTTGAAACCGACGCCGACGTCCGGCGGAAGGGCCGGAATTTCCGTGTGCATTCGCGAATCGACCCCGGCCAGGTGGCCGGGGTCGTCGCTGAACTTATCCGGGCAGGTCGCGATCGAGCTCTTCGAGGGACCCGTTGCGATCACCGGGGAGTTCCATGGTCAGGCAGGTTCCCTCGGGAACCAGCGACCAGGCATTGCCCTGGTAGTCGACCGTGGAGGTGCCTGCACAGGTTGTGCCCTCGCCCGCCGCACAGTCATTCTCGCCGGCCAGCGCCACGCCGTAGCACTTCTCCTCCGCCGCTTGAACGGTCCCGGCGGTGTAGGCCGAGAGCGCCGCGGCAACGGCGCCCGCCACTGCAAAACTCACAATCTTGCTTTGTGCCATGTCCGAATCCCCAAGGTCTGAAACACAGCAAGAATAGGCAATCGTCGAGCGCCTGTCAGCCTACTCAGCGGCCTGCTCGACCGCAGCCACCTCCCTCGCCTGAAAGATGCAGAAGATCTTGCGGACGGTTCCCGTGCTGTCCCACTGGTAGATGGCGCCCTTGGGAACCATGAACGTATCGCCCGCAGAATAGGTCTCGGCATGACCGGAACCGTCGGTGATCGTCACCTCTCCTTCCAGGATGTGCATGAGTTCGTTTCTCGGAAACGGCGCCGGCTTCGTGTGCATCTCGCTGGTCTGCCAGACCCCACAGACCATCTGGCGGGTGGCATCCTCGAAGAGAATCCGGATTCCCTGTTCCGGCACGCCGCCAACATAGCGTGACGTGTCCTGCTCACCGACCGCCTCGAGTGCCGTGTCGGGATCGATACGCCGTGCCACCCTTTCGGAAGCCTCGAGCTCCTCGCCCGAACTGTCCTCGAAGATGACCCAGTACTTGAGAACATCCCCGGTCTGCTTCCAGGAGAGCGGGGTCCCCTTGGGGATGACGAAGCACTCCCCGGCGCTGAATGTCTCCTCGTTCCCGTTCGCGTACTCGAGAGTGATGGCGCCATCGAGAACCAGCATGAACTCGTTGACGTCGTAGGGACCGGGCTTCGCCACCATGGGAGTGCAGTGCCAGACTCCGGAGGTCAACTGGCCCGTGTCGTCAGAGTGGTAGACATGGCCGGACTGCACGGGATCTCCGGAAATGAGAGACTCCTTGGGAATAGGGTCCCACGGCTGGAGTCCGGAACCTTCAGGGCCCTGGTTGCTGTAACGGATGGATCTCAGATCGCTCATCGTCAGTGTCCTCCTTCATGTTGCTGTAACGGCTACGGGACGAAACGAGAGCAGTCCGTCCCTTTCAATCTGGGCCGGGAGACCCTTCTCCCAGGCAATGTACCGGCGCTTCGCGCCATCGGGATCATCAAAAATCTCGAACGGCGCCGCGCCCTGATCATCCATGGCGCACAACGCTTTCTCGCAGCCAGACGCCACTGGCAGTCCGGCAGCAACCCAGGCCTCGAGACCGCCTTCCATGACATGGGCCCCGATGCCGAGACCGGCAAGATCCGCCAAGGCGAGGGCCGCAAGGTGACCGCCCTCTTCATCGAGTACCGCAAGGCCGCGATTCGCTGCGGGCGCACACCCGGCCAGCCTGGACCGCAAGGCCCACAAAGCCCCCGCCGGATGGCATGACATGTACCGTAGCGATGACGAAAGGTCGAGAATCGTCCATCCGCCAGCCGCCGCTTCGACGGGATGGACCATCGGTGCATCCGGCGGGCTCGACGGGACCGGCAACACCTGGTCGGTGTCCAGTACATGAACGTCGCAGAAGCCCATTTGTTTGAGCCAGTGACCGGCAAACCTCGATCGGGTGCCACAGTCGTCACCAAGTACGATGCGGGCATCACGTACCGCAATCCAGGAGTCGGTCTCCTGGACCAGCTGCGTTCCCTCGATGGCGGTCATGCCGGCAAGAACGCCTCGCGCGTGCTCCTCGGGCGAGCGGACGTCGAACCGGTAGAGGGTTCTCGAATCATCCTTGAGCCAGTCATCGAGTGTCGCATCATCGATCTCGCCCAGCCCGGTCGCCGATGCCATGTTCCGGCATGCCTCAAGCCCCCAGGCACGCGATGACGCCGTTGCGCCGCCTGGACGCCGGCTGGCTCCGAACTCGAGGGAGTGGCCCGCCCACTCCCAGCCGATGGTGCCGTTCTCAAGGGCATGAACGGGATTGGTCAGGCCCGTGTTTCTCAGTGTCTGGGCCCCGATGATCGAGCGGGTTCTTCCCGCGCAGTTGACGACGACCGCGGTCGACGGCGAGGGCACAACATCCGCAATGTGACGGACCAGTTCGCTGTTGGGACAGCTGAGCGCACCCGGGATGGCGAAATCGACGTACTCGCCGAAGGGACGGCCATCGAGAACGACGATGTCGTCGCCAGCGGCGATCTGGCGGTGGACCTCGGCAGCATCCAGTGCCGGGGTGGCGCAGGCGCTTTCAACGCATTCGCCGAATGCCTTGGATGGAACGTTGGTGCCTTCGAAGACCTCGCCGCCTGCGGCCCGCCAGGCCTCAACTCCGCCCTCGTGGACAGCGATGTCACCGTAACCCATGGTCTGCAGCACACCCGCGGCGCGCCCTGCCAGGCCGTCGCCGCCGTCCGTCAGGACAACGAAGGTGGCCTTGCGCGGGAGCAGGGTGACGATGCCGAGTTCGAGGCGCGACAAAGGGAGATTGCAGGCGGTCAGAACATGACCGTGGGAGAACAGGCCGGATTCGCGCACATCGATGAGCGCGAACTCGCCTCCGGCGATGATCCGTTCGCGAAGCTCCGTGCTGTCGATGGATGCCGTCACGATCGTTTCAGTCGAAACTGCGATAGGAGCCGGCTTCCTGATCGAACATGAGCCGCCCCTTGAGATGGGAAAATCCCAGTCCGTAGAGATGAAGGTGCATGTTGTGCACCCCCTCTTCCATGTGAATCGAGTGGAAGTCGTTCGGCATGAGACAGACGCCGGCGCCACTGCGAACCTCGACCTCGCGGGCAAGCCTGAGCGGCGCCTCGCCTGCCGGCCCGCCGTCTCCTTCCCAGATCCGGTTGAGTTCCACACCCTGGATGCCGACCACGACAGCCCATGTCGTGTGGTTGTGGGGAGGCGTCCAGACATGCTTGTTGGCGACCTCGATGTAGAGTTCGTGGCGCCCGTCCTCGTCGCGCGAGAGGACGTCGAAAACCTCGCCGGTCCCATCTGCCGGAAGCGGAAAGTCCTCTTGCGGAAACAGCTCTCGACGCTGCGCCAGGGCAATCATGTGATCGCGGATCGTCGCCAGCGACTGGCGCGAGACGCCTTCCACCGCGCGCACCTTCTCGAGTGTTTCGGCGATCGCCCGATCGCGTTCTTCCTTCCGGGACATGGAATCTTCCGCTTCTCAAGTGATGGAGACAGTATTCCGCTGCCACCCCCCTTTGGCAACGCCCCCGACTGCTGCACCAACTCACCGGGTCCGGCGAAGGTGGTCCGTGTTCGTTCGCTTGCTTCAACTCTTGAACAGCCGGGTCATGCTCGAAGATACCAACGATTGGTACACGTTGTTCGCAGGAGGTGCGTCTTGGCAAAAAACACATCCATGTCGCTGGGCGACCACTTCACCGACTTTATCGACACGCAAGTTCGGTCAGGCCGTTATGGGTCGGCCAGCGAAGTTGTGCGGGCGGGCCTTCGCATGCTTGAGGAACGCGAGACGAAGATGAAAGCGCTGCAGGAGGCCTTGATCGCGGATGAGCAATCGGGAAAGCCGCAGCCATTCGATTTTGAAGAGTTCAAGGAACGCAAGAGGGCGGAGTTCAGTCGAGCAGCACGTTGAGCCGGGCGACCTCTTAACCTGCCGCTATCTCGGGTATCGATGGTATCTGGAACTATACCGCCGAGATGTGGAACCCCGATCAGGCTGACCGGTACACGGACGGCATCCGTGAGGCTTGTGAGGACTTGGCGCAAGGCAAGAAGCAGGGTCGCGCGGTCGGCGTCCGAGACGGCTATCTGAAGTACGCCGTCGGACGCCACTTCGTCTTCTTTGTTCGAACGGATGACGGGATCGCTGTCATCCGTGTGCTCCATCAACAGATGGATGCGGAGAGGCATCTGTGAAAGTGGGAGAGGCGGGTCTTGCGTCATTCGAATGACTGTCACGCCAGGCCTGCCGGAGGGAAGTGTCAGGGCCAGACGTGGTGCTCCTGGCGCAGGCTGGCATCGGCCACGAGATCGGCGGCAAGGTCGTGGACGAGCTTGGCCCAGTGTGCGGCGGCGTCGGGGGTTGAGACGAGGTCCTGGCGTACCTCGAACTGGAGGTGGGCGAGGCCGCGGCGCATTGCGTGCTCGGGCACCGTGTAGTCTTCTCCGATATCGAGACCGTAGGGCTGGTTGTCCCCGACAGCGATGTCGCCGCGGGCGCGCAGGCGCTCGAGGAGCGGGGTGGCAAGGCGGTCGTCCCGGCTCCAGCACACGGTAAACGCCTCCGGGCGCGGCTCGTGACCGCGCATGCACCGTGTCATCGTATGGACCGAGATGAAGGCCGGAGGAACCGCACGGTCTCGGAGGGCGGCCTCGATGGCGTCGTGATAGGGATGCCAGACCGCTTCGAGGCGCCGCTGGCGGCCTTCCCTGGCAAGGCCGCGGTTGCCGCTGACCGGGATGGTATCGCTCACCTCGACGAAGGCGGCCGGATCATCGGGGTAGCGGTTGCAGTCGGCCACCAGGCGCGAATAGCCGGCGAGCAGCAGCGGTGCATCGAAACGTCGGGCCAGTCTTTGTGCGATCCACGCAGCGCCGATGTCGAAGGCGATGTGTTGTTCGAGGTGATCCGGGTCGAGGCCGAGATTCTCCAGGGCGCGGGGGATGGTGTTGGAGCGTGATCACAGACGACGAGACAGGGAGCCCTGCCCTCGCGGTTGAACCATGTGAACGGTGGCGGGTCTGACGCCTGGAGCATGTTCACCAGCCGGCGAACACCGCGATCTCGTCGTCGCCGACACGCCCGGCCGCGACATCGCCGATGGCTTGGTCGAGCACGGCGAGGGCCTCGCTGGCCTCGTCGGCGGTGAGGGTGAGCGGCGGGGTCAGTTCCGGGACGTTGGACGCCATGCCGACATAGGTGATGAAGACACCGAGCTGATAGCAGCGCAGCACCACCTTCGCTGCTTCCTTGGTTGCCGGCTCCTTCGTCTGGCGGTCCGTCACCAGTTCGATGCCGATGGCAAGGCCTCTCCCCCGGACATCTCCGATGAGTTCGTGGCGTTCCTGCATGGCGATGAGGCCGTCCATGAGCTGGCGGCCGCGCATCGCCGCATTGTCGATGAGACCGTCGTCGCGAATGTTCCGGAGTACGGCGCGCGCGACGCTTGTCGAGACGGAGTTTCCGGTGGTGGTGATGAGGGCGAAGGCTTCCTGCACGTCCATCACGCTCCGTGGCGCGACGATGGCCGAGACGGGAATGCCGCTCCCCAGACCCTTGCCGAAGGTCACGATGTCGGGCCGGAACCCCTCCGCCTGGTAGCAGTGCCAGCACCCCGGCCGGCCAAGGCCCACCTTGACCTCGTCGCTGACGACGAGAATGCCTTCGGCCCGGCACCTCTCGGCGAGGGCCGTGAAGAAGCCCGGTGGCGGCACGAGCATGCCGCCGTCGGACTGCAGCGGCTCGATGAAGAGAGCCGCGACATCGTCCGGACGGATGGCGGTGGAAAACAGGAAATCGACATGATCGAGAACATGGCGCGCCGCATCGCCACCGCCCAGGGGGCGGTAGGGATTGGGAAAGGGGATCTGCACCAGACCGGCGCGGGGCAGCGCGTGCTGCTGCGACGGGTGACCGGACACGGACATGGAGCCCGAGATGCCGCCGTGATAGGCGCCATGGAAACTCATGAACCGGCGTCGACCGGTCGCCGCCGTCACGGCCCGCATGACCGTATCGTTGGCATCCGAACCACTGTGACCGAACCAGACCTTGTGATCGTCGGCCTCCGGCACGAGGGCGAGAAGATCCTCGGCCAGGGCCACGGCCGATTCGGATGCGCCGAACATCGCCGACGCACCGGCGCACTCCTCGAGGCCACGGCGTGCCGCCTCGATGACTGCGGGATGCCCGTACCCCAGAAGCGCGGCCCCGGCGGTAGCGGACATGTCGAGCACCTCGCGGCCGTCCTCCTCGATCAGCCGGTTGCCTCGGGCATGACGGATGGTGAGCGGCGATGTCCTCAGCTTGCCGATCCCGGCGAGAGCCTGCCTGTCCCGTTCAAGCAGCGAATTGCTCATGAGGCGCTCCTATCTCACGTTCTCGCGCCGGCCGATCAGGCCTTCGGGCCTCACCAGGAGCAGGACGATGACAAGGGTCAGTGTGATCGATTCGCGAAACGGCAACCAGCCTTCGGGAAGGAAGGCACGCAGGAACACCTCGATGAAGGCAAGGGCAAAGCCACCCACCACCGCGCCTGCAAGGCTGCCAAGACCACCCAGCACCACGGCGATGAACGCCTTGAGCACCGGCAGGAAACCCATCAGCGGATCGACCGAGCCACGCTGCGCCAGCCACAGGACTCCGGCCACTCCGGCCAGCAGCCCGGAAAGGCCGAAGGCCGTGGCGACGACGGCGTTGGCATTGATCCCCATGAGCCGGGTGACCGGAAAGTCGAGAGCCGCCGCCCGCATGGCGATGCCGAGGATGGAACGGCGCAGGAAGATTGTGAGGGCGACGAGCAGCAGTGCCGTGGCGGTGATTGACATCAGCTGGATCACGCCGATCGCCAGGCCTCCCACATCGACGGCGCCGATCATCCAGGAGGGCACCGGAATGGCCCGGGGCCGGGCCGAAATCAGGTTCTGGAACAACATGTGGAGGATGGTGCTGACCGCCAGGCTGGTCAGCAGCATGGTTGCCGTGTTGGCGTCACGCACCGGACGGAAGGCCACACGTTCCATCGCTACAGCCGCCAGGGTGGCGCAGGCGATGCCGAGAACGATCGCCAGCGGCAGGCCGAGACCGGCGCCGATGGCAAAGAACATGGCGTAGCCCGTCAGCGTCATGAGATCGCCGTGGGCAAAGTTGATCAGGCCCAGAACGCTGAACACCATTGCCAGGCCAAGGGCCAGCAGGGCATAGGTGCCTCCCAGAGAGAGAGCGTTGACGAACTGCTGGATGAGGATGTCCATCAGCCGCTACTCGGCATCCGAGCAAGGGGTGCGGCGCTCCAAATCGCCCATCAGTTGCGCCCCATGTAGGCGCGTTCGACCTCTCCGGAAGCCTGGAGTTCGGAGGCCGGCCCGGAGAGCGCGACACGGCCGGACGCAAGGACATAGCCCCTGTCGGCTACGTCCAGGGCGAGGTCGACATTCTGTTCCACCAGCAAAATGGTGGCACCGTGATGCTGAAGAGCGACAATCATCTCGAAGATGGTGTCGACGACTCGCGGCGCCAGGCCCAGCGAGGGTTCATCGAGCAGCACAATCCGGGGAGCGGACATCATGGCCCGGGCAATCGCCAGCATCTGTTGCTCCCCTCCCGAGAGCGTGCCGGCCATCTGGTCATGGCGTTCCGCGAGCACCGGGAACCGGTCCAGCATGTCGGCCAGAATTGTCGCGGCATCACCGGTGCGGCGCCGCGTCGCGCCGCCGATGGCAAGATTCTCGCGCACGGTGAGATTGGCGAAGACGCGCCGACCTTCCGGACACAGGGTCATGCCACGCCGCACGACGGTTTCCGGCGTTTCGCCGGTGATGTCCTCGCCATCGAGCACGACCCGGCCGGCGGCCAGTGGCACCAGTCCCATGACGGCGTTGAGAAAGGAGCTCTTCCCGGCGCCGTTGGCGCCGAGAAGAGTCACGATTTCACCCTTGCAGACCTCGAGGCCTGCGCCCCTGATGGCCTCTATGGCGCCGTAGCGGACCTCAAGTCCTGCGATGTCGAGGAGGTGTTCGGGGCCACTGCTCACGGAGCCGGGATCATCGAGGGGTCAGGCGAGAAATCGCCGACATGAACCCGCTCGCCGCCCGAGACCTGGTTGAGTGCGACGACTCGCACCGGCACCCGGTTCTGATCCTTGTAGGTGATCGACCCCGTGGCGACCTGGACATTCTCCAGGTTGTCCCAGGCGTCCCGGATTGCCGGACCGTCGGTGGAACCGGCCGCCTCGATGGCCGCGGCGATGACCATCATCAGGTCATAGCCGGTTGCCGTGAAGACGGTGTCGTTCGGCATGCCGTACTTCTCCTCGTAAGCCATCTCGAAGGACTCGAGCGCACTGCCCGGAGACGCAAATCCGGCGTTGGAGAAGACCACGCCCTCGGCCACGTCGCCAAGAGCGAAGGTCGTGGGAGAATCGATGCCGTCACTGCCGAGCACCGGCGTATCGATGCCGGCGGCTCGCAATTGCTTGATGAAGGCCGGAAAATCGGGCTCGTAGGCCGACGTCTGGATGACGTCCGGACTGGGATCGAGTCCGCCGATGTTCGTGACTTCGGCCGAGAAGTCCTGCTGTCCCATGGTGTATTCGCCGACCGCGACCACGGTGCCGCCCATGGCTTCGAAGGCCTCGCCGAAGTACTCCGGAAGCTTCTCGGTATAGGGCGTGTCGCGCGACAGCAGGATGTAGGCATTCTCAAAGCCCTGGCCGCGGGCATACTCTGCGAGGACGGCACCCTGCAGGTTGTCCGCCGTGTAGTTCGAGAACATGTAGGGTCCGACCGCCGCCGGCAGGGTGGGTGTGGAAGCACACGAACTCGCTGACGGGATCTCGGCCGCCTGGGCCATGACGCCGGACGCCACGGCGGGATCGACGTCACAGGACACGATCATCGCCACCACACCCTCATCGATGAGTTCCTGGGCGACGACGGCTGCCTGAGCGGTATCCGATCGCGTGTCCTTGACCACGATTTCGACCGGCATGCCCATGATGCCGCCGGCCGCATTGATCTGGTCGAGCGCCAGCTGCACCCCGTTCAGGGACGGCTGGTCGTAAGGCGCGAGATAGCCGGTAAATCCGCCGGCATAGCCGATCGTGATCCCGTGGGAATCGCCCTGGGCAACGCCGCCGGCAGCCACAAGTCCGGCGGCCACAGCGGCGATGCGGGTTGTCGATGCACGAAACATGGTGTCCTACTCCCTTGCTGATGACAAACTGGTGGCCCGCTCGGCGGTACGCCGGCGGCCCAGGTACGCCTCGATCACGACCGGATCGGACTGGACGTCCTCCGGCGTTCCTTCGGCAATGACCTCGCCCTTGTTTAGCACGATCACCCGGTCGCACAATCGCATGATGAGGCTGAGATCGTGGTCGACGACAAGCAGGCCCGGGCCCCTGACTTCCCGCAACCGGGCCAGAATGGCCAGCAGTTCGTCGGATTCGCTCTCATTCATGCCGGCGGCCGGTTCGTCGAGCAGCAGGTAGCGGGGTTCCAGGGCGAGCGCCCGGGCGATTTCCAGGCGCCGCTGCAGGCCGTAGGCGAGGGTTCCGGCGCGACGCGAGGCATAGTCTGCGATGCCGAGTTCCCCGAGAAGGGCGAGGCATCGCTCCGTCATGCGGGCCGGCCTTGGACCGGTTGATCCGGCCGCCAGGGCGGTCTTGACGTTCTCCTGGCAGGAAAGATTGGAAAACAGCCTGACGTTCTGGAAGGTGCGGCCGACGCCACGCCGGGCAATCAGGTGACTGGGCATGCCGGTGATGTCGGCGCCATCGAGTACGATGGTGCCGCCGTCGCAGTCGAGGGCGCCGGAGATGCAGCCGAGCAGCGTGGTCTTTCCCGAACCGTTGGCTCCGATGAGGCCGACAATCTCGCCTGGCTTCAGCGAGAGACTGGCGCCGTCCACGGCGCGCAGTCCTCCGAACATCCTGGTGACATCACGGACCTCGAGTCCTCCCTCCCCTGCCACCCGTCCGGGCGTCGCAGTGAAGGGTCCGGCGGGAGCCTGGCGGGGACTGAGGACGAAGTCCTCGATCTCGCGGTGTTCGAACAGTCCGTTGCGCCGCCAGAAGAGCACGCCGAGGATGGCGAGCGACAGGCCGATGTCCGTCAGCCCGAAGACCGTCGGCTCGTCGAACCAGACAGTGTTGATGGACTCCTCCACCGACCGCAGGACTTCGATGAGGATGGTGACGAGAACCGCACCCGCCACGGCCCCCGAAACACTTGTCATGCCGCCGACGATCAGCATGACGAGGACCGCAAAGGTGATCTGGAAGTAGAACTCCCTCGGTGAATAGACCCCGAGTTCATGGGCAAGGAGAACCCCGGCGACCGCGGCGATACCGGCGCTGAGCGTCCAGGCAAGCAAACGGCGACGGTGGACATCCACACCCACGGCCCGTGCCGCCGGCTCGTCTTCGCGTGCCGCCCGCAACTCGAGGCCGGGCAGGGAATCCCGGAAGATGCGGCACACCACGAGGGCGATCGCGACAAACAGCAGGGCCAGGGGAATGTCGACGGTTCGCGGCACGCCGATCAGCGCCTGGCTGCCTCGGGTGAAGTCCCGAGCGCCCACGAGGACGCCATAGACGATGATGAGCAGTCCCAGGGTGGCGATCGCCGCCGAGGCGCCACCGAGACGGCAGATCGGAATGCCGACGAGAAAACCGACGATCGTCACGAGAACCACGGCGATCGAGCCGGCCAGGAGAAAATGGAGTTCGAGACCGGCAAGCCACAGCGGCAGGTCGGGCAGAAAGATGGCCTTCTGTGCCACGGGCATGGTGAGAACGCCGGTCACATGCGCCGCCAGGCCCATGAAGGCCGCGTGACCGAAACTCAGGATTCCGGAGTTGCCGGTGAATGCGCTGAAGGCCAGCACCGCGACCGTCAGCACGAGATAGTGCGTCACGGTCCCCTGGAGCGCCGCACCGGCCGTCTGCCACACCAGCAGGGATACGACGGCGATGGGAACCAGCATGAGCAGGCTGCCGGCGAGGGGCGGCCAGGACGCAAAACGGGCACTTGTCAACGTGTTCAACGGTGTCGCTTCACCTGCAGGAGCCGGCGACATTGGAAGACCCCGCCAATGTCGTCAAGCAGCGTTGACCGGCGTCGCCGACGTTGCAACAGTGGCCGCCGGCACGCGACCGACGCGCGAGGTGTCATGGCGAAAGGTGAACTGGTCCTGCTGGTCTGGAACGACCTCGTGGGGCTGTCGCGCACCAGGGGCGTTCCCCTGGAGCAGTACGAGCGCCGGCGGCGTCACGGGCTGGGATGGGCACTCGCTGGCCAGTCCCTGACACCCTTCGAGGATATTGCACCCAATCCCTGGGGGCCCATGGACGAGGTGCGTCAGGTGCCGGACGAGGCAACGCGCCGGCGCATTGTCGTCAAGCAGGATCATCCGGCGTTCCATGTCGCCCTGTGCAACAGTCTTCATGCCGACGGCACACCCTGGGGGTGTTGCACCCGAAGCTTCCTCGCCAGTGCCCTCGAGGATCTGAAGAGTCAGACCGGACTCGAGGTCGCCATCGCCTACGAGAACGAGTTCCTGCTCATCGATCCCACTCTCGAGTGGGCGGCTCCCTTTTCCGTCGATTCCATACGCCGGGCCGCACCCTTTGCCGATCTCTGCACCCGCGCGCTGATTGATGCCGGCGTCGACCTCGAGACCTTCGAGCCCGAGTACGGAATCGGGCAGTACGAGGTGAGTTGCGGACCGGCAACGGGGCTGGCCGGCGCCGACCGCGTCGTCATCACCAGGGAGACGGTGCGCGAGACCGCACGCCAGTGCTCGATCACCGCGAGCTTTTCGCCAAAGCCGGCGCCGGATGCCGTCGGCAACGGCTGCCATCTTCACTTGAGCCTGTGGGACGGTGCCGGCAACCCGGTGACGGCCGACCCTGGCGGACCGGCCGGACTGAGTGCCGCAGCCGGACGCTTCGTCGCCGGAGTTCACCGTCACCTGCGGGCTCTTGTCGCCATCACGGCGCCAAGTCCCGTCTCCTACATGCGCCTGGGGCCACACCACTGGAGCTGCGGCTTCGATGCCGTCGGGGTGCAGAATCGCGAGGCGGCAATCCGGATCTGCCCTGCGCCCGATGGCGACCCTGCGGCCTTCAACATCGAGATCCGCTCGACCGATGCGACGGCGAGCCCCTACCTTGCCATCGGCGCCATCATCCGCGCCGGGCTCGAAGGAATCCGCGCCGACCTGGCGCCCCCTGCCATGGTGAATCTGGATCCGGCCTCGTTGAGCGACGCCGAACGCCGGGACCAGGGCATCCGCACCCTGCCGGGATCCCTGGACGAGGCCCTCGACGCCTTCCTGGCCGATGACAGTGTCTGTCAATGGTTTGACCCCGTGATGATCGAGGCCTATGGCGCCCTCAAGCGTCTCGAGGCAGCGAATGCGGCCGCGATGAGCGATGCCGAACTCTGCCAGAGATACCGCGGGGCCTATTGAGGCGATGCCCGCTGCATCAAAGGGGGGTGTGACGTGTGATCTGCCCCTGATCGATCATCACTGCCACGGCGTGATGCCGGGAGACCTCGATCTGCAGACGTTCGAGGCACTGATGAGCGAAAGCTACCGGCCGCCACCCGACGGAACGTCGCAGTTCGACAAGCCGCTCGGTCTCATGGTCCGCAGCCAGTGCGCCCCGCTGCTCGACCTCGAGCCCTTCACGCAAGGCAGGGACTACGTGGAACGTCGCCGCCAGATCAGTGCGCAGGAAGTCAACCGTCGCCTGCTTCACGCATGCGGCCTGGAGAGGCTGATCGTCGACACCGGCCACCGGAGCGAATCGATTGCCGATGTGCCGGAGATGGCAGCGATCTCGGGGCGGCCGGCCCACGAGGTCGTGCGCATCGAGGCCGTGGCCGAGGAGGTGGCGCGGTCCGGCGTTGACGCGGCACGCTTCCCTCGGGCCTTCGCCGACACCCTGGCAGCACGGACTCGCGACGCGGTCGGCCTGAAGACCATTGTCGCCTATCGCACGACCTTCGCCATCGACCAGAGCCCGCCTTCGGCCGCCGACGTGAGAACGGCGACGGATGCCTGGTTCCGCTCCATCGAGACCACGGGAAGGGTGCGCCTCGAGACAGTCGACGTTGTGCGCTCAGGCCTGTGGACGGGAGCCGAACTCGCCCGCCAGAACGGCCTTCCCCTGCAGATCCACGTCGGATTCGGTGACCCCGACATCACCATGCATGCCTGTGACCCGACACACTTCACGGAATTCCTGCGCGCCATGGAGACCTGGGAGGTCGCCTGCACGCTGCTCCACAACTACCCGTTCCACCGCGAAGCGGCCTGGCTCGCCGAGATCTTCCGCAACGTCTACTACGATGTCGGCGTGGTCCTCAATTTCACCGGGCCCCAGGCCGCCACGATCATGGGTGAGGCCCTGGAGATGGGTCCCTTCTTCAAGCAGCTCTACAGTTCGGACGCCTTCGGACTGGCCGAACTCCATTACTTGGGCCAGCTCCAGTTCCGCCGCACGCTGCGCGACCACCTCGACCGCTGGATTGCCGACGGCATGCTCAACCTGGCAGAAGCCGAACGCATCGTCGCCATGATCGCCAGCGGCAACGCCTCGAGGATCTACCGGCGCCTCCCGGGCCCTCAGGCCGTAGGGTCCTTCGGAACGTAGGGAAAGACGCGGCGGATCGCGAATCCTGCGAGGATGGTAGCCAGCCCTGAGGCAAGGACGATGAGGGCGACGCGCTGCCAGGAGCGTTCGGTCTGCGTCACCTCCCTGCGGATCTCGTCGAACAAAACAACGATACCTTCATCGTAGGGGTCGTGCTCGATCACGCCCCACATCCTGACGGTCTCGCTGCCGGAAGCCAGGGCGGTCCGGTCGACGAGGATCTCGACATCACGGTAGATGCCAAAGCGGTCGCGCACCGCGACATAGCGGGGGTAGGTGGAGTGGTAGGTGTAGAGGGTCTCGTCGTCCCGCAACCTCATGTTGACGACGAACAGGCCATCGTAGTCGTAGTCCAGAATGATGCCGACCAGAAAGCCGCGCTTCCAGACGAGGTCGTCCTCGTCGGGGATGTTCGGGATATTGGATGCCCAGACGATGGCCCCGCCGAGC
This sequence comes from Alphaproteobacteria bacterium, assembly GCA_965207785.1. Taxonomy (GTDB): domain Bacteria; phylum Pseudomonadota; class Alphaproteobacteria; order SP197; family SP197; genus SP197. Next base: position 525,842 of record CBDBNO010000011.1, on the reverse strand, counting down.
GTGGCCACCAGCCCCAGAGCATAGAGCCAGCCTGCGAACAGTCTCATCGCGATCTCAATCCGGTGGAATGCAGAAGAACTCGAGGTGTCCCATGTGCTGGCGCAGCGCCGTCCACTCGGCCGAACCGAAGGTCAGCATGGCCAGCGCGGACGTCGGAAACTTGCGATCGAGCCTGTCCATGGCATCGCCTGTCGCCGTCCCCGCCAGGTACTGCGCCGTCATTTGCAGAACGGGATCGTGGCCCACCACCATGACCCGTTCCATGGTGGAGGGCGTACGCCGCAGCAGGGAGATGAGGTGGCGTGCATCGCCATGGTAGAGACCCTCTTCGTAGCGGACTTCCGCGTCGCCGAGGACGGGAAGCAGGATCTCCAGAGTCTGGCGGGTGCGGAGCGCAGTCGAGCACAACACGAGATCGCACCCTAAAGAGCGTTCTTCCAGCCAGGCGGCGAGGCCGGCGGCGCGGCGTCTCCCGCGGTTGCGCAAGGGACGATCGTGATCGCCAACCGTGATGTCTGCCCAACTGGATTTGGCATGGCGTACGAGATAGAGTGTGGTGGACATCACACATCGTCTCCTGCAACGTTCGCGGATAACCCGCACAACCCGTTTTCCGACCCGAGGCTAGCACAGAATGGTCAGCCAGGAACTGGATACTGTCCTTTCCGTCGCGCCGGCACCCGCCGAGGCGCCGGCCGATCGCTACATCAATCGCGAACTGAGCTGGCTGGCCTTCAACGAGCGGGTTCTCGAGGAAGCGCGCAACACCCGTCACCCGCTCCTTGAACGACTGAGATTCCTGTCGATCTCCGCCAGCAATCTCGATGAATTCCAGATGGTGAGAGTGGCCGGCCTCAAGGCCCAGGTCGACGCCGGTGTCACCACACCGGGCATCGATGGCCTGTCTCCGGCACGTCAGCTGGCAGCCATCAAGGACCGTTCGAAGACGCTGATCGACGGCCAGTATGTCATCTGGCGCACCCTGCGGGGACTGCTGTCGCGGGAGGGAATCTCGGTGGTCGGCGAGAGTCAGCTCGACGGCGACGAACACTCCTGGCTCGCTGGTCATTTCGAACGCGAAATCCTGCCCTTGCTGACGCCGATGGCCATCGATCCGGCCCATCCCTTCCCCTTTATTCCCAATTTCGGCTTCGGCATTGCCCTCAAGCTCATCGGTGAGAGTGGGGATGAACCGGCCCATGCCATCATCAGGCTGCCGCAACAGACCGACCGCTTCATTCGCCTGCCCGGTGATGAGGGATCGCGCTTCCTGCCCCTCGAACAGGCCGTGCGCATGCACCTCAAGAACCTGTTTCCGGGGTTCAGGTTGCTTGAGACTGGATTTTTCCGCGTGGTGCGCGACAGTGAAATCGAGATCGACGAGGAATCACAGGATCTGGTGCGCCATTTCGAGAGCGCTCTCAAGCGGCGGCGGCGCGGCAGCGTGATTGATCTCGTGGTCGATGCGGCGATGCCTGGCGAACTTCTCAATCTTCTGACCGACCGCCTCGATGTCTCGCCCGGCGATGTCACCGTGGTCGAGGGCGAGCTCGGTCTGAGTGATCTTTCCCGTCTGATCGTCGACCACCGCCCCGATCTGCTGTTCCATCCCTATTCGGCGCGCTTTCCCGAGCGCATACGCGACTTCGGCGGCAACTGCTTCGACGCCATCCGCGCCAAGGACATCATCGTCCATCACCCCTACGAAAGTTTCGACGTCGTCGTCCAGTTCCTGCAGCAGGCGGCACGCGACCCCGCAGTGGTGGCGATCAAGCAGACACTCTACCGAACGAGCGAGGGATCGCCGATCGTCAAGGCCCTCATCGAGGCGGCAGAAGCGGGCAAGTCGGTCACGGCGGTCGTTGAGCTCAAGGCGCGGTTCGACGAGGAAGCGAACATCCGCTGGGCCCGCGGTCTCGAACATGCCGGCGCCCAGATCGTGTACGGCATACCGGACTTCAAGACCCACACGAAGATTTCTCTCATCGTGCGCCGTGAACAGGGCGCCTTGGTGACCTACGTCCACTTTGGAACCGGCAACTATCACCCCGTCACGGCGAAGATCTACACCGATCTTTCGCTCTTTACCACCGCGCCGGCGCTCACCCGGGACGCCAACCGGATCTTCAACTTCCTGACCGGATACATCAGGCCCCACACCCTCGAGGCGGTCGCCATGTCGCCTGGTACCCTGCGTCAGCGCCTTCATGAGCTGATCCTCCGTGAGATCGACAATGCCCGGGCCGGCAAGCCGGCCGCCATCTGGGCCAAGATGAACTCCCTCGTCGATTCGCAGATTATCGACCTGCTCTACCAGGCGTCCGGCTGTGGCGTTGAGATCGATCTCGTGGTGCGCGGCATCTGCTGCCTGCGACCCGGTGTCGAGGGTCTCTCGGAGAGGATCCGGGTGAAGAGCCTCGTCGGCCGCTTTCTCGAGCACAGCCGCATCTTCTGCTTTGCCAACGGCGGCGAGATGCCGTCGTCCGACACCCTTGTCTTCGTGTCGTCGGCGGACTGGATGACCCGCAATTTCGATTATCGGGTCGAGACCATGGTGCCGATTCTCAACCCGACGGTTCACCGGCAGATTCTCGACCAGATCATGGTCGCCAACCTGCGCGATACGGAGCAGTCCTGGACCCTCACCAGCGATGGCGCCTACACGAGGCTCGCCAACGCGGACAACGCCTTTTCCGCCCATCGCTTCTTCATGACCAATCCCAGCCTGTCGGGCCGGGGCAGTGCACTGCAACGGCAGATCCAGCGGGGCAATGCGACACCCACGCCGGCGGAATGAACGAAGCCGTTGAGTCGCTCCCCGCCGCCAAGGTGGGGGTGATCGATATCGGCTCGAATTCGATTCGCCTCGTCATCTTCGATGATCTCGGCCGGGCGCCCCTGCCGGTCATCAACCACAAGGCGGTCATCGGACTCGGTGTGGACGTCGAGCGCCATGGCTGGTTCGACGAAGAGGCCTTTCGCAGAGGCATCGAAGCCGTCGATATCCTGGTGCGCCTTGCCGACAGCGTTCCCTGTTCAGACCTCGCTCTCTATGCCACGGCCGCCGTAAGGCAGGCCGCCAACGGCGGCGACTTCTGCCGGTCAGTCGAGGCAAGGACGGGGCGTGCCGTGACGGTTCTGACCGGCGCCGGGGAGGCACGACTGTCAGCAGCCGGCGTCATCTCGGCGCTGCCTGGATTGTCCGGCGTCATCGGAGACCTCGGCGGCGGCAGCCTTGAACTCGCTGCCGTCGAAGACGGCACCGTCAGGGAACAGGCGACACGCGATATCGGCCCCTTGCGCCTGAGGGAGCGATGGGGGGAGGATCCGGCGCAGGCGGCGGCAGCGATCCGCGAGGCCGTGTGCGGAGTGGCCTGGCTCGACGCCTGGAGACACCGGAACTTCCACGCGGTGGGTGGTTCGTGGCGGGCCATTGCCCGCCTCCACATGACGCAGCATCGCTATCCTCTGACCATCGTGCACGGCTACACCATGGCGCCGGCAGAAACCCGTTCCTTCACCGGCATGCTGGAGAAGCTGAGCACCGAGACCACGTCGCGCATCCGCGGCATCTCTAGAAGGCGGGCCGCCATCCTGCCCTGGGGTGCCATGGTGCTTGACCACCTGATGGATGCCCTTGCGCCTCGAAACGTCGTGTTTTCGGCCCAAGGCTTGCGGGAAGGACATCACTTCCACATGCTCGATGACGCCACCCGCCAGAGCGATCCGCTGATTGCCGCCTGCCATCAACTCGCTCTCTGGCATCGCCGGTTCGCCGACTGCTCGGCGGCTCTCGAACGCTGGGTCGGCCCCGTGATCCGGCATCACGGTCATGCCGATCCGCGCCTAGTGCGCGCCGCCTGCATCCTCGCGGACACTGGCTGGAGGGAACACCCCGAGTATCGTGCCGGGCGTTCTCTCTCAAGGGTTCTCCACATGCCCTGGTCGGTGCTCGATCACCAGGAAAGGGCATGGCTGGCCCTTGCCGTCTTCGTGCGCTACGGCGGCGCGGAAATGGCCGACGAGGCGGCGCCGTGCCGCCGTCTGCTGAAGCCGGACACGGTCGCCGGAGCGGTGTTGCTGGGCATGCTGCTGCGTCTTGCACTGCTCCTGAGTGCCGGACGCGGACCCATCCTCGATTCGACCCCCCTGGTTACCACCGCAGACGGGTTCGCCCTGGAGATTCCGCGGGATGCCGCTGTCGCCTCGCCTGAACGCATCGAGCGCCAGGCCGCGGCAATCGGCCAGGCGCTCGATGTGTCCTTCACCGTCTCCCGTCAGGTTCCGGACCGCCGCCCGGCGGCGGTCACGGCGGCCCGATAGCGAACGGACGGACCCGCCGGGAAGTTCCTGAGGTCAGTCGCTGCCCGACCAGGAGCCGTCCCGCACCAGATCGTCCGCCACTTCCCTGATGGCCCGCTCCATGATCGCGACCATGTCGTCCACCTGGGAGCGCGTGATGATGATGGGCGGCGAGAAGACGCACAGGTGCCACATGGGACGCAGGATCAGCCCGTACTGCTGACACTTGTCGTCGATCTTCTTGCCGACATTCAGGCTCTCGTCGAAGGCCTTCCTGGTCGACTTGTTCTCGACACACTCGATGCACCCCATGAGTCCGACACCCCGGACGTCGCCCACCATGGGAAGGTCCGCGAGGGAGCGTAGCCGCTCCTGGAAGTAGTCGCCCGTGCTGCGGGCGTGACCCATGATGTCGTCGCGCTCCATGATCTCGATGTTCTTGAGCGCCGCGGCCATGGCGACCGGGTGTCCCGAATAGGTGAAACCCATGGAGAACGTGGGAGAATCGCCACCCTTGTCGATGATGTCCTGGTGCATTCTCTCGGAAATGGCCGTCAGGCCGGCAGGGATGTATCCGGAGGTGAATCCCTTCGCCGCGGTGATGATGTCCGGCACGATGTCGAAGACGGGCTCCGAGGAAAAGAAGTGCCCCATGCGTCCGAAACCTGTCACCACCTCGTCGGAGATGTAGAGGATGCCGTACTTGCGGCAGGTCTCGAGGCACGCCTTCTGGTAGCCCTTCGGCGGTACGATGACGCCGCCGGACGCCAGCACCGGCTCGGCGATGAAGGCCGCCACATTCTCCGGCCCGATCGCCTTGATCCGGTCGTCCATCTCGGTGATCAGATGATCGAGGAACGCGGCGTCGTCCATACCCTCTGGCTTGCGGTAGGGATTGGGAGACGAAAGATGCTCGATCCACTCCGTCACCCGTTCCATGCGCGTGTCGTTGCCGGGCTTGCCGCACAGCGAATCGGCAAGATACGTGCTGCCATGGTAGGCATCGTCGCGCGTGAGAATGGTCTTGCGGGACGGCTCGCCAACAACGTTCCAGTAGTAGTGGACAAAGCGAACCGCAGCGTCATTCGCCGTCGAACCGCCGGTTGAATAGAAGAACCGGTTGAGATCCCCCGGTGTCAACGTCGCCAGTTTGGCGGAGAGTTCCGCGTGGGGCGGGGTCGCCATCGACCAGGGCGAATAGTAGACCATGCTGCGCACCTGGTCCGAGATGGCCGTTGCCATCTCCTCGTTGCCGTAACCGAGCTGCACTGCCCACATGCCGCCGATACCGTCGATGTAGCGGTTGCCCTCGCCGTCGTAGACGTAGATCCCCTCCGAATCCGCCAGGATCATGTGTTCCTCGCGGCCGAACTCGTGCCAGGGGTGCATGGCGTGGGCCTTGTCCTTGGCCATCAGGCCTTCGACATCATACTGGAAGTTACGTCTCATCGTCTGGCGCTCCCGCGTTTGCCTGCCGCCGGCATCGTCCGATCGAGCCGGGGCGTCGAACCGCAGGATACACACCCCCAACAGCATCGGACAAGGAGGCGTCCGACTCCATGCCGGAATCAAGACCTCACCACCCTTCAAACCACCCGGATGCGCATTGACAGGCGACCTGATGTGCGCCTCGTTTCGTGGTCTGCAGTCGCTCTGGGAAGAAAGAACTCAAGGCTGACCATGACCGGCAATCGGGATCGCTCGCGCGTCCATCCCCCTCGACGAGACCGCGCCGTTCCGGGTGGCTCACGGATTCGAGCCGGGCCATCCGAGGCGGATTCTGCGAGATCCCCTGTTCTTGATCAGCATGCCCTGCTTTCCTAGAGTGCGCCGGTTCCACGGACCGGAGAGCCAGGGAGCCTGCCATCCATGTCACGGACTGCCACATGACAACCCACGAGAGTCTTGTTTCCCTGGTCGGTGGCACACCGATGCTGCGTCTCGCAGGACCTTCCAACAAGACGGGATGCGAGATTCTCGGCAAGTGCGAGTTCCTCAACCCCGGGCAGTCCGTCAAGGACCGGGCGGCACTGTGGATCATCAGGCAAGCCGAAAGAGCGGGCGAGCTGGGACCAGGAGGTACCATCGTCGAAGGAACGGCCGGCAACACGGGCATTGGCCTGTGTACCGTCGGCAACGCCCTGGGCTACCGCTCGGTGATCGTCATGCCGGAGACCCAGAGCAAGGAAAAGAAGGACGTCCTGAGATCCCTGGGCGCCGATCTTCACCTGACGCCGGCCAAACCCTATCGCGATCCCGCCAACTACATCCGCACGTCCGAGAGGATCGCCCGCGAGAAGGCGGCGAGCGAGCCCCGCGGCGCCGTGTGGGCCAACCAGTTCGACAACGTCGCCAACCGGCAGGCTCATATCGAGAGCACCGGGCCCGAGATCTGGGAACAGACCTCCGGCAAGGTGGACGCCTTCGCATCGTCCATCGGCACGGGAGGCACCATCGCCGGTGTCGGGATCTTTCTCAAGGAACGCAACCCCGATATCGTCATCGGCCTCACCGATCCCTTTGGCTCGTGCATGCACAACTGGGTCACGAAGGGCGAACTCACGTCGGAGGGAAGCTCGATCTCGGAAGGCATCGGACAGGGCCGTGTGACACGGAATCTCGAGGGTGCGCCGATCGACACGTCCGTCCAGGTGAGCGATGTCGAGATGCTCGAGGTCATCTACGATCTGTTGATCGAAGAGGGCCTGTGCCTGGGCGGTTCCACGGGCATCAACGTTGCCGGTGCCATGAAGATCGCCCGGGAGCTTGGTCCCGGTCACACCATCGTCACCCTCCTGTGCGACTACGGCACCCGCTACCAGAGCAAGATCTTCAACCCCGATTTCCTGAGGGAGCGCAACCTGCCTCCCCCACCCTGGATGACGTAGCATGGAACGCCTGTTTCTCGACGACGCCTATCGTGCGTCCTGCCAGGCGCGAGTGACGTCGACCGACGGGGGACGCCTGCGCCTCGACAGGACGGTCTTCTATCCCAACGGAGGGGGACAGCCCGGAGACAGCGGCCACCTCGAGCTCGATGACGGCAGCCAGGTTCCCATTGCCGACACGGTGAAGGGCACGGCCATGGACGATGTCGTCCACATCCCCGAGGCCGGCCATCCACTCCCGGCGACCGGCGCGACGGTGACCGCGCACATCGACTGGGACCGCCGGTATCGCCACATGCGGATGCACACCGCGCTTCACGTGCTCTGCGCCATCGTTGACGCGGAGATCACCGGGGCTTCCGTCGGTGCCGCAAAGAGCCGCATCGATCTCAACTGGCCGCAGCCGGACATGACCAGGGAAGACATCACCGCCAGGCTGGCGGAGATGGCGGCCGCCGACCTGCCGGTCACGCCGCGCTGGATCAGCGAGGAGGAACTCGATCGCAGACCCGAACTCATCCGCACCATGAGCATCAGGCCCCCGCGCGGTGCCGGCATGGTCAGGTTGCTGGAGATCGAGGGTGTCGACCTGCAGCCCTGCGGCGGCACCCATGTCGCCCGGACCGGCGAACTTGCCGGCATGGCTGTCTCGAAGATCGAGAACAAGGGCCGGCACAACCGCCGCATCAACGTGATCTTCACCACCTGAAGGGAAGAGATGAGCGATGCGCGATCGCTGGCTTGTTGACACCGAAACCCTTGCCGGACTGCTCGACGCGCCGGATGTGCGTCCCGTGGATGCCTCGTGGTATCTCCCCGTCGAGAACCGCGACGCCCTTTCGGATTACCGCGAGAGGCACATCGCCGGGGCCGTGTTCTTCGACATCGACGACATCAGCGACGAGTCGACGGATCTTCCCCACATGCTGCCCCGGCCCGAGAGGTTCTCCAGCCGCGTGAGGGCGCTGGGCCTGGGCGACGGAGTCCGGATCGTGGTCTACGATGGCGGCAACATGATGGCTGCAGCCCGGGTATGGTGGATGTTCCGGGTCTTCGGCCACGATGACATCCAGGTCCTCGATGGCGGGCTCGCGAAGTGGATGGCCGAAGGCCGGCCGGTCGACGACGAACCGGTGATTCCCCGCGAACGGCACTTCACGCCACGCCTCAACACATTCCTGGTGCGCGACATCGGGCAGATGAAGGCGAATCTCGCAAACGGCCGCGCCCAGGTTGTCGACGCTCGCGGCCGTGGCCGCTTCGCCGGGGAGGAGCCGGAGTTTCGCCCCGGTCTGAAGAGCGGACATATCCCGGGGAGCCGCAACCTCCCTTACACCACGCTGCTCCACCAGAACGGCACGATCGTCGACAACGACGCGATCGCTGCCGCCTTCCACGATGCCGGGATCGATCCTTCGCGGCCGGTGATCACCACCTGCGGTTCGGGCATTTCAGCGTGTTTCCTCGCCCTTGCTCTCGATCTTGCCGGGTTCCCGGACGCTGCCGTCTATGATGGTTCCTGGACCGAGTGGGGCGGCGCTGACGACACCCCGGTAGCAACGGGGGACCTGTGACCACAGCCTTTCCAGCGGACGCGCTGCGCACGCTGCCCACGACGATTACCTACCTCGAAATGTCCGCGAGACCGGCAAGACCGCCGCGTCCGGCACCTGTCGGAAAGGTAGCATTGCTGCGCGCGGAACGACCACCGCGATCCTTCTATCTGTGGCTCTATCGCAATGTCGGGCGCGACTGGAACTGGACCGACCGCCTTGTGTGGCCGGAAGACCGCCTCCACGACGTGATCCATCATCCGGCCGTCGAGATCATCGTCTGCCATGTCGACGGCGTACCGGCGGGCTTCGCCGAACTTGATTTTCGCCGGCCCGGAACCAGTGAGCTGGCGCTCTTCGGATTCCTGCCGGAGTACCAGGGCAAGGGCTACGGTGGTTACTTTCTCGACCATGTCATCGACGCCATGTGGCGGCCAGGTGTCGATCTGGCACTGGTCGACACCAACGTCCGGGATCATCCCCGGGCTCTCGTCATGTACCAGAAAGCCGGGTTCAGGGTGGTTCGGCGCGAAGAGGCCTGGCTCATTCCCGACTCCCATTTCAAGGGCGCCTTCGATCTCCCGCAATCGGCCGATACATTCAATCCGCAGGGCGGGGAGGAAAGGGCAGGATGAAGGACGACACCCGCGTGGTGACTGCCGGGCGTGATCCGCACAACAATCACGGCATCGTCAATCCACCAGTCTACCATGCTTCCACCGTTCTCTTTCCGACTCTGGAAGCCTTGCATAAAGGCCGCGGCAAGGATCCGCGCCAGGTGGTCTACGGGCGCATCGGCACGCCAACCACCCATTCACTTCAGGACGCCTATGCCGCACTCGAGGGCGCGGACATGGCGGTGGCCACAGGTTCGGGCAAGGCGGCAATCGTGACGGCGCTGCTTGCCTGCCTGGAATCGGGGGATCACCTTCTCGTCGCCGATTCCGCCTATCTTCCCACGCGGACGTTCGCCGACGGCATTCTGCGCTCCTTCGGCGTCGAGACGAGCTACTACGATCCTGCGGCCGGAGAGGACATTGCGGCCCGAATGCAGCCCAACACCAGGGCCGTCTACACGGAAAGTCCGGGATCCCTCACCTTCGAGGTCCAGGACCTTCCTGCCATTGCCGCCATTGCCCACGAGCACGGCGCCGTGGTCATCAACGACAACACGTGGTCGGGAGGGTACTTCCTCAAGCCATTCGATCTCGGAGTCGACATCGTCGTGCAGGCGGGAACCAAGTACATCGTCGGCCATTCCGACGCCATGTGCGGTCTCGTCGCGGCCAAGGGCGCCTGGTGTGAGCGCGTCTGGCACACCTTCCAGGAGCTCGGCAGCTGCATCGGCCCCGATGACGCCTACCTCGCCCAGCGCGGCATCCGCACCATCTCCGTCAGGCTCCAGCGCCATCATGAGACCGGCCTTCGTCTGGCGACCTGGCTGCGTCGCCACCCTGACGTGGTCCGCGTGCTTCACCCCGGTCTTGAATCAGACCCCGGTCACGCGCTCTGGAAACGTGACTTTGCCGGTGCCAGCGGTCTCTTCGGCGTTCTCCTGGCGCCCACCAGCCGCCAGGCCCTTGCCGCCATGGTGGACGGCCTCACGCTCTTCGGAATGGGCTGGTCGTGGGGCGGCTACGAGAGTCTCCTGGTCCCCGTCGATCCCTCGTCGTCGCGCACCGCCGTCCCCTGGACCGCAGAGGGCCAGTTGCTGAGGATTCACGCCGGACTGGAGGACGCCGACGATCTCATCGCCGATCTCGATGCGGCGTTCGAGCGCCGCAGCAAGACTTCCTGACAACCGCAGACGCGGTCACTCCTCGAGGGTGGAACCGGCCCCCTTCACACGTGTCTGGCGCATGTAGCGCCGGTAGCGGTCGGCGTCGTACCCCACGCCCCGGTGGAGCAGGCAGCGGTTGTCCCAGATCACGAGATCTCCGGGCTGCCAGCAGTGGGTGAGCACATGCTCGTCCACAGTCGTCTCCTCGAGCAGGCCGTCGAGCAGTTCCCTGCTCTTCTCGAAGGACCAGCCCTCCAACTCGCGGGCATGGGAGCCAATGTAGAGATTCCTCGCGCCGGTCTCCGGATTGCGGCGCACGAGACGCTGGCGCACCGGTGGCAGCGAGGCGGCATGGGTGGCCGTCACGGCATCGGGATGAACCATGGATCGTGAGTACACGTAGTCATGGATGGCGACGAGAGGTTCAAGTCGTTCCTGCTCTGCCGCATCGAGACGCCCATAGGCGCTGCGCTGGCTGGCAAAGAGCGTCTCGCCGCCTTCGTCGGGCGTCTCGTAGGCGCAGGTGATCGACACGAAGCTCGGCACCGCTCGGAATGACGAATCCGAGTGCCACATGTTGTTGCCGGTCTGGTAGAGCGTCTCCCTGTGTTCATTGCGGTAGACGGTACCGTCCTCGCGCACATTGCCAACGGTGCCGAACCACGCGATCTTGCCTTCCCGGCCCAGGCGCACATGCTCCTCCTCAGGCTCGCCAAGACTGCGGGTGAGTGCGAGATGGGTCTCGTCACCGCTGGCGACGCCGGGTACGTGGATGAAGGAATAGCGGTCGATCAGCTGCCTGAGCCCGGCAATGTCAAGCGCCCCGATCGAGGAGCACTCGAGCCTGACGCCGAACTCGGCGTGAAGCGGAGTCAAGTTGCGCATGTCGCCTCCGGACCGAGGACGCCGCAGGGTATCAGGACACCCAGGTCTCATCCATGGGATAGGTATCCAGGCGTTCGTATCCGGTCTGCGTGACCAGCAACTGCTGTTCGAGCTTGACCGCCTCGCGCCCGCCCTCGGTGCCGACCAGTGATTCGACGCACAGCACCATTCCCGGGTGGATGATGCCGTCGTAGCCCCGCTCAACGAAATCCTCCCGGTGGGAAATCGCCGGATACTCGTCGACCAGGCCCACTCCGTGGGCGATGATGCCGTACCGGCAGGCCAGGAACTCGTCGGGGATCGGCCACGCCTTCTCGGCCCATTCGCGGAACGACAATCCCGGTTTCAGCAGCGCCTTGTTGTGCTCGAGCTGCTCCATGGCAGCCATGTAGATCCGTCGCTGTTCATTGGTGGGATGGGCATCGCAGATCCACGCCCGCGAGATGTCCGAACAGTAGCCGTAGGGTCCCACGAGGTCGGTGTCGAAGCTCACCATGTCGCCCTTCTCGATCACCCTCATGGAGCACTCCTGCATCCAGGGGTTGGTGCGCGGTCCCGACGACAGCAGACGGGTCTCGATCCATTCGCCCCCTTCGGCAATGTTGGCTTCGTGAAGTTTCGCCCACAGGGCGTTCTCGGTGATGCCGGGCCGCAGGTTTTCGCGCATCGCCCGAATTCCCTTTTCGGACGCCTCGATGGCGCAGCGCATCAGGACGATCTCTTCCGCCGTCTTGATCTTGCGTGCCTCCTCCATCAGCGCGAAGCCGTCATGAAGGTCGAGATTCTCGTGTTCCAGGGCGTGGTAGAGGTCGGCGCCCATGCGATCGATGCCGATCCGCCGGTTGCCGGCCCCGTGCTCACGCACAACGTCGGCGATCTCCCGGGCGAACTCGCGGGCGTGTTCATGCGTGCGGTTGCCGGAGGAAAAGTACGTTGCCGCCCGGGCCGGCCGCCGTTCGCTGATTCCCGGATACCCTCGGGTGAGATGGTCGCCGTGACCGAACTCGAAAAGGATGACCGGTCCGTCCGTCGCAACGAAGCAGTAGCGAACCTCGTTGTGCAGGCACCACACCTGCATGTTGGTCGCATCGATGGCATAGCGCACATTGAGCTGATCGAAGAGCAGGACCCCGGCGAGATCGCTGCGGGCGAGCTGCCGGTGAACATTGGCAAGGCGGTCGCGCCGGACCTTGTCGAGGTCGACGGGTGCTACGCTGCCTTCCATGGCACCGCGCTGTACGGCCTCGGCTGCCGAAATGCGTGTGGTCGTCATGATGTCCTCTCTCCCTTGCTACCCTTGAAATGCAGATGTGGCGCGCCCTCCAGGATTCGAACCTGGGACCTACGGCTTAGAAGGCCGTTGCTCTATCCACTGAGCTAAGGGCGCCTCATGTTGGCAGCGGGCGCTTTCATGACCCGCTCCAGGTGCTGACCATGTGCACTGCGGGGCCGTCAGTTGCCCGGTCTCTCCCAGCGGAAATTCTCTGCATAGGATTTTGGCTTGATCCTTCTGTCGCGGCGTTCGATCACGCTGTACCTGATGCCATGGCGTTCCGCATAGGCCACGGCCGCGTCGCGGGTCTCGAACCACAGCCTGATCTGGTCGGCCATCATGTCCGACGATCCTGTCCAGCCGGTCAGGGAGTCGACCGGCCTCGCCACCGACGGGACGTATTCGAGAAGCCAGCGGCGGGTTCCGGCGTGTCCCGACTGCATGGCGGTCTTGGCCGGGCGATAGATTCTGGCGGTCATCGCGCCTCCTTTTGAAAAGGGCGGTCATGAGATGGTCGGGGCGGCTGGATTTGAACCAGCGGCCCCCTGCTCCCAAAGCAGGTGCGCTACCAGACTGCGCCACGCCCCGAACACGCTACTTCTTGGCCCCGACCGGCGGCAACGTCAAGGGCCGGTGCTCGCCATCGTCTGTTCCAGCAGATCCCGGACAACGGCCGTGAGTGCCTTGTCGGCCTCGTAGTCGCCGCCGGCCTGCCGGAAGACCGACCGCTGGCGTTCCGCCGACGTTCCCCTGGCGGCGATCGTCCGGGTGTGTTCGACCTCGGCGCGGCACCCCAGCGCGTCGGCGTCTTCGCCCACCAGCCCGATCAACTCGTCGAGAAGCTCACCATAGGGAACCAACTGCCGTTTGCCGAAATCCACCAGTTCGCTCCTGACGCCAAAACGCTGTGCCAGCCAGCGGTTCTCCTCGACCAGGATGTTGGAGTACTCGCGCCACGTCTGGTTTGCCAGGCGCAGGCGGTAGAGCATGCGCAGAATGCACTGGAAGAGTGCCGCCACACCGACAGCATCCTCGATGTCGGGGCAGACATCACAGATGCGCATCTCCAGCGTCGGGAACCGCGCACTGGGACGCAGGTCCCACCAGATCTTGGTACCGTCTTCAAGGAGTCCGGAACTCGTCATGTGCCTGACCAGACGCTCGTACTCGGACCAGCTCTGAAGCCTGTCGGGAAGGCCAGTGCGCGGCAGGCTGTCGAACACGGTGAGGCGGTAGGAATTGAGACCGGTATCACGCCCCTGCCAGAAGGGCGACGACGTGGTGAGGCACAGAAGATGCGGCAGGAAGTACTTCGCCTGGTTCATCAGATCGATGCGGGTCTCCGCGTCATCGATACCGATGTGGACATGCATGCCGCAAATCAGCAGCCTGCGCGCCACCGCCTGGTGGTCCCGAGCCAGGCCCTCGTAGCGTTCCTTGTGGGTGTAGTCCTGCTCGCGCCAGTCGCCGAACGGGTGCGTCGAACAGGCCACAGGGGCCAGACCATGACGCCCGGCAATGCGCGCCACACCGCCTCTCAGGCGCTTCAGTTCCTCGCGCGCATCGCCGATGTGACGGCATACCTTCGTGCCGATCTCCACCTGCGCGCGCATGAATTCCGTCGTGACCTGCTCACCGAGCTCGCCGACACATTCACTGATCAGTGTCTCCGGCACGTCGCGGGCGAGTGCGCCAGTGGCCGCGTCGACGAGGTGATACTCCTCCTCGATGCCGATGGTGAATTCCGGGTCGGTCATCTTGCCGGACCGTCAGTAACCCAGTTCGGGCCGCACGACGTTGCGAAGCCCTTCACCGGCCATGAACCGGCGCATGTTGTCGAAGAAAATGGAAAGCGTCGTCTCGACATAGGTCTCTCCATCGTCGGCGGAAATGTGGGGCATGACCATCAGGTTGGGTGTCGTCCAAAGGGGGGAGTCGGCCGCCAGGGGTTCCGGGTCGAAGACGTCGAGAATGGCGCCCGAGAGATGGCCGCTCTCCAGCAGTTCGACGACGGCATCATAGTCCACCGTGGCGGCGCGGCCGATGTTGATGAGGCCAGCGCCCGGTTTCAGGGCCTGAAGGCGGTCGCGGTCGATGAGTCCGATGGTCTCGGGCGTGGCCGGAACGCACACCAGCACATGATCGGCCTCGGCAAGAAGCGAGTCGAGGTCTGAAGGCGTTCCCATCGTCTCCACCGAGGGATGGGGTCTTCCGTGACGGCTGATCCCGAGAACCCTCAATCCGGCGCCGTGCAGGCGATCGGCGGCTCCACCCCCAAGGCTGCCGACGCCGACGATGAGCACCGTCGTCCCCTCCACCGGTGTCGCATAGAGCGAGTTCCAGACGTTGCGGCGCTGGTTGGTGACGATGGCGGGGATGCGCGAATGCAGCATGAGAACGGCCATGAGGGCGAAGTCACCCGCCTTCCTTGCCTGGGCACCCTTGTTGTTGGTGACCACCACGCCTTCCGGTACCCAGTCCATGGGGCAGAGATGCTCCACGCCTGCCCCGATGATGTGGATCCATCTCAGGTTCGGCGCCACGGCCGCAAGGTTCTCCGTCGGCAGGTCCCAGCACATCAGGACCTCGGCCGTATTCATCGCCTCGGCGAAGTTCTCGGTATCCCAGTCGATGGTGGTCGACAGCCTGTGCTTCAGCTCGGGCCACGACTCCAGCACCGCGTCGTAGCGCTCTCTCGTCGTGGTGAAGACCGGTTCCGCCTCCGGTGTCGGCGGAAAGGTATCGGGATGGGCATGGTTGTTCTTGATGTGAACCCGAATCGTCATCCCGGCAGTCCGTTCGCTTCCAGGTCCTTCAGGGCGGCGATGACGTGCGCGTCCCGTACGTCCGGCGCCAGCGGTTCGGCGGCGAACTGGAGTTCCATCACCGCCATGCCGACACGCCGCAGGTACGCCTGGTCGTCCCCGTCCGCAGGAAGGCGGAGCACCGTGTCACCGCCGTAGGTGGGCACCGTCGAAGGCCACATGGAGGTGACATGCTCCGGCTCGTTGCCCTCCTGGAGGGCCGTGACGATGTCGCGCATGCGACGGCGAAAGAGGGTGATGCCGCGATCGCTGGGCACCAGGTTTTCCCGGTCGTGTTCGGTGATCGGACCCATGCCCTCGGTGGCCTCCGCATCCGCCGGAAAACGCTGGCGTTCCTCGTACGGCCTGTCGAAGATCTCTCCCTGCTCGATGAGTTCCGGTCCCCCGGGCACGTTGTAGCTCTCCGGGTCGCCGCGTTCGCCGAAGATCGCCCAGGCAAGGCAGGTGGTCTGGTGGTCGTCCACCGGCACCACCCAGCGGGCAAAGGCCGTGCGGCCGAAGTAGCGTCGGCATGTGCCGTCGGCGGCAAACGCCGCTCCGGCCTGGGTATAGTTCGGCAGGACGAGTTCATTGACACGGACCCAGACATTGTCATCGACCCGCCTCGTCGCCGTCCCGAGAAATCCCGAAGGCCTCTCGTAGAACTTCATCTCGCCGATTTCGCCGAAGCCCTGGCTGAATTGTTCGCGGCTCATGCGGGAATGCAGGAAGGCGGTGTGGAGCGGGTCCAGAATGGCGTCGAGAACCTGCAGCCAGTTGCAGCGGAAGGGCGCCCGGTAGGGCACCAGGACGTGTCCGGGCATCTCCAGGGTATCGTACACGGGAAAGTCGGGCACAAGTTCGGGAGGACCGAGATAGGCGAAGATCAGCCCCTTGTGCTCCCTGACCGGATAGGCGCCCAACCGGGTCGAGGATCGGATTCGTTCTTCCACGCCGTCAGGCTGGCCAGGCGCCTCCAGGATGGTCCCGTCCACATCGAAGAGCCAGCCGTGGTAACAGCACCGGATGCCGCGGTCCTCGCATACGCCGAACTCCAGTGAGGCGCGCCGGTGCGGGCAGTTCCTGTGGACCAGCCCGTAACGTCCGCTCCTGTCGCGAAACACCACCAGGTCCTCGCCCAGAATGCGGATGCGCACGGGCAGCCGTCCGATCTCCTCAGTCATGGCCACAGGGTGCCAGTAGCGGCGCAGGTACTCGCCGGCCGGCGTTCCCGGACCGACACGGACCAGCAGTTCGTCGTGGCCTCCCGGACCGGTGCGCCGGTATCCATCAAAGGGGACTGTAGTCTTCATGTTGAGAGCCACGTCAACGTGTTCCGGCCGCCGATGATTCACCACGCCACAATCGAATACAACCTTCCCGACTGCGTTGACAGAACGGCGGTCCCAATCTAGGTTGTGCCCGCGCAAAGCACTCAGGGTCCCCATCGTCTAGCGGCCTAGGACATCGGCCTCTCACGCCGAAAACAGGGGTTCGATTCCCCTTGGGGACGCCAACCAACTAATTGTTTTAGCGCGTTGTTCCCACGATAGGTCGCCCTTGATCCCGTCCGCACCACAGATGCCGGCACCCGTTCATTGGCTATGGTCCGGGCTGTCTTCCTTCATACGCCTCCAGGCCCTGGGCCAAGGCGCCCCATCGCCAGACGGCATTGCCGCTTCGATCATGGGTTCCATGGCGTCGTTGGCCTGTCCGGCGCAGCCTCCCGGAGCGAACGACGCCCGGCCACAGGTCGATTGTCGAACCGGCGGGAAGACGCGGGCATTTCAAGTCCAGAAGACTCCCGGTTGCCGCAGACACGCTTTGTTGAGTGGAGGACGGTCCCGTTGATTCGCGGGCTTTGCGATGATGCGTTTCTCCGGGCGCGCGCGACAGGGATGATTCTGACTGTGGCGGGGATGTTGCTGGCCGGGGAAGCTGCGGCGCCGAGTGCTGCCGACGCGGACGAGGTGACTGCGCTCAAGATCGGCTTGCTGCTGGACCTGAGCAGTGGTTCGGTCGAGGTCTCGAGGGACAGGCAACGGGCGTTCGAGCTCGCGATCAGGCATGTCAACGAAGCAGGTGGCGTGTTCGGCCTGCCGGTGACAGTCGCGGTCGCAGATGCCACAGCGGAACCCGAGAAGGCGGTCGCGGCGGCACGCCATCTCGTCGAGGTCGAGGACGTGCATGCCATCGTCGGTCCCAACGCCAGCGCCAGCGCCCTGCCGATAGCAGAGCGGGTGAGCGGTCCAGCTGCCGTTCCCACCATCAGTTTCTCCGCCACGTCGCCGGCGCTGACCGCCGTCGCCGACCGGGACTTCCTGTTTCGAACCGCGCTTTCCGACGTTTCCCAGGGACCCGTCCTCGCCCGCGTCGCGCGCGAGCGGGGCTTCGACAACGTCGGCCTGCTGCATGTCGACGACCCCTGGGGGCGGGAACTCGCCGGCGCTTTCGAGGCAGCCTGGGACGGTCCCGTCAAGACCGTCTCCGTGCAACGTGCTCAGACCGAATTCCTGGCAGCTCTACGCGAGTCCGCGAGCGAAGGCGCGCAGGCCCTCGTTGTGATCGCCTTTGAGTCGGCGGCCCTCGCCATGGTCCGCGAGGCAATCGACAACGACCTTTACGACAACTTCGTCTTTGGCGACGGCGCCAAGCGAGTGAGCCTGGTCCGGTCCATGGGTGGCGCCCGCCTCGGCAACATGTACGGCACCGGGCCCGCGTCGGCGCCGGAGAGCGCCGCGGCCGCAGCGTGGGAGGCGGCCTGGGTCGCCGAGTACGGCACGCTGCCGGTGCTCGCCTACGTCAAGGAGGCCTATGACGCCACGATCGCCCTGGCGTTCGCCGCCCAGGCTGCGGGCCGACTGGACGGCGCCGCGATCCGCGACGGGCTGCGAGCGATCGGAAGCGCACCGGGCACTGCCGTGATTGCCGGCCCGAGGGGCATTGCCGAAGGGCTTCGCATTCTCGCCGACGGCGGAGAGATCGACTACGAAGGTGCGTCGGGCAGCGTGGACTGGGACGAGAACGGCGATCTGCGCCGCGGCCATATCGGGATCTGGCGCTTCACCGAGGACGAACGGATCGAGGAGGTCCGCGCGGTGGCGTTCGAAAGGTAGAGTTGCCGGCTTCGACGTCGCCCGGCGACCGCATGGAACAGGTCCGGCCGCGACGAATTGGGGGACCGGACGGGCCTAGGCGTCCCGGCCGGCTGGCGGCAGCTGGAGCAGCAGCCGCACGAGATCGACCTGCCGCGCCGATCCGGTCTTCGAGAGCACGTTCTTCAGCGTCCAGCGGACGGTGTTCTCCGAGCGGTCGAGTTCGCGCGCGACGTCGCGCACGGTGCGGCCCCGGGCGAGCAGAACGGCAACGCGGCTCTCGGCGGCAGTCAATCCGAGCATGTCGCCGACCGCCTCTGGATCGAGCCGGCTGGCGTCCGGATCGCGGATGAGCACCACCGCCGAAATCCGTTCCGCCCCGAAGTCGGCGCGGCGCGGCGCAACGGGATGCACGTGGACGATCAGCGACAGGCCGGCGGCGCGCCGCACGGACATGGATCCGCCGACCGGCATGTGTCCGAAACGCGGCAAGGCCCCGGATACCAGCTTGCGGAGTCTCGCGTCGTCGTTCGGCGAGCCGGCCCGCAGGGCGCCGCGCCATTCGTCGAGGCCGCCTCTCACAGCCAGTATCCGCCGCGCGGTCCGGTTGGCCGAGGCGATGTTGCCGCGTCGATTCAGGAACACCGCGCCGAGCGAATTGTCCTCTAGCAACGCGGTCACGTGGGCGTGGGCATGCGCCTCCGCCGTCACCAGCTCCCGGCGCACCCGGACAGCCTGGCGAATGTGGGGCAGCAGAGCGCCGATCCGCTTGAGCCTGTCCGGCGCCCACCCCGCCTCGCCGTTCGCCATGGTCCAGAACAGGCAGCCGTCCCGGGACCGCTCGCCTGACGGACGGTCGACCACCACGGCCAACTGGTCGCGGCAGTCGTACTTCGGTTGGAACTCGTTGTACATCAAAGAGTTCCGCTTCTCGGTCGGGGTGAACAACTCTTCATTGTAGGTGAGCCGCCAGACCGGCAGTTTGCAGATTCGCGGTACGTTCTCGCTGAACGCCGCATAGTTTGAGACCCAGTCCGCCACAATCTCCTGTTGCGGATCGCCGCCAATCCAGCACGCCGCGAAAGTCGCCTCGCCATCGGCCGCGAGCGAGGTGAACTGACCTCCGTTGAGACCGCACAGAAGGTCGATTGCCCGAAAGGCGTCGCCCCAGCGCGCATCGTCAAACGCGGCGTCGAGAAGGATTTCCACAGTGCTTTCGAAGAGATCGTCCATTCGCTTGACTGGCGCCTGTTTCGTCGGCTGCAGGAAATGTTCCGGACCCGCCGGCGATCGAGGCATCGTAATCGAGCCCTGTCTTGCCTCGCTTCCCCAACGTGGGGGAGTTCAAGGTCGAATCTGGCGGATTCGGGACCGATTTCCGAAACGCTGCCCGGCACGCGGCACACACAGCCGCCCACGAATTCTCGCTCCGCCTCCTCGCGGAACACCGGGCATGACCTGCATCACCGGACCGTGATCGTGGCCCACCCATTTGGGTGGTGACCGCGTTCGTTGCACATCCCAGCCTCGCTCGCATGCAGCGCGAGTTCCACACATGGCGCCGCCACCGGAGCGCTGCCCGACCGACGCCCAAGCAAGCGGGGAGACTGACATGACCGCACGCTACCTCTATGCCATCGCCGCCCTTCTGCTGCTCGCCGCGTGCGGCGGGGGCGGCGGCTCCTCGACAGGCATGACGGGAACGCCCTCAATGCCCGGGACCGGCACGCCGTCCCAGCCGCCATTCGGCACCACCGTTCCTGCCGACGCGGACGAAGTGCTGGAGTCCGCCGCACCGTCGCTCTACGCCCTGGTGCCCGCCTCGAAAGTCTGGTTCGGAAGCGCCGCCCTGTCGGCCGGTCCCGATGTCACGGACCTGGGCCTGACCTTCGACGGCAGCCGCGCGACCGTCACCGTCGACCGGGGCAACGCGGGCTCCGTGGTTCTCGACACCAGCGACACCTACCTGGACGACGGTCATACGACCTCGGTGTTCTACGGCGACACCGGATCGGGGCGGACCGCGCACGACCGGTACGTCTATTCCCGGACCGGCAACAGCGCCACTGTAGGCCGTATCGTGATCGACTGGTCCAACAGCGATCCGGGCGACTACATCGCCGGCGGGTACTGGCTGCACGCCGGACCGGGCTCGACCGACTGGGAAGCAGGCGCCTATGTGGTCGGCCCGGAGTTGAGCCTGAGCAATCCGTCCAGCCTGCCGGTCTCCGGCACGGCTGTCTACGAAGGCGACGCCGGAGGCGTCTACACGTTCCAGGGAGCGTTCGCCGACCAGCTCAACGATGCGGGGCTGGCAGTGAGGGGCAATTTCGACTCGGAGGCCAGACTCAGTGCCGACTTCGCGTCCGGGACCATCGAGGGCTGCATCGGATGCTCTTACGGGCTGATCGACGGAGTCGGCCAACTGGAGCTCGGAGCCGTCTCCTTCGATCGCGCCAACGGCACCTTTCACGGCTCGAACGTGACCCTTTCGACCACCATCGTGCAGGTCACCGGGTCGAGCGGCAAGTGGGCCGGACAGTTCTCCAACATCCCCGACAGTTCGGGCGCGCCGCGCCTGGCGGCCGGGACCTTCGACGCCCGGGCATCGGCCAGCGACGGCAGCACAGTTGCGCTGGTTGGCGCGTTCGGAGCCGGACGCACGCGCTGATACGCCGGGCGACCGTCGAAACGGGATGCGCGCCGGAGGATCCGCGCGCCGGCGTCGACGACCGACTGAACGCGTTCAACCTGTACCCGGTTGATGCCGGACAGTGCCTTCTGGTTCTGAGCGCGGCGCCGGCGGGTCGGGTTCGGACTTCCTGGCGGCGGGCGACCGCAAGTCCCCGCCGCCGGGAAACCATAGACTGTCACTCAGGGCTTGCGCCGGTGAACGCGTGACGACTGGAGGGGAATCAGAAGCGGGCGGCGAGATGGCCCGCACACCCGGCAAGCGCCGCATACTCGTCTTCGATCACCGAGACGCCGAAGCTGTCCATGAATCCACTGAAGCGACCCTTGTTACGGAACGCCTCGACAAAGCCGAGATCTCTCAGATAGGGAGCGATGGCGCGAGACACTCCGCCCACGAGGTAGATGCCGCCAAACGGCAGCGAGGTGAGTGCGAGATTGCCGACGGAGACCCCGAGCAGGCGGACGAAGACTCGCAATGTCGCTTCGGAGCGTGGGTCGGGCGTGGCAAGTGCCTGCACGATGTCGGCGGCGCACATCCTCGATGGCGCGTCCTCCAGATGCCCCAGCCAGGCGTGAATGGTCTCGATTCCGCGTCCCGACAAGACGTCCTCGACATCGGCAAATCCCCTTCTCGCCTCGATGAACCGTGCGAGGAGGAGATCCGCGTCGTTGGCGACGGGCATGCTGACATGACCGGCTTCGGCCGGGGACACGTAGCGTCCCGAGACAAGGTGATGAACCACTGCAGCGTTGAAGCCGGTGCCGACACCGATCACGAGTTGCGTTGCACTACTGCCGGCGCCGGGCTGCGGCATGATCTCGCGCAGACATGAGGGCGCCGTATGACTCAAGGCGTGGCCCTCGGCCTGCAGGTCGTTCAGGAGCTCGACGGTTCCTGCTCCGGTGGATTGGGCAATCCCTGTGATGTCGATGCGCCAGTCGACGTTGGTGAGTTCGGCAACGCCGTCCTGTACTGGGCCGGCGACGGCGATGCAGGCCATGCTGCACGTAGCCCTGCCTGCGGCCGCCAGGTAGTGCCGGAGCAACGACGTGAGGTCGGAATGATCGGCATTCCGGTAGCAGCGAATCGAAGCGGGAAGCACGACCGGTCCCTCGGCGAGCGCGATCCGGGTGCTGGTGCCGCCGACATCGGCGACGAGCGAAGGCATATCACAAGCACGGGGCGACAGAGTCATCGTCCGATCGACATCAGGCGAGAGAACAGGGCATCTCCGGACCTTCTCTTCCGACGGAAGCCAGGAGCGCCGCGCGGCATTCCGTCATCAGAACGGCACCTCCCCGATGATACGACGATCATCACAGACATTCCGAATGAAACCGGCATTGAGACGCGGCACACCTCACAAGCTGCGAAGGCCCAGGTGGCGTTCCATGGGCAGAAAGTCCCGGTCCGCATGAAGCAACATGTGCCCGTTCTCGATACAGAAGGTCGCATTCAACATGTCAATCGTCTTGCGAACGGTTACACCGGCGGCGTGCAGAGTGCGAGAACATCGGACGCTCGCAAGGAAACTGGCGCACCCGACCATCGGCCGGAAGAAGAGCGTTTCCGGCGCTGCCTGCGCAATGCGGAGTGCCCGGTCGTCGCAAAGGCCCAGTATGACTTCGGGTCTCCGATGGCAGCCGCGTGGTTGCCGAGAATGCTGTCACGCAAAGCCTTCTCCCGTGTGTCCGTGCCGTTGAAGCAGTTGATCCGAATTGAGGATCGGCAACGCTCATCGGTCCTTCCGCATGTCGTCGAGCGGGCCTTCCCAGGTGAGCCGGTCACGCAACGCGCGTATCCGTCCCTGTGTTCTGACCTGTGCCAGCAGACGCAATCCTTCCTCGACAGCTGCCTTCTTGGTCTTGAACTCGCCCGACTCCATGACCTGCGCCATCAGGGTGTCATCAATGTCGATGCCGGTGCGCATCTCGGCCCTGTTTTCCGTCTGATCAGCATTGTACACGTCGAAGAGATGCCCGCGAGGGCTGTTCCGGCACACCGTCTGCATTCTACCCTGAGTGGACTCGCGGGATCGAAGACCCCGGTGAGACACGCGTGGGCAGTCATCGCCGTTCACGGAGCAGACGTCGGTCTGCGAGCTTGAGGGTCGCGGCGGATTGCTGCAAGAAGTCCGCCGCCAGCCAGGAGGATGCAACGGATGACCGGTTCCGCGCTCGAGGCCCACTGCGCTCTCGTCGCCAGAGATGCCGCTGCCTGGGAGAACGCCAGGCACTATCCCCTCGACGCGATGCGCGAGGCGGGCAGATCGGGACTGGCCGGCATGCTGGTCCCACGAGAACAAGGGGGGCTCGGACTGGCTCTCGGCGATACCTGTGATGTCGTTGCGCGCATTGCTGGCGAAGACTTCGGCCATGCCTTTGCCCTCAAGGTCCACGCCAACACGACGGCCAGCCTTGCCCGGTCGGGACGGGACGATCTCATCGCGCGCCATCTCGATGATCTCCTCCAGGCAAGTCGGATCGGCGCCTTCCTCCTCACCGAACCCGGAGCCGGAAGCGATGCCGCGGCCATCACCGCATCGGCGCGCGCGGATGGCGATCACTGGGTGCTCGATGGAGAAAAGGCCTGGGTCACCAATGGCGTGGCCGCGGGCGTCCTGCTGGTCTTCCTGCAGACCGATGCATCCCAGGGGTGGCGCGGCATCGCCGGGTTCCTTGTCGATGCCGACACCCCGGGCATCGCACGAACCGATCCCTACACGCTTCTCGGTGGCCATTCGGCCGGGGTGTGCGGATTCAGCTTTTCATCCGCACGGGTGGACCGCTCGGCGATGATCCTTGCTCCTGGCGATGCCTTCCGGACCGCCATGCGGGGCATCAATGCCGCCCGCGCCGGAGTGGCCGCGATGTGCTGCGGCATGGTGGAGGCGGCGCTGGACCAGGCGCTCGATGCCGTGGCCTCCCGGGGCGCCTTTGGCCGCACCATCGGTGACTTTCAGGGGGTGCAGTGGATGCTGGCCGACGTGGCAACGGACCTCAGGGCGGCCCGATTGCTCACCCGCGACGCCACCGCCGCCTTCGAGAGCGGCGAGCATGTCCAGGTGGCATGCGCCCATGCCAAGAAGTTCGCCACGCGGGTGGCCTGGAAAGCGATCAGCGACTGCATGCAGGTCATGGGCGCCCGCGGATTTCGCGGAGATGACGGTCATTCCCTGGCACGCCACCTTGCCTGCGCCCGGATGGCCCAGTGGCTCGACGGCGCCACGGAGATCCAGAACGTCGTCATCGCCCGCAGTCTCGTGTCCTGAGCGTCAATCGGTGGCCCTGGCTTCTCTCACGGTCTCGCGAGACAGCAGTGCCATGGCCGCCAGCAACACGGCGGCGGCGCCCCAGACCAACATGTCGTGGCGCTCACCGAAGATGATCATGCCCCAGGCGATGCCGGCGAACAGGGCGGCGAACACGCTGAAGTTGACCAGCACACCGCCGGTCCTGTTGATGAGCCAGAAATAGATAATGATCTCGACAAGACCGATCAGGGAAAAGAGCAGGATACCGATCTCGGCCGTGGTCCACGCAAGGCCCGGCCACGGTTCACCGACCACGATGAGCAGTGGCGCCACGAGAATCAAGGCGGCGGCGGCCTCGCCAAATCCGACCTGCCAGAGATCGAAACCCTCCGGCCAGCGCCTGTCGACATAGATCGATTCGATGCCGTAGCAGAGCGGCACGAAACCGACGAGCAGCATCCATTCCAGGACCCCCATTCCCGGCAGGGAAAGCTGCGGCGCCAGCACCATGACAGCGGCGGCCATGCCCAGCGCCACTGCCACCAGCCTGGTTCGCGACACCCGTTCTGTCCGGGCGAGAAGCGCCACGACGATCGAGACCATCGGCGTAAAGCAGACGATCAGCGTGATGACGCCCGCCGGCAGGTGCGGTGCGGCATGGAGCACGGCCGCCAATGGCAGGGCATAGCCGAGCAACCCGGTGATGGCGAAGAATTCGATGGCTTTCGCCGTCAGACGAAAGTGGGACCGGCGCACCAGGAGAATCACGGCGTAGCTGGTGCTGACGAGAAACATGGCGATGACCAGAACCGTCAACTCGCCGTAGCCTCCCTCGGCGGCAAGTTTCAGCATCGCGAACTGGGCGCCCCATGCGGTACCCTGAACGATGACAGCGAAGACGTAGACGAGTTGTCGCATGAACCTTTTGACCGCTGGAATCTCGATAGCGGGGATGTGCTTGCCATGACAGGGCGCATGACCATCCTGCAGGCCTATGTTGTCGCACCTGTGATGCCGACACTCAACACCAGGGACGGGCCATGGATCCCGCAAGCGGCAGATCAGCCCTGATGGCCGTCGCTCGGACCCGGAACCGACAAGGGGGCTGAAACCGCGTGGAGAGCGTTGAAACGGTCGTCGTCGGCGCCGGTGTCATCGGTCTGGCAGTGGCGCGTGCGCTGGCCAACAGCGGGCGCGAGGTCATGGTGCTTGACGCCGCCGACGCCGTGGGAACCGGCATCTCTTCGCGCAACAGCGAGGTCATCCACGCCGGCATCTACTATCCGCCGGGAAGCCTGAAAGCCCGCCTGTGTGTCGCCGGCAGGACCCTGCTCTACGACTACTGCCGATCACGCCATGTCGCGTTCCGCAACTGTGGCAAGCTGATCGTTGCCGTCAGTGACGAGGATCATGACGTCCTCTCGGGACTCAAACGGCGGGCCACCGCCAACGGCGTTGACGACCTCGCGATCCTGAAGGCGGCGGATGTGGCGGCCCTGGAACCCGAACTGGAGACCTGCGGCGCCCTCCTCTCGCCATCAACCGGCATCATCGACAGTCACGGCCTGATGCTGGCCTTGCTGGGAGAGGCCGAGGCCGCCGGCGCCTGGCTGGCCCTGGGCGCTCCCGTGCGCAGTGTTGTGGCCGAGGAGAATGTCCTGATCCTCACGGTCGGCGGCAGGGAGACCATGAACCTGGAGGCGCGGGAGCTGGTGAATGCCGCCGGTCTCGGGGCGCAGCACCTCGCATCGGTGACAACAGGGCTCGATCCCCGTCATGTTCCCGCACTTCATCTCGCCAGGGGCAGTTACTTCACATTGTCAGGCCCCTCTCCCTTCTCCCGTCTCGTCTATCCCACACCGGTTGCCGGCGGCCTGGGCGTCCACGCCACCCTCGATCTTGCCGGCCGCTGCCGGTTCGGACCGGACGTTGAATGGGTGCGCGATATCGTCTACGACGTCGACCCGGCCCGTGCGCGAGCCTTCCGCGATGCCGTGCGCCGCTACTGGCCCGGCCTTCCCGACGGCGCCCTGGCCCCCGACTACAGCGGCATCCGCCCCAAGCTGCGAACATCGGGTGACTCGGACTTCCGAATCGACGGCCCCGCGGAACACGGAATCGGCGGCCTCGTGAATCTCTTCGGGATCGAATCACCGGGATTGACAGCATCCCTGGCCATCGCAAGGCTTGTGGTGCGCAAGCTGGACACCTGGAAGAACAGATGATCGACCTCTACACTTGGCCGACACCCAACGGACACAAGGTCCACATCATGCTCGAGGAGACCGGCCTCGCCCACCGTGTCATCCCCGTCGACATCGGCCGCGGCGACCAGTTCGATCCTGCATTCCTTGCCATCAGCCCCAACAACAGGATGCCGGCCATCGTCGACCACGACGGGCCCGATGGCGAAACGATCAGTGTTTTCGAATCGGGCGCCATCCTGGTCTACCTCGCTGGCAAGACCGGCCGCTTCATGCCCGATGATACCCGCGGTCGCACTCTCGTCATGCAATGGCTGATGTTCCAGATGGGTGGCATCGGGCCCATGTTCGGCCAGTGCCACCACTTCCGCGAATACGCGCCCGAGCCAATCGCCTATGCCATCGATCGCTACACGAACGAGACCGGGCGTCTCTATGGTGTGCTCGACAAGAGGCTGGGCGAAGCCGACTACATGGCAGGAGATTACTCGATTGCCGACATGGCGACCTATCCCTGGACGCGCTCCATCGAACGGCAGGGGGTTGACCCGGCAGACTATCCGAACGTGGTCCGCTGGCAGCAACGCCTCGAGGAGCGCCCTGCGGTCGTTCGCGGCTGTGCGGTCCTGAGTGACCGTCAACGCTACTACGAGATGACGGATGAGGAGCGCGACATCCTGTTCGGCAGCGCACAGTACGAACGGCGGTAACCCGGACCGGCGCCATGGAGGACACCCTGCGCCGGGTTGCGGCGGGTTGCATGGTGACATGCGCGACCACATGACCATCTCAATCCTGTCTCCGTACGCCGGAGACGATCGGCGATCCTTCCTGGGCAAGGCCGGGCATGACACGATCGGAATCGTGCGGAGTGGGCGACCGGGGTCATGAAGATCGCCGCCGTCAGGGTCTACCAGATGGATCTACCGTATGTCGGCGGCCGCTACGACTGGGGACCGGGATGCAGTCTCGATGTCGCTAGGACGACGGTGGTGGTCCTGGAAACCGACAGCGGTCTCGAGGGATGCGGCGAATCGTGCCCGCTCGGCGCCACATACCTCGCCGCTCATGCGCCAGGCGTTCTCGCTGCTGCACCAACTCTGGCCCGCGCGGTCATCGGTCTTGATCCGTTGCAGACAGGCGCCGTTGAACAGGCCATGGACACGGCACTCAAGGGACATGGGTACGCCAAGTCCGCCTTCGACGCCGCGTGCTGGGACCTCCTCGGCAAGGCTGCCGGACTGCCGGTTTCAACACTCCTGGGAGGCAGGCTGACGGACGGTGCACCCATGTACCGGGTGGTGCCCCAAAAGCCGCTCGAGGCAACGCTCGAGGAGATGGAGAGTCACAGGCAGGCGGGCTACCGCCAGTTCCAGATCAAGGTCGGTCAGGACCCCGACAGCGACATCGAGCGGATCCGCGCGATCGCCGGCCTGCTGCGGCCGGGGGAAACGGCGTTTGCGGACGCCAACACTGCGTACTCGGTTCGCGACGCGGTGCGCGTGGTCCGGGCCATCCGTGATGTTGACGTCATCGTCGAACAGCCGTGCCTCACCTATGACGAATGCCTGCAGGTCCGCAGCCGTTGCGATCACCCGATGAAGCTTGATGAATGTGTCACCGGTCTCGACGTTGCTGCGCGCATCGTCGCCGATCGCTCGGCCGAAGTCGCCTGCCTGAAGATTTCCAATCTTGGAGGTCTCACCAGAGCCCGCCGGGTGCGTGATTTCCTCGTCGCGCACGGCATTGAGGTTGTCTGCGAAGACACATGGGGTGGCGAGATCTGCACGGCCGCCTGCGCCCACTTCGCAGCTTCGACACCCGCCGCCTTCCAGTTGAGCACCACGGATCTTCACAACTACAACACGACCGCCTCCGTCACGCCCCCGCCACGGGTCGCCGACGGCCGGCTCTTTGCCTCCGACACTCCAGGGCTTGGCGTCGAACCCGACTACGACAGCCTCGGTTGTCCCGTTGCCGTCTTCCCCTGATCACGAGCGCATGCGGCCGCCGTTGGCATCCCAGAGACACTGCCCGAGGATCCGGGCCGGATAGCGCTCACCGTTGATTTCGACCTCCAGCGCCGTATCGCCCTGGGCGAGCTCCGTCGGCACGTAGCCCATGGCCACCGATGCCTTCGAATTGTGCGCGAACCCCCCGGACGACACGTATCCGACAGCCTCGCCATCCCTCAGGATGGCTTCGTCCGCCGAGACGTCGATGTCGTCGGTCTCGACCCTCATCGTGACGAGCCTTCTTGAGGGACCCTCTTCCCGCATCCTCAGCGCCGCCTCCTTGCCGACGAAGTCCTTCGTCCAGTCAATGAAGACGTCAAGGCCACTCTCTCCAGCCGTGAAATCGGGCCGGTAGTCGAGCCCCCATACCCCCCATGACTTCTCGAGGCGCAGGCTCATCAGGGCCCGGGCGCCGTACCAGCGCAGGCCATGATCGACACCTGCCCTCTCAACCTCTTCGGCAAGCCGCAGCAGGTAGGACGGCGCTGTGTAGATCTCGTAGCCAAGTTCGCCGGAAAACGAGATACGGTTGAGAAGCACGGGTACGCCGCCCACGGCCATTTCACGGGAATCGCGGAACCTGAACGCCCCGGCCGACACATCGTCACGGGTGAGCGCCGCCAGCAGGTCTCTCGACGAGGGCCCGGACAACGCGATGCCGTGGAGATCCGCCGAGAGATTGCGATAGGCGACGCCGGTTTCCGGAAGCGCCGCTTCGAACCAGCGGCGATGGGCGTTCTGCATCACACCTGACCCGATGACGACAAACCGGTCTTCCGTCAGGCAGGCCACGGTCAGGTCGCCACCGAGCTTGCCCTTCGCGGTCAGCATCGGTGTCAGGGTCAGTCGTCCCGGGCCTGGCACGCGCCCGGCCAGCAGACGGTCAAGCATGGATCTCGCACCGGGACCGCGAAACTCGTGCTTGGCAAAGTTGGCGATCTCGATGGCCCCCACCTTCGTGCGCACCGCATCGACTTCCCTGGCGACGTAGGAATGGGCCCTCGAACGGCGGAAGGTCGGGTCCTCGAAAGCGTCATCGGGGCCATCGGCAAACCACAGCGCATGCTCCAGGCCGAACGCCTGATCCCAGACGGCTCCCCTCGCGGTGAGCCTGTCGTAGAGCGCCGTCGTCATCTGGCGGCGCCCCTTGGGCAGCGTTTCGTTGGGGAAGGTCATGACGAACCGGCGTTCGTAGTTCTCGGCGCTCTTGGTGGTTCCCCAGTCAGGAGTCGCGAAGTCGCCGAAGCGGGCGATGTCCATGGCCCAGACATCGATCGAGGGTTCGCCCGAGATCATCCACTCGGCCATGCACAGACCCACGCCCCCCGCCTGGCAGAATCCGGCCATCACGCCGACGGCCACCCAGTAGTTTCTCATGCCCGGAACAGGGCCGATCATCGGATTGCCGTCCGGACCGAACGTGAAAGGACCGTTGATGATGTTCCTGATACCGGCCTCGCGGAGTGCGGGAATGCGCTCGAACCCGAGCTCCAGCCTCTCGGCAATGTTGTCGAGCTTCGGTTGCAGGAGTTCGTGGCCGAAGTCGGCCGGGGTTCCGTCGACGGACCAGGGAGTGGCATGGGGCTCATAGGTGCCGAGCAACATGCCGTTTCGCTCCTGACGAAAGTACATGTTGCCCTCGTAGTCGATCCCGGCCGGCAGACGTTCCTCCCGCTCGACGATCTCCGGGATGTCCTCGGTGATGAGGTAGTGGTGCTCCATGGGCTGGACGGGCAGGTGGATGCCGGCCATCCGTCCCACCTCGCGCGCCCACAGTCCGGCGGCATTGACCACGTGTTCAGCATGAACGGTGCCTGTATCCGTCACCACATCCCACGTGCCGTCGGCACGCTGTCTGGTCTCCACGACAGGGGTGTGCGTGCGAAAATCCGCGCCAAGGGCGCGCGCTGCCCGCGCGTAGGCATGGGTCACGCCTGAGGGGTCAATGTCGCCGTCAAGCGGATCCCACAGGGCTGCGATGTACCGGGAAGGATCGATCAGCGGATGGCGTCTGGCCGCTTCCTCGACGCTGATGAATTCCTGGTCCAGACCCATGTACCGCGCCTTGGACCTTTCCCGCTTGAGATAGTCGTGCCAGGCATCGTTGGAGGCAAGATAGAAGCCTCCGGTGTTGTGAAGCCCCACCGACTGACCGGACAGCTCCTCGAGTTCGGCGTAGAGATTGATCGTGTATCCCTGGAGCCTCGAAATGTTGGGATCCGAGGAGATGGTGTGAATCTGTCCCGCGGCGTGCCAGGACGATCCCGATGTGAGCTCGCTTCTCTCCAGGAGCAGGGTCTCCTTCCACCCGTGCCTGGCAAGGTGGAAGAGGATGGAGCATCCGACCACCCCGCCGCCGATGATGACAACCCTGACATGATCCTGCACGTCACTCTCCCGCTATGAGTGGTCGAGGAACGCCGGTCCGGCCGTCATGAAGACCAAGACCATCTGCTGCCCTCGCTGGCGGTGCAGCAATACGCCGTGCGGCTATCACGGCAGCACCCTCCGTGATGTCCAATATAGGGAAGCGGCCATTGTCGTCCAATGCGACTCGTGCCATGGGTGCACGTTTCCCGCCATCACAATCGATGCTATGGCAGGCTCCGCATCCTGCCTGAACCCCGGTCTTCCCCCTTGGCTGAGATCATCGAAGAACGTCCCCGCGACAGGCTCGCTGTCGAGACGATCGCCCGCATGTCGCTGGGTCAACGGCTTGTCGACAGCCCGGCGGCGCGGCTGCGTCAGGGTTCTCGCAAGATCGCGGAACTGAGCCTGGTGGCTCTTGAAGGCGGGCACGTCGTCGCTACCATCCGGTGCTGGCCGGTGTTGATCGGCACCGGAACCCGGGCGATCCAGATGGGTCCCGTCGCCGTCGATCCCGACCACAGGGGCCGCGGCATCAGCCGGGCGCTGATCACCACGACCCTGGAACGGGCGCGCACCCTGGGACACCGCATCGTGGTCCTCATTGGCGACGGCGACATCTACGCTCGTTACGGATTCGAGCCTGCGCTGCCACGGGACATCACCCTGGCCGAGACTCGTGACCGGGAACGGCTGCACATTCTCGCCCTGGTTCCTGACGCCCTTGCCGGTCTTTCGGGCGTGGTGCGCCCCGATACCATTCCGGCGCTGCGCTGACACGCCCCGGTGCTCATGGTCCCTCAGGTGCCGGAGAGTTCCCGGCGCATGGTGGCCACGAGTTCGGGAAGCGACGTGAAACGATCGCGCCGGTGACGTTCGGCGGCCAGGATGGACTTCAGGGCGGCAAGACTGTCGTCGACATCGTGGTTGACGATGACATAGTCGAAGGCCTCCCAGCTGGCGAGCTCGCCCACGGCATCGCGCATGCGGCGTTCCATGTCCTCGGCCGTTCCGGTATCCCGTGCGGCGAGCCGGTGCTTGAGCTCGGCTGCCGAAGGCGGCAGCACGAAGACCAGGACGACATCGTCCCCTAGGGACCGGCGAAGCTGGGCCGCTCCCTGGCAGTCGATATCCGACACCACATCGCGACCCTGGTTCAGCGCCGTCTCGACCGGTGCCCGCGGAGTTCCATAGGAATTGCCGAAGACCGTCGCATGTTCGAGGAGTTCGTCCCGGTCGACCATCTCCCGGAAGCGCTCGCGATCGACAAAATGAAGGTCGCGGCCGGCCTCTTCTCCTGGCCGGGGAGCCCGTGTGGTGACCGAGACCGAAAACGTGATGGCGCCGTCCTCGTCGACCAGCCGGCGCACCAGTGTCGACTTGCCGGCAGCAGACGGTGCGGACAGCACCATCATGAAGCCCCGGCGGGCGCACTCCGGCACCGGACTACTCCCCATCCCGGATCCGCCCGTGCAGGCGGCCGCTGGCGGTCTTGAGGGGTGGAGTCACGCGCATGGACATCAGTATTGCATGCTACTCCACGTTCTGGGCCTGCTCGCGCAAGCGGTCGATGGCCACCTTGAGGTCGACGGCGGCGTTGGTCAAAGGCAGGGACTGGGACTTGGATGACAGCGTGTTGGCCTCGCGCAAAAGTTCCTGACAGAAGAATCCCAGCTGGCGCCCGGGACTCGCCTCTTCGAGCAGGTTGCGCACCGCCGCCGCATGGGCGGTCAGGCGGTCGATCTCCTCGCGCACATCGGCGCGCGAGACGAGAAAGGCGACTTCCTGGGCAAGTCTCGCGTCATCTATCGCGGGTTCGTCGACAAGATCACGCACCCTTTCGTCGAGAGCGCGGCGGAGGCGTTCGGGCTCGCCGCAGGCTTCGTCATGGGCCAGCGCTAGAAGGTCGTCGATGTCGTCCAGCAGGCCGCCGATGATTCCGGCCAGACTGGCCCCCTCTCCGAGGCGCGATGCGACCAGGCGATCGAGAACTGCCTCGAGATCCGCTGTGACTTCATCGGCCATGGCGCTGGTATCCGTCCTTGCGCCAACCGTGACAGTCCCCGGAACCGCCAGCAGTGCGGCAAGAGCTGCCGGCGAGGGTGGGCCCGCCCGTTGCTCCAGGACATGAACAAGGTCATCGAGAGCGGCGTGGTTCACCACCACACCCGTCGCCTGGTCGGACTCCAGCACCAGGGAGAGCGAGATACTGCCCCGCGTCATCAGTCGTCCGGCCCGTTCGCGCGCCACAGGCTCCAGCCACTCGAGGCCGCCTGGAACCCGGCAGCGGACATCAAGGCCCTTGCCATTGACGCTGCGCGCATTCCATGTCCAGGCGCGACCGGCCACGCTGGCGATACCCGTCATGCCCTGAAACGCCACGAACCGCCTCCGACTGCGCAAGCGTCACGGGTGATATCATGGGCGCTTCGCCTGTGTCACTCTCGCCCTGGAAAGCCATGACCCGACCTCCGTCCTCCATCCTCGTGACCGGCGCATCAAGTGGCATCGGAGCCGCCCTTGCCCGGGTCTATGCCGCCCCGGACACCACGCTCTTTCTCGGCGGGCGCGATGAACCACGCCTGGCGGCGGTAGCGCAAGCCTGCCGCAATGCCGGCGCCTGCTGCATCGCCGAAACGGTCGATGTGACCGACAGGGAAGCCATGGCGGACTGGATGGCGGACTGCAACGACACCCGCGCCCTCGATCTGGTGATCGCCAACGCGGGCGTCTCCGCCGGCTCCGGCTACACGGGCGAATCTGCAGACCAGGTGCGCCAACTCTTCCGCGTCAACGTGGACGGCGTCTTCAACACCGTCCTGCCGGCGATGCACATGATGGTGAAACGAGGCCAGGGACAGATTGCGGTGATGTCGTCCCTTGCCAGCTTCAGGGGATTCCCGGGCGCACCGGCCTACTGCGCCAGCAAGGCAGCCCTGCGCGTGTGGGGCGAGGGCCAGCGGGTCTGGCTGCGGCACCACGGTGTGCGCCTCTCGGTCATCTGCCCCGGATTCGTGGAGACCCCGATGAGCAGGGACAATCCCTACACCATGCCGTTTCTCATGGACTCCGGGCGCGCCGCTCGCCTCATCAGGAAGGGACTGGAACGCGACCGCGGACGCATTGCCTTCCCATGGCAAACGACCTGGCTCGCCCAGCTTCTTGCGGTCCTGCCGCCAGCGCTCACGGACCGGCTGCTTTCGCGCATGCCGTCCAAGCCTGCGGTCCCGGAAAACCGCCCGCCGGAGTGAGTTGCAGGAAACGTCGGTCAGTGGCTGGACCGATGGCGCCGCCAACGAACAACATTGCGGTTGTGTTCTTCCAGGGTGGCGGCAAAGGCATGGCCACCCGACCCATCGGCAACAAAGTAGAGATCCGGGGTGTCGAGGGGATCGAGGGCCGCCGCTATGGCCTCGCGTCCCGGATTGGCAATGGGCCCGGGAGGCAACCCCTTGTGACGGTAGGTGTTGTAGGGATCGTCGTGCTGCCAGTCCGAGCGCAGCAGGTCCCGGCCAAGCGGTTCGACACCCCTGGTCAGGGCATAGATGACAGTGGGATCCGATTGCAGGCGCATGCCGCGTCTGAGGCGGTTGACGAGAACACCGGCAACATGCCGGCGTTCGTCCGCCCTGCCCGTCTCCTTCTCGACGATCGAGGCAAGGATTACCGCTTCTGCCGGTGAGGTCAGCGGCAATTCCCCGGCCCGTCCGGCCCACAGTTCGGCGACAGCGGCTTCCATGGCCTGCATCATGCGTCCGATGAGCTCCTGGCGCGTCGTGCCGCGCTTGAAGTGATAGGTTTCCGGTAAGAGCGAGCCCTCCCGGGGCATGGCGGCGACCGTTCCCTCGAGGGCAGAATGGGCTTCGATGATGGCCAGCGCCGCGGCGCTGCTCAATCCCTCGGGAAGGGTGAGGGCGTGGACCACGGTATCGCCGCTGACCAGCCTGGCGATGACGCTGCCAAGAGGCTCGCCGGATTCGAAGGCATACTCACCAGCCTTCAGAAGATGGGCATCACCGCTCAGAAGTGTGTGCAGCCGGAAAAGGGTGGTGCTGGCAATGATACTGCCGGCGTGGAGTTTGTCCGCGATCTCGGCCGCACTGGTTCCTTCAACGATGATCAGCGTGGCCGGAGCCTCAAGGGGACCGTGCCTCTCCAGTGCCGCCTGGAACCACAGGAATGCGGTGGCCAGGACGATGACGCCGGTACCGAGGAGACTGGCGACAACCCCCGCTTTCCGGCCCACCGCGGAATCTCAGTGGCACTTGCCGATGATCAGCGTGGCGTTGGTGCCGCCAAAACCGAACGAGTTCGACAACGCCCGGCGGACCGGACGCTCCTTCGCTTCGTGGGGAACCAGATCGAGTCCCTGGCAAACATCCTCGGGGTCGTCGAGATTGAGAGTCGGCGGAACCAGGTTGTTCTGGACCGCGAGGATGGTGTAGATCGCCTCGACGCTGCCGGCGGCGCCGAGCAGATGTCCGATCGACGACTTCGTCGAAGACATGCTGATGTTCGAGACAGCGTCGCCAAAGAGGCGCTTGACGGCGCCAATCTCGATTTCATCCCCCATCGGCGTCGAGGTTCCGTGGGCGTTGATGTAGTCGATGTCTCCGGGCGTCAGTCCGGCGTCCTCGATGGCGGCCTTCATCGACCGGAATCCGCCATCTCCGTCAGGCGGCGGTGCCGTGATGTGATGGGCATCGCCCGACAGGCCGTAACCCAGGATCTCCGCATGGATCCGGGCTCCGCGTTGCCGCGCGTGGGCGTATTCCTCGAGAACGACGACGCCGGCTCCTTCGCCCATGACGAATCCGTCCCTGCCCTTGTCCCAGGGTCGCGAAGCCCTCTCCGGCTCGTCGTTGAAATTCGTGGAAAGTGCGCGTGATGCCGAAAACCCGGCAATCCCCAGCTGGCAGACAGCAGCCTCGGCGCCGCCGGCCACCATGACGTCCGCGTTGCCGCACGCGATCAGCCGGGCGGCATCGCCGATGGCATGGGCGCCGGTGGAACAGGCCGTCACCACCGAATGGTTGGGGCCGCGGTAGCCGAAACGGATGGAAACATGGCCAGAGGCAAGGTTGATGAGAGCCGACGGGATGAAGAAGGGGCTGATCCGGCGCGGTCCCTTGTCCCGCAGAATCAGGGACCCGTCCTGAATGGTCTTCAGTCCGCCGATGCCCGAGCCGATGAGGACACCGGTGCGCCGCTGCTCTTCCACGTCATCGATAATCCAGTCGGCATCCTCGACCGCCTGCTGCGCTGCGGCGATGGCATAGATGATGAAGTCATCCATGCGCCGCTGCTCCTTCGGCTCCACGTAACGTGCCGCATCGAACGCATCGTCACCGTTGCCGCGCGGCGGTTGCCCGGCAATCTTTGCCGGCAGATCGTCGACGGGAAAGTTCTCTATCCGGCGTATGCCCGAGACGCCGGAGACGATCTGGGACCAGTTGCGGGCAACGCTCCCTCCGAGCGGCGTCACCATGCCAAGGCCGGTCACCACGACCCGGCGGGACCGGCTTGCAGCTGTCACCATGGCGGGCGGGAGGCAGGATTGCCGGTCACGGTCTCAGATGTGCTGCTCGATGTAGTCGATCGCATCCTTGACGGTGACGATCTTCTCTCCGGCATCATCAGGTATGGCGATACTGAAGGCATCCTCGAATGCCATCACGAGTTCAACCGTGTCGAGGCTGTCGGCCCCGAGGTCATCGATAAAACTGGCACCATCGACAACCTTGGATTCATCGACTCCAAGATGCTCTATGACGATTGATCGTACACGTTCAGCTGTATCGCTCATGGTCGAGCCGCCTCCGGTCCTGAATGAGTCTGGGATGTCACGTTCCTTGTGCCGCCTCGACGGATGCTCTCCGGGGAACGCCTGTCTCTACCATAAACCCGCAACAAGGCGATAGGTCAAGACTCCACCGCGGCAGGGGAATGGTCAACAGGCGGCTCACGGCATCGCCATGCCGCCATTCACGTGGATCGTCTGTCCCGTGACATAGGCAGCGTCGTCACTGGCAAGCCAGGCCACGGCTGCCGCCACGTCGTCGGCCGTTCCGAGGCGGCCTGCCGGAATCCGGTCGAGAATGGAGTCTCGGAGCGAGTCCGGCAGCTGGTCCGTCATCGCCGTATCAATGAAGCCGGGCGCCACGCAGTTCACCGTGATGCCGCGCTGCGCCACCTCCAGGGCCAGCGACCTTGTCATTCCCGCCAGGCCGGCCTTGGCGGCCGCGTAGTTTGCCTGTCCCGGATTGCCGGTGTGGCCCACCACCGACGTGATGTTGATGATGCGGCCGTGTCGTCTCCTGATCATGCCGCGCAGCAGAGGCTGAATGATGTGAAAGGCCGATGAGAGATTGAGGTCAATGACCCGTTGCCACTGATCGTCGCCAAGACGAAGGGCGAGGGAATCGTCGACGACCCCGGCATTGTTGACAATGATATCGACGTCCCCGGCTGCCTTGGCGAGGGACCGCGCCGCTTCGGCGGTGCCCAGTTCGGCAACGACAACGCTCGCCGCCTCGCCGAGCTCCGCAGCCAGGGACTCGAGGGCCTCGCGGCGGCGTCCGGAGAGCACGACCGCCGCACCCCGGGCGTGCAGTCGCCTCGCGATGGCGGCACCGATGCCGCCCGAGGCTCCGGTGACGAGCGCCGTCCGTTCCGTCAGATCGTCATGCATGGCCTCATTCCCCAACTCTGTTGTTCACTCCGGAAGCCGGCGCTGTTGCAGCAGGCTATCCGCCCGGCGCGGATCGTCAAAGGGCATTGAGGAATGCCTCAACATCATCCGGGGTCTCCACCGGAACGGCCTTGATGTCCCGGTCAATCTTGCGCATCAGTCCGCACAGCGTCCTGCCGGCGCCGAGTTCGGCCACCGACATGACCCCGTGGTCCGCGAGTCCGCTCATGCTCTCGCGCCAGCGCACCCGCGCCGTGATCTGGTCGACCAGGAGCCGGCGCATGTCTGTCGGCGCTGTCTCCGGCCTTGCCGTCACATTGCTCACCACGGGAACCGCCGGAGTGGCGAACGTCACCGCCGCCAGGGCCTCTTCCATGCGCCGGGCAGCCGGTTCCATGAGCGGCGAATGAAAGGGTGCGCTCACCTGGAGCGGCACGACGCGGCCGGCGCCGCGCTCGGATGCCAGATCCGATGCCAACTCGACCGCGTCCTTCTTTCCCGAGACCACGACCTGCGACGGCGCGTTGTCGTTACCGACAACGCAGATACCGGCGCGTGACGCTTCGGAGGCGATGTCGATGACGTCATCGATCTCCAGTCCGAGCACTGCCGCCATGGCGCCCTCGCCGGCCGGCACAGCCTCCTGCATTGCCCGGCCGCGCAGGTCGAGCAGGCGTGCCGTATCGGCAAGGCCCAGGACCCCGGAGGCCACAAGAGCGGAGTACTCGCCAAGGGAATGACCGGCGGCCAGTCGGCACAAGGCCGGAACCGGTTGGCCACTCTCGGACACGATCACCCGCAGCACGGCCACGGAAACCGCCATGAGGGCTGGCTGGGCATTGCTGGTGAGCGTCAGGTCGTCGGCATCGCCTTCGCGCATCAGGCGCGTAAGGTGGCGGCCAAGGGCATCATCGACTTCCTCGAACACCTCCCGCGATGCCGCAAAGGCATCGGCGAGCGCCGCCCCCATGCCGGGGCGCTGGCTGCCCTGTCCCGGAAACACGAACATGCGCGTCATGACACTCCATACCTGCCTTGGTTGCCTGACGGGCACTCAACGAATGCCGCCTGCCGGTTGTCAAGACCCCAGCGGAGCCGAAAGGCAAAATCGCTTGCATCCCCACGTGCAGTCCCTATAGTGCGCCACCCTCCCGACCGGGCGCCGAGCCTGTCGGTGGCGGGTTGTTGTGCCCGCACTATGCCCGATTAAGAGTCTGACGTTCCGGATCAACGATGTGAGCTGAAAGTTCGATGCCGTTCTACGAGAGTGTCTTTATCGTCCGCCCGGATTCCTCTCCGCAACAGGTCGAGGCTCTTGCCGGAAAGATGGAAGCCCTGGTCCAGGAGGGCGGCGGCGATGTTCCCAAGACCGAAATCTGGGGTTTGAAGTCCCTGGCATACCGCATCAAGAAGAACCGCAAGGGCCACTATGTCTTCATGAATGTCGATGCGTCCGTCGAGACACTCGGTGAGCTGGAGCGCAACCTGCGTTTCAACGAGGACGTGCTGCGCTTCATGTCGGTGCGTGTCGATCAACTGGATTCCGAGGTCTCGCCGATGATGCGCAACAAGTCGAGCCGTGACGACCGCTCAATCCGGCGCAACACCGGTGAGGAGACACCGCAGTCCGCGGAGCCTGCGGACGCTGAAGCGAAGGATGGGGAATCGTGATGGCTGCCCCTGCCCGCAGACCCTACTGGCGCCGTCGCAAGTCCTGTCCCTTTTCCGGACCCAATGCGCCGGTGATCGACTACAAGGACGTCAAGCTGCTGCAGAGATACATCTCCGAGCGGGGGAAGATCGTTCCGTCACGCATCACCGCCGTGTCGGCCAAGAAACAGCGTGAACTCGCCAAGGCGATCAAGCGCGCCCGCTATCTCGCGCTGTTGCCCTACGTCGCACAGTAGGCGCCGCCCTTGCCCGTGAAGGACAAGGCAACCCCTCTCAACCCGTTCGTTCCCCTGGTGGCGATGGTCGCGGCCTTCGTCAGCGCGTTGCTGTTCGGCTTCGGCATGGCGTCGTCGTTCTGGGGCTTGTTCCTGGTCATCGCCTCGCCCCTGCCGATCTACGTAGCGGGTCTTGGCTGGGGGTCCCTTGCATCGGGTTTCGCCGGCGTCCTCGCCGTGGCGTGCCTGCTGATGTTCTTCGATCCGGTGATGACCAGCGTCTACAGCCTTGGATTCGTGGTTCCCGCGTTCATTCTCACGCATCTCGCCATCCAGCCTGTGACGGGGACCGACGAGGCCCCGCGCTGGCTCCCGGCATCCGCTCTCGCGCGAGTGTTCCTTGTTGTCGGTCTCATCGAGGTCACCCTCCTTATCCTCGTTCTCACGATGACCGAGGCCGGACTCGCAGGCACGGTCCGCGGCAATCTTCACGAGGTTGCTGGCTGGTTCGAGGATTCCGACGAAGAGTCACGCCAGGCGTTGGCCGACCTTGTCAATTTCTGGGATTCCCTGGTGCCAGGGACTCTGGTGGGCGGCATCATGATCAGTCATGCGGTCATGGGAGCCCTGGCTCAGGGCCTGCTGGTCAGCTTCGCCACTCCGATGCGTCCCTCGCCCGTGTTCTGGCAGCTGCGCCTTCCCATGTGGCCCTCCATCACCGCCCTCGTCGCCGCTGCGGTGGCGCTGGGGGTCGACACGCTGGGCGGATCGAGCGGCGGACTGACGGCCTTTGTGGTTTACCTTGCGACAGGAATTGTTCTGGTCCTGGGCACGGGTTTTCTGCTACAGGGTCTGGCGGTGCTGCACGCCCTCACCCGCGGCATGGGGATGCAACCCCTGTTTCTCATGGCAGCGTACGTGGTCGTGCTCGTCTTCCAGCCATTCGGCGCCCTCGCCTTCGCGGCCGTCGGGTTCGCCGACTGCTGGGCGGGATTTCGTGAACGGTTTGGCGTCGCCGACGACGCCTGAGTATGGAGACCCACAATGGACATCGTTCTCCTTGAACGCATCGACAAGCTCGGGAACATGGGTGACGTGGTCGCGGTACGCCCCGGCTATGCACGCAACTTTCTGCTGCCCCGGGGCAAGGCACTGCGGGCGACGCGGGACAACATCGCCCGCTTTGAAACCGAACGGGCCGAGCGCGAGGAACGCAACCTCGAGCGGCGTGACGTGGCGAGTTCCCTCAAGGACAAGATGGAGCGCGTCCACGTCACCCTCATCCGCCAGGCAGCCGACAACCTGCAGCTCTATGGTTCCGTCAAGGCGCGCGACATTGCCGACGGGCTTGCAGCGATGGGCTTTCCGGTCGACCGCCGCACGGTCGTCCTCGATCGCCCCATCAAGACCCTGGGTCTCTTCGAGGTCACCACCCTCCTTCATCCGGAAGTGTCGGCAACGGTTGTCGCCAATGTTGCACGCACGGTTGACGAGGCGATGATTCAGGAGGCTACCGGCCGCACGTTCCACCGCGCCGACGATGAAGAGGAGGAGGTGGACGAGCAGGCGGTGGAAGAAGGAGCCGTGGAGGAAGAGGCGGTGGACGAGTCGGCCGGGGAGGACGTTGACGACACGCCAATCCAGGAGTGACGATGACCGTGTCGGATTAGCGATCGGGAGGAGGCATGCTTATCTCCGGGCTTCTCAGGCGTTTCGTGTCGGTCGGCCATCTGCGGATCATCGATGCCCGGAACCGTGTTCATGACTTCGGCACTCCGGGCGAAACACCGTCAGTTGCCGTGCGGTTCCACGATCCGGGACTGGTCCGCAAGATTGCCCTCAACCCCCACCTGGCGGTCGGAGAGGCCTACATGGACGGCACGCTCACCATCGAGGACGGAACAATCGTCGATTTCTGGGAGGTGATCGGCCGCAACTACCGCAACCTCGCCCGCCGCGATTCCATGGGCCGCGTCGCCACCTGGCTGCGCCGCTACCTGCTTGGACCGATGCAGCAGTACAACCCCGTCGGCAGGGCCCGGCGCAACGTCGCCCATCACTATGACCTCTCGGATGAACTGTTCGATCTCTTTCTCGATGAAGACCGGCAGTATTCCTGCGCCTACTTCGCTACCCCCAACAGCACGCTGGACCAGGCCCAGGCGGACAAGAAGCGGCACATTGCCGCCAAGCTTCTCCTTGAACCCGGAATGAAGGTGCTCGACATCGGTTCGGGCTGGGGCGGCATGGGCCTCTACCTGGCGCAGGTTGCCGATGTCGACGTCACGGGGGTGACCCTGTCAAGGGAGCAGCACGAAGTGTCCAACAGGCGCGTCACCGAACATGGCCTCGAAGACCGGGTGAGGTTCCAGCTGAAGGACTACCGCGAGCTTGACGAAACCTTCGATCGGATCGTCTCCGTCGGCATGTTCGAACACGTCGGGTCGCGCCACTACCCGGAATTCTTCAACAAGGTCAACAGCCTGTTGCGGCACAACGGAGTCATGCTGCTGCACTCGATCGGCTGGACAGGAGAACCGAGCAACACCAATCCCTGGATCCGCAAGTACATCTTTCCTGGCGGTTACACGCCTTCCCTGTCAGAGGTGCTGGCGCCCCTGGAACGCGCCGGGTTGATGGCCACCGACATCGAGATCCTGAAAACCCACTACGCGGAAACCCTGAGACACTGGTACCGGAGATTCGCCGAAAACCGGGACAGGATCCGCGACCGGTACGATGAACGTTTCTGTCGCATGTGGGAGTTCTATCTCCTGGGGAGCGAGTCCTCCTTCCGCAACAGCGAGCACATGGTGTTCCAGCTGCAACTTGCCAGGGAACGTCACGCAACTCCGGAGATTCGCGACTACATGGTCGACTGGGAACGGGCACGTAGCTGAACCGGTTGCCCCGGAGCCCCTGATTCCCACAGACGATCCCCGGCTATTTTCGCTCCGATGGATCCACTGCGGGAATGGTTTCGTGCCATACTGCGGCCCATGAAGGATCCGCGCGCACGATGACCCAAGCCGGTCTCGGTGATCTCAAGCCCCATGTTGAGGCCGGGTATCGTCCACTGCCCTACAACGAGCAGGCGGAACAGTCGTTGCTCGGCGCACTCCTGGTGAAAAACGACATCCTTGACGACATCGAGCGCATCCTGCAGCCCGAGTCCTTCTTCATTCCGGTGCACCGACGGATCTACGAGGCGATTCGTCACGTCGTCGACAAGGGTCAGATCGCCACCCCCATCACCCTGGGCGCTTTCTTTGCCGACGACGAGGCTCTCTCCGGCGTTGGCGGTACCGGTTATCTCGCCAAGCTCGCCGCATCGGCAGCCATGATCATCAACGCCGATGATTTTGCCCGCCAGATCCAGGAACACCATCTGCGCCGGCAGCTTGTCGATATCGGCGAAACCATGGTGAGCGATGCTTACGAGTTCACCATCGACCACGATGCGATGGCGCAGATCGAGGAGGCCGAGAAGTCGCTCTTCGATCTTGCCGAACACGGCGAGGTGAAACGCGCCTTCCGGTCCTTCCACGACGTCACGATTCCGACCCTGGAGATGATGGAGGCCACGTTCCGCGACGGCAGCGGACTGGCGGGACAGTCCACGGGGCTGAAGAATCTTGACGATGCAATTGGCGGCCTGTCGCGGACCGATCTTCTGGTTCTCGCCGCCCGCCCGGGAATGGGAAAAACGGCGCTCGCCACCACACTTGGCCTCCATGTCGCCGGCCGCAACCTCGAAGAGGCGGGCACCGACGGCGATTTACCCGGCCGGGTCGGCATCTTTTCCCTCGAGATGTCCGCCGAACAGCTGGTTGCGCGGATGCTTGCCAAGGAAACCGGCATCCCCTCGAACTTGATCCGCAATGGTCAGATCAAGCAGTCCGACTTCGAGGACCTGGTGACCACGGCCCAACGCCTTTCGGCCCTGCCGTTGCATATCGACGACACGCCGGCCATCACCATCGCCCAGTTGCGCGGCCGTGCCCGCCGCCTCAAGCGCCAGTCCGGCGGGCTCTCGCTCCTCATCGTCGACTACCTGCAGCTTGTCGTCTCGGCGCACCGCCCGGGTGGCGAAAGGAACAGGGTGCAGGAGGTGTCCGAGATCACCCAGGGTCTCAAGGCCTTGGCCAAGGAGCTCGATGTTCCGGTGATTGCCTGTTCGCAACTCTCCCGGGCCGTCGAGCAGCGCGAGGACAAGCGGCCGCAGCTGTCGGATCTGCGCGAGTCGGGATCCATCGAACAGGATGCCGACATCGTCATGTTCCTGTTCCGTCCGGAGTATTACCTCGAACGCCGGCAACCGCAGCCCAAGGACGACGAGGACGAGGACGATCCGGGTTACCGCCGTCGCCTCGAACGGTGGCAGGGAGAAATGGAAAATCTGCGCGGCGTATCGGAGGTCCTTGTTTCCAAGAACCGGCACGGACCGACCGGGGAGGCAAAGCTGCACTTCGATTCCAAGACCACGAGGTTCATGGATCTGGACAGTCGCTACGGTCCCCATGACGGATCCTATTGACGCTCCGGTCTCCCGACTTGTCATCGATCTCGATGCGCTCACACGCAACTGGCAGGCCCTCACCCGGATGGTCCGGCCGGCGGAGTGCGCCGGCGTCGTCAAGGCAGACGCCTACGGTCTGGGTGCGGTTCAGGTGGCACAATCCCTGGAACGCGCCGGATGCCGGCGCTTCTTTGTCGCCAATCCGGATGGAGCTGCGGCGCTCCGGTCCGTTCTCGACGACGCGGCGAGGGTCTACGTGCTCAACGGCCTCATTGCCGAGACCGGTGACCTTGCGGCCCACAACCTTGTCCCCGTTCTCAACGACCTCGGACAGATCGCCCGTTGGGCAGACGAGGCACGGCGTCGGGAACGGCGCCTGGGTGCCGTCGTTCATCTCGACACCGGCATGTCGCGGCTGGGGCTGCCACCGGCGGAGACAGCGAGACTGGCCGCCTC
This sequence comes from Alphaproteobacteria bacterium, assembly GCA_965207785.1. Classification (GTDB taxonomy): domain Bacteria; phylum Pseudomonadota; class Alphaproteobacteria; order SP197; family SP197; genus SP197. The sequence continues at coordinate 481,176 of CBDBNO010000011.1, read as the reverse complement.
TCCGGAACTCCTGGCGCCGCTCGATCTTCACTTCGTGATGAGCCACCTTTCGTGTGCCAGTGAGCCCGAAGAGGCCGAAAGTCACCGCCAACTGGAGCTGTTCCGGCATGCCATGCGCTCCTTCCCGGGAGTCCGTGCCAGCCTGGCCAATTCGTCAGGCATCTTCCTCGGAGACGCCTGGCACCACGATCTCGTGCGACCGGGCTATGCCGTCTACGGCGGCAACCCGACGCCCTCCGGAACCAACCCCATGGAACCCGTCATACGGCTGAAGGCCCGTATCATTCAGGTGCGCGAGGTGCCGGCCGGTACGCGTGTCGGCTACGGCGGGACCTACACGACAAGACGTGCCACGCGCCTGGCCACCCTGCCGGTCGGCTATGCGGATGGCTATCCGCGGGCCCTTGGCAACCTGGCGCATGCCTTCATCGGTGACCATGCCGTCCCGGTGGCCGGCCGCGTTTCCATGGATCTGATGACACTGGACCTGGGCGAATTGCCGGAGGCGAGAGCCCATGTAGGAACCTGGGTCGACCTGATCAGGGGACGCACCATGCTGGACGACCTGGCCGGAAAGGCCGGCACCATAGGCTACGAGTTGCTGACATCGCTTGGCGCCCGCTACGCCCGCCAATGGCTCGGCGGGACGCGCTGATGCCCACATCGTCATCTCCTGCGGGCCATGGCTGCCGGTGGCTCGCCGGATGAACCCGCTGGCCTCCATCGGCGCGACGTTTCTCGCCTTTCTCGCCGCAACCGGGCGGATCGTCCTCTTTGCCGCCCTCGGTCTTGCCAGTTGCGTCACACCACCCTGGCATGTGCGCAACATCGGCCGCCAGTTCATCGATATCGGTTACTATTCGCTTCCCGTCGTCGGGCTGACGGCGATCTTCACCGGCATGGTTCTGGCCCTGCAGAGCTACACCGGTTTCTCGCGCTTCGAAGCGGAAGGCGCCATAGCCGGCATCGTCGTGCTGTCCATCACGCGTGAACTCGGCCCGGTCCTCGCCGGTCTCATGGTCGCCGGACGGGTCGGCGCCGCGATGGCGGCCGAGATCGGCACCATGCGTGTCACCGAGCAGATCGACGCCCTGATGACACTCCAGGCGTCCCCACGCCGCTATCTCGTCGCACCACGCCTGATCGCGGCGACCTTGATTCTGCCCGTGCTCGTTCTGGTGGCCGATGTCATCGGCGTCCTGGGCGGCTATCTCGTGTCGATCCACAAGCTGGGTTTCAACCCGTCGGCCTACCTCGCCAGCACGATCGATATTCTTGAACCGATCGATGTGATCTCGGGCCTCGTCAAGGCGGCCGTGTTTGGCTTCCTCATAGCCCTCACGGGGTGCTACCACGGCTGGCATTCGAAGCGCGGAGCCCAGGGCGTGGGACAGGCAACGACCCTTGCCGTGGTGTCGGGGTCCATTCTCATCCTGACCTTCAACTACGTTGTCACGGAGATTTTCTTTTCGCGATGAACCAGCCCATGATCCGTGTTCGCGACCTGCGGAAGAGTTTCCCGGCCCGACGCGTGCTGGACGGCGTGAGCTTCGACGTCGCCAGGGGCGAGGCATTCGTCATCATCGGCGGGTCCGGATCCGGCAAGTCCGTCACCCTCAAGTGCATCCTCGGTCTCCTGAAGCCCGACGCAGGAGAGATCATGATCGACGGGACGGCCACCCGGCCGGCGGACACGGGTCTCATGGCGCGGTTCGGCATGCTGTTTCAGGGCGGGGCGCTGTTCGACAGTCTTGCGGTATGGGAGAATGTCGCCTTCCGGCAGATTCACACCGGCACCCTGCCTCGCGCAGATGCGCGGGACTCCGCCTGCGAAACCCTTGGCCTGGTCGGGCTCGGAGAGGATGTCGCCGATCTCCTCCCCGCCGAACTGTCAGGGGGCATGATGAAGCGGGTTGCCCTGGCCCGAGCCATCTCGGACCGGCCTGATATCGTCTTCCTCGACGAGCCGACAACCGGCCTCGATCCGATCATGGCCGATGTCATCAACGATCTCATCGTCTCGGTGAGCCGCCGTCTCGGTATCACCACCATTTCGATCACCCACGACATGGCGAGTGCACGCAAGATCGCCGACAGGATCGCGATGCTGCATGACGGACGCCTGGTCTGGCAGGGCAACGCCGCCGACATCGACCGGAGTGGCAGCCCCCATGTCGATCAGTTCATCAACGGCCGCGCCGAAGGTCCCGTCTCCATGAGCGTGCTGCGTCCGTGAGTCCCCCGGGGCAGCGCATGGGCCGGGTTCTGGACACAATGCCACCAGTCATGCAAAGAGGAGGGGCCGGCGGCGGCCATGATGGCGCGGTTCTACCGCATGTAAGCACCGTCGGCAGCACCTGATAGCAGGGCAAGCGGCATGAACGACCTGCCGGTCACCGTCACGGACCTCGTCATTCTCGGGGTCATCTTCATTTCAGGTTTTCTCGCCTACTATCGCGGGGCCATGCGCGAGTTCCTCTTCCTCGTCACCTGGGGTGGAGCTGCCCTTGCGACCGTCTACCTCTACGACCACTCCTGGCCCGTCCTGGCGAACTGGATCGGCAACGATCCACTGATTGTGGCCATTGCCAATGCGGCAGGCCTGTTTGTCATCGCACTAGCCTGCCTCAGTCTCGTGTCGTCACTGGTGGTGCGGCGGACCCGGGGAGCCGGGCTTGACATGCTCGACAGGTCGGTCGGGTTCGTGTTCGGCCTTGTCCGCGGCGCGCTGGTGGTCTGCCTCGTCTTCCTGGTCTACGGCCTGCTCGCCCCTGCCGGGGAGCGGCCGGGCTGGATCGAGGAAGCACGGCTTACACCCGTCATTGACAGGGGATCCCTGCTGCTCATCGAACTGGCGCCCGAGGAATGGGATCTCGACAGCGACGATTTCCTGATCCGGACCAGGAACACCGCAGCCGAAGAGGCCCTGCGGTCATACAGCGACCTGATTGATCCCCAGGCGCCGGCCAGCGATGCTGACGCGGAGGGTGAGGAAGGGTACAATGAGGAGGACCGATCGGCACTCGAATCCATCATCGCTGGCGACGAATGAAGAAGGGCCGACAGATGTGACCCGATTCCTGCCGCGGCATCCCTTTGATGACGACAGGTTGCACGAGGAGTGCGGCATCTTCGGCATCTTCGGAGCCGAGGATGCAGCCGCCCACACGGTGCTCGGTCTGCATGCCCTTCAGCACCGTGGGCAGGAATCCGCTGGCATCGTTTCCTTCGACGGCTCCCAGTTTCATGTCCACCGCAATCTTGGCCTGGTCGCGGAAATCTTCTCGAACCGCGCCAATGTCGGCGCGCTGACGGGCTGCTCGGCCATCGGACACAATCGCTATGCGACCACCGGGGGGACGTTGCTGCGCAATGTCCAGCCCATCTTCGTCGAAACCGACCAGGGCGGCCTGGCGGTTGCCCACAACGGCAATCTCACCAATGCGAACCAGGTGCGAGACGGCCTGGTGCGCAAAGGAGCCATTTTCCAGTCGACATCCGACACGGAGATCATCGTCCACCTGGTGGCGCTGTCGGCACACGGCACCATTCCGGACCGGCTGGTCGATGCCCTGAAACAGGTCGTCGGCGCCTACTCCCTGGTGGCGCTCACCAACGAAGCCATGATCGGCGTGAGGGATGCCCTCGGCGTGCGCCCCCTCGTGCTTGGCCGCCTGGGAGACGCCTTCGTCCTCGCTTCGGAAACCTGTGCCCTCGATATCATGGGCGCTGCGTTCGTGAGGGACGTGGAACCCGGTGAGCTCATCGTGATCGATGCATCGGGCCTGCGCTCCTACCGCCCCTTTGCGCCCCGCCGCAGCCGGTTCTGCATCTTCGAGTACATCTACTTCTCGCGGCCCGACAGCCTGGTCGAGGGCCATTCCGCCTACACCGTCCGCCGGCGGACCGGCGCCGAACTGGCAAAGGAGAGTCCGGCAGACGCCGATGTCGTGGTGCCTGTCCCCGATTCCGGCACACCGGCGGCGCTGGGATTCGCCGAACAGTCCGGCCTGCCGCTGACCTTCGGCATTATCCGCAACCACTATGTCGGCCGCACCTTCATAGAACCCGGCCAGAACATCCGCCACTTCGGTGTCAAGCTGAAACACAATGCCAACCGCGTGGAACTCTCCGGCAAGCGTGTCGTCCTCATTGACGATTCCATCGTCCGCGGCACGACATCGACGAAAATCGTCTCCATGGTCAGGGAGTGCGGCGCCCGAGAAGTGCACATGCGCATTGCCAGTCCACCGACCATTCATTCGTGCTTTTACGGTGTCGACACGCCGTCGCGCGATGAACTGCTGGCTTCGCGGTTCAGCGTCGACGAGATCGCGGCGTTTCTCGGCGTGGACAGTCTGGCCTTCATCACGGCCGACGGCCTCTACCGGGCAACCGGACATGAGGAAGGGCGCGATGCCGCGAAGCCCCAGTACTGCGATGCCTGCCTGACCGGTCACTATCCCATTCCCCTGGTTGACCGGGAAGGCGGTTACGAGACGAATCAGCTCTCCTTCCACTACGAATCCCTGTGACATGACCGGGCCTGTAGGCGAACGGCTCGACGGCCGCATTGCCCTGGTGACCGGCGCATCGCGGGGCCTTGGAGCCGCCGTCGCGCAGGCTTTCGCCGCCGAGGGTGCGCGCCTTGTCCTCGTCGCGAGAACCAGCGGCGGCCTCGAGGACCTCGACGATGCCATCCGCGCCGCTGGTGGCCTCACTCCGGTCCTGGTGCCTCTCGACCTTGCCGACGGCGAGGCCGTCGACCGCCTTGGCGGAGCGCTCTTCGAGCGATTCGGCCGGCTCGATGTCCTCGTGGGAAACGCGGCTTATCTGAATGCTCTCTCCCCGGCCCATCACATCATGCCGCAGGACTGGCAGCGCTCCCTGGATGTCAACCTGACGGCCAACTGGCGGCTGATCCGGGCCATGGATCCGCTGCTGAGGCAATCGCCTTCCGGCCGTGCCATCTTCGTGACGTCCGGGATCACGGCATCCCCTCAGCCCTACTGGGCCGCCTACGCCGCCTCCAAGGCAGCCCTCGAAGCCCTCGTGACGTGCTGGGCGGGAGAGCTGGCAAAGACCGCGCTGAAGGTCAACCTCGTCGATCCGGGCGTGTTGCGGACGGCCATGCGCGCCCGCGCCTTCCCGGGAGAGAACCCGGAATCACTCGCCGAGCCATCGAGTGTCGTCGAGACCTTCATCTCCATGGCCATGCCCGACTGGACACTGAACGGCGCCCGGATCGTCGCTGCTCACCCCTGACCAGCCATCTGCCGGCGCGGTGCCTGTCCGCGCAGGTCTGCTGGCCGAAACCACGCCCATCAAGACTATGTCCCTAGAGCAAAGCGGACGGACGCATCGAGAAGTCGCCTCCAGGAGGATGGGGGCAGCTCACGCCAGTAGCGCCGCTCCTGCGGTAAACTCCCTCTCTCTTGCTCCGCAGAATATGATGGCATAATCTGCCAATGGGGCCCAGCGGAGAGTTTGGATCATGCCGACACGCAACGTTGTCCTGACTGACCGTCAGGCAGCCATGGTGACGAGACTGGTCGGCTCCGGTCGCTATCAGAATGCCAGTGAAGTCATCCGCGAAGGTCTCAGACTGATCGAGAGACGGGAAATCGAAGACGACGCTCGCCTGAGTGCGTTGCGCGAGGCCGTCGTCAACGGCGCTACCGACATCGATGAAGGGCGCTACCGTGATTTCAACACGACTGAATCTCTGCGCGACCATTTGTCAGCCATGGCCAATGAAGCCCTTGCGGATCGACTGCCTCGCGGGGGCGGCAATCGGTGACGGACGACCGCCGATGGCGGATCCGTCTTGCCTCGACTGCCGAGGAGGATTTTCGGAACATTCTCCGCTGGACCGAGGAGCAGTTTGGAGAAGCCCAGGCACGCGCCTACGCCGATACCTTGACCCGGGCCGTTCAGGCGCTCTCGTTCGGACCGAACGTTGCTGGAGCCAGAGCACGCAATGATGTCGCCGATGGCCTCATGGCACTTCACGTTGCGAGAAGAGGGCGGAGAGGCCGGCATCTGGTGCTGTATCGGGCAGGCTCGCCATCTGATCCGCCAGTGATCGATGTGCTCCGACTGCTGCACGATTCGATGGACCTGCCTCGCCGCATGCTTCCCTTGGAACAAAATGATTCATAGCAGTTTCCGGGTAGCGCCTATCAGGCGGCGGCATAGGGGTTGCGTGTCGAGCGGAAGCGCAACCGGAGCGGAATGCCAGGCAGATCGAAGTCCTGGCGCAGTCGGTTGACGAGGTAGCGCCGGTATGAGTCCGGGAGCCCGGAAAGTCTGCTGCCGAAAACGGCGAAGGTCGGGGGTCGCGTTGCGACCTGGGTCGCATAGCGCAATCGCGCCCTGCCGCCCCGCACCACGGGCGGGGGGTGCCGTTCCACCGTCACTCCGAGCCATCTGTTGAGTTCCGCCGTGGAGAGGCGCCGGGTCCAGCGGTCCTGAACACCCACCACCGCCGGCATGAGCCTTGCTACGCCCTTACCGTCGACTGCGCTCATGGTGAGAATCGGAGCGCCGCGCACCTGGGGCAGGAGTTCTGCAAACCGCAAGTCCAGTTCGTGCTTGAGCGATCGTGGCTCGTCGGCAAGATCCCACTTGTTGATGACGACAACGAGGCCCCTGCCCTCGCGCTCGACATGATCGACGATGGCGAGGTCCTGATGATCGAACGCCTGAAGGGCCTCCAGCACGACGACCACGATGTGCGCCTTGCGGATTGCCGAGAAACTGTCGGCTACCGAGAGTTTCTCAACTCGTTCCGCCACCCTCGAGCGGCGCCTGATGCCAGCGGTATCGATGAGTTCGATCTCGCGGCCGTGCGAGGTCCAGCGGGCGGCGATGGCATCACGCGTCAGTCCCGGTTCCGGCCCGGTGATCACGCGCTCGCTGCCGAGGAGACGGTTGACGAGGGTCGACTTGCCAACGTTGGGGCGACCGACGATGGCCAGGCGCAAGCGGTCACCGTCGTCATCGGCGGTCTCCCCATCGGCGGCCGGAGCGTGGTGGACCAGGGCATCATGAAGGGCGGCCATGCCGTCGCCGTGTTCTGCCGACACGGCAACCGGGTCACCAAACCCCAGCGAGAACGCATCCCAGACCCCGGCCATCGCCGAGCGGGCCTCGGCCTTGTTGGCCACCAGGATCACGGGCGTTTCCGCCTTGCGCAATTCACTGGCAAACTGCCTGTCACGCGCTGTCACGCCCTGCCGCGCGTCAATGACGAAGAGCAGGACATCAGCCTCATGGAGGGCCTCGTCGGTCTGTGCCCGCATGCGCCCGGCCATGGTTCCCGACACCGCGTCCTCGAGTCCCGCCGTATCGACGACGCGGAAAGTCAGGGGACCGATCCTGCCCTCGCCTTCCCGGCGATCCCGCGTGACGCCCGGCTGTGGATCGACCAGCGCCGCACGCCGGCCGGTCAGGCGATTGAAGAGCGTGGACTTGCCGACATTGGGCCGACCGACAATGGCGACCGCGAAAGACACTTGTCTAGTCGAGGACAGTCACGGTGCCCGAGTCGCCAACGAAATAGAGTCTCGCGTTTGCGACTACGGGTGGCAGGGGCAGTCCGCGGTCCACAGACAGCGTGTCGATGACGTCGCCCGTGTAGGGTGACAGAACAACAGCGTTCCCGTGGCTTCCCGCCACGATCAGTCTTTCGCCCGCCAGCACCGGCCCGGACCACAGGATCGCCCCTTCCCTGTCCTCGGGATCCTCATACAGCGGCAACCGGGTAATCCAGCGTACCCGGCCGTCTTCCTTCAGGAAGCAGATGAGTTCCGCGTCGCTGGTCACCACCCACAGATAGTCACCGGCCACCCATGGTGTTTGCGTGATCGAGAGATTCTGCTCCCAGACCCTGATTCCCCGTGTCACATCGATGGCGGCCAGACGACCGCCGTAACTGGCGACGAACACGAGATCGCGATCGATGACGGCGCTGCCATTGATGTCATCAAGCGCCGCCAGGACGCCGGCCTGTCCGCCCTGGGCCAAGATATCGCTCCACACTACGCGGCCGTTCTCTGCCCTCAGGGCTACCACTTCGCCGGTCGTGTAGGTGGCCACGACAAAGGATCCGGCAATGCTTGGCGCACCGCCGCCCATGAGGGAAGCGGTTCCGAGAAGTCCGCGGTGGACCCACAGAGAGTCACCGGTCGCCGCATCCAGGGTGAGCAGCGTGTTGTCCGCAGTGACGACATGAACACGCCCCTGGCTTGCCGCCGGCGGCGTCCGGATCGGCGGACCGGCATTGACACGCCACAGGGGAATGCCGTCGACCGGATCGAGCGCCATGACCTCGCCATTGCCGGTGGTAACGAAAAGTCGGCCTCCATCGAAGGCAAGGCCACCCCCCCAGCCGTCATCTTCCTCGGCGGCGGTGATATCGGTGCTCCACAAGGGCGTGCCGGTTGCCTCATCAAAAGCCGAGACCCGGGTACTGGAATCGATCGTGAACACCATGCCTGCAGCGATAACGGGCGTTCCCACCAGCCGGCGCGAATCACTTTGTCCGTCGCCGATTCCGCGCGACCAGACCCGGTCCCAGGATCCGCCGTGGGCCAGATGGTGCATGGCCTTGTCAAGACTGCCACCGTACTGGGGCCACTCCGGGTTGAGGCGCTGAGGCGGCAGTTCGACCGGAATGGAGGCGTACTCCGGGTCGCTTGCCAGTCCCGAACCGAGTTCCAGAATGGCAATGCGCTCACCCTCGAGAGGCGGCGGTGGCGGATCTCCGAACCAGTCGCTTTCGCAGGCCGCCAGTGACAGGCACGACATGGCAAGGGCAACCCACCGCATGGTCAGTGTCCCCGCGTTGTCAGCGACAGCAGCTCACGTGCCCGGAGCACGGCCGAAGCCGGCGCATCAGCGTCACCGGCCAACGCTTCGAAACTCGCCGCCGCTGACTCCGTGTCACCGGTCCGCAGATAGAGAAGGCCCCTGATCTCGAGGGCAAGGTGACGCCAGGTGCCATCGAGAAGCGGCGCCAGTCGTGCATCAACGTCGTCGGGGTCGGCATGATCAACCATCAGCATGACCGCATAGAGGGCCGCCAGCTCCCGCCAAACGGGAGGAACGTCTCCCATGGCGGCTAGATCGTCATAGCGTTGCAACGCCAGCTCCCGCTCGCCGGCTTCGGCGAGAAGCTGTGCCTCGCGCATGCCTGCAAGCCACGGATAGCCGCCATGGCCGTCTACGTGGAGAGCGCCGAAAGCGGCCATCGCCTCGTCGATGTCGCCGGCATCGGCCTGACGGTCCGCAAGCCAGTACCGATAGCCGTCGTCGCCGAGTCGGGATTCGCGGTACTCGATCCACCCGGTGTAACCGGCGACTGAAAGGACCACCACGGCGACAATGCCGAGTACCTGGCGGCCATAGGCCCGCCACAGCCGCAGCCATCGTTCCCGCTGAAGGTCTTCCTCGACCTCGCGAATCAACTGGTCGCCGGCATTGGCCACGGGCACCGCTCCGGAAGTCGCATGGGTCCGGCAATCTAGCCACCACCGAGCCCTCCCGCAACCTTGCCAACACGGTCGCGGCGCTTCATCTTTCCATCATGAAGAGACCCGCCAGCTACATCGAGTTCTGGCCCTTCTATGTGCGTGAGCACATGAGACCGGCAACCCGCTGGCTTCACTTCATCGGGACGGCGGGTGTCTTCGGCATTGCTGCAGCCACCCTCATCACCGGCAACGCATGGCTGCTTCTGGCGATGCCGGTGTGCGGTTACGGATTTGCCTGGGCGGCGCATGCCTTTGTCGAGCGCAATCGTCCGGCGACCTTCACCCATCCCGTCTGGAGTCTTGTCGGCGACTTCCACATGTTCTTCATGATGCTCACCGGACGCATGTCGGGAGAAGTGGAACGCCACGCTCAGGGGCCGTCCCTCGCCAGCATCGCCGATCGTTGACCCCTGCCGCAGGGATGGCGTTGATGGTCCTCGCCATGTGCCTTGAGGTTAGGCTAATCCCTCGTCGTCTGGGCCGCAGTCTTGGGCTGCTCACTGATCAGGTAGTTTCCCGGTATCTGGAGCCTTGCGGGAGTCGTCGTCGAAGGTGTCTTCCCCGCCTTCATCCCGGGCGCGCATCCCGGTCAGGGCATTGGCAAGAACGGCGCCAATGACGATGCTCCCGCCGATGAAGCCGGCCAGTGTCGGGCTTTCTCCGATGATGAGCCACACCCACAACGGACCGAGGATGACCTCGGTGAGTGCCAGCGCCATGAGTTCGGCCGCCGGAACGTATCTGGCACCGGCAGCGAACAGGACCAGAGCCAGTGCGACCTGGAAGCATCCCATGTAGATGCACAGGATGAAGTCATGGGTGCTGATGCGAAAGCTGTCGACGAAGACAACAGCGATGGTGCTGATCGCGCATGACGCCATCACCACGCCCAGCACCATGTCGCCTTCCCGGCCGCCACGCAGGGAGACGCCGAAGGCGGCGAAGGTGACGGCCGCGCCAAGAGCCAGAAGATTGCCGACAAGACGTCCCTCGCCGAGACCTTCCCACATCATGATCGCCACCCCTGCCATGGCGGCGCTCATGGCGATCCAGGTGATCCGCCTTACCGGTTCCCGCAGCACGACCCACGCGATCAACGCCGTGAAGAAGGGCTGGGAACTGATGATGAAGAAGACGCTTGCCGCCCGCGTGTGAAAGAAGGAGAGGATGTAGAGAAGATTGCTGACGGCGAGAAAGAACCCGGTTGCCAGGGCGGCCTTCCAGCTTGACCGCAGCATGGCCGGAAGGTCCCGGTGGTGACGTATGGCAAGGAGACTGAACAGCACCAGGACGGCCACAACGGAACGGAAGAACTGGACCTGCCAGAATCCCGCCTCCTCCATCGAGCCGATGATAACGCCCGACTGGCTGATGAAGACACCGCCGGCGATGACCAGAAAGACACCCTTCAGATAGTGAGGGTGTCTTCGCGACAGTCGATGGTCTTCACTCACGCCCGGTTGTCGTCCCGCAAGTGCGACATCACTCCCATTCGATGGTCCCGGGCGGCTTCGAGGTGACGTCGTAGACGACCCGGTTGATGCCCCTGACCTCGTTGACGATGCGACCGGCGACGTGCCCGAGGAAGGCATGATCGAACGCAAAGACGTCCGCCGTCATGCCGTCTGTCGAGGTGACGGCACGCAGGGCACAGACATGCTCGTAGGTCCTCTCGTCTCCCATGACACCGACCGTGCGCACGGGAAGCAGAACAGCGAAGGCCTGCCATATTGAATCATAGAGACCCGCGCTCCTCAGTTCGTCGATGAAGATGGCATCGGCCTTTTGCAGGAGTGCCACCCGTTCCGGCGTGACCGCACCCGGGATGCGGATGGCAAGGCCCGGACCGGGAAACGGATGGCGGTTGAGCAGGGCATCGGGAAGACCAAGTTCGCGGCCGAGTTCACGCACCTCGTCCTTGAACAATTCCCTCAGCGGTTCGACGAGTTCCAGCTTCATGCGTTCGGGAAGGCCGCCGACATTGTGATGCGACTTGATGGTCGATGTCGGCCCACCGTGGAACGACACCGATTCGATGACGTCCGGATAGAGGGTCCCCTGACCCAGAAAGTCGGCGCCGCCGATGGCGCCGGCCGCCTCCTCGAAGACATCGATGAACGTCGAACCGATGATCCGGCGCTTGTCCTCAGGCGCGGCAACTCCTGCCAGCCGTTCGAGAAAGAGGTCCGGGACATGGCGAACGACAAGGGGAATGGCATAGTGGCTCCGGAAGAGGCGCTCGACGTCACGTGCCTCGTCAAGGCGCATGAGTCCGTGGTCGACAAGGACGCATGTCAACCGCGATCCGATCGCCTCGTGAAGCAGGAGAGCCGTCACCGAACTGTCGACGCCGCCTGAAAGCCCCATGACGACGCGCCCCGTGCCCACCCGTGCACGGATACCCTCGACCGCCCGCGTGCGGAAGGCGGCCATCGACCAGTCGCTTGCGATCCCCGCAACCTTGTGCACGAACGAACCTATCAGCCGGGCGCCATCGGGCGTGTGAACGACTTCCGGGTGGAACTGGACACCGTAGATGCGTCGCGCATCGTCGGCGATGGCGGCAAAGGGCGAACCCGGAGATGTCGCGACAACCCGGAACCCTTCGGGAATGGCCGTGATCCTGTCGCCGTGTGACATCCACACCTGGTGGCGTTCTCCAGGCGACCAGACACCGTCGAACAGCCGGCAGGACCCGGTGACATCGACGAAGGCGCGCCCGAACTCCCTCTCGTTCGCCGTTTCGACGGCGCCGCCCAACTGGGAAGAGATCGTCTGCTCGCCATAGCAGATGCCCAGAACCGGGACGCCTTCGTCGAACACTGCCTGCGGCGCCTGCGGCGCCTCTCCGACGGTCACCGAAGCCGGCCCGCCGGAAAGAATGATGGCAGCAGGCGCAAAGGAGCGGATGGCGTCTTCGGCCGCGCTGAACGGCATGATCTCCGAGTAGACACCCGCCTCGCGGACCCGCCGGGCAATCAGTTGGGTCAGCTGTGATCCGAAGTCGAGAATCAGGACCCTGCCAGGGTCGGGCGCCACCACCTACCTCTCGGTCTGGTAGTTGGGTGCATCGCGCATGGGCGCAACATCGTGGACGTGACTTTCACGCACTCCGGCGCTCGTCACCCTGACGAACCGGCAGCGGGTGCGCATCGCCTGGATGTCGGGATTTCCGGTGTAGCCCATGGAGGAGCGCAGGCCCCCGGCAAGCTGGTGCACGATGTGATGCAGCGGGCCCTTGTAGGGTACGCGCCCCTCGATGCCCTCGGGCACCAGCTTGACGATGTCGCTGATGCCCTCCTGGAAGTAGCGATCAGCCGAACCGCGGGCCATGGCGCCGAGTGACCCCATGCCCCGGTACTGCTTGTAGGAACGCCCGTTGATGAGAAGCACCTCGCCCGGGCTCTCGTCCGTGCCGGCAAGGAGGGATCCGATCATCACCGCATCCGCACCGGCAGCGATGGCCTTTGCAAGATCGCCGGAGTAGCGGATGCCCCCATCGGCGATCACCGGAGTTCCGGTCCCGGCTGCCTCCTCAACGACGTCCTGGATGGCCGTCAACTGGGGCACACCGACACCGGCCACCACACGCGTGGTGCAGATCGAGCCCGGACCGATGCCCACCTTGATGGCATCGGCTCCATGGTCGATGAGCATGCGCGCACCTTCCGACGTCGCCACGTTCCCGGCGATCACCTGCGTGTAGTTCGACTGCTTCTTGATCATGTCGACGGTGTCAATGACGCCGCCCGAGTGACCGTGGGCGGTATCAACGACTACCACGTCGACACCGGCATCAATCAGGGCCTCGGCCCGTTCCCATCCCTGCTGTCCGGCGCCCGTCGCCGCGCCACAGCGCAGCCGTCCCTGCTCGTCCTTGCAGGCGTCGGGGTGGGTCGCCGCCTTGTTGATATCCTTGACGGTGATGAGGCCGTTGAGACGTCCCTGCCGATCGACCACGAGAAGCTTCTCGATCCGGTGACGATGCAACAGCCGCTTTGCCTCGTCGGCCGTCACGTCCTCGGTAACGGTGACGAGATTGTCGGCGGTCATCAGCTCGCACACCGGCTGCGCCATGTCGCTGGCAAACCGGACGTCCCGATTGGTCAGGATTCCGACGACGCGATCACTTGCATCGTCGACCACCGGAACACCCGAAATGTCGTTGTTCGCCATCAGTTCAAGTGCCGCCTGCAGCGTCTCTCCGGGGCCGATGGTGAGGGGATTGACGACCATGCCGGATTCGAACTTCTTGACCCGGCGCACCTCGTCGGCCTGTTCGGCGACGGTCATGTTCTTGTGGATGATGCCGATGCCGCCGTTCTGGGCCATGGCGATGGCCATGGCCGATTCCGTCACGGTATCCATGGCGGCTGACAGGAGTGGAATGCCGAGTTCAATGGACTGCGTCAGCCGGGTCGCTGTCGCTACCGATGCCGGCAGCACCTGCGAAAAGGCCGGCACGAGGGAAACGTCATCGAATGTGAGAGCTTCCCGTATTGTCATGCGCCACCCACCAGAAGTGGCACGGACAGGTATCACGAAGAAACGCAGCGGCCAAGCGGAGAGCCGCCAGCCTTGTGCACAAAACCGTGGCGGGCGGACATACCGCCCGCCACGGCATGACGTGGTGTCAGAATCCGGCCTTGACTTCCTCGTACATGGCCTGAAGTTCCGGCTCGTTCCGGATCGTCGCCTGGAAGATGCCGGACGCGATGTAGCCCTCGACATCCTCGGGGGGCAGACCGCGCATCGTCAGTTCGTCAGCCGAGAAGGCCTCGTAGGTCTTGGTGTTCGAATGACCCATGCCGTTGGTCCGCACCCAGTAGTCACCAGTCGACGGAGCGAGGAAGGCGTCGATGAGATCATAGGCGCGGTCAACCTTGTCTTCGTCGGCAAACGACATCAGCGTGATGCCGCAGGTCCAGGTCATCGGTCCTTCCTTCGGATTCATGAACGCCACCGGGATGTCTTCCTGGAGAAGGGCGAGCGGTGTCGAGTTCCACGAGGCGGCCGCCACCAGCTCGCCTGAGGCGAGCGCCTGTTCCCAGCTCGTGACGTCGTTCGTGTAGTAGCGCAGCAGGGGCCGTTGCTCGACCATGAGCTGCTTGGTGACCTCGACTTCCTCCGGGGTCATGTTGAAGGGATCGGCCGCGCCGGAATAGATCGCCGCCACCATGACACCGTCGATGAGGCTGTCGATCATCGACAGCCTGCCGGTGTACTTGGGATCCCACAGGATCCCCCAGGTATGGGTTTCCGGATCGATGTACTCAGGCGCCAGATCGGTCCTGAAGGTGACGGAGGTGAGACCCCACCAGGCGCAGACCATGAGCTGCTGGCCACCGATCATCATGTCCGGCACGTTCTTGAGGACGGGAATGACATCGTCCCAGTGGGAGAGCCGGCTGGTGTCGATCGGCTGCAGGAAGCCGAAGTCGTTCCACTTCTGCACCTTGTAGGAACACGGCATGGCGACATCGGGCCGGAACCCGGCCACCATCTTGGCCTCCGCTTCCTCCTCGTCACCCCACAGGGTGAAGTTCGGCGATGCACCGTGCTTGTCGATGTACTCCTGGTGCATCTCCGGCACTTCGTAGCTGGCCCACGTAAAGCAGGTGGGATGCTCGTCGCCCTGGGCGAGGGCCGGGTGTCCGGAAAGCGGTGCGACTGTCATGCCGAGACCCACCGATGCCAGCCCTGCCTTGAACTCGCGTCGCGAGAGCTTGCCCATCTTCATGCGATCGACGAACCGTTCCACATCTTGTCTGGATTCCATTTGACCCTGATCTCCAATTCCTTCTTGTGTTGCCGGGAAACCCCGTGCACTTGCCCTGCACCATAGTGGCCCGTGTCAAGACAGACAACGCCGCCAGGGGTGGCCGCGCGACGGTTCCCCCGCTCAACGGCCGGCACGCGACGGTGCAACGCCCGACGTCACATCGAAGGCCCTCCAGGAACGCCAGCGGCGTTCAGGCGTCCTCGTCTCCGGCATCCACCATGGCAACCCACTCCGCCTCGGTGAGGGGTCCCAGGCGGTCGGCCTCGGCGCGCTCCTTCTCGCTGAGCACTGTCGAGACCGTATCGATCCTCTTCCAGCCAGCGAACGGCGTGTCGCCGTCACTGCGCGGGACGTGGCGCGACGCCTTGACCTTCCGGTAGCGATGGACGTAGCGAGGGCAGTTGACCCAGAGACCCGTCACCGAAACCCGAATCGCAAGCTCGGCCTCCTTCCACAGGCCGGTGAGCGCCGGATCGTCGCTGACCGTCGCCACACCCTGAAGCCGCAGCCTTCGCGGCACCTCGAAATCGATGAACAGCATGCCGACCTGGCCCTGCCCGCCGATGTTGCCCATGGAAAGGTACATGCCGTTCCCGTCGTAGCTCGGGAACAGGACGGTGCGGGGGTCGGGCACCTTGAGAAACCCGGGATCACCGCCCTTGTAGGACACGGTCGGCCGGTGTTCGTGATCCAGCGTCGCAAGAAACACCATGTCACGTCCCTCGATGAAGCGCTTCGAGGCGTCGTCGATCGTCTCCCGGAAGTCGGTTTCTTCCAGGTAATCGGCCATGGCGCGGGTTCCGAAGAGATCCTGCAGCCTTCGGTGATCCTTGGCATACATACGGCTCATCGCTGGGGCTCCTGCAATGGATCAAAGACCGTGTGAAATCCAAGTGTGCCGCAACTCTCGAGCCTGAACCAGCGCGGCAGAACTCCGCCGAAAGTAGTCGGCCTGACCGGCTTCGAAACAAATCGGCGCAGGCGCCAGATGTCGCGGCGCTGATGAGCCACGGCTGGCCGGGCAGCGTTCGCGAACTGCGCCACGTCGCCGAGCGCCACATTCTCGCCTGGCGGCGGGACCGGGGATCCGCGAGCGAGGCGACTCTCGGCGATGACACGCCTTCCACCCTGCGCGAGGCAGTCGCCGCCCGCGAGCGGCAGCTGATTGCGAACACGATCAGGAGCCAGAGGGGGGACGCATGGACGCGGCAGCCGTGGCGCTGGGAATGCCCTGAACGAGAAGATCGTCGAGCTCTGGATCGACAAGAGCGGCCTTGTGTGGTCCCGTGGACTTCCGCCAGACTGTTGTGCCCGTTCCAGCGCATTTTGTCAGGGACGCGATTGCATTGGACGGGCTAGACTTCTCCCGAATTCACTGTCCGGATCGACTGCAAATCGGGAGTCAATCATGAAACGGGGATATCTGAGTGCCGTTATCGCCGGCAGCCTTTCGCTTGTCCTTGCGGGCGAGGCCGTCGCCACCGAATGGGACGTCTCGTTGTGGGGGAAACGCCGCGCCTTCACCGAGCACGTGGAGAAACTGGCCGAACTGGTCAGCGCGAAGACGGACGGCGGGTTCACGCTCAATCTGTCGTACGGCGGCCTCTCCAAGAACAAGGAAAACCTGGACGGCATCTCGATCGGGGCCTTCGAGATGGCCCAGTTCTGCGCCGGTTACCATTACGACAAGAACCCCTCGATCACCGTCCTGGAGCTTCCGTTCCTGGGCGTGTCCTCGCTGGAACAGGAGGAGAAGGTCTCGCGTGCTGTTTACGACCATCCCGCAGTCGTTGCGGACATGGCCCGCTGGAACGCAACGCTCCTGATGCCGTCGCCCCTGCCGCAGTACAACATTGCCGGTGTCGGCGAGGCGCCGCGGACGCTGAAGGACTTCGAGGGCCTGGCCGTCCGGGCCACGGGCGGTATCGGCAAAGCCATGAAGGCGATCGGCGCCGTCCCGACTTCGATGTCGGCGACAGAGGTACGCCAGGCGCTCGACAGCGGCGTTGTCAAGGCCGTCGCCTTCGCGCCTCACGCCCACATGTCCTTCGGAACCGTCGAGAGCGCCACCTGGTGGACGACAAATCTCAATCCGGGAACGGTCAACTGTCCTGTCGTCGTCAACACCGATGCGCTGAACGCGCTCTCCGCGACCGAGCGCGACGCGCTTCTCGGCTCCGTCGACGAGGCGCTAGCGCACTACATTTCCTACTACAACAACCAGACGATGGCCGAATGGGGTCCGACGCTCGAGGCGAAGGGGATCGAGACGATCACCTTCACGGATAACGAGCTTGCGGCATTCCGTGAAACGGTCGCGGGTCCGGCCGCCGCCGCCTGGGTCGAGGAGAACACGGAGCGCGGCCTCCCTGCGGCGGAACTCCTCGATCTGGTGACCGGCATGGTCGCGGGAGACTGACCCCGCGCAGTCCCGGCGGCCCTTGAACGGCCGCCGGGAGCGGTTCAGGGGGAGAGCTGAGGTGGCAGGCGCATCATCGGTCCTCGAAGACAGCACGGTCTTGAGCAGGCTGGACTGTCAGCTCTACCGTCTCGAATCGGCCCTGGCGCTCGTCGGCGGAGTGGCCGTCTTCTCGTTGATGCTCCTGGCCGTCGCAAGCGTCGGCGGGCGCAATTTCTTCAATCATCCCATTCCCGGCTACGTGGACTGGATCGAGCAGGCGATGCCGATCATCGCATTCGTCGGCATCTCCTACTGCCAGCGCCTCGGCGGCCACATCCGAATGGACATGCTCGTCGGCAGGCTCCACGGCCGCGCGCTGTGGGCCGCAGAGTTCGCCGCGACGACGATGATCCTCGCGCTGATGGTGCTGATGGTCTGGGGGAGCTGGGCACATTTCGAGAGGTCCTTCGACTGGCACGAGCCGTTCTGGAGCCGCGATTCCAGCCTCGACATCCGCCTGCCGCTCTGGCCTGCCAAGCTCCTCGCGCCCGTAGCCTTCGCCGTTCTCTCTGTCCGGCTCTCGCTACAGCTCTGGGGTTATGGACGGGCGTTCCTGTCGGGCGCCGCGCGACCCGTCGCCGTGCCGCTCATCGAGGACGCTCAGACGGTCGCGGCCCGCGAGGCCAGCAGCGTCTCGGGCCTCGAGGACGGAGCGGCGAGCGGTAGACACTGAGGTTCGCCGCCAGTGGATTCCATCGATATCGGGCTCGTGGTGTCCGGATTCCTGCTTGCCATGGTGTTCCTTGGTGTCCGCGTGGCCTTCGCCGCCGCCATCGCCGGCATGGCGGGCCTCGTCTGGATCTTCTGGGCCAAACAGGGATACGACCCCGAACGGTTTTTCTGGGCGCTGACGGTGGCGGTGAAGACGGCGGGTCAGGTGCCCCATTCCAAGATCGCCTCGCAGGCGCTGTCCCTGATTCCAACGTTCATTCTGATCGGCTTCCTCGCCTACCATGCCGGGCTGACCCGGTCCCTGTTCGAGGCCGCCAAGAGGTGGGTCGGGTGGCTGCCGGGCGGACTCGCGGTCTCCACAGTGTTCGCCACCGCCGGCTTCGCGGCAGTATCGGGCGCTTCGGTGGCGACTTCGGCCGTCTTCGCCCGCATTGCCATTCCGGAAATGCTCGCCATCGGCTATGACAAGCGCTTCGCCGCAGGCGTCGTGGCGTCGGCCGGCACGCTGGCGTCGCTCATACCGCCTTCGGCGATCCTCGTGATCTATGCAATCATCGTCGAACAGGACGTCGGCGCGCTGCTCCTGGCCGGGTTCCTGCCGGGCGCCTTCTCCGCTCTGGTCTACGGCGGGCTGATCGTCGGCCTCGCGGTCGCCTTCCGGGGGTTCGGCCCACCGAGCGGCGGCTTCACCTGGATGGAACGGCTGCGGTCGCTTCCGGCGGTTTTGCCGATCTTCTTCGTCGTCCTGATCATCATCCTGTTCATCTACAACCCGTTCGGCGGGGACGCCTGGGGGACGCCGACCGAAGGCGGTGCGCTGGGCGCATTCGTGGTCCTGGTGATGGCGCTTTGGCGCGGCATGCGCTGGCCGCAACTCAGGAGTGCCCTTCTGGAGACCGCAAAGCTCTCTGTGATGATCTTCACGATCATCTGGGGGGTTCTGATCTACGTGAGATTTCTCGGCTTCGCCGATCTGCCCGGCACGTTCGCGGAATGGATCACGTCTCTCGACCAAAGCCCCTTTCTCACGCTCGTCCTGATCCTGTTGGCTTACGCCGTGCTCGGCATGTTCATGGACGCGATCGGCATGCTCATCCTGACGCTTCCGGTCGTCTATCCCGCCGTGATCGCCCTGAACGGCGGCGAAGGCGTCGCGGCGGCCGACAGCGTCTTCGGAATGTCCGGCGTCGGCTGCGCGATCTGGTTCGGCATCATCGTCGTCAAGATGGCCGAGCTTTGCCTGATAACGCCACCGATCGGGCTGAACTGCTTCGTGGTGGCGGGCGTGCGCCCGGAAATCTCCGTGCAGGATGTCTTCAAGGGCGCCGCCCCCTTCTTCGTCGCGGATGCCCTGACCATCGCCGGCCTGCTCGTCTTTCCCGCCATCGTGCTGTTCCTGCCGAACCTGCTCCTGGGAGGGTGACCTTGCGGTGGCAACCCGGTGTTGACGCCCCCAGACCTGCCTCCCTGAATCGGCTCGCAGAACCGCAAAGCTATCCTCGGCATCCTGCTGCGCACCCCTGCCCTGACCCTGCAGGTCTTCAACGCCAGTCCCGGCGGAGCGGTGGCACTGCAGTTCTCCACACCTGAAACCAGAAGCTGACATGGCATCCCCGCGTGCACTGCCTGGTTCCTTACGGCGGCTTCGACGTCTCAAGCGGTGCGCAGAAGACCGGGAGTTCCCGCTTCCTTGCAACCGTCAAGGCGTTGGCAAGCCACTTCCGCAGATGTTTCCTCGAGAACTTCGCGAAGGTCCGACGACGACCTCGCATTCCATGGGCCGTTGGATCGCCTCGCCGAGCGACGCGCCCGGTCCCGGAGGATGAATCAGGCGCGCACGACCAAGTGGGTGGTCTGTGCCAAGTCGCCGCTCAACGGTCCCGAGGTGGCAGTCCGCCACCAATCCCGCTCTACCCACCGCGCTGTCATCTGCGATTCCTGCATCCTCGCCAACAGCTGCCGGGCAGCAACGGATGCACCGTACAGGATCACTGAGCACTCCTGCGAAATCCCCTCGCCACGACGTAGATCTCCGAAGACTGCTGGCGACTGGCCTCCGGTTTGACATGATGAACCCGCGCGAAGTCGCGCCGCAGGGCGGATAGCAGGGCGTTCCCGGCGCCGCCCCGCAGGACCTTCACGACAAGGCTGCCGCCAGGGGCAAGCACCGTCGCCGCAAAGGCAGCGGCCTCCTCGGCAAGGGCCTGGGTCCGCAGATGATCCGTGGAACGGTGCCCTGTCGCTGGCGCGGCCATGTCAGAAAGGACGAGTTCCGCCTTGCCGCCAAGCCCCTCGAGCACGACGGTCCGCGTCTGCCTGTCGCGGATGTCGCCGGCAACGATCGTCACGCCGGCGAGACTCTCCATCTCCAACACGTCCACCGCGATCACGGGCGCTCCTGCAACCCGGCTGGCGGCGACCTGGGACCAGCCGCCCGGGGCAGCGCCAAGGTCGACCACCCGGGTCCCGGGCCTGAGGAGGGAAAACCGCTCGTCGAGCTGAATGAGCTTGTATGCCGCCCGCGACCGCCATCCCTCGCGCCTTGCGCCCTCAGACCAGATATCGTTGACCTGGCGCTCCAGCCAGCGGATCGATGACGGACTGCGCCCGGCGCTCTTCTTCAGTCTCTGTTTCAGGCGGCGTCCTTGCGGGCGCGTCACGTTCCTGCGACCCAATGTCACCCCCGGCCGGCGGCGGGACCTTCCTGGAGCGTCGTTGCGGTTGACACCCCACACCCGCCTCATCTAGCGTCGCCGCGTCCCCTGCTGGGGGATAGTTTAACGGTAGAACCTTCGGCTCTGACCCGAATAGTCCTGGTTCGAATCCAGGTCCCCCAGCCACACTGTGTCGTCTCCGGACCTGCCGGTCAGTGTTCGACGTTGGCCCAGATCTTCCGCTTCAAGACGTAGTAGAGCCCGGTCAGCACGAGAAGGAAGAGGACGACCTTCATTCCCATTCTCTTGCGATCCTCGAGCTTGGGTTCGGCGGTCCAGGCAAGGAAGGCCGTGATGTCCCGGGCGAGTTCGTCAACCGCCACGTCGTTGCCTTCTGCATCGACGAGGAGACCTTCATAGAGCGGCGGCGCCATGGCAATGCTGCCGCCGGCGAAGTAGGGATTGTGGTAGAGCCCGTTGGCGTCCGGTTCACTCTGGTTGTAATCGGGGTCCATGAGCAGGGAGGCGATGTAGTTGGCGCCATCGACGCGTGCCTTCACCATCAGCGAAAGATCGGGGGGCAGTGCACCGTTGTTGAGTGCCCGCGCCTCGGTATCGTTGCGATAGGGCGCGGGAAACGTGTGCTGCAGTTCCGCCGGCTTTGTGGTCTCGTCGCCCCACTCGTCGAGATCGCCCGGGACCTCGTATCCGGCGGCGAGCGCCTCCGCCTCGTCCTCGCTGAGGCCGATGGCCACGAGATCCCGGAAGCGGATGTACTTGAGGCTGTGGCAGCTGTGGCACTGCGTGGTGAAGACCTCCAGCCCCCGCTGCACCTGCTCACGGTCATAAGTGCCGAAAATCCCCTCCCAGGACCATGTGAACTGCTGAGGCGACGCGCCTGGCGAAGCCGCCCATGCCGGCAGGGCGAAGGCGAGCAGGCCGATCACGGGAAGGATGCGCTTCATCATCTCGCTCCCCGCCCCGCTGATGCCGATCCACTCCCGTCGAGGACCGCCGTGGCAATGCTGGCGGGCAACGGACGGGGTCTCTCGAACCAGCCGATCAGGGGCAACAGGATCAGGAAATGGAGGAAGTACCAGGCAGTCGCGACCTGGCCGATCACGATCCAGGCCCCTTCAGGCGGATTGGCGCCGACGAAGCCCAGCACGATGATGTCGATCACCAGGATCCAGAAGAACCACCTGAACACGGGACGGAAAGCCGCCGAGCGCACCCTGGAGGTATCAAGCCAGGGCAGGAGGAACAGGATGCCGATCGACAGCGCCATGGCAACGGCGCCGCCCAGCTTCGAGGGAATGGCGCGCAGGATCGCGTAGAACGGCAGGAAGTACCATTCGGGAACGATGTGCGGCGGTGTCTTGAGGGGATCGGCGGGAATGTAGTTGTCCGGGTGCCCGAGGTAGTTCGGGGCGTAGAACAGGAAGACCGCGAAGACGAGCAGGAACACCCCGGCGCCGAAGGCATCCTTGATCGTGTAGTAGGGATGGAAACGGATGAAGTCCTGCGGTCCGGTGGTGTCGATGCCGAGCGGGTTGCCGGACTTGGTGTGATGCAGCGCCCACAGGTGGAGCCCCACCAGACCGACGATGACGAACGGCAACAGGAAGTGAAGGGCATAGAAGCGCACGAGAGTCGGGTTCTCCACCGAAAAGCCGCCCCACACCCATTCGACAAGGGGTTCCCCGATGAGCGGCAGAGCCGACAACAGGTTGGTGATCACGGTTGCAGCCCAGAAGCTCATCTGCCCCCAGGGCAGTACGTACCCCATGAAGGCGGTCGCCATCATGGTCAGGAGAATCACCAGGCCGATCCACCACAGCACCTCGCGCGGGGCCTTGTAGGAGCCGTAGTAGAGCCCCCTGAAGACATGGAGATAGACGACGATGAAGAAGAACGAGGCGCCGTTGGCGTGGGCATAGCGCATTAGCCAGCCGTAGTCGACGTCGCGCATGATCCGCTCGACACTGTCGAAGGCCATGTCCGTATGCGGCGTGTAGTGCATCGCCAGCACGATGCCGGTGACGAGCTGGATCACCAGTGCAATTCCGGCCAGTGACCCGAAGTTCCACATGTAGTTGAGATTGCGCGGCGCCGGGTAGTCGATGAGGTGGTGGTTGGTCCAGCTCAGTATCGGCAGCCGGCGGTCGAACCAGCGCACAAGACCGTTGTTCATGAAATCCGCCATGGTCGCTCGCCCCGGTCAGCCGATGACAACGGTCGTGTCATCGGTGAAGACATAGTCCGGAATTCCGAGATTCTCCGGTGCCGGCCCCTTCCTGATGCGACCGGACGTGTCGTAGTGGGAGCCGTGACAGGGGCAGAACCAGCCGTGGTATTCGCCCTGGTTGCCCAGGGGAATGCACCCGAGGTGGGTGCAGATCCCGACCATGATGAGCCACTCGGGTCGAAGGGCCCGTTCGCTGTCGGGCTGCGGATCCTTGAGATCGTCCATGTCGACGTCGCGGGCAGCGGCGATCTCCTCGGCCGTGCGATGACGGATGAACACCGGTTTGCCCCGCCAGCTCACCGTGATCTGCTGACCCTCGGCCACCGGCGCCAGGTCGACCTCGATGGAGGCCAGCGCCAGGACATCCGCAGCCGGGTTCCACTGCGCGATGAAGGGCCAGGCGGCGAAACCGGCGCCGACAGCCGTCACGCTGATGGCTGCCACACTGAGAAAGTCGCGCCGGTCCACCTCCTGCGCGTCGGGAGCATGCTCCGCCATGATCAAGAAATCCCCTACGTCCTGTTCCGGCGTTCCTTTCGGGCGGGCCATGAATATACCGCCCGCCATGGCCACGCAAGGCAGTGAATGTGGAAGGGGCTTGCGGACATTGACGGTCTGCGACATGACTGCCGGGAACAACCGCCCGGAATGGCCTCCCATGACAACAGACCGGCCGGACCTCGCCGGATCACAGCAGCAGCGCGACGACGCCTGCCGCTGGTTCGGCACCCTGCGTGATCGCATCGTCGCCGTCTTCGAATCCATCGAGGATGCTGACGGCGGACCAGGACACGATCATCCCCCGGGGCGATTTGAACGCCGTGCATGGACGAGGGACGGCGGCGGCGGCGGAGTCATGGCGATCATGCGCGGCAGGGTCTTCGAGAAGGTGGGGGTCAACATCTCCACCGTGTGGGGTGAGTTCGACCAGAAGTTTGCCGGTGAAATCCCGGGCACCGCACCGGACAACGCCGGCTTCTGGGCGACCGGCATCTCGCTTGTCGCCCACATGCGCTCGCCGCGCGTGCCGGGCGTTCACATGAACACGCGCCACATCACCACCGCGGGCAAGGCCTGGTTCGGCGGCGGCACCGATCTCAACCCACCCCTGCCGCGCGACGAGGACACGAAGGACTTTCACGCCGCCCTCGCCTCCTGCTGTAAACGGCACCCGTGCGCCGACTACGCTGCCTTCAGCCGCTGGGCCGATGACTACTTCACCATCCCCCACCGCGGCCTCAAGCGTGGCGTCGGAGGCATCTTCTACGACAATCTCCGCGCCGACGAGGACTCGATGTCCTTCACCCGCGATGTCGGGGAGACGTTTCTTGCCATCTATCCGCGCCTCGTTCACCGGCGCATGCACGAGACCTGGACAGACGCGGAACGCTCACGCCAGCTTCAGTGGCGGGGCCACTATGCCGAGTTCAATCTCGTCTACGACCGCGGGACCCGCTTCGGCCTGATGACGGGAGCGAATCCCGAGGCCGTCCTGATGTCCCTGCCGCCGGTGGCCACCTGGCCCTGACAACCCATCCAGCGAGGCCGTCGATGCGTGTGCCATTGGCCGGTCATCCCTCCTCGACGAGTCGGGTGAGCTTCGCCACGGCCTCGTCGAACGACGCCGTCATGGTGATGGCATCGAAGAACCTGCCCTCGCCGTCCATGAGGTAGATGGCCGCCGTGTGATCCATGGTGTAGGTGTCGTCGTCGAGGTCGATGCGGGCATAATAGAGCCGGTAGGAGTCCGCCATCTGCCGGAGTTCATCGGCGGTGCCGACAAGTCCGGTGATGCGGTCGGAAAAGTAGGTGACGTACTCCGCCATGCGCTCCAGCGTGTCCCGTTCCGGATCGACGGTGACGAAATAGGCGTCGATCAGGTTCCCCTTGTCCGCCATGGCATCAAGCCATGCCGCCACCTGGACAAGCGTGGTCGGACAGATATCCGGACAGTAGGTGAAACCGAAGAACACCAGGGACCGGCGGCCGGCAAGATCGTCATGGGTCACCCGGGTGCCGTCATGCGCCATCATGGAAAACGGCCCGCCGATCACGACTTCCACGTCCTCCACCTGGCGCCGATGGAGTTCCATGGCGCCGATCACCGTCGCCACGACAAGAAGACCGGCCAGAATGCCCTGGAAAAGATGCCGCTTCTTCATTGTTCCATGCCTGCAGCCGATCGTGCCGCCACCGGGAAGACGACGTCCACCGCTCCCGCCTTCTCGAACACCAGGGTCACGGGGATTCGGTCGCCTGCCCGCGGGCGTTCCTCCAGTCCCATGATCATGATGTGAAGGCCCCCGGGCTCGAGCACAAGAGGGGTTCCGGGATCGATGGCGACACCGTCGTCGAGCCGGCGCATGGCGACGACACCGTCATCGCCTGACGTCGTGGCGTGAAGTTCGCTCATTGCCGCGCCGACGACGGCCACGGAGACCAGGCGGTCGCTCTTGACGCAATCGCATGTGATGACGCCATAGGCGGCGGCAACATGAACGCCGGGCGGCGGTTCCGCGATCCAGTGTTCCTCGATGCCGATGACGTGCGGCTCTTCGGCCGTGACCGACGCCGCCAGCAGGATGAGGGCCAGTGCAAGCCGTCCGGCAGCTGTCACGCCGTCTTCCCGGTCGATGTCGCCAGCCTCTCGAGGCAGGATGCGCGGTCCGGTCTGAAGTCCTCCCGGCGCCACCATGCCTCGATGTCCCTGAGGAAGACCTTGACCTCGGGCCCGGGACGGACGCCGGCTGCGAGCACGTCCCGGCCGCGCAACGGAAAGCGCGGGTTCTCCCAGCGTACCGCCGTATCGAGCATCTCTCGCCAGCGTGACGCCCTCCAGGAGCGGTCCGCCGCCCAGGCAAGGAGAACGAGGTCGCGGAACGTCTCCGTCCCGAGGTCGTAGAGCGCCTGGCGCTGCTTCGGGACAGGCCAGTCCGGATCCAGCTCCAGCACTGGCGGCGCCAGCCGGGCAAGACGCCGGCGAACGGCCTTCGAACAGCGCAGTCTTTGGGCAACGGCAGCACCCGCTGTCGGGGTCAGGGCGGCAAGCCGACGGACGGGATCGCGGTCGTCGATGCCGGCGAGCGCGCCAAGCGCAGTCAGTTCGCCTGCCTCCGGCAGCACGCTTTCCAGAACACCGCTCGAGGCCATGAGATCGAGTGCCGGCAGGGGGTGTGGCGCGCCCAGAAGCCTGAAGAGTTCCGACTGGACACGTTCGGCCGCCAGGCGCCCCAGGGAGGCCCTGGCCGAAGCGCAGGCGGCCATGGCCTGACGATCCGGTGTCCCATGGCCGTAGTGGGCCAGAAACCGGAAGTAGCGCAAGACACGCAACCGGTCCTCGGCAATGCGACCCGCCGCATCGCCGACGAATCTGACACGCCCGTCGGCGAGGTCCTGGCGCCCGCCGAAGTAGTCGAAAAGGTCGCCCGTCGGTCTGAGGCTCATCGCGTTGATGGTGAAATCGCGCCGCGCCGCATCGGCCTGCCAGTCGCTGGTGAAGGCCACTTCGGCGTGGCGGCCATCGGTCGTCACGTCGACCCTCAGCGTGGTGACCTCGATTCCCTTGCCCAGGACCACTGCTGTCACCGTGCCATGGGAGAAACCTGTAGGCACCACCTTGATTCCACGATCCTCCAAGAGGCCTGTCACGTCTTCGGGGGGGTCCGGCGTGGCGACGTCGACATCGGCGACTTCGCGGTCCGCCACCAGGTCTCGCACGCATCCGCCGACGAAGCGCACATCGCTACCCCTTGAGGCCAATGCTTCCACCACGCTGGCGACACCGGGTGTTGCCAGGAGTGGCGCGGCATCGATGGTGTCTACGGGATGGTCGGTATCCGACATGGTTCATGAACCGGTTGCGGAATGGACTTGATCGCGCAAGCCATCGGCCCTGCCGCACCGTGGGTCAGTCGGTGACATAGCCTGGAACCACCACGCCGTCCTCGAGGCGTGCCGGCACATAGTCCCCGGACGGGTCGGGACCGACAAGCCCGAAGACCGCGAGCGTGATGATCACGAGGCCCAGCGTTCCAAGGAAGATGAGCCCCCAGGGCGCCTCGCGCCAGCCAGGCAGCGTACCTTCCTCGAGGCGCCGCGCCTTTTCGCGCGCCAGGCGGTACCAGACGATGTAGGAGATGAGGGGGACTGCAATCAGGATCACCGGCAACAGGTAACGCATCATCTCTCACCTCTTAGCACTTCGACGAGATTGACCACGATCGTTGCTGTCGCACCCCAGATGGTTCGCGAACCGTACTCGAAAAGACTGTACCAGCGCCTCTCGCCACGCCACACCATGCTCGCCCGGCGATGATTCCCGGGGTCGAGCAGGAATCCCAGCGGCACCTCGAAGGCATCGACGATCTCGATGCCATCAGGCTGCAGGGCGACAGGGGGTGTGACGAGACCGACTAGGGGTGCGATGGAATAGCCCGAACCAGCTCGCTGCGTGTCGAGTCGACAGAGCACGCGCACCCTGGAGGAATCGAGTCCGATCTCCTCCCTGGCTTCGCGCAGGGCGGCGGAGGCCTCGTCCTCGCCGGCCTCGATGCGGCCACCGGGAAAACTGACTTCGCCTGCATGGTGGGCAAGCGTCGGCGAGCGCTGACCGAAAATCACGGTCATGGACTCCTCCTGGCGGTCAACCAGGGGAATGAGAACGGCTGCTGCCCGCTGCACCGGACCCTCGGCCCAGGACGGTTGCGGTGGTTCGATCTGTGCCTGCGGCATCCTGCGGAAGGCGCTGAGTACCTCAACCGGCGTCATCGGACGTTTCGCCCAGGACAAAGAAGCAGCCGCATGAATCGATCCCGAGAACCTCACGGCCATCCTGCCATGCGATCCGGCCCCTGTTCACGAGATCATAGTAGACCGGGCGGGCGATCAGGGCCTCGAGCCTGTCGCGAACGAGCACATAGGGTGACGGCGCTCCCGTTTCAGGATTCAAGACGATCCGTACCGGGTGATCGGCGTCGGCCGTGACGTGATCGTCGACATTGGTGCGAAAGTGCACCCTGCACTGCGGGCCTTCGCCCTCTATGGTCGACTCGACAGCGACGAATGGTGCATCATCAACACGTATGCGGCGCTTCTCCAGCGGAGTCCTGAGGTAGTATTCACCATCATCTTCACATCGCAGGATACCGGCAAACAGCTTCACCAGTGCCATTCTGCGAATGGGCCGGCCTTCGTGATACCAGGTGCCGTCGCGGGCAATCCTGATATCGATGTCCCCGGTCAGGAGCTGCCGGACACGGTCGCCGTCCGTGGTGGCAGCGTCATGGCGGGTCCGTTCTGGGGGCATGTCGGGAGTCCTCGGGATTGCACCCTGATTCAATGTCGCCATTCTAGACCACCACACCGTTCCCGGGGAGAGACAGTGCCGTGAACCACGAACCCTGCACCAGCGAGGCAAGGGAACTTGCCATCGAAATCGACCGCACGGGGGCCAGGCTGGCCGACGTGCGGGCGGCGATCGGCCGTGTCATCTTTGGTCAGGATACGGTGATCGACCAGTTTCTCATCACATTGCTCGCCGGTGGACACGCATTGCTGATCGGTGTCCCCGGCCTTGGCAAGACCCGGCTGGTCGAGACCATCGGCACGGTGACCGGCCTCGATACCAAGCGAGTCCAGTGCACCCCGGACCTCATGCCCGCCGATATTCTCGGCTCCGAGGTCCTGGAGGAATCGGAGAGCGGTCTGCGCGAATTCAGGTTCATTCCCGGGCCCGTGTTCTGCAGTTTCCTGATGGCCGACGAGATCAACCGCGCCAGCCCGCGCACCCAGTCGGCACTCCTCCAGGCGATGCAGGAACACACCGTGACCGTTGCCGGCACCAGGCGCCTCCTGCCGCAACCCTTCCACGTGTTCGCCACGCAGAACCCCCTGGAACTCGAAGGCACCTATCCGCTTCCCGAGGCCCAGCTCGACCGCTTCCTCATGGAAATCGACATCGACTACCCCGATCGCGACGCCGAACGCGAGATGCTGGTGGTGACCACCGGCCTCGACGAGGAGGAACCGGCGGGTGTACTGAACAGCACCGAGCTGATGGCGGCACAGAGACTGGTGCGCCGCATCCCGGTGGGCGAAAGCGTCGTCGAGGCCATCCTCGACCTCGTGCGTTCCGGCCGCCCGGATGCATCCGACGGGAGTTCCGGCATTCTCTGGGGACCGGGACCCAGGGCCAGTCAGTCCCTGATGCTGGCGGTGAGAGCCCGAGCACTGCTCGACCAACGCCTGGCGCCCTCGGTTGACGACGTCCTGGACCTGGCCGGTCCGGTGCTGCGCCATCGCATGCAGCTTACCTTTGCGGCACGGGCCGACGGGGTGACGCTCGACGAGGTCATCGACCGCCTCAAGTCGCCGCTCGGCTGAGCGCGATCGTCCAGCCATGAGCATCGAATCGGTCAGTGGATTTCGCCGGCGCGCCGAGCAGCTCGTCGCGCACCTGCCTCCCCTGTTGGTCGAGGCGCGGCAGGTAGCCGCTGTCGTCGCCCAGGGCGTTCACGGCCGGCGCCGCGTCGGTCCCGGGGAGACTTTCTGGCAGTTTCGCCGTTACGCCCAGGGCGATGCCGCCACCATGATCGACTGGCGGGCATCAGCGAAGTCGCCACGGCTCTATGTCAGGGAGACCGAGTGGGAGGCGGCCGAAAGCGTGTGGTTGTGGGCCGACACGTCACCATCGATGCACTTCGCGTCCTCGCCGGAGCTTGCCAGCAAGCACGAGCGGGCACGGCTCATCGTCATGGCCCTTGCCGTCCTCCTGGTCCGCGGTGGCGAGAGCGTCGCTCTTCTGGGCGTTGACAAACGACCGGGAACGGGGAGCGCCGCACTGACCCGCATGGCGACCCGACTTCAAAGGGGTGATGCCGACGACGCCCCCAGCCTGCCGCCGGCGACAACCCTGCCATCCCACGCGCGGCTGGTGCTTGTCAGCGACTTTCTTGAACCGGTCGAGCCCGTCGCCGCCAGAATCCGCCACTTCGCCGGACAGCGCGTTGCCGGTCACCTGGTGCGAATCGTCGATCCGGCCGAGGAGAACTTCCCCTATGCCGGACGGGTCCTGTTCGACGGCACCGAACGGGAAGGAACGATTCTGGCCCACCGCAGCGAGGCGTTGCGCGGCGACTATCGGGAGCGTCTCGTGGCCCACACCGAAGCCATCGCCCTGGCGGCACGCAGCGCCGGCTGGAGTGCCACGGTTCACCGGACCGATGGCTCTCCCCATGCGGCCCTGCTGCCGCTCTACATCGATCTGGGCGGCCACGTGACCTGACCATGGCGAGTCTCGGGCCGCTTGCCTTTGCTGTTCCCTGGGCGCTTGTCGCCCTTGTCGTGCTGCCGCTTCTGTGGTGGTTGCTGAGGGCCGTGCCGCCACGACCGCGGCGGGTGGCGCTGCCGACCGTTCGCTTCCTCTTCGGACTGACGACCGACCGCCGGACGGCCGAAACGACGCCGTTGTGGCTGATCCTGCTCAGGATGGCACTGGTCACTCTGCTCATTCTTGCCGTTGCCCACCCGATCGTCACCTGGAGTGGGCGGTCCCTGGACGGCGGCGACATGCTCGTGGTCGTTGACGACGGCTGGGCTGCCGGAAGGAACTGGCCGGCGAGGCTTGCCGCTCTGGAGGATCTCGTCGACCTGGCAGATCGCGAGGGCCGCCTGGTTGTCCTGATGACCACGGCGCCCGCGGCGGACGGCGCGCCCTTCCGGCACTCGGGCCTGATGACACCGGACGACGCTGCCGGCCGGGTTCTCGAACTCATCCCCCACCCCTGGCCGACTGACAGGCAGGGGGCCGCAGAGGCTCTCGTCGGACTCGGGTCCATCGGACATGTCTTCTGGCTGGCGGACGATATCGCAGATCCCGGAGACGCCACCCTGGTTGCCGCTCTCGAGGCACTTGGCGATCTCACGGTGATGACCGGGGCGGAAAGGTCCGCCCTCCTTCTGCCCGAACCCGGCGTGGAGAATGGAGAACTGGTGGTGCAAGCCCTGCGCAGCGACTCGCTGGGGGACACGTCGGCCTGGGTGGTCGCCGAGGATTCCGCAGGCCGCCTGGTCGCCCGCCTCAAGCTCGACTTTGCTTCCGGGTCAGGCATGGCCAGAACGACGTTGGCGCTGCCACTGGAGGTGCGCAACAGCATCTCCCGCCTTGCCGTCGAGAACGAGACAACCGCGGCGGCCGTGGCGCTGCTGGACCAGCGCTGGAAGCGTCCGTCTGTCGGCCTCGTCGCCGGAGGCGACATAGAGGTGCAGCATTCGCTTCTGTCGCCAACCTACTTCCTGGCGCGAGCCCTGGAACAGGACGCCGATGTCCGCCAGGACACGCTCGGCAGACTGCTTGACAGGCCACCGGCTGTGATGGTTCTGGCCGATATCGGCACGGTCGCCACCACCACGCGCCCCCTGCTCGAGGACTGGCTCGCCACGGGCGGCGTCCTGGTGCGATTTGCCGGCCCGGCGTTCTCGAGGGAAAGCGACGATCTCCTGCCCGTCGCCCTGCGTGCGCGCCAGAGAGCTCTGGGCGGAGTCATGAGCTGGAGCCGCCCCCAGCGAATTGCCGAATTCGACGCCGCCTCGCCCTTCTTCGGGCTGGAGGCACCCCCCGACGTCCTGGTCGACCGCCAGGTCCTTGCCGAACCGACGGCCGATCTCTCGTCCAAGACCTGGGCGAGGCTGGAGGATGGCACGCCGCTCGTGACCGCCGGCAGGCGTGGCGACGGCTGGCTCGTGCTGATCCACACCACTGCCAACACGCAATGGACGAACCTGCCGCTGTCCGGCCTCTTTGCCGGCATGATCAGGCGCCTTGCCCTGCTTGCCGAGGGGTCGAACGCCGGTCTCGATGACGTCGTGCTTCCCGCGCTGGTGACGCTCGACGGCTTCGGCAACCCCGCGGTGCCGGAGCCGCACGTATCAGCCATCGTCGCCACAGACATCGCTGATGTCGTTCCCGGACCGCGCCATCCGCCCGGCATCTATGGAACCAGCGATCTCGCCCGGGCCGTGAACCTGGGTTCGCGCCTGGCGCCCCCCGACACCCTGATACTCCCCGACAGCGTCACCGTGACCGGCCTGACCGGGGCCGGGGACATCGATCTGCGCCCCTACCTCCTCGGCCTCGTTCTCGTGGTGGCCTTCCTCGAAATCGTTGCCAGCATGGTGCTGCGCGGAATCATTCCGTCGTTCGCCCGCCAGTCGGCGGCGGCTGCAATCCTCCTGGTGATCGCAGCCACGAGCTCAGCAACCATGGCCGACGATGACCCTGGCGGAGTTCCGGAATCTGTTCTGGACGTCCGGTTCGGCTACGTCAGGACGGGAGATCCCGGGGTCGACCGGACGTCGAAGGCCGGGCTTTCCGGGCTGGGAGCGATTCTGACGGCGCGCACCTCCATCGAACCCGGTCAACCCGTCGCCCTTTCCCTCGAGACCGACGATCTTGTCCTCCACCCGTTGATCTACTGGCCCATCACGATCGAACAACCGGTGCCGTCTGCCGCTGCGCGGGCCAGGCTCGATGCCTACCTCGCCACCGGCGGCATCCTCGTGGTCGACACGCGCGATGCCGACCGCAACCTTGCCGGACTGTCGGGTGTCGGTCCCAACGCGGCACGGCTTCCCGACATGCTGAGAGGACTCAACATCCCGGCGCTCATGCGAGTGGCGCCCGGTCACGTCCTCACCCAGTCATACTACCTGATGCAGGACTTTCCCGGGCGCTGGACAGGCGGTGCGACATGGGTGGAACAGCACCCCGGGGGTCTCAATGACGGCGTGTCATCCATCATCATCGGCAGCAACGACTGGGCCGGGGCCTGGGCTCTGAACAACCAGCTTCAACCGCTCCACCCGGCGGTTCCAGGCGGCGAGCGCCAGCGCGAAATGGCTTTCCGTTTCGGTGTCAACCTGGCGATGTACGCGCTGACCGGCAACTACAAGGCCGATGCCGTTCACCTTCCCATCATCCTCGAACGCCTCGGTCAGTGACCATGGGCACACTCACCGACATCACCTGGGCGCCGCTCCTTCCCGTGCCGCTCGTCGCTCTGGCGGGACTCCTGATGGTGGGTCTTCTGGTGTTCGGCCTGGTGCGTGGCATGCCGGGTACGCCATGGCGCGCCGTCGCTGTCGCCGTGACGCTCCTAGCCGTCCTCAACCCGTCGCTCGTCGAGGAACACAGGGAAGGTCTGGCAGATCTGGCGGTCGTCCTCGTCGACCGTTCGGCAAGCATGACCCTCGGCGACCGTCCGGCCCTGACCGACAGTGCGGTCGGGGATCTCGGCGAGCGTCTGGCGCGCCTCGACAATCTTGAGGTGCGGGTTGTCGAGGCCCTTCCGGAGGCTGTCGACGGCCCTGCCGATTCAGGCACGCGCCTCATGGGCGCCCTTACCCGGGCGCTGGCCGATGTTCCGGGCGAATCGGTCTCCGCTGTCATCATGGTCACCGACGGCGCGGTGCACGATGTTCCCGATTCCCTTGCCGGTCTGAGATGGTCGGCGCCGCTTCATGTTCTGGTCAGTGGTCGCTCGAGCGCCTTCGACAGGAGACTCGAGATTATCGAGGCGCCTCGCTACGGGGTGGTTGACGAGGCGCTTCCCATCGTCTTTCAGGTGTTCGATCACACTGCTGTTGGAACGCCGGTTCTCGTCACCGTGACCACGCCGGACGGAGCCACGATTTCCCGCCGGGTCACTGTTGGAGAACGCCACGAAGTGCGTGTCGCCCTCTCTCATGCAGGGCTTTCCGTCGTGCGCCTCGAAGTCGAGGAAAATCCCGGGGAGATCACCACCATCAACAACCAGGCGGTGTTGCCGATCAACGGGGTCCGCGAGGACCTGAAGGTCCTGCTGGTCTCCGGAGAAGCCCACACCGGCGAACGCATCTGGCGCAACACCCTGAAGTCGGATCCGGCCGTCGAACTGGTGCACTTCACCATCCTGCGCCCCCCGGAAAAGCAGGATTCCACCCCAATTCGCGAACTGGCGCTGATCGCTTTCCCGGTCCGGGAACTGTTCGAAGGGCAAATCGGCAACTTTGACCTCATCATCTTCGACCGCTACCGCAAGAGGGGGGTCATCCCCGAGATCCACTTGCAGAACATTGCCGACTACGTCCTGGACGGCGGAGCGATGATGGTTGCCGCCGGGCCGGACTTCGCGACCGCGCTTGGCCTCCATGCGACTGTCCTTGGCGAACTCATGCCTGCCCGCCCCACTGGCACGGTCCACGTCGAACCCTTCCGTCCCGGCGCCACCGCGGCCGGACGCCGTCATCCGGTCACCGCCACCCTGGCCGGTATCGGGGAAGATGTCCCGTCCTGGGGCCGCTGGTTCCGTCACGTCGAGACCACGGTGGCCACAGGCGACGTCCTGCTCGATGGCGCCGGCGACGCACCCCTGCTCGTCATTTCACGCGCCGGCGAGGGCCGGGTCGCCCAGTTGCTCTCCGATCACCTGTGGCTGTGGTCACGCGGCTACGATGGTGGCGGACCGGGCACCGAACTGCTGCGTCGCGTCGCCCACTGGCTCATGCAGGAGCCGGACCTGGAGGAGAATGCGCTGACCGCCACCGAGAAGAACGGCCACATCACCGTGGTGCGGCGCAGCATGGAGGACGACGATGCCGAGGTCGTCGTCACGGCACCTTCGGGGGCGACGACTACGCTCGATCTCGAAACCCTCTCTCCCGGCCGCGCCAGGGGTGATTTCGTAGCCATCGAGACGGGCCTCCACCACATCTCGGACGGCGACATGGCGACCTGGATCGGTGTCGGCAGCCACAACCCCCTGGAATGGCGAGACCCGCGACCGACGAGCGCGCACCTGGAGCACCTGGTGGAGGAATCGGGAGGACACCTGTCCTGGATCGCCCATGACCCCCTGCCCGCGGTTCGCCGGGTGACAGCCGGGCATGACATGAGCGGCCCGGGGTGGATCGGCCTCGTTGACCACAACCGCCATGTCGTGCTCGGCATCGACCTGCTGGCCCTCATGCCGGCGTGGTTTGTTCTCCTTGCCTTCATTGCCGGGCTGGCCGCCGCATGGCGCGCCGAAGGACGCTGACGCAGCACCGAACTTCACCACAACTCCAGGGGGAAAGACACCATGCGGGTCACCTTTGATCTTTCCGGGCAACGCGCCCTCGTGACGGGAGGTGCTTCGGGCATCGGTCTTGGCGCCGTGCGGGCCCTTGCCCGCTGCGGCGCCCGCGTCGCGGTCAACGACCTTGCCGGCACGGACAAGCTCGACGCGGTGGTGGCCGGTCTTGCAGCCGAGGGCCTGGAGGTCGTCGCAGCGCCCGGCGATGTCGGAGACAGCATCGATGGTCCGCGCATGGTGCGCCAGGCCATCGCTGACCTCGGCGGCCTCGATTACCTGGTCAACAATGCCGGCACCCCGGGGACAACGCAGCCGATCCCGCCCGGGGATTTCGACCGTCAGGACGAAGCTTTCTGGAACCTGCTGTTGAACGTCAATCTCATCGGCCCCTGGCGCTGTACCAGGGAGGCCGCGCCGGCGTTGAGGCAGGCCGGAGGCGCCATCGTGAACACGGCCTCGATCTCGGCGCATGGCGGGGGCGGCTCGAGTTCGGTCTACTGCGCCACCAAGGCAGGCCTGGTCAGTCTCACCCGGGAGTGGGCGCGGGCGCTCGCCCCCGGAGTCCGCGTCAACGCCATTGCCCCGGGCGTCGTCAACTCGGACTGGATGTGCCGCTTCGGCGACGACACCTTCGAGGTGCCCCTCGGCCGGGCCGGCGAGCCGGAGGACTACGGCGATGTCATCCTCTATCTTGCCGCCGGCGCCGACTACGTCACCGGCCAGACACTCAATGTCGACGGCGGTCTGACCACCTGACCCGCACGAACAGCCTCGAATCCCGCCGCGTACACTCACGATCAGGCTGTCCGTCAAAGGCGCCGCCTGCCGCCCATCCCGTGACAGGCCACACCGGCTGCCGCCGCGGCGAAGTGCTCAATCCTCGCCGGCGAAATGTCGGTGACAACACCCTCTGCCTCGTCGACTCGAAGACCGTCCCGCTCGGCGAGGCCGCGCGGTCGCACCACGTCGGGCTACGCCCACCTTGCCGAAGCGGCGGAAAGGGTCGGCAACGTCATCGCCGATGCGATGGGTCGGTCTCGACAACTGCAGGACATCGGCAGCAAGCGTCCGACCATACCCATACGGAAGCCGCCGACATGTAAATGGGTCTTCACGTCCGGTGCATGAAAGCCCGAAGTGCACTTACCAAGTGTTCGGAGGCTTCCTCCGCCAGATAGTGTCCGCAGTCCGTGAACTCGTGCACCTCAATGTTGGAAAGCTCGGATTTCCACCGGTCGAGTTCTTTCCTCCGGAACGCGATGTCCCGGTGCCCCCATGCAATGAGTGCCGGCTTGTTTGCGAAGGCCGCGCGCTCGCGCCAGATCGTTTCCAGCCAGTCGCTCGCGCCTATGATGTGGCCCGGGAAGGCGGCCATCGCGGCCCGCGCATCGGGCGAAGGGAGCGCATTGCGGTAGTGAGCCATGATCTCCGGCGTCAGGACGCTTCTGTTGCCGACAGCCACCGGCATCAGAGTGTTCACGAAGATGTTGTGGCGCTTGAGGAGGTACTGTCCGATCCAACTCGACATCAAGAAACTGAACCATATGAAGTGAAACTCGTCGCGGACAGGCCAGCACCACGTGTTGCCGATCACGAGCCGCTTGACTCGCTCCGGCTGTCGGCGCGCGAAGTCGAGGCCGATCGGTCCGCCCCAGTCCTCCATGACCAGGGTGAGGTCGTGAAGATTGAGATGGTCCATCAGGGACGTGAAGCGAGCCGCATGACTCTCGGGGTGATGATCTTCGCTCCGGTCGCTTCGCGACGACAGCCCGAACCCTACATGATCGGCCGCAACGCACCGGAACCCGGACCGAAGTCCCTCGATCAGTTGCCGAAATTCAAATGACCAAGCGGGATTGCCGTGCACGAATACGATAGGCTCGCCTTCGCCTTCGTCGACGAAGTGCATCCGGTGTCCAGACCGGGTGGTGAAGAATCTGCTCTGGAACGGATACATGTCGTCCGACAGCCAGTCGGGTCGACGAGTCGACTCATTGCAATCCATTCATGCCTCTCTACATGCCGCCCGGCCGCGCCTCCGGGGCGCGTTCCTTGGCCGGAAGGGAACCGGCGAACCTCGCGGCCCTGTCGAGCCATACTGCAAGCCGATCGTCCGATGCAATGCCCGCTGGTTCGACCAGCGCCCAGCCCTTCATGGCACGGCCATTCATGTCGGCGGGGCCGGTGTACGGCTCGGCCAGCATCGCGTCATGATCCTTCTTGTCGAGCCGCACGATCAAGGACCCCTTCCAAGTCCCGGCGCACATGTTTCCATGGATCATGAAGCAGACGGTGCCGAACATCCGGCGCTCGGAGCACCCTTCCCGTCGGGAGAGGATCCGGCGCATCCGGTCGACTAGGATTTCATCGCTGGTCATGTTCTTTCCATTCGTGCTGTCTCCCGTTCCTCTGGACAGACAGCCGGGCGGAGCAGGTGACTGCATGTGCCGTCCGCGCAGCGCCTGCAGTACCTTGCGCCAGATGCTCACGATTCACCATGCATGCGCCATTTTGCACGTCTCAATCCTCCGCCTTGACAGCGCATCTGGCAGCACCGTTGTGAAGCGGTAGCGTGCGCACCGTGCGACAACGCGCTGCGGGAAC
The DNA here is from genome assembly GCA_965207785.1 of Alphaproteobacteria bacterium. Classification (GTDB taxonomy): domain Bacteria; phylum Pseudomonadota; class Alphaproteobacteria; order SP197; family SP197; genus SP197. The sequence continues at coordinate 443,112 of CBDBNO010000011.1, read as the reverse complement.
ATGCTCGCCAGTTTCCACCGCGTGGTGGTTACGGCGGAACCCGCACCGCCACCGACAGTGCGGGCCGAGAGCATGAAAACGCTACCGCGGGATGAGACTTCGCGCGTTGAATTGTTACTTCGTGCTTCCTGAAAGTGACACTCGAGAGCCGTGCCAACGGTTCGGGAACTGTCTTCGCAAGTGCGCGGCGGGCGCTGTCGCTCAAGCGCCGCTGGGGTTAAGTGCCGGTTGCACAACGGTTAACATTGCCCGACGATTTGAGCGGTCAGGAAGAGCGAGCAGGACGCCCTTCGGCGCGTGGTGCGCACACGTGATGCTTCCCGCGACGGGACACGACTTCGGCGCGGCCGGTTGCACGGCCTCGGGAACGGACACCGGGCAACGCGGAGGCGAAGAGTTCACGCGATGTTGATCAACTCGCGCACCGTGTCCGCCAACGTTGTGAACTCTCCCGCTCGCAACGACGACCGGCGCCAGGCCAGTCCGATCTGGCGTGAAGCGGGCATGGCAAGGCGTGAAAGTGATATGCCCGTTCCGCGGGCGATTTCGGCGTCGATCGCGAGCCGGGGCACAAGGGTGACGCCGATCCCCGCTGCAACCATCTGCACCAGCGTGTGCAGACTGCTGGCCTCGAACTGCGCCCGCGTGATGGTGTCGCCCTTGTCGCAAATGTCCAGCGCGTGACCGCGCAGGCAGTGACCTTCTTCCAGCAACAGAAGGCGTTCGTCGGCAAGCGCATCGAGGGATACCGCGTCGGTGCCGGCTAGCGCGTGATTCCGGTTGCAGGCAAACAGGAACTCATCATCGAGGATGACTCGGGTATCGAAGTCGCCCGTGTCATACGGCAGCGCGATCAGGACGGCATCCAGTTCTGCGTCCTGCAGCCGGGCGAGTAGCGGTGCCGTCTGCTCTTCTCTGAGGTAGACCGTCAGTTCCGGAAACCTTTCCCTCAGTCCTGGCAGAACGCGCGGCAGCAGAAAGGGAGCGATCGTGGGGATCACCCCGAGACGCATCTCTCCCGTCATCGGAGAGCGCCCGGCTCTCGCCACTTCCATGACATCTTCGGCACCGCGCAGCAGCGCTTTCGCCCGCTCGGCGATCTCTGCGCCCACCCGGGTGATCAGCACATGCCTGTTGGAACGCTCGGCGACTGCGGTGCCGAGCACCGACTCCAGGTCGCGAATGCCCGCGCTGAGCGTCGATTGGGTGATATGGCAGCGCTCCGCCGCACGACCGAAGTGCCGGGTGTCGGCCAGCGCCACCAGATACTGGAGTTGCTTCAACGTGGGCAGACGCTTCATCACACATCACCCAAGCCGAAATTATCGTAACATACGATTACCATGTTCGATAATAATCGCTATACGCGAAGAAAAGCAATGCCTACGCTCGCTCTCCTGCAGTCAGGTGTGACTGCTGGCGCAACGGAGGGCTCTTGATGATTCACCCCATCGATGCCGATTCGAGCGGCACACGACACATCACCGGTGGCGAACCGCTCGTGTCCCTCCGCCTGCGGACGACGGGGCCTGGTCCCCGTCAACGTCTCCCATCATCGGACATGCGAAGGAAAAGAACATGAATGAAAGCAGATGCCCGGTCATGCACGGGGCCAGCCGATGCGCCGCCGGCGGCGGCGCATCGAACCGCGACTGGTGGCCGAACCAGCTGAAGCTCAACGTCCTGCACCAGCACTCAGGCATCTCCAATCCGATGGGAGAGAGCTTCGACTACGCTAAGGAGTTCGAGAGCCTCGACCTCGATGCGGTCAAGAAGGACATCTTCGACCTCATGACCGCGTCACAGGACTGGTGGCCTGCCGACTACGGCCACTATGGACCGCTCTTCATCCGGATGGCCTGGCACAGCGCCGGCACCTACCGGATCGGCGACGGCCGCGGCGGCGCAAGGACCGGCACACAGCGATTTGCGCCTCTCAACAGCTGGCCCGACAACGGCAACCTCGACAAGGCGCGCATGCTGCTCTGGCCTGTCAAGCGGAAGTACGGCCGGAAAATCTCCTGGGCCGACCTCATGATCCTGGCCGGCAACTGTGCCCTGGAATCGATGGGATTCAAGACGTTCGGTTTCGCCGGCGGGCGCGAAGACGTCTGGGAACCCGAAGAGGACATCTACTGGGGTTCCGAGAGCGAATGGCTCGGCGACGAGCGCTACAGCGACGACCGGGCGCTCGAGACCCCTCTGGGCGCCGTCCAGATGGGCCTCATCTACGTGAATCCGGAAGGGCCGAACGGCAATCCCGATCCGGTCGCCTCGGGTCGCGACATCCGGGAGACCTTCGGCCGCATGGCCATGAACGACGAGGAAACCGTCGCGCTCGTTGCCGGCGGACACACCTTCGGCAAGGCCCACGGCGCCGGCGACCCGGCCCATGTCGGTCCCGAGCCCGAGGACTCGCCTGTCGAGCAGCAGGGCCTCGGCTGGAAGAGCAGCTTCGGCACCGGCAAGGGCGGCGATGCGATCACCAGCGGAATCGAGGGAGCATGGACCCCCACCCCGGTCACGTGGGACAACAGCTACTTCGACACCCTGTTCGGTTACGAATGGGACGTCACCCGAAGCCCCGCCGGCGCCTGGCAATGGGTGCCGAAGGACGGCGCCGGCGCGGACACCGTGCCTGACGCCCACGATCCGTCGAAACGGCATGCGCCCATGATGACCACGGCAGACATGGCGATGCGGATGGATCCGGTCTATGAGCCAATCTCGAGGCGCTTCCATGAGAATCCGGATGCGTTCGCCGACGCGTTCGCCCGGGCCTGGTTCAAGTTGACGCACCGCGACATGGGGCCGCGCACGCGCTACCTTGGCCCGGAGGTCCCCGAAGAGGAGCTGATCTGGCAGGATCCCGTTCCGCCTGCCGCGTATCAGCTGATAGACGAAGAGGACGTCGCGGACCTCAAGGCCAGGGTCCTTGCATCGGGGCTCTCCGTCTCGCAGCTGGTCTCAACCGCCTGGGCTTCCGCCTCGACCTTCCGCGGCTCCGACTTGCGCGGCGGCGCGAACGGGGCGCGCATCCGCCTCGCACCGCAAAGGGACTGGGAGGTCAACCAGCCGGAACGGCTGACCTCCGTACTCGGGACCCTCGAGGGCATCCAGCGCGCGTTCAATGGCGCCCAGGCCAACGGAAAGGGCGTGTCCCTGGCCGACCTCATCGTGCTGGGCGGGTGTGCGGCCATCGAGGAGGCCGCGAAGAACGCCGGGCATGACGTGACGGTTCCGTTCACGCCCGGCCGCACGGATGCCTCGCAGGAGCAGACCGATGTGGAATCCTTCGCCGTGCTGGAGCCGGCCGCGGACGGGTTCCGCAACTACCTCGGCGGTCGACACGCCGTGCCGGCGGAAGAGCTACTGGTCGACAGGGCCCAACTCCTGGGTCTGACGGCGCCCGAGATGACGGTGCTCGTCGGCGGCATGCGCGTGCTGGACACGAACGTCCACCAGTCCCGGCACGGTGTCTTCACGGAGCGAACAGAGGCGCTCACCAACGACTTCTTCGTGAACCTGCTTGACATGAGCACCGCATGGCAGGCGGTCTCCGGATCGGCGGACGTGTTCGAGGGGCGCGATCGAGAATCGGGCGAACTCCGCTGGACCGGCACCCGCGTCGATCTCGTCTTCGGTTCGAACTCCCGGCTCCGGGCAATCGCGGAAGTGTACGGATCGGACGACGCCGCGGGTCGCTTCATGGAAGACTTCGTCTCCGCCTGGGACAAGGTGATGAACCTCGACCGCATCGATCACGCCTGAGCGAGGGAAAGCAGTCTCGAGGCGAGAACCGCCGTGACCTGCTCCGGAAGCTAGTAGTCCCGGTTCATCGTGGATGGGCGGGCACCTTTGGGGGTCCACCCACGAGCCTCGGACATGAAGCCCCGATGGTTGAGAGCGCGGCATCCCGATTCTTGCGGACTGCCATCACCAGCGAACAGAGGGATTCTGAGGACACTCCGAAGCGACAGGGATGCCTAGACCGAAGTGTTCAACCAACACGGTCATCATGCGGGACGCATGTTGCATCGCATTGTCATGTGCGATACCGCACATGCCCGAAAGTGCGGGAAGGATCGAGTAGGCTGCGAAGCGCTCGCCGCTGACGACATCCCCGGGGCGCATCCATCGGCGAACTTGGTGATGCAACCGGAGCCGTGGACTGTCGATGACGTCGTTCGAGGAGGACTTGCCATGGTACGACTGGAGCCGGTTCTTCCGGCAGGGACAACGAAGAACGGGCCTTCCCGGGCCGGTGGCGCGATGCGCATTGCCGGCGTGGGAACCCGACAGAGGAAGAGGCTCGAAACGCGATTCACCGCGCTCGTTCCGCTCGTGGTTCTGCTGTGTGCCCTTGTGGTCTCTCCGATGGCAGGTCATGCCTCGACCAGCGCGCAGTCGTTGCCTGCGGTCCTCGTCGAATGGGAGTCCGGGGAAAGCATCGAGCGTCTATCCAGTTCCTCCTACAAGACGGACTTCTTCCCCCTCAGCAACCACTTCATCAGCCAGGACAACAGCATCTTCTGCGGTCCGGTCTCCTCGGCCATCGTGCTGAACGCGCTGCGGCTGGGCAAGAAGGACGGATTGCCGAAGGACCGCCAATCCATCGCGGAAGACGAGATGGCCTGGCTCTGGGAGGGGGCGGACCCGTTCTACGGAAAGTACACGCCGAACAACGTCCTCAACGACGAGACGAAGACGCGGCTCGAGGTGCTGGGCAAGCCCATCCTCATCGAGGGCGAGGCGATGAGCGATTTCGGCCTGCAGCTCAGCCAGTTGGCGCAGGTCCTGCGCAGTCACGGACTCAAGGTGGAAACACGGGTCGTGGACGACGATGCGGACGCCGACGCGATCAGGCGCGAGATCGCCGCGAACCTCGCCTCCGGGGACGATTACGTGCTGGTCAACTACGCGCGCCGGGCCCTCGGACAGGAGGGCGGCGGTCACATCTCCCCGCTCGGGGCGTATGACGAGGAGAGCGATTCGTTCCTGATCATGGATGTGAACCCCAACCGGGCGCCCTGGGTATGGGTCAGCTCCGATGACCTGATCGCGGCGATGCGAACATTCGATACCGTCGAAAACCGCGGCTACCTTCTGGTCTCGGACATGGAGTAGGAACCGCGGGCGAACAGACCCGGCCCTGACCTGTCATCACCGACGGCGGGTGCTTGCCGGCGGTGGTCCCGGCGGGGGCTCGGGGCCGTCAATGCGCCGATCTCGTATGGCATTCGGTCAGCGCAGGCGGACGGGCCTCAGGATTCCCGGAACAAGGACGGATCATGAGCTTCGCCTTGAGCAGTTCGCAAACTCCGGCGCGGGCCGGCAAGCCTGATCAGGCGAGCCCGGCTTGGGGACCAAGCAGATTTCCGACGCGGCTGGTCTAGCGACAGACCTTCATCGGAAGTACCGGACCCCATCGGGTTTCTTGAGGCGCACCGAATTGAACAAATCCCGCTCGCTTGTATGCGGCAACAGCGCGCGCATTTTCTGGGTGCGGATCGGTTGCGACCACCGGGGCCCCTTGCTCGAAGAGCCTCTTCAGCCGCTCGGCGATGAAGGCAGAGCCATGCCCTTTCTCGATCATGTCCGGTTCACCGATAAACTGGTCGATGCCCCGAGACCCCTTTGGAAGTCGGAAGAAATGGTGATCTTCCCAGCCATGGACTGTGTAGTCCTGCATGTACGCAAATGGTTGTCCGTCTACAGACACAATCCATCGCGCAACGCGAGGGTCTGCCAGTTTCCTTTCATCACCGGGCCCATCTGAATCCCACCACTCGCGAACATGTGGTCTCTCTTGCCATTCCTGCAACAGATCGAGATCAGCTATCGCCACCTTTCGAAAGTCGTATCGGTTGGTCGTTCTCATATCAGCAAGCTAACACATCGACCACCGGCATGTGACGAAGACCGCGCGCCGTTGAAGGCGCACGGGGTCGCGCTTGCGCTTTCGGTTCTTGGGCAGCAAGGCGGGTTCGCGTTCGACCTCCGCCTTGCCCGCCCAATGGGGCGGTGCCGTATAGGCAAGCCAAGGCTCTGATGACCTCTTCCACTCCGTCGGAAGCGTGGTGGAGGATTTCGCCGTATGTCTTGCACCACTGGTGAGAGGGTTCAACGACTTCCGGGCGGACGAGTATCCAAACATGGCGTCCGACGGCGCGAGCGGTAGCGGCATCTGGTCCTCGCCCGCCTTGATGCGCATGATGATCAGCGCCGCCCTCCCATTCGGCTCCGCGGCGGCGGCGACCGGCCGCCAGAACGTTCCGGAACATCGTTGACGTCAGACTCGGCTGCCGCGTGGCCTTGCCGACAACATTCACTTTGGTCGAAACCCCGTTCGACCATATTCTCACCCCGTACTTCGAACGGGACATGATCCATGAGACTTGTGCGTTTCGGTGATCCGGGCCGGGAACGACCCGGACTGGTCGACGGGGAACTTCGGCTCAGGGACCTTGCCGGTCACGTCGATGTTCTCGATGTCGCAGCGTTGCCCGGACTGCGCGATATCGACAGCCGGTCGCTGCCCGTGGTGGAAGGTGACGTGCGCCTGGGCGTGCCTCTAAGCGGTATCGGAAAGATTGTCTGCATCGGCCTCAACTATGTCGACCACGCCGCCGAGGCGGGACACGAGAGGCCCGTGGAACCCATCGTCTTCTTCAAGCCCACGACGTCGCTGAACGGTCCGGATGATCCGATCCGCATGCTGCGCGACAGCCGTCACTGCGACTGGGAGGTTGAACTGGCCGTCGTCATCGGCAGGCATTGCCGCGAGGTGCCGGAAGCCGCAGCGCTCGATCACGTCGCCGGGTACTGCATTGCCAACGACGTGTCGGAACGCAAGTTCCAGGCCAAGGGGAGCGGGCAGTGGGTGCTTGGCAAGTCCGGCGACACCTGGTGCCCTCTCGGGCCCTGGCTTGTCACTGCAGACGAGATCGTCGATCCACAGAACCTTAGCCTCACACTCGACGTGAACGGCGAGCGCATGCAGGACGGAACAACCTCCGACATGATCTTTCCCGTGGCCCACCTGATACACTTCGTGAGCCGTTTCATGTCCCTCGAACCCGGTGATGTCATGCTGACCGGCACACCGGCGGGCGTCGGCATGGGACGTCGGCCACCGGTCTACCTGCAGCCAGGCGACCGCCTGCACCTGGAGATTGACGGGCTCGGCGCACAACGCAGCGAGGTCATGGGACCCCTGTGAGGCCCTCGCCGTCACCCGTGGTGGTGGCGTCCGGAGGGGATCCGGACATAGGAGCCGGTCCATCCAGTCATTCGGTCACACAGTGAATGGCTTGAATGGATCACCGAACGAGGATTCGTTTTCAGTCCTCGAGTACGGATCTCAGCCAGTTGTCGTTGTTTGGCAGATTGTATTTCCTGCGGAGTTCGTGGCGTCCGCGCTTCAGTGTGCTCCCGACATGGATTCATCCTGACGCCAGGTAGAGGGTCCCGCCGAGACATGGCGTTTGGACGACCAGTTCCGTAAGCGCCCCCATTCCAGACGCAAACCGTTCACTCCTGGAATCGAGATTCCCTCAATGTGGACCTCGACCCGTGAGGCCGCTACGGCTTGCGCCCGATCGCCTCTCCCCAGGCAAAGGCGGCGAAGGCGCCGGGCTCCGTCTTCCACCGATCGAGCCCGTCGCGCCAACCATCGAACGCATCCTGCGTCGCGAGGCCCATCTTGATGGCGGCTCCCACGGTCACCGGTGCGAAGAACCAGCCGTCGATCAGGCCGCGAAGGAAAGCGAGATCCCCGGCCGACGTGAAGGTCTCGAAGGAGGCAGTCGCGTGGATGTCCACGAACCCGGCGTCGGCAAATGCGCGCTTCAGTTCCTTGCCCATCTGCGGATGGCCGCCGTTGGCGGCCAGAAGCTTCAGGAATGTCACCCATGCGCCGTCGTCGGCGCCCCCGATGGCACCGAGATAGTGCCCGGGTTCGACGAACGAGGAGTCGCCGACCAACTCGCGGGCGGCCATCAGGCCTCCGGGCTTCAGCACCCGCATCGCCTCGGCCAGCACAGCCTGAGTGGCAGGCGCATGGTTGAGCAGTGCGTGGCAATGCACCACGTCGAACGAAGAGTCCTCGAAGGGAAGGCCGGTCGCGTCGCCCGTCCGGAAGAAGACGTTCTCGTGCCCGCCCGCGCGTGCCGCCGCGCGCGCCATGTCAATTTGGGTTTCCTCCATGTCGATGGCGTGCACCTCTCCCGGGGCCACCGCCTCCGCCAGACCGACCGATATCGTGCCGGGACCGCAGCCGAGGTCGAGAAGGCGCATGCCGCGCTCGAGCCGAGGCAGCAGATGAGCGGCGGCCACGGCGGCATTCCTGCGCTCCAGCAGCTGCAGGAATTCCGGGCTGTAGCCCATCGTATAGGAGGGTGTCGATGCCTCCGTGGTCGTGGCGCGATCCATCGTTGTCTCCCTGTTTCATTTGCCCGGACGCCGAGGAACCCGGCGCCAATAGACGCCTGTTGAACATGGTCAGGGCCGTGGACCTGTGATCAGGCCCTCAGCCGTTCGTTGTCCGGATCGAACGGTGATTCCCCGCAGACTGTGGCCTGGAAGGTGCGGCCGAGGATGTCGATGGTCAGTTCGGTTCCCGGCTCGCCGGCATCGGGATGCACCATGGCCAGCGCCAGGGACTGGCCGAGCCGGAAACCGTAACCACCCGATGTGGCCCGGCCAACCAGTTCGCCGTCACGGCGAACAGGATTGTTGCCAAGGGCGTCGGCGTCGTCGACATCGTGCACCACCATGGTAACGAAACGGTTGGCAAACCCGCGTTCCTGCCATGCCACCAGCCCGGCGCGTCCCTTGAAGTCGTTCTTGTCGAGACGCACAAAGCGGTCGAGGCCGCTTTCCAGGGCGGCGTACTCGATGGAGAGCTCCTGGCCCACCATGCGGTACGATTTCTCGATCCGCATCGCCTCCATCGCCCTGATGCCGAAGGGCCTCAGGCCGAGATCGCCACCTGCGGTCATGAGCGCATCGAAGATGTGGTTCTGGTACTCGATCGGGTGATGCAGTTCCCATCCCAGTTCACCGACGAAGTTCATGCGCAGGGCAAGTGCCGGCGCCAGTCCGACATCGATCCAGCGCCCGGAGAGCCAGCGATAGCTCTCATTCGAGAGATCGTCGCGGGTGAGGCCCGAGAGCAGGTCTCGCGAACGCGGACCGGCAATCACCAGGACCCCCATCTGGTTTGTGATGTTGGTGAATGTGACGGACCCGTCGGACGGCATGTGCCGGGTCAGCCAGTCGTGATCAAGGCGCTGCAGGGCGCCGGCGGAAACGACGTAGAAGCTCTCCTGTGACTCCCGAAACACCGTGAACTCGGAGTGGACCCCGCCGCGCTCGGTGAGCGCATGGACGAGACCCACCCTGCCAATGCTCCGGGGCAAGCGGTTGGCAATCATGCCCTCAAGGAACTCTTCCGCCCCCGGTCCGGCGATCCGGCACTTGGCGAAAGCCGTCATGTCGAGGATGCCGACATTGTTGTGGACGTTCTCCACCTCGTTGCCGACCGGTTCGAACCAGCGCGAGCGACGGAAGGACCAGTGGTCCTCCTGCGCCATGCCGGAGGGAGCAAACCAGTTGGCCCGTTCCCAGCCGAACTTCTGGCCGAAGACGGCGCCAAGCTCCCTCAGACGGTCGTAGGAGGGCGCCTGGCGCAACGGGCGGGCTGCGGGGCGTTCTTCATCCGGATAGTGGATGGTGAAAACATTGGCATAGGCTTCCTCGTTCTTCGCCACCAGGTAGGACTGTGTGGCGTAATCGCCGAAGCGGCGCGGGTCGACGCCCAGCATGTCGATGGTCGGCTCGCCGTCGACGATCCACTCGGCGAGCTGCCAGCCTGCTCCGCCGGCGGCCGTAATGCCGAAGCTGTGGCCCTCGTTGAGCCAGAAGTTCTCGACACCCCAGGCCGGCCCGATGATCGGCGAGCCGTCCGGCGTGTAGCAGATGGCCCCGTTGTAGACCTGCTTGACGCCAACCTCACCAAAGGCCGGCACCCGGTTGATCGCCGATTCGATGTGTGGCGCCAGTCGATCAAGATCCTCCTGGAAGAGCTCGTACTCCATGTCATCGGCCGGACCATCGACGTAGCACGCCGGAGCCCCGATCTCGTAGGGTCCGAGAATGAACCCCGCCCTCTCCTCGCGCATGTACCAAGATCCATCCGACTCCCGCAGCACGCCCAGTTCCGGCAGACCGTCGGCCTGGCGTTGCTGCAGGGCCGCATGAGGCTCGGTGACGATGTACTGGTGCTCCACCGGGATGACCGGCACCTCGAGACCGGCCATGGCGCCGACCTGACGGGCGAAACTTCCAGACGCACTGACCACGTGTTCGCAGGTGATGGACCCTTGGTCCGTGGTGACGCACCACTCGCCGGAACGGTTGCGTTCCAGGGCCGTCACGGCGCAGTTGCGATGGATATCGGCGCCACGGTTGCGGGCCCCGGTCGCGAACGCCTGGGTGAGATCGGCCGGCTGGATGTAGCCGTCCTCGGGATGCTGGATGGCGCCGACAAGACCTTCGGTGTTGCACAGCGGCCAGATCTCTCCGACCTCCTCCGGAGACAGGAAGTTCACCTCGACACCGATGGTCTCGGCGACACCGGCGTACTGGTGATACTCGTCCATGCGGTCCCGGTTCATGGCGAGACGGATGTTGGAAACCTTGCGAAAACCGACATCCATCCCGGTCTCTTCCTGGAGTTCCTGGTAGAAGCGAACCGAGTACTTGTGGACCTGACCCACCGAGTAGCTCATGTTGAAGAGTGGCAGCAGGCCCGCGGCGTGCCAGGTCGAACCGGAGGTCAGTTCACGGCGCTCGACGAGTACAACGTCGCTCCAGCCTTTCCTTGCGAGGTGATAGAGCGTGGCGGCGCCGACGACGCCGCCGCCGATCACGACCACACGTGCGTGGGATTTCATCGTCCTCTTTCCCTTCGAAGCAGGTGGTCAGCCTTCAGGCGCCATGCCCTTGGCGGCGAGCTCGGCAACGGCGTTCTCTGTCTTTTCGAGATGGCCGAGACCCATGCCTTTCAGCACGTGATCGGCCTTGGTGTACTGGATGTTGGTGTAGGTGGTGAGTTCCACCCGGTTGCCCCAGGGGTCGAGAAAATCGGTGAAGCGCCCCGGCAACAGTTCCACACCCATCTCCTCGAGCCTGGCGATGGCCATCTGCTTGTCGTCGACTGCGATGCCAAAATGCCTCCCCTCGTCGGGACCCTGGCTGCGGGGCGTCATGAAGTTGATGAACTGGTCGCCAAAGTAGACGAAGGCGGCATCGGAAGACTGCCGGGCAATCTCGAAATCAAGAAAACCCTGGTAGAAGGCCATCGCCTCGGCGATGTCGCTGACTTCAAGCGCGATGTGGTTGATGCCGACTGGACGGGCGCGCTGCTTCATCGTCTGATCACTCCGGGTCGTGACAACCCTATTACGCACTCAGCCCTCGCCGCCGCAAGAACATTCCCCGCCCTTGATCGGTCCGGGCGCCTGTGCGACAGATGCGTGCCCCTTCCCGGGGCGCAAGCCACACGCTCCAGCGAGGCATTCATGAGCGGGAACCGGCGACGCGGCGGGCGTCGCGAACGAGGCGGCAGCGGCGCCCGTCGGGCACTCCGGAGCCGGCGTTTCGACACAACACCGCTCCCCTACATCCAGCGCAATGTCCCGGTGTTTGACGTGCTCTCGCGAGAGGGCCTGGAGATCATCGAAAACAACGCCGAAGTGATCATGGAAGAGGTGGGGATCGCCATCAAGGACGATCCCGACACCATCGCCATGTGGCGTGATGCCGGCGCCGATGTCGCCGATGACGGCGAAACACTCCACTTTCCCAGGGGCCTCGCCCGCAACCTGCTTGCCACCGCGCCCTCATCCTTCATGCAGCGCGCGCGCAACCCGCAACGCAGCGTCAAGATCGGCGACGGCGCAACGGTGTTCGCCCCGGTCTATGGCCCACCCTTCATCCACAATCTCGACGACGGACGCCGCTACGCGACCATCGAGGACTTCCGCAACTTCGTGAAGCTAGCCTACATGACGCCGGCCATGCACCACTCGGGGGGAACGGTCTGCGAGCCGGTCGACATCCCCGTCAACAAACGCCACCTCGACATGGTGCATGCCCACCTCGCGTATTCCGACAAGCCATTCATGGGGTCGGTCACCGCACCCGAACGCGCGGCAGACACTGTCGAACTGGCGCGAATCGCTCTTGGTGGCGAAACGGTCGACAACCACTGCTGCATCATCAATCTCATCAACGCCAACTCGCCGATGACCTTCGACGGCACCATGCTCGGCGCCCTCAAGGTCTATGCCGCGGCGGGGCAGGCCTGTGTCGTGTCACCCTTCATCCTGTCAGGCGCGATGAGTCCCGTGACCGTCGCCGGAACGCTCGCACAGATCCTGGCAGAGGCCCTCGTCGGCATGGCCACAACCCAACTGGTGCGCAAGGGAGCGCCTGTAGTGTTCGGCACGTTCGGCAGTTCGATTTCGATGCAATCCGGAGCGCCGACGTTCGGCACTCCGGAACCGGCACTCGTGCTGTTCGCCTCGGCACAGCTCGCCAGGCGCCTGGGAGTCCCCTTCAGGTCAGGCGGCTCGCTGTGCGGATCCAAGGTTCCCGACGCCCAGGCGGCCTACGAGAGCGCGCAAACCCTCCTTCCCACACTTCTGGGGGGTGTCAACTTCGTGCTGCATGCCGCCGGCTGGCTCGAGGGTGGACTGGCCTCGGGATACGAGAAGTTCGTCATGGACGCCGACCAGATCGGCATGATGCAGGTGCTGGGTCGGGGAGTCGATCTTTCGGAAAACGGACAGGCCATGGACGCCATCCGCGAGGTCGGACCGGGCAGTCATTTCCTAGGGTGCGATCATACCCAGAACAACTTCCAGTCCGCCTTCTATCGTTCGACCATCGCTGACAACAACAGTTTCGAGCAGTGGGAGGCGGACGGGTCGCTCGACGCCGCCAAACGCGCCAACCAGCTGTGGAAGGACATGCTCGCCGACTACGAGGCTCCGGCCATGGATCCCGCAGTCGCCGATGAACTCAATGACTGGATTGCCCGGCGCAAAAGCTCGATGTCGGACTCCTTCACCTGACGGGTACGCAGTCTTGTCAATCCCGGAAACGGGCATCCCTATCGGCGATGCGACAGGCAGGCTCCCCCTACGGGACGCGTTTCAGGCGATGCATCAGGCTCGACGTGTCCCAGCGGCTGCCACCCAGGCGCTGCACCTCGGCGTAGAACTGGTCCACGAGAGCCGCCACCGGCAATGCGGCGCCGTTGCGCGATGCTTCGGCCTTCGCGATGCGCATGTCCTTGCGCATCCAGTCGACGGCAAAGCCGAAATCGTATTCGTCGCGCAACATGGTGCTGCCACGATTGACCATCTGCCATGAGCCGGCGGCGCCCTTGGAGATGACGTCGATCACCTGCTCGCCGTCCAGTCCGGCACGCTGGGCGAAGTTGAGGCCCTCGGCGAGGCCCTGGACGAGACCGGCGATGCAGATCTGGTTGGCCATCTTGCAGAGTTGGCCGGCGCCGACATCTCCCATCAATGTCACGGCCTTGCCGTAGCACTCCATCACCGGACGGGCGCGCTCGAAATGCTTCGGGTGGCCTCCGGCCATGATTGTCAGCTGGCCGTTCTCCGCCCCGGCCTGGCCGCCCGAGACCGGCGCATCGACAAAGCCGAGGCCACGTCCTGCGAGCGCGGCAGCCATGTCCCTTGCGACATCCGCCGAAGCGGTCGTGTGATCGACGAAGAGCGCGCCTTCGTCCATGCCGCCGGCAGCGCCATCGTCACCGCAGATCACGTCGCGCACACTGTCATCGTCACCGACGCAGGCGAAGACGATCTCCGCTCCAGCTGCCGCCTCGGCCGGGTTCGGCGCGCTGCTGCCGCCGTGCTCATTCACCCAACGTTGCGCCTTGGCGGCCGTGCGATTGCAGACCGTCACATCGTGACCGTGGGACGCCAAATGCCCGGCCATCGGGTAACCCATCACTCCCAGACCCAAAAATGCGACCTTCACCGCCCGTCTCCTTTATCCTGAACCCAGGGTCGACCTTGTATCCCGTCCTTTCCCGGCCTTCCACCCGCCATCAGCCGACCGAACGAAAGACACTCGACAGCCCGACTGCAATACATATTCTTGGCGCGATGATCCCCTCCCCCTTGAGGAGCACGATCCATGTCCTGGACGATTGCCATCTCTGTCATCTTCAGTCTGCTCTCGCTTTTGGGACTGGTGGCCGCGGCCACGTCCGAGAGTGAGGCAACCCAGTACATGGGTATCGGTCTTGTAGGCCTGAGCTGGTTCATCATGCTCCGCTACTACGGCCACGTCGCCGAACGCCGTGCGCGGCGTGCCGGCCTGCACTGAGCCATGCCGGGCATGAAGCGGGTCCTTGCGGCGTCCGCGACCGCCTGGTGCCTCGCCACGCCGGTGGCGGCGGACGATGACCTGTTGCCCGATGCGTCAGAGGCGCTGCAAGGCCTGCTGATGCTGCTTGAGGGCATCATCGAATCCGTTCCCCAGTATGAACTGCCGGAAGTTCTCGAGAACGGGGACATCATCATCCGCCGCGTTCCCGCGGAACCCGAAGAGCTCCCCGAGGAAGAGGAGTCGACGGAGCCGGTCGAGGACATCTGAGGTGTCGGCGGTCATGCGAGGCTGGTGAAATCGATGTCCCGCGTGATGTCGAGTTCCTGAACCACCGGCGCCATCGGGTACTTGAGGCCGCTGGCGCAATTGAAGAGAACGACACGCTCGTCATCGCCGACCAGTCCGTTCTCCAGAGCCCTCCTCCAGGCGGCAACCGTTGCCGCTCCTTCCGGTGCGAGCAGCAATCCGTCCTGCATCGCCACCCTGTCCCGCTCCTGGAGGATCACGTCGTCGTCGACCGCCATGGCGAAACCGCCGGACGCGCGGACTGCATCGAGAATGAGAAAGTCGCCGATGGCAGCCGGCACCCGGATGCCCGCCGCCACGGTGCGGGCGTCCTGCCAGGGTATGGCGTGTGTGCTTCCGGCCTCGAAGGCACGCACGATGGGAGCGCACCCTGCGGCCTGGACGGCCACCATGCGCGGCATGTCACCGGTGATCCAGCCGAGCTGGTGAAGCTCCTGGAAGGCCTTCCACATCCCGATAAGCCCGGTGCCGCCTCCCGTGGGGTAGAAGATGACATCCGGCAGGGACCAGTCCATCTGCCAGGCAAGCTCGAGTCCCATCGTCTTCTTGCCCTCGATGCGATAGGGCTCCTTCAGGGTAGAGACATCGAACCAGCCGACAGTCCGGGCCCCCTCGCCGACAATTCTGCCGCAATCGTTGATGAGGCCGTCGACCTTCCACACGTCGGCGCCGTGCTGGCGTATCTCGCGCAGATTGATGTCGGGCGTATCCGCCGGACAGAGAACCGTGGACTTCATCCTGGCTCGTCCGGCATAGGCGGCAAGCGCGGCGCCGGCATTGCCATTCGTCGGAATGGCGAGGTGGTGGAGACCCAGTTGCCGCGCCATCGACACCGCCAGGGCCAGCCCCCTCGCCTTGAATGAACCGGTAGGCAAGCGGCCTTCGTCCTTCACCATGACGTGCATGGGCGTTTCGCCAGCGGAGCGCACCAGGGGAACGAGCGGTGTCGTCACCTCGCCAAGCGAGATCCTGTCCTGCTCGCGCGCCACCGGAAGGAAAGGAGCCCAACGCCAGAAACCGGCGACGGGTACCGCGGCAATGGAGTCCCGGGTGACTGCGCCGGCAAGGCGATCCAGGTCGTAGCGCACCAGCAACGGCGCGCCGGCGCGGGAAAGACCGTGAATCTCGCCGGCCTCGTGCCGCTCACCGGTTCTGGAACATTCGAGATGACTGACATAGCTCACGTCGGGTTTCTCCCTGTCAGCTCCAACACATACTCCGTTCGACAACGATGGCCCATCGATTGTTCGGTCGTCGGACCGCCAAAGCCGTCCTCGCGCAGATCAGGATCGCGATCCCGTCGACCAGGTGTCGCCATTGCCGCACGCGCCATGACCCGGGATTGCCGGGCAGCCTGCATCGATAGCTGGAGTGGACGATTCGACCGCCCTGTCCACCGTCGGTAGGGTTGCCTGTGCTGGCGACCGGATGCGTATCGTGTACACCGGACCAGCGAGGAGTTCAGTACAGGAAGGTGGTCCGGCACTGTGAACCAAGAACATCGAAGGATGAATGGCGGCGTGAGGCCGATCAGGTCCCGACCGGAGGAGTCTGGCTGAAATGCCCGTTCCCGACATCGGTCGCCTGGGCGCCACCTTCGTCGCGGAAGTTCGCGGCATCGATCTCACTCGCGCTCTCGATGACTTGACCCTCGAAGCCGTGGCACGGGCTTTTGTCGAACACAAGGTCCTGCTCTTTCGTGATCAGGACCTGAAGCCGGACGACTTCGCCCGGTTTGCCCGGTCCTGGGGAACACCGCGTGTCGACGGGTTCCAGGAACGGAACGTTCCGGGCTACGACTTCATGTCGACAGTCGGCAATGTCGGTGGTGTCAACGCACGCGAGGAGTACCGCAACGGCGCCTCGTTCTGGCACACGGACTGCGCCGCCGAAGCCGACGCGGACGCCACCACCATGCTGTGGTGCCTGGAGGCGCCAGCCGAGGGAGGCGAAACGCTAATCGCCGACATGGCCGCGGCCTGGCGCGGACTAGACCCGGAGACACAGCGCACGATTGAGCCGCTCACGGCTCTTCACATGTATTCCGGAACGGGTGACATTCTCGGGGGACGCGAGGACTTCGAGCATCCCCTGCAACCCGTTACCGACGAGACGGCCGGACTTCTGCCGCCACCGGCCCGCCGCCCGGTCGCGAGGCCGCACACCCTGACCGGAGAGAAGGCGCTCTATTCTCCCGCCGGATCCATGGTGGCCATCGATGGCATGGATTCCGATTCTGCGTCCGAACTCATGCGCCGCCTCAAGCTCCACGCCATTACGGGGCAGTTCACCTGGTCTCACCGCTACCGGCCAGGCGATCTTCTGATGTGGGACAATACCGTGACGCTGCATTGCGCCCGGCCGATCGGCGCACCCGAGACACCGCGCGATCACAGGCTCCTCTACCGGATCGTGCCGCTGGGGCTTCCCCGGCCACTCAGGCCATCCATCTGCTGATAGCAATGAATCGTTCCGGGTACCGGGGCGTAATCTGGATGGATCGAAGACAGCGATGCATCAAAGCCTGCGGTTCACGTGAGCGCCTTCCTCGAACGGCGTGGGACCGCCTGAAGATGGCTCGCATGGGAGGCGGGGAGTCTCCTGGGTCCATGGGGTGGGGGTGGAAACCGGCGTGCGAGCCCGACGCCACGCGTGGACCTCCGGAAAGGGGCTTTGCCAAAGCCCTCCAGGTGCACTATAGGCCGGGCCTTTCACCGCATGTTGAAGGAATCCCATGACAGGAAAGACGAAGCACAGGACGCGCCCGGCCGGCGCGGTCCGGCGTATCGCAACGTTGGCCGCCGTGACAGGTCTGGCGCTCGGGACCTGGCCCGCGCTCGCCGAAGAGGGCAGCTTCCGTCTCCTGGCAAGCTATGCCCAGGACTACACGACGATCGATCATACCGGCGGGCAGGTCACCGCAGGCTCCCTGAAAGGGACATTTACGGTGCTCGAGAGCAGCGGCGCACCGTTCATCGAAGGGGCGCACTCGATCGCTTACTGCGTTGTCTTTGTGCGAACGTCGGAGGCTGGTTTGGATCTCGATGCGCCCTGCACAATGACGGACGGCGAGGGCGATAGCCTCTATCTCGATGCGCGGAGAAGATCGGGCGACATCGAAGCGGGCGGCGGCGGCGAGGGCCGCTTCGAACTGCTGGGCGGCACGGGCAAGTATGCCGGAATCGGCGGCATCTGCCCCTACGAAACGTCGTATCTCCCGCACGAGCGTATCGTCACGGAGATGAACTGCACCTGGCGGCGTACCGCCGAGTAGGCGATTGGCATTCGAGCTCCCGAATCCCGATTTCGACCGCGGAAGAGATCGCGCGCGACCATCGGATGACGAACGAGGTCCGGGCTCGGATCGGGAACGCCACATGGGCCAGGTCTGACGAGCACGGAGGCCGGTTCAAGGCGCCCGCGAGAGTCGGGAGGCGAGCCTCGAGCGCCCGCGCGTGGCG
This sequence comes from Alphaproteobacteria bacterium, assembly GCA_965207785.1. GTDB lineage: Bacteria > Pseudomonadota > Alphaproteobacteria > SP197 > SP197 > SP197. Next base: position 424,912 of record CBDBNO010000011.1, on the reverse strand, counting down.
TCACTTTCGCACCGCGCGCGGGGCCTTCGGACCCCGGTCGATAAGCGCCTCGATGTCGTCGATGGCGAGACGCGCGAACGGGAGAACCATGACGCCCTTCAAGTATGGGTGGATCATCTTGACAATCGACATTGCAGAGCGCCCTTCAGGGTTCTAGCGTCACGGAAGTGTCCTCTCGGGCGGGATGAGATGACGGGGTTCGGTTCGCTTGAAGACGTTGTTTCCAACGGGTTCTGCATTGGCTGCGGCCTTTGTGCGGCCGTGGCCCCCAGAGCAGGCATTCGGATGGTCCCCGCCGCAAGTCACGAACACCTGCGTCCGCTTCCGTCACGGCCCCTGACGGACGACGAGCAGGAGCGGTTTCTTGCAACCTGTCCGGGGATCAGGGTCTCCGGTCCCTTCACCGGCGCGCCGCGGGACGGCGTGGATTCCATCTGGGGCGAGTGCCGCAGGGTTGCGCGAGGCCATGCTTCGGATTCCGATCTGAGATTCCGCGCATCCACGGGTGGAGTGATGACGGCGGTGAACCGTTTTCTGCTTCGCACCGGCGAAGTGCGTTTCGTTCTTCAGACGAAACCCGACCCGGAGAATGCCCTGGGTACCGAGGCTGCGATCTGCCGCGATGACGAGGCGCTGATGCGTGCCGGAGGATCACGCTACGCGACCAGCGCGCCGTTGGAGGCGGTCCGGCAGGCACTGGATCTCGGCGAACCCTTTGCCGTATCGCTCAAACCCTGTGACATCAGCGGCCTGCGCAACCTTCAACGTGTCGATGGCCGCGCGCGCGATCTGATACGTTTCACGCAGGCCATGTTTTGCGGCACCGTGCCCAGCCTCTTCGCTTCGCGCGCCTTCTTTGATCGACGTGCGATCGACCTCGTCACCGACCCGCCTGCTGAGTTTCGCTGGCGGGGCGAAGGGTGCCCCGGTCCGACCCGGGCAGTGATGCCCGACGGGCGCGTGTTCGAGGGCACCTACAACGAACTCTGGGACGAGAATCCGTGGACGACCCAGTTCCGCTGCAAGATCTGTCCCGACTCGATTGGATTGTGTGCCGACCTCGCGGTTGGCGACGACTGGCCTGGCGGACTGCCGCAGGGCGAAGACGACGGGTGGAACACGCTCATCGCGCATACGGAAGCCGGACTGCACATCCTCGACGCATGCGAGGCGGCCGGCGATCTGACGCTGTTCAACGTCGATGTCCGGCATCTCGACGACGTGCAACCTCATCAGGTGCGATTGCGGCAAGGGCTTTCCGCCCGGCTGGCGGCCTGCGCCGAGGCTGGACTTCCCGAACCGGATTTCCATGATCTGGCGCTGAGCGACTGCGCAGCCGACCTCAACGCTGATGAGCGCACCCGGGAACATCAGGGGACGCTTCGCCGGCTCAAGGCCGGGCATGGCGATAACGACCAACTGGCGGACTACGGAGCGGCCGTTCTGCAACAACGGGAGGCTCGGCAGGACTGAATGCACACCTCGAGGAACCCGACGTTGCGCCGACCGGCGACTGCCGCACGCAGCAGGACATGGTCCGCAAGTCCGGTACGGCGAAGACGCCCGGCCGGCCGGACCCAATTCATCAGGGGAAAGAGCAATGACCCGGAATCCGATCACGACCGCAGTCGCCGGAAGTTCGGCAAAGCGGGCGACAGCGTGATCGTTCCGATACATGCCGACGATATCCAGACACGATCGGACATGCTGGCATGCGGTCCCGATGTCGCGTCGAACCGGACGGTTGACGGCCGGCAGGTCATCGACCTCCGGCGGTGCGCCTGACCGTACCGCAACGTCCTGACATCCGGGTTCGCCGATGCCACACCCGTTCTCGGACCGTTCCCAGCTGAGGCGCAATCTGCGCCGCGTCCTGAGCCCCCGGCACGTCGCCTTCGTGGGCGGGGCCACCAACGTACCGGCCATAGAGATGCTTCGCGCCACCGGGTTCGAAGGCAACATCTGGGCCGTCCATCCGACACGGACCGAACTTGCGGGCTGCAGAGTCTACCCGTCCGTCAACGATCTGCCCGAGGCGCCTGACGCGGCCTTCCTCAATGTGCCGCGAGCAGCAATCAACGGCTTGCTGCGTGATCTCGATGCCCAGGACGCCGGCGGTGCGGTCTGTTTCGCCGCAGGCTACGCCGAACTGGGCGATGCCGGGACCGCCGCCCAGGCCGAACTTTCCCGGGCTGCGGGCGATCTCGCCGTCGTCGGCCCGAACTCCACGGGCTTTCTGAACTACTTCGACCGCACGGCGCTCTGGCCGGTGCATGATCATGAGCCCCGGCACATGGAGAAGGGCGTCGCCATCATCTCCTCCAGCGGCGGCGTCCTGTTCAACTACTCGATCAACCAGAGATCGCTGAGGGCGGGTGTGATGATCGGTGTCGGAAATCAGGCCGTGCTCGAGGTCGCCGACTATGTCGCCGTGCTGGCCACGGATTCACGCGTCACGGCGATCGGCCTGTTCATGGAGGATGTCGGCGATCCCGTCGCCTTCAGCCATGCGGCCACCCTGGCGCTGGAGAAGGGCATTCCGGTCGTGGCGTTGAAGACCGGAGCGAGCTCGAGAGGGGCCGAGGTGGCGCAGACCCATTCAGGTGCGCTGGTGGCGCCGGATGACATGATCGATGCGCTCTTTGCCCGCACCGGGGTCATGCGCGTCGATTCGCTCCCGGTCCTGGACGAGACGCTGAAGATGCTGACCATCCCGCGAAAACCGACCGGGCGCCGGATGGCGCTGTTGACTGTTTCGGGCGGCGAAAAGGCCCTTGCCGCAGACGCGGCCGAGGGCACGGTGATCGAATTTCCCATGACTTCGGCGCAAACAACCAGGAACCTTCGTGAACAGATCCCTGAATTCGCGGCCGTTTCGAACCCCTTTGACTACAACGCCTATTTTGCCGGCGAGGACATCTTCTCGATGGAGAACGAGCCGGCGCTGCAGCGCTGCTTTCGAACCATGATCGCCGACGGCTACGACGTCGCGATGATGCTGCTCGGCTATCGCTCGCGCGAGGACGGCACGTTCGATCCGCAGGAGAGCGCCCTGAACCCGACCCGCGATGCCTTCATCACGGCGTGCCACGATGTCGGCGTCTGCGGAGTCGTGGCCGCACCTTTGCCAGAGCACATGCCCTGGGCGCAACGCGAACATATGATTGCCAGGGGAATCGTGCCGCTCCAGGGGCTCGATGAAGCCATGGCCGCCGTGGATGCCGCGATCCGCTGGTGCGAGCGTGCGGAAGGCGCCAAGGGACAGGACCTCGGCCTGCCGCGTGATCCCGGCCTTCCGGTTTCAGGCACACTGCTGAATGAGATGCAAGGAAAGGCCGCCCTTGGTGAACTGGGCCTTCAGGTGCCGCAGTCCCTTGACGCTTCGGATGCCGACACCGCCGCCGAAGCGGCGGCGGCAATCGGTTTCCCCGTCGTGCTCAAGGCGCTCGAGCCGGTTCTTGCGCACAAGATGAAGGCGGGTGGCGTTGCCCTGTCGCTCGGGTCCGGCGAGCAGGTCCGCGCCGCGATGGACGCCATGACCGCCCGGCTGGCTCGACAGGGCCACGGCCTCGAGCGCGTTCTCGTGGAGAAGATGGTTCCTGATGCACGGAACGAACTGGTCCTTGGCGTGAAACACGTGCCGCGCTTCGGCCATGCCCTGGTACTGGGCCTCGGCGGTGTCGCTGTCGAGAACCTCGGGCTCGTCGATACCATCCTGCTGCCCGCTTCGGATGCGGATCTCGAGGCATTCGTCGGGGCCTCGCGCGCCACGCGGAACATGTCAGGCGAGGTCCGAGGCCGGATCCTCGCAGCGGCCACGGCCGTGATGCGCTACACGGCCCTGAACCGGCATCGGTTGATCGCACTCGACGTCAACCCGCTGATCGTCGGCGGCGACGGCCGCGTGACCGCCGTCGACACTCTCATCGAACTCAGTGACTGAATGGGCCCGCCATGACATATGACCACTTCATCGGCCTTTCCGGGCCGAACTTCGAGTTCCCCATAGAACTGGGTAAGCAGCGCGAATTCGCGGCCGCGCTTCATGCCTTCCAGCCCGAGTTTCACGAAGGCGATCATCCCTGCATGTTTCCGACCCTGCCGATCATCGCCGGCTACATCTGGGGCTACATGCTGGAGGAACCCCGGGGCACCGCGCTTGAAACCCTCGGCATGGCTGACGCCATGTCCCTCGACGGTGAACAGGAGTTCATTTTCCACGGCCCCAAGCCACGCGCCGGCGACGTACTGGTCGCCCGCACCTGGGTGGACAGTATCTGGGAGAAACAGGGACGGCGCGGCGGCAGGCTGACCTTCTACCGGATGAAGTGCGTCTTTCGCGACGCCGGCACGGACGAACCGAGGGTCTCGCTCCTCTCGACTTCGGTCGTCCCTGAAGATGTGCCCGAGGACACACCGCGGGAGATCAAGGCCACCAGCACCGCCTTCATGGGATATCGCGAAGAGCGCGACGCATTCATGGCGCTGGAGCGCAGGGACATTGCCGGCCTCCAGGCCGGAGACACCCCAGGACCCGTCACGATGCCACCGCACACGCTGACGGATTGCGTTCGCTACCAGATCACGACCGGGAACTATGGCGCAGGACACCATGACAGTCTTGCAGCACAGGCCGAAGGGTTTCCGACCTGGTTTGGTGTCGGCATGTACCACGCGGGGCTGCTCTGCAACTACGTGGTCGCCTGGCTCGGCGTCGAGCCGCTCCGCCGATTCAAGGCCCGGTTCCTCGACGTGACATGGCCTGGCGACGTCCTGGCCTACCGCGGCGAGGTCAAGGGCATCGACGAACATGACGGAGAGAGGATGGCACGCCTGGATCTGGTGTCGGAACGGCCATCCGGCGCCGTGGTCACGAGAGCATGGGCGGATCTCGCGGTTCCTTGAACTTCGTCGGATATCGGTGGCAGCGGCACCGGTGTGACCGGAGACATCCGATGTCGGAGACCGGTGCCGCTCCAGGGAAATGGTCTTGCCGTCGGCACCCGAAGAACCCGCGACAACACAACGGGGCTCGCAACATAAGTCGTTCGGACGACCCGTGGACACAGTACGTGTGCATCATGTCTCCGGACTCGTGCCGACCGCCTCCGGGCCGCGAAAGGAAACGAGGCGTCCTCCGACCTCGACTGTGAACGGCAGCGAAACGCCTCGTCTCCCGCACCGGAGTGACGCGCGGGGTGCAGGCATGCTATCAGCCGGCCATGCTCACACTGTCCGGAATCACCGTGAGGCTTGGTGGCCACACGATCCTTGACGGCGCTTCTGCGACACTGGTCCCGGGAAGTCGAGTCGGCCTGATCGGGCGTAACGGTGCAGGTAAGTCGACGCTGATGAAGGTCATCGCCGGAGAGATCGAGTCCGATGCCGGCACGGTTGACATGCGGCGCGGTGCCAGTCTCGGATATCTTGCCCAGGATGTTCCGGCCGGCAACGACTCGCCTCTCGAGAGAGTCCTTGCCGCCGATGAAGAGCGCACGCGTCTTCTGGAAGAGGAAGCCTCCGCCGCAACGAGCCAGCTTGTCGGTGACATCCACGAACGGCTCCAGGCAATCGATGCGTACAGCGCACCGGCGAGAGCCGCACGAATTCTCGCCGGCCTGGGTTTCGACGAGGCTGCCCAGCGACAGACTGTCGACAGTTTCTCCGGCGGCTGGCGCATGCGCATTGCCCTGGCCGCCCTGCTGTTCTCCCGCCCCGACGTGCTGTTGCTCGATGAACCGAGCAACTACCTCGACCTCGAAGCGGCCCTGTGGCTGGAGTCGTTTCTAAAGACCTACCGGGGAACGCTGCTCGTCATCAGCCACGAACGGGATCTCCTCAACAGTGTCTGCGACCACATTCTGCATCTCCAGGGCGGCGCGGTGACGCTCTACCGGGGCAACTACGACGCGTGGGAAAGGCAGCTGAGCGAGAGACTCGGGCAGATCGAGGCGATGCGCGCCCGCCAGGAAAGGCAAAGGGCCAAGCTCATGGCCTACGTGGACCGCTGGCGCTACAAGGCCCACACGGCACGCCAGGCACAAAGCCGGTTGAAGGCCCTGCAGCGCATGGAGCCGGTGGCCGCCGCCATCCAGGACAGCACGCTCCAGTTCGACTTCCCCGATCCCGACTCCCTGCGACCGCCCATGATCCTACTCGATGACGCGTCGGTCGGGTACACGGACGGACAGCCGGTGCTCACCCGCCTGCAACTCCGCATCGACCCTGACGAACGCATCGCCTTCCTGGGGCGCAACGGCAACGGCAAGACGACCCTTGCCCGCCTGCTTTCAGGCAGGCTCGGCGTCATGAGCGGCTCGATGAAGGCGGCCTCACGGCTGCGAGTCGGGTACTTCGCCCAGCACCAGGTCGAGGAACTGGAGCCCGACGAAACTCCGCTCGTTCACATGACGCGCCTGATGCCGGACGCGGCGCCGCGCCGCGTGCGGGCCCAACTTGGCCGCTTCGGCTTCTCGGGCGACAAGGTCGCCCTTCCGGTCTGCCAGCTCTCGGGCGGTGAACGGGCCCGTCTGGCCCTGGCGCTCATCACCCGCGATGCCCCGCACCTCATCATTCTCGATGAGCCGACCAACCATCTCGACATTGAGGCCCGGGAATCACTGGTTCAGGCCCTCAGCGGATACAACGGTGCCGTGATCATGATCAGCCACGACCGGCACCTCGTCGAACTCACGGCGGACCGGCTCGTTCTCGTTGCCGACGGCGAGGCAACGGACTTTGCGGGCAATCTCGACGACTACCGCAACCTGGTGCTCGGCCGCGACTCCGGATCAACGGCGCCGCGTTCAAGGAGAAAGGACGAGCGGCGGCGTGCCGCAGTCGAACGGGAACGCACACGGGAACTGAGAAAGGCGGTCGACAAGGCCGAGAACGACGTCAACGAGCTCACCCGCTCGCGCGACGAGATCGACCGCATTCTGTTCGACCCCTCAACCCACGAGGGGACAACCGTGACCGAGCTGATGGCCAGGAGAAGGAAGATCGAAACAGCGCTCGAGAGGGCCGAGACGCGCTGGATCGAAGCGAGTACGACACTGGAATCAGCCACCCGTTCCTGAAGACTCCTGGATGAATGGCGGCTGCGACTGTCGAGCCCTGGAAGATCGTGCCGTGGTTCCCGTGCGCTTCGAAACCGACAGATGCATCCGCCACGCATGACGGTTCGGTCCCGTCGCCGGAGTTTTCGGGATAGCGGTCGTAGCCGAAGTGCCGGTTCTCATTCCTGTCCGTCGACCCAGGATACTGATCCCGGATGACGCCGCGGGAAAGGCGTGGGGTCTGACATTGCCGTATCCCGGAAGGCCATCGCGGAATCCGATTCGTCGCCGTACCTCGCCAGTGCCTTCGCCAAACCGCCCTGCATGTCGCGAAGCGTCCCGGCATGGTTGGCACTGTCTGCCAGATTGCTCATCTCGGCAGGGTCGCGGGCGAGGTCATACAACTCGGTGAATCCGTCCTCCTGCACGACGATCTTCCATCGTCCCTTGTGGAACGAGCGCTGCCAGAGCGGTGTCTGCAGACCGTAGTGCTCGGTCATCAGTCCTTCGCGAAGCAAGGGTCCGGTACGCCGGAGCAGGGGACAGAGGCTGGTCCCGTCCATCTCATGCGCGGTGATCCCACACAGATCCAGCAGCGTCGGCGCCAGATCGATGTTGCAGACCAGGCTGTCGTTCGATCCCGGGAGAATGCCCGGTCCGGCGATCAGCATGGGGATACGCAACGTCTCTTCCACCATCAGTCCGCCCTTGTTCATCATGCCGCCATTCGAGGCCACCGCATCCCCGTGATCGGCCGTGAAGACAATGATCGTGTCGTCGATCCGCCCGCTGTCCTCAAGCACGTCCAGCAACCGCACAAGTGCCGTCTCGCAAAGAGCGGCCGATTGCAGGGCGCGCCGCGAAAGAAGCGCAAAGTCGCGCGCCGCGTCGTCAAGAATGTCACGCCACTGGTCCCGATAGGCCGCGTGGTGAGCCGGGCGCGTTTTCAGGTCCAGGACGAGGTTGGGCGAGGCCGCGCTCTCCAGAAGGGCGAACATGCCGGCGAAGGGCGCGCCGACCAGATAGGGGGGATGCGGCCCCCAGGTGTGACCACCGAGGTTAGGTCAACACCGTAACAAACACCTACCAACGGTTGCCATTCCCCTCTCCACTAAATGACGCCATACCACACGGTTAGTTGGACTGTCAACCGCCCCGTGGTGAACATTCGATCACTATGCCATGGTACCCGCATGGTGGACATAAGTTGCATTTACGGAAAAACGTAACGTCAACACCATGGTCAGGCGACCATGAGACAACCGCCATGACACAGGCGACGACCTAACCATGTCAACACCATGCGAACGACCCATGGCGTAGCATGATCGCCGCACTCATGGTTGACCCTTGGCAATCAGCGCCTACAATTCGGAACGATCCATCGCACATCTGCCGGACATGGTGCAGACTGCACTACCCGGTGGCGCGGTGAATTTCACCTCCGGAGCCGCCATGAACGATGACCTCAAGGACACCCCAAGGAAGCAGCGCACGGTGATGATGACCGACAGCGAGTGGCTGGACCTCAAGGAGACCGCAGCGGCCGCGGGCATGCGCGTCTCGGCCTTCATCGTGCACCGCCTCGCAAGCGCCCACCCGGAGCCTGAACCCGATGCCGGCGTGACCGCGTCCCTTGTCCGCATCGAGCAATCCGTGCGGGTGCTGGAAGAGATCGAGCGTCTGCGCATGGCTCAGGACCCCGAGACGTGGGAGCGGATCCGGGAACTCGTCGAGGCGCGCGTGGCGATCGACCGCAGGCTGGACTGAGATGACGACGGACGGCTCTCGTCTCGGGCTGCACAGCTTCTACTGCACCCGCCGGCAGCACAGCCTCATCGGCAGGCGGGCGAAGGCGGCGGGCATGAACCGGTCGCGGTTCATGGTCGCCTGCGCGCTCCATGAGGACGCCGGGGAGACTGCGGGCCCCGGCCTCGATCCCGAAGAGAGGCAGCGCTTCCAGGTGCGCCTGGAACGCCTCGAGGGCTTGCTGGAGACCCTCGACGGCACCATCCCCGATCTTGGCATGTCGGCCATGGAGGCGCTGGCCTTCCTGGTCCGGGCGGAGCAGGCGAGGGAGCCGGAAGCATGAGACGCCGGGAACGGTCCGAGAAGCACTCGCTCACCTGCACGGCCGACGAGTGGGAGCGCATCGGCGCCCGCGCCTCGCGGCGGGGTCTGTCGGCGTCGGCCTACGTCGTCGAGTGCGCCCTCGCGGTCGATCCCGAAACGCCCGGCGCGAAGGCGGCGGCGCGGGACGAGATGCGGGTCCTTCTCGACACGGCCGAGCGGATCGAGGAACGGCTGTCGGGACTGACGCCGGATGCGTCGTCGGTTCTCGAAAGCCTGGCGGCACGGATCGGCTTCCTCACCCGCCGGGCGATGCTGGAGATGATCGACGAAGGCCGGGACGAAGAGATCGTCGATCTTCTGGCGATACGGTTCGGCGAGGACACGGCCTGGGACCTTGTCGACACCTTCCGGGAGTCGTTGGACTGAAGAACGCGGGCATCCCGACAGGCACGGGTCATGTGGAGCCCGGACGGTTTCTTGGAGAACCTCTGTCGGTCTGCCCTTGCCGCCGCCTCATCGGTCTCTCCCGCCATCCGCTCCAGGACATCGTCCACCGTGAAGACCTGCCAGTCGCACATCAGCGGATAGGTGATGGTCCCTTCGGGGTATTCCCTCGCCGGGTCGAAGCATGTCGGCCGGTAGGGGCCATCGGCCCGGAAGAGGTGCGGGTTCTTCGCCGGGTCGCGATACATGGTGTCTGCCCGCCAGACGGTATTCGACAGCTGCAGGTGCAGGTGCTGGCTGGACCAGCACTGGGTCCGGCGCGGGGGCTTGTCGAGCCAGGCGATCAGATCCCCGCGCTTCACATGCTGGCCGCTGTCGACCAGATATCCGCCCAGGTGCAGATAGTGGGCGATCAGGGGCTCGCCGTCGGGATCATGGCCGTGGTCGATGACAAGCAGGAGACCGGCACACGAATCGTGGTCCTTGAGAACCACCTCGCCGTCGGCGATCGCATGGATGGGCTGACGGCGGTGGCCCCTGATGTCGATGCCCTGGTGTTTTCGGTCTTTCCAGATGGCATGGCCATACCTGGCGCCGAAGTCGAAGTGGATCCTGCCCTCGTAGCCGATTCCCTTCGGGTAGGGGTACCATGTCGGCCGCTCCACCGTGGCGGTGGTCGTCTGACATGCGGCGAGCACCAGAACGGCGCGCCGCGATACCTGCCATGAAAAGCGTGCGGATCATCGACCGGTCTCCTCCATGACATTGTAGCGGCCTTTCCGGGCGACGGGAGATCATCCGTCGCCGCGTTGAGCCGGTGGCGTTGTCCGGGAGCCTGTGACAGGGTGACCTGCATGGGCGGATGCCTCATGCGGCCGGGTTGGGAAATCGCCGGCGGGGCGCACCGAAGACGGCGTTCGCAGCCTTTCGAACAATGGAGTGGGTGGCTGTGGCGGAATCAGAGGAGCGGCGCGAGGACAAGCGCCGGTGGAGCGCCGAGCGCCGCACTGAGAGAAAGGCGGCGGGCCTGTGCGTCTATTGCGGCGGACCGGTGATCCTGCCAACGGTCTCAACCGTGAAGCGGGGCCGGGGACGGCCCCGCACCGGCTACTCCTGCGACGCATGCCTGGCCTGGAGGCGCAGTCAACGGAACCGGCCTGCCGATGTCGGACCAAGGCCGGACAATCTCGAGGACGCATTGCAGCGGTGAGGCACGAGGGACCATTGCCGGCGCCCCATGACGCCGGCAATGGTCCCGACTCTGCGCACCGCAGGGTCGATGTGCAGAGCGGCTGAACAGCGTACGCCACCCGGCGCACGGAGTCATGTGCAGCGGTGAAACGGTGGCGGCGGGGCGATGCTGAAGTCCCCGCCGCCGCTCGCGCCGGCGAATCGAGAAACGCCGGCGGAGACGGAGGTGACTATAGAGACGCCGTTCGGGGGCGTGAAGGGTTGCGAACCGCACAGGCCTTCGCAAGCGCCGTCCCGCTCGTCGCCCTGGTGTTCGTCGGGGTCACTGTCGACTTCGGCCCTCGAATTCGGGGGACAGCACGCCGACACCGCACCGGTGGGCATTTGTCGAACCAGGACCGCGACCCTTGAACGGGTGGAGAGCCGCCAATTCGCCAGCCTTTCATATCCCGGGAAGCGCCGGGACATTCCAGCCCTTGGGCGGGTCGTCATGCGGGATCCGGCTTTCCCATGGGAGCGGGCTCGTGGCACTGTCCCGGTCGGACACCCGCCGGAGACATTCATGACCACGCCCTTGATGCAATGCCTTCAGCCCCTCGATCCGGACGCATGGGATCCCTCGCTTCGGGATGTGCGGCGCCGGATCGGCTCGCCGCTCAACATCCATTGCGTCATCGCCCGTCATCCGGAGCTCATGGTGGCGTACGCGCCCCTGCGCGAACACGTGGTGAAAACGTCCTCGCTTCATGCGGAACACCGGGAACTCCTGGTCCTGCGTGTCGCCCACCTGAGCGCGTGCGACGACGAGCGGCGCCAGCATGTGATGCGCGGCCTGAGAGGCCGGCCTTGACGATGACCGGATCGCCCGGGTGCGGGAGGGAGGCGAGGTTTCCGGCTGGTCGAGGGACGAATCGCTGCTGCTGCGCACGGTGGACGACATGCTCGACGGCGCCGAGATCGGGCCGGAGACCCTGGCTGGGATGGACGGCGTGTTCAGCGACAGGCAGATTCTGGATATCGTCTTCACCGTCGGCGTCTATCTCATGATGTCGACGCTGCTGAAAACCCTGGATGTTCCGCTCGAAGCGGGTTTCGACGACGACACGACCCTGGCGGCAGACGCCGGGACAAGCTGACGCCGGCGCTGTCGAGCACGGTGCCTGTGACGTCAGTCCCGGCAAGGTCGAAGAGGCCCTGGCCGCACCGCAACCCCGGATCGATGCCGCCCGTCACATGGAGAACCCGCGGCTGCGGCCGCGCTTCTGCGCCGGGTTCGTCATCTGCTCGACCTGTTTCCTGGCCTGGACCGAGCGGTCCGGTTCGCCGTGCTCGGCTATTGCGGCGTCGATCGCCTTGATGGCCGCCTCCAGGCGCGCCGCCCAGCCGGTGCCGTCCCCGAGGAGGCCACGGTCGTTGCCGTGACGGTCGAGCACCTGGCGGGCCTCCCCGGCCCGCATCGTCGCCGTGTCGTGCCAGTCGATCCAGGCGTTGCTCTGGACGAGCGGCAGCGCCTCGCGATCGGCCTTCTTCCTCAAGTCTTGCGAGTCCGGGACACAGCCCTCGACGCGCCGCAGCACCAGGCCGATGGTGCGCTGCGCCTCGACACGCCGGTGATGGGCATCGATCTCGGCATCGAGCCACCGATGCCGCGGGTCGTCTTCCTTCAGGCGGCGCATCAGGGCGCCCATCTCGCCGACGAGGCCGGGCCAGGCTGAAGTCTGCGTCGGGTTGAGACCAAGCCGGGCGGCCTCGCCGGCGTTGTCGTGGAGACGCAGCAGCAGCCAGCCCGGCAGGAAGTCGCGCTTGCCCGGAATCGTCCACGCCAGGCTTCCGACGAGCGCCCGGGCGTCCTCGATGCCGCCGAGGTGGGGCAGCAGACCCTTCAGCTCCTCCACCGCTGGCGCCAGAGCGTTGGCCTCTCTGCGCCAGCGGGACCAGGAACGGTTCCAGCGCCGGCTGAGCGGCCGGTCGCGGGTTCCTTCCCGATCCAGCAACGCCCGGTACTGGAGGTCGAGCGCCCTCACAGGCTCGAGCAGTTCCGCCGCCCTCGCGTGTGCCGCTGCACGCGTCTCGGCGTTCGCGATCGCCTCGGCGAGGGCCCGGGGAAGCACGGCGTCCGCCGGCGCCCCGTCCCGCAAGCGCCGCGTGGCGGCGAGGATCTCCCCGGCGCCCGGATGGTCGAGCGGATGGCTGTCGGCGAGCCTGGCCAGCGTCTCGTGACTGCGCCACGCCATGGCGAGGCGGTCGGCCTCGAGATCGAACGCGATCAGCCTCTCGAGGCACTCCGCATCGGCGGCGCCCTGCCGGTCGGCGGGCGCCAGAGCCTTCCAGCGGGCGAGCGCCGTCTCGGCGTCCCGGGCCCAGTCGAACCACGACGCCATGTCGGGCAGCGGCCTGCCGTCCGCGGTCTCCTGCAGGGCCCGGCGATCCCGCAGCGCCCGCGCCACGGCTTGTGTGATGGCCGCTGAATCGGGGCCCGCGGGCGGGGGAGGTGAGACCGGAGGTGACGGTACCCGTTCCGTGTGCCGCGGCCTTGCCGGCTGCATGGTTGGCCTGAGTGCAGGCGTTGCCGGTTCCGGCTTGACGACGGGTTTGGGTGCAGGTGGCGCCGGTCTGACGACCGGTTTCGGCGCGGACGGCGCCGGTCTCACGGCGGGCCTCGGTACCTCCTTTGCCGGTTTGACGGCCGGCTTTTGTGTGGCCTGTTGCGGTGACGGGGCGCCTGAGGGCGTGACCTTCGCGGCCGGTTGCGGCGACGGCTCAGGCTTCGGCGCCGGACGTGGGGAGGCTGGCGTTGTCGGGGCCACTGCTGCCGTCCTGGACTCCGCCGGACGCGCGGCGACCGTTGTCTCCGCCGGCGTCGCCGCGTCCGGGCGCGGCGCGGACTGCGCCAACGGCGGCGTCCGTTCGTTCCGCCATGCCGTGCGGCGCTCCTCGAAGTCGACAAGGAACCGGGGCAGAGCCTCGCCGTGGAGGCGTGCCTGCAACGCGAGATCGATGCAGTCCAGCGCCAGGAAATTGGCGTCGACTCCAGCCATGGGATCGTCGCCTGCCTCCTTCGCGGCGGCCTCGTGCGCCGCCAGGCGGCGGGCAAGGTCGGCCATGCGCCCGTCGCGCTCGATCGCCCGGTCGAGCCGCGCCGCATCGTCATGGTCCTCGCCATCGTCGCCGCCGACGCTCCGCCAGTCGTCGACCGCCGCCAGGGCCCTCTCGCGCCACCCGGCATGGGCGGCAAGGGAGGTCACGAGCCTGCCGTCGGCCTCGGCGATCATCGCCCGGCGCTCCGCGATCAGGGCGCCGAGCCTTTCGGCGGCCACGTCGGGCGACGGCTCTGCGGGCGCGGCCGGAACAACGTCCGGCGCGGCCGGCAAGAGTCCGGCATCATCGTGCATCTCTGCCGATTCCGTCGTACTCTCCGCCATGGCGGCAACGGTCGTCTCATCCGTCGCCGCGGTCATGGGCGTCACGTCCGTTGCCGCGGTCCGGGATTCCTCCTCGATGACTTCATCCTCGTCATCGGCGATGAAGGGATCCGGCAGCGGCGCGCCCATGACCTCCTCGTAGAGCCCGGGGAGTGCCGCCAGGTCCGCCGTCAGGCGCGCCGAGAGCGGAGCCTCGGCCTCCAGCACCACCGCCAGCTGCGCCAGGTCCTTGAAGTCCGGATGAAGGGCCAGCTTCTCGCCCGTGTCGCCGGTCTCGGCGACCAACCGATAGAGTCTCTCCTCGACGATCTTGACGCCGTCGTCGAAGTCGAGGAGCAACCGCAACTCCTCGGCGGCCGCCGTGCCGTCGAGGCGCCGGGACGCCTCGCGCATGGCGTCGAGGGCGGCCGCCGTCTTTTCCCGCCATGCCGCGTAGCCTGCGACGCTCGCGAGAGCGCCGCCGCCGGCGGCATCCTGGAGTCCGCGCCGCTCCTCGAGACGCCGCAGGAGATGGCTGTCGACGGCATCCATGGTCTCCAGGCCCTGTGACCGTGTCCGGATCTTCTCCCGGGCGTCTTGCGCCACGTCGGACTTGGGGTGAACGTCCTCTCGAGGCTCCTCCTCGCGGAACTGCCCACCGATCGCCTCAAGGGCCGAGAGCTCATCGCCTTTCGCCGTCTCCAGGGCCTCCACCAGACCGTCGCGGTCGTCGGTCAGCAGCACCGCATGGTCGCGGGCCCGGGTCAGCTCCACGTAGAACGCCGCCTAGCCGCCGATGGACCCGTGGTCGGCGTCGAGCACGGCGATCACGGCATCGCAGGTGATCCCCTGGGCCGCATGCACCGTGCTGGAATAGGCATGGTCGATGAAGTGAAGCTGGGGATCGTCATGGGCCATGAGGAGCTCACGGCCGTCGGCGGTGGCCAGCTTGACGTTCTTGTGGCCTATTGCAAGAACCCGCGCCTCCTCGCCGTTCAGCAGGGAACGATCCCGGTCGTTGCGCGTCCAGCGGATCCGCTCGCCCGCCTGGAGTTCGATCTCGTCCGTCTCGAAGAGATCGACGTGGTAGCGCAGGTAGCCCGACGGATCGCGCTTTCGGGGCTTGCCGTCCGGATGATCGAAGATCACCTTGCCGTCCTCGTGGCCGGTGATGCGACAGGCGTCTCCCTTCCGGGCCCTCGCCCCGTAGACGTCGTGGTGGAAGACCACCATGTCTCCCTCGTGCCAGTTGCCGATATCCCCTTTCTGGGAACGTGTGAGGTGGAGGCTGACGTAGCGCTCTATCGTCAGCGTCCTCCCCTTGAGGCTCCCTTCCGCCTTCAGGCCGGCGCGGACCCCGTGGTTGATCTCCCGTCGCCTGGCATGGGTGGGCGCCAGAATCCGGGTTCCCTCGCGGGCTCGGCCGTCGAGGTCGAGCCACAGGGCCGCGGCATGATCGCCGAGTTCGTCCGCCGGCATCTCGAGGACGCCCGGACCCAGCGTCTCGAGGGCAAGACCTGGCTTGCCCTCGATCATGCGCATGACCGCCTGCTTCAAGCCGGCGTCGCGCTGGCGCAGCACCTCGTCCATCACCGCCGTCGGCATGCCGGCATCCTGCAGCACCCGGAACGGCTGGCCCGCCTCCACTGCCCGCAGCTGCCTCCTGTCGCCCACCAGCGCCACCCGGGCGACACCTGAGGCGTCAGCGATGCGCAGAAGCGCGTCCATCTGGCCCATGCTGACCAGCGACGCCTCGTCGACGACGAGGAGGCGGCCGCCAAGAGCCGCGCGGGCATCGTCGAGCGCCTCCTCGTCCGCCGTGCCGTCGCCGACGTCGCGGTAGCGCGTCAGCAGCCACTGCAGGGTCCGCGTCGGCAAGCCCGTCTCCTGTCCCAGCGTCAGAGCCGCGCTGCTCGACGGCGCAAGGCCGATCACGTTCTCCGCTCCCGCCAGCGCCACCACTTCCGAGAGCATCGTGGTCTTGCCGCTGCCCGCATGCCCCTGCACGCCGACGAGGCGGCTGCCCGGGAGAAGCAGCGCCTTGACGGCGTCGCGCTGGCCGGCGTTGAGGGAGCCTTCCTCGAGGGCCACGTCGACGGCGCCAGGAGGAATGTCGATCCCGTATCCCGTGCGATGCTCCTTCATCCAGGCCAGCACGGCCTTCTCGGCCTTCACCGCGCGGTCGGTGACGAAGGCAAGATCCGAACGATGCGCCCGCGCCTCGACGAGGTGGCCGTCGGCGACGAGCTTCGCGATGGCACGGTCGATCTCGTTGAGCGACCACGGGCCCGAGCCCAGGACGAGGGCGCGCAGCATGGCCGCCGTGAAGACGGTCTTGCGTTCCTCGAGGTGTTCCACCGCCCGGCGCACCGCGAAGAGGACGGAAAGCTGCTGCGGCTCTCCCGCCGGCGCACCATCCCGCCGCCGGTTCCATCGCGCGCGGTCGAGGCGGAACGGCAGCCGCTCCCGGCGGGGCGCCTCGCGGGGCAAGGGGCTGCGTCCCCGCGCCGTCGTCCAGTCGCGCCCGAGACCAAGTTCGCCGGTCCGCGCTTTCCACAGGCGCGTCAGCTCCCGGCGCGACGGCTCCTCCTTGCGCTTCCGCGTGTAGAGCACCGCCTGCTGCATCACCGAGGCTGATGTGTCGAGGTTCTTCTCCTTCGCCCACTTGAGCGCCTCCTCGCGGCGCGTCGAGAACGCCTTCAGGTGCTGCTTCGAATAGCCGGCGATCTCGAATCCCGGCACGCTGCCCACCATGGTCTGCGTCGTCGCGTAGCCCAGGGCCTCGATCCGTGTCTTGAGTTCGTGGCGGTAGAAGGCGCCGATCAGCAGCTTCGAGCGCTCGAGTTTGATGAAGTCGGCACTGCGCCACGCCCCATCCTCGTTCTGCGTCATGTTGGCGATGACCGAGTGCGTGTGAAGCTGCGGGTCGAGGTTGCGGCTGGCGTAGTGCCGGAAGGTCGCCGCCACGAGACCGTGGCCCTTCACCCGGGGGCGTCTGCGCGTCGCCGGATCCCAGCCCCGGGTCTCGAGAAGCTCGGTCTCGATGAAGTCCAGCGTCGCCTTCACCGCCTCGTCGTGAGCCCGGACGATCTTGGCCCCGGTTTTGGGTTTGGCGTGGACGAGGGCCTCGAGGGAAACCGACTTCGGGGCGGAGAAGGTGACGTCGAGGCCCGGGCGGTGCTCGTGTCTGCCGTCGCGCAGGCGTCCCAGGCGGGTCTTCGTGCCGGGAACGTGGCCGGAGAGGATCTGTTCGAAGCGTTTGGGTTTGACGGGGCCGTGGAGGCCCAGGGCCGTCACGCCGCCGCCATGCCAGCCGCTCGCCTTGCGGTGCTCGGGGTCGTTCTTCGCGTAGTAGCCGTCCGCCTCGAAGTAGTGGACTGTGGACGCGGCTTCGCTCAGGCGGGTGACGGTGGCGACCATCACGGAATTCCGTGTTGTCTTGCGACAGTATCAGACTATATTTGGACTGTCATTGTGATCGTCATCAGGCATTCAATGAAGCGTTCCCATCCTGAAGTGTACGCGCTGCTCTATCTGACCAGGCGATGCGAAGCGGACATCGCAAGATTCTTTCGTTCAAGTGGCATACCCGAGAGTGCGATACAGTCGCGGATGCACCTGACCGTCTACTACGCCCGGCGCAAGCTGCCAGGGCTGCAAGATCGCCAAACGCCTCAACTTCTTTCAATTGAAGCAGACGCCGCGGAAACACGCTTTATGGTCTTTGCGCCTGGCGGCGAAAACCCGCGTCCCGAGATGGAACCCGCTCGAAGATCTGTAGGTATTCGTCTCACGAAGCGGAACAGAGCAATCAAGGAAGTCCAGCGTCTGCGACGTCAGATGATCAGTCTGGAAACGCCGCAGGTGATAGGCAATCGCAAACCGAGTACCAAATGGAAGAGCTGTTTCGGGGCTCGCCACTACCAGCCTCACATCAAGTTTCTTCAACCTGGAAACGAGTTTGATCGTGACTTAACCACTCTTGGCCAGAAATTCCGTGAATAGTTCGACACGATAGAGTTTGGCAAGTTCGCAATCGTTGTTCGCTCGTAGAGTGCCGCCCAGCATTCCAGTGCAAATGCATCCGCGTATGGGTTCGTCGGAACATGTGGGTTTGGCGCAGTACCGTCCAGGATGATGAACATTGGGCGTCAATTGCACTTGACAGGCTGTTTTGCTCTGCGGAACGTCGTCTTTCCCACGAGGAAGAAAGAGGATGACCATCAGCAAGCGGATAAGGGAAGAGTTGCACCAAATAGAATTGATGCGTGAAGCGGGATGGGACGTTGATGAGATAAGGGCGGCGGAGATCAACGTTCAGGCAATGGCTATCGTGGAACATTTGGAAGACGCTGTCACACATGCCGTGCGTGCCACGATTGCAGACCATTGGTGGGAGGAAAGCGACAAATGGGCGCTGATAGATGCGGAGTACCGATTGCCATTGAAGGCACGGATCGAGGAGATCAACACGGGGCTTGCTTCGAAACTCCGCTGGGTAATCGTTATTCTGCTGGGTCTTGGTCCCGCTTCCCTCCTGTTATGAGGAGGCGCCTGCTTCAACGCAGTGGATCATTCCAGGACGGCCATGAACGGCCGAATACTCCCGTTGTCCCCGTGGTGATGTATACGGGCTAGAGGGTTGGCAGTGCCGTGAACTGAGTTGTTGAACCATTATCCAACATGGCACAGGCGGACCAACTGTCCAAACAGGGAGATGGGATATGCCCCTCTGGAAAATGGAACAAATAGCTCCTTACTTTGAAGTGGAGGGCAAACATACCAAATTTAATCCGCTTGGCGTAAAGCTGGTCAAGGATTGCTTCACGAATTCGGAGATTGGAACAATCTCCTTTGTTGAGAAAGGAGCATTGTACAATGGAGAAAGCGTTACTACCCCAACCATAATTGCGCATACCGTAACATCGGCATCCCCTGTCTATAGGCAAGGGAATCCAGATACAAACTCCTATGAAAAATCGGCTAAAGCGCTCTATAAGACCTATTGGCGCAATCTTTCATGTTGGGGGAAGCTGCATAGGTTGGCCTACAAGTGGTCTCTTCCCACGATAGCTTTCTCATTGATCTCACTTTTTGTTGATCGGATGTTGGCCTATTTCTAACTTAACACCAAAGTCGTGGTAGATTTGGTTCGAAGCTCCCACTGAATGCCGACGGAGACTAGAGTCAAGTGGCGGATTTGGCAAAACTGCGTTAGATTCCTGGAGTGCTGAGTATGGCCACTCCGACACCAGCGGATCGATAAGCCTCATTGACTGTATTTGCGTCGGAGCAACTCGTTGATTGTTCGGTAGATGTTGGCCAGGCAGTTGCCATCGATGTTGCCGGTCCAGCAATGGGCGATGTCGTCTCGATAGCTGGCGAGCGCTTCAAGACTGAGTGTGCCTCCGATGGTCGTAGGATCCTTCGCGATCTTGGTCTTTGGGCTCGGGGGCGTGTAACCCAGCTTCCTCCCCGACTCTGAAAGGGACTGCCACAGACTCAGGTAGTGGAGTCGTCTGAAGGCGTCGTCTTTGTAGTCGTCCCAATAGAGGGCTTGGACAAGCAACTTCATGTGCTCGGTGGCAAGGTCTGCTTCCATGCGAGAGATCGTCGCATGCAGGTTCGCGGCGGTCTCACGGAATGCGCTGGCATCGAGTGGGCGAACTACTTCGGCTCTGGCCGACCCGAAGCCCGTCGACATCGGACAGATGAACCGGTCATCGTCAGTGACCAAGCAGCTTTGGTCGATGTGCTTGCGAATCTCATCATGGGCGTCTTGGGATGCGCGTGTTGCGGCGAGAATCATGTTGACCGTGTGCTCGTTGCTGGGAATGTCCGGCCAAGGGCCGTCGCTGGTCTCGATCGCAACGAGGAATCTTGCGTTGGTGCGTCCTCCAGTGAGAAGTGGGATGGTTTGGCCGTCTTTGTAGCCGACCTCGTCGACCGAAGCACACCCTCTGTCAAGCACAGTTGGGTGAAGGTTGTGCAACTCTTCGACGACGAGGTATGGGTTGATGTCTGAGGCTTTGGAGGTCTTGTTCTGGATTAACTCAGCCACGTCATGGCGGAGGGGTGAACTCATTCCATAGTGCGGGCTCTCAGACTGCTCGAAGTACGTGCATAGATCGCAGACCAGGCTTGCACGCACGGAATTCGAACGGTAAATCGGGTAGTGAGGAACCGGCTCAGTTAGCCGGGAACGCGGGAAGTCGAAGATCCGGGTGCGGCAGTGCCGACTGACGGTGCAGGCAATCTTCTTGCCGTTCGCAATTTCAGTGATCGCTTCAAGCATTAGGTCAGCCGCAGCCAACGTTCCGCGGGGCTTTACGGGCGGAGAAGTTAGACTCCTGAGTCGGTCTGCGATGGGGCGTCTGGTGGGCATTGGTGTCTTCTTTGGGGGGATTACATGCAAAGGTAGACTTTCTCTTGTCACCTCGGCGCTGGATGTCCTGACAAGCGCGCAGTCCAGCGCTGCACTCTTTCCCCTGTTACGAGTCTCACGACGACACCCTCGACATTGAGCAATCCGATTCATTGCCATGCTCGGCGATGTTGGAACGGTGGTAGAGCATGTCAACCTGAGTGTATGCTCTTCATTCCATTCAGGCCAAAGCAGGAGGCAGGGACGTGCCCGAGTGGATGGTAACGTGGTCGGGGTGGGTTGTCGCCAGCCTGGTGTCAATCGTGGCCCTCCGGGCAAATGTCCGTTTCGACGTGAATGAATGGTTGAGGGACAGGAGAGCGCAGAGAGAGAAGAACTTGATGATGCTGTGTCCTCATGTGAGCGTCTCCAAAGAGGATGGCGAGGTACTCGTTCGATCTGCTCACCTTCCCTTTGACGGGAATCTCGAAGTCCTTTTCGGAGGCACGAAGTGGAAGTGTCAAGTGTGCGGCCACACCACTTATGACGAAGTGATGATCAAGAGCCTCACGAAGTATTGGGCATCGCACCCAGTCGAGTTGAAAAAGCGCGACAAAAGGTTCATGAGAGCGGCGAAGAAGCTGGGGTATTTCTAACGAGGGACGGCGATTGTTACTCGGGACGGTGGTCGCCCAAGCTTGGAACGCCAGCCATCCGCCTATGGACATCCTGAGAGTGTGTATTCTGTTCTGGTTCGCATTGCCGGACGCAATTCGCCGGAACGGCGGGCAAATGACACGATGGATCGATGTGGTAGAAGTGCACAAGGAAGAAGTCTCGCCACATGAACGGACAGGAGATCGACGTCAAACGGTGCAAGAGCGCCAATGACGCAGATTGTCAGGAACTGCCAGTTGGCTGGCTCTCATTCTTCTGGTTACAGGGTGTCTAGCTGCAGATCGTGGCATCGTGTTCGTAAGCTCACCGCGAGAATTGATGGAGGGATGTTGGCGCAAAGGAGCCAAGCAGGCCACCCACTGGTTGAGGACGAGTGCCAGAGTGCGGCCATTTGTCACTTGTCCAATGCTGTCATGGTGCGCTGCGCTATGAGCAACTATCGTGGCGCGGGAGTTGATATCCTCGATCCATGGGAGTTCCATGAGCGACACGACTGAAGCCTTCGCGCGCGTCAAGATCGATGCGCTGCTCCAGGACTCCGGCTGGAATCTGACCGATGGCATCAGTGTCCTGTTCGAGCACGCGCTGCCCGACGGGACGCAGGCCGACTACGTGCTGTGCGATCGGCGCGGCCGGCCTATGGCGGCGCTGGAGGCCAAGCGGGCGAGCACCGATCCGATCACGGCGCAGAATCAGGGAAGGCACTACGCCGAAGAGCTCGGTGCGCCGTTCGTCTTCCTGTCGAACGGCGAGGAAGTGTGGTTCCTTGACCGGGAGACCGACGCCCACGCACGACGCATTTCGGGTTTCTACGCCCAGGACGATCTCGAACGACGGGTCGCCGTGCGCCAGAACCGTCGCGACCTGTCGACCGTCGCGATCGAGCGAAAGATCGTCGACCGCGACTATCAGATCGAATGCATCGAGGCACTGACCGCCGAAGTCTCGCACGGACGGCGCAAGCTTCTGGTGGAGATGGCGACAGGCACCGGCAAAACCCGCACAGCAGCGGCATTCATCAAGCGCCTGTTCGAGGCGGGCATCGTCACCCGCGTGCTGTTCCTGGTCGACCGCATCGCGCTGGCGCGCCAGGCCGAGGACGCGTTCACGGACCATCTGCGGGCCTATCCTTGTCACGTGATGCGGCCGGGACGCGGTTTTGACCGAACCAGGCGCATCACCATTGCGACATTGCAGACGATGATCGCGGAACACCGCGGTTTGTCGCCGGGATACTTCGACCTCGTCATCACCGACGAGTGCCACCGCTCGATTTACGGCAAGTGGAGCGGGGTGCTGCGGCACTTCGACGGCATTCAGCTCGGCCTTACGGCCACGCCGTGTACCGCGGACGTAGACACGTTCCCCGACTCTGAGGACGGGCTCTTCGTGCGTGACACCCTGCGCTTCTTCGAGCTCGCAGAACCCACGTTCCGGTACACCCTGCGCCGGGCAATCGATGAAGGCCACCTGGTACCCTACCGTATCTACAAGGCGATGACGGTGAAGACCGCCGCCGAAGACGGTTTTCCGGTTCACCGCGACGAACTGGACTGGAGCGCGATGGACAAGGAGACGCGCGACGAGTTCGAAGCGCTCTTCGACTCATCGGACACCATCGAGGTGGATCCGCGTGCCCTGGAGCGCAAGTTCACCATCCCGGAGCGCAACCGGGCCATGGTCCGGGAATTCCGCGACGCGCACGAGAAGGGCTTCATGGGCAAGGACGGCATCCGGCGCTGGCCCGCCTGGGGCAAGACCATCGTGTTCGCGGTGACCCGGCGGCACGCCGAGACGCTGGCGGTGATGTTCGACGAGCACTTCGCCGACAGGAAACCGCACCCGACCGTGCGCTACGCCGACTTCGTGGTGAGCGACCTCGGCAGCGGTCCCGCTCCCGACGCCAGCGCCGTCGTCAAGCGCTTCAAGGATGAGGACTATCCGAAGATACTCGTCAGCGTGAACATGCTGGACACCGGTTTCGACTGCCCGGAGGCGGTCAACCTTGTCATGGCGCGGTTCACGCGGAGCGCGATCCTCTACCGGCAGATGCGCGGACGCGGCACCCGAAAGGCGCCCCATATCGGGAAGACGGGATTCACGATCTTCGACTTCGTCGGAGTGACCGACTTCCACGGCGACGACGAGGGGGATATCGAGGGCGGCGCCATGCGTCCGCACGCCCGTCGCGCCTCCGGTGATCCCCGCGCGTTGCTGACTCTCGACGTGGACGATCACATCGACCCGGAGAGCCGCGACTGGCTGACGCTCGACGAGACGGGCCGAATTGTCCGCACGCCGGAGCACGAGGCGCGCGCCGCCGAGGTCGGCGTGCGCGTCGAGGCATGGCGGGGCAAGCACGAGGAATTCGATGCGGAACAGGCTCGCTGGGCGGGCCTGATCGGAAGCCGCGTGCGGGCCGATGCAATGAACATGGACGCGTTCGGCGGCTGGGATTTCGACCTGCACCCCTTCGCCGCCCTCGGGGGGTACGATCAGGCGCGGCGCGTGTTCGGCGGCGAGGAATCGCTCGGCAGGCTGATTGCCGGCTTCAACGCCGCGGTGTTCGGCCGACGGCAGCCCACCGACGAAACCGGGGCCGCCGGCGAAGGGGAGCGTTGACGGCATGCCCATGACACCTGAACTCCGCCGCGGCATCGATCGCATTCGCGACTACCTGTTCGGCGGCGGCTATCCCAACCCCGCGCAGAACGCGGAACAGCTCAGTTTCCTGATCTACTTCTACATGCATGAGGCGGCGGACGCGGCGCGGGTGCGGGCCGCGCAACGGCCGGGCGCCGCAGCGTATGTCAGCGTCTTCGAAGGCGAACGGAACCTGCGGGACGTGCGCAACGCCAATGAGCCCGGCGCCGGGAAGGTGCCGCGCTCGCTCCTGCGTTGGTCTTCCTGGGCCGAAGCCCTCAACGGGGAGCGGCTCGTGAACTGGGTGCGCGAGGAGGTCTTCCCGTTCCACGCCGAACTCTCCGCGAACGGCGTCACCGACTTCATGGAGGGCGCCCGGCTGGTGATCGACGAGCCGACGGTGCTCACCCAGGTCGTCAGCCAGTTGAACGACCTGCATCTCGACCGGGTGGACGCCGACACCAAGGGCGACCTGTTCGAGCATGTGTTGCGCCAGATCCGCCAGGCCGGCGAACTCGGCCAGTTCCGCACGCCGCGCCACGTCATCCGTGCCCTGGTTCGCCTGGTCGATCCCCGGATCGGCGAGACGGTCTACGACCCGGCGGCGGGAACGGCAGGCTTCCTGGTCGGCGCCTGGGACCACATCCGGCTCGCCAACTCGTCGCCCGCCGGGATTGAGGAGATCGATGCCGAAGGCAAGACAATCGAACGCGGTCTCGGCGACACGCTGAGCCTCGATGCCGCGAAACAGTTGCAGGAGGCGACCTTCTACGGCGCGGACGTGGACCCGCAGATGGTCCGGCTCGCCACCATGAACCTGACCTTGCGCGGCCTCGACCGTGTCAGGATCCTGCGCCGCGACGCGCTGACGCGCACTCTCGACCGGGCGGACAAGGCGGAACTCGGGTTTCCGGTGCGGGGGTTCGACGCCATCCTCGCCAATCCGCCCTTCTCCGGGCGTCTTGACCGGGACCGCATCGTCGAGGACGTGAAGGTCGGGAAGACCGCGCAGACCGAGCTCCTGTTCCTGCAGTACATGCTGAACCATCTGCGGGAAGGCGGGCGCTGCGGCGTGATCGTCCCTGAGGGCGTGCTGTTCGGCTCGACGGGGGCGCACCGGGAACTGCGCCGCAAGCTGGTCGAGAACAACACGGTCGACGCTGTCCTGTCGTTGCCCGGAGGCGTGTTCAACCCCTACTCCGGAGTGAAGACCTCGGTCCTGGTGTTCCGCAAGGGCGGCGCGACGGAACACGTCATGTTCCTGCATGCCGACAACGACGGGTTCAAGCTTGACGCCAACCACGATCAGCCCATCGACGACGACGACCTTCCCGCCCTGACCGAGGCGTTCCGGGACCGGGAAGCGCGATGGGCGGCATGGCGCGAGCGCGACCCTGAGGCGAACTGGATTGAGCAATGGTGGTTTGCCGAGGCGGACGCGATTCGCGCCGCCGACTACAACCTCAGCGCCAACCGCCACCGGCCTCTGAACCGGTCGAAGGTAGAACACCGCGACCCGCTGGAGATTCTGGAGGAGTTGCGTGGGATCGAGACGGAGATACTGGGCGAGATCGACGCGCTTGCCGAGGCGGTGCGGGAGGCTGTCGCCGAATGAGAGTGCCGATCGTTCCGCTCGGTGAACTTTGCGAAGTGGATCGCCAAGGACTTCGTCCTGACGACCCGAACGAGTCTGGTCTCCCCTTCGTGGGCGTCGAACAAGTCGAATCCAACAGTGGCGCTTTCAACTTCAATGCCGGTTCTCGTGTAGGGAACCAGAGAAGTACGACATTTCGCTTCGACGAGCGTCACGTCCTCTACGCCAAACTCCGGCCATATCTCAACAAGGTCGCTACCCCAGGCTTTGTGGGCAGGTGTTCGACCGAGTTGGTGCCGCTCTTACCGCGTGATGGAGTTGACCGCGAGTTCATTGCGTTTGTGCTGCGGCGACCGGAGACAGTCGACTACGTCATGTCGTCGGCGACGGGTGCGCGGATGCCGCGCGCCGACATGAGAGCGCTGATGCAGTTGCGCGTGCCGTTCCCTCCGCTCGACGAGCAGCAGCGGATCGTCGGTATCCTGAACCGGGCGGCGATGATCGAGCGATTGCGGGCGCGGGCACGAGGGTTGATGGAGGAATTCATACAGGCGCTGTTTGTCAAGATGTTCGGGGATTCAATTGCGAACCCGAAGGGCTGGCGGACAGCAAACTTGGGCGAAATCTGCGGAATTCAAGGCGGTCTGCAGGTTACCAAGAGGCGTGCAAACCGCCCAATTGCATCGCCATATCTGCGTGTCGCGAATGTGTTGAGAAATGAGTTGGTTCTAGACGAGATCAAGTACATTCGCATAACCGAGGGGGAACTGCGGCGAGTGCGGCTTCTGTCGGGTGACTTGTTGCTTGTCGAAGGACACGGCAATGCGGGGGAAATCGGCCGAGCTGCAGTATGGGACGGTAGCATCGCAAATTGCGTTCATCAAAACCATCTGATCCGAGCCCGACCGGATGGGGTGTCCGTACGGCCGTCGTTCGTGTGTGCCTTTCTAAACTCCTCCAACGGTCGTCAACACTTGTTGCGGGAAGCGAAGACGACATCTGGATTGAACACGATTACAACATCAGACGTCAAATCGTGCCCGATTTTTGTGCCGCCAATCGAACTCCAGAGAATGTTTGAGGAAGCTGTAGATGGGGCGCGTCGGGTGGCCTCTACCGCAAAGTCTGGGACAATGATGGTCTCAACCCTGAACTCTTCCCTCATGTCCCTTTTGCTGGAGAAGGCGGTATGACTGATTTCGTAACACCAAATGTCGAATCGAAACTATGGCAGGATGTCGTGGGACGTACCAGCATCGGGGTGCACCACACGATGCATAAGCTACTCCAACAGATGCCGTCATATCCTACCTGCCAGTTGCGATAGCTCCTGGGACGATCCTGGGTACGCCGTCTACCGCTACTTCAAAGTCATCGGAAAACATGTATTCAAGCGGCATGTGTCCGTAACCAAATGCCCACAAGAAGAGTTCAGCTCCTAGTCCTGAGGGCGTGCACACAATACCAGGGCCTGGAGCACCGCTAAATTTCTTCTTGAGCTCCTCCTGATCTCCGAGTAGCCACTCGCTCTCAATCAGTCCATCCACGAACAACCCGTGCCAGATGTGTTCCATAAGCTGCAGATGATTCAGCTCCTCTTGAGAGAACATCATCGAATCCACATAGCTTCGGAAGGGAAGAAAGAGCCGTAGTTTCCTGCGGTCTGCTGAAGTTCCAAACCGCCTGTCGGAAGATGAGAACACAGTCGCTAACGTTGAATAAATCAGGTAGTGCGTTCTGATTTGGAAAGTAGAAAGGTTGTCCACGGCTTTGGCCAAACGAGCACCACGATCATCTCGACCAATCTCCGTTCTTGATGAGGCCAACACTCCACCGAAGTACTCCAAGGCCAAGGGGTCTTCACAATATGAAGCTTCATTAATCACAGCCCTTAGGACTCTCGGTGGAACTTGACCGGGCTTCTCAAGCCCGTCACCTAGCTTAATGGAGGCATTCGAAAACACTTTTCCGACATTTTCAATGCGACGCTGAGTGAGATCCCTCAAGCCTTCTCCCAAGTAGTCAGCGGTCGGGCCAAGCAACTTGGCGACGCCATCCTTAGCCAGATAAGCGGCGATTGCACCCAGACCGAAGGTTGTTACCGGCTCCACGTCGAATTCCCCATAAGCACGATTGGCAACAAACATACTGTGGGACGGCAGCCGACTCAAACTCGAACTGGACGCTGCCTCAAAACGCAATTCATCACATCGCCCATCGATGCCGATGGGACAGCAGTTGTGTTAACCAGTTGTACCCATGTCGAGCATCTCAGAAATCACCTCACCGATCCTCCGGGCGGCGGCTTCGGTTTCGCGATCACCTGTGTGGGCGTAGCGCAGAGCCATGGTCGACTGGCTGTGACCAAGCAGGCGGGCCACGACGGGAAGCGGCGTTCCCTGCATGACGGCATGGCTGGCATATGTGTGCCTGAGGTCGTGAAGGCGAACGTCTTCGAGGCCGGCCTCCTTGCGGATGGCGTACCAGAGTGTGAGATTGCTGTTGAGCGGTCGCCCGGCGTACTTCGGCGAAGGAAACAGAAACGCCGTTCCTCCCGTCATTCGTCGTTCGATGATGGCCCGGGCCTCGGAATTCAGGAAGACCGTGCGCGGCCCGGTCTTGCTGTCGCGGAGCCGAAGACAGGCTCCGGCCACCTCGTCCCGGCGCAGTCGGACGATCTCGTTCTTGCGGCAGCCTGTCAGCAAGAGAAGACGGATGATGTCGACTTGCTGGCGCTGTGACTCCTGCATCGTTGCAGAGCGCTCACGGTGGTCGAGCACCCCGTGCAATCGGTCGAGTTCATCCCGGGAAAGGAAGCGGGTGATCTTCTTTCGCGGATTGGGTCTGACACTTCGGGCCGGGCTTGAGGCGGCATGCCCGCAAGCGACCGCATGGTTGAAGATCTGGCGAAGGGTCTTCAGGCAGTGGTTGGCATTGCCCGGAGCGGTTCTGCTGAAGTCGTCGAACCACCGATGCACCATCATCGGCGTGATCCGGTCAAGGCGCCGGTCACCGAATGCTGGAAGCAAATGGTTCTTGAGGTGCCCATCGCGCCACCTGATCGTCGTCGGCTTGCACCGGTGGATCCAGGAGTTCCGCCACGGACCGGCAGCAAAGTCCCGGAATAGCGGAATGTCCTTCCTTTCCATGACGCCGTCCGACAGCTGTACACGGCTCTCGGCGCGGGCTGCATCCACGGTCTTCAACATCGCTGGCCCCAGCGACACTTTCCAGCCCTCGACGAAGTGGACGTAACTGCGGCCGCCGGAGGGATGCACCCGCACGCCCAGCGAGGGTACCACGGTATCGCGGACCGTGTACTCCCGGGGACCAGGCTTGAGACTAAGGATCAGGACATCGCTCAGTTTCTGCCGGCGGTTCATGACGCGGCCCTCGCAAGAACGGGACCCATCACCTCTGCCGCCTTGGCCACCGCTTCATCGGCGAGGTGCGTGTACTTCAGTGTCGTTCCGGGATCGTTGTGGCCAAGCAGCCGGCCGACGGTGAGCACGTTCTCTCCCGTCATGATGGCGATGCTGGCGTATGTGTGCCTCAAGTCATGGAGCCTGACGTTGTGCAGACCGGCCTCAGAGCGGAGAAGTCGCCAGAAATTGCCGACGGCAGTCACGTTGACGGACCTGCCGGTCCAGGTTGACGGAAAAACCCAGCATGAAGTCCGGAGCTGCCGGTTCAGGATCGTCCGCGCCGGAGACGACAGCCAGACCATACGTGGCCCCGTCTTGGAATCCTCGAGATGAAGATGTCCGTCCCGGTACTCCTTCCAGCGTAACGTCACAATCTCGCTGCTGCGGCAGCCTGTCAGCAAGAGAAGACGGATGATCGCCACATTGATGGCAGCGTTCTTCTCGCGACGCTGCAACACCCGCCCGAGGCGACGGACTTCCTCCGCCGAGAGGAAGCGCTCCCGCCCCTTGCGCCGATAGCGCCTCATGCCCTGGCAGGGGTTGCTTCCCTCCGGTCGGTATCCGTAGGTCTCCGCACACGTCATGATGACGGAAAGGACCGGGGCGGACCGGTCGGCCGTCACCGGCGTCGAATGGAGAGAGCCGAACCACTCCCTGACGTCAGCGGCCGTGATGGCCGCAATCGGCCGTCCCCGGAACCACGGCAGGATTTGGTTGGCGTAGTACTTCCGGTTGACCTTGAATGTCGCGGGCTTCCAGTTCCTGCCGTAGCGGCGGAAGACCTCCTCGGCCACCTCCTCGAACAGGAAGTGTTCCGATCCTGCCTGAACGCTGCCTTTGCTGGCTGCCAGCATGGACCGTGCCCTGGCCCTGGCATCCTCCACACTCAAGGAGGCGGCATCGCCGACGATCTTCCAGACCCTCTTTCCCTCGTGCTGACTGTGGATGAAAAAACACTTCCGCCCCGTCGGATAGAGACGGACGCCGAAGCCCTTGAGATCGGCGTCGCGAATGTCCCGGACGATCTTGCGTGGTCGAAGCGCGTCGAGGCGCGCCTGGGTGAGTCGTGTCGTGGCCATGGATTCCCCCTTGCCTTGAGTTGCAGTCGCGGGAAATTCCGTGGCGGAAACGTCCCGCAGTTGCATTGGGGAGAGGGAATTGTTGGCGTTATTTCCGTCGTTTAGCACCGAAGGTGCGTCCCCAGGTGTCGACACGCATGAAGAAGGGGTCGTCTCCCGAATTGCGAAGCCAGCGTTCGGCGAGTTCGGCGACAAAGAAGGCTTCATGCGTTTCGACCGGCCCTTCGAGGATTGCGCTGCCTGCCTCGAAATCGAACCAGTCTTTGGCTGAAGTCAAGACGACCTCCTTGCCTGGCGGCGTCCCGCTTTCTCCCGACAGCTCAACCCGCACTACCGGATCCGGCAACGCGTTGCGTTCGAGATAGGCGCGATAGCCGGCACTGCCATAGGGATAGGCATAGTCCGCCGGTGCGTAGCCCTCGAAACCGAATGCGCGCGCGTCCAGCTCCTGATGGAGGTGCCACTTGCCGAACCAGGCGCAACGATACCCCCGCTCTCGAAGCGGATCGGTCACAAGGGTGTCGGATGAATCCAGACCGGCGCGTCCTCCGAACCTCCCGTCGTTTTCCGTCAGGCCATGGTTGTGCGGATAAAGGCCCGTCAGCATCGAGGCACGCGACGGAGAACATATGGGGAGAGCCGTATAGGCACGCCAGAAGTTCATGCCCCGCGCGGCCAGTCTCGTCTGCAGGGGCAGTTCACGCGCCGCGCCGGGCCTGTTGGCGATCATCTGCTGATCCGTGTTCAGCCAGAGGATGTTGCGAGGGCGGCTCACCCCGCTCCTGCCCGCCGCGCGTCCCGGACATGGTGTTCCGCGTGAGCCTCGCCCCAGATGCGGATCGCCTTCTCGGCCGACGTCATGTCGCCAGGCTCGGTGGCATAGCTCACCAGCAGGCTGTGTCTGTCGCCGCCCTCCGGAGGCGTGACCCGGTGCAACGTGTGTCCACCGCGAAAGAGCTGCAGGTCGCCCGGCACCAGAGTAAGCGACCGCACGCGCGACCGGTCGCCGTCCAGCACCCGCTTCACCCCCTCGTAGTTTTCATCGATCGCGCTGCGCAGGTCGGGCACGTACTCGAAGATTCCGCCTGCCGCAGATTGCTTCAACCCGAACGAGACGGTGAAATCGTTGTTGTCGAAATGCCAGGCGAACTCGCAGCCCTCGGGCTGGACATTGACGTTCACGCTGCCGAACGGGTCGTCATAGGTGTAGAGCGTTTCGAAGCCCAGTGCGGTCGCCACGAAATGGCACAGGTCGGCATTCCGGAACACCGTCCAGATCGCACTCTCTCGATCGAACCTGTCAGCCCGGATCATGCCGTGCCGACGTGGCGAGAATCGGTTCAGGGGATGGTCCTCCGGCGTCCCTTCCGGCGGTTGCGAGAAATAGGGATTGAGGCTGGCACGGTGGAACACGGCACCGGCCGCGAGGCGTTCGGCCTCTTCCTGCATCCGAGCCAGGGTGTCGGGCCGGACAAACGCGTCCAGCCGCGCACAATTCGTCCCGGCCAGCCCGGCACGCGCCTGCGTAACCAGAGCGTCGAACTCCGCGCTTCCCGGACGATCTACAGGATAGCGTCCGGTCTCGAAAAGCTGTGAGGTGGTCAGTCCGGCCATCGACCTGCTCGCTTCGGCCCTCAGCCGCCGCACACGCACTCCATGAAACATTCCCATGTGCGCCGTGGCTCGGAATCTTGCAGGTGGTTCGAACAATCTCAAGTCTGCACACCATGTGTTCATCAAGATTGAAGGCACAAACAAGTCGCAGCATGGACTGCCATGAGCAACTGTCCTCTGGTCCGACGGCGCGAGAGGTCGGCCGCCACATAAGCGGCAAGGAAGCATGGGTCGCAACTCGGCCGAAATTGTTCAGCCGGAAGGCCGTGTCATCAGGCGCCGTATCAAGAACTGCAACAGGGTCAGCCAACTACTACGGTTCCGTCCCTTCGCCGAGAATGGCCAGATAACGGTCGTACCCGAAGAGCCGGTTCCGTTTCTTGTCCGTCAACTCCCGGGCAATGGCGAGATTTTCCATGGCCTTCATCCCGGATGATGCCGCGGGAAAGGAAAGCCCTGCTCTTGTGGCAAGTGTTCTGATTGATCCGATGGGACGCTCACTCAGCGCCTGATGCATGCGCAGCACGGATCCCGCCCGCCGTCCCATCTGCCGGATTCTCGTTTGGTCCTCCTCAACGAGTGCCAGAAGCCGCTGCGCCGTTTCGACCGCGCCCTCCGCGGTCTCAGCCACCCCGTCAAGATAGAACGAGAGCCACGCTTCCCAGTCGCCCCGGCGGCGCACATCATTGAGGAGATCGTAGTAATCGTCCCTGCGCTGCTTGAAATGGAGACTGAGATACAGGAGCGGTTCGCGCAGGACTCCGCCATGATGCAACATGAGCGTGATCAGGAGGCGCCCTACCCGGCCATTACCGTCGAGAAACGGGTGAATGGTCTCGAACTGAACATGAGCGAGACCTGCCCGCAGAACGAGGGGCAGTCCGTCGCTGTCAGCATGAATGAAGCGTTCGAGATCGGACATACAGCGTTCGACCGAAGCAGCTGGAGGCGGGACGAAGTTTGCCAATCCGGGGCGACGGCCGCCGATCCAATTCTGTGAGCGGCGGAATTCTCCGGGTGCCTTGTTCTGGCCGCGACCCCGACTGAACAGCACCTCGTGAATTTCCCGGATAAGGCGATTGCACAGTGGAAAGCCATCGTGCAGCCGGCGCAATCCATGTTCCAGGGCCGCCACATAGTTGGAGACCTCTACGACGTCTTCGAAGGGAACACCCGGCACTTCATCCAGTTCAAACAACAGAAGATCGGACAACGAGGACTGAGTGCCTTCAATCCGGGAGGAGAGAACGGCCTCCTTGCGCACGTATGTGTAGAGGAAAAGGCCGATGTCGGGCAGCAACCTCGAAAGACTGTCCAGGCGCCCGAGGGCAAGCAATGCCCGCTCCAGACGGGACTGCAGGTGTGTCAGGTCCAGGGCCGGCACCGGCGGCAAAGGTGCCGGGACAAAGGCACGTGCTGCCTCGCCACCAACGACAACTGATTCGTGTCGGCCCGTCTCGCTCCGGTCCATGCGGAAATGCCCCCGATCAACGCAACGTGTTTCAACCCGATCAAGTCAAAACGTGATGCCATACGTTGAATGAGCGCCTTGGTGCGTCGTGCGCAGCCGGCCCCCCAAGTTAAGCGCAGTTGAATATCACGCACGATAATTAAGAGTTCGTATGAATTTCTTAATTACGATGATTCGGTGCCGGTGTCAAACTAGCCGGCCTGGCCATCCTGCGCCGTGTGGACCCGGTTTTTCCAGGATGATACGACTCAACCCGACTCTACCGCGTGAGTCACCGTGCAGTGGCGATGGAGAGTTCCTTCAGCCTTCTGTTAAACGTATCTTAATGGGGCGCAGCACTATTAATAGTTCGCGTGAACATTTGAATTATACTGATTCGAAGCGCTCTGCGGGACTCACATCATTCACGACAACACTCGACACGGCTCCGCGCTCACGGGTTGGCACAAAGTTCCCAGGCCGTGAAGCGCCCTGCAAGAGGGAAACTTACCACCAGCGCACCCGGGCATCGGTGAGGAGTTCATAGCCGTCCTTCGTGACCACGACGGTTTCCTCGAAATCGCCGACATAGCCCATGTGGCGGACACTGCGTTCGACACACAGCACCATGTTCTCCTCGATGGGCGTGTGATCGCTCTCCACCAGCCACGGAGAATCCCAGCCAAGACCGATGCCATGGCCGAATCCCTTGAAGGAGCCCTCGAGCTCGAAACCCAGACTCTCGAGTTTTTCGCGTCCGGCACGGGCGATGTCGGCGGCCGTCACGCCGGGACGGACGACGGCCATCGCCTGCCTGACGGCCAGGAGCGGCGCCTCGAAGACGCGGACCTGTTCGGCGGTGGCGTGGCCGACCGGCTTCGAGCGGGCATGATCGAAGTAGTAGCCGTCAACGGCCCCTGAAATCCCGACGTGAAACCAGTCGCCGTCCTCCAGCACGTCGTCGGATCCCCAGGTCGGGAAACTGCTCGATGCGACGACGGGGTTGTTGCCGCCCTTCCCGGACGACATGAACGAGTTGTAGAGAATGCCCCCGGCGGTGACGAGAACCTCCATGCCGGCGGCCACCACCTCGCCGTGGGTGGCGCCTGGCACCGCGCTTTCCAGCATCGCCTCGGTGGCCCGACTGCCGACCTGCGAAGCACGACGCAGCATCGCGATCTCCCCGGGGGACTTCACCATGCGCAGACCGCCCAGAATGTCGTCGGCGGGCACCCACGCGACCTCCGGCAGGGCCTCTGCAAGGGCGTTGTGGAGGCTCCACGGCAGGGTGTCCGACCCGGCAACGCCGATGCGCCCCCCGGAAAGCCCGGCCTTCCTCATCGCGGCGACCGCCGATCCCGTCACGTCTCCAGTGACCGTGACATCGCCGATCGCAAGGTCCGAGTCGCGTTCCGGCCGGTCATCGGCCACCAGGATCGGTTCGCCATCGGCCGGCAGGATGACGAACGCGTGCGCCCTGCCCGTCCACTCTCCGGGCACATCCGGAATGTAGGGAAACCGCGTGTAGAAGTTGGTGAGGTACTTGACGTCGGCGTAGCGGTCGGTGGTGCCGCCGCCACGCGAACAGACAAGGAGGCCGGCAAGGCCCGCCTCCCGGACCGCCTGCCGGGCGCGTTCCCGGCGTTCGGCAAACTCTGACGAGGGAATCATCGGCGACCTTCCCGGTTGTGGTTCTCATGCTCGCTTGAGTGGCCGCCACGGGCGGTCACAGGCGCGTTCCTGATCGCCTGCCAGACCCTGAGCGGTGTGGCCGGCATGTCGATGTGATCGATGCCGAGGGGAGCCAGCGCATCCACCAGCGCGTTGATGACGGCTGGAGGACTGCCGATCGCCCCGGTTTCGCCGATACCCTTGACGCCGAGGAGATTGCGTGCCGTCGGCACCTCGATGCGGTCGGTTTCGATCATGACGAGATCGCTTGCCCTGGGAAGCTGGTAGTCGAGGAAGGAGCCTGTGAGCAGCTGCCCAGACCCGGGATCGTAGACTGCCTCCTCGGCCAGGGCCTGGCCAATACCCTGAACCACGCCACCGTGCACCTGGCCGTCAACCAGCAGCGGATTGATGACGATCCCGGCATCGTCCACCGCGATGTAGCGCTTGAGGTCCGTCACCCCGGTTTCGGGGTCGACCTCGAGTTCGCAGATGTGGGTGCCGTTGGGAAAGGCCGGCCCGTCCGGAGGCTTGTAGGTGCCGCTCACCCGCCAGCCCGGTTCCTCCCCTTGCGGCAGGCGGTCCGGGTCAGCGGACGCCGCCGCCACCTCCTCGAAGGTCAGCGTGCGGTCGGTGCCGTCTATGCGAAAGACACCGTCCTCGAAGACAATGTCGTCGGCGGCCGCCTCGAGGAGGTGCGCCGTGATGCGCCGCCCCTTGTCGATCGCCTCGCCCACGGCGATGAGACAGGCGCTGCCGGCTATGGCAATGAAGTTGGAACCGCCGTTGCCCGAACCGAAGGGCACCAGTTCGTTGTCACCCTGGAGAATGCGGATGCGCGACGGGCCGACCTTGAGCCTGTCGGCGATGATCTGCGTATAGGCCGTCTCGTGACCCTGCCCGTTCGTCTGCGTCCCGACCCGGGCAACGACATGGCCCTCGCTGTCGATATCGAGGTCCACCATGTCCGGCCCCATGCCGCCGCAACGGTCGAAGACGCCCGTGACACCGAGACCGCGCAGCATACCGCGGCGGGCCGCCTCTTCCCGACGCGCCGGGAAACCCGCGACATCGGCATGCTCCAGTGCCCGGTCGAGATGGCGTCCGAAATCGCCACAGTCGTAGACGACGCCGACACCGGTGTCCCACGGAAAGTCCTCCTGGCGCACGTGATTGAGGCGGCGCATGGCGCTCCCGGACAGTCCGAATCGGCGAGCCGCGAGGTCGAGCAGGCGTTCGACCATGAATCCGGTCTCCGGGCGCCCCGCCCCCCGGTAGGCATCGATCGGCACGGTGTTGGTCATCACCCCGCGCACCCGGGTGTGAATGGCCGGAATCCTGTAGGCCATGGACTGGATGGCGGTGGCGGCAAGGGTCGCCACGAATGGCATGAACTGCGAAACGTAGGCACCGAAACTGGCAAGGACATCAACCTCGAGGGCGACCACCCGGCAGGCACTGTCGAAGGCCATCCGCCCCTTCATGACGCGGTCGCGGCCCTGCAGGTCACTGATAAAGCTCTCGCTGCGATCCGCCGTCCACTTGACCGGACGCTGCAGGCGCCGTGCTGCAACCAGCACGAGGACATACTCGTGAAAAAGGAAGTTCTTCATGCCAAAGGCTCCGCCCACGTCACCGGTCAGCACGCGAAGACGGTCTCCCGGCACCTTGAGAACGTCCCTGGCCAAGGGGGCCGCGAGCTTGTGGGCGCCCTGGGAGCAGGCATGGAGGGTGAAGCGGCCGCTCCCGGGTTCGTAGTCGCCGACCGCGGCACGCGGCTCCAGGGGTGCCACGACCACGCGGTTGTTGACCACCTCGAGTTCCACAACGCGGTCGGCCGTGGCGAAAGCGTCGCGGACCGCCGCGGCGTCACCGACTTCCCAGTCAAGCACCACGTTGCCCGGCGCGTCCTCCCACAGTTGCGGAGCATCGTCTGCAAGTGCTCCGGCGGTGCCGGTCACGGCATCGAGCGGATGGTAGTCGACATGGACCGCTTCGCATGCGTCGCGCGCCGCTTCGCGTGATTCCGCCACCACGAAGACCACCGGTTCGCCGACATGCCGTACCCTGCCGGTCGCCAGAACCGGATGTGGAATGGCGGCGATGGGAGATCCGTCCCGATTGGTGACGGCGCCAGTAAACGGCAGGGAGCCAATTCCCTCGGCCTCAAGGTCGGCGTTGGTGAGGACAAGGCGTACACCGGGCCCTCTACGGGCCTCACAGCAGTCGATGCCGGCGATGGCGGCATGGGCATGGGGCGAACGGAGCACCGCTCCCCACAGCTGACCGTCGAGGTTCACGTCATCGGCATAGAGTCCGCCGCCCCTTACAAGGCGAGGATCCTCGGTTCTCGGGTTGGGCTGACCAATGGCGAACTGCATGCCGTACTCCCCGGTTCACGTCCGCCGCAGGAGCCAGCCGAACAGCAGGACGGCGGCAATGGCACCGGCACACTGCGCAGCGATGAACGCCGGTGCGTGGGCCGGGAGGATACCGGAAAAGGTGTCGGTCAGACTGCGTGCAATGGTGACAGCCGGATTGGCGAAAGAGGTCGAGGAGGTGTACCAGTATCCGCCGGCAATCGCCAGGCCAACGGCCCACGGCACGGCATCCGGACGCCACTTCAGACAGCCAAGAATAGCAGCCACCAGGGAGAACGTGGCCACCAGTTCCCCCGTCCATTGACCCACGCCCGTGCGCGCCTGCTGCGAGGCAAGGAGAAGCGGCTGGTCGAACATGACATGGGCGAGCATGGCGCCGGCAAGGGCTCCGGCCACCTGGACCACGACATAGGCCGCGGCCTCGCTCAGCGTGATGTCCCGCCTGAGGGCGAAGGCCAGAGTCACTGCCGGATTGAAGTGGGCACCCGAAACGGGTCCGTAGATCAGGATCAGCACGACCAGCATGGCCGCTGTGGCCAGCGTGTTCCCGGCAAGCGCTACGCCGACGTTGTCCGGTGACAGTGTCTCTGCCATGATGCCCGAACCGACGACGGTCGCCAGCAGGAAGGCCGTGCCGATGAATTCGGCGACAAGGCGACGTCCGGGATCCTTCACCGGACTGTTCCGTGTGCGGCCAGTGGACTCCTGCTGACACTCCCATTCCGGATCATTCGCCCATGACCGATGCCGACCTCTGCTTTCTTAACGCCAGGGCAGCCTTGCGCCTGTTCAGGACCCGAGATCTCTCGCCCGTGGACGTTCTCAAGGCTCAGATTGCCCGCGCCGATGCGGTCGAGGGCCGGGTCAATGCGCTTGCCTCGACCTTCTTCGACGAAGCCCTGGAAGCGGCACGGCGATCGGAAGCGCGCTACGCCGGGAAGGACGGCGGCCCCGGACGGCTCGAGGGCCTGACGCTGGCGGTCAAGGAAGACACGGCCGTCCTCGGCAAGCCCCGGACGTTTGGATCCCTCATCTTCGCCGACAACCTGGCGGATCACACCAATCCCACCGTTGCCAGCCTCGTCGATGAGGGAGCGATCATCCATGCCCTCACCACATGCCCGGAGTTCGTCTGGCCATGGACCTGCACGTCGCGCCTGCACGGAGTCACGCGCAATCCATGGAACACGGCGATCACGTGCGGCGCCTCGTCCGGCGGCGCTGCCGCCGCCGTCGCGGCCGGAACAACGACGCTTGCCACCGGTTCCGACAGCGCCGGGAGTATCAGGATGCCGGCCGCAATGTGCGGCATCACCGGCTACAAGCCGCCTTACGGTCGCAACCCCGGAAGTCCCGAAGTGGCGATGGATCCCTTCTTTCACATCGGCCCCATGACCCGTACCAGCGGCGATGCCGCGCTCGTGCAGAACGCTATCGCCAACGGCCCCCACGGGGCAAGCGACCCGGCGCATGTTCCAGGTGCCCCGTTGCTGCCCGAGCATCCGCTTGGCGTCGAGGGACTGAAGGTGGCGTGGTCAGAGGATCTCGGCAGCCACGCCGTCTCGCAGTCCGTGAGGCGAAACACCCGGCAGATCATTGAAACGGCCCTTGCGGGCGCCAGCGTGGAAGAGATCGCGACCCCGTGGGCCGGCGACCTGCTGGACGCCTTTCCCGCCTGGGGAGGGATGATCTATGCCGATGAATTCAGCGATGCCGTGGATCACCATCCCGACCTCGTCTGCGATTACACGGTGACCTTCGCGCGACACAACGAGCACTACACGCCCCGCATGTTCCACGAATGCATGAAGGCGATCGGCGACGCCTGGCTGAAGTTCATGCCCGACCTGGCGCGCCACGACGTCTTCATCTGCCCGACGGTGGGCACCACCGAGATTCCGGCAGACTTGAGAGACTGGGAGCAGCCTGTCAGCGTCGACGGTGTCGACCATGATGTTCACAGTGTCGTCATGACCCCGGTATTCAACGCGTTCAGCCGCCTGCCGGTGCTGTCCGTCGCTTCGGGGTTTGACGACAACGGGGTTCCCACCGGCGTGCAGATCGTCGGCAACCCCTTCGAAGAAGAGACCGTGTTCCGGGTTGCCCATGCCATCGAATCCGCCATGCCACTCTACGGCGATGCCGCAACGAGGCCTCCGCTTGGCTGACAGGGATCAGGCTCCACCCTGCGCCGCGCGGAGGGTCGCCTCGTCGTGCTGGCACATGACGATGTGCCCTTCTCCCATCTCCCGGGCGGGCGCCGGTTCGCTGTCGCAGGTTCCGGAAATGACGAGGGGGCAGCGCATGCGAAAGGGACACGGACGGTCGTGCAGCATGACATTGGAACGCATGCCCGCTTCCGCCTCGCGGCTGTTGATGACCTCCTCGAGCCATCCCTGGCGCAGCGCCGGCACGGAATTGATGAGAAGCTGCGTGTAGGGATGATGCGGTGGCGCGAACACGTCGTTCGTGTAACCGGCATCGACGATCCTGCCGGCATACATGACCGCCACCCGGTCGGCGATCGAGGCGACGGTCGACAGATCGTGGCTGATGAAAACGTAGGCCACCTGGTGGGTTTCCCGCAGTTCCTTCATCAGTTCGAGCACGCGGGCGGCCACGACGGTATCGAGGGCGGACAGCACCTCGTCACACAAGATGACATCCGGTTCGGCCGCGAAGGCCCGGGCGATGGAGACGCGCTGGCGCTCGCCACCCGACAGTTCGGCGGGAAAACGCCCGGCGTAGTCGGGATCGAGTCCGACCATTTCGAGGAGATCGGCAATCCGGTCATACTTCTCGGAGCCTGACATGCCGAAATAGAGTTCGAGGGGCCTGCCGATGGCATCGTCGACCCGCCGTTCCGGATTGAGCGACTGGTCCGGGCTCTGGAAAATGATCTGGATGCGGCGCAGCTGATCGCGTGTTCTGCGCCGCGCCCTGCCGGCAAGCTGCTCGTCGTCAAGCGTGATCCGCGCACCGGGAAGGGGCGGATGTAGGCCGGCCATGACCCTGGCGAGGGTCGACTTGCCGCTGCCCGATTCACCGACCACGGCCAGCACTTCTCGGGGCCACACATCGAGCGCAATGTCATGGAGAACGTATTCTTCGCGTTCGATGGTGCCGAACAGGGTCTGCCGGGCATAACTGGCAGACGTTTGCATGACGGAGATCACCGGCTTGACGCCGCTGGTCACGGTGCGGTCGACCACCGTCCTTTCAGGAGACGGCGGCGGCTTGACTGCGCCCAGCAGGGTCCGCGTGTAGTCCTCCCTCGCATCGTCGAGAATGTGGGAGGTCTCCCCCTCTTCCACGACATGTCCCTGGTTCATGACCAGAATCCTGTCGGCTACCTGGGCGACGACGGCAAGATCATGGCTGACGTAGATCGATGCGGTGCCGAGGTCGCGGTTGACCGACTTGATTGCCTTGAGCACCTCGATCTGGGTCGTCACGTCAAGGGCCGTCGTCGGCTCGTCGAGCACCAGCAGCCGCGGCCGGCAGGCCAGCGCCATGGCCATCATGATGCGTTGTTGCTGGCCACCCGAAGTCTGGTGCGGATAGCGCC
This sequence comes from Alphaproteobacteria bacterium, assembly GCA_965207785.1. Taxonomy (GTDB): domain Bacteria; phylum Pseudomonadota; class Alphaproteobacteria; order SP197; family SP197; genus SP197. The sequence goes on along the minus strand of CBDBNO010000011.1, from coordinate 384,278 downwards.
GCGCAATCATCTCGGGATGCGGTATGTCGAGGAGATCGAGTAGCTCGATCGTTCGCCGCGTTGCGTCGGCGCCTTCGGCAACCTGGTGAAGGTGCAGACTCTCGGCAATCTGCTCGCCCACGGGAATGGAGGGGTTGAGCGAGGCCTGCGCACTCTGCGCCACGTACGCGACATCGCGGCCACGCAGGTCGCGCTTCTCGGCGATCGACATGGCAAGGACATCGCGCCCCTCAAGGAAGACGCGGCCGTTCCGGAACCGGGTTCCCGGCCGGGCATAGCCCAGTGCCGCCAGCGCAACCGTTGTCTTTCCGGCTCCCGATTCGCCGATCAGCGCCACGACCTCGCCCGGATGCACCTCGACGCTGCAGCGATGCACCGTCTCCACCCAGATTCCCGACGGCGGCCTTCCCTCGACAATGAGGTCCTCGATTCTGAGAAAGGCCGTCATCCGGTGAGCTCTTCGGAAATCGACCGCCCCGACACCGCTCCAAGCCAGTCGACGATGAGATTGACGCCGACGGTCAGGATGGCGATGGCGAATGCCGGAAGCAGGACGGCAATGTAGGCACCCGTCTGCAGGGCGTTCAGGTTCTCCCTCACCATGGAGCCCCAGTCGGCATCCGGCGGCTGGATGCCTAGTCCGAGGAAACTCAGGCTCGACAGGAAGAGGATCGAGTACGTCAGGCGCAGTCCGAACTCGACGGCCAGGGGGCGGATCGTCGATGGCCAGATCTCGCGTACCAGGATGGACGCCAGGTTCTCTCCCCTCGCCCGCGCCACCTCGACGAACTCCAGGGCGGCGATGTTCATGGCCACCGCCCGGCTGACACGGGCGACGCGGGATGCGTGGAGGACAGCGATCGTGCAGACAAGTACCGGCAGGCTCGACGAGAGCGAGGCGATGACGATCAGGGCCAGCAACAGCGGCGGAAAGGACAGCATCATGTCCGCCAGCCACAGCATGAAATCGTCGTAACGGCCCTTGATCTCCGCCGCCGAGAACCCGGCGGCCATGCCGATGAGGAAGCCGAGCAAGGTGGCGGCCAGCGCCACGCCCACTGTCAGGCGGGCTCCATGGAGGAGGCGCGACAGGATGTCGCGACCCAGCGTATCGGTCCCCAGCAGAGTGTTGATGCCGGGCGCCTCGAAGTTGGAGTCCGAGATGATGGTGCCGACCTCGTGGGGCGCCAGCCACGGTCCGGCAACCGCGAGAAGGAGGCCGATGGCGACGATGACGATACCTGACCAGGCCCATCCGTCGGGACGCGGCCGGGCCCGCTTCGAACGGGTGCGACCGGCGAGGCGGGTCACTTGGCGAACCTCAAGCGCGGATTGGCCATGATGGCGGTGACGTCGGCCGAGATGTTGAGGGCGACGTAGAAGCCACAGAACACGAGCGCCGCCACCTGGATGAGCGGCAGGTCACGGAAGATGACGGAATCCACCATGAGGCGGCCCAGCCCGGGGTAGGTGAAGATGACCTCGACGATCACCACACCACTCACCAGGTAGGCGAGATTGAGCGCCACCACGTTGACGATCGGCCCCAGGGCGTTGGGAATGGCGTGGCGGATGATGATGCGGGACTTGGGAGCCCCCTTGAGCAGGGCCATCTCGATGTAGGGCTGCTTGAGGACGTCGAGAACCGCGGCCCGCGTCATGCGGATGATATGGGCAAGGATGGTGAGGACGAGCGTCAGCATCGGCAAGAAGGTCTGGCCCAGGGCCACCGGCACATCGCCCCATCTCGGCCGGTGCACGACGGAAGGGAACCAGCCCAGTTCGCGGGCGAAGATGATGATGAGCACGATGGCGATGACGAAGTCCGGGATCGAGATGAAGAACACTGTGGTCGACGACGTCATCCGGTCGAACGTTCCTTCCGGCCAGGCGGCCGAGAGCAGCCCGAGAAGGAGTGACAGCGGCAGTGCGATGACCGTGGCATAGAGCGCGAGATTGATCGTGTTGACGATTCTCTGGCCAATGATCCGGTCCACGGGAATGCCGTTGGCGAGCGAGTTGCCGAGATCACCGGCAAGAATGTTGGCGAGCCAGGTGAAGTAGCGTTCCCAGGGCGGTGCGTTGAGGCCCAGCTTTTCGCGCAGGGCGGCCACGGTCTCCGGCGTGGCCGCCTGACCGAGGATTGCCTGGGCGACATCCCCGGGGAGGATTTCCGTGCCGAGAAAGACCAGGACGGTGATGGCCAGAAGTGTCAGAAGACCAAGAAACAGGCGCCTGACGATCAGCTTGAACATGCCTCTCAGTCCACGCGCCGCCAGGGCGTGGTGCGCGGCCAGGCGCGCAACACCGCCTGCACGACCGTGGCGAGCGGGATGGCAAAGAAGACACCCCACAGGCCCCACAACCCGCCGAAGATAAGGATGGCGACAATGATGGCGACGGGATGGAGGTTCACGACCTCGCTGAACAGGAGCGGCGCAAGGATGTTGCCGTCGAGAGCCTGGATGATTCCGTAGGCGATCACCACGTAACCGAAGTTCCACGTCATGCCGTACTGCAGGAAGGCGATGACGGCGACGGGGACCGTCACCGCAGCCGCTCCCACGTAGGGGATCAGCACCGAAAGACCGGTGATGACGGCAAGCAGGATCGAGAACTCGACGCCCAGCAGGGCGAACACCACGTAGGTCACCACACCGACGATGAGAATCTCCCAGACCTTGCCGCGCATGTAGTTGTAGACCTGAGCCGTGATCTCGCTCCACACGGTGCTTGTCAGTTCCCGGTCGCGGGGCAGGAACGTCACCAGCCACGAAACAATCGCCCGCTTGTCCTTGATCATGAAGAAGACCAGCACCAGGACGAGGATGAGGTAGACGATCGCGGTCAGCAGTCCGACCACGGAAGCGCCCGCGAACGACGGCAGGGATGAAACCGCTGCGACAATGGTGGAGCCGATCTCCCTGATGAAACCGCTGATCTGGTCCTCGGAGAACATGTCCGGATAGCGCTGCGGCAGCGCCACAAGATGGCTCTGGAGTTCCTGAGTCATCTCCGGAACACGGGCGACAAACTGGCCCATCTGGCGAAACAGCACCGGCAGCAGTCCGAGCAGGAAGAGCAGGGCGGCCAAAAAGAAGCCGACAAACACGATGTTGACCGCAACGATGTGGCTGACGTTCCGGCGGGTCAGCCAGCGCACCGGCCCATCAAGCATGAAGGCGATGATGAAGGCGGCAATCAACGGCGCCAGCATGTCCGCGATGAACACGATTCCCGCGACCGCGATCAGCAGAATGACCGTCAGAATCAGCACCTGACGATCCGAAAACGTCTCGTGGAACCAGTCGCGGATAAGCTTCATGAGCGTCCTAACGTCAAGCGGGGCGCCTTGGCGACAATAGGCCGAGGCCCCTCTCGGGACAAGCAACGCCTCTCCCGGATCCGCCCGCCCGCGAAAGGCGGTACTGTCATTCGACCTCCCTGTCCTCTAGACTCCGGCCTGTTGTCACCACTCAACAGGGAGGATGATCCAGTGACAGGAAAGGATGTCCTGATCAGGGAGTTTCTCAAGGGCAAGGTATCGCGGCGCGACTTCCAGAACGGCCTCATGGGCTTCGGTCTGTCGGCCGCCGCCGCAACTTCACTCATCGATTCCACGGTCCGCGAGGCCAGGGCGGAAGAACCCGTGACCGGTGGCACGCTGACGGCTGCCTTCACCTCAAGTGGCGCCGGGGACACCCTCGATCCGACGTTGATCGTCGGGGGCGCCGACATCGGTCGTTCCGGCCTGCTCTATAACCGGCTGATCGACTACATCCCCGGCAAGGGGCTCGTCGGCAACCTTGCGACCAGCTGGGAACCGAACGGCGACGCCACCCAGTGGACCATGGAGATTCTTGAGGGAGTCGAGTTCCACAACGGCAAGACGCTCACCGCCGCCGATGTCGCCTATTCCTTCAACCGGCATCTCGACCCCGAAGGCGGGTCGCCGGCCAATGCCTATCTCGGCGATGTCGAGTCCATCACCGCTGACGGTCCAGGCCACATCGTCTTCAACATGAAGGCGCCGAACGCGGACGTTCCCTATCTCCTGACGGAGTACCATTTCACGGCCCAGCCGGAAGGTGCCGACAGTGAGAGCTACGTTCGAGGCGAGGCGATCGGTACCGGTCCCTGGATGGTGAAGGAGTTCGATCCGGGGATCGTCGCCGTCTTCGAGCGTCATCCCAACTATCACCGCACCGGGCGTCCCTACATCGACGAGATCGAGAGCTTCGGCATTCCGGACACCTCCGCGCGGGTCAATGCCCTGCTGTCCGGAGAGGCCGACATCATCATCGGCCTCGATCCGCAACTGGTCGGGACTGTCGACGAGGCCGACAACGCCGCGGTGCTGAACCAGCCGGGCGGGGCCCACCCGACCTATCCGATGCGGGCTGACACCGCGCCCTACTCCGACAACAACGTGCGCCTGGCGCTCAAGCACGCCATTGACCGCGAACGCATGCTGCAGCTCGGTTGGGGCGGACTCGGAACCGTCGGCCGCGACCATCCGATCCCGCAGCACGACCCCTTCTTCGCTCCCGACGTCGAGGCCCTGGAAAGGGATCCTGACAAGGTGGCCTGGCATCTGAAGGAGGCCGGCATGGAGAACGCCACCTTCGAACTCCATGCCACGGACTCGAATTTTGGCGGCGCCAACGCGAGTGTCGTGATGGCCGAACTGATGAACGAGGCGGGCGCCAACGTGACGGTCAAGAAGGTGCCGGCGGACGGATACTGGAGCGCCGTGTGGATGAAGGTGCCGTGGTGCGGTTCGAGCTGGTACGGACGGCCGACCGCCGATTTGATGCTCGCCATCGCCTACATCTCGGGCGGTTCGTGGAATGAGAGCTTCTGGTCCCATGAGAGGTTCGACAGCCTTGTCCTCGAAGCCCGCAAGACGGTGGACGAGACCCTGCGCCGCGAACTCTACCGCGAATGCCAGATCATCATGCGCGACGAGGGGGCGACCATCACGCCGGTCTTCACCAACTGGCTCGATGCCTACGGCTCACGGGTGAAGAACCTCAAGGGTCATCCCCACGGTTTCGGCGGCTGGATGTACTGGGAGGATGTCTGGCTCGACGACGCCACGGCCTGACGGCGAGAGGGCCGGCCCGCAGTCCGGCCAGCTGACCTTTGAAGGGGCGCATGACGTGTTCATGCGCCCTTTCCATGCCGGGTCAATGTTGACGGCGGCGTCCAAACATCCACCATGGGGAGGAAGGTGCGGGAATGCCGCGCCACAGCACCACCAGGGAGACTGGGGATGGAAAAGAAGGATGTCCTGATTCGCGAGTTCCTTGGAGGCAGGGTCTCGCGCCGCGACTTTCACAATGGCCTCGTTGCCACCGGCTTCACCGCCACGGCTGCCGGCGCCCTTGTCGCAAGCACATGCCGCGATGCCCGGGCCGAAACGCCGAAGAGCGGTGGCAGGCTGCGGGCCGGGTTTACGACCAGCAGCGCCGGCGACACCCTTGACCCGACGAAGATTGTCGCCAGCAGCGACATCGGTCGTTCCGGCCTGCTCTACAACCGGCTGATCGACTACATCCCCGGCAAGGGGCTCGTCGGCAACCTTGCGACCAGCTGGGAACCGAACGGCGACGCCACCCAGTGGACCATGGAGATTCTTGAGGGAGTCGAGTTCCACAACGGCAAGACGCTCACCGCCGCCGATGTCGCCTATTCCTTCAACCGGCATCTCGACCCCGAAGGCGGGTCACCGGCCAATGCCTATCTCGGCGATGTCGAGTCCATCACCGCTGACGGTCCAGGCCACGTCGTCTTCAACATGAATGCGCCCAATGCGGACGTGCCCTACCTGCTGACGGAGTACCACTTCACGGCGCAGCCGGAAGGCGCTGACGACGCCAGCTACGCCGGTGGCGAGGCCATCGGCACCGGCCCCTGGATGGTGAAGGAGTTCGACCCGGGGATCGTCGCCGTCTTCGAACGTCATCCCAACTATCACCGCACCGGGCGTCCCTACGTTGACGAAATCGAGAGCTTCGGCATTCCGGACAATTCCGCCCGGGTGAACGCGCTGCTGTCGGACGAGATCGACATCATGATCGGGCTGGACCCCCAGCTCATTTCCTCCGTCGACGAGGCCGACAACGCCGAGGTGCTGAACCAGCCGGGCGGGGCGCACCCGACCTATCCGATGCGGGCCGACACACCACCCTACACCGACAACAACGTGCGCCTGGCGCTCAAGCACGCCATTGACCGCGAACGCATGCTGCAGCTCGGTTGGGGCGGACTCGGAACCGTCGGCCGCGACCATCCGATCCCGCAGCACGATCCGTTCTTTGCCCCCGACGTCGAGGCCCTGGAAAGGGATCCTGACAAGGTGGCCTGGTATCTGAAGGAAGCCGGCATGGAGAACGCCACCTTCGAGCTCCATGCCTCGGATGACAATTTCGGCGGCGCCAACGCCAGCATCGTCATGGCCGAACTGATGAACGAGGCGGGCGCCAACGTGACGGTCAAGAAGGTGCCGGCGGACGGTTACTGGAGCGCCGTGTGGATGAAGGTGCCGTGGTGCGGTTCGAGCTGGTACGGACGGCCGACCGCCGATTTGATGCTCGCCATCGCCTACATCTCGGGCGGTTCATGGAACGAGAGCTTCTGGTCCCACGAGAGGTTCGACAGCCTCGTCCTCGAAGCCCGCAAGACGGTGGACGAGACCCTGCGCCGCGAACTCTATCGCGAGATCCAGATCATCATGCGCGACGAGGGGGCGACCATCACGCCGGTCTTTACCAACTGGCTCGATGCCTACGCCTCGCGGGTGAAGGACCTCAAGGGCCACCCCCACGGTTTCGGCGGCTGGATGTACTGGGAGGATGTCTGGCTCGACGACGCGACGACCTGACGCCGTTTCTCAGGTATCGGGGGCCGCCCGACGGCCCCCGACATCCTCACATGTTGTCCCTCGGTAAGGTCCTCTCCAGGCGCCGGGTGAAGACGGTTTCGTTACCTTCCCGGGCTGTGATCTCCGCGGTGACGAGGAAGGTGGTGGCATCGCAGGCCAGAGTCGTGACGGCATCGACGGAGGTCTGCCAGTCATCTCTCGACAGCCCCAGTGTCCAGCGCACCTCGCCGCGATTGGAGAGCGGTTCACCTTCCGTGATCGACTGGTGCTCTGTGCCGGCCTGTTCGACCACGAGGCCGTGACTGTTGATCCTGTAGGCTCCGTCGTCCTTTTCCAGAACCAGGGTCGTCGTGCCGGTTTCGACGTCGGTGACGAATCGGCGTGACCGGCTGAACGGTCGCAGCCACGTGAGGTCGGGCCGGGGGGCGATTTCCGCTTCCCCAAGGTCCGCCAGCTTCACGTCGTCCTCGCTGCCGGAAAGGAGGGGAAGAACGAGGGCGCTGGCGCCGCAGTCGACCGTCAACCGGTTCGTTTCGGGCGCCGGCCACAGCAGGGGCCAGCTGCCGCAGGAGAGAGCCAGGCGTAGACGCCAGTCCGCCGGCACGACCTGGGCCATGGCGTTCATGGTGACGACGACATCGGTGAAGACGCCGGGTTCCATGGGCTCGGGACACTCGTGGCCGGTGCGGTGGGCAAGGTTGAGACACCCCCACGTGATGAGAGCCGATGAACCGTCGCCCGCCACGCCCACCAGGCGGGCGACGACGGTGCCTGTCGGCCTGCTGGATGCCAGACGCAGGGCGAGGCGCGGGCGCCCGACGATCGCCAGGTCCTCGCCGGCGGCTGGCGCCTGGAACATCCGGGAAAGAGCATCGTCACTGCGCTGGTCGCCAGGAAGTTCCGGGCCGATGCCGTGGGGGTTCCACTCACCCGTCATCATGCCTGTGACAAGCGGTGTCGCCACCTCCGCCAGACCGTCGCCGGGCTCGCTTCCCAGACGTCCCCCGGCATCGAGCCACCAGGTCCCTTCGCCGCCAGCCGGCGGCGGCCAGTCTGGCATGGCGATCCAGCGTCCGGTCCGCTTGGTCATGTGCGTTGCCGGCGGCGCCGGATCCTGGATCCACAGACGCACCGCAGGCTCCCGGTCGATGCCGTTGTCGATTCCCTTGAGCCAGCGGTCCCACCAGCGCAGGCAGTCCTGGAGAAAGCCGACCGCAGGACCGGGAACACCCAGGTTCGGGTAGGCGTGCGCCCAGGGTCCGATGAGGCAGCGGCGGGGCACGTCGAGCCCGGCCATGAGTTTGAGCACGGTGTTCGTGTAGCCGTCGGCCCACCCGGATACGGCATAGACCGGACAGCGGATGGCGCTGAAATCCTCGGCCACGGAACCGTGTTTCCAGTAGGCGTCACGCCGCTGGTGCGACAGCCACAGGGCGGTATGGAAAGGCAGATTGTCGAGACGCTCGTGCCACATCGACTTCCAGGCTTCGCCGACGATGGCGGGATCGGGGGGACGGGCTGCATAGGCAAACGCCTGTCCGCCCCAGGCGAGATTGTTGCGCAACAGACAGCCGGACATGTAGTGGACATCGTCCGCAAAGCGGTCATCCGTCGAACACAGCGTGATGATGGCGCCGAGTTCGGGTGGCCCACGGAAGGCCGTCTGCAGGGCGCTGAACCCGCCCCAGGAGATGCCGATCATGCCGCAGGTGCCGGTGCACCAGTCCTGTGCGGCGATCCAGGCAAGGGCTTCGAGCATGTCGTCCTGTTCGCGGGCCACGTATTCGTCCATGGGCAGCCCTTCGGAGTTTCCCGACCCGCGGATGTCGAGGCGGACGGCGGCGTAGCCGTGGCCTGCGAACCATGGATGGATCATCTCGTCGCGCGGCAGCGTGAAGTCGCGATGGCGATAGGGGATGTACTCGATGATCGCCGGCACGGGATCGCGCTCCGCGTCGTGCGGAAGCCATATCCGGGCAGCCAGTCGGGCCCCGTCCGACAACGGGATCCACTGGTGATCGATCACCCGGATGCGGCGCGGGAACGACTGGCGGACGACAAGCCCTTCAGCCTCGGCAACGAGATTGACCATGCTCACCTCTTCCTCTTGCCACCTTCACACGTTCCATCATGCGCCGTCCCTGCCGACGCCCGTGACTCGCGAGCGCTCCTTCTAAAATTCCGCGCTATGAGCGTTCCTGTCTGCGCTTCAGGTCCCGGAACCGTTCATGATCGGGGAAGTGCCGAGTATGGCGCCGGACGACCTCGGCCGAGAGTTCGTCAAGGTGCCGCTCCACCAGGGCACCCGCGGTGTCTGGATGCACCTTTGCCATGTCGCTGACAACCCAGCCGATCCCGGTCTGGATGAACCGCTCCCGTTCTTTCACCAGCACCGCAATGACTTGCGCGATGAGCGGGTGGTAGGACGGATCGCTCACCACCGCCCTGAATGGAACGATGGAACCTCGGCGCTGCCAGAGATCGGCCGCGGTGCGCCAGCCGGCAATTCGTTGGGCCACCCCGCGCCCGCCGCGACGGATCAGCGGACCGAGCACGCGCATACTGTATCCGTCGCTTGTCGCCCAGTTGCAGAATGCGCCCCTCGCGAACAGGTCCTCGGACGCCTCCAGGATCCGGTCCGAAGGCACATGCCGCACCAGGTACTTCTGGATGTAGACCATCCCGGCGAACTTGTCCTCTGCAAGGGCGCAGCCGATGAGTGAGACGGCCACATCGAGTTGATCGGCCTTCGCAAGGCCATCGAGCCCGCACTCCTTTCGCCACAGGGAGACAGTGCGCACAACCTCGGGCATCGGCACCCCACGGTATCCGATCACATGCTTGAGATAGGCCTCGAACCATTCCTTCCTGGCAGCATCCGCCACGTCGTCAAGGCGCTTCTGAAGGTCGCTGATCACGGTTTCAGGCATGGTGCATCCCTCCGCAAACAGCCTGTTTCAGCGACCGCGGCACCCGGCTACCAGACAACCAGCACATCGCCGGCGTGCAATCCGGCGGACGACGGCTTCTGCCTGGAGCAGGGGACGCTGCGAAACAGTGGTCGCAAAGAGTCGTGTACTCAGCAAACGCTTCCGGCGCCTGCAGCGCCATGCGCTCGGGATGTCCGTGACAACGCCGGACGGTCAGGACGGTTTTGCTTCCGAAAGACAGGCACGCAGGCGCGATAAACTCCGAAAGCACCCCGAACAGCCGCGCAGCCACGCCGCCCTGCGGGTCGGGCATTTCCTCCTGCGCTCTGTTGACCATGGTCGGAGAGAATCATGTCCCGAAAACACCCGTAACATGGCGTTCCGGGGCCCATGTTTCAACACCGGGACTCCCAAGACGTCTCAGGTTCCACCTCGGCAAGCAACGGCTCTCTTGCCCCGCCGTCGCATGTTCTTGACTCGCGGGAATGCCGGTGAAAGCATCCCCACCAGTTGTTCTCGGCAAGACAGGTGCGGAATGGTGAGCCTTCCGGATAGTTCGCCGGCGACAGGGTCTCGGCGACGCGAGATTCCGTGGGCAGAGCGTTCCGTCAACATACTTGGACCGCTGGTCATGATCATGGCGCTCTGTCTGGTCATGGCCTTTGCTGACGCACGCTTCTTCCGCTTGCAGAACCTGATGATCATCTTGCAGGACGCATCCATCTTCATGGTCCTGGCCATGGGCATGACGCTTGTCATCACCGGCCGCGGAATCGATCTGTCGGTCGGCTCGGTTGCAGCGCTCTCTGCGGTCATCATGGCCATGCTGATCAAGGATGCCGGAGTCAACGTCTTCCTCGGCATGGCTGTCGCCATACTGGTAGGGATCACCTGTGGCCTGGTGAACGGCTTCGTCGTCACCAAGTTGCGGGTGCCCGATCTGATCGCGACGCTGTCGACCGATCTTGTCTTTCGCGGGTTCGCGCTTGTCCTTGCTGCAGGCGTCGTGCTGTCGAGATTTCCCGACCCGCTCACCTGGATCGGACGGGGACGCATCTTCGATATGATACCGATCGCTGCCGTCATCGGGGTGATCGCGATCGCTGTCGGCTTCGTTCTCTACCGGTACACACCCTTGGGCCGCTACGCCGTGGCCATCGGCGGCAACACCGAAGCCGCGGTCCTCACGGGAATCGATGTCCACCGGCACAAGATCTATCAGTACATGCTTCTGGGCGGTCTTGCCGGTCTGGCAGGTATCCTGCTCACCGGCCGTCTGAACGCGATCCAGGCCACCGCGGGCATGGGGTTGACCCTTCACACGATCGCTGCCGTCGTCGTCGGCGGAACGTCACTGTTCGGTGGCCGCGGTTCCATGATGGGCACGCTGGTCGGTGTGCTGCTGCTCTCCATGGTGGTCAACGCGCTGGTCATGCTGCGGCTGGACTTCTTCTGGCAGCAGGTTGCAGCGGGCCTGATCATCATTTCGTCCGTTGCCTTCTATGCAGCCCTGCAGGATCCAGGCAGAGGAGGCCTTTCAGGGCTCTTCAGACGCGCACGCGGCGGGCGCTCGTGACCGCTGCATCTTCAACCAACATCAAGACTGTGCATTGAAAGGAAGGAACATTATGCAATCGAAGACCCTTATCGCAAGCGTTGCGGGGCTGGTCCTTTGCGCCGGTTTCACCGTTGCCACCGAGGCACGCGAGATCCCGGCACTGGCCGATCTCGAAGGGTCCGGTGAGGAAGGCTACTGGGAGTACTACGAAGTCACCGACGCGGACAATCTGGCCACATTCCAGGCCATCGTCGGCGAGCCCGGCGAGGCGATGGCGAATCCCCCAGGCGAACCGGTCAAGATCGCCTTCATCTATCCAAGCCAGGACGTGTCGGACTTCTGGCTGCGCAATTATCAGGCGATGATGAAGCGCCTCGAGGAGATCGGCCTTCCCGCCGTCGACACGCAGTATGCCTCGGATGTCGGCGATCACGTGATTCAGGCGACCTACACAGATCAGGTCGAGCAGGAGGACTTCGATTACGTCGTCTTCGGCCCCACCGAACTGCGGGTCCAGCAGGACAACATCAAGCGGCTCATCGACAAGCCGGACACCGAGGTGATCGTCTGGAACTTCACGGTGGTGCCGCAGGATTGGGGCAGTTCGCAGCCACTGGCCTATCTCAGCTTCTCGCATCTCGCCGGCGCCCTGATCATGTGCGACTACGTCCTCGAGAATCTCGGCACCGAGGGCACCATGGCACTGGTGCGCGGCATTCCCGGCGCCATCGACGATCAGCGTTCGGGCGGGTTCAAGGAGTGCGTCACCAGCCAGAGCAACTGGGAAGTCGCCTACGAGCACTACGGCAATTTCGAGCGTGAGCGCGGCTATACAGGCACGCAGCAGATCCTGCAGGCCTATCCGGAAGTCGAACTCATCCACAATGCCAACACCGCCATGGCGATGGGCTCGATCTCCGCGGTGCAGGAGGCCGGCAGCGACGTCAAGGTGACGGCGTGGGGCGGCACGGGCGACGAGCTCGAGGCGCTGCGCCACGGTGAGCTCTGGGCGACGCCGATGAGGATGAGCGACGATGTGGGCGTTGCGACCGCGGAAGTCGTGCGTGCCCATGTCGAAGGTCGCACCGACGACATCCCGCTGGTCATTCTCGGCCGGATCACCATCGTGAGCGGCGAGACGGGAGCCGATATCGTGGACGCGATGGAGCGCGAAGCGTTCCGGTACACCGGCATCGGTACGCTGGAGCGGTAAGGCGTTTCGATCGATGAACCAGCCGTCCCCTTCCGTTCGGAGCGACTCGCCCCTGCTGGAAATGCACTCGATCTCGAAGCATTTCGGCGGTGTCATGGCGGTTGCCGACGTCAGTCTGCACCTGAATGCAGGCGAGGCGCTTGCAATCGTCGGCGACAATGGCGCCGGGAAGTCGACCCTCATCAAGGTCCTGACCGGAGTCCATGAGCTTGACGAGGGCGAAATCCGAATGGAAGGGCGGCCGGTTTCGATCACCAACAAGAGGCAATCGCGGCAAATTGGAATCGAGGCCGTCTACCAGGATCTCGGCCTGGTCGACAGCCTCGATGCCGCGGGCAACGTGTTCCTGGGCCACGAACTCAAGCGCCGGTTTCTCGGTCTCACCCTTCTCGACAACACTCGCATGGCCACGGAGGCCGCTCGCGTCCTCAAGGAGCAGGTGGGCATCGAACTCGAGGACATTCACGTCGCCACCCATCACCTGTCCGGTGGTCAGCGTCAGGCGGTGGCGATCGCCCGGGCAATCTATGCCACCGATCTCAAGATCCTCGTCATGGACGAGCCGACAGCGGCGCTGGGCGCCGAAGAGACGCGCAACACCCTCATGCTGATGCAGAACCTCAAGCAGCAGGGAATCGCGCTCATTGTCATCAGCCACAATCTCGATCACGTCTTCAGGATTGCCGACCGGATCATGGTGATGCGCTCCGGTCGCGCTGTCGCCACCCTGGACCGCAGCACGGCGACCAAGCAGGACGTCCTCGCCTATATCGTCGATGCGGTGGACACGGAGGCCGCCTGACGACGCCCGCGTACGTGGCAGAGCACATGCCCATTCCCAAGTGGCGCGAGCCTTTCCGATCCAGTCCATGAGCTGAGACTCACATCGTAGGCGCGTGCGCACACTGATGACTGAGTCGGCAACACTCGACAGTGCCTGTCGTCCATGGTGACGATCTGCCCAGCAGCATCATGATGGCGAGGGCCGCGTTCCGCTCGGGCGACTTGACGGACGTCGCTTCTGCAAAGGCCCGAACGGCCAGTATCAGGGTGCGCCAGATCCGGCACGCGCGCAGCCACGCCGCAAACGAACAGGCGTTTCATGCGCGGTTCGTCGCGATGGATCATGCAGCGAATGCGACCATGACATACGGACTCACCAGTCCGCGCTCATGACACGGCGACTTCGCTTCGACGAACCCTGTGCGCACGCTTGTTTCGGATACCGGGTGGCGCGAGGCGCCAGCACCGCTCCCATTCGGTGAAGACGGAGTGACCATGATGCGCACCGCACGACAGAGCGGCTGGTATAATGCCCCCAGCCCGAGAGACCGGACCGGGGTTACCAATGCCTGCCACCACGGAGCTACCGGCGCGTAGCGATGTTGTCGTCATCGGAGCGGGAATCACCGGTCTCAGCGCCGCCCTCCACCTCGCCCGCGCAGGTCGCGATGTCGTCGTCCTGGACCGCGGAGATGTCTGGGGCGAAGCCTCGGGCGCGAACGCCGGCACGCTTTCCCTGCAGATCAAACATCCGCATGTCATGGAACTCATGGAGATGTCGCTGGACCTGTGGCAACAGGAATCTGCCTTTTCCGATTGGGAGGTCGCGCATTCCGGTGGACTGCGCGTGGCACTCTCCAGCCGGGAGGTGGACATGTTGCGAACGTCGGTTGCCCTGCAACGGCATCGTGGATTCGATGTCGAATTCCTGGAGGGGCGGGCGCTGGCCGACCACGCACCATGGCTCGGCGGCGAGGTGCTTGCGGCATCCGCCTGCCCCCGGGATGCTTATTCGACACCACTATCCGTTGGCCCCCGCCTGATGCAGTCTGTAACGGACACCGGAGCGCGTCTTGTCGGCCATGCCGAGGTCAGGGCCATCGACTCCGACGACGGCTGTCGCCTCGCCACCCCGGCAGGCACCATCCGCTGCGAGATCCTGGTGATCGCCGCCGGCGCGTGGTCGGGTCAGGTCGCAGCCATGCTGGGTGTCGAGTTGCCGCTCATGGTCGACGTCAACATGCTGACGATCACCGAGCCTGCCCAACCCGTCCTTGACCGGGTGGTGACCCACATGGGCGGGGTCCTGACGCTCAAGCAGTATGCCAACGGCACCTGCATGATCGGCGGCGGCTGGCAGGGGCGCGGCAGCCTGGAGAGCGGCGAAAAGGACATCGATCACGTGCGCCTTCTGCACAACCTCAACCTTGCCGCCCGGGTGGTGCCGGCACTGCGATGCCTCGGCATCCAGCGCTGCTGGTCGGGGTTCGAGAGTGTCGCCCCTGACGCATTGCCCGTGCTCGGCAGGCTTCCCGGCCACCGGGACGTGCTCATCGCGACCGGTGCCCGGGGTGGGTATTCTCTGGGCCCGGCACTGGGAAGGATGGTGGCGGAACTGGCTACCGCAGGCGCCGCGTCCGTGCCTGAAGAATCCTTCGACCCGGCCCGTCTCCTGTCATGACGGCCGGTACGCGACGAATGCCGGTCGGCAGGGTGGAGGAAGAACGCTTCACCTTCTTCGCGGACGGCGTGCCGGTACCGGCCTGGCCGGGAGAGAGCATCGCTGCGGCATTGCTGGCAGCGGCCCGCTCGCCTGCCTATTTCTGCGGAATGGGTGTCTGTGGGGAGTGCGCCGTCGTGGTCAATGGCGAGGCAGGCGTGCGCGCCTGCATGACTCCGGCAGCGCCCGGCATGGCGGTCGACACCCTGCCTCGTCGCGGGTCGCAGGCGTGAAATCCGCCGACATCGCCATCGTCGGCGCGGGCCCCGCGGGTCTGGCCGCCGCCAGCGAAGCGGTGGACCATGGTCTTTCCGTCGTGCTGATGGACGACAACAGCCAGCCGGGTGGGCAGTACTTCCGCCAGCTCCCGCACCAGTTCCACCGCGTCGACCGAATCAGTGGTGGCCGGGCCGAGCGCTTGTTCAAGGTCATCGATCATCCTCGCCTCCACTACATGGCGGATTGCGTGGTCTGGCATGTGCCCGATCCGGGTGTGCTCGCTTACGCGGCCGGAGCCGATTCGGGCCGGGTCCGGGCCGACGCCATCGTCATTGCAGCCGGCGCCACCGATCGCCCCCTGCCCTTCCCGGGATGGACCCTGCCCGGTGTCATCACCGCCGGCGGCAGCCAGAACATGATCAAGGGACAGGGGGTGAGGCCGGGCGAACACGTGGTGGTCGCAGGCAACGGGCCCTTGCTGCTGGTCGCCGCCATGACCCTCCTCAGCGCGGATGCGACGGTTCGCGCCGTGGTCGAGGCGGCCCCTTTCCAGAGAAGAGCCTGGTCACGTCTCGCGTCCCTGTCGCGGGCCCCGTCCCTCCTGGCGCAAGCACTCTCATGGCGCCTGCGACTGGCGGCTGCCGGGACCTCGTTCCTCACCGGTCAGGCGGTGATCGAGGCCCACGGGTCATCGGCACTCGAGGCGGTATCGGTCGCTCCCATCGATCACCTCGGCAGCGTTGACAGGGGGTCGGTGACGACCCTGGAGGCAGACTGCCTGGTGGTGGGGAGCGGACTCGTGCCGGCGGCGGAACTGACGCGCCTGGCCGGGTGCGCCCATCACCACGATCCCCTGCTCGGCGGATGGGCACCCCGACGTTCGGCAGATCTGGAAACCACGGTTCCGGGTCTCTACGCCGTGGGTGACGGCGCAGCCATCGGCGGGATGGAGCTGGCCCTCGCGGAAGGCCGCACGGCCGTACTGGCGGCACTGCTGCAACGGTCCCCCTCGGCGTCGTTGCGGCGTCGCCGGCGCAGCCTGGCAAGGCGCCTCGATCGTCTCGACCGGTTTCGCGCCGCTGTGGCGGACATTTTCGCGCCGCCGGAAACATTCCTCGGGCTGATCACGCCCGCCACACCCGTGTGTCGCTGCGAGAACGTGACCCTTGCCGAACTCGAGAAGAGTGCCGCAGACGGCGCAACCGGCATGGTTCAGCAGAAGTCCACCACCCGGCTCTCCATGGGCCGCTGCCAGGGACGCTATTGCCTTGCCACCCTGGCTGACTTGGTGTCGACGCGCCGGAGCAGCAAGGTAGCGGACCTCGACTGGCCCAAGGTCCGGCCGCCGGCACGTCCGGTGCGTCTGGGCGATCTGCTGCATGAGGCCATTCCGCCGCCTGTGCTTCCCGACGACCCGCACCTGCCTCGCGGATCCTGACCCGCCGTCGGCTCGACCAGGGTCAACAAGCTGTCTCAACAATCGGGACCGGTCAGGATATCAGGGCGCTGACGGATCCGGCTGGCCGTTTCTGATCGCCGCGAGGGCGTTGCCGGCAGCCCAGGTCATCAGACGGTATTCGCTGAGGATGGTGATGAATCGATAGCCCAGTTCCATCATCCTGAGACCATAGGCCACCGAACCGACGTGAATTCCGGCTGGAACGGCGTGCCGGGCCGCTGCTTCGGCGATCCGCGCGATGGCTGCCAGCACGTCAGGCGAGTCGGGATCGAAACCCGCGGCATGACCCATGCTGACCGACAGATCCGAGGGACCGACGTAGATTCCATCCAGACCGGGAGTCTCCAGAATGGCATCGAGGTTGGCCACGGCGCGCCTCGTCTCGATCATGGCGATGGCGAGCACCGTGTCGTTGGCATGGCGCACGTAGTCGGCGCCGCCATAGAGAGCCGCACGAAGCGGACCGACGCTGCGGTAGCCTGACGGGGCATAGCGGCAGGCGCCAACGAAGGCGCTCGCCTGCTCGCCATCGTCGATCATCGGGCAGATGATGCCATAGGCTCCGGCATCGAGCAGCTTCATGATGATGCCGGGCTCGTTCCACGGAACCCGCGCCAATGGAACGACCGCCGTAGTGGAGATCGCCCGCAGCTGGTGAACGGCTGACGGGTAGTCAATCAGTCCATGCTGCAAGTCGAGGGTGATGCTGTCCCAGCCCTGGTGCGCCATTCCTTCCGCGGCAGCAGCACAGGGCGTCGCCAGCCAGCCGTTGAACACGGTGCGCCCTTCACGCCACATGCGGCGGATCGCATTCTCCCGCACGCTCTCTCCTCCAGTTTTCCTCGGGCACGACAGTCAACCCGAATGGAAGCTTGTATCGAGAAGTTGACAGCGTCACGCTGCCATCCTCCGATCGATTTCGCGGTTCGCAGGCCCGGTAACCCGGCAACCTCCCCGCGCAGATGCCCCAGTCCCCAAGGCCAGGATGTTCGCCGCTGCATTGAGGTCGGCATGATCCGCATGGCCACAGGCCACGCATTGAAAGAGGTCCCGCGTCCTGCGTGATTGGGCGCTTGCGACGCCGCACGCTGCACAGGTCTGGCTGGTCCAGGCCGGGTTCACCGCGATGACGCGGCGCGCCTTGTAGTCCAGCATTCTCCGGAACGACGACCAGCCCGTCTCCAGGATGACGCGGTTGAGACCCGCCTTGGAGCGCACGTGGCGTCCCGGGTCCTCCGTCGTGCCCCTGGCGCTGCGGGTCATGTTGAGGACCTTCAGATCCTCGACCACCACCGTGCCGGCCGCATCCGCCAGCCGGCGGCTGACATGGTGCTGCCAGTCATGGCGCTTCATGGCCATGTGCCGGGCGGTCTTCGCCAGACGCCGCCGCGTCTTCTCCCGGCGCCTGCTGCCACGGCGCTGCCGCGCCAGCCTCTTTGCATAGCGCCGGGCACGGGCCTCGAGACGCCGGCTCTTCTCCAGGCGCATGACCTCCCCGTCCGAGGTCGCCACCTGGCCCGCATTCATGTCCACGCCGACGGCATGGCCGTTGTCAACCGGTTCCGGCAGAGACACCGCATGGCACACCACCGCCTTCCAGCGTCCCTCCTCGCGCTTGAGCACCGCACTCACCGGCTTGCCCTGCGGCCAGGGATTGCCGCCCCGGCGGCGGAGGGTCAGCCAGCCCAGGCCGGGGATGCGCAGGCGATTGCCCTCAACCCTGACGCCGGAGACCACGGAAAGGCTGTTGAAGTGCCGCCGTCCCTGGAACCGGGGGAACCCGGCCCCACCTTGGCTCACCCTCTGGAAGAAGCCCTTGAAGGCATGATCGAGGCGCTTGAGCGTCCCTCGCTGGATGGCCACCGGCATCGCGGCCATGTCCGGCAGGGCCTTGCGGCAATGGGTCAGCGACTTTGCCTGATCGAAGTAGGTGAGTGACTTGCTGGTCTTCCGGAAGCACTCGATCCGCTCCTCGAGCGCCGCGTTGTATAGCTGGCGCTGTGCGTCAAGCATGGCGTCCAGCCGCCGCCAGGTGCTGCGCTTCTCGGGCAGCAGGCGGTAGGTGATCTGCCGATAGGTGACAGAGGACGGCATGCGGGTTCTCCGGCGATGAAGACAGTGATTTACATCGCGAAATCATATCGATAACGCCGAGGAGCGTCAAATCAATTTTGTCAAGTTCAGTATGTTTTCCCATCCGGTTCACGACAAAAGCGATTCCGGCAGCTCGATGTCGATTGCCTGGTGAGCAAGGCAATCTCCCGGTTCGACCCGGCCGATGGCCCGCAGGCAGATGACCAGGCCCGGTGCCCGGAACCGGACCTGCTGTGGTTCGCGTTCCGGATGCTCGAGGTTGTGGATGCTGCCGACGGGGGCGCCTGCGTCGACCTCATCCCCCAGCCGCACCTCGGGAACGAACACGCCGTAATCGGGTGCAAAGGCATAGAGGTCCGGTGGATCGCTCGTCATTAACCGCATGCCAGGCGTCGTTCCGCCATCGTGAGAAGGAAGAACTCCGATCTCGGCGAGCAGGTTGCGGATACCGCACTCCACCAGGTTGAGGTGATCCGGATCGACCACTCCCGATCCTCCGAACTCGCCGCCGATGTCGATGCACCCGTGCCGGACAGCGGCGCCCGATGCAGTCCGAGACCCCTCCCCTGCGTGCCAGATCTGGCCATAGGGTCCACCGAAGGCGCGCATCAACTGCAACGCACGCCGGTCCGTCTCCACGTCACCACTGAGGGAGGTGGCGACGAAGGGCAGGTACGCAAGCGATGACCCTCCGGAATGGAGATCCACGAACACGTCCGCCATCGGCATCAGGACATCCTCGAGATAGGCCGCGATCTCGTGGGTGGGTCCCAATTCGGGCCGGGGCGGAAAGGTCCTGTTGAGGTTGCCGTCATCGAGGGGCGAGACCCTGACCCCGCTGCGGGCGGCCGGCAGGTTGACTGACGGAAGAACGATGAGGCGTCCCCTGACTTCTGCCGCATCCATGGTCCGGATCAGGTTGCCGAGCGCGATCTGCCCTTCGTACTCGTCACCGTGATTGCCGGCCATCATCAGGACCGTGGGTCCCTCGCCACCGGATATCACGGCAACCGGAACCGGAATGACGCCGTAGGCCGATCGCGTGACCGAGTGAGGCAGGTGAAGGCGCCCCGTCCGCTTGCCGGGACGGGCAAGGTCGACGTCGGTCGTGATACCGGTTGCGTAGACGGACATGACATCTCCAAGGGCGGTCGGCAGCAGGTAAAGTCTATGGTCCCTGCCCTGCCCGCGCCACACAAACGCCGATGGTCCGGTCCGCTCGGCCAAGGGGACGTGAATGCTACGGTCTGGGCGGGACAGTCTGGACGTGGGGGCTCGGGCACCGGCAGTTCTTTGACAGACAGGAAAGGCTGCACCATCTTGTGACGGGGACGGCGCCGCGTCGGACTGCCGTTGATCACCACGCCGGCGCATGCTCCACGTATCATCGTCGGGCATCGGTGTCGGAACGTCATTAATGGCATCAACTTCTTCCCGGGTGTCTCTGGGACCACCGCCACAGAGCGTCGCCGACCATGTCGTCCGCACCCTGAAACTCGGGGTGCCGGTGATCATCATGCGCTGCGGCATGCTGCTCATGATGACGGTGGACACCATCATGACGGGGCGCGCCGGCGGCAACGAACTGGCCTATCTCGCCATCGGCTTTGCCCCGCACATCACCATGATGGTGATCGGTTTCGGCCTCTTGGCCGGGTGCGTCATTCTGGTGGCCCAGGCAGACGGCGCCGGACGACGCGAGGACTGCGGTAACATCCTGTGGACCGCCATGCTCAACGGGGCGGCGCTGGGACTCATCTGGGCGGTCCTCCTCTTCAACGGGGAGGCCATCCTGTGGCTCTTCGGTCAGGAGGCCGACCTCGCACGAGGCGGCGGCGAGGTCATGGCCATGTACGCCTGGGGCATGCCAGGCGTGTTCCTCTTCACCTCGTGCTCCATGTTTCTCGAGGGAACAGGCCGCACCAAACCTGGCATGGTCGTCATGATCATCGCCAATTTCGCCAACATCCTCCTCAACTGGGTGCTGATCTACGGCAACCTCGGTTTCGAGGCAGGCGGCGCATCCGGCGCGGTTCTGGCCACGAGCCTCACACGCTGGCTGATGTTCGGCTGCATCGTCATCTACATCCTGTCGATGACCGACAAGCACGCCTACGGTCTCTTCCGCCCACTGCGCCGCTTCGGCCAGCTGGAGCGGCGGTTCCTGCGCCTCGGCACGCCCATGGGTCTTTCCTATGCCTTCGAGACCTCCGCCTTCATGTTTGTCACCATGATGGCCGGCCATCTCGGCGCCCCCCAGGTGGCGGCCTTCCAGGCAGCCATGAATGTCAACGCCTTCTGCTTCATGGTGGCCATCGGCATGTCGACGGCCACCGCTGTCCGTGTCGGCAATGCCGTGGGCCGGCGTGACAGGGCGGCCATGGCGACCGCCGGATGGGTGGGAACCGGCCTGATCTTCCTTCTCATGCTTCCGCTGGCGGCTGTCGTTGCCCTCATCCCCGAATCCCTGGCGGCTATCTATACGGAAGATCCCGCCATCATCGCGATCATTGTCACCGGCCTCTTCGTGGCTGCCTTTCTCATCGCCTTCGATGGCCTGCAGGCCGTGCTCGTGGGTGCGCTCAGAGGTGCTGCCGATGTCTGGCCGGCCACCTGGCTGGGTTTGATGTCGTTCTGGGGAGTCATGCTTCCCCTGGCATGGTTCCTCGGCCATCGCCTCGAGTGGGGCGTTCCGGGACTCATGTGGGGGATTGTGGGAGGCATTGCAATCGCCACGCTCCTCCTCGCCTGGCGCTTTCGCGTCGTGTCGCTGCGCGACGTCAAGCCATTCACCTGACCGGCCGTGGACATCCAGCTCCTTCTTACCGGCGTGGTCGTGGGGTTCCTCGTCGCTGCGCCCGTCGGGCCGGTGGCTGTCCTGTGCATCCAAAGGACGCTGCTCGACGGCCGTCTCACCGGGTATGCCACCGGGCTGGGAGCGACGCTGGCCGACACCGTGTTCGGGGCTCTCGCCGTCCTCTCGGTGGGTGCCGTCGAAGCGTTCCTCACCGACAATCGCATGGTCATCCAGGGCCTCGGCGGCGGCATTCTGGTGGTGCTGGGCGGCCACGCCGTGTGGAAGTCACGGACACTCTCGCACACTGCGGTCTCCCACGCTCACACGACTGGTCACGAGACACTGGTGCATGCCTTCGCCACCGCCTTTGCGGTTACCCTGTTCAACCCGATCACCTTCATTGCCTTCATTTCCCTGTTCGCCGCCATCCACGTGCTGGAAGCCATCGACGGTCTCATCGATTCCTGGGTGGTGATCTTCGGCATCCTGGCCGGTGCCGCCGCCTGGTGGTTCATCCTCGCCACAATCAGCGCGTGGCTGCGGTCCAGTTTCACCGGCAAGGGACTGGCCTGGCTCAATGCCGGCTCCGGCCTGATCATCCTTGTCTTCGGCCTCTATGCTCTGGGCAATCTCCTGTCGTGAGACCGCGGCAAAGTGGGTGTTACATGGATCTGTGTGCCTTGTGGGATTGGAGTGCTCCCTGTGATGCGCGACAACCGCAAGACGAAGCACCCCGATGCCAACGATAACTGTGACGACGAGAACCTGCAGCAGGTGCGCGAGGTGGCGAAGGACGATGCATGCAGACCGCCTGGGGGCAAGGGATGACGACCGCCAGGCGCTGATCGGAATCATCAAGGGCGCGGTAGGACGAGGCGCTTGCTTACAGGATGCCGTCAGTACTGTACTCAGGTACAACTCGGGAGGCACCGAAGCACACCACATATCTGCGCAAGGTCGGTGGTTCGGTCATGCTTGCCGTGCCTGCGACGCTACTCGAAGTCCTGAAACTCGGAGTGGGTGCCAAGGTGAACATCGGAATCGAGGATGGCTGCAGCGTTGTTGTGCCCGAAAGCCGTCCAAGCTACTCGCTTGAAGAGATCCTCGCGCAATGCGACGACACCGCTCCGGACGATGACGGAGATCGTGCATGGCTCGACGCCGCGCCTGTCGGTAACGAATTGCTGTAGTGCAGCGAAGCGACTTCTGGCTGGCCGGCCTCAATCCAACGGCCGGTCACGAACGACCGGGAACCCGATCGGTTGTCATCGTATCTCGGGCTCCATTCAACCAGCTGCCCCGGATACCGGCCGTCCTTGCGATCACGACCGGTGGGCGCTTCGTCCGTCGGCGCGGCTACCCCAAGGGGCGGCGTGATCCTTTGTCAGCGACAGCGATCAGCTGGCCAGCATGGATGCGATCACGGTGTCGGAGGTGCAATCCGATTTGGCGCTCCGCGATGCACGGCGATGAAGCACTCTGGTCGAGAGTCGCCAAGGTGGAGGCCCGATACCAGATCCGGTCCATGGATGTCTCCCGGGATCGAACCTCCATGGATCGGATCCTCATCGCCGGCCTCTTCCACGAAAACAAGTCACAGGGATTCGGCATCTCCTTCACCCTGACATGGCTCGTGATATCGCCCGGCCTGGGGGATCAGAGTCCCGTCAATGTGGCCGTGCGCCGGCGAAGTTCGGGAAGGACGTCTTTGGCAAACCAGGGATGGCGCCGAAGCCAGGCCGTGTTGCGCCACGAAGGATGAGGCAGGGGAAGAAAGGCTGGCAGGTGGTCGCGCCATGCTGCCACGATTTCGGTCATGGACGTTCGCCCTTCCAGCGACAGATAGCGCGCCTGGGCGTAGCGTCCAATCAGCAGGGTGAGTTCAACCGCCGGCAGGTGGGCGAGGACCCGTTCATGCCACAAGGGAGCGCACTCCGGGCGCGGTGGCCGGTCGCCGCCATTCCTGTCCCTGCCGGGATAGCAGAAGCCCATGGGCATGATGGCAATGTGCCGGGTGTCGTAGAAGACGGTTCTGTCGACCGCCATCCACTCTCTCAGACGGTCGCCGCTGGCGTCGTCCCAGGGAATGCCGCTGGCATGAACACGGGTGCCCGGAGCCTGTCCGATGATCAGCAACCGCGCGCCTGATCCGGCCCTGACGACGGGTCGCGGACCGCAGGGAAGGACCCCGGCACACACTCTGCAAGCGCGGATTTCCTCCAGCAGGGTGGCGAGGCTGTCGACCATGACAGGCAGTCTTGCCAGTCGCGGCGCCCGGCGGCAAGGTGCGCTGTCATGACACACCCGGAGATCGCCCGTGCCCTCGAACATCTCGGTCACGATTCGCGCGATCTGCGGATCAAGGACATCTTTTGCGGAAGCGCAAACCGGGCCGTGCGATTGCTTGTTGCAGGAGACGATGTCGTCCTGCGTCTTGCCGGAAGCAAGACCGCGGACCTCGTCGACCGTTCCCGGGAGTGCCACCACATGAGGGCAGCGTCATCGCTTGGTGTCGCGCCGGAGGTGCTGGCGGCCGATCCCGGTGCAGGGCTGATTCTCTATCGTTTCGCGGACGGTCAGCCCCTGGACACCATGGCACGGCCCTTCGCAACGCCTGTCCTTGGGAGGTTGGGCCGCGCCTTCCGGACGCTGAGGCAGGCCACCGGGTTCACCGGCGTGATGAACCCCTGGGAGAAGCTGGAGACCTATCTCGACGAGGCCGGATGCACCTCGCCCGAAGCACCGGACGCCTTCGGCGCCGGATGGGCCGTCGTGGACGCCCTGAGGCATGTCTGCCGTCCGGACGATGCCACGCCGGTTGCCTCCCATGTCGATCCCGTACCGCCGAACATCATCGATGACGGAGACAGCATCACCTTCCTGGACTGGGAGTATGCGGCTCTCTGCCACCCGCTGTGGGATTCGGCCTATTTCGCGTCGGAGGCCGGACTCTCGGGCGAAGAATGCCGGATTCTCCTTGCGGCGACCGGCATGGAAGGCGGGACGAAGATCCTGGAGGACTGGAGTCGCGTTGCCCTTGCCGTGTCCCTTGCCTGGTGCCTCGTGCGCCGCCGCCGCGCCGGCAGCGAGGCATCGTGGAACCGCGAGATCGAATGGCGGCGCCACCGGCTTACGGCATCATGATGGGCGAGGTACGCGCCATCAGGGGTCTGCTCTTCGACAAGGACGGAACCCTTGTCGCCTTCAACGAGACCTGGATTCCGGCGTTCTGCGAAGCGGCGTCGCGCGTCGCCAGAGCAGCCGGGCAACCTGACATCGCCGATCACCTACTCCGTGAAGCCGGATACGACCGGTCCCTGGACGTCTTCGAAACCGATTCCATGCTGGCCAGCGGCACCAATCGGGACATCGTCCAGTGCTGGAACACAATCCTCGCGGAGACGGCGCCTCCCGACCTGGAGGACCTGATCTCCGGAGTCTTCCGCGAGACCTCCCTGGACGGGCTTGTCGCGACGGCGGACATGCCCGCCCTCTTCGACCGTCTGGCCGGGGCCGGCTATCACCTCGGCATCGCCACGAACGATGACACGGAACTGGCGGAACTGGCCGCGCAGCAGCTGGGTATTCGCGATCATCTCGCCTTCGTGTGTGGCTCCGACGGGGGCTTCGGCGGCAAGCCGGGCCCCGGCATGGGTGAGGCATTCTGCCGACACACCGGACTGGACCCTTGCGAGGTGGCGATGATCGGCGATGATGCCGCAGCCGATGCGGGAATGGCGCGGGCCGCCGGCCTTGGCGCCGCGATCGGCGTGTTGACCGGACCCGCCACCCGGGACCAGCTCGAGCCCTGGTTCGATGTTGTCATCGACAGCGTGGCGGACCTGCCGGATGTCCTCGCGGCATAGGGCCTTGAGGAGCGCCCTTTCGGGAATCCACGGCTTGAATTGTCCCCGGTGCGCCGCCACCATGACCCGGTTCAATTCAATCGAGAGGATGCCATGAAGACCCGCGCTGCTGTTGCCCACAAGGCGGATGCGCCGCTCACCATCGAGGAGGTTGATCTCGAAGGCCCCCGAGAAGGCGAGGTTCTTGTCGAGGTCAAGGCAACCGGCATCTGCCATACCGACGCCTTCACACTGTCGGGCGCCGATCCCGAAGGCATCTTTCCGGCCATTCTCGGTCACGAGGGGGCAGGTGTCGTCGTCGATGTCGGCCCGGGTGTCTCGGGCCTCAAGAAGGGCGATCATGTCATCCCGCTCTACACGCCGGAATGCAGGCAGTGCGAGTACTGCACGTCGGGCAAGACGAACCTCTGCCAGGCCATCAGGGTGACGCAGGGACAGGGCGTCATGCCGGATGGCACCAGCCGGTTCTCGATCGGCGGGGAGAAGATCTTCCACTACATGGGCACCTCGACGTTCTCGAACCACACGGTGGTTCCCGAGATCGCCGTCGCCAAGGTCCGCGAGGACGCTCCCTTCGACAAGATCTGCTACATCGGCTGCGGTGTGACCACCGGCATCGGCGCCGTCATTAACACAGCCAAGGTGGAGCCGGGCAGCAATTGCGTGGTGTTCGGGCTTGGCGGCATCGGCCTCAATGTCATCCAGGGCCTGCGCCTCGTCGGCGCCGACATGATCGTCGGAGTTGACATCAATCCGGCACGCGAAGAGCTCGGCAAGGCGTTTGGCATGACCCACTTTGTCAACCCGAAGGAGGTCGAGGGCGACCTTGTTCCCTGGCTCGTGAACCTGACCAAGGGTGGCGCCGACTACAGTTTCGAATGCATCGGCAATGTCACCACCATGCGCCAGGCGTTGGAGTGCGCCCACAAGGGCTGGGGCGAATCCATTATCATCGGTGTGGCACCTGCCGGTGCTGAAATCTCCACCCGTCCGTTCCAGTTGGTGACCGGCCGGGTCTGGCGAGGCACGGCCTTCGGCGGCGCCAAGGGACGTACGGACGTACCGAGAATCGTCGACTGGTACATGGACGGGAAGATCAACATCGACGACATGATCACCCACACCATGCCGCTCGAGGGTATCAACGACGCCTTCCACCTGATGCACGAAGGCAAGTCGATCCGCAGCGTCGTGATCTACTGAGCCATGGTGGAAACCGTCTCGCTCAGCCGGTGTCATGGCGGCACACAGGGGTTCTACCGGCACACCTCGCGTGAAATCGGCCTTTCCATGGGATTTTCCGTGTTCACGCCTCCGGCCGCGGCCCGGGCGAGGGTGCCGATCCTCCTGTGGCTGTCGGGTCTGACCTGCACGGAAGAGAACTTCACCATCAAGGCCGGCGCCCAGCGCCTGGCAGCGGATGCCGGGATTCTCGTGGTGGCCCCCGACACCAGCCCGCGCAACACCGGAATCGAAGGCGAAGACGACGACTGGGCCTTCGGAACGGGGGCGGGATTCTATCTCGATGCGACCGTCGAACCGTGGTCCCGGCACTACCGCATGGAAAGCTACATCGTCCGCGAGCTTCCCGGTGTCATCGCCGATGCCTTTCCCGGCGATCCGCAGAGAATGAGCATCTTCGGGCATTCCATGGGCGGCCATGGCGCACTGTCGCTTGCCCTCAAGAATCCCGGCATGTTCCGTTCGGTTTCGGCGCTGGCGCCGATGAACTCCCTCATGGGCTGCCAGATGGGGGTCGACGCACTGCAGCGCTACCTCGGCGATGACCGGGAGGCCTGGCGGGCTTATGACGTTGTTGACCTGATCCGCTCGGGCCACCGTGCGCCGCCAATCCTCGCCGACCAGGGGACCGAGGACGAATTCCTTCCCAACCTGCTTCCCGAAGCGCTGGCGGCTGTCTGCAAGGAAGCCGGACAGGCGCTGACGCTCAACATGCGCGAGGGCTATGACCACAGCTACTGGTTCATCCAGAGTTTTCTCGCCGATCATTTCGAGCACCACGCCCGGGCGCTGGGGACCTGAACGGTTGCCGTCAATGAACGACGCCCATTCCCGGCTGCGCGAGGCGGGCAAGCGTATCGGCCATGTCGTCATTCCCGATCTCGATGCCAGCCTGCGGGGCCGGCGCCTCAGGCTCGACGACATCGCGACGACGTTCGGGACGTCCGGGACCTTCGTCAACGTGCTCCACAAGTGGGATACCGCCGAGCAGGTGACCGGTTCACCGCCGTTTGTGGGCGAGCCAGTCGTCCTCGACTGGACAAGCGTGCGCGACTGGCCGTTCGAGCAGGACTCGTTCATCGTCTTCGCCGACTACGACGGTCCGTCGCGCGCCTTGAGTCCGCGTCAGGTGCTCGCCAGGCAGATCGCCCGAGCGGCAGATGCCGGATACGCCGTGCGCGCCGCCATGGAGTTCGAGTTCCACATACTGAAGGAGACGGCGGAGTCCCTGCGCACGAACGGCTTCAGTGACCAAATCGAGCTCTTCGCCGCCGACAACCGTTGCTGGGGCAGCCAGTCCGCTGCCATTCACAGCGACTATGTGACATCCCTCGATAGCCTGGTCCGCGAGACAGGCATCGATCTCTTCAGCCTCGGTCTCGAACTCGGTCCCGGCTGTTTCGAGGCGACTCTCCAGGCAGGCGATCCCCTGAAGGCCGCTGATGACGCCGTTCTCTTCAAGACCCTGACCAAGGCCCATGCGCGGCGCCAGGGCATGACAGCAAGTTTCATGGCCCAGCTCGGCGCTTCCCATCCCGGGCTCTCGGGCCATGTTCACCTCTCGCTCGCCGACAGCGCCACCGGCGAGGCCCTGTTCCACGACGCCGGAGCAGCGGATGCCATGAGCACGACGATGCGCCAGGCTGTCGCCGGCGTGGTGGGGCTCACCGGCGACCTCACCGCCATGGTGGCCCATACCGTCAACGCCTACCGCCGCCTGGCGCCGGGAAACTGGGCGCCGAAGACCGCGACCTGGGCTGTCGAAAACTACGCCGCAGCCGTGCGGGCCGTGCCCGCGCCCGAAGATCAGGCGCGCATCGAGTTCCGTCTCCCGGGCGCCGACACGAACCCATACCTTGCCATTGCAGCCACCCTTGGCGCGGCACTTCACGGCATCGACAGCAACATGGACCTGCCGGCGCCTATCACGGGAGGCGGGCCCGATGACACACCACCAGGCGTCCCGCGCCTTGCGCGCAGCCTCGCCGAGGCTGCGGAGCGCCTCGATGCGAGCAAGGCGGCGCGCGCCATCTTTGGCGACACCTTCATCGATCACTTCGTGGCGACGCGTTTCCACGAGGATGCAAGGCTGCGCCGCCATGTCAGTGCCGGTGAGCGGGAACGCTACCTCGAGGTGGTGTGAACCGGCCGTCCGCAGAGAGTGATGGGAGGCGATGGGATGACCATGGACATTGAACGCCATGTCGGAGCCGCCGGACGCGACGAGCGAATCCGGGAGGTGCGGGCAAAAATCGACGAACTGGGCGTGCGCTTCATCTATTACCAGTACATCTCGATCACCGGGCGCATCATGGGCAAGGCCGTGCCGGCGCCGCACTGGGAGACCATGGCCGCCAAGGGCATCCAGACGTGGTACGGCGGTCTCACCAATGTGCTTCCCGACCGGTCGGGAAACCTCCTCGGATTTCCCGCCAATGCCCATGAACTGGTGGCGATCCCCGATCCCGAGACATTCTGCCAGTTGCCCTGGAACAGGGATGCCGCGCGTGTCTACTGCACGGTCTTCCACGCCCGCGAGGAGGGGGCCAATCCGGGCGCCTTCATGGAGGAGGACAGCCGCGGCAACCTGCGGCGCGTCCACGAGCAGTTCATGGCCGACCACGACGGCCTCCACCTTCGGCATGGCTGCGAGCCTGAAATGGCCTGGCTCAGACGCGGTGAAGACGGCCGTCCCGATGGCGGGCCGACCAAGCCACTCGCCTACCACATCGACCAGTTCGAGGAACTGTCGCGCGTCTACGCCAAGGTCGTCTCGTATGGTCAGGCAATGGGTCTTGACATGATCCAGGGCGATCACGAGGACGCTCCGGGCCAGCTCGAGATCAACTTCATGTTTGACGATGCCTTGAGAACCTGCGACCGGCTGACCACCTACCGCCAGATCTGTGCCCAGGTCGCCCGCGAGGAAGGCCTTATCGCCTGCTTCATGTCAAAACCATTCATGGGCCTGTCGGGGAACGGCTGCCATCACAACATGTCCCTGTGGAGGGGCGGCGACGATTCCATGGTCAGCCATGTCGGCGATCCGCGGCCTGGTGTCGACGGCGTCTACATGCACCGCAAGGGTGGCACCAATTTTTTCATTCATGATCCGGATGACTGGATGCCGGGACCCCTTGGACTCCATGCCATTGGCGGCGTCATGGAACACCTGCCCGCGCTCACCGCCATCGGCTCGTCCACCGTCAACTCCTATCGGCGCATGCTCGATCTCGGTCTTTGGGCACCGATCTACGCCGACTGGGGTTATCAGAACC
Source organism: Alphaproteobacteria bacterium (assembly GCA_965207785.1). Lineage (GTDB taxonomy): Bacteria > Pseudomonadota > Alphaproteobacteria > SP197 > SP197 > SP197. The sequence goes on along the minus strand of CBDBNO010000011.1, from coordinate 354,233 downwards.
GGACAACGGCGCTGAGGGTATCGGCTCCGGGCCGGTTCGAGTACCGGGCTGTCGATTCCATGGTCAACCCCTATCTCATGGCCGCGGCTCTCCTGAAGGCGATGGATGACGGCGTCAGGCGCCAGCTCGATCCGGGCGAGCCCGAGCAGCGCAACATCTACGAAGCCATGGAGGCCGGAAAGATCGTCCGGCGCCTGCCGCGCTATTTCGGTGAAGCACTCGACGCGCTCGCGGTCGATGACGTGGTACGTTCCGCTCTTCCGGGACGGCTCTACGAGATCTATAATGAATACAAGCGTGACGAGTGGGACCGGTTCAATGCCGAGGTCAGCGATTGGGACATGAACACCTACCTGGACTGTCTGCCATGAGCACATTCGAACTGACGGATCGCGAAATCGAGACCTTCCATCGCGACGGCTTTGTCCTTGTCGACAACCTGATCGACGATGAAACCGCCGAGAGAATCAAGGCGCGCTACGAGAGGATGTTCAGCGGCGAATTCGAGACCGGCATCCGCCCCGACGAGGTCAACTGGCAGGACGGTGTCAGCGATCCGACCCTGACACGCCAGATCTGCAACGGCTGGAAGGGAGACAGGACAGTTGCCGAAACGGTCCTGAGAGAGGATATCGGCCGAGCCTGTGCCACTCTGGGAGGATGGCCCGGAGCCCGTATCAAGGTCGACAACGTACTGTGGAAGCCCGTCGGCACCCGGCCGCTGGGCATGCATCAGGACTGCGCCTACCTCGACTGGATCGATCCCAACGAGATGATCAGCTGCTGGATTGCTCTTGATGATACCTCTGCCGAGGCCGGAACCATGGAACTGGTGAGGGGTTCCCACAGGTGGTCGCGCGCGGCGCCCATCGAGCAGTTTCACGGGCCGGAAGACTACACAAAGGAGATGCGGGAGGCGGCGGCGGCCCAGGGAGTTGGCGAGCCGGACGTGGTCCCCGTCGTCGTGAAGAAGGGCGGCGGTTCCTTTCATCACGGCAACACCTGGCACGGCTCCAATGCAAATCGCGGCAGCTCCGCCAGGCGCTCTCTTGTCGTTCACTGCCTGTCATCCGAGGCGTGTTTCGTTCCCCGCAACATCGCGCATGGCACGGGCCCGATGTACGGTCGCTACATGCGCCATGACGGCAACGCCGCCATGGACGACAACTACTTTCCGATCCTGTGGACCGCGGACGGTGCCCGTTCGCCGTGGATCGACTCCTACCTGGGATCCGGCTGAGACCTTAACGCCGAGGGCCGGCACACCCCGGCGCCACCGGTCACGACGATCACGGAGCCCACGGCGGACGATGTTGGCCGTCGTCCGTGCGTCAAGGGCGCCTCTCAAGGCAGTCCGAGGGCATCAAGCAAGCGTCGCCGCCGGGGTGACGCCGCAGGCAGACGGACGGTGAAGCAGGCCCCGTCCGGATGATCGGAATCCTCACCGACATTGCGGGCGAGGATCTCGCCGCCGAAGGCATGGACGATCTGACGCGAAATCGTCAGTCCGATGCCCGAGTGATCGCCGTTCGCCGCCGGATCGCGACGCTGTTCCAGCCAGGCGAAGATTCTCTCTTCGGTGCCCGGCGGAATGCCTGGACCCTGGTCGGTGACGGAGAATGTGACCCATCCTCCTTCGCGGTGGCAGTCCACGGTAATGACACCGCCAGGCGGGCTGAACGAGACGGCGTTGGCGAGCAGGTTAAGCACCACCTGAACCAGGCGGTCCTCGAGACCGTCAACGAGACAGCATCGCTCTCGCGCCGACCCGACAAGCCCCGAGCCATGTCTCACGGTCACGCCATGGCGCTCCAGCCACACGTCGGGGTTCGCGTGCCTGATGAGCAGGCGGGCGACATCGACAAGTGTCATCGGGGTACGCACCAGCAGGTCGTCGAGCTTGGAAAGATCCTGCATGTCGTCAGCCAGCCGTTCGAGTCGTCCGGCTTCCGCCAGCGCCAGTGCGGCCATTTTCTTTCTCAGCACCGCATCGTTGTTCTCCAGGATCATGAGCGCACCGCCCATTCCGGTCACGGCGTTGCGTATTTCGTGGGCGGAGTTGCGCGCGATCTCCTTTCCGTCCTCGACCCGCCGTTCGAGGGACCCCGCCATCCTGATGAGCGCCTGCGCCAACCTGCCGATCTCGTCGCCTCTGGCGCGATGATACGGGATGTCCCGCGACCCCTTGCGGCCCAGGCGGACATCCGTGGCCGCATCGGACAGCTCGACCAGGGGCCTGGTGATGACACGGGCAAGCCAGACGGACAGTCCGGCCGTCAGCGCAAAGGCGACCAGTGCCATCAGCATGATCACTTCCTGACGGCGCAACAGGCCGAGTTCGTCGTCACTGGGTTTCGCGGAAAGAACGAGGACGCCGACGACGGTCCGGTAGAGCTTCTTTCTCACCGGTACCGCCACCACGAATCTCATGTCGTTGGTGCCCCTCCCGACAACCGTCCAGGAGGCAGCGCCACGCGCCGCTTCGCCAACGAGGCCTTCCGTCCCTTCCACAGGCACATCGGAACGCCCGCCCGAGAACATGAACCAGTCATCGACGATGGCACGCCATGACGGCAACCGCCATGCCCCGTCGCCCGACATGGTCTCGATCTCGACGGACTCCTGGATATCGCCGACAAGGTCCTCGCCGGTCAGAGGATCGACAAGCCGGATGTCCAGATCCGTTTCAGCCGTCAGGGTGACGAGATGCCCCGCCCAGCTGTGAACCAGCCGCTTCCTTGCTTCGAGGGGCGACAGATTGGCCGGCGGCCAGGCGTAACCCAGCTGGGGTGCGGGAAAGAGGCCCACCTTGTCGGGAATGTCGAGCCGTGCCGGATTGACGGTTTCGAGATCCTCCATGACCGCGGAGTTCTCAATGGATAGAGCAATCAGACGGCCACGTGCGGTGAGAGACTCCACCTTCGTCATGACGAGGTTGGGCCTGATGTCGTGAATCAGATAGAGCGCCACCAGGAAGAGAGCGAGTGGCACGAGATTGATGGCAAGGATCTTTCGGCCGAGCATCCCGGGGGGACCTCTTCGTTCCCTGGAATCATGGACTGGCAGGGCGCCAGGAGTAACCGGCGCCGCTGTGGGTCCTGATCTCGGCGAACGAGGCGTCGACACTTCGGAGCTTGCGGCGAATGCGTTTGATGTGGCTGTCCGCTGCACGCTCGGTGGCCACATCTTCGCCGTTCCCTGCTGCCGCAAGGAGCGTGTCACGGGACTTCACGCGGCCCGGTGACCTGGCCATCTCCTTGAGAATACGGAATTCCGAGACGGTGAGCGGAACGTCATGGCCCTTCCAGGAACACGACAGACACAACGGATCGAGGACGAGGTCGCCTACAATGATCTTCCCGTCATCGGCCTCCGGTACGACCGCTCCCCGGGCGGAAAGCTCCCGGCGCACCCGTGCAAGCAGGATCCGGGGATCGCTTCCCTTCCTGATGTAGTCGGCGGCACCCGCCTCCAGCCCGCGCGCTTCATCGGCATCGTCAAGGGCGACCGCCGTCATGAAGATGACGCGCAGTCCGGGGTGTTCGCGGGCAAGAACATCCTGCACCTGCCAGCCAGCGAGACCACGGCCCAGATCGATGTCGAGAAGGGCAAGATCGACTTCAAGCGTCTTGAGCCGGTTGATGAGATCCACTCCGCTGGAAAAACAATGGACGCTGTAGCCCTCGTTGCGAAACAGTTCGCCATAGGCCGCAAGAATGCTCTGCCGGTCATCCACGATGGCGATCGTCTTTGCGTCCATGACCTCACCCTCCGGATCTCCGCACTGGCCAAATCATGCCACAAGTGACGTGGCACAATCGTGTCATTTGTGCGGCCGCAATCTTCACAGGTATTTCACCGGCCCCCCTTGCCACGGAACGCAGCCTCGGCATTGAATGGAGGGGTGAGACAAGCGAACGGCGGATGAATCGACTGGCGGGTGCCTTCAGTGCCGATCACGCGTTGCCCCGGACCCGGATCAATGCCGGTACGGCGGAGCTCTACCAGCGGGCCATTGCCGGGGGCGAGGCGTCGGTCGCCGAAGGCGGCGCCCTGGTGGTGCTGACGGGAGCCCACACAGGGCGCTCGGCCAGGGACAAGTTCATTGTCGAGGACGATGAGACTCGTGACACGGTCGATTGGGGCTCCTTCAACGCACCGTTGTCACGTGACCGGTTTGACATCCTCAAGCAGCGTATCCTCGACTACCTCCGCACCCGGCAGACGTTCGTGCAGGATCTTCATGCCGGCGCTGATCCGGACTATCGGCTCAACGTCCGCGTGGTGACTGAATATGCGTGGCACAGCCTGTTTTCCCGCCACATGCTGATCACCCCTTCCCCGGCCGCCCTCCACAGTTTTGAACCGCAGTTCACTGTCTTCCAGGCGCCGGGGTTCCAAGCCGACCCGCAGATCGATGGATGCCGCTCGACAACGGCGATCGCCATCGACTTCGCGGCAAGACAGGTGCTCATCGCCGGCACCGCCTATGCGGGAGAGATCAAGAAGTCCGTCTTCACCGTACTCAACTACCTGCTCCCCCCTGATGGCGTGCTTCCCATGCACTGTTCCGTCAACGTGGGTCGCGACGGCGATGCGGCGGTTTTCTTCGGCCTTTCGGGAACCGGCAAGACGACACTCTCGGCGGACCCGGATCGCCATCTCGTGGGCGATGACGAACACGGCTGGAGTGACACCGGCCTCTTCAACTTCGAGGGTGGCTGCTATGCCAAGACAATCCGCCTTTCCCGGGAAACGGAGCCGGAGATCCATGCGGCCGCCAGACGCTTCGGCACGGTGCTCGAGAACGTCGTCTTGGATGACGTCACCCGCCAGATCGACTTCGACGATGCCCGACTGACGGAAAACACGCGCGCCTCCTATCCCCTGGAATTCATCGAAGGCGCCTCGAAGACCGGACAGGCCGGCCATCCTTCCAGCATCATCCTGCTGACCGCCGATGCCTTCGGGGTCCTGCCGCCGGTGGCCAGGCTGACACCGGACCAGGCCACCTATCACTTCCTGTGCGGCTACACATCGAAGGTCGCGGGAACCGAACAGGGCGTCGGCAAGGACCCTGAAGCGACTTTCTCGCCATGCTTCGGGGCTCCCTTCATGCCCCGCCACCCCGAGGTCTACGCTCGTCTGCTCGCAGACAGGATCCGCCAGCAACGGGTCAACTGCTGGCTGATCAACACCGGCTGGACTGGCGGCCGTTTCGGCACCGGGCGACGTATCCCCCTCATCTACACACGGGCCATGCTGAATGCCGCGCTCGACGGCTCCCTGCAGCAGGCCGTCTTCCGCAAGGATCCCCACTTCGGTTTCGAGGTGCCGGCCACCTGCCCGGGCGTACCGGAAGACCTGCTCAATCCGCGGCAGACCTGGAAAGACAAGGAGGCCCATGACTGCACGGTCAGGGACCTCTGCAACCGCTTCACGCGCCAGTTCAGCGCATTCGCCGATGCCGTCGACACGGCAGTCCGCAACGCCGGACCGCGCCAGCTGTCGTGACCGGCATGAGGATCCGGTAACCGCAGCCAACGTCGATCCGTCGAAGACAACAGGGTCACGATAGAGATCCTGGGAACCGTTGGCTGCTCGCGAAGGCGCATGATCAGGTCGAGCGGGGCGCATGCCACGAGGCCCTGATGCTTCGGGGATACTGCCGTCAGGTTACCCGTCAAGGGTGCGCGAAAGATGCCCCTTCGATTGGTTGACGTCGTCGATGCGCATGAAGTCCGGATGTTCGACGATGCCAGGTTCGGCGAGATCCTGGCCTGCCCGTTCGACCTGCGGTGGAGTTCTCACGCCCGGCAGCACGTCGGTGATCCACCACACAGGTCACGAGGATCCGAACGAGAAGCCACCCAGGTCAGGGAATCCCGGTACGACGGCAACTGCTGCAGGACCAGCGATGGCGCCGTCGACGGATGCCTGGAAGCCGTCGACGGCACCCTCACCGATCAGTCAGTGCCGCCGCATGTGCGATGGCGGCGGACCCAAGGCCGAATGCGTTGTCCAACATTCCCGCCGGGCGTTCGACACTCAGGCAAACCACCAGCGTTCAAGGAACTTGAACCCATCCATCTCCCAGTTGCCTGCGACCTGGTCCGGGATCGCAATCCTCGACGAGTGCGCGCTGATGTGGCTGGCAAAGAGCGGAATGACCGAGCCGCCTTCGTCGCGACAGATGAGCTGCATTTCCGCGTACATCTCTCGCCGCCTGGCTTCGTCGAGTTCAGCACGGGCCGCCTTGAGCAGCATGTTGAAGCGCTCGTGCTGCCAGTAGGTCTCGTTCCAGTTGGACTCGGCGGAATAGCCTTGCGTGAACATCCAGTCCTCGGTCGGACGGCCGCTCCAGAACGAAGCGCTCCAGGGGTGCTTGAGCCAGACGTCGGACCAGTAGCCGTCCGAAGGCATGCGATTGGGAACAATCTCGATGCCTGCCCTCGCCGCATGCTCCGTGTAGAGCAGGATCATGTCGATGCAACCGGCGTAAAGGCCTTCCGAGCCGCTCAGCTCGTGCCTGAAACCCTCCATCCCCGCCTTCTTGAGGTGGAACCTCGCCTTCTCCGGATCATAGGCACGTTGTGGAATGTCCGGAGCGTAGAAGCGGTTGGCGGGCGAGATCGGGTGGTCATTTCCGAGCGCGCCATAGCCGCGCAGGACCGTATTGAGCGCATCTTCCCGATCGAAGGCGTACTTCAGGGCGAGGCGCAGATCGTTGTTGCCCTTGAAGGGCTCCATGTCGAGGCGCATGGGGAAGGTGTAGTGCAGGGTTCCGGGAACGTTCAGCACGTCGATGCCCGCTTGCCCGCCCAGCAACTCCGCGGTTTTCGGCGGCACGTGATCGATGATGTCGAACTCGTCGCTGATCAACCCGCTCTGCCGGCTTGTCGCGTCGGGAACGACCGTGATCTCGACCGAATCGAAGAAGGCGCGATCGTCCTTGAAGTAGTTCGGGTGACGCTCCAGGTAGCCCCGAATTCCGGGCTCCCATGCCTCCAGCGAGTATCCCCCGGTGCCAATGCCGGGCTGCACCTCGCCGTCCACGACCGGCAGGATGTAGAAATTCTGCGCGGAGAGCGAAACCGGAAAATCCGCATTGCCTTCCTGCAGTGTGAAGATGACGCGATTGGGCCCGTCCTTGCGCAGTTCCGTGATCGTCTCGGCAATGGACTTGGTCGCCGATTGCGAGTCTTCGCCGCGGTGGCGGGCGATTGACATGATCACATCGTCGGCATCCATGGTCTTGCCGTTGTGAAACTCGACACCCTGGCGAAGATTGAACGTCCACTCGGTTGCGTCGGCGTTTGGCTCGAAGGATTCGGCGAGCTCCGGGCCCAACTGCCCGTCCGACTTGATCTCGGTAAGCTGGCTGCCGATGGTGTAGAACAGCATGCCGGTGAACGTGCTCGTCAAGTGAACGGGATCGAGCGAGTCGATGGTCGCGCCACCGTGCCATCCGATACGGGCGTGGCCTCCGAACTTTGGTGTCGACGCCTGAACCGAGGGCGACAACATCGCCGCCGACGCTCCCGCCGCTGCCGAATACTGCATGAACTCGCGACGACGCAGGTTCGCCACCGACGTCTGTCTCCGCATGTGTTCCTTACCAATCTGTCCCATCGTTTCCTCCAACCTCTCCTGATTGCTTACTGCAGCTGCCGCGAAGGATCGAAACAAACTGTCGTCCACGACCCTCCAAGAGTCTCGTCGACCATCGACATCGACACGGCACAGATTCGCCGCGTGCTGGCTCTCGGACCGGCGTGGGCAGTCTATCCTTCAGCAACCTGCGCCCCGAATGCGTGGCGCCTTCAATGCCACCGTCTTCAACGACCGGTGGCGTATCGTCTTGTTGCTGCAGGGCACATGATCACGAACAAACCCCTGCAGATTCCGAGCATGCGCCTACCGGGCAGGGCTGTCTCCCTGGAACTGTCTTGTGCCGACCCTGGATCGCATGCGCGTCTCCCGTGTCGTCACCATTCGCACTCCCTGTAGGCGCACAAGCATCAAATCACACTGGTCGATCGCCGCCGATCGTCACCCGGTGCATGACCCGGCGGTACCGGTCGACCTCTCCGAAGAAGTCCGGCACGGCTCGATGCAGGCTTACCCGGTTGTCCCAGACCGCGACCGCACCCGCAGACCATTGGAATCGGCAGGAGAACTCGGGCCGCAACGCGTGACTGCACAGGTAGTCGAGGAGCGGCCGGCTTTCCTCGTCGGTCATGCCCTCGAAGCGCCGGGTGAATCCCGGGCTCACGAACAGGGACTTGCGACCGGTGGCGGGGTGGGTGCGCACCACCGGATGCAATGCCTCCATGGCCTCGCCCTGTTTCCCGCTCATCGCTCCCGGAGTGGCGTAGTTCGCAGGAGCACCCGAATGATTGATGGCCCGCAGCCCCGACAACAACTCCTTCAGCCCGTCCGAGAGTGTCTCGTAGGCAAGGTACATGTTGACGAATATGGTATCGCCGCCATACGGCGGGACCTCAACCGCGTAAAGGCTGGCGCCCATTGGCGGTTCCTCGAGAAACATGAGATCCGAATGAAACTTGCTGTCCCAGTTGTAGGCCTCGCCTGGCGATCGAATGATCTCGATGATCTCGGGCCACTCATCGAGACCCCTGGTGAACGGATGCTCGATTTGGGGACCGAAGTTGCCGGCAAAGGCGAAATGCTGCGCGCACGTCAGCTCCTGATCCCGGATGAAGATAACCAGATGCCGGTGGAAGGCTTCGAGCATCTCCTCGTGGACCTCCGGGGACAGGGGCTGCGAGAGGTCCACGCCGCTCAGCTCCGCCCCAAGGGCTCCTGCGAGAGGATTGACGTTCAACTGCCTGTACTCCCTTGCAGCGCCAGGCCCGAAGCCTGGCGGACATCTTCGTCGACTATGGTTCCCCGGAGTCACCGAGTCAATTGCAAGAGAGGAAGTTTGTATCGATCTGCGGGACGAAGTCTGCTGGTTCCCGACCATTCCTAAGAACTGGAGCGCGTTCGGCCGTTTCGCGCGGTTGGCTGCGCCAATTGCCAAAAGATGTGAGGCGTTGGCCGGCGCTCCGCCTGTTCGGACCGCGCTCAACGGGCCTGCGTGTGCATGCGGCAGTAGCAGGACGACTCGATCGTCACATCGGCTCGGGCGAGAGCGAGGTCGAGACGCGGCGCAATCATGCGCGCCTCGTGCTCCTTGCCCTGGCGGCGCAGGGCTTCGTGGAGTCCGTGCAACGCCCAGACGTTGTCGGGATGCCGGCGTGCACGAATCACCTCCGGGTCGAATCCGAGGTCGCTGCGGTAGACGGCCTCCGCCTGCTCCACCTCGTCCTGCTCGAGCAACAACGCGCCGAGGGCGTGGCGTGTCGGCTGCATCCAGCCCCAGGGCTCGTCGTAGGGCAGGTTGTCCTCCAGGGCGACCGCATTGCGCAGGTGGACGAAGGCGCTCGCGTGGTCGCCCCTGCGATACTCGATCTCGCCGCAGACCATTTCCGAGGCGATCGCGAGGACGTCCCGGCACGTGTTGTTGAAGAGAAGACGCGATTGAGGCACTCGCTCGCGCGCTGCTTCGAAGAGCACACGGTGTTCTTCGGCGGCGCGGATGTCGCCTGTCGCAGCGTATGCGACAGCCTTGGCATAGAGCCCAAGCGCCACGGTTACGCAGTAGAGCTCGGTGTCCGACGGCAGCCGTTCCTCGATGATCTCCTGCCACCTCCCGAAGCGGATGAGAGCATGCACCTTCATGCCGAGGTAGCCCTCGAGGATGTCGGCCATCGGCGGGCTCTCGATGCGAAGCAAGGCTTCCGGGAGGGATGCGACGATTTCGTCGGCCGCTTCCATGGCGGTGCGGGACTGGCCCAGGAACATGGCCCCGTAGAGCATGAAGTGCGCGTTGTGGATGCGCGAATAGGCGTAGAGATTGAGCGCACCCTCGCGCGCCACGTGCTTGTGGTCGGCGACAAGCGCCGAAGCGTTGCGCACCACGACGTTGTGGTAGTGGCCGCACTGGAAGTCGATGTGGGTCGGCATGTGATGGAGGTGGCCTGCATCCGGCACCAGGCCATAGAGCTGGTCGCCTGCCCGCAGCGCCTTCTCCGGGAACGGCGACATCTCCAGCAGGTGAATGTAGAAGTGAAGCAGGCCGGGATGTGGCGGCATGCCTTCGTCCTCGACCTGGCGCAGCGCGCTTTCGAGCACGGCCCGCGCTTCCAGCGTGCTGGCGCCTTCCGCCGGCTCGCCGGTGCGAAGGTTCCACAGCTTCCACGGCGTCCGGGTCATGACGGCATCGGCAAACAGCGTCGCAACGTCGAGGTCGCGGGGCCAGGCATGGTAGGCCTCGCGCATGGCGCAGGCGTAGTCCTCGATCCAGTCCTGGAAGTCTGCGGGACGCGACGGCGACGGGCTGCGTCGCGCCATCGCGTCGATGAGCGCCCGCTCCGGGCCGCTCACTCCGTCCCGAAGCCCCAGCGCGGTCCGGGCGGCTTCGTGACTGCCGCGAAGCGCCGGTCCCAGCGCCGTCGCGTCGAACTTCTCCCAAGGCCAGTTGTAGTAGGGGCCGATCGCGTAGGCGAGGCCCCACCAGGCCATGGCGCATCGGGGATCAGCGTCCACAGCATTCCGGAAGCAAACCTCCGCGTCCTCCTGGCTGAAGGCGTAGAGCCAGTTGAGGCCGCGGTCGAACCAGGCTTGCGCGGCATCGGACCGCGTGGACACCTTCCTGCTGTACGACCCGAGATCGTAGTAGTCGTCCATGAAAAATCACCGTAATCGTTCTGTGGATGGTCACCGGAGCGCCAACGCGGCCCCAGGATTTCGGGGGACCTCGCCGGAAGGATCATCGTGCTCCGACAGACCAACAGCAAGGATGCACGCATTGGCCCCGGTCGTCGAGCGGCCGGTCGCCGCGACGCGCCGTTTCCGGTGCGAACGCGGATCGATGTCGATTCCGGTGCGATGCGCCGAGACATGATGGCCAGGGAAGACCCGCATGCGGAGTTGCCGCTCGCGCTGTTCCGGGCGCATGCCAGGGCAACCGCCGGACAGGTGAAGCACGATGCCCGGTCTCTTTTGGTCCGGATTACGGCCCAGGGAGGTGCTACGCCTTGCAGCCTTCGGCTCGGCGACGGGGCGCTGATGCTCAGGACCGACCTGCGTTGCCTCGACGTCGAGATCCACGACACTCTTCTTCCCAGGGATACGCCGGGCGCTCTCCTCTTGACCTTCGCGCGGATCTCCAACCATACCGGCCGGGTGCGGGTCCACAGGCCTCTGATCCTCGAGGCCGGGGTACGGTCCACCACCGGCCTGAGTGCGCCCTTCACACACGCTTCACGCGCCGTTCCACCGCGCCGCGGAACAGCCGGGTCCGCAATCCGACAGCACAGACGGTCCGCTACAGGCCCTGCCTTGCGAATGGGTCTGTTCAGCTGTCGTCCAGAATGCCGCGCAGACGGTCCCTGATCTTGTCCTGCATTGTCCGCGCGCCGTCGGTCTGCCAGGCGGCGGAATCGGAGCGTTCGGACATCGGCGGGAACCAGCTTTCGGTCATGTACCGCGCCGTGGTGTGCTCGTCCGTGAGGAACGTGTTGTCCTTGGCTGCGCGTTTCACGACCTCGACGCCGATCGCGTCCTCGTTGATCTCGATGCCGTTGGCGAAACGGCTCGCCCAGCCCGCAAGCTCGTCGCACAGGACCAGCATCTCCAGCGAGCCCGTGCGGCCCGAGGAAAGGAAGCCCAGGTTGTGGACGAAGGCCGTGCCGGCGAGCCCCGCGAGCACCATGTTCGCACCGACTTCCGAGGCCGCCTGGGCGTCTACGGTGTGGGAATCCGAGCAGCCCGCGCCGATCCAGCTCGGTACGCCGATCGCGTTGTAGTAGTCGGTGCCGCCGAGGTTGGCCAGCATGTACTCAGGGCCGCCGTAGGCAATGGTCGCGGTCTTCATGTCCATCGGCAGGACGGAGGAGCCCGCCATCACCGGCGCGCCGGGGTTGGCGATCTGGTGGACCACGATGCCGGCCAGCGACTCGGCTGCGGACTGCGCCAGAACCCCGGCCAGCGTGATCGGACCGGCCATGCCCGGGAAGATCGCGGGATAGCACACGATCGGGAAACGCCCTCGCGCGGCGAGCTGCAGCCTGCGGCAAAGTTCGTCGCCCAGCCGGAGCGGCGAAACCGGGCCCGTAAGATCGAGGCCGCAGGGCTTGTCGCCCAGAACCTGCCAGCCGCCGACGCGGTCGGCCATCGCCTGCCAGATGGCCTCGGCCTTGATCTCGTCGTGCGCTGTGAACGCGATGGGCTTGACGGTGTTGTCCATCATCGCCGTGACCGAACTCACGGCCTCGGCCTCGGCTTCGACGTCGGTCGGGTAGCCCAGCGAACAGGCGACGTCGAGATGGGGCAGCGCTTCGCATACCCGGGCCGTGTTGGCGAGGTCGTTCAGCACGCCTGGCCGGAGCTCGCCGGTTCTGTGATCCAGAATGTTGACGCAGTTGTGCCCGGCGCAGTAGGCGGGGCGGTCGGCGGCGGTATCGACCACCTGATCGCCCTCGCGGTTGTAGAGTTCGACCCTGCGGGGCACCGTTCGCAGTGCCTCCTCGACCCGTGCCGGCGGAATGCGCACGTAGCCGTCCTCGTCCTGTCGGCAGCCCCTGTTCTCCAGCAGGTCCCTGCGGGTTGCCTCGTCGTCGACGATAATCCCGACCTCTTCCAGGATGCGCAGGGCGCCATCGTGGATCGCCATGGCGTCCGTCCGCTCCAGGACCGGGAGTCGGAGGTTTTGTGCGCGCCGCAGGTCCTGTGCCGGCCGGGCCTCCCGCGCGAGAGCCGTGCTGCGCCCGCCGCGCCGCCTGCCACGGCGGCTCACGGTCTGTCTCGGAACATGCCGACCGGCTCGCCATCGGCCGTCACGCCCAGACCGTTGAGCATGCGCGCCCAGTAGGCGAAGTTGGCGGCGATCTGGTTGACCTCGAAGATCTCGGCGTCGCCCAGGCCCGCCTCGCGCAGCGCCGCAACGTCCGCCTTGGCCATCGTGGCGGGTTCGAGGGTGAGCTTGCGCGTATAGGCGAGGATCGCCGCAAGGTGCGTGTCGGTGTCTGCCGGGATCTCTCCTGCCTCGAGCGCCTCCAGCATGGCCTGTCCCCGGTCCGGATCACCCAGCAGTCCCGCCATGTTTGCGCCGTGGTTGTCTTTCGCGTAGCGGCAACCGCAGAGGATCGCGACCCAGGTTGCAATCAATTCCTGCACCCAGGGCTCCAGGCTACGCCTCGGGCTGTGCAGAAGTTCGCGGTAGAACCGGTCGGCCAGGACCAGAAGGTCGGGCCTCGTCGCGAACGCCTGGTACATGTTGTGGACACTGCCGTCGCCGCGGCAAACCTCGTCATAGGCATCGGCCAGCTCGGGGCCCGCCTCTTCGCGATCGACAGTTTCGATCCAGCAGAACGGTTTCATCACGCGCCCTCCTCCTGACCGCAAACAGCACGCCATTGGATCATCCCGTCGTGTATCGTCGGGTCGTGCCCTGCGGCGCTCAGAGGGATTCTAGGCGGATCTCCATCAGCGCTCAACTGGACTAACTTTCTATAATCGCTGTATAATCATCGACATTGGGAGCATGAGCACGGGTACGGCGTTCCCATGCCGGATGCCCCAAGGCCTTCAACATCAACGACGCCCCCAACATGGATGCCCATGACTGCACGGTCAGGGATCCTTGCGGCCTCTTCACGCGGCAGTTCAACGCATTCGCCGGTTCGGTTGACACGGGAGTCCGCAATGCCGGATCACGGCAACTGTCGTGATCGGCGCGAGGAACCGGGGACTGCAACTGCCATCAATCCATCGATGACAGTCGTGTCGCAACAAGGACCCTGGAGACCGCTGGCTGCTGAAGGTGCATGATCAGGTCGAACGGGGTCCATGCCACGAGACCCTGATGCCTCGGGGACACTGCCGTCAAGGGTGAGGCGGCGGATGTCCCTCCGTGTGGTCGGAGTCGTCGATGAGCATGAATTCCGGGTAGGCGACGATGCCAAGTTCGGCGAGATCCTGGCCTGCCCGCTCGATCTGCGGAGGGTTTCTCACGCCCACCAGCACGTCGATGATCCACCACACAAAGTAGGAGGAGACGAACACGAAGCCACCGACCGCTGCGACGCCAACCAGTTGCGCCAACAAATAGCCATCATGGGTCAAGCAGACCGCAAGGGTTCCCCATACTCCCGCTCCCATGTGGGCCGAAACAGCCCCCACCTCATCGTCGATCTTCAGGATCAGCAGGAGTTTCATGCCCGAGGTGCAGACAATGGCGCCCGTCGCACCAATGAAGAGAGCCCATGTGTGATCGGCGAAATCCGGACCGGCGGCGATCGCCACCAGGCCGGCGATGGCGCCATTGACGGACGCCTGAAAGTCCACGTGGCCGAACAACGGACGGGAGACGGCCAGTGCGGTCAACGTGCCGGCAGCCGCTGCGAAATTGGTGTTGACTAGAACGTTGGCCACGGCGACCGCATCGGATGCGCTGCCGAACGCCAGCTGCGAGGCGCCGTTGAAGCCCAGAAATCCCAGCCAGATGAAGAAGACACCGAGGGTCACGGCCGGAATGTTCGCCGGCGGCGTCGACCTGACCGTACCATCGTCCCGGAACTTGCCGGACCGGGCGCCGACGATCAGCACCCCTGCCAGCGCTGCCCAGCCACCTGTCGCGTGCACCACCGTCGCGCCGGCGTAATCGTGGAATCCCAATCCTGCGAGCCAGCCGCCGCCCCAGGCCCAGGCGCCGACGACGGGATAGATGATGCCTGTGAGCACCACGATGAAAAGGAAGAACGGCCACAGTTTCACGCGCTCGGCAAGCGTGCCCGAGACGATCGATGCTGCCGAGGCCACGAAGACCATGCCGAACAACCACCTGGACATCGAGGCGTGACCCATTGCCACAACCGTGTCCAGAACCTCCTGGTGGCCCTGCAGCAACTGGCGCTCGGCAGCGGTCGAGCCCTGAAACAACGTCAGCGCGCCAATCCAGCCGCCGGGCTCGACGTCAACGAACATGAGATTGAAGCCCACCAGGTAGTAGGTGAGAACGGCGATGGAACACAGTCCGATGTTCTTGAGGCAGGTCACCGACGCATTCCGGGTTCGTACCGATCCGGCCTCGATCATCGCGAAGCCTGCGCACATCCACATGACCAGCCCTCCCCAGACGAGGAAGGACAGAGTGTTGATGAGGAAACCGGTTTCGCTGTGCATCATCCGGCCGTCCGGCCACCGTGCCTTACCGCAGGATCGGCCCGGCTCCTAGTGCGCGGCGTTCCAGTCTGCGCCCAGGCCGACATCCACCGTCAGCGGCACATCGAGGTGAGCTGCGTCTTCCATAACTCCACGGACGCAATGCGTCGTCGCCTCGATCTCGTCCTCGGGCACCTCGAAGAGCAGTTCGTCATGGACCTGCAGGAGCATGCGCGCCTTCAGAGCTTCTGCATCCAGGGCACCGGGAATGCGTATCATGGCGCGCTTGATGACGTCGGCGGCCGACCCCTGGAGCGGGGCATTGATCGCTGCCCGCTCGTTGTAGGCGCGGGCCGGACCCTTGGCGCTATTGATTTCGGGAAGATGGCATTTTCTGCCAAAGAGCGTCGTGACATGGCCAGACCTGCGGGCTTCGGCGATGGTGCGGTCCATGTAGCCACGGATGCCGGGATAGCGTTCGAAGTAGGCGTCAATGTAGTTCCTGGCCTCATCTCGGCCAATGGAGAGTTGACGGGCCAGCCCGAAGGCGCTGATGCCGTAGATGATGCCGAAGTTGATGGCCTTGGCATTGCGCCGGGTGAGCGGATCCATGGTCTCCAGCGGCACATGGAACACTTCGCTTGCGGTCATGGCGTGGATGTCGATGCCGTCGTGGAAGGCCTGCTTGAGCGACGCGATGTCGGCGATGTGGGCCAGCAGGCGCAGTTCGATCTGGGAATAGTCCGCCGACATCAGGAGATGACCCGGTTCCGCAACAAAGGCGCTGCGGATGCGGCGCCCTTCTTCGGTTCGAACCGGAATGTTCTGCAGATTGGGATCCGTGGAGGCGAGGCGTCCGGTGGGAGCAGCCGCCATGGAAAATGACGTGTGGACCCGCTCTGTCGCCGGATTGATCTGCTCGACGAGCGTATCGGTGTAGGTGCTCTTCAGTTTCGACAGCTGGCGCCACGCGAGCACTCGGGCAGGCAACTCGTGGCCCTGGGCCGCAAGTCCCTCGAGAACGTCGGCGCCCGTGGAACGTTTCCTGCCGTCGGCAAGACCCATCTCGTCGAACAGGATCTCGCCCAGCTGTTTCGGCGAACCGATGGTGAAAGGCCTTCCGGCAAGGGCGTGGATCTCGCCTTCCAGATCCCGGATGCGCCGGCCGAATTCGCCCGAGAGACGTTCCAGTTGCTCTCGGTCCACCTTGATCCCGGCACGTTCCATGGCGGCGAGAACGGGAATCAACGGCCGCTCGACGGTCTCGTAGATCCTGGTGATGCGTTCCGGGACGAGGCGCGGCCTCAAGCGATGCCACAGGCCCAGCGTCACATCGGCGTCCTCCGCCGCATAGTC
Source organism: Alphaproteobacteria bacterium (assembly GCA_965207785.1). GTDB lineage: Bacteria > Pseudomonadota > Alphaproteobacteria > SP197 > SP197 > SP197. Next base: position 337,646 of record CBDBNO010000011.1, on the reverse strand, counting down.
GCGCGCCCGGTCAAGGGGAACCAGATCGAAGGTCACCTGGGACTTGCCCCGGCCGGCCACCTCCTTGAAGGAGATCACCTGGCGATCGAGATGCTTCGAAGCGAGGATGTCGATGGAATGCCGGTGCCTGCCGGCGTCCAGGCACCATGACAGCAGCATGGTGTCATCCACCGGATGGACCGGCATGCCGGCGCGGGCAAGCATGTGACAGTCGTACTTGATGTTGTGACCGACCTTGAGCACCGCAGGGTCCGCAAGCAACGGCGCCAGCGCCTCGCGCACCGTCGCGGGCGCAAGCTGACGTGGAGTCTCGAGCATCAGTTCGGGGGATCTGTGGGCCAGCGGAATGTAGCAGCCGGTGCCGGGGCGCGTGGAAAGGGAGATGCCGACAAGATCGGCGGACATGGCATCGAGACCCGTGGTTTCCGTATCGATGGCCACAAGGCCGTGACGTGTTGCGTCCGCCACCCAGCGCTCGAGGTCCGCCACGTCCTGGACAAGTTCGTAGGCAATGGTGTCAGGCGCCTCCGGTACGACGGTGTCCGCTCTCTGACCCATCCAGGCTGCGGCTCTGGTCACGAGCGTCCGGAAGTCCTGGGACTGCAGGAACGCCATGAGGACGTCGGCATCCGGCTCCTGCCGGGCGAGTTCTTCGAGGGGCGTCAAATCGGGTACGTGGCGATCGAGTGTCACGAGTCGCAGAGACATCCGCGCATCATCGGCGTGTTCCAGCAGATTCTCGCGCCGCTTGGGCTGCCTGATTTCGTGCGCTCGCTCGAGAAGGGACTCCAGGTCACCATACTCGTTGATGAGCGTCGCCGCGGTCTTGACTCCGATACCGGGCACGCCCGGGACATTGTCCACCGAATCGCCGGCCAGTGCCTGAACGTCGACCACCCTGTCGGGGAGAACACCGAACTTTTCCACAACCCCCTCTGCGCCGATGGTCCGGTCCTTCATCCCGTCCTGCATGACTACCTGGTCCGACACCAGCTGCATGAGGTCCTTGTCCGAGGACACGATGGTGGTCATGGCGCCAGCCTCGCTGGCGATGCGGGCGTAGGTAGCGATGATGTCGTCGGCTTCGTAGCCTTCCATCTCCACCACCGGAAGATTGAAGGCTCTCGCTGCCTCCCTGATCAGCGGGAACTGGGGCACGAGGTCTTCGGGCGTCTCCGGCCTATGGGCCTTGTAGAGGTCGTAGATGTCGTTGCGAAAGCTCCGCGAACTGTAGTCGAAGACGCAGGCAATGTGATCGGCGTCCGTGTCGCCGATCACCTTCATGATCATGTTGCAGAAGCCCCTGACCGCATTGACCGGCGTCCCGTCCGACCGGTGCATGGCCGGCAGGGCGTGGAAAGCACGAAAGATGAACCCCGAGGCATCGATGAGGAACACGTGCCGGCACGACGCCATGGCGCTTACTCCGTACCCCTGCCGCGGCACGGCGTCATTCGGAAGACCCGGTGCGGCCTTCCGCGCCCTTGTAGCCCAACCAGACGAACCGCCTGTCGCAGTAGCCGCAGTCGACCGCCCCTTGGGCGCTGAGGTCGTAGTAGACCCGGGGGTGTCCCAGAACCCCTCCGCCATCGCACCAGACCTTCGGGTTGTCGGTTTCCACGACTTCAGGTGGTTCGACGCTCATGTTGATCCTCGATCTGACACATCATCAGGTACCCCATTACGCAACCTCATTCCAGAGGTGTTCGCGCCCAGGAATCCGTCCACACCCGGCCTGTCGCCGGGGGCAGGTCAGACGGCCTGCCGACGGGGTGAGCCCCCGTCTATCGATGCTCGGCCATGCCAACTTCCGCACATCCGTCAAAGACGGACGCGATCGTGTTCGGCTTCAAGCGCCGTCGTGCAGGAAGCAGGCGACCTTGCGGCGAGAGCCCACGCCGAGCAGCGGGGGTTGCTCCTGCCGGCAGCGCGCCATGGCGTGCGGGCATCGCGTGTGGAACGAGCAGCCCTTGGGAGGCTTGATCGGGCTGGGAACATCGCCCTGGAGCGCACCCATCTCGCTCACGGACTTGGCGCCCGGCTGCGCCACGGGGATCGCCTGTATCAGCGCCTGCGTGTATGGATGCAGCGGTTCCCGGTAGAGGTGAGCGCTTTCGGCGATCTCCACGATCTTTCCGAGATAGAGTACGGCCGTCACGCTGCACACGCGTTTGACGACCGAGAGATCGTGGGAGATGAACACGTAGGTGAGACCGAACTCGGCCTGAAGTTCGATCAGCAGGTTCAGAATCTGGGCGCGGATGGAGACATCGAGGGCCGAGACAGGTTCGTCCAGAATCAACAGTTTTGGGTGGAGGACGAGGGCGCGTGCGATGCCGATACGCTGCGCCTGTCCGCCGGAGAATTGATGCGGCAGGCGGTCGAAATAGTCCCGCGAAAGTCCCACCACCTCGAGATAGCGCCGCGCCTCGTCATGACGCTCGGCCCTGGTACCGACGCGATGAAACCGTAGCGACTCCGCAATCGAGACACCCACGGGCATGCGCGGGTTGAGCGAGGACATCGGGTCCTGGAATACGAGTTGCATCTCGCGCCGCAACGCCCTGAGCGCCGTTCGCGAGCTGCGCATAAGGTCGACGCCATCGAGAGTCACCTCGCCCGAGGTCGGCTCGATCAGGCGCAGCACCAGCCGCGCGGCCGTGGACTTTCCGCATCCGGACTCGCCGACCAGACCCAGGGTCTGGCCCTTCTCGACATCGAAGTCGATGCCGTTCACGGCCTTGAGCACGGGCGGCTTTTCGAACAGCTTGCGCGGCTTGAGGCGAAAGTGCTTGGCGAGGCCGCGCACTTGAAGGAGAGGCTCGCTCATGACCGCACCAGGCCGGCTTCGACTACGTGGCACGCCGCTTCATGCCCGGGCTCTGCCTCGCGCAACTCTGGAAACGATTGCGCACAGACATCGAGCGCCAGGGGGCAGCGCGGACGAAAGCTGCACCCGGCGGGCATGTTGACGGGGACGGGCGGGAGCCCCGGAATCGAATGAAGCTCGATGTCGGCGGGCGCGTCGAGCCCGAGCACCGAATCCAGCAAGCCCTTGGTATAGGGGTGCTGCGGGTTGCTGAACAGGGTCTCGACGTCCGCGTATTCGACCACGCGCCCGGCGTACATGACCATCACTTTGTCGGCCATGGCCGCCACCACGCCAAGGTCGTGGGTGATCAATGTCATGGCGCTGTTCAGGCCCTTCTGGAGATCGGCCAGCAGACGCAGGATCTGGGCCTGAATCGTAACGTCAAGTGCGGTCGTCGGCTCATCGGCGATCAGCACGTCAGGCTCGGTTGCGATGGCCGCGGCGATCAAGACGCGCTGCCGCATCCCCCCGCTGAAGTGATGCGGATGGTCGTGATAACGCTCCTCGGCGTGCGGTATCCCAACCAGGCGCAAGAGCTCGATGGTCTTGATACGGGCCTCGTCTGCACCCACCCCCTGGTGCACGATGATGCCCTCCGCGATCTGCTCGCCGATGGTGAAGCTCGGATTCAGCGACGTCATCGGATCCTGGAAGATCATCGCGATCCGATCTCCCCGGATCCTGTCGGTCATTTGCGCTTCGGAGAGATCGAGGAGGTCCGTGTCGCGGTAGAGGATTCTGCCGCCCTCGATCCTGCCGGGAGCGTCGACGAGCCGGAGGATCGACAGCGCCGTAACGCTCTTTCCGGATCCCGATTCGCCGACGATGCAAAGAACCTTGCCGGGCTCGACCGCGAAGGATACGCCGTCGACCGCCTTCAGGACGCCCGTGCGCAGGTTGAAGTAGGTGCGCAGGTTCTCCACCCGGAGGATCGGTTCGATGGCGGGCGTCATGAGGCCTATCGCTCCCGCATTCTCGGATCGAGAGCATCCCTCAACCCGTCGCCGATGAAGCCGAAGGCGAGCGCCACGCTCACGATGGCAATCCCAGGAAACATCGAGACGTGCGGCGCCTTGCGCAGCACCACGCGGCCTTCCTCCACCATGGTTCCCCAATCAGCGGCCGGCGGCTGCACGCCGAATCCGAGGAAGCCCAGGGCCGATCCCAGCACGATCATGAAGCCCATCAACGTCGTGGTGTAGACGATGACCGGCGCGATAACGTTGGGAACGATGTAGCGCAACAATATCTCCCAACCACGCCCACCTGCGGCGCGGGCCGCCTCCACGTAGGGTTCGTTCTTGACGGTCAGCGTAGTGGTGCGAACGAGGCGCGACAGGTACGGGATGAGCGCGATGAATATGGCAATGCAGACCGTCGCCAGGCCCGGTTTGAGGATGCCGGCGACGACGGTTGCCATCAGCACGATGGGGAAGGCGAAGAACATGTCGAGCACACGCATGATGATCTGGTCGGCCCAACGGCCCGAATAGGCGGCGACGACCCCGATGAGCAGGCTCGCCAGCATGGCGGCCAGCGTTGGCGCCACGCCCATGAAGAGGGAAATCCGGCCACCCCAGATGAGGCGCGAGAGCATGTCGCGGCCATCCCCATCCGCGCCCAGAATGAGGCCGTCTTCGCCGGGCGGCGAGTTGCGCCAGCCCACGTCCACAAAGGGATCGTGGGGTGCAATGAAGGGCGCCAGGATGCTCACGAGGGCCACGACGATCAAGAAGATGAGTGCGCCGAACGAGACCCTGTGCCTCGAGAAGGCGACGATCGACGTCCAGAATGTTTCGAGAATCGCCGGAACGCGGCGCGGCCGGTCCGGGTGCGGCACATCGGTCACCGGTCGACGCCTCCCTCGGCGGTTCGGGTGGCCGGGTCGAGATAGGCGTTCAACACGTCCACGGTCAGATTGATGAGGACGAAGGCGAGCGCCAGGATCAGCACCGCGCCCTGAACGGTCGGCAGGTCGCGTCCGATGATCGCGTTGTAGACGACGAAGCCCAGGCCGGGCCACGCGAACACCACCTCGATGAGAACGATGCCGCCCAGCAGATACCCAAGCTCCATGCCGCCCACGGTAACGATGGGCGGCATGGCGTTTCGCAGCGCGTGCTTGCGCAGGATGATCGCCCGGCGAATACCCTTGGCGCGCGCAACGCGGATGTAGTTCTGGCTGAGCGTCTCGATCATGGTGGCGCGCGTGATGCGAGAGATGAGCGCCGCTGAGGGAAGAGACGCGGCCACAGCGGGCAGCACAAGGTGCGTGAGCACGTCGAGCGCACCGCCGCCGCCAATGGTCTTCGTCATGCCCGTGGCCGGCAGCCACCGCCAGGTCAGGGCGAAGAGAAAGACCAGGACCAGACCGCCCCAGTAGAGCGGAATGCTGCCGAGGATGAGCATCAGCGCCGTGACGCTTCGGTCGAAGAGCGTTCCCGCTTTGGCCGCAGCGAATACGCCGGACGTGAAACCGAGCACGTAGGCGAGCACGGCGGCCGAACCGGCAAGCAACGCGGTGTTCACGAACTTGGGAAAGATGATGCCCGATACCGGTCGCTTGTGCACCCATGACGTGCCGAAGTCGCCCTGCACCACGGCGGTCAGCCACTTGCCGTATTGAACCGGAAGCGGGCGGTCGAGGCCCATCTCCGCCCTTAGCACGTCCTTCGCGTTTTCCGACGCCATGGGCCCGAGCAGCGTCGAGGTGACATCGCCGGGTGCCAGTTGGACCAGCATGAAGACGATGATGGAGACCCCGAACAGGACCGGTACCACGAGGAGGATACGGCCGATGGTGAAGCGTACCATGGTCTTACTGACTGGAACCGGACCGAAGGTTCGGCACCGCCATCACGGCAGGCTCGTCGCCGCCTGCAGTCGTCGAGCCGGAGGCAGACAGGAGAACTGAAGCCCCCTCGTCAAGACAACGAGGGGGCTTCATGGCAACGGGTCAAGCGCTGACGCGCGTCGGGCCGGAATCCTGACCTACTCGGTAAGCTCAACCCTCGAGAAATCCCACCAGTTGGACGGCGCATTGGTGAACCCAGTCACCGACGGGTGCAGCGCGATGGGGTTGAAATAGTGATAGATCGGCGCGTTGGCCGGATCGTTCAGCATGATCCAGGAATCGGCCTCTTGATAGAGCGCTGCGCGCTCAGCTTCGTCGGCTGTCTCGAGCGCCTGCTGGAAGAGCTTGTCCATGTTTTCGTTGCAGTACCAGCCGATGTTGTTGCCATGGGGTGGAACCCGGTCGCAACGGTAGCCGAAGGCTGTCCAGCGTGGTGTCTGTTCGCCCCACACCATCTCGTTCATGTGGACATCTTCCGCCATGCCGGGAACCCACTTGTCGAGGTAAGCGAGCCACTCCATCTTGTTGAGGTTGAGGTTGATTCCGACCTTCTTCAGGTCGCGCTGGATCCATTTCTCCGTGAGCTCGCCGGTACCGTAGATCATGACGTCGAAGTCCAGATCGAGGCCGTCGCCAAAGCCGGCCTCCTCCAGGAGTTCGCGCGCCTTGTCCGGATCGTAGGTGTAGCTCACGAAGTCCGGATCGTAGGCGTAGGTACCGGCGTTCAGCATGCCGTGCGCGGGCTTTCCGTAACCGTGCAGAATCTGCTCCGCGATGCCCTCTTTGTTGATCGCGTAGTTGATTGCCTGGCGAAGACGGGGGTCCTGCATCAGGGGATGTCTCATGTTGAAGCTGAGATACCAGATGGTCGGAGCGTTCTCGTTCGTGGTGAGGACGAAGCCTTCCTCGACGATGCTCTCGATCTCGTCCCAGGGCGGATCCTGAATCGCATGCACCTCGCCAGCGAGCAGCGCATTCACCCGTGTCGCGGGGTCCTCGAGGATTCGGAATATCAGGCGATCCACCTTCGCATTCTCGCCCCAATAGTCGTCGTTGCGCACCAGGGTCGTGGATACTGTCGGGTCGCGCTCGACGAACTTGAAGGGCCCGGTGCCGATGGGATTGAGCGGGATACCCTCGTTGCCGTGGGTATCGATCGCCGTCGGGCTGATGATGTACATCTGCGGGCAATCTTCCATGCCCGTGCGCAGGAACTCATAGTTGGGCCCGTTGAGGGTGATCTTGACGGTGAAGTCGTCGATGACGTCGACGGACTTGATGTCGCCGATCATGCGGATGAAGTCCATGTAGGCGTACGCAGTCTCGCTGAACTGCGGCGCATCCTTGTTGAGGAAACGGTCGAAGTTGAACTTGACGGCATCGGCATCGAAAGGCGTGCCGTCATGGAACGTCACGCCCTGTCGCAGGTGGAACGTGTACTCCGTTCCGTCGTCCGAGATGTCCCATGACTCCGCGAGCTGCCCCTTGAGCTTCGTCGGCCAGTCGGCACTGTGCAGGTCGATTTCCACCAGACCCTCGTAAATCTGGTAGTTGACCATCTTCGCCATCCAGCCGCAGGTCACGTGCGGATCGAGAACGCTGTGATCGGCCGGCATTCCATAGACAAAGGTACTCTCGGCTCGGGCATTGTCCGAGACGAGAACGGCGCCTGCGAAGCCGGCAACGGCGGCGGTCGCTATGATGGGTCGTAACAACGATCTGAGCATGGAAGCCTCCTCTTCATGATTGTCGTGATTGAATTCAAGCGGACGAACGTGATCCCTTCCCTCACAGGGTCGGCCGATTGTAACGCCACGGGCGCACCTCCTCAAACGCGGCGCCGATACGAAGCACCGTCAGGTCGTCGAAGCGGCGGCCGACAATCTGCAGGCCCGTGGGCAGCCCCTCGGCCGAAAAGCCGGAAGGAACCGAGAGCGCCGGCAGCTTGAGTGCGTTGAATTGCATGGTCATGTCCATGCCGAGGTGACGACCGTCGGGGGCGTCGGTCATGGAGCCGAGCTCGTCGAAGTCGACCGTGGGCGCCGGAATCGATTCGGTCGGGCAGAGCAGGGCATCGCAACGGTCGAGGATGGGGCGCAGCTTGTTCCACGCCTCTGTGTAGATCGTCTCCGTCTTCATGAGCTCGACCGCGCTCATCTCCAGAGCTTGTTCCATCGATGCGACGACGGAGGGGTGCATCTTGTCCCGCCAGCGCTCCAGATGGTGGCCGAAATGGGTGGCCCCGAACACGCCCCAGTAGGCCCACCACGCCTCGTTGAATTCCCTGGTCCAGCCAAGCTCGACGTGCTCGATCTCGGCCCCCGCCTGCTCCAGGGCATCGGCTGCGGCTCGGGTGTTCGCCTCGACGTCCGCGTCAACCTTGTAGTAGCCAAGGTCGATGGAGAGCGCGAGGCGCATGCCGCGAACGTCCGCCGGCAGCGGAACGTCCACCGACAGAGCCGGTGCCAGCGAGTTGAGGTCGCGCTCGTCCGGACCCTGGCAGAGCTTCAGGAACAGCGCGGCGTCAGCTACGGTCCGCGCGAGGGGGCCGTGACAGCACATGTAGTCGAATTGGGTCGGCAGGAACTCGAAGGGGATCCGGCCCGAGCTCGGCTTCAATCCGACGCACCCGCAGTGCGCGGCCGGAATGCGTACCGAGCCGCCCGCATCCGACCCTTCGGCGAGCGGCACGCATTCGGCGACCACGGCAGCGGCGGAGCCTCCCGACGATCCACCGGGCGTGTGATCGGGGTTCCAGGGATTGCGCGTGATACCCCACAACGGGCTGTCCGTGAGGCTCGAGAACGCGAACTCGGGCGTCGTCGTCTTGCCCACCATGATTCCGCCCGCGCCGCAAAGGCGCTGCACCACCAGCGCGTCGTAGTCCGGCACCCAGTCCCTGTAGGCGTAGGAGCCGAATGTCGTCGTCTTGCCCTTGGTGGGCGTGAGGTCCTTGATCGCGATGGGCACCCCGTGTAGCGGGCCCACCCTGTCGCCCGCGGCAATCGCGCGCTCCGCCTCCCGCGCCTGATCCAGGGCCTCGGACGGGTAGGTGAAGCAGAAGCAGTTGAGCGTGGGGTTGACCTCTTCGATGCGCTCCAGCGCATTCGTCACCAACGCGACCGGCGAGAGCGAGCCGTCGCGGATGAGAGCGGCCGCCTCCGTCGCCGAAAGGTGGCGGAGTTCAGCGTCGCTCATGACTCTATGCCCCGCATGCAACCACGGTATAGTGAATTCCAAACCGGGAGAGTAGCCTCCGTCTCCATGCTGTGGCAACGTCGGGCTCAAGATGGAGCGGTGCGCGGCGCGGGGCGAATACGGCGGTCAGCGAGGAGCCATGAGCCGATACCGCATCAGCGAAGCAGACAAAGTCTACGCCGCAGAGTTCAAACGCAACCTGGACGCCGGCAACTGGTTTCACAGCCCCGGGTTGCAGCGGGTGCTGAACGCGATGCGGGGCGGGCCTTTGGCCGGAAAATACGTGCTGGTGGTCGACGAACCGTTCAGGCGCTGGAGTCTCGGCAGGACACCGGGCAAGCGCGGCGACCCCATCGAAATCGTACAGGGCCACCGGTTTCACAGCCTCAAGGAGGCGGAGTGGGAGGTATTCAAGCTGCGCTGGCAACAACACACCGGTGAGACCCTGTCGCTCTGAGGGTCAATGCCGAAAGGCGCAGGACAGCAGCGGGAGATGAGAGTGAGGATTCTGGCCTACGCCGACCGGCTCAGCGCGAGACCCGGGGAAGCGGTCGAGATCAAGGTGAGTTGCGACGGGCCGGCCCGCTACGAGGCCGAGCTTGTCCGCATCGTCCAGGGCGACATCAATCCCGACGGCCCCGGCTATCGGGAGGACGCCGTCGACGTGGATCTCGGAGGTCCCTTGGATTGGCGTTCATACTACACCCCGGTTTGCGTGCCTTGATCGAACAGGCTGGGACTGTCGGTTGGAACCCTGATTCGCAACGCTTTTTTTCTTCCCGCCTTGATGTGGATGGCGTCCAGCTCGCCGCGCTTTACACGCTGCAACACGGTCTGGCGTGACACGCCGAGGCGGTTCGTGGCCTCGAGCATCGGCACATAGCCAGGCGGCGCCTCTTCCATGAACCGGGGACGGAATGCCTCGTTGATGCGGATGCGCCAGGGGGCGCCGGGAGTGGCCTGTTCGCCATCAAGGAAGCCGTCGGCAAGCCATCGATGGACGGTCGAGGTGGCCACCCCGAGGACGTTCGCGGCTTTCCGGATGTTGACGAGGGTTCCGTCATCGGTCCGGGTCGATGGGTCAAAGCGCGGGATTTTCCAGTGACCGCGGAAGTGGCGAACGCGGTCGGCGGTGAACCGGAGACCTTGTGCGGTGGTTTTCCCCTGGCGGCAGAGGATGCCGGCGATGACATCGTCAGGGTGGAACTGCGCGAGGCGGCGCACCAGATCGACGGTGTTCTCGTCGGTCCGGACTCCACCCTGGCGCTTTTTCGGACGGTCCAGCTCGATTTCCGTCAGGCAGCCGGTGCACCAGTGAAGGGTGAGGTGGATGTGCGATGCCTCCCTCGGAGCCCGAATGACGACATCCTGGAGCACGGTGCGCAGCAGTTCTTTCTTGTCCCGAGCCGTGGTCGTGGAGGCATTCCAGACCTGGCGGAGATCCTTTCCCAACGCGATGAGGGCATCAAGGTCCGCCGGTTCAAGGGGACGGGGACGTTCCTGCCGGCGGCGGGCCAGTTCCGCCTGGCTGTCGTCAAGCGCCTTGAGGCATTGCTCCCATTCCGCCTCCAGCCCGCGCGCCACCAGGCGGTTTTCCGGATCGACGGCACGATAGCGCCGTTCGGCTCTGGCGGCTTCATAGCGAGCCCGCTCGACCTCCATCTCCCAGTGCGCAAGAATCCGCTCCCGGTCGGCCTCGACCTTTCCGGCGGCCTGCAGCGCCGCTTCGATCCCGGCCGGCTGGATGGCGTCCAGCACGGCCTCGCCGACGGCATGGTCGATCTTTGTGGCGCCCACATAGAGGCACAAGCGGGTCCGTTCCGCCGTCAACTCGCCGGCCGACCTGCAGTGATAGCCCGGCGATGCGGTGCGGCCGGTATAGTGGGTCATCAAACGGCGGCCGCATTCCCCGCAGACAGCAAGGCCCTGCAACAGGGCCGATCCTTCCCGGACCGCACCCTGACTGGCTCCGTGTTTCTGCGGCCGGGCGTTGGTGGCGATGCGGGCAAGGATCGCTTCGTGGGTTGCCCAGTCGATGTAGCCTTGATGGTGGTCGCGAATGAGGACGGGCCATTCCGAACGTGGCCGCATGCGGATGCGCTTGCGTACGGTTCCGGTATCGTCGATCACGGTGTCCTGACGCCTTCGTCCATAGGTATAGGCTCCGGCATAGACCGGATGGGTGAGAACCATGTGGATGATGCGGTAGGACGGCTTGACCCAACGGATGGTCTCGCGCGGCCCGCGCACCGGAAAGACCCGCTCCTGGCGCGAGAACCAGCGCCACACACCGCGCGCAGAGCCGAACTCGGGGAAGCGTTCGAACACCGTGCGGATCGCCGCCTGGACCTGCTCGTCGGGGTCGATGAGGAGTTCTCCGTCTCCGTCACCGCGAACATAGCCTGCCGGGACGCTGCGATAGAGTTCGCCGCGCGCCGCCTTGCTGCGGATGCCGCCGTCGAGGCGGGCGCGCAGGAAGTGAAGTTCGGCCTCGCTCATCGTGCCCTTGAGGCCGAGAACCAGGCGGTCGTTGAACAGGCCAGGATGGTAGATGCCGTCGGCATCGGCGATCAGGGTGTTGGTGAGGCTGCACAGGTCGATCAGCTTGTACCAGTCTGTATTGTTCCGGGCCAGGCGGGACGCCTCCAGGCCAAGCAGGATGCCGACCTTGCCCATCGCCACCTCGGTCGTGACCCGGGCAAAGCCGGTTCTGCCTTCCGTACTGGCGCCGGAGCGTCCGAGGTCTTCGTCGACGACATGGATCTGGTCAGGCCGCCATCCCAGATCCCGTGCACGGTCGACCAGGGCGTACTGGCGGCGGGTGGATTCCTGGTTGTGCTCGACCTGGGAAGCCGAAGACTGGCGGACATAGACGATGGCGCCGCGTTCCAGATGCGCCGGGGCGATTCGCATGTCAGCCATCATCCGTCTCCTGCCCGCAGACAGGCTGGAGCACGGTGCGTGCCATGAGATGGGCGAGGTGTTCCAGAACCGCCTGGCGGACAGCCGCATCGAGGGTGGACCACACGCGAGCATGAGACGCCTGGTGTGGCAGGAAGAGGTCCAGCTGCATGGCCATGCCACTTGATCGTGCGATGCATCATGTGATGGAGCATGGTAACGTTACTGGGGGTCGGGATCAATCCCGTCCGAAGCCGCGCGGCAAGTCCACCTCGTTCAGGGCGTCGAGATCGAGCGCATCGATGGCCTGCAACTTGGCATGAACCGCCGTATCCTGAAGCCCCTCGGGCAAGGCTTGAAGCCAGTTGCGATAGTGCTCCTGCAAGGCGATCAGGGTGTCCACCGCATCGTGCCAGCGTTGCGGCTTCGAGCGCCGGTCCTTGGGACGCCGGTACTGCACGGGGCAGGCGCCGGCCTTGAGCCGCTCGCGGTAGCGGCGTTGCTTCTCGGCAGGGGTAAGGGGCATCGTCATTCTCCTGACGGCGGATGGGCCATGTCGATGCCATGTTAGCGTGACCGCTCAGGTTGGGCGTGGGACGACTGCCCTGGCGAACATCCTGCGGTGAGCGCGGGAGCGGATTCCGGAGAACCCGTCGGGGAGTCCGGGCCCACCTCGGTGCGTTGGCGAATCCTTTCGATCCGGTCACGCAATCTCTGCAGCTCCCGCACTCCGACAGTGGGCAGTTCGGAAGTGTCATCGGTATCGGACGGCCCGGCGGTTCCCGCATCGGTCCATTCCACGGGCACATATCGCTGGCTCTCATCCGGGAACAACAGCAGGAACTGGGGCTGGTTCTGGCGGCGGGCCCGGCCCAGGACATTCAGGGACTGTCCCTCGAACACGTGGGCCTTGCGGGTGATGCGCACCACATCTGGAAAGTCATGGATGTGGGTAGTCTGTGACGTGTTCCTTCGAGGGGCGTTTGCAGCCGATTCATGCGGGTTCCTACGGCATCATCGAAGACAACGAGGCGTTCCGCGATCTCTCCACGTTCACTGCGTTTGCGGCGATCTGGCCGACGATGCCGGGGGAGGGGCCGCAGACCATCCTCGCGCGGCGTGATCCTCACACAGGCGCCGGCTTTGAGCTCTTTCTGAACGACTCCGGCGCCCTCGAATTCACTGTCGCTGCCAGCGCTGCGGTTGCGTCTTCAGTGTTCACCGAACACCCGCTAGAGGCGCAGCGCTGGTATCTGGTGGCGGCGACGCTCAGCGCCCAGGACGGCCGGATGACCGTCACGCAGCACCGACTGCCGCCGCACCCCCTGCCGGCCCCGGTGGCAACCGTGACCTGCGAGGGGTGGGCCTCGGTCGTTCCGTCCCATGTCGCAGCGCCGCTGACCGTGGCCGCGCGCCCGGCGCCGGATCGCCCGGCGGAACGCCACTTCAACGGCAGGCTGGAACGTCCTTGCCTGTACGCATCGGTGCTGTCGCTGGACGACATGATCGCCGGGCTGGAGGCGGGGTCCGGGAGCACCGGTGACGACGATCTCGTGGCCGCGTGGGATTTTTCGATCGGCATTTCCAGCCATCGCATGGTCGATGTCTCGCCCCGGCACCTGGACGGCACGTTGGTCAATCTTCCGACCCGGGGCGTGACCGGACGGCACGGGAACGCGGATGCGTTCTGCTGGCAGCAAACGCCCGAGCGCTACGCGGCCATCCACTTCCACGACGACGATCTCTACGACGCGGGCTGGGATACCGACTTTGCGCTCGAAGTTCCGAACGGGCTGCGCAGCGGTCTCTACGCGGTGCGCCTGCACGCGGACGAGGACGAGTTCTACGTTCCCCTCGCCGTGCTTCCGCCGCGCGATGGACCGAAGGCGGCCGCGGCCTTCCTGCTGCCGACGGCAAGCTACATGGCCTACGCCAACAACCGCATCGCGTTGGACGTGCCGGAAACGGAGATCGTGATAGGCAGGCTCCTGGAGCACAAGAAGCAAGACCTGTTCATGCAGGAACATCCCGAGCTCGGGCTTTGCTTCTACGACGTTCACAACGACGGATCGGGTGTCTTCTACAGTTCCCGCCTGCGCCCCGTGGTCGGCATGCAGCCCAAGATCGTCGGCGCCCTGGGCGGAGCCGGCTCGAACCTTTGGCAGTTCAACGCCGATACGCACATCCTGGGCTGGCTGGAGCACTGCGGCGAGCGTTTCGACGTCATCACCGACGAGGATTTACACCAGGAAGGTCTGTCGCTGCTCGAGAACTACCGGGTCGTTCTGACCGGCTCTCATCCCGAGTATCACAGCGCCGCGATGCTCGATGCGCTCGAAGCCTTCGTCCATCGGGGCGGGCGACTCATGTATCTGGGCGGGAACGGCTTCTATTGGCGCATCTCGTTCAATCCCACGCTGCCCGGCGTCATCGAGTGCCGTAAGTCCGAGGTCGGCATTCGCGCTTACGCGCCGCTGCCGGGCGAGTTCTTCGCGAGCTTCACCGGTGAATACACGGGTCTCTGGCGCCGCAACGGGCGGCCGCCCAACAGGCTGGTCGGGGTCGGCATGGTCTCACAGGGGTTCGACGTCTCGGCGCCCTATCGCCGAACGCAGGCCAGCCGGGATGCCCGGGCCGCCTTCATCTTCGAGGGCGTCGACGACGAGATCATCGGCGATTTCGGCCTGAGCGGCGGTGGCGCTGCAGGCCTGGAGCTCGATGCAGTCGATCACGCGCTCGGCACGCCCGAGCATGCGCTCGTCCTGGCGTCGTCGGAGCGGCATACGGACGTCTATCTGATGACGCCGGAAGACATGCTCGATCCTGTTCCGGGCCTGGGTGGAACCGAGGCGGACATCATTCGCAGCGACATGGTGTTCTTTGAAACGCCGGGTGGCGGCGCGGTGTTTTCGACGGGTTCGATCGCCTGGGCCGGGAGCATGGCCTGGAACGGCTACGACAATCACGTGGCCGCGATCACCGCCAACGTGCTTCGGCGGTTCATAGCCCGCGATCCCTTCAACTTCCCCGGCGCCACGACCGAATGACGTCCCTACTCGATTGATGGTCGGCTGGGCGGAACGTCATCGGATTTGAAGTGGACAGAATTGTTCCGACGTAGTGACTTGAAGCCATTGTTGGGCTGAGGACCGTGATCCCAACCTGTCAGGCTTATGGGAACAGTACGGTCGGGGTTGACCTCCGGGCGTTCGAAGGCGCGGCTCCGCAGACTGGTCCGCCGGCAGCCGGATGACGTTGACGAGTCCGTCGATGAGGGTGCAGAAACCCTCGACGACGTGATCGGGGAGCATGGAGAGGTTGGCGTTGGTCTGCGGGATCCTTGGCAACAGGCCTGCCTGGAGAGCACGGCGGGTTTGCCGGCCTGGTCAGGCACGCGTTCGCTGGTGAAGGCCATGGGGCATCCACCATGGAAACTCCCTGCCGGGTTGCACACCCGCGATCACGACGATTGCACAACCAATTCCACGAGTTAGGTCACTTGAGACTCGATGAAGTTCCGTTTAGGGTGGCAACCATGTCCGAACCCTACATGACTGTGCTGGCAAGCCCGATTGGCCCCATCGGCATGGTGATTGCCGGCAAGACACTGGAAATCCTCGACTTCATCGACGATGAAGGCCGGTTCGACGACCTTGTCGCCAGGCAGTACCCGCAGGGGGTTCGACGCTCGGCATCGGATTCGTCGGGCATCGCCGACAGGATCACCGCATATCTTGGTGGTCAACTCGATGCCATCGAGACCATCCCAACGCGACCTTCGGGAACCGCCTTCCAGCAGTCCGTCTGGCAGTCCCTGCGCACGATTCCCTGTGGCGCGACCATCAGTTACGCCGAGCTGGCGAGGAGAGTCGGCAGTCCCCGGGCCAGCCGGGCCGTGGGACAGGCGAACGGTCGCAACCCGATCGCCATCGTCCATCCCTGCCATCGCGTGATCGGCGCGGACGGAACACTGACCGGTTACGGCGGCGGCCTCGGGCGCAAGGAGTGGCTGCTGCGCCACGAGGGCTCACTGGAGGGCGGCTAACCGAGATTCGGGCGGAATCAGATGGGTTCGCCCTCGATTTCGTTGGCAAGATCGTCCGCCCGCTCCCTGATGGACGGCATGTGAGGATTCTGCTTCAGGGCCTCCCGGAACCAGTAAAGCGCGGTTTCAGGGTCGCCGAGCGCCGTGTGGATCAGTCCGAGCCCGGAGAGGGCGCCGAAGTGTCTGGGCTCGAGTTCGAGAACCCGCATGCAGTCAGCGATGGAATCATCCAGGCGTCCCATGAGGTAATAGACAGTTGCCCGCTTGTTCCATGCCTCGGCAAAGTCCGGCGCCTTTTCGATCAGCTGGCTGAACACCCTGACCGCTCCGGCTAGTTCGCCGCGCAGCATGAGCACCCTGCCGTCCCGCATCAGGGCTGCGAGCTCTGGGTCATCCGAATGCAGCCACACCGTCCAGATTTCCTGCTGGAGCTGCATCGCCAGGCGTTCGTCCAGGGTCTCGTGAAGCTGCGTGAACAGAGTATCCAGTCGCGGATCATCCTGTGCCGCGCCAAGAGGCGCAGTCTGAAGAAGGTGTCCGGCAACGACGAGGCCAGTCAGAAGGCGTATCATGATCCTCTCCATCATGGTGGAGGTGGTCCGCCGGTGGCCCAGTCGAGAAGTTCCACCGTGTGGCGCACCGGCAGCGACGTGCCCCTGGCAATCTGTACCATGCAGCCGATGTTTCCGGTGGCCACGACATCGGCGTCCATAGCGGTGATGTGACCGCACTTGCGTTCCAGGAGTCGGCGCGACAGCCCGTCCTGCAGCAGGTTGTAGGTGCCGGCCGATCCGCAACAGATGTGCCCCTCGTCGATATCCTTCACGGCGAAACCGCAACGCCTCAGCAACCGGGCAGGAAGGTCGCCAAGGCGCTGGCCATGCTGAAGGGAACAGGGGACATGACAGGCGATCCCGGGCGCCTCAAATGGTGGCTGCGACGGCTCGAGCAGTGGCTCGATGACTTCCGTGACATCGACAGCCCTGGCGGCCACGGCTCGAGCACGTTCGGCCCACTCCGGATCATCGGCCAGCAGACCGCCGTAGTCCTTGAGCTGGCTGCCGCAACCCGAGGCGTTGCTCACCACGGCATCGAGGGGGCCTGACGCTTCCCACGCGGCGATGTTGCGCCGCGCCGCGGCCTTCGCATCCTCAACTTGGCCGAGGTGGTGGACGAGCGCACCGCAGCAGCCGCCCCCGGATGACACCACCACCTCGCAACCCAGGCGGGTGAGCAGTCGGATTGTCGCCTCGTTGACGTGCGGCGCCAGGACCTGTTGCGCGCAGCCGGTGTGGAGGGCGACCCTCGTCCGGCGTTCGCCGCGGGCGCGATGGATCGCCGGGACATCGCTCCACGAGGGCGAGGGCAATGAACCGGGCGCCATTCTCACCATGCCTCGGAAAGGTGCGGGCAGAATCCATGCCACAGGCTGCGCGACAAGAGCGCCGACAAGCGCCAGGCGGAACCGCCAGGGAGACGGAAGAACCCACGCCAGCAGTCGCCTCAGCCATCTGTCGAGGGGTCTGCGGCGATGGGTCATCTCGATGTGGCTGCGGGCATGGTCCACAAGGTGCCTGTAGTTCACCCCCGACGGACACGTCGTCATGCAGGAAAGGCAGGTCAGACAGCGGTCGATGTGGCGGACCGTGGTGTCCTTCGGGGGCTCTTCACTCTCCAGCATGCCCTTGATGAGGTAGATGCGGCCTCGCGGACTGTCACGTTCGTCACCAAGGAGGAGATAGGTCGGACACGTCGCCAGACACATTCCGCAATGCACGCATGTCTTGAGAATGCGTTCCGATTCCTTCACCTGCGGATCCGCGAGGGCCGCGAGACTGATCGCCGTGTGCATGGCTCTAGTTCACCATGCCCATGCGGCCGGGATTGAGGATGCCGCAAGGATCGAACCCTTCGCGAATGCGCCTGGTGAGGTCGCGCCGCTCCGCTGGCTGGGGATGGAAGACAGGCACTGCGGCCTTGAGTTCTCCGTCAGCCCGTATGAGCGTCGCGTGACCGTCGAGGCCCGTCGCGATGTTCCTGATGGCCGCGGCCGTCCCCGGCGATGGTTTGAACGCGCACCAGACGAGTCCCCCACCCCAGTCGAGAAAAGCCTGACCGCCCGATGCCGTGACGCGATCGCAGGCAACGGCCCCCGAGGCCGGCGGCACCGACAGGCGCATGACAGCAGCCTCGGGTTCCACGAAGGCTGCCACGTCACGCACCTCCTTCCAGAACACTCCGGAATTGTGGCCATGAAGTTCCTCCACCGGACCATGCGTGGCGAGCATGGACCGCAGACTGTCATGGCGGGCGAGCACTGATGCCGGGGGACCCTCGATCCGCACCGCCGTGACCGCGGCTCCGGGTGATGACACGTAACCGACAGCTGACTTCGACGCCATGTCGGCCGGCAACCAGGCGGCTGCCGAAACGCAAAGCGGCGAGGCGAGAACCTCATCCATGACCCGGCATCCCGCGGAGGGCTTTAGGCCCGTGACGAGGAGGGTGCGGGTTTTTTCGGGTGCCGGCAGGACCTTGATCGAGAGCCGGGTGATGACCGCCAGCGTACCCCAGGATCCACACAGCAGTCTGGTGACATCGTAGCCGGTCACGTTCTTCATCACGCGGCCGCCAGCCCGGATCGCCTCGCCCCGGCCGGTCACCGCCTGCAGGCCCAGTGCATGATCGCGCGCCGCCCCGGCGCTGACCCGCCGCGGTCCTGAGAGGTTGCCGGCCATGGTTCCGCCAATGGTCGCCGTGGTCGCCGGATGGCCCAGCAGGGGACCGTAGTCCGGTGGTTCGAAGGCCATCTGCTGGTTCGCCTCCCCGAGATGAGTCTCGATCGTGGAGAGCGTGGTTCCGGCTTCCGCGGTGAGGACCAGTTCGGCTGGTTCGTAGTCGACGATTCCGGCGCGCTGCGACATATCGACCACATGGTCCGCGGCGATGGCGTGGCCCAGTCCCCGCTTGCTCCCGCTGCCGATGATCTCCAGAGGCACGCCATCCGAGGCGGCCCAGGCCACGAGGCCGGCGAGCTCCGTTTCGTCCACCGGGCGAAAGGTCTTCCCGGTCATGGAGGTCAGAACCGCGGAAGATCGGGAAAGGGCACCTGTCCCCTGTGGACATGCATGTGTCCGAGTTCGGCGCAACGGTGGAGAACGGGGAACACTTTCCCCGGATTGAGCAGTCCGTCGGGATCAAAGGCGCACTTCACCCTCTGCTGCTGCTTGAGATCCGCATCCGAAAACATGGTCCCCATGAGATCACGCTTCTCGACGCCGATCCCGTGCTCTCCGCTCAGGACACCACCGACCTCGACACACAGGGTCAGGATGTCGTGGGCGAGAGCCTCCGCCCTTTCCAGATCACCCGGCTTGTCGATGTCGTACATGATCAGGGGATGAAGGTTGCCGTCACCGGCATGAAAGACATTGACCACCCCGAGGCCATGGCGCGTCGAGAGATCCTCCATGCGCGTCAGGACCTCCGCCAACCGCCCCCGCGGGATGGTGCCGTCGATGCAGTAGTAATCGGGTGACATCCGGCCCACCGCAGGAAAGGCCGACTTGCGCCCCAGCCAGAAGCGTTCCCTCTCCTCATCGCTGGCCGCCCTCCTGATGACGCGCGCTCCGAGATCCCCTGCGATCTTCTCGACCCTGTCGGCAAGTTCGCCGACTTCCGGGTCGGGACCGTCGAGTTCGCAGATCAGCAGCGCCTCGACATCAAGCGGATACCCTGCCTTGCAGAACTCCTCGGTGGCGTGCACTGCGGCCCTGTCCATCATCTCGAGGCCTGCCGGAATGATACCCGACGCGATGATGCCGGCCACGCATTCGCCTGCCGGAACGAGACCATCGAAGCCGATGAGAAGGGTACTCACCGAGGCAGGCTTGGGGAGGATGCGCACGGTCACCTCGGTGATGACGCCGAGCAGCCCCTCCGATCCGGTGACGATACCGAGGAGATCATACCCGTCGCTGTCCATGTGCTTGCCGCCAATCCTGACGATGTCGCCGGACATCAGCACGATTTCGAGGCCGAGAAGATTGTTGGTCGTCACACCGTATTTCAGACAATGCACCCCGCCCGAGTTTTCGGCGACATTGCCGCCGATCGAACAGGCGAGCTGACTCGACGGATCAGGCGCGTAGTAGAATCCACGATGGTCCACTGCCTGCGAGATGGCGAGGTTGGTCACACCCGGCTGCACGGTCACGCAGCGGTTGGCGTAGTCGATATCGAGGATGCGATTGAACTTGCCGAGCCCGAGGAGGAGTCCGTCTTTGAGCGGCAGCGCACCACCGGAAAGACCCGTTCCCGAACCTCGCGGCACCACCTTGACGCGGTGGCGCCGGCACAGGTCAAGAATGCGCGCCACCTCCGCGGTGGTCTCCGGCAGGGCAACGGCGAGGGGAAGCTCCCGATAGGCGGACAGACCATCGCACTCGTAGGTCTTCAGACCGGCTTCATCGGTGACCAGGTTGTCGGGCGGAACAATGGCTGCGAGTGCGCCAAGAAACCCGTCGCGGGCCGCAAGAACCCCTTGATCGGGCTGCGGCATGGCGATCGTCATGTCAGATGTCCGCGGACTCCGGCAATCGCGCGGCCGTGGCTCTTCAACCCTGGCGTGCCTTGAACCTGGGGTTCTGCTTGTTGATGACGAAGACGCGCCCCTTGCGGCGCACGGTGCGGCACTTCGCGTGGCGCTTCTTCATCGAGCGCAGGGAATTGACGATCTTCATGGGTCGGCCCCCTAGGCTGAGGGGTCCCGCCCCTCCATGCACATGCCTGGCAGACTAGCCGATATCCTTCCGGCGCGTCAATCGCGCCACCTTCGCCCGCCGAAAGGAGCGCGCGCTGTCGCTGTTCCGCAGGGAATCATTTCTTCCTACTATGGAAACCACGTCCGATGCGGCGCGGTCCCTGATCGGGCGGGCGCCCGACGCGTGATGAGTTCGAGGTCAGCCGGGAGTTTCCAGATGAAGATCGTCAGCGTGACACCGTTTCTGGTCGGTCCCAGGCCGAGTTCGGACGGCTGGTCCGAGGGCCAGACCATGGTGTTCGTGAAACTGGAGACGGACGAGGGCCTCACCGGCTGGGGCGAAGCCTATGCCCTCACCTACCGGGAACCCGCTACGTGCGAGATCATCATCGCCCTGGGCGAGGCCCTGCAGCAGATGCCACACGCCAGTCCGCGCGCCTTCCTGCGTCACGTCGTGGAACCCATGTCCTACAAGCATCCCGGGATCGACTATGCGTCGGCGACGAGCGCGATCGAGATCGCGCTCTGGGATCTCGCCGGACAATCGGCTCAGATGCCCGTGCATGCGATGCTCGGCGGCGCCATCATCGACCGTGTGCCAGTCTACGCAAACGCCTGGGACGGGCCGGTCCAGACGCCGCAGGCCATTGCCGAACGTTGCGCGATGATGCGTTCACAGGGCTATGGCGCCGTCAAGATCTACCCCCTGCGCCAGCCCACCCTCGAGGATGCAGAAACCTGCGTCCGCCTGACCCGGGAAGCAGTCGGCTGGGATGTCGACATCATGCTCGACTTCGCCGTCCAGAAGGACCGTCGCCACGCGCTTCGCGCCGCCCGGCTGTTCGAGCCCTACGCGCCCTTCTGGATCGAGGAACCGCTCGCCGGGGACGACCTTGACGGCCTGGCCGAATTCCGCGCCCTTACGACATCGCGTATCACTACCGGTGAGCGCCAGGCAGGGGTGCGCCATTACCGCAACCTCCTCGACCGGAGGGCAGCCGACGTCCTCAACCCCGACATCGCCGGTGCCGGCGGCATCGTGACGATGCTCGAGATCGGCGCCATGGCGGACGCCCATTCGGTGCTCATCTCGCCCCATTGCTGGAACAGCACGACCGTGGCCTTTGTCGCCATGCTGCACACCTGCGCCGTGATGCCGAACTCCATTCATGCGGAGCTCTACTACGACTACCTGGAACTCGGCGCCGAGTTCGCCACCTGCGACTATGTCATCAGGGACGGCATGGCCAGCCTGCCCCAGGCGCCGGGACTTGGCGTGACGATCGACGAGGACGTCCTGCGCTCCCTCGCTCCCTGAGCGCATCTTGTTCGAGGTTCGGTTGGTGGTGGGCGTGCGAAGCGTGCCCGACCGACACCATCGTTCCGGGTCCTTCGCCGGAACGCGTTGCATACACGATTCCCAAGGTTCTCGTCCTACGCCAGACTCCTCCGACCAGGCCGGAAAGGAACACCCATGATCGTCCGTCGCGCATACGCGAGTGCCGATCCCAACCGCTTCTACCAGGCCAGGGACAAACGCCAGCTGACCGAGCGCTACGATGAAGCCGCCGAGGTCTACGACGAAGCCATGAATGATGACGTCGGCTGGAGCGGCCACATCGAACTGGCCAGGGCAGTCGTTCGCCACGTCTCCCCTGACGTCCTTCTGTGTGATGCCGGCGCCGGCACAGGGATGCTGGGTGAGCGCCTCGCGGCCTACGGATTCACCCGGATGGTGGCGAACGACCTCTCGCCGGGCATGCTGGAGGTTGCCCGTCGCAAGGGCATCTACGAGGACTGTCAAGTGGTGGACCTCGGCAAACGGCTCCCGTATGCCGCCAACGCCTTCGATGCCGTGACCGCGTGCGGGGTGTTTACCCCCAACCATGCACCGGCATCAGCGCTCGACGAACTTGTCCGCATCACGCGATCGAACGGCCTTGTTCTCTACACTCTGCGATCGGATGTCGAACCGGACGACTTTGCGATGCGCCAGAGAATGCTTGTCAACTCGGGCCTGTGGGCGCTGGTTGAAACCGGCGAGCCCTTTGCCTCCATCGCGTCGGAGCCTCACATCCGCCATCGCTGCTGGATCTGGCGAGTCCTCTAGCGCGGAACGTTCATGCAAGAACCGGGCAACCATGGGCGGCGTGGCGCTGAACATTGCTCTGGACCGTGGCCGACGGATGGTCAAGGATTCAACTCTAGGAAACTGATCGCGCGAACCTGGATCCAGCGTTCGCAAGCAAGGGAGGAACGTCAGATGAAACACAGCAGCCATTGTGTCGACGACATGATCGAAAAGGCATCACGGGGCAAGCTGTCGCGCCGCCAACTTGGTGAGCTCCTTGGTATCACCGGAGTCTCGCTCATGACGGTACCCGTCATCGCCCGGCCGGCCGCTGCCCAGGACGGAGAGGCCTTCTATTTCACCTGGGGCGGTTACGACATTCCGGAACTATTGGGGGAGTACCACGAAAAGCACGGCGCCTACCCGGACATGGCTCCCTACGCCAGCAGCAACGATGGCCTCGCCAAGGTGCGCTCCGGTTTCGTCGTGGATGTCCTGCACCCCTGCAACGCGAACGCGCCGCTGTGGGTGCAGGCCGGCGTCGTCCAGCCGCTCGACACGTCGAAGCTGTCGCACTGGGATGATCTCATTCCGTCGCTGAAGACCATCGCCGCCGTCGGCGACGAGGCGTATTTCGCGCCTATGGACTGGGGCCAGACCTCGGTCACCTACCGCACCGACATTGTCGAGATCCCGGAAGGCGAGGAAGAGTCGTGGGGCATCCTCTGGGACGAGCGCTACAGGGACAAGATCGCCATCATCGGCAACGAAGGGGACAGCTGGTGGTGTGCGGCAATCTATGCCGGCATACCGTTCGAGGAGCTCGAGACCGAAGAGAACATCGAGAAGGTCGCCAGCCTGCTGCGCGAACAGCTGCCTCTGGTGCGGATGTACACGGACGACATGACAAGCGTCGAGCAGGCTCTTGCCGCTGGTGAACTGGTTGCCGCCATGACCTGGAACAGTTCAGCCGTCGCCCTCAAGGCAGAAGGCGTGCCGGTCAGGTTCGCAACGCCGAAGGAAGGCGCCCTGACATGGGTGTGTGGCGCCATGATCTACGTCGATGCACCGCACGTGGACAAGGCTCACGATGTGGTTGATTCCCTGCTCAGTCCGGAATCCGGTCGTTTCCTGATCAACGACTACGGCTATGGCCACTCCAACCGGAAGTCCTTTGACCTCGTGAGCGAGGCTCGACTTGCCGAACTGGGACTCAGCCGCAACCCGGACGACATACTGGGCGCGGGCAAGTACCAGATTCCGGTGTCGGATGAGTTCTCAAGTCGAATCGCCGAGCTCTTCGCGGAAATCAAGGCAGGATACTAAAGCCTTCTGTCGATCGCCCTCGTTAGCGAGAGATCCGAATTCGTCCGGATCGAGCGTGCCATACCGGTGACCGAGCGCCCCGGCGTTCGGTCACCGGCTTGAGGAGCCGACCGCATCCTTTCCCCATGACGTTCCTCCGGGAGGTCCGACATGACGACACAGCCTGACGTCGTTGTCATTGGCGCAGGCGCGGCGGGACTTGCGGCCGCAAAGGAACTGGTCCGGCTCGGGATCTCATGCACGGTCATCGAGGCATCGCATCGCATCGGCGGGCGCGCCTACTCCGAAGAGATCATGCCGGACGTTTGGTTCGACCTGGGCTGCGCCTGGCTTGGCACCGGGGTCGGCAATCCCTTTGCCGAAATCGGCGATGATCTGGGTATCGAACTCGGCAGGTTCGCCGCCGACGCCTACAAGCCGGAAAACCACCGTTTCGTTCGGGACGGCGCGGCGCTCACACCCGACGAGTGGACCGCCTGCCGCCGTTATTTTGACGATTGTCACGACGCTATTGCGGCCGCCGCCGAACGCCATCGGGATGTTGCGATCAGCGACGTGATCGATCTCGAGAACACCTACGCGGCGCCCTTCCTGGAAAACGTCGCAACAGGGTGGGGCCTTGATGCCGACGGGGTGTCCACTGCCGACTTCGCCAGTTCGGCAGGGGAACTCGGCTATCCCGCGGTGCGCGGTTACGGCGGCCTAGTCGCCGCGTGGGGGGCCGATGTCGAGGTCACCCTCAACGCCCGCGCAGAACACATCGACTGGTCGGGGGCCGGTGTCTCGGTCGAGACATCGAAGGGAACGGTGACGGCCCGCCTTGCCCTCTGCACGGTTTCGACAGGCATTCTGGGATCCGGCGAGGTCAGCTTCTCGCCACCGCTGCCCGACTGGAAGCAGGAAGCCGTCCATGGTCTGCCCATGGGCACCGAGAACAAGATGGGAGTCGCCTTCGACACGGACGTGTTCAGTGCTGCGGGCCGGGGCCACTACACGGTCTGGAATCATCACGGTGACACGGCAAAGATCGACGCCAGCGCCATGGGTCTCGA
This sequence comes from Alphaproteobacteria bacterium, assembly GCA_965207785.1. GTDB lineage: Bacteria > Pseudomonadota > Alphaproteobacteria > SP197 > SP197 > SP197. The sequence goes on along the minus strand of CBDBNO010000011.1, from coordinate 312,565 downwards.
CGTCGCCGCCGTCTTTGTCGGCGGCCGTCACGCGATCTGGCTCGAAAGACAGGGTCCGCAGGCCTGTCACGACTTCGCCGTCGACAGGGTGGCCGAGGTATTCGGCAACGACATACGCAGACACGTCGTGCGGTCCATCACGACCGCCTGGAGCACGGATCCCTGGACACGGGGCTCGTGGTCCTGCGCAAGACCCGGACAGGCGCACCAGCGCGAACACCTGGCCCGCGCCATCGGCGATCGCCTCTTCTTCGCCGGCGAAGCCACCTCGCTGGACGGACAGGGAACCTGTCACGGCGCCTACTTCTCCGGCATCCGGGCCGCAGGGGAGATTGCCGCCCGGCTGCACCGGGACTAGCGGGCGGGAGTCCGCTCCAGGAATACCGGGGCGCCACCAGATCCGGGCCAGGCCGGTCTTGCCTCATATGGACTGGAATCCGACAACCGGTGGAGTTCCGTCGAGCGGGACCGTTTCATCTCTCCCAGTGCCGGAATCAGGGGCGTCCGGGCGTCCGGTCTCCCGAGACACGCCTGATCGCGCACGACGATGTCCCACGGAACATCATCGGCCCAGATCTCGAGGAAAGGACATCATGCCGTGCCTCGAATGCTGCGACGTGGCCGCGCAGGCAGAGTGCAGTTCTAGCCGCCGCCCTGCACGACGTCGGCATCCAGCTGGACTCGCTTGCGGTTCATCGGAGCCCAGTCTGCCACTCTGAGCTTGTTCGTGCGCTTCTCGCGCCCATGGAGCTCCGCTGGACCCAGATCGCCGGGACCGTCGCCCGCCGTGCCGTTGAGCACCTCGTTGGGGTGCTTGTGGTCGACAAAGCCGAGGTTCACGGCGCCGAGGTCATAGCCGATCAACTCCTGGAGCCGCCTTGGGAAGGTCCGGGCCAGTTCGGGTGGACAGGCCATGTACTGGTTCTCCTCCTGACGCAACCAGGCGAGCGAAAACTGGATGGCGCAGCCGGTGCGCGCCGCGTTCGAGCGGTTCGCGCCGCCCCCGTGAAAGACCGCCCCGCTGTAGAGCAGCAACGAGCCCGCGGGCATCTCGGCCTGCACGACCTCGCTCTCGACCGGCGTTCGACCCTCTTCCCAGAGATGGCTTCCGGGCACCAGCCAGGTCGCGCCGTTGTCGCGTGTGAAGTCCGTCACGGCCCACATGGTCGCGCAGATGAGAGGCGGGGCCGGACTCTGGAATGGATAGAGCCCGGTGTCCCGGTGGACGACCTGCGCCATCTCGCCCGGAAGGAGATGCATCACGCCCGTGTAGTTGATCTGGATCCGGGCGCAGAAGGGTCCGAGAAAACCCTCGACGACATCCAGCAGCATCGGTTCGAGCGCCATGGCCCGCGCCTGTTCGCAGCGCGCCAGCAGACGGCCGAAACGGACGGTCTTCATTCCCATGAAGGCCTCGTGGCCGGCCGGCGTCGCGGCGATCAGCGGTTCGAGCTCGCTACGCAGGCGGGCGAGGCTGTCAGCGTCGAGCATGTCGTGGATGATGGCGTATCCCTGCTCGGCGATTGTTTCGGCCACAGCGGCGGGAGCGGCGGATCTCTCGAACGTGTTGAGCGAGGCCATGGGAGCTCCTCCCGTTGATACGCTGACTATAGTGCGAGCCGCGACTCGCTGCGACTCTGACAACGGGAGATGCGTGGGGTCTGCGCGATCCAGCGCAATCGGTGGAGATCCGGCTGACTAGGGGCAAGGGCCACTGAAAGCGTGGCTCCGCCTTCCCACGAACGATCTCATCGGCGATGTTGCAATTCGGGAGTTTGCAACACGTTTCAGGACAGTCTCCCGCCCGCTCCACGGCGCCTCTGGCCCGAGCGGCGCAGTACTACGAAAACCGGGGATTTCGCGATGCACGAGAACACCGGCATGCGGCTGCCCGCACAGCTCACGGCGATCGAGGAGGCGACCGTCAGGCTGGGCTTCGGCATGCCGAGCGACCGCGACACCGGAGCCCTGTTGCGTGTTCTGGCCGCCGGCAAGCCGGCGGGCCGGTTTCTGGAGATCGGAACCGGCACGGGACTCGCCACTGCCTGGCTGCTCGACGGCATGGACAGCGCCTCGTTACTCCACACGATCGACACCGATCGCGATGTGGTGGCCGTGGCAGAACGAATTCTGGGCCAGGATCCGAGAGTGCGATTTGTCGTCGGAGACGCCATAGGCTGGCTGGAAGCCCACGCAGACCTGTCGTTCGATCTCGTTTTCGCCGACGCCATTCCGGGCAAGTACATGCATTTCCCGAGCGTCTGGGAGCGTCTGAGTTCCGGCGGCATCTATGTCGTTGACGACATGCTGCCACAAGGGAACTGGCCCGATGATCATGGCGAGAGAGTTGCCGGGTTGCTGGCCTCATTGAAGCAGCGGCCGGACTGCAAGGCGGTTGAGCTGGACTGGGGTACCGGTCTGGCGATTGCCGCCAAATCCGCTTCCTGAGTGAGAATTCAGGTACCGCGAGGAGAGATGCGTCCCTCCCTCTTGGTTCAGGATGCGGCCACCACGCGCGCCGGATACATGTCCTTCGCGCCTTCGACGATTCAAGCCCGGGGCTTACGCCCCGTTTGCGCGCATAGGTGCCCCGCACTGATCACCATCCCGGATCCCACCCTGATACCTACCGACGCGGCGCTTTGTGAGCCTTGGCTCGGCATGCGTCGCTCACAATCAACTGAACGTGATGACGGACACCTGACCGATGGTGTGGCGGAGTACCCGGAAAGGCAAAAGTCCGGCGCGGGTCAGCTACGCGTAGCTGATGGCGGTGATCTCGAGTTCGAGGTCGCCTGCAGGGCGCCGCCAGGTGACGGTGTCGCCCACTTCGGCGCCGATGAGCGCGCGAGCCAGGGGTGAGACCCAGCTCACCATGCCCATGTCGATGTCGGCCTGGTTCTCGCCGACGATACGCCAGGCGTGGTGCTCTCCGTCTTCATCGAGCACGTCGACCCGGGCGCCGAACGCCACCGTGCCGGCAGGCTGTCCGGCCGGATCCACCACCACGGCATGGTCGATCCGTCCTTCCACATAGCGAAGATCGCGTCTGACATGGGCCAGCTGGTTGCGCCCGATCATGCTGGTCTGGTCGGCCTCCAGCGCTTCACGTTCCGTGCGCAGCCGGTCAAGCCAGCCCTCAAGCATGGCCATGCCTTCCGGGGTGACATAGTTGGGAACCGGCTCCTGGGGCAATTCGGGCAGGACGTCGACGACGCTGTCGGCGTCCGGCTCCCGGACAAAGGCACGGCTCATGACACCCGATCTCCAACCCTTTACCTGTGGAAACGATCCGGCCTGAACGCGCCAAGGTCAAGGCCGGGATCACGGCCCGCCACGAGGTTCGCCATCACTTCGCCACTGCGCGCCGCGAGGGTCAGGCCGAGGTGCTGATGCCCGAAATTGAACCACGTGTTTTCCAGGCCGGCGACCTTGCCGAGCGCCGGCAGGTAGTCGGGCAGGGTCGGCCGGCGACCCATCCATCGGGTGATCTTCGTTGAAGGCTCGGGCTTGAAGTCGCGCAGGATACCGCGGCCCCTCTCGGCCACGATGTCGGCGCGCCTGTAGTCGGCGGGGGCATCGATGCCGGCCATCTCGACACTGCCGGCAATACGAAGACCCTCGTCCATCTGGTTCATGCCGAAACCCTGTTCTCCATGAATGAGCGGCAGGCGCAGCCCGCTGTCGGTACCGTGGAAAACCGTATGGTATCCCCGCTCGGTATCGAGCAGGACGCGGATGCCAAGCATCTTGGCAAGACGCCCCGACCAGGCCCCTGCGGACACAACCAGACGGTCCACCTTTCTGTCTCCCGCCGTGGTCCGCAGCATCCGAACGCGGCCGTCGCTCACCTCGGTCCCCGTCACCGTTGCCGTCTCGACCGTACCTCCGGCGGCAACCACGCAGTCGGCCACCGCTCGCGTGAGCCTGTAGGGATTGACCGTGTGATTGATCCTGGGGAGGAACGTTGCGGCTGTGACGGCATCGGAGAGCTGCGGCTCGCTCTGGCGTACCTCGGCGCCGTTGAGTTCAGTGAGTTCGGCGCCGAACTCACGCAACGTGGCGCGGTCCGCAGCCGCCGAGGCAAAGCCGCGTTCCGTCTCGTAGACGATGGCGAGTCCGCGCTTGCGGATCAGCGCCGCTCCTTGCGTTCCGTCAACGAGCCGTTCCCAGGACGCCACGGCGCCGTCGAGAAGGGCGTAGAAGGAACGGGCATTGTGAAGCCGCTGCCGGGTCCGGGCGCTCTTCATGAACACGAGGAGCCATGGCATCAGCGCCGGCAGGTAGCTCCAGCGGATGTGAAGGCTGCTCTTGCGATCCATCAGCATTCGGGGCAGACCGCGGATGACCTGCGACGATGGCAGCGGCATGGCGGATGTGGAATCGCAGATCATGCCTGCATTGCCGAAGGAACAGTTTTCGCCGGGCCCGTCGCGATCGATCACGGTCACGTCAAAACCCTCGCGAACAAGGCAGAGCGCCGTCGCCACGCCGACAACACCGGCGCCGATGACCGTCACATGACCGCGTTCACTCATGAAACCCTCCCGGGCGCGCTGATGGCACCCACTAGCGCGAAGCTGACGGCGACGTGACGATGCACGCCGCGAACACAGCGTCTCACTCAACGATAACAGGTGCGGGTATTCACGGAAAACACGTCCGCTGGCCCCGCTTCTTGAGGCGTCCTGCCGCGATCATGGTAGGGTGAACGGCGAAGTGGAGGCGCAGTCCTTGACACTCGATGTCATTGATCAGGCGGTCATCAGCCAGGGCATTATCGCCGCGGCACGCGAAATGGGCTCGAAGCTCGTGCGCTCGGCCTTTTCCACGGTCGTCCGCGAAGCGGCCGATGCCTCTGCGGCGTTGCTCGACCCCGAGGGACGGATTGTTGCCCAGGCCGAGATGATTCCCATGCACCTCGGCTCGATGGCGGCAACATTCGAGGCCTGCGCCCGGCACCATCCACCCGAAGACTTGCGCGAGGGCGATTTCTACCTGTCGAATGACCCCTACGAAGGCGGCCAGCATCTTCCCGACGTCTACATCTTTTCGCCCGTCTTCCTCTCCGGACGTCTCATCGGCTTTGCCGCGTCGGTGGCGCATCATCTCGAAATGGGCGGTGCGGCAGCGGGAATCGTGGCGAATGCCACCGATATCTACCAGGAAGGCCTGCGCCTGCCGCCATCATGCTGGAATCTCGAGCGCCACTGGCATGGCGGGCCGTTGCAGCGACTTGTGGCCGCCAACATTCGCGTACCCCGGCTCACCATCGGAGATTTCAATGCCCAGTTCGCCGCAAACGCCCTGGGGGCCGAACGCCTCGTGAACCTGGCCACCAGGTATGGAGCGGACCGGATCGGTGAAGCGATGACGGAACTCATCGCCTACTCCGAACGGCGCATGAGAAAGGAGATTGCTGCTCTTCCCGACGGCACATGGCACGGGGAGGATGCGGTCGATGACGACGGCATCCATGACGAACCACTACCTGTGCGCGTGGCCATCACCATCGATGGTGACCGAATCGAGGCGGACTTTGCCGGAACGTCGGGTGAGGTGACCCGCAATCTCAACAGCCCCCTTGCCTCGACCGCATCGGCCACCTACGCAGCGATCAAGGCGACACTCACCAGCCCCGATATCCCCTTTAACCATGGCATGACGCAGCCCGTGACTCTCCGCGTGCCCTACCCCAGTCTGCTCAACCCGCAACCGCCGGCGCCGGTGCATGCCCGCATGGAAGCCTGCTACAGGGTGTACAATGCGGTCATGAAGGCCCTTGCCGGTGCCGTTCCGGAGCGGGTTGCCGCCTGCGGCTATGGTACCACCACGGCGCTCACCATGACTCGCTTCGACGGTCAGCACTACCAGGTCGTCACGGAGGTTCTCGGTGGCGGCTACGGCGCCTCGGCAAACGGCGATGGCGAAAGCGCGCTCTCCAGCCCGCTGGCCAACTGCACCAACACGCCGGTCGAGGCTCTGGATCTCGACTACGCCTTTTTCCGCCTGCGCGCACGGACTTTGCGCACCGACAGTGGCGGCGCGGGGCGTCACCGGGGCGGTCTGGGGTACGAACGGGTGTACGAGGTCCTCGAGGCGGGCAGCGCCCTGACACTCTATGCCGACAGGTTCCGTCTGGCGCCGGCCGGTCTCTTCGGTGGCCACGAAGGTATGCGGGCATCGTGCCGCGTCGAACGCAATGGCAGCATCATCGACGTGGCGAGCAAGGCCATGATGCCGCTCGAGGTCGGCGACGTCGTGACGATACGCACCGGTGGCGGCGCCGGATACGGCGCTCCCGGCGAACGGGACCCGAAGCTAGTCGACGAGGATGTCCGGGAAGGATATGTCAGCGCCATGAGTGCGAGGCGTCACCACGCCTGGCACGGAGTGGCAGTGCAAGGGAGATGAGAGTCATGTCGCTTGATCCTGTGGACTATGCGGTCATCAGCCAGGGCATCATCGCGGCGGCGAGGGAAATGGGCGCCAAGCTCATCCGCAGCGCCTACTCGACGATCGTCAGGGAAGCGCAGGACGCCTCTGCGGCGCTGCTCGACCGGGACGGGAATGTCGTTGCCCAGGCCGAACTCATCCCCATGCAGCTCGGTCCGATGAAGATGACCTTCGTTCCCTGCGCGGAAACACACCCGGTCGAATCCCTCGAACCGGGCGACTTCTACATCACCAATGACCCCTTCAACGGGGGGCAGCATCTTCCCGATGTCTTCATCTTTTCACCTGTCTTCTTCGAGGGCCGGATCATCGGCTTTGGCGCCTCGGTGGCACACCATCTCGATCTTGGCGGTGGCGCCCCGGGACTGAACGCCGACGCCTCCGACATCTATCAGGAAGGCCTGCAGATTCCTCCATCGTGCTACAACATGGAACGCGATTGGAACGGTGGCCGTTTCGAGCGCCTCGTCGCGGCAAACATCCGCGTGCCTCAGCTCACCATCGGCGATTTCAATGCGCAGTTTGCAGCCAATGCCATCGGTGGCCTGCGCCTGAGGGAACTGGCCACGAAGTTCGGCCCGGATGCGGTCACAGAAACCATGGCAGAGCTGCTCGATTACTCGGAACGCCGGGTCAGGGCGTCGATCGCCACGATCCCCGATGGCACCTACGAGGGAGAGGATGCGGTGGATGACGACGGGACCGATGACCGGCCGTTGCCCGTGAAGGCCCAGGTCACCATCGAGGGCGATCGCCTCGACATCTCCTTTGACGGCACCGCACCCCAGGTGGCGCGCAATCTCAACTGCCCCTTCTCCTCAACGGTCTCGGCCGCGCTTGCCTGTGTCAAGTCGGTGCTGACCAGCGCCGACGTCCCCTTCAACGAAGGGGTGAAGAGGCCTTTCAACATCACCGCACCCTATGGATCCCTGCTCAACCCTAAGCCTCCCGCGCCAGTCCGGGCGCGCATGGAACCGGCCTATCGCGTGTTCAATGCGGTGATGAAGGCCCTGGCCAAGGCTGCCCCCGACCGGGTGATCGCCTGCGGATTCGACACCACCGCCGTCTTCGCTCTCTCCCACCTCACGAACAGCGGATACAGGGTGTACGTGGAGATCTTCGGCGGCGGTTACGGAGCGTCTTTGGAGGCCGACGGCTGCGACGCCATCGACAGTCCCCTGTCGAACTGTTCCAACACGCCCGTCGAGGCTCTCGACATGGAGTACGACTACTTTCGGGTCATCGACTACTCGCTGCTGTCCGACTCCGCAGGCGCCGGACGCTGCCGGGGCGGCCTGGGATTCACCCGCGCCTACGAAATCACCCGCGACGATGTCATCTTTGCCATCTATGCCGACCGGTTTCGCATCGCTCCGGCCGGATTCTTTGGTGGCGGCAACGGCGTCCCCGGTTCGTGCCGCGTGCTGCGCGACGGTGAGGCCATACCGGTCAACTCCAAGGCCGGGATGACCTTGCGCAAGGGTGATGTCCTCACCATTCACACCGGTGGCGGTGGCGGGTACGGCGCACCTGGCGATCGACCTGTCGAAGCCGTCCGGCATGACCTTGCCGAGGGGTTGATCACCCGGGAACGCGTCGCGGTGGATTATCCCCATGCCAGTTCTTGATGATGGGCGCGTCCGCCTCCATGCCTGAAGGCGAGTCCATGTCGAAGAGACCCGTGGCTGAGACCGGCCGCCGGATCGAGTAGCGTATCGCCCGCATGCCGGCGACGACCGACGATATGTCACCACCACCTGCCACCTGTGCGCCTGCCGTTGCGGCATACGGGTTCATCTCAAGGATGGGCAGCCGTACTACATCGACGACAACCGCGATCATCCGGCCGATCATGGAGTGCCGCGCGCCAAGGAGGGCGGGCCTGAAGCACCATCCCTCGCCGGCCCGGTTGACCACGCCGCTCAGGCGCGCCGGCCGGCGGGGAGAGAACAGGTTCGAGGCAATCTCCTGGGATGAGGCGCTTGAACTTGCGGTCTCGTGGCTGGCGCCCATCCGCAACCGCCATCTCTACAAGCTCGCCGAAAGACGGTGAGGACGCCGGGATGCGCCGGCGTCTTCACGACTCCGCGAAGGCGCCTTCGCGGCGGATGGCGTGCGCGACCTGGCGGTGGAAATGGACAGTCCCACGGTCCCAGTGGGGCGCCAGGCGTCCGCCGTCATAGGCCGCGCAAGCGCGCCCCTGCTGGAGGCGCAGGCAGATATCCTTGTCCTCGTTGTTGAGCTCCACCCATTCCTGGTAGAGAGAGGACCTCGCTTCGGCGTGCGCGGCCGCGCGGGCGGCATCGCCGACGTAGTAGAACCACATGTGCATGATGGTCCGGTCGGCAGCCAGCGGTTCGAAGAGTACGGCCTGGAGACTGCCCGGATAGACATTCACCGCGAAGTTCGGAAACAGCACGGCGTAGCGGGTACTCGATTCCAGGTCCGCATCGATTCCTTCCTGTGACGGCAGCCCGGGGCCCGAATCGTCGATCGCGATGCCCCTGCCACTGCCCGTGAAGGCATAGCCGTTCAGCAGGTGGCAACCGCTCTCGCGCATGGACTGCCGTGTCTGCGGACTCATCATGCGGTCAAGCGCCGGGTGGACGGAGAATACGTGGTAGAAGTCACAGTAGTTCTCCACCGCGAGCTTCCAGTTGCAGGCGAACTCCACCGCCATTGTCTGGTCCGAGCGGCGGAACTGCCCGATGTCATAGCCGGCGAAGTGTTCCTCCGCCGGGGCCATGAAGCTTCCGAATTCGGGGGCCTTGCCGTCGATGTTGACGAATACCCAGTCATGCCACTGCCGGCACGGGATGGCGAAGAGACGGACATCCTCGCCAGACATGTCGCAGGCCGTCTGGTGGCGGCCGTGGCCATGGTAATGGGGACGTCCCTTGAGGGCGCCGTCGAGACCATAGGACCAGGCATGGTACGGACACGTGAGAACGGTTCTCGAGCAGCGGGATTCCGTCACAAGCCTGGCGCCGCGATGCGGGCAGACGTTGTGGAAGGCCCGCACCTCGCGATCGTGTCCGCGGACCAGGATCAACGGATGGCCGGCGATCTCCACCGACAGGATGTCGCCGGGATCGGCGAGCGTGCTCGCAGGCGCCGCGAAGGACCAGGTCCTCGAAAACAGTCGAGTCTTCTCGAGTTCGTGAAATTCGCCGTCGGTGAAGGCGGCATTGGGAAGCCCTCTCGCCTGCGACGTGTCCCGCCCGAGCTGCTCCAGAACCTCGTCCGAGACCGATTGCCACACATCGCCCGTTTCCGGAAACGCGATGACGTTCATGACCTTCACTCCTCGCGCCTCGAACATGGTATCGCCAGTCGCGTCCAATTGAAAAGCCCACGATGAACCCGGCACGCGCGCGCTACCGGGCCGCTCCCCTCCTCGGCGACCGTGAAAGCACAACGCCGGAACCCGGCCTGAAACTCTCCCTTCGCATGTGACAACACGCCAGGGAACTTCGGGAGAATCCAGGTCCTCGAGGTCGTCCTAGGTGACCGGTTGCGACGGTCGTGCGCAGGCCATCGCCGTGCGGTGTTCACCCATGACTTCCATGGTCCAGTCTGAATGTCCGGCCTCACGGTGTCGTGACCAGCGCCTCTTCGTCTGAATGTTGAGAGACAGGCCGCTTTTCGACTGTCACCCCAATCAACCAATACTAGATTTTTTTTCGCACATTCTCTCATCCTGAGGGAACCACGGCCTTCAAGGCTGCAGCCCTTCGGCATCGCGAGAGCGTCAGGAAGCTCCTCTTACATTCCGAGCAAGCTGCTTGCCTTGGCTTCCGGTTGCGGGACCGAATTGATCAATTCCTGACGACTGACGCAGCCACAGGCCAGATGAAGCGTCTAGATTGCCTTCGTCGGGCAATCCTCTGTCTGCTGTAACGCAGCACGCCCGCTGACATAGTGCGCGCCGAGCAAATTGAAAATAATGTAGCAGCACAGTTTGCCGGTAATGCCGGATGGGTCATACGCCGGGCAGTACTCCACGATGTCGAACATGGTGGCCCCGTGTGTCCCGATCATCCGGGCAGCGCTCAGGATTTCTCGCGACGTCAATCCGCCCGGTTCCGGACCACTGGTGCCCGGTGCGTAGGCTGCGTCTATCCCGTCGGTGTCGAAGCTGACATATAGCGCATTCGTGCCATCGCCCGCCATCGATAGCGCCTCGGACATGACATCTTCTATCCCGCGCCCTATTACTTCGCGCATGCCAATGGTGCGAATACCACGATCTCTGAGATACTCGGTTTGGCGGCGAGTATTCAATGCTCCCCGAATACCGATGAGGACCATGTTTCTTGGATCTATATTGCCGAGTTCTGCCAGACGACAGACCTCAGACCAGTTGGAATTCAATTCACCGTCGACTTCCTCCTCCGCATCCATATTGGCATCGAACACTATGTAGCCCACCTTACCTCGTGTCTCTTCCGAGATTGCCTCGCCCAATGGAATCGGAATGCTATGATCTCCACCGATATAGATTCCCATTGCTCCTGACCTGATGATCTCCTTCGCCGCGGCCTTGGCGCCAGCTCGGCATTGTTCAGGGTTCGCCGGAACCATCCGCACATCACCGCAGTCGACAAGGCTAAATGCCTCCAACAGATCTACATCGTCATCGAAGAAGTAGCCGCCGTACTGCCGAGACGCCTCGCGCAAGCCGCGAGGTCCCGCAGCCGTTCCGGTGCGGAAAATGCCACCCATGTCATATGGAATTCCGAGGAGTGCCGCTCGGGCACCGTGTTTCTTCAGGTCTCTCTCGCGAGCCTCTACGAAAGGCGCACCCAGAAAAGTCGCCTGAGGTCGCTGGCTAAGCGGTCGGATGCTCATCTCCTGTGCCCAATTTCCTACATTTCCTGACTGTATACCTCTGGCCGACGATCTCTAAGTATGTGATTAAATTCGTTCCATGTCCGCCTCTTGCGGGCATCTGAGAGATTGATATCGGCATAAATGATCTCTTCTTCATCTTTCGATGCCGGACCGCCGATCGGCCAGCCGGTATAACTCACAATCACACTCTGACCGATAAACGGCTGCCCACGTTCCGTACCGACTCGGTCGGCTGCAGCGACAAAGACGGAGTTCGTATGGGCACCAGCCATGACGATGAGGTTTGCCATGGCCTCGCGATCCTCGCGTTGACCCGGTATCGGTACCCAATTCGTTGGTACGCAGAGAATGTCTGCTCCCTTGAGCGCACAGCACCGAAACGCTTCAGCAAACCAGCAGTCATAGCAAATGAATGAGGCAATTCGTCCAACGCCTGTCGTAAACACCGGAAAGCCAAGATTGCCGGACTCAAAGAAGAGGGCTTCCTTGCCCCAGAGGTGGACCTTGCGGTAGGTACCAATATACCCGTTCGGTCCAATCGTTACGGCAGAGTTGTAGAGCGCGCTGCCGTCTCGTTCGCAAATGCCCGCCACAATGGTAACATTGAGGAGGTTTGCCAAGCTTTCCCAAAGTTCACTTGTTTCACCGCCGGGAACCGCTTCTGATAACTCGAACGCTTCGTCACGTGTGTTAAACATGTAACCAGAATTTGCGAGTTCCGGCAGAACAACAAGTTGTGCGCCAGCAGATGCAGCCTCGCGGATTAGTTGCTCAGAACTAGCGAGATTGACGAATTTCTCACCAACATTTGGGCGCATTTGCAGGCAAGCGACGCGAAGTGGGGCTTCCGAGACAATCCCTGGATCAGACATCGTTGCGATCCTATTCGCGCAATGCAGGACGAACAACCAACTTACCAATTCGTCGGGTCGTTCTCACTGTTGGCGCCTCCTTCGGAATTGTGTCGGAGAAACAAAGTTATGGATCACTCCTAACAATCTGCAGCCGCATGTAACTCTATTAATCTCCTGTGTTGGTGTCAAGGATTCGACACCCAACACCATGTTGAGCCGACGCCCGGTCCGCGCGTGATGTCGCAGACCTTCGGGGAGAGATCGTCCGCGCCGCCTGGGCGTAGCCGGGCGCTGAGGTGGGCACGGTCATGTGCTCCAGCCCGGGCGGAACCCCATCCGGGCTGGAGTCTGCCGGCCGCGATCCTCAAGAGCCGCCCTGCGATGGCGCGTTCGGCTTGGGCCATTCATAGGCTGTCTGACCGTCTCCAGGTCGTGTCCGGCGGTGCGGTCCTGAACCAGTCGCTCGGCGTCAGGAAGGACCAGAGCCCGGCAAAGGCAACTGCACCGTCCCCCTGTGCCATACCGGCCAACGGAACCGGTCGGCTTCGGCGCGCTCGTGCAGCCTGTCATCTGCCGTGACATGTGCCTATACTGTCAGGGTGCCAACCGGAGAACCGCCCGAATCGTGGGCGGCCCGGCCCGATTGAAGGAGAATCGGGCGCCCGGTGATTTCCGGGCTCAACTCGCGAACAAACAGACAATGAGGGAGAATTCCATGAAACCGCAAGAGTTCACCAAGGCGCTGCGCGATGGCGCCCTGACCCGCCGTGAGGCCGCTGGAGTCCTGGCTTCTGCAGGTCTCGTGACCGTACCACTGGTTTCCGGCAAGGCCCGGGCCGAAGTCGACCTCAGCCTCCTGGAGTGGAATGGCTACGAGTACGAATCCTTCCACCCCGAGTACAATGAGAAGTACGGCGGACAGCCGGAAGTGACGTTCTTCTCCGAGACCGAGGACGCCTTCCAGAAGATGCGCGCCGGTTTCAAGGTGGACTTGGTCCATCCCTGCACTGCCTCGGTGAAGAAGTTCCGCGACGCAGGTCTCATCAAGGCACTCGAGACGGACCGTATCCCGAGGTGGGGCGAGATCATTCCCGACCTTCTCGAGGTCAAGGGCGTGCGCATCGACGGTGAGTACTTCTTCTGCCCATGGGACTGGGGCTTCTCCACCGTCGCCTACAATCCCGAGGTCATCGATGTCGAAAATCCGACCTTCGATCTCTTCGTCGACCCGCGTTTCGAGGGAAAGACGTCCCTGACGTCACAGATGGGGGTCAACATCCTGGTGGCGGGTGTCATTGGCCGCTGGGCCAACCCCCTCGATCCCACCGAGGAAGAGATGGCGATGGCGCCGGAGATCTTCCGCAAGATGCTGGACAACGCCCGTTTCGTGTGGACCGACAGTACCCAGCTCGAACAGGCCTGGGTCGCCGGCGACGTCGGCATTTCCTACATCTACGGCAGCGCCTCACGGCGTATGAAGGAAGAGGGCATCCCGGTCGTCATTGTTGATCCGGTCATGCCCTGGATGTGCGGACTGTGCCTGAGCAGCGACGGCGAGGGATCCGAAGATCAGGCCTACGACTACATCAACGCCATGCTGGATCCGGTTGGAGGCCTCTCATTGTTCGAGACCTACGGCTACGGTCACGCCAACATCAACACGTTCGATCTGATCGACCCGGACGTCCTGCGCGACAGGGGCCTCGACGACCCCGTCGCCCTACTCTCCAAGGGCGTCTTCTTCGATGAGGTTCCCCCGGAGAAGGACGCACGTCTCATCGAGATGTGGCACGAGGCCCAGGCCGGAATGTGATGATCATCTGACATGCACCCCTTGCCGGTGGTTTCCGGCAAGGGGTGCATTGTTGCGCCATCCGTTCGCCAGCAGTGTCCGTCAGGGAGCGTCGCCGTCATGACCGAATTCAGGATGGAAGCCGACATCATCTTTGAATCCCATGTTCCCGATGCTCTCAGGCGGGCTCTCGAACATGCAGGTGACGACGGATTTGTCGCCTCCATGCCGCAGCTTCTGCATGCCCGTTCCCACGCACCCTATGACAACATCATCTGGAACACCTGGTTCACTTCGAATTCCGAGGAAAACGTGATGACCACGCCTGCGGGCAACCAGGTGGTCGTCGGCGTGCACGGAGGCGGCATCTTCGCGTCACCTGAACGTTTTGAAAAGGTGTACCGGTCCAGCACCGCCCGCACCAATCCGGAAGGATTCACGGGTCAGTACGCCGCCAAGATCTCCAGCCGCGAAGTGCGCGACATCCTTGAAGGCCGGCTCCCCGACGGCACCGAGATTCCGATCTATCCGTTCCGGGAGTTCAAGGCGGGCATCGCCGATTTGCCCATGCGTTACGGTGTCATTTCGGACTTCGAGATGATGCGGCAGTCGATACGGGGTTACGAGACGTTCGAACGCCTGCGTGAAGAACCGAACCTAGTGGTGAGGGCCGGGGGAGTCGAACCGCTCGGCCGTTATCTCGACGCCGCACAGAAGCGCCACGGTACGTCCGTCATGGGAAACTGGCATCCCTTCAATAGGATCGATCCGGACCAGGCGCAGACCCGAATCCTGTTTCTGGCCGGCAATCGCGGAGGTCTCGGCACGGAAGATGATGACGATCATCTCTATGGTTACGATGCGGAGTACGGCATGGGCGGAGATGCATCCATGCACAACATGGCGCGCTATGTCGCTGTTGCGCCGCACAACGTGTCGACGAGCCTTCGTTACCTGCCCTTTCAGCCGGGTTGAGAGCGCCCGTCATGGCAGCAACTGAGCGGGACCACGCGCCGGGTTGGTACGCCATCCTGCCGCCGCCGGCACCCGCCCGACGCCTGACGGGGGATGAGGTCGCGGACTGGGTCGTTGTCGGCGGCGGAGTCACGGGACTTGCGGCAGCTCGCCGGCTTGGCGAACTGCTTCCCGACAAGCGGATCGTTCTGATCGATGAGTTTCGCATCGGCTACGGTTCGTCCGGCCGCAACGCCGGCTTCATCATCGACACGCCACATCTCACGGAACAGTTCGACGGGGATACCAACCGGCGGATATCCCGCCTGGTGCTGGCGGGACTGGCGGAACTGCAGGCGCAGGTCGATGAGCACGAGATCGAATGCGAATGGACTCCCCACGGTCACCTGACAGCCGTTGTCGACAAGTCAAGGGTCGGTGGTCTTCATGCCACCGTTCGCATGCTGGACGACCTGGGGGAGACATGGGAGTGGCTGGAAGGCGATGCTCTCACCGACATCATCGGTACGCACCATTACCACGCGGCCGTCTTCACACCACGAACCGTGACGGTCAATCCAGCAGCCATGTGCCGTGGTCTTGGCCAATCCCTGCCGGAGAATGTCGACGTCTTCGAGGACACGTGCGTGCGGGACATCTCCGCCGGCAATCCCCGTTCGGTGATCTGTGACCATGGTCGTGTCAGCGCCCCCGGCGTCCTCCTGACAACGAACGCCTTCATCACCCGACTCGGCCTTCTCAAGGATCGGGTGTTTCCGATGATCGCCTGCGCCAGCCTGTCACGCCCCCTTAACGAGGACGAAGACGCTGCCCTGGGCGGTCACCGGGACTGGGGGATAACGGGGACGGCAACCATGCGGCGCACCGCTTCAAACCGCATCCTGGCGCGCTTCGGCACTTTCTATTCCGGAGATTTCCGGCTCGGACGGCGACGGCAGAAGTTTCTCCTGGAAGCGCACCGCAAGGGTGTCACCGATCGCTTCCCCATGCTGCGACATCTCGACTTCGAGCACACCTGGGCCGGTGTCTTCTGCATGACGAGAGACTGGTCGACGCACTTCGGACGCCTTGAGCCCGGCCTCTTTGTCTCGCTGGGCTATTGCGGCGTGGGACTGGCGCGGGGCACGATTTCCGGCAAGCTCGTGGCCGAACACGCCCTCGGCGGCGAATCGACCCTGATGGATGACGCGATAGCGCTCAGCGGCCCCGCCAGACTGCCCGGCCAGCCATTCCTCGCCCTGGGCGCCCACGCTCGTCTCGCCGCATACCGCTGGCAAAGCCGGCGCGAGTGGTAGGACGATGTTGGGCGAGTCATGACAGTACAAGTCCCCGCACGCGACTGGTTTGACTGGACAAAGGCCTGTTTCCTGCGTCTCGAGTGGCTGCGCGGCTACACGCTCCTGTCGCCGGCGATCGTCACCATGGTCTGTCTGCTGGCGCTGCCGATCTTCACGCTCGTGACCTACAGTTTCTGGTCACAGACCTACGTCCACATCGACCAGTCCTTCACGCTCAAGAACTACGAGACGTTCTTCGACAAGTGGATCTACGGAAAGCTGCTCCTGCGGTCGATCAGGATGTCCGCCACCGTGACGCTCATCACGATAGTGCTCGCCTATCCCGTGGCCTACTTTCTCGCCTTCAGGGTGACGCGGAACAAGATGACCTGGCTGATCCTGATCAACATTCCGTTCGTCACAAGCTACCTGCTGCGCGTTCTCGCCTGGAAGATCATGCTGGGCAACAATGGCGTGATCAACGGCACCCTGGAGGGACTGGGCTTCATCGAGGAGCCCCTGGAGTATCTGCTCTACAGTCGCTTTGCCGTGGTGCTCACCCTCGCCCACGCGTGGGCGGCGTTCGCCATCCTGCCCATTTACGTTTCGCTGCAGAAGATCGACCGGTCGCTTCTTGAGGCGGCTGCCGATCTGGGTGACGGACCGGTCAAGCGCTTCCTGCGTATCACCCTGCCGCTTTCCATGCCCGGAGTGATTGCCGCGGCTGTCATCGAATTCATCCCCACGGTCGGAGATTACATCACGCCCATCATGGTGGGCGGGCCCAAGGGTGTCATGATCGGCCAGATTGTCGCCGCCCAGTTCGGTGCGGCCAGCAACTGGCCCCTGGGAGCGGCGCTGACGATCATCATGATGATCTCGATCACTGCCATCGTTTGCACCTTCATCTGGTTCGCCCGTCTGGGTACGGTCAGGGCGCGGGACATGGAAATCACAACGACGTCATCCCGGCCTGTCGATCGCACCAGACGCGGAATTGACTGGCTGCTCATATACGTCATCCTCTACCTGGCGTTTCTCTACATCCCCTCCTTGATGCTGCCGGTTTTTTCCTTCAATGACAGCATCCAGATGGTGTTGCCGCTCAAGGATTTCACTCTCAAGTGGTATGCCGCACTGGCCGATCATTCCGGCTTGCAGAGCGCCCTCTTCAACAGCCTGAAGGTGGCCCTGCCCGTCGCCACCACGACGACCATCCTGGCGATCTTTGCCGGCAAGGCGCTGACCCGCTACCGAATGCCCGGCAGGGGGGTGGCCATCGGCTTTATCCTCATTCCGATGGTGATGCCCGGCATCATCCTGGCGGTCGGTCTCCTCGTTCTTGCCCTTGCTGTGGGCATGCCTTTGTCGTTGTGGGCGGTCGGGATCGCCCATGTCGTGACCACGCTCCCCTTTGCCACACTGGTCGTGATGGCGCGTCTCGAGGGCTTCTCCAGGAATATCGAGGAAGCTTCACGAGATCTGGGCGTAGGCGGCTTCATGACCTTCTGGCGTGTCACGTTCCCGCTTATCCTGCCGGCCGTCGTTGCCTCGTTCCTGCTCACATTCACCGCGTCTTTCGACGAGTTTCTCTTCGCCTTCTTCCTGGGAGGCAACCAGGTCACCCTGCCCGTCTTCATATGGACACAGGTGCGTTTCCCGCAGACGCTGCCAAGCGTTCTGGCCCTGGGCGCCCTCATCTTCATGGTGTCCATCATTCTCATCGTCACCGCCGAGCTTGTCAGGCGTTCGGGAGACAGACACATCGTGACACCGGCGGACGGGTACCGATGATGACGGGTACCGCCCACCACGACGAGCACCCCGGGAGACTTGCCTGATGGACGACACCTCCTTCATATCCATACAGAATGTCTCCAAGAGATTCGGTAGCGTCCTGGCCGTGGACCAAGTCAGCATCGACATCCGCAGGGGCGAGTTCTTTTCCCTGCTCGGTCCGTCGGGGTGCGGGAAGAGCACGCTGCTGCGCATCCTCGCCGGCTTCGAGTTCCCGACATCCGGGGAAGTCCATATCGACGGACAGGCGATGGCGGCGGTTGCACCCAACCACCGACCCGTGAACATCGTGTTCCAGAACTACGCCATCTTCCCTCACCTGACGGTGAAGAAGAACATCGCCTATGGCCTTCTCGAGGCACGACTGCCCCGGGCCCGCGTCAATGAACGCGTCGAGGAGATGCTGGATCTCATCAAGCTTCCCGGTTACCAGGAGCGTGCCTCGCACGAACTGTCGGGCGGCGAAAGACAGCGTGTGGCGCTGGCCCGGGCGTTGATCAGGCGACCCAAGGTTCTCCTCCTCGATGAACCGCTTGGCGCGCTTGACAAGAAGTTGCGGGAAAGCATGCAGTTGGAACTGAGGGATCTCCAGCGTTCGGTCGGCATCACCTTCGTGTTCGTGACCCACGATCAGGAGGAAGCACTCACCATGTCGGATCGCGTCGCCGTCATGTCGAATGGACGCCACCTGCAGATTGACTCACCCGCGAAGCTCTATGAGATGCCGCGCGACCGCGAGGTCGCGGAGTTCATCGGCACCATGAACTTCTTCGATGCCCGGGTGCTCGAGGTCAGGGATGACACGCTGGAAGTCGATGCCGGAGCTGCCGGCACCATCGAGGGCCGCAGGCGGGATCCTCACCCCAAGTCCGGCGCGCGTTGCACCGTGGCCGTACGTCCGGAGAAGATCTCGCTTCACACGACCAGACCTGACAGCGGCAACACCCTCAGAGGTGTCATCGAGTCTACGGCCTACCTCGGCGACCGCAGCCATCACTTCGTGAAGGTTGATGGAATTGAAGCGCCACTCATTGTGTCCGTGCCCAATCTGGACAGTGACGCCGTCGAGGGTGGCTTACGCGACGGAGAGGTGTGGCTGAACTGGTCGCCGCGATCCGTTATTGTCTTGTCCTGACGGAGTGACGGTGCCGCCGACGACCGCGTATCACCCCGTCGGCGGAACCCTTGAATGCACCTGTATCCAGGGTTGGAATGGACGACATGGCGACCATCGACTACCTGCCTCCCCTGCGGCACGACGGCCAGGAGACGGACGACTACACGTCCTTCACCGTGACCCCGATCAGCGGTGCCCTCGGCACGGAGATCCACGGCATCGACCTTGGCTCGGGCCTCGATCGACACCAGTTCGCGGAGCTGCGCCATGCACTTCTCAATCACATGGTTCTCGTCCTGCGCGACCAGGATCTCGACGCCGGGGCTTTGGTCGCGCTGGGGCGGCGGTTTGGTGGTCTCCACATCAATCCTTTCGTCGCAGGCGTGGACGGCCATCCGGAAGTCATGGAGGTTCGTTCCGAGGAAAACGATACCGCACGCTTTGCCGGTCGCTGGCACAGCGACATTACCTGGGCCGAACGCCCTGCCCTCGCCTCCATTCTCCACGCCCGCATCGTGCCGCCCTTCGGCGGCGACACGCTGTTTGCCAACATGGTGCTCGCCTGGGACGCGCTGTCGCCCGTCATGCGCCGCGTGCTCGACGGCCTGAAGGCCGAACACGCGGCCTTCCAGGGGCATGACAGGGACGCCAACCTCGCCAATGCGCCGGAAACCGTGAGCCATCCCCTGGTACGCACCCATCCCGAGTCGGGAAGGAAGGCGCTCTTCGTCAACGAGTACTTCACCCGCGCCATCGAGGGAATGACGTCGGACGAGAGCCGCGCAATCCTCGAATTCCTGTTTCGCCACCTCATCCGACCCGACTTCACCTGCCGGGTACGCTGGCAGCCCAACACCCTGGTCATCTGGGACAACCGTTGCACGCAGCACTACGCGACCAACGACTACCCCGGCAACAGGCGCCTGATGTGGCGCGTCACCGTCGAAGGCGACCGGCCCGCGTAGTCCCGGGCGGAGCAAGGGCTGCCGCTGAACGTCCGGACAACAATTCGGGTTGATCGCATGGCAACGCTCCCTATTGTCACATCGGAGACACCAACCTCAGGAGGACATATGAGTCATCAACGCAAGCCGACCGTGACAAGCGGACTCGACAGGCGCTGTTTCATGAACGCCGCCATGGCATCGGGCATGACCGTTGCCGCGGCATCGGCGCTGTGGGCGCGAACGGCCCATGCCGCGCCCTCGCATGGCGGGCACGTGACCGTTGGCCTGGATGGCGGCGCTTCCGTCGACACCCTTGATCCGATCAAGGCGATCGGCACCGATCATGTGACCATGGCGGCCCTGTGCTGCTTCGACACCCTGACGGAACTCCAGGCCGACGGGACCCCGGTGGGCAGTCTTGCCGAGAGCTGGGAGACCTCGACGGACGGCCGGACATGGACCTTCCGCCTGCGCGAAGCGGAGTTTCACAACGGCAAGACGGTGACAGCCAACGATGTCGTGTGGTCACTCAATCGTCAGGTCAGCGACGACAACACCTACGCGGAAGGCAAGCAGATCGTCGGCGCCCTGGAGAAAGTGAAGTCAGACGGCCCCGACACCGTCGTCATGGTGCAAAAGGAGGTCAACTTCGATCTGCCCGCTCATCTGTCGGCCTTCGGCATGCTGATCGGACCGGAGGGAACGACCGACTGGGAACAGGGTGTCGGCTCCGGACCATACGTTCTGGAGGAGTTCGTCCCCGGCGTGCGCTTTGCCGGCAGCAAGTACGCGAACTTCTACCGGGACGACCAGGGCTTCTTTGATTCGGTGGAACTTCTCAACATCGAGGATCCCTCGTCCCGAGCCAGCGCGCTCCTGAGCGGGTCCGCCGATGTCATATCGCAGCCGGATGGGCGCACCGCCGGCCTCCTGGGGAGCACCGATGGCGTGAGTTTGCTGGAGGTTCCCGGAACGCAGCACTACACCACCGCCATGCGCACCGATGTCGATCCCTTCACCGACAATCACATCCGCCTTGCGGTCAAGTACGGCATCAGACGCCAGGAAATCGTCGACAAGGTGTTCGGCGGGTTCGGTTATGTCGGCAACGACCATCCGATCGGCCGCAGCCAGCAGTTCTTCAACACGGACCTGCCGCAGCGTGAATACGATCCGGACAAGGCCTCATGGCACCTGAAGCAGGCCGGCCTGGATTCGATAGCCCTCGAGTTGAAGGCCAGTGACGGTGCCTTCGGCGGCTCGGTCGACATGGGTGTGCTCATGGCCGAATCGATGGCGCCTGCGGGAATCGACGTCACCGTCGACCGGGTGCCGGGTGACGGATACTGGTCGGAAGTCTGGCTGGTGGCGCCCTGGTGCTGCGTCTACTGGAACGGTCGCCCGACCGTCGACTGGATGCTGACGTCGTCCTACATCTCGACATCGTCCTGGAACGACACCTATTTCAGGAGCGAACGCTTCGATTCCCTGCTCACCGCCGCCAGGAGCGAGCCCGACCAGGCCCTGCGCCGGGACATGTACTTCGAGCTCCAGGAGATTCTCAACATGGAGGGCGGCACCACCGTCGTCGCCTTTGCCAGCTCTCTCATCGGCGCCTCGGACGCCCTGGGCCGCGGCGAAGTCAGCGGCAGCCGACGCATGGATGACGCCAGGCTGGCGCGGCGCTGGTGGTTCGCGACCTGAGCGGCATTGTTCACGGAGTGCGGGGAACGGGGTCCGGCGGTCCGCGAGACGGAACACCTGTGGATCGCCATGGCCGACGGCGTACGCCTGGCTGCACGGCTGTGGCTGCCATCGTCGGCCGACGACGCACCGGTCCCCGCACTCCTCGAATTCATCCCCTATCGAAAGCGTGACCTGACGCGACTTCGCGACGAGTGCAACCACGCGGTGTTTGCCGAAGCGGGTTATGCATCGATCCGCGTCGACATGCGCGGATCGGGCGATTCCGAAGGCCTCATGGCCGACATGTTCACCGATGCCGAACTCGACGATGCCGTTCGCGTGATCGAGTGGATCGCGGCTCAACCCTGGTGCGATGGCCACGTGGGCATGTTCGGACAGTCCTGGGGCGGCACGGCAAGCCTCCTGGCGGCATGCCGGGCCCCACCGGCGCTCAAGGCGATCATCGCCTGTTGCGCCACCCACAACCGGTTCGACGACGACATTCACCACATGGGCGGCTGCCTTTTGACCGATACCGTCGAGTGGGGCGCCCAGTTGCCCGCCATTCTTGCCTCGCCACCCGATCCGCAAACGGTGGGTGAGGGATGGCGGGAGATGTGGCTGGCGCGCCTGGAAAGCCTGACCTTTCCGCTGGAGACGTGGATCAGCCACGAATGGCGCGACGACTACTGGCGGCGGAGTTCCGTTATCGGGACAATGCATACGATCTCCTGTCCGGTGCTGGCGGTCGGTGGCTGGGCGGACCGCTACAGCAATGCGGTCATGTCACTCGTCACCGGGACCGGCGGTGACTGCTGGGGCATCGTCGGACCCTGGGGCCATCACTACCCCTTCGCCGGAGAGCCGGGGCCGGCGATGGGTTTCCAGCAGGAGGCCGTGAGGTGGTGGGACCGCTGGCTGAAGGGCATTGACAACGGCGTTGACCGAGAACCGCGCCTGCGCCTCTGGCGCATGGAGTACCAGTCCCCCGCCGACAGGATGACGCGGCGCCTGGGCGGCTGGATCGCCGAAGACTCCTGGCCGTCTTCCGGGGTCACCCCGCTGGTGTTCGCCCTGGCCGATGGAAGGCTGACCGAGCCGTCCGGTGGCGACCATCGCCCCACTGCCGTGCCCCATGACGACAGGGTCGGCCTGGCCAGCGGCGATACCGGATACTTCGGGCGCACAGGTGGCCTCCCCCTTGATCAACGCGCCGACGATGCCCTGTCTCTCGTCTTCGAGAGCGACAGACTCGAGACTCCCCTCGACCTTCTCGGTGAAGCGGTTCTCGACCTTGACATCGAGTGTGAAGCATCCGTCGCCACTCTTGCCCTGCGCCTCAACGATGTCCCTCCCGAAGGCGGCGTTGCGCGGGTTTCCGGTGCCGTTCGCAATCTGGCGCTCGATGACGAGGGCGTCCCTCTCGGAACACCTGAAAGGCGCCGCCGTTGCCGGATCGTGTTTCCGGGAACGGCCTATCGCTTCCGAGCCGGACACCGCATTCGCCTCGCGCTTTCCACTTCGCTATGGCCGCAGGTCTGGCCGTCGCCGCATTCCGAGCCTGTGACGATCGGCGCCGGCGAGGCGCGCCTCACGCTGCCGCAGCGCGCCGGCGACCGGGAAGCCGATGCGTCGGTCAGGTTTCCGCCGCCCCTGCAACCGGCGGGCGAGAGTGCGACGGTTCTCGCCGCCGCCTCCATCTCCAGGAACACAGGGCGTGACGCAGCCTCGGGCCGCCTCACATCGGGGTGGACCAACACGCCGGCAAAGGTGTGCTTCCACGGCACAGGAGTCACGTTCGGATCCAGGACCACGTGTGAACACTCCATCATCCCCGGGGACACCAACAGCGGCCACACCAGGGTTGAGCATCGTCTCACCTTTCACCGCGACGCCTGGTCCGTGGCGGTCACATCGATCGCCGAACTCAGATCCACGCCCACCATGTTCCGGCCGCGAGGTCGCCTCGAAGTCACCGAGAACGGCGAAACGGTCCTGGTTCGCGCGTGGTCGCCCGACGTCCCGCGCACCTGTTCCTGATCCGTCCCCTCTCGGTCCATGGGGAGGCGGCCTCGCCGATCTTGAAACCGTCACGACGCAGCCGGCACTCATCGGCTACACTGCGCCGTCCGGTAATCAGGGATTGAGCCATGCGCGTGGGAGTCGAGGTCGGGGGAACCTTTACGGACCTGGTGGCGATTGACGCCGACGGCGCCATCACCATTGCCAAGGTGCCATCCGTCCCCGAGAATCCGGACGAGGGCGCGTTCAATGCGATCATCGAATCGACGGTGCCGGTATCGGAGATCGATGACCTCGTGCATGGCTCGACGATTGCCACCAATGCGGTGCTCGAACGCAAGGGTGCCCGCATCGCCTTCATCACGACCACTGGCTTCCGCGACATCCTCATCATGCAGCGGCACAACCGCAGCCGTGTCTACGATCTCGCCTACCGCAAGCCGCAGCCTGTGGTCCGCCGGCGGGACTCATTCGAGGTGACGGAGAGGATTCTCGCCGACGGCAGCGTGCTGGTACCGCTCGACGCCGCGGCCGTCGAACGCGACCTTGTCCCCCGTCTGCGCGAGGGCAGCTACGAGGCGGTCGCCATTTGCCTGCTGAACGGCTACGCCAATCCGGTTCACGAGGAAGAACTGCAGTCGATCATTGTCCGCAACTGCCAGGACATCGAGATTGCCTGCTCATCAACCGTCACCCGGGAGTTCCGGGAGTACGAGCGGGCATCCACCACGACTCTGTCAGCCTATGTCCAGCCGGTCATCAACCGTTATCTCGAACGCTTCGAGAAGCGCCTCTCGCAGGACGGGTTCGCCGGGCGTTTTTCCGTCATGCAGTCGAACGGCGGCCGCCTGCCGGCAGAGGGCATGAGACGCAACGCGATCACCTCCCTGCTTTCGGGGCCGGCCGCAGGCGTCACCGGCGCCATCCGCCAGGCCGGCAGATCCGGCTACCGGGATCTCGTGACCCTGGACATGGGAGGAACCTCCACCGACGTCTGTCTTGTGACCGCAGGGGAACCC
Organism: Alphaproteobacteria bacterium; assembly: GCA_965207785.1. GTDB lineage: Bacteria > Pseudomonadota > Alphaproteobacteria > SP197 > SP197 > SP197. The sequence goes on along the minus strand of CBDBNO010000011.1, from coordinate 287,769 downwards.
GAACTCACCGCCGAGTTTTCTCTCGACGGCCTTCCGGTGCGCACGCCGATCATCGACATCAACACGATTGGCGCTGGCGGCGGATCGATCATATGGGTCGACGATGGAGGCATGCTGCGCGCCGGTCCGGTGAGTGCCGGGGCCGATCCCGGCCCGGCCTGCTATGGCCGTGGCGGAACACGGCCGACGGTCACCGATGCCCATGTGATTCGCGGCACGCTGAGACCCGATTCCTTTCTCGGCGGGCGCATGGCAATCGACGAGGAAGCGTCGCGCGAGGCCTTCCAGCCCCTGGCAGACTCCCTCGCCATGGGCCTCGAAGACATTTCCGATGCCGCCATCCGGGTCGCCAACGCCTCCATCGTGCGCGCCATGCAGATTGTCTCCACCGAGCGCGGCAAGGATCCGAGGGACCACGCTCTTGTCGCCTTCGGTGGCGCCGGTCCCCTCCATGCGGCGCATGTTGCCGCAGACCTCGGCATGACGACCGTCGTCGTGCCACCCCATGCCGGCGTGCTGTCGGCCTATGGTCTCATCGCCTCTGACTACCAGCAGTTTTCCACGGTCACCCGCAAGATACTCCTCGACGATGCGGCGCCCGGCGCCATAGCCGAGGTCTATCGCGACATGAAGAAGCGCGCGATCGAGCGCTTTGTCCTGATGGGTCTCGGATCCCGGCCACGCATCTCGTTCTTTGCCGACATGAGATTCGTCGGCCAGGCGTTCGAGGTTGCGGTTCCCGTCGATCCGCCGTCAGGCCTGACGGCCGGTGGCCTCAGGACACTCTTTGCCGATGAGCATCACAGGGTCTTCATGCATGGCGGGGACGCCTCCAGACCCATCGAGATCGTCGCCTTCCGTCTCGGCGTGTCGGCGCCGCTCGAGGACGTGCCGGCGCTGAAGGAGGAACCGAGTGACGAGAAGGTCCCCTTCACGCCCTGGCGCTACCATGATCAGGGGGGATGGCGCGACGGCATGATTGGTCACCGGGGCGCCATGACCCCCGGTGTGGCGCTCGCCGGGCCGGCCCTGATCGAGGACGAGACGGCCACCATTGCGGTTCCGGACGGCTGGTCCGCCACCAGCGACAAGTATCACAATCTGGTGCTCACCCGGGCGGTGTAACCTCAACATTGTTCAGTTATGGCACCACCGTGCCTGAATGACCCAACCGCCTTCTCTCCAGTCGATTCCTATATACAGCATGTTACGCGACAACGCAAGGGCCGAAGGCATTCCCTTTGCGCAACATTACGTCAGATATACGTCTCTGAGTTGTTGCACTCGGGGAAGTAGAGCGTTCGACAGCATAGGTGCGCCTTATTTCTTGCAGTAAGGCCAGAACACTCTGATTTACCTGACTGTTCACGTGACGTAAGAATGACGTAATACAACGATCTTCCAGGCTAGCTGACAGGAATGCCGTAGGAACTTTCTTTCACATTGTGGTGTTCAAAGCGCCTTATGTCGTCGTCGGTCACAACGATGTCGGCACCATGAGCGACCGCTGTCAGTACAACATCCGTGACCGAGACACGATCAACCAGATGGCTTCCGTCGTTGCCGGGTTGATCGGCAAACGCCTCATGTACCGGGAGTTGATCCGCAGCGCCTGACTATGCGGAGTCCATCACTGGATCAGAACAGCCAATAGCCAAAGCAACGGCCAGTAGTATGGCAATCGAGCGTGTTGAGATCCTCCAATAGGGGCGTGCTGCGGTTGCATACCATTCGCGCCACAGCAGTTGGCGGAGGGTTTCGTCCTTCGGAGACCACGCCGGATAGGCGACCGTAAGGGCAACCCGAAAGGCAAACTTCATCAAGCGTTCCTCATGTTGTGAGGGCACATTTGACCGGTCCGCCGGAACCGCCTTGATAACCGTAGTTGGTTGGGCCTGTACCGAACTGCTCTCGGGTTTTCAAAGCGCCGCAGGCGGACACCTGCGACGCTGTTCTTTGTAGCCCATTCGTTCTCGGACTGCGAGTCTCCCAGGCTTGACTCCCTGCCCGACGACTGCCTCAATCTCCTTGCGATCATTGACGCGACCCGCTCCATCGGGTCGCCCGAATACAACAACCATCGAATGGCTCCGGTAGGTCACCGGAGCTTGGCGAATAGGCGGGGTCTCACGCATCCGCGTCGATGATTGCAACGACCCGGCATCCCCGCCGGGAGTGACGTGGGAGACTGTCATGGACACTTTCTCTGCCTGGCACTGGTTCGTCGTGCTGTTTCTGTACGTTCCCTATCCAATACTGGCAGCTTGGCTTTGCCCTCGAGTGGGGCGCCGTCGCCGAGTTTGGCTACCTCTCACACTGATTCCCTTCACGGGATCTCTGGTCTTCCTCATCTTGCTGACGCTGACGGTGGGTACAGTTGCATCAGCACGAGAGAAGGCACCATGAAGCTGGTTCTTGTGGCAGTGGTGTTGCTCTTGGCAGCGCCAGTGCAGGCGCAGCTCTCGGGCGATTGGATCGAGAAGAACCTCGCTACAGGGTGCGCACCCATGGGGTTGAATGTCGATGTTGGTGGCGCAGAGGACGATGAACGTCTGCACAGTTCCCTGTTGAACTTGGCTGAGTCCCGCCTTCGTTCTGCACATCTGTATGACGAAGACGGCTGGGACCTCCATCACCAAGACGTGAATCTCGTAGTGACCGTCGTCGGCACTGCGACGCACATTCGGCTAGTGCTCTATCGGTTCATGTGGGATGTGGGCTTTGGCAAGCCCGGTGTAGTGATCGTTTGGATGAGAGGCATCGTTGGCTCTCACGGTAGCGACAGTGGCCGTCGATCCAATGCCGCCGATCTCGTTGACCAGTTCATCACGGAGTACCTGCGAGCGAACCCGGAGTGCGGGTGAAATGGGTTTCCACATGCTACTTGCCCTCGGGATCGCTTTCGGTCTTGGGGGCCTTTTGGTGACGTTGATCGTCCTCTTGACATTCTAGGTCGCATTAGAGTTTGAATCATAGAGTCACTGATAGCATTACGGCCATAAATCCCCTTTGTTTACGAGGTTCAATGCCCGCGACGTGACACTTTTCGCCCGACGGCTTCATGATGTCCCAGAAACCACGTGGCTCCGAACCAGGGTCGGGTCAGGAAGCTGGCCGAGTTGGACTCAACCCGTGGTCGATCCACCACGCCTCACTTGTCCCGGCCATTCGGTCCACAGTCCGCCCTGTGTGGTATCCCTCCTTGTTGGCGGTTTAGCCTTATGGCACCCCAGTGGGGCAACGTCGGCGGATCAAATCATTCGGGTCACTGTCTCCCTCTTCGCCGGGTCATAGTCGTGAGGGTCGTACTGAGGGCAAGGTTGCAGTCGGCTTCGAAGTGGAAGTGAAGACCTTATCGGTACCCGTATAGGACTGGCCTCGCCATCCCCTTCTTTCGAAAATGCGATGGTATGCGCTTGCCGCAATAGCTCTCGACGATCTCATCGGGTGCCTCGCGACCGTGGAAGTGGTACCTTCCCCTCCCGTCTGGCGTAAGTTCCCAAGCGTCTGCCACGAACACTCCCCTGCACATCTGGTCGACGACGGCGATGACGTAGTCAGCCCGGTTCACACGTTGCACCTTCACATTCCAACTGGCTCGAACGGCCTCATACAGCCCTACTGCCGTGACGTGGTCCGCCTTCGTCTTGATGTAGAGTAGCTTGTGTCCCTCAACCGGCACCATGATTTCGGCTGCATACTGTTCTTCGATCTCCTGCGCGGTCACGGATCCACGCTCGAATGAACCCTCGCCGGCTACTTCGTTCGTCAGCCCGGGGTAGCAGTCGATCAGAGCGGCTTCGACTTCGACGGCAGACCTATGGTCGAGTCCGTGCCGGTGAATGACGTGGATGGGTTGCAAATTCTTCCCGTTGAGTTCCCTGATGTGATCCAGCTTCAGCGAGGCTTCGTCTTCGTCGTTCCCGCTCAGCTTCAAACCTTCGCGGACATGTGAGAACACCCTGTTACCCTGTCCCCTACCGACGTAGAAGGTGTTCCCGTTGCGCGGGTCGATCAACCGGTAGACATAGTGCTTGAGTTCCTTGATCACCTCCCCAGAAAAACTGTCCATGCGCTCGCTCCTCCGCGTTCGACTGATCCGACGGGGTGCCGGGTTACTGCATACGTCACAGGCGTGTACGTGAGTCCCAACCTATTCGCCGGGCGCGGTGATCGGTTACGTAGAGTCTGAGGGCTGTTCTATTCCGATGCCCTGATGGGCACCCCGACCGTGGGGGATCGCCTGTGTACGCATGTGAGGTCGACTATGACTATAGGGACGGGAACAGGTCGCCGCAAGCAAGGTCGCGTCAACCGGCGGTGAGGTCTCGATACGTCAGCTGCGTCCCGGCCATCCCCGACGTGACGAGCCGTATCTTGTGTCAATGCTCTTTCAAAATTGATCCACCACCCTCCTCCAATCGCGAACCGTCTGTTCAGGTCTTTCCTTCCCGGTAGGCTTTTCTTTCCGGTCGAGGTGCCGTGGAGGGGAGCGATGTCGGCTGGGTCGGGTCGGGCGCTCGGTCGAATGGTTCGCGTCAGGAAGAGAAGCAACGATGACGCATGACGGGTCTGGCCGACGGCCCGACGTTACGTTAGGTATGCAATTCCGTTCGATTGCGTTGACGATGACGACATCGTGCACCGTCACGGCGGCCACCACCGATGCAGTCGTTCAGATGTCCATGATGGTGGCAATGCACTCTCCCACGCGCCTGGAGGCTTCCTCGATTTCCCGGTCGTCGAGATGAGCGTAGCGCAGTGTCGTCCTGACTGCGGCATGGCCAAGCAGCCGCGAGACCACCGGCAGTGGCACGCCGTTGAGCACCGCATGGCTGGCATGGGTATGACGCAAATCGTGAAGGCGAACATCCTCGATGCCGGCCTCGCGCCGGGCGCGATACCAGAACCTGAGGCAGCGGCCGAGGGGTCTGGCAGGATCGCGCGGGGAGGGAAAGACGAAGGGACTGACGCCACGTGGCCGGCCTTCGAGAACACGCCGGGCCTGGGAGTTGAGGGGAACGATCCGGGGCCCGGTCTTGCCGTCGGCAAGCACCAGTCTGTCGTGATCGACCTGCGACCAGCGGAGCGTCAGGATCTCGCTCCTGCGGCACCCTGTCAGAAGAAGCAGGCGGATGGCGTCAGCCTGTTCCCGGCGCTCGCGGCGGGTCTGCCGGTCCAGGACCCGATGCAGCCGTTCGATCTCCTCGCGGGACAGGAAGCGCGTGAGCACCCGTTCCGGGTTTCTCTGCACGGTCCGTGCGGGGTTGGTCTCAAGATGATGGCAGGCGATGGCGAAGTTGATGATCCGCGCGAGAAGGGCGAGCGCGCTGTTGGCGTTGCCCGGGGCGGTGCGGCTGTAACTGTCGAACCACCGCCCGATCTGCGCTCGCGCGATGCGGTCGAGCGGCGTCGCGCCGAAGACGGGCAGCAGCTGGCGGTCGAGCAGTGACCGGACACCCTGTCTCGTGGATGGCTTGTACCCTTCGAAGTGGGCTTCCATCCACGCGCCTTCGACGAAGTCCCGGAACAGCGGAGCCACGCGCTTTGGCCCGCCGGTCGCGTCCGGATCCGCCTTGCGGGCATGGCATTCCCGGCGCACCTTGGCGACGGACTTCACGGACACCGGTCCGAGAGAGACCCGCCTCGAAGATCCGCTGGCGCCCTCCAGCAGGACATAGCTCTTGCCGCCGGTGGGCCGGACCCGGACGCCGAGACCGGCAAGGCGGGTGTCCCAGACCGTGTATTCCCGCGTCCGGGGGCGAAGGCGGGCGATGGCTGCGTCGGTGAGCCGCATGCGTTCCCTGCCGGCCATGGTCAGGCGTCCAGCGCGTCGCCGACGGTCTCGGCGGCGTCCATCACCGTCCGGTCGGCGAGATGCGTGTAGCGCAGCGTGGTGACCGGATTGCGGTGGCCGAGCAGCCTGGCGATGGTGAGCACGGTCTCGCCGTGCCTGAGCGCGATGCTGGCATGGGTATGGCGCAGATCGTGAAGGCGAACGCCGTGCAATCCGGCTTCGGCGCGAACCGCGCACCAGAACCGTTCGAGCCAGTGCCCTTTTCGCGGGCCCTTGCGCCGCGTTGCCGGGAACACCCACTCACCGCTCCGGTCCAGTCCGTCGAGAAGCTTGCGGGCCGGTGGCGACAGCCAGACGGTGCGGGGACCCGACTTGGAGTCGCGAAGATGGAGATGCCCTTCGCGGTAGTCGGACCAGCGCAGTGTGAGGATCTCGCTCTTGCGGCACCCGGTGAGCAGAAGCAGACGGGCCACGGCGACCTGTCCGGGCGCAGCCTCGGCATGGGCCGACAGCCTTCGCGACAGAACGCGGATCTCCTCGTCCGACAGGAAGCGCGCACGGCCCTTGCGCCGGTAGCGCCGGATGCCAAGACAGGGATTGGAGCCCTCCGGGCGAAGGCCCATGGCTTCCGCTTCCCTCATGATCACGGAGAGCACCGGCATGGACCGGTCGGCAGCCACCGGCGTGGCGCGCAGCGAAGCGAACCAGTCGACAACGTCCCGTCGGCCGATGTCGGCGACCTGCCGTCCCCGGAAGCGGGGCAGGATCTGCCTCTTCAGGTAGCTCCGGTTGACCTCGAGCGTTCTCGGCTTCCACAGCCGCCGGTAGCGCTCGAACACCGTCTCGGCGACGACCTCGAAGAGGGTCCGGGCGGGATCGCGCAGGGGAGCCTCGCCGCGCCGGATCGCGGCCAGCGTAGCGAGCGCACGCGAGCGCGCCTCGCCCACGTCCATGGTCGCGGCATCGCCGACGATCTGCCAGACGCGTTCTCCGCGATGCTGACAATGGACAAAGAACCGCTTGCGGCCCGAGGGCAGGACCCGGACGCCGAAGCCCCTGGTCTTGCCGTCCCGGACATCAAAGGTGGCCTTGCGTGGCCGGAGTGCCTTGAGGCGGGCATTCGTGAGGACAACCCTGGACATGCATGGTCTCCCGGTCGCGGTTGCAGCCGGGGAAGCGGGCGTACCGCATTCCGTGCGTCTGCAACAATGGTCGAGAGAAAACGCTTAGGTATTACAGTTGGTTAGCACCAAAGGTGCGTCGGGCGGTGTGATTGCAACCGGTCCCCGGGATGCGAAGAAAGGCCGGACGTTTCCGTCCGGCCTTCCGTTTCGTTCCCCTTGAGGGGTGCTTACATGGACGCGTGGTCGATCCAGCCCTGGAGCGTCTCCGAGTTGTTGTCGAGCCACTCGTTGATGACCTCGATGAGGTCGCGGCCCTTGTCGTCGATCTCCGACATCATCTGCGCCTGCTCGAGGTTGGTGATCGAATAGGCCTCGATCAGACCCCAGGCGCCGGGATGGCTGTCCTGGAGACCCGGATTGGCAACCTTCCAGATCTCGGCGCCCGCCCAGTCGCAGTCATGGGTGGCGTCGGGGTTCATGCCCAGCGAGGCGTCGGTCTCGCAACCCTCGAAGTACTCGGGAAGATAGACACGCTGCAGGTCGTACTGGGCGTGCATCCAGTGCGGCTCCCAGAACATGGTGATCAGCGGCGCCTGGCGCTCGTAGGCCGACTTGATCTCGGCAATGATCGCACCCTCGCCGCCCGACGGAATGTTCACGAAGTCAAGACCCAGCGCGGCAATGCGCGGCGCATTCTTGTCACCCCATTCCGCCGGATAGTCCAGGAAACGCCCCGACGGCATCGTCTCGGGCGTCGCAAACATGTCCGCACAGTCGTTGAGCGCCTCCCAGCTCGGCAGGCCCGGACACATGTCGACCACGTAGCCCGGAACAAACCACGCTTCCTGAGGCTTCAGACCGGACAGCGCCACAACCTCCACCGCGCCGGAATCAAAGTGCTCGTCCCAGCCCTCGCCGATGTTGGAACTCCAGATCTCCAGGGTCGCGTGAATGTCGCCGTCAGCAACGGCCGAGACCTGCGGATAGTATCCGGCGGTCACGTACTCGACGTTGTAGCCCATGCGCTTGAGAGCCTCGCCGGCCACCGCCGTGCTGACGTGCTGGCCCGTCCACTCGTTCATGGCAAGCTTGATCGGCTCATCCGACTCGGGAATTGACTGGGCGCTCGCCGTCGCGGCAACGCCGACAAGCAATGCACCAGCCGCAGCTGATGCGATCTTGGGAAGGAATTTCATGGTGTCTGTCTCCTGTGTTGTTAGCGGAAACCCTGCTGAAGGGCGCTCCGAGGTCGTTCTCCGGATCCTGACGGCACGGTCCGGCAGAAGGCATCCTATCACATCCGGATGTGTTCACACGCAACAGGGAGCAGGCTCGCCGGGCAACGGTGCGCAGGCGTCACCCGCGTCATCCGGCCGGCAGGCCGGAGCACCGGAACCTCGTCGCACCGGACAGGGGAGGAGCCTCAACCGACGTCTGTCTCGCGACCGCATGGCGATTCCTCAATCTGCCTGCCACTACAGGACAATCCTGGCCCGCGTGACGAGAGTCGTGTCGGCGGTGGTGGCATGCAGGAAGTAGACCGGTCGTGCGCCGACGGCGGAATGGACTCCCTTTCGCAGATCGACCGCCACGCTCGGCATGGCTGTGGCGACGGTGCCGCCCCAGCTTTCCCGGTGAAAGCAGTGGACGTGACCGCACAGCAGCCTGACGACGTGCGGATGACGCGCGACCAGAGCCTCGAATTCTGCTGCCTCGTTCGAATGCCTGTAACCACCGACATAATGCGGTGAGATATCGAAGGGTGGATGATGGATGAACAGGATCGTGGGTCTCTGTGGCTCACCGCCCAGCGTTTCGTCCAGCCACCGGCGCCGGCGTTCACAAAAGACGCCTTTCCGTTCGCCGTCCACCACCGAGTCGAGCGCAACCAGGCGCATGGGAAATGCGTCGATCGCGTAATGGAGAAAATCACCAGGCGGGGCGAGCGAGGCGAGACGTTCGAAGGCGTTGCGCAGTTCACCCCGCCGGTCACGGTTGCCGGGAACGATGAACAGGGGCGCCTGCAGATCATCCAGGATTTCGCGCAAGTGAGCATACGCCCCGGGATCGCCACGATGGACACAGTCGCCCGTGTGCACGACTGCATCGACATTCTGCCGATTGATATCGGCGACGCACTGCCTCAGGTTGAGCGCCCGGTCTACTCCGGCCGGCCCTGCTGACGATTTCGCTTCGATGTGGGTATCGCTGATCTGGGCGATGATCATTCAGGTTCCACCCTGCGCCGGTGAAAACGCGCTCTTAGCCAAGGCTGTCGTAGTAGGCCTGCAGCACATCGATCACCTCGCGCCGGCTGAACTCTTCGGGAATGGGTTCGTGATTGGCGAACATCGCGCGCAACCGGGTTCCGGATATTGCCAGCCGGTCCTCTTCCCCGTGCGGGCAGGTCTTGCCGGTCGCCATGCCGCACTTGTAGCAGAAGAACGTGATGTCGATCTTGAGCGGCCGGATTTCCATGCTGCCGGCCGGCAGGGCATCGAAGATGTTGTGGGCGTCGAACGGACCGTAGAAGTCTCCCACACCGGCATGGTCGCGGCCGACCACGAGATGGGTGCATCCGAAATTCTGGCGAAAGACTGCGTGCAGCAACGCCTCGCGCGGGCCGCCATAGCGCATCTCGATGGGATAACCGGCCTGGATGACTGTTCCGGGCACGAAATAGTTCTCGACCAGCGCGTTGATCGCGTTGACCCGCACCTCCGCCGGAATGTCACCAGGCTTGAGAGCGCCGAGGACCTGATGAATGAGAAGCCCGTCACAGATTTCGACGGCAATCTTGGCCAGGTGTTCATGGCTGCGATGCATCGGATTGCGGGTCTGGAAAGCCGCGACCCTGGACCATCCATTGGCCTTGAACATGGCCCTCGTTTGCGCCGGCCGGAAGTAGAGCCCCGCGTAGGTGCGGGGGAAATGACCCTCGGAGAGCGCCGCGACCGGGCCGCCCAGGTTGATCGCGGGCTGTTCCAGGACCTTCCTGACGCCGGGGTGGGCGTCGTTCGTCGTGCGAAAGACCTCGCGGCACTCCAGTTCCCGGTCGATGGTGTACTTTTCGTAGACCGTCTGGACCGCCAGGATCTCCCCGGTCTCGCCATCCGCCAGTGCGATCTCGTCGCCGATGCGGATGCCCCCGGCGTGATCCTCGTCGCAGGAAACGGTGATGGGAACCGGCCAGAAAACGCCGTCGGATGTCATCATGTCGACACAACAGCCGTACCAGTCCTCTCTCCCCATGAAACCCGCCAGCGGGGTGTAGGCGCCCATGGCCAGCATGAAGAGGTCCGATATCTCCCGGCTGGTCAGCGGGACCTTGACCAGCCGACGGGCACGCTCGATCTCGCCCGCGATCTCCGCCGAAGAGAGCAGCAGGGGCTCCAGTGCGCCGCCGCCATGCGGGGGGACCAGGCTTGACATGCTGGGCTGCCTCTCGACCGGTGGCTACGCGATCAGATATCCGGTCCGGACCCTGTGTGCAATGCCGCAACAGCTCCCGGAGAAAGAAGAGGCGGTGGCGGGCAGCAATGACCTTCCGCGCCACTGTCATGTCTCAAATGTTCATGGCAATCCCACAACTGCTTTCGTTCCACTGCGCCGGAAGGCTGATCCGACGCACGCCGCATGTTGATAAGCCGGAGGAAAGGGGCCACAGTGGCCCCATCGCTTCCTTCCGGTCCGGCCGGCAGGGTTCATCAACACGAGAAGAGCATGGAAGGGTGGCTTCATGCCGGCTGATCCGACTTCAGGCGACCGCGGCAGCAGCACGCGCGCGACGAGATCTCGGACAGCGAAAAGGGCCCGTGACGAGCATCCAAGAGCGATGCCGCCGCCGACCTTCGCTTTCGGTCCAACCAGAGACGAATGATGTTTTCAAGCAATCCCTTTGCAGTGCTCCCCGTAGCGTCTGCGGTCACGCAAACCTATGTCGTCATCATGATCCTGCTGGTCGTGGGAGGGACCCTGTTCGATGTGCTCCACAAGAGGAGCGCCCGGTACTTCTTTGACAACTGGCATCACGCGAGAGACCGGGGCAACCGTCCGGTCAGTGGCGCCCGCATGGTGTCCCTCGCAGCCCAAGCTTGCGCAGTCGACGTGCTGGCTTCAGGTGAATTCTGCAATCTGCGGCGCAGGATTGCGCACCTGCTGACCATGTACGGATTCGTGGCGTATCTTGCCGCCACCCTCGCCATGGTCTTCGGCTACCCGACTTCGGCCACGCCGACTCCCGCCATCTGGCCGCTGCTCTGGTATGCCGGCATCGTGATGGTCTGCGGCGGCGGGTACTGGTTCTGGTTCTTCATCCGGGTTGACGTGGCCGCCGAGGGCCATCCCCCGTGGCGAGTCGTGCGCGCGGACCTCTTCATCCTTTCGCTCCTGGTCAGCACGACGATGGCGTTTATCTGGGGACTCCTCCAGACGGCGGAAAGCCCGGCGGCCAATGTCTTCCTCGGCCTTTATGTCATCGCCACCACGGTGCTCTTTGGATCGGTGCCCTGGTCCAAGTTTTCGCACATGTTCTACAAGCCCGCCATTGCATTCCAGAAACGCGTGGCGGAAGCGGACGGATCACGAAGCAATCTTCCGGCGCCGGCCGACAAGCCCGAAGTTCTCGGCCGCATCACGGAACTGCCACGCCATTACTGATCTCACCGGCCCGTGTGGAACGGGTTTTCGATTTGGGAGTTGACCTGACACCATGCCAACCTTTGTCTACATGAGCCATTGCGACGGTTGCGGACATTGCGTCGATATCTGTCCGTCCGACATCATGCACATCGACACGACCTATCGCCGCGCCTTCAACATCGAACCGAACATGTGCTGGGAGTGCTATTCATGCGTGAAGGCGTGTCCGCAGAACGCCATCGACGTGCGTGGCTATGCGGACTTTGCACCGCTCGGTCACAGCGTGCGGGTACGCCGCGAAGAAGATAAGGGCACCGTTTCCTGGAAGGTCAGGTTCAGAAACGGCGAAGAGAAGAACTTCGTCTCGCCCATTCGCACCACGAAATGGGGATCGATCAAGTCGTCCGCCGAGTACGACAGGCCGGAGGCCTCCCGTTTCAGGTCCCAGGAACTCGCTCACGAACCCGACCTCCTCAACATTGACGGCGGGCTGCCGGTTCTGGATCCCGAGCGACTCAAGACGGGAGCGGCCTGATGGGCCTCTTCAAGCGCAGAAAAACCATCCAGGTCGCTTGCGACATCCTTGTCGTCGGCGGCGGCATGGCCGGATGCGGCGCTGTCTACGAAGCCCGCTACTGGGGGCGTGATCTCAAGATCGTCTGCGTCGAGAAGGCCAACATTGAGCGCAGCGGCGCTGTCGCACAGGGTCTTTACGCCATCAACTGCTACATGGGTATGCAATGGGGTGAGAATCAGCCTGAAGACTTTGTCCGCTATGCGAGCAATGACCTGATGGGACTGGTTCGCGAGGATCTGGCCTACGATATCGGCCGGCACGTGGATTCAACCGTCCACATGTTCGAGGACTGGGGTCTTCCCATCATGCGGGACCCGGAGACCGGCCGTTATCAGCGCGAGGGCAAATGGCAAATCATGATCCACGGCGAGAGCTACAAGCCCATCGTCGCCGAGGCCGCCCGAAAGGCCGCGACCGAGGTCTACAACCGGATCATGGTGACCCATCTTCTCGTCGACAAGCGGGATCCCAACCGGGCCGCGGGCGCTGTGGGTTTCAATGTCCGCACGGGCGACTTTTACGTCTTCAGGGCGAAGGCCGTAATCGTTGCGGCGGGCGGCGCTTCGCACATCTTCAAGCCGCGAGCCGTCGGCGAAGGTATGGGCAGGACATGGTATGCGCCCTGGAGCAGTGCATCGGCCTACGGCCTGCCCATTCAGATCGGTACCAAGATGACGCAGATGGAGAACCGGATCGTCCTGACCCGGTTCAAGGACGGCTATGGTCCTGTCGGCGCCTATTTCCTGCATCTCAAGACCTACACGCAGAACGCCTACGGCGAAGAGTATGAATCCAGATGGTACGAAGACACCAGGAATCTGGTCGGTGACTATGTCGACCGTCACCCGGTCCCGACGTGCCTGCGCAACCATGCCCTGCTGAAGGAACTCGCCCATGGCGGAGGACCGATCCGCATGGTGACCACGGAGGCCTTTCAGGATCCGCACAAGGAGACGGTGGGCTGGGAGAACTTCCTGGGCATGACCATTGGCCAGGCCGTGGTCTGGGCATCGCAGAACATCGATCCCAAACACACCAACCCGGAGCTGACAACGTCGGAACCCTACGTCATGGGCTCTCACGCTACCTGTTCCGGCGCCTGGGCAAGCGGTCCGGAAGACTATGCGCCCCCCGAGTACCGGTGGGGCTACAACCGCATGACGACCACCAGTGGCCTGTTCGGCGCCGGCGACGCCAGCGGCGGCACCCCGCACAAGTTCTCGTCGGGTTCGTTCACCGAAGGCCGGATCGCCGCCAAGGCCGCGGTGAACTACATCATCGATGTCGGCGAGGAACCCCTGGTCGACGAGACGGAAATCGGTCGCCTCAAGACGGAAATCTTCCAGCCGCTCGAAAACTACGCTATCGGCCGCAATGAGATCGTGGCTGGAACGGTTTCGCCGAGCTACATCCTGCCTCTCCACGCCCTGCAGCGCCTCGAGAAGCTCATGGACGAGTATTGCGGCGGCATCACGGTCAACTACATGACCAACGAACCGCTGCTCAGTCGCGGCCTGGAACTGATGGAGATGCTGAAGGACGATGCCCGCCACATCGGCGCCGAGGATCTTCACCAGCTGCAGCGGACATGGGAGTTCCGGCACCGGCTCCTGGCGTCGGAAAGCGTCATGCAGCACACGCTCTTCCGCAAGGAGACACGCTGGCCAGGGTACTACTACCGGGGCGACCACATGATGCTCGACGACGACAACTGGCACTGTTTCACGCTGTCCCGGTACGACGCCGAGACGGACACCTGGTCCATGGAGAAGGCGCCGGTCTACCACATCGTCGATTGATCTCCATTCCTCGGACCGGCGACGCAAGGCCCGGCTGCATCGGCCCTTCAAGCGCAGGCGCCGGTACGCCGACGCAGCCTTGAAGCAACACCGCGGCAAGGCAGCCGCAATGCGCGGGTGTATCAGCGCTGTTGCGGCCGTGGCGGGACAATCCAGACAGGTGTCCGCTCCCCACCACCGTCCCCTTCCCTGACCCGCCCGCGCAGCACGACGATCCGCTCCGCAGGGCAGTGCCGTCTCGCCGCGTACATGGCGGAGCGCCTGCCCGGTTCCGTTTCGACCGCAAGGCCGGCTTCGGTGCGTTCGTCAGTCATCATTCCTGTCTGTCCCGCTGGAAGACCATCACCAGTCGCACCAGCGACTTGCGGCATCGTCGCGATTCGACTGGGCGCAGGCCGTCGGCATGTAGACTGCCTCCGGGCCACCGCGACAACACCTTGAAATGCGTCCGGTCAGTTCAATGTCGAAGGATGGGCTGACGGCAAGTCAGGGGAATGGAGGCAGACATGGCAGACGATATGTCGTTGTCAGAGTTCATGGACTGGATTGTCGACCGCAATCCCGGCGAGAGAGAGTTTCATCAGGCAGTCTACGAGGTCGCCAGGAACGTCATTCCCTTCGTCCACGAGTACCCTGTCTACGCCAAGATCAGGGTGCTCGAGCGCATGGCGGAGCCGGACCGGGTGATTAGCTTCCGGGTGGTCTGGGCGGATGACAGCAACGAGTTGCATGTGAACCGGGGCTACCGCGTGCAGTTCAACAACTCCATCGGCCCCTACAAGGGCGGCATCCGCTTTCATCCGTCGGTCAACCAGAGTGTCCTGAAGTTCCTCGGCTTCGAGCAGACCCTCAAGAACTCGCTCACCGGCCTTCCCATGGGCGGCGGCAAGGGTGGCGCCGACTTCGATCCCAAGGGCCGCAGCCAGCACGAGATCATGAAGTTCTGCCAGAGCTTCATGACCGAGCTCTACCGCCATATCGGCGCCACCATCGACGTGCCGGCCGGCGATATCGGCGTCGGCGCGCGGGAGATCGGCTACATGTTCGGCCAGTACAAGAGGCTGACGAACGCCTTCGAGGGCGTACTGACGGGCAAGGGCCTGGAGTACGGCGGCTCGCTGCTGCGCCCCGAGGCTACGGGCTACGGCGCCGTATACTTCCTGGAGGACATGCTTGGCCACAGGGGAGACGCGATCGAGGGCAAACGCGCGGCGATTTCCGGGTCGGGCAATGTGGCATGCCATGCGGCCGAAGCAATTCTGAGGCACGGCGGCCGGCCCGTGACGCTCAGCGACTCGAGCGGCTTCGTGCACGACCCTGCCGGCATCACTCAGGAGAAGCTCGACTGGGTACAGGAACACAAGAAGCAGCGCGGCAACCGCATCTCGGCCTATGCGGATCAGTTCCCCGGCGCCGAGTTTCATCCCGATGCACGGCCGTGGGGCGTACCTTGCGAGGTGGCGCTTCCGTGCGCCACCCAGAACGAACTGTTGGCCGACGATGCCGGGCAACTGCTCCAAAACGGCTGCGTCGCAATCAGCGAAGGTGCGAACATGCCATGCACGGCGGAAGCGGTCGACGCATTCCAGGAAGCACGGATTTGCTTCGCCCCGGGCAAGGCGTCCAATGCGGGTGGCGTTGCCATGTCCGGTCTGGAGATGAGTCAGAACGCCGCCAGGCTTTACAGGGACGAGAACGACCTGGCCGGGGCACTGCGGACGATCATGCGCGACATCCACGCCGCCTGCGTGCGCCATGGAGAGGCAAACGGCGGCTACGTCGACTATGTGAAGGGAGCGAACATCGCGGGCTTCAAGAAGGTCGCAGACGCGATGCTTGCCTTTGGCGTGGTCTGAACGGCGCGCAATGGTCGTTGCGGTTGATCTGGCCCGACAGGCCGTCATCGCCGGGTGAGCGATTCGCGCGTCGCCATGACCAGGCGCCAACCAGCACCCGGTCATCCCGCCCGGATGACAAGGTGGCGTCAACCAGGGAGGCCGTGACCAACAGTACCAGGGCCTTGACTGACGTGGCGGCGATGCGGTCGGTTCCGGGCGCGATCGCGGTCAGTCACGGCAGGCGGAACACGATTGCTCGACGGTGGCTCTGGTTCGGATTGTCCACCTTCGTCGACTTCGAAGCGGTCAGGCTCTCCGGGCAAAGGCGCGCAGGGCGTCAAGTCTGGTCTGATCGGCAATCACCCGTGGCACCTTGTGTTGGCCGCCAAGCTTGCCCTGGGCAGCCATCCAGGCGGCAAATCCTCCGGACGGCATCACCTCGATGCGCGGCGGATCCATGCCCCAGCCGCCGGCGCGGTGGGCCGCATAGTCCGCGTTGACGGATTGCAGGATGCGGTCGAGTGAGGCAGCAAACGATCCCAGGAGCCGTTCGTCGATGAAGGGTGCGGAAAACTCGATGACATAGACGTGACCGCCCCGTTCACCGGCGCGCGAGGAAAAGATGCTGCCGACGGCAAAGTCGCTGACCGTGGCGTCGATGGACCGCGCCGCGCCGGAAACGGCCTCTTCGAGTTCGGCGACGATCACGTGCTCGCCGAAGGCGGACAACATGTGGGCCGTGCGTCCGGTAAAGAGAATGCGTGGCGGATCGAGCGTGGTGAAGGTGACGGTGTCCCCGACGAGATAGCGCCACAGACCAGCTGCCGTGCTCACCACGAGAGCGTAGTTGACACCTTCCTCGACATCCCCGATCCAGCGGCACGCCTCCGTTCTGACCCGCGGGCCCTCGACAGGGGCGAACTCGAAGAACATCGCGTTGTCGAGCTGCAGACGAAGGCCTGCATCCGCGTCCCTGTCCGCCATGGCGAAGAAACCCTCGCTGGCGGCGTAGACCTCGCGGGTTTCCGCATGGCTGCCCTCGAGGAGAGCGGCGAAGCGCTCGCGGTAGGGCGCCCAGGAGACGCCGCCATGCACAAGCAGTTCGAGTCCGGGATAGACCGAGGCGATGCGCCCGTCTGCGGCGTGCGCGATCTCCAGGAGATGATCGAAGTAGATCAGCAGCCAGCTCGGCACCCCGCAGACGGCATGGATGGGCTGAGCGAGCGAAGTGCTGGCGAATCGGTCAATCTTGACGTTCCAGTCGCTGATGGCTTCGAGGTGCCGGGGCGGAAAGCTCCGCAAGCGGGCCCAGCGCGGCATCACGGAGGCCGTGATCCCGCTGAGATCGCCGCTCGTCACGCCAGGAGCACGCTGCTCGAGTCCGGTCGAACCTCCGAGAATGAAGACGCGTCCAGCCAGAATCCTGCTTCGCGGCCTGTTGACCACATGCCAGACGAGGAGATCCGCGGCCGCGCGCCGGTTCGAGCGATTCATCTCCCGGGTGAAGGGAATGTAGCGGGTGGTGCCCCGGGTCGTCCCCGACGTCTCGGCAAACCAGGGGACAAGACCGGGCCAGGTGCAATTCACCAGACGCGGAAAGTCGCGGCTCCAGTAGTCGTCCCAGAAATCGTCATGGCTGCGCACAGGCACACGGGCGCGGTAGTCATCGATGGTGCGGACACCGGCGAGGTCATGGTCGCGCGCAAAGCGGGTTGCTGCCGCCCTCCTGATGAGGGAGAGAAGAACGTCGGTCTGGAGGCGTTGCGCATCGCCGGTCCCGAGACGGAGCAATCGCCGGCGGGCATGGGCACGCAGCAGCCACGTCGCATCAAGCATGTCCGCCATGGCGCATCGTCAGTTCCCGATGACCGTCACATGGGGGAACGACGCCCGCACACCTTGTGGAGTGAGTGGCACCCGCACGTACCCTCCCGACTGCCAAAGCGGCCACTGGTCGAGCATGGTCGAACTGTTGAGCCAGCCGTCCTGCCCACCCAGCAGCACGAAGTAGTTCTCATCCATGTCGGTCATGTCAGAAACATGGCGGGCATTGGCGCCGTAACGCACCGTGTGGCGCGTGGCGCTGGCATCGTGAGCCGTCTTCATGATGGTTTCGGAGCTGCCGCCTACGCCGTGGTCACCGAAACGGTAGCGCTCGCCGATGACGGGAAGCATGGAGAGTGGATGAGCCAGGGACAGGCGATGCATGTCCGACCAGTCGGTGAACCGATCGAGTCCCTCTCCGGCCGCCTCGAGACCGGCCGCCAGGGCAGCGTCGAGCACATCCCGGGACGCCCGTTCCATGTCGCGGACAAGCACTCCCCGGCGCGCCATGACGGCGCCGTGCTCCTCTCCGAGGAGCCGGTCGTAGAACGCGCGGACAAATCCGGCGCGGAACTGCTCGAAGCTGACGGCGCCGACGGAACCGGCGCGGTAGTGACCATCCCAGTCGCGGATGCGGGCAATCGCTTCGGCCGCCTCGGTTCCGACCGACGAGGCCAGCCCCGCAACGTCGAGGCCTTCGACGAAGGCGTCGCGCAGTTTCGCCGACGACGGCATGTAGACGTCCTGCTGGATTGCCTTCACGGCGGCGACATCAAGCCGGTCACCGCCGCCGGCGAGGCTGGCGAGACGCGACACCCTGTCGTCGGAAGAAAAGAAGTAACCGACCGGCGTGGTCGTCCGGGTCGGCTTGTTGTTGGCCGACACCAGGTATCCCTCCCGGGGATTGTAGCTCCAGGGAAAGTCCCCGGACGACCGCATCGTGGCCCATGTTCTCCTCACCTCTCCGGCGTCGGCGACGATATCAACCGGAGTTCCGGGCCTCTGCGGCAAGGTGACAGCCATGACCTGGCCGATGTTGCCGTCGCGGTCGGCGTAGATCATGTTCTGTCCGGGCACCGCAAAGGTATCGAACGCGGCACGGAACCCGGTGAAATCCCGGGCCCGGCTGACCGCCAGCATGGCACCGATTTCATCGCTCGTGTCATGACCGGTCCACCGGAGTGCGAGATCGGGAAGATCGTTGTCGGCCAGGAACGGCGCATCGCTGATCACCGGACCCAGCGGCGTCTGCCTGATGGTGACGGTCGAGTCGAACCACCAGCGCACGGAAATCGTCTCGTCGCGCGACTCGACGGTACCGGGATCGAGGTCACTGACATCGACGAGATCGCTGGAGGCGGCCCGCATGTTGGTGCCGCCCCAGGCGATCGACGGATTGCGGCCAATGGCGAAGACCGGCAATCCCGGACCCATCAGACCGACCACGTGATAGGAGGGCGACTTCAGGCCAGCGACCAGCCACACGTTGGGGACGAGGATCCCGAGGTGCGGGTCATTGGCGATGATGGCACCCCCGGTCGTCGTGCGGTCCGGCCCGATCGCCATGCTGTTGGACCCCGTCCGGCCGATGCCCGCCAGGATTCCGTTCACGTCGTCGCTCGTGAAGCTCGGCAGCGACGCGCTCCCGCTCTCCACCAGGCGCGCCCACAGCTGCGGCCAGTCCGGCCGCTGCCTCAAGGGCAGCAGCCCGCTCCAGATCAGCCAGTTCACGTCCGTGCCCACCAGCCGCCCGATGGTGAGGACATCTCTGACAGTCCACGGTTCACGCTCCATGCCGAGAACCCTGAATTCCTGCGGCAGATCGTCGAGCGTTGACTGATAGTGGTTGATTCCGTCTACAAACCGCTGTGTCCAGCGCCTGGCGCCGGCATCCATCGCCGCCTCGATGTTCCGGGCAGCGTGACCGAAGGAGAGAATGCGCAGACCGTGGTCGATGTCGCTGGCAAGGGGACCTGCCAC
Organism: Alphaproteobacteria bacterium; assembly: GCA_965207785.1. GTDB lineage: Bacteria > Pseudomonadota > Alphaproteobacteria > SP197 > SP197 > SP197. The sequence continues at coordinate 268,189 of CBDBNO010000011.1, read as the reverse complement.
TTCGGCCAGGCGGCCGCGGGCAGCCATGCGCACCAGGCTCAACTGGGCGAGGCGCAGATGAGCATGGACCATGCCCAGCGCAAAGGCTGCATCATCGTCGCTCGCGGCTTCGATGAACGGAATCTGGTGATCATTCCAGTAGACCGTCACCGGGCCGTCGAGGTCCACTCCATGGTCGGGAAAGACGGCCAGACGATTGGCCAGTCCGCGGGGTTCGGGAAGCGGCGCCAGCAGGGAACACGCGGCCAGCAGGCCGCCGGCGAGGACAAGGCCGGCGGTGCGCCCCAGCATGTCGGTCATGGGTCGGAATCCTTCATCGGCGGCGGGGCCTACCATGGGCGCCGACGATGTCCGGATTGTTGCGCGCGTGTAAAGATGTGTTGCCGGTCCAGGGTCGGCGCGCGCATCCCTTGACCGGATGGTGTCCGGTGTCCCCTCTCATGGACGGCGGTGCTCCGGACCGCCCGGTCCCAGCCTGACACCGTCGCGCAGGAAGCGGTACCCGAGCTGGTCCAGGCGGCACGGGTGTTCGCCCGGCGATTCGACGATGAGGGTCCTGGTGGCGATCGGATCGTAGTCGGCCCGGAAGTGCACCGTACTCTTGACCACAAGGATGTGCTGGTCCGTCGGCTCGACACCGATATGGCGGAAACATGCCTGGTCGAGATTCTGAAAGCGGACACTCGAGACGATCACCTTGACGTCGCAGTCGGCGTCGGCGACCGAAAGCAGGGCCAGCGGACCGAGATTGGTGACGACACCGCGGTACATCTCGCCGTGGCATTCGAAGATCCCGTTGCCCAGACGCTCGACCCTGAAGCGACCGCGAAAGGGGGCCTGGCCCGGTCTGCCGGACTTGCCGCCGAGAGGCGCATCGAATGTGCTCCCCTCCCCCCGGGCATGGGCTTCCCGCGCGACCTCGGGATCCCACAGCAAGGCAAGAGCAGCGCCGGTGGCGTGAAGACGCACCAGGGCCTCGAGAATCCCCACCGTGTCGGAGGTGCCTCCCGCGCCGGGATTGTCCTGGGCATCGGCGAGAACCACCGGACCGGCCGGCTCGTTCATGGCGATTCTCACCGCTTCATCGGCGTCAAGCAGCGCATTGTCGAAGACCTCCTCGGCGTCGATGAAGCCTCTCATGATCCCGTGAGCGGCCTCACGGGCATGGTGCGGAACAGCATCGTAGGCCAATGCCGCCGGTCCGCATTCGGCGATGTCGGCGGGCGGAAATCCAAGCGCCAGGTCCGCGCTCATGACGCCGACATGCTCGCGCCGGCGGATGTCGTCGTAGAATCCGCTGTTGGGCGGTGCGCCGGTCCACTGGGCGGAAAGCGGCACCAGGAATGGTGACCTGGCGAATCCCTTCGCCAGGGGCTCGCCCGCAAGCAGGCGCATCAACAGGCGATAGCAACGGCGTCCGGTGTCGTCCATGTCGATGTGCGGATAGGTCCGGTAGATCGTCATGGCCGAGGACATCGCCACCATGCGTTCCGTGATGTTCGCGTGGAGATCGAGGCTGTTGACGACGGGGATGGAGTGTCCGACGACACTGCGGACGCGTTCCAGGGTTTCGCCCTCGCCGTCCTCGCAGTGTTCGGTGACCATGGCCCCGTGGAGATCGAGGAAGACGGCATCAAAGGGCCCGAGCCGCGCCAGGTCGTCGGTCATCATGCCGACAATCCTCTCGAAGGCATCCTCCGTGACGTGGGACGACGGCTCGGCGGAGGCCCACAGGAGCGGCACGAGGTCGTGGCCGTCGTCAGTTGCCTGGCGGATGAACGATTCCAGAGCGAGATTGAGGCCGGCGACAGCGTCGAAGAGTTCCGGGCCGCGTGTCAGACCCGGCCAGGCGTCATGGAGTTCGAAGTCATGGAAGTCCGCGTTGGTCGAGGCGAAGGTGTTCGTCTCGTGCTGAAATCCACCCACCGCGATACGTGCCATGACACACTCCCCCTCACCCGGGCGGGCGCGATTCTGTCACGCTGTCCTGAGCCGGCGCAACCGCGGTACACGCCTCGAAACCAGGTCGCAGTGACCGCCACCAGATCGTGTCTGGGCACGTCGGCTCGGGCAACCGGGCCACGTCCGCCAGGTTGTTATTCGGTTTGCAGGCAAGACGCCTATGGGCAAGGTCACCTGTAGAAAAGGTGTGAGCCTGAAAGGTCCAGGTTCCACGCTTGACCACCGGTGCGCCCGTGCGATGCAGGGATTGTCCCGGTCATGGCACTGCCATCTTGGGCAGGACAGCCGCAATCAAGCCGTCGTGGAGATCGCGCCTGCGTCGTTGTCGACGATCACCGGCGAATCGAAGTACTCGATCGAAGGCTCGACACCCAGGCGCTCTCGGATACCGGCCCGCCAGGCCTCATCATAGAGTCGCTCGGCATCCTCGCGCGAGTTGAAGAGATAGACGCCGCCGCCGCTGCGGCCATCCTCGGACAAGAGATAGTACTTGCGGATCAGACCCTGGACGTCCCGGTAGAGCGGCGCGGAGGCTTCGAATGCGGCCGTTGCCGCCTCACGCGTCTTGTCCTCGGGCAGCGCGAAACGAACGATTGCAGTGACCGCCATGGTTCAGTTTCCTCGGTTCATCGGTCCGGATCCAGAATACCGCCCCCGGACCACGCAGGGCCACCAAATGCGATGGGCCGCCCGCCGCCGGTGACCGGTAGAGCCGGAGCTCCCACACCAACTCCGGGGACGTGGCCTGGACCTTCGCGTCAGGGCACGACCTCGAAGTGTGCCTCGGTCGGCTGCCGGTTCAGCCCGTTGACCGGCAGCACGTCCTGTGGGCAGGCCGACATGGCCACCACGCAATCCATGAGGGCGCGCAGCACGACATGGTCGCCGGGGGCCGACAGCGGCGTCTCGAATTCCAGTCCGCCGTCGTCTTGCCAGGGGATGTTCATGAAGAGATTGAGCGGCGACGGCGTGTGTGTCTCGCGCAATCCCAGTTCGCCCATCGCCTGCGAGAGATTGTCGGCACAGTTGTCGTGGTATCCCTTGACACCCAGCAACGCGTAACGCCAGCGGTCGCACGCTGCCATCAGGGTGTCGTGGCGGCCAGGTGACGTGTCCGCTTCGAGCACGAGAATCGGGCGCCGGCGGTTGGTGACAAGATGGTCGCCGACACATGGGGTGAGGCGCTGGTTGAAGACGCGGGTGGCGTCCATCGCCATGTACTCCGAAACATCGTCACCATTGAACGCCCAGGTGTCGACGACCTGCGAGCCATGGGTGTTGATGATGCGGATCGCTGCGCCGCGTGCCACGCGCACGGCCTTGCCGCCACGCGCCGGGATGGTTGATGACATGGATCTCTCTTCTTGGGAATCCAGGCTGGTTGCGCAGTATCTTCGGCTGTCCGACGATCACGTGCAAGCAACCGGAGGGAGCGAGGCGCGATGATCATTGCCACCCGGGCGGACCTCGAGGAGGGCATCACGGAACTCATCGGTCTCGAATCGCGGTTCGGACCGGTTGTCGAACGACTCGGCACCATCCCCTTGAGGATCGAGCCGGCAGGTCTGGCATCGCTGCTCGCCATCATCACCGAGCAGTCGGTTTCTCTCAAGGCCGCCGCCAGCATCCGCAAGCGTCTTGACGCGGCGTTCGATGCCGGCGACGCGGATGCCGTCCTCGGAGTTCCGGTGGAACGCCTGCGGGCACTCGGACTCACCCGTTCCAAGGGTCGGGCCTTCCATGCCGCGGCGCAGGCAGCGCGCGACGGTCTGCTGGAGGTCCTCGTGACTCTGGGGGACGACGACGCGAAGACGGCGCTCACTGCGCTTCACGGCATCGGAGAGTGGACCGCCCAGACCTATCTCTTGTCGTGCCTTGGACGGTCCGACGCCTGGCCGGCGGGTGACGTGGCCTTGCAGGCGGCCGCCGCGGCACTGTTCTCCATCGATCCGCGTCCCGACACGCGGCAGATGGTGGCGCTCGCCGAGCCCTGGCGGCCCTGGCGCGCCGTGGCCGCGCGCATCTTGTGGACCTGGTATCGGTCCTGATCAGGTATCGGCGCCGACGGCTTCCGTCAGACTTTGCAGGCCATCCGTGGCCAGGTGCTCCTCGAGGCCATCGAGAATGTGCCCGACAACGGCGAGGCCGTGCCAGACCAGAGCCGTATAGATCTGGATCAGCGAGGCGCCCGCCCGGATCTTCCGGTAGGCGTCTTCAGCCGACATGATGCCGCCCGTTCCGATGACCGGCAGGGCGCCGTGGCCCGCGCGGTGGAGCGTGCGCACCATGCTGGTTGAAAGCTCGAAGAGAGGTGCCCCCGAAAGACCACCGGCCTCGCCGGCATGGCGGTGGCGCAGTCCGGGCGGGCGGCTGATCGTCGTGTTGGACACCACCAGACCGGCGATGCCGTGATCGGCCGCCACCCTGGCCGCCTCCCCCGCATCCTCGGGCGCCAGGTCCGGGGCAAGCTTGAGCAGCAGGGCCACGTCCGGGACTTCCGGACGCGCGCTCTGCAGCGATTTCAGCAGTCTCGCGAGCTGGCGTACGGCCTGGAGATCCCGCAAGCCCGGCGTGTTGGGCGACGACACGTTGATCACGACGTAGTCGACGAGCGGGGCGAGCCGGATGAATGCGCGCCGGTAATCATCGGCCGCATCGGCGCTGTCGCGGTTCATGCCGATGTTGACGCCGACGATTCCGGCCTCCGGCCGGCGCGCCTCAAGGCGCGCTGCCACCTTGTCCATGCCTTCGTTGTTGAAACCAAGGCGATTGATCACGGCCCTGTCTGCCGGCAACCGGAAGAGCCTCGGTCGCGGATTGCCGGCCTGGGGCCGCGGCGTCACGGTACCTGCCTCGACAAATCCGAACCCTGCGGCCAGCATCTCAGTCGTCACCCGTGCATTCTTGTCGAACCCCGCCGCCAGGCCCAGGGGATTGGGGAAGTCGAGCCCGAACAGGCGGGTCGCCAGCCCGGGGCGTTCCCTCGGCGTTCGCCGTCCCGCCATGCCGGTCTCCAGGGCCCTGAGGGCCAGGTCGTGGGCACGCTCGGGTTCAATGAGGCCCAACATGGGAGCGAGCAGGCGCCAGGTATCGAACATCCGGTGACACTCCCTCCTCCTTGAAACCGGACCGGACCGTGCTAGAAGTGCGTCGCTCAGGCGCAGGACAACCGATCAGCCATGGAACAGCTTACCTATTTCGACGGCGCCTTCCATGAAGGCAACCCCATGATCATGGGACCCCTCGACCAGTCATTCTGGTTCGCCACTCAGGTCTTCGACGGCGCCCGCGCCTTCGACGGTGTCATGCCGGACATCGATCGTCACTGCGAACGGTGCCTCAAGTCCGCGAGGGTCATGGGCATGGAGCCGCAGCAGTCGGTCGACGACCTGGTCGAGCTCGCCGGAGACATGGCGCGCCGCTTCCCGGCTGATGCCCACCTCTACATCCGGCCGACCTACTGGAGCGGCGTCAGCGATTCCCTGTGGGCGGTCTCCGAACTCACCAGGTTCCTGATGGTCCTGGAGGTGGCACCCATGGCGGAGCCGAAGGGATTTTCGGCGTGCCTTTCCGACATCCGGCGGCCGGCGCCCGACATGGCACCCACCCTCGCCAAGGCTTCGTGCCTCTATCCGGCGACCGGCGATGCGGTGCGCCGGGCCAACGCGCGGGGGTTCGACAATCCGGTGATGCTCGACCATGAAGGCCATGTCGCCGAGTTCGCCACGGCGAACCTCTTCATCGTCAGGGACGGCCAGGTGCACACGCCCGTCGAGAACGGCACCTTCCTTGCCGGCATCACGCGCCGCAGGGTGATGTCGCTGCTGCGTGACGCCGGCTGGGAGGTCTTCGAACGTTCCGTTTCCTGGGAGGAGGTCCGGACCGCCGACGAAGTGTTCTCCACCGGCAACTACAACAAGGTCATGCCGGCCACGCGCATTGACGATCGCGACCTCCAGCCTGGACCGGCCTACCGCGAGGCCCGCGAACTCTATTTCGCCTATGCCCGCGACAGGGGCCACCGCCTGTAGTCCTGAAACGCCCGCACGCCGTACCGACTCCGGATGGAAGCCATGAACAAAGACCATGACATCAATCGCGTCTGGTGGGAGGAGGTCACACCCGTTCACGAGGCCAGCGCATTTTACGATGTTGCCGGCTTCCTCGACGGCCGCAACACCTTGGGTACGATCGAGCGGCAGGCTGTCGGCGACGTCGCGAGCAGAAAACTTCTCCACCTGCAGTGCCACTTCGGCCTCGACACCCTGTCCTGGGCGCGGCTCGGGGCCCATGTCGTCGGTGTCGACTTTTCGCCTGCTGCCCTCGCCACGGCAGAGCGCCTGACCACCAAGTGCCGTCTGGAATCACGGGCCCGTTTCATCGAGGCCGATGTAGCGACGGTTGGCCGGCTCGACGGCGCTCCCTTCGATATCGTGTTCACATCACTTGGCGTCATCGTGTGGATCAGTGACCTTGATGGTTGGGCTGCCACCATCGATGCCAATCTGGCGGATGACGGATTCTTCTATTTTCTTGACGCCCATCCCCTGTCATGGGTCTTCGACGAATCATCGCCGGTCCCCAGCGTGCGCTATGACTATTTCCAGGGGGCAACGCCGCTTCACGACCCACCCGGCAGTCCCGACTACGCCGATCCCTCCTACCGGATCAGTTCCGAGGCGCGCTCGTTCACATGGTCGCTGTCCGCCATCTTCAATGCCCTCGAGAACCGGGGCCTCCAGGTTCACGAGGTGCGGGAGTATCCCTTCTGCGCCTGGCCGCAGTTTCCCGAGATGCAGCAGGGAGAAGACGGCTACTGGCACCGCGCCGCGGATCTCCCGCCCCTGCCGCTTCTGCTCGGATTCAAGGCACGGCGGGGGTGAGGGTCAATCCCGGGCGGCATCCTGGCCGACGCGCTGCGCCAGGGCTGCCTGGATGAAGCCGTCGAGGTCGCCATCAAGGACGGCATCAGTGTTGCTGGTTTCGTGTCCCGTCCGCACATCCTTGACCATGCGGTAGGGCTGCAGGACATAGGAGCGGATCTGGTGGCCCCAGCCGATATCCGTCTTTTCGGCATGAAGCGCCTGGGCCTCCTCCTCCCGCAGGCGCAACTCCCGGTCATAGAGCCTCGACTTGAGGACGGCCATCGCCTCGGCTCGGTTGCGGTGCTGGGAGCGGTTGTTCTGGCACTGCACGACGATGCCCGTGGGAAGATGTGTCAGGCGCACCGCGCTATCGGTCTTGTTGACGTGCTGGCCACCGGCGCCCGAGGCACGGTAGGTGTCGACGCGCAACTCGCTGTCGTCGATGGTGATCTCGATGCTGTCATCGACGACCGGAGACACCGAGACACTGGCAAAGCTGGTGTGGCGGCGCATCTGTGAATCGAAGGGTGAAATTCGCACCAGGCGATGGACGCCCGATTCCGTCTTGGCCCAGCCGTAGGCGCCGTCACCGACAAACTTCAGGGTCGCCGACTTGATGCCGGCCTCCTCTCCCGGAGTTTCGCCGAGTTCCTCGACGCGGTAATCCCTGCGTTGCGCCCACCGGCGGTACATGCGCACCAGCATGTTGGCCCAGTCCTGGCTTTCCGTGCCACCGGCGCCGGCATGAACCTCGATGTAGCAGTCGTTGCCGTCCGCCTCACCGGAAAGGAGGCTGGCAATGCGCAGTTTTCCGGTGCGCAGGGAGAGCGCCTCGAGCGCCTCCACGCACTGCCCGACAAGGTCCTCCTCGCCTTCGGCTTCGGCCAGTTCGGCGAGTTCCAGGTGTTCGGCAAGCTCGTCCTGAAGGGCGTGCACACTGCCTATGGCGGCAGCAAGCCGCGTACGCTCGCGCAGCAGCGCCTGGGCCTTGCCTGAATCGTTCCAGAGTTCCGGATCCTGGGTCAGGTGCTCGAGTTCATCGAGCCGGGCGTTGGCATGTTCCCAGTCAAAGATGCCTCCGCACGAGGTCAAGTCCGGATTCGATGCTGTCCTTCAGTTCGGCAATGGCGGGGCGCATGGTTTCCTGTCTCCTCCGGCCACAGCGCAAGGGGTCAGTAGACGCCCGATGACCTGTCATCGCCCAGCGATAGCACGACATGCCGGTCCGCCTCAACCGTCGGTTCGCTGCCCGGCCGGAAGGCCTCGGTGATGATCCGGGTGGTGGCCTCGCCCGGCAACAGACCGTGGTCGGCATCGATTCGCACGAGACGGACTCCCGGAGGGATGCGGAACGGGATGACGGGTTCGGCGGCGAGTGCCTCGGCCATGAAGAGCTGCCATACCGGCACCGCCACAGACGAACCGGTCTCCCGGTCGCCGAGCGTCTCCGGCTGGTCGAAACCGACATAGACACCGACAGCGAGATCGGGCGAGAAACCGAGAAACCAGGCATCACGGTTGTCATTGGTGGTTCCGGTCTTGCCGGCAAGCGGCCTTTCCAGTGCACGCAGCCGGGCCCCGGTCCCCCGCTCCACCACCCCCTCGAGCATGTGCACCATCTGGTAGGCGGTCACCGGATCCACGAGTCTGGGCCGGACGTCCGGAAGTGCCGGAACCGGCAGATGATGACCCCAGGCGGCTGCCCGGCATTCGTCACACTCACGCGTGTCACGCCGCCAGATTGTCCTGCCGTGGCGATCCTGGATGCGTTCGATCAGTTCGGGGCCCACCTCCCTGCCACCGTTGACGATTGCTGCATAGGCTGCCGTCAGGCGCATCAAGGTGGTTTCGGCGGAACCAAGCGCCACCGGCAGGTAGTAGGGCTGGGACTCATCCAGAATGCCGAACTTGCGAACGTAACCGTCGACGACTTCGGGACCCAGCGTATTGGCCAGGCGCACGGTCATCAGATTGCGCGACTTCTCGATGCCGACCCTGAGCGGAACCAGGCCATAGAATTCCTGCGTGTAGTTGGCCGGACGCCAGAGCTCCTGTCCGGCGCCCGGATCGTAGACGAAGGGCGCGTCCTCGATCAGTGCCGCGGGGGTGTAGCCGTGGTCGAGGGCGGCCATGTAGACGAAGGGCTTGAAGGCGGAACCGGGTTGGCGCAAAGCCTGTGTCGCCCGGTTGAACTCGCTCGTGGCATAGCTGAATCCGCCCTGCATGGCGAGCACGCGGCCGGTATGGGGATCCATGGCGACGAGGCCGCCGGAGACCTGCGGAATCTGGCGCAAGGCATGGAATCGGGTGCCATCCGGGGAGTCCTTGGGGAGACTCTCCACCACAACGACATCACCATGGGCAAGCACGTCGTCGGGCTGGCCGGGAACCGGGCCGAGCCTGCCGTTGTCGAGCCGCGTTCTCGCCCATGCCATGTCCTCCAGGAGGACTAGGCCATGACTGCCGTCGGCAAAGCCGACAACTGCCGCCGCATCGTTCATGCCGAGGACAACGACAGTCTGCCATGGGGCAACGTCCATCGTCCCGGCGATGGTCGTCAGGGCATCGGTCCAGGAGTCGTCGAGGTCCATCCTGGCCACCGGTCCACGCCAGCCGTGTCGGCGATCGTAGAGTCCAAGACCGTTCCTGAGGGCGCGGCTGGCGGCCTCCTGGAGTGCCGGATCGATGGTCGACCTGACATAGAGGCCTCCGGTGTAGAGCGCATCGGACCCATACCGGCTGGCAATGGCACGACGGATCTCCTCGACCGCATAGGCGGCCTCGACGAAGACACGGGACCCGGACCTGCTGACACCCAGGGGCTGGCGCTGCGCCAGCATGGCCTCCCGCTGCGTGATATGCCCATCCTCCGCCATTCGCGAGAGGACCCAATCGCGCCTCGCGACAGCTGCCCGCGGCTTGCGTTCCGGATGATAGTTGTTGGGGGCCTTGGGCAGGGCCGCCAGATAGGCTGCCTCGGCAACCGACAGGGAGTCGAGTGACTTGTCGAAGTAGTTGAGTGCCGCCGCCGCAACACCGTAGCTCCCCAGTCCGAGGTAGATCTCATTGAGATAGAGTTCGAGAATTCTCTCCTTGCTCAGGGCCTCCTCGATGCGGAATGCGAGGATCGCCTCCCTGATCTTGCGGCGGTAGGACATCTCGTTTGTCAGCAGAAAGTTCTTGGCGACCTGCTGGGTGATTGTCGATGCGCCCTGCAGCCTGCGGCCCTCGATGGTCGCTTCGACATTGGCAATCATGGCCCGCACGATACCGAGGGGATCGATGCCCCGATGCGCGAAGAAGGTCTTGTCCTCTGCCGAGATGAACGCCTGCCGGACCTTCAGCGGAATCGCCCGAAGCGGCACGAAGACCCGGTTCTCGACGGCGAACTGCGCCATCAGGCTGCCGTCTCCGGCATAGACACGTGTGGCGACCGGGGGCTCGTAGCCGGCGAGCATGCGGTGATCCGGCAGGCCCTTGCTGAAACTGATCCAGGCGGCCATCGCCAGAATGCCCGCGGCGATCAGGATGACGACAAGCAACGACACGCACGCAGTCAGCCACCGCAGCCAGCGTCTTGGCCTTCGCACCGGTCTGTCGTTGTGTGCTGCGGTCATGCCGCTCTCTTCACCCGCTCCGGCCAGACCACGCTCACATGTCCATGTGTCATGCCGGTGGCAACGGTCACGACCGGCGCGACGACATGAAGGTATCGATGGCCCTGACAACACCGGCGAGGAATGTCCGCCGCCAGGAGCGATCCATCATCAGCCGTTCCTCGAACGGATTCGACAAGAAACCCATCTCTATCAGAACCGAAGGGATGTCGGGTGCCTTCAGCACCCGAAATCCGGCGAACCTGTGGACGTTCCGGCGCAGCTCGGTCACCCGGGTCAGTTCGCTGGCCAGGATTCCGGCGAACTCCGACGACGCGTTCTTGGTTTCCCTCTGTGCCAGGTCGATCAGGATGTTGGTGGTAACCGGATCGTAGTCGATGCTGACGAAGTCAACTCCCTCGATGAGGTCGGACCGGTTCTCGTTCCGCGCGAGGGCCGCGGCCTCCTTGTCCGAGGCGGTTTCCGAAAGTGTGTAGACGCCCATACCCCTCACATCCGGGTTGTCGATCGAATCGGCGTGCAGGGAGATGAAGAGGTCCGCGCCCGCCGCGCGGGCGAACAGGACCCGGTCGGCAAGGCGCAGGATCCAGTCGCCCTCACGGGTCATGACGACGTGATAGCGCCCGGTCTCCTCCAGCATCGCCTTGAGTTCGCGTGCGGCGGCCAGAACGATGTCCTTCTCGTGGGCGCCGCTGGCGCCGACAGCGCCTGGATCCGGGCCGCCGTGACCTGGATCGAGAACGATGATCGGGAGCGGCGGGGGAGGCTTGACACCGGGTCTGAGGAAACCGTCATCCTCCACCGCGCTGTCGGAAGGCAATGGAGCGACGCTGACGAGCGGCGCGATGTCGAGCACGATCCGGTGACCGTAGTCACCCTCCGGTTCCAGGACCAGGGTGTCCCGCACCACCCCGGGTTCGACAAGGTCAAGCACGACGCGCGTCACGTCGACGGTCGGCGTGCCGAAGCGGGCGCGCACGACAAGACCGGTGTCGATGCCGCGCTCCCTATCGAACATCCCCCGCGACACCTGCGAGAGGTCAACGACGATCCTCGCAGGGTCGTCGAGGGTGAAGGTGCGAAAGTCCGCCGGCCCATCGAGGTCGATGACAAATCGCGTCAGGTCCCCCGAAACACCGGCCCTGACATTGACGAGAGCGGTATCGCCGGCAAGGGCGGTCCCACGCACCCCCGACACCATCAGGGTCAGCATGATCACGGCCATGACCGCCTTGATGTATCCGGGACTTGTCGGACTCATGGGAGGCGTTGTAGGATATTGATGTCGCCTGGTCACTGCCAAAGGATGGCAGGAGGAGGTAGCGGACAATCCGCGACCTTGGACAGTGCGACGGGAGGTGCCGGTTCCGGCACCGGAATTGGAACAACCGTGACCTTTGCACCAGATCATACCCGTGGCATGAACCGGAACACGATTCCGGTCCTGCAAGCCTTGCGTGCTGCCCGTACCGCGGATGAATCATGGTGGAGGCGTCACTCAACCGGGACGGCGGTGTGGCGGCGACACAACAACGTCACTCCGCCTGCCGACAGGATTATCTGGACCAACCATGACCACACGCATGCTCATCGACGCGGGCCACCCCGAAGAAACCCGCGTTGTCGTTTCCGACGGACATGAACTGCAGGAATTCGACGTCGAATCATCTGTCAAGACACAGATCAAGGCCAACATCTATCTCGCCAAGGTCGTCCGCATCGAGCCTTCGTTGCAGTCTGCCTTTGTCGAGTACGGAGGTAACCGCCACGGGTTCCTTCCGTTCAGCGAGATTCACACTGACTATTTCCAGCTTCCCGTATCCGACCGCGACGAGATCACCGCGGAACAGGCAAGACTGGTCGAGGAAGCGAGCCTCGACGACATCAATGAGGACGACGCGGTAGACTCCACCGACGGCGAAGCCGTTCCCGCCGAGTCAGGCTCTTCCCCGGCACGAAGTCGAGGACGCCGCCAGCAGGATGACCGCGAGGATCATCCCGAATCGATCCTTCATGCGGCCATCCTCAAGCGAGGCTACCGCATCCAGGAGGTGATCCGGAAGAACCAGATCCTGCTGGTTCAGGTCACCAAGGAGGAGCGCGGCACCAAAGGGGCCGCACTCAGCACCTATCTGTCGATTGCCGGGCGCTACTGCGTGCTGATGCCCAACACGCCCCGTGGTGGTGGCATCTCGCGCAAGATCACGGACCACGCACAGCGCCGCCGCCTCAAGGAGGTTGCTGCGGGCTTCGACATTCCCGAAGGCATGGGTCTCATCGTCCGCACCGCAGGTCAGAACCGCTCGCGTCCCGAGATCCGCCGCGACTACAACAGTCTCCTCAAGCAATGGGAGGATCTCCGGGACAAGACGCTGAAGAGCACGGCGCCATGCCTCATCAGGGAGGAGGCCAGCATCATCAAGCGGGCAATTCGCGACCTCTACACGAAGAACGTGGACGAGGTGCTCGTCGAGGGAGCCGAGGGCTACCGTACCGCCAAGGCCTACATGAAGTTCCTCATGCCGAGCCATGCCTCGAGGGTAAAGCTTCACCGGGATCCGGTTTCGCTGTTCCACGCCTTTGACGTGGAGAAGGAAATCGACGCCATGCACAGCCCCGTGGTGCCTTTGGCTTCAGGTGGCTCGCTCGTCATCAATCCGACCGAGGCGCTCGTGGTCATCGACGTCAACTCCGGACGTTCCACTCGGGAACGTTCCATCGAGGACACGGCACTGAAAACAAATCTCGAGGCGACGCACGAGATCGCGCGCCAGATGCGGTTGCGGGATCTTGCCGGGCTGGTCGTCATCGATTTCATCGACATGGACGACCGCCGCAACGATGCCACCGTGGAACGCCGCATGAAGGAGGCGGTGAAGGGCGACCGTGCCCGCATCCAGGTTGGCCGCATCAGCCACTTCGGCCTCATGGAACTTTCCCGCCAGCGATTGCGTCCCAGCCTCGAGGAAGCCATCTCGGCGCCATGCCCGACGTGCAACGGTTCGGGTTACATGCGGTCGATCGAATCGACGACGCTGCACGTGTTGCGCGGCATCGAAAGCGCGACGGCGGGCAAGACCGGCCGAACACTCCTTGTGACCGCGCCGACGGCCATCGCCTTCCAGCTGCTCAATCACAAGCGACTCATGCTGACGGGGATCGAGGACCGCTACAAGGTCACCGTCACCATCGAAGCCGATGACCGGCTGGTGGCGCCCGACTTCCGCATCGATACCGGCGACTCCGGAACCGCGGCCCATGCTCCGCGAGACGACGCGGCACAAGTCCCCGACGAGCCGTCATCCTTACGACGTCGCAAGCGTTCGCGGCGCCGGCGCCGCGACTCTGGCCAGGAGGCGGATCCGGATCCGGTGAAAGCCGATGCTCAGGAAAGCGAGGACGAGGCCGCCGAACAGGGAGAGCGCAGGCGCCGGCGGCGGGGCAGACGCGGTGGCCGGCGGCGCAAGGCCAACGGGGAAAATGCCCCGCAATCCGCTGGCGAGAATCACCAGGGAGAGCAGGGTGACACGAGTCCGGCACCCGCCGGGGAGACTGCGCCTGCGGATAGCGAGGCGGAGGCCGTGGCCGGATAGGGAATCAGCGGCGTATGCCGATTCCCTGTCCGGAGAGAGGCGGACGCCCGAGACTGTCGTGCGCCGCAAGCACGTCGGCCAGGCGGCAGGCGATGGCCTCCGGAAAGCGGCGCGGTTGGCGGGTCTCACGGTCCATGAGGATCTCAATCAGTTCGAAGGACGCCGCGACATAGTGCTGGCGCTCCTGGATCATGGTCAGGAAGCTCACGATCTTGTTGTGGTCGTGATCGACAAGCTGGGCGGTGATGAGGAGCGGATCATCGAGAAGGACCTCCCGGATGTACCAGGACGTGTCCTGGAGGGCGAAGACAGTCGCACCATGTCGCGAGAGGGCTTCCCGCGACAATCCGAGGGCGGCATAGAACGGCCCGGTCGCCCGGTCGAATAGCCTCGTGTACGAGCGGATGCCCATGTGACCGTTGTGATCGACAAGATCATGGGTCACGGCCAGGCGCATAGCCTCGAAGGGAGCCCCGATCTCCACCGTCATGCCATCAATCGAGAATCCGCGGATCGGTGACCGCCACACAGCTCGTCGGGGCATTGCGCAGGCCATCGGGACAGTGAATGGCGAGCACGCGGCCGATTTCGGCGACCCTTTCCACCGCATGTCCGCGTTCCGCGAGCGCCTCGCCGGCTTCGTCCTCCGGCGTTTCCTCGGCGAACACCACATGGGGGATGCCGGGATGGTGTACCCTCGTGCGGCGAACGGCGTCATCCAACGACACGCTGTTGTCCAGGGTGTCCATCAGGACCTGCGCCATGACCACGGGCGACGCCGAACCTCCTGTCGCCGTGCCGACAAGAACCACCGAACGCAACACGTCGTTGACCACGATCACGGGGAGCAGGGTTTCGTCGGCGTCGGATGACGCCGGGATGACGATCCCGGTCCCGGGCAGCACGGAGCCGTCGCCAAACAGACCATTCATGGTGAAGACACAGGCCACTGCGTTGCCCATGCGATCGGCGGTGACGACTCCCGTGGCATGGGGCGATTCGCCGAGCCGCGTCGGTGATCCCGGCAGCGCCGCAGGGTCCGTTGCCCGGGTGGCGCGGAAACTATCCATCAGGTTCACCGTTCCGGGCGACCCGCGCGCCACCGCCAGTCGCAGGGCCACCTCGGCAAGCAGGTGATACCTCTCTGCGTCACCGTCCACCGAACCGGCGTCGCCCAGCAGAGCGAGGGCCGTCAGGGCCGAGGCCCCCGCATCGATGGTCTCGTCCGGCAGCTCAACGGCCAGATCGGAGGCCATCAGTCCTCGCTCGTAAGCGAACGTTGCGGGATCGGACCACGCCACCGCGTAGGTGGCGAGCTCTTCGGGCGTGATCACGCGGCCCGCCTCATGAGCCGCCTCGATGATGCTCCGCGCCGTCCGGCCACGATAGAAATCGCTGGCTCCGCGGGTCCTGATTCCAGACAGCATGTCCGACAGTTCGAACTGCACCAGGGAGTCGCCGACACCAGGCATGCCGCCTGCGTGAGAAGCGAAGAGACGCCTGGCTTCGGCGTTCCCGAGGAGGGTGCCGGAAGAGTGTGCGAAATCGCGTGCAAGAGCAGGCGACACCCGCACACCGAACCGCGCTGCGCGTTCGGCAGGAACCAGCAGATCATGCCATGCGAGATTGCCATGGACGGCCTGCAGGGCCGACATGCCGCGCACGGCTCCCGGGATCGGCAGACCGTCCCCGTCCGCGGACGCCGGACGGTTGCGGAAATCCAGAAGCCTTGTCTGGTTTTCCGCTTCCTCGTATGACAGGCAGAGACCGCCGGAAGCGAGCGAAACCCGCGAGGGATAGCTGACCGCCGCCATGAAGAAATATGCCACTGCGGCATCCGCCGCGGTTCCTTCCCGGGCCAGCACCTCCCTGGCAACCCGGCGGGCGAGCGCGTCTTCGCCTGCCACCAGTCCGGCCTCGCCACCGCCCACGACCCGACCGACGGTTGGCCCCGCCTCGTCCAGGGTCCCGCAGGAGGCTGTCGCGAGGGCCAAGGCCAGAACCAGCGCACGCAACGCGGGACTGTCTGTTCGCGCAATTGTGTTCAGCATGACTGTCCTTGCGGCCTTGTTCTGCGGAGCAGACGGCACCCGGGCCCAATCGGGACAGAGCCTGTCGCTTTTCCGTGATGCCGAGATCGAGAGTATCATCAGCAGCTATGCCGAACCACTGTTCCGCGTCAACGGCCTCGACTTCGACAGGTTCGCCATTCATCTCGTGGCCGATGACAGTCTCAATGCCTTCGTCGCCAACGGCAAGCACATGTTCCTGTTCAGCGGTCTGCTGCGGCGCAGCGACGACCCGGGCATGGTGACCGGCGTCATTGCCCACGAAGTCGGTCATCTGGCCGCGGGTCATCTGACCATGGTTCGGGGCGCCGTCGAGGACGCCTCGGCGATGGTGATTCTGTCGACGCTGCTTGGCGTCGGTGTCGGCCTCATTGGCGGTGGCGAGGCAGGCGTGGCGGTTGCCGCCGCCGGGCAGCAGATCGGCACCCGCACCTTTACCCGCTTCAGCCGCATCCAGGAATCGGCTGCCGACCAGGCTGCGCTCAGGTCCCTCGAACTGACCGGCCAGTCGGCAGAGGGACTTCGCGACCTGATGGAGGAACTTGCGGAATCGGAACTGCTGCTGTCGTCGTCCTCCGAGATTCCCTGGTTCCTGACCCACCCTCTCAGCACGGAACGCGTGCACACGATGAACGCCCACATCGAGCGTTCCGCGTTCAGCGGCGTCGCCTTCGACGCGGACGTGATCGACCGCCACAGGCGCATGATCGCCAAGGTCACCGGTTTTCTTCTCGATCCCTCTGTCACGTACCGCACCTATCCGGATCCTGAAGAATCGGTCTACACCCGCTACGCCTGGTCCATCGCCCGTTACAGGGAGCGCCTGATGGACGAGGCTCTGGCCCTCATCGACGGCCTTATCGCGGATGAACCGGAGAACCCCTGGTTTCACGAGCTGCGCGGCCAGATGCTCTACGAGACCGGCGGCATCGCGGCCTCTGTTCCGTCCTTCGCGCAGTCGGTCAAGCTGGCGCCCGGGGAGCCGCTGCTAAGGATCAATCTGGCACGCAGCCTGCTGCAGCTCGACGAGGAAGCCGGCTGGCGCGAGGCGATCCGCCATCTCGACGAGGCGCGCGTCCACGAAAGCGACATGCCGGTGACATGGAGCCTGCTTGGCCATGCCTTCGAGAAGCTGGGCGATGAGGCGCGATCCCGGGTCGCCCGCGCCGAGATGCACTACATGAGGGGCGAGCTCCGGCGTGCCCGCAAACTCGCCGGAGACGCGATTGACGGCCTCGAGACCGGGACCACCGACTGGTTCCGCGCCACCGATATCCTGGCCGCCACCGACTTCCTCGAAGAGGGGTGACCCGCGGCAGCGGTTGCACCTGCCGCCGGGGCAGTGTGAAATGGACGATCGATTCATGCCGCGATGGGATCCCCGGGCAAGGGCGGCCGTGGCTTACTGGGGATGACATGCCCGACGATATCCGAATCCTGGTTCTCAACGGACCCAATCTCAATCTTCTCGGCACGAGGGAACCGGGCATCTACGGTCTTGAGACCCTGCCCGACATCGAGAGTGCCGTGCGCCGGCGGGCCGGTGAGCTTTCCATGGCGGTGGACTTCCTGCAGAGCAACCATGAAGGCGAGTTGATCGATGCCGTCCAGAACGCCGGCGGCCACGCGGCGGCACTTGTCGTCAACGCCGGCGGACTGACCCACACGTCAGTGGCCCTCGCTGATGCCCTGAGAGCGTTCGACGGTGTCGTTGTCGAGGTCCATCTCTCCAACATCCACGCCAGGGAACCCTTTCGGCACCATTCCCATGTGGCGGGTGTCGCCACCGGTTCGATTTGCGGATTTGGCGGCCATGGCTACATACTGGCCATCGAGGCCATTCACACCATTGTCGGATCTCCGTCACCATGAGCCATGAACCCTTCCCGCTCGACGCGGAGGCGATCCGGGAGCTGGCGCGCCTGCTCGAGGAAACCGGCCTTGCGGAAATCGAGGTGGAAAACTCGGGACGCAAGCTGCGCGTGGTGCGAGGAAACACTTCCGTCACCGCGTTCCCCTTGCCCCAGGCCGCCGTGCATCCTCCGGAAGCCACACAGGAACCCGTCGGCGAGGGCGCCGTTCGCTCGCCAATGGTCGGCACCGCCTACCTCGCTCCTGAGCCCGGTGCGGCCTCATTCGTGAACGTGGGAGACGACGTCGCGGAAGGCGACACCCTGCTGATCGTCGAAGCGATGAAGGTCATGAATCCGATCCGTGCGCCCTTCGGTGGCACCGTGACCCAGATTCTCGTCTCCGACGGCAGGCCGGTCGAGTACGGCCAGGTGCTCATGGTCATCGACCCGGCGCATGTTTGACAAGGTTCTCATTGCCAATCGCGGGGAAGTGGCCCTTCGCATCCACCGGGCCTGTCGGGAAATGGGCATCCGCACCGTCGCCGTCCATTCCGAAGTGGACACCAACGCGATGCATGTTCGCCTTGCCGACGAGAGTGTGTGCATCGGACCGGCGCCGGCGCGTGACAGCTATCTCAATGTTCCGGCCATCCTGGCCGCCGCCGAAGTCACCGGCGCCAATGCCATCCATCCAGGATACGGCTTCCTCTCCGAAAACAGCCGGTTTGCCGAGATCGTCGAGGAACATGGCATCACCTTCATCGGACCAGGCAGCGAACATATTCGCCTGATGGGCGACAAGATGGCGGCGCGCAACAAGGCCAGGGACCTGGGGATCCCGGTCCTGCCTGGGTCCGAAGGCGTGGTGCGTGACGCGGTCGAAGCCGCCGCGATCGCCCGGGAGATCGGCTATCCGGTCCTTCTCAAGGCGGCAGCCGGCGGCGGCGGCCGCGGTATCTCCCTGGTGGAGGACGACTCCGGCATGGAGGCGGTTTTTGCCCGGTCGAGACGCGAATCGGAGGCTGCATTCGGCGACGGATCCCTTTACGTGGAGAAGTTCCTGACCAATCCGCGCCACATCGAGATCCAGGTCGCCGGCGACAGGGAAGGACGTGTCGTTCACCTCGGCGAACGCGACTGCTCGATGCAGCGCCGTCATCAGAAGATCGTCGAGGAAGCACCAAGTCCCGCGCTCAATGCCGAGCAGCGGCTCGCCATCGGCGAGCTCGTCGTCGATGCCATGACCAGACTCGGCTACCGGAGTCTCGGGACGGTAGAGTTTCTCTACGAGGACGGTTCGTTTCACTTCATCGAGATGAACACCCGGTTGCAGGTCGAACACCCCGTGACGGAAATGGTGACCGGCATCGACCTCGTGCGCGAACAGATTCGCCTCTCCTCCGGTGCACCGCTCAGCTTCAGCCAGGAAGACGTGACGATGACCGGCCATGCGATCGAGTGCCGGATCAATGCCGAAAGCCCCTTCTCCTTCATGCCTTCGCCCGGCCAGGTGACGACCTACCACGCTCCGGGAGGCATGAGCGTGCGGATCGATTCGGCCCTCTACTCCGGCTACACGGTACCGCCGACCTACGACAACCTGATCGCCAAGCTCGTCGTGTGCGGGCGCAACCGCAACGAGAGCATGATGCGGTTGAGACGGGCTCTCGAGGAGTTCGCCATTGACGGAATCGAAACCACCATCCCTCTCCACCAGGCGCTTCTCGGCAACCAGGACTTCGCCAATGGTCACTATGACGTGACATGGCTGGAACGCTTCCTTGCTTCCGCAACCTGAACCGGACGAAGCGGCCGGACTGACCACACCGATGCTTCTTTCAGCCTATGCGCGGGGTCTCTTCCCCATGGCGAGCCACCGGCTCGACAGGAATCCGGAATGGGTCTTTCCATACCGTCGCGGCATCATTCCCCTGAACCGCTTCCACGTTCCGCGCAGCCTGGAAAAGGTCTTGAGACGGGGTGGGTTCGAGATCACCGTCAACCGGGCCTTCGCCAGGGTGATCGCCGCCTGTGCCAGGTCGACGCCCGGGCGCGAGAACACCTGGATCAGCATCGGCATCGAGAAGGCCTACACCAGACTGCACCATGAAGGGCATGCCCACAGTGTCGAGTGCTGGATGGACGGTGTGCTCGCCGGGGGTCTCTACGGCGTTCAACTGCGTGGGGCGTTCTTCGGTGAAAGCATGTTTTCCGACATTGCCAATGCCAGCAAGGTGGCGCTGGTCCACCTTGTCAGGCGTCTCGTCACGGGTGGCTTCGTTCTTCTCGACATACAGTTCGTCACCGATCATCTGCGCATGTTCGGAGCCATCGAGATCACCGGATCGGACTATCTGGACCGTCTCGACCGGGCGCTTTCTATCGAGGGTGCCGACTTCTATTGCCTTCCCCGGTCGATACAGTCCAGTACCCATATGTCGTAGACCGGGTGTTCAAGCGCCGACACGCCCGGCGTTCCGGCAAACATCCAGCCGCTGAAAACCTCCTCAGGATTGCCCGAACGGCTTTCCCGGATCTCGAGAAAGGAGGCACTCTCCGGCGTCTGCCAGGGCGGCGTCTTGCGGCAGGCCCTGACGGTCACCTGCAATGTCCCGAATGAACCCGTCTCGCCAACACCGATGGCAAAGGCGAAGGCATGGCCGGTCACCTTCTCCATGCCGCCCAGGAGCACCGTGTCGTGGTCCTCGAACACCTGCTCGGCCCCGGCGCCGCGGCCGACGATCATGGCCAGAAAGATGCAGGCGATCAGGCGAAGGGCTTGTCGAGCGTTGCCACCAGATCCGCGAGAACCTTCCGCATCTGCTGCTCGTCGCATCCCATCACCACCGCATCTTCGAGCGCGTCCTGTGCCATGTCGCGAAGTTCGTCAAGATTGTCCCTCAGCACGGCGAGCTTGTCGTGGCAACCAACGGGCTCGCCATCGGGCGAGAGCCATGTCTCGGGCAGCCAGACCGGTCGCTGATCCATGAGCCCCTGCCCTACTCTTCAAGGCCGCCGAACACAGACCGCGACACGGCGTCAATCAGATTGATCGCCCCCTGGGTATCGGTGAAGCGATAACCGTCGCCAGCAACCTCGCCCGTGCCCGGGTGGAGGGACACATAATGGCCACCGAGCAGGCTCGCCGAGGCGATCGTCACGATGGTGTCGCGCGGCAGACTGACGCCGGGATCGATGGTCATGGCGACCTTCGCCAGGTACCAGTCCGGATCGAGATCCAGTCCCGTCACCTGTCCGACCCTGATGCCGGCGATCCGCACATCGTCGCCGGTCTGCAGACTGCCGATGTCTTCAAACTCCGCATGAAAGACGGTGCCGGCCCCGTCGGCAACGTCCACCCTGTCATAGACAAAGGCAACGAAGGCCACGGCAACGACGATGACGGCGGCGCCGACGAGAGTCTCGAGTGCGCGTCCGCCCATTTCAGGAGGTTCCGGACTCTTCTTCCGGGCGCCATGCCTCGTAGTCACCGCGTGCCGATGCCCGCCTGCCGCCGCGCAGAAGGTGACCCTTCGGCAACCAGGCCTGTCCGGTCCCGGTGAGATTGGGCTGGTGCTCCCTCTCCCACTCCCTGGTCTCAAGGGGGGCACGGCTCGGTGGTTCGTCGATGGTGCGATGCAGCCAGGCATTCCAGCCGGGCGGCACCCTGGAGGCCTCGGATGCGCCCCGATAGTACACCCAGCGCCGCCGCCACCGGCCTTCAGCCACGCCCCGTTCCTGATAGTAGCGGTTGCCGAACTCGTCCTCACCCACGGCCTCGCCCTTCAGCGTTGTGAAAAGCCACGTGCCGATCCTCGACATGCACAACTCCCGTCCGCATCGCGTCGGCGTCATCATGCGCTTCCGGCAACGAAGAATCCAGAGATCTGAGGCACGGGCGACAGGTTGCAAGATACAGTTTGCCTGGGTTAGGTTTCAGTCGCCATCGACGAGATCCGGGATGACGACACATGATTATTTCCTCCGACAGCCAGAACGGCGTCACCATTGTTTCGATCAACGGTCGCGTGGATGGTGCATCCGCCCCTGAACTGGAAGGCGAACTGTCCTCCAGGATTCGCGATGGCTCCGTTCGTATCCTTCTCGACTGCAACGAGATGAACTACATCTCCAGTGCCGGGCTGCGTGTCTTTCTCCTGGCAGCCAAACGGTGCAAGCAGGCTGGTGGCCTGCTGTCCATCGCTGCCCTGCAGCCATCCTGCAGGTCGGTCATCGAAATGGGCGGATTCCACACGATCATCGATTGCTACGACTCCCGCGACGAGGCGCTCGCGGCCAACGCCTGAGCCATTGAGAGATGCTGACCTTCATCGAAGAAATCCTCCTTCTCACACTGGATGACGAGAACGGATCGTTCCTCCCCATCCGTGACAACACGATGGACTATGTGCTGGCCGGTGCCGCGCTGCTCGACCTCGCGTTCATTTACCGCATCGACACAGACCCCGATCGCCTCATGCTCATCGACAGGACGCCGCCGGGGATTCCGATGCTCGATCGAGTCCTGGAACGCATTGCCGGTTCCGCCGAGGACAGGACCACGCGCGACTGGGTCGAGACCCTGGCCCGTGAAGAAGCCGAAAACCTGCGCGAAGCTGCACTTGCCCGACTTGTCGACCAGGGAATTCTCGAGGTCCAGGACAAGAAGTTCCTGTGGGTCTTCCGGGCCCGCCGCTACCCGGCCATCGACGGCACTTTGCAGCGTGAAGTGAAGCTCCGCATCGCCGGTGTCCTGCTGTCCGACGAAGTGCCCGACCCCCGGGATGTCGCGATCATCTCGCTCGCCGACTCATGCGCCATCCTGCGCAGCATTTTCTCGGACCACGGCATGGATTCCCTCAGACCGCGTATCGACCAGGTCCGCAAACTCGATCTGATCGGCCGCGAGGTGGCCGGCACCATCGAGGAAATCGAACGCACCATGGCGATGGCCATGGCTCGCATTCCGCACTAGTGCAGCCTGACGGGTGCACTTGCGAGTACACTGTTGCGTGTCGTCTCACGAGCCCCGCGCAAGCAGGGCGAGATCATGTTGTTGAACGTCCTGCCGGATGCTAGAGATTCCTCTGCCCGGCAAACGGAGCCAATGAGCCAATCCACACGTGTCCAGGGAGCAGGTGATGAGCGATGACGTCAAGATGTGGGGTGACGAGGAATTCTGGGGTATCGGCTACGAGTATGACCCGCAGTTTTTCCTGACCGACCGGCAGCGGGAGATCCAGAAGGATCTCATCGAACTGTGCCGGACCACCCTCAGGGTGAACGCCGTCGAATCGGATCGCGGCTTCATCTTCCCGCGCAAGAATTTCGAGGCTCTCGCCTCCAAGGGCCTCCTCGGCCTCTTTGTTCCCGAGGAACTCGGCGGCATGGGCGAGAACCATGTCGCCATGTGCATGGTCGTGGAGACCGTGGCCCGCTACGGCTGTCCGTCGACGGCGATGTGCCTCACCATGCACTATGGCGCCTGTTCGGCTGCCCTCTTCCGCTATCACGACAATGACGCTCTCAGGGACATCATGACGCGTCTCGACCGCGACGTGCTGGTCGGAACCCTGTCCTACTCCGATCCCGAGACGGGCTCCCATTTCTGGTACCCGGTCTCGTCGGGCGCGGAGGCCACCGAGGACGGCTGGAAGGTCACCAAGAAGGCCTCCTGGACGACGTCGGGCGGCTTTGCCGACTGGTACATCGTGCAGACCACGTCACCGGATTTCGGTGGTGACTATTCGGATCTCTCCGTGTGGCTGATCCTGGCCGACGAGGTCGAGGCTGATGTCGCCGGCTGGGACGGCATGGGCATGCGCGGCAACCAGTCGGGAGCTCTCCTGGTGGACGGTGTCACCATCCCGAAGAACCGCTTGGTGGGCCCCAAGGGGGACGGTGCGGTTTCCAATGACGAGACCGTGGACCCGTTCTTCCTTCTGAACTCGTCGTGCTCCTGGAACGGCATTGCCATGGGCATGATCGATATCGCCAAGAGACACACGACCCGCAAGCGCCATGTCGACGTCGGCTTGCGGGTGTGCGACTACCCCACCATCCAGGACTACGTCGGTGAGGCGATCATCGGAACCAACGCCAGCCGAATGATGACATTCGGTCTTGCCAAGGCCCTCGATGAACTCACCGGGAACTGCGACTGGTCGATTCACCGGAACCTCGAAGCGGTGCCCCGCGCCGACCTCTTGAACCAGCTCTGGCAGGTCAAGTTCCAGGCAGCCAAGAACGTGCACGAGGTGTCGGACAAGATGCTCCACGCCTGCGGCGGTACCGCCTACAAGGCCGGTCTCGGCATGGAACGACTCCTGCGCGATGCCAAGGCGGGCTGGGTCATGGGACCGACCAACGAAGTGCTCCGCCAGTTTGTCGGCAAGCACGCGCTTCTCGGCTTCGATTCCCTCGACTACTGGAACACGTCCATCAATCACCGGTCCATCGACAACGAGGTGAAGAAGATGTCCGCCGACGAGAAGAAGGCTCTGGCGGATCGCCTGCTCGAGGAAGCCGGAGCCGCTGCCGAGTAGTCCCTCTCTGCAAATCGTCGACACAGGCGCGCCTTGTGTCGACGATGTGCTCCGCCGGTACGATGCCGGAGCGATGCTGCGTGGTTGCCGCCCTCTCGAAGGCGGCAGTTCTACCACCATGTCCCTGCTCGAAATCGTCCGCTCGGACGGCCGTCCGGCACGTATCGTGCTGCGCCGGTGCGGGAGGGCGAATCTTCGCACCAATCCCGATTCCGCCAACACGGAGTTCCGCCTGCTGAGGCATCTGGCTGCCCTTGGATACCCGGTGCCGCAGGCACTGGTTCACGAATCATCCTCGACGGCTGCATGGCTGCTTCTTGATTACCTCGACGGCGAACCGGTCTGGCATCCGCCTGATGGGCACGCCCAGGCGATGGCCGGCTTCCTTGCGGATCTGCACGGAATCGCACCTGGCGAAGCACTCTCCTTCGTGCCGCACCAGACCATACCCGACGCTCCGGCATCCCCCCTTCTCGACCTGCCGGCGGATCTCGACTGGCCACCTGGCGCGCCAGGCACTTGCCGTCTGCTCCACGGCGACTTCTGGACCGGCAACGTCTTGTGGAAGGGAGGCGGGCTGGAGGCGGTGATCGACTGGGAGGATGCCGTGATCGGCGACCCCCTTGCCGATCTCGCGATCGCCCGTTCGAACCTTGTGTGGACACACGGCGTCGAGGCTTGCCGCGCCTTTACGGCGTACTACCGCAACGCCAGGGGTCTCGACCCGCATCGTCTGTGGCTGTGGGACATTCATGCCGCCGTGACGATGGCGCCGCACGCAGGGGACTATGCCGCCGACTGGCAGGATCTCGGCCGCAGGGACCTCAGCGAGGCGGTGATTCTCGAGCGGCTCCAGAAGCTCGTCGACGGTGCCGTGATGTCGTGATCAGGAGCGCGGGCGTTCCTTCTTCGGATCATAGAAGGGGAATGGCACCACGGTGGCCGGAATGCGCTTCTGGTGGCCGTCCATCTTGCCCACCTCGACCTCGTCGCCGATCGAAGCATGGTTCACATCCATGCGGGCCAGCGCGATGTTGCGATTGAGCAACGGTGATCGCATGCCGCTCGTGACGACACCCACTTGCGCTCGTCCAAAACGCACGCAGTCACCATGGGCCGCTGCTTCATTGCCCTCGAGCTCCAGCCCGACAAGCTTGCGCTGGGGATGGGCCTTGCGGCGTTCGAGAGCCTGACGGCCGATGAAGTCCTCCTCTGTCGTCTTCAGCCCCACCGTGAACCCGATCCCGGCCTCGAAGGGATCCGTCTGGTCATCGAATTCCTGACCGGCGAACACCAGGCCCGCCTCGATGCGCAGGAGATCGAGCCCTTCGAGACCCAGCGGCACGATACCGTGGGGCTCACCGGCTTCGAACACGGCATCCCAGACCTCTTCGGCGTCCCGGGGATGGCACCACACCTCGTAACCCAGTTCGCCGGTGTATCCCGTCCGCGACACGACCACAGGCACGCCGTTGTGATCTCCAATGCGACCGGCGGTGAACCTGAACCAGTTGATCTCGTCGACACGCGGGTTTGCCGGCGCCGTCCAGATGATGTCGCCCAGAAGATCGCGGCTGCGCGGTCCCTGGATGGCAAGATTGTGCAGCTGATCGGTGGAACTGCGCACCAGCGCCCGCAACCCCCACTCCTTTGCCCTGGCACGCAGCCATTCACCGCCGAAGTCCGTGCCGCCGATCCAGCGATAGCCGGTCTCCGACAGGCGGAACAGCGTCCCGTCGTCAATCATGCCGCCGTGCTCGTAGCACATCGCCGAGTAGACGACATGGTGATCAGCCATGCGCCTGACGTTGCGTGTCAGGGTTCTCTGCATGAGTTCGCCGGCATCGGGTCCGGTGATTTCGAACTTGCGCAGGGGAGAAAGATCCATGGCGGTGACTCGCTCCCGGCAGGCCCAGTACTCGTCGACCGCGCCATGGTTGGTGTAGTGGGTGGGCAGCCAGAAACCGTTGTACTCGGTGAAGTTGCGGGTCCGCGCTGCCGTGCGTCCATTGAACCCTGTCTCGCGGGTCATCTGGGGGTCGGAATCGGGCATGGGTCTGTTGGCGATCGCCTTCCTGAAGAGATTGTCCCCGGGATAGATGCGGATTAGGATATCCGTGGGATTCCACCCGTTGGCGGGGTCGATGGCGTCCGGACACGAGGTGTTCACGCACACGACGTCCTGAAGTGCGCGGCACAGCACGTAGTCACCGGGGCGTGACCACGGCTCGTCGAGATAGATCTGATAGTTGTCGTCGACCAGCGAGTTGTAGAAGAAATTCATCGCCTGCCAGCCCTTGCGCGGGCGAACGTCGTAAGGCTTGAGCGAGGCGTTGATGTTGTCGGTGCAGTTCACGTGGCCGGGATAGCCGGCGTCGTCATAGTACTTCGCCGTGCAGGCGAAATTGAAGCTGTCGTGACGGCCCACCGTATCCTGGATGATCTCGATCGAGGGCTGGAGGTCGGCATCGAAGAGTTTGGAGAAGAGGCCCGGAGCGGGATAGGCGGCGCCATTGAGAACACGGGTGGCGGTAGGATCGATATCGCGTTCCAGTCCCCGGTCGAGCGCGGCAAGCGACAGGGTCTGGAAATCGGAACACTGGCGTCCCTCGACATCGAGGACCTGGATGTATTCGCCCTCCTTCACCTCGTAGGCCTGGGCGGTACCGGGCCCAATACGAAACTCGGCACGCGGCTCGGCAAGAGGATCGGGCAGGTTCCGCTCTGCCGCCATGGCGGCGTCCTTGCGGTAGACGAAGAGTTCGAGAGGTGTCGGCGGCCACTGCGCCGAGACCTCCATGGGTTCCCCAGGCGCGGCGACGATGATGAATCCGTCCTCTTCCACGGTGATGTCTTCACTCGCCCCGGCAGGTGTCCCCGGACCGAAGAGTCGCACTGCGCGATCGAAGCGTGAAGTCCAGCCCTTGCGTGCGAGCGTGTCGAGCAGTGACCGGGCCGCCTCGCCGCCCCCGGTCAACATGGCCGCGAGACCGGCCGCCGGACCGGAATCGGGACGGCCGAGAATGCCGGGAACCTGTCGAGCCGCGTTGTCGAACGCGACGATTTCACATGTCTGGCCGCCTTCGGTGTTGACAATGTTCAGGGTGTCGCCGGCGAGGACCGTGACCATCACGGAGCCGGCGGCCGGCACCACGTAACGTTCAACGCCTGGCGGCAGCCTCCTGATACCGGGAATCAGTATGCGCGGACGTTCACGCGCTTCGGCCACCATCATCGCCATGGTCAGCTCCGTCATGCAGCATGAATCAGAACGATAGCAACCGGGCCCTGCGATCGCAAATCTCCGGCGCCTCAGATGCAGACCTCCATCCCGCCCCCCTTTTCATTGCCTTCGTGTTTCTCTACATCGTGATGCAGCTGCGGCCGGCCGGACCTGGATGAACGAACTATCCCTCACTCATGGGCTTGCCTTTTGCGACCTCTACAGTCGTGAAGGGCTCGTGCGTCTCGACCACGCTTTCAGCGAGGCGTTGCGGCGCCACGATGTCCCTCTCTTCAATCGTTTGATGAGCGCCCGGGCGGCCCCCGGGGACCTCTCCGAAAGGGAGCACTCCGACCTCCTCGTCGATCTAGGCCCCTTTGTGGAGGATTTCATCGGCGATCTTTTCCAGGTGACCGGCGACCTCGATCGTCAGCGCGAGGCGAGCCGCGACCTCGACCCGGTCTACCAGTGCAAGCTTGTCTTCGTGCGTCGGCGTGCCGCGCGTGTGCGGCTGGAAGAAGACATCGATGCCATCGATGGCGAGGCCCTCACGCTCGAGGTCGAGGCGCTGATCGGCGGGGATTTCGACGAGCTTCGATTCTCGCGAGCCGTTCTCGGCTGGCTCGAGGACGAATCGCGCCACGCGGACGAGATCGCCTGTGCTGAGCGATTTGCGGCGTGGGCCACGCGCTCGCGCGCCGGAATGTTGCGGTATCGCAAGAGCGCCCTCTTCCGCCTGCCCCAGAGGACGGATCCTGGCAGCCTGGTGCCGGTGGTCACCGAGATGAAGGACGGCGTCACCATGCTTGCCGCCCCGCCGGAAGACCTGCGCACCAGGGAAGGTTTCGCGCTGACCGACAATGGCATGGATCTCGCGCAGGCGATGGCGCACGCCAACTACTGCATCTTCTGTCACAATCAGGGCAAGGACAGCTGTTCGAAGGGTCTGCTGGAAAAGCAGGGCACGTCCTTCCGCACCTCGGCCCACCGCATTCCCCTGGCCGGATGTCCTCTCGACGAGAAGATCAGCGAAATGAACCTGCTGAAGGCCCGGGGCCGCGGCCTTGCTGCTCTCGCCGTCGTCATGATCGACAATCCACTCGCCGCCGCCACGGGCCATCGCATCTGCAATGACTGCATGAAGGCCTGCATCTACCAGAAGCAGGAACCTGTCGACATTCCACAGGTCGAGACCCGTACGCTGAAGGATGTCCTGGCCCTGCCCTGGGGGTTCGAGATCTACAGCCTGCTGTCCCGCTGGAACCCCCTCAACCTGACGCACCCCGTGCCGCGCCCGCCGTCCGGGCGCCGCGTGCTGGTGGTGGGCACCGGCCCCGCCGGATTCAGCCTTGCCCACTATCTGCAGAACGACGGCCACACGGTCGTGGCCATCGACGGTCTCAAGATCGAACCCCTCGATCCCGATGTCTCCGGCATCGACATCTTCGGCAACCGCAGGGCATTCCGGCCCATTCGCGACATCACGGAACTCCACGAGTCCCTCGACGACAGGGTAATGGCGGGATTTGGCGGCGTGGCCGAGTACGGCATCACGGTGCGCTGGGACAAGAACTTCCTCAAGCTGATACGCCTGCAGCTGGAACGCCGTTCGTCGTTCCGGATGTACGGAGGTGTGCGTTTCGGCGGCACGGTCACCATCGAAAGCGCCTTCGCCATGGGCTTTGACCATATCGCGCACTGTGCCGGAGCCGGACGTCCGCAACTCATCGACATGCCCAACGCTCTCGCCCGGGGCGTTCGCATGGCCTCCGATTTCCTCATGGCTCTGCAGTTGACCGGCGCCGCCAGGCAGGTGTCGATCGCCAATCTCCAGCTTCGCCTTCCTGCCGTCGTCATCGGCGGTGGGCTGACCGCCATCGACACGGCGACAGAGGCCCTTGCCTACTACCCGCGCCAGGTCGAGCGGTTCCTCGAACGCTACCGGATCCTCGTTTCCGAACTCGGTGAAGAGCATGTGCGGGCATCATGGACTGAGGAGGAGGCTGTCATCGCCGACACCTTCATGGATCATGCGAGGGCCCTCGCCCGCGAGCGCGAGGAGGCGGCCAGGGAGAACCGCGAACCGGATCTTCTGGGGCATCTCGATGCGTGGGGCGGGGTCACCATTGCCTACCGCCGCGACCTGACCGAAGCTCCGAGCTACCGTCTCAACCACGAGGAGGTGGCACTCGCCCTCCAGGAAGGGATCCGCCTGGCACCGGGGATGGTTCCGGTTGCTGTCGAGGTCGACCGGCACCGCCACGTCAGCGCGGTCCGCTTCTCGGACAGCGATGGCGGCGAGCACGTGCTCGAGGCCCGCGCCCTCCTGGTGGCCGCCGGGACCCGTCCGAACACCGTCCTGGCGCGGGAATCCAATGTCGTGTCGATGGACGGCCGGTTCTTTCAGGCGCTCGACCGCGACGGCAGACCTGTCACGCCCGAGGCGAGCGTCAAGCCGGACAGGATCCACATCCTGATGCACACGGATGGGGAAGGACGGGGGGTGAGCTACCACGGCGACCTCCACCCGAGCTTTGCCGGGAACGTCGTCAAGGCGCTCGGTGGCGCCAAGCGGGCGTGGCCGGTGATCTCGGACATGCTGGGTGGGCTGGACGGTCTCCCGCGCCAGGACAGCGAGACCTTCTTTCAGGACCTCGATTCCCGACTCATTGCCCGCGTCACCAGGGTGACGAGACTGGCGCCCACCATCATCGAGGTCGAGGTCGAGGCGCCGGAGGCCGCGAGAGCCTTCCGCCCGGGCCAGTTCTACCGCCTGCAGAACTTCGAGGCCTACGCCCCGCGGGGTCGGGACGGCACGCTACTGGCCATGGAACCGCTGGCCATGACCGGTGCAGGCATCACGGCTGATGCCACCAGGATCAGCATCATCGGTCTCGAGATGGGCGGATCCTCCGACCTGATGGGGTACCTCGAGCCCGGCGAGCCGGTCATCCTGATGGGCCCCACCGGCAGCCCGACAGAGATTCCCGCAGCCGGGACCGTTCTCCTGGTGGGAGGGGGTCTCGGCAACGCGGTTCTCTTTTCAATCGGTCAGGCGATGCGTCGGGCCGGCTCGCGGGTGCTCTATTGTGCCGGGTATCGCAAAGTCGTCGACCGCTACAAGACCGACGAGATCGAGGCTGCGGCGGATGCCGTGATCTGGGCCTGCGAGGAAACACCGGGATACCGCGCGGCGCGTCCGCAGGACCGCAGCTTCGTCGGCAATGTCGTCGAGGCTCTCGTTGCCTACCAGGAAGGACGGCTTGGCGAACGGCCCATCGATCTTGACGACGTCGACCGCATCATCTCCATCGGCTCGGACCGCATGATGGCCGCCGTCAAGGCGGCGCGCTCGGGGGCTCTCAAGCCTTGGCTCAAACGAGATCATGTTGCCATCGCCTCCATCAACAGCCCCATGCAGTGCATGATGAAGGAGGTCTGTGCGCAGTGTCTGCAGCCGCACGTCGACCCGCGGACTGGCGAGCAGCGCCCGCCCGTGTTCTCGTGCTTCAATCAGGACCAGCCAATGGACTGCGTCGACTTCGGTGGCTTGAGTGAACGCCTCCTGCAGAATGGTGTTCAGGAAAAACTCACCCGCCTGTGGGTCGACCGGACCCTTGCAGGTCTCTCCCTTTCCAGACCCGGGGAACAGTCATGAAGGTTCTCATCGTCCTGACTCATCCCAGGAAGGATTCCCTGACCGGCCAGATTGCCGATGCCGTCGCCGCCGGCCTGAAACAGGCCGGACACCAGACCGAGATTGCCGATCTCTACGGCGAGGGCTTCGACCCGCTGCTGATGCCGGAGGACGAACCGGACTGGGGGCGCGAGGACAAGGTCTACAGCGATGCCGTGCGCCGGGAAATGGCGCGTCTGGACCGCAACGAGGCCATCATCCTCGTGTTTCCCATCTGGTGGTGGTCGTTTCCGGCCATGCTGAAGGGCTGGGTCGATCGCGTATGGAACAAGGACTATGCCTATGGCTCCAGAAAGCTCGGCCACCGCAAGGCGCTCGCCGTCGGCCTGTCTGCCTCAGATGCAGAGACCTATGCGAGGACCGGCTACGATGTCGCCATAGAAACGGAGGTTGTGAAGGGGGTCTTCCAGTACTGCGGTATCGACGACGCCCGCTTCATCTTCCTCCACCATTCGGCCGACGGCGGAAGCCGGGCCACGGACATGATCCGCGAGGCCCGCGACATCGGCCGCACCTTCGCTTGAGACGCTCAACACATGATCGGAACCGGACGTCGGCCTGATCGTCCGTGACGGGTTCTCCGCGTTCGGCGCCGGGGACTTCTCTGCCAAGTACAGAACGGCGCCGACGGGCGGCTACAGGATGAACCGCCCGAGATCCGTGTTTCGTGCCAGATCGCCCACCCTCTCCTCGACGAACGCGGCGTCGATGACGACGGTGTCGCCGCTGCGATCGGGAGCCGTGAAGCTGATGTCTTCCAGGAGCTTTTCCATGACGGTGTGCAACCGGCGGGCACCGATGTTCTCCACGGTCTCGTTGATCTTCGCGGCAAGGTCGGCAAGAGCGTCGATCGCCACCTCGTGAAAATCGAGCACGACGTCCTCGGTCGCGAGTAGCGCGGTGTACTGGATGATGAGGCTGTTTTCCGGCTCGGTCAGGATGCGCCGGAAGTCGTGGCGGTCGAGGGCCTGGAGTTCGACGCGATTCGGCAATCGTCCCTGAAGCTCCGGCAACAGGTCCGACGGCTTGGCGAGATGGAAGGCGCCCGAACAGATGAAGAGGATGTGGTCAGTCTTCACGGATCCATGCTTGGTGGCGACCGTCGTCCCCTCGATAAGAGGGAGCAGATCGCGCTGCACGCCTTCGCGGGAGACATCGGCACCGGCCCGCTCGTTCCGGGCGGTGATCTTGTCGATCTCGTCGATGAATACGATGCCGTTCTGCTCCACGGCCTCGATCGCCGCGCGTATCACCATCTCCTCGTCAAGCAGCTTGTCGGATTCCTCGGCAATCAGGACAGCGTGGCTTTCGGCGACCTTCATCTTGCGCCGGCGCGTCTGGTTGCCCAGCACCTTGCCGAAGACATCGTTGAGATTGAGCATTCCCATCTGGGCGCCGGGCATGCCGGGGATGTCGAAGGTTGGCAGCGTACCGGCGCCGGCATCCTGAAGATCCAGCTCCACCTCCTTGTCGTCGAGGTCCCCGCGGCGCAGCAAGTCGCGCATCTTGTTGCGGGTCTCCGGGCTTGCCTTGTCACCGACCAGGGCGTCGACGACCCGTTCCTCGGCGGCCAGTTCCGCCCGCGCCTCGACCTCCTTGCGCATGTCCTCGCGGGTGCTGGTGATCGCGGTCTCGACGAGATCACGGACGATCTGCTCGACATCGCGTCCGACATATCCGACTTCGGTGAACTTGGTCGCCTCGACCTTGAGAAAGGGCGCATTGGAGAGTCGGGCAAGGCGACGTGCGATTTCAGTCTTGCCGACACCGGTGGGCCCGATCATCAGGATATTCTTGGGCAACACCTCTTCCTTGAGATCATCGGGCAGCTGCTGGCGGCGCCAGCGATTGCGCAGGGCGATCGCCACCGCCCGTTTGGCATCGGTCTGGCCGATGATGAACCGGTCGAGTTCGGAGACGATCTCGCGGGGAGAGAACGATGTCATCAGGGCCTCCGTACAGTCTTGCCAGGAACCTGACAAGGAAAGTCACCCTGCATCCAGCACCTCCAAGGTGACATGGCGGTTGGTGTAGACGCAGATGTCGGCCGCGATCTCCAGACTCCGGCGGGCGACCTCTTCGGCCGAAATCCC
Organism: Alphaproteobacteria bacterium; assembly: GCA_965207785.1. GTDB lineage: Bacteria > Pseudomonadota > Alphaproteobacteria > SP197 > SP197 > SP197. Next base: position 234,672 of record CBDBNO010000011.1, on the reverse strand, counting down.
GTCGACCGTGAGGAGTGCGCGTGCCGCCGCAAGGGCATAGTTGCCGCCCGAGCCGATTCCGATCAGGCCGTCCTCGGGCTCCAGAACATCGCCCGTGCCTGAAACAATGAGGGAAACCGACCGGTCGGCAACCGCCATCAGGGCCTCCAGGCGCCGCAAGTAGCGATCGGTGCGCCAGTCCTTGGCGAGTTCGACGCAGGATCTCGCCAGCTGGCCGGGATGGCGTTCGAGCTTTTCCTCGAGCCGTTCGAACAGGGTGAACGCATCGGCAGTCGCGCCCGCGAATCCGGCCAGGATTGAGCCCGACCCCAGCCGTCGGACCTTGACGGCGTTGGCCTTGACCACAGTATCGCCCATGGATACCTGGCCGTCACCGGCCACGACGACATGGTCGCCGCGACGCACCGAGAGGATGGTGGTGCCGTGCCAGGGAGAAGTCGCCATCACAATGCCCATCCGGATGTCATGGCTTGCTATGTGGCCCCCGATCACCGTCGATCAAGGGACCCGGCCCAATTCCGCTTCCCCGCCATACCCTCGGCGACGCTGTCGAACCAGACACCTGGACTGTGCTACATGACGTGTCGACACGGACACATGACACGATCCATGCATGAGTTGTCTGTGGCGCCGATGATGAACTGCACGGACCGTCACGGCCGCGCCTTTCTCAGGTGTGTCACAAAACATACCCGCCTCTACACGGAGATGATCGTCGCCGACGCGGTGGTTCGCGGAGACCGCCAACGCCTGCTCGCCTTTGACGAGACCGAACATCCCGTGGCTCTGCAGATCGGTGGCTGTGATCCGGGAACACTGGCCGCTGCGGCGCGGATTGGCGAGGAATTCGGCTACGACGAGATCAATCTCAATGTCGGCTGCCCCTCCAGCAGGGTCCGTTCCGGCCGGTTCGGCGCCGCGCTGATGGCCCATGCCGGTCTCGTGGAGGCCTGTGTGGCGGCCATGCGCGATGCGGTCTCGGTGCCGGTCACGGTCAAGTGCCGAATCGGCATCGACGCCATGGACGAGGAAGGGACTCTCGCCACGTTCATGGCCACGGTGGCGGGAAGCGGCTGTACCACCTTCATCGTGCATGCCCGCAAGGCCTACCTCAACGGCCTGTCACCAAAGGCGAATCGGGAGGTGCCGCCACTGCGCCACGATGTCGTTCACGACACCAAGCGCCGGTTTCCCGAGTTCGACATCATCATCAACGGTGGAATCCGGGATCTCGCCTCGGCGTCGCACCATCTCGACCATGTCGATGGCGTCATGATCGGTCGCGCCGCCTATCGGACACCCTACATGCTGGCCGAGGCCGACCGGCTGATCTTCGGCATCGATGAGGCGCCCACGGAACGCTGCGGCATCGTCCTGGCGTGGCTGCCCTATCTCGAGGAACATCTGGCCAGGGGCGTGCCGCTGGCCCGCATGAGCCGTCACATGACCGGTCTCTACCACGGAGAACCGGGCGCGAGGATCTGGCGCCGCCTGCTCACCGAATGGGCCTCGAGGCCGTCTGCGGGCGTGAGCACGATCAGGGAGATCCTCGAACGCGTCGAGAACAGCCGTCCGGTGCCGGCTCAGGCAGGAGCATGGCAACAGGCCTGAAGCTTGTTGCCGTCGTGATCGCGCAGATAGGCGCCATAGTAATGTTCATGGTAGTGGGGCCGCGGGCCCGGTGCGCCTTCGTCCGTCGCCCCGAGGGCGAGTCCGCACGTGTGGAAGGCGTCGACCGCCTCCCTTGACGGCGCCAGGAAGGCCGCGTGGGTGCCGTTCCCTGCCGTGGCGTCCTTTTCGTCAAAGGGCAGACAGACAAAGAAACCGGGCTTCTCGCCGGGGGGGCCATAGCCGGCGAACCCGTCTTCGGGTGACGAGAGCAACCGGACGACACCCAGCGGCTCCAGAATGGCGTCGTAGAACTGCAGGGCGCGTTCCATGTCGTTGGTGCCGAGTGTGATGTGACTGAACACAGCGTTACCTCCCCTGTTCGTTCATCGCCTGATCCATCGACGAGACCAGCGCGTCGGCGTGGCTGCGCTGAAACACCATGGGCGGGCGAATCTTGAAGACATTGCCAAATCGACCCTCCCTGCCAACCAGAACACCGAGTTCCCGCATCCGGTTCTGCACCGCCACCATGCCTTCCGCGTCCGGTTCCCGGGTGTCGCGGTCCCGGACGATCTCGACTCCCGTGATGAAACCGTGGCCACGCACGTCCCCGATCATGGGATGACGGTCCATGAGACCCTTGAGTCCGGCCTTGAGGTAGCCACCGGTCGTCCGTGCGTTCTCAAGCAGGTCCTCTCGCTCGAGAACATCGAGAACGGCAATGCCGGCAGCACAGGCGACCGGATTACCCCCGAAAGTCGAGAAGAGTCCCATGGCCCGGGAAAACTCCTCGAGTATCTCTGCGGTGGTGACAACCACACCGAGCGGAAACCCGTCGCCCACCGGCTTGCCCAGAGTGACGATGTCCGGCTCCATCCCGTGATAGTCGAAGCCCCACATGTGTGTGCCCGGACGGCCGAAGCCGTACTGCACCTCGTCTGCGATGATCATGCCGCCGGCGGCGCGCACCCGCGCCGCAACATCCCGCAGGTATCCGGCAGGCACATCGGGAATGCCGTTGGAGCAGAACGAGGTATCCACCATGAAACAGGCCGTTCCGTACCCCGCCTCCTCGAGTTGCCGGATGGCCCGGTCGGCATCGGCGGCATAGAAGGCGGCGGGATCGACGTTCCCTTCAACCCGGTTGCGGTAGGGATCAGGCGACACCAGCGTGCGCACGTGCGGGGCCATCGCTTCAGGTCGTTCCGGCGAAAGATGACTGATCGCCTCGGTGATTCCGTGATAGGCATCCTCCATGACAATGCCGCCGCGCTTGCCGGTGAGCAGTGTGGCGATACGCCAGGCGATGTCGTTGGCCTCGCTTCCCGAATTCACCATGATCGAACAGGTGAGATGGTCGGGCATCGTCGCCTGCAGCCTGTCGGCATAGTCGGCGAGGATACGGTAGACGTAGCGCGTGTTGGTGCCGAGCGCCGTCGCCTGGCGGGAAATGGCATTGACCACGTGCGGATGGCAGTGGCCGACACTGGGAACGTTGTTGTAGGCGTCAATGAAGGCGCGGCCGTTGGCGTCGTAGAGCATGGCGCCTTCGCCCCTCTCGACATGCAAGGGCCGTCGATAGAAGAGGCTCAGATGCCGGCCGAGCCACCGGTAACGTCGCTCAAGTTCGTGATCGAGCGCATCCGACTCCGGTGTTGTCACCGTACCCTTCGGACAGCGCTGCGGCATGCGCAGGGCATCGCGGAGTTTCGCCGTGGCGGCGTCGGGACCGGTCTGGAACATGATGTCGAGGGCTGCGAAGACATCGAGATCATACCCGGGCATGTACGGTGGAGAGCCAAGACGCGCCACGGCCCTGCGCGCCACGATGACGGCGCCGATGGCAAGGCGGGCCGCGACCATGTCGAAGAGGACATCAGCCTCCTCTTCCCGCAGAGCGAGAATTGAATCGAACCCGATCGCCACATCGATGATGTCTTCCAGAGGCTGGTCCGAACGCAGGGCATAGTTGTCGCATGCCAGGGCAATCTCGGTGGCCACGGGCCCATGCATCATGTCGCCGAAATCAATTACGCCGACGGGTTCGTCCGGCGCGTCCTCATGGGCGACGACATTGTTCCGGTTGGCATCGTTATGAATGACCTGGCTGCGGAAATGGTCCCAGCGGGGCAGGACATTCCCGATGAAGCGGTCGAGTGCGGCGTCCACGAGTTCGCGCGACGAACGTTGTGCGATGTCGCCCGTGTGGACGCGCAGCTTTGGCGCCTGCCGGATGTCCCACAGCAGGGTATGCCGGGCGGCCGGGTGGAAGAATCCCTCGAGGGCACGATCGAGGCGCGCCACCAGGGCTCCGAGGCCGTGACGCTGCCGACGTGTCGAGGGGAACGAATCAACGCTCAGTCCCGGAACCCATGTAAGTAGCCGCACGATGCTCTCGCGGCCATCGGGTGCGGTGGCCCTGGCAAAGGATTCGCCGGTGAGGGTGGGCACCACCTGCGGCACAAGGATGTCCGGGGCGGTGACGGCGATGTGGCGAAGCGCTGCGTTCTGGAAATCAACAACGCTCGCCTCTTCCTCCGGATGGTGAAACTTCAGGATCCAGCGGTCCTCGCCGCTTTCGAGAAGAAAGTTCTGATCCCGGTCCGAGTCGAGTGGACGGTATTCACCCTCGACACCGAAGAGACGGCTGCTGATGCCCGCAAGTTCAGAGTCGGGAAACCCTGGAAGGTCGGTCACAAGGTACTTGATGTTCTCTTCGCGTCCGCTCATCGATCCTCGCGCCCTGTTGCCGGCCCGCCGGAGTGTGTCGCGATGCACCGGGGCGTTCAAGGCTTGGCGGCTTGCGGCGCCATGCTCTTCGCGCCAAGGTTGGCCAACCATTCGGGGAGTATCGCGGCATGTGTCCAGACCGCAATCAACCCGTCGATGCATCCGTTGTGCCGCGATTCGGCGATATCCCGACATTCATGCGCCTGCCCCACACGCGCCATGCGGATGGCCTCGACATCGCCCTTGTCGGCGTTCCCTGGGACGGCGGCACGACCAACCGTGCCGGCGCACGTCATGGACCGCGCGAAATCCGCAACCAGTCGAGCCTGATGCGCAAGGTCCATCACGTTTCCCGCCTGGCGCCCTATGATCTCGCCCAGGTGGCGGATCTCGGCGATTGCCCGGTCAACCCCATCGATCTCATGGATTCCCTGGCGCGGATCGAACGGTTCTACCGGACGATCCACCAGGCAGGCGCCCTGCCGTTGTCTGCCGGCGGCGATCACCTGATCACCCTGCCAATCATGCGCGCCATCGCCAGCGATCGGCCCGTCGGCATGGTGCACTTCGATGCCCACAGCGACACCAACGACCGCTACTTCGGCGACAACCCGTACACCCATGGAACGCCCTTCAGGCGAGCGGTCGAGGAAGGCCTTCTCGACCCTCGACGCACCGTTCAGATCGGTATCCGCGGGTCGATCTACGGCGCCGGGGACATGGCCTTCGCCGAAGAAAGCGGCATGCGCGTGATCTACATGGAAGAATTCACCGAAGCAGGCCCGGAACAGGTCATCCGGGAAGCGCGCCGCGTGGTCGGTGACGGTCCAACCTACATCAGCTTCGACGTCGACGGGCTTGATCCAGCATTTGCGCCGGGAACCGGCACACCGGAGATCGGCGGCATGACGACGCGCGAAGCCCAGGAAGTGGTGAGGGGGCTCCAGGGTCTCGATCTCGTGGGTGGCGACGTGGTCGAGGTGGCGCCACCCTTCGATCCCAGCGGGAACACGGCACTGGTCGGAGCAACCTTCATGTTCGAGATTCTCTGTCTCCTTGCCGACCGGGTGGCCCGGAACCGTGACTGAACCCGCCATGCCGGCGGACCGATGGTGGAGTCCCTGGTGCTCGGTGGACGACACGGCCATCCTCCATGTGGATCTGGCACTCTCCCCGGATCGCGAGAAGCAGGCGGTCACCCTGCTCGACGAAACCGAAGAAGCGCGCTGGAAACGCTCTCGCTCAAGGCAGGCCCGGTACGAATTCGCCCTCTGCCGGGCCGCCCTGCGCATCACTCTGGCCGAGCATGCCGGTTGTGATGCGGAAGACCTCTCATTCGGTCGTCTGAACCACGGCAAACCCTTCGCCATCATAGGCGGCAAGCGTTCCGGCATCGGCTTCAATGTGTCGCACAGCGGTGGTCACGGTCTGATCGCCATCGGTGGGCATGGCGATCTCGGCGTCGATGTGGAAGCACGCTCCTTGCACCGTGATTTCGCAGGGCTCGCCCGCCGGGTGTACGGACCGCGGGAACGCCAACGGCTGGCCCGGGTCTCCGGCACCGAGCGGATCCACCTCTTCTATCGCCTGTGGACCATGAAGGAAGCACTGCTCAAGGCCACCGGTACCGGTCTGTCGCTGGGTCCGTCCCGCTTCGAGGTCCCCGAACAGATGCTCGACGGCGCCCGTGCGTGCCTCTTCCGGTTTCCGCACGATCCCTCGCCACCCCTACACCTCGTTGACCTCGGAGAGGAACGATTCGCTGCCGCCCTGGCCGCGAGATCCGACATGCTCAGCCCCTGACTCTCACGAGTCACGGCCGTGGCGCGCGCCGGGATTCTCGGGACCGACAGGTGAAACCCTGGTCCAACAGCGCTCCGCCGCACCTGGAGGACTTCCCTTGAGGCCTGACGCGGATTAGGCTTGGTTCTCGCAAGTGTGCCCTTTGTGGCATGCCAATGAATCAAGAACTGACAGGGAAAGCGCCAACATGAGCAAACAACAACTCGACTGGATGATTGACGAGATCAGGGCCGGCCGCCTTGACCGCAGGGAATTCATCGGTCGCGCCGGTCAACTCGGCGTCGGAGTGGCTGCGGCAACAACCATGTTGAGCAGCGCCGGTATCGCCGAAACGCCGATCAAGGGTGGCGAGGTCCGCGTCAGCCCGGAGTACACCGGTGCCGAAGAGACCTACGATCCCACCAAGATGACCAACAGCACGGATATCCAGCGTGCCTATCAGGTCTACAACAGGCTGACCAACCTTGACCGCGACATGAATGTCGTTCCCAACCTGGCGGCCGAATGGGAGGCCACCAACCAGGCGTCCGAGTGGACCTTCAAGCTGCGCGAGGGAGTCGAGTTCCATGACGGAAAGACCCTGACTGCAGACGATGTCATCTACTCCCTTGGCGAGCACATCAAGGAAGGCTCCGAATCACCTTCCAAGCCCCTGCTTGCACCCATCGTGGACATGCGGGCGGATGGACCCAACGTCGTCAAGATCACTCTCGATTCGGGCAATGCTGACTTCCCGGTCACGCTGGGGCACGACTATCACACGTCGATCGTCAAGGAAGGCTGGAAGGACGGTGATCCTGTAGTCGGCACTGGCCCCTACCAGGTCGTGGAGTTCACTCCGGGGCTGGCCTCGGTCGCCGAGAAGAACCAGAATTACTGGAATCCGGATGCCGGTCACGTCTCGACCTTCATTACCCAGGGAATTCCCGACAACGCGGCACGGTCGAGCGCACTGCAGGCCGGTGATGTCGACTTTGACCTCGATGTCGAACCCCGCGTTACCGCGTTGCTGGGCCAGAATCCCGGTGTCAAGGTCTACTCGACGCCTTCCGGCTCCTGGTTTGCCTGGATCATGGCAACCGACAGGGCACCCACCGACGATCTCAACCTGCGCCTGGCGATGAAACACGCCGTCGACCGGAATGTCGTCGTTGACACGGTGATGGTCGGGCATGGCCGGATCGGCAACGATTTCCCGGTCAATCCCGGGCTGCCGACCTATTGTGATGCCATCCCGCAACACAACTATGATCCGGAAAAGGCCAAGTGGCACTGGGACAAGACCGGTCTCTCGTCGATCGAGCTTGCCGTAGCGAACGCGGCGCACTCGAACGCAATCGACGCCAGCACCATACTCCAGGAGCATGCGCGGGAAGCGGGCATTTCCATCGAACTCAATCGTGTGCCCGATGATGGCTACTGGAGCCACACCTGGATGCAGGTGCCGTTCTGTGCGACCGGCTGGAACTCCCGTCCGACCGCCGATGCGATCCTGACGATCGCCCATGCCTGTGGCGGCTCCTGGAACGAGACGTTCTGGTGCAACGAGCGGTTCGACGAACTGCTCGTCATGGGTCGTCTGGAGACGGACGAGGCCAAGCGTCTGGAAATCTACTGCGAGGCGTGCACCCTGCTGCACGACGACGGTGGACTGTTCCTGCCGTTCTTCATGAACTACATCGAGGCGACTTCGTCGCGCATCCAGAACTACCACGGCAGTCCTGCCTTCTCGGGTGGTGCCGGATGGCCTTACGAGGAAGTCTGGATCGACGAAAGCAAGGCCTGATCAATCAGGTCGCCTGACGATTCGGGCAAGCGCCAGCGGCTGTTGCCGCTGGCGCTTTTCTTTGCGAAGCCCGCAGGAATGCGATGCGGCGATCACGGCGGCAGGCCGCTGGTGAAGCCTAGGTCCAACAGCGCCTCGCCGCACCCGGAGGACTTTCCTTGAGGCCCGGCGCGGGCTAGGCTTGGATCTCGCATGCGTGCCCTCTGCGGCACGACAATGAACAAGAACTGACAGGGAAAGCGCCAACATGAGCAAACAACAACTCGACTGGATGATCGACGAGATCAGGGCCGGCCGCCTTGACCGCAGGGCGTTCATCGGTCGCGCCGGTCAGCTCGGCGTTGGAGTGGCTGCGGCAACGACCATGTTGAGCAGCGCCGGTATCGCCGAAACGCCGATCAAGGGTGGCGAGGTCCGCGTCAGCACGGGGTACACCGGTGCCGAGGAGACCTACGATCCCACCAAGATGACCAATGGCACGGACGTCCAGCGCGCCTACCAGGTCTACAACCGGCTGACCAACCTTGACCGCGACATGAATGTCGTTCCCAACCTGGCGGCCGAATGGGAGGCCACCAACCAGGCGTCCGAGTGGACCTTCAAGCTGCGCGAGGGAGTCGAGTTCCACGACGGAAAGACCCTGACCGCAGACGATGTCATCTACTCCCTTGGCGAACACATCAAGGAAGGCTCCGAATCACCTTCCAAGCCCCTTCTTGCGCCCATCGTGGACATGCGGGCCGATGGACCAAACGTCGTCAAGATCACTCTCGACTCGGGCGATGCCGACTTCCCGGTCACCCTGGGGCACGACTACCACACGTCGATCGTCAAGGAAGGCTGGAAGGACGGTGACCCGGTTGTCGGCACCGGACCCTACAAGCTCGTGGAGTTCACTCCGGGGCTGGCCTCGGTCGCCGAGAAGAACGGGAACTACTGGAATCCGGATGCCGGTCACGTTTCGACCTTCATCACCCAGGGAATTCCCGACAACGCGGCACGATCCAGCGCTCTGCAGGCTGGTGACGTCGACGTCGACACCAGTGTCGAACCCCGTCTTGCCTCGTTGCTGGGGCAGAATCCCGGTGTCAAGGTTCACTCGACCCCGTCGGGCTCCTGGTTTGCCTGGATCATGGCGACCGACAGGGCACCCACCGACGATCTCAACCTGCGCCTGGCGATGAAACACGCCGTCGACCGGAATGTCGTCGTCGATACGGTGATGGTCGGGCATGGCCGGATCGGCAACGATTTCCCGGTCAACCCGGGCCTGCCGACGTACTGCGACGCCATCCCGCAGCACAACTATGATCCCGAAAAGGCCAAGTGGCACTGGGACAAGTCCGGTCTCTCGTCGATCGAGCTTGCCGTATCGAACGCCGCGCATGCCAACGCCATGGACGCCAGCATCATTCTCCAGGAGCACGCGCGGGAAGCTGGCATTTCAATCGAACTCAACCGTGTGCCCGATGACGGCTACTGGAGCCATACCTGGATGCAGGTGCCGTTCTGTGCGACAGGCTGGAATTCCCGTCCGACCGCCGATGCGATCCTGACGATCGCCCACGCCTGTGGCGGCTCCTGGAACGAGACGTTCTGGTGCAACGAGCGGTTCGACGAACTGCTCGTCATGGGCCGGCTGGAGACGGACGAGGCCAAGCGCCTGGAAATCTACTGCGAGGCTTGCACCCTGCTGCACGACGACGGTGGACTGTTCCTGCCGTTCTTCACGAACTACATCGAGGCCACCACGTCAAGGATCCAGAACTACCACGGCAGCCCTGCCTTTTCGGCGGGTGCCGGTTGGCCTTACGAAGAGATGTGGATCGACGAAAGCAAGGCCTGATCATTCAGGGCGCCTGACAGATCCTGGCACGCGCCAGCGGCTGTTGCCGCTGGCGCTTGTCTTTCCGGAGACCTGAGGAAGGGTGATGCGGCGATCACGACGACAGGCCGCCGGCAGAAGGAAGGAACAGGGAGGATCCCGCAAGGTTCCGCAACTGCCGTGGACCGTTGTGCGCAATCCCTACCCGGCGGTGGACATTGCCGGAGCCGACGATGTCGAGGCCATACACGACGCCTCGATGCGCGTCCTCGAGGAAACAGGGATCAACATCCTCCTCGGGGAGGCGCGCGATATCCTCCGTGATGCCGGTGTTGCCGTCACACCGGGCGAGACCCGGGTGCGGTTCGAGCGCGGCTTCATCGAGGAAGCGGTCGCGCGAGCGCCGCGGCAATGGACCCTCCACGCCCGCAATCCGGCACGAAGCCGGGTCATGGGGGGCAACCACATCAACTTCTTCCCCGTGGCCGGCAACCCGAATGTCTCCGACCTCGAGGGCGGCCGACGGGCGGGCAATCTCGCCGACTATCGCAACCTGTTGCGCCTTGCCCAGGTCATCAACGCGGTGCATGGCTGCACGCCCATGCTGGAACCCGTCGAGGTCGACCCCGATATCCGCTATCTCGACATCGTTGGCGAACAGCTTTTCCTGACCGACAAGATCGCCTTCGGCTACTCTCTCGGCCGCCGCAAGATCAACGATGCCATCGACATGGTCCGCATCGCCCGTGGCATCAGTGACTCCGTGCTCCTCGAGGAGCCCAGCATCTGGACGGTCGTCAACTGCAACTCCCCACTGCAGCTCGATGTGCCGATGCTGCTTGGCATGATCGAGATGGCGCGGCGCAACCAGGTCATCGTCGTCACGCCGTTCACGCTTGCAGGCGCCATGGCGCCGGTATCCATTGCCGGCGCGCTGACCCAGCAGAATGCCGAGGCGCTCGCCGCCATTGCCTTCTGCCAGACGGTGCGGCCGGGAACTCCGGTGGTCTACGGCGGCTTTACCAGCAATGTCGACATGAAGTCCGGTTCTCCGGCCTTCGGTACGCCAGAGTATGTGAAGGCGGTGCTCCTCGGCGGCCAGATGGCGCGTCACTATGCCCTTCCCTACCGCTCGTCCATCGTCAACGCGGCCAACTGGCCCGATGCCCAGGCAACCTATGAGAGCGCCATGTCGCTGTGGGCGACCGTTCAGGGTCACACCAACATGGTGATGCACAGCTTCGGCTGGATGGAAGGGGGACTCAGCGCCTCGTTCGAAAAGATCGCCATTGACCTCGAAATGGTCCAGACCATGATCAAGGCTCTGGAGCCAGTCGACTTTTCGGAACCCGAACTCGCCGTTGACGCCATTGCCGATGTCGGTCCTGGGGGACACTTCTTCGGCACGCGCCATACTCTCGAACGCTACGAAACCGCCTTCTACGAGCCGGTCCTCTCGGACTGGCGCAACTTCGAGACCTGGAAGAGCGACGGCGCCATCGATGCCACCAGGCGGGCCACCAGGGTGTGGCGCCAGCTACTCGACGAATACGAGACACCCGACATGGACCCCGCCATTGCCGAAGAACTGATCGCCTTCATCCGCCGACGAAAGCAGGAAGGCGGCGCTACAGCAGACGACTGACCCTTGAGCGATCTCTGCCGCCGGTCACCTTCAGACGTGCATGGCTTTCGGGGCATTGCCTGCCAGCGGCAATGACGGGGCCACGTAACGGGGGATCCGCGTGCATTCGAGGGCCTGCAATGCAGCGTGACGGACACGATCTGCTTCGCCTCGAACTTGAGGAGATGCAGGGATGCATCGACACGGAGGAACTGGTATCGCCAGCGAAAGCGAACTGGCCCTTCACAAGGTCGCAGCACCCGGAACGGTGCGTTTCTCGTCGTCAAGGACTACTGGCAACCCGCCATCGATGCAGGCTGCGGCTTCGTTCATCTCGGGCAGGAGGACCTTGATACGGCCGACATCGCGGCAATCCGCAAGGCGGCGGCGTCAGCATCCATGACCATGCCGAATTCGAGTGCCGTCTGGCGCTCCGCCCGGTGCACCCGACGATCCTCAAGGCCATGAAACGGAAGTAACAGAGACTCGGGAGGGTGACGGAGTGGAAGCGGCGGATCGGTGCCCGTCCGCTCGGGGCCACAGGCGGCATGACCGTCGAACTCACGAGCGGTATCCTCGCGGCCGGCGCCGACATCATCTCGGTGGTGACCGACATCGCTCTCTACGTGGATTCCGAATCCCGGGTGACAGCATGGCTGGACGTGACGCACTGCAAGGAAAGGACGACATGATGACAACAGGCCCGACGCCGCTTCCTCGCACGATTCCGTGTCCCCGCGACACGGAATCCCACGCTGCCAACGGGAGCGCGCCATGATCGTTCCGGACTACGGCACGGCCTTCAGCCTGTGGCGGACCCGCACAAGCGACGCCTGGTCCACCTATGTGCGCCATCCGTTCGTCGAGAGCCTGGGAGACGGCTCCCTGCCCCACCGGGCGTTCCTCAACTACCTCAAGCAGGACTATCTCTTCCTGGTGAACTTCGCCCGGGCCTGGGCGCTCGCGGTGGTGAAGTCACGGGACATGCGTGAAATGAGGTCGGCCGCGGCAGCAGTGGACGGGTTGGTCAACCGCGAGATGGCGCTCCATGTCGAATCGTGTGCGGCGGCAGGCATTTCCGAGGACGAACTCCTCGCCTTGCGCGAGGCTCCGCAGAACCTGGCCTACACGAGGTTCGTCATCGAGAAGGGGTATTCCGGCGACTATCTCGACCTTATGGCGGCCCTTGCGCCCTGCGGCATGGGCTACGGTGAGATCGGTCGGCGCCTTGCGAGGGAGGCCACCTCGTCCGTCTACCGGGAATGGATCGACACTTACGGGAACGAGGCCTACCAGGAGGGATGCCGGGAATCCGGCGCGCTGATCGACGCGGCGCTCGAGAACCGCCTCGGCCCCGACTATGCCGAGACCCCGCGCTGGAACGAGCTCTGTCAGGTCTTCGAGATGGCGACCCGTCTCGAGGCGGCGTTCTGGGAGACCGGCTCGGCAGACTCCGCCTGAGTCGCTGGCGATCACCGATATGCGGGCTCGTCCAGAATCCCATCCCTGAAGATCTGCCGAAACGCATCAAGGGTCAGCCAGTTCCAAAAGCCCGATCGCCTTGGCAACGCCCGGGCAAGATTGGAGCGCAACAGACATAGGTCCGACTTCGCGCTCTTGTCAAGTGAGCGTTTTTCCTATATATGAATAGATAAATAGTCCATGAGAAAGGCCGTGCGTACTATTGAAGCCGTCAAGACCCTGGCCGAGTGGGACCGCTACGGTTGGTCCGTGTTCACGCTTCGGGATTTGCGCAATCTCTTTGCGCACCGGTCGGACAAGACGCTCTCCGAAAGCTTGCGCCGAATGGTGCGACAGGGCGTGCTTGAGCGGGTGGCCAACGGGGTCTTCGTCAATCCCCTCTCGGGGCGCAGCCGTGCCGGCCTGTTCGAACGGATTGCCTGTGCGATCCGCTGCGGTGAGTACAACTATATCAGCCTGGAATCCGCCCTCTCTGAGTGGGGCGTGATCTCGCAGGTGCCGCAGGCCTATCTGACCGTCATGACGACAGGCAGGAGGGGTACATTCAGGACCTCCTACGGCGTGATTGAATTCACCCATACCAAGCGATCCCCGGCGGATATTGCAAGGAACACGATCGAGAGGGATCGCCCCTTGCAGATTGCCACGGCGCCGGCGGCGCTGCGCGACCTGCGGCGTGTCGGGCGCAATCTGCATCTCGTCAATCTTGACGAGATGCAGGAGTACATCGACGTGAAGGAGCAGGCATCGTGAGCGAAGAAAACACCTTTCGTGAACTGGCCGAAGTCGCGCTTCAACGCAATCCGCAGCTCGCGGGCATGGAAGTCATCGTCGAGAAGGAACTGCTGCACTACGAACTGCTGAACGTCCTCCAGCGCGGGCGTTGGCTCGATGGTCTGACATTCCAGGGCGGGACGGCACTTCGACTGTGCTATGGATCCTCCCGGTTGAGCGAGGACCTGGACTTTTCGGGCGGACCGGATTTTTCGGCCATGACCATGGACGGACTGGCCGCATATCTGAAGCAGGCACTTTCCGACCGAGGGCTGGGTGTCGAGGTCAGGCCTCCGAAGAATCTGGCTTCCCGTCGCCCTTCGGGCGGTGGCGTGTCCACCTGGCGCATTTCATTCGAAATCCGGCCCCGCCGACGTGACGTCCCCAGACAGATGGTCAAACTCGATATCGACAATGCGCCAACCTATACTGAAGGACCGGGAGCAATTGCCCAGAATTACGGTGTGACGCGAACCTCCGAGATGCTCGTGCGCGTCCAGAGCCGGGAGGAGATCCTTGCCAGCAAGCTCGTGGCCTTTCCCGACTCGGTGGCGAACCAGGACCGCCCACGCTACCGCGATGTCTGGGACATGAACTGGCTCACGAGGACCGGAACGGCAGTCCGGGAAGATCTTCTGCGCTTCAAGCTGGATGACCGGCGCCTTGACCGGTCCTGGCTGGAGACCGCAGCCATGAAGGCCGGGGACATCGTCCGTTCGTCAGAATTTGCTTCCGAGATGAGGCGGTTCCTGCTGCCACATGTTGCGGAGGATACGCTCGACAACCCGATGTACATGGAGTTTCTCGCCACCGAGACCGCGCGTCTGATGCGGTTGGCCGATTCCTGTCTCGACGAGCAGAGCCACGACAATTCCGGCCGGAGCCAATCAAGCCGTCGCTCCCCATCGACTGCTGGCGAGATTTCGCCTCGGGCCAGCACGTTGTCCGATTGACGTCGAGGGAAGTCTGCCCGCCCGGAATGGACCCTGTCACGTCGCGGCGACGCGGCAACCGCTTGTTCCTCGCTGACTGCCCCACCCGCGGACTGGAGGGCAGCAGAGCCCGGTCTGGCGGCATGCGCCTGCGGGCGGTTGGAATCATTCGATGACAAGATCTCCGAGTTCCGCTTCGATGACGCCATTGGTGTCATCGCTGTCCGCAGAGATAGCGAGACCGAGAAGGACGCCAGGCGGCATGCCAAAGGCCTGGCGAAAGTCGGCGGCGAGGTCCACCGATTCTGCGAATGTGCCCTTCCCGGTTCCTCTGAGGGGAAGGAGGACGCCGCGCGGCTCCAGGTAGGGGCTGCTGACGATTGTGCCGGGTTCGTGGTTTCCGCCCCGAACATAGACGAGGATGCGCACCGCCTCGTGCCGGAAGACCCGATCGGGGGAAGCGTTCTCGAGGTCGTTTGCGAGTTCCCGCGGCGCGAACAGGAAGTAGAGAGCGATGTTGCGGTCGTCACCACCCTTGAGCGAGAGATCCGTGGGCGCCACGCCCTCTTCCACCGACCAGTACCAGCTCGCCTGACGGGCATGGCGAAGGTCGGGCGGGGCGGAACGCCAGAGAACGGACACGCTGTCGTCGGACCGGATCGTCAGCCGGGCGCCTTCCTGGATGTATTCGTTGGTGGAACGGAACAGAAAAGACTGGTCCTGCCAGCTTCCGTCGAACATGACCGGGTTGGCCGAGGCCCACGCAGGCGTGAGGAGCAGGAAGGCAAGAACGGCGATGGCCCTCATGATCCGGATTGGCGGAAGAGGTAGACCGGACTCGACCAGGCCCGGTGACCATCCTCTGTGGTGACCCTGATCCACAGGGGATTGTCGCCGTTGTCATGGAGGACGACGTCGAGGGTCTCGGTCATCCGCGTCACCGTCAGTTCCTCGGGCAGGCGCGTCAGAGAAACATGGCGTTCCAGCCCACCGGCATCGACCACGAGAGGTTCCTCGCCGACATCCTGCAAGGGCATGGTGATGTCGACATGGCCCGCATCAAGGGCAACGTGGCCTGACCAAGACTCCAGGCCAGCATCGAACCCGACAAAGTTGCCGGTGGTCAGGACGTCGAAGACCACTTCGCTGTCGCCTTGTCGATGAAGCGGACGCTCGTGGTTCCAGGCACAGACGGTGGAGAAACTCCGGATACTGCTCCCATCGAACCGGGCCTTGCCGCGCCATCGGGTCTGCCGGCCACGGCCGCGATACTCGGCACCGTGAAAGAGAACCCTCAGCCTCGTGTCGGTGGCATGTGACCGGTATCCGGGCAGGGATGCGACCACACGGGCGCCATTGAGGACATCGACGCGCAGAATCGGCGAGTGCGTGGCCACATCGAGATGGAGACGGGCGGCCGCCAGATCGGTCGAGGCAATGTCGCCCATGATGAGCGTCGAGGCAGGACGGGGTTCCACGGGGCCAAGCCGGGGGTCGGCATCGAATCGGGCGGCCGGTTCATCGAACGTCACACGCACATCCATGTGGAGACGGCACCCGGTGGTCCCGTAGTGATGCCGGCGGCGAAGCGAGTGGAAGATCCCGTCCCGGGTAAGGTGATCGGCGAGAAAGCAGGTCAGACCACCGTAGGCGCCAAACTCGGAGGCCCCGGGATGGGACGCTCCTGGACGGCCCTTGTGCACATCGCTGTTGCAGACGAGGCCGTGACGGTATCCGAGGGCAAAACTCTCGGCCATCAGCCACTCGAAGGTACCCCAGTTCGAGTGAATCTCCACCGCCGTGCGGAGCGCTCCCCCGTCGGCCGCCGCGATGTCCGCCGGACGTCCGCCAATGTGGGCAAACACCACGCAATCCTCGTCTGAGAGGGCTTCGAAGAGTTCGCCCGAGGTGTTGACGTCGCTGGAAGGGCCAGGGTCCTCATGAAGCAGCGCATGGGACGAACGGCGGATTGCGCGTCCCTCGTTCCTGAAGAAGACATTGTGGTCGCCTCCCATGGAGGTGTTGCCGGACCACTCGTAACCCGGGAACGTCACGAAACGCCCATCCTCGTTGAAGGTTGCGGCAACATCGTTGATGCGCTGCCAGAACAAATCGTTGATCTGGAAGTCATTGGCCTGGTGGCTCGTGACGTCGAGAAAGGCGCGGTCGCGGGCGAATGAGAAGTACTCCTCGATCGTGTTGATTCCGACGGTTTCTCCGCTCTGGCCGTGGAGGTCTCCCCAGAATGTCTCGGGAGCGCCCGCCTCCACCACGAGGGGGTTCGACGTGGCGAGTCTGCTGCCGTCCGGGGACAGGAGCCTCACGGTCGCGTTGCCTTCGGCCGGACAGGAAAGGCCCTCGATACGCAGGAACTCTTCGCCGGGGGGCCAGTCGATGACGGACGGCAGGCCGGTGATCGTTCCGCTCGCCGCAACGTGGAACGGACCTTCCACCCTGCCGGTCGGATTGCTCCACGCATCCTCCGCCCTGATCGAAAGCGCGAAGGACGATCCGGGGCGCCGCCTTGTCGGCAGGACGGCATGCCAGGAAACGGCCGTTCCGGGGATCACGGTGACGAAAGGGCGGTCGGGAACGGGAAGGAAGTGGCCCGTGGCACAGGCATCAACAAGCACGCGGAATTCGTGAGCACTCTCGGCAAAGGTTTGCATGCGCAGCCCGGGTGAACCGCCCGAACGATCGCCGAACACCACCTCGATCCGGTCACCGCAGGCCATGGATCCGTGTGTGACGACGATCCTGAGCGAGCGGTCCCAGGGTCTCTGGTGTCCACCCGGCTCCACCCTGGTCACCAGGCGACAGCCATTGCTGGCCCGTGCGGAACAATAGTTCATGGCAGCCGGATCGTCGGTCTGCCAGCGCCCCCCGTCGTTCGCAAAGCGCTGGACGACCTTGATGCCGCCCGTGTCGTCGAGACCGAAGCGTCCGACCGTGTAGGTGAGGACAATGGTCTGGAAGGAGCGGATCTCCACCGGTTCCTGCGGTCCCAGTGACGCCGTTCCCCGGTCTCCCGGATCGGCGCCCGGCTGCGCAGCCGGCCACACCTCACCCATCAGGTCCATCGCAATCGGCCCGGGCATGACAGCCACCTCCCTGACGAAACAGGCCCGAGTGGACACCGCCCTCTCCCGACAATCAAGACGGAGATTCCGCGGACGGTCGCAATCACGGCGCGACATCCCTTACCCGGGTGCTATGATGGGAGCGAAGGTTCCAGCCGGGAGGACAACGCCATGCCTGACACGCCGCGACAGGCAGCGGAACGGCTCTTTCGTGATGCCGTCATCTGGGATGATCACGCAGGGTTTGGTCCCGATCCCGGTGTCGACCTCTCCAAGCTGCGGATCTGGAAGGATGCCGGCGTTCACTATCTCAGCGTCAACGTCGGATACGATGTCATGGACTGGCGCGATTCGATCAAGTCGCTGGCGGCCTTCCGGCGCTGGATTCTGGCCAGCGACGGCTATGATCTCGTCTCCTCGGTCGAAGACATCCACGCAGCAAGGAAGGCCGGCAATCTCGCGGTGAGTTTCGATCTTGAAGGGATGAATGCCCTCGATGGGTCTCTCGACATGGTCGAGATGTACCATCATCTCGGCGTTCGCCAGATGCTCGTCGCCTACAACAGGAACAACCTCGCCGGCGGCGGCTGCCACGACGAGGACATCCGCCTGACGGCGTTCGGCAGGGCCGTGATCGGCGAAATGAACAGGCTCGGCATGATCGTCGACTGTTCGCACACCAGTTACTCATCCTCGATGGAGGCGATGGAGATCTCCGCGGCACCATGCATCTTCTCGCATTCCAACGCCCGGGCGTTGCGGGATCACGAGCGCAACATCCGCGACGACCAGGCGAAGGCCTGCGCGGCGACAGGCGGCGTGGTGGGCATTGTCGGAATCGGCATCTTTCTGGGCGACAACGACATCCGGACGACGACCATGGCGGACCATGTCGACCATTATGTCAATCTCCTCGGCCCCGACCATGTCGGCATTGGTCTCGACTATGCCTTCGAAAGCGATGATGACGGGGGCGAAGGCCTGGGAAGCGTCCTCGAGCGCAACACGGACTACTGGCCGAAGGCCCAGTACGACTACCCGGACATCACCTGTGCAGCGCCAGGCCAGATCCTTGAACTCGCCGAGGAACTGTTCCGGCGCCAATACTCCGAACGGGACGTCCGCGCCATCATGGGCGGCAACTTCATGCGGGTCGCCGAAGCAGTCTGGAGTTAGCGAACCTGACCTGAATACCTGAATTCCGGGAAGGACCGGACCCGGCGGATTGGCCGCTGCGCCGGACGAGTTGGGGAGCGTGCGCCCACAGATGGCCGAAACGGGGTGCACGGCCGCAATGGTTCAGCCGAGATCAAGTTCCTTCTTGCGCCGTTCCGCCCACGTGCGGACGATCTGGTCGACGGCGAGGCCGATGAAGGCGACGCACAGGCCAAGCGTGAGGCCGATGCCGGTTCCGCGGGGATCGGAGATCGCCCCGAGGATGAGCTGGCCGAGATCGGTGGTGCCGATGAATGCGCCGATGATCACCATGAAGAGGCCGAAGATCACCGTCTGGTTCAATCCCAGCATGATGTGTGGAAAGGCGAGCGGAAACTCGATCTGAACCAGCCTCTGCATGCGCGACACGCCTGACATCGTGCCCGCTTCCTGAATGACCTCGGGCACGCTGCGCAGCCCTTCCACCGTGTACCGGGTGGCGGGCACCAGGGCATAGACCACGGAGGCGATGATCACCGACGTGTCGGTGATGCCGAACAGCATGATGACCGGAATGAGGTAGATAAAGGACGGGAATGTCTGCAGGAAGTCGCAAACGAGGAGAGCCGCCCTCGTCGCCAGGCGGTGCTGCGCGCACAACGTTCCCATCACGAAACCGACGACAGCCGCCACCATGACGGCAAAAGACGCCATGTAGGCCGTGATGAGAGCCCTGTCCCAGTACTCCGACAAGGCGATGAAGAGCAGAAACACGCCGACGATGAGTGCAGACTTCACACCGTCGAGAAGGAAGGCGATCCCCATCATCAGGACGAAGGTGGCAATCACCGGCATGCCGAGATAGAGATCCCGCATCGGGAAGAGCACCTGGGTGATCAGGAACTCGTTGAATCCCTTCAGCGTGAAGAAGAAGGTATCCCACGTCCAGTCGACCGCCGCCTGCCAGAACGGAGCCGTCGTGATGCCCTTGTTGTGCGGCACGATGTAGAGGTAGTTGCGGCCCTCCTCGAAGATGAACGACCCCGCCCAGGCGAGCAGACATCCGGCCACCAGGATGGCCACCAGCATGATCACCAGGCGGTGGCGCTCGAAGAAGGAAAGATCCGCAAAGTAGTCTGTCTGCTTGTGGGCCCAGGCCAGCGACATCCTGTCAAGAACCACCGCAATCAGCACGATGCACAGGCCGATCTCGATGCCGGTGCCGACCTTGAGGGAGTTCAGGGCGATCAACAGGTTCGATCCCAGGCCCTGGGCGCCGATGAAGGATGCGATCACGGTCATCGCCAGGCACTGCATCACCACCTGATTGACACCGATGAGAACATCACGCTTGGCGGTTGGCACGAGAACCCGGAACAGCAGCTGAAACCTGCCGCATCCGTTCATGATGCCAGCCTCGACGACGTCCGCAGGTACGTTCTTCAGGCCGAGCAGCGTGAGACGCACCATCGGCGGGGTGGCAAAGATGATGGTGGCGATGGCTGCCGCGTGATCTCCTACGCCGAAGAGGACGATGACCGGAACAAGGTAGGAATAGTGCGGCATCGTCTGGGCCACATTGAGCAGCGGATTGAGGGCCGCCTCGACGGCCCTGCTCCTGAAAGCCCAGATGCCCAGGCCCAGTCCGAGAACCACGGACACCGGTGCTGCCACCAGAACGAATGAGAGCGTCTGCATCGACGGTTCCCACTGCCCAAAGACGGCGGCGTAGACCGTGGAGAAAGCAGCCAGAGCCGCCAACCCGATTCCCTGGAGCCTGTAGCCCAGAACGATGGCCCAGCCCGTGATCACCGTCCATGGCAGGGCAGGCCAGCGCAGCCACGGGTTCTCGTTGATGAAGTCCCAGTCCGTGAAGGCGACGATCGTCTTGACACCGCCAAGCATGACTTCGCGGACAGCGTCAATGATATGGAGTAGAAAGCTCGAGATCGCCCGTGTCATCTCGCGAAACAGGGGTCTGGTCTCGTAGTCGTCGATCGTCGGATCGTAAACCTCGATCGGCATCCACTCGAAGAGCAGGTTCTGGACCGTGTCGTTGATGATGAACGGCAGGTCCTTCAGCAGCGGCGGAAACCGCCACAACCAGTTGGCGTCCGAAGGATTGACCAGCAGGCACAGCAGCACGAAAACAACGAAAAGGACGCCAAATCCGATGGTCTTGCGGGATATCCGTGGTGCCGTCATGGTCACCCGGTCAAGCCCCCTGCCTGGTGCCGAAGAGAACGTTGATCACGTGGGACGCGTGGAGAATGCCAACGAGCCGGTCGTCGGCATCGACCACACCGACAGGCCGTGTCTGGTTCAGAACCGCTTCGGCAACCGTCTCGATGATCAGATCCTTGGAGACCCTGAGGTCGGAGAGTTCTTCCGCCTCGTCAACCGGATCCATGAGAACTTCGATCTTCAGGACCTTTTCCCGCGGCACGTCCTGGGTGAACTTGCGGACGTACTCCGTGGCCGGCTCCAGAATGATGTTGGCCGGTGTATCGAGTTGCTCGATGATGCCCTCCTTCATGATGGCGATACGATCAGCCAGACGAAGCGCCTCGTCGAAGTCATGGGTGACAAAGAGAATGGTCTTGTTGAGAACCTCCTGGAGTCTCAGAAACTCGTCCTGCATCTCCTTGCGGATGAGCGGATCGAGGGCCGAGAACGGTTCATCAAGGAACCAGATGTCAGGTTCGACCGCCAGCGATCTGGCGATCCCAACCCGTTGCTGCTGTCCGCCGGAAAGTTCCCTGGGAAAGTAGTTTTCCCGCCCCTGGAGGCCAACGAGTTCCGCCATGTCCCGCGCCCTCGAGACACTCTCACGGGTCTTCATTCCCTTCATCTGGAGCGGAAAGGCGATGTTCTCCAGCACGGTCTTGTGGGGCAGAAGGCCGAAGTTCTGGAACACCATGCCCATCCTGGAGCGCCGCATGGCCAGCAGTTGCCGGCCATTCATGGCCAGCAGATCCTGCCCCTCGATGAAGATCTTGCCTGCGGTCGCCTCCGTCAGCCTGGAGATGCAGCGAAGCAGGGTCGACTTGCCCGAACCGGACAGACCCATGATGACCAGAAGTTCGCCGGCGTGAACCTCGAAAGAGGCGTTGTTGACCCCGACAATGCAGCCCGCCGCCTTGGCGGCATCGGTATCAATGAACCCATCGGCACCGTCGAGCAGGCTCTTCGCATGGCGTCCGAAGATCTTGTAGACGGACCGGCACTCGATGACCGGCTTCTCCTCGTCAGCCGTCCGTCCTGGAGCAGACATGAACTCTCCCCCGTTCCCGTGCGTTCCCGACCCGCTGGATGCGACTCCTGATTCTTTGTGGTTGGCGCGGCCGGGTCAATGTCTGATGCACGGTAAAGCGGCACTCTCAAGCATCATCCCGGATGCCGGGATGCAATCGGGCCCTCCGTCACCGGAGGGCCCGACAGAAGCATCATGCAAGGCAGGATTGCCTTGACGGAGACCTGCGTTCAGTTGCTCTCGCCAAGAACCGATGCGGTCCAGGGCTTCCAGACGTCCTCGTTGTCGGCGAGCCACTTGGCCGCGGCATCCTCATGGGTCATCTTGTCGAGATCGACCAAGGCTGCCATGGAACCGATCTGCGGCGTGTTGAACGTGAGTTTCGAGAACACCGTGTAGGCCTGGGGATGGGTCTTCGGGAGCCTGTAATGCGCTCCCTTCTTCAGCCAGCCGACCGGTGAGCCGCAACCCGTGGAACTGAGGTCGCCGCCATCGACGATGCGGCAACCGTCGTAGTAGGGCGGAAACTCGATGAAGGTGAACCCTTCGGCATCCGTGAAGTTCGGGGTCCAGTTGAAGATGATCGTGCCGCGCCCTTCCTTCTTGGCCGCCTCGAGTTCGGCCCACAGGGCATCGGCGGCGCCGGCAAACTTGACCACCCAGGTGTCGTCGAGGCCCAGTCCCTTGATGCGGTTGGGCATGATGTCGCCATGCCAGCTCTGGGGACCTTCGAGCCAGCGGCCCTTGCCGCCGGAATCCGGGGTGGCAAAGTTGGCATAGCAGTCCTTGAGCGCCTCCCAGGACGGCAGACCGGGGCACAGGCCCTGGTCGATCACCCAGTTCGGCACACCCATCTCCTCGAGCGTCTCGGCGTCATGGGTGCCGGCATCGATCAGGCCGCCCTTCTCCATGGCGCTGTAGTAGGCGTTCTGCATGGTCGACTGCCACACCTCGTGCAGGATGTGGATGTCGCCGACACGCACGGCCTCGAAGCTCGCCTGGTTGTCGACAGGCACGTATTCGACGTTGGCGCCGATGCTCTCGAAGATGCCGCCGATGACGTGGGCCATGACGATCTGGCTCGACCAGTTCTTGATCGGAATCTTGATCGGTTCGTTGCTGTCCGCACCCGCTGTCCCGGCAATGGCCAGGACGGCCGCTGACATGAGCCCGACGATCCCCCCTTTTATCTTTCGATTCACGTTGTTACTCCTTTGGCTCGTGAACGTTGGAGACTAGCTTACAAACATTTGCGAGCGGCCCGTCAATCCCCAATTGTGGGGAGGAAGGCACATGTCCGCAAAGGCACCATTGCTCATGGAGTTCCCGGGCGCAACCGTGCGCAGGACTTGCAGCCTGCGACAGCACAGGGCAGCCTTGCTGTCACAGGGCAACGATCTGCCGGAGAAGCGCCATGACCCCGCTTGAGGCTCGCCCGTCCGAAACCATGGGCGCGGTGTCGACCTTCGTTCCCGAGTCCTGCGAATGCGCGGGACCGGCAGCGAGAGAGGCCTACAGGCAGGACGGGGTGATCTGCCTGCGCGGCGCCATGAGAGAGGACTGGCTTTCGGTCGTCGAGGACGCGATCGATCTGTTCCAGGCGGAACAGGCCGAGACCGACGACCATAACGTCGTGGTCCGGAATGAAGGCGACGACGGCGCCTTCCAGTACTCCTCGATGATGTGGAAGCACAACCCGCTGTTCCGCAAGGTGATCTTCGAATCGCACGCGGGCGACCTTTTCGGCAGTGTGCTCGGGACGCGTCGTCTCAACTTCTTCTACGACTTTCTTCTCATCAAGCACCCGGGCTGCCGCAGTGCCTCGACACCCTGGCACCAGGACATGTCCTACTATGCCCTGCACGGCTCGCAGATCATCAACTGCTGGATCGCGCTCGACGACATCCCGGTCGAGACCGCCCTGCGCTTCGTCCGGGGTTCACACAGGACAGGCGAGGTCTTCCGATCGGTCCACTTCGATCCCGACAGGACCTATGACGGTCCCATGGTGGAGCGCCGGCTGCCGCCCGATTTCGACCGGGACACTGAGGCCGACATCGTGACCGTCGCCATGAACAAGGGCGACGCGCTGGTCTGGAACGCCCGGACGTTCCATTCCGCGCCGGGCAACCATCTTGCCCGCCGCCGCGCGGCGCTTTCGCTCAACTTCGCGGGCGATGACGTGACCTACTTCGACATGCCGGGCGAATCGGACCCGCCGGACCGGGGCGAGAACCTAGTCGAGGGAGGCCCCATCACCTGCGCGACCTTTCCCGTGCTGCGCTGCTGGTAGACGCTCCACGGCGGTTGCCGGCCGCCGGCCAAGGTTCCGTGCGGAACGATCCGATTCGATCCCTTCCGTTACCCGTAGTAGCCCGCGCGAACGGTCGCGCCGATGAAGTTGCAGATCAGCCGTTCCGCATGAATCATGGTGATGTTGCCGACATCGTGTCCAGGCGCAATCTCCACCAGGTCCATGCCCAGCACACGTCCCTTGCCTGCGAGGCCGTGGATCAGCTTTCGGGTCTGCATCCAGTCGAGGCCACCGGGCGTCTGGGCCATCACGGCCGGCATGATGGTGGGATCGAGACCGTCGGCATCGATCGTCAGGTAGTAGGGTCCGCCGTCGGGAATGCGGTCAAGCACGGCGTCCATGCCGATGTCGTGCATCTCGTAGGCAGTGACGATGTCGGCTCCGTAGGCCCGGGCGGCTTCGACCTCGCCGTGGCGTGCACTCCCGATCCCGCGGATGCCGATCTGCGTGATGTGGCCGAACCAGGCCATCTCGGACGCGCGCCGGATCGGGCTGGAGTAGCCTTCCGGCTCGCCGTTGACCTCGTCACGCCAGTCGAGATGTGCATCGACGTGGACCAGCGTGATCTCGTCCTCCCTTTCCAGGGCCCGCATGACCGGAATCGGAATGCCGTGATCGCCACCGAGCGTCACCAACACCGCTCCTGACGCGAGAATCGTGCGGGCGGCAGCCTCGGCGCGTCGGTAGTGCTCGGCATGATCGCCCATGTCGGCGGTCACGTTGCCGCAATCGACCACCCTGACGGGCCGGTCGTCGAGCAGGGGTCCACCGAGATCCCAGTCGAAATGGTTGCGTGTGTAGTCGCTCATGTGGGAACTCTGGCGTATGGCGTCGGGCGCGCGACTCTGGTCATTCGCCATTTCGTCGGGCCTGTAGGGCATGCCGTAGGGGATGCCGAGGATGGCAATGTCCGCCTCGAGGCCGTCGAGATCGAGCGCCAGCGGAAAGTCCAGAAAGGTCGCCGGCGGCACGCCGGGTGGTGCGGTCAGGTCATGACTCATGGCATTTCTCCTCGGTCGGCGGGACAGCAACAACGCGCCGGACTCTACGGTTTCCGATGCAGCAGGAATACGCCGCATCCTTCCTCGATCACCACTCGATGGTAGTGCAGGTTCGTCGGCGAAGGCCACTGCGACCGTGGCTCCGGCAGCCTGATCGCTCCATCGTGCCACATCTGTCCCATGCCGATGACTATGGTGCGCATGTTGGAACCTCCCTCCGTCAATTGGCCAGAACTCGCAGTGGGTGTCGGCCCGCCCCCGGAACTGCCGTGCGGCGCCGACCCGAGATGACGCGCGCGACGTCGCAAGCGGACAGTTATGGTCCGTTACGGGGGCATTGGCCCCTCGTCGTCAACCAGGTCCAACGGTCCGGCGCGCCGGTTGGCATCCGCACCATGTTCTGAAAGTCGGGGTTTCGATGGCAGCGGATTCGTCGTCTTGACGGGGCGCAACCGCAGACTCCAGTCTGCGGGAACCTTTGGGAGACACCGTCATGACGGACGGACTGGCGACGGTATGCGCGGCGCTCAGGCGCGCTCTGGCGAGCAGCCACCACGAGGCCCGGGCCATGCCGGCGGCGTTCTACACCGACCCGGACCTTGCGACCCTCGAGGTGGAGCATCTCTTCAAGAAGGAATGGCACTGCGTCGGCCGCGTTGAGGAGGTCGCCGAACCGGGCCGGTTCATGCCCTACCGTCTGGCGAACGAACCACTGGTCATCGTGCACGGCCGCGACGGGGTGATCCGGGCGCTGTCGAACGTCTGCCGCCACCGCGGCACTCTGATCGTCCGCAAGAAAGACCAGGGCCACCGGCTGGTGTGCCCCTATCATCACTGGTCCTACGAGCTCGACGGCCGGCTCGGCGCCACGCCGAGAATCCCGGAACGCGAGGACTTCCGCATCGCCGATTGCCGTCTTCCAGAGTTCCCCTGCGAGGTCTGGATGGGCTTCATTTACGTCAACCTTGATCCTGCCGCCGAGGCGCTTGCACCGCGACTTGCCGACCTCGAGGCATTGGTCCGGCCCTACCACATGGAGGAGATGTGGCTGGGCTGGCTCGGTGAGGAGGTCTGGGAGACCAACTGGAAGGCCATGGTGGAAAACTACATGGAGAGCTACCACCTCACGCCGCTCCACAAGAACACGCTCCACAACCTCAATCCCACCAGTCTCGCCAGGCATATTCCCGCGGGCGAGCACTGGTTCGGCTACGAGGTCGGTTTTCCCGAGGACCTGCCGCGCGTGACTGCGGGCCATCCCGACCTGACAAGGAAGCAGTCCGGCACCTGCATCATGGCGATGGTGCAGCCGGGCAGCGGCATTGGGCTTGCCGCAGACTACAGTTCATTCCTCTGCCTGCAGCCCGAAGGCACGGACAGGGTGCGCTACAAGGCGGGCATCCTCTTTTGGGGAGACGCGTGGCCGCAGAGCGCGGTCGACCGCGCGGTCGAGCTGTTCCACAAGACCATGACCGAGGACCGCTCCGTGCTGGAGCCGATGATGCAGGGCTACCGCAGCGCCCACCACGAAAGCGGCCCCCTCGCGCCACCCTCGCTGGAGGGCCCGATTCTCGATCTGGCCCGGTATGTCGGGCGACGCCTTCTGCCGACGATGGACGAAGCCGCCTGATCGCCGGCGACCGGCTGTGTCCGGTCGAGGACCACATCACGACTCCGGAAGTCGTGATCCGGAACCGCATCGACGCCATCCTCGAGGATGTCCCGGCAGCGCATCCAGGGACTGCGCCCCGGTCATGGCGTCAGTAAGCCGCCTTGCTGATGCGATCGGCCGCACGGCGGATCGCAGGAATGCGTTCGTCCAGCGCCGGGTGGGTCGACAGCCAGGACGGGACATCACTGTTGCCGGACAGGTGTTCGAAGAGATGCACCAGGGCTTCGGGATCGTATCCGGCATCGAAGGCCAGGCCGATGCCGATGCGATCCGCTTCCAGTTCCTGGTCCCGGGATCGGGCAAGTGACAGCAGCAGGGCGCCTTCCAGCAGCATGTCCTCGACGATCGGGCCGACATCTCCGGCGATGAGTGCGACCAGCAGGAAGGTTCCGATGCTGCGGTAGACCCTCTTCAGCCCGTGTTGTTCGCTGACATGGGCGATTTCGTGGCCCAGGACCCCGGCAATCACGTTGGGATCGGGAAAGGTCCGGACAAGCGCGTCGGTGACGATGATCGTCCCTCCCGGCAGGGCAAAGGCGTTGGGGCCCAGTCCGTCGATGTCGCGAAAGAGAAGAGTGTAGGGACCGAACGGTGGCTCCGGAGCGACGGAAACGATGTCATAGAATACGAGCCGGACTCTTCCCTTGTGCCCGGAGTCCAGAGCGGAGGGATCAGCCATTACCTGATCGATGAATGCGACGTGACCATCATCGATCCTCTCCGCCAGTTCGGCAGGAGTCAGGGCCACGGCCAGGGCAACAAGAAGGTCGAGACCCCAGCGCCAGATCAGGATGCCACCGGCAATGATGGGTACCATCGCCAGCACCAGCCTGGAATGCCACGCTTCCCACCAATGCAGGAGATTTCGCCGGTCCGCTCCGACAATCCTGTCGACGGCATCATGGTCATCGCTGTGGAATTGCCAGCCCGACGGAAAGGTGAGGCATGACGGAAGACTGCCCAGCCGCGCTTCGCGGCGCAGCGACGGGGTCTGTGCCCGCGCCAGTAGCCGTCCGTCATCGGCCGCAACGAGGTCGACGAACCCTCCCTGCGACGACATCACCATGCATGCCGACAGGCGCTGCGACCTCCCGGGTACCCAGGCATTTCCCCTGACCGACAGGCGGTCAGACGCCGATGTCGACATCGATGCCATCCAGGTCCATCCACGCATCACCCACGGCCGTTTCCCGGCTGCGGGCCTCGTCGATGATGTCGTCCAGGGATCCCGCAGGCATGAGCCAGGTCCGGGAACACAGGTAGCGCACCATACGGACGCGCGCCCAGGGAAGCAGCATGCCAAGGGAGCAGGCAATCGCCACGGCATTGCTGACGACGATCCACACGTACCGTGCCGGCGAGATTGAGGAGTGAAAACGGTGGCCGCTTTCAACGGTCATCCCGGCATAGATGGCGTTGCGCAGGAACGCGGCATAGAAGACCGAAACGGGAATCAGCGCGAACAGTGCGACCAGGAAGAAGTTCATCATCGCGACCACGTGTGCTGAAGGAACACTTGTCGGATCGGTGAACGTCACACTCCACGCCACGCCCACGGCAATGAGGACGAGAACGACACCACAGGCCCCGGTCAGGAGAAAGGCCACCCAGAACGGCCGGATGCCGCTCGAGAACGCGAACCTCGAGGCGCCAAGCCTGTGACCGCCAATCGTGTACCGCTTCGTCGCCCGGGTGGCGTAAGGCAGAAAGAGGCCCAGGCTCACGATCGACAGAAACGGGTAGACCACGAAAACGAGCAGGCTCTTCCAGTATGATCCCCGAAAGCCGAAGCGGACCGTAGACCAGCTGGTCATGGCAGCATTGAACCTGAGGCCACGATTGATCAGCCAGGGCATGGCCAGGAGAAATAGAAGCCACAGGAAGCCGCTGACGACGGGCGACACCAACGAGGCGACATAAATGCCGGCGAGGAAGGCAACCACGACAAGGCGCCCGAGCAGAATCTGAAGTCCCCTGGCATGGTAACCGAAGGGCCGCCCGTCAATGCTCGTGTTGCCGAGAATGTATGTCCTGTTCCGCACCTTGGCCCAGGCGGACCAGATACCCAGCGTCGCGATCGACAGCATCAGGTTGACGATCCAGATACCGAAGTACTCGCGTGCCGTTCCGGTGAACCTCACGGCGACTGCCCCGTCCGGCGCCGTCATCGTGACACTCCCGGTCCATCATCGACAGCCATCCGTCGCCAGCACTGCAACGCCGAGAGACCGTGGACCGTCATGGGTTCTCGTCTCTTCAGGGAGCGGGAGTCTTGGGCTCAAAGGGACAGGTGCTGGCAATGACACATTGCCAGCATTTCGGGCGACGGGCCGTGCAGGTGTAGCGTCCGTGGAGAATGAGCCAGTGATGGGCGCCCTTCTTCCACTTCTCGGGCACATCGCGTTCGAGGGCCCGTTCGACGGCTTCGGCGGTCTTGCCTCGCGCCAGCCCGGTGCGGTTGGCCACCCGGAAAACATGGGTATCGACGGCAATGGTCGGTGCGCCGAACGCCTCGTTCATGACGACGCTGGCAGTCTTGCGGCCGACTCCCGGAAGCGCCTGCAGGGCTTCCCGGCTTGCCGGGACCCTGGAATCATGCCCTTCGATCAGCATGCGTGACAGTCTGACGACATTCTTCGCCTTGGAGTTGAAGAGTCCGATTGTTCTGATTTTCTCACGGACGCCATCCTCGCCGAGAGCGACCATCTTCTCCGGCGTATCGGCGACAGCGAAGAGCGCCGGCGTTGCCTCGTTGACACTCCTGTCCGTTGCCTGTGCCGAGAGAACGACCGAAACCAGCAACGTGAAGTGATTGCTGTAGTCGAGTTCGGTCTTCGGCTCGGGGATCACCTGCGCCAGAGAGGTGAACAGCCGGTCAATGTCCAGGGCTTTCACGATTCGGCCCGGTCGTCCTGTTCGAAGATCATCGCCACGGCGCGCACCGGACACCCGGTGCCGTCCTTCATGGCGAGCGGAAGACAGACAAAGAGGAAATCCTCGCCCTCCAGCGCCTCGAGATTGCACAGTTGCTGGACCATGCACACGCCCTGGGTGTTCCATACCGCGTGAGTCGGCCACCACCACTCGGACGGATCGTCCATGCCGATGAGGTCGGTGCACAAGAGCCTGATGCCGCGGTCCACCAGCCACTGGGCCGCGTCGACCGGGACAAAGGGACGGTTCATGGCGAAGTCGTCCTTGCCCCAGTCCTTCGAGGTTCCCGTCCACACGATGCAGGCTGCATCCGGACCGATGGTGCGTGAGCTCCTGCGTTCCGCTTCCTCGAGATCGGCAATGGTGATCGCCTCACCGTTCTGCCGGTGACGCAGGTCAAGCATATGGCCGGGCAGCACCAGGTGTTCCAGGGGAACCTGATCAACACTCAGGCCGTCGGCATCACAGTGCCTCGGCACGTCAAGATGGGTGCCGCAGTGCTCGGGCATGAGGATCATGCGGCTCTCCATCGCCATCCTGCCGCCGGTGATCTGCGAAAGATAGGCGTGATCATCGAGAGGGAAGAATGTCACCTGTCCGCCGATGTTCGGCATGTTGGAGTACATCGGGTGACTGAGATCGACGATTCTGGAAACGGTTGGCAGCATGACATGTCTCCCATCTTGCCGTTGAAGGCCTCACCACATAAGCAACTGTCGGAATAGACAGTCACGAGCGCCCTGTCTATCCGGCGAATCCTCCCTCGCGGAGCCAGTCCAGAACACCATCCGCGGTGGCCGTCACCGGGCCTTCCGGAACGGCGGGACGGCGGATCATGATTACCGGGAGCTGAAAAACGCCGGCGGCCCTGATCTTGGCTTCGGTCGCTCCGCCACCGCTCGCCCGCGTGACCAGTGCACCGATGCGGCGATCCGTCATCAGCGCCTTCTCCCCTTCCACGTCGAACGGTCCCCGCTGCAGCAGGACCTCCATGGCTGGTTTCGGCAGAGGTTCCTTCGGCGGAGCGATCATGCGGAAGATGAGCCGCATGCCATCGATGCAGCGGAAGGACTCCACGGCTCGGCTTCCCAGCGTGATCAGGGCCACTGGCGGAGCGAGTGTTTTCAGGGCGTCGACGGCGGCATCGAGATCATCGACCACGATCCAGCAATCACCGGGCATCCTGTTCCACATCGGCCTTACCAGCTTGATTCTCGGCACCCCCGACCGGCAGGCCGCCGTGCAGGCGGTAGCGGCCATGATGCGGGCGAAGGGATGGGTCGCATCGACAAGAGCATCGATGCGTTCATCGTCGAGATAGCGGGCGAGGCCGTCGGCGCCCCCGAATCCTCCACGCCGGAGGCGTCCGGGAAGATCCGGAGTCCCGTCAAGAACACCCGCCAGCGACGTCACGACGTCGACCCCGGGAGCCCGTTCGGCGATGCCCCTCGCCAACGCCACGGCCTCCGCGGTCCCGCCGAGGATGAGAATGCGGGTCACGGACCCGCCTGGCCGACGATGGTGCCCGAACGATCGATGACGATCACGTCCACGGAAACGCCACCAGCCAGAGTGGCCAGTGCCGTTTGCCGGGCGCCGCCAGCTACCTGATCGGCCAGGGGCAAACCGGCTTCGCGTGCCAGTCCAAGGGCCTCCCCGGCGCTTGTCGATGCGGCCACGTGTCGCGCCAGTCCGGCATCGGCTCCCGCCTCACTCGCCATGGTGGCAAGCAGGCCGAAATCCACCTGACTCCTCGCCGAATGAAGGTCGAGGGCTCCCTGCGCCAGCTTCGTCATCTTGGCGAATCCCCCGGCAATCGACACTCTGGGAACCGGATGGCGGCGCAGGTACTTCAACATGCCTCCGGCAAAGTCTCCCATGTCGATGAGGCTGGCCTCGGGCAGGGAATGAAAACTCCGGACGGCCGTCTCGGAGGTTCTTCCTGTGGCCCCTGCGAGGTGTTCGAGGCCTTCGGCACGGGCAACGTCGATGCCTCTGTGGATGGCATGGATCCAGGCCGAGCAGGAATAGGGAATGACGATTCCTGTGGTCCCGAGAATCGACAACCCTCCCTTGATGCCGAGTCGCGGATTCCACGTCTTGCGGGCCAGGGCTTCGCCGTCGACGACGCCGATGGTGAGAACGACGTCGGCGGTTCCGCCATGGCGCCAGGCAAGCTTGCGGATGGCCTCGGTCATGATCTCACGAGGCCGCGGATTGATCGCAGGCTCGCCAGGCGCGACGGGCAATCCCGCCTTGGTCACGGTGCCGACACCCTCTCCGGCACGAAAGACCACGCCGATTCCCGCTTCACCGGCCTTCACGGTGACGACGATTTCCGCACCGTGGGTGACATCGGGATCATCGCCGGCGTCCTTGATCACCGATGCCCGAGCCTCACCATGGCCAAGGTGGTGCGATGCCAGCGGAAACCCTGCCTCCCTGCCACCTGGCAGGGTGATCCGAACCGGATCCGGGAACGTGCCGGTGGTCAGCGCCTCGTAGGCCGCCGCGGCCGCCGCGGCGGCGCAGGCTCCGGTGGTCCACCCCTTGCGCAAGGCATCCTTCGCCATGTCTCCCGCCGCACCGGACATCGATTGTGGGGACATTGTGTCGCGTGGTGATGAATTCGCAAGAGAATGCGATTATGGATCGTCTGTCGCACCAATGTTGCGAGGGGTGACTGATGCCGCATTCCCCGCTGCCGCCCATGCCTGCCTTCGAGGCCGGATGGGTGTGGCTCGCCGGTGCCGGACCGGGCGACCCCTGCCTTCTCACCCTTCTGGCACACCATGCCCTGGGCGAAGCCGATTGCATCGTTCATGACGCCCTCGTCGACGATGGCGTTCTGAGGCTGGCACGCCCTGGAGCGCAACTCATCCATGCCGGAAAACGCGGCGGCAGACCGTCTCCCGGACAGCCCGACATCTCTCGGCGGCTCATCGAACTCGCCCGGTCGGGAAAGAAAGTCCTGCGGCTCAAGGGTGGTGACCCCTTCGTCTTCGGACGGGGCGGTGAGGAGGCTCTCGCCCTTGTTGCTGCTGGCATCCCGTTCCGTGTCATCCCGGGGATCACTGCGGGTATCGGCGGCTTGTCCGTGGCCGGCATTCCGGCAACGGATCGCCACACCAATCATGCCATCACTTTCATCACCGGGCGCCTGGCGGGCGGAGACATTCCCGACGGTCTCGACTGGACCGCCCTCGCCGCTCCCGGTCACGCGCTCGTCATCTACATGGCTCTGGCGCGACTCGCGTCCATCGCCGACCGCCTCGTCGGGGCGGGCCTCGCCAGCGATACGCCGGTGGCCATTATCAGCCGCGCCACCACCCGCCACCAGAAAGTGATCGAGACGACCCTCGCCAATGCTGCTGTCGATTCGCGGGATCTCGACGCGCCGGCGATCGTCGCCATCGGCGCGTTCGTCCGGTTGCGCGCCGGTCTCGACTGGATGGGCGCCATGGAGGGACGCATCCTGGTTGCGGACCCGCTCGGCACGGACACCTCCAGGGAGGCCGTCTGATGGCGGCGCGCGGTCTCATCATCTCGGCAACCCGAAGCGGCGCCGGCAAGACGATCATCACGTCAGCCCTCATCCGGGCGCTCTCCAGGCGGGGGTATGCGGTATCATCCTTCAAGGTCGGTCCGGACTACATCGACGGAGGCTATCATGCCGCCGCATCCGGCCGCGCCAGCCACAACATCGACCTGTGGGCCATGAGACCGGCCACGGCACGTGCCGCGTTCCGGCGCTGTACCGATGGCGCGGATCTCGTCATCGGTGAGGGAGCGATGGGCCTTTTTGACGCCAGTCTCTCGGGCGAGGGGTCGACAGCCGACGCCTCGCGATTCCTTGACCTGCCAGTCGTTCTCGTCATCGACGTCAGCGGACAGGCGCAATCTGTGGCGGCTACCGTCGCCGGATTCCGCGATCACCGTCCCGATATCGACATGGCCGGCGTCATTTTGAACCGGACAGCGGGTGACACCCACCGGAAGATGCTTTCCCGTGCTCTCGAGGGTGTTGCGACCGTCCTCGGTCACGTCGACAGGGATGACCGCCTCGTCGTGGCGCATCGGCATCTCGGCCTCGTTCAGGCCCATGACGGTGATCCCGGCATCATCGATCACGCCGCCACGTGTATCGCAGCTGGTGTGGACGTGGACGGCATGATCGCACTGGCGCGACCCATCGCGGTGACGAACAACACGGATCCGGTTCCCCTGGCGCCTCCGGGCCAGAGAATCGCCATTGCCTGCGATGGTGCCTTCTCCTTTTTCTATACATCGCTGACACAGGCGTGGCGGGATGCCGGTGCCGAGATCCTGTTGTTTTCCCCGCTGGAGGACGAGCCTCCCGACGAGACGGCCGACGCCGTCTATCTGCCGGGCGGCTACCCTGAACTCCACGCCGGCAGGCTGGCCGCCGGCCGGACCTTTTTGGCTGGCCTGAGACGCGCTGCGGACCGGGGTTGCGTGATCTACGGCGAGTGCGGCGGCTACATGGTGCTGGGCCGACAGCTCACGGACATGGAAGGCCATACCCATGCCATGGCCGGTCTGCTGCCGATCACCGTCTCCATGCGTGCGCCCCGCCGGCACCTGGGGTATCGACGCATGGTCCTCGCGTCCAACGGTCCGTTGGGCAAGGCCGGGCGCATCTGGCGCGGCCATGAATTCCACTACGCCTGCGAGACCTCCTCGGCAGCGTCTCCTCTCTTCTTCGCCAGCGACGCGAACGGGCGCGATCTCGGCGCAAGCGGCGCCGTCAACGGCAACGTCGCCGCGTCGTTCATGCACATCATTGACCGCGAGGAAGGGCCGACGTCATGACCGTACCGGCAAGGGCCGACGTCATCGTCATCGGAGGTGGCAACGCCGCCCATTGCGCGGCACTCGGCGCCAACGATGCCGGCAGCAATGTCCTCATGATCGAACGCGCCCCCGCCGAAGAGTCTGGCGGCAACAGCCGGTTCACGGCCGGCGCCATGCGGACGGTCTATGACGGGATCGGGGACCTCAGGACACTCATGCCTGATCTGTCCGACGAGGAGATTGCCCGGTCCGACTTCGGCACCTACAGCAGGGAAGACTTTCTTGACGACATGGGACGCGTGACCCGCTACCGCTGCGACCCCGACCTCGCGGACTACCTTGTGACGAGAAGTCGCGAGACTCTTTTGTGGATGCGTTCCAAGGGCATCCGGTTCCAGCCGATGTGGGGACGCCAGGCGTTCGAAGTCGACGGGCGTTTCCGGTTCTGGGGGGGACTTGCCGTCGAGGTGGCCGGCGGCGGCGAGGGACTGGTGGACGGTCTTTCACGGGCCGCCCGGAAGGCTGGAATCCGTCTCATCCACGAAGCCAGGGCCGTCGAACTTGTCAGGAAGGACACCCGGGTTACCGGCGTCAGGGTGTTGCACGACGGTGCGTTCCGTACCATTGCCGCGGGAGCGGTTGTGCTGGCCTGCGGCGGCTTCGAGGCGAACCACGAATGGCGCGCCCGTTACCTCGGCCCGGGCTGGGATCTGGCACGGGTGCGCGGCAGCCGTTTCAATACGGGCGACGGCATCCGCATGGCCCTCGACATCGGCGCCGCGCCCTTTGGGCACTGGTCGGGGTGCCACGCCGTCGCCTGGGACCTCAATGCCCCGGAGTTCGGCGACCTTTCCGTTGGCGACGGCTTCCAGAAGCACTCCTATCCCTTCTCCGTCATGATCAACGCGAGAGGAGAGAGATTCCTCGACGAAGGCGCCGATTTTCGGAACTACACCTATGCGAAGTACGGCGCCGAGATCCTCAACCAGCCCGAGCAGCTCGCCTGGCAGGTCTTCGATGCCAAGGTGTCCGGACTGCTGCGGGACGAGTACCGCATACGCCAGGTGACACGGGTTCGCGCCCCGACCCTCGAGGATCTCGTCTCGCGCATGTCGGGTGTCGACGGCGTAGCGGCCCTGGCCACGATCCGGTCCTTCAATGCCGCCGTCCGGCAGGACATCGCCTTCGACCCCTCGGTCAGGGACGGACGGTCCACCGAAGGGCTGGCCATCCCCAAGTCGAACTGGGCCAACACCATCGATGAGCCTCCCTTCGAGGCTTATGCCGTCACCTGCGGTGTCACCTTCACGTTTGGCGGCCTGCGCATTGACACCGCCGCCAACGTTCTCGACGGCGATCTCAGGCCAATCGACGGCCTCCTTGCAGCCGGTGAGCTCGTCGGTGGCCTCTTTTACTTCAACTATCCAGGCGGCACCGGTCTCACGTCGGGTGCGGTCTTCGGACGCCTGGCCGGCCAGTCGGCAGCCGCCAGCGCATCGTGACCGGAGGCTCTACGGCCTCCGGAACCGGCAGGCCGCGGAGCTTTGCCGCGCCAGACTGCACGCAGACCTCCCTTGTCTGCCCGGCCCGGTCTTCGAATCGCTGAGCGTGATGACGCCTTGGCCCATGTCGCGCCAGCGCAGATCGGAGACTTTGCTGCGGCGACATCCTGCTTCCCTTGCCGGGTTGCGCGACGTGCTTGCGCATTCTCCCGATCCGGTGGTGAACGGGGCAAGCTGGGAAGGCTACGCGATCGAGAATCTGATCGCGGCCGCGCCCTTCGGGACGGACGCCTGGTTCTACCGCACCCGGGCGGGAGCGGAGATCGATCTCCTACTGAACATGCCCGACCGCCGCCTGTGGGCGGTCGAGATAAAGCGAAGCGCCGCGCCCAGGACCGGAAAGGGATTCGAACTCGCCGCCTCCGATCTCGAGGTGGATGAGCGATTCGTCGTGCACCCCGGCCGTGAGCCCTTCCCGCTGTCCCGGACGAGCACCGCGGTCCCTCGGACCTGATGGCACGGCTCGAAGCGCTCGGCTGACTCCACGATATGGAGATCATTCCACGACAGGCGCCGCTGCCAGCTTCGCTCGGGGACTCCGTGACGTGACTGTGTCGGGCGTGAGCTCGAGACGGGCATCGGGACGCAGGTTCTCCGGCGCAACATCGCCCGGATCGTTGAATGAGAGGGTGAGAATGCGTCCCTGCTTCGACTATCCAGGCGGCACCGGCCTCGCGTCGGCTGCTGTCTTCGAATGCCTGGCCGACCGGTCGGCAGCCGACCACGCATCGTGACCGGGGACGGCCCTGCCACCGCGGAGTCCGTCCCGCCGCAGCATCCGTGGCGCCGAGGTCAGACCGCATGCCGACCTGTCTTCCAACCTGAACGCCATGTGGCCCCTGACGGTGTGGTCTCGGCCATGGCCGTGACCGCCTGATCACTCCGGGCATCGCCGCCGCGATGGCCGCTTGATCACCCCCATGGCCCGTACTACCTTCGATGCGACGTGGGAATCTGCGAGAGGATATCGATGCGTTTCCCGCTGGCCGCTGCGAGCGATGACGATCTCCCGGCCAGGGCCGGGGGCACCTTGCAGTACCGGGTGCTGGCAAGGGAACTCATGGCCACCACGTTCCCACGATACGGAATGCCGGAGTCCCTGAAGTACGGCCTCGCCGCCGGAAACAGCACTCCCGGGCAGGACATTGAGACGCGTCATCACAGTGGTTTGCCCTTCCCGTTCCGCGGCACAGGGCAACCAGGCGGATTCGGGTGATGCGGACAACGGCCGGCAAGGCGATCGCGGCTCTGCTCAAGGCCCACGGCGTCACGTGCGTCTTCGGCATGGAAGACCCGGTGGAGATCGTACACGGCCTGGATGGCAACTCGATCAGGACCGTAACGGTCCACGACGAGAAGCACGGCGCCATCATGGCGCATGGATACGCCAGAGCGACCGGGCGGCCAGGCGTGTGCCTGGCGACCTGCGGGCCGGGAGCGACCAATCTGATCACGGGGCTCCTGGAGGCGCAGAAGTCGTCGAACCCCGTTATCGCCTTCGTGCAGGATATCCCTGCGGAAAATCGCGGGCGTCACGCGGCCAGCGAGATCCATCACGAGGCCTGTCTCGGCCCCTTCGTCAAGTGGGTCGGCAGAATCGAGACGCCGACGCGCGCGCTTGAGACGGCAATGCACGCCTTCCGCATCTCGACCTCCGGCCGACCGGGACCCGTCGTCGTCCTGTGCCCGCCTGACGTGATCGGAACGGAGATCGAGTGGAGCGAGGCTGAGATAGAAGGCCGGCACACGCACTATCCGTCGACCCGCAGCCGCGCTTCGCGCGACGCGACCGCGGAGGCGGCCGGGATCCTGCTGGCAGCGGAGCGGCCAGTCATCCTGGCAGGCGGCGGGGCGGTCATCTCCGGTGCCGCTGACGAGGTTGTCGAACTCGCCGAGGCATTGAACGCGCCTGTCGCCACCACCATGAACGGCAAGGGCCTGATCGCGGACGGCCATCCGCTGAGCGCCGGCGTCTCGGGTTCCTCGACCGGCGGACTCTACGGTCGCGGCCGGATCGCCAACACGATCCTCGGTGATGCCGACGCGGTGCTGATCGCGGGGTCCCGGAACGGCCAGATCTGCTCCATGAACTGGACACTCCCCGCCCCGGGCTGCCGTATCGTCCAAATCGACGTCGACGCGCAGGAAATCGGACGCAATTTCCCTACCGATGTGGGGCTCGTGGGCGACGCGCGGGAGGTCCTGCGAGACCTGTGCGAGACCGTCGAGGGAGATTGCCCCCGGGCTGCTGATCCGCGCCCCCGGCTTGACGCGCTGCGCGCCGAATGGCGCGCATGGACGCGCGCGGTCTTTACGTCGGAGCAGACTCCCATTCGCCCCGAGCGGGTGATGCGCGAGGTTTCCGCGCTGATCGACGAGGACACGATCATCGTCACGGACGCAAGCTATGTGACCGGGTGGGCCATGAGCCATATCGACACGCCGGGCGGCGGGCGAGCGATGATCTCGCCTCGGGGTACGGGCGGTATAGGCTGGTCGCTGCCCGCAGCGATCGGCGCAATGATGGCGAGGCCCGGGAGCAGGGTGCTCTGCCTGACGGGCGACGGCGCCTTCGGCTATGTCTTCAACGAACTGGAAACGGCTGCGCGCTATGGCGTAGCCGTCGTCGTCGTGGTCCTGAACAACGGCACCCTCGCGTTCCAGAAGCACTTCGAGCGCAAGCTTTACGGTGTCCACCGCGAATGCGACTTCCTCGACATCGACTACGCAGAGGTGGCGAGAAGCCTGAAGTGCCAGGGCGAGCGCGTCACCAAGCCAGGTGCCGTCGCCGGTGCGCTCAAGCGCGGACTCGCCTGCAGCGAGCCTTATGTGATTGACGTCGCGGTTGATCCCGAGGCAATGGCGCCAATCGTTGGCCTGAGTCCCGACAGGCCGATGACCGCGCACTAGAGCCGTACCGGGCGAAGGGGGCGGAACGCGGTGCACGATCGTCACGCGGAGGTCGTCGGGGGAGGCTTCGCCGGCCTCGCCGCGGCGACGGCCCTGGCCCGCGTGGGATGGAGCGTCACCCTTCATGAGCGCGGCGGTGAAATCCGAAGCCACGGTTCGGCCCTGGCGCTTTCCGAGAACGGCCTCAAGGTGCTGGAGATGCTGGGCGCCTACGACGAGGCGGTGCAGGGCGCCTTCCCGCTCGACAACCGGGAGACGCGGGACGGATCAGGACACCTGATTTCGGCGTACGACTGGCGCACGGAGGATTCGGCGTTGCGCATGTTCATGATGCTGCGCAGCCGCGTCGTCGCCGGCCTGGCCGGAGCGGCGCGCCGTTCGGGCGTCGAGATCCGACTCCTCTCGGAGGTGCGCGACGTGGATCCCGAAGGGGCCATCGAACTGTCGGACGGCACGAGGCGCGAGGCCGCACTCGTCGTGGCGGCCGACGGCGCCGGCTGTCGCAACCGCGTGCGTCGCGCCCTGGAGCGCAAGCGCCGGTTCTTCGCCGACGGCACCATCCGTCTCCTGCTGCCTGTGCGCGACCGCTTCGACTGGCCAGCCGGCACCTTCGCCGAGTACTGGAGCGGAAAGCGACGGGCAATGCTCGTGCCCTGCAGCGAGGACGCCTTCTACATGGGCCTCATTGCGCGAAGGGACGATCCCGCCGGCATCCAGGTGCCGATCGATATCGAGACCTGGATCGCTTCCTTTCCCTGCCTGAGGTCCTTCATCGAGAGCATCGGCGAACAGGAGCGCTGGAGTTGGGACCAGTATCAAAGTGTGATCCTCAGGCGATGGCACGCGGGCCGGGTCGTGCTGATCGGCGATGCGGCCCATGCCATGTCACCCAACTTCGGCCAGGGCGCCGCGCTCGCCATGGTCAACGCCGTATCGCTGGCGATGCACGTCAACCCTTCCGGCCCGACACGTGACGCTCTCTCAGCCTGGGAGGCGGAAAACCGGCCGCTGATCAACCGGACACAGTGGCTCTCCGGACTCTACAGCGCGTTCATGGCCTGGCCGGGATGGCTGAGAAGCCCTGCCCTGACGGGCATGGGCCAAAGCCGCTGGATCATGCGGCAGCGCACCCTGGCTGCCTACCACACGCCGTCCGGCTACTCTGTGCTCGCCGATGGAACCGGTCCTCGGACCTGAGAGTTGCGTCAAGGATGCGGCAACGGCAGGTCCTGGCGCAGGAATGGGGCCGGGCTGCAGTCGGTTGACACCGGCTTCCGGTACCTGACCATGGGTCCCGTCGATGACCAGCGGGAGAGAGTCCCTGACCTTCATCTTTCCACCGGCGGAGCCCGTGGGCCTTGCCATCGAGGGCGAGACCCGGCTCTTTCCCGTGGGCCGTGTCTTCTGCATCGGGCGCAACTATGCCGACCATGCGATCGAGATGGGCGGCGATCCGGAACGCGAAGAGCCGTTCTTCTTCGCCAAGCCGGCGTCGGCGATCGTCCCCGGGGGAGGATCGCTTCCCTACCCTCCCGCCACCGCCAGCCTGCACCACGAGGTCGAACTCGTCGTCGCGCTTGTTTCGGGAGGCCGGGACCTCTCCCGCTCGGCGGCCCGCGAGGCCATCTTCGGCCATGCCGTGGGCATCGATCTGACGCGCCGTGACCTACAGGACCTCGCCAAGAGATCGGGGAGGCCCTGGGACATGGCCAAGGGATTCGACGCCTCCGGTCCGGTGGGCGCCCTCGTGCCGGCGGCGCGCCGGGAACCGCCCGAGGACGCCTCGATCACGCTCGAAGTGAACGGCGAAAGGCGGCAGTCGGGCACCCTCGGCCAGATGATCTGGAAGCCCGACGAATCACTCGCCTGGCTCTCTGGCCTGGTGGAACTCAGACCCGGAGACCTCGTCTTCACCGGCACGCCCGCCGGGGTCGGCGCGGTCGTCCGCGGCGACCGCATTGCCGCCCGGATCACAGGACTTCCTGCGCTGCACTGCACGATCGTGTGAGGACTCTCCTGAGGCCCGCTCGTGACCTCTCCTCCACGGTGCTCCGCCGACGAGATGGAAGTGTGCGCGACACGCAAAGATCTTGTCCTGCAGTGCTATGCCGCTTCGTGGGCAAGCCGCGACGACAACGGTCTCGAATCCGTCGACCTCGATCGCTTCGCTGCTGAAGGTGTCCTGGGAGAAGGAGGCCCCGGCATCGGCCTCCTCCGGCCGGACAACGGGCAGCACGGACAACTCTTTGTGTCAGGAACCGGGCGCTGGCTTCAACGGAATGCAGAGATCGGTCAGCAGATCGGCGGGCTGGGTGTCAAGCGGCGAGTTCCGGTAGATCTCCATGTCCGGGCGATCGTCGATGTCCTCGCCGCTTTGCGGCAACCACAGCGAAAACATCCGCCGGTATGCTTCCGCAATGCCGTCGTAGGGACCACGATGGGTGTAGATGGCGTAGCGCCCCGCAGGCAACGTGTCGAGGGTGATGCCGGGCGGCGGCGATGCGTCGGTTGCGAGTTCGAGGCAGGCATCGGAACGCAGGCTCCCCGGCGCAACGTCGCCGGGATCGTCGAACGAGAGGGTGAAGATACGTCCAGGCGTCGCGCCGACGCTGGCCGCCCATGCGAACAGGCGCTGAAAGCACGGGCCCACTTCGTTGTAGGGGCCGACATGGCGAATGCGGGCCACGCTGATGTCTTCGATGGTCTCGATGCGGATATCCATGTTGATGTCTCCTGTTGGCAGATCGATGTCCAGGCGTCCGGTGCCAGGGTCGTACCTGACACGGGACGCCGGACCGGCAAGGGACGGAGGCGTTGAGACCTTGCGGTAGTGGCCCGGACTCATTCCGCACGCGCGGCGGAACGCTCTCGAAAAGGCCTCGGCCGAGTTGTAGCCCGCGTCCAGGGCAACCTCGAGCACGTCGACGCTCTCGTGGCGAAGGCGCCAGGCGGCCCTCTCCAGACGCAACCGCCGCACCAGGCCGGCAATCGAATCGCCGGTCATGGCGCGGAACATGCGCTGGCAATGGAAACGCGAGAATGCCGCTTCGGCAGCCACCTCCTCGACCGTCCATGGATGATCGAGTCGCTGTGCAACGGCGTCGAGAGCCCGGATCAGCCGGCGGTGGGTCACGGAACGCATGAGCCGAGCGTTGCACGGAACCAGGTCAAAGGGCATGACCGGATGTGCGGTTCTTCTCGGCGTGCCTGGTCTCAGGCCTTCGGGAAGAGATCCTTCCTCAGGCTCTGGATGGCGTCGGGATCGACGTCGACATGGATGACGGCCGGCCTGCCCGA
This sequence comes from Alphaproteobacteria bacterium, assembly GCA_965207785.1. GTDB lineage: Bacteria > Pseudomonadota > Alphaproteobacteria > SP197 > SP197 > SP197. The sequence goes on along the minus strand of CBDBNO010000011.1, from coordinate 192,112 downwards.
CTCGAGAGCGGATGAGAGGGCCTGGGCAGTCTCGCCCGGCCGCCTGACGCGCCAGCCGTTGGCGCCGATGAGCCGGGCGTAGTCGGCGAAGGGAGGATTGAGGAGATCGGCGCCCATGTATCGTCCGTCGAAGAAGTCCCGCTGGTACGCTTTCTCGGCGCCCCAGGCGCGGTTGTCGAGAACGACTGCGATCACCGGAAGATCGTGCTGCACGGCCGTCGTCAGCTCGATCATGGTGAGACCGAATCCACCATCGCCCATGATGGCGATCACCGGGGAACCGGGCGCCGCCGCCTGTGCTCCAAGCGCAGCGGCATAGCCGAAGCCTACGAGGCCGAAATCGAGCGGTGTCACAAGACCAGGACAACGGCCGAACCTCAGGCGATCGGCGGCCTGCAGGCAGACGGCGCCCGTATCGAGAGTGACGATCGCATCCCGGGGCAGCGTGTCGCGAATCTCTCCCAGCACTCTTGCCGGCGAGAGCGGCATTCCGGTCAGCCGGGCTTCGACTTCGCGTTCGGCCTCGATGAGGCGCCTTTCGTCGTGAAAGGCTCTTGTCCAGGCCTGCCAACGTGTTGTCTCCGGGATGGCCGCCAGAAAGGCACGGGCCGCCTCGCCGGCATCGGCGATAATGCCCAGTGTCACCGGAAAGTGACGCCCAAGCGCCATGGCGTCGATATCGACCTGCACGATGGCTGCGTCAGGGTTGAGGTAGTCGGCGCTGTGAAAGGTCGAGTTGAATCCAAGGCGCGTTCCCAGTGCCAGGATGACATCGGCTTCGCGTGTGAGCCTGGAGGCAAGACGGTTGCCGCGCGGGCCCGCCTGGCCGGCCAGCAACGGGTGATCCGTCGCCAGCACGTCATGGTGGCCGGTCGCGGCGACGACGGGGACGTCCAGTGCACGGGCGAGGCGATCGAGCTCAGCCGATGCCCTCGCCCACTTCAATCCGCCACCCGCCACGATTACCGGCCGCTCCGAGGCGGCAAGCAGCTCCTTCACCTGTTCGACGTGCCAGTCCGCCGGCGCCCCTGCCGTGATGGGCCCGGATGGCCACGGCAGATCCCCTGAAACCGATGACGCGAAGAGGTCCCGCGGCACGTGGAGCACCACGGGGCCTCGCCTGCCTGTCATGGCAACGCGCAGCGCTTCGTCGAGGAGTTCGCAGAGCCGGTCGGCATGAGGAACCCGGATCGAGCGCTTGGTGACCGGCGCCAGGAGCGCCTCCTGGTCGATCTCCTGGAAGGTGTCGCGCCCTGACTGGCTTCGCGAGATGGCGCCGGCAATGGCCACCACGGGAGAATAGGCGAGGTGAGCCTCCGCAAGGGCCGTCGCCAGATTGGCAACACCGGGGCCGGCCTGGGCGCCGAGCACCACGCCCGGCCCGCCGGTCAGGCGTGCCGCGGCATCTGCCATGTGTCCGGCTGCTCGCTCGTCGCGGGATCCGATGTAGGAGATGGAAGAATCGTGCAATGCATCGAGGAGTTCGAGCATCGAGCCGCCGATGACCCCAAAGACCGTGTCGACGCCGGCACGTTCGAGAACACGCGCCACCGCCTCGCCGGCGCCCATGCGCGAAGGCGCCGGCATCACAGGCTCCATGCCGCCTCGAGTCCCTCGAGAACCGCCTCTTCGGCGCTTCTCGGGGCGAGGCAATCGCCAATCCGAACGAAGGGCCGGCCGGCAGCCTCGAGACCCAGGCCGAGATCGTCGTGCGGAACAGAGCCAAGTGACAGCACCAGGGAATCCATCTCCTCGAGGATGATCGCCTCGCCCGTCAGCGTGTCCTGGAAGTAGGCCACGTCATCTTCGGCGCCAAAGAGGCGCGCGTGGGTGATGATGTCGACGCCCAGCCGGCGCAGCCGCCCGACATGGTGGTTGCGGACATAGAGCTGGAGAAGCTCCCCTGCCATGGCGCCATTGACCACGAGACGCACCCTGTGGCCTGCCTCGGCCAGCTTTTCCGCCAGGCCAGGCCCGGTCCAGTCGGCGCGTCCATCGGCAATCACGACGGAATGCCCGACGTTGGCACCGTCGAGCAATGCGATGGCTTCCACGACGTGGGCCTCGCCCTCGATGGGCGGTCTCCACGGCCGGGCGCCGGTGGCCACGATGACGGCGTCGGGCTCGCACTCTTCGACGAGGCGCGGAGTCACCGTCGAGCCGGTGCGGATCTCCGCGCCGGCGCTGCGGGCTTCGTGTTCGAGATTCTGCACCAGACCGCCGAATTCCGCGCGGCCGGGAAGCATGGCGGCATGACTCGCCTGTCCCCCCGGCACGTCTCCCGCCTCGTGCAACGTGACACGGTGCCCTCGCGCGGCGGCCACCGCCGCCGCCTTGAGCCCGCCCGGACCGCCGCCTGCCACCATGACGGACCGGGCGATGCGGGAAGGCAGATACGTGCCGTAACGGCGTTCGCGCCCGGAGGCGGGATTCTGGATGCAGGAAATGGCAACGCCCTTGTGCGAGTGCCCGATACAGGCCTGGTTGCAGGCAATGCAGGCACGGATGTCGTCAAAGCGCGCTTCACGGGCCTTCAGTGGCATGGCGGGATCCGAGATCATCGCTCGGGTCATGCCACAGAGATCCGCATCGCCTGATGCCAGGATGCCTTCTGCGATCTGCGGCTGGTTGATGCGCCCGGTGGCGATCACCGGCAATCCGGAGGCCTCCTTCACCCTGCGGGCAAGGGGAGCGATGTAGCCGGCCGGAATACCCATGGGCGCGGCGATGTGGATCGAGGCGCCGAGAGTCGACGACATGCCGGCGACGACGCTGATGTAGTCAAGGCGGTGCGCCAGGGCCCTTGCGATTTCTTCGACATCCTCTGCGGTGAGGCCCTGCGCCGGGTCGAGTTCGTCGCCGGAAATCCGCATGCCGAGCGTTGCATCACCGATTGCGGCACGCATCGCCGACAGCGTTTCCTCGACGAATCGAAGGCGCCTGTCGAAAGATCCTCCCCATGCGTCATTGCGGAGATTGAGCCGGGGATTGAGAAACTGCGCCGGCAGGTAGCCGTGGCTGGCGACCAGTTCCACACCGTCAAGACCCGCCTCGGCAAGATATCCGGCTCCCTGGGCGAATCCCTCGATCACCTCCTCGATGAGGGCACCGGACATGGCCCGCGGCATGATGTGAAAGCGCTCGTTGGCAACCGGGGACGGAGCAACGGCGGTGGCCATGAGACCATCGGTGCGAACCTGGACTTCCCGGCCCGGATGAAACAGCTGGCCGAAGAGCCGCGCGCCGTGCCGTTGGGTCGCTCCGGCTAGGCGTCGGTATCCCGGAATGCAGTCCGCCGAACGGGCGTCGAGGCAGTTGGCGGCAAAGACGCCGGTGTCGTGGATGGTGGCGATCTCGACGACGATGAGACCGGCGCCGCCGGCTGCCCGTGCCTCGTGATACGCCACGAGATCGTCGCTCACCAGTCCGTCGGCAAGATGGGTGTGATGACCGGTGAAGACGATTCGGTTGCGGATCTCCGTCCTGGCGATCGTCACGGGCGAGAACAGGTGGGGCAGCCTCATGGCGGATGAACGGCGTCCGGCTGCAGGTGTATCGGAAAGCGCTCGCGCAGGCGCCGGTCGAGCGCCCGAGAAAAGTGCCCCGTCCGGTGATCCCGGAGGATCCGCCGGGCTTCCTGGCGCGCCCTTTCCCGGATGTCGAGCGCACCGGCTTCCTCCCATGCGCCGGGCGGTTGCCGGTCCGCCAGCCGGGGGTAGAGGTAGTCCCGGGTCATGGCGCCAAGGGTCTGGGAGTGGCCCAGATAGTGGCCCTCTCCGGTCACCACCTCGTTGACGGTATCGACCGACAGCGTGTCGTCGTTGACCTCGATGCCGCGGACCGTCCGCATGATGGCGCCGAGCATGTCGTTGTCGATGATGTAACTCTCCGGAGCGGCGCCGAGCAGGCTTGCGTGCATGCCGCAACTCTGGGTGATCATCGAACAGCCCGCCTGGGCTGCGAGGGTGACGGCACAGGCCTTCTCGTAGCCGGACTGGGCATCGGGAACCTTGGAATCCGTGATGCCGGCCATGACGCTGCACGGCAGGCCGTAGTGACGGGCCATCTGGGTTGCAGCGGCGGCGGCGACCGCCTGTTCCCCGCTGCCACCGCACATGGCGCCGGTGCGCAGGTCCGAGACCAGGGGCTTGGGCCCGATGATGGCGACGCAATCGGGATCGATGAGGTGGCAGTAGACCAGCCCGGCAAGTGCCTCGGCAACCGCCTGGGCCACCGCCCCCGCCAAGGTCGCCGGCGCCGTGGCGCCGGCCTGTCCGGCGGAAACCAGCATCACCGGCATACCCAAAGGAATGGCCCGTTCGAGAACCCACAAGGCCTCCTCGGCAAAGCGAAGGGGCGGAACCACATGGCACGAGAGCAGCATGGCAAAGGGTTGTTGGCGATACCGGCCCTCGCCACCGGCAATGGCGTCGAACAGTCCAACGACAGCCTCGACATTGCGGGCTTCGGTGATGCTGGTCCCGACATGCTTGGCAGTGCCGGCGAGGATGGCGTAGGCCGTGTTGATGTCGAAGGCGAGAGGGTCCTCGATGTCGCAGGCGACGAGCGAGCGATCGTAGAAGTGAATGTTCTCGAGGGTATCGACGATGCGGGCGACGTCGTGGAGATCCCGTACCGTGGCGCTCCGGTAACGCCCCGTCTCCAGATCGACGATGTTGGGCGACGCACCGCCGGATCCGAAGTGAACCCGTCCGTCGGCAATGTCGAGGTCATGTTCACGGGTCTGCCCCCAGGCGACAAAGGAGCGCCGGCTGCACCGCAGCACCTCCTCGACGAGGGATGCCGGAAAGTGGAGCCGTCCGTTGCCGCAGACCCTGCCGCCCCGCTGGGTGACACGCTCGACCATCGGGGGAATGGCGCCCGAGAACCCGACTTCCTCCATGAGGCGCATCACGCAGCGATGGATCGCCGTCACATCACTGTCAGAGAGCGGTCTGTAGCAACCGCCCGGGCAACCGGGCGACACCGCGGCAGCGGGCGCCTGACGGCGCTCCTCCATGCGGCGGTCCCGACCGCGCCGCCGGTTCATGCGACGCCGCACCTCCCGGCAGAGAGCCGGAGAAGGACACCACCGGACTGGTCCTGAAGCAGAACGCGAATCACGCGCAGCTCCGTCAATGGCGATCGCAAGTATCGCCGCATCATCCGGCGATGCAATGCCCCTTCGCACCTTGCCGTGGAAAGAGTTCACAGCCACCATCAACCGTTCGAACCTGGAGACCGCCATGACCGGCCTTTCCATCAACCGCCACCTCAAGGGAGAGAACCGGTGGCGCCTGGCGACACCCGCCCTCGTGCTGGATCTCGATGCATTCGAACACAACATCAGGACCCTGGCAGCCCACTTCAGCCGGACGCCGGCCGGCTGGCGGCCCCACGCCAAGACCCACAAGTGCGCGGAAATCGCACGACTCCAGCTTGATGCCGGAGCGACGGGCATCTGTGTCGCCAAGCTCGGCGAGGCCGACGCCCTGGTCCGCGAGGGTATCGGCCGCATCCTCATCACCTCGCCCATCGTCACGGCCGACAAGCTCGAACGGGTGCTGGCGCTCAATGACACGGCAGAGGAACTGATCCTCGTGGTCGACAACGCCACGGTCGTCGATCGCCTCGCATCCCTTGCAGCCGGCCGTCAGAAGCCGATGAGGGTTCTCATCGATCTCGGCATCGGTCTCCACCGCACCGGAGTTTCCTCGATTGCGGATGCCGTCGCGCTGGCAAGGGAGATCGTCCGCCGGCCCTCGCTCGAACTCGCCGGACTGCAGTGCTACGCCGGCGATATCCAGCACATTGCCGACTGCGCCGCGCGCGAGAGGGAGGCCGCCGAGGTTGCTGCCTACCTCGACGAGGCACAGCGCGCCGTCACCACGGTCGCTGGTTCTCCCGGGATCGTGACCGGCGGCGGTACAGGCACCTATGATCACGATTCGGACTGCGGTGTCTTTACCGACATCCAGGTGGGTTCGGCGATCTTCATGGATGTCGAGTACAATGCCGTGATGCGCCGGGACGGCACCCCCGGCCCCTTCCGGACCGCCCTCTTCGTGCAGTCGACGGTGATCTCGGCCAACATGGCCGGCGCCGCCACCATCGATGCCGGCATCAAGGCCTTTGCCACGGACGGACCTGTGCCGGACGTCGCCGACGGCGCCGCGGAAGGGTCCCTCTACGAATTCATGGGTGACGAGCACGGCAGGATCGTGGTCCCGCCGGGAACCAACGGACCCGCCGTCGGCGACGTCGTGACATGCGTCACGCCCCACTGCGATCCCACGGTCAACCTCCACGACATCTATCACTGCGTCCGCGGCGACCGTCTCGTCGACATCTGGCCCATCGAGGGCCGCGGCCGCACCTGGTAGCCGCCCGCCGCCGAAGAGGCTCCTCCTGCGGTCAGCAATCGATGAGGTCGCGGATGGCTTGATCGAGAAAGTCGTGGAAGGCCGGGACTGCATGGCCGCTGGCCACGCAATGTCCCCAGACCGTCGGATAGACCCTGAGTTCGGCGTTGGGCATGCCCTCAACCTCGATCTCGCTGTCCTCCGGCGGGAAGTAAAGGTCGGTTGACGAGGGCATGACGATGGCCCGCGGCGTGATGGCGCCAAGCGCTCGGGCGAAGTCGCCGCCATAGAGGTGATTGGCGCTGATGTCGCCCTTCTGCCAGGTCCAGAGCTTGTGAAGCAGGTTGTTGGCGTCCCAGTTGTCGACATGGTCGGCCTCCCAGTCGGCAAGGACGTCCTCGATGCTTTCGAAACCGAGATCGCGGTAGTGGGCCTCACGGTACCACGTCTGCGAGTAGGCCCAGCCGGCGTAGACTCTGCCGAACGCCTTGAGACCGGTGACCGGTTGCTCCGTGTAGTCGCCGCCCGACCACGCTGCATCGGCGGTGAGTGCGGCCTTGACGCCTTCGAGGAAGACGATGTTGTGGGGCGATGTCCGCGCCGACCCGCAGAATGGCAGAATGGCGTCGACCATGTCGGGATACTGGGCGCCCCACTGGAAGGACTGGCAGCCTCCCATGGACCAGCCGGTGACAAGGCGCAGACGGGTGACCCCCAGCGCTTCCGTCAACAGGCGGCGCTGGCAGGCGACATTGTCGAAGAAGGTGGTCCGCGGGAATCGCGGACCGTCCTGGGGGGCGGGATGATTATCCGGTGACGACGACAGGCCGTTGCCGAAGAGGTCGATCGAGACGATGAAATGCAGTGCCGGATCGAGCGCGCGCCCGGGACCGAAATAGGCCTCGTTGTTGCGGTGCGTGCCTGTGTAGTAGGTGGGAATGAGAACCGCGTTGTCACCTGCCGGATTCAGCGCGCCCCAGGTGCGGTAGGCAAGGCGAGCGCCCCTGAGAACTTCTCCCGACTGCAGCGAGACATCACCAAGGGACCACGTCTCGAAGGAGTCGGCCATCAATAGAGCCTCAGGTACTCGCGAACCTCCCAGTCCGTCACTTCCTGGTGGTAACGCTCCCATTCGTCGAACTTGTAGGCAAGGAACGAGGCGTGCATCTGCTCGCCGATGACCTCCTTGACGAAGGTATCGTCGCGCAAGATCTCAGCGGCCTCGAAGAGATTGCGCGGCAGGCGCTGGGCGCCCGAACGGGCGAGATCCTCTTCGCTGAGACTGTAGAGGTCCTCGTTCAGCGGTGGCCCGGGATCGATCCCGGAGACGATGCCCTCGGTCATGCAGGCCGCGGTCACGCCCAGGGCCAGATAGGGATTCATGCACATGTCGGCCGCACGGTTCTCGATGCAGTAGCGGTTTTGCGGCATGCGCAACATGGCCGAACGGTTGTTGTAGCCGTAGGTCATGTGGGTCGGCGCCCAGGTGACCGTGCCGCCCTCGAAGCCGCCGACCCGGGGAACCAGACCGTTGTAGGAATTGACGGTCGGACAGGCAATCGCCGTCAGAGCCCCGCCATGCTGCAACAGGCCGCCAATGGCATGGCTGACTTCCGGCGACCAGCCATCCGGTGATTCGAAGAGATTGGCGTCCGGCGACGTGGTACTGCGCATGGAGGTATTCATGTGCGCACCCGAGCGCCAGTCGCCGGTCGTCGGCTTCGGCATGAACGTGATGAACATGCCGTGCTTCTTGGCGATTTCCTTGAGCAGGATTCTGAGGAAGACGAGGCGGTCTGCCATGGCAAGCGCATCGGTGTAGCCGAAGTCGAGTTCGAACTGGCTGTAGGCCCCCTCGCACACCACGTCGTGCAGGTCCCAGTCGAGTTCACCGTCGAGTATGTCGATCAGTTCACCCAGAAACCCCATCGAATTGATGGAGTACTCGACGTCGTAGCCAAAGGCCTGGCGGCGAGGACGCAGGCCTTCGCCAGCCTCCAGGTCGTCATCGAACGCCTTGACGGGCCTGCCGTCCTTCCAGCGCATGGCGATGAACTCGGGCTCGACACCGGCATAGACCAGATAGCCCTTGTCCTCGCAGTCGGCGAGAATCCGTTTCATCGCCCCTCTGGGACACAGATTGTAGGGCTTGTCGGACCACCAGAGATCGGCAAAGACCCAAGCCATGGTCTTATCCCAGGGGCACAATGTCAGGGAGTCGAGATCGGGAACCATGATCTGGTCCGGATCGGCCGGGCCCAGTTCAGGGACAAACGATACCGAATGCACGGCAAACTGCGGGCCCATCCCCCTGGCGAGCCGTTCCCAGTCGCTGAGCGGCACAGGCTTGGTCTTGGGCTGCCCAAGGAGATCGATCCAGCAGCACAGGATGTACTTGACGTTGTGACCCGCCAGCCACTCGCCGGTTTCGCGGATCCGGTCGTCCGTTGGCAGCGCTTCGGCCATGGATTGCGGGAGTGGTGCCATGATCGAGAGTCCTCCGGTCAGCGGCGCTGACATTACCGCAAGCCTGTTCAGGATCAATCCGCCCGCGGTGGACGCTCAACGACCGGCGGTCTAGTGTGCGCCGGCTTCCCAAGGATGAGCAGCTCCCATGGCCGGTTCCGGACACCCGCGATTCGATACTCTTGCCCTCCATGGAGGGCAGAAGCCCGACCCCGTGACCGGGGCGCGTGCCGTTCCCCTCTACCAGTCGACCTCCTTTGTCTTCCCGTCGACCGATCATGCCGCCTCGCTCTTCAACCTCGAACGCGCCGGTCACATCTATTCACGCATTTCCAATCCAACCGTCTCCGTTTTCGAGGAACGGATCGCCGGCCTCGAGGGCGGTGTCGGAGCGGTGGCCACCGCAAGCGGCCAGGCAGCGCTTCACCTCGCCGTGGCCACGCTCATGGGCAACGGGGATCACATCGTTGCTTCCGGCTCGATCTACGGCGGCAGCCACAACATGTTCAACTACACGCTGCCCCGCTTCGGTATCACGACGACCTTCGTCAACCCCCGGGATCCGGATGCCTTCCGCCAGGCCATCGGCCCCCGCACGCGGCTTCTCTTCGGTGAGACGCTTGGCAATCCGGGTCTCGAGGTCCTCGACATTCCCGCTGTCGCCGGAGTCGCCCACGAGGCCGGTCTGCCGCTGATGATCGACAACACCTTTGCCTCGCCCTTCCTGTCGCGCCCGTTCGACCACGGCGCCGATCTCATCATGCACTCGGCCACCAAGTTCCTCGGCGGACACGGCGTTGCCATTGGCGGCGTGCTCGTCGACCGGGGCGCCTTCGACTGGGAGGCAAGCGGGCTCTTTCCCACCCTCACCGAACCCTATGCCGGCTATCACGGTCTCGATTTCGCGGAGGAGTTCGGCCCGGGAGCCCTCATCATGCGGGCCCGCGCCGAGGGTTTGCGCGACTTTGGCGCCTGCATGAGCCCGGCCACCGCCTTCTACCTGCTCCAGGGCGTGGAAACCCTGCCGCTGCGCATGACGCGCCATGTCGAGAATGCCCGTGCCGTCGTCACCTTCCTTGCCGGACACGATGCGGTCCGCGGCGTCCTGTGGCCCGAGCTCCCGTCCCATCCCGACCACGAGCTCTCGAAGCGTCTGTTGCCGAAGGGACCCGGCGCGATCTTCAGCTTCGAGCTGAAGGGAGGCCGCGAGGCGGGCGTGAAGTTCATCGAGGCATTGCAGCTCTTTTCTCATCTCGCCAACGTCGGAGACGCCAAGTCGCTGGTCATCCATCCTGCCTCGACGACCCATCAGCAGATGGATGCGGCTGCCCTCGAGGCGGCCGGCATCTCCGAAGGGCTCGTGCGCCTCTCCATAGGACTCGAGGATCCGGACGATCTCGTCGCTGATCTCAAGCGCGGCCTCGCCGCCGCTTCCAGGGCCTGAGGCGATGTCACTGGAACTTACCGTCGACGGCCGCGCGGTCTTCGCAGCCACCGGCGGCAGGACATTCGATGCGGCACTGCCGGTGGTTCTCTTCGTCCACGGCGCCTCCATGAACCGCACGGTCTGGTCGGCTCAGGCCCGCTGGTTTGCCCACCATGGCCACGCCGTCCTCGCCGTCGACCTGCCCGGACACGGCCGGTCGGAGGGGCCGCCCCTGCCTTCGGTCGGCGCCGTCGCCGACTGGCTCATGCACGTTCTCGATGCCGCCGGAGTGGCCACGGCCTCCCTGGTCGGACATTCCATGGGTTCGCTGCCCGTCCTCGAGGCCGCCTCCCGCTACCCGCCACGGTGCACACACATCGTGCTGCTGGGCACCAGCGTGCCGATGCCCGTCACCGATGCCCTGCTGGACAACGCCCGGATCAACAGCCATGCCGCCTACGACATGGTGACCGTCTGGGGACACAGTCGTGCCGCCCAGATGGGAGGCTCGGAAGTCCCGGGGCTGTGGATCACCGGGGGCGGCATGCGTCTGCTCGAACGCGGCGGCGACGGCGTCCTCTACAACGACATGAAGGCCTGCAACGACTACACCAACGGGCTCGAGGCGGCCGCCGGGGTCACGTGCCCGGCGACGCTCATCCTCGGCGATCGGGACATGATGACGCCGCCACGCAATGCCCGGGCCCTCGTCGACGCCCTCCCCGATGGCCGCATGATCGTGCTGGAGGGATGCGGCCACATGATGATGGCGGAGCGCCCCAACTTGACTCTCGACGCCCTCATCGGCGCACTGACATAGATGAAAGCGCCTGAATCGCGCCCCTCACAACCCAAGAGTCGCAGGTTCACGTCTTTCCCTCGCAACCATTGACGGCAATGGTGTTGTCAGAATCCTTCGCGCTCCTGTTTGGCCAGGGATTTGATCGGTCAACACGGGCGGACGGGTGCGGAACATGCTTCACGCGCGGGTGCGTCGCGGCGGTGCATGGGACCGAATGACCATCGGGCCGGCGGCCACCTCGCGGCTTCTGTGATACGGTTCCTGATTGCGAGAGTCACGTTCCGCCGGTTCGAGGGGCAGGACATGGACCAGGACGCTTTGCGCTATCATGCAGCAGGCAGGCCGGGGAAACTGGCGATCCGCCCGACCAAGCCCCTGGCCAACCAACGCGATCTTGCGCTGGCCTATTCCCCGGGCGTCGCAGAGGCGAGCAGCGCGATCGCCGAACGACCGGAGGATGCGGCGCGCTACACGGCGCGGGCCAATCTGGTCGCGGTCGTCACCAACGGCTCGGCCGTGCTCGGGCTCGGCAACATCGGGGCGCTAGCGGCAAAGCCGGTCATGGAAGGCAAAGCTGTCCTCTTCAAGAGATTTGCCGATATCGACGTGTTCGACATCGAGATCGACGAGAGCGATCCGGACGCGCTGGCCGACACGATCCGGCGGCTCGAGCCGGCTTTCGGCGCCATCAATCTGGAAGACATCAAGGCGCCCGACTGCTTCCAGGTCGAAAGCCGGCTGAAGGCGGAGATGAACATCCCCGTCTTCCACGACGACCAGCACGGCACCGCCATCGTCGTCGCCGCCGCCATTGTCAACGGCATGCATCTCCTGGGCAAGGAACTCAGCCGGATCAAGCTGGTCTCGACCGGCGGCGGCGCAGCCGGTATCGCCTGCCTGAACCTGCTTCTGGACCTCGGGCTGAAACGCGAGAATGTCTGGCTGGTCGACATCGAAGGGCTCGTCCACAAGGGGCGTCACGCGGAGCCGCACAAGGCCGCCTTCGCCCGGGACACCCGCGCCCGAACCCTGGACGACGCGATCGACGGCGCAGACATCTTTCTCGGCCTTTCCGGGCCGAACGTGCTGAGTTCCGAACAGTGCCGACGCATGGGACCGGAACCCATGGTCATGGCGCTGGCCAACCCGGTGCCGGAGATCATGCCCGAAGAGGTTAGCGCCGCGCGCCCGGACGCCATTGTCTGCACCGGGCGGACCGACTATCCGAACCAGGTCAACAACGTCCTGTGCTTTCCATTCATTTTTCGCGGCGCGCTCGATGTCGGCGCAACGGCCATCAACAGGCAGATGGAACTTGCCTGCGTCACCGCGCTGGCCGAACTGGCGCGCGCGGGCATCACCGACGAGGTCGCCCGGGCCTACGGCGAGGAGCGGCTGAAGTTCGGCCGCGACTACCTGTTGCCCCGGCCTTTCGATCCGCGGCTTCTCGGCGCGATCGCACCGGCCGTCGCCAGCGCGGCGATGAAGAGCGGCGTCGCGACGCGCCCGATCGAGAACCTCGACGCCTACCGTACCCGGCTTTCCAGTTTCGTTTACCGAACCAGTTTCCTGATGCGGCCGATCTTCGACAGCGCCCGGGCAGCGCCGCGCAAGGTGATCTTTGCCGAGGGCGAGGACCGGAGGGTGCTCCGGGCAATCCAGAACATTCTCGATGAGGGCATCGCAGCGCCCGTCGCCACCGGGCGGGCAGGCCGGATCGCTGCCCTGTGCACCGAGAGGGGCCTGCGCGTGACGCCCGACAGGGACTTCGAAGTGTTCGACCACGATGACGAAGAGGTGATCGAGCGTTATGGCGCAAGGCTCCACGGTCTGCGGGCCCGCGACGGGATCGGCCCAGAGGCCGCCCGCAAGCTGTTCCGGACCAGCGACACCCTGGCCGCGGCAATGCACGTCCGCGAGGGTGGTGCGGCCTGCCTGATCTGCGGTACCTCGGGTCATTATTCAACCCATCTGGAACACGTTGACCAGATTCTGGGGGCCCAGTCGGAAACCGTAACGGCCCTGGTGCCGCTGATCACGGATTCCGGCACCGTCTTTATCGCCGACGGCTATGTGAACTACGAACCGGATGCAGAAGCCATTGCCGGGATCTGCCGCGCGGCGGCGGCGCAGGTCCACGCCTTCGGCCAGATCCCGCGGGTCGCGCTGATCAGCCATGCCAACTTCGGTGCTCATTCCAGCCCGAGCGCGGCCCGGATGCGTCGTGCGACCGAAATCCTTGCCGAAACGCAAGCCGATTTCGAGTTCGAGGGCGAGATGCAGCTCAACCTGGCCTTCGACAAGGCAGCGCGTGATCACTTCCTGCCCGAAGCGCGGCTCACCGAACGCGCCAACATCCTGGTCTTTCCGGGGATGGACGCAGCCAACGCGGCGATCCACGCGCTGTCGGCCCTTGGCAACGCCCAGCCGATCGGCCCGATCCTGCTCGGCTATGGCGGCGCAGCCCATATCGTCACGCCGAATGCCACCGTGCGCGGCCTGCTCAACATCGCCGCAATCGCGAGTGCCGGAAAGGTCTGATTGGCGGACCGGGCTGATTTGCGGCGTCGCAGAACCGCCACAGCAAAGCGCAGGATTCGAACCGGCCCGTAACCGTCCATCCCGGCCTCGCCTTCCGGAACTCCAAGCTCGAACCCTTGCCGGACGCGATCGTGTCGCCCGCTGGTTCAGCTCGTCCAACCGCGCGCTGGTCGAGGGCGACTACGGCTGCCTCCTGGTCGATCCGTTGCCGACAGTCGAGTTCGCCGAGCCGGTCGCCGAATGCTGCCGCCGGATCACGGTCAAGCCGGTTCGCGCCGTGATCTGCATCCATGTCCATCCGGATCATATCGGCGGCGTCAGCGCGCCGTGCTCCGACGTGCGAGTCCACTCCTGAGGCATCGAGATCGTCGCGCTTGAAGAACTGACCAGCCTCCTGGTCCGGGACAGCGGGCTGCTCGTGCCGGCGCTGGCGCACCGGGCCTTGTGCACCCTCTATGGATGCGCCCGGTAGCCGGCATCCTCAGCAGGGACGGCCCGCGTCTGAGGCTCCTCTGCGGCGTAGGCGTCAAGCTCGATCACGTTGCGGTCGGGATCGCGGATGAAGACCGCCCGCAGGTCCTTGAACGAGAACTGGCCGCTGAGCGGAATGCCGCTCTCCGCAAGGAACGCCTTGGCGGCGTCGAGCGAGGCCACCTTGAACGAGACGTGGGTGATGCCCGGATACTTCTCGTCCACGTCCATCAGGATGTTGGTGTCGTTCGTGGTGTTTGCCGGGCCGAGCAGGTTGAGCACGACGCCCGAGGGATGCTGCATGATAATGGGGTGGCCCTTCTCGAAGCCCGCGTCGGCAAGGGTCCTGAAGCCGAGGCGTTCGTAGAACGCGATGGAGACGGTCCTGTCGCTGACCCGAATGCCGATGTGGTCCACCTTCTCGATGTCGAGCATTGTCAACACTCTCCCGTGGCGCCAGCCCGTGCGGCCGGCATGGTAGAGTTCCGGAGATGCGGCCACAAGATCAGGCTCTGCGGGCGCGGTTCGAAGAGGAGGGGCGAATCACATGGCGTTTCTCGAGCAGGTTGCCATCTTTCTCGCCGCGGCCGTGGTCGTCGTCCCGCTTGCCAGGCGAGCCGGAATGGGTTCGGTTCTTGGCTACATGCTGGCGGGCTTGATCGTCGGTCCCTGGGCGCTGGATCTTGTCGACGACGAGCAGGAAATCCTTCATTTCGCCGAACTCGGCGTCGTCCTGCTGCTGTTCGTCATCGGCCTCGAACTGCAGCCGCTGCGTCTATGGGCCATGCGCCGGGCGGTGTTCGGGCTGGGCGGAGGGCAGTTCGCGCTGACCGTTGTAGCGCTCGCCGGTCTCGCCTTCGCGTTGGGACTGCCGCTCGAGGCCGCCGTGGTTGCCGGACTCGCCCTGTCGCTGTCGTCAACCGCCTTCGCGCTGCAGGCGCTCGCCGAGCGCAACGAACTCACGACCCGTCACGGCCGCCTGTCGTTCTCGATCCTGCTGTTCCAAGACCTCGCGGTGATCCCCATTCTGGCCCTTCTGCCCCTTCTGGCGCCCGCGTCCGCAAGCGCCGGCGAGGGAGCTCTCTGGCTCAACATCGCCAAGGCGGTCGGCCTGATCGTGCTGATGGTGCTCGGTGGCCGCTACCTCCTGCGCCACGTGCTGCGGCTCGTGGCGCAGTTCGGCACGCACGAGGTGTTTACCGCCACCGCCCTGCTCACGGTCGTGGGCGTGGCCCTGCTGATGGACCTCGTCGGCCTCTCGATGGCTCTCGGAGCGTTCCTGGCCGGCGTGCTGCTCGCCGATTCCGAATACCGGCACGAACTCGAAGCCGATATCGAGCCCTTCAAGGGGCTGCTTCTCGGCCTCTTCTTCATGGCGGTCGGGATGACTGTCAACATCGGTCTGGTGATCGAAACGCCCCTCGCCGTGCTGGGCCTCGCGCTCGGTCTGATGTCGGTCAAGATGCTCTGCCTGATCGCTGTCGCGCGTGTCGAAACGGCGAACTGGCGCACGATCCGCGGCACGGCCGTGGCGCTTTCGCAGGGAGGCGAGTTCGCCTTCGTCATCCTCGCGCTTGGCGTGTCTTCCGCACTGATGGACTGGCGCACCGCCGACATGCTGATCGTCGCGGTGACACTCTCGATGGCGGCTACGCCGCTGGCCCTCAGGGCGGGCGACTGGCTGAACGTCCGGCTGGAGCCGAAAGCGGAACTCGCGTACGAGCAGATCATCGAGGAGGAGAACCGGGTCATCATCGCCGGGTTCGGCCGGGTCGGCCAGATCGTGGGCCGCATCCTGCGCATGCGCCGCATCGGTTTCACCGCGCTCGAGACGAGCTCGGACCAGGTCGACTTCGTGCGCCGCTTCGGCAGCAAGGTTTACTATGGCGATGCGAGCCGCGTCGAACTGTTGCGCGCCGCGAATGCCGACAAGGCGGTTCTTTTCGTGCTGGCGATCGAGGATGTCGAGCAATCGCTCGTGACGGCGCGCGCCGTGCGCAGACACTTCCCGCACCTCACGATCTTCGCTCGCGCGCGCAACCGCCAGCACGCTCATGCGTTGATGGACCTCGGCATCAGGCATATCGTGCGCGACACCTTTCACTCGAGCCTCGAGCTTGCCCGCGCGATCCTGACGGAACTGGGCCTCGACGCCTTCGAGAGCCAACGAACCGTTAACACCTTCCGCGACCACGACACCGAACGCCTGCTCCGGCAACACGCGATCGCGCACGACACCGATCGCATGGCCGAAGAGGCCAGGCACTGGACCCGTGAGCTCGAAGAGATGTTCGCCGAGGATGAACGAAACGCCACCGAGGAAGGCCGCCAGGACCCCGTCGGGGGGTCGCGGTGATTCTCTCAGGAGTCGGGCGGTCTCGGACGCGCGACAACGAGAGCGGATGCCGGCCTGCGCGACGCCCACGACCATGACAGCTCCACCATCTCGCGCAGGGCACCTGCAAGCAGTCATGTGAGTGGCTCAGAGGGCGTAAGCGGAGACATACGGCCCCTGAAGTGTGACCAAGACAGGTACCGGACGGTACGGCCGCACCCCTTTCAGGTCAGCACGCGGAGCGCGGTTTCAGGGGCATGATCAACGACGTCGCCCGGCCCCGACAGCGGGAGGTCTCAAGCAAGGTTGGATTCAAGCTGCGCGATGAGTTTCTTCTTGCCTTCAGGGTCGAGCTTGCCGATCTCGGCGTTGAGCAGGCCAACGTTGGGGCGTTGGTTCCACCAGTCAACGGCCTCGCCGCCGTGCAGCGCCCAGCGTCCCACCATGCCGCGAGTCACCTCGTTGCTCGGTCCCATTACCCAACCAGCCTTGGAGTCCCGCAGAAGGCGTTCGATCTCGAGGTTGCGACTGAACCCTGACCCGCCGAACAGCCGGAACATGCGCTCGGTGACCTCGCTGGCGGCGCGGGCCGCCACTTCCTTCACCTTCAAGCCCCACAGGATGTATGGGGAACGGGGTCGCGCATCGGGATCGTCCTCGTAAAGGGTCCAATCGCCGTTGCTGGTGGCCCGGTCCAGTTGCTGGCAGAAGCTGAAGAGGAACATTCGTGCGGCCTGGGCATCCACCACGCTGGTTCCGTAGACATCATGCGTGGTCGGATAGTCCGCGACGCACTGACCGAAGTTGGCGTGACGGCGCTGGGTTGTGTAGCGCTTGGCGATATCCAGGGCCCCCATGGCCACACCGCAGTAGAGCGCGCCATACATGATCATCCCCACCGCGTTGACGGCCTCGTCGTTGGACGCGGCGCCGTCGCCCGGCGGACCGACCATACGGTCCTCGGGCAGCACCACGTCGAAATCGACAGGACCGGAGCTGGTAGCCCGCATGCCCATGACGTCCCATAGACCCGGGTTGGGCTTCATTTCGTCCTCGTAGACGAGGAAGACGGAGAGGTCGGAGTAGTCACCGTCAAAATCGGGACTTGTCGTCTGGGTCGTCATCCAGCGGGCCTCGCCGCAGGAGGTGGTGAACGCGGAACGTTTCCTGACATGCCAGCCGCCGTCGACCCTCTCGACGCCGGAGACCTTGGGATACCAGAAGTGGCCGCCCGTCTCGGGATCGGTGTAGGAGGCCGAGCCGATCATGACGTCGCTGTCGATGCGGGCAAGGAGTTCCTGTATGGCCCGATTGCCGCCGGCCCGGAACAGAAGCGCCGCGAGACCGGCCATGTGCATCATGAAGATCACCCCGGTCGATGGACAGCCGTAACGGGTGATGGTCTCGCCGATCATCGCGAGGCCCGTGTGATTCTCGCCACGCCCGCCCCACTTCTCGGGCACGATGCAGCCGAGCAGCCGCAACTCGGCCAGAGCCTTCACGCTCTCCCAGGGATAGGCGCCCGACTCGTCGCACTTGGCCGCATTGGGACGAAGGACATCGTGGCACACCTCGATGAGTTGGCGCTGGAGCTTCTGCTGCTCATCGGTGAGGAACCACTGGGGGTCGAATTCGTAATCCAGGCCATAGTAGGGCTCTCCGCCCCAGAGCTTCGTGTTGTCCACCTTTCCCTCCAAAGTTGGTCGATTTCCTCGTTTCAGCCCACCCTGACGTCAACGTTCCCGGACGTGATCCGCGGCAATCCCGCCACCGACCTCACCCGGAACACATTGGGGCCGACGGGACGGTCCGCCCGCACTCCTCGTCGGGCGTTCCGAAACCAGTCGGCTTGGCGATCAGCGGATGAAGTTGTGCACGAAATCGCCGCCCAGACCCACCTTTTCGAAGTGATCCCGGCACATCTCGATCAGACCGATGTTGTCCTCGATCGAAAGGATGTTCTCGTCATCGTCCATGTAGATCAGCGAACCGCCGACATAGAAGTACGTGATCATTTCCTCACAATCGGCATCAACGGTCAGCGTGTGCACCTCACCCGGAGCCTCATAGATGTAAGAGCCCTGCTTCGCTCTCCAGGTGTGCTCCTTGTAGTGCCACTCTCCCTTGATCACGAAACCGTGCACCGCTGCGGTGTGGCGATGGCGGCCCAGGGTCGCGGGCCCGTGGATCTTGAGAAGCTCGCTGTGGGCGCCGGTCACCATGTCAAACATCAACGGGCGGAAGAAGATGTTCGGTTCAATCTCGACCCACATCCTCTCGTCGCTGGTGTCCCAGACCACCATCTCGGGTTTCTGCCCAAGATGGGCCAGGACCGGCTCGTCGAAACCGATGAACGCTCTGGGATCCGTCACGATTGCATCCATCCTTTTGCCTCCTCGTGTGTGTCGTCAAGCATGCCGTCGACGATCGTTTGGGTCCAGTTATCGACGCACTCCGCAGAATTGGCGGGGACACGAGTCACGGGCTAACGGGCACGCATGACGGCAACTCTCTACCGCCACCGTGGTCCGGTGGCCTCCACTTGCGGCGAGGTGACGCGAACCTGACGGGTTCGTCGTGGCGGTGGACGAGCTGGCAACGTTGTCGGGAAGAGCGCCCTCATCATGCGGGCTCGAGGGCCCGGAGCACCATGACCAGCCGCATCGGGATCGATACCGCTCGCGCGACTCTTCGATCCTTGCGCCAGACCAACCCTACGCCAGCCTCATGACTGGCTTCTCGATCATGACGGCGCCTATGCAGCCGGTGTCGGGGCGGGAGGCGTGGACGCTGCCGGGGGGCAGGCTCACCGCGTCGCCGGTGCGGTAGGTCGTGCCGTCGGGGTCGGTGGCCATTCCATCGAGCACGATGAATTCCTCCCAGCCCCTGTGCTCGTGGAGCCGGGAACTGGCGCCCGGCGCGAACCTGATGAGCGACAGGCCCTGTCCCGTCTCCGGATCGGCGCGGACGTTGCACCAGTCGATCTGATCGGCGGTCTCGGGCAGGCGGGGGTAGCGTTCGTAGGCGGTCGTCTTCCAGTTGACAATCCTGCGTCCGGCTTTCATGGCTCCAAACTCCTCGTCACCCTCGACCAATTCGATCGGCGCCTCGTTCCACACCATCAGCGTGCAGCATTCGGGGCTGTCGGTGCGGTGGCGCGTGCCGGGATCGTAGGTCACCACGTCGCCCTCGACGAGGACCGTGCCGTCGCCGTCCACCAGTGCGCCCTCGAGAACGACGAAGGACTCCCGGCCCGCGTGGGCGTGCAGCCCGGTAGAGCCGCCCGGCGTCACCTTCATCAGGTAGGTGCCGTCGCCGCAACCGGACATGGCGCGGACCGGGTGCCACGTCAGACCGGTCTCTCCGCCCCCGAGGGCGGGAAAGGGTTGGCAGTCGCAGGTCTTCCAGTTGACGACCACGCGGCCGTCGAGGTTCCAGTCCAGGGTCATGACATCGCGCTCCGGTCTTCCGCCACCAATCGGGCCAACTTGACCTGCTCCTCTTTGGGAGTCCAACGGTTTGATTGCTCGGCTTTGTCGATCAGCACTTCGTACTCCAGGGTGGTATCGGCCGCTTCGGCCTCCTCGTCGAAGGTGCGGGCCTCATGCCGGTCCACCCAGGTCCGGATCAGGTTCCGGGACAGGTCAAAGCGGCGCGTCGAGGAGCGGAGCGTTTCGCCGGCGACTTACTCCTGAAACAACCTGGCGCCTTGGAGCGATGCTGCGGGTTCGGTGCTTGGTCATGGGCATCGATCCATCGAATGCCCGGTTTGCTTGTCCCTGCAGATCCGCAGGAGGGTCCACGGGGTCAGACGGGTTCTTGAACGAAAGACCGGCGGCGCAATTGGCTCTGCTTGGGCCGATAGCTCTCGCCATTCATCTCCAGGATGAAACGTGATGGGAGATGCGGTCGAGCAGAACGCCGGTGAGGCGTTCACCGGCGTACCCGGATGTTCGTTTTCGGGGAGCGCAGGTTGGAGGTGACGACGGTGGCGCTGTTCTCGTAGCGCCGGCTGAAGACGTCGAACGGGAACTCGCTTGCGGTCTGTGACAGGAGCACGTAGCCGAGTTGGCCAAGATGAGATGGTTCACCCAGGTGAACTGGTCCTGGCGGCGGAGCAGTTGACTGCGTCGCCGCCGCGTCGCGGTGCACACGGTCGAAAAGTTCGCATCCGGCATCGTCGATGTGATTCAATATCTACTCGAAGGTCGAAAGCGGCACCGGCGCGCATCCCGGCTCTTTCTTCGTGATCACTCACGTCCTGTCGAACACGATGTTCTGAGCGCCCTCCCAAAGCACCAGCTGGCCCAGTTCGACGAGATGCTCTCGACCTTCAATGATGGTGAGAAAGTGATTTCCGGCCAGTTGCCCCATCTTGCTGGCAAAGCTGGTGCTACCGTATGCAAGCAGGATTTCGGTCTCGCTGATGCCACCCGGGTACAGCAGCACGTCACCTCGTGAGGGATAGCTGGTGTGGTTCTCGAAGCCTACCCCCATCTGGAAGTCACCGAGCGGAATCCACGTGGCCTCGCCACTCCAGCGCACATGGATGAGCTTGTTCTTGAAGGGCAGCAGCTCCTGGAACGCCGCGCAGGTTTCCGGCGCATTGTCCTCTTCCATCCTGGCGATGAACTCGAAAGGTCCGGCATTGACACGGAGCGTGGTCATGTCGCTCACTCCGGAGTGGTTGCCTGCATGGACGGGCGAGCCGAAAACGCCCGGTACCACTCGGCCAACCCGGGTCGGCTGTCCCGCCAGCCCTCGTCCTTGTACCGGAAGTCCAAGTAGCCAAGTGCGCAGGCAACGGCGATGCTACCCATGTCCACGGCGGCATCGATGTCGCCGACTTCCGTCTCCAGCTGGTCGAGCGCGCGGCGGACCTTGAGCATCTGGCCGTCAATCCACTCCGGCCACCGGTACCGTTCGGGACGCAGCATGATCTCGTCACGCGTGTTCACGGCCGCGTCCAGGATTCCCTCCGCGACAGCCTGTCGGGTGAGCACCTGCCATCTGCGCCGGCCCGACGGTGGAAACATCCTTGGACCCGTGTGCAGACCGTCGAGAAACTCGCAGATAACCCGAGAATCAATCACGGACGAACCATCATCCAGCACCAGCACCGGTATCTTTCCGATGGGATTTCTTGCAACAACGGTCTCGTTCCTTGTCACGGCTGACAAATCACCGCTTTCAATGATTTCGAACTCATCGATCACGCCGGTCTCATGGGCCAGCACCATGACCTTGCGTGCGTACGGTGAGGTGCGACTGAACACAATCTGCATGTTGATAGTCCTGTCTCGACCGGGTTACGGGTTCAGCGGTTACCGCCGGGTGGAACGGCTCCTGAGCTCTTCGGTCTTCTTGCGATCGATCTTGCCGGTGGATTCGTCGATACAGACGCGATACTCGTCCCGGGCGGCCTCGGGTGACACGTAGCCATTGAGGACGTCCCACTCCAGAGCCTCGAAATCGCGTTCCTCCGGTGATCCGAAACCACCGCCGCCTGCACATTTTATGGACAAAATGTCGTCTTGCTGCAACGGCACATTCGAGAACTTTCCCCAAGACGGCAAGTCGTATGCTTCCCGCAACGACCTAGGTCCGTCGGCTGCGCGGATCAATTCAAAGGCATTGGAACTTCCGGGCCGGCCGCCATCCAGGCCAAACGGTTGTTGGGCGCAGCCATCAGCCAATGCCGAGACCAGTGTTTCCCTGGCCAGCATCCGCAGGTGACGCTCTATGCCCAGTCCACCCCGAAATCTGCCGGCCCCTCCTGAATCGGTTCGCAGTTCGCACTTCTCGATCCGGGTGGGATGGCGTGTCTCCCACACCTCAACGGGCTGATTCATGCAGTTGCCCATGGCATGGAACACGTCATTGTTGCCATCTTTTGACGCCCTTGCTCCCCAGCCACCGCTTGGAAACATGTACCAGGCGAACTCGTTCCGGGATTCCGGTTCCTGGCCCCAAGCTGTCGTATTCATGCCGGACGCCACATGCCCTGACATCACGCGCTCCGGCATCGCGCCGGCGAATGCCTTCACTACGGCCTCGAAGATTCGTGCAGCAGTGTCGCAGTTGCCTCCGTACAAGGGTGCCGGATAGGTCGGATTGACCACGCTTCCCTCGGGTGCAATCACATCGACCAGATCGAATACGCCCTGGTTCAGGGGCGTGTAGGCATCGACCACGGCGGTGAGCGCGCAGAAGGAGGATGCCATCGACACCGCGAGCGATGCATTGATCGGTCCAAGCGCCTGGCGGTCCGAGCCGTTGAAATCCACCGTGAACCCGTCTGCCATCTTGGTGATGTGCACTTCGATTCGGTACGGACGATCGACTGCGCCATCATCCTCCATGAACTGGACCGCGTGATAGTCACCGTCGGGTATGGCCTGCATCCCGCGCAGGAATCGCCGCTTGCTGTAGGCAATGGCATAGTCCATACCATCGATGACCGCAGTCAGGCCATACTTCTCGATCAGGGATTTCAAGCGTCTTTCCGCCGTTATCACGGCCGCAATCTGAGCCTGCAGATCACCCCAGACCCTGTCGCTCACACGCACGTTCGACGTCAGCAGATCCTTGAGTTCCGGCACCAGTCTGCCGCGCCGATAAAGCTTGATGGGTGGAATAATCAGGCCCTCCTGGATCACATCTCGTGCGGCGCCGGAAAAACCGCCGGCGGACATGCCTCCGATATCCGACCAGTGGCCGCGGTTGATGCCGAATGCGACCAGCTTTTCCGCGTGGAAAATCGGTTTGACGACCACCACATCGGAATGATGGGTCCCGCCCCTGTAGGGATCGTTGGTCAGTAGGACGTCACCTTCATCGATTTCGGGGTATCTCTCCCTGAGGGCTTGCAAGGCACTCGGCAGCGAAGCCATGTGCACCGGATTGCCTGATTCCAGGCTGATGCATCTCGCCTGCCCGTCGAACAACGCGCAGGAGAAATCCGCTCCTTCACTGAATACGATGGAGTAGGCGGTCCGGGTGGTTGCCTTGACCATTTCCCGGACGGTGGATGCGAGATAGGAGCGAATCACTTCGCTGGTAAACGGATCCTCAAGCATGCAGTTCAGTTCAGTTCAATGGTGATGTTTCCGTATCTGTCGACCTGCCCGCTGCAATCGTTCGGAACATACAGAATGGAATGGGGTTCCTCGATGAGAGCAGGCCGGGTGATGGCCATCCCCGCTCGCATGGCCTCGCGGTCGAACACCGCGACCGGCTCGTCAAGGAACGCTACCTCGGCGTGGCGCACTGGTTTCGGCAAGGCCGTCGGTCCCGGTTCCTCCTCCGGAAGGCGAGGGCGCGGGACTCGGCCTGAAACGGTCACGTGAAGGCTGATGATCTCCAAGGGGTCTTCCAGTCTGGTACCGTACAAACGTTCGTGCATGGTCTCGAAGTCGGCATAGATTCTCTCATGGGTCAACTCGTCGGGATCGAGGTCGACATTGATCTCGTGGGACTGTTGCACGTAGCGGAGATCGGCGCTGCATTCGACTGTGATCCCATGATGAGCCATCTCGTGCTCCGAGGCGAGCAGGGAAAGCCCCTGCCGCTTCAGAGTGGCAAGCTCGTCCGAAAGCCGGTCCATGGGAACGTCACGGAGGTGCGTCACCATGCTTCTGGAGCGTGAGTATCTCATATCGGCCGCCAGCAGGCCGAGCGCCGAGAACGTCCCCGGCAGCGCGGGAAAGGCAACCCGGCGCGCGCCCACTTCCCTGGCCACTTCGACGGCATGTTGTCCCCCGGCACCCCCGAAGGACACGACGGTGAAGTCCCGGGGATCGATACCCTTTTCAATGGTGATCTCGCGAATGGCCTGGGCCATGTTGGCATTCACGATGCTGTAGATGCCCTTGGCCATTTCTGCTACCGGCTGGTCGAAGTTTTCCGCCAGCGACTGCAGCGCGCGGATGGACTTGTCGGCATCCAGAACGAGCCCGCTGCCGGAGAATCCCGCCGGATTGAGCAAGCCCAGGACCATGTTGGCATCCGTCACGGTCGGCTCGGCACCCCCGCGGTTGTAGCAGGCCGGCCCCGGATCGGCACGCGCGCTGCGTGGTCCCACGCGCAGAGCGCCCCCGGCATCGATCCAAGCGATACTGCCACCGCCGGCGCCGATGGAGTTGATGTTGAGCGCACGCGCACGGATGGGAATCTCCCACTCGACTTCCAGTTCGCCCGTGGTTTCCGGCACGCCATCCTGAACCAGGCACACGTCGAAGCTGGTGCCGCCCATGTCGACAGTGACAATGTCGGAGATTCCGGCGCGCTGGCAGACCCAGGTTGCTGCCCGGACCCCTGCAGCCGGACCGGAGAAGGCCAGGTGTACCGGCATGCTTCGCGCCACCTCGGCAGACACCAGCCCGCCGCCACTGTGCATGTACCTGATCAAGCCGGTTCGGCTGAAGGCCTGTTCAAGCCGGGCGACGTAAGCCTTGGTCTTGGGCAATGCATAGCTGTTGAGGACTGTCGTGCTGGTTCGCTCGTACTCTCGAATCTCCGGGTTGACGTCGCATGATACCGTGACCGGAAGTTCGGGGGCCATCTCTGCGATGATGTCCGCAATCCGCCTCTCGTGAACCGGATTGGCATAGGAGTGCAAAAGGCAGACCGCCACCGCCTCGACGTCATGCCCGAGCAGATACCTGACCACGTTGCTGACATCCTCGTCGTGCAGCTCGATTAGCACGTTTCCGCGGTGGTCCAGGCGTTCGTGCACTTCGACACGCAGATAGCGTGGGACGAATGGCCTGGGCTTGTCCCATTGAAGATCGTAAAGATGCTGGCGGTCGGCGCGCATGGATTCCAGCACGTCTCTGAAACCACGGGTGGTCACGAGACCGACTTTCGCACCGGACCGCTCCACGATCAGATTGGTCACGAGCGTGGTGCCGTGCATGAGCTGAAACGATTCGCCCTCGCCGATGCCGACATCTCCCAGCAACTGTCTGACAGCCTGTTCGGGTGCTTCGGGAGTGCTCAGCGTCTTGGCGCTGCAAATGACGTTCCGGGCGCCATCGTACAACACGAGGTCGGTGAAGGTACCGCCGATATCGACTCCGATGCGTTTCACGTCGAATGCTCCGGGCGGCCCACCGGCCACTCTCAGGACAATGCGATCCTGTTTTCCTCCAGGAATCTCACGGTCACATCGATTGTCTTCTGCATGTCGTCTTCGGTATGTGCCGCCGAGATGAAGGAACGCACCACGTAGAACGGTTGAACGTAGATGCCGTTGTTCAACAGCGAACTGAGGTAGGCTCTCATCACGGGATCGTCCTTGCTGTACGCCACCTCGATGAGGTCCCGGTAGTCCCGTATCTCCCGAGTGCCGAAGTACAATGACCATACCGAACCGAAGGACTCGCACCGCGCCTTGACGCCAAGCCTCTCGACCGCGGTGTTGATTCCGTCTTCGACCATTCGCCCGAGCTTCCACAGCCGTTCGTAAATGGACGAATCGCGAAGGATTTCCTGGGTTCGCAAAGCCGCCGTCACGTTGAGCAGATGCCCGTTGAACGTCCCGGAGAAGAAGACATCGCCCTCGGGGACAATCCTGGACATGATCTCGTTCTTGCCGGTGACGCCGCTGATGGCATAGCCGTTCGACAATGCCTTGCCAAAGGTTGTCAAATCCGGGGTGACCCCGAAAATCGCTTGGCAGCCGCCCTGATGGTGGCGGAAACTTGTCATGACCTCGTCAAAGATGAGAACCACGTCATGGGACGAGGCAAGTTCCCTCAGTCCCTCAAGATACCCATCCATGGGCTTCAGGCAGCCACAGCTGTGAACCACCGGTTCAACCAGGATGGCTGCGATTTCCCCACGTCTTCTCTCGAGTACTTTCTCGATCGAGTCAAGGTCGTTGTAGGCCAGGACGAGCACGTTTTCGAGATACTCTCTGGGGATGCCGGCGGATCCCGGTACGGTATGCGGTTGAGCGGCCGGACCGGCTTCCTCGAGTTCAGGCTTGATGCTTACCGCCACGTCGTTGAACCAGCCGTGATAGGCGCCCTCTAGCTTGACGATCAGATTCCGCCCCGTGAAGGCGCGGGCAACGCGCACGGCATGGTAGACAGCCTCGGTGCCAGAATTCGTGAAAATGGTTTTCTCGCCCGATGGCACGACTTCGGCCACAACCTTCGCCAACTCCACCTCTCTGGGATGGGGCAAGGCAAACAGCACACCCTCGCTGTCCATAACTTCCTTGACGGCATTGTTGACGCGGTCGTCGGAGTACCCCAGGACCGCAGGCCCGTAGGAACCGTGGAAATCGATGTATTCGTTATCGTCCAGGTCCCACAAGCGCGCACCTTTTGCACGGCGAATATAGAGCGGGTACGGTTTGTAGTAGCGCCCGTCTCCCTGCACGCCTGCGGGAGCGTACTGCCATGCCTCCCGGTGCAAGGTCTCGGATTGCACCGTCGAAACGGCGCCAGCGTCAAGTACTTCGAATCGGTTGGCGAGGACCATCGGGGCATTCCTTGCATGGTCGAGCTTACACATGTAAAGTATAATAACGGCTTAATCTTTCTCAAGAGCGCCTTTTTGGCATTGGCGTTCCGTCTGCGTCACTTTGTGCAAGGAGTTTCGTTTCAACGCATAGAACTCTACGGACACAAGAACAGGTTCTAAACCAAACGGGAGAGGGCGATGTCACTTGCAGGATTAGCACGTGGAACCATTTGTCGTGCATTGACCGTAGCGACTTTGGCCATGGCATTCGGCATCACGCTGCCAGGCTCCAGTTCCGCCGAGGACAAGGTCAGGGTCGCGCTGGGCATCGAATGGCCGGCCTACGCGATGTGGAACCTGGCGGCGGAACTCGATCAGGTGCCGGGCCTCGAACTGGAGGTCAGCACCATCAATGATCCGTTCGCCGCTTGGACGCTTCTTGGCGCAGGGCAGACTGACATTGTTCATGCCACCATGGAGTACGCACCGATCGCGGCCGAGCAAGGGGTTCCGATCAAGCTGGTGGCGTTTACAACGATATCTTATGGCGCGGACCATGTGGTCGGCATCGAGGGTATGGACGACATCGCCAACATTCGGGGTTCAAGGGTGGCTGCAGTAGAGGGTTATCTGGGGCAGATCATGGTCGGCATATGGCTCGACGAGCAGGGAGTGAGCGTCGATGAGGTCAATTGGATCAACCTCGCCGGAGACCAGGCTGCATCCGCCATGTTGGCCGGGGACATCGACCTTGCGTATCTGTTCTCCCCCTACACAGAGCAAGTCATTGAGCAACTCGAGGGATCGATGATCCTGGGCAGCACACGAAAGCCCAACTGGTTGGAGAAGGGTTTCATGACGGACGCCGTCTACATGTCGGACAAGTTTCTGGCGGAACAGCCGGACTTGGCGGCAAAGGCCATGCAGGCGTTTTGGGAAGCGGTAGCGTTCTGGCAGACAAACCCGCAAGAAGCCAACCAGATGCTGTCGGACATCCTGCAGTGGGACCTGGCCGACATCAACGCGATCAACGGCGTGACCGGCACTCGTGAGGATTCCACTATCTGGCAGTATTCGTTCATGGAGGCTGCGCGCATCTGCGCCGGAGCTCCAGGCGATGGCCCGTTCGGGCAGCAAAACGGCCATGCATACACGGCGGTGGAAACCATCAACGATTGGTGGATCAAGTTCGGGCAGATGACGCAGCAAGTCGATCCGGGAAGTGCCGTTGACTGCAGCGTCATGAACGCACTGTACGACTCGGGTTACCGTGGCAAGTGATGCTCCACGCCTGCAGGAGGGAGTTGGGGGAGCCTAGCCCAATCGCGGGAGCAGACGTTGAGATTCGCAGTCGATACCGGAGGCACGTTCACGGACCTGATCGTCGAGGACGACAGCGGCGGGCTTCGCATGTACAAGGCCTCGACCACCCCGGAAAACCCGGTCAGGGGTGTACGGGCGGCCATTGATACGGCGAGTGCGGATCTGGGGGTTGAAACGCGGGCTCTGCTCGGGCGAGTTGATTTGCTGGTACACGGCACCACTATTGCCACCAATGCAATCCTGACCCGTCGTACGGCCAAGACGGCTTTTCTGACCACCCGGGGCCATCGGGACATCCTCGTGATCAGGGAAGGCGGACGCATCGGTCTTTCCACGTTCGATTACGCGATCCCGTATCCGGAACCTTATGTGCCCCGGGCGTTGACCTTCGAGGTTCCGGAACGAATCGGCATGGATGGTAGGGTGGTTGCGCCATTGGACGAGGACGCCGTGGTCGAGAACCTTCTCGAGATCGAACGACGTTCAGTGGAGGCAGTCGGTGTCTGTCTGCTGTGGTCCATTGTGAACCCGGTGCACGAGAAACGGATAGGCGAACTGCTGGAAGCACATCTACCCGGCGTTCCCTATTCGCTGTCGCACGAAATCAACCCTTCGTTGCGAGAGTACCGGCGCGCATCCTCAACCTGCATCGACGTTTCCCTCAAGCCCCTGCTCAGTCGCTATCTGAACAACCTTCGTGACGAACTGCGCGAGTTGGGCTTTCAAGGTCGTCTTCTCGTGATCACGTCCCAGAGCGGTGTTCTCGACGCGTCGGATGTCGCGCAAGCTCCCATTCACTCGATCAAGTCCGGGCCTGCCATGGCGCCCGTCGCCGGCCGTCACTACGCGAGCGTCGAGTCAAGGTCGCAAACGGCAATCGTCGCGGACGCGGGTGGAACCACCTATGACGTAAGTCTGATCCGCAACGGCCAGATTCCCTGGACTCGGGAAACGTGGATCGGACGTCCTTACCTCGGTCACATGACCGGATTTCCCTCCGTGGATGTGACGAGCGTCGGGGCAGGCGGCGGCAGCATTGCCTGGGTCGACGCCGGCGGTCTTCTCCACGTCGGTCCCGACAGCGCCGGGTCGGTTCCGGGCCCCGCGTGCTACGGCCGGGGCGGCACCCGTCCGACGGTCACAGACGCCGCGGTCACGTTGGGCTACATCGATCCGGCCCGGTTCCTGAACGGCACCATGGACCTGGACCTCGCTGCCGCGAGGTCGGCGATGGTCGAGCATGTCGCCGAACCGCTGGCCATCGGGATGGACCAGGCTGCCGTCGCCGTCATCGACCTGCTCACCGAGAACATGGTGACCGCCATCGAGGAAATCACCATTCACCAGGGAATCGATCCTCGCGACGCGGTGCTCGTCGGCGGTGGCGGCGCGGCGGGACTCAATATTGTCGCGACGGCCAGGTGCCTGGGATGCAAGGAGATCGTGATACCCGACGCGGCGGCCGGACTCAGTGCAGCCGGTGCCCTGATCTCCGACCTTACCAGTGAGTATGCCGAGTTGTTGTTCACGACCAACGCCGCGTTCGACCGCGACCGTGTCAATTGCACCCTGGCCAACCTGGAAAGCAGGTGCCGGCGCTTCATCGACGGGCCCGGAGCCCGTTCGTTCGATCAATCCATCGAGTTTTTTGTCGAGGGACGCTACCTGCACCAGATTTGGGAGATTGACGTACCCTTGCGCCGCGGACGCTTCAATTCCCAACGGGATGTGGATGCGCTCACCGAGGACTTCCATGGAGTTCACCAGCAGATCTTCGCGTTCAGCGATCCCGACTCCGAGATCGAGTTGGTCAGTTGGCACGCCCGAGTGCGCTGTCAGCTGCGCGAATCGGCGGTCGGTTCCATGGAACGGACCCGGCACGATGCAGGACTTGCCCATGGCACTCGCGAATGCCACTTCGGCGGTTTGGGCATGCTCGAAACGAACATCGTCTGGTTTGAAGCGATGCAGCCCGACGAGACAGTGACGGGTCCTGCCATCGTCGAATCTCCGTTCACCACCGTGGTCGTCGACCCCGGTGCAGAAATTCGCCGGACACTCCAGGGCAACCTGGTGATCAAGCCTTGAAAATGCAACGGGAGTTCGTGGCGTGGTAGGCACTGTGGAACCGAACGCTGGGCACGACCCGGCGATTGACGGCGTTTTGCTTGCCGTTCTTTCCAAGCGGCTGGAAGGAATAGTCCGCAAGATGCACAACACGCTGCTGCGCACAGCCCGCTCAGGCGTGATCAACAATGGGCGGGATTTCTCCTGCTGCATCCTCACGGGAGATGCGGAGCTGCTGACCTTGGGGGAGAGCCTGCCCATCCATCTGATGGTGGGATCCGACATGATGGCCCAGTCCATGAAGGATTTGCACCCTGAGCTCCGTCGCGGAGACGCCTTCATCCATAACTCGCCCTACCATGGCTGCTCCCACGCCGCCGATCAGTCCATCCTGGTGCCGGTGATCGACGATCAGGGGGTGCACCGGTTCACGGCCATCGCGAAGGCGCACCAGGCGGACATCGGCAACGCTATGCCCACCACCTACATGTTCTCGGCGAAGGACGTCTACGAAGAGGGCGCGCTCATCTTCCCGTCCGTGAAGGTGCAGGAGGATTACCGGGATATCGAGGATATCATTCGGATGTGCATGTTGCGTATCAGGGTTCCGGACCAGTGGCGCGGAGACTATCTGGCGGCCCTGGGCGCAGCGCGGATAGCGGAACGGGAGTTGTTGGCACTTGGCGACGAAATCGGCTGGGAGGTGCTCCGTGCCTATCAGCGCGAGTGGTTTCACTACAGCGAGCAGCGCATGGTGGCGGCGCTTCAGAAACTCCCGAGTGGCCGCACCAGAGCGTGCAGCACTCACGATCCCTTTCCGGGAACACCACCGGAAGGGATCCCGGTGAACCTCACGGTGGAGATGGACGCCGAAGCCGGCTGCATTGAAGTGGACCTGCGCGACAACATGGACTGTCTGCCCAGTGGCCTGAATCTCAGCGAAGCCTGCGCCCGCACCGCCGCCATGATCGGTATCTTCAACAGCATTGAGCCCGGCGTGCCACCGAACGCCGGCAGCTTCAGGCGGATCAGTGTTCACCTGCGCGAAAACTGCGTTGTCGGCATTCCTCGCCATCCGGCCAGTTGCTCAATCGCGACCACCAATGTCGCTGACAGGGTCACCAATGCAGTGCAGCGCGCCATCGCCGAGTTTGCCGAAGGTTACGGCATGGCCGAAACCGGTGCGGTGCAATCGCCCGCAGGCGCGGTCATATCGGGTTTTGATCCGCGCAACAACGACAGGGCCTTCGTGAACCAGCTGCAGCTCGGAGACACCCTCGGCGCAGCCGGACCCAGTGAAGACGGCTGGTTGACGTTGTTCGGCGCGGGCAGCGCCGGGCAATGCCTTTGGGACAGTGTCGAGGTCGACGAGACGCTCTATCCCATTCGTGTCACTGAGCGCCGCATCGTCACTGACAGCGAGGGTGCGGGTGAGTTTTGCGGCGCGCCCTCGTCCTTTGTCGAGTTCAGTCCGGTCGACTGCTCGCTGCGGGTTATCTACGTCACCGACGGCACCGTGAACGCGCCGCTGGGGACTCGCGGCGGGTTAACAGGAGCCCGTGCCCGGACGTTGATGCGCAATGCGTCCGGAGAAGACGTTCCCATTCCACCGTATGGCGATCTGACACTCGCCGCCGACGAGAGTATCATCGGTGTCTCCTGCGGTGGAGCGGGCTATGGCGATCCTCGAAGGCGCGACCCGGTTCGGGTTCAGCGTGATGTAATCGAGGGCTATGTGACCCCGGAGCGCGCCAGGGCGACGTACTGCGTGGTGCTCGATGAAACGGGCACTGTCGATCATCAGAAAACGAAGCGATTGCGTACGCAAACCGTCGAACGGTAGGCCTTTGTCCGCCTGTGCCGGCGCGACGATCGATTTCAAGCGCCCGCTGCGCGAGTCGGGAGTCCGTCGTCTCAGGAAGCGGGAGATAGGACGGCAGACATGAGCGAGTATCAAGAGAGCATACCGAGCCCGAGTCGGCGGAGAAGACGTTGGTTCGAGTACAAGACGCAAATCCCTGTCTCATGGAGCATCGTGCTGGGGATTTCGATATGGGCGATCTTCTTCGGACTGTGGCAGACCGCCAATCTGCGTGGTTGGGCGCCGGCCATCATCCTGCCCGCACCTCCCGCGGTCATAGCGGCCCTCTATGAACTGGTCATCGACAAGGGTTTTCTCTACGACATCTGGGCCAGCGTGTGGAGGGTGGTGCTGGGATTTGCCGCCGCATGCGCGGTCTCGGCTCCCCTCGGCATCCTGATGGGTTCCTTCAAAACTGTTGAGGGGTTCTTCAATCCGCTGGTGTCCGCCTGGCGCTACATACCGGCGGCGGCGTTGATACCCCTGCTCCTGATGTGGCTTGGAACGGGCGAACTGGTCAAGATCAGCATACTGTTTCTGGGAGCGGTGTGGTTCCTCATTACCCTGATCATGGACCACACCAAGGCGGTTCGTGCCGAACTCATCGAAACGGCGCTGACGCTTGGTGCCACGCGCAAACAGGTGTTGATGACGGTGATCCTGCCGGCGGTGTCTCCCGACATAGTCACTTCGGCGCGTCAAATGCTGGCGGCCAGCTGGACCTACCTGGTGATCGCGGAGATCACCGCTCAGACCACGGGCATTGGTGCGATGATGATGCGTTCCAGACGCTTTATCCACGTGGACGAAATCATGGCCGGAATCCTGGTCATCGGTCTGCTCGGGCTGATGTTCGACCTGCTTTTCCGGCTGGTGCATCGCCTGATGTTCTCCTACCTGGAAGAATCAGAGTGAACGAACGGGGGCAGTCACGCTTGGACTCGCAAAGCGACAAGGTCATGTTGGTGGTCGACCGCGTCACGAAGGACTTTCAGTTGAACGGTGACGCCAGTATCACCGCATTGTCGGACATGTCCTTCAGCGTCGCCAAGAACGAATCGTGCGTGTTGCTGGGACCGTCCGGCTGCGGGAAGTCGACCATGCTGCGCCTCGTCGCCGGCCTCGAGGAACCCACCCGGGGAGCGATTTACCTGCATGGGACGGAGATCACCGGGCCGGGTCCTGACCGCGGAATGATCTTCCAGACGTACACCTCATTTCCGTGGTTGAATGTCCAGCAGAACGTCGAATACGGCCTCAGGCTGCAGGGCATGGGCAAGGCCGAACGTGCCGAACGCGCGGCCCACTTCATCGATCTCGTCGATCTGACGCGATTCAGGCATGTCTTTCCCAAAGCGTTGTCCGGGGGCATGAAACAGCGGGTCGCGATCGCCCGGACCCTGGCGAACGATCCCGCGCTTCTGCTTATGGATGAACCCTTTGGTGCGCTTGATGCCGAGACCCGCTGGCGGATGCAGGAGTTGCTCCTGGAAGTCATCGAGAAATCGAACACCACGGTGCTGTTGGTCACCCATGATATTCACGAGGCGATTTTCCTGGCGGATCGAATCATCTTCATGACTCGTCACCCGGGCAAGGTTCTCGAAGACATCCCCGTGGCGTTCAAGCGCGAGATGAAGTTTCGCCAGAAGGAAGATATTCTGACAGATCCGGAGTATGGCCGACTGGACCGAAAGATCATGCGCATGATGCGCCATGAAGCTATGGTCAATGCAGACGATTGACGCGCCGGATGGGACCGGCACGCGTTCTTGACGCAGGGATCCTCGAGGCCGGAGAAGCAGCAGATGGACTACGAGCTCTACCCTTCGAACTCCGCGCACCCGCGCCCTTTTCGGAGGAAGTTCTACCAGTCACTCGCCGATCATCTCAGGCCGGAGGAGTTTCGCGCCACCCAGGAGCTGGCCGGAACAGGGGCCGTGTGCATCGCGTTGGCTGCAGGCGAGTTGCTGACCCTCGAACTCGCCGAAGGCGCGCAGATCGTCAACCTGTTTGCCTTCAATCCCCACGATCCCGACGAGCGTATCTGGACCCAGGACATGTGCCTGATCGAAGGGATCTATCTTACGCGGTTCAACCGGTTGTGGGGAACGATGGCCCGGTATCGCCCGTTGCTGACGTTCGTCGAGGACACGGTCGCCGCGCGGACCGGCGAGGGCAGGCACCATTTTCTGTTCGGCGGTTTCGAAACCCCGTCAGACTGGCGGCTTCAAGGCGGCCAGCAGGGCGTGAAATCAACATGGGAGCAGTTTTCCGACGCGCTCGAGTCGCGCTCGCTCGAACCCTCCTTGCTGGACAAGGGGCACATCAGCCTGTTCCAGAGAATGGAAGTCGAGGGGCCGAGCCAGGAGTTCCGGATCCACCCTTCCGATGCCAGGCGCGGCGACCGGGTGACGTTGTTCGCCGAAATCGACTTGAGTGTGTTGCTGGCACTCAGCCCATACATCGACGGTTCGCGTTCCCCCGCCGAAATCAGACATCCACGTCCCCGCGCTGTGAAGATCGCGGTGAGCTATCCGGTCGCTGACCCCCTGGGCTGGCCGTATCCGGGAGTGCCATACCCCGATCTTTCTCTCTATGAGGACGGCCACGGCCGGCGCTCCAGCAAGCCGGTGCCCACTCCGGGAAGGGAGAGCTGAACATGGCCGAACCAGCACCCATGGTGCGGGAGAAACACTCCTTCGACACAGGCTTCTACGAGGGCGTGATCTCGCGCCGGGAGTCCTTCCAAACGGTGTTCGAGCACGAGATGCCGCGCGGCAGCGGCTACGGCTTCAGGGTGAGTGCAGGCCAAGTGTGGCGCCTCACGGTGGTTGAAGGCACGAATGCCCTGGACGTTTGCGTGATGAACCCGGACGACCCGAGCGAGCACTATTTTCCGGCCGCTCAAATCGCCCTCGAGGGGGGCCGTATCAAGAAGTTCACACGGGTTTGGGGAACGCCCCCGCGTTCGAGGCCCCTGTGCACCTGCCTGGCTGACACCGTGCGCTGGCATGACAACGGCGATCATGCTCGTGACCACATTTCCCACGCTGCTCACTGCAACGCACATCACTGGGTGCAGTATGCCGGCGTTCACCCGAGAACCTGTTACGACAACCTGCGCGCGGGAATGGCGATGATGGGTTTCGGCCAGCACGCGGTCCACGACAATCTCAACCTGTTCTACAAGGTCGCCATCGAACCTCGCAGCGGCGATTACGTATTCGGAACCAGCGATGCCGAGGTTGGCGATTACATTGAGTTCTACGCCGAGATCGAGCAGGTTGTCGCGATCTCGATCTGTCCTTACGGGGACGGAACGGTAGAGCCACGAGGGTGGAGAGAGGTGGAGATTCCGGTCTATCCGCTTCGGGTCAGCGTCTTCGAAACCGGCATTGCCCCCCGTCCATGGCAGCCATTGGGGTCGTGAGGGAAGAGACATCATGCTTGGCCACGAAACGAGAGCGGTTCGGATCGATGTCCTGCGGATCTACATGCAACGTCTCCTGGAAGCGGTGGGGTTCGACCGGGAGGCTGCGGCCGTGGTGGCGGACGTGCACCTCGAATCCGATCTGAGGGGCGTGGGCGTGCAGGGCTTCAATCACCTGATCAACAGCCACCTGCAGTACTACCGGAAGGGCGAGGCCGATCCGGTCGCAAGACCTCAAATCGTCAGGGGAAAGGCCTGCTTCGCGCTCATCGACGGAAACTCGGGCCCGGGCCCCTTGGCCGGCCTTCTGGCGGCCGAGGTCGCGGCCGCCAAGGCGAAAGTCGCCGGGTGCGCGGTCGTCGGGGTGAGAAACAGCCATGACCTGTTTCATGCGGGCCTGTACGCGGAGCGCATGGCGAACCGGGATGTGGTCGGCATGGTGTTCAGCGACGATGTCGTGCCCGTCGTCCACCCGGTCGGCGGCGTCGAACCCGTCATCGGAAGCAACCCGATGGCGTTCTCGGTGCCGACCGGAAGCACGCCGTTTCTGGCCGATTTCACACCCTGCGCGACGCTTCCCACCTACGTGCGCTATACCCGGCGCTATCGGGGCAGGCTCCCCGACGGGGTGGCTCACGACAGCGACGGGCGTTCTGCGAGCGACCCCGGCCTGGTGTGCGACGGCCTCAACTACACCCGCGATATCGGCGCGATCGACCCGGGCGGACACAAGGGCTACGGCCTGCTGCTGCTGATCGATTTCCTCTCGGGCGCCCTGGTCGGTTGTGACATGGGCGTGGACCACGTGGAAAAGGAGGGGCCCCTCAAGGGTCACCTGTTCATCGCGATCGACCCGGAGATCTTTGGCAGCATCGAGGACTTCAAGCGCTCCGTGGGTCAGCGCCTCGGAGCGCTCAAGTCCTCCAGGAAGGCTCCCGGCGTGACGGAAATCAGGTATCCCGGCGAGGGCAGCGCCGCGCGCCGGAGGCAGGCGCTTGAAGAGGGCGAGGTGCGGATCGACCGCCACTGCTGGGAGGACGGTCTGGAGATTGGCAGGCAGCTCGGCGTGGCGCCGCCTTAAGGCTCGCCTGCCGGTCCGTCATGCCGCCAGGAATGAGAGGAGAGACACGTGAGCAGATTCGATACCATCGTTCGGGGAGGTAGGGTGGCGACATCAGCCGCCGTCGTCAGGTGTGACAGAGAAATTTGACGACATGTATACATGTAATCGAAACACCAAAAGGCATCTCTCTCTCCAAGTCACGCTAATTACGCGCGGAATACGGCCATGTCAAGTACCACGGACGACATCAGATCTATACATGCATAGCGATCCGTAGAGCCACAGTTGCATTCGGGGAAGTCATACGTAGACTTTCTTCCATCGCCTATATGCTCCGGAACACCGTCAATGCATGACAATCACACACAATGGATACCAATGCAGACCATGGTGATTCTGTCCAGTACATCACGCGAACATCCGCCAGAACACACCATCACGGCCCCCTTACGTCGTTCCCACCACCGGCCACCGAGTCCATGATGAACGCGAAGGATCCGCGGCGCAAGGCGCGCACCATCATGGCATCAGACAGCGAGTGGGCCCGGATCGGCGAGCGCGCGAAGGCCCTCGACATGCCCATCTCGCGCTACGCTGTGCAGCAGATGCTGACCACAAGACCACCCCAACCGGCCGGTCTTCCGGCCGACCTGCAGTGGCGCCTTGCGCATCACCTCATGGTGCTGGCCCGCATCGAGCGCCATCGCTTCGAGCGCGCCGGAGAAGCGGAGGCCTGGCAGGCGATCGAGGAGGAGATCGAGTCCCTGCTGAAGGCCGAGGTCGAGATCGAGGGGAAGGAGTCACGACCGTGAGACGCAACCAGCTGTTCAGCGTCAGCTGCCGCCCGAGCGACTGGGCGGAGATCGGCCGGCGGGCCAAGGCGGCGAAGATGCCGATCTCGCGCTTCATGGTCGCCTGCGCCCTGGAGGACGAGGACGACATGCGCCTGGTGCTCTCGGAATCCGAACAGCGCGACCTTCTCAATCGGGTGAACCGCACCCTGCTTCTTCTCGAGGAATTGATGGAGCCCTTGCCGGGGAGCGACGTCACCGCCATGGAGGCGCTGTCGTTCCTCTACCTTGCGGCCCGGGAATTCCAGGCGCGGCAGGACGCCGGGAGGCCGGGACCATGACGGGCCGGCGCGTCGAGGAGAGAGCCACCATGCACTCGATCTCGTGCAGCCGTCTCGAACGGGAGCGCATCCGCGCCCTGGCGGAGCGCGAGGGCGTGTCGATGTCGAAGCTGCTGGTCGATCGCGCGCTCAACCGCAACCCGCCGACGTAGGTCAGGCGGCGTGCGCCACCGGGATCCCCGCGCCGGTCCGCCGCGATAGTCAGCACGTCCGCGAGTGCCTGGCAGGGGTGGTAGAGATTGCAGCAACCGTTGATGACCGGCACCATCGCCCCCGAGACCATGTCGAGCAGGTCAGCGTGGCTCTTCAACCGTGCCATGATGACGGCCGAGTTGCGCGAGAGGTACCGGGTCTCCGAACGGGCGTTCGCAGGGCTGGCACGATGGCCAGATGATGCTGGCGCCGGTGTGCGCTCAACGTGGCCGAACCCGACGACAGCTCGCCGATCAGGGTGGTCTTGGACGATCCGTGTTTGCGTTGCCGCCGGAATCCGCTTACGAATTGCCGATGGAACAGGCGTTGACCGGCGGGCGTGTGCCTTGCGGGGCCTGCCGGGCGACAGAGTTGGGGACCAATGCGATGACCATGTTGGACAGGATCGGTGACATTTTGCGCGCGGCGAAGGTTGCGCTCGCGGGGGCTCCGGACGGCGGGGCGAGCGACATCCGCTCACCCGACGGCTTGACAAACCGGGATGATGCCGGCGGTATAATGGTCGCCGGGTCGCCGGGTCGCCGGGTCGCCGGGTCGCCGGGTCGCCGGGTCGCCGGGTCGCCGGGTCGCCGGGTCGCCGGGTCGCCGGGTCGCCGGGTCGCCGGGTCGCCGGGTCGCCCAACCTGCGTCTTGCGTACGGGACCGCTTTCGCCCGCTAGCCTCCCCGCCTGACGCTTCTTCTTCTGCCTGCCCCGGTCTCTCTAACCGGGGGCATCACGACACTCCCGACAGTCGCGACCTTCCCGCCGCCCGCGCCGCTGCTGGCGTCCGCCATGCCGCCCGCCGCTTGGGGCGCGGCCTGCGCCCGGTCCTCGCCGCCGCGCTGCTCGCCCTGCCGCTGCTGGCCGCCCTGCCGACCGGGGCCGAGGCGCAGACGACGCAGACCTTTGTCAGCAACGTCGGTCAGGCAGACGGAGCCGCATATGGTTTGAGCACCGATTACGCCATGGCGTTCACGACCGGCAGCAACAGCGAAGGTTACAGCCTGCGCAGCGTCGAAGTGGAATTTTCCACGATCAGCAATATTACTTCTTCGCAGCTCACCGCCAGCATCCACTCCGAATCCAGCGGGTCTCCGGGCAGTTCTCTCGGGACCCTGACCAACCCCGCCTTCACCAACTCCAACTCGGACCAGACGCTGACCTTCACGAGCACGGGCATCGACCTTGCGGCCGGTACCACGTACTTCCTTGTGATCGATATGAGCTCCAATAGAGGTTCGTCGGACCTACGCAGCACGGATTCGAACAACGAGGACAGCGGAGCCCTGGCCGGCTGGAGCATCGGTAACAACGCTTTGCGTAGACAATGGAATTCAACAGGCGCATGGGCCACCGTCACGGTACCCCTGAAAATCAGCCTCGGCGGCGTGGTCAAGCCACCCTTCACCCTCACCCTGTCGATCCCGGACGACCTTGCGGTTGAGGACGACGCCAACAACGTGGCGCAGATCCGCGTGGCGCTGAGCCGTGCGCTGGTGAGCGGCGAGACGGTGACGGTTCCGCTGAACTTCGCCGGCGCCTCGCGGCCCGCGGACTTCAGCCTGTTCCTGACGAGCACGTTCACGGGGGTGTCGCTGTCCGGGAGCACGGTGACCTTCACCGGCCCGTCGGTCGCCGCGGCCACGCTGGAGGTGCAGGCCGCTCCGGACAACACCGACGACGACGAGACGGTGACGGTGAGCCTGGGCACGGTGACCTCGACGGGGGTGACGGTGGCCTCGTCGAGCCGCTCGGGCGACGGCGAGATCAGGCTGCTGGAGGAGCTGCCCTACACGCCCTCGCCGGGCCCGCCGCTGGTCATCGTGGACAGCATTGTTCCTGTCGGCGGCTCGTGCACCGGCCGCGAATGCGAGATTACGGAGGCACCCGCCGGCAGCGACATCATCATCAATGCGCGGCTCGTCCGCCCGGCGCTGGAGAAGGGGGTGGGGTTCATCCCCGTGGCGGCGACCCGGCAGATCGCCGTGAACGCCTACGTGCAGCCGGGCGTCCATGCACACCAGTGGCTCACCCCCCTGACCTTTGCCGTCGGCGAGAAGAGCAAGACTGCGCTTCTCCGGATCTCGCCTTCCACCCTGGTCGAGAGCGACGTGCGCAGGATGCTGATGTTCTCCGGCCCGGTCGGCAGCTGGGGCGAAGGCAACCCGCCGCCCTTCGGGGTCGTCACCAACGATCCGTACTGGATCACGATCAAGGACGGCCCGGACGGCTCGGCGGGCAACGTCGTCCCGACGGTCACGGTCAGGCAGTGGCACCCGCAGGCGCTCGACGGCGGCGTGGCGGAGGGGAAGCCCGTCCACTTCGAGGTCAGTGCCCCGTCGCCGGCGCAGGGGCCGTTCACGGTGCATCTGAAGGTGGGGCAGACCGGCAACTGCCTGGCGCCGGGGAACGCGAAGCGCCACGAGGTCTACTTCGCGCCGCGGGTCGGGAGCACGGTCCTGACCGTGCCGACGGTGAACGACGGCACCGCGGAGCCGGACTGCACGGTGCGGGCGTCGCTGGCGCGGGCCGACGGCACGGTGCCGGCGGACGGGACGGTCACGACGGTGGTGCCGGCGGGGAGCCGTTTCGGCTACACCATCGACACGAACGGCTTGTCCGTGGGCGGGCACACCTTCCCGCACCGGGCGGCGGCGGAGGCGACGGTGCGCGACGACGACTCGGTCGCCCGCAAGGTGTCCTTCGTGACCAACTCGCGGCAGGTGCGGGAGAGCACGGCCGGGACGGTGAACCTGGTGGTGGCGGTCAACCCGGCGCCGAGTGCGGACTTCACCCTGAACTACAGGCTGTCGGGCAATGCGACGCGGGGCGTCGACTACACGGTTCCGTCGACGGTCACGGTGCCGCCGGGCGCGACGACGGCGGTCATTCCGGTGACGATTATCGACGATTCGGCGGAGGACAGCGGCGAGTGGGTCACGGTGCATCTGGAGGCGAGCGGCGGCTATCAGCCGTTCACGCCGGTGCGCTCGGCGATCAGGATCCTCAACCACGAGCCCGGGCAGGGCGCGCCGGACTGGACCGACTACCAGACGGTGGTGGACCATCTGATCGCGGCGCGGGACAACCCGGCGAACAAGGCGGTGAAGGGCAATCCCGCGCACATCAGGAAGTGGAACCGGGTGCTGGCGTCGATCGGCTATACGGCGAGCCCGGAGGAGGCGATGCCGGCCTCCGAGATCCACGAGAACGCGGCGAAGTGGCCGT
Source organism: Alphaproteobacteria bacterium (assembly GCA_965207785.1). GTDB lineage: Bacteria > Pseudomonadota > Alphaproteobacteria > SP197 > SP197 > SP197. The sequence continues at coordinate 150,935 of CBDBNO010000011.1, read as the reverse complement.
CGAGCCCGTTCTGGGCGGCCTCGGTGTACCTGTCGTCGCTTGAGCAGGGGCAGGACCAGCCGCAACAGCAGACGCCGGAGATCGCGGTGTCGGCGGGGAGCGCGGTGACGGAGGGCGGCGATGCGGTGTTCACCCTGACGGCGAGCCCGGCCCCGGCGGCGGACCTTGCGGTCAGCGTGACGGTGGCGTCGGACGGCGACTGGGGCGTCGCCGCCGGCACGCAAACGGTGACCATCCCGGCGTCGGGCAGCGCCACGCTGACGCTGACGACCGGCGACGATTCCACGGACGAGCCGGACGGCTCTGTCACCGTGACGGTGGCGGCCGGCAGCGGCTACACGGTGGGCTCGTCCGGCTCCGGCACGGTCTCCGTGCGGGACGACGACGATGCGGCGCCGGCGGTTGCGGCGGTGGACCCGGCGCTGGTCGCGGAGGTGCGCGCGATGGCGGCGCAGACGCAGCACGGCGCGGCGCATGTGAAGCGCTGGCGGCGCGTGCTGGTGGCGTTCGGCGTGGAGGAGTATCCCGGCCTGACGCCGACCACGCTGGCGGAGGCGAAGGCGAATGCGCAGAAATACAGTAGCCCGCTGTGGCCGCGGATCGTCGAGGCGCTGGAGAAGCTGGCGGCGGCGCCCGACACGCCGCCCGACACGCCGCCCCTGACCCCGCCGGAGATCGCGGTCTCGGCGGGAAGCGCGGTGACCGAGGGCGGCGACGCGGTGTTCACCCTGACGGCGACCCCGGCCCCGGCGGCGGACCTGGCGGTCAGCGTGACGGTGGCGGCCGACGGCGACTGGGGCGTGACCGCCGGCAGCCGGACCGTCACCATCCCCACGTCCGGCAGCGCGACGCTGACCCTGGCGACGACCGACGACGCCGCGGACGAGCCCGACGGCTCGGTCACCGTGACGGTGGCGGACGGCAGCGGCTGGACGGCGGGCGACCCGGCGTCGGGCACCGTGGCGGTGCGTGACGACGACGCGGCCCTGCCCGAGGTGACCGTCGCGGCGAAGGCGGCCTCGGTGACGGAGGGCGGCGATGCGGTGTTCACGCTGACGGCGACCCCCGCCCCGGCGGCGGACCTGGCGGTCAGCGTGAGCGTGGCGGCCGACGGCGACTGGGGCGTGACCGCCGGGACGCAGACGGTCACCATCCCCACGACCGGCAGCGCGACGCTGACCCTGGCGACGACCGACGACGCCGCGGACGAGCCGGACGGCTCGGTCACGGCGACGGTGACGGACGGCAGCGGCTACACGGTCGGCGCTTCGGCTTACGCCACGGTCGCGGTGCGCGACGACGACCTGCCGCCGCCCGTGGTGACGATCGCGGCGAAGGCGGCCTCGGTGAGCGAGGGCGGCGATGCGGTGTTCACGCTCACCGCCGACCGCGCGCCGGACGCCGACCTGACGGTGACGCTCGCGGTCTCCGAGACCGGGGACGGCGACCACGTGGCGGCGGCGGACGAGGGTCCGGCCACGGTGACGATCCCGAATGACGCGACGGAGGCGTCGTTCATCGTCGCCACGGTGAACGACGACGCCGACGAGCCGGACGGCGCGGCGGTGGTGACGGTCGAGGCCGGCGCGGGCTACACGGTGGGCGATCCGGCCTCGGCGTCGGTCGAGGTGAAGGACGACGACGTGCCTTCGACGGTGCCTGCGCTGTCGGTGGGCGACTCGACGGCGAAGGAGGGCGGCCGCCTGCCGGTGATGCCGTTCACGGTGAGTCTGTCGTCGCCGGCGCCCGCGCCGGTGCGGGTGTATGTCTCGACGCGGCCGTCGACGCCGGTGTCGGCGGAGCCGGGCCGGGACTACGCGCCGGGCAGCTCCGACCTGACGTTCCAGGCGGGGGAGACGGAGAAGGTGGTGTGGATCCGGATCTACGACGACAGCCATGACGAGGGGGCGGAGACCTTCGAGGTGGTGCTGTCGAAGGCGCGGGGTGCGGTTATCGGCGACGGGGTTGCGGTGGGCACCATCGTCAACGACGACCCGATGCCGGCGGCGTGGCTGGCGCGGTTCGGTCGCACGGTGGCGGAGCAGGCGCTGGACGGGATCGCGGGGCGGATGTCCGCGCCGCGCACGCCCGGCATGCAGGGCGCGATCGCCGGACAGGCGGTCAACCTCAACCCGGCGCCTTCCGGCAGCGGCGGGCCGGACCTCGGGTCCGCGGGGTCTCCCGACGGCGAGGCGGCGCTGGCCATGGCGGAGATCGCGCGCGGCTTCGGCGGCAGCGCGGGCGGCCCCGGATCGGTCTCCGGGACAGGCGGGATCGGCTTCGGTCAAACCCCGGCGCAGTCGCGCACCATGACGGCGCGCGACGCGCTGCTGGGCTCCAGCTTCTCGCTGACGGGCGAGAAGGACTCCTCGGGCGGCAGCATGGCGTTCTGGGGCCGGGCGGCGCAAGCGCGCTTCGATGGTGCTGAGGGCACCTTCTCGCTCGACGGCACGGTCACCACCGGCATGCTGGGGGCGGACTATGCCCGGGGCAGGTGGCTGGTCGGCCTTGCGCTGGCGCAGAGCGACGGCGAGGGCGACTACCGCGACACGGACATCGCGGCCCGCGCCGCCTCGCAGGACTGCCCGGCCGAGGCGGCCGAGCTGTGCCGGGGCGCGGTGCGGGAGGGCGACGGCACGGTGGAGGCGTCGCTGACGGCGGCGGTCCCCTATGCGGCCTTCCAGGCATCGGAGCGGTTGAAGCTCTGGGGCGCGGCCGGCTACGGCACCGGCGAGGTGACGCTGAAGACCGAACTGGGCGGCCGCTACAGCGCGGACACGAGCTGGAGCATGGCGGCGGCGGGGCTGCGGGGCGACCTGCTCCAAGCCCCGCAGGAAGGCTCCGGCCCGGCGCTGGCGGTGACCTCGGACGCCTTGTGGACGCGGACCTCCTCGGAGAAGACGGCCCGGCTCGCGGCGTCGGACTCCGACGCGACGCGGCTCCGGGTCGGCCTTGAGGGCCGCTACCATGTCGCGCTCGACGGCGGCGGCACGCTCGTGCCGAAGCTGGAGCTTGGCGCGCGCCATGACGGCGGCGATGCGGAGACCGGCTTCGGGGTGGAGACCGGCGGCGGCGTCAGGTGGAGCGATCCGGGCATGGGCCTCATGCTCGACCTGTCGGGCCGTACGCTCATCGCACATGGCAACGACGACCTGAAGGACCGCGGCTTCGCGGCGGCGCTGGCATACGACCCGGCCCCGGCGACGAAGCGGGGCGCGTCGCTCAGCCTGCGCCATGACTTCGGCGGCCGGGCCACCGGCGGTCTCGACGCGCTGTTCCAGCCGCAGACGCTGGAGGACCGCACCGGCAGCGAGGCGACCTCCCGCTGGGCGGTGGAGGCGGCGTACGGCCTGCCGGCCTTCGGCGGGCGCTGGACCGGCAGCCCGCATGCGGGCCTCGGGCTCGCCACGGGCGTGCGCGACTGGAGCCTCGGCTGGCGCTTGACGCCGGAGGGCGCGAGCGCGCCCGACCTGTCGTTTGGGGTGAAGGTGACGCGCCGGGAGAGCGGCACGGCCAGGGCGGAGCACGGCATCGGGGTCGATCTCGCCATCCGCTGGTGAGGCGGCGGTGATCGCCGCGTCATGGATGCGGACGGTCCCGCGCGGCCCCGGGGCCTGCGCCCCGGGGTCAGGCGGGTGCGCCGGAGTCGCCGGCGCATCCGCAGAGTCCGGCGATGACGCGGCCGATCCGCTCGGCGGCGGCCGCGGTCTCGGCATCTCCGGTGTGGGCGTAGCGCAGCGTCATGGCCGTCCTGCTGTGACCAAGGAGCCTCGCCACGACGGGAAGCGGCGTTCCCTGCATGACCGCATGACTGGCATATGTGTGTCTGAGATCGTGGAGGCGGACGTCTTCAAGCCCTGCCTCCTTGCGGACGGCGTACCAGACCGGGAGCCTCTCATTGAGCGGCCGTCCGGCATCCTTTGGCGACGTGAACAGATACTCCCGGCTGCCCTTCAGCCTTGGTTCGAGGATGGACCGGGCTTCGGCGTTCAGGAACACCGTTCTGGGGCCGGTCTTGCTGTCGCGCAACCGGAGACGGGTTCCGGCCACCTCGTCCCGGCGAAGGCGGACGATCTCGTTCCTGCGGCAGCCTGTCAGGAGAAGAAGCCTGATGATGTCGATCTGGTCGCGGTGCGACGGTCTGATGGCTGCGACGCCGGCATGGCGATCGAGAACGCGGTGCAGCCGCTCGAGTTCCTCCCGGGAGAGGAAGCGGGTGATCTTCCGGCGCGGGTTGGGCCTGACGCCGCGGACGGGGTTCGCGGCGACATGCCCGCAGGCGAGCGCATGATTGAAGATGTGGCGCAGGGTCGAGAGGCAGTGGTTGGCGTTGGCCGGAGCGGTCCTGCTGTAATCGTCGAACCATCTCGTCACCGCGGCCGGCGACATGCGGTCGAGGCGCAGGTGGCCGAATGCCGGCAGAAGGCGTTTGTCGAGATGTCCGTCGCGCCACCTGATCGTCGACGGCTTGCACCGGTGGACCCAGGACTGGCGCCACGGACCGGCGACGAAGTCCCGGAAGAGCGCCGCCGCCGTCCTCTTTGGCATGCCATCCGCCAGCAGCGCACGGCTCTCCCGACGGGCCTCCTCGACCGTGCGGAGCGCCACGAAACCCAGCGATGCCTTCCGCCCCGCGGCGACGTGGACATAGGCGCGGCCGCCGGAGGGATGCACGCGCACTCCCAGCGAGGGCACCACGGTATCGCGGACCGTGTATTCCCGAGAACCGGGCTTGAGACGCCGGATCACGGCATCGGTCAGTCTTGTCCGGCGGTTCATGACGCGGCATTCGCGAGAAGGGGCCCCATCGCCTCGGCCGCCGTGGCGACCGCGTCGTCGGCAAGGTGCGTGTACTTCAGTGTCGTGCCGGGATCGTTGTGGCCGAGAAGCCGGCCGACGGTGAGCACGTTCTCCCCCGTCATGACGGCAATGCTGGCGTATGTGTGCCTCAGGTCATGCAGCCTGACATCGCGCAGGCCAGCCTCCAGACGAAGCTGCCGCCAGAACTTGCCGACGGCGTCCGCCGCGACGGACCTGCCGGTCCGGGCCGAAGGAAAGACCCACGGCGACGTCCGGGGTTGCCGGTCCAGGATCGTCCGTGCCGGAGACGACAGCCAGACCATGCGCGGCCCCGTCTTGGAGTCCGCGAGATGGAGATGACCGTCCCTGTACTCCCTCCAGCGAAGCGTCACGATCTCAGCACTGCGGCACCCGGTCAGCAGGAGAAGACGGATGATCGCCACATGCATCCCCGATTGCTCTTCGTGACGGCGCAGCGCCCTCCCGAGCCGGCGGACTTCCTCGTCCGAAAGAAAGCGCTCCCGGCCCTTGCGCCGGTAGCGCCTGATGCCCTGGCAGGGGTTGGAGCCCTCGGGACGGTATCCGTAGGCCTCCGCCTGGGCCATGATGACGGACAGCACCGGAGCGGACCGGTCGGCCGCCACCGGCGTGGCATGGAGAGAGGCGAACCACTCCCGGACATCCACAGCCGTGATGGCCGCAATCGGCCGTCCCCGGAACCAGGGAAGAATCTGGTTGGCGAAGTAACCCCGGTTGACCCTGAGCGTCCCGGGCTTCCAGTTCCTGGCGTAGCGGCGGAAGACTTCCTCGGCCGCCTCCTCGAACAGGATGTGATCCGATGCTGCCGACGTGCCGTGCCGGCCGGCTGCCAGCATGGAGCGGGCCCTGGTCCTGGCGTCTTCCACGCTCAGGCACGCGGCATCGCCGACGATCTTCCAGACCCTCTTCCCCTCGTGTTGGCTGTGGATGAAGAAGCACTTGCGCCCTGACGGATAGAGACGGACGCCGAATCCCCTGAGTTCGGCGTCGCGGACATCGCGGACGGTCTTGCGGGGCCGGAGCGCGTGCAAGCGCGCCTGGGTGAGTTTGGTCGCGGCCATCGATTCCCTCTCGTCATGAGTTGCAGAGGCGGGAGAATCCGTGGCGGAAACGTCCCGCAGTTGCACATGAGAGAGAAAAACGTTACGTTGTATCAGTTGTTTAGCACCGAAGGTGCGTCGTCAGGTGTGACATCGGCATCCGCGAAGGCCGCATCGCGGCGCTGGCGGATTCACTGGAAGGCGCCGATCATGTGATCGACGCCGAGGGGCGAACGGTGACCCCCGGTGGCATCGACAGCCACTGTCACATCGATCAGCCCAGCAGGGATGGATCGGTCTGCGCCGACGACTTTCTGACCGGCACGCGCTCGGCGCTTGCCGGCGGCACGACCACGGTGATTCCCTTTGCCCTGCAGTTCAGGGGCCAGAGTCTCAGGGAGGCCGTGAACGAGTACCGCGGACGCGCCGAGAACCGAGCGATGACCGACTACGCGATTCACATGATCGTCGTTGATCCCAACGAGCACGTCCTGGGCCAGGAAATGCCGGGATTGATCCGAGACGGCTACACCTCGTTCAAGATCTACATGACCTACGACGGCCTCATGCTGAATGACCGCGAGATCCTGGACGTGCTGGCGCTGGCGCGCCGCGAACGGGCTTTCGTGATGGTGCATGCCGAGAATGGCGACTGCATCAGCTGGCTGACCGATCGGCTGGAGCAGTCGGGCAAGATCGCGCCGAAGTACCATGCCCATTCCCGTCCGCGGCCCGTCGAGCGCGAAGGCACGCACCGGGCCATCACCCTGGCCGAGCTCCTGGATGTGCCGATACTGCTGGTGCACGTTTCCGCTCGTGACGTGGTGGACGAAATCCACAGGGCCCGTGCCCGCGGTCTCAAGCTGTTTGCGGAAACCTGTCCGCAGTACCTGTTCCTTACCGAGGATGACCTCGACAAGCCCGGCTTCGAAGGCGCCAAGTGCGTCTGCAGCCCGCCGCCCCGGGACAAGGCCAACCAGCAGGTGATCTGGGATGGGCTTCGCAACGGAACCTTCGACGTGTTTTCTTCCGATCATGCCCCGACCCGTTTCGAGGGTCCCGGCGGAAAGAAGATGCGCGGCGAAGACGCCTCGTTTCGCTGGATCCCGAACGGTGTGCCGGGCGTCGAGACCCGCATGCCGCTCCTCTTCTCGGAGGGAGTCGGCAAGAACATCATCAGCCTCGAGCGATTCGTGGAACTGACAGCCACGACACCCGCCAAGCTCTATGGGCTCTATCCGCAAAAGGGCACGATCGCAGTCGGTTGCGACGCCGACATCGTCATCTGGGATGATTCGCGGGAGGTGACCATCAGCAACGACCTGCTGCACCACAACGTCGACTACACGCCGTACGAGGGAATGAACATCACGGGATGGCCGGCCATCACGCTGTCGCGCGGGGAAGTGGTCTGGGCGGACGGCGAGATACGGGCCGAGCCGGGACGCGGCGAATTTCTGCCCTGCGGGTTCCCGGAATCCGCTGTTCCCCTCGGCCGCCCGGTCGCTCAAATCTGAATGTCCCCTGACCCGGGGTCCGCACCGGAGTACGGCAAAGGATGATCCTGAGCGGACTCGATGAAGGCCAAGACCCGTCTCTTTTTCAACGCCTGGGCAACCTCTTGACAGCTTCTGGATGTCGTTCCATCTTTCGGGGCACCCACTGGCGATAGGGTTATATCAGGGCCGCAGTTCCGTCTTCACGGAGGGACGCATGGCCCAGGTCGCTTATTCCCTTCCCGATTCTCGACCCGGCAGCGATCACGCAACGGTCCCATATCGGCGGTGCGGGTGTTCTCCCCGATGTTCACGCCCCTCGAGGCCGTCAAGCCGGGCGCGCCTGCGCAGGTGCCTTGCGGCGGCTTTCGTTGCGCGCACCTCGAGGGGGAGAATCGCGAGAAACCCTCCCCTTGACGAGCGAGGCGAGCGATGAGCGGGAAGGCGGATCGACTGAAGACGACACCGTTGCATCCCGAGTTTGGCGTAGAGGTGCACGATGTCGATTTGCGCGATGTCACGGCGGATCGCATGTACCCGGCAATCCGTGCCCTGTTTGAGCGGCATTCGCTGTTGCTGTTCGCGGAACAGCACCTCGACGACCTTGAGCACCTCGCCTTCGGCCGGCTGTTCGGGCCCATCGAAGACCGCTCCAACACGCGCATGGATGGCGAGCCGCACATATCCTACGGCGTCAGCAACGAGACCGAGGATGGCGGCGTCTACGATGAGGACGACCTGCGCCTGCTCGGCTTGAAAGCCAACATGCTTTGGCACACCGACAGCACCTTCCTGCCGACGCCGGCATTGGCCAACGTGCTGCAGGCGCGAGTCGTGCCGCAGAAGGGCGGTGCCACTGAGTTCGTTTCAACCAGGGCCGGGTTCGGGGCGCTCGAGCCAGCCATGCAGCGGCGGTTGCGCAGCATGACATTTCGCCATCGCTACAGTCACTCACGGGCCCGCATCGATCCGGACCTGGCCAAACTGGACCTCTTCACCATGTGGCCGGATACCGAATGGCGCGCGGTGTGGCGCAACCCGGTGACCGGCGCCGAGGCGGTCTATGTCGCTTCGCATGCCTTTGCGGCGAGCGGCATGGACGACGACGAGGGCCAGACGTTCATCGACGATCTGATCGAGCGCATGACCGGACCGGGCCATATCTATGCCCATCACTGGCGTCCGGGAGACGTGCTGGTTTGGGATGAGCGCGCCACTCTGCACCGCGGCACACCCTGGCCCTACGATCAGGCACGAACGCTGGTGAGCTGTTGCATCTCGGCCGGTGATGCCGATGGCTTGTCCGCGACGCGTCCATGAAACAGGACACCCCACGGCAGTTGTTGTCGGCGCAGGCAGGCGAGCCCCTGGCCCTGCGCAACCTGCGCCTCCCCCAGGGAACGGTACCGAAGGCCGGCCTGCCGCAGGTCGGCGACGGCCTGCTGGGTGCCGACATGGTGATTGCCGAAGGGCGCATTGACTGGCTTGGTCCGCCGGCCAGCCGCGACGACCTGCCGGACGGCCTCGACATGGCCAGGGCCATGGCCTGGCCGGGGCCGGTCGATTGCCACACCCACCTGGACAAGGCGCTGGTGTGGCAGCGTTCGCCGAATGCGGACGGCACGTTCGACGGCGCCTCGACCAGCGCCAGTCGGGATGCGGCCGCCTATCACTGCGCAGACGATATCCGGCAAAGGGCCGACTTCGCGCTCAACACGGCCTTTGCCCACGGCACCACGGCAATCCGCAGCCATGTGGATTCCGGCCGTTCCTCGTTCGGTGAGGCCTTTGCCACCCTCTGTGAACTGGCCGATGACTGGCGCGATCGGATTGCGCTCCAGGTCTGCCCCTTTGTGAGCATAGACGAGGACCCTGACTGGATCCGCGACGTGGCGGAACGGGCGCGCCACGATCATGCCGGCATTCTGAGCGTCTTCATGCCCGCGAACTTGGAATTCGATCGCGCGCTCGACGACGTCATGGCAATGGCCGGGCGTTACGGCCTGGAGCTCGACTTGCATGCCGACGAGGTTCTCGACCCGGATTCCAGGGGCCTCGACGCCATCGCCCGAGCGGTGTTGCGCAATCGCTTCGATCGACCGGTGCTGGTCGGGCATTGCTGTGCCCTGTCGGTGCAGCCGCCAGAGACGCTCGAGCGCACGCTTGAGCGGGTGGCAAAGGCTGGTATCGGCGTCGTCTCGCTGCCGCTTTGCAATGCCTATCTCATGGATCGCCGGGCCGGCGAAACGCCGCGCTATCGAGGCTGTGCTCCGGTGCACGAAATGCGCAAGCACGGCATTCCGGTGGCCATCGCGTCGGACAACGTGCGCGACGCGTTCTACGCCTACGGCGATCACGATGTCCCGGAACTCTTTCGTGACGCCGTACGCATGATGCAGCTCGATCATCCGCTCGGCGACTGGGCAATGGCCGTGACGACGACCGCGGCAGACCTCATGGGTCTGTCCGATCGCGGCAGGCTGGAGGCAGGCGCGCCGGCCGATCTCATCGTCTTCACGGCGCGCAACTGGGGCGAGTTCGTTTCCCGTCCGCTATCGGATCGAATCGTCCTGCGCGGCGGATGCCCGATCGATACGACCCCGCCTGACTATCAACACCTGGACGACATGAAAGGAATGCGGATATGAGCCGCATCGAGGCGCTCACGGAAAGAATCGACGATATCGCGATCACCACGCGTGCGAATGTGGTCCGCGGGAAGAGCCGCGATTCGTTCTGGTATTCGCCGGTCCTCAAGGAGAAGCTCAAGGACGTCACGGCAGAGGCCGTCGTCTCGCCGCGCAACGAGGAGGAACTGCTGCGGGTCCTGGCCGCATGCTGGGAACTGGACATTCCGGTCACCCCGCGCGGCGGTGGCACCGGAAACTACGCCCAGGCCGTGCCTCTTGCGGGCGGAGTCGTGCTGGACATGAAGTCGATGAACCGAATCAAGTCGATCGACGAAGGCGTTCTCGTTGTCGAACCGGGTGCCGTGTTGAGCAGGATTGAGGCGGAAACACTCGAACACAGCCGCCAGGAGCTGCGCATGCATCCCTCGACGCGTGAAACCGCGACCATCGGCGGCTTCGTTGCCGGCGGGTCGGGCGGCGTCGGATCGATCCGCTGGGGCATGCTGCGTGAACCCGGCAACCTCTTGCGCCTGCGCCTGGCGACCCTCGAGGAAGCCCCCCGCCTGATCGACCTGACCGGCGATGACATTGCGGTCGTCCATCATTCCTACGGCGTGAACGGCATCATCACCGAGGTCGAACTGCCCCTGGCACCGGCCCAGAACTGGGTCGAACTGCTGGTCTCCTTCGACGACTGGATGACCGCGGTGCGGGCGGGCTGGGCGGTTGCCCATCATGAGGGTCTGTGGCTGAAACAACTCGCGGCCGTTCAGGCACCGGCCCCCTGCACGTACTTCACACGCCATCGCAAGTTCCTGCGGGAGGGCGACAACCTGCTGTGCATCCTCGCCGCGCCCAACGCCGTACAACCGCTGCTGGATCTGCTGCAGAAAGACGGCGGACGCATCGCCTTTCGCTCTGACAGGGCAAGCGACGAGGACAGGAAGGGCCTGCCGCATCTCTATCACCTGACCTGGAACCACACGACTCTGCTGGCGCTGAAGAACGACCCCGCAATGACCTATCTGCAGGTCGGCACGCCAGAGGAGGATCCGCTCGGCGCGGTTGAGGACATCGCGCAACGCTTTCCAGGCGAAATCATCGGTCACGTCGAATACATACGGGCCGCAGGCCGTCTCTATGCGAGCCTTCTGCCGCTTTATCGTTACAGCAGCGAGGCACGCCTTGTGGAGGTCATTGGGAACCTCGAGGCCATGGGCTGCCCCTGCTACAACCCGCATGTCTACACCTACGAGGAAGGCAATCACTGCGATGCGGACCAGGCACGGCTCGATCTGAAGCGACGCACCGACCCGAAGGGGCTCCTGAACCCCGGCAAGATGATTGGCTGGGAACACCCCGACTACTCTTATGATCCGGCCGGCAGCTACGAATACGCCGGCCTGCGCAGGGCTGCGCCATGAGAAGCCTCAATCCCGCGGCGATCCAGCCGCCCTTCGCGGCCTACTCCCACGGCGTCGAAGCCAGGGTCCGGCATTTGGTGGTGACATCCGGCCAGCTTGGCATAGGACCGGACGGAACCATCCCCGAGACGGCCGAAGCACAGGCCAGGCTCTGCTTCGAGAACATCGACGCCATACTGGCCGAGGCCGGTGTCGCCCGCGAGCACATCGTGCGGCTCAACGCCTACGTGACCGACCGCGCCCACATGGCCGGCTACATGGCAGCCCGTGACGCCTATCTGGCAGACCGGCCGGACAAGCCGGCCTCCACGCTCATGATCGTCTCGGGATTCAGCCGGCCGGAGTTTGTTGTCGAAGTCGAAGCCATCGCCGCCAAGGAGGACCAGGATGCCGAGCAGACGTTTCTGGCGTGAGATGCCAACCACCGAATTCGCCGGCGATACCTCCGAATGGATCGCCGTCCTGCCGCTTGCCGCAATCGAGCAGCACGGGCCGCATCTGCCGGTCGGGGTCGATGCCCTGATCGCCGAGGGCATGGTCGAACGCTGCGCCGCCGCCTTGCCGCCGGACAGTCCCGTCACCTTCCTGCCGCTCGAGGAGATCTGCAAGTCCAACGAGCACCTTGGATTTCCCGGGACGCTGACTCTGGACTGGGACACGACGGTCCGCAGCTGGCTCGAAATCGGCGAATCTGTCGCGCGGGCCGGAGTCCGGAAGCTCGTCCTTGTCACCAGCCATGGAGGCAACGTCCACCCGATGGAGATTGTCGCGCGCGAACTGCGGGTCAGACACGGCATGCTCGTTGTCACCACGAGCTGGTCGCGCCTCGGCACGTGGCAGGACATCTACGACTACGGCCCGGTCTTCACGGATATCCATGGCGGCAACAGCGAAACCTCGGTGATGCTGGCGCTGCGCCCCGATCTGGTCGACATGTCCAGGGCCGAGGACTTCGCCAGCACGCAGTCGGACATGAAGGCGCGTCACCGACGGGTCGGCTATCACGGATCGGATGCGAACGTTGCCTGGATGTCGCAGGACCTCAATCCCGAAGGCGTGGTGGGCGACGCCACGGCCGCATGCGCAGACAAGGGCGAACGGGACGTCGCGTCCATGGTTGCCGGCTTCTGCGAACTGATGAAGGAAGTCGAGGCAACCGCGCCACCGCAGTCGAGGGCTTGAGACATGGAAACGATGGTTGCTCTCGCGCAAACCTGTCTGACAGCCTATCTGGGAGCCTGGCTGCTGCTCGGCGTCCGGGACAACATCGTCCATCCCTCGATGAACGGCACGGGCACGAAGGAGGTGCTGGAACTCACGCGACTGAAGGAGGACTATCCCGAGGACTACCTGCTGATCGAGGGTCGGCGCGTCACCAGTCCTGCCCTGCAGCGGGCGATCTTTGTCTTCATCGTGTGCTGCGAGGTGCTGGTCTGTCTTGTGTTGTGGGGCGCCACCATCTGGATGGTGCTTGCCCTGTGCGGACTAGCGGACCTGGAGCAGGCCAGGATCGCCGCGCTGGCCGGCGCGCTCGGATTCACCTCGATCTGGGCCGGGTTCCTGATCGTGGGCAATCACTTTGCCTACTGGTACTGCCATCAGTGGTCCCAGAACACGCACTTTCAGATGGTGCTGTGGGGCATCGGCACCATGGTGCTCCTTGCCCTTCCTCAATAGAGCACCCATGCCGTCACGCTTCGGACCCGGTGGTCATCTCGCAGGCCTGTGACGTGGTATCGCAATGCCGTACTGCCGCAGAGTGCTCTCCACGCTCGGCCGTCGAAGTCGAATTCTCCGGTCATTCAACAGGTAGGAAAACACGTACCCGAGGCCCAGAATCAGCACGCCGATGAGGAAGCAATAGATGATGGCGCGGTCGGGATACTGGTCCTTGAGATACCCGATGTAGAGGGGACCGCAAACCCCTGCAGCCGCCCAGGCCGTCAACATCACGCCGTAGACCGACGACATTCTCCGCGCCCCGAACACATCCAGAATGAAAGAGGGCATCGTCGCAAAACCGCCGCCAAAGCAGAGAAGAATGTAGCAGACAAGAATCGAGAAAATCCAGGGATCACGCTCGGTCATCAGGATTCCGAAGACGATCATCTGGCTGGCAAGCAAAATTCTGAACACGCGGACACGGCCAATTCGATCCGAGAGCAACCCCCAGAAGAGTCGTCCGACGCCGTTGCAAATCGAGCTTGCGGCAATCAGGGTCGCGCCATATTCGGCGAGAGTTTCCGGCTCCACTGACGGATCGGCAAGCCCCCAGACGTCCTGAAGCAGGGGTGACTGAAAGCTGATGACGGCAATTCCCGCAGCAATGTTGAAGAAAAACACAATCCACATCACTGCGAATTCACTCGAACGCAAGCAGCGCGCAGTCGACCCAGGGTCTTCCTCCAGTTCACCTGTCGTCCCGCTGCCACGGAAACGTCTCGTGAATTCCGGCGGTGGATCCCGCAGTGCCCAGCTGCACGGGAGCAACACAGCGGCAAACACCACTCCAAGCCATATGAAGACAAGTGGCAAGTCGCCTTTCGTCTCGACCACCAGCAAGGGTGCAAGTCCCTTGCTCAGGACAACCGCTCCTATCCCGAAGCCCATGACGACAATACCGGTCGCCAATCCTTTCCGATCCGGGAACCACTTGGCAACCGTGGCGACCGGTGTGACGTAGCCAAGCCCAATGCCGGCACCTCCGATCACGCCGTAACCAAGATAGAAGAGCAGGAGGCTCTCCATGTGCAGTGCGAACCCTGCCAGGACATAACCTCCCGAGAACATCGCGCTCCCGGCGAGCGCCAGTCGCCGGGGACCGACTCTTGGCAAGAGTATGCCGGCGCATGCGGCAGACATGCCGAGCGAGAATATGGTGACGCTGAACGCCACCGCCGTGTCTGTAAACGACCAGCCCAGCTGCCTGACGAGGAGTGTCTGAAAAAAACTCCATGCGTAGACAGTACCCAGACAAACCTGAAGCAGGGTACAGCAAAGGATCGCAACTATCCGTGATTGCATCATTTCGGACTACTCTTTGCTGCGATCCGGCCCTGACTGCGGTCCCGTTCCATGACCGTCCGTCGGTCGCGAAAAATGAAGAAACAACCGCGCCAGATCACCGGCCTCGTCATTTCGAGCCAACAACTCCTGACTCTTCGCTCCGTCAGACGACTGTTCGCGTGCGAGCCCGACCGCGAAGTTCAGAAGTCCGTCGACCGGCTTGGCCGCATAGTTGACGAACCAGATCGCGGCAAAGACGCCTACGACAAATATTATGCAGATCAGATAGATCTGCTGACCGATTGCCCTCTGAATCTTCAAGGCGATCAACCCGGTATCCATGCCTATGCGAACCGTGCCTGCCACGCCCGCCAGGATCGGGCTCCCCACTTCAATGAAATCGCCCATACCAGGCAGGCTGCGTTCCACCGTCATCGTGCTGGTCAGATCGCCAGCCTTGATTTCTTCCGGAATGCCCGGGACGAAGGTATGGGCAAGGATCTCGCCGGTTTCGCTGGTGATGTAGATGTAGCTTACCCCCTGAATCTCAATGAACTGATCAATCAAGGACTGCAAAGCCGTCAGGTTGCTGTTCAACAGGATGTTCACGCTGGCATCCGCAATCGTCTTTGCGATGCCCTTGCTGTTCGCCTCGTACTCCTTGGACAGATGCGTGTCGACCGCATAAATGCTAAGCAACGACGTCGACACTCCGATCACACCGAACAGAAAGAAAACGCCAAAGAGTGTTTTTCGGAAGAGTCTCGGCATACTGAAGAGTTTCGGCATACTCATGTCACGCAAACCTCTTCTGCCAGTTGTGGAGCGGAACAAACCGACCTTCGTCGACAACGGTGTAATAGACCTTTTGCAAACCTTGACGCCGCTCCGGCCCGAACGACACCGCCTCGCCGATTCCCAGGTCATAGTCCGATATGCTGAATACGGCATCCTCCAGCGCGCCTCGTTCCGGCGTTTCGCCTAGGCGCCCCAGAATCTCGACCATCATCTTGGCATCAAGGAAGCCCTCAAGACTTACAAAGCTGTGCGAAAACGGCGTGTAACTTTCCGTCAACAGTTCCTGCGGCGCGGAAGGAGCATACAGCGCCATCAGCTCCTGGTACTGCTTGACCGCCGGAATCGACGTATCGTGGTAGCTGGGGACGACCTGCGAATTCACCAGCAGAGCGGTGTAACGCTCGCCGTCGTCACGCCCCTGGGTGATGAGATTGAGCAGATTTTCGCTTCCGACAAAGGAAACATTGGCTATCGGCACCTGCAATCCAAGATCTACGGCGTCACGAAGAAACGCAGCACATGCGGCGTAGGCCCCAATGCAAATGACGGCATCGGGGCGCGATGCCTTGAGAATCTCCACCTGATCTCGCATGACGCCGGTGAACTTCGAACCCCGCCTGTAGGTCGCCTCGCCGACAATCTGCTCTCCATACTGCTTCAGCGCCTGGCGCACACCCGCCCAGCCGCTGCGGCCGTAGGCGTCGGCCTGATAGAAGACTGCAATGCGCCTGCGACCGATATTGACGAAGTTCTGGACAAGGCCGGCGGTCTCTTGCCGGTAGGAGGCGCGCAGATTGAAGGCGAAGGGTCCATATGGCGGCTCCCGCTGGGGTTGTGCACCGGTGAATGGGAAAAACAGGTAGATCTGTCTCTCCTGGAACTTCTTGAGCATGGGAAGGACACGCGTGACCGTCGGCGTGCCGACATAGCCGAACAAGGCAAAGACCTCGTCCTCCAGCATGAGAGTCAGCGTGTTCTTGACCGCAGGATCAGGTTGATAGCCGTCGTCGTAGGTCTTCAGGACGACCTTCCTGCCTCCGATGCCACCTTGTCGGTTGACATGCTCGAAGTAGGCGCTCGCTCCGCGATACAGCTCTATGCCGAGACCACGGGATGGTCCCGAGAATGCGGCAGACATTCCCAACACGATCTCACTGTCGGTGACTCCAGATGACGTCGTCGCACCAAGCGATTTCGCGCCGAGTCCCATCAGGCATCCGGCAAGGCCGTACCGAAGAACGCGGCGTCTCGTCGCTGACCTCATGTGATGTGCTCCCGGCCTTTGTCCAACGCATTCGTGATTCCACCATCGCCGGTTTCCGACGGAGGTACCGCAGGCGGCATAGCGATCATGTCGATGAATGCACCCGGTTCAGGCTCGGCTCTGATCTCACACCCGTGCCGGCAATTGACCGTGCTTGAGAGAGCAAGGCACAGCCCGGTGCTCTGCACCGGTGGCTTGGTGGTGACAAAGGGATGGAACATCCTTTCAATGGTGTCGGGCGGCACGCCGCTTGCGTTGTCCTTGATGTGAATCTCCATGCACTTCCCGGAACGCCGGGTGACGAGAATGAGTGATGGATCGCACCTGGTTCCGTCACTACTTTCTTCGGTTGAGCAACGATTTTCAACCGTCACCGGACAAGCGCTTCCGACCAGGTTCGCAGAGATGCGACACACGCCCTGAAGGATGACGTCGAGCAAGACCATCATCGAATTGAAGCCCTTGATGGTCTCGCGCTGAAAGTCCGGATCGCTGGCCGGGGCCGTAAAGTGCGAGCCATTCATGCCTGTCACACAACGCGTCGATGCCGATTGCCTGTTGGCCGCTCCTGCCTTGCCCTGGGCCGACGATGTGATGCGCTGACCTGCTTCCCGTTGTTCGGACCAGGGATCGAGAGATAATCCCGGCTGGTCTCTCGATGACCAACCGGAGAGCCAAAGAAGCATGGCGACCTGATGCCGTCGCAGACGCGACGACGGCGGCAGCTGGTGGCCGATCTGTGGCGGACCTGGCAGGTTGAACGCGTAAGGCGCTGAAGGCGGGTCGTTCGGGCCGCCTCGACCGGTCCCGCAGTCTGTCACAGGTCCTCCCTTCGATGAAGCGCACCCGGAGCGTCTTGGAGATCCGTGTGCGTTACCGCTATCGCCGCATCCACATTCCGTCCCGTCGCGAGGGCTGGCCGGTCAGTGCCAGGCGACTCAATCGGATGTCTTGCGAGCAAAGGCTCCAGTTGCGCAACAAGGCGAAGAGTACCGGTGGAGAGAGGTGCCGGTGTTCGTTTCCCGCACTGCCTTGCTCACTGCTTTTGCCTCGGCCTGTTCTTGCAGAATGAGGCGATCTCAGGCGGCGGCTTCGCCCACGGCACTCTTGAAACAGTCCAAATCTGATATCCGGGAACGACGACATCGGGGTCGTCCAATGATCCTGCCTTCACATGCACGACTTTGTCATTGCGAGACGAGCTTGTGAAAACAGGTGATCCGCAAACGCTGCAAAAGTATCGCGTTACCCTTCCTCCACTGTCTCCGGACGTTGTGAACGAGGAGAGTGAAGAACCTTCAAGTCTGAACGTCGCATTCTCAACCTGCACACCGACATTGAATGCACTGCCATTTGCGCGCCGACAATCTCGACAATGACAGTAGTTGGCGTCACCAGTCTTTCCATCGATGCGGAATCGAATGCTGCCGCAAAGACACCCGCCACGCGCCATCTCATCCGGTTTCATGTGAATCCCTCCCATCACGCGGTTCGGCTGAAGACCCGCCCTTTCGCCAGCCTCCCCAGGCACACTCAAGACCGGTCAATTACGTTCGGCTGGACTCTCCGTTCTACCATGCCTGGTCCCCGTGATCTGACAGGTTGACCTCAATGCCTGAGGACTGGACGGGAGATGTTGAGTCAATCCTGGCCGCGCATGCCTCTCGCCCGACGTCGTCAGGGACCGGGGGAACCGGTTCGGCGTTCCAGCCCCGATCTGAACACAACTGCGAGGAACGCCAGGACCATGCCGAGTCCCGCGATCACCAGGAACGTTGCGCTGCCGCCGACGAGGCTTAACGAGAATCCGATCCACAACGCGGCCAGCATTCCCGCTCCCTTGTCGAAGAGAGCGGAGGCACTCACGACGCGTGCCATCAGGTGGTCGGGCGTGTGCGAGGCCCTGGCCGAGAGGTAGAGCACAAGCAGGAATCCTTCGCCGGCGCCGATGAGGAAGGCGCCGGACAAGAGGAAATGGAGGCCATCCTGGGCGATGAGCAACGCGCCGGCCGAAAACACAATCAGACAACAGGCCGGGATGTTCCCGCTCCTCAACCTGAAATAGCCGGAACAAAACGTCCCGAATACTGAACCGGCCGCATAGGATGACACGGTGAAGGACGCCGCAAGGGCATCGCTCGCATCGCCACCGGAACCCACGTAGACAAGACCCAGGACAACGCCGTATCCGACGGCACCGTAGGCGGTCCAGATCAACTGCATGGTGCGCAGGCGCGCATGACCCACGAAGAACACTAGGCCCTCGCGGATATCGCGCAGGAGGCTGCCGTGGCTTGAAGAGACATCGACCCGTGTGTCGATCCTGACGAAGAGAATCGCAAGGGCGAATGCGGCGAGAAACGCGGATACGAGCGACAGTGCCTCGACGGCACCAACCGTCGCTACGGTGAAGCCGGCGATGGCGGGTCCGGCGATCCAGGCAGCCGACTCGGCGGCCTCCGTCCATCCGTAGGCGCTTTCAAGCTCGGTCTTCTCGACGAGCTGCGGCACGATCGCCGATCGCGCCGCATTCGAGACTGACGACAGGGTTCCGAACGGAACGGCAACCGCAAAAAGGGCGATCAGCACGGGTCCGTCCAGAAAGTGGACGATGACGACAAGGAGAAGCAGGAGGGCACGGCCGAGGTCGGCCAGGATCATCAGCCGCTTGCGGTCGCGCCGGTCGAGGAGCGCGCCGAAGGGAAGGTGAAACACGAAGTACGGCACCATCTCCAGGACGACAACGAACGACACAAGGGTTGCAGATCCGGTGAGATCGAGAACGACCAGGGGAATGATGACATCGCCCGCGGCTTCCGCGGAGTTCAGCACGCACTGCGCAAGCACGAAGACCCGGAAACGGGCGTTTCTCTTGATGAGCTGAAACATCGGTGACGTCAGAGGCGGCAGGCGCCGTTTCGATCGGAGGCATGTTCGCCAGAGGGGAGTTGGACGCTTACAGCAGACCGTCTATGGACGCCCCCGATGATGCAAGCATTTGTTGGTTGGGTTTGGTGCATGTGGTCAGGTGCTGTCGTCTATCCGGCCTCGTGTTGCGGCTGGATTGACGCCGCGGGCCCGTATGGAGAATCGCGGATTGGGTCCAAATCGCTTACGCGAGCTCGATCGCTCTGCGTCCGGAGGGTGGTTTTCCCGATCCCGTCTCATTGACCGTTTGCCCTTGCCCTGTCCTCCGTCCTGCCCACATCCCCGACAGCTTCCTGCGACGCGTCGCCCGATCAGGCGGCGGCAGGAACCCGGTATCTCTGCTTCGTCGTCGTCACCGCCCAGGCGATGCGCGCCATCCTGTTGGCCAAGGCCACTGCAACCAGCATCCGTGGCTTGCGCGCCAGCATCCTGGCGAGCCAGGGATCCGGCGTTGAGCCGCGGCGGTCCGCATGACGCACGACCGCCATGGCGCCGGTGATCAGCAGTCGTCTGAGGTCGCGCTGGCCCCTCTTCGAGATCCTGCCCAGCCTCGGTTTGCCGCCGGTCGTGTGCTGGCGCGGCACAAGGCCCAGCCAGGCGGCGAAGTCCCGGCCGCGCCGGAAGCTCTCGAGCGGCGGTGCAAAGGCCTGCAGCGCCATCGCGGTGACCGGCCCGACCCCCGGGATGGTCATCAGCCGTACCGCGTCGTCGTCGCGCCGGGCCCCCTCGCCAACTTCCTTCGCCAGATCAGAGATCTCGGCATCGAGGGCCTCGATACGGTCGAACAGCAGCGTACCCAAGGTGCGCACCTGGTCCGGCAGTCCCGGATCTTCCAGGGCCTGCGCCAACCGCTTGACGTGGGCCGGTCCCTGAGGCGCAACGATACCGAACTCCGCCAGGTGACCGCGCAGCGCGTTGATCGTCTGCGTGCGCTGGCGCACCAGAAGATCGCGCGTGCGGAACAGCATCCCCCTGGCCTGCTGCTCCGCAGTCTTCACGGCCACGAAGCTCATGGTGGGACGCTGCGCAGCTTCGCTGATCGCCTCCGCGTCCGTCGTGTCATTCTTCTGCCGCTTCACGAACGGCTTCACGTAGATCGGGGCGATCAGCTTGACGTCATGACCGAGCTCCGAGATCTCCCGGCCCCAGTAATGGGCGCTCGCACACGCCTCCATCGCCACCACGCAGTTCGGCTGCGAGGCCAGAAAGTCAAGCAGCTTCCCGCGACTGAGCTTCTTGCGGAACGACACCGACCCGTCCGCGCACGCACCGTGCAGCTGAAAGCTCTGCTTCGCCAGATCGATCCCGATGGTGGTAATCTGTTCCATGGACGCCTTCTCCTTCGTCGTGGCTGTAACAACACCGCCACCTTGGCACATCGCGATGCCGTCGGGAGGGGCGTCCACTCCATCGCTTACAGCAGACCGAAGTTGAGGCGCAAGTGTCGGGGTCGGCTTGTCGGCGGCGGTGCGTCGACGCTTGCCTCTCGCCTGATCTCTTGTGGGTCCGATCCGCCCATGACCGCTGGCATCTGAGTCAATCAGGAGGAGCACATGACGCGTCGGTGCTGCAAGCCTGTGGCTCGTGAGACAACGTCGACCACGAGACAGACGTTGTCGTCAGAACGTGTAGCGCAGCGACAGCCGGACGCCGTGGCTCTTGAGCCTCGCCTTCGTCGGCGCGAGATCAAGCGGCAATGGTGCCCGGCTTCCGTCACGCCAGACGACCCGTCCTGGGCCGCGCGGCGTGCGGACTTCGCCAAGGTCCGTGTAACGCCAGGCCAGATCGAGGCTGACGCGCTCGCTGAGCGCCAGCGCGACCCCGGCCGTCGCCATCCACGCCAGTCCGGTGTGGCTGCCGCCCGGCACGGTGGTGGTCGTCGCCGGAAACGTCATGGTCGTCTGCCCGATCCGGGTGTGCGCGGCTCCGATTCCTGCACCGATGAAGGGTACGAAGGGATCGAATTCGGGCACTCCCAGGGCGTCGAGATCAACGAAACCGGCGATCATCCCGGAGAGAGACGACAGGTCTGCCGAGACTTCCTGCCGGCGCTCCGGCGCCAGGAAGTTCGCGCGGCCATCGAAGGAAAAGCCGGGACGGTACTCGACCAGCACCTCGAACCGGACCACCCCGGTTTCGTAGCCGAGCCCGAGTTCCACCGAGGGCACCGTCCCGAAGTCCCCCGCCGAACGATAGGGCGCACCATCGCCGCCGGTTCCGCAGCCGTAGAGAGCCGCCGGCGTGGTGGTGGAGCAATCGGTATCGGTAAAGGCTGTCGTCTCCGGCCTGTCGAGGCCGATGCCACCGCGCAGATAGTAGTCTCCCGCAACGGCGAATTCGGAAGCCAGGCACAGTCCGGCGGCGAGCACCATTGTCGCGAATTGCGGGAGACGCTCTTGTCTGCCGGGTTGAATCCTGGGGAGTGATCGAGCCATGCAGCCCTCCGGATTTCGGGACAGAACTGCAACCATCGGGAAAGCAAGTTTGCCATGGTTGCAGGACACAACTTGCGGATACCACGGCCCGCACCCGAAACCCAAGCCTGTCCAGATCTCGGTCATGGCTGCTGGCGTCCCCTCAGTTCCTTGATCAGAACCGTTGGTGCTCCCTGGTGATTGGCGCTTCCCACCACGGAGACAAGGTGGCTTGGAAACTCAGGAGACGTGCGCGGGCCGCGATGTCGTAGATGACAGCGGTCTGCAGCTCTTCTGAATGTGCGATCAACAGGATGGGATTAACCAGGGAGGTGTTCGTCTTCTCCAGCGGCAACGACGCGGTTCGCTCGCAGTGATCGACCGTTGATTGTATCGCATCGTCCTTCGTGTACCATCGGTATCCATGGACGTGGCGGCCGTCATCTTCATCACCCTGGGCATCATGATTGTCGGATTCGGGCTGCTTTCGCTCGCCAATGTTCTCAACATGAGCTTCACGGAACACCAGCGCGAGCATGCGGATATCACGAACCCGCGATTCAGGCTCTCGATGGCGAAGTTCATGGTCACGGGCTTCGTGATCATCGCCATCGGCGGTGTCTTCGCCCTCCTTGCCTGACGTCGGGAGCCCCGTTACTTGTCGTCCAGGCGGCCACTGCCTCTTGCGTGGCGGACAAGCGCATCGTTTGTATCGAACCACGCAAGGGCTGCCTCATGCCAGACATGCAGGGCGGGCGGCAGGGAATCGGGGTCGTCGCAGGTCCCCGTAAAGAAGTGGATTTCACCGGGGACTTCGTTCGATTCGTAGGTCAACGGCGTCCCACAGGAAGCGCAGAACCCTCGCCTGACTCCAGGCGAGGATTCATGGATGGCCCGATCGCCGGAGGTGAAGGTCACTGATGGGGCGGCCGCCCCGACGAACGCGGAAACGGGAGCGCCGGTGGCGCGCCTGCAACTCCGGCAGTGACAGTAGGCCGTCCACAGCGGCAGTGCATCGATGCGATACCGCACGGCGCCGCACAGGCATCCTCCCCTGATCGGCGACATCGATCAGGCGGTCCGTGACAGGACCTGCGGCAGGCCGCGCACGCTGATCCGCCAGAGAAGGCGGGCGTTCTCCCGCGACGTGGCAAAGGCGATGGGACTCGCCGCATGCATCGTCTGCAGGGTGTCCCAGATGACGAGATCGCCCGGGCGATAGTGGTGGCGGTAGATGTGTTCCTCGCGCAGCGCATGGGCCTTCAGCGAGTCGAGCAACGCTCCGGCCTCCCCGGGGGCCATGTCCCTGATGGCGTAGGCTCCGTGACCGATTGCGTAGAGTGCCTTCCTGCCTGTGACGGGATGGCGCATCACCAGTGGGTGATGGACCGGTGGCACCCGGCGGTCCTGGTCATCGTTGATGATCGGGTTGACCGCGGCTTCGCCCGCAAGGCGGCGGCCACGCCCGTACTTGTGCGCAACCTCGAGGGAATCGATCCTTTCCCTGGTGGCGGCGCCAAGGGAATCATAGGCCCCCGCCATATCGCAGAACTGTGTTTCGCCGCCTTCACGAGGCGCCAGGACCGAATAGAGCATGGTCGCGCTCGCCGGCTCCTCCTCGTAGGACTGGTCCGTGTGCCACAGGGCGGCGCCGTTGCGGATCTTGGCGTCCCTGTCCCGCTCTTCGGTGTTGCCCACGGTCATGAGCTCGGGATAGCCATCCATGCGCATGTGGTCGAGAACATGGGGGATGGGGTCGCCCCACAGCCTGCCGAACCGGAGAAACCGGTCCTTGTCGAGATCCTGGTCCCTGATGACGATGACGCGATGGGCATGAAGCGCTTCCACGAGGGTGCGCATGACCGGGTCGGTGAAGTCGTCGGCAAGCCGGACTCCGTGAATCTCCGCTCCGAAGGCCGCATCGAGCGGCGTCAACGTCACCATGGAAGCCTCCAGGACGGCACGCTATCGCGATGTGACGCCGGCGACAACGTCAACGCTGGCGATGCGCCGTTTCAAGGGCTTCGATGACATCGTCGCTCCTCGCGAGAGTTCCGAAAACGCCACCGGACGAGCGGATGAGGTCGATGGCGGCATCGTGTCGCCGCTGGCTCGCCGCGGCCGTGCAGTCTTCGACGACCACGCACTCGATGCCACGATCCAGGGCCTCGCGCAGGGTCGACGTGACACAGCAGTCCGTGGTGAGCCCGACCAGGATCGCCGCCCGGATGTCGCTCGCCTGAATGTGGGCGTCGATCGCCGTCGTTGCGAAGACCCCGTAGCTTGCCTTGTCGAACACGTCCTCGCCGGGCGACGGAGCGAGTTCGTCGATGATGTTCCACCCCTCCTCGCCCCGAACGAGCGCCCGGCCCAGAGGCCCGGTGCTGCCGATCGCCTCGTTGGCGGCGCCGCCAATCTTCCAGGGCTGCAGGTCCGAGAGGTCCGCAGCATAGCCCTCGCGCGTGTGGATGATCGCGAGCCCGCACCGGCGCGCCGCGCCGAGGACACGGCGAATCGGCTCGACGGGTTGTCTCAGGCGCGCCAGGTCGGCCCCGAGACGGTGCATGTAGCCATTCTCCGCACAGAAATCCCGCTGCATGTCGATGACGAGAAGCGCCGTGCGTGATGGCTCAAGACCGCCCCCCTGTGGAAAAGGCAGCGGATTGCCGGCAATGACCGGCATGGTCACGACCGGCAGACGGGGGGCGGGAAGAAACTTGCCGGCGTCATGAGACGGTTCTCCTGGTTCACCAGGGCGCCGAGTGCTGCGCTCCGCGCCAGGTAGTCCTGCCAGTCGGGATCCGCCTGCATCGCCTGCCGGCGCGCCTCGCGGTCACCGGCATTCTCGTAGACCCAGATATGGACAAACTGGTTGGGATTGCCGGTCTCGGTGACCAGCCATGCCAGGGGCTGTCCGAGGTGCCTCGTTTGCGGTTCCTTGCCGAACGCCTCATAGAGTTCCATGTGTCGCTTAAGCATGCCGGGACGGCAGGTGTAGGTTCGCACGTCAAGCAGCATCATGCGCCTCCTTGTTCTGGCTCCGCCGGTGTTCCTCCACCAGGCTCTCGATGATCGGGACGAAATGCGAAAATCCGGGCGTCGTCATGCCGGGCTGCTTCCCGGCGTCATCCAGGAGACGTACGGCGATGATGTCACCGAGGTGAGGGTGCCGGGCAAACTGCTCGGCCTCATGTGCCTCCATCGGGCCGCCCTGGAGGGAAAGCGAATGGCGCGACGCGTCGCTCAACCTTTCCAGGTAACCGCGCCTGGTGGCCGAGAGATAGCGCTTGGCCGCCACGTGGTGGCGTATGCAGTCGGTCACGACCGCGGGAAAGAAACGCTCCACCAGTCGCGCGCCGGCCACCTCGTGGTGACGGTCCCGGGTGTCTGTCATGGAGAACATCCCGGAATCGCCTGCGACATGGCCGATGTCGTGAAGCAGCGCTCCGACGATGACCGCCTCCTTCCTGCCGCTTCTCTGGGCAAGGGTGGCGCTCTGCAGCATGTGTTCGGCGACCGTCACGTCCTCGCCCAGGTACTCGACGGCCGCCACGTCTTCGAAGATGGCAGCCAGGCAATCGATGATCGCCCGGGCCATCAGACCGGCGTCCGCGATGTTGCCTGCATCATCGCCTCGTGTGTCGAGCGCAGCCCGTCCATGTCCGCGTAGCAGCCCTGGAGCCAGCGGTTGCCGGCGCTTGTCCACGCCGTACGTCCGTGAAGGACGCGGGTGTTGTCGACAACAAAGCACTCGCCGGGTTCCAGGCGGAAAGAAATCGCCATCATCGGGTCGTCGACGATGTCGCCAAGGTGCCGGTAGGCCGCATACCACGTGGCCATGCGCTCGAAGGGCACATCCCTCACGGCCGCCAGGGACCGGTTGTTGAAACGCACGCACCGGAGTTCTCCATCCGGTGCCAGTTCGATCAGCGGACGGCGGGCGGCGAGTGAGACACCTTCCTCGCCGTCAAAGGCGAAGCGAGCACAGTGATCGGCGAGAACATCGAAGTGATCCGGGTTTTCCTCCTGCAAGCGGCGGGCGGCGGCGAACCCGTCAATGACCATGTTGTCGCCGCCGGCAAGCGAACTCTCGAGACAGTAGAGCACCTGGACCGTCGGCACCGGGTCCCGGTAGGGATTGTCGGTATGGGCCTGAAGGGCGAGTCCCGTATTGGCAAGATTCGCCGGGTTCACCTGGGTGCGAACGTCGAAGTGACGGCCATAGTTGGTCTCCCTCACGTGACCGAAGAGACCGACGATGCGAAAGAGCGCGCCAGGCGCCGCCGGTCCGTTGATCACCCGCGCCACACCATAGCGCCGGACGTGGCCCAGCCAGTCGCGCAGCGCCGCGCCGCGCATCTCGAGGTCCCCAAGGTCCGCGACCGGCGCCTCGCCCAGCCGGGCGCCTGTCCACGTGGTGATTGCCGGATCCGTCCAGCCACGCCCGTCAACTCCCGTCCGGTCGTAGGCGTTCCGCTCGAGCCAGGACAGGTCGAAGGCGATCGTCCTCATCTCCGGGGCGAAGTTGACCATGAGTGTGGTGTTGCTGACGGCCGCGGAGGCAATGCGGAGATCGGACGGGATGGCGCCCGGTGCAATCAGCCGCTGACCATTGCCGGGGTCACGGGTCTCGGGATCGGCCGCATTGTCGCGCAGCCAGATGGCGTGAAAGCGCCTGGACCCCAGGGTCAGGAATGTCCCGGAGGCATCGACACTGACATTCGTCATGACACGTGACCGGCGTGACATTCCCGGGCAAGGCGGCCGATGGCGTCTTCCATTGCGGCAATCGTACGGCTGATGTCCTCGTCGTCGATGGCCGTGGAGACGTAGATCTTGGAGTCCGCCTTGAGAACGCCGTTCTCCATGAGGAGAGCGTTGAATCGCTTCAGCATCCCGGCATTGCCAGACAGCATGTCGCGGTGATTGCTGACGGCGCCGCGGGTGAAGACGACATCGAAGATAGGAGGTTCGCCGACCACCCGGGCATCGATCCCGTTGGCAGCCAGGATCCTTTCGAGGGCCGCCATCAGGCGCCGGCCCGTGTCGAAGAGGCGCGCAAAGACGCCAGGGCGCGACAGGACGCCGAGCGTTGCAAGACCGGCCACGGCCGACACGGGATTGCCGGAGAGTGTGCCGACCTGCGGCACGAACCGCCCGGTGCCGGCCTGCTCGCCGTCAAAGGCGGCCATGATGTCTTCGCGCCCGGCAATGGCTGCGAGAGGGAAGCCGCCACCGATCACCTTGCCGAGCGTGCACAGGTCCGGAACCACACCGTAGTATTCCTGGGCGCCGCCCATGCCCAGCCGGAATCCCGTGACCACCTCGTCGAACACGAGAAGCACATCGTGCTCTCGCGTCAGGTCACGCAAGGCGGCAAGGAATCCCGGCTGCGGCGGGATCAGCCGTTGCATGGGCTCAAGGAACACCGCTGCGATCTCGGATCCGTACTCCCTCAAGAGGCTTTCCACCGCACCTGCATCGTTGAACGGCGCCACAAGGATCGTGTCCCTCACCGTGTCGGGAATGCCCGCCGAATCGGGAATCGGGCGGGGCGAGTTGCCGGGCGTCTTCGGCGCGAGGCTCATCAGTGCGTAGTCGCTGTAGCCGTGGTAGCCGCCCTCGAACTTGAGGATTTTCGGACGTCTCGTATGGGCCCGTGCAAGACGCATGGCAAAGGCATCGGCCTCGGAACCTGTGCTCGTGAAACGAACCTTCTCGGCAACCGGCACGGCGTCGATGATGGCTTCGGCCAGAGCAATGCCCTCGGGATTGCTGGCAAAGAAGGTCGTCCCCGTCTCGAGTTGGCTGCGCACCGCGCTCGTGACCTCGGGATGGGCATGCCCGATGAGCATGGGGCCCGATCCGATGAGATAATCGATGTACTCGCGACCCTCGTCATCCCACACGCGGCTGCCGCAGCCCCGGGCAATGACGAGATCTCTGGAGACGTTGCCGAACGTGCCGCCGGGAAGAGCCCTCGCGGCTCTCTGGCGGATAGAAGACTGCGCGCCCTGTGTCATGCCTGCCACCGCGGTCGTGTCCGACTCCAGGGGGCACGATATCGGCCAATCCGTGCTACACAAGAGAGAAGACGAGTCTAGGCCCCCGCATGACGTCCCTCCCCCTTGCGCTCTACGATGCTTTCAGCGACACCGCATTCGGGGGCAGCCAGGCCGCTGTCGTTTCCGGCGCCGGATCCCTGGACGACGCCATCATGGCGCGGATCGCCGGCGAACTCGGATACCCCGCCGTGTGTTTCGTCGGCGCCACGGGCGAGGAACGCGTCGAGGCGCGGTTCCGCTCGACGGTCATGGAGCTCCCGATGTGCGGCCATGGCACCATCGCCCTCATGACACGCCTGGTCGAGCAGGGCCACGTCACCATGCCCTGCAGGGTGGAACTTCACCTTCCCGGCTCCCGGGCGCACGTCACCATCTCGGCCGGCGCGGGAGGCAGGCCGCTGGTCATGCTCGAGGTCAACCCGCCCGTCTTCCGCCAGGATGATGTCAACAGGGACCGCCTTGCCAGGCTCCTTGGTCTCGAGCCGGACATCATCGCCTGGGACCATCCCCTGGAAACCGTCTGTGGCGACTTCGTTCATCTCGTCGTGCCGTTGCCTGGTCTCGATGCCATGGAGCGCGTCCGCCCCGATTTCCCGGGACTCGTGGCCCTGTGCCACGACCACGGAATCGAGACCGTGGCGCTCTTCACGACCGAAACCCTGGATCCGGCGTCGACGCTCCACGTCCGCGACTTCTGTCCCGCCGTCGGGGTGGCCGAGTCCGCTGCCGCCGGGACCACCAACGCCGCCCTTGCCTGCTACCTTGTACGCCATCGCATCGTGTCGCCGGGCTCGGGCGGCCGTGCCGATGTCAGGGCCGAACAGGGCATCGAGATCGGCCGGGCGAGCAGAATTGTCTCGCGCGCCGTCATCGAGGACGATGCCGTCACACGTCTCGAGGTCGGTGGCGTGGCCACCAGGATCGTCGAGGGTCTGCTCCATCTGCCGCCATGACCGACAGCAATCTCTCCGCTTCCAGGGTCTTCGCCGCCGCCTTCGCCCGCCACGGGGTCGACACCATCTTCGGCCAGTCGATTCCCTCGGCATTCTTCCTGGCGACCCCGGAGTTCGGCATCCGCCAGATGACCTATCGCACCGAGAACGCCGGTGCTGTGATGGCCGATGCCTACGCCCGGATTTCCCGCAAGGTCGGTGTCGTCGCCGCACAGAACGGACCGGCTGCGACACTGCTGGTGGCCGGGCTGGCCGAGGCGTTGACGGCATCCTCCCCGGTGGTGGCCCTGGTCCAGGACACTCCGCCCCTGTGGCGTGACCGCAACGCCTTCCAGGAACTCGATCATCCCGAACTGTTCAAGGGCTGCGCCAAGTGGGTGCGCAGGATCGAGGACACCCGGCGCATCGACGACTACGTCGACATGGCCTTCCGTCAGGCGACCGGCGGACGTCCCGGCCCTGCCGTTCTCCTGGCACCGGTCAACGTCATGGAAGCGCCCCGGGCGGCAAGTTCCGGTCGCCGGCAGTCTCTGGGCCAGGTGCCCCTCGACAGGCCCGTCGCCAACCGGGATGCGATCGCCGGGGCAGCGCGTCTGATCGCCGGCGCCGAGAGGCCGGTCGTCTGGGCCGGGGGCGGCGTGCATCTTTCCGGCGCTGCCGACGTCCTCGCCACGCTCCAGGAGAAGGCCCATCTTCCGGTGGCCACCACGACCATGGGAAAGGGGGCGGTGGATGACGCGCACCCCCTCACGATCGGCGTGGTCGGGTACTACATGGGCAAGGGTTCAGCGACACACCGGCTCGCTCCGTTGATCAGCGAGGCCGATGTCGTCGTGGCCGTCGGCAACCGCACCAACCAGAACGGCACGGATTCCTGGCAGTTGCTGTCGCCCGACACCACGCTCATTCACATCGACATCGATCCCCAGGAAATCGGCCGCACCTATGAGGCATTACGCCTTGTCGGCGACGCTCGCGAGACGCTCGCCGCCCTTTCAGCCGACCTGCTCGCCGGAGATCTCGTCCTGAGGGCCCGCTGCCGGCCTGCTCTCGAATCACGGATCGCCGAAGCGCGACACAGTCATCGCGAGGAAACCCTGCCCCTTGCCACCTCGGCGGCACGGCCGGTGAGGCCCGAACGCCTGATGGCCGAGATCGACGGGCAGTTGACGGAGGAACACATCCTGGTGGCGGACGCGAGCTATGCCTCGATCTGGCTGTGCAACAACCTGGCCAGCAGGCGGCCCGGCCAGCGCTTCCTCACGCCGCGGGGGATGGCAGGTCTGGGCTGGGGTTTGCCCATGGCGATCGGCGCCAGGCTGGCCAGGCCTTCCGCACCGGTGTTCGCCCTCGTCGGCGACGGCGGATTCGCCCATGTCTGGGCCGAACTCGAAACGGCGCGGCGGCTTGGCACCCACGTCGTCGTCACCGTGCTCAACAACGAGGTCCTCGGCTACCAGAAACACGCCGAGCTTCATCGCTACAGCGCCCACACCGACGCCATCGCCTTCACCAGCGTCGATCACGCCGCGATCGCCGACGCCACCGGCTGCCGGGGCGTGCGCATCACCGATCCCGAAGACTATGGACCGGCTCTGGCGGAGGCCTTCGCCATGACGGACCGGGTGACAACGGTGATCGATGTTCTCACCGAGCCTGACGCCTTCCCGCCCATCACTGCCTTCGGAGAAGGACCCTTCAGCTGACTGTGCGTAGGGGACCCCTGCTGTTCCGGTGACGCTTGCCGGCGGCATGGCAATCTCCCTATCCTCGACGCCAGGCCATGGGATCATCCAGGCACATGCGGCACCGTTCCCCCGGAGACGGAACGACAGACCCGGGCGGCGGCTACCGGAACGCGCCCGTCACCGCGATTGGTCTGTGGCTGTTCGCCACCATCCTCTTCATGGGGCAGATGGCTGCCCTGAAGTGGCTTTCCACGGACTACCATTTCTCGCAGATCCTGTTCATGCGCTCGGTGGTCGTGGTGGCCGGCACCACGCTCCTGCTGTTGCGCGGTCCGGGCCTCGGCGCTCCGTTCAGGACCCGGCGCTGGCGCATGCATGTCCTGCGGTTTCTCTGCTTCTTCGCTGCGCTCAGCTGCTTCATCGAGGCGGTACGCCACATCTCGCTTCCCGACGCCACGGCGGTCTCCTTTGCCTCGCCCCTGCTGATGACGGCACTCAGCGTGCCGCTCCTCGGGGAGCGGGTCGGCCCGCGCCGCTGGGCCGCGGTCGGTATCGGACTTTGCGGAGTCCTCGTCATCGTCAATCCGTCCACGGGCATCTTCCAGATCGCGGCGTTGTGGGCGCTCTGCTCGGCCCTCGCCTATGCCCTTGCCATCATCGTGACGAGGATCGTGAGCCGGACCGAAGATGCGATCACCACGGTCTTCCTGCTGAACGGCATCTATGTACTGTCCATGCCCGTGTTCGCTCCCTTCGAGTGGATCATGCCCTCGGGCGAGGCCCTTTTCCTGATGGTCGCGTGCGGGGTCACGGTCATGATTGCCCAGCTTACAGCGGTCCGGGCCTGTGCCCTGGCGCCACCCCAGGTCCTGGCGCCCTTCGACTACACGGCAATGATCTGGGCCGTCGTGTTCGGCTATCTCATCTGGGGCGATTTACCCGACTGGACCGTGGCCATCGGCGCCGCGGTCCTGGTGATGAGCGGCCTCTATGTGTTGTGGCGCGAGGCCCAGGTCCAGAAACGAGGGCCTGTCGTCAACTCCACCAAAGGACTAGGTTCTGCGAAGCGGCAAGATGGAAGGGCATCATGACAAGGAGCGTTCACACGCGGATCGACGGTCACATCCTGGAGATCACCCTCGACAACCCGAAGGCCAACGCCATCGGGGCAGCGACCAGTCGCGAAATGAATGATGCCTTCGAGCGGTTCCACGAGGACCCGGACCTGCGCGTCGCCATCCTCACCGGTGCGGGTGACCGGTTCTTCTGCACCGGCTGGGACCTCAACGAGGGCGCCGAGGACGAGCCCGACCGGAGTTACGGGCGTTGGGGTTTCGGAGGGCTGTCACGCAATTTCGATCTCGAGAAGCCCGTCATAATGGCCATCAACGGCTACTGCGTGGCCGGTGGATTCGAACTTGCCCTTGCCGGCGACATTCTCGTGGCGTCCCGGAATGCCGTCTTCTTCCTCTCGGAGGTCAATGTCGGGCTGACCACCGGCGCAGCGAGTGTGCCGCGCCTGCTCTCCAGACTGCCGCGCAGCGTCGCCCTCGAGATGCTCTACACCGGCCGGCGGATGGACGCCCAGGAAGCCTTCGACCTGCGCCTGGTAAGCCGGCTGACCCCGGATGGCGAGGTCATGGATGCGGCCAGGGACATCGCCCGGGACATCGCTGCCGCTGCTCCGCTGTCGGTGCGCGCGGAGAAGCAGATGGTCAACATGGCCGGCGATCTGCCGCCGCAGGAAGCGGCACGACTCGACTCTGAAGGCTGTTTCACCATGATGTCCCGGGTCCATGAATCGGATGATGCGAAGGAAGGGGCCCGCGCCTTCATCGAAAAGCGTCCTCCCGTGTGGAAGGGTCGCTGAAGCGGAATTTGCCGCCGGCCGCAAGGCGGACTAAACAGGGATAAGGTTCAAGGGAGGAAGAAGATGCTCGTCGTCGTGTCGCCTGCCAAGGCCCTCAACTTCGAAGACCCCGATCCCGGGATCGCCTGGACCAGGCCACTGCTGATGGCCCAGACTCGCGAGCTGATGAAGACCACGCGCACACTCAGCGCCGTCGATCTTGCAGGCCTCATGGGACTCTCGGAGAAACTCGCGGATCTCAACCGTGACCGCTTCCGCGCGTTCCGCCTCGAACACACGCCGGAGAATGGAAAACAGGCTGTCCTTGCCTTTGCCGGCGACACCTACCGCGGCCTCGACGCCGCCAGCCTGTCATCTGACGATCTCGACCACGCGCAGACGCATCTGCGCATCATTTCAGGCCTCTACGGTGTGCTGCGACCGCTGGACCTCATCCAGCCCTATCGCCTGGAAATGGGAACACGGCTCAACACGCCCCGGGGTCACAGCCTCTACGACTTCTGGGGCGACAAGATTGCCCGCGCCCTCAATCGTGATCTCAAGCACATGGAGTCTCCCGTTGTCCTCAATGCGGCGTCAAAGGAGTACTTCAGCGCCATCCCTCCAGACCGACTGAAGGCTCCCGCCATCACGCCGGTGTTCAAGGAGATGAGAAAGGGCGTGGCGCGCACCCTGGGATTCACCGCCAAGGTGGCGCGCGGCATGATGGCGCGCTACGTCATCCGCAACCGGATCGACAGCATCGAGGATCTCAAGTCCTTCGACGCCGACGGCTTCCGCTTTGATCCCGGTTCATCGACTGCGTCGACCTTCGTCTACATCCGGAACCCCCGGCTGAACTGAAGCGGAGTTCCGGAGGCGCTGCGCAGACGCGTCATTTCCCCGGGACGCCCATCAGCTTCGTGGCGACAGCGAGGAGACCCGGCCAGGTGTCGGCCCAGCAGCACCTGTGATCGTAGCCGGGCACTTCGATCACCCGGCTTTGCGACGTCACCGTCATCCGGGCGAGGTAACTGTCGATGACTTCCCGCCCCACGGTCGTGTCGAGTGCCCCGAGAAAATGAACCTGGGGAACGTGCTGGACCACACCCGCCACATCGGCTGCGTTGAGAGAGCCGCTGAGTGTGGACACGCCCTGGGAGGCCGTCCATCGCCTGTGATCGAGATTGCCGCCAATGGTGATGATGCCGGCGATGTCGTTTCGACGCGCGGCGGCAAGAATGGCCAGTTGTGCCCCTCCCGAATATCCGACCAGGCGAAGCCTGCCGGCACCGGCACGGTGCTTGAGGGTATCAAGGGCGGCATCGATGGCTTCGACGACGTCCTCCCCGTAGCGCGCCAGGGACCAGTACCGTTGATGGCAACCTGCGAGTTGGATGGCGTCGAGGTAGTGGCAGGGACGCGCCAGATAGGCTGCATCGCCGGGGTCCCTCACCGCCAATCTGAGAACCCGCCCGTCGCGGGGCGTGGGATCGGCAGCCAATTCCGTGCGCGAAATCCAGGACCGGCCGTCTCCCTCGATGTAGACCGTCAGGTCACCCGTGCGACGCCACGCGGATGGTATGTATGTCAGGAGGCTGAAGCGGCCCGCTTCCAGCCAGGAACCGGTCCAGCCATAAAGACGTGCCTGAGAATCGGCCGCGACCTTCATGGCCGACTCTCCGGCTGCCGCGCTTCCACAGGCAAGGAGGGAAAGAACGACTGGGAGAACGAGAATCGCCGCCCTCATGTGCCCAGCGGCGGAACCACTCCCGTGGCCTCGACAATCAGGCGATAGTGCTCGGTGCGCCGGTGGGCGGCAAAATTGAAGACATTGGCCTTGATGTAGGCGCCCGCATCGAGATCACAGTCGGTCACGATCAACTCGTCATCGAGACTGCTGGCCTGGGCCGCGACTTCGCCATTGGGGGTGACGATGGCGCTCGAACCCATCATGTGGACTCCATCTTCAAGACCGGCCTTCGCCACGCCGACCACCCATGTTCCGTTCTGGTAGGCGCCGGCCTGCATGGTCAGGAGATTGTGGTGGATGCGCAGGTGAGGCGGCTCGAAGGTCTGGCCATTGAGTGTCGGCGTGTTGTAGCCGATGAGGACCAGTTCGACTCCCTGAAGGCCCAGGACCCGGAAGGCCTCGGGCCAGCGCCGGTCGTTGCAGATCAGCATGCCGATGCGTCCGCCCATGGTGTCCCAAACCCTGAACCCGAGATTGCCGACATCGAAGTAGCGCTTCTCGAGATGCTGGAACTGGCGTGCGGGATCGTTCTCCGCATGGCCTGGAAGGTGGATCTTGCGGTACCTGGCGACAATCCTGCCGTCCGGATTCACCAGGATCGCCGTGTTGAACCGGCCATCCTCGGCGATTTCGGCATAGCCCAGGTGAAAACCGATACCGAGTTCACGCGCCGTCTCGAAGAGCGGCAGGGTCTCAGGCCCCGGCATGGACGACTCGTAGAATCCCGCCAACTCCTCCTCGTCCTCGATCAGCCAGCGCGGAAAGAACGTCGTCAGCGCCAGTTCCGGAAAGACCACCAGCCGGCACCCTCTCGCATGAGCCTGGCGCATGAGATCCACCATGCGCGCCACGGTCCTCGACCGCGGATCCGCGCGTGGCACCGGCCCCATCTGGGCGCCGCCAACTGTCATGATTCGCCTGCTCAAGGGGAACTTCCTCCGTCCTGCCGGGTCCGGGTTGTCGCAAGGGCGTTGAGCGCCAGTGCCGTTGCCGCCCGCGTCGGCTCGACGACCGGCAGGCCAAGCCTTGCCTCGAGACGGGCGTGATAGCGGGCCATGCCTGCACAGCCCATGATGACCACGCCGGCGCCGTGATCGTCCTTGAGCGCCGTGCCGGCCCGGACCATGCGTTCGAGAACCATGTCCTCCGCTGAGAGTTCCGTCACGGCAAGGTCGATGGCCATGTCACCAGCCAGATGAGCGGAAAGCCCCAGGGAGGCGACATGGCGCCGATGCCGGGGAAGGGCCACCGGCAGGATCGAGATGATGCCGAAGCGCTCACCTGTTGCCAGGGCTGCCGCGTAGGCCGAGCCACCGATGCCGAAGACCGGCCGGCTGCGCACCTCCCGCGCGGCGTGGAGACCCGGATCGCTGAAGCAGGCAATGACATAGGCGTCAGCCTCTTCCTCCTCGATGGCGCGGACGACGAGGCCCGAAACCTCGGCGATGTGGCGGTCGGTCTCGACACCGGGCGGGCCGTCGTCGAGGGTAATGCAGTCGATGACGGGTCCACCGGCGAAACGGAATATCTCGAGAGCCTGTGACATCGCCGCGGTGACGTCGCGGCTGCTGTTGGGATTGATGACGAGAATGCGTCTTTCCATGGCTCAGACCGGCCTGACGAACCGGCCGTCCCCGGGACGGGACAGGACATTCCGGCCATCGAAGACCCTGCGGCCACGCAACCAGGCCTCGCGGACCCGTCCCGAGAGCTCCATGCCGTGATAGGGCGACCAGGGAGCCATGCGGCAGTGAAGCGTGGCGTCATCGTGGCGGTAGCTGCCGCGTTCGACGACGGCAAAATCGGCATCGGCCCCCTCACGGATGGCGCCTTTTGCCGGCCACAGACCAAAGTGCCGGGCCGGGCCCTCGCACAGCATGGAGGCGACGAGGCCGGGACCGTGCCCTCGTCTTTCCGCCTCGCTCAGCATGACGACAAGGAGGCACTCGACCCCGGGGGCACCCGGCGCCGCCGCGAAAATGTCGTCATCGGACTTGCGCTCGAGAGGCCATGAACAGTGATCGGAGGAGACGAACGCAGCGTCCCCTGCCGCCACGCTGAGCCAGATTGCCTCCTTCTCGTCGGGCCTGATTGGCGGGTTGACCTTGCCCTTCGCACCCATGGCCAGCACGTCCGCCTCGTTGAACGCCAGGTAGTGAATGCAGGTTTCCGCCGTCGCCCGGTGGCCCTGTTCCCTGTACTGGCGCGCCATGTCGAAGCCGCGGGCCAGCGAGGAGTGGACGATATGAGCCCGGGCGCCGGTCGCAGCCCCGAGTTCCAGAATGACGGCGTTGGCGAGGAGTTCCGCAAGCGGCGGCCGGCTCGGATGGTGGCAACCGGCGTCCCGGCGCCCTTCGTCCCTGAACACACCGATGGCGTGATCGACCACTTCCTGGTCTTCGTTGTGGACCGCCACCGTGAGGCCGGTGTCGGCAATGGCCGCGAAGGCCCGCGCCATCTGGTCGTGGGGAATCCGCGGAAACCGGTGTGGATTGGATTCATAGGTCGACATCTTGAACGCACACACGCCGCCCTCGGCCAGGCGGGCGATCTCGTCGGTCTCGACCACCTTCTTCACGGATCCGTAGAGCGCCACGTCGACATGGGCCACACGGTTGGCGGTGGCAATCTTGGCGTCGAGCAGATCGCGGCTCCACACCGGATCCGGCTCGTCGAAAGGCATGTCGACAATGGTCGTCACGCCACCCGCGGCGGCGCTCCTGGTCAGATCCTCGAGGCCGTCGAATCCGGCGATCGAGCCGGCATGGGTCTGGCCGTCGACGACCCCGGGGAACACCAGCTTCCCCCTGTGGTCGACCGTCTGGCGGGCAGGAGGGGGCTCGTTCGAACCGGTCGCGGCGATGACTCCGTCGACGACACCGGCCCAGCCGGCGTCCACCACGCCTTCCGGCATCACGAGTTCGCCCCTGATGACGAGATCCATCGTCACCGGCCCTCGCTCTCCGCCGCTTCGTCGCACATGCGATGGACGTGCCACGGCCGTGACATGAAGCAGACGCAGAGGTCGGTTACGACGGGTTCGAGGGCCTTCACCGCCTGGCGCCGTTCGCCCGTTGCCGCATTGAGGCGTTCCATGGCGCGGTTGATCCGTGCCGCGAGATCGTCAATGTCGATGGTCGTGAACCGCCGGTTCTCGTAGACCATGCGTCCGTTGATCATGACGTGATCGACCGCCCCGCCATCGTCGGCATAGACCAGCTGGTTGAGCGGATCGTTGAGGGGAAGCCAGGCGAGATCGCCCAGGTCGATGAAGACGAGATCCGCCAGGTATCCAGGCGCGATCCGTCCGATCCGGCCATCGAGACCCATGGCGCGGGCGCCGCCCAGGGTGGTCATCCGGAAGGCTTCGTCGGCCGACACCCATCGGGAGAGATCATGTGTCATGACCCGCGACACGAAGGTGGCAAGGCGCATCGCCTCGAACATGTTCTGGTTGTCCGAGGAATTGGATCCGTCCGATCCCACGGCAACGTTGAGTCCGGCCTCCAGCATGCGGCGCACTGCGGCAAGACCCGACCCAAGCCGCAGATTGCTGCCCGGATTGTGGACCACCGAGGCGCCGCGACCGGCGAGGAGGCGCATCTCGTCGTCATCGAGCCAGACACCATGTGCCGCGGTGAACTGCTCGTCCACCAGTCCGATCCTGTCGACATGGCGGGTGAGCGACATGCCATAGGTCTCATGACCGAGAATGGACTGGAACTTCGATTCGGCCATGTGCATGTGCACAGGCAGGGAGTACTCCCTGGCGAGATCCCGGCAGGCCACGAGAAAGTCATCCGTGCAGTGCATCGGTATCGTCGGGGCGAGGCCCGGGCGCACCATGTCCCTCTCGAGGGACCAGTCCCTGACGATGTCGCGGCAGGCGTCGATCGACACCTGCCAGGGTTCGGGTTTCCACGCCTTGACAGTGTCCTGCAGCCCGGGTTCGAGAGCCTCGCCAAGGCCCGGGACAAGGTCGTGAAAACCGACGTCCGCGACCATGGGCGCGACGACGGCCCGCATGCCGGCAT
Organism: Alphaproteobacteria bacterium; assembly: GCA_965207785.1. Lineage (GTDB taxonomy): Bacteria > Pseudomonadota > Alphaproteobacteria > SP197 > SP197 > SP197. The sequence goes on along the minus strand of CBDBNO010000011.1, from coordinate 112,754 downwards.
CCTCGTAGGCCCTGGCCACCTGGCGGATGCCGGCGGCACTGGGATGAGGCAATTCAAGCGTCAGGTCGTAGACGGCCGTGCATCCCCGACGGATCATCTCCGCGGCATTGAGCAGTGTCGCAAGGTACATGTCCTCTGCGGTGCGTTGCCCGCTGATCCACACGCCGGCATTGAGCAACAGTTCCAGGGACCAGCGGTCTCCACGGCCCTTTCCGAGACTGCCGTGGCCGTGTGTATGGCCATTGACGAGCCCGGGAATGACCAGATGGCCGGACACGTCCCTCACCGGGGCGCCTTCGGGACCGTCGGTTCCGGGCGGCATCACGTCAAGGATGGTGCCGTCCCCGACAATCAGGTCGCGATACGGCGCATCCCGGGTTTCGGCATCGAGGATGCGGCCCCCTCTCAGGATCATGGTCACGATGACGTTCCGGCAGCAGTGATGACGCGGGCCAGATGATCGGCCCAGCAATCCTCGGGCTGCCATCCCAGGACTTCCCTGGTCGACCGCAGGTCGAAGGCGCTGGCCCGTGGATGGCGACGGTAGAGTTCCGCGTCATCGATTGCCGGTCGGTGACCGCATGAGCGCTCGATGGCCTCGGCAGTGTCCAAGGCCGAGCAGGTGTCCGGGCCGGTGACGTAGAAGCTGCCGCACCGGACGCCGCGCACTGCAAGGGCCGCGCGGAAAGCCCGAGCTGCGTCATCGGGTGAAACGAAGGCCCTGGTGATGGCGAGTGGTTCGCGCAGGATCCGCCAGCCCGTTCCGGTGGCATGGGGTGGCGGGTCGGTACCTTCGGTCTCGCTGGCCGTCTGCGCCATGGACCACGTGATGTCCGGCTGGGCAACAAGGCTGGGCCTCAGGCAGATGACCTCGAGATGGCCCCGGTCAACGAAGGCCCGGGCGAACTGCTCTGCCACCTTCTTCGTCATGCCGTAGGCCTGGCGGGGCAGGAGTTCGGTCTCCACCGGCAACGGCAGCACGCCCGGAGGATTGTCGGCGCCAATTCCGAGAGCAGCCACGCTCGAGGCCAGGACCACGCGCGAGATGCCGAGCTCCTCGGATGCCTGCAGGACGTTCCACGTGCCGCGCAGGTTGACGTCAACGTAGGCCTCTTCCTCCTCGACAATGCCATCATCCAAGGCCGCGAGGTGAACCACCGCCTGGCACCCCCGAAGTGCCTTCCGCACGGTATCGATATCGCGCACGTCACAGCGGATGAACTCGCCGTCTCTGGCTTCGATATCGATGACAGCGACATCGCAGACCGGTGCGAGATGCTTCACCACGTAGCGGCCGAGGCGGCCGCAGCCTCCCGTGACCGCCACGCGGGAATATGGAAAACCGCTCACGAAGGGCCTCTCGCGTCAAGCACCGCTCCTATCCTGTACGTCCTGCCGCAGACGTGTCAAAGGCAGGCCCATGATCCGCCCGGCAACGGTCCCAGACCTAGCCTCGATTGCCGACACAAGGCGCTCGGCAACGACTGCCACGTCGATCTCGTGCGAGCCGACCGTAACCTTCGAGAACACCACACGCCGCAGTCCGTTTGCCACGTAGGGACGTTCGACCCCCCGGAGTGCACAGATTTCCAATTTGTGCTGGACGGATGCTCAGATATGGATTTCGGGTCCGTCCGCCCAGAACGTCCTCATGTTGCTCCGTCCCTGTACATTCTGCGCATTCCAGGTCTTCCGCTCGGGCCGGCGCGTCTGGCATCGCTCGACCCCCTCCCCGAAACTCTTGCAAACGCGCTCCGGCCTTGCCTCGTCAAGTCCACTTGTTCTCGGCAACGACCAGCTCTCCAAGCACCTGCTCATGCCACTCCCAGGAGTACGCCGGGCGAAGTGCCGCTCGCGCTCGACGCCCGACATCTTCGAGAAGCGCCTCCAGTGACACCAGTCTCTCGCGTGTTAACGGCGGCGGAATAATGCTCCACAGGAAGCGCCCGTTTGTACCCGCCGCGCCCTTGGCTCCACTCAACGTAGAGCTGGCCGTTTCCGTCTTTGGGAATCGGAATCTCCATCTAACGCTCCCATCACGCCGCCCAACGACCAAGCTCAGCCGCGGACAAGCTGCGTAGCGGGTTGGCCATCGGCTGGAGCGCCTTGTTAAGCGCAACTCCACGTTCTCCGAACATTTGGTTCTTCAAGAATGCTTGATTCACCGTGTGCTCCGATTGTCCTTTATCGGCGAAATCGCCAACCAAGACGTGCTTGACGGAAGAAAAAGCAAGAAAACGCAACCAAAGTGCAACAGAAACTGCCCACCACTCACCCCTAGATACGTCACGTCATATATTGCCGCACCAGGTACAACCGCCCAATACATCAGCACGTCTAGGACAAGAAGCGCTACCACCACCCATCGGGCTTTCCTCCAGGCCCCCCGCCACAACCTCCAAAGTGCCCCCAGCTGTAAGATAACCATCAGTGCAACCAGGAACCACGATCCCACCTTGATGCCCTCTGACGAAGTCTGGTGTCCGACTTGAACAACAACAGGATACAGGCACATCGCCAAGACAAAGACCAAGGCGAATAGACGGATGCTCCACGGACGGCGTAGTTGAAGCCTGCATTGATTCGTACTCATGTTCCTGCGCTTAACGCGAAGTTCCAGCCGCACTTGAGCGTAACGTTTTGAATGTATTGACGTTCGATTGAATCGAGTGTGTCGCTACTGGAAACGCTACAGGCGCATGCCGAGATGATCCAGGATCTTCTTCTGAAGCGGCGTGGGTTGCGTGGTGACCTGGAAGGTTTCGGCGCCCGGCAGGCGGGGCATCACGGTGTTGCGGGTGATGGTGGCGAAATCGAAGTGACGGCTTCCTTCCACTTCGTGCCGGGCGATGAGGCCCGAATCCAGTTCGGGCAAGCGACACGTTGCCGGAGATCCCGCGATGTGCGCCCACCATGAGCACCAGTATGCCGAGCTCCTGTTCCATCGCCGCGGCGAGCCGTCTTGCAGGCGCCTCTGCGTGTCCGGTCACTGTCCGCCCTCACCTGCAATCTGGAACCGCCCCTTCACAACGTTGGCGCGTTCTGACTTGTCTGGCATGTCGTCGGGCGTGATGGTATGCCTCATTGCACTGGCGCTCGCGGACCGGAGGAAATGACGACCATGCCAACGACGATGGTCCCCGGACCGAGTTCATAGGCTGTTTCGTGATCTGGCGCCGAATCGTCAAGGAGGGTATCGCGAAGACGGCCACTGTCGTCAGCCGGTCGTTCGGTCGGGCGGCGGTCTGAGGCGGGGATAGATCATGTCCATCTATCACGCCGTCGATGATCGCTTTCAGGATCTCATCGTCGAGGATGCCGTCTTCGAAACGCTGGCCGAGGGGTTCAGGTTCACGGAAGGTCCGTCATGGCATCCGACGGAACGCCATGTGACGTTCACCGACATTCCCTCGAACCGCATTCACCGCTGGCACGCCTCGTCCGGCATGGTCGAAATCCTGCGCGAGCCCAGCCACATGACCAACGGTACCTGCTACGACGCCCGTGGCCGGTTGCTGATGTGCGAGCACGCCACCAGCCGGGTCAGCCGGCTCGAAGACGACGGCACGGTGAGGGTGCTGGCGGATACCTGGCAGGGCAGAGAGCTGAACAGCCCGAACGACATCGTTGTCGATGATCGGGGCGGCATCTGGTTCACCGACCCGCTCTACGGCCGTGAAAGCAACACCGGCGTCGTGCGCGAGGCGGAGCTGCCGTTCCGCGGCGTCTTCCGAATCGACGCTTTGGGCGATCTTCATCTCATCGACGACGACTACGACGGACCGAACGGCTTGTGCTTCTCGCCCGACAGGTCACGCCTCTACGTCAACGACAGCGAACGCCGGCACATCAGGGGCTACGAGATCGACGCCGAGGGCGGCCCCTCCGGCGGCCAGATCTTCGCCGAGACGCGGGACGACGACGGTACGCTCGGAACGGGCTCGCCGGACGGCATGAAGGTCGATGCCATGGGCAACGTGTGGTGCGGCGGGCCGGGCGGCATCCATGTCTTCGACGCGAACGCCACCCTGCTCGGCGTCATCCTGACCCCCCGATTTCCAGCCAACTTCTGCTTCGGCGGCGACGACATGCGCGATCTCTTCGTCACCGCGGAAACGACCTTCCTGCGCCTGCGTGTCGGGCAACCCGGACACCCGACGTTCCAGCCGTGACATCCCTCCGCGGCACCTGGCGCATTTGGTGCACACCGCGCGATTGAGCTTGTCCCGAATTCAGAAATGGAAACCCGGAACTGGCTGCCAGAGTGTGACTCGAGTTCAAGGCAAAGCCCGTTGCCGGGAACGGGTTGATTGCGTTCCTCAGGTCGATCCTCCCCGAGACGACGTCCAGCGAGAACCGCGAGCTTTGGGCATGCGTCAGGAGATTGACGTCCGAAACGATCATCGAGCCTGCTTTCGAGCGAAGTCGTCCGCTTCCATCTCGTCAACCAGCTGATTGAGCCGGTCGGAATCGGTTCCGGGCTTGAAGCCGAAAGCATGGGGTTCCACCTCGAATGGAGGCACTCGGGGCGATGCAGTCAGCATCCCGAGACCGATGCGCAACGCATCATTGACGACAGCCTGCCTGCTTGTGTTCGTGCGCCGCATCTCCTGTTGCAGGAGCTGTTCGACATCCGGGTCGAAGGTCAGTGTGGTTCGCATGGATGACATCATGATGATCTCAATACTGATGTCGAATTCTCGTTCCGCCTGCCATCGTCCGTGATCGCTTGCGCAGACCGGGGTATTCTGGACCGTCTCACCCTTCGGGCGCTGGTACACCCGTCCATTCTGCCGCTCGGGCGTGCGTGGCTGCCCCGCGGTCGTGTGTAGCGCTCGAGTGTTCCGCTGCCGGAGCGTGGCCGTAGGACGGCAACCTCCAGGCGCCCGACTCGCTTCCCCGGCTTGACCGCGTGACGGCACTGCTGCTCGAGGGCAATGCCGGTGTTCCGGGCATGATTGCGCGGATTCCGCGGAGCCGATTCATGGTCCGGACGCCGATGACACGTCGTCATGTCCTCGATGCCGCCGGCGACAGGGGATCCGACGGTTCCGGGGATCAGGGATGCCCGCGCGAAATGACGAGAGCGTCGACCGCCTGACAACCCCTTGGATGGACGATGAGGGGATTGATGTCGAGTTCGGCAAGGCGGTCGCCCAGGGTCGTGGCAATGACGGAGAGCCTGGCGACAGCGTCGATGAGGGCATCCACGTCCGCGGCTTCGCTGCCTCTCACACCATCGAGGAGCGGCCGGCAGGCGAGCTGATCAATGGCGCGGCGCACGCTTGCCCGTCCTGCAGGAGGAAGCAGGAACCTGCGGTCGGCGTGTGTCTCGATCAGGACCCCGCCTGCGGCAATCATGACAAGTGGCCCGAATTGGCGATCGATGACGATACCGGCCGCCACTTCGACGCCACGGGGGGCCATCGCCTCCACCAGCACCCGCGGCCCCAGCCTCTCCGCCAGGTCGCGCCAGCCCCGGACGGCATCGTCTTCGTTGTCGATTGAGAGGATGACGCCGGCGACGTCTGTCTTGTGCAGGAGACCGGGTGCGGCTGACTTCAGAACCACGGGCCAGCCGATCGCGGCTGCGGCTGCGGCGCACTCGTCCGCCGATGCCGCCATCCGCCTCGCCGGCGCGGCGATGCCGAAGCTCTCCAGAAGGGCGAGGCCCTCGTGCTCATCAAGCGCCTCGGCGTCGGCAAGCCGCTGGCGCCAGCGCTCGATCACCGGCTCGCCGGGGACGGGCGCCATGTCGCCAGGGGAATCGTCCACCCGGTCGCGGCGCTGCATGGCAAGGCGGACCGCGGCGAGGAAGGTCTCGGTACCGTCGATGACGAGAACAGGGCTCGATGCCGTCCTCCTCGTCATCTCCGGGTCCATGGCCCGGCTCCAGTGCTGACAGAAAAAGACAGGCTTCGCCGTCTCCCGCTCGATCTTCTCGCAGAGCTCGAGGTAGATGGAACCGCCGGTTTCAAGACCCCCGAGATCCGCGAAGATTCCCGTCATGGCCGATGCCGGGTCATCGGCCAGCGCCTTCATGGAGCCCGTGTAGACATCCTGCCAGTCCCGGCCCGAGCCCCACACGTCTGTCGGATTCACCGGTTCAAGGCCGTACTCCAGGAGACCGGAGAGCGCCTTCACCGTGCTGTCGCCGATATCGGCGAAGGGCACGTCCATTCTCGCGGCAAGATCGAGCAGCATGCCGCGGGCGCCCCCTGAATCCATGATGCCTGCAAGCCCTCCCGGAGCGATCTCCTTGTGGTGCGCTAAGAGGCGGCTGGCAGCGGCGAGTTCATTCCAGGTGTCGACCCGCAGCACACCGTAGTGGTCAAAGACCGCTTCGTATGCGGCATCGTTTCCGGCGAGAGCGCCGGAATGACTGCGTGCCAGCTCGGCGCTCCGGTCAGTCCGGCCCACCTTGATCGCCACCACTGGAACGTCCGCCCTGGCCGCCCTGTCGAGGGCCGCCCGGAAGGCGTCGGGATCGCGCACCGTTTCGAGGAAGAGCGCGATGACCCGCGTGCTCTCCTTGTCGAGTGCGTAGTCGATGTAATCGGCCGCTGTCACCGTAAGCTCCTGACCCGCCGAAATACACAGGTTGTGGCGATGTCTCGGATCGACGAACTGCAGAGTCAGAAAGCAGGTGCCCGAATGGCTGATGAGGGTGATATGTCCCGGATCAAACCAGCCGTCTTCCGGCACGTTCATCCACGTGACCCGGGCACCTGTCGTGTAGTTCACGTATCCCATGCAGTTGGCGCCGATGACGAGAAGCCCCGCCTCTCTCGCGATCCCCTGCAGGCGATCCTTGAGATTCGATCCGGCCGTGTCTCCCTCGAGATAGGCGCTGCCGAAGATGGTTACCGAACGGACGCCTGCCTCGACCGCATCGACGAGGGCCGCCTCGATGCGGGCGTTCGCGACCGAGAGAACGGCATGCTCGACACCTCCCGGGATGTCGCCCAGCGAGGGATGGCAGTCGATGTCGTCAATCCTGTCGTAGCGGGGATTGACCGCATGAATCCTGCCCCTGTAGTGCGGGCTGGCGAGGTTGCGCAACGTGTCATATCCGAACGAATCCGGACGTGCCGAGGCACCCACCAGGGCAATGGAGCGGGGTTCGAGAAGGGGACGCAGGCGGTGTTCCGTCATGGCGGCGAACGTACCCTGCATCGTCGGGTCAAACCAGTTAGCATGACGCCCTTCAGCCCCCGGAGGATCGCGGCGATGGTGGATGCCGCCCGACGCCCGCCGAGTGTGGACACGATACTGGGAATGCCGGCCATGGCCGGCATTCAGGATCTCTTCGGGCGTCGCCTGGTGAAGGAAGCCGTACGCGACATCGTCCGCCGCCATTCCGCCGTCGACTGGACGACCGGCAAAGGCCCGGCCCTCGTCGAGGCCTTCTGCCGACAACGCATGGAATCGGGCCCGCGTCGGGTCTTCAATCTCACCGGCACGGTCCTTCATACCAATCTCGGACGCGCTCCGCTGGCCACCGCCGCCATCGAGGCGATGGTGCGGGTCGCTTCGGGCGCTTCAGCGCTGGAATTCGATCTCGCCAGCGGCCGCCGGGGAAACCGTACGGCCGACGTCGGACTCCGTCTTCAACGCCTGACGGGCGCCGAGAGCGCCCTTGTTGTGAACAACAATGCAGCCGCCGTCATGCTGCTTCTCAACACCCTGGCCTTGAGGCGCCAGGTTCCCGTCTCCCGGGGTGAACTGGTGGAGATCGGCGGCGCCTTTCGCATGCCGACCATCATGGCCAGGGCCGGCGCCCGGCTGGTCGAGGTGGGCGCCACGAACCGGACGCACCTTGCCGACTACGAGGAAGCGCTCGGCCCGGGGACCGGCCTGTTGCTGAAGGTCCACACGAGCAACTACGTCATCGAGGGGTTCACATCGGCAGTGGAGGAAGCCGAGCTCGCGCGCCTTGCCAGGGCCCATGGCGTGCCCTTCGCCGTCGACCTGGGCAGTGGAGCGCTGGTTGACTTCAGCCGCTGGGGTCTGCCGAGGGAGCCGGTGGTTGCCGAGATCGTGGCGCATGGGGCGGATCTCGTGACATTCAGCGGTGACAAGCTACTGGGAGGGCCCCAGGCCGGGATCGTCGTCGGGCGCGCCGATCTTGTCCGTCGCATGGCGGCCAACCCGATGATGCGGGCGATGCGTCCCGACAAGATGACACTGGCGGCACTCGATGCAACACTGGCTCTTTACGAGGACCCCGACAGCCTGCCCCGAACGCTTCCGGGCTTGAGCCTGCTGACGAGATCCGCTGCGGGCATCGCGCGCGAAGCAAGGGACCTCGAGAGTGATCTCGCCAGTGCCCTGGCGCCCGCCTTCACAGCCGAGGTCGTCCCCCTGGAAAGCCAGATCGGCAGCGGGGCGCAGCCTGTCACCACCCTCGCCAGTGCCGGCTTTGCCATTCGTCCGGCAGTCTCCGGGCGCGGTTCGGATCGGAACCTGCGTGAACTAGCGGCCGCCCTGCGCCGACTGCCGCGGCCCGTCATCGGATCCATCAGGGGCCGCACCCTCTTCCTTGACCTGCGCTGCCTCGACGACAGCGACACGTTCCGCGCCGGACTGCGGGAGCTGGAACGTCCATGATCATTGCCACGGCCGGTCACGTGGACCACGGCAAGACGTCGCTGGTGGCCGCACTGACCGGCGTCGACACCGACCGGCTGGCGGAAGAACAGCGGCGCGGTCTCACCATCGACCTGGGATACGCCTGGCTCGACCTGCCGTGCGGGCGGCGCGTCGGCTTCATCGACGTACCGGGTCATGAGCGATTCGTGCGGAACATGGTGGCCGGACTCTCCCGGGTGGACCTCGGTCTTCTTGCTGTCGCGGCCGATGATGGAGTCATGCCGCAGACGGTCGAGCATGTGGCCGTGCTCTCCCTTCTTGGCGTTCGGCAGATGGTGATCGCTATCACCAAGGCCGACCGCGCCGCTGGTGAACGGATCGAGCGCACCGCCCTTGAGGCTGAAGCGCTGGCGTACGATCACGGCATCCATGTCAGGGCCGTGATCGCCACGTCCGTGTGCAACCAGAAAGGCCTGCCCGTACTGCGCCGCCACCTCGGACGGGCAGCACGGGCCGTGCCAGAACCATCACCGGATGGCGGTTTCAGGCTCGCTGTCGACAGATCCTTCATCATAAGGGGCGCCGGGCTGGTGGTGACCGGAACTGTCTGCGCAGGGGAAGTGCGCACCGGCGACTCCCTCACCGTGCTGCCTTCAGGACTCGATACGCGGGCACGGGCCCTGCACGGCCAGGCCCGCCCGGTAGAACGGGCCGTCACCGGCGAACGGGCTTCCATCAATCTCGCCGGCCTCGGCCGCAACGATGTCCGTCGCGGGGACTGGATCGTGACGCCGGGCATCCTGGCGCCGTCGTGCCGGATCGACGCGATGGTGACGATCCTGAAAGGCGAACGTCGCGCATTCAGCCATTGGCAGGCCGTGCACGTTCACCATGGGACCGGTCATGTGACCGGGCGCGTCGCCCTTCTCGAGGAGTCCAGGATTTCCCCGGGCGGCAGCGGGCTGGCGCAGCTGCGTCTCGACGGACCGCTGGTGCCAGCCTGGAACGACCGCCTGCTCCTGCGCGACATTTCGGCGCGGCGGACAATCGGCGGGGCGCGGGTGCTCGATGCCGCAGGGCCGTCTCGGGGCCGGGCCCGCCCCGAGCGCCTGGCTCGGCTGAGAGCGGCCGATCGCAACGATCACGAAAGGGCGCTGGGCGCCCTTGTAGACATCGCGGTCACCGGTCTCGATCCGGCGGCCTTCTTTTCGTCACGCAATCTGGAGGCCGGCGCCCGCGCACTTCCCGGTTCTTTGCGCCGGTTCACCCGGGACGGACGCGAACACGTGATCCACGAATGTCACTGGAACGCTCTGGCCGGCCAGCTGCTCGACGCAGTCGACGGTGATCACGCACGCCGGCAGGACCGGCTCGGACCTGATGCCGGCGAGCTTCGCCTGGCGGTTCCCGGGTCCGCCGATTCCGTTCTCGTGGGCGCCGTCATCGACGATCTCTGCCACAGGGGCACATTGATGCGGCGCGGGGTCGTGGTCCATCGTCCGGGACGGAAGGTGGAACCGGCAGCAAGGGACCGGACCCTGTGGACCAGGGCCGAGGCGGCCATCGAGGTCGCATCGGGCTCGCCGCCATCGCTTCACCCCCTTGCCGCCACCCTGGAAACGACGCCGGACGAGCTGCGCCGGTTTCTTGAACGGATGGCCGCCTTTGGACTTGTGGTGAGAATCGCGCGCAACCGTTATCTCACGCCGCGGCAGATCGCCAAGGCGGAGTCCGCCGTGCATGACCTTCTCCGGAAGAACCCGGATGGCATCGGTGTGGGCGATCTTCGCGACGCCCTGGGTATCGGGCGCAATCATGCGGTGGACCTGCTGGAACACCTGGATCACACGGGCGTCACATGGCGCCGCGGCACGCTACGATTCGCACCTGCGCTCAGGAATGATCCGGGACGGCTCTCCAGAACGGCTCGAGTTCCGTGAACGCGCGCCACCTGGCCCTCGCATCGCTTTCGAGGTGTTCGCTCCTCGCCGCCCACCAGCCGGCAACGAGGCCCCTGGCGCGGGCAAGGGAGCGCTTGCCGGACGCCGGCCTGGTGCAGCCTCTGATCAGGTCACCGGCCACGGCCGCATCGTTGGCCGTACCCAGCGCGTCCTGCAGTTCAGAAAGCGCCCGAAGCCAGGGATCCGTGCCCGGGAAGACCGGGCCGACAAACTGGATGGCGTAGCGCAGGCGCTTGATGCGCAGGCGGAGCTGATGACGCGTGACGGCATTCAGGCTGTCGAAGCCCTCGCCGTGGGAGAGGACCTGCGCATAGACGTGGCTCAAGGCACCGCTGACATGGGCCTTTGCCGGGTCTTCAAGAACCGGATCTCCGGTAGACCAGCCGCGCTCAACGATCCACTGGCCCAGTGTCAGGACAGCGCTCGTGTAACGTGGCGAACCAAGGGCCAGCACAAGCCGGCGGCAAGCCTCCTGTCTGCGGTTTCCTATGCACTCTTCGAGACGGGCGAGGTCATCGTCACCGGGAAAAGCCTCGCGCAGGGGCGCCAGGGTGACAAGGCTGAGGACATCGAGATCGCGCACAGCAGCAAGGCTGGCGGCAACCCACTTCACGTCCGCGATGAAGCGCGCCCGGCTGCCGCCATCGAGCCAGGGCGCGAACAGTTCCAGAGCCGCCCTCAGCCGTCTCAGGGCCACGCGCATCTGGTGAACGCCCTCGATGTCACGGCCGTCAAGAGCCGCCGCCTGGTTCTTCATCCAATGCCCGTAGCAGCGTCCCATCGTCAGGGCGATGGCGTCATCGAGACTCGTGTCGGGATCAAGGACGAAGGCGCCGACCTTGCTCCAGGCCGGCGGCAGACCACCGCCGAGGACATAGCCGCGCTGGGACTTCGTGAAGGCCTCGATGGCCAGTGGCGTCTGACGATGCATCCTGAGCGCCAGGGTGTAGAGATCGCCGATTCCGCCTTCCATGAGTTCGAGCTCAATCTCGCTCAGTGGCTCCCGGGCTCCCGACGCTTCCACAAAGCCGTTGTCGATCGCCACCTCGACTCTCGATCCCCTGCCCTCATCCTCCAGCATCAGTACCCGGCGGTTGATCATGGTGCGGAACGCCGGGACGAGATCACCATCACCAATGTCCGCATAGCCTGAACCAGCGGCCTGGCGCAGCAGGGCGGCGCATGGTCGCGGTCCGGTGACCGGATCCTCCCGTTCGAGGCGATAAGCGGTGTGTCCGGCCGGATCGAACATCTTGGCGGTCTGAACGAAGGAATCGCCTTGACGCCGCACGCGCAGTGCAATGCCGTCCCGTTGCAGACGGCCCCCCGCCGTGTCGAAATAGCGTGAATCGATGCAGCGCTCGCCGAGATCCCGCGCCCTCTTGAGTGGCGGCAGGTTGAGAAGCGATCCTGCGGCCTCCGGCGAGACGGCGAACTTGAGCTCGATCTCCGGTGCCCAACTGTTTCTCGTCGCGCTCTTCACGGAGGCATCTCGTCATACCGGGCGAGGTGATCGGAGAAGTCGTACCAGGGCGCCCTTGAGCCGACATAGACATGATCATCGGCCTGGCGCCCCGGGTCGCTGTCCAGAGAGCCGAAGGGAATCACCGCAACCATGCGCCCCTGGTCATGGCGGGGCATGACGGAACCGCAACGGGCGCAGAACGACTGGGCAAAATACCGCGCACCGGGCAGATGCCAGATCCTGAGGTGGTCTTCGCCACGCGTGAACCGCAGGTCGGCGATGTCGAGAAAGCCGTTGGTCGTGTGTGCCGCAGCCCGCGCCTTGCGGCACCGTGAGCAGTGGCAGTTGTGCACCCGCGTGAAACGCGATGACGCCTCGTAGGCGATGGCGTTGCACAGGCAGCTGCCGTGAAGGACGTCCGCCTCCGGTGCGGCGCGCGCCGGCATGTCGATGACCGGGCCGTCCGTGCCTTCGTCCCAGACGTCGTGACGCGGCAGATCATCGGCGATGATGTGCCACGGTGCCCGGAAAGCGGCGAAGATGTGCGCTTCGGGCCTGGTGCCGGGATCACCATCAAGGCCACCCACCGGCATCTCCGGATCGCCGCGGACCGGCACCACCGATCCGCACCGGGAACAAAAGGCGCGATAACCCCCGGGAGACGATTCAAAGAGGCCGGTATGGTCCTCGCCGGAAAGGAAGGTCACGGACTCCGGATCCACCGCGGCGTAGGTGGCAAACGGCGCCCCGTGGACCTTGCGGCACATCATGCAGTGGCAATGGGTCATCCTGGTGAAGGGGGCGTCGATACGCCAGCGCACCGCACCGCACAGGCAGCTCCCCGTGACCATGGCCGTATCTCCCTTCCTTTCCGTCAGGCGCCCTCGATGATCCTGCGCGCATCGCCCACGACGCGGCCGTAGCCATCGAGCAGGGCCGCAACATCGTCGGTAAGGGCAGCGAAGGTGAGGCCGATCTCCCGCGATGCCTCCATGTCTCCGGTCGTGTAGACGTTCATGCCGAAGTCCTTGCCTGCCTCGCGGCACGCTTCGGCAACGTGGCTCCTGTCGTGCGCGTCGGCGGCACCGAACACACCCTTGCGTCCCCGCGCCATGTTGAGGTCCGCCGGGCCGAGAAAGATCCCGTCGACACAGTCAAGGGCCAGTATGGCATCGACATCCTCGAGAGCGCCGACGGTCTCCACCATGGGAAAGCAGCGCACACGGGCGTTCTCTGCAGCATAGAAGGCCTCGTCGCCACCACCGTAGCCGAAGGTCCTGCCGCCTCCGACACTGCGGTCGCCCATCGGGGGGAACTTGGCAAAGGCCGTCACCTCGCGTGCATGGTCGAGGTTGTCGACGTGGGGGATGATGACACCGGTCGCTCCGGAATCGAGCGGGTTCTGGACCGCGATGCGCGTCGGTTCGGCAACCCGGACAAAGGACTGAAGGCCCGCTTCGCGGGCCAGCAGGATCAGCCGGTCGACATCGCTGCGGTCGAAGACGCCGTGCTCCATGTCAAGGGTGATGCCATGGCACCCGTGAATCCTGGCCGCCTCGACGGCGGCCGCATTGGCGCTGGCAAGCCACAACGTATAGGTGACTGGTGAACGGCTCATGATGTCCTTCCCGATGACCCCTTCGAGGGATCGCAACCTTGAACGGTTTTGGCCATAGTGGCGCAAGATGCTCAGGCAATTCAATGGAGTGAACGCCATGACGGGCCTCGCCATGGAAGACGATCGCCCGATCCTCACCGACGGGGGCATGGGAGAAGCCCTTGCCGGCATGGGATTGCGCCAGCCCGGCTCACCCTTCTGGTCGGGACGCGCGCTCATCGAGGCGCCCGATGCCGTCCTTGGGCTGCACCGCGACTTCATCCGCGCCGGTGCCGATCTCATCATCACCAACACCTATGGTGTCGTGCGGTCCTTCATGGCGGAGATCGGCATCGAGGAACGGTTCCGTGAACTCAATCTCAAGGCTCTCGACCTCGCCCGAAAGGCCGTCGACACCGAGAAACGGGACATCCTGATCGCCGGCTCGCTACCGCCGCTGTCGGACAGCTACCTCCCCGATGAAGTCGAACCGGAGGAAATCCTGGCGGAACGCTATGCCGAACAGGCGGGCATCCTTGCCGACGGTGTCGATCTCTTCATCTGCGAGACACTCATCACGGTTGCCGAGACCCGTGCCTCCGCCACTGCGGCGGCGGCCACCGGCAAGCCCGTGTGGATCGGCTGGTCGCTCCACGAAGACCAGGAGGCCTCGCTCAAGGACGGTACCCCTGTTGCAGAGGCTGCCCGCAGTGTCGCCGACCTGCCGGTCGGAGCCTTCATTGCCAATTGCTGCACACCGGAAGCGGTGACGCGGGCCCTGCCCGAACTGCTGGCCACCGGCCGTCCCACCGGCGGCTACGCCAACACCTTCGCACCGATCCATCCCGGCAACACGTCGATCGGCCACCGCCATGACCTCGATCCCGAAACCTATCGCGATCACGTCGCCCGGTGGCTCGCCGGTGGCGCCCGCATTGTCGGCGGGTGCTGCGGCACCCTGCCCCGCCACATCGCGCTGCTGAGATCGCTGATCGACGACGGACCACCCGGGTAAGGCGGTCTCCCCACCTTACTGCAAGGTTACGTCAGGCATGGGCGTATAGGCATGGTTGCCGTCCGCCATGGCCGCCTCGCGGCCACCGAGCGCGGCGATCTTGCGTGCCTGGTCGGCGAAACAGCGCCGGTTGACCGCCTCGAAGTCCACTATGGCATTGAGGCGCGCCTCGCAGGCAGTCCGCGTGGCCTCATGGGCAGGATGCCGGCCAAGATCGGCGGATTCGATAGGATCATCGACCATGTCGAAGAGCTGCGGCGCGTACCCCGGGTAGGCGACGTACTTCCAGTTCCGCCAGCGCATCATGAACATGCCGGTGACGGCGCCGCGCTCGTGGTACTCCGAGAGGACGGCCCGGTCATGGTGACCGCCGGCCGCAAGATCCTGCAGGGCGACGCCATCGAGGCCATTGGCGTTCTCCAGTCCGTGGGCCTTCAGGATGGTGGGCTGAAGGTCGATGTGAGAGGCCGGCGAGGCGCAGCGCCGTCCCGCCGGCATGCCGGGCCCGGCGGCTATGAGGGGGACAGCCGACGATTCCTCGTACATGTTCATCTTCGCCCACATGCCGTGGTTACCGAGCATTTCGCCATGATCGGACACATAGATCACGAGGGTGTCGTCAGCCTCGCCTGACGCCTCGAGAGCGGCGAGCACGCGCCCGACATTGTCATCGAGGAAGGAGACATAGCCGTAGTAGGCATGCCGCGCCTCGATGATGTGGTCATCGTCCCGGAAATGCCGGTCGTAGTCCCATATCGCCTGGCAGACGTCGAGAACCGGATGGTCCGGCCGCTCTCCCGGTGCGCGCAGACGCGGCATGTCGACCTCTTCCCTGTCATAGAGATCATGGAACGCGTCGGGAGCGACGATGGGATGGTGCGGCGCCACGAATGAACAGAAGAGCGTCCACGGCTGATCGGTCGCCGGAGCGACGTCGTCAAGCCATGCGCAGGCCAGTTCGGTGACCTTGCGGTCGTAGCGCGTGTAGCGCGACTCACCGCGGCCGATATCGAGGGCGAAGTCCGCGTTGCTGGCATAGGGTTCAAGGCCGTCGCGCACCATGGACGAGGTGAAGCCGGTCCCGTTCAATATGTGGACCGGGATCATCTCCTCGGTAAAGCCGTTGTCGTCATCGCTCGACCGGAAGTGGAGCTTGCCGATGGACACCACCCGGCGCCCCTCCTCCTGGAGCCGGTGTCCCCAGCCCCCGGGCGAACCGTCGTAGGGTTCGGCGCTCGACCATGTGCCGAGCTGGTGGACCCAGCGGCCGGTCTGCATGGCGGCGCGGGCCGAAACACAGATGGGCCCCGCCGCGTAGGCGACATCGAAGACGGTGCCGCGGCGGGCGAGGGCATCGATGTTGGGCGTGAGAACCAGCGGATGCCCGTAGCACCCCGCTGCGTCACGCCAGTGCTGATCCGAACAGATGACAAGTACGTTGCCGGCCATGGTCCCGCTCCCCGATCGTTCCGCTTGAGTCTGCACACCCTTGTGGTCAAATGACCACCACCCCGCTACCACAGCGCTCCAGACTCTTGAAGACGCTTTCCGCCGATCTGCAGTTCCAGCGCACGACCCCGGTCTTCACCGAAGAGACGGTGCCATCGGGCCTGCTCAGGGCCCACCGGACGAAGGCGGGAACCTGGGGCAGGATCGTTGTCCTGGAGGGACGCCTGCTTTACCGGATCCACACCTCGCCCGCCGAGGAGCACATCCTTGACCCGGACACCCCGGGCATCATCGAGCCTCAAGTGCAGCACGAGGTCGCCGCCCTGGGAAAGACAAGGTTCCGCGTCGAGTTCTTCCACTGACCCCGCGGTCGACGCACCGGGGGCGGACGGAACGGCGACAGGACTGAAGGCGGACCAGGGAGCGCCGCTGTCCTCAGAGCACCTCTCCGGGAACCCTGCGGTCAGGGTGCAGCGAGGCTACGGCCGGCGAGGTCGCGGAAGGCGCAAATGGTGTGGTGGATGCCGTTCTCGAGGGAGACGGCGGGCCAGTCGCCCACGAGGGCGCGCAGGGCCCTGTCGTCCTGGTCGACGGGGAGATCGATCCGGGTATCGGCGACGCTGATCCGGGCGCCGGGGACGATCCGGTTGATGATGGCGGCCATGTCGCGGGTCGTCGCCTTCACGCCACCAAGGTTGCAGACGTGGTGGCCGGAGACGGTGGCATCCGCGCAGGTGATGAAGGCGTCAGCCACCTCATGGACGTGCTGCATCATCATCGTCGTATCGTAGGCGATCTGGTAGGGCTGGCCGCTGGCCGCCGCCAGCATCGCTTTCGTCGGCGACGACGTCATGCCCTGATCGCGCCCCGGTCCATAGACCGTGTGCGGCCTGACGCCGATGCTGGCAACCTGCCAGTCCTGCCAGTAGATCGCCGCCACACCCTCGTTGGCGCGCTTGTAGACTCCGTAGAGCGTGTTGGGGCCCTGCCTCCCCGCGGCCGGCAGGGAAGCCACCGAACTGGCATAGACCACGTGGCGGACACCGGCCTTGCGGGCCGCCTCGAAGAGGGCAGCGTGTCCTGCCACGTTGACGGTGGCGCCGGCTACCGGATCTGCCGCACAGAATGGAATCTGCAGCGCGGCAAGGTGGATGATCACCGCGGGCCGCAAGCGCATGACGGCATCATCCAGCGCGGTTGCATCGGAGATGTCGACGTTTAGCCAGGGGACGGCGCGGGCTGCCTCTTCGTCCATGGCCAGACGGAGGCGGCGGCGGTCGTCACTGCGGTCGAGGGCAACGACCTCGCGGCCCGCCTGGCTGAGCCGCGACACGATCCAGGCGCCGATACATCCGGCGGCACCCGAGACGAGAAGGGGCCCCTCTGCCATCGGTCAGGCAGCGAGAGCCATGGCGGCCTCAAGCCCTTCCAGAACCGCTTCTTCGGCCGTCCGCGGCGAGAGGGCATCACCGATCACGTGAAGACCACGCTGGCCCTCGTTCTCGAGTTCTTCGTGGAGGGTCGCCTCGCGGCGGTGTCCCTGGGCCAGCACCAGGGTATCGACCTCGTCGGCAATGAGCGCTTCGCCATTGGTCATGTGCTGGAAATAGACCGTATCCCCGTCGGCGCCGAACAGCCGTGCGTAGGCACGGGTTTCGACGCCGAGCCCATCCAGAATGCCGATCCAGTGATCCCTGAGATAGGACTGGAGATTCTGCCCGGCTTGAGTTCCCTGGCAGTAGAGGCGGACATGGCAACCCTTGCGCGCCAGCAACTCGGCCACACCCAGTCCTGTCCAGTCGCAGCGCCAGTCGGCGATGACGACCCGTGAACCGACATTGGCCTCGCCCCTGATCACCGACCATGCATCGATCCCCTGCATGTCCCCTTCGAGAGAGGGCCGGTAGGGGACCGCCCCTGTCGCCACGATCACGGCATCGGGTGCAAGGCGCCTGATACTGCCTGCGCTCGCAGCGCATCCCTTCACCACCCTGACGCCGGCCTCTGCCGCCTCGCGCGAGAGATTGGTGATGATGCCGCCGAACTCGGCACGCCCCGGCAGCATCTGCGCAAGGCGGGCCTGTCCGCCGAGTTCGCTTTCCTTTTCGAAGAGTGTCACGTCGTGCCCGCACTCGGCGGCCGTGGCCGCCGCCTTCATGCCCCCCGGCCCTCCTCCGGCCACGACAACCTTCAGCGTCGATGCCAACGGCGTCCTGACGTGGGGGAACCGGCGCTCGCGACCGGTCTCGGGGTGTTGGATACACGAGACAACGGCACCCATGTGGCGGTGACCGATGCAGGCCTGGTTGCAGGCGATGCAGGCGCGGATCGAGTCGGCCTTGCCCGTGGCCGCCTTCCGGGCGAAATGGGGGTCGGCGATGAGGGCCCTCACCAGGCAGACCATGTCTGCCGCGCCCGAGGCGATCACCTGCTCGGCCGCATGGGGCTGGTTGATGCGCCCGCCCAGCATGGTCGGCACACCGAGGTCCCGCCGCAGGTCTGCGGCCGCCTCGGAGAGGTAGGCCGGTTCCACCGCCATGGGCGGCACGATGTGGATGGCGCCGCCGACGGACGCACCCGATCCGCCGATCACGTTGACGTAGTCGACCAGACCATCATGCGCCAGGCTTCGCGCCACCTGCCGTGATTCGTCGGGTGACAGCCCGCCATGGTCGAGTTCGTCGACCGATATGCGTATGCCCACCACCAGGTCGCTGCCGATGGCGCGGCGGATGGCTCTCAGCGACTCGACAAGGAAACGCATGCGGTTCTCGAAGCTGCCACCGTAGTCATCCTCGCGCCGATTGGTCCGCGGGTTGACGAACTGTGCCGGCAGATAGCCCATGGAAACCATGTACTCGACTCCGTCGAGACCGGCCTCGGCCATGCGCCGGGCGCCGTCGCCGTAGGCTTTCACGATGTCGCGGATCAGGGCGAGGGACATTGGCGCGGGCATGACGTGATGGCGTTCATCGGGCACTTCCGATGGCGCCCAGGCAGCCAGCAGCGCGCCGTTCTTCCGGTTGGCGACCGCGCGGCCAGGGTGGAAGAGCTGGCCGAACATGCGGGCGCCATAGCGGTGTGCGGCATCGGCCATCATCTTCAGCTCGGGAATCGCGTCGTCATCGCTCACGGCCAGCAGGTTGTGACGCACCTCGTAGCTTTCGTGGATGGTGTGGGCCTCGGTGATGATGAGGCCGACGCCTCCCTGGGCGCGGGCCTCGTGATAGGCGACGAGGTCGGCCATGGTTCCGGGCTGGCGTCCCTGGCTGGTGCCATGGGGACCGAAGACCACACGGTTGGCTATTTCAAGGCCGCCCAGTTCGATGGGCCGGAAGAGGTTGGGAAACGACATGGTCAGTTCTCGATGGCCGCCACTGCTTCTCTCTCGCCGTCCCACGCAGTATCACAAGATGCAGGGGGGTGGGTAGAGTCGAGGACTGGCGCGCCGACGTTAGGGTCCGGTGGTACAACCCCATGATGGGGGATCCCGTCACTTTCGTTCCGGTCCTCAGTCCGGCTCCCATGGCCACGTTTCCAGTCCCCGCTCATCAAACCGGACGTGCGGATCTCCCGCATCCGGCTTTCGGACGAGATCATGTCTTCGCGCTCGGAGGGCCCATGGTCGGCCGCGTCAGTCGAAGGAGGCCGTACTCGGCGTACAGCCTCGGTTCCGGGAAGTGCACGTACTTCCCGCGCTTCGTCCCGCGCTTTCGACAGAGCCACTGGCGCAGCCGTTTGCCAGCGTGTCGATTGACCGTGAAGTAGGCCGGTGTGACCTGTCCGAGGGAGAAGTAGTTCGCCCATCCGTTCAGATGCCGGTTCAGGCGTTCCACCATGACCTCCGGCGGCAGCCAGACGTGGCCTGTCGCGGTCGTGTCGCTGATCTTGCGGCAGATGCTTTGGACGCTCGCCTTGCTGGGGCGGGTGCCGATGTACGACCCCTGCCCGTGGGGGCGGTAGTTTCGTCCGATGCGGTAGCCGAGGAACTCGAAGGCGTCCTCCGGGCACCGCAGGCATCGGGTTTTCCGTTCGTTGACCGGAAGCTTCAGACCCGCCATGAGCCGCCTGACCGCCGCCAGCATGTCTGCCGCCGGGGCCTTGCCGAGCACACAGAGATCGTCGGCATAGTTCACGATTTCCGAACGGAAGCGCCGGGCATGGCCCAGCACCTTCCAGCCCAGTATGAAGCGCCGCATGTAGAGATTGCTGGCCAGCGGCGAGAGCGGGGAGCCTTGTGGGGTTCCCTTGCGTTCCCGCCGTGCCCGGTTCGTGCGGCGCCTGCCGCCCTTGCCGTCGTCCTCCTCCACCGGCATCTCCAGCCACGCCTTGATCAGCTTCAGCATCCGCCCGTCGCTGATGCGCCGGGCGAAGCTCTTCAGAAGCTCGGCGTGCGGTATCTCGCCGAAGGAACACGTCACAGACTACCCACATCCATGACTTTCCAGATGTGGTGCGCATCACCCGCAAGGCCCACGTGTTCGAGGGACAGTCCCTGAATGTCCTGGGCCGGGCCCGCCGCCAGAACCAGCCCCAGTTCCTGCTGTTGTTCCCGGATGAGAGCCAGCGATATGTGCCCGTGGAATGGACCGATGCGGGAACCGCCGGGCCGTCCGATACCGATGACACTTCCGAACTGCCCACTGTCGGAGTGCGGGAGCTGCAGAGATTGCGTGACCGGATCGAAAGGATTCGCCAACGCACCGAGGTGGGCCCGGACTCCCCGACGGGTTCTCCGGAATCCGCTCCCGCGCTCACCGCAGGATGTTCGCCAGGGCAGTCGTCCCACGCCCAACCTGAGCGGTCACGCTAACATGGCATCGACATGGCCCATCCGCCGTCAGGAGAATGACGATGCCCCTTACCCCTGCCGAGAAGCAACGCCGCTACCGCGAGCGGCTCAAGGCCGGCGCCTGCCCCGTGCAGTACCGGCGTCCCAAGGACCGGCGCTCGAAGCCGCAACGCTGGCACGATGCGGTGGACACCCTGATCGCCTTGCAGGAGCACTATCGCAACTGGCTTCAAGCCTTGCCCGAGGGGCTTCAGGATACGGCGGTTCATGCCAAGTTGCAGGCCATCGATGCGCTCGATCTCGACGCCCTGAACGAGGTGGACTTGCCGCGCGGCTTCGGACGGGATTGATCCCGACCCCCAGTAACGTTACCATGCTCCATCACATGATGCATCGCACGATCAAGTGGCATGGCCATGCAGCTGGACCTCTTCCTGCCACACCAGGCGTCTCATGCTCGCGTGTGGTCCACCCTCGATGCGGCTGTCCGCCAGGCGGTTCTGGAACACCTCGCCCATCTCATGGCACGCACCGTGCTCCAGCCTGTCTGCGGGCAGGAGACGGATGATGGCTGACATGCGAATCGCCCCGGCGCATCTGGAACGCGGCGCCATCGTCTATGTCCGCCAGTCTTCGGCTTCCCAGGTCGAGCACAACCAGGAATCCACCCGCCGCCAGTACGCCCTGGTCGACCGTGCACGGGATCTGGGATGGCGGCCTGACCAGATCCATGTCGTCGACGAAGACCTCGGACGCTCCGGCGCCAGTACGGAAGGCAGAACCGGCTTTGCCCGGGTCACGACCGAGGTGGCGATGGGCAAGGTCGGCATCCTGCTTGGCCTGGAGGCGTCCCGCCTGGCCCGGAACAATACAGACTGGTACAAGCTGATCGACCTGTGCAGCCTCACCAACACCCTGATCGCCGATGCCGACGGCATCTACCATCCTGGCCTGTTCAACGACCGCCTGGTTCTCGGCCTCAAGGGCACGATGAGCGAGGCCGAACTTCACTTCCTGCGCGCCCGCCTCGACGGCGGCATCCGCAGCAAGGCGGCGCGCGGCGAACTCTATCGCAGCGTCCCGGCAGGCTATGTTCGCGGTGACGGAGACGGAGAACTCCTCATCGACCCCGACGAGCAGGTCCAGGCGGCGATCCGCACGGTGTTCGAACGCTTCCCCGAGTTCGGCTCTGCGCGCGGTGTGTGGCGCTGGTTCTCGCGCCAGGAGCGGGTCTTTCCGGTGCGCGGGCCGCGCGAGACCATCCGTTGGGTCAAGCCGTCCTACCGCATCATCCACATGGTTCTCACCCATCCGGTCTATGCCGGAGCCTATACCTATGGACGAAGGCGTCAGGACACCGTGATCGACGATACCGGAACCGTACGCAAGCGCATCCGCATGCGGCCACGTTCGGAATGGCCCGTCCTCATTCGCGACCACCATCAAGGCTACATCGACTGGGCAACCCACGAAGCGATCCTTGCCCGCATCGCCACCAACGCCCGGCCGCAGAAACACGGAGCCAGTCAGGGTGCGGTCCGGGAAGGATCGGCCCTGTTGCAGGGCCTTGCTGTCTGCGGGGAATGCGGCCGCCGTTTGATGACCCACTATACCGGCCGCACCGCATCGCCGGGCTATCACTGCAGGTCGGCCGGCGAGTTGACGGCGGAACGGACCCGCTTGTGCCTCTATGTGGGCGCCACAAAGATCGACCATGCCGTCGGCGAGGCCGTGCTGGACGCCATCCAGCCGGCCGGGATCGAAGCGGCGCTGCAGGCCGCCGGAAAGGTCGAGGCCGACCGGGAGCGGATTCTTGCGCACTGGGAGATGGAGGTCGAGCGGGCTCGCTATGAAGCCGCCAGAGCCGAACGGCGCTATCGTGCCGTCGATCCGGAAAACCGCCTGGTGGCGCGCGGGCTGGAGGCGGAATGGGAGCAATGCCTCAAGGCGCTTGACGACAGCCAGGCGGAACTGGCCCGCCGCCGGCAGGAACGTCCCCGTCCCCTTGAACCGGCGGACCTTGATGCCCTCATCGCGTTGGGAAAGGATCTCCGCCAGGTCTGGAATGCCTCCACGACCACGGCTCGGGACAAGAAAGAACTGCTGCGCACCGTGCTCCAGGATGTCGTCATTCGGGCTCCGAGGGAGGCATCGCACATCCACCTCACCCTTCACTGGTGCACCGGCTGCCTGACGGAAATCGAGCTGGACCGTCCGAAAAAGCGCCAGGGTGGAGTCCGGACCGACGAGAACACCGTCGATCTGGTGCGCCGCCTCGCGCAGTTCCACCCTGACGATGTCATCGCCGGCATCCTCTGCCGCCAGGGGAAAACCACCGCACAAGGTCTCCGGTTCACCGCCGACCGCGTTCGCCACTTCCGCGGTCACTGGAAAATCCCGCGCTTTGACCCATCGACCCGGACCGATGACGGAACCCTCGTCAACATCCGGAAAGCCGCGAACGTCCTCGGGGTGGCCACCTCGACCGTCCATCGATGGCTTGCCGACGGCTTCCTTGATGGCGAACAGGCCACTCCCGGCGCCCCCTGGCGCATCCGCATCAACGAGGCATTCCGTCCCCGGTTCATGGAAGAGGCGCCGCCTGGCTATGTGCCGATGCTCGAGGCCACGAACCGCCTCGGCGTGTCACGCCAGACCGTGTTGCAGCGTGTAAAGCGCGGCGAGCTGGACGCCATCCACATCAAGGCGGGAAGAAAAAAAGCGTTGCGAATCAGGGTTCCAACCGACAGTCCCAGCCTGTTCGATCAAGGCACGCAAACCGGGGTGTAGTATGAACGCCAATCCAAGTAGTTGGACAAATCGCAATCGACCACTTCGTTGTGCCCCGTGTTGAGGAGGCTGTGGACGCGTCTTACCGCGTCATGGGCGCTTCGTCCCGGCCTGTAGGCATGCTGCTCCGGTTGCAGGTCCGCTTCGAATATCGGCTCAAGCACAAGCAAGGCCGATGTCTGCGCTACCCGGTCCCGTATGCAGGGAATGCCCAAGGGCCGGAACTTGCCGGGCTGCTTCTTCGGGATGAGAACCTGTCGCACCGGCTTCGGTGCGTACGTCCCATCCTTCAGTTCCCGCGCCAGTTCCCCAAGCCAGCGCCCCACGCCTTTCGCCTCAATGTCCGCGAAGGTCTCTGCGTCCACCCCGGCGGAGCCGCCATTCCGGCGGACCCGTCTCCAGGCTTCCGCAAGGAAGTCCTCGCGCCACACCTTGTCGATCAGCGCGTGGAAGCGCCGGTCGGGTTCTTCCTTAGCTTTCACATGTAACACGGTCTGGAGTTCCCGGACCTTCTCTGACCCTGCTAGGCTCTCGCCAGTGGTCATGCCTTTCTTCCTTCCCGTATCGCTCTCGAACCAGGGCTCCTTCCCTCCACCGGCATTACCCGGCATCTCCAGTACTACAAGCCCATCCGCCACCCTGCCGGCCCGGCCTGCCCCTCACGGGGTTCCGGTTGGCGCGTGCCACGCCACCGACAGGGCTACCCGTGTTGCTCCCGACCCCCTCTTCCATGCGTGCTGCCGCCACTACCCCGGCGGAACCGACCGGTGCATGCGTCGTTCGCTTCCCGGTCGATGGCAGCCTTCCCCGTGAGATTGGCGGGTCGGCTTCCGCATTTGCAGTTTCGGGGCCTGCTCGGCGTTCACTCGCGTTGCGGCCCGCATGGTCGCTGAGCCGCCCAAGGCGGCCCTTTTCCTCGGAGTGCTTCAGACGACGTCGTTACCTCCATTGTCCGCTCCGATTGCTACCGGCTGGAACGACCGTTGCCGGACGGGATTCGCACCCGCTGAGGGTCGGTGCCTTTCCACGGCACACAATCTCACCAAGGTAGCCGGGCATTCTCAGCATGGTAGCCGCCCCGGAGCGGCGCGATGACGTTGATGTTGGCCTGGTTCTACTCCTGCCTGCGGTCTGTGCGATAGCGCATCCGATGGGACATGTGCAAGGCGATCGGGCATGGCGCACTCAAGGGCCATGGCCACCAAGGTGGCGCTCGGGCATTCGCCGATCAGGAACGTCACCGAACCGGCGGAAGTTCATCGAGGGCAATCTCGCTCGATGCGACAGGGGTCCTCGAGCGCCAGTCGGGTTTCCGGGGCGGTCGACCACGCCGTGGATAGGCCCGGGCATAGATGGCGGCAAGCTCGGTCTTCGCTTGCGAGAGCTGCGGAAAGAACCTCTGGATCGACGCGGCGCCGTCATCGTTGGCGAGCATCTCCGCGACGTCGTGAGCCGGAATGCGGGTTCCCTTGATGCACGGCGTTCCGGAAAGAACAGCAGGATCTCTCGAGACTGCCCCTTGCGCCCTTGCCAGCATGGAGAGGCCCTTCCGCACGTCGTCCCTGATCGACCGGACATCAACCGATACGCTGCGCTCGCGCACCTGCATCGATGCCGGATTGTCCAGCAGATAGCGGACGAGCCTTCGCCGTCCGTCCAGGGTGAGAATGCCTGAAGTCTCGTATGCAAGTTTCAGGCTCACCAGCCCGTCGCGGTGGACCGTGCGCGCGCCATCGCCGCCCTGCGCGGCGGCATCGAGCAGACCCGCATCGATGATGCGATGCACCTGCCTGAGGGGGACACCGGTGACGCAGGCCGCCTCGTTGGTGGTGAGAAACTGGGCCGTAGGCACCGCAGTCATTATCTTTCCGTTGTTCTGGAAGAATTATAACCGTTTGTGGGTCGCAACGCCAGCACGGAGATACGGCAGTTCCGGGCTGCCCGGTTCGATGGGCCGAAACAGGTTGGGAAACGAAATGTCGGATCAGATTCCGGATGCCGCCTGGAGACCTTCCAGAACGGCCTCCTCGGCTGTCCTGGGAGCCAGCGCGTCACCGACGAGGTGGCACTCCATGCCCATGTCGGTCAACTCTTCCCACAACCCTGCCTCGCGCCTCAAGGGAGTGGCGAGCACAAGGGTCTCGACATCGTCGCAGATGATCGGCTGGCCGCTCGTGACATGCTGCATGAAGACGCTGTCCTCGTCGCACCCGTAGAGCCGGGCATAGGTGATGACGTCGACGCCGAGCTTGTGGAGCTCGCCCATCCAGCCGTCCCGTACCATCATCGGCAGGTGCTCCCCGACCATGGGCCCGTTGACCGCAAGGCGCACGGAGCAGCCGTCTCGCGCCAGCTTTTCCGCCACGCCGGGCCCGATCCAGTTGGCATGCCAGTCGTAGACCACAACCCTGGTTCCGACATTGGCCGTTCCGGCCACCACCGGCCAGGCCCCGACGACGTGCGCCTGGTCCATGCCCTCGAGTTCGGGGCGCTCCTCGACCGCGCCGGTGGCACAGATCACCACGTCCGGCTTCAAAGGAATCAGCGTTTCGGGCGTCGCCCTGACACCTCTTCTGACATCGACGCCGTGGATCGCGCACTCGCGCAGGAGGTTCGTGACGATTCCGCCGAACTCGGCCCTGCCCGGCAGGGACTGGGCGAGGAGCGCCTGACCTCCCGCCTGGCGAGCCGCCTCGAGGAGGATGACCTCGTGACCGCGTTCAGCCGCCACCGCCGCGGCCTTGAGTCCCGCCGGTCCGCCTCCGGCGACGATGACCCTGCGCGGTCGCGTCGCCACCCGCCTGGTGCCGTACGTCAGTTCACGTCCGGTCTCGGGGAACTGGATGCAGGAGATGGCAAAGCCCTTCAGGCGATGGCCGATACAGGCCTGATCGCAGCCTATGCAGGCACGGATGTCCTCGACCCGGTTCTCGAAGGCCTTCTTCACGAAGTCCGGATCGGCGATGTGGCCCCGCACGATGCCGACCATGTCGGCTCCGCCCTTCGCGAGAATGTCCTCGGCGATCTGCGGCTGGTTGATGCGTCCGGCCACCAGCACCGGCATCCGCTTCACCACCTCCTTCAGCGCGGCCGATTTCTCTCCCGGATAGCCCGCCTGGAAGTGCATGTGGGGAATGATGTGCTGCCAACCCGTGTAGGTCGCTGTCGAACCCAGCACGACATTGAGGTAGTCGAGGACACCGTCCGCATCGAGGGCGGCCGCGGCTTCGCGGGTCTCCGCGATGGTCAGCCCCTCCTCGTCCATTTCGTCGGCTGAAATCCTCAGACCGACGATGAGATCGTCCCCGACCTGGGAACGGATGGCGGCAGCGACCTCGCGCACGAACCGCATGCGGTTGGCGAAACTGCCGCCATACTCGTCGTCACGCCGGTTGAGCCGGGGATTGAGAAACTGGCTGGCGAGATATCCCATCGACGAAATGATCTCGATTCCGTCGAGTCCCGCTTCGGCCATGCGCGCCGCACCATCGCCGTGGGCCTTAACGATGTCCCGGATCAGGTCGCGCGTGAGCGGGGCCGGCACGGTCTTGTACATCTCGTCTGGCACCGCCGAGGGCGCCCAGGCCGTCATTTTCGTACCGTCGATGGAGGCTGCCGCAACCCTGCCGGGATGAAACACCTGGCCGATCACACGCACGCCGTGGTCGCGGCCCAGGCGCGCCAGTCGGGAAAGACCCGGCAGGCAGTCATCACTCGTCGCCCAGGCGCGCCCCAGCGGCATGTAGGTCTCGTGGACACAGTGGACCTCGGTCATGACCATGCCGACGCCACCCTTCATGCGCGCCTCGTGATAGGCGAGCATGGCATCGCCGATGCGGCCACCCTCCGAAAGCGCCGTGTTGTGGCCGGGTACGAAGACCCTGTTCCTGATTTCCTTCCCCCTCAGCTCCATGGGCGCAAAGAGGTGCGGGAAGACGGGATGGGTCATGTCATGGTCTCCACCACGAGTCGCGCAAAGTGCTGGTGCGAGGAATCCCAGCAGGCCGACAGCACACCCCCGTCGAAGGCCGGCGACTGCCGCCCTTTCTGCATCCACTCAATGGCGTTGACGTCCTCCCGGTTGAGTTCGTCCCACATGTCGTAGACGCCCTGGCGCGCCTCCTCCCATTCCGGATCGCGGGCTGCATCGCCAATGAGGAAGACATGCAGGTGCTCGATCGTGTGGTCAGGCGCCACGGGAAACACCTGGAAGATCGTGAGCTGGTCAGGCCATATCTGGTAGCAGCAACTCGGGAAGAGATGATAGCCCGCCTCGAAGCGTTCGAGTCCGGGCGTCAGGTCGGGATAGTACGGGAGGCCGACACCACGCCCGGGCTCGGGTTCATCGAACGTGATCTCCGTATGAAGCAGCTTGTTCTCCCAATCGAATCCCTTGCGGTCCTCGGACGGAGCAAAGGCATCGAGACGCGGGTGAATGGCGAAGACATGGTAGTTGTCGAAGTAGTTCTCGAAGACGAGCTTCCAGTTGGCCCTGAACTCCCAGGTCAGGGTCTTCGCCAGTCGCAGCGCATCGAGATCGTGACCGGCAAGACGGCGCGCCAGCGGCGCGATGTAGTCTGCGAACAGCTCGGCCTGGCCGTCCAGGTTGATGAAGATCGCCCGGTGAAAGCGCGCCAGGCGGATCTCCACCAAGCCCGGTCCTGCCACAGGTCTGTCGTGGCGGCCGGCGCCGTCAAAATGCGGGCGCTGCATCAGGGTGCCGTCGAGCCCGTATGACCATGCATGGTAGGGGCAGGTCATGTGCCGGCGGCGACGGCTCGGGTGCTCCACCAGGATGGCGCCACGGTGGCGACAGACATTGTGAAAGGCCCTGACCGTGCCATCGTGGCCATGCACCAGAACGACCGGTCGGTTCCCCACCGTGGTCGGGAAGATGTCGCCGGGATCGGGAATGTTGTCGAGCGAGCCGGCATACATCCAGGAGCGGGCAAAGAGACGTTCGTTCTCCAGTTCCAGCCACGCCGGATCGGTATAGCAGGCGTTGGGAAGGCAGGATCCTCCCTCCCCTGGCGGTCTTCGGAGACTGTCGGCAACCTCCTGCGTGATGTAACGGTCCAGCATCACGTCACGCTCCCGTTGCCGTTCATCATCAGCTCCACGATTTTCCTGGAGAACATGTGGGTGGCGGGATCCCAGAATGACGAAAGCGAGCCGCCGTCGAACCCCGGCGAATCGCGTCCCCGCTGCATCGATTCGAGAACGGCGACGTCCTCGCGGTTGAGGGCATCCCAAGTCTCGAGAACCCGGCCCCGCACCCTGTCGTAGGTGCCCGCCATGGCATCGGGATCGAAGAGAAAGTGAATGGTCTCCCGGGTCCTCCCGGGGGCTTCCGGCTCCGCCACCAGAATGGCGATGTGATCGATCCACAGATTGATGTTGCAAGTGGGGATCATGGTGAAGGAGCGGCCCTCCTTGTGAAGGGTGTCCGGCAGGCCACGGAACGGCGGCAGTCCCAAGCCCCGGCCTTCCTCCGGTCGCGCAATCACATGCCAGGTCATCGTCAGGTGGGGGGCGATGAAGGTCATCGGGTTGCTAGTTTCCAAAGGCGCGAAGGCGCACAGCGCCGGGTGGATGGCGAACTTGTGATAGACGTCGATGAAGTTCTCGTGGACGTACTTCCAGTTGGCGGCGATGTCGAAAACCAGGCTGCCGCCCCATGCCAGGGTTGTCGTCGGCCAGCCTGCGAGGTGATCGTCGACCGGCGCCATGTGGCGGTCAAGGGGACCGGCGCGGCCATCGATGTTGACGAACAGCATGCCCCGCCAGCTCTCGCAGCGCACTCTGGCGAGACTGGCGCGGTGGTCCGGCGACGTGTCGTGGCGCCCGCCGCCATGGAAGTGGGGACGGGCGCGGATCCTGCCATCGAGACCATAGCTCCACCCGTGGTAGGGACAGGTCAGGGCCCCCAGTCTCCTGCGGCACTCCGTGACGATGACGGCACCCCGGTGCCGGCAGACGTTGTGGAAGGCAGCAATACCGCCGTCGTGGCCCCGCACGAGAACGAGCGGACAGCCGGCGACCTGCACCGGCAGGCAATCGCCGGCCTCGGGGACTTGGCTCTCGAATCCCGCCAGCATCCACATCGACCACATCAGGCGCGTGCGCTCAAGCTCGAGCCATTCCCGGCTCGTGTACGCCACGTTGGGAAGCGCACTCCCGGCATGCAGGCGCTCCAGAGCCTCTTCCCCCAGCATGCCGGCAACAAGGTCCCGGGATTGATCCTGCATCGCTGCCATCCTGCTTCACCAGGCAAATCTGCCAGATTCGGCTGGCACCTGCCATAACCCCGTCGAGACGATTCGCTTCGTGCTCCGCTTGCGTCGTCCGACCGTCACCCTGCTGCCATGCACGTCCGGTCTCCTTGCCGGTTCCGCGTGCCGCGTTGTAGTTTCACTCCGTTGAGAGGTGAGAGGGGTTCAAGGGATCACATGGGCGACACGGGAACTGCGGCAGTGGCTGTCCGGCAGACCCGAAGACCGTCCCGTATCACTGGATGAGGAGGATGAGCGATGATGGTTCTTCGCGTGATGATGATCCTGACGATGTTTGCCGGCTGCGCCATGGCAGCGGGCAGCGGCACAACCGGCAACACGGCAACGTTGTCTGACGCCATTGACCTCGTCGAGTCCGGCGACTACGAGGAGGCGCTCGTTCTCCTGGAGGATCTCAATCGCAGGGAATCCGGCAATCCGGATACTCTGAACATGCTGGGCTACGCATCTCGCCTGATCGGCAGGTTTGACGAGGCTTTCACGTGGTACGGAATGGCTCTGGACATCGATCCACTGCATCGAGGGGCCAACGAGTACCTGGGAGAACTCCTGCTTGAAATCGGCGACGTCGCAAGGGCAAGGGAGCGCCTTGCGGCCCTCGACATCGCATGCCCGGA
Source organism: Alphaproteobacteria bacterium (assembly GCA_965207785.1). Classification (GTDB taxonomy): domain Bacteria; phylum Pseudomonadota; class Alphaproteobacteria; order SP197; family SP197; genus SP197. The sequence continues at coordinate 82,183 of CBDBNO010000011.1, read as the reverse complement.
TGGCTGCGAGGAACGAGACGAGCTCGCCGAGGCCATTGCCATCGCCACGCAATAGAGTCCGGGACATGGGAATCAACCTGCCGCGGGGTTCCTCTGTGTTTCGCACTGAGATCCCATCTCATCTCCAGAGCAGGCCCACACAGTCAGACACATCACGCTGACCCGACGGTTTGCTCCGGAAGTCAGGAGAACGTTGGGTCTGATCGCCAGCAATCCGGTCCCGGCCGGCAGCACCGCCCTGATCCCTTGCCTTGAAGCGGCTCGAAGGACCGTCACGGAAGCAGATCCGCCAGACGCGTCGTTCATGCGACTTGCACACCGCCGCGTCGTGTCGCATAGAATGGGACCGGAACACCCGACAAGGGTGCTTCTGAATGACAACCTAGGGGAGACACACATCATGGACCTGTCAAGGAAGCTCCTGTCGGCCGTCACTGCCGGTGCGATGCTTGCCGGTGTTGCGGCGACAGCGGGCGCCCAGTCAATTCCCGAGTCGGATGAGCCGATCAAGCTTGCCATGAACGAGTGGACGGGCCAGCACGTCAGCACGGCGGTGGCCGGCGAGGCTCTCAAGCGCATGGGCTACAACGTCGAGTACGTGACCGCCGGATACTATCCGCAGGTCTCGGCCGTTGCTGACGGCGACATTCACGCGACCCTGGAGATCTGGAGTTCCAACATCGGCGAGGGCTGGGACGAGCACTTTGATTCCGGCGCGGTGGAGGTTGTGGCGCTGTCCGGTCTGAAGCCTCAGGAAGCGTGGTTTGTTCCGGGCTACGTGGTCGACATGTGTCCGGGCCTGCCGAGCTGGGAGGCGCTCAACGACTGTGCGGACATGTTTGCGACGCCCGAGACGATGCCGTCGGGGCGTTTCCTGGACTATCCGGCGGAATGGGGTGACAAGAATGCGCCGCGCATTGCCGCGCTGGGTCTTGACTTCGTGAACATTCCGTCGGGCGGCGAGGGTGCGATCATTGCCGAGATCAAGTCGGCCTACGAGCGCCAGGCGCCGCTGATCACCATGTTCTGGGAGCCGCACTGGATGCACGCCCAGTACGACCTGCAGCGTGTCTATCTTCCCGAGTACTTCGAGGGTTGCGAGACCGACGCCTCGCTGGGCATGAACCCCGACGCCACCCATGACTGCGACTGGGCGGGCGCCGAGATCTGGAAGGTTGCCAATCCGGGTCTCCAGGACAGCCATCCCGGCGCCTGGGGTCTGATCGAGGCCTATTCGATCACCAACCTCGAGCAGGCGCAGATGATGTCGGAGATCGACGACAAGGGCCGCGACCTCATCGAGGTCATCAACGAGTGGCTCGACAACAACTCGGAGACGCTCCAGGGCTGGATCGACCACGCGTCCATGTAAGCACCCCTCAAGGGGAACGAAACGGAAGGCCGGACGGAAACGTCCGGCCTTTCTTCGTCCGAATCCGCAGTTCCGGGTGATTGCCGCGCTCCTTCCCGCACGGGTGACCGAATCAGGGTAGTGCGAACTCCGCCGCCAGTTCCGTAAGTTCGCGCTTGAAGGGGATGTCCTCAGGCTCCGCGCCCAGTTCACGGGCGAAGCGGTGGCCTTCGTAGACCGCCGCGGCGATGGTGGCGGGGCCGTGACAGTCGCCGATGCGGTGGAGAGAGGCAATGCCGGCGTCGGACAGCCGTTCCTCGTCGCCGGCAAGCTCGCGATAGAGCGCATCCTCGGGCAGTCGCGACGTCACCATCACGACCGAGGCGGCGGCAACCTCTCGATGCCCTCCGGTGAAGATGCAGGCAAGCGTGACCACACCGTCGCCGACGGCCGCGAGTCTTGCGTTGACCTCGATGCCGACGCCGAGTTCGATCAGGCGCGCCTGGATGCGGTGCTGCTCCAGCGTCAGAGTCGTCCATGACGACACGACGGGATCGGGGGTCACCAGCGTCACCTCGATCCCGTCGCTACGCAGCTTCTCGGCGATCACGCCACCCATGTAGTAGTGGTCATCGTCGTAGACCAGGACAGGACCCTCGGGCGCCACACCCGACATGATGTCGTCGGGCGTGAGCACGCCTGCCCCGGCGGCGCCGGGGATCGGGAACTGGTGCGCCCGGCCGAAGCCGTCCTTTCGCCAGCGCGCGCCGGTCGCCACGGCGATGCGGTCGGCGCCGAACTCGAGCACCTGTCCGGCCGTCAGCCGGCTGGCGGGATAGATCTCGACGTTGGCCATCTGCCGGATCTGGTGCACCCGGTAGTCGCGCACCCGGCCCCAGGCCGAGAGCCCCGGAAGGCGGCTTTCCCGGGCGACCCGGCCGCCCAGCTCCTCGTCCGCCTCGGCCAGCGTGACGTCGTAGCCGCGTTGGCCCGCAGCGCGCGCCGCTTCGAGACCCGCGGGGCCTGCGCCGATGACGAGCACCTTGTCGTCGCCCGCTTTCAGCGGAATGCGCTCCGGATGCCAGCCCTTGCGCCACTCCTCGCCCTTCGTCGGGTTCTGGGTGCAGCGCATGGGCGACAGCATGTGGTCCCAGCCAACGCAGATGTTGCAGCCGATGCACTCCCTGAGGTCCTCGATCCGGCCCTCCTCGATCTTCCTCGGCAGGAAGGGATCGGCAATCGAGGGACGGGCCGCGCCGATCATGTCGAGAACGCCGTTCTTCACGAGCGCAACCATGCGGTCAGGCGTGGTATAGCGGCCGACGGCCACCACGGGCCTGGTGGTGACCTGCTTGACGAAGGAGATGAAGGGTTCCTGGAATCCCTCTTCCGCGAAGCGGCTGGTGATGCTGTCGTTCTCCCACTCGGCCACGTTGACGTCCCAGAGATCGGGCAGTTCCGCCAGCATTTCGACAATCTCGCGTCCTTCCTTGTCGAACTCCATGCCTTCGGCGCCGCGCCTCTCGTCGACGGCGAAGCGCGCGACCACGCCCATCGTGTCTCCGACCGCCTCCTTCGCGTCCTCGATGATCTCGCGGAACAGGCGGACCCGGTTCTCCAGGCAGCCGCCGTACTCGTCGGTGCGCTGGTTGTAGCGCGGCAGCATGAACTGACCGGCGAGTGAGAGGTTGTGCGCGGCATAGCAGCAGACGATGTCGAAGCCGGCGCGTCTGGCGCGTTTCACGGCATCCAGATGCCAGCGTCGGTAGTTCCTGATGTCGGTCTTGTCCATGGCGCGGGCCTGCACCGGCGCGTTGCCGACCACGGGCATGTGGGATGGGAAGAGCGGCACCTCGCGGCTGTAGGCCGCCGGTGCGAACTTGCCGTTGTGGGTCAGCTCGATCAGCGCGAGGGAACCGTGTTCATGGACGGCGTCGCACATGCGCGCGAGGTAAGGGATATCCTGGTCCGACCACAACCGCCCCTCGGTTGCGCCGGTGATGTCGGCCGAGGGGTGGATGTCGATCTGTTCGGTCGACACCACGGCCCAGCCGCCCTCGGCCTTGACACCGCGCATCGCCGCCATGCTGGAAGGAAAGGTGCGCCCCATGCCATTGCAATGGGGCACCTGATAGAAGCGGTTCCTCGCCGTAACGGGTCCGATTTCCACGGGCTCGAAGAGAATGTCGTAACGGGGATCACGTGACATGGTCGTCTCCCAAACCGGATACGGCCAGTCCGGCGACAGTTCCACTGAGCTCGTGTCTGAAGGGCGGGCTGTCGACCGAATGGGCCCGCATGCATTCCTCCCGCATGAGCGGACGAGGATCATGAAGGATCCGAAGGGATTGGCAAGGCTGCGGTCGGGAGGTGTGCCGTCCAATGCCGCATGGCTGTACATTCCGCCTGCAGCGGAGCATAAGGCCGCATCGGTCGCACCGGCGACACGAAGCGGATCCCTGATTTTGCCGTTCGACCACGCCTCCGCCATCTTCGCAATCCCGGTTACGACCGCCGGACCCGAGGGCCGCGTCACGAACCGTCCGGCCTTCAGGCCCGGGAGGCCATGATGTCCATCTCTCAGCCTTCGCTGCTGCTGCGCCTGTTCCTGCTGATGATGGTCGCGCTCCCCGCGTCCGCCTTTCTCGTCTTGCTGCGCGTCGCCACCGAGGGAGGGGTTCCCTTCCTTGGCTTCGTATTCTGGCAGTGTCTCGCCGGTGCGGCGATGACCGGGGCCGCGCTCCTTGCGAGGCGACGGTCTGTGCCTCTGACTGTACCTCACCTGCGCTACTACACGGTGTCGGCGCTTCTCGGGCTCGTGATCCCCTATGTCGCCATGACCCTGGCCTCGCCTCACCTGCCCGTCGGCGTCATGAGTCTCGCAATGGCGATCGAGCCGGCCCTCACCTACCTGGTGGCACTCGTGCTGCTGCTCGAGAGATACCGCTGGATTCGCTTTGTCGGACTCCTGATCGGTGTCGCAGGCCTGATGCTCACGGTGTTGCCGGAAACCAGCCTGCCGTCGCGTGCCATGGTTCCCTGGGTCGCAGTCGCACTGGTCGTCCCCGTTGGCTGGGCACTCTGGGCCAACTGGATGGCTCGTGACTGGCCGCCCGAGACAGAATCGCTGGCGATCTCGTTTGCGATGATGACCGGGGGCGCGGCCATCCTGCTGGTGCCTGTCGTCTGGCTGGACCAGTTCTGGTGGTTCGATGCCGAGCGCCTGCATCTCTGGTGGCTCGTCCCGCTCTTCGGCGGGTTGAACGTCTGGCTCTGGCTTGCCTCGTTCGAAACCATCCGCATTGCCGGGCCCGTGTTCTACGCCACCTGGACCTTTGCTGCCACGCCGATGATCATCGGTGCGGGCATCGTCGTCTTTGGCGAGCAGCACAGCGCGTGGATCTGGACGGCTTTCGTCCTTCTCCTCCTGAGCCTGTGCCTCGTCAACGTCAGGAACGGTCAGGCATCATCGACGGCGCCCACGCTCAGGACTTGACGTCCTGCACGATCAGGCCTGCGGCAGCCTGGACAAACGGGGTCTGCCAGAGGTGGCATCACGCGTGGCAACGCAACTCCGACACGGACGGCGAAGGGCCGAAACCGCTGTCACTGCCACCGGGCTTCGGGCAATGAGACGTTGGCTGCGCAACGGCGCCGAGGGTCAGTTGCCGTACACCTGTGCCGGCAGCCACAGGATGATCTGCGGAAAGGCGATGCAGATGAAAAGACCGAGCGCCTGGAGCAGGAGGAAAGGAATGGCGGACCTGAAGATCGTGCCCATGCCGATCTCCGGTGGCGCGACACTCTTGAGATAGAAGAGCGCATAGCCGAATGGCGGCGACAGGAACGACATCTGCATGTTGACGATGTAGACGACGCCAAACCACAGGCGCAACGCCTCTTCCGCCTTGTCGGGATCGGTGATCCCGTGTGTCGGACCAGGCAGGCCGAAGATGCCGTTGAACTCCATCTGCAGGAGGATGGGCATGAAGATCGGCACGGCCAGCAGGAGGATGCCGACCCAGTCGAGAAACATTCCGAGGATGACCAGGATGATCATCATGATGAGCAGGATGCCGTAGGGACCCAGGCCCGTGCCGATCAGGACGTCGGCCACGAACTGCTGCCCGCCCTGGAGTATGTAGAAACCGACAAAGATGCTGGCGCCGAAGATGATCCACAGCACCATCGCCGATGCCTTCAGCGTCGTGAGCGCGCCCTCCCTGATGTTCGCCCACGACAGGCGGCGGTGCATCGCCGCGACAAAGAGCGCGCCAAACGTGCCGATTCCGGCCGCCTCGACGGGTGTCGCGACGCCTGTGAAGATCACGCCGAGAACCAGGACAATCAGGAGAACAGGCGTGATGATGCTGCGCAGGAGGAGCAGTTTTTCCCTGAAACTGACGCGTTCCTCGACCGGCAGCGCCGGGCCTGCCGCAGGGTCGATGTAGCAGCGCGTCGTGACATAGATCACATAAAGACCGGAGAGCAGGAGTCCGGGAAAGATCGCACCGATAAAGAGGTCGCCCACCGACTGCTGCGCCACCACCGCGAACAGGATGGCAAGGATCGAAGGCGGAATGAGAATGCCGAGCGTGCCGCCGGCCAGGATGGAACCGCAGGCGAGCTGGGGGTCGTAGCGCCGTTTCAGCATGGCCGGAAGCGCCAGGATGCCCATGGCCACCTCCGCCGCGCCGATCACGCCGACCATGGCGGCCAGGATCGTCGAGGAAACGATCGTTGCCGATGCAAGGCCGCCCCTCAAGCCGCCGAGCAGCTTGTAGACGACATCGAACAGCTCCTGGATGATGCCCGCCCGCTCCAGCATCACGGCCATGAAGATGAACAGGGGAATGGCCGACAGCTGATAGTCGGTCATGAACGGGAAGATGCGGGACGGAAGGATGTTGAGTTCGTTGACCGAGCCGAAGATGAACAGGAACACGCAACCCAGCCCGCCCGTCACGAACGCCAGCGGGAGCCCCGCCATCAGCAGCACGCCCAGCGAGCCGAACATCAGCACGGTCAGCCACAGGAGATCCATTTCCTGGCCCATGGTTCAGTCCGCCCGGGATCGCGAGAGAAAGATCACGTTGCGCATCAGTCCGGCGACACCCTGCAACAGGATCAGGATTCCGCCGATCATGATGGCGAACTTTATCGGCCAGTACTGGATAGCCCACTCGGTGAACGACACCTCCATGACCTCGACGGCGTCCATGGCGAAGAGGAACCCGGTCACGATCAGGGTGACGACAAAGATGAAGAAGGCGAGCGACGTCACGATATCGATCCAGGCGCGGGTGCGAACGGAAAACCGGGCATAGACCACGTCGACCCTGACATGCTTGCCGTCCCGCAGTGTCGCCGCCCCGGACAGAAGGTACTGCGCGCCGAACATCAGGAACATGGCCTCGTGGGCCCAGTTCGTCGGCGAGTTGAAGACGTAACGCGCGATGACTTCGTAGTAGTAGACGAACACCGCCAGCACGATCCAGTAGGCGACGAAGGTGCCGGACCAGTCGCTGATCTTCTCAATCGTCCGGATGACCGGGCTGGAGATGAGGCTGCGCTCGTCGGTGACATCGTCGCGTTGCAGGATGTCGATGTCCCCGGAGGCGGCGAGACCGGCTTCGCGCGACTCGGCTTGCCGAACCAGATGCCGAAGGCGCCAGGCGTCGAGGAGCAGAAGCAGGACGATCAGCCAGAACACCGCGCCGACGAAGGCGCGCCACTCGTCCTCCGTCAGGGATGCGGCTTCGGCCTTGTTGCGGACCGCATCGTGTTCCTCGATGGCCGCGGCAAGTCGTTCCTCGGCACCCTCGGTCTGACGGTCCACGTCCTTCTGGCGCTGCGAGATGTTGAACTCCGCGATGCGAAGCTCGTTGTCGAAGAGCGACCGGTCATTTCGGGCATCCGAGGAATAGTCGTTGCCCATCAAAAGCAGCACGAAGAGAAGCAGGAAGACCAGGCCGGCGCGGACGGACCTGAGGTAGAATCGATGCAGTCCGACAAATCCGCCCCAGAACCAGAACATCCAGGCAATCGGCGCGGAAATCCTGCGTTGCGGCGCCCGCGCCGCCCGACGCACCAGCACCATTGCGACCAGCGGAAAGAGCGCCAGCCCCGCCCAGTAAATGGCATGGGGCAGCGTCAGCGTGAGGCTCGGCAGGGCGAGCCACTGCGGCACCGCGCCGTGAAGCAGCGCCGCGACCGGATACAGCACAGACTCCATGGCGCTCTAGGGTGTCCGGAACAGGTTTTCGGATTGCCGGGCTCCGCCCCGTTGTGGAGCGGAGCCCGGCAGGAGGCTACAACACAATCACAGGTCCAGTGTGTGGCCGGCGATCATCTCGGGCGTTACGTATCCCAGACTGCCGGACATCATGTAATCCAGCTGGATCTTGAACACGCGGGCGGCATCCTTGTCCTTGTTGGCCCATTGGAACCAGCGGGGCACCGCGTACGTGGTGAACTCCTCGACATCGTCCTGCGACAGTCGGGTGACCACGGTTCCGGCCTCCTCGAACTTGGCCCAGGCCTCCTGATCGGCTTTCTGGATTTCGGCGTGATGATGGTCGGAATAGACACAGACCTCCATCTCGACGAACTGCCTCATCTGGTCGGAAAGCGCGTTCCAGTGATCTATGCCGACGGTGAGATCCATGAGGTCGACAGGCTGGTAGAGCGACATGAAGCCCGGAGGCCCCATGGAGATGTAGTTCGTCGCCTTGTGGAACCCCAGAGCATAGTTGATCGCGGGTCCGACATAGTCCGCCACGTCGATGGTGCCCTTGTCGAGAGCCGGGAAGATCTCGGAGCCGGGAAGCAGCGTGGTCTTGGCGCCGACGTCCTGGAAGACTTCCGCCACCATGCCGCCAGGGAGCCGCATCTTGCGCCCCCTGAAGTCGTCGATCGACAGGATCGGAACCTTGGAGTGGATGATGTTCGGACCATGGTGGATATGGCCAACATAGAACATGTCGTGTTGGGCGAAGATTTCCCGCGCGATCTCCCGGCCGCCGAGCGCGAGATAGAAGACATCCCATTCGTGGGGATTGCGCAGGCCCAGAGGATAGGAACTCAGGAACACCGATGCCGGAATGCGGCCCGCCCAGTAGAGCGTGAACGGGTTCATGGCCTCGATAACGCCGTTCTTGACGGCATCGAACAGCTGGAAGTCGCCGACGACATCCTTGGCACCGAAGGGCTGGAATGCGAGTTCGCCGCCGGTCTTCTCGATGATGGTGCCGCACCAGTTCTTGAAGATGTCGAGGCCGATGCCGCCGGGCCACGAGGTCTGGATGCGCCAGGTGGTCGTCTCGGCTGCGCGCGCATCGCGGATATAGGGTGTGGCGAGCCCGCTGGCGCCTGCTGCCGCGGCGCCTGCGGCAAGGACGCCATGCCTGAGAAACGTGCGGCGTCCCTGTGCAACACTTTCCTTGACAGTCTCCTGTCCTGTTGGGGTGGTTTTCATGGGAGTGTCCTTCCGGTCGGAGTGAATTCTCGTTCACCGAATGCGAGCCGGATTTTCTGGAAACCCATGGTGTTGACACCCGGGTCCAGCGTTGTTTTCCGGTCCCTTGATTTTTAACCCGCGGGGATTTCCGGTGTCAATGCTCGCCGGTCCCGGGTGCCGGCACCATCGGCCAGCGCAGGTCGTTGATTTCATCACCAAAATTAGGGTGATTTCCCTCGACTCTCGCCGTTCCGAGGACAGATTCGATAACTTTCCTGTCCCCGGGTGCAACCCCCGAACCAGGACGCAGCCGTGCCGGTGCATGGCCACCTCATCGCGTCCTCTTCGCCGAGCGCAATCCGGGACCGGCATTCCCCGGTGGTGAGCAGCGATCACATCAGTGCGCAGCCGTGCGTGCCAGGGCGGCGCTCCCGCCCGGCACCACGAGGCGCGATCCCGTCTCCTGCGTGACGCTCGACCGGGCGGCAGCCGGGTTCAGGACGAGGCCTCGCGGGCAAGCAGAGCGCGCTTGCGCTCCACGCCCCAGCGGTAGCCGCCGAACGTGCCGTCGTTGCGGATCACGCGGTGGCAGGGAATCGCGACGGCGAGCGGGTTGGCGGCGCACGCGCGTGCCACCGCTCGCGCAGCGTTAGGCGAACCCACACGATCGGCGATCTCGCTGTAGCTGGCGGTCGCTCCCGCCGGAACATCGCGAAGCGCCAGCCAGATCCGCTGCTGAAATGTCGTCCCTCGGATGTCGAGCGGCAAATCGAGACCGGACGCAGGGGTTTCGACGAGACCGACGATCCGTGCGACCAGGGATTCGAACTCCCTGTCTGCCCCGACCAGTTCAGCCCGCGGGAAACGGTCCTCCAGCTCGTTCGCCAAGGCTGCCGGTTCGTCGCCAAGCAGGATTGCGCAAACCCCCTTGGCCGTCGCAGCCACCAGGATCGAACCCAGCGAACACTCGCCCACGGCAAACCGAATCCTTTCGCCCGCGCCGCCGCCCCGGAATACCGCGGGGGCCATCCCCAGCATCTCCGGCCACGCCGCGTAGAACCGTCCGCTCGAGTTGAAACCTGAGTCGTAGATGGCTTCGGTGACCGTTCGCGACGTCTGCAGCGCCTCACGGGTCCGATCCGCACGATGAGCGGCGGCATAGGCCCGCGGCGTGAAGCCGGTGACGGCCTTGAAGACCCGGTGGAAGTGGAACCGACTCATGCCGGCGGCCTCCGCGAGCGCGTCGAGATCCGGCAGCTCCTCCGCGGTCTCGACGAGTCGGCACGCGGCCGCCACCGATCGCGCGTGCCGTTCGGCAAGTGACGGTTCATTCGGGCGGCAGCGCCGGCACGGCCGGAAGCCGGCAGCTTCGGCGCCCTCGCAGGACGGGTGGAAGCACACGTTCTCGCGCCGCGGGCGCCGGGCCGAACAGCCGGGACGACAATAGACGCCGGTCGTCTTGACGCAGTAGACGAACTCTCCAGCGGCGGCATGAACGCGGTTTACGACCGCCGCCCAGCGCTCATCATCGCTACGGAACTGCCGTGCCATCGTCGTTGCCGGTGTCTGCACGTGGGCCATGATATCTCCTCCTTCGGCTATCCTGGTACCGGCCGCGCCTGGGGCCGCGCACCGTGATGGGACAACCTGACGGGTTCAGCACTGCCATGCAGCCTGAATCTTGCTCTCGAACTCTCCCGCGATGACGGGTGCCGGCCTTTCGCCCCGACCCCATGGTGTTGTGGTGGGCGAGGAAGCCCTGAAGGATGAAGTCTTGTCGAGCCTGGCCGTCAGGATGAGGGTGTGCATCGCCGCAGCCTGCTCGCCGTCATCGATGCGCTTCGCGCCGCAACACCGCGAATGCACGACATGCCCTTCACAACACGGATGAGGTGGCCACGCAGAACGGGACCGTGCTGAACCGAACAACGGCCACTCCGCTTCATACCCGGCGGTTCTGGCATTTGCTTGCCATGGCTCCCTCCCCTTCCAGCGAGGGACGGTTCACGGCAGTCCCCGCGGTCCTGATCCTGAACGGAGGTCGCTGTCCGGCCTCTCACCGACATTGACCACCGTGGGACTACCGGGGTGCGGAATGGCCCCACGTGTCGCCGAGCCTGTAGCCCTCGGGCCACGGATCGTCGGGGTCGAGAAGGTGCTGGTGAATCCCGGTGATCCAGGCCCGTCCGGTGACTTCAGGGATGATGGCGGGGATCGACCCCACTCGCGTGGTGCGGACGATCCTGCCCTCGAACCGCGAGCCGATGATCGAGCGGGCACGAAAGAGGTCGCCGGTCTCCATGATACCCCGGGCATGGAGCAGGGCCATGCGGGCCGACACGGCGGTGCCGGTGGGCGACCTGTCGATCTTGCCGGGCCTGATGGCGACGGCCTGCCGCGATTCAAGGACACCTTCGACCTTGTCGAGAGGTTCGGCGAGGAGGCAGAACGAGAGGCGGTCCCTCTCTGCCAACTGCGGGTGTCGGAAGCCGATCCGGTCGTTGGCGGCCTCGAGTATCCGCATGCCGCAGCTGGCCAGGCGTCCTGCTTCGGATGCGGCGATGGACAATCCGAGTTCCGCGGCATCGACGACCACGAAACTGTCGCCCCCGAAAGCGGTATCCACGGTCAGGCAACCGATGCCTGGAACCTCCAGGTTGATGTCTGTCTGAACCGCGAATGAAGGCAGGTTCTCGAGGGCAATGGACTGTGCCCTGCCATCGCGGCAGGCCGCGCGGATTCGTACCAGCCCGCCAGGTGCCTCGAGAATGAAGGTGGTCTCGGGCTCCTGCATTGCGATGATGCCCGTCTCGAGGAGGACCGTTGCCACGCAGATGGTGTTCGATCCCGACATCGGTGGCAGGTCCTCGGGTTCCATGATGACGAAACCCATGCGGGCCTCGGGATGTTTCGCCGGCACCAGAAGGTTGACGTGACGGAACACTCCGCCGCGGGGTTCGTTGAGAAGGAACGTCCAGAGCCTGCGATCACGGGCGAGGAACTCTGCCTGCTTGCGCAGCGTGTCGCCGGGCGGCGGCTCGACACCGCCAACGACGACGTCCCCGACCTCGCCTTCCGCATGCGCCGAAACGACGTGGATGGTCCGTATGCTCCGCATCGGTTCCCCGTGAGACGATTACCGGATGGAGGGTGACCCTCGCCCCTTCGTGGCGTCAAGTTGGCAGGTGCCGGGACAGGGGTGGCATGGCAGGATGGGAACCACTGAACGAGGAGTGCGCGGATGACCCAGGATATCCTGCTTCAGGAAGCCCGAGACCGGATCGCCGCATACCGGGCGAAGATATCGCGGCTCGACGAGAACTCCCTCGATCTCCTTTTTCGTGAGGCCCGCACCCATAACGCGTGGCAGGACAGGGAGGTGAGCAACGACCAGCTGCGCGAGATCTGGGATATCATGAAGTTCGGCGCCACCAGCGCCAACACCCTGCCGGCACGCGTCGTCTTCATCCGTTCGCCGCAGGCGAAGGCGAAACTGGGAGCGTGCCTGTCGCCGGGCAATGTGAAGAAGACGATGGCGGCGCCGGCCACCGCACTGCTCGCCCACGACACCCGCTTCTTCGACGGATTCGAGAGACTGTTCCCCATCTATCCGGAGATGGCGGACCAGTGGGCCGACGATCCCGATGCAGCGCGTTCCTTCGCCCACCATCAGGGCACGCTGCAGGGCGCCTACCTCATTCTTGCCATCCGTGCCGTGGGCCTCGACGCCGGACCGATGCTGGGATTCGACGGGAAGAAGGTGGATGCGGCCTTCCTTGCGGACACGGCCTGGGAATCGAACTTCCTGTGCAACATCGGATACGGCGCCCTGGAGGGAATTCTCGGACCGCGCTTCTACCGCTACAGCTTTGACGAGGTCTGCCGTATCGTTTGACCGTCGCTGCCTTCCTGGCGGGCCATGAAGGCGCGTGCCATGCTTTCGAGCCGGAAGACATGCGGGTCCTTGATCTCCAGGTCCCGCAAGGCCGCTGCCAGGTCGTTGAGATAGTCGATGTTGGCGCCGCTTGGGCCGGCGGAGCGGCAGATCTGCCTCACCATCTCGTGATCGCCAGCCGGACCGAGCCAGGCATGGTTGCCGACGGCGGCGATGTAGACGATGGCGTCGACGACACTCCCGTCACGGAACGTCAGCCTGACCGCATGACGCTCGTAGCCGTTCTTCTCGCGATGGTCGAGGTTGCGGAAGACCGCCTCCACCACGTCCCTGTCGACGAGATAGGCCAAACCATCGCAGGAGGCCTGTGGCGCAGCAACCAGCGTGACGACGCGTCCAGGGGCATGGGGCACGCCGCGGTGGTCGTGTGAACCCTGCCAGAAACGCCGCGTCCACCCTGCAAGGCGGGCCACACGGCTCGTCCGGAAGGCCATGGCGGGTCGCCAGATGAGCGACCCGTACCCGAAGATCCAGATGCCGGACATCACGGGAGAGGCGGCGCTGAAGGCCTTGCTGCGCCGGCAGACACGGAGACCGGCGGACTGCCGGACTCCCTTGTGATTTGCAAAGTCGCGCCGGGTCCGCTTGAATGCCCGGGGTGGAAACGGGATTCGCGTATGCTGACTCTGGTGGTAAGGCGGCTCGCCATCGGCCTTGGAACCCTGCTGGGCGTTTCCATCATCATCTTCGTAGCCACGGAGATCCTTCCCGGCGATGTCGCCACCGCCATTCTCGGCCAGTCAGCCACCGAGGAGAACACCGCGGCGATCCGTGCGCAACTCGGCCTCGACCGGCCTCCCCACGAACGCTATCTGGACTGGCTGGTGGGATTCGTCCAGGGCGACCTGGGCACGTCGCTCGGAAACCGGCGGCCCATCGCACCGCAAGTGGGTTTCCGTCTCGAGAATACGCTGTTCCTGGCGGCGCTCGCTGCGGTCATCGCCATTCCACTTTCGGTGTCCCTGGGTCTGCTCTCCGCCATTCGCCAGGATACCCCTCTCGACAGGAGCATATCCGTCGGCAGCCTGATGGCGATCTCCGTGCCGGAGTTCTTCATTGGATACGTCCTGATCATCCTGTTCGCGGTCACCTTCCAGTGGTTTCCGAGTCTCTCCAATGTGAGTGACCAGATGACCTTGTGGATGCGCATCGAGTCCGTGGTGCTCCCTGTGGTGACGCTCACCCTCGTCACCCTGGCTCACATGATGCGCATGACCCGCGCCGCGGTCATTGCGGTCATGTCGAGTTCCTACATCGAGATGGCGCACCTCAAGGGGGTGCGCTACTGGCGCATTGTCGTCCAGCATGCCCTGCCCAACGTGTGGTCGCCGATCATCACGGTGATCATGCTCAACATGGCGTATCTCATCGTCGGCGTGGTCGTCGTGGAGGTCGTCTTCACCTATCCGGGCATGGGTCAGTACATGGTGGATTCCGTCTCGAAGCGGGACGTTCCGGTGGTCCAGGCCTGCGTCATGATCTTCGCCGGTGTCTGGATCCTTCTCACGCTCATTGCGGATATCTCGTCGATCCTCTCCAATCCGCGTCTCAGGCATCCCAAGTAGGAGGCGGGTCATGGTCACCACATCGGAAACGGCACAATGGGTCCGCCCGACCAAGATGATGGTCGTCAGACAGTTCCTCAAGGGCATGCCACTGACGGCGCGCGTCGGTCTCGCCATCATCATCATCAACCTCTTCGTGGTGGTCTTCGCGCCCTGGCTCGCACCCTACGGCGAGACCGAGCTCGTGACCGATGTCTGGGCCCCGCCGTCGGCCGAGCACTGGCTTGGAGGCGATCACATCGGCAGGGACATGCTCTCGCGCATCATCTATGGCGCCCGCACGACCATTGCCATCGCCTTCGTGGCCACCGTGCTTGCCTTCTTCATGGGTATCGTCACCGGCTTTGCGGCGGCCGTGCTGGGGGGCATCTTCGACAGCATCCTGTCGCGTTTCGTGGAAACGCTGATGGCGATTCCCACACTCCTCATGGCGCTCGTGGTCATCTCCGTTCTTGGCTCCGATCTTGTCGTTCTTGTGGCTGTCATTGCCGTGCTGGACTCCACCCGCGTGTTCCGGCTGTCACGGGCCATCGCGATGGACGTGGCGGTCATGGAGTATGTCGAGGCGGCCAGGCTGCGCGGCGAGCGCCTGTGGTGGATCATGACCCGCGAGATCCTGCCCAACACCACCTTGCCGCTCATCGCGGAGTTCGGCCTGCGCTTTGTCTTTGCCTTCCTCTTCATCGCCGCCCTGAGTTTCCTGGGCCTGGGCATCCAGCCACCCCTGGCGGACTGGGGCGGCATGGTGCGGGAAAGTTCGTCAGCCATCATCTACGGCATCGTCGCCCCGCTCTATCCCGCCGGCGCCATTGCCATCCTTGCCGTAGGCACCAACCTCCTGGTCGACTACGTGCTGGCCTGGTCAAACCGGTCCGCGGCCACAGAATTCGAGGTGTAGTCACGTGAACCAGGAAACGGCCCGCACCGGCTTTGGCGAAACCCTTCTGGAGATGCACGCACTGCGCGTCGAGGCGCTTGGCGCGGACGGCAATCCATTCCGCATCGTCAACGACATCGACATCAACCTGAAGCGAGGCGAGGTCCTTGGCCTGATCGGCGAATCAGGCGCCGGCAAGTCGACCATCGGTCTCGCCTCCATGTGCTTTGCCCGCCCGGGCTGCAAGATCACCGGTGGCAGAATTCTCTTTGCCGGCACCGACCTGCGCCAGCAGGACGAGGATGACGTGCGTCAGATCAGGGGTGTGCGGGCGTCCTACATCGCGCAGAGCGCCGCAGCCGCCTTCAATCCGGCCAAGCGGCTGAATGATCAGGTGACGGAAGCGGCGGTGCGCCACAGCGTCATGTCGCACTCCAGTGCGACGAAACGCGCCGAAGAGCTCTACGCCAGGCTCGATCTTCCCGATCCGGCGCGCATCGGAAGACGCTATCCCCACCAGGTGTCGGGTGGCCAGCTGCAGCGCGTCATGTCGGCCATGGCCATGACCTGCGGACCGGATCTCCTGGTTCTCGACGAACCGACCACGGCCCTCGACGTGACCACGCAGATCGAGGTGCTGGCCACGGTGCGCGACCTCATCCGCAACAACAACACGGCGGCACTCTATATCACCCATGACCTTGCCGTGGTGGCGCAGGTCGCCGACCGCATCATGGTGTTGCGTTATGGCGACCTGATCGAGCAGGGAGACACCGCCAAGATCCTCCACGACCCTGACGAGCCCTACACCAAGGAACTGATTTCGGCGCGCACCGAGGATATCAACACCAAGGTCTTCACCGGCATGCCCGAGAATCCGGTGCTCGCCATCAGGAACGTCACGGCCACCTATGATGGCCAGGTCGACGTCCTGAAAGATGTCGGCGTCGAGATCGGACGGGGCGAGACCGTCGCCATCGTCGGAGAATCGGGAAGCGGAAAGTCCACCCTCGCCCGGGTCGTGACGGGACTCCTGCCGCCGCGCAACGGCCACGTCGAGTTCGACGGCCAGAAGCTGTCGCTCGCTCTCAGGGAGCGCAACAAGGAAGAATTGCGCAAGATCCAGATGATCTACCAGATGCCCGACGTCGCCATCAATCCGAGGCAGCGGGTCTCGGAGATCATCGGCCGTCCCCTCACGTTTTACTTCGGTCTCACCGGCATGGAGCGCGAGGAACGGATCTTCGCCCTGCTCGAGGAAATCGATCTTGACCGGGAGTTCGCGGATCGCTTCCCGGGCCAGTTGTCGGGCGGCCAGAAGCAGCGGGTGTGCATCGCCCGGGCCCTTGCCGCCGATCCCGAACTCATCATCTGCGACGAGGTGACCTCGGCCCTCGACCAGGTGGTGGCCGCGGGCATCCTGAGACTGCTTGATCGCCTGCAGCAGGAAAAAGGCCTTGCCTACATGTTCATCACCCACGATCTCGGCATCGTGCGCAACATCGCCGACCGGACCGTGGTGATGTACCAGGGCGAGGTGGTGGAACAGGGAACCACGGAACAGATCTTCACACCGCCGCAGAAAGAGGCCTACACGCGCAAGCTCATCGCCTCGACTCCGGAAATGCGCACCGACTGGCTTGACGAGGTGCTGCGCGAGCGCGGCGACCTCTTTGATATCGACGCCGCAGCCCACACCTGATCCCGAGTACCGTGCCGAAACGAGGGCACGGGCGGGTTCGACGCATCAGCGCTCGGCAGTGTCGGCTGCGTGTTCGCGGATATGGCTCCGGCTGATCAGGCCGCGCAGGGGTTCCGGCGGCATCCAGCCGGGTGCGGGGATCCGTCGCTGATCGCGCAGCAACTCCGAGTCCCGGCCGACCACGAGATCGGCGAGAAGTGTACCGGCCATGGTGCCGCGCGATATTCCCGCACCGTTGCAGCCGATCGATGCCCACAGCCTGTCACCGATGGCGCCGAAGACGTGGCCCTCGTTGCGCGTGACGCCGACGCACCCTCCCCAGGTGTGCTCGATGTCGATGTCCGCAATCGCCGGCCAGCGCCTGCGGATCGAATCGACATGACGCAGGCGTGCCGCTTCCAGCCTCATCGGCTGTGACGCGGCAGCGGGACCGTATGCCAGTGTGTTGCGGACGAGCAGCCGCCCGTCAGGCGTGCGCTGGATCGTCGAACCGCCTCTTGCCGCCGGAAGCAGGCCAAATCCATCGCGGTCTCCGCCTGCGGTCTCGGTCTCGTCAGGCGTCATGGGCCGGGTCAGGCTGGCGTAGAGAACGAGGGGTGCCATCGCGTGGCGGGCGACACCAAGGGACGGCGAATAGACGTTCGTGCAGAGGATGACTCCGTCAGCGACAACCTCGCCGTGTGGCGTCACCAGCCTGTGCGGTCTCCCTTCGCAATGTTCCAGCACGGGAGACTCCTCGCGGAGTGCGACGTTGGCCGGCAGGGCATCGGCAAGGCCCCGGCACAACGCCGCTGGGTTGACCAGCGCCGTGCCTTCGACCTTGAGGCCCGCGTTGTAGAAGCGTGTTCCGGTAAGCGCCTCCACCCCGTCACGGTCGAGAGCCTCGTAGCGGATTCCGAGGGCATCATTTCCCTGGCGCTGGAGTAGAAGACCCTCTTCCCCGGCACGCGAGACGGCAACCCAGAGTTTGCCCCAATCGCGCCAGTGACAGGCAATCCGGTGTTGCCGCACCAGTCTCTTCAGGATGTCCCTGCCGCCGGCGCTGAGCCGAGTCGCCGCCCTTGTCCGTTCCAGATCGGCAAACGGCAGCCGATGCGGCATGAAGTGGGACTCCAGGACAAAGCCCGAGTTTCTCCCCGACGTGCCGAAACCCACCCGTTCCGCCTCGATCAGGGCAATCGTTTCGTCGGGCAGGTGGCAGGCAAGCGTACGCGCTGCCGCAAGTCCGGTGAAGCCGGCGCCGACTACGGCCCAGGGTACACGGAACGTGCCCTCGACCCGCCGCGCGGCGGCGGGTCGAGGAAGGATGTTGTACCAGCCATTGGTGGCTGCATGTGCCGGTGGCTTCAACGGTTCATGCCCCGTTCCTCAAGACACCTTGGCCGAAATCGAGCGCATCGTCACGTGCCGAACCCTCTCCGAAGAGGGCCGGGCGAGGATGCCGTTTCATGGTAGCGTGTTGTCTGTCCGATGCATCCCGGCTAATGGAGTGGCAACCGGAATCTGTGGATGCCTCTATCAGGATGATTGGCAGCACGTCCCTCGACAGGATCGCAGTGATTGGACGGGGAACCGCAGGATCCCTGGCAGCCGCCAGTGTGACGAACCGGTTGAAGGGCAGAGACTACGAACTGCATCACATCCATGACCCCGGCATTCCGATCAGCGGAGTAGGTGAAGGAAGCTGGCCCAGCCTCGTCGGAGAGTTGCAGAAACTGACGAACCTGCCGCACGAAACCGTCCAGCAGCGCCTGAACGGAACCCGCAAGTATGGCGTCGCCTTCGAGGGATGGGGTCGTCTTCAACGGGACTTTACCCACTATTTCACCCCGCAACAGGTGTCCTATGCCTATCACTTGTCCGCCGATGTGATGGCGGACCTGCTGCAGGAAGGCACAAGGGCACATCATGTCGACGCCAGGGTGCTCGGGATCACCAGGATCGACGGCGGCGCTCTGGTGAACCTGGAGGGCATGGCGCCGGAACGCTATGACCTCGTCTTCGATGCCCGCGGGTTCCCGAAGGAACTGGACGCCGATCAGCACATCGACATTCCGTTCATTCCGACCAACACGGCGGTCATCCGCCGCGCACCGGCCATCATTCGCGACGAGTCCGCAGGAGTGGTCCGGCAGCCGACCTACACCCGCGCGGTGGCCCGTCCGCATGGCTGGATATTCGTGATTCCGCTGACGGTTCACACGTCCTACGGATACATCTTCAATCGCGACCTCTCCAGCCTTGCCGAGGTCAACGCGGATTTTGACGTTTTCCTGGAAGCCGACGGCGTCACGGAATTCGAACCGCGCGCCGTCATCCCCTTCCCGAACTTTGTTCATCGCCGGATCTATGACGGGGCTATCGCCCGCATCGGCAACGCGGCGGCTTTCATGGAACCACTCGAAGCAACGGCGATCGTCTCTGCACAACTGCAGATCGGCATGATTCTCCACATCCGTTTCGGTCGCGCGCCGGAGTACCTCGAACGCGATGCTCCGGTGGTCAATCGCTTCCTCATCAGCACCGCCCTGCGATACGGCCTCTTTGTCGGATGGCACTATTCCTGCGGCTCGCGCTATGACACGCCGTTCTGGCGCCACGCCCGCGGCCATGCCTGGCCGCAACACCGCAAGGCCGCCGCGCCTGAGGTTGTCGGGTGCTCCGCGCTCAGCAAGTTCGACGACATGATCGACCTGCTGAACCAGCCGGTCATCGCCAGGGAGGACTGGCACCGAATGTGCGCTGTCCCCCTCACCAGTTACGCCCAGGTGTCCCAGGGTCTCGGCATCGTCTGACGGCCGGACAGCCTTGACCTTTCCCGGGCGGATATGCATAGCTTCGTCATCACTGCCCTGTTCACCTCAATTGGGGCACGCCTTGTTGGCTCGACTCCATGGGGAGGTTGTGCCCCGCCGTGTTCAACAATCCATTCGATTCCTTTCACAACACTGTTGCCGAAGCGAAGGAAGAACGTGAGCAGCTCGACCAGTTGCTGACCGTTTCCACGCCGCGGGAACGACTTGTTGTCGGCATCATCGCCCTCGTCGTGGTGCTCCTTGCCGCATGGCTCTTCCTTGGCAGCGTCTCGCACAGTCGCGCAGTGGACGGGATCGTGGCCGAGCCCGCCAACGGCGACAGTCTGCAACTGCTCGTCTGGGCGGGAAACGACAGCACGGCAACTGTCGGGCCCGGCCTGCCGGCAACAGTCGAGCTGACCACGGCCGACGGAAGCGCTCATGCGCTCAAGGGGAGTATCGTGTCGGTTTCCGCCGTGACCCCCGTCCAGGATTTCGCGGTGCCGGTTTCCATGTACCTGGTTGATGTCACGATCGATCAGAATCTCGATACGACCATCCCCGCCGGTATCAGGTGCCGGATCGTCATCGAACTCGCCAGGCAGTCCCCGTTCTCCCTGTTGGGCATGAGGCCATCCTGATATGCCGGTGCGCGCCTCCCGGGAGGCCGGAAACTGGACGGCATCCGAGGTCCGGCGACGAAGAGTCGCCACTCCGGTCGTCTTGCAGATGCACGCGTCCGAATGCGGTGCTGCCTGTCTTGGCAGCGTCCTCGGCCACTTCGGGCGATGGGTTCCGCTGACCGAACTCAGGGAAAAGTGCGAGGTGAGCCGGGACGGCAGCAGCGCCGCCAGCATTCTGAGGGCCTCAAGACAGTATGGCCTTGAATGCAGTGGACTGAGCCTCCGGGCCGAACAGCTCAGGAAACTGCAGCCACCCCTGATTCTGTTCTGGCAGTTCAGCCATTTCGTTGTTCTGGAAGGGTTCGACGAAGACGGCTACTACCTCAATGATCCGGCTACAGGGCGGCGCCGGGTATCCGCCGAGGAGTTTGCCGCCGACTACAGCGGTGTTGCCCTGCGATTTGCGCGTGGTGATGAGTTTGCTCCCGGTGGCACACGCAAGAGCCTGTATGCACAACTCGGCACCATCGTCACCGGACTGTGGAGTTCGCTTGCCGGAGTGGCGGCCTGCGCACTCATGCTGACACTGCTGTCGCTGGTTGTTCCCGCAATCCTTGGCGCCTTCGTCGACCATGTCCTGTTGAACCAGGGAACCTGGGTTGGCCTTGTGGCCACGCTCGTCGGTGGCGGTGTGCTCGTCTATCTGCTGACGCTGCTCAAACACAGGTTTCTCAAGCGGCTCGCCATCCGGATATCGGTCACCGGCTACAGCCGTGGACTGACGAAGCTGCTGCGCCTGCCCGTCGAGTTTTTCGAACACCGGCTTGCCGGCGACCTGACGGACCGGGTGTCATCCATCGACCGGGTGGCGAAAGCCCTGACAGAGCAGTTTCTGGTGCTCATCATCGACATGGCCATGAGCACCGTGCTGTTCGTGGTGTTGCTCGCCTACGATCCCGTGCTGGCACTGGTCGTGCTGTCGCTGGCCCTCATCCATGCGGGACTCGCCCATATCTTCAATATCCGGCGCACCGTACGCAGCCAGGCAATGCGGCGCGAACAGGGACTTCTGATCGGCATCGGCATGCAGATGCTCAACCATGCCGACAACCTGCGCATGACCGGATCCGATGACCGGTTCTTTGCACGCTGGGGCGGTCATCAGGCCCGCGAACTTCGCGCGCGCCAGGCCCACTTCGAACTGGGTGCGCTCAATGGCGCCCTGCCGGACCTGATTGCCGCGCTGCGCAGCGCGGCAATCCTGTTGATCGGCGGAACCATGGTCATGACCGGCTCCATGACCCTGGGGACACTGGTCGCCTTCTACATCCTGGCAGAGATGTTTCTCGCACCTGTCGGGCGTTTCCTGGAGTTCGCCGACAGGCGGCAGGCTCTCGAAACCGACATGCAGAGGCTGGAAGACGTTTCCAGAGCCACAGAGGATCCCGTGTTCAGCCGCCGGGAACCGGACCGGGTATCCATCACCACGTTCAACAGGCGCCTCCAGCTTGCGGGAAAGATCGAACTGAGAAACGTCACCTTCGGTTTCAACAGGAGCCGGCCACCCCTGATCTCGGACTTCAACCTCATCTTGAATCCCGGGCAGCGGGTAGCTCTGGTGGGAACCAGCGGTTCCGGCAAGTCGACCCTGGCGCGTCTGGTTGCAGGCCTCTACCAACCCTGGTCGGGTGAGATCCTGTTTGACGGCCATCTTCGCCAGGAGATTCCCGAGGAGGTGCTGCGGCGGTCCATTTCCATGGTGAACCAGGAAACCGTGCTCTTTTCCGCCACCTTGCGCGACAACATCACCCTGTGGAACCCGTCCATTCCGGACGAGGCCATCGTCGACGCGACAAGGGACGCCTGCATCCATGAGGAAATCCTGAAACGCCCTCTCGGGTACGCCACCCTTGTCGAGGAGGGCGGGATGAACTTCAGCGGCGGCCAGCGCCAACGGTTGGAAATTGCCCGTGCCCTCGTGGGCCATCCGACCGTGCTCGTGCTCGACGAAGCGACCAGCGCCCTTGACGCGGCAACGGAAGAGTATGTCGACGATGCCTTGCGGCGGCGTGGCGTCACCTGCCTGATCGTGGCGCACCGGCTGAGCACGGTGCGTGATTGCGACGAGATCATCGTGCTCGACCGGGGCCGTGAAGTGGAGCGCGGCACCCACGACGATCTGATCGCCGATTCCGATGGCGTCTACTCCCGACTGACCAGGTCAGGCTGATGCGCGATCAGCCGCCTCGAAACACATCGATTGCCGAACTCGCCGCGCGCGCGGGCAAGGCCTCTCCCTGCGCCGGCAACCTGCCGGTGCCGCTCGATGATCCCGATCACGTGTGGTTCATTGCCAAGGGCAGAGTCGATCTCTTCCTGGTGGAATTCAGGGACGGAGTGGAACAGGCGTCACCACAACACCTGCTTCGCCGCGAAGCTGGTGAATTGCTGCCCGGTGTCGCGCCGGATTCTGAAGGCGACGACACGGAGACGACACTTGGTCTGCTGGCAAAGGGACTGCCGGACACCCTTCTGATGCGTCTCCCGGTATCCCTGCTCCACGAAGTCGATCCGGCCGAACTGGCGCAACAGACGGACACATGGCTGCAGGCCATCACCGAAACCCTGTCGCGATTCGTCGGCAGTATTCCACACGCCACTGCCCTCGCCGAACCCGGCGTGACCCAGTCCCTGAATTCCTGCATTCTTTCCGTACGCCAGGGCGTTGTGTGGGTGTCCGTCCCCTCAAACGGCGCCGGTCTCTACATGGACATGGTCGAACCGGAGACAGGCGGTCACGACGAAATCCTGGTACCGCTGACCCGGACAAGCTGGCTCACCTTCCATGCAGGGGTCACCGTATCCGGCACATCGAGCCGGGCACTGGCCGAACGGGGCACCCTGTTGCCGGCACTTGCCACGTTTCATGCTGCCGCCCTCGCACTTGAGCGGCTCAATCGGCAACTGGCTGTGGTCGACGAGGCAAACCTTGAACGCGCGCGGATCGCCAGCCGGCGCACGGCTGAGCGCGATGCGCGCCAGAAGCTGTTCAACATGTACGACATGCCGATCAGCGAGGACGTCGGCGACTCGGCACTTGCAGACGCACTGAAGATCATCGGCCGCCACCAGGGAATCGACTTCAGGATCCCGTCACGCCACAACTCCGGATCCCCGCTCGGCCTCACGGACATTCTCGATGCGTCCGGCATCCGTGCCCGCCGCCTCAGGATCTCCCCGAACGACACGTGGTGGCGTGGAGACAGCAGCGCCATTCTGGCATTCCGGACCGCTGACGACAGGCCTGTCGTCTTGCTGCCG
The DNA here is from genome assembly GCA_965207785.1 of Alphaproteobacteria bacterium. GTDB lineage: Bacteria > Pseudomonadota > Alphaproteobacteria > SP197 > SP197 > SP197. Next base: position 58,535 of record CBDBNO010000011.1, on the reverse strand, counting down.
GAAATGTTCGGACACTATCGCGAGGTCGACCCGGCGAGCGGACACAGCGCCCGGGTCACGATGAGACGCGCCGGTGGGCTGAAGGCTGAAGCCTGGATGTTCTATCGGCCGTTGCCGTCAAGGCCCGTCAAGCCGGCGGACCTCCTGGAAATCGCCTTCAAGGGGTCGGGCGCCGATCTTGCCCGGCTTATGGCAACCGGGCTTTGCGGCGGCCTGATCAAGCTGTTGCCGGCGCTGGCACTTGGTTTTGTGGCTCACCAGGCCTCGGCCGGCGGGACCGCCGGTGTCCTTTATGTCGTGGCTGTGACACTGGCGGGATTTGGTCTTCTCGGCGCATTGCTTCAGCTGTTGCAAAGCACGATTCTGATGCGCCTGGAAGGACGTTCGGCATCACGGGTCGAAGCAGCCTTCTGGGACCGCCTCATGCGCCTTCCGCCTGCTGTCCTGCGCCGCCAGCCAACCGGTGATCTGGCAATGTCGGGCATGACGTTCCAGAATGTTCGTGACGGCTTGCAGGGAGTCGTGTCCGACAGTCTGCTGTCAATCCTGTTTCTCGTTCCGGTTCTCGGGATCACTTTCTTCTACGATACCGCTCTGGGCCTTGTCGTTCTCGCTTTCAGCCTCCTCTCGCTTCTTGTGACCATCGTGCTGGGGCTGCGCCAGCTCGCACCCCAGGGAAGAATGATCAGCGCGGCCAGACGGGTGACCGGACGGCTGTTCCAGATCATCGACGGCATTGCCAAGCTGCGTGTGGAGAGTGCGGAAGGATCGGCTTTCGCCATATGGGCCGGAGACTATCGCAGGCAAAAGCGCGCGGAACTCGAAGTCCACCGTATCGAAGAGCACGTCCGTGCCTTTGGCGCCGCTCTTCCCTTCTTCGCTGGGGCGGTGTTGCTGTTTGCGGTGGCGGCATTCGAAGCGCGGACGCTTCCCGTCGGCGATTTCCTCGTCGTCTTCATCGTGTTCATCGCATCTCAGTCGGCTGTGGCCCGCCTTGGTGAATCGGTCGGCGCCGTTGCTGCCCTGGCGCCTGCATTCAGGCAGATGCGCCCCTTGCTTGCCGCGGTTCCTGAAGCCGGGGAAGCGGGTGCGTTGGTCGAGCGTCTCGATGGCGAGATCCTGTTCGACCATGTATCATTTCGATACGAACCCGAAGGGCCCCTGGTTCTCGACGATGTCACAATCCATGTCCGTCCCGGCGAGTTCGTCGCAATCGCCGGTGAGTCCGGTGCCGGAAAGAGCACCCTTTTCCAGCTGGCACTTGGTATCGACCAGCCGACGTCCGGGGCCGTCTACTACGACGGGCGTGACCTCAAGCACCTCAATCTCAAGCAGGTGCGCCGCAAGATAGGCACCGTTCCTCAGGCGGTACGGCTGCACCCCCAGGACATCTGGGACAACATTGTCGCGCACCACGAGGGAGTCGGACCCGAAGAGGTCTGGGATGCTGCCCGGGCGGCCGGAATAGAAAGCGGAATCAAGGCCATGCCCATGGGAATGATGACGATGGTCGGGGGCAGCGGTTCGGTTCTGTCCGGCGGAGAGAGCCAGCGTGTCACCATCGCCCGGTCCCTGATCGGCGACCGGCGAATCATGCTCCTCGACGAGGCAACCAACTGGCTCGACAACGACAGCCAGGCCGAGGTCATGCAGAACCTCGCCCTTCTGACCACAACGAGACTTGTCATCGCACACCGGTTGTCCACGCTGGAACAGGCTGACTGCATCCATGTGCTGAAAGCCGGAAAGATCGTCGAGAGCGGCTCCTTCAGCGAACTCATGGGCATCAACGGGGTCTTCCGGAATCTGGTCAGACGCCAGATCGCCTGACCGGGGAAGCGGACCGTTGACATGGCATTCGGGCAGGCCCAACCTTGTTCTGCGACCTGCCGCAATGAGTGCCCTTCCCCATGACTCCCTGTTTCGGACGATCCGCCCGCGAGCGTCGGCCGTGGCCGTGTCCGACGTCGTGATGAGGGTGGGCGTCTGCCGTGGAGAGACGGCACATGGCGGCTGAACGCTATGCGAAACGGGTGCTCGCCAACCGCTGGCCGATCATCCTCGTCACGCCCATCCTGGTCGCTCTCACCTCCGTCGGCATGCTCCTGCTGGAGTTCTCCGCCGACTACCGCATTTTCTTCGATGACGACAATCCGCAGCTTCTGGCGCTGGAAGACCTGGAAGACACCTACGGCAAGAACGAGAATGTCGTCTTCCTGATTGTTCCAGACGACGGCGATGCGACCTCCACCGAGGCGCTCTCTGCCGCCGTCTGGCTGACCGAGGCTGCCTGGCAGATACCCTGGTCGCGGCGCGTCGACTCCCTGGCCAACTTCCAGTACACGACGGCCGACGGCGACGACCTCGTTGTCGAGGACCTGGTTGACCCGCAGGAACTTGCCAGGGTGGAGGCACGATCACGCATCCGTGACATTGCCCTCCTCGACCCCCGCATCTCCGGCAGCATGCTGGCCCGCAATGGCGATGTCAGCGTTGTCAACGTCACCCTGGAAATGCCTGAAGGCGACCAGCTGGAGGCCGTGGCCGAAGTGGCGGAATTCGCCCGAACGATAGCTGCCGGGGCAGAGACCCGTTTCCCTGGCGTTGATCTTCGCATCGTCGGCACGGTGATGGTCAACCAGACCTTTCTCGAGGCGTCGGTTGAAAGCCAGATGATCTTCCTGCCGGCCAGCCTCCTTCTCATGGCCCTGATTCTCGGCATTCTCGTCCGGGGCTGGCCAGGCGTGGTGACCACCGGCCTTGTCATCGTCTTTTCCATACTGGCCTCCATGGGCCTGGGCGCCTGGATCGGACTGGAGTTTTCCCCGCCCATCGCCCCGGCGCCAACCATCATCCTGATGATTGTCGTGGCCAACTGCGTACACCTGCTGGTTGCCCTGCAGCAACGTCTGCGCGCTGGCGATTCGAAGCATGATGCCATCGTCGACGCCATCAGGCTCAACCTGCACCCCATCTTCCTTGCGAGCCTCACGACCGCCCTTGGATTCCTGGGCATGAACTTTTCCGAGGTGCCCCCCTACCGTCAGCTCGGCAACTTTGTCGCCATCGGAATCGTGATGTCCTTCATCCTGTCCGTAACCTTTCTTCCGGCGATGCTGTCGCTGCTCCCCGTTCGCGCGCCGAAGAACAGGCGGCCGCAGGGACCGGCCATGCGCCACCTGGCCGACCTCGTGCTCAAGCACAGAAAGCCCATCATCCTTGGATGGGTGGTGCTTGTCATTGCGATGATCCTCGCGATCCCGCGCAATGAGCTCAACGATGTCCTGGTCCACTTCTTCGACGAGAGTGTCGAGTTCCGCCAGGACACGGATTTCATGGACGAGCGGCTGAGCGGCAACACCCTGCTCGAGTATTCACTGGAAGCTCCCGTCGAAGGCGGCGTCACGGACCCCGCGTTCCTCGCCGATGTCGCCCAATTCGCCGAATGGTACCGCGATCAGCCCCGGGTGCGTCACGTGGCGGTCATCACCGATACCTTCCGGCGTCTCAACCAGATCATGCATGGCGACGACCCAGATGCCTACCGCCTCCCCGAAAGCCGGGAGCTGGCAGCACAGTACCTCCTGCTTTACGAGCTCTCCCTGCCTCAGGGTCTGGACGTGAACAACCAGATCGACTGGTCGAAGTCGGCGACACGCGTATCGGTTCAGGCCCAGTCCCTCGGCTCGCAGGAACTGCTTGAACTGAACGCGCAGGCCAGGGCCTGGCTGAGCGACAACGCGCCCAACGTGGCTGGTGTCAACAGCACCGGTCCGGCAGTCCTGTTCGCCTGGATCGGGCAACGCAACATCCGCGCCATGCTGGTCGGAACCATGGTCGTGCTGCTTGCGATTTCCGCCATACTCCTCGTCGCCCTCAGATCCTTGCGGCTGGGCCTGATCAGCATCATTCCCAACCTGCTTCCGGCCGTGCTGGGCTTCGGTGTCTGGGGACTGACGGTGGGGCAGGTGGGACTCTCCCTGTCGGTCGTCGTGGCCATGACGGTCGGTATCGTTGTCGACGACACGGTGCACTTTCTCAGCAAGTACCGCAAAGCGCGCCTCGACCAAGGCAAGGACACCGGGGAGTCCGTGCGTTACGCCTTCGACACCGCCGGCCGGGCCGTCTTCACGACAACTCTCGTCCTGGTGGCCGGTTTTCTGATCTTCGCCTTCTCTCCCTTCATTCCCACCGCACAGGTGGGGATCCTGACGGCGCTGATCATCGCGTTTGCACTCCTTGCCGACCTGACGCTTCTGCCCGCACTGTTGCGAACGGTGGACCGCGGCAACTACACGAACGGAAATGCTTGACCCGGCAAATCCGGCCTGTACACCTTTTGATCAGGCTTCCGGCATACTCGCCGGCTCAATTGAAGTAGATCAGTGGAGAGTGGCCATGAGAAACGGCAATGAGATGTTGCAGCAGATTATCGACAAGTCCGCTGTCGACGCCGGTTTCAGGCAAGAACTTCTTGCAGATCCGAAAGGGACCATCTGCAACGAACTTGGAATCACGATTCCAGACTCGATGAACGTCGTGGTTCATCAGAGTGACATGCAGACAGTGCACGTTGCGCTGCCACCCGACCCGAACATTACCGAGGAACAGCTCGAGGCGGTCTCGGCCGGTCTGTGCTGCTGCTGGTAACTGCCGTTGACGGCGCGCCGTGACGGCGGTGCGCCCTGCAGACCTGCAAAGATGGCCCCCGGTTCTATCGGAACCGGGAGGGGTTTCGTTCGGCGTCAGAAGGACACGGCACCGGACAGCACCATGAAGACATAGGCCTTGGCCTTGCAGAGCCGGTTCGCCGACATGACCAGCTTGACATGGTGGATGCCTCGCAGCAGCACGTAGCGTCCGGAACGCGCGAACAGGGGTTCCGGTTTCGTGACCCAGCCTGCCAGCGCTTCCAGCTTGCCGGGCACGACAATGTCCTCGTGGCTCAGGGCGTCCAGGAACGGCATCCAGTCGGTCAGGCCGTCGAGCCAGTACCGTGAGTCCTTGGTGTATCTCTGCCTGACGATCGGCGTCAGACCGAGGGTGGGGCCCAGCCCCTCTTCCGTCACGTCAATGTTCATCCCGGTCCTGACGATGTTCACGCGTTCCATGAATCGCGCCATGACCGCATCGACAGCCGCGGCCTCGCCCGGCCACCCCGCCTTGTCCAGGTAGGTTTCGATCTGCCGGCGGGTTCCGAACCCCATGATCGCCAGCCGGATGGCGCGTGAGCGGGACGGGAACATCCCGAACGAATCCATGCGCGTATCCTCCGGCTGCGCCAGGTAGGCCTGTGAGAGGGTGTTGCGCTGGCCGGCGCCCATCGTCCAGCCGTGACTCGAAACAAGGGCATCGCCGACCAGAAGGACATCATTGACCTGGTCACTCGCGCCGACGATCGGCCGTTCACCGGGCCTCAGGAACAGAGCCGGACGTGAGGGTGTACGGCCCTGCGCCGAGCCGATGTCGTACTCCAGCATCACCTTGCGGCCGACAATGTCGCGCAGGGGTGAGACCCCGCCTTCCATGTGAGAGAAGAGTCGCATGAGCGTGCTGAGGGTTTCATCGGTCCTCTCGACCCGGGCGCGCTCCCGGAAGAACTCTGCCGATCTGGTTCCACTCGCCATGGATACGCCAAGATCCGCCCGTGGCTCCGGTACATGCAGGGGCAGTTCAAAGCCGAAGGGAAGCGCGCCCATCGTGATGGGGAGGTTGCCGGCGCATGCCAGGACACGTTCCCATTCGGCGTCATCGATGAGGATCGGCGATACCCTGTTCCGGAAGTGACCGAGCAGATCACCCATGGTCCCGCCCTCCTGAGCCAGAAGGTCCTGGGTCAGTGCGATCGCCTTGTCGGTGTCCATGGTCCTCCCTCAGGCAATGACAGGCGCGGTGTTGAGGTCGGCTTCACCAGGCGGCTGTGCCCGATATCCCAGGCTGACAGGCACCTCGTAAAGACGGCCAGGAGCAAAGCGTTCCCAGAAGTGGCGCATCCCCGGGACGATGACACGGACGACCGGCATGCCGATGTCGGGGCGGGTCTGGTCAAGCACCAGGAACTCCATGCCCCTGGCTTCCACGAGTGCGCGGCAGCTTTCCACATCGTCGCGCGTGTCCGCCGATTCGGCGACGGAAGGCCGCGACGCTCTTCCAGGCGTCCCGTCAGTCGCCGGCGCCAGCCACGGGCATCTGGCAAGGCGCGCGGTTCTCCACCACGACAGCACCAAAGGGTCATCGATCGCAGGCCGGCCGTCACGGTTTCCGGGCCGCGGCAGCCACGTCAGACACTGGTTCAGTTCGCACACCGCCCGCTGAGCGGCCAGTCGCGGAACGGCATGGGTCCCGGCACCGTAGATGATGTCCTCGCTGCCAGCGTCGACCCTGCGAGAGAGTGCCACGAAGGTGGGGATGCCGAAATCGGACGTGATGTCGAGCATCCACAGTTCTCTCCCGTGGCGGGCGTAGACGTCCGTTGCATCGAGGAGGTACGGGTCATCGAAGGCGCGGGGATCGACCGCCGGCATGTTGAGCCGGTTGTACCACCAGATGGCGAAGGCATCGCGTTCGACGAGTTCATAGAAGCCTTGCAGGACGGCCTCTTCCAGGGTGTTGCCGGCAGCGCAACCGTTGGAATCGGCGATCAGGTCCGCCGGACCACGCTCTTCGGCCGCCATGCTGTAAAGCATCGACGTCGGCAGGAAGCGATGTCGCCGCTGGGTCAGCGACCACACCGGAGTCCAGTCGACAACCGCGTCCGGGTCGAAGCGGGCCGGCACGATATTGTAGGGGTGACCCTTCTCGTTGATGCCCCCCGCGTTGTCGAGCTGGTTGTCGCTGAACAACTGCACGTCGTTGGGGTGCATCGCGCTTTCGTTCCCGTCGAACCCGTTGAATGCCCTGCAAATGCGGATCTCGTCACCTGACCGGGTTCCGCTATGGCGCTCGATCGCCTCGCAAAGGGCAGAGACCCTGGATTGCACCGGCGTGCTTCCCTTGCCGGCGCTCTTGCTGCGCAGACTGCGCCTGAGGGAAGCCAGGCTGCGGCTCCTCATGCCCAGGTTGCTTCCGGCCCAGTCGACATGAAGCCACGGGTCGCTTTCGTCGGTGGTACGCGACAGCCAGGTCACGACACCACTGACCGGACTGACCAGGTGTCGGTAGGTCGCCAGGGTCGCTTCCGGCGCCACGCTGCGTGCACCGCCACTGGTCCGAACGGTCTTTGGACTTGGGTTCAGGCACACCGGAACCGGCGCACGGTCGGATCTGTACAACCCACCGTCGCCACAGGCGCGGCACTGCGGCCGACGCATGACCGGATGCCGTGAAATCGCCAAGTCGCGGGTATCGACGGCGATCACCTCGTCATGGACGGGAGTGGTCTCGCCAAGGACAAGCCACTTGACGATCTCTGCCGCAATCAGCCTCAGCAATCCCTCCCGCACCACGCCTTCCGAGGCAAATGGTCTGAAGGCGGCATCCTCTCCGGCCACATTGCGAAGGAATGCGTGAACTTCCTGGTGGTTGCGCATGCGGCTGGCCAGGCATTCCCAGCAGGGCCCCTGGCGCCGAAAGACGGGACCGAAGAGCGCCTGCACGCCATGGGGCCGCGCAAGAATCCACGGCTCGTCTGCCTCGCGCTGTCTCCGGTTCACATCCTCGAGGCGTGATTCCAGATAATCGTCGCAGACAACAATCCTGAGACTGGCCTTCCCCTCGGCTCGCGAAACGGCACCGCACACGGCAAGGCAAGCGGCCAGTTCTCCCTCATCTTCCTCGACCACAACCCGCGAGAGCGCCAGCTGCTCCTCGACCCAGCGTGGGGATGCGCCAAGCGACGTCCACCAGGCCGCCCGCTGCCGGTCCATCGCATGTTCGCCTGAAACGACGTAGCCCTTTTCGGAAAGCGAGGAGATGGTGGAACGAACGTCTCGGGCGTCGTGGACCCCGTCGAGAGCCGCGATGATGCCATCCTCCTCGTGCCGACCGTCGAGAAGCGGCAACAGATCGCAGCAGAGCTTGCCATGCAGCAGGGTGTTGAAGGATTCGGAGACCAGCAGCGCCCGATCGTCACCGATCGCGTGGAACTCGAGGTGCGGAGTAAGCAAGGGATTCCTGATGGGTTCCCGATCTCCGGGAGTCCACCTGGTCAGGATCCCCTGCGGGGAGGTGCCTGCCGTCACGGTGCCGTCGCCCGCACCCGCGAACGATCCCGGACTCGATTCGAGGCCGGAGATCCTGAATGCGCCGGAACCCGTCTGTCGAGCAACACCGCCGCCGCAACGCAGGAGTTCGCCCGCATGAACGGCAACACGAGGAACCGGCAGGCGTCAGGTGCCAAAACGCGCCCCTTCCCTTTCATCGTTCCTCGAGGACGTTGATCATGTGCCCCAGCGCTTCGATGCAGAATGCGGAGGTTACGGACTCGGAACCGTGACCGATCTGCCCGATCACACCCCACCGCAGCGACTGATCGCCAAACGCCAGATACTCCGGCCAGCTGCCATCGTCCCGTTGCGCATCGACGAAGCGTTCCACCTGGCGCGCCACGTCAATGCCTTCAAGGGCCCCGATGGTGTGAAGCGCCGTGATGGCCTGGGAGGTCTGCAGGAGATTGCCGCATCCCCCTTCGCCATCGCAGAGCGCCAAGATACGCTCAACGAGAACCGGGCGCAGCCCCTCAAGGGCCGGGGCGGCCCGGACCATGGCGCGGCCGATCGCGTAGTAGGCCGTGATGGTGTCGGGATACCACTTGGACGCATTCTCAAGCCGGTCGTTGACGACACTGTCTTCCAGCCAGCGCCGGGCCTCCCTGGTCGCGGGGTGACAGCCAAGGCAGGCGATGACATTCGCATTGACGACCGGATCGGCCTCGATACGGAAGTCCGATGCGACATCGGGTTCGTCTTCCGCCAGCAGCCAGGTCTGGAAAAGGCCATCGTCGTCGCGGTTCGCCAGCATGTGCGGAACATTCCTGCCCAGAGCGATCCAGGGGTGACCGGCAATGGCAAGGGAACACAGCGACGTGCTGTCCAGGTCCGCCGGAAGGTGGCGGTAGTAGCGCCACAGCCCGGGGTACTCCATGGAGCTGACGAGATATCTCCTGGTCGCCGAGCGAATGAATCTGGCCCGCTCTTCAGCGCACGTCTCGAGGGCGAGGGCGCACAGCGCCGAGATGAAGGGTGGCCTTTCAAAGTGCCGCGGTATCGCCGGATCGGCGATGTTGAACCGGATGCAGTGCCATGCCCCCCGTTCGTCGATGGTCGTCTCGAGAAAGGCGAGTCCCCGGCGGATGCTCTCCCGGCCCTCACCGGCAAGCGCCCCGGGAGAGGTCGCGGCTTCGCGGCGTCTCGCCGTTTCGGGGGCAGCGACACGCGCGGGCGGCGCCGGATCATGGAGCGTCCTGCGGAGGAACTCCAACGATCCCGCGCCGGCCCTCGCTTCCTCGCGCTCCGCCCTGGAGTACCTGTCCAGCGGCGGCAGCACCACGTGGGTGTCCGTGCACGACTCTTCGTGCACATGGATTTCCTGATCGGCGTCGAGGGTCACACCGAGTTCCGTTTTGATGGTCTCCCTGGGATGTGCCAGGAGACGCCGGCGAAAATCCCTGTCAGAACCGGCCCGCGCCACGAGTTTGTCTGTCGCATCGATGGGGCTCTGCAGGGGATATCCAGTCTCGCGGGCCATGTGACACCGGAATGCGTCAGCCGGACTCTTCCGCGGGCGCTTCGCCGACGGCCAGAGAAGAGAGCGACGCAACAGCATGGCCCGCCCTTGACGCCATGTCGGCCTTGGCGGCTTCGAGGGCATCGTACCCCTCCATGCCGCAGGAGCGCGCGATGACGGTCCTGACTCGTGTCGGCACGGCGTCGTCCACCACACCGTTCTCGACCACCAGATGCTGGATACCCTTCAGATTGCGCCAGAGATCCGCAGCGTGACACAGATCATCAGCGGCCGCGTCCGCAAGCAGCCCCTTCTCCCTGGCACGCCGGAAGACCGAAACGGCCGCTGGCGCGGGATCCTCCATGGCGAGGGTCAGTTGCAGGATGAGGGCCGCTTCCTCGATGCCGGCGGGATCACCAGCGTCAGCGCCCTTCGGCGCGTGCAGATCCCCCCTTGCTTTGGCGATTCGCTCGCCAAGATCGGCTTCACCGGCGGTGAACACGCACCGTGCACGGGCAAGGCGCGCAAGGTCCTCACCCGGCTCCCTGTGGCAGGCGACAAACTCCTCGAGGGACCGCACGTCTTTCCCCGTATCACCGGTCGCTGCGGGTGCGAACAGCAGGCTGTCCTGCGCGAGTTCCCCAAGGGCGCCGCGGAACTCCCGACAGAGCGCTTCATGACCAGTCCCGGAATCCCCGTCGTGGACGAACATGACCTCCATCGGAGTGTCCGGCGCCAGCTCCCGGGTGGCAAGGTCGCCCTGAACCAGCGCGGCGATGCCGCCGCCAGGAGGCGCGCCGGTGCGCTCGGTCATGTCGACCACGACAGCCTGGAGAATCGCGGTGATCGCCGCTTCGGCGATGTTGGCCAGCGCCTTGCCCGCTTCGATTGGCGTGAGGTTGCCCCGCAACGTGTGCATGCCGACCTGGAAGGTCTTGCGGTTCGACCAGCCGCGGACAAGTTCCACAAGGTCTCCCGCATCCTGAACCGGGGTTTCGGCAATTTCCTCCTTCATGTCGGTAACCCCGAACTCGTGGGTCCAGTAAAGGCGTGTCAGGCCCTGCCGGGCGATTGTCTCGGCCCCGGTGTCGGGACCGAATCCCTTCGGTAAATCAAGATCGGTGAACTCCTTGGAGCGCAACTCGTCGAGAAGATCCGGCTGACGTTCTATCCAGCCGGCGAGCCGCGGCGCCTCGGCGTAGATTTCGACGATCGCGTCAAAGGATTCCGGTCGCGTTGCGGAAACCGGGCTGTCGTAGGCACTCCAGTCGTCAATGTGCGGATAGAACCGCGCCCGCCACGCGTCGACCAGCGGATCCATCGTCTCGAACCAGCGTTTCGGTCGCACGGCCAGCCCGAACATCTTGCCGTAGCTCCCCGGCAGCTGCGGCGACTCGTCGGCGCCACGGAACTGCAGGAGGGGATAGCGGCGCCCCCAGACGGCATGATGATCAGCATGACGCTGCATGTTGAAGAACATCCAATTGCTGAACCTGTAGTCCACACTCCACGAATGCCGGGGCAGGATCTTCTCGAAACGCCCTCCGGCCACACGCACGCGCCGCAACCCATAGTGCTGGATGTAGTTGGACACCTTCATCGAGAAGACAACGCCGAGACAGAGCGCCATGTAGACCGGAATCGCCCATGGACCACCCAACGCGAAGACGACGACATACCAGAACGCCGTCGCCAGACAATAGCGCCAGAACGGGTTGCTGCGGTGCCAGACCGGCAGCCCCTTGCGCGCCAGACGCTCGCGCGCCACACGCCACGAACCGAGAAGGTTGTTGGCAACCTCGCGAGGGAAGTAGTGCCACAGGCTTTCACCCCTTGGAGCCGATCCCACATCCAGCGGTGTTCCGACAAAGGCATGGTGAATGTAGACATGTTCCGTGGCGTACTGCGGATAGGAAGCCGAAGCGAGCAGGAACTCGCCGAGGCGGCGTTCCCATTGCCGGCGGCGATGAATGAGCTCGTGGCCGACGATGAAGACCGCCTGGGCCTCCATGGCCAGGACGAACACCATCAATGCGCCTTCCCAGTCGGACAGGTGACCGGAGACAAGGATCTGCCAGGCCGTGAAGACAAAGGTGAGAGGCCACAGAACGGCCCACAGCCAGACCGGGAGATTGTGCCAGAGAAGGCGGCGCTCGGGTGTCTTCGCCGGGTCCATGTTCCGCCCGTCCATGCCGAAGGCAAGGTCGAGCGGGCCGGCAAGCCCGAAGAAAATGAAGGGGGCAAGGATCCACCAGCCTCCCAGCAACGCCGCCACGATGATGAGGGGGAAGATGGTGATGGGAAGAAAATGGGGGAGAGCGTTCCAGAACGTCGGTTGGATTACTTTCGTCTCGACAACGCCCACGCCTCCCGGTTCGGTCCCGATTGTTGCCATGACTGGCGCCCTCATTCGAAGGAGTACCCCGTCATTGTGTGCCCCAGCAACAACCCGTCAAACGGTGCAATGGCGGCCTGCGGTTCGGTGCCCTCCCGGCAGATCCCCCCAGGGCCGAAGCTTCAGACCTCAACAGTAGACAGCGACCGGCGGTCCCGTGTGCTCTTCATCTGGAACAACTCCGGTTCCGGGACGCCTCGTGGGCACCAGGAAACCGTCGTGATTGCGTACCCCCTGGCCGGGCACGGGGTCACAAGCCAGATGGGCATGGGCCGGCCAGCTTGCCATGCGGAAGGGTTGTGGCGTGGAGGCGGCGAGGTGAACGGCAGCGGTGTCAGCAAGTGCGCTGCCGCCAACATCCTCGACGTGCATCCTCCAGCCAACGTCCATGGCGAGGTCGCGAATGCGCCGCGCCCGTGTCAGGCCACCGAGACGGTTGGGCTTGATCTTGATGCCGGCGAAGACCCCGGCACGCCAGGCCAGAAGATGATCCCTCAAAACATGCAGGCATTCGTCCAGCAACACCGGTTGGCGGACCTTGCGCGCCACCATGGCGCACTCCTCGAGGGTCTCGCAGGGCTGCTCCACCCATGCCATGGACGGGATGGTGTTCAGCACCTCGAGGGCGGTTGCGGGAGTCCACGCCCGGTTGATGTCCCAGGTGACCTGTTCCCCCGCCACCAGGGCATCGTCGATGGCTTCGATCCGCTCGATGTCGGCGGCGGCATCATGTCCGCCCAGTTTGGCCGAGTGGGTACGGTATCCTTCCCTGCGGGCTCGTTCGATCCCCGCCACCATGGCCGCTGGCGTACCGGTGGGAATCGAGGAGTTGATCTCGACCGGGTGGGGCTCCTCGCCACCGAAGAGTCGCCACAACGGCTCCCCCGTCGCCTTGCCCACAAGATCCCAGCAAGCCATGTCGATGGGCGACTTGGCGTAGAGGTGACCGGGGAGACAGGTGTCCATCACCCGGTTGACGCTATCGAGAGAGCGCGGGTCCCGTCCCAGCAAGGAAGGCGCAAGCACCTCAAGCGAGGCCCTCAGCCCCGGGCCGTGGGCCGGAAGGTATGTATGGCCCCAGGGACACCCCTCACCCCACCCTTCGAGACCGCAGTCGGTGTCAATTCTGACGAACGTGCTGTCGAGGCGTTCGGTCACAAGCCGCCCGCCCGAGAGGCTGTACGATTCCTTCAGCGGCAGATCGATCCGGTAGACGCTGATACGCCTGATCTTCATGTTCCGCCCCCAACCACCCACGGGCTCCGACCGCCCGCGAGGCGCCGTTGCAATACAGACCAGGTGGCCCCTGTCAACGCCATCGTAGTCGAAGGACGAGAGACCAGCGAGACCGGAGCCGCGCGATGAAAGTCCGGATGGCGCTGGCCCGAAGCGGCGGCAAGGCTTTACAATGGCGTCTGGAAGCCGTGGGGCGGAGACCGACGATGATCTTTCGCCAGTTCTATCATCAGGACTCGGGCACCTACACGTACCTGCTGGGCGGGCGCGCCGGCGGCGAGGCGCTCATCATCGACCCGGTCGAGGAGCGGGTGGAGCGCTACCTCGCGCTGCTGGACGAACTCGAGCTCACGCTTGCCAAGGTTCTCGATACCCACGTCCACGCCGACCACATCAGCGGCATGGCGGAACTGCGCGACCGCACCCGCTGCGTCACCGTGATGGGCCGGGAGGCGCCGGTGGACGTGGTCTCGATGCGCGTCGGTGACGGCGATTCCATCGAGATCGAGGGCGTGAGCCTGCGCGCGCTGCACACGCCGGGGCATACCGCCGAGTCCTACAGCTTCGCGATGGAGGACCGCGTCTTCACTGGCGACACGCTGCTGATCCGGGGCACAGGCCGCACCGACTTCCAGAACGGCGACGCGCTGCAGCAGTACGATTCGCTTTTCGGCAAGTTGCTGACGCTGCCCGATGAGACACTGGTGTACCCCGGGCACGACTACAAGGGCGACACGGTGAGCACCATCGGCGAGGAAAAACGCTTCAATCCCCGCCTCCAGGTCGCCTCGCCCGCAGAGTACGCGGCGCTGATGGATGGCCTGAACCTCGCCGACCCCAAGATGATGGACGTGGCTGTGCCCGCGAACTTGAGCGTTGGCCGCGGCCAGAAGGACGAGTCGCATCCCGAGTGCGCGATGAGCGCGCGCGAAGTGATGCACGACCATCGGCCCGATGACATCCTCGTCGACTTGCGCGAGGCCGGCGAACGGGTCCGCGAGGGCACCATCCCCGGCTCGGTGCATGCGCCCTACGACCGCCTCACGGAGATGATCGAGCCCGGCGGGGCGCTGCGCGCGCTTGCCGGCCGGCCCGGCCACCGGCTGGTCTACTACTGCGCCTTCGGCGAGCGCTCGGCGATGGCGGTGGAGAGTTCGCGCCAGAGCGGCGTCGGCAACGTCTGCCACATGATCGGCGGCATCGCCGCCTGGCGCGAGGCTGGAGGCAAGGTCGAGACGAGCTGAACTGGCCCCGGTGGTGCATCGCCGCCGCGCGACGCCCTGGTTCCTGCTCTTGACTGACTCGCTCAGGCTGCCCGGATCGGCCGCGGCTGGTGGCTGAGTGTCACCCTCCGGTACCAACCCGCCATCCACCCGCTACGGCCGCCCGGGAGGTGCCGTTGCGGCGAAAGGCGGATGTCATGCAAAGGCACTCCTGTAGTCGAAGTCGTAACCGAAGGCGCGGGGGCCGACGAGTTCGAGACCGCGCGGCGTGGACAGGATGGCGGGAACGGGAAGGGCGATGACGGCGATTCTCTGGCCGTAGCGCAGGGTCTCGGTTCCCACGGCCTCACCCGATTCGACATCCATGAGACAGATGATGTCGGGCGTCATCGCCACCGGCAAGCCGTCGTGACGGCCGATCAGGTATTCGTTCTGGAAGTCGACCTCGAAGGTTCCCGCTCCCTCCAGCACAGCGTGGCCCCTGAGGAACCCCTCGCTGGTGCGTCGCCGGACATCGCTCACCTTGCCGGTGAAGAACAACCGCCCACCCTCGCTGTCGATCACGGCCGCCACGGGATCGGCGAGGCGTTCCTGCGCACTGTGAACCGCGCGACCGATCCGGATCGCACGGCTCACGGAACCGTGAATGGCGCAGTCTTTCACCTCGCGGCCGCTGCGCGGCGCCTCGGCTGTCGGCGCGGTCGAGCCCAGCGCCGTGGTGACGACACGCGACAGTCGCTCCATCCACTGCCAATTCTCCGCACGGGCCACGATGACGGCGTTGTCACGCACGTCGCCGAGCGCCATGGGAAACACGGCAAGGTCGTGGATGGCAAAGCTCGTCATCTGGGCTTCCGGGAAGGCGCGGCCCATGGTGTCGGCATCGACCACCGGAATGTTCAGCGTGGCGCCGACCAGAAAGGGCTCGATCCCGTTGCCGCCTCCGATCTCGACGGCCATGACCGCCTGGAACCGGCGGCCCAGCCAGTCCTCGAGCGCCCGCACCGGCGCCGCCGAGAGTTCGGGGTCCGCCAGACGCTCCTGGCCGGCAAGCGGCGCTCCCATGGTCGCGACCACGGCAACGAGATCGTCATCGCCGAGCTCTTCGGGATCGACGAGATCGATGGCGACGCCACCGCGATAGAGCGCAGTGAGATTGAGCCAGCCGTCATAGGGACTGCCGCCACCGCCGGAACCCAGGATCCAGGCACCGGTGGCCAGGGGCGTGATGTCGTCTTCGTGAAGTGCGCGCATGCCTGCCGGGTGTTCCCTTGCAACGATTGGACCATGATGGCGGCACCGAACCATGAATGACACAATTGTCATCCAAGATGTGGCCTGGGACGGGACGATGCATGTCGCCCTCCCGTTCCCAACTCGCCATCCATCCGCTACGGCCGCCCGCGAGGTGCTGTTGCGGTGAAGGGCGGGCGTCAGGCAAAGGCACTCCTGTAGTCGAAGTCGTAACCGAAGGCGCGGGGGCCGACGAGTTCGAGACCGCGCGGCGTGGACAGGATGGCGGGAACGGGAAGGGCGATGACGGCGATTCTCTGGCCGTAGCGCAGGGTCTCGGTGCCCACGGCCTCACCCGATTCGACATCCATGAGACAGATGATGTCGGGCGTCATCACCACCGGCACACCGTCATGACGGCCGATCAGGTACTCGTTCTGGAAGTCGACCTCGAAGGTTCCCGCTCCCTGCAGCACGGCGCGGCCCCTGAGGAATCCCTCGCTGGTACGTCGCCGGACATCGCTCACCTTGCCGGTGAAGACCAATCGTCCACCCTCGCTGTCGATCACCGCCGCCACGGGATCGGCGAGGCGTCCCTGCGCATCGTGAACTGCGCGGCCGATCCGGATCGCCCGGCTCACCGAACCGTGAATGGCAAAGGCCTTGACCTCGCGGCCACTGCGCGGCGCCTTGGCAGTCGGCGCGGTCGAGCCCAGCGCCGTGGTGACGGCCCGCGACAGACGTTCCATCCAATGCCAGCTTGCCGCACGAGCCACGATGACGGTGTTGTCACGCACGTCGCCGAGCGCCAGGGGAAACATGGCAAGATCGTGGATGGCAAAGCTCGTCATCTGGGCCTCCGGAAAGGCGCGGCCCATGGCGTCGGCATCGACCACCGGCAGGTTGAGGGTGGCGCCGACCAGAAAGGGCTCGATCCCGTTGCCGCCGCCGATCTCGACGGCCATGACCGCCTGGAAACTGCGGCCCAGCCAGTTCTCGAGCGCCCGCACCGGCGCCGCCGAGAGTTCGGGGTCCGCCAGGCGCTCCTGGCCGGCCAGCGGCGCTCCCATGGTCGAGACCACGGCAACGAGGTCGTCATCGCCGAGCTCTTCGGGATCGACGAGATTGATGGTGGCACCATCGCGATAGAGTGCGCCGAGATTGAGCCAGCCGTCATAGGGACTGCCGCCGCCGCCGGAGCCCAGAATCCAGGCGCCGGTGGCCAGCGGCGTGATGTCGTCTTCGTGAAGTGTGCGCATGCCTGCCGGGTGTTCCCCTGTCACGCTTACTCTATGATGTCGGCACAGAACCATGGACGACACAACTCTCATCCACGACATTTCCTGGCTCGTGGCCTGGGACGGGACGAAGCATGTCTATCTGCGGCATGCCGACCTCGCCTTTGCCAACGGCAGCATCACCCATGTGGGCAAGGGCCGGGACGTTCCGGCAGGGCGGCGCATCGACGGCTCGGGACTCCTCGTCATGCCCGGCCTCGTCAACATCCACACCCACGCCCAGAGCGAGGCGATGCGCAAGGGGATCACGGACGAAACACGCTCACCGGGCTTCTGGCACAGTTCGCTCTACGAACACCTGCCGGTCTTCAATCCCACGGACGAAGAGGGGCGTGAAGCCTGTCTCAAGGTGGCGCTCGCCGAACTGCTGCTGTCGGGTGTCACCACGGCGGTCGATCTCTCCATGCCTTACGACGGCTGGCTCGACGCCCTTGCGGCGAGTGGCATCCGCGGAGTCGCCGCCCCGATGTTCCGCGATGCGCGGTGGTCGACGGCGGACGGACACAGCCTTGACTACGACTGGACGCCCGGCGCCGGCGCCCGGGGCCTGGAACGGGCCCTCACCGTCATCGAGCTGGCGCGCCAGCATCCCTCGGGCCGGCTTTCGGGCATGGTTGCCCCCTCCCAGGTCGACACCTGTACCGAGGAAACCCTTCGCGACAGCCACGCCGCCGCCAGGGAACGCAACCTCCCGTGGACAATCCACGCCGCGCAGTCCGTCACCGAGTTTCACGAGATGCAACGGCGCCACGGCGCATCGCCGATCCAGTGGATGAACGACATCGGGGTGCTCGATGAACGAAGCACGATCGCCCATTGCATCTTCCTCGACCATCACCCGTGGCTGCACTGGACCGCACGTCGGGATCTCGATCTGATGCGCGACAGCGGCGCCACCGTGGCCCACTGCCCGACCGTGTTTACGCGCCGGGGCATCGCTCTCAACACCATCGGCGGCTATCTGCGGCACGGGCTGGCCCTGGGGTTGGGTACGGACACCTATCCGCACAACATGCTGGATGAGATGCGCACGGCCGCCGTTGCCGCCCGCCTCGTGGCCGGCAGTGTCGCCGATCTCGACTACAGGGACATCTTTCACGCGGCCACGGTCGGTGGCGCTACAGCCCTCGGGCGCGATGACCTGGGGAGGATCAGCGTCGGGGCCAGGGCGGACCTGGTGGCGATCGATCTCGCCCACCCGGCGATGCGGCCGGTCCGCGAACCCTTGCGCACGCTCATCGTCGTCGCCGCCGAACGTGCGGTCAGGGATGTCTGGGTAGACGGAGAACGTGTGGTTGTCGATGGGAAGATCGTGACAGTCGACCTGGCGGCCGAACTGGATCGCCTGGAAGCAGGACAGAAGGCGATGATGGCCGCGGTGCCACAGATTGACTGGGCAGGACGCACGGTCGATGCTCTCGCTCCGATGATGCTGGATACCGTTGACGATGTTGACCGACCTTGAGGAGGCGCGCCTTGGTACGCATAACTGACCTGAACCCGGACATGGCGGAGTTTCTGACTGAGTTCACCAGTCCCGATGTGCCGGGCTCACCATGGACGGAGCCGGCGCCGGCATCCATGCGACGGGTGTCACTCGTATCCTCGGCCGGACTGCGGCTGCGTGGCGACCAGGCGTTCAGCGAAGGCTCGGCGGACTACCGGAGCATTCCTGTCGAGGGTGCGGCTGAAGTCGTTCAGGACCATGTTTCGGTCTCCCACGACCGGACCGGCTTTCAGGAAGACATCAACGTCGTCTTCCCGTTGCAAAGGCTCCTGGAGATCGCCGATGAAGGCGCGATTGGATCGGTGGCGAAGACCCATTACTCGTTCATGGGAGCGACCGATCCCCTCGCCATGGAAAGTTCGGCGCGCCACCTTGCCGGCAGGATGAAGGCGGAGGGAGTCAACACGGTCATCCTCGCCCCCGTATGACCCCTTTGCACGTGCGCCGTGAGCGGACTGGCAAAGTTCATGGAGGACGAGGGACTGGCGACGGCACTCATCGCGCTGGTGCGACGGCAGGCCGAAGAGGTGAGGCCGCCGCGCTCGCTCTGGGTGCCGTTTCCGCTGGGCAGGCCCTTCGGTGCCGCAGGCAACGCGTCGTTCCAGCGGCGCGTCCTCATGGCTCTCTTCGATCTCTTCACCAGGCCCGCCGGGCCCGTGCTGGAGGACTTCACCGACGAGGCGCCGCCTGAGGGGGAGGACCGGGATGTTCTCGATCGCCTTGTCGTCAACCGCGACGGCCCGCTCATCGAGGAAGTTGACGGCCTGCGCGCGTGGTACGAAACGAGCATCGCACGGCGCGGCCGCACCACACTGGGTGGATCGGGCATGGACGCGCCCGGTGCCGCCCGGCTGCTCACCGCCTGGCTCAACGGCAACACCATGGCTGAGGGCGCCGAAATCGACCAGCTCCGCCTCGCTTCGGAAGACCTGAAGGCCTACTACATGGAGTCTGCCACAGCGCACGCCGGCGCCACGGATACCGGAGCCGTGACCACCTGGTTCTGGACGAGGACGGCGGCCGGCCGGATCATTCAGGATGTGCGCTCGAAGTGTCTCTCCAGCGACGACGCGGCGCTCCGCGACGCCGGATCCTACATGTTCGTGCCCGAATACGTGGACGGCTGAGCACCCGGCTCGAGCGAGAGGGCGGCGCTCCCCGAACCGGTCACCCGTCCGATCAGCGCGGCGCCGGTCTCGCCGGCTTCGTGCAGGAGGGCGATTGCCTCGTCTGCCCTTTCCTCCGGGAGGCCGGCGACAAGCCCTCCGGCTGTCTGCGGATCAAAGAGAATCGGGTCGGCCGCATCGGCGTCGAGAATTCCTTTCAACGCTGCAACGTTGCCGGGATGAAGCGTGCTGGCCCGGCCCCGCGCGAGGAGATCCACCGCCCCGGCGTAGGCAGGAACCCTGCCAATCTCGATGGTGACCCCTGAGGCCCGCGCCATATCCCACAAGTGTCCGGCAAGCCCGAAGCCGGTCACGTCCGTCATCGACTGGGCGCCGGCGTCGGCGAGAAGGCGTGCAGCAGGTCCGTTGCTGCGCTGCATTGCGTCAAGAATGGTCCCAATCCATGCACCCTCGGCCTCGCCACGCATGTTGGCGGCCAGCAGCGCCCCGGTGCCTAGCGGCCTGGTCAGAAGAAGAACGTCGCCCTCTTCGAGGCCCGACAGGCGAATGAGTGCCGATTCGTCGGCATGGCCGGTGACAGCCAGGCCCAGGGCAGCGCGGTCCGACTCGCCGGTATGGCCGCCCACCAGGGCGCAGCCTTCGTCGCGAAGGATCGAAAGGATCCCCTCGAGCATGTGCACCAGGTCGTCTTCCATGGCATCGGCGTCTCCTGGCACCAGACCAACGAGCGCCATGGCGGCGTGAGGCTCGGCTCCCATGGCGTGAACATCGGAGAGCGCGTGAACGGCCGCGATGCGGCCAAACAGCCAGGGATCGTCCACGAACGCCGGGAACTGATCGACCGTCTGCACCATCACCTTGCCCGGGACCGGTGCGAGAACGGCCGCGTCGTCGGCTGCGTCGAGACCAACCAGGACATCGGGCATGGCAGGAACATCAAGTCGGGCCAGAGCCCGTTCCAGAACCCGCGACGGCACCTTGGCGCCGCACCCGCCGCACCGCATGGGATGGGTTTCAGCCATCTCCGGCAAGTCCTGATAGCGGCGCATCCACCGCCGGTCGATGCGATCCTTCCACCACCACGCCCAGCGCCCGGACATCGCGACTGGTCCTCGTGAAGCCACCGCGTGCCCGCTGCCGGTCGAGACAATCGCCAGCGTGCGTTGCTGGGGTCTGTAGGGAACCGGTTCCCGACCCTCCGCAAGGCGCCTGAGAGTGCTGTCCAGAACCGGCCCCTGGCGCACGGCGTGAACGCCGTTCTTGGGCAGCTCCCTTGATGCAAAGCTGGCGATGTCACCAACCGCGAACACGCAGGCATGGGATGTCGAGCGCAGACAACCGTCAACGGCGACGAACCCATTTCTGTCGACGGCAAGTCCGGTCCGGCGAATCCACTCCGGCGCCGCGGCCCCGGTGGCGAGGACAGTGACATCACTTTCCAGAACGGAGCCGTCTGCCAGACGGACTCCCCCATCCTCAAGCGCGACGACAGGCGCATTCAGACAAATGCCGATTCCGGCCCCGGCGAGGACCCGGCCAAGCCGTCTGCCGGTGCCGGCTGCGTGATCTGTCAGCAAGGCCGCATCCGCGGTCACGACCCTGAAGACGAGCGATGCCGGATCGCAACCGGCCTCGACCATGTGATTGGTGAGTCGGCGATGGAGCGCCAGGGTGACCTCGACTCCGGCCGCACCACCACCGACCATCGTCACCCGGTAGGGCCCTCGAGCCGCACATGCCGCCGTCTCCACGTCCATCCAGCGTTCAAGAAAGCGGTCGACCGGCTTGACCGGCAGACCATGCGTCCCTGCTCCGGCGATTCCATCAATCGCCGGGCGGGAACCGATGTCGAGCGAGACGACATCGAAACGAAGGGGCGGACGGTCCTCAAAGTGCACCTGGCACGCTTCGGGATCAAGGCCGGTCGCGGTAGCATGGATCAGCCGGGTTCCGGCCCGCGCGGCAAGGGGCACAAGATCGATATGTGCCTCGGCCCAGGTGTAGTGACCCGCGAGATATCCGGGGATCATTCCCGAATAGGGCGTCGCGACATCCCGCGTGACCAGGGTGAGGCGCGCGCGGGAGACGGGTGTCATGAGGGCACTGCGCAAAACCTCGACATGGGCATGGCCGCCGCCGATCAGAACGATGTCCATGAGTCCCCGCGATGGCGGAAGGGGGCGGGAGTCGAACCCACCAGGCACGCCTTGCGCCCCTCACCGGTTTTGAAGACCGGGCGGTCCACCGGAACCGATCCCCCTCCATGTGTTCGCCCGGCGATTCGCGGTGGGCCGCCGCCGTCAGACGAGAGCCAGCTCTTCACCGTGCGAACGCTTCCGTTTCCTTTTCGGTCTCGACTCGATGCGTTCGAGTTCCCACGTGATGACGTTCCTGACCCCGTTCAGTCCCCGGGATACCACCACCTGCTGGGACGCGCGCATGACGCCTGAGCCCAGGTAGACACTGCCCACCAGTTCCAGAACACCACCCCTGACGCTCAACCGCCATCCCTTGCCGGACTTCGGACTCAGGAGAACACTCTGACTGTCGTGCACGACCGCTGCCCGGACATCCGGATGAAGGTGGAAGCGCAGCGAGAACCGTTCGCCGCCAGGACCGTCGAGAACATCCTCTCCCTTCAGCACATGGCCATCTGCCGCGAGGGCGAGCGTGCGGTGATGGGTCAGGCGAAACGGCGCATGATAGCCATCTTGACTCATGACGAGGGTTGCATTGCCCTGCTGTTCGCGCCGCTCAACCCTCACGTCGCGCGGTCCCCGGCCGAGGCATCCATCCTTTCTGAACTCCGCCAGGCTTCGATCATCCACCGTGATGGTCGAATGGGCCGCGGTCTCGCGGGCAGCCTGTTGCCAGTCGCTGTCCGGGCCATGCCAGGAGCCCATCGAGACAATCAGCCGTTCTCTGCCGCAGCTCATCTCGAAGGCAAGGGGGGCGGCATGGGCCCGCGTGGTCCATTCGGCCGCCGGTGGCCAGGCTGCATCGACGAGAACGACGGTGCTGCCCGCTTCGAGACGTTCGAAGCCCGTGTACGGTGTGCGCCGCAACGGCCGTCCGGTGGCCTGGCCGATGGCCAGCACATTGTCGATCAGATGGGGAGATTCCTCCCGCGACCCGTTGAACAACGCCAGTCCGCCATCACCGTGTCGATAGAAACGGAGCATCGGAGCGGCACGATCGATGGTCTGCTGGAGCCAGCCGGGAACAGGTTGGCGGCCCTGGATCAAGGCCAGGCGAATGTCCACGAGATCGCGCAACAGGAGATACTGGATGCTGGGATTGCGTTCGCGCTGACCGCCATCCGGCAACATCTGGTGATCCAGTTCCTGCTTGAGCAGGCGCATGACCTGGGGCATGCGCCGAGCCGACCCCGGCAGGGTGATCCCGGCGAAGATGAGGGCACGAAGAACCGCGATCCTGCCCAGGCCCGGAGAACCGCGCGTCGCCACGCGGGCTAGGTGTCGCGTCTGTTCCGTGAGGCTCCTGAAGAACTGCTGGCGGAACCGGGGATCGGCATCGCCGATGAGAAATCCGTGGTGTGTCAGCCACGAGGCAAGGCGCCGTCCCAGAATGTCGGGACGCCAGGCAAGGCGGTTCCAGGACCCGCAATCCGACATCCAACCGGCGAGGGCAGTCTGGGCGATCTGGCGGGCGTGCCCTCCCGCTTCCTGGAGGTCGCGCAACCACGTGAAGCCGTGCAGTTCCTCAAGCCAGCCGCTCCAGGCTCCCGGAGGATACCATTCGGGCGGCCCCAGCCGGTGATCGAAGACGAATGTCTGGTTCGCCAGTTTCCAGTGCCCCTCGCTGATGGCGTGACCCCTTCCGGCATCTCCTGGCCACGGATCGTTGAGGCTCTGCAGAAGATTGTCCGGTACTTCCCGCGCCAGGAAGAAACGGTAGAGCCGGCTGGTAAAGAAGGCGGAACGAAGGCCTTCCAGCGGATCGGACACGAAACGTGGTTCACTCGCTTGATGCACCACCGCTAAACCCGGAGCGCCTGGATGTTGTCGGCATAGAGTTCGGGACCGCCGGAAAAGACGGCCGTGCCGGCCACCAGGACGTCGGCGCCGGCCGCCACAGCAAGGCGCGCGGTGGCTGGAGTGATGCCACCGTCGACCACGAGATCGATGTCATGTCCCCCGGTGTCGATCATCGCCCTCAGTTCCGCGATCTTCGGCAGGACACCCTTGATGAACGTCTGTCCCGCGTATCCCGGATTGACGGTCATGACAAGGATGAGATCAACCTGATCAAGGAGCGGGGCGACGGCAACGGCGGGGGTCTGGGGATTGAGGGAAACGCCGGCCCTGACGCCTGAGTCGCGGATGACCTGCAGCGTGCGATGGACATGCGGTGATGCCTCGACATGCACGGTCACCATGTCGCTGCCGGCGCTGACGAAATCCCCGATGAGATGATCGGGAGCGCTCACCATCAGGTGAACGTCAAAGGGCTTCGTGCTGCATCCCCGCAACGCCGCGATGATCGGGGCGCCCAGTGTCAGGTTGGGCACGAAGTGACCGTCCATCACGTCAATGTGGATACGGTCACACCCGGCATCGTCAATGGCGCGGATTTCCTGGCCGAGCCTTGAAAAGTCGGCCGACAGGATGGAAGGAGCAATGCGGAGAGACTGCTTCACACGATTGAGGTACCAGCTTCACCCGACTGTCGCAAGCGCATGACGAAAAAGCCGTCAAGACCCCCCTCCCGGGCGAGGTGCGTGGGCAGAATCCTCAGGCATCCCTCCGCTGTCACCGCCTCCGCCAGGCCGGGAACCTCGTCGGGACGAACGGCATCGAGGCGGCAGCCATGCCCCAGGTTGCGCAGATGCGCCTCGCCCTCCTCCGGCTCCAGGGAACACGCCGCGTAGACGAGGACCCCCTGCGGGGAAAGGTTGGCCAGGGCATTGGCGATCATCTGCCGCTGCAGGGAAGCGAGACGGCAGACATCATTCCGGTTCCGGATCCACGGTATGTCGGGATGCCGTCGTATGGTGCCGGTGCCGCTGCACGGCGCGTCGAGCAGCACGGCATCGAACGGTGTCGACGAACGCCAGGTGACGGCATCTGCGATGCGGGTCTCGATGGTGCAGCCCAGGCGCTCCATGTTGGCCCGCAGTCTCTCCATGCGTTGTCCGGAGACGTCGACAGCCGTGACGCGGGCTCCGGCGAGCGCAAGCTGCGCCGTCTTGCCGCCCGGCGCCGCACACAAATCAAGGACCCGCCGCCCGGAAACGTCGCCCAACAGGCGGGCCGGAAACGAGGCGGCCGTATCCTGGACCCACCAGCGACCGCATTCATACCCGGGGAGATCCTTGACGGCACCGGCTGACGGTACCCTGACACTGCCGGTCGAAAGGACGCGTCCCTCCAGCCGTGTCGCCCATGCTTCGGCATCGTCCATCACGGTGATGTCAAGTTCCGGGCGTTCGAGGTTGACCCTTGCGATGGCGGTTGCCGTCGCGCCGCCCCAGGCGTCCCGCCATGAACGGTAGAGCCAGGAGGGCGTGTTGAGCACCGGTGGATCCTGACCGGCGAGCATGTTCCGTCCTTCTCTCTGCAGCCTCCGGAGAACCGCGTTGACGAGAGGCGCCATGCCCCTTGCACGGGCGTGGGCAAGGCGTACCGAACTGTCGATGGCAGCATGGGAGGCAAATCCAAGAAACAGCAGCTGGGCAATGCCAAGTCGCAGGATGGCTCGTACGTTGCGCGCCCGCGCCGGCAGCGGGCGCTCCAGGCAGGCGGCGATCAGCGCATCGATCTGGCCCAGTCGGCGGCAGGTCTCCGTAACCACCGTAAGAACGAGCGCCCGGTCACGGGACTCCAGGAGGCTGAACCGCCTGTCCCGCTCCAGCACACGGTCGAGCGGACACCGGTCCTCGAGGCATGCCACAAGGGCATCAAGGGCCACCAGCCTCGGCAGGCCGGCTCGCCGCCGGTCAGCCGGCGGACCCGCCATCACACGGCAACCGCCGGCGCCAGTTCCTCCAGGCGGGCATCAACAGCCTCGGAACGCGGCAGTGCCGGCATGGCGCCTGGTTCCAGGCAGGCAAGGGCGCCGGCAACACAGGCACGGCGCAATGCCCCGGGGAGCGGCATATCCATGTCGAGGGCCGCGGCGAGGGTGCCGCAAAAGGCGTCACCGGCCCCCACGGTGTCGACCGGCCGGATCGCAAGGCTGCCGATTCGCCAAGTCTCTCCGGGACCAACGGCGACTGCACCCTTCTCACCCAGCGTCACCACGGTCGTCACGCCTTCTTGACGCGCCAGGTGGTGTGCAAGATCGACCGGCGCCATGCCGTCCAGGCCCGCCTCTCTCGCGACGGCTGCCGCCTCGACCTCGTTGACGATCAGGAGATCAAGCACGTCGCATTCAACCGGACCCGCCGGTGCCGCATTGAGGATGACACGCACACCGGCATCCCGGGCCCGGCGGGCCAGATTCATACACTCGTCAACAGGCACTTCACGCTGCAGCAACAGGGTCGTCGCGGCATCCAGCACACCATCCCCGACACACGACTGCCGGGCCTCGCGGTTGGCCCCGCTCGATACCACAATCTGGTTGGAGCCTTCGTGATCGACCGTGACGATTGCCAGCGCCGTCGGCCGTGTCGCCGTGGCGACAAGATCCATGTCGATGCCCTCGCCAGCCATGACGGCAGTCAGTTCGCGGCCAAAATCGTCCGGCCCGACGCAGCCCGCCATGGCCACCTCTCCACCGGCGCGAGCGGCGGCCACTGCCTGATTCGCCCCCTTGCCGCCAGGCGCCGTGACGTGTTCGGGTGTCAGTACGGTCTCCCCCGGCTCCGGCAGGTGCTCCACCTGAAGAATGAAGTCCATGTTGAGCGATCCGAAGACGACAATCACCGGTTCACACTCCCTCGTCAGGGGAACGGGCGGGAGGCGCGTTCAGCAATCGAGGGTGTGGTCGCGCTCCCATTGGGTCAGGTGACGCGTGTAGTCGAGCCATTCCCGCTTCTTCATGGACAGGAAGGCATTGACGGTCTCGTCGCCGAGGTGGTCACGCAGCATCGTGTTGGATTCGGCCACCCGGACCGCGTCGAGGAGATTGAGCGGCAGGCGCTCGACATCCAGCGATTCGGGATCGGTCTCGTACATGTTGACATCAAGACGCCTGCCGGGATCCACCTCGCCGGCAATTCCATCAAGTCCGGCTGCGAGCAGGGCGGCCTGGGCGAGATAGGGGTTGGTCGCCCCGTCCATCAGGCGGAACTCGAACCGTCCCTCGTCGGGAATCCGCACCATGTGCGTGCGGTTGTTGCCCGTATAGGAGACCGTGTTGGGCGACCACGTCGCTCCCGACGCCGTGACCTGGGCGTTGATCCGCTTGTAGCTGTTGACCACCGGATTGAAGATCGCAGTCAGCGCCCGCGCATGCTTGAGTACGCCACCGAGGAAGTGGTAGCCCATCCGGGAGATACCGAGTTCCCCGTCCGGATCGTGGAACAGGTTGGTGTCACCACCTGAATCCCACATGCTGGCATGGGTATGGCAGCCGTTTCCGGTGATGTTCGAGAACGGCTTGGGCATGAACGTGGCCCGCAGCCCGTGGTTCTCGGCGATCGATTTCACCATGAACTTGAAGAAGGTGTGGCGGTCGGCGGTCACCAGGACGTCGTCGTAGTCCCAGTTCATCTCGAACTGGCCGTTGGCGTCTTCGTGGTCGTTCTGGTAGGGCCCCCAGCCCAGTGACAGCATGGCGTCGCAGATTTCGGCGATGACGTCATAGCGGCGCATGAGCGCCTGCTGGTCGTAGCAAGGCTTGTCCATGATGTCGCGGGAATCGTGGATGTCGCTGCCGTCGGCGTTGATCAGGTGGAACTCGCACTCCACACCGGTCCGGAAGCGCATGCCCTGATCACCGGCACGCGCGACCATGCGACGCAACACGTTGCGCGGACCATGGTCGACCTCGCTGCCGTCCATCATGAGGTTGCCGGCCATCCAGCCGACCTCCGATTTCCAGGGGAGCTGGATGAGGGACTCGGGATCGGGCACGGCAAACATGTCCGGATGTGCCGGCGTCATGTCGAGGTGGGTGGCGAACCCGGCGAACCCGGCGCCGTCGGCCACCATGCCATCGATCGCGGCAGCCGGTACCAGCTTGGAGCGGGCCACCCCGGCAAGGTCCGAAAAGCTGATCAGGAAGTACCTGATACCCTTCTCGCGGGCGATCTTCGATACGGCAACCATGGCACTCAGTCCTCCCGGGATGCGTTGCGGAGCGGCACTCTATCGCCGGGCCCGGCGGAAGTCCAAGCGGTTGCCGCTGAGCGCCGGGTCCTTCCCAGGCTACGACTGTTGGTGCGAACGGCCAGTGAATGAACACGGACTTGCACATGAAAGTGGACGGGTCTCCATGCGGTCAACACATCGACCCGATGTGCTCGAGGTTCGCGGGCAAGGGGCTTCACAGGGGGGCACTCATGGCTTTCGCCAACTCAGCATTGCGGCTGCAATCCCGAAATTGATAGCACATTCAATAAGTGCTATCATCCGGATCGGAACTTCAGGTTTGCCACCAAGGAGCCAGCCATGGCGCAAATCACTATCCGGCAAATCCCCGACGAGGTCCACCGGGCGCTGAAAGCACAGGCCCGGGCCCAGGGGGAGAGCGCCGAGGCGCTGGCGCGGAACATCCTGCGGCGTGGGCTGTTCCCCGCCGACCGCGCGCGCCCGGGCGACCTGCTCCGGTCCATCTGGAAGGACGCTGATGTCTCGGATGTGTCCTTTGGGCGCGATCGTGCACCAATCGACCCGGCCTCGTTCGAATGATCCTGCTGGACACGAACGTGGTCTCTGAAACCATGAGACCGGCACCTGATCCGGGAGTCATGGAATGGTTGAACCGACAGCATCTGGAGTCGCTCTGGCTGTCGGTGATCACCGTCATGGAACTCCGGTTCCGCGCCGCCCTGCTGGCGCCGGGCGCGCGGCGGCAAAATCTCGAAAATGGCATCGATGAGATCGTGGGCCGGGTGTTCAAGGGCCGGATCAAACACCTCGACGAACCGGCGGTTCGGGTTTTCGCGGACCGGGCGGCAGCCGCCCAGCGAAACGGCCGGCGGGTCGGATTCGCCGACGCCGCGATCGCGGCGATCGCGGTCGCCTCCGGGTTCCACGTCGCCACCCGCGACACGGCCTCCTTCCGCGACATGGGCGCCGACGCGATCAATCCCTGGAGTTGAACCCGGCGGCCTGACGCCAGGTTTGACCGGCCTTTGCGCGCCGGAACACTGCCAGTCGACCCGGTCCGCGCTCCGGAGGGCCCCCGCGGCTGGCGGTCACTCCGCAGTGGGTCTGCAGGGATTACTCGCGGGCGTTCGCCTGATCGCAGGTCAGACTGTTTATCAGCACCAGGTGGGCGGCTCACCCGGGGATTCTTTCCCCGTCTTTCAGTTGCCGGAGGGAACCGGGCCTTCTACCGTCCGCAGCCATCGCGGCGGAGGCGCTCCGAATGACGACGTTTGCCGACATGGTCAGTGTGCAATTCCACGAGGCGGCGGATGCGCGGTTCCGGGTGCTACAGGGCGGCGGCGGACCCGACATCGTCTGGGTTCCAGGCGGGGACAGTCCGGCACACTACTGGGCCGAGCAGTTCGAGTTCTTCTGCCATGACCTCAGATCGACGGCCTACGATCCCCGTGGTGCGGGGGAGACGACGAGCACGCCGCCACCCTGGTCGATGAAGCAGTTCGGTGATGACTGCGCCAGCATCATCGAGGCCTTCTGTTCGCCGCCCGTTATCCTTGCCGGGCTGTCCATGGGTTCGCTCATCACCCAGCAGGTCGCCATCGATCACCCCCATCTGGTCCGTCTTGCCGTCGTTATGGGGACGTCGGCCAGAATCACCGGCTTCACGCGCGACTGGATGGCGGCGGAAATCCAGGCTCGGGTCGACGGCACCCTGACCATGCCGGCGGACTTTGCCGCCTGCCACTACGCTGCCTTCGCCTATCCGGCCAATGCGCTGGAGGACGATGCCCTGTGGGAACGGATCAAGGCTGCCTACACGCCCCGCTTCGCCGACCGCGACCCGCAGATGCTGATCGCTCAGTGGCAGGCATGCCTTGACTACGACGTGACAGCCGCCCTCGCCGACTGTCCCGTGCCCATCCATGCGGTTGCCTTCTCGGAGGATATCCAGACGCCGCCGCGCCTCGTCCGGCGAGTGGCCGAAGCGGCTCGCCACGGCCACTACCACGAACTTCCCGGTCTCGGACACGTGTCGCTCAACCGCCACGCTCCACGGACCGTCAATACCTTTCTCGCCTCGCTCATCGCCGAACACGGCTGAACCGGAAGGCCCTCCCGCCCGCGGCCATCCTTCCGCAATGGGGAACGGTCTCCAACGTCACACCTGAGGCTGAATGATTGACTGGTCAATCAATTTTGAGTGGACAGGGAGATTCCGGACCGACACAATTCCTGCCGAGTGCGATGGAGGAGCTTGTGTCATGTTCACGAAACACCGCCATGTCCTCGTCGCCGCGGCAGCCCTCTTCACGGCCTGCGCGGTTCCCGGGAGCGGCCACTCCGAGATCCTGACCTACACCTTCCCGGTGTGCGGGGCACCCAACAGCTACGAACCCGGCTGGGTGCCCAACGGCGATCCCATGGTCAATGGCGTGATGACGCTGACCATCGATGCGGAAAAGGGGCTCATGTCGCTGAAGCCGTCACAGGAACTGCTCGACAGCATCCGCTACCCGACAATCCACGCGCATCTCTACGATCTGCAGCATCGCTACAGCAACACCGACCTCGGCCAGTCGACCATCTGCTGGGCCTACTACAACACCGAGGGCGCGCGGGGCGGAACCTGTGCCCACGACGACTATGACTGCCAGTCCCTGACCGGTGTAACGGACTGGCCCTGGGATGCCTATGGCTACTACGTCGAATGGTACCGGGACTACCTCAGGACGGTCGCCTCGGAGAACGCCGACGGCTGGTGGCTGATGCTGCACTTCGCCGGCGGCCACTTCGCGACTGACGAGAATGGCCGCCTGATCGAGTGGGACGGCTCGCCCTTCATGGAATCGTCGTTCTACGGCCTCAACCAGATTCGGACCGACTGCAACGGGCGTGTCGGCCGCACACTCGCCAACCGTGACTTCGGCCACGGCGACAGCTGCAACGCGATGCTCGAGGGCGTGATGGCCGACGATTACTTCCTCGACGCCAACGGCATCGCCTGGGTCGACGGAAACGGCGCGCTCACCGAGGAAGCCATCGCGATGGGTTATGACCTCGAGACCGAGTATCTCTTCTTCAACTACCGCGACAACGGGCAGTCCGATCGCTGGGGCGGCCCCGATGGCGGTGCAGGCGGTTTCCTGACAGGGGACAGCGAAGGCCGTTGTCTCGCCTGGCCACCGGAATCCTATGGCCAGATGCCGGATCCGAACGATGACATGGAAAGCGCACAACTCACTTTGCAGTAGGGCGCCCCTGCCCTTTCCTGTCACTGGAGCCATGCTGCGGCAGACCCAGCGATGAGACCCTGCAACGACCTGGTGGCCGATCAGGCGGTGCCGGGCATGGACAGGTCGTCAGCGGACACTGCAGATCCTGCTACCGGCAGACGGGAGACAACACCATGACAACATGGCCAAGATCCGTACATGCGATGCTGGCTCTGCTGCTTTTTCTTGCCGTTGCTTCGTCCGCAACGGTCGCGTCCGCCCAGGACACGGATGAGGCGACGCCCTTCACCCGCAGCGAACTTTACACGTATCTTGCCGGCAACACCCAGGTCTGGGATCCCAACGGTGGGGCCTACTATGCAGAGGACGGAACCCTCCAGACCCTGTGGGACGGTGTGCGCGACTCCGGGACATGGTCGACCACGAAGGACGGTGAGCTGTGCTGGCACGTCTACAACTGGGGTGAACTCCCTTGCGAGGCGTACTATCACAGCGCCGGAGCCGTCATCTACGCCTACCAGGGTGACACGGGACCCGCCCCGGAACTCCAGGAAGGAAACACCCTGGATTACCTGCAGGCCGGTGTCGAAGCGCCGGATTCAGTCGAAGACATCGATCCGAACTTTGCCTTGGACCTCTTTACGCCGGAGGAGACCCACGCACTGGTGTCGGACAGGACCGTGATCCTCGACGCCGATGCCTATGGCGCGGTCTACCATGCGCCCGATTTCACCCTGACGACCGTGTGGAACGGCGTTCACCAGACCGGCACCTGGAGCATCGACGACAAGGGCGGAGTCTGCTGGCATGTCGTCGCCTGGGGCGAGGAGCCGTGCCGGTACCACTTCTTCCAGGACGGCATCCTCATGGTTCTCTACAGGGAACTGGCTTTCCGGGCCGCAGAGTTCGAGGAAGGAAACACGACAGGCGGCCCGTGACCCCGGCGGGAGGTACAGCGCTTGTCGTCTGCTGCATTGGGTTCGGGAACCGGAGACCCCGAACGGCCTGAGTTCGCTGTGGCGCATGGCCAGGATGGATTCGTAGCACCCTGCATCCGGTGTCAGCCTGCATCTCCCCTCTGGCGACAGGTCCTCCCGGGAGATCGGTTCCCTGGCGACACCGACATGCCCCGACCACGAGAGGCCGACGACTCGTCGAACGCCGTTCCGCGCCCCGTCAGCGGCCGGTAAATCGGGGAGGTCTCTTCTGGCGTGCCGCGGCCATGCCTTCGCGGGCATCGTCGGTGGAGAAACACGCCACCGTCTCGCGCTTGAGCCTGGCTGAATCGAGCCTGCCCCGCGAGATGTCCGTGATCGCCTTCGAGGTAATGGCAAGGGAGAGCGGGGAGAGGGACGCAAGGTGCCCGGCGAACGCCTTCACCGTATCGGCAAAGTCGCCCCTGGCGGACAGCTGGTCGAGATAGCCGGTTTCCAGGAGGCGGCGGTCGGGCATGTCGCGAGACGCAAGGAAGAGCTGACGGGCGGTTCCGGGACCCAGCTTCTCGATGAAACGGCGCAAGCCCGATTCATGGAAGACGAGCCCGTAGCGTGGCGGCGGCATGACCAGTTTCATGCCCTCGACGCCGACGCGGAAATCGCAGGCAAGGGCAAGATCGGCGGCCGCTCCGTAAACGTTGCCGTTGAGCGCCGCGACGGTCACCGGGCGCAGCGCCTCGATGCGGTCGGCAAGGCGCTCCACGGGATTGTCGGTCCAGTCCCGGGTCAGGATGTCGCCGAGGTCGACACCGGCCGAGAAGGTCCTGGTACCCGTGCCGGTGATGACGATCACCCTGAGCGAGCAGTCGGCATCAAGGGCATCGAGGTCGCCGATCAGATCGTCGACCTCGGACATCTTCAGGAGATTGTGCTTGTCCGGACGATCGAGCGTCAGTGTGGCGACGGCACCCTCGCCGGACACACGCCAAGCCTTGTCAGCGCTCATCCGGGGAACTCGAGAGTGGCGACCACCGGAACATGGTCGCTCGGCTGGTCGTGTTCACGCAGGTGACGCAGTGTCTCGCAACTCCGCAGCGACGACACAAGGGCCGGGGTCACCCAGATGTGGTCGAGACGGCGGCCATAATCCTTTGCGGACCAGTCCCGACCACTCCTGTAGGGCCACCAGGAATAGAGCTTCTCGGAAGACGGCACGAAATGCCGGGCACTGTCGGTCCAGTCATGGGACGCGCAGAGACGCCCCAGCGCAGCCACCTCCACCGGGGTGTGGGAGACAGCGCGAACAAGCTTTTCGTGCGACCACACGTCGTTCTCCAGAGGCGCGATGTTGAGGTCGCCGGCAAGAATTCGCCGCGCGCCCGGTTCTTGCTCACCGGTGATCCAGTCCGTCACCTCCTCCAGGAAGTCCAGCTTGTGGGCGAACTTGTCATTGATTTCCGGATCCGGGATGGCGCCGCCCGCCGGCACGTAGATGTTGTCGAGCTGGAGGCCGTCGGGAAAGATCACCTGGACGTGGCGGCCGTCGTCCCTGCCGCACCACGACCGCACGTGGCTGCTGGCAAAGGGGTGACGGCTCAGGATCGCCACGCCGTTGCGCCCCTTGAACCCGGCGATGACGACATGCGGCCAGCCCGCCGTCTGGAAGGTGTCGAAAGGAAAGGTGGCGTCGGCTGTCCTGGTCTCCTGGAGA
This sequence comes from Alphaproteobacteria bacterium, assembly GCA_965207785.1. Lineage (GTDB taxonomy): Bacteria > Pseudomonadota > Alphaproteobacteria > SP197 > SP197 > SP197. The sequence continues at coordinate 24,734 of CBDBNO010000011.1, read as the reverse complement.
CACAGCACGTCGGGCCGATAGTCATCCAGAAATCCCAGCACCTGGTCTATCCGCAGACGTACGGAGTTGATGTTCCAGGTAGCGATGGTGAAGCGCGTCATGACGGCGCGCAAACTAGCCGGGACGAGGCACATCGTCCACGCCGCTGCTGCCAATTTCGGCGTTGCATTGGCCACCTTTCCACTCTAATGGTCCGCCCGCCCCGAGACCGGAGATCCGTCATGGACATGCGACCGGCACTCCTCGCCAGCCTCGTCCTCCTCGCCGCCGGGGCGCTGCCCTCTCCGGCACAGGATATCACGCTCACCCTGCACCATTTTCTGTCGCCCCAGTCCAACACCCACAAGACCTTTATGGCACCCTGGGCCGAGAGGGTGGAGGAGCAGTCGGCGGGCCGCATCGCCATCGAGATCTACCCGTCGATGACGCTGGGCGGCAAACCGCCCCAGCTCTTCGATCAGGCGCGCACAGGCATTGCCGATATCATCTGGACCCTGCCTGGCTACACCCCTGGCCGCTTCCCCGTTGCCGAGGTCTTCGAACTGCCTTTCGTTGCCGGTTCCGCCGAAGCAACGAGCCAGGCAATCATGGATTTCCACGATGATCACCTGGTCAAGGAGTTCGATGGGGTGAAGCCCCTCATCCTTCATGCCCACGCTCCAGGCGTCATTCACACGCGCTCGACACCGGTCGCCTCGATCGAGGATCTCGCCGGACTGAAGCTGCGGGCGCCATCCCGCCAGATCAACGCGGCTCTGGGAGCTCTGGGGGCCATCCCGGTGGGCATGCCCGTGCCGGAGGTGCCGGAGGCCGTCTCCCGGGGCGTTGTCGATGGGGCCCTCGTCCCCTATGAGGTTACCCTCGCCCTGCGCCTGCCGGAACTCACCCGCCATCACACCGAGAGCGGCCTCTATACCGCGGTGTTCCTCCTGGCGATGAACCGGGAGGTCTACGACGGCCTGCCCGATGATCTCAGGCAGGTGATCGACGATAACTCGGGGGTGGAGGCGGCACGCCGGGCAGGCGCCATCTGGGATGCGAACGAGATCGAGGCGCGCAGGATCGTGGCCGATGGCGGCGGCAACATCATCGTTCTCGATGCCGCCGAACAGGAGCGCTGGCGCCAGGCCACACAGCCGGTGATCGATGCCTGGGTTGCAGCCATGGACGAGACCGGCCTCGACGGCCAGGCGCTCCTGGACGAGGCGAGGAGTCTCGTCGATCACTACGGGGAATGACCCCGGCCTTCCCTTGACACGCCTTCTCCACCGCCTGGCCGCGGCCTGGGCCCTTGTCGGTGCCGCCGCCCTGGTGGCCGTCGCCCTGGTGTCGGTTTTTTCCATCGCCGGCAGAAATCTCGGGTGGGGGCCGGTCCCCGGCGATACGGAACTGGTGGCGTTGGGAAGCGCGCTCGCCTTCTTCGCCGGTCTGCCCTGGTGCCAGATACAGCGTGGTCATGTCACCGTCGCCCTGGTGCGGCGCTGGTTGGCGCCACGCGCCATCGCCTGGCTCGATGCCGCAGCAGCGTGCCTCCTGGCGGTGGTGGCGCTGCTGCTCGCCTGGCGTATGTACCTGGGAGGCGAGGACCTGAGAGCGTGGCAGGAATCGACCATGGTCCTCGGACTCGCCCTGTGGTGGCTGTTTCCGGCGATCGTCTTCTCCCTGGTGTTGCTCGCTGCCGTCAGTCTCGTCAGCGTCTCCCACGCCGACCGATGACAGTCCACGCAGCAGATCCGGCTGATCCGCTGCCGGTGCGGCAGGCCGGGTTCGGCCCGGTCGTGACGAACGGTCGGCGAGGCGACCCTTGAGCGGTGTCGAGACCGGCCTTGCCATGCTGGCCGGCCTGCTCGGACTGATCGTTCTCAGGGTCCCAGTGGGACTTGCCATGCTGGTCACCGGCGGTGTCGCCTATGCCGTCGTGCGTGGTGTCGACCCGTTGCTCTTTCACCTGCAGACGACGCCCTTCTTTCTCGCCTCCAGCCACAGTCTGGCCGTCATCCCGCTCTTTCTCATGATGGGCCAGTTCGCCACGCAATCGGGCATGAACCAGGCCCTCTTCGCTGCGGCGCGGGCCTGGATGGGCCACCGACGCGGCGGTCTCGCTCTCGCCTCCGTCACCGGCGCAGCGGGGTTCGGCGCCATCTGCGGTTCGTCACTCGCCACGGCCGCCACCATGGGCCAGGCAGCCTGGCCGGAAATGCGACGTGCCGGCTACGCCGGGTCCTTCGCCACCGCGACACTGGCTGCCGGCGGCACCCTCGGCATTCTCATTCCACCGAGTTTCGTGCTGGTGATCTACGCCATCCTGAGCGAACAACTGATCGGCGACATGTTCCTTGCAGCACTCCTTCCCGGTCTCCTCGCGGTGTTGGGGTTTGCCGTTGCCATCCGGGTGTCGGTCTGGCTCCGGCCTTCCATCGCACCCCTCGAGGCCCGTGCCGACCGTCAAGACAGGCGACGGGCCCTGGCCAGCGTATGGGTGGTCGTTGGTGTCTTCCTGGTGGTGATCGGCGGCATCTACATAGGCTGGTTCACACCTGTCGAGGGGGCATCTGTGGGGGCTGTCGCGACGTTCTCCCTGGCCCTGGCACGCGGCATGCGAATGCAGGGCCTCGTGACCGCGTTGCTGGCCACCGCGAAGACTTCGGCGATGGTCTTTCTCATTCTCCTGGGCGCCGACCTCTTCAGTGCCGGTCTTGCCTTCACCCGGCTGCCCCAGGAACTGGGCGCCTGGCTGGCAGGAGCCGGCGCCGGGCCCTGGCTTGTGGTCTTCCTGATGCTGCTCTTCTATCTCGCCGCCGGCTGCTTCATGGATTCGCTCTCCGTCATCCTGCTGACCATGCCGGTGTTCCTGCCCATCCTCCTGACTCTGAACCTCGGGATGACCGCCGACGACACCGCCATCTGGTTCGGCATTCTCGCCCTTGTGGTCATTGAACTCGGCCTCATTACGCCTCCTGTCGGCATGAACGTCTACGTCATCCACGGCCTCGCAAGGAACGTGGCGCTCAGCGACACCTTTCGCGGTCTCATTCCCTTCATCGCCATCGAACTGGTGCGCATCGGCCTCCTCTTCGCCATCCCCGATCTTGTGCTCTGGCTCCCCCGCCTCGGCTCCTGACACACCGGGAGTCAGGCCGGGGGGACAGCGAATCGGCTGAGCCGGAGCACTTTGCCGGCCGGTCGGTGAAAGCGACTGACATCAAGGGAACGGAATGTGCAGGGGAGTGGTTACCCTGCCGGCACCGGTGTGAGAACGCTATTGGCATTCGGGCGCGGTTGGGACTTCGGACACGACTTCATACATCTGAATTGTGCCGTTTCCACGGATACCGGCCGCAAACGGAGGGGGTGTGTTTGCCGCAAAGCGGGCGACACGATGACGTGCCTTGACAAGCAAGGCAGCGATGTCTGGCCCGGTCGCATTCTTCATCCGGATCACGATCACTCGCGCCATATGTCTGCGAATTGTTTCCAGTTCGGCAGTTCGATAACGAACATTGTTGTCCTTGGTAATCGCCACCCAGTTCATCCGCCCGACAAGTGCGATCCAATCCTCGTCCGGTACATCCGGTGGGAGATGGTCGTCATGGACCTCAACTGTCATCCCCTCCGAGCGAAGCCGGCCCGCGACGACGTGCCGTCCGAGGTTTCTGTCGAGGAAGAGTGTCGGCTCAGGCTGCTGCCTGGAGCTCGCACCGGATCGCTTCTTCGATTTCCTCATTCCCACGCTCGTAGTCGTGCGCCAGGTCGCGAATGGACTCGCCCGCCTTGTAGCGCTCGGCGATGAGTTGGGTGGCAAGCCCGGTACCGTCGATGACAGGACGTCCGCCGGAAAGGCGCGGATCGATGACGATCATTGCGGGCGCTTCATCCATGGCGGCCCGGGTAAACGGATAGAGCCTGACCGGGACGCCGGAAGTGTCACGCTCAATGCGGCGTAGTGCCGCGCTGATAATGTCCCGCATGACCGTCTGGCCCGCCTGGCTTACGTTGACCAATTGCCCGTAGTGCTCGGTGAACAGATCCAGCCCATCCGTTTCCAGTTCATGACTGATCAGTGGATGACGCTTGTCGAACACGTGCCGGGCATGTGCCGCCAGGTACTGAATCGCCCGTCGAACACCCGGCATCTTCACCTGGTGCTTGCGCCGGATGGCTGCGAGAACATGAAGTTCCGCGAGATTGAGAAACGAAAGCAATGTCGGCGTGTGCCCTGGCACCTTGATCAGAGGCTCGTAGGCGCCACGGCCCACCGACCAGTAGCGGATGGTTGCAGGAGGCACTGCGAGATAGTGAGCGGCTTCAGTGATCGTGTATGCAGGATACTCTCGATAATCATCCGCCAGATCTCGGAATCCGGTCACTGGACTTCCTCCCGCATGCGTAACCAAAGTTTTGAGTCAAAAGAACTAGGTACATTGATCGAGGTCCGCAGTCCACTCTGGATGCAACGACATCAGGAGCGATCCTGGTTTTCACAGACACAACACTGTGCTCTTGACGAACGCCGGCACGACACGCCGTAGCGCGACGACCCGATCCAGTCAGTCGACTCCACGTCCGCCATCGGTACGTCTGCGCGCTGTGGTTCATCTCAGCGCAATGATGACGAGCAGGGTCACGGCGGCGTGGGCAACTTGACCGTGATGGGCGCATGCATCACTGTGCCTTATGGCCCAGATCAGGAGACATGCACGGCAAAGGATCCTGTTTCTGCTGAAGACGCAGGGGCCGATGTCAGCATCAACCCTTGCTTCACATCTGGACATCAGCACCGTTGCCGTTCGCCAGCACCTGAGACGTCTGCATACGGATCGCCTGACCGACTATCGGGAATCCTGGTCAGGCGTCGGTCGTCCGGCGCGGATCTGGGCCCTCACGTCGAGAGGGAACGGCGAGTTTCCGGACAACCATCTCGATCTTTCCGAAGCACTCCTTCGCGGCGTCCGCAAGGTCTTCGGCGCGTCGGGTCTGAGAAAGCTGATCACGGCCTATCGCCGTGAGACGACAGAAAGGTACCGTTCCTTCATCGAGCCCGGCAGTTCCACGGAGGATCGTCTCGCCGTCCTCGCCGATCAGCGCACGGCCGACGGTTTCATGGCTGAGTGGTACCGGGAAGACGGCGGCAGTCACATCTTCATCGAGAGTCACTGTTCCATCGCCGCTGCTGCGCGTGCGTGCAGCGAACTGTGCACGGCGGAACTCTTCATGTTCCAGAACATTCTCGGGCGCAAGGTGAGGGTCGAACGCATCGACCACCTGTTGTCCGGGAGCGATCGCTGCTGCTACCGGATCACCCCGGCCGCGGACCACAAGTCCTGACGGGACCGGGACGGGCCTGACTCAGGCCGACCCCGACTGCAGGTGGGCAAACTCGGATTCCAGGTCATGCCGTGCACGCTCGAGGCGGTCCTGCAGGTCGACGGCATCCGTCGATCCGGTGAGCCTGACAAGACGTTCGGTGAAGGCGCCGGACGGGTCCAGGGACACGTCGCCCAGGGCGCACTCCGTGAACGCTCGGACGCAGAGCAACAGATTCCTCGCAGCGGCAAGGTCAGAGGAAGGCCCAATCGAGCCGAAGAGCCACTCCGGCAGATCGATCAACTCCCCGTCCGGTGAAGGAAGGTCGGTTGTCGCTCCGGACCGGGCACGGGCAATGGCCCGGTCGACATCGTCACCGAAGGACCCCGTCGCCGCGACGACCCTGGCGCCGGCCAGGGCGAACCGGTTGACTGCGGACACATTCGCGCCGCAGATTTCCTGCAGACTCTCGAGACTCGACGTCCGCGTGTCGACACCACCCGGCGGAGCAAAGCCGAGCCTGACCTGAAAGAGTGAGCCGGCATTGGTAGTGACCGTCAACGCCGTGATCAGGCGTTGCGTTAGCCTGTCTGTCCATGTCCGCGCGCCGAGAGGTTTCGGTCCATCGGAACGTGACACCGGATCGTCGTGGTGATGAACGATGGCAAGATCGATGGCCGCTCCGAAGGCCGGCGTGCGCCTGCCATAGCGTCCCGTTGCCAGAATGGCCAGCGCGCCGCCCCGCAAATGCCCGTACCGCTCAGCAAACCGGGCAACCGAACGGCAAAAGAGTTGACTGATGACCACATCGCGCAGGTCGGCGAGGCCGTTCAGCACTCCTGCGGGATCGCACTCTCCTTCGAGGAGACGGACCGCCAGGCGAAACTCGCGATCATGGAACCAGCGACGGACCCGGTCGAGCAGATCCTCCTCGTGTTCCGCCATCCCGAGGTGGGTGGCGAGCTCCTCATCCAGAAGGGGCTTCGAGGGAAGCGGATCGCCGAACTCGTTGGCGAGGGCGTAGTCAAGAAGAACCGGAGATGTGCCGAGCATGGAAGCAAGGCGTGGAGAGGTTGCCATGATGCCGGTCAGCAGATCGATGAGGTGCGGGTGACGCTCCAGGAGAGAAAAGATCCGCACTCCGGCGGGCAGGTGGCAGAGAAAGTCATGAAATGCCTGAAAGGCCCTGTCAGGATCGCCTGTCGCCGCCAGTCCGGCGAGCAGACGCGGGAGGAGCGATTCGACAAGTTCGCGTGACCGTTCATGACGCAGGGCACGGACCTCGCCAGCCCGCCAGGCGCCAAGGCGGGTGGCCATTCCGGCGCAGTCCGCAAACCCCATGTCCTGCAATGTGACGACCAGGTCTCCTCCCTGGGCTGCAGGCGCCGGCCGGGCCTCGTCGTCCGATTCGAAGAAGCGACTGTAGTGGCATTCGACCGAGTGCAGGACATCCTTGAGATGATCGGCGAATGCCCGGCGGTCACGATGGGCGAGGAATGTCGAGACGTGATCGAGTCTTTCCGGTGTGCCGGGAATCTCGTGCGTCTGCGCATTGTCGATCATCTGCAGGTGGTGCTCGACACGGCGCAATTCACCGTATGCCTCGGTGAGATCAAGGCGTGTCTGGCGATCGATGAGCGCCGCCTCGCAGAGGGCGTCAAGGGCGTCGCACGTTGCCCGCCGGCGCAGGTCGGGGATGCGGCCACCAAAGATCAGCTGGTGTGCCTGGGCAAGAAACTCGATCTCCCGTATGCCGCCGCGGCCGAGCTTGAGATTGTGACCGGGAACGTGGATGACCTCACCGCCCCTCGCCCCATGAATCTTCCTCCGGATCAAGTGAATGTCCCTGATCGCTTCGAAATCCAGGTGGCGGCGCCACACGAAGGGCCTGAGCCGTGCCAGAAAGGCCTCGCCCGCTTCCAGATCACCGGCGACCGGACGCGCCTTGATCATCGCCGAGCGTTCCCAGTTCTGGCCAAGACTCTCGTAGTAGAGTTCTGCGGAATCAACCGACATGGCGAGCGGCGTGGCGCGAGGGTCGGGGCGCAGTCTGAAATCCGTCCTCAAGGCGAAACCGTCGGCCGTGGGTTCCTGGAGCAGCCTGATGAAACTCCGGACGAGACGCACCGAGACCGCAAGAGAGTCGGGGCCAAAGCGGGCAAACCGTTCATCGTCCCACAGCGCTATGAGATCGATGTCGCTTGAGTAGTTCAGCTCGCGGCCTCCGAGCTTGCCCAGAGCAAGAACGATGAAGCCACTCTCCCTCGCAGGATCGTCGCTCCGGGCGTCACCGCCTGGGATGCCGGCGAGGAGGTGGGCCGTGGCGACACGGCAGGCGGTTTCGGCGTACTCGGAGAGGGCTTGAGTGACCTCCCGCCAATGCCACAAACGGGATATGTCGCCCAGCGCCACCGCCACCGCGATCATGGCCCGCGCATGGCGGAGCCGGCGCGCGAGGTCGTTTCCTAGCCCATCCCGGGCGAGACCTGCGAGAGCGGCTCGCACGCTGGCCTCGGGACCTTCGCTCGCCCAGAGCGAGACGACTCCCGGATGCCGCACGAGACAGCGAGCCAGGTAGGGGCTGTTGCCGAACACGGCATCGAGAAGGGCACTTCCGGTGGCATCACGGCTCAACTCATGCGACACTTCCCTGACTTCGGGCAGGAGATCGCAGGCAGCCAGCCAGCGTTCCCGCCGCACGATTGCCTGTTCCCTGTCGTATGGCTCCGGCAGGGTGGTGATCTCTTCAAGGGTCCGGAAGGTCATGTCGGCACCAGCAAGCACTCCGTCAACCGTGGTCAGACTGGCCGGTACGGTCAAGTGGCTCCCGTGCGGTATGCCGCAATTGTAGGCCGTCGCCTGCTGCGGACCCTCATCCATGGTCTGGGGATTCTCGCAGGACTGGTCGTTCTGGTGCTCCTGGGTCTTGCCTGGAGGCTCCAGGACGGACCGATCGTTCTCGGTCCGGCAACGCCCTGGGTGATGGGGATGATCGAAAGGAGCGTCCCGGACTTCTCCTTTCAGGCGTCCGATGCCGCTCTCTCCGGCGGCGATTGGCGGACAACCTACGGCCTCAGTCTTTCCGACGTCCAGGTCCTCGACAAGGACGGTGGAATCGTCTTCGAGTCACGTGACATCCAACTTGACATGTCCCTGCCGTCACTGATCGAGGCTGAGTTGCGGCCTGTTGGCATCACGATCGACGGGGCCAGGATCTTGTTGGTCCGGGAAACCAACGGCACCATCAACTATGCGATGGCAGACTCGCTGACAGAAGCATCGCCGGAAACCTCGTTTCTCGATTGGTTTCTCCACGCCGGTTCCAAGCCGCCCCTGGACCGGTTGCACCATGTCCGCTTCGACGGAGCCGACATCACCCTTGAAGACTTGCGTAGCGGTCATTCCTGGGATGCGCCCGAGTCCATTCTTGCCATCGCGCGCGACGACGACGGCATGCGCATCGACCTCGAGACCGTTCTCGTCTCCGAAGCCGGTTCACTTCCCCTCGAACTCGCCGCAGTTCACCGGCGAGGAACGTCGCGCATCGACGTCTCCGGCGAGTTGATGAATCTCGATCTCGCATCGCTTCCGGAAATCATGCCGTCGCTGGGCGATCTCTCCGGTTCGATGCTGTTGCTTGATACCTCTTTCCAACTTGCCCTCGACGATGAACTGGATCTGGCGGAGGGATCCTTCGTTCTCGGCACCGGGGGCGGACGTCTCGCCATGCCGGGCGTCTTTGGGCATCCGGTCGAGCTGGGTCCCACGACGCTGGCGGGACGCCTCCTGCCCGCCTTCGGGGGGCTGGAGATCAGCCACCTGGTGGCAGGCATCGAGGAGGGAAGCCTCGAGGCGGACCTGACACTGAACGGCTGGACCGATGACTCCACCATCGAATGGGCCCTCGCCGTCGCCGACCTGCCGGTCGACCATCTTTCCCGGTACTGGCCCGTCGTCGCCGCACCGCCGGCGCGGCACTGGATCGTCAACAATCTCTCGAACGGCGTCATCAGACAAGGCACACTGGGAATGCGCTCCACGCTGGGCGACCTCGCGTCAGATGATCCCTCGACGGCAGGCCTGGAAATCACGGTCAATGTCGACGGTGTCACGATCGACTATCTGCGTGGCATGCCGTCCCTTGCAGACGTCGACGGCGATGTCTCAATTGCCGGAGACGCGGTCACCATCGAAACGTCTGGCGGCAGCATCGGCGCGATCACGGCCGGTCGGGGTCTCGTCACACTGGACGGATTCGATGGCGTGATGGAAATCCGTGTCGATCTCACCGGCCCGATCCGGGACGTTCTGGCCGTCACCGCCCACGAACCGCTGTCCTATTCGTCACATGAACGGTTTGATCCCGACACGATCACCGGATCGCTGTCCGGCACCCTGGACGTCACCGTCGCAGACCTGGTCGCGCCCGGAACAGACGACATTGGCTATCAGTTTGCCGGCAGTCTTGACGGTCTCGGCCTTCCCGTCGCCGGCTACCAAGTCACTGGAGGCAACGGCACATTCTCCTTTACGGAGCCCGGTCTGATTGACGTCAACGGAGACCTGCAGCTCAACGGCGTGCCGATGGCTGGCGCCTGGCAGCTGGCCCTCGCCGGCGACGAAGAGATACGCGAGAGGCTGGAGATCACGGCCCGCATGGATGAGATTCACCGTATCGCGCTCGGACTTGTCGATCCCTTCGCGGCCACCGGGGATGTAGACGTCACCGCCACGCGAACCGTTTCTGGGAACGGTACGATCACATGGCGCATGGATGCGGACCTTCGGCATCTCGCCTTCGGCCCTCACTCCCCTGTCGGCGCCAAGTCGGCAGGCGAACCAGGATTCGCCCACCTTCTTGCAAACGTGGAAGACGGCACTTTCGCGATCCGCGCACTCGATCTTCAGGCGGGAAACATCGTGGCCCGTGCAGCCGGTACCGTCGCGCCGCATTCCGTCCATCTTGATGTGGAAAAGCTGGCGTTCGGTCGCACGGACGTCACGGGCACGCTCCACATCTCACCGGACGGCCTCTATTCCATCACAGTCGACTCGGGATCGATCGACATGGTCCCGCTGGGTGACAACGACGGAACGACCGGGATCATGCCTCGCCTCAAGATTGCAGGCACGGTCAACCGCCTGTGGACGAAGGACGACCGGCTGGTGCGCAACCTTGTCTTCGACGCCGACTTTGACGACAACAGGTTTGAAAGCCTCAATGCCGCCGGAGAGATCGAGGGTGGATCGCTGGTGGCCCTGCAGATCTGGCGGGTGTCACAAGATGAACGCCGGTTCGACTACCGCGCCGAGGACATGGGCGATACCGTGCGGGTGTTTGTAGGAATGGACAACATCCATGGGGGCGAACTTGCGGTCAAGGGCTGGTTCGATGAATCACGTACTCCGTCGGTCGTCATCGGCACGGTCACGGCCGACCGCTTCGCAGTGCATGATGCACCCGTCCTGGCGCATCTCTTTGCCGCCGCTTCCCTGCCCGGTCTGGCCAACATCCTGAGCAACCAAGGCCTCGTCTTTGATGCGGTCCTGCTTCCCTTCCGTCAGGAAGGCGAGCACCTCACCGTCACGGATGGACGTCTCTACGGGCAGGGAATCAGAATTCTCCTCGATGGCGACATCCACACCGATCAGGAACGGGTCAATCTCGCCGGCACCATGGTACCGACGAATCCCCTCAACACCGTGCTCGGGAACATTCCACTGCTGGGCGACATCATCACCGGGACCGAAGACGACGGCGGCATCTTCGCCTTCACCTTCAACGTTGACGGGCCAGCCGACGATCCGGACGTCCGTGTCAATCCTCTTTCTATCCTTGCACCTGGCATTCTGCGCAAGCTCTTTACCGAGTCGCCGGGTGACGAATAGACCCCTGACCGGGAACGCGCGCGATGCACCCTGCCAATGCGCAGGTCCGTCGCCTTCCCTCCGTGGTCAGGAGTCAGGCACGATGAGTGCGTGACGTTTGCGACCGGCGGAGAGCTTGACCGCGCCGTCATTGAGATCGGTACGGGTTATCTTGAGAAACTCGTCGGAAATGACGGTGTCGTTGAGGCGGGCGCCGCCACCCCGGATGAGTCGGCGGGCATCCGAGCGGGTCGCGGCGAGACCAACGCGATGGAACGCCTCGAAGGCCACCAACCCGTCATCGAAACAGGCCTGCGGGAGCGTCGTAACTGGAAGGCCCCGCGACATTCCTCCTTCCTCGAAGGTGCTTTGGGCGGTTGCCGCACAGCGACGCGCCTCGACCTCCCCGTGACACAGGCGGGTTGCCTCGTTCGCGAGGATCTTCTTGGCCTCGTTGATCTCCGCACCCTCGAGACTCTCGAGACGGACGATTTCGTCCATTTCAAGATCGGTAAACAGGCGAAGAAAGCGGCCGACGTCACCGTCCTCGGTGTTCCTCCAGAACTGCCAGAAATCCCAGGGCGAACGCATGCCTGCGTCGAGCCACACGGCACCCTTTGCCGTCTTGCCCATCTTGGCGCCCGTTGCTGTCGTGATGAGCGGCGTCGTCAGCCCGAAGAGCGGTGCAGCCACGAGGCGGCGCCCAAGTTCGACGCCGTTGACGATGTTGCCCCACTGATCAGATCCGCCCATCTGCAGCGTACATCCGAAACGCCGCTGCAGCTCCACGAAATCGTAGGCCTGGAGGATCATGTAGTTGAACTCGAGAAACGACAGGGGCTGTTCGCGTTCCAGCCTGGACTTCACCGAATCCATCGACAGCATGCGGTTGACCGAAAAATGGCGTCCGACGGTGCGCAGGAACGGAACGTAGAGAAGCTCCGAAAGCCATTCGTCGTTGTCGACCATCACCGCATCCGTGGTTCCGTCACCGAACGAGAGGTACCTCGAGAACACCTTCCTGATACTCGCCTTGTTGGCGGCGATCGCCTCATCGTCGAGCAGTGGCCGCACCTCGTCGCGAAAGGAGGGATCGCCGATTTTCGTGGTCCCTCCACCCATGAGAACGATGGGCTTGTGACCGCAACGCTGCAGGTGCCGCAGCAGCATGATCGGGACCATGCTGCCGACGTGAAGACTGGGCGCCGTGCAATCGAAACCGATGTAGCCGACCACCGTGCCGGCTGCGGCCTTCTCGTCGAGGGCCTGCGTATCGGTGCACTGGTGCATGAACCCGCGGTCGATGATCGTCCGCAGGAATTCGGAAGCGGGACTGTTCATGATGGCGCAATCTGCCGCCGCTCACCGGATAAGGCAAGTGTCACATTGCGGGTGACGGGAACACCGGAATAGACTGGCGTCATGACGGTCGCCCGGGGGGCTCGAGGCTGTTGAAGAGAGCCATCGGACTGATGAGCGGCACCTCTCTCGACGGGATCGACGCCGCGCTCATCGAGACCGACGGCATGACGACCGTGCGCCGCGGTGTGGCGCTGACACGTCCCTTCGATACCGCTCTTCGCAGCAACCTCAAGGCCTGTCTCGGCGGTGGCGGCGACGTTCCGGCCGCGGCGCACCACCTCACGCTGATGGCCGGAGAGGCTGTCGGTCGCCTGCTCGACAGAGCCGGCATGGAGCCGGGCGACATCGATGTGATCGGATTTCACGGGCAGACCATCGCCCACCGGCCTGCCGAAGGACTGACCTGGCAGATCGGTGACGGCGCCTTGCTGGCCGAGGCCACCGGCATCGATGTCATCTGCGATTTTCGCAGCCGCGACATGGCGTCGGGCGGCGAGGGAGCGCCGTTGGCGCCTTTCTACCATGCGGCCCTCTCCGCCGCCCTGGACCAGTCTCCGGTCTGCATCCTCAATGTCGGTGGCGTGGCGAACGCGACGTGGATGGGCGACGGGAAGCTGATCGCCTTCGATACCGGCCCCGGGGGAGCCCTGCTTGACGACTGGATCCTGGCGCGGACGGGGGAGCCCTTCGACAGGGACGGAGGCCTCGCTGCCCGGGGACAGTCCCATCGCGACCGCGTGGCGGCCGTCTTCGACACCAACCCGTGGTTTGATCGTCCGCCTCCCCGGTCTCTGGACCGTGATTCGATCGCCATCGACATCGCCGATTTGTCTGCGGCGGATGGCGCCGCCACTCTCGTCGACCTCACGGCCGGGGCCGTGGAGCACGCGCGCCGCTTCATGCCGCGCGACCCGGTGCTCTGGATCGTCTGCGGCGGCGGCCGTCGCAACCGGCATCTCATCACCGAATTGCAGCACCGCCTCCCTGCGGAAGTGAGGGTGGCTGAAGATGTCGGCTGGGACGGAGACAGCCTCGAAGCCGAGGCCTTCGCCTACCTTGCCGTGCGCTCCCTTGCCGGCCTGCCACTCAGCCAGCCGTCGACCACCGGTTGCCGCGAACCGGTCACGGGGGGTGCATTTCATCGTGGCCGGAGGGCATGATCCCGGACCAGCCCCCTTACGGTCTCCATGTCGTTCTCGAAAAAATGTCCCGCGCCTTCGATCATCTCGAAACGCAGTGATCGCGTGAGAGAGACCAGGGTCCCGGCCAGTGCCGCCACATCATCGGGAGCGACGACGGTGTCGACGTTGCCCTGGATGACGAGACCATCGGCGGGGACCTCTTCGAGAAACGACCAGTCGCGCGTGGTCGCGTCGGGAGCCACCAGTACGAACCGGCCGATGTCGCGACGCCTCCCCAGGACCCTGGCGGCGACCCAGGCTCCAAAGGAGAATCCGGCGATCCACGTCGCCGATGACTGGGGGTGCCGGCGCTGCATCCAGTCGACGACGGCCAGCGCGTCCTCGACCTCTCCATCGCCGCCGTCATGCTCCCCACAACTGCGTCCGACACCCCGGAAGTTGAAGCGAATCGCGTGGCATCCGGCCTCGACGAGACTGCGGAAGATGGCGTAGGCCACCTTGTTGTTCATGGTGCCGCCATGAAGCGGATGGGGATGAAGGACGACGGCCACCGGACAGGCGGGATCCGCCGCGCCGGCATGACGCGCTTCGAGCCGGCCCCGGGGACCGGGGACGAAGAGTTCAGGCATGATGTCCTCCTTCGCAGCGCACCGGATATACTTGACTCCTGTGGTCGGATATCTATCTCTCAAGGACGGGCATCAAGTCACGTCACACACAAGAATAGCTGGAAGGCACCATGTTCAAGACCCTCAAGCAGGACCTGCGCGCACCCTTCGGGCGCGACCCTGCTGTGCGCAATCTACTGGAAGTGGTGCTGTGCTATCCCGGTTTTCACGCCCTCGCCGTCTACAGGATCAGCCACTGGCTGTGGATCCGCGGCTTCAAGCTGCCCGGACGGTTCATCTCCCACGTCGGCCGATTCCTGAGCGGTATCGAGATCCATCCAGGCGCTACCATCGGGCGCGGATTCTTCATCGACCACGGCATGGGCGTCGTGATTGGCGAAACCTCCGAAATCGGCGATGACGTCACACTTTATCACGGCGTCACGCTCGGCGGGACGACCTGGAACCAGGGCAAGCGGCATCCGACGCTGGCCGACGATGTCGTCGTCGGCGCCGGCGCGAAGATTCTCGGACCTGTCGTCGTCGGCAAGGGCGCCCTGATCGGTTCCAACGCCGTTGTCGTCAAGGACGTCGCTCCGGGGACCACGGTTGTCGGAATCCCTGCACGCGCTGTCGACTCCGGCGCGCAAAGGCGCGATTCGTTCTTCGCCGCCTACGGTGTCTCCTCGGCCGACATGCCCGATCCGGTCAGCAAGGCACTGAAGAGCGTACTCGACCATATCGACGATCTCGAGTCACGCCTTGCCCGGATCGAGGACTCCGAGGACCCTGCCAGCGTCCGGGATCCGCGACCTGCTCACGACAGTCCGGAGGTAGCCGGCGACGATGGCAACGCGCGAGCTGCCGACCCATGAAGCTTGGATCCCGGGGACGCTATGCCGTGATGGCCATGGTCGACCTCGGCCTCAATGCCGGAGCGCACCCTGTTCGCCTCTCGGACGTCTCGTACCGGCAGGAAATCCCGCTCTCCTACCTCGAACAACTGTTCGCCCGGCTGCGCCGCCACGGGCTTGTCAACAGCGTCCGTGGACCCGGCGGGGGATATCTGCTCGCCCATCCTGCCCACCACATCTCGATCATGGACGTCGTGGCGGCAGTGGAAGAACCGACACGGATGACGCGGTGCCGCAACGAGAGTCCTTCAAGAGGTTGCATGGCGAACCGGACTCGCTGTCTCACCCACGACCTGTGGGCCGGACTTGGCGGCCATATCGAGACCTACCTTGACGGCGTCACCCTCGAGGAGGTGTGCCGGGGGCCGCAGCGCCCCGCGACCCACTATCTCGATCACAACGCCACGTCACCCTTGCGCGCGGAAGCACGCGAGGCAGCCTCCCGGGCGATGGCGTGCGCCGGCAATGCCTCATCGGTTCACCACTACGGTCGCCATGCCCGGTCGCTCATCGAGGACGCCCGTGAGACCGTGGCGTCATATGTCGGGTGCAGCCCCCTTGAGGTGGTCTTCACCTCGGGCGGAACGGAAGCCAACAATCTGGCGCTCCTCGGCCCGGACTTGAGGCGCGTCCTGATCTCGGCTGTCGAGCACCCATCGGTGGCGAGAGCCGTCTCCCGTACCGTCACCATTCCCGTCGACCACCAGGGGTGTGTCGACCTGGATGCCCTCGAGGCCGAGCTTGCCCATGATCCCGGTCCGGCCCTGGTCTCGGTGATGGCAGCCAACAACGAAACCGGGGTCGTGCAGCCTCTGGCCGACGTCATGCACATCGCCCGCCGGCACGGCGCTCTGGTCCATTGTGATGCCGTGCAGGCCGCCGGACGCTACTGCGGCGCCTGGCAGGAGGCGGATCTCGTCAGTCTTTCGGCACACAAGTTCGGTGGCCTGGCTGGTGCCGGAGCGCTGATCGTGCGTGATGGCGTTCCCCTTGCCGCCCGTTCACGGGGCGGCGGCCAGGAGTACGGATTGCGCGCCGGCACCGAGTCGCTCGCCGCCATTGCCGCCTTCGGCGCGGCCGTGACTGCCGCGTCCGGCGACGATGCGGCGCGCCTGCGGCAGCTTCGCGACGACATGGAAGCGCGCATGCTGGATACCGTGCCGGACGCCGTGGTGTTCTCGGGTGATGCCAGACGCCTCGACAACACGCTGGCCATCGCCCACCCTGAAATCGATGCCGAGACCATGGTGATGAGCTTCGATCTGGATTCTGTCGCGATCAGCGCCGGAGCCGCGTGTTCCTCGGGCAGGATGGAGGCCTCGGCTGTCATCGAAGCCATGGGGTTCCCGTCGCTCAGCCGCCACGCGGTGCGCCTCAGCCTCGGGTGGTCGAGTACTGCGGAAGACTGCGATGCCGCGGTGAGGGCATGGAAGGCCGCCGATACCCGGCACCGGACAAGAAAACAGGCAGCGCAATGACACCCCTCTATCTCGATTGCAACGCCACCACTCCGGTGGACCCCGTGGTCGTCGACGCCATGACGCCCTGGTTCCGCGAGCAGTTCGGCAATCCCCACTCGGTCAACCACGCTTTCGGGACGGATGCCGCTGCTGCGGTCGAGGACGCCCGCCGGTCCATCGCCCGTCTCGTCGGCGCCGACGCGCGGGAAATCATCTTCACGTCCGGAGCCACGGAGTCCAACAACCTGGCGATCAAGGGTGCGGCCCGGTTCGAGAGGAAAATGAGGGGACGCCGCAACCGGATCATCACCGTGGCCAGCGAGCACAAGTGCGTTCTCGAAAGCGTGAAGGCACTCGCTGCGGAAGGGTTCACCACGGACCTGCTGCCGGTCGGTAGCGATGGCTTGGTGGATACCGAACGCCTCGCACACTCTCTCGGTGATGACGTCATCCTGGTATCGGTGATGGCGGCCAACAACGAAATCGGCACCCTGCAACCCCTCGCTGACATCGGCGCCATGACCCGTGCCTGCGGCGCTCTCTTCCATTGTGATGCGGCCCAGGCAGCCGGACGGATTCCGCTCGATGTCAACGCGTCAGCCATCGATCTGATGAGCCTCTCCGGCCACAAGGTCTACGGACCGAAGGGCATCGGCGTCCTCTACGTGCGCCGCCGGCCAAGGGCGCGGATCGAACCTCTGTTCTCCGGGGGCGGCCAGGAACGGACCCTGCGTTCGGGCACCGTGCCGGCGCCCCTGGCAATAGGCTTCGGCAAGGCAGCGGAGCTAGCCGCTGCCCGACAGGAAGAGGAAGCGGCACGGCTCAACACCCTGGCGCACGCCCTCATCGAGGGTCTCACCGGCACCTCCCTCAACGGACCGCCACTCGAGAACCGCCTGCCGGGCAATCTCAATCTCGTCATCGAGGGCGTCGACGCCGGACACCTGATATCCCAGGTTCCCGAACTCGCCTTCTCCACCGGTTCGGCCTGCACGTCCGCCGTGGTCGAACCCTCCTACGTGCTGCGCGCCATCGGCCTCACGCCCGAACAAGCCGCTTCATCCATCCGTCTCGGCATCGGCCGTTTCACCACATCGGACGACATCGTCTTCGCCATCGAGCGCCTCACCCACGCCATCAACCGTTGCCGGCGCGAGACCTGAGTGTCCGGTCTCCGTGAGGGCGTTTGCCCTTGGCCGATCCGCCGGATGATCGGCAGTTCCCGTGGAATCTTCCTTTCGATCAGGTCACGCGCAGGG
Organism: Alphaproteobacteria bacterium; assembly: GCA_965207785.1. Taxonomy (GTDB): domain Bacteria; phylum Pseudomonadota; class Alphaproteobacteria; order SP197; family SP197; genus SP197. The sequence goes on along the minus strand of CBDBNO010000011.1, from coordinate 6,817 downwards.
CAATCCGGTGCACGGAGTTGTTGAGATAGCCTCTCGGGTTCCAGTCGATGGCGAAAGGCTGCACGTCGCTCGCTCGTGACCAGACCTCGCAGAATCCGGCCTGGGAGGAGGCGATCCTGCGGCGCCAGTTCTGCCAGGCGCCCGGGTTGACCGGCGCTTCGAGTTCGGCCGCCATCCAGGCCCTGCCAAGGTCGATGGAGATGCGGACTGCGGAAACGGTCCGGTCGCCCGGCCAGGCATGTCCGCGCACGTCGATCTCGCGGGTGACCGCGGCGCCGTGTTGCGGCGAGGTCACCAGGGACTTCACCGGCATGCGCTCGATGATGTCGAAATCCTCTTCCGGCACCCCGTCACCCGGAGCGACCGGGTAGCGCGGTACCCGGTAGGAGGTGCCGGTCATCTTCGGCCCGTCGTGCACCTGGTCGCGGACCTCCATGCCGAGCAGCCCGGCGCCGGCAACGAAGCCCCGCCGGCTTGCACCCGCAGCCGCTTCGAGAACCGGCCGGCGTGGTTCTTCCCGTGCATGGTGCGAAACCCTCGGCATGTCGTCCTCCTGTTGTGCAGGACCGTCGGCCGTCTGCGTTCGGTGGTCTCAGTAGCCCTTCTGGGGATCGGCGAGATTGATGAGAGGACGGCCCTGGAGGAGGCGTTGCCAGTTCTCGGCAATGGCCGGGAGAGAGCCGTCAAGACGGCCGGCGGACTCGTGGGGTGTGACCGTGACCTTCGGATGGGACCAGAAGGGGTGATCCCGGGGCAACGGCTCGGTGCGAAAGACGTCGAGGGTGGCGCCCGACAGATGGCCGCTCTCGATGGCGGCGAGGAGGTCCTCTTCGACGACGGTGGCACCGCGGCCGATGTTGATGAAATGAGCATCCGTCTTCATGGCGGCGATGGCGGTGGCATCGACGAGGTCTCTCGTTTCCCGGGTCAGCGGGAGTGTCGAGACGCAATAGTCGAGGTCGCCCAGGAAGGTGGCAAGAGTGTCCCGGCCACCGAGACACGTCACGCCTTCAAGGTCGTGGGCACTTTTCGCCCAGCCCGACACCCTGAATCGGAGACTGACGAGGGCCCGGGCGATGGCGCTGCCCGTCGAGCCGAGGCCCATGACACCGACATGTACCTCCCTCGCGAGGCGGGGAAGGTGCTGACGCCACACGCGCGTTCTCTGCTGCTCGCGGTAGAGCGGCTCCATCCTGAGATCGCGCAGGATGTGGAGGATGACGTACTCCACCATGGCGCCGATCAGACCTGGATCCTTCAGGCGGACGACGTCGACGCCAGCAGGCATGGCCGGATGATCAAGCAGGTCACCGGCGCCGTGGCCGAGATAGACGATGCAGCGAAGATTGGGAAAGGAAGCCAGTAGCTCTCCCGAGATGTCGTCGTAGTCGATGGCGATCATCGTCACGTCACCCGGATCGGCGCAATCGGGCCAGACGCGAAAGTCCATGCCCGGCACCAGGGCGAGAAGCTCCTGGCGCCATGCGTCGGCATCCTCGTACCGGCTGACAAGAAGGAACGCCTGGCTCATTCCGCTAGGGAGGCGAGCGCCCGGGCAGCGACCGAGGCCATGGCGAAGCTGCCGGGAGAGTCGGCGCCCTTCAGATCGTTCATGATCGCGTTCGCCCGGGCGACGCGAGCCTGGTTATCCCTGATCCAGCGGGCCGTCGCCGCAGCTGCGGGCTCTCCTGTGGCCAGGACAGCGAGGCTGATGCGGCGCTGCTTGAGATAGCTGTCCTCGACGAGAGCCTGCTGGGCCAGGCGATCCCAGCGATTGTCCACCGGCAGGCGCGCCAGCGCATCGCGCATCCAGTCGGCGCCAAAGGTCTCCCCGACCTCGAAGAAGACCGTGGCGGCGTCGATCACGTCGATCTCCATGACATTGGCCGTCTCGATGACGTCGCATGCCGATGCGAGCGTTCGCAGGTTCGCCACCGGCGCGGCGATGTCGTCGGGCACTCCTTCCTCACTGAAACGCCTGTAGGCCCGTCCGATCGACTCGCGGCGCCTTTCGCTGACCAGATCGGGAAGATTGTCCCTCAGCGCCATGACCTGGGGGCGGAAAGCGCGTGTCGTCTCTCCGATCGCCATCGGATGCTGGCGGTGATGGAGCATCCACACCGTGACCCGCTCGATGAGGAGAATGGTCTCGTTCAGCATCGCCGACTGGACGTGGGCGGGAACCTGGTTGTCGAGAGTCTCGATGCCGATCCAGATCTCGCGCAGCGAGAAGGAATCGCGGGCCACCGTGTAGGCGCGGGCGATATCGGCGGGATCGTGACCCGTTTCCTCCGCCAGGCGGCGCACGAAGGTGATGCCGGCGCGATTGATGATGGAGTTGGTGGTGAGCGTGGCGACAATCTCGCGGCGCAGCCTGTGATCGAGAATTCGCTTGCGGTAATCCCTTCGCAGCGGAACCGGGAAATAGGTGACCAGATCATCCTGCAGGTCCGGATCATCGGGCAGATTCGAACCGAGCAGTTCCGCGTAGAGATCCATCTTGGCCCAAGCCAGCAGCACCGACAGCTCCGGGCGGGTGAATTGGCGGCCCCTGGAACGCCATTCGCCCAGTTCCTCGTCGTCGGGCAGGCCCTCGACCCTGCGGTCGAGAAGGCCCTTGTGCTCCAGCACCCGCATCAGGCGCACCAGTTCCTCGGTCAGCGCCGGCCCCTGGGCCTCGGCAACCGACAACGCCTGGGTCTGCAGGTAGTTGCTGCGCAGAACGAGGCCGGCCACCTCGCCGGTCATCCTTTCGAGGAGGCGGTCGCGCTGCTTGACCGTCATGTCGCCCGCCTCGACGACATCGCCAAGCAGGATCTTGATGTTGACCTCGTGGTCCGAACAGTCGACACCGCCGGAGTTGTCGATGGCATCCGTGTTGATGCGCCCGCCGGCGAGCGCGTACTCGATTCGGCCCGCCTGGGTGGCGCCGAGGTTGCCGCCCTCGCCCACCACCCGGGCGCCCACCTGACGGCCATTGACGCGCACGCCATCGTTGGCCCGGTCGCCGACACTGGCATGGCTTTCCTGGGCTGCCTTGATGTAGGTGCCGATACCTCCGTTCCACAACAGCTCGACTTCGGCCTTCAGCATGGCGTGGATGAGTTCCGCAGGCGTCAGCGTCTCCTCGGTGATACCGAGCGCCTGGCGACTCTGGGGCGACAGGCTGACCGACTTGGCGCTGCGCTCATAGATGGCGCCGCCTTCGCTCAGGCAAGCCGTGTCGTAGTCGGCCCAGGTCGACCGGGGAAGATCGAACAGCCGTTTGCGCTCCTCCCAGCTCGTTTCGGCGTCCGGTTCCGGATCGATGAAGACGTGCATGTGGTTGAAGGCGCCGATGAGGCGGATGTGGCGGGACAGCAGCATGCCGTTGCCGAACACGTCTCCCATCATGTCGCCGATGCCGATCACCGTGAAATCCTCGCAGTCGACATCCTTGCCGATCTCGCGGAAGTGGCGGCGGACGGCCTCCCAGGCTCCCTTGGCGGTGATCGCCATCGCCTTGTGGTCGTAGCCTGCCGATCCTCCGGATGCAAAGGCGTCACCGAGCCAGTGGCCATAGCCGGCGGCCACATCGTTGGCGATATCCGAGAAGGTTGCCGTGCCCTTGTCGGCGGCAACAACGAGGTAGGGGTCATCGTCGTCACGCCGGACCAACCGCTCCCTCGTGACGACATGACCGCCGGAAATGTTGTCCGTAACGTCAAGCATGGCCGCCATGAAGGCTCGGTAGCAGGCGATACCCTCGGCCTGCAGGGCGTCACGTCCGGCGCTGGCAGGGGGCGGACTCTTGACGACAAAACCTCCCTTGGACCCGACCGGCACGATCACCGCGTTCTTCACCATCTGCGCCTTCACCAGGCCCAGGACTTCTGTGCGGAAGTCCTCGAGTCGGTCGGACCAGCGGATACCGCCCCTCGCCACCGGTCCGCCACGCAGGTGAACGGCCTCGACTCTGGTCGAATAGACGAAAATCTCCCGCCATGGCCGGGGTTCCGGCAGGCCGTGAACTGCCTGGCTGTCGAACTTGAAGGAAACACAGGACCTGACGGCGCCGTCGGCATCCGTCTGGTAGAAGTTGGTGCGCAGCGTGGCCTCGATCAGGTTGAGATAGCGGCGCAGGATGCGGTCCTGGTCCAGCGACTCGACACCTTCGAGCGTTTCGAGAATGCGCTCGCGCAGGGTGATCCCGCGAACGTGGGCCCGTGCCTGTCTGTCGGGATCGAAGCGCGTCTCGAACAGATCGACGAGAAGGCGCACGATGACTGGATTGGCCGCCAGTGTCTGCTCGACATAGGCCTGGCTGAAGGGCGCGTTGATCTGCATGAGGAACTTGGCGTAGGCGCGAAGGATGACCACCTGCCGCCACTCGAGGCCGACGAGGACGAGATTGTTGAAATCGTCATCCTCGATCTCGCCGGACCACACCCGCGCAAAGGTCTCGTGGAAGCGCTGGCGCGCCTCTGCAACGTCAACCTGCCAACCATGTTCGAGCTGGACCCGAAAATCGTGAATCCAGATGACTGTCCCGTCGTCCGGGCGAATCTCGTAGGGCGCTTCCTCGATGACCACCAGGCCCATGTGTTCAAGCATGGGCATGATTCCCGACAACGGCACCGCCGTCCCGCGGTGATAGACCTTGAAGTTGAGATCGCCTCCGGCTGCGTCGACACGGCGATAGAGGTTCATCGCGATGTCGTCGTCCATGGCCTCCATGCGCTGGATGTCGGCGACCGCAAGGCGGGTGCTGAACATCTCCTTGTAACCACCGGGAATCCCAGGACGGTAGCGGTGGAAGAGGACGGCCCCCCGGCCCTCGCCGAATTCCTCCGTCAGTGCATCCTGGAGATTGTCGTCCCAGGTCCGAGACGCTGCGGTGAGTCGCCCTTCGATGGCCCCGGGTTCGCCTTCGACCCTGTCCTTGTCCGGGGTGTGGACGATGAACTGGGCGCGAGCCATCGGCGCATCGGAGACCTGCGTCTGAACGTCCACCGAACTGCCGTTGAGTTCCTCAAGGAGAATGGCCTCCATCCGGTGGCGCAGATCGGTGGAATAGCGTTCACGGGGAATGTAGACGAGGCAGGAAACGAACTGGCCGTACGAATCCCGCCGAAGGAAGAGGCGAATGCGCTGGCGATGTTCGAGGTGCAGGATGCCCCGGGAAAAGGACTCCAGGGTGTCGACATCGATCTGGAACAGTTCGTCGCGTGGAAACGTGTCGAGGATGTGTTCAAGCGCCTTGGCGTTGTGGCTGCCCTGGGTGGCTCCCGAACGCTCCATCACCAACGCAACCTTCCGGCGCAACAGGGGGATCTGGGTTGGCGACGTGCTGTAGGCGGTCGACGTCAGCAAACCGAGGAAGCGGTACTCACCGACGACCTCGCCCGAGTCGTCGAAGCGGCGCAGGCCGATGTAGTCCATGAAGACCGACCGGTGGACGTCCGAGCGCGTCCACGCCTTGGAAATGATGAAGAGTTCCGGGCTTTCCAGGTACTGCACGAAGTGTTCGGGCAGTGCCTGTTCGTGACGCTTGCGGCTTTCCTCGGTGACCTCGCGCAGGATACCGCGATTCTCCTCCTCGACGATGTGGGCAAAGACCTCGCCGTCACGCCGTTCGAAACGGTACTCCCGGTAGCCAAGGAAGGTGAAATGGTCGTCGAGCAGCCATTTCAGAAAGGCAAGTCCTTCCTCAAGTTCTCCCGCAGGCACGGACGGGGGCGCCGTCTCGAGTGCCGCCATGTGCCGTTCCAGACAGGTGACCATGGGACGCCAGTCCTCGACCGCGGCCCGCACCTGGCCAAGGACGTGGTGCAGTCGTTCGACAATCTCCCGGTGGCGTTCCTCAGGCTGCTGGGTGATCTCGACGTGCAGGACCGATTCGGTCGGACCGCCGCCAATCCCCGTCTGGACGCCGTCATCGTCGCGGGTGACGTGCACCACCGGGTGTATGAGCAGGAGCACCGGGATCCCGAGCACATTGAGTGCGGCGACGACGGAATCCACGAGGAAGGGCATGTCGTCGTTGACAATCTCGATCACCGTGTGGGTCGACTGCCAACCATCCTCCTCCGGATCCGGATTGAACACGCGGACCTTCGCCCCGCCGGCGCGGCGGTGGCGGAAGAACTGCCACAGGGACGCGACCTCCCCGTAGAGGTTCTCAGTCGATATGCCTTCGACGTCTTCGTAGATGACGCCGCCCAGGAAGATCTCGGCGAACCGGGCTGCGTGATCGGCTTCCTCCACGAAACCGCTCCGGACCAGGCGGACCACCTCGTCGATACGTTCGGTCAACTGGTGGTGATCCCGCAATCGCATGACGACCCCCTCCGTTGCCAGCCTATCAGCCCGCGCGGTCTCAGCAAATCACGGACGGTGGCACCCTGTCGAACACTCTGGTAGACAGACCGCGTCGGCATCGGCACCCGTAGCTCAGCCGGATAGAGCACAGGATTCCTAATCCTGGGGTCGCAGGTTCGAGTCCTGCCGGGTGCGCCACGTCGTGCCGGGACCGGTTCCGCCAATCAGGTCCCGGAGGCCTTCACGGCGGTGTGATCATGCCGCGGAGCACCGTGACGGCCCAGCGATGGCTCTCGTAGGTGAGCGACGAAGTCAGTTCCCGGGGCTCAATCCAGTCCGGGACATGATCGGCTTCTGCCGGAGACGATGGCCTGCTGGTGACATCCATGACGAAGAAATGGCAATGCTTGTTGACCGGCGGCTTGGCAAAGCGGTGATTGTGATACTGCCATGCCCGGCACAGCGTACGGGCGGCGAGAACATGGTAGCCCGTTTCCTCGGCAACTTCCCGGCAGAG
>CBDBNO010000010.1:0-458879 GCA_965207785.1 Alphaproteobacteria bacterium | reverse complement strand
ACGCCCAGACGTTGTCGGGATGCCGGCGTGCACGAATCACCTCCGGGTCGAATCCGAGGTCGCTGCGGTAGACGGCCTCCGCCTGCTCCACCTCGTCCTGCTCGAGCAACAACGCGCCGAGGGCGTGGCGTGTCGGCTGCATCCAGCCCCAGGGCTCGTCGTAGGGCAGGTTGTCCTCCAGGGCGACCGCATTGCGCAGGTGGACGAAGGCGCTCGCGTGGTCGCCCCTGCGATACTCGATCTCGCCGCAGACCATTTCCGAGGCGATCGCGAGGACGTCCCGGCACGTGTTGTTGAAGAGAAGACGCGATTGAGGCACTCGCTCGCGCGCTGCTTCGAAGAGCACACGGTGTTCTTCGGCGGCGCGGATGTCGCCTGTCGCAGCGTATGCGACAGCCTTGGCATAGAGCCCAAGCGCCACGGTTACGCAGTAGAGCTCGGTGTCCGACGGCAGCCGTTCCTCGATGATCTCCTGCCACCTCCCGAAGCGGATGAGAGCATGCACCTTCATGCCGAGGTAGCCCTCGAGGATGTCGGCCATCGGCGGGCTCTCGATGCGAAGCAAGGCTTCCGGGAGGGATGCGACGATTTCGTCGGCCGCTTCCATGGCGGTGCGGGACTGGCCCAGGAACATGGCCCCGTAGAGCATGAAGTGCGCGTTGTGGATGCGCGAATAGGCGTAGAGATTGAGCGCACCCTCGCGCGCCACGTGCTTGTGGTCGGCGACAAGCGCCGAAGCGTTGCGCACCACGACGTTGTGGTAGTGGCCGCACTGGAAGTCGATGTGGGTCGGCATGTGATGGAGGTGGCCTGCATCCGGCACCAGGCCATAGAGCTGGTCGCCTGCCCGCAGCGCCTTCTCCGGGAACGGCGACATCTCCAGCAGGTGAATGTAGAAGTGAAGCAGGCCGGGATGTGGCGGCATGCCTTCGTCCTCGACCTGGCGCAGCGCGCTTTCGAGCACGGCCCGCGCTTCCAGCGTGCTGGCGCCTTCCGCCGGCTCGCCGGTGCGAAGGTTCCACAGCTTCCACGGCGTCCGGGTCATGACGGCATCGGCAAACAGCGTCGCAACGTCGAGGTCGCGGGGCCAGGCATGGTAGGCCTCGCGCATGGCGCAGGCGTAGTCCTCGATCCAGTCCCCGTTTTAGCCGAGACCGACAAACCCGAACCGGGTGTGCCGTTCCCGCCCTTTCCGCCGCCGTTTCCGGCCCATTCGACGATGGTAGCGAGGTCGCCGTGCAGCGTGGCGTGGACCTCGCCCCACTTCTCGCCGGGGGTGAGCACGATGCGCTCGATCAGCCCCCGGATGGCGTCCGCCGCCTCGGCGCACTCGTCGGGGCGCTTCAGCGCCTCGCCCAGCCGCTCCACCTTGCGCCGGTAGATCGCCGCGACGTTGGGGTGGATGTCCGCCGGGTCGGCCGGGACGGCGGCGAGAAGGGCGGTCAGCTCGTCCTGCCGCGCCTCCAGCTCGCGCAGCCGGTCCGACATGCCCCGCACATAGCCGCCGTCCTCGATGGCCGAAATCATCGCGGCGATCTTCTTCCCGATGGCGGCAAGCTCCTTGCGGTCGCTCGCGCCCGAAGCGCGGCGCTCGCGGTTGAGCCGGTTGGTCTCCTCGGCCCAGGCCCGCATCGCCGCCTCGGCCGCCTCCGGGGCCATCAGGCGGTGCTTCCGCCCCGTCAGCACCCGCTCCTCGATGACGGTCCTGCGGATGCCCCTGCGGTTCGTGCAGCCGCCCGTGACATGGTGGACAAGCGGGTGATCAGGCTGATCATCAAGTGGCTCAACGCCGGCGTCATGGAAGGGGCCGACTGGTCGGACACCGGCAGGGGCACACCGCAGGGGGCGATCGTATCAGCCTGCCTCGCGAACGTTAATCTGTACTACGTGCACTCGACTGGTTCCACAACACATGGCGCAAACGGATGGCTGGAGGCGACACAATCATCGTGCGGTACGCCGATGATTTTGTGTGCGGCTTCCAGCATCTGGGCGATGCGAAGCGCTTCCTCCGGGACCTCGGGGAGAGGCTGGCCCACTATGGACTGGAACTGCATCCGGACAAGACCCGGCTCATCGAGTTCGGTCGGTTTGCGAGAGTGAACCGCCGACAACGGGGCAGGGCAAGCCGGAGACGTTCGACTTCCTCGGCATGACGCACTTCTGTGATCAGTCGAAGAAGGGCAGGTTCAGGGTCGGTCGCAAACCGTCCCGCAAACGGGTCCGCCGCACCCTGCGGCGGATCAAGGAGGCACTGCGCATGCGGTGGCACGACAACCGGCACGAGACGGCCAAGTGGCTTGGGCGAGTTATCAATGGCTGGCTCACCTACTATGCCGTCCCCGGGAGCATCCAAGGCTTGCAGAGGTTTATGTCCCAATGCAAGCGGCTGTTCATGCGTGCCCTTCGGCGGCGTTCCCAAAGAGATCGTACCGAATGGAAGGACATCGATTCCCTCGCCGCTGCCCACTGGCCCAAGGCCAGCATCCGCCACCCATGGCCAGCCCAACGGCTCGTCGTCAAGACCCGAGGGAGGAGCCCGGTGCGTTAACGCGCTCGCCGGGATCTGGTGTGCCAGGCGAACTGGCAGAAGGTAGGAGGTGAAAGTCCTCTGGAGCGAAGGAGTAACCGAACCACGTTCCTCCGCGAGCCGTGCGTCGGTCCCCGCGAGGGGGCAGGCGAAGCGTCGGTAGCGGTACGGGTGGGCAGGGCTATGGAGCACCGAAAAGGCGATGATCCGGGGTGCCGAGGCTTTCAGATCGGTCGAAGGCAACATCGCAGGCATCGTTTTGGTGAGATGTCGGCGGACCCCGCGGTGTCAGTGAACCCATGCACGTCCGCACGCCTTCTGTCGGGACCCTGGGAGGTCTTCAAACTGCCCCGCACGTCGTCGCGGGGCCGTGTAGGGAATGGAGAAAGCCGAAGCCTATGATGAACGGTTTGAAGAAGTCGGATGAGGCCGTAAGACCTGCGAGGGCGGCGAACAAGGGAGCGAGCGCTGCTGCGGAGTCGCCGGAGGAAAGGGCCTCAACCAAGGGGAATCCGGAACGCCAAAGCACGTGCCGAACCCAGTGTCGGGAAAGCGTGCCCCAGGCGGCGGACCGGATACGGAAAGCTGCAGAGAGGAACCCGAAGGAGCGTCTCACGGCGCTCTTCCACCACATCACGCCGGAGGTGCTCGGCGCGGCCTACTTCGCCTTGAAGAAGGACGCGGCGGCTGGTGTCGACGGCGTGACGTGGGACCTGTATGGCGAGGGGCTGGACGAGCGATTGCTTGACCTTCACCGTCGTCTTCACAGCGGAGGAGCGTACCGGGCGCCGCCGGTTCGGCGGGTCGAGATACCCAAGCCGGACGGCGGGACACGACCGCTCGGGATCGCCGCGCTGGAGGACAAGATCGTCCAGAAGGCGGTTGTGGATGTGATCCTGACACCGATCTATGAGGTGGAGTTCCTTGGCTTCAGCTATGGGTTCCGACCGGGACGCGGAGCGCACGATGCGCTCGACGCCCTGGCTTTCGGGATCGAACGGCGCAAGGTCAGCTGGATCGCCGACGCGGATTTGCAGGCGTACTTGGATTGGCGTTCATACTACACCCCGGTTTGCGTGCCTTGATCGAACAGGCTGGGACTGTCGGTTGGAACCCTGATTCGCAACGCTTTTTTTCTTCCCGCCTTGATGTGGATGGCGTCCAGCTCGCCGCGCTTTACACGCTGCAACACGGTCTGGCGTGACACGCCGAGGCGGTTCGTGGCCTCGAGCATCGGCACATAGCCAGGCGGCGCCTCTTCCATGAACCGGGGACGGAATGCCTCGTTGATGCGGATGCGCCAGGGGGCGCCGGGAGTGGCCTGTTCGCCATCAAGGAAGCCGTCGGCAAGCCATCGATGGACGGTCGAGGTGGCCACCCCGAGGACGTTCGCGGCTTTCCGGATGTTGACGAGGGTTCCGTCATCGGTCCGGGTCGATGGGTCAAAGCGCGGGATTTTCCAGTGACCGCGGAAGTGGCGAACGCGGTCGGCGGTGAACCGGAGACCTTGTGCGGTGGTTTTCCCCTGGCGGCAGAGGATGCCGGCGATGACATCGTCAGGGTGGAACTGCGCGAGGCGGCGCACCAGATCGACGGTGTTCTCGTCGGTCCGGACTCCACCCTGGCGCTTTTTCGGACGGTCCAGCTCGATTTCCGTCAGGCAGCCGGTGCACCAGTGAAGGGTGAGGTGGATGTGCGATGCCTCCCTCGGAGCCCGAATGACGACATCCTGGAGCACGGTGCGCAGCAGTTCTTTCTTGTCCCGAGCCGTGGTCGTGGAGGCATTCCAGACCTGGCGGAGATCCTTTCCCAACGCGATGAGGGCATCAAGGTCCGCCGGTTCAAGGGGACGGGGACGTTCCTGCCGGCGGCGGGCCAGTTCCGCCTGGCTGTCGTCAAGCGCCTTGAGGCATTGCTCCCATTCCGCCTCCAGCCCGCGCGCCACCAGGCGGTTTTCCGGATCGACGGCACGATAGCGCCGTTCGGCTCTGGCGGCTTCATAGCGAGCCCGCTCGACCTCCATCTCCCAGTGCGCAAGAATCCGCTCCCGGTCGGCCTCGACCTTTCCGGCGGCCTGCAGCGCCGCTTCGATCCCGGCCGGCTGGATGGCGTCCAGCACGGCCTCGCCGACGGCATGGTCGATCTTTGTGGCGCCCACATAGAGGCACAAGCGGGTCCGTTCCGCCGTCAACTCGCCGGCCGACCTGCAGTGATAGCCCGGCGATGCGGTGCGGCCGGTATAGTGGGTCATCAAACGGCGGCCGCATTCCCCGCAGACAGCAAGGCCCTGCAACAGGGCCGATCCTTCCCGGACCGCACCCTGACTGGCTCCGTGTTTCTGCGGCCGGGCGTTGGTGGCGATGCGGGCAAGGATCGCTTCGTGGGTTGCCCAGTCGATGTAGCCTTGATGGTGGTCGCGAATGAGGACGGGCCATTCCGAACGTGGCCGCATGCGGATGCGCTTGCGTACGGTTCCGGTATCGTCGATCACGGTGTCCTGACGCCTTCGTCCATAGGTATAGGCTCCGGCATAGACCGGATGGGTGAGAACCATGTGGATGATGCGGTAGGACGGCTTGACCCAACGGATGGTCTCGCGCGGCCCGCGCACCGGAAAGACCCGCTCCTGGCGCGAGAACCAGCGCCACACACCGCGCGCAGAGCCGAACTCGGGGAAGCGTTCGAACACCGTGCGGATCGCCGCCTGGACCTGCTCGTCGGGGTCGATGAGGAGTTCTCCGTCTCCGTCACCGCGAACATAGCCTGCCGGGACGCTGCGATAGAGTTCGCCGCGCGCCGCCTTGCTGCGGATGCCGCCGTCGAGGCGGGCGCGCAGGAAGTGAAGTTCGGCCTCGCTCATCGTGCCCTTGAGGCCGAGAACCAGGCGGTCGTTGAACAGGCCAGGATGGTAGATGCCGTCGGCATCGGCGATCAGGGTGTTGGTGAGGCTGCACAGGTCGATCAGCTTGTACCAGTCTGTATTGTTCCGGGCCAGGCGGGACGCCTCCAGGCCAAGCAGGATGCCGACCTTGCCCATCGCCACCTCGGTCGTGACCCGGGCAAAGCCGGTTCTGCCTTCCGTACTGGCGCCGGAGCGTCCGAGGTCTTCGTCGACGACATGGATCTGGTCAGGCCGCCATCCCAGATCCCGTGCACGGTCGACCAGGGCGTACTGGCGGCGGGTGGATTCCTGGTTGTGCTCGACCTGGGAAGCCGAAGACTGGCGGACATAGACGATGGCGCCGCGTTCCAGATGCGCCGGGGCGATTCGCATGTCAGCCATCATCCGTCTCCTGCCCGCAGACAGGCTGGAGCACGGTGCGTGCCATGAGATGGGCGAGGTGTTCCAGAACCGCCTGGCGGACAGCCGCATCGAGGGTGGACCACACGCGAGCATGAGACGCCTGGTGTGGCAGGAAGAGGTCCAGCTGCATGGCCATGCCACTTGATCGTGCGATGCATCATGTGATGGAGCATGGTAACGTTACTGGGGGTCGGGATCAATCCCGTCCGAAGCCGCGCGGCAAGTCCACCTCGTTCAGGGCGTCGAGATCGAGCGCATCGATGGCCTGCAACTTGGCATGAACCGCCGTATCCTGAAGCCCCTCGGGCAAGGCTTGAAGCCAGTTGCGATAGTGCTCCTGCAAGGCGATCAGGGTGTCCACCGCATCGTGCCAGCGTTGCGGCTTCGAGCGCCGGTCCTTGGGACGCCGGTACTGCACGGGGCAGGCGCCGGCCTTGAGCCGCTCGCGGTAGCGGCGTTGCTTCTCGGCAGGGGTAAGGGGCATCGTCATTCTCCTGACGGCGGATGGGCCATGTCGATGCCATGTTAGCGTGACCGCTCAGGTTGGGCGTGGGACGACTGCCCTGGCGAACATCCTGCGGTGAGCGCGGGAGCGGATTCCGGAGAACCCGTCGGGGAGTCCGGGCCCACCTCGGTGCGTTGGCGAATCCTTTCGATCCGGTCACGCAATCTCTGCAGCTCCCGCACTCCGACAGTGGGCAGTTCGGAAGTGTCATCGGTATCGGACGGCCCGGCGGTTCCCGCATCGGTCCATTCCACGGGCACATATCGCTGGCTCTCATCCGGGAACAACAGCAGGAACTGGGGCTGGTTCTGGCGGCGGGCCCGGCCCAGGACATTCAGGGACTGTCCCTCGAACACGTGGGCCTTGCGGGTGATGCGCACCACATCTGGAAAGTCATGGATGTGGGTAGTCTGTGACGTGTTCCTTCGACACAATCCCGAGGGGTTGGTTGATGACGTTCCTTGAGCACCGCATCGGTGACAGGCGGGTCACTCGCTTGATCCGCAAGTGGCTGAACGCCGGCGTCATGGATGACGGGTCATGGACGGACACGGGCATGGGCACGCCACAGGGGAACATCGTGTCCCCCTGCCTGGCCAACGTGTTCCTGCATTACGTGCTCGATCTGTGGTTCCACAAGGCATGGCGCCCGAAGGTCCCGGATGGTCAAGCGATCATCGTCCGCTATGCGGACGATATCGTGGTCGGCTTCCAGTACAAGCGGGATGCGGAACGCTACCTCCGCGACGTCCGCGAACGGCTGGATCGCTTCGGTCTCAGCCTTCACCCGGACAAGAGCCGCCTCGTGGAGTTTGGCCGGTTCGCCATGGCGAACCGCCGGGACCGCGGGGTGGGCAGGCCGGTGCAAAATCCTGGCGCATTTGACGGCGATTCCTACGACATTTGACGGCGATTCCTGGAACACTTGACGGTGATTCCTGGACACTTGACGGCGAATCCTGAGCATTTGACGGTCCTGGTCCGAGCCTGACCCTGCCCTGCCGAGCGGCGTGGCGAGGCGGCCAGCGGGATCTCCGAGGTGCCCTGTCTCTTCCATCCCTGTCAGACCGGTTCGCGTATCGAACCGGAAGGCAAGAGCGCGATGAAGAGAATCGGCATGATGAACATCAAGGACATTCTTCGGCACCGTCACGATCACGCCCTGTCGCGGGACGAGATCGCCGTGGCGGTCGGGGTGAGCACGGGAACCGTCTCGCACGTGCTGGCCCGCAGCGAGGCGGCAGGCCTTTCCTGGCCGCTGCCAGAGGATCTCGACGACGGCACACTGCGGGCCCGGCTTTATCCGGCGGCGGATCGCGACAGCGACCGGGTGCAGCCCGACTGGGAGGCGATCATCGAGGAACTCGAGGCGCCGCGCGATCGCCGCCGCGCCTGTTGAACCCCTGATTGTTCCGGTCGGCCGAGGCCGCCTTTTCCCACATTGATCCGTGCTGATTCCCCGGAGAGACCGGGAGAGTGCGGATGCCTCCAGGGTCTCTTGTTCTTTTCCAAGCAGGGTGTTTTTCGGGTGACCGCATAGGCCGCCTGTCGGTTCTGCTGCACCATGGTGCGGGTCCATGAAGGAGTGTGGCCCGCGCGACTGTCGCTCGCCGGGCCACGGGCGGAGGTTTGCAGCATCTGGATGAGACGACGTTGTCCGCCGAGGACTATGTTGCGCAGGAGGCATGGCGCACCGCAACCCCTCCTGTGTGCTGCCGGGGTCTGGCGGTGACGGCCTGCGGGATGACGCGCAACGGGACCTACGGGCGCAAGACGCCGCGAGGCATGCGCGTGGCGCGTTGGTATTGCCGCCCCTGCCACCGGTCATTCAGCGCCCTGCCGGGCTGTCTTCAGGCGCGTCTTGCGGGGACGCTTGCCTCGTGCGAGGCGCAGGTTGTGGCGGTCGAGGAAGCGGGCAGCCTGTGGGCGGGCGTGCGAGTGCTTTATCCCGAGGCGATTGACCTGACGAGTGCGCGGCGGTCGCTGCGCCGCCGGGTTGTCGGCGTTCATCAGAGCCTGCGGATCCTGGCCGGACTGTTCCCGGTGCTGCTGGACACGACGTGTCTGGGCCTGATCGGTTTGCGCAGCCACCTGGCGTGCGGCGAGGCGCTTGTGTGCGTGCGGGAGCTGGGCTGCGACCACCTTGTCCATCTTCCCTGTCCCGTTGGATTCGCCGTTCACCCGCGGGGTCCCCGGAGCACGACGGGGCCGCCAACACGCGACGGCACTATGTGAGAGGCTCGGGACCGTCGAAGGTCGCAGCTTCCACGGACCAACACGGGAAGATGTGGCCATGTCCCCCGGCACCGAAGACCACCGTCAGCGCGTCGCCCTGTTCCGTTACGGCGTGATCGCCGGCCTGCTGGTTGCCGACCGGCGAGCCATCGGGGCGCTGATCAGGGAGTTGTCGCAGCGGATCTGGGTGATCCCCGGGACGCGGCGCAACCGCATCGCTGAGGGGACGATCCGCGACTGGCTGCATCACTACCGCAAGCATGGCTTCGAGGGCCTCTACCCCAAGCGCCGCCGTGACCGCGCCAGGCCGCGGCGGATGACGCCGGAGACGATCGAACTCGTGCTGTCCATCAAGCGTGATGCGCCGCACCTGAGCGTGCGCGAGGTGATCAGGCAGGCCCGTGCGTCGGGCGAGTTGGCCGACGACGCGACGCTGGCGTCCTCGACGCTCTACCGCCTGTTCGCCGCCGAGGGGCTCGACAAGCCCGCCGACACACAGGCCCGGGACCTGCGGCGCTTCACCTGGCCCGGTGCCAATGACCTGTGGATGGCGGACGTCCTGCACGGGCCGAAGGTCAAGGGTGCCGGGGGACGCAGGTTCAAGACCTACCTCATAGCCTTCATCGACGATGCGACGAGAGTCATTCCCTATGCGGCCTTCGCCATGTCCGAGAACACGGCGTCCTTCCTGCCGGTGTTCCGCGAGGCGTTGATGAGAAGGGGCCTGCCGGTCCGGCTCTATGTCGATAACGGCAGCTACTTCCGTTCCACCCATCTCGCCCTGGTCTGCGCCAGACTGGGCATCGTCCTGATCCACGCGACGCCTTACCGGCCGATGGGCAAGGGCAAGATCGAACGCTGGCTGAGAACAGTCCGGATCCAGCTCCTGCCCCGTCTCCAGAGCGCCGAGCTGGCCAGTCTCGACGCCCTCAACCTGCGCCTGAGGACATGGATCGAAGGCGACTACCACAGGGCTCCCCATCGCGGTCTGGGCGGCATGACGCCCTTCGACAAGTGGGCCTCGCTGGCCGCCGACGTGCCCATGCTCGGCCCGACTGTCGATCTCGACGACATCTTCCTCTTCGAGGTCGACCGCCGGGTCCACAAGGATCGCACCGTGAGCTTGAAGAACCGCCTCTACGAAGCGCCCGCCGAACTGGTGGGACACAAGGTCACGCTGCGCTTCGATCCGGCACGCCTCGATCGACCCGTCAGGATCGTCCACGACGGCAGGGACGCCGGCGTCGCCACGCCGCTGGACGTTCATGCCAACGCCCTGATCCGCCGCACCCTGACCTTCAGACCTCATGACGACGAGGAGACATCGTGATGCAGACGAAGCACTTCGCCCTCAGGCATTATCCCTTCAAGGACGCTCCCGAGCCCGGCGACCTGTTCCCCGCTCGCGGCCAGCTCGAGGCCGAGGCGCGCCTCGGCCACCTCATCGAGATGCGCGGCATCGGTCTCCTCACGGGGGAGGCGGGCTGCGGCAAGAGCACCGTCTGCCGCAAGGTCTGCGAGGGCCTCCACAGCGGCCTCTTCAAGGTCGCCTACATCTCGCTGACCACCGGAAGCATCCTCGACCTCTACAACCTCATCGCCGCCGAACTCGGTCTCGAGCGCGCCACCTCGCGCCATGGCGCCTGGCGCGCCATCCGCGCCGACGTGTCGCGCCGGCTCGGCGAGACGCGTCAACTCTCGCTGCTCGTCATCGACGAGGCCCACCTCCTGCACAACGAACTCCTCGAGGAACTGCGCCTGCTGACCAACTTCCGCATGGACAGCGAACGCCGCCTCGTCCTCCTCCTCACGGGCCTCACCGAACTGCGCCGCAGGCTGACCATGGCGGTGCACGAATCCCTCGCCCAGCGCATCGTCGTGCGCTGCCACCTCCCCGGCCTCGAACGCGACGAGGCCGAGGCCTACGTCGAGCACCGCATGCGCCTGGCCGGCGCCGACGTCCCGCTGTTCGAGAAGAACGCCATCGAGGCCATCTTCGATCTCGCCCGCGGCGTCCCCCGCAAGGTCGACACCTTCGCCCACCATGCCCTCCACGCCGCCGCCGTCGACAAGGCCCGCCAAGTCACCCTCGAGCATGTCCACCAGGCCCGCGAGGATCTCGAACCGTGAGCCACCCGCGCGACCGCCCCCTTGAGCCGCTGGCCCGTGCCCTGGGATACCGGCCATGCCGCCGCGACAAGGCGCGCTGGACACGCCCGGGGTCGGTGATCTCCATCAACGGCCCGAAGTTCTACGACCATCTCCGCGGATGTGGCGGTGGCGGCGCCATCGACTTCGTCATCCATGCCACGGCATGCACGCCGCGCCAGGCCATCGCATGGCTGGCCTCGACGGATCATGGGCCGCAAAGGCCGCGGGCGACGCCCGCGAAGCCCCTGATCCTGCCCCGGCGGTGCCCCGCATCGTGGCCCGCCGTGCGGCGCTGGCTGATCGACGAGCGCGCCATCGAGACCTTCCGCGTCGACGGCTTCGGGGAGCAGGGCCTGCTCTACGCCGACGCCAGAGACAACGCCGTCTTCCTGTGCCGCGA
The DNA here is from genome assembly GCA_965207785.1 of Alphaproteobacteria bacterium. Lineage (GTDB taxonomy): Bacteria > Pseudomonadota > Alphaproteobacteria > SP197 > SP197 > SP197. The sequence goes on along the minus strand of CBDBNO010000010.1, from coordinate 447,754 downwards.
CGCCTCCGGAAACGCCACCGGGGCGGAACTCGTCGGAATACGCCGCCGCCGCGACGGCAGCCGCTTCCGCGGCATGGCCCCGGGATCCCGCAAGGAACGCGGCGGCTTCTGGTTCACCTCATGCCCCGAGCAACCGGAGATCGCCCTCTTCATCGCCGAAAGCGCCATCGACGCCCTCTCCGCCCTCTCCCTGGGCGCCGGCGGGACGGTCTCCATGTACGCCTCCACGGCAGGCCTCGCCCGCCGCCTGCCTCAATGGCTCCTGACCCTCAACATCGTCTCCGTGGCATGCGGCTTCGACGCCGACGAAGCCGGCGATGCCGCCGCACGCCAGTTGATGGCCGCACACAAGGGAATCCGGCGCGTCCGCCCCGACGGCGCCACGGACTGGAACGACATCCTCCAGCAACACGGCATCTACGGCCTCATCGGTGGAACACCCCTCGACCCTTGCCGACCGTGAACTGACCCCCGACAGTCCGTCACGGGAAACCCCTGCTTGGAAACAACAAGCACCGCCAGCCGAAAAAACCGGCAGAGGGCGAAACAACCCGTCCCGGGCGACGCAAATCAATCCGGGAATCAGGCGCTGCGATAATCAGAAAACCAACACATGGTCCTCGATCTCTTCCTGGTGGGCGAGAAGCCTGTCCGAGGCCCGGTAGAGCGCCATGTCGCTGACGCTGCCGAAGTCGAAGCCCAGCATCTCGCCCACCGCACTTGTGCGTCTCAGCCAGCGGTTGGTCTGGCGTTCCGAGCCCGGGTGCGCCATGCGGGCGATGATGGATCCCAGGGCACAGCAGCGCTGGCGCCGGTTCAAGCCCAGCCCGTCGAGGAGGGTGGGAAGGCCCAGCATCTCCAGGGCCTGCCATGCGACATGCTCGACGCCGATGGTGCGGCCGTCCATGTCGCGGGCGGACCCGACATCGACGGTCTCCCAGTCGGCCGCGGCGGTGTCTCCGCCCTGACGCTCCAGCAGGCGTGCGGCGATGCGCCGGGCCTCGGCCTCGATCTCGGCAGGGAGAGGCTCCAGGGAGAGTGACGGCTGGCCCTTGAGCAGCTCCTCGATGCGTTGCACAACAAAGGCCAGGCCCGGCGCTCGATGGCGAAGTGGCGGCCCAGGTTGAGCAGGGTCTTCTGGCGCACCTTGCCGTTCTCGCGGCGGTTCTCGACGAGGCGCTGCGAGAGCCGTGCGGAGCCGTCCTTTGCGGTGCCTGTCCTGGTGGCGCGGATGAACATGGAGGCACTGTAGGGCCCCGGAGGAGCGGCGCAAGACCACTACGTAAAAGGATGGCACTACAACGGTCATCCGGGCATCACCCCGGATCGATCAAAGACACCAACTCATTGTTATCACACGCTATTGAGAAAACGGCGTTCGCGCCAGGGACCGCAAAATCAGCCAAATCACCCCTCGCCAGTGGGAAAACGTTAAAGATGGGCTAGTGTCTTGCGCCATAAATAGATTGAACTAATGATGGTTCCGTGCCATGTTCGCTGTTGGGCGTATGATGGCGGGTACGATGGCACGACCTGTTTCGGTTCTGGATCTGGCGGCGGAAGAGGAAGCGGAGCTCAACCGCCGTGTCCGCGCGTCGACAACCGCGGCGCGCGACGTCGTGCGGGCGCGCATCGTGCTGCTGCGCAGCAAGGGCATGAAGCAGTCGGATGTGGCGCGGGCGGTCGGGGTGTCGACGACGTCGGTCAACAAGTGGTCGCAGCGCTTCGAGCGGCTGGGGCTGGACGGCCTGGTGGACCGTCCGGGTCGAGGCGTCAAGGCATCCATTGCGCCGGCGGTGGTCGAGGCGGTGGTGACCAAGGCCGGCCAGCAGGCGCCGGGCATGCGGCGGCGCAGCACGCGGACCACGGCGGCCGAGGTCGGCATCTCGGCGTCGAGCGTGGGCCGCATCTGGCGCGAGCATGGCCTCAAGCCGCACCTCAGGCGCACCTTCAAGCTGTCGAACGATCCGCAGTTCGAGGCCCGGTTCTGGGATGTCGTGGGGCTGTACCTCGATCCGCCGGAGAGGTCCATCGTGCTGTGCTGCGACGAGAAGACGCAGATCCAGGCCCTGGAACGCACGCAACCCGGGCTGCCGCTCGGCATCGGCCACATCCGCACCAGGACCCACGACTATGTCCGGCACGGCACCATCACGCTGTTTGCGGCGATGAACTATCTCGACGGCAAGCTGATCCAGCGCCTCGAGGCTATGCACACCCATGTCGAGTGGCTGCGCTTCCTCAAGCAGATCGACCGGGAGACGCCAAAGGGACTGACCATCCACGTCATTGCCGACAACGACGCCACGCACAAGCACGGCAAGGTCAGGGCATGGCTCGCCCGTCACCCGCGCTTCGCCATGCACTTCACGCCGACCTCGGGGTCGTGGCTCAATCTGGTCGAACGCTTCTTCGCCGACCTGACCGCCGTCATCCGCGATGGCAGCTTCGCCAGCGTCACCGAACTGCGGCGCGAGATTATCCGCCACCTGGACGCGCACAACGAGCATCCGCAGCCCTACAAGTGGACCGCCAGCAGCGAAGACATCCTGGCCAAGATCAGGCGGGCCAGAGAGCGGCTGGAAGAGATCCGGGAGGCCAAGCATTAATTCAATCCATTCATGGCACAGGACACTAGGGTGCGACCTTCTTCTGGTTCTGTCAGCAGGGTACTGGACTTGGTTCCCTCTTGGCGCGAGTTGGAATCTTGCGCTGTTTCGATAGTGGATTGCAACGTATGCCTGACTTCCGACTGGTTTGAGTATAAGCCGCACGATGGCTTGGCGACGAAAGTTCCGGCGCTATTCAGTCTACCGAGTCGATCACTTTCTCGAAACGGCCATCAAAGAAAGGCATATGGTGCAGAACAAGACACGCCGTTTCGCGAGTGTGGTTTGCTGTGTAACATTTGCGTGATTCAGGCGAGTTGCAGGGCCTCCCCGCTGGGCAGATTTGCTGAAGCACCGTATCGTGGACGAAGCCCGGCGGTTGGGGCGTCCCGCATTGTGGCCCTGTGTCGGATTTCGCTGTGACGGGTGCTTGTCTTGATGCCCGTGCGTCAGGCTGCGGCGGGCACCCTGGTTGGATCGATCCCGTGTTTCTTGAGCATCCTGATCCAGCGTGGGGCATTGCGCTGGACCATGGCGGCCTCGTAGTCGGTTTCGGGGTCGAGGTAGACGATGCCGTTTTTCAGCACGCAGTAGATGACGCGGATCATCTTGTGGGCGGTGGCCACGGTGGCCTTGCAGTATCCCCGGCGCACGGCCAGGGCCTTGTGGTATCCCTGGAACTGGCAGTTCCTGGTTCGGGCGGCGCCCTGGGCGCATTCGATGAGGACCTCGCGCAGGGTGGTGTTGCCGCGCCGTGTTCTTCCCGAGCGCCGCTTGCCGGCGCTCTCGTTGTTGCCGGGGCACAGACCTGCCCATGCTGCGAGGTGGCGCCTTGAGGCGAACACGGAGATGTCGGGGCCCAGTTCGATCAGGATGGCCGAGGCCGATGTCCTGTCGATGCCGGGGATCGCCATCAGAAGTTCGATCTGGGTGGTGTACTCGGCGAGGCCGGCATCGATGACGGCGTCGTAGCGGGCCAGCCGTTCGGTGGCGGCGTCGAAGGCGTCGAGCTGGTCGCGCAAAAGGAAGAGGCCCATCTCGTCGAGCTCGGCGTTGAGGACATCGAGCAGCTTGTCGTCGTGGCGGCGCACATGATGGGTGAGCGAGGCGATGATCGCCTCCCGCGGCTCGTTGTCGACCAGGCCCCTCATGATGCGCATGCCGTTGGCGCCGAAGAGGTTGGAGAGGATGCCGGAGACGCGCACGCCGGCGGCATCGAGGATCTTGTTGATCCGGTTCCGCATCCGCGCCCGCTCGCGGACCACCTGGCGGCGCATGCGCGAGACCTTGCGGAGGCTGCGGAAGTGACGCGGCGGCACCATGCTGTCACGGCACAGGCCGAAGCTGCAGATGCGGGCCAGCCAGATGCTGTCGGCGACGTCCGTCTTGCGTCCCTTGATCTGCTTGACGTGCTGGGCATGGACCAGCAGGGGCCTGATGCCGGCGTCCTCGAGGGCGCGGAAGGGCGCCTCCCAGTAGATGCCGGTGCCCTCCATCACCGCGGCACTCACCCGATGCCCCTTGAGCCAGCGCACCATCTCGGCAAGGCCTTTGGGGAAAGCGCTGAACTGCCGGGTCTCGACAACCGCTTCCTTGCCGGGCTGCGCGACCCTCACGCACGCCGTGATCTCGACCTTGTGGATGTCAAGACCGGCCGCACGCTCATGGATGACATTGAGATGGTCGTTTTCTACCATGACGCTTCCTCCGTCTGTTGGGGGTGGCGGAAGCGGGAGACCTCCGGACAGCTGACAGATATCGAGGCGACATCGTGCGTTTTGCTGTTCGTCCACGGATTGAACCGGGTACTTCGCGGGGTGCGAGCCTTCAGTCTGGGACAGTTTGGTAACGGGCATGAAGCCTCGAAAAACAAGCGTCCACGAACCCGCTTCCGCCGTGAGTGTGCTGCACACACGGCAGATGGACAACACGCGCACGCCTCCGAGCAGGTCCGTTACATCACCACGCCGGGTGTGCTTGAGGCATCAGGATCATGGGCGTTTGGTAGGAAAATACCTCGCCACGTCGTACCAGACATGCATCCCCCTCATTCAGTATCGCAACGTCATCGCCAATGGTGAGGATACAACTCCCCGCGCGACGAGGTAGAGTTTCTTCGATCTCTCCGAGTACGCGGCAGGATGACCTCCCTGAGGCGGCACTGTCACAACGGCCAGAGACGCACTACACTCAATTGAACTGGTATAGTCCTTGACTTGAAGACCACAGAACTCCAGCGCTTCGACAGTCTGTCCCATCAGGAACATATGAAACTCCTTTCAGTATGTTCATTCGGCTTGAAATGCCCGGTCCGGTGGAGCAACGGGGCCCATGGTGCAGTGACCATTCTACTCGCCATGGCTGGGAAGCACTGGTGGCAATTGTGGGTGCCGAGATTCCGGACTGCAAAGTCAGTGTTGTTTCCAAAGTCGGTCCACTGGCTGGCAAGCCCCGCAGTTGCCTGAGCGTACAATTCGGTCACATAACCCCGCTTCGTTGCTCTCCGTCAGACCACGGTTCACTCTGCCCCCACAATCATTCGACGGAAAGCACCACACAGGACGCGTCATCGCGGGCCTTGATCCGAACATATCGTCGACACTCCGAGTCGCCTCCCTCGATCTCCCGGAGTTCCGAGCAAAGCGCGTGACAACCCCGTTTTACAACGGCTTCAAGCAAACCATCGTCGGTGTACGCGCCATACGTGTCCACGAGCCGGTAGAATCCATCCGTCATCATCACGAGCCGCTTCGTTCGGAAGAGATCGTGCGTCGATGTCATGACGCCTCTCAGAGAGCCAACATTGGGATCGAGCACCCAATATGTCGTGTCGCGATTGCGGATCTCGCGGTTGCGCCAAATCGTCGCCCTGGCTCGTTCGAGCGCATCGGCACAAGGTGCGTTCTCTCTTTTCATGAGCTGAACGATCCCGTCGACAACGGCATCGTCATACTGCCGGACCCGTTGATCCGAGATCTTTTCGATGCCGCCATGGCCATCGTCGAGAAACACCGTGCAGTCACCGATGACCGATATCTCGATGTGATCGTCCCGGATCGCAGCCATTGCGCAACTCGCCGCCGGCAATTCGGCCCGGTCTTTCTCCTCTCTCTTCTTGAATCGCTCAAAACTCGTCGATGTTGTCGCGAGAGCCTGTTCCAACACAATCCGGTTCGATCCCGCCATGCCTGCCGCCTCCCGCAGGTACTTCCGGAGTGTGCCGCAAAACCAGCTTGCATCGCTTTGTCCCGGAAGCAGGCGAACCGGCGAGATGCCCGTCGCCCCGTCCAGCACCCATGCAATGCGATCCAACGCGTCAAACGCATCGTCGTTGATGCGGCCTGCGGGCCGCGATACCGCTCCTTCAAGGCGAAACCGATGTGACATTCCCTGCAACCCCTGCACATGTACCCTGATCGACAGGCTGTCTACGAAACCTAACCTGACTGGACAGTCCGAGAACCAGGATGCTGTCATCCAGCCCCTGTCGGCGCTCTTGTCCGGAACCGCAAGACCAGGCTCACAAGGCAGCTCGGCCGTCATTCTCGTCTCCCCGAGCGTCAAGGAGCAAGCGGTGCATCCTTCGCGTTCCCGCACGGTCATTTCGACCATGCGGCCATCGAACGTTGTCGGTCCAGACTGGCGTTCCTTTCTCATGTCCTGGCCCACTGCGGAACGCTGCGCTGGACGGTGCTGTCTGATGGTTCGCGGGTGACGTTGGTCTGCAGATCCATGTCACATGTGACCACCTGAGTTGAGGACGCTGACGCTTCGCAGTCATACGGTGGTTTTCCCTCCCGTCGGGCGTCATGCCGTCTTCCCCTCCAATGCGTTACACTGCCGGTCATGGTCGCTACCGTCACCCGCCTCAGCGAAGCCGCCTCGACGGTCCACTACTTCGAGGCGGATGGCTACTACGCCAAGAACGACAAGGAGCACAGGAAGGCAAGCCGGTGGCACGGCAAGGGCATCGAGGCCCTGGGCCTCCACGGCCCCGTCAAACCCAAACGCTTCGAAGAGATCCTCTCAGGCCACATCCCCGGCACGAAGACCCGCCTGGGACGTCTGCGCGACGGCAAGCACGAGCACCGTCCCGGCCTCGACATCACCTTCTCGGCGCCGAAGTCGGTGTCTCTGGAAGCCCTGGTCCACGCGGCGCCGAAGGCGTCGGCACGGATCATCCGGGCCCACGACGAGGCGGTGACGGCGACGCTGGACTTCATCGAGAACGAGCTGCTGGAGACCCGGGGCTGGGATCCAGTGACCCGCAGGCGTCCCCGCGTCAGGGGCCATGGCCTGGTGGCGGCGACCTTCCGCCACGTCGCCAGCCGCAATCTCGATCCCCAGCTCCACACGCACAGCGTCGTCGCCAACATGACGCAGAATGCGGAGGGCGAATGGCGCAGCGCCGACTTCATCAGGATCGAACGCGCCAAGCACCTGATCGGCGCCCACTACCGGGCCGAACTCAAGCGCCGCCTCGAGGCCCTGGGCTACGCCACGGAGCAGACGATGGTGGGCAGCGTGCCCGGTTTCGAGATCGCCGGCTACGATCGGGCGACGCTCAGGGCCTTCTCCACCCGCCGGGCGGAAGCGCTTGCCTGGGCGAGGGAACGCAATCTCGATTCGGCCTCGGCCGCGGTGATGCAGCAGGCGGTGCTCTATACCCGCAAGCGCAAGGACGAGCCGTCGCGCGAGGAACTGAGCCGCATCTGGCAGGCGCGCATGGCGGAACTGGGACCCCGCAACCGGCGCGTTTCCCGCAACCGCCCCGCGTCCCATACCCGGCTCGACCGCGAGCGCTGGCATCTGGAGCGCCGCGAGACGGCGAACCGGCAGTCGCCCTCGGCGCTTCATGCGGTGCGCAGGGCGGTGGAGCACCTCGAGGAGCGGCGCACGGTCTTCACCGCGGACATGCTGCGGGCTCTCGTCCTGGCGCCGGGCCGGTGGACTTTGCCGGAGATCGACGCCGCGATCGCCCGTCTGCACACCGAGGGTCACCTCGTCAAGGCCACCGCGGCGCGTTCCGACCTCGCCTTCGTCACCGATCGCGCGGTGAAGGCCGAGCGCGCCGTCATCGCCTGGATGAAGAAGGAGAGCTGGGCTCCCGCCCTCTTCGAGATCGATGGCGACGACGTCGAACGCCACCTCGCGGCCGGCGCCCTCAACGCCGGGCAGAGGCAAGCCGTTGCCACCCTGCTCCTGTCGTCGAACCACCTCGTGGGCGTCCAGGGTCACGCCGGGACCGGCAAGACGACGATGCTGAGAGAGGTGGTGGAACTGGCGGGACCTGAGAGGATCGTCGCCGTGGCGCCCTCGAGCAGCGCGGCCCGCACCTTGCAGCGCGAGACCGGTCTCGGCACGAAGACACTGCAGTGGTTCCTCACCCGCTACCGGGACGTCGGCGACGGCTGCGCCGACGAAGAGGCCCTCGAGACGGCCAGAGCGGCCCTGGAAGGCACGCTCCTTGTGGTGGACGAGGCGTCGTTCGTCAGCATGGCGCAGATGCATGCTCTTACCCGCATTGCCGAGGCAACGGGGATCGCCCGGGTCGCCCTGGTGGGCGACTCCGCGCAGCTGCGCTCGGTGGAGGCCGGCCAGCCGTTCAGGGTGCTGCAGAAGGCCGGCATGGAGACGGCGGTGATGGACGAAGTGCTGCGCCAGCGCGACGAGAGCCTGAAGGCCGCGGTGCTCCACATGATCGAGGGCAAGCCGGACCTCGCCATCGAGGAACTCGGTCCCGGCGTCCTGGAGATGGACACGCAAGAGATGGGACCCAGAGCCGCGGCCCTGTGGCTCGACCTCGATGCCGACTCCCGCGAGGCGACGAAGGTGCTGGCCCCCACCCACGCCCGGCGCCGCGAGATCACCGGGAGCATCCGCGAGGGCCTCAAGGCCGAAGGGAGCCTCCACGGGCGGACGATCGAGATCGAGCGCTACGTCAATCTCCATCTGACGCGGGGCCAAAAAGGGGATCTCGCCAACTGGCGCGAGGGCGACGTGGCGGTGTTCCATGCGCAGGTCTACGGCGTCCAGGCGCAGTCGGGCGACATCTTCGAAGTGATCGGGTCCGAGGACGGGAAGGTTCTTCTGAAGCATCCCGACGGCAAGACCCGGCGGGCCGATCCGTCGAAGTACCTGCGCTACCGGGTCGATCTCTTCGAGACGGAGGCCATCGAACTCCAGGCAGGCGAAAGGATCCGCTGGACGCGCAACGACAAGGATCGCGCGCTCATCAACGGCGAGGAGGCGCAGATCCTCTGGATCGGCGCCAAGACCCTCAAGCTCCGCACGGCCGACGGCCGCACGCTCAAGCTGGCCCATGACGATCCCCAGCTTCACTTCATCGACCACGCCTGGACCTCGACGGTCCATGCGGCCCAGGGGATCACCTGCGATGCTGTGATCGCGGTCCTCGACGCCGACCAGGGCGCCATCGCCGGCCAGGCGGCGTTCTACGTCGAGTTGACGCGGGCCCGCGACAACGCGGTGTTGCTGACCGACGACCGCGACGGCCTGGTGGAGGCCCTGGAGACGGCGACCGGCGACGAGCTCTCGGCCCTCGAGGCGATCGGCCACCAGTTCCGGGACTCCGGGCCTGTGACGATGTCGGAGAAGGACGGGATGACGCCACAAGGCCTGAGCGCGGCCAGGGACCCGGCGGAAATCGTGCGCGCCACCCTGGAACGTCGCCTCGACGATCGTCTTGCCGAACGCGAGGTCCTGCTGATGCGCGCCCGCCATCCGCGCATGGAGGAGAACTCCGCCCTTGCCGGCACGGAAGGCCACGATGCGTGGCGCGACAGGACGCTGGCGACGGTGGCGGCATGGCGCGACGAGACGGGCGATGAGCGAGGCGACGGCGCCGGCAAGGCCGACCTTCTCGAAAAGCTGGTGGCCTTCGACGACGAGCTCGGCGCCTTCAACCGGGATCTGCGGCTTCATGCGAGAGCGGCCAACGCGGCGGACGAGGAGATGGCGTTCCTTCCCGGGATCGACGCGCTGATGGCCAGGGGCGAGGCCATTGTGGAGACCGCCCCGCGATCAGCGGAGGTCCCCTGGTACCACCTGGCCTTCCTGGAGATGATCGACGCGACGATGCGGGACCATGAGGAGGCGGCGGCCCGGGCCGCCGCGGAGGCCATGGCCAGGCTCGACCGGGCGTTGAGGGACCTTGACGCCGTGAAGGACGAGCGGCGGGCGCTGAGGGAGAGGGCGCAGGGCGGGCCCCTTCACGAAGCCGAGGGCTATGCTGCGTGGCGGGAGCGGGCCGCCGCTGCCATCGACGCCTTTCCGCGGGTGGTCGTCCGTGATGGTGAACGAGAACAACACGGTCTCGACGATACGCTCCGTCTCCGCGAGGCTTGCGATCATGACGACGGGGTGGCGGGGTTGATCGCCGACTGGGCCGCTTTCGAGGACGAGGCGCGCGCCCGGGGCATGGACGCGGTCGACATGGGTGCAAGCGATCCGCTGCTGGCACGGGTCCGCCGCCTTGCCGGCGATCCGCCCGAGGGCGAGGAACCGCCCGAGGTTCTGACCGCGATCCTCGCCCGCCACCTGGCGCGAAACGAGGAACGGGAGGCTGCGGCTGCTGCCATCGCACGGGGCCTCGACGACTATCGCGCATGCCACGCGGCGACGGATGACACGGCCGGCCGGCTCTCCGCCATCGGGGAGTGGCGCGGCGAGGTGAACGTTGCCATCGACGCGTGGCGGGCGATGACGGTGGCCGACGAGAGGGATCCGGCATTGACGGCAACGGCGGCCGTCCTCGATGACATCGTCGCCTTCGAGGAGCGCGCCCTCGACGTGGCCGGCAGACTGCGCGACGCCAGGGGCGATGATCGCACGGCCAGTCCGTTCGCCGGGGCGGAGGGCGATGCCCTGGCCCGGGACCTGCGCGCCCTGGAGGCCGATCTCCCCGGCCACGCCGTGATGCTGCCCGAGCTTCGGCAGGCGCTCGCGGACCTCGACAGCCACGAGAATGAGGTCGCCCGGAACGAGGAGCGCCAGCGCGCCGCCGCCGCGGTGGCGGGCGCCTTCGACGACTATGCGGCGCTCCACGAGCGTCTCCGCGAGAGCCCCCTTGAGCAAGTGAGCAGCCTCGACGCCTGGTGCGACGGGACGAGGGAGGCCCTCGACACCTGGCGGGCCCTGACGGAGGCGGAAACGAGGGATCCGGCGCTGGCGGAGACGGAAGCGGCCCTCGAGGACATCCTCGCCTTCGAGGAGCGCGCCCGCGACCTTCGCCCGCGGTGGACCGATGCCATCCGCGCCAGCTTCGCCGGCGATGCGGCATCCATCCTCCGGGCATCTCCCTTCCGGACACCCGGCGGCGAAGCCCTGGCGGCGGACCTGCGTGCGCTGGAGGCCGATCGTCCCCGCCATGGCGTGCTGCCGCCATGGCTCCAGTTGGCATCCGAACAACTCGATCACCACGAGGCCCGGGTCGCGAAGGCGGAGAATGCGGCGGCGCGGATCCTGCGGGCTCTCGACGACTACCGCGCCTGCCACGCGCCGGCCAGGAAGACGGCCGGTCAGCTCTCCAAGATCGCCGACTGGAGCCGCGAGACGCAGGAAGCTCTCTTGAGCTGGCGGGCGACGGCGGACCCCGACAAGGCCGATCCGCTGCTGTCGAACAGGGCGGCGATCCTCGAGGACCTCATCGCCTTCGAAAAGCGCGCCTGGGACGTTGTCCACGCATGGCTGACCACCCGGCGTCCGATAAGGCAAGCGAACCCCTTCCTCGGGCCTGAGGGCGAAGCCCTGGCGGCGAAGCTCAACGCGCTTCAGGCCGGTTCACCCGTCCACGCCATGATGCCGCAGGTGCTCAAGCCTGCGCTCGAACGGCTGGCCGAGCACGAGCGGGCCCATGCCCGGGCGAGCGAACTCATCGTCCGCGCGAGGGAGGTCGACGTCATGCGGCGCTCCCTGCTGAAGCGCGAGGGCAAGAAGTCCCGGCCGCTCAACCGGCGGTTCAACAGGGACTGGAAGCGCTGGCGGGATGCCGCCGCGCCGGTGGCGGCCGACATCGATGCCACCGACGCCGCGCTGCTCGCTCACCTCGATCACACGGGCGTTGCATCGCGCGTCGGACGTGAGTTTGCGGCCAGCGGCCGCCTCGACGGTCTGCCGGGGTGGCTGCTGCTGCGTCTCCACGACAACATGGTCAGGGCAGGTTCCGCCGTGCATCCGGCCATGACGGAGGAGTACGCCGGGATCGTCTCCGACATGAAGCGCCTCGATGCCGGCCTCAAGCAGAACGACCCGCGGCGCGTGGCGCTCCGCGGCGAGATCAACAGATACCAGGCCCTCATGCAAACCCGGAACAAGGTCGCCGGCCTTCTCGATGATCTGAAGGCCCACGACGGCGACACGCTGTTCCTGGAGGCGCAGGCGCGGCGCGAGGACCTCACCCTGCAGCAGAGCCTGGCCTGGGAAGTGTGGTGCGACGAGTCCCGGCGCCTGGAAGACCGGGTCCGCACGATTCTGGCCGGCGGCGACCGGGACGTTGCCGTGGTTCTCCACGACGGCGCGGATACGCGGCAGGTCCTGGAAGAGATGATCGCCCGCTTCGAGAAGACGCGGACCACCCATGGCGAGCCGGACGACTCCGTGCGGCTGGAACGGGAACGCCAGGAGGAGGAAAAGCGCCGGCAGTCCTGGTCGCAGAGCCGCGGCCGCGGGTTCTCCATGTGACCCGTGCGTGTGATTACTCCGGGATGTCGTCGCGCCCTGTGCGCTCCAGCCAGGCGGCGACCAGGCGCGCGCCCTCGCCGGCGCCGAACTGGCGGTCGAGGTGGCGTTCGAGATCTCGCCGGCGCCCCCCATCCAGCATGTCGTTCATCGCCATGCGCACCAGGAAGGAGAGGCGGTCGCGCAGGCTCTTCCAGAGCGGCACCGCCGTCTCCGCCGGCTCAGGCGGAAGATGTGCGACGATCCGCCGGGCGGCCTCGGCGATGGTCTTCTGCTGTTCCAGGGCAAGGGCGGCATCCACTTTGGCACGGGTCGGATCGACCGCCAGGGCGGCCCGCACGAGGAAGGCCGAGACCGGCATGCCGGCACGCGACGCCCGGGCGGAGATCCTCTCCCAGGCCTCGTCGGTGCAGGAGAGCGCGTACTTGCCCGGTCTCTTTGGACGGCGCTTCATGGACCAGACTCCGGCACCTTCAGGCGGCACAGAAACTCGAGCGCGTCGACGACGGACATGCCGAGATCCGGCACCGGGGCCATGAGGCGTGTGACCACCTCGGCCGAGGCCGGGAGATGATCGAGGAGGGCCCCGAGTTCGTCCGGCGCCGCCATCGTCACCCCGGCCGCCGGATCGTCGTGAAGGGCGCAGGCGACCATGAAGGCCGAGCGGCTCATGCCCGCCTTCTTCGCCCGCTTGGCGATGATCGCCTGCTGCTTCGCCGAACAGTAGTAGGAGCGTTGCCGGGCCCGGTCTTCGGTCATCATCTGAGCCTCCGCTCTAGGGCAAGGCGTGTCTCGACCCGCTCGTTGACGGCCTTCCAGGTCTCCGGATCCTCGATGAGGCGCAATCGCTCGATCTCCTCGAGAAGGACGAGCGAGCGTTCCATGCGGGCCAGGGTGTCGCCGGCATCGAGTTGGTCGGCGTCGACGCTGGCGGCGCCGAGGCGGTGGACGATGAAGGCCGAGACGCGCATGCCGGCGGCCGCGGCGGTCTCCTTCAGGTCCTGCCATTCGGCGTCGGTCATCATCACGGTGCGTTGCTTCCTTGTGGCGTCGGTCATGGTTGCTCCTGAGGTCAGCCTGAGGTCAGGGTGGATGGTTGCGTTCGGCTCTCGTTAAGGTCTGGTTGAGGTCTATGCAATGGTGCCCGCGCGAGACGTCTTGAGGTCAGATTGAGTTCGGCCGTCGAGGGTGCCGGTCGATGTTCGAAGGAGTCCTGTAAGGGTTGGGTCCCAATGACCTCAATCAGAAAGATCGGAGTGCCTGATCAGTTTGCGTCGATCGATATTGCCATGGGTATGCACATGGTAGCAATATCGGATGCTTGCGATGTACGTGTCCCTACAGTGAGCGGTCCATTGATTTTGGTATTTTCCGGAAATGCAACTCTTGGATGACGTAAGACTGACGTATTGCGCTCAAGGAGAATGAGCCACAAGGCCGTTGACAGGGCATGCATCTGATTGATAGTGTGCAGAATAAGTGAGAGGGTATGTAGGGCGTAAATCGAGTGGTTGTCAGAGTTTGGATGTGACCTTGTGGTTCACACCGACGGGATCATGGCGGTGACCGAAATGTCAAATGGGACGGAACTCCCGTCGTCCTGAGGCATGTCGACCGTAACGGCGTTCCCGCCGATCCGTTCCTCGGCCTCGTATAGCCGGAAGTCAAAGCGATCCGGGCGATGATGCAGCGCCCACGCGGCGCCCAGACCTGAAACCCCGCCACCCACGACGGCAATTCGTTGCCGCATCACGGACTTCCCTGCCGATTCCGCTGCTTCGCAGCCTACCACTGTCCCGGACCGCTCACTTCCAGATCACATGCAGAGACCCGTACGCTGCCGACAGGGCCTTTCATGTTCAGGGTTTGCGTGGATGGCATCGAATTGAGTCCCTTCGGTGGCCAGCTCCCGGGCCAGAGGCCTGGACCGGCCACATTCTCCGGCGCCTTCCGTACCGTAGTGGATGGAGGATCTGGAGACCGGCTTGCGACATCCTGGCCTCGACATGCGCCCCGACTCCCCCTGGAACACGGACAGGATGTTGGCGTTCGCGGTGAGCACATATGCCACCGTCTGCTTCGTTCTCTCGCCATTGCTCGTGACGCTCCATCGCGCGAGGACATCAGGGAGGGCTGGGAAGGGAGAGCTCCGGCTGCTTTCCGCCATAGAGCCAGGGCGTGCCGGCGGCCTCAGTCGTGACGACCGCCAGGCAACGGCACCGTCAGCCCCCGCCGCCTTCAAGGCTTTCGAGGTGCTTGACCGCCTCGCCGTGGACGATGGCCTGATACGCGTCTCCGGTCGGAATCTCGACGGCAAGAACCAGGAGTTCGTGCGCCCTCAACCGGTACTCGTCTTCATCCAGCATCAGAAGACCCAGCGCATACTCCAGGGCAACCTCCTTGGCATCCGGCGCCAACTCGAAGGCCCTCTCGAGGTGCGCCAGGGCCTCTTCCTCCCGGGCTCCGTAGAGTGTGCGCGCCAGGAACGAGCCCATCACGCCGATCAGCTCCGAATGCAGCCGGCCCAGCGTGAGGTGGGCCGCGACCAGATCGGGGTCGATGCCCAGAGCTGTTTCCGCAGCCTCCTGGATCTTCTCGGCGTATCCCTTGTTCGAAGCCTCCAGGGAACTGATCACCTGCGCATGACGGCCGAGCGTGGCCGCCAGCATCACGTACGCATCGGCATGGCCCGGATCCAGCTCAACTGCCTTCCTCGCAAGCTCGATCGCGCGCAGCAGGAGTGGTTCCCTGGTATCGTCTCCCTCCTCCAGGATGTAGTAGGCGTGGATCGCGAGCGCCCTCGCTGCAAGCGCCTGCCCTTCAGACGTATCGAGCGTTTCGGCCAGTCGAACCGCTTCCTCGAATCGTCCTTCAGCCAGGGCCAACTGCGCATCTTCGATGGTTCGGGCCCCGGCGCCCGGGGCTGTGACCAGGCAGAGGACCAACATGACCACGCTGGCAAGTGCCGGAGAACGTACACCGGTCCCATGGTTGCGGTGCATGCTGAACGGTGGTGATGTCATGAATCGTTCCGCCCTTCTCCCGCAGATTGCCGGTCCTCCCGGGCGGATGCAGCATAGCAGGCCTCGCGGGCTTCAGGACAGGGTCATGGCCGTGGAGCGGAGGAGAGGAATGCCTCCATGTGAAACCGTGCCTGTCCGGCGTGGTAGTGATAGGAACGGCCGACGGGACAGGCGCGCCGCGCCCGGCACCCAAGATTCATGCAATCCGAGCCTTCGGATGACTGCAGATGACGCCGACAGGCGGGAACGTCGTAGGAACCGGCGTCGAACGCATGAACCGGACAGGTTGAAAGACAGGGCCGTTCGTCACAGGTCTCGCAGGGGCTTGGGGCGTCGTCCCGCGGTGGAAGATCCGCGATCGGTTCGCGGAAGACAAACGCGCCGCGATAGGCATGCCAGAGACCGTATTCGGGATGGATCAGGATGCCGACGGGAGAAACGGACACGGCTTCGGCGCGCATCGCCCAGCGCTGGAAAGGCTGCCACGGCGGACCCTCGAAGGGGAAGACGACCTCGCATTCGAAGGTGCGGGCGATGGCGCCGAGAACCCTGCGGGTCCAGAGGTTCATCGGGTCCCTGCCTGTTTGCGGGAGCGCCGCGAAGCTCCGCCACATGGCCGGACCGGCATTGCCGACCATCACGACACAGGCCGCGTCGCTGCCAAGGCCGTCGCCGGCGTCCGGTGTGAATCCACCCCTGGCGATGAGCCCGTACGGCTCGAGCGCCCGACAGATGGCATCGTAGGTCACGGATCGTGGGGCTCGGTCGAGGTCATGGACGGTCTCTGCGAAAACTCCGCGAACCATCGCTCGAGAGACCCGTGACCGGTTCTCCAGTCGAGATCCGCAAGGCGGAAGCTCACATAGCCGAGAGCCGCACCGACGGCGATCGTCGAAAGATCGACCGTGCCGGCGAAGGCGTCCACCTCGCGGTCGAGACTCGCGATGGCCCGCTCGATCTTGCCACGCTGGTGAGCGAGGAAGCCGTCCCACTGCCTCTCCTCGGGGCGGCGGCGCTCCATGACGCTCGAAACGGCTGCCTCCATGATTCCGTCGGCCAGCGCATGCCTGCGCAGGACGTCCGATCGCTCGCGGGCGTCGGCCGGTATCAGGTTCGGTCCGCTGCCGCAGGAGTTGAGCCATTCGACGATGACGAAGCTGTCGAAGAGTCTGCGACCGTCGTCCAGAACCAGCGTGGGAACCTTTTCGAGGGGGTTGTCCGAGCGAAGGCTGCCGGGCGCTGCCGCCTGTGGACCTGTCAGTTCGATGCGATGAGCCACCCCCCTTTCGTGAGCGGCCACCATCACCTTCCTCACGAACGGCGACGTCGCGCTGAAGTAGAGCTTCATGGATCCTCCGCATGGCGGGTTTCAATCATCCATCGAGGATAGGAGGACAAACCGTCGGACGCCACAGCCGCCTGCGGGAGCGACAACGGTTCTCTCTCGCGAATTCGGTTATGCTCGGTTGGCGGGTTGCACCCGGTGAGGGAATGTATCAGGACGCTTCCGAACTCGGCTCTTTCTATTCCAGCCGCCTTGGAGAAGTCACCCGCAGGCTGGTGCTGGCCCGCATTCGCGCCCTGTGGCCCGACGTCTCCGGCTTGCGGATTGCAGGCCTGGGATACACCTCTCCCTTCCTCGCCGTGTTCCGCAACGAGGCTGAACGGGTTCTCGCCCTGTCGCCGGCCATGCAGGGCGCGATCCGCTGGCCGGCAGAGGGGCTGAGCAAGACCTGTCTCATCGCCGAGGATGCACTTCCCCTTCCCGACCAGTCTGTGGACCGCGTTCTTCTGGTCCATGCCCTGGAACACTGCGAGCCGCGCACTGCCGCGATGCGCGAACTCTGGCGTGTCCTGACACCGTCGGGGCGCCTCGTCGTCATCGTTGCCTATCGCGGCGGTATCTGGGCCAGGGCCGATCACACGCCATTCGGCCATGGCTATCCCTTCACCGAGCGCCAGATCAACCGTCTTCTCAAAGAATCCATGTTCACCCCGCGGGCGGCCGAGCGCGCCATCTACGTTCCTCCCAGTCACAGGGGTCTGTCGCTCTGGTCGGCACCGGCATGGGAGCGCGTCGGTCGAAAGTGGGGGCTGCCGTGGCCCGGTGTCCTCCTCGTGGAGGCCATCAAGGAGGTCCATGGCGCCATCCCCGTCGCGAGGCGGTTCCGGCTCCAACGGCTTGTCGCCCGACCGGACCGGATCCAACCGGTCCGCTCGGGTCACGGCAACGGGACCCTGTCGATCACCTCCTGACAGGGAGCGGAGGGTCCGGTCAGGACCGGCGGCCCGGTTTCCGCTTCTTGGCCGGCAGCACTTCGAAGACCGCCTGCTCGGCAAAGAGGTTCGCCTGTCCCTCGAAACCGCTGCGGATCACCGTGACCTCCCGCTCCTTCGCAATGCCGTAGCAGTCGCCCGTCGACAGACCCTCGAGACGCACAAGGTCCATGAAGTCACGCACCGTGCATGGACGAATGGTACTGGTCATGAACCAGGGCTCCGGAATAAACCGGGTGTGGGGCATGCGCCCGCGGGTCACCATCGAGAGTCTCGCCCTCCAGTGCCCGAAGTTGAGAATGGAAACGATGGCAACGTCGGCAATGCGCATCATCTGGCGCAGGACCTCGCCTGGCCGGTGCACGGCCTGCAGCGTGTGGCTCAGGATGACGCAGTCGAAACTGTCATCGGGATAGTCCACAAGGTGGCGGTCCGCATCCCCCTGGACGACGGGCAGCCCGCGCGCCACGCAGGCATTGACCCCGGCCTGGGATATCTCCATGCCGCGACCGTCGCAGCCGAGCTCCCTGACGAGATAGTCGAGCAGGGCGCCGTCGTCGCATCCGACATCGAGAAGGCGCGATTCCGGCTCGATCATGCTGGCCACCAGCCCGAGATCCGGTCTCAGGCCGAAGCGGTTCTCTCCGAGGATGAAGCGGTCCCTCGCGCCGGCGAGGAGACTCATGGCCCAATGGCCCGGTTGCGACGCCCCCGCGACGGGTACCCTGCGGTCTGCGGTCTCGGGAGCGCGCAGGCAGAAGCATTCGGTTGCGGCGACGCCACGGTGCGGCTGCTGCCGCCTTCTCCTCCAGCAAGGTCCATGGTCATGCTTTGCCAGCCTTTGCGGTCAGGAGACTAAAAGCCGAGGTCGCGCGCGACACTGTCGAGAAAGCCTGCCGTGGTCTCAAACAGGTCCGGTTCGTCGAGCAGGAAGGCATCATGGCCCTTGTCGCTCTCGATCTCCACGAAACTGACGTTGACTCCGGCGCGGATGAGGGAATGCACCACCTCCTTGCTCTCGGAGGTC
The DNA here is from genome assembly GCA_965207785.1 of Alphaproteobacteria bacterium. GTDB lineage: Bacteria > Pseudomonadota > Alphaproteobacteria > SP197 > SP197 > SP197. The sequence goes on along the minus strand of CBDBNO010000010.1, from coordinate 429,119 downwards.
GGAAACAGCCAGTCGCTGGTGAAACTCGTCAGCAGGAAACGCGCCTTCGTCCCCTGCCAGGCTTTCGCGAGGTCTCCGCCGTGGTCGGCTTCGAGATCGAAGTAGTCCATGGCACGGGTGATGTAGAGATAGGCGTTGGCATCGAAACGCTCGACAAAGCTGGCGCCCTGGTGGCGCAGATAGCTCTCGACCTGGAAATCGGCACCGAATCCCTCATAGGACTTCATGTAGCGGTTCTGCAGTTCCCGGCCGAACTTGCGCCACAGCGCCGGCTCCGAAAGATAGGTGATGTGAGCCGCCATCCTGGCAACGGAGAGACCCTTCTCCGGGCGCTTTCCCTCGCGATAGTAGAATCCGCCGCACCAGTTGGGATCAGCCATGATGGCCTGACGGCCGACTTCGTGGAATGCGATGTTCTGCGCCGAATGACGGGCAGCACCGGCAATCGGCACGGCACTGACAACCCGGTCGGGGTAGCGGGCCGCCCAGTCGAGAACCTGCATGGCGCCCATCGAACCACCGATCACACACATGACCTTTTCGATGCCGAGGTGATCGAGAAGCATCGCCTGCACATTGACCATGTCGCCAATGGTGATGATCGGAAACGACGTGCCGTAGAGTTCACCCGTCGCAGGATCGACGGCCGCCGGTCCCGTCGTTCCCATGCAACCGCCAAGACAGTTTGGACAGACGACATGGAAACGGTCCGTGTCGATCGACTTGCCTGGGCCCACCATCGATTCCCACCATCCCTTCTTCCCGGTGACGGGATGGGTGCCGAAGGCATACTGATCGCCCGTCAAGGCGTGACAGATCAAGATGGTGTTGTTCCGGGCGTCGTTCAGAGTTCCCCAGGTCTGGTAGGCGACTCGTACCGGTCCCAGCCTCTCACCGGATTCAAGCCTGACCGCCGCGCCCCCGGCCAGTTCGGCGCGTGGCCCGGGAAGATCATCCTGGATTTCGTGGACGGCTTTGGGAGCCTCAGTCATGTCGAACTCATTCCGCCGTGTGGTCAGGTGTCATGAACCTGAGATTGTAGTCAGCGGAGCGTGGGGGGCTGTATGGAGACCGGACACCGGCCTGTCAAGCCTTCGTCCGGGGCACCCCGTCTGTTGGCGCCGGCATGCGGCGGAGGAACACAAGGGTGCTGCAGTCGGCCATCCAGTACGAGCAACTTGAGGGAACTGTGTCTAGCTACACAGGTGGCAGCGGAGCCGCGTCCGTTCTATCGCGAAGCAAGGTTCAAACCGCGCTGCAGGATGTGGTTCCTTCGTGCTTGGATCGTGCGATGGACGACGATGGCGTCCGATCCCTTGACCTTGTTAAGGCATGCCCGCATTCAGGACACACCTTCTGGGACCCGCCTGAGTTCTCGGCATCCGGTTTCAGTGATGGTCTTCGAAACCGTGCATGAGTAGTTTCCTCGAGCGTCGTATTGACAGCCGAAGCGTCGCGTTGCCTAGAGGTTGGTCGAGTGGTCTCAGGCTTGGAGGTAGCCATGTCGGGCGTAGTTGTCAGCTCCTGTGTCACACAAGATGACCAAGCGCACAGGTCCTCTTGTTGCGCACTGGCTTACGGTACCGGTGCGCTGAGTCGCGTCTGCCATCAAATGGCAGAGATTGAGTGAGTGGCTCGGCCGGGTGATTTGGTGTAGATGCAAATGTGGAAGGGTACACCAAGCAGCAATGTAGTGGAGGCATCGCATCGAATCAGCCTCTTGATTGCTGCCACGAACACACCTTCTCGCAATTGGTGCCGTCTCATGTAGCAGTCGGCGTGCCCTATGAAGGAAGAGGAATTCCCATGTCTAACGGACGCATCAGCGAGTCGGATGTTGTTGTCCCTACTCTACAATTTCTTGCCGGACGATCTGATGCTTTCGCATCGACTAGTGCAATAATCGCTCATCTCGAATCGGTGTTTGAGCCGACGGGCGAAGACGCCGAGATACTGGAAGGCCGGTCAGACTCCAGATTCTCACAAATAGTCAGAAACATGGTGTCACACAGAGACCAACCCGGGAACATCGTGTATGAGGGCTACGCAGACTACGACCCAGGGCGCCGAGGTTTGGTCATCACCGACTTAGGCAGAGCCTACCTTGCCGCGCAGACGGCTGGCTGAATTTCGTTTTATAGCCTGGTTTGAACCACTTCAACTCTGTCACGCCGATGTGGTCTTTGTCCCACACGAACCATGCATACGCCGTGGTTCCGCCGCCCTTCGCAGTTACCCCCTTCGGGTAGAACGTAATGCGCTCGCTGAAGACCCAGACACGACTTGGCGGGGTTTCGGTAAAAATCGTCCTCGCCCGGTTGGCTCCCTCGAGGAATGCCAAACGAAGCAACAGCGCAAACTTCCGTTTTGCGCTAACCACTCCTCTTGCCACAAAGCCTTCCGCGCTGTGAAACGGCGGATTGGTAATGATGTTGTCGGCCTTCCGAGTGGATGACAGGAAATCTACCCCCGCTTCGCCAAATCCTCGGTCGTAAAGGTCAGAGTTGACAATGGCGCACCCAGTATCTTCAAGTACTCGGGACATTGCGCCATCGCCACAGGCGCATTCCCAGATATCACCCGTCAAGGCTTCATTGTCGATCAGCGCGTAGGTCGCCCATGGCGGAGTAGGATAAAAGTCCGGTCCGCTGAGATCCGCAAACCGCTTAGCGGTGGGCTTGTAGGCACCTTCTAGGTGATAGGTTCTGTCCACGCCAGATATTTAGCAGCTCAGCCAAGTTTTGCGAGTGTTTTGTGAATCTATTGCAGATCAACAAGTTAATGTCCTCAATCAAACACAAAGTTCTGATACATCCGTTGCTTTCCGCTGGTGCGTGCAACGGTCTCGGACATCATGGCGATGGTGTCATGCGACGGCTGGTTGTGGCGTGTTGCGAACTCAGTGACGTAGTGGTGGAGGTGCTTGGCGCTCATGTGGTGGAACGTCTAAGTGTAGGTCCGCTTCAAGGCATCCAGAACGAATAGATCCCTTGCACGTGGACCATGCCCTTCATGTGTTCGCCGACCGAGTAACCACCATCTCGTACTCATGATCCGGCAATCCCATGTAGGAAGCGAGTTCGTCCGTGTAGAGCTTCGTGCCCAGTTCGGTGTGTGCCATGACCAATCTGTTGCATTGTCGTGCCGTCCATTGCACTCATGACTACCGTCCTATCGACCGCGTTGCGTCCTTTGAGTGTCTTCGCCCGCTCGCGCCTATGCGTCCACTTCCTAGCGCAGTATCAGCGACAGGCCGTGCCCGGCAAATGGTCTGGGACCGGCGAACTCGTACGCTTGGTGAGTTGCCGAACAAACCACATGGGTCACATGGGAACGTAGCCCGGTTGCTCCCGGACGCGGTCGAGCCAGTGGCGAACGGCCGGGTATCCGGCGAGATCGAATCCGCCTTCGCCCGCGACGTGGGTGTAGGCATAGAGAGCGATGTCAGCGATGGTCATTCCGGTGCCGACGAACCAGTCGGATCGGGAAAGGTGCCCCTCCATGACCGCGAGCGCGGCGTGTCCTCCCTCGAGCTTGTCGGGAAGCTGGCCACGCTGCGCTTCGGACATTCCCGTGTGCCGGATCCAGTGGCGTGCAACCGCAATGAACGGCTCGTGGCTGTATTGCTCGAAGAACATCCACTGCAGGGTGAGCGCACGGGCCAGCGGGTCCAGCGGCAGAAATCTCGAACCCTCAGCGAGAAAGTGAAGAATGGCATTGGATTCGGCAATGCAGGTACCGTCATCGAGTTCGAGGACGGGGATCCGTCCGTTGGGATTGCGGGCGAGGAATGCTGGAGTCCGGCTCTCGCCTTTCAGGATGTCGATCTCGACCGACTCGTACGCTCTTCCTAGGTGGGCGAGCAGCAACCTCGGCTTGTAGCCATTGCCGGACAGATGGCTGTCGTAAAGTCGAAGCATCGGCGATCCCCTACTGGAAACTGGAACGAGCAGTCTCCGGATGCCGCCCACGATTGACGAGTGGCGCGAATGCCCAATATCGGTAAGATTCTGCCAGAATGGCCGGCACCCTCCCACATTCCACCGTCGTCGCGCTGGTCTACGACGACTTGTGCACATTCGAATTCGGCTGCGCCTACGAGATTTTCGGCCTGCCTCGACCGGAGCTGGACCGGCCCTGGTACCGGTTTGAAGCCTGCGCGGTCGAGCCCGGGCTGTTGAGAGCGGCGGGTGGATTTACCTTTCAGGCGCCCTGCAACCTGCAACTGATCGACGAGGCGGATACGGTCATCGTACCTGGCTGGAAGAATCCTGACGCTTCAGCCTCGCCATCGCTGCTGGCCGCGCTCAGGCGGGTCGTCGAGCGTGGCGGTCGGTTGGCCTCGATCTGTTCGGGCGCCTTTCTCCTTGCCGCCGCCGGCGTACTGGACGGTCGGCGCGCCACCACCCACTGGCGCTACACGGATGCGTTGGCGCGCCGCTTTCCACAAATCGACGTCGACCCCGACGTGCTCTACGTCGACGAAGGACCGGTTCTGACCTCGGCCGGCAGCGCGGCGGGGCTCGACCTCTGTCTCCACATGGTGCGTTGCGATCACGGCGCGGCAGTCGCCAACAACGTTGCCCGGCGACTCGTCCTGGCGCCGCATCGTGACGGGGGCCAGATGCAGTTCGTCGAGACGCCGGTCGTCACGGACGCGAAGGCCGCACGATTCAACAGATTGCTCGAGTGGCTGCCCGCCCACCTCGACGAGGATCTCCGTGTCGCCGACCTCGCCCGGCAGGCCGACATGAGCATACGCAGCTTCCAGCGGCACTTTCGGGAAACCACGGGCTCGACGCCCGGTGACTGGCTGATCCGGCAGCGCGTCGACCGGGCACGGCACCTGGCGGAAACCACCGCATTGACCATCGACGAGATCGCGATGCGCTCGGGCCTCGGCGCGGCCGACACACTGCGGCATCACTTTCGGCGTCTGGTGGGAACCACGCCGACGGCCTACCGACACACCTTTGGTCGACCAGGCGGGTCTCGAACCGGTCGCGGCAGGCCCGGCTGACTCCGTCCGGTTTTGCCTTTGGTGACGATGTCACCTAAACAGCATTCCTGACCCAACACATCATCCGGGGCATCACGCTGACAACGCCCGAACACACCCTCGCCCGCCTGCGCCGGGAGATCGATACTGTCGATGACGGTATTCTCGATCTCATCTTGCGCCGCGTCGAACTCGTCGACGAGATCACTGCGGCCAAGTCGGAAGCGGGCACGCTCCATCGCTTCCTCAGGCCGGGCCGCGAAGCGATCATCCTGCGCCGTCTTCTTGCCCGCAACCGCGGCATCTTTCCGCCGGCTGCACTGGTGCGCATGTGGCGTGAAATGCTGTGTGCCCTGTTGCCGCTCCAGGGAGCGTTCTCGGTTGTGGTGGGTGGATCGGAAACCGGCCTGCGCGATACCGCACGAGATTTCTATGGTTCGAGCACGCTGATGCCTGAAACCGAAGACGCCACCGCAGCCATGCACCGGGTCGCGGAAGGCCGTGACCGGCTGGCCGTGATTCCAGCCTCGGACCATGACGCCCTGCGACTGCTCGCCAGCCAGGGACGTGCCGCGCTCCACATCGTGGCCATGCTTCCGTTCGTCCCTCCGGCACCTGGATCCGGGTCACGCTGCGAGGCGTTCGTGCTGTCGGTGACCGCACCTGAACCCTCGGGAGACGACCGGACCGTGGTCGCACTCTTCGACGAGTCCGCTGATGCCGTTTCGCAAGCCCGGATCACCACTCTCGACGGCTGGCATCAGGGAGATGAAGAGCGCCGCATTGCCATGGATTCCTTGACTGGCATGGTCCTGGGGTCCTATCCCGCACCGTTTCAGCAGTGATTCCGGGAGAACCATGAACGCACCCGCACCCCGGGCCGGCATTCTCGACATCAAGGCCTACGTGCCCGGAAGAAGTTCCCTCACCGACTCCCAGGGCCGCCGCGTGATCAAGCTGTCTTCGAACGAGTCGGCTCTCGGGCCCAGTCCGCGTGCCATCGAGGCAGCACAGAGGGCTGCGGCCGGGGTGGTACGCTATCCCGACGGCAGTTCTCACGATCTTCGTCAGGCCATCGCTCGGGTTTGGGATCTGGACCCGGACCGCATCATATGCAGCAACGGATCAGATGAGCTTCTCCAGCTGTTGCCGCGCATCTACACCGGTCCGGGCGACGAGGTCCTTTACAGCCAGTACGGCTTTGCCATCTACCCAATCGCGGCCCTGGCGGCCGGGGCAACGCCTGTCACGGCTCCGGAACGGGCCTTCCGGGTGGATGTCGAGGCCATGCTGGCGGCGGTCAGCGAAAAGACGAAGCTGGTCTTCCTTGCCAATCCCAACAATCCGACCGGCAGCGTCATTCCGACCGGCGACGTCGCCAGGTTGCGGGCCGGCCTGCCGGACCACGTGCTCCTCGTGATCGATTCCGCCTACGCCGAGTTCGTCACCCGCGATGACTACAGTGCCGGAGCCGAACTCGTGCACGACAGCGCCAACACGGTCATGACCCGGACATTCTCCAAGGTCTACTCCCTGGCCGGCCTCAGGGTCGGCTGGATGTACGGCCCGCCGGCTGTCGTCGATGCGCTTCACAGGGTCCGCGGCCCCTTCAACGTCAATGCCGTCGGCCAGGCTGCGGCGACCGCGGCGCTTGACGATCCGGACCACCTGCAGCGCGCCGTCGAGCACAACGGACGCTGGCTGCCCGAACTCACTCGACGCCTGCAGGCGATCGGACTCGATGTTCCCGAGAGCGTCGTCAATTTCGTCCTTGTGCGTTTCCCGGGTGGCGCTTCCCAGGCCACGGCTGCGGAGCGGTTCCTGGCGTCGCAGGCCATTCTCGTCCGCGACCTCGGCGCCTACGGAATCCCTGACGGTCTGCGGATCAACATCGGTCTCGACGACGAAATGGAATCGCTCATCGACAACCTCACCCGCTTCATGGGCATGACATGACCCGCGAGACGCTGTTCGATACGGTCTGTCTGATCGGCATCGGCCTGATCGGCTCTTCGCTCGCACGAGTCATTCGCCGCAAGGGCCTCGCCCGCCGCGTCGTCGCCTGTGCGCGACGTGATTCGACCCTGGACACGGTCACGAGACTGGGCCTGGCCGACATGGTAACGAAGGACCATGCCGAGGCTGCCCGCGGCGCCGACCTGGTGGTCATTTCCACGCCGATCGGCACCAACGGCATGATCGCCCGAACCATTGCGCCTGTCCTGGAACCGGGTCAGATCGTGACCGACGTGGGGTCCGTGAAACAGGCTGTCATCCGCGACGTGGCGCCTGCCATTCCGGAGGGCGTTCACTTTGTTCCCGGCCATCCTCTTGCCGGAACGGAGGAGTCGGGTCCGGAAAGCGGCTTCGACACCCTGTTCGAGGGTCGCTGGTGTGTGCTGACGCCCCTTGACGACACCGCTCCCGAAGCCATCGAAAGGGTCTCCGAACTGTGGCGCCGTGCCGGATCCATGATCGATATCATCGATGCCGAACACCACGACTGGGTGATGGCGCTGACCTCCCATCTGCCGACGCTGATCGCCTTCAACATCGTCGGCACCGTCGCCGACATGGAAAATCACACCAGGCAGGAGGTCATCAAGTATTCGGCGAGCGGATTCAGGGACTTCACAAGGATTGCCGCCCAGGATCCCGTGATGTGGCGCGACGTCTACCTCAACAACCGCGAAGCCGTCCTCGAAATGCTCCAGCGGTTCAGCGAGGATCTCTCCAGGCTCCAGCGCGCCATTCGCTGGGGCGAGGGCGAGGAACTCGAGGATCTTTTCCGCAGAAGCCGGGATATCCGCCGCGGCATCATTGACGCAGGCCAGGCCTGACCGTCATCCCCTGCAGGAACGATCCTGCAAGGGATGACGTTGAGGCAATGCTACAGACCCACTCTTCCGATCCATGCATTTGAAGACCAGGTCTCAGAAGCGCCTGCGTTGTCGAGCGCATCGAGGATCGACAGGTCGACGCCGTCCTCGGAAGAGGCGAACGAGTCGATGACACCGGCCTCCATGTAGACCTCGCCAAAGAGATCCCAGGTGGCCGCGAGGTAGCCGGCCGCACAGTCAGGCTCGCCGCCGAACAGCATGTCGCCCCAGCCACTTGGCTCCGCGGGAGGCTCCGGTGCTCCTTCCGGCAGACTCTGGCAGACAGGCTTGCCGTCACCTACACCGAATGCGCCGAGATTCTGGTCAAGATTCAGCATGATCGCGCCGTACTGTGTTTCGCGTACATCCGCGACGGGCCAGTCGAGGCCCTGCGCCACCAGATCGTTCCCTTCGTCGGGATTGGCCTTCCACCAGTCCACGGCTTCAAACCACGCCCGCAAGAGTTCCGTGGCGACATCGGGCTTGTCCGCCAGCCAGTTCTCATTGCAGGCGATGGACTCGGAGATGAGACCGCGTTCCCAGGTCCGGTCCGTCAGGCTGGTCTTGAGAACACGGGAACCGGCGCGGTCGGCCGACTGGGACGAAAATGGCTTGTAGTTGACATCGATGTCGAGCTGACCGCTCGTGAACGCGGCGGCGCTGTCCTGGGGAAGCATGATCTTGTGATCGAGGGCATCGAACGCAATGCCCGCCTTCTTCAGCGTCAGCAGCATCCACATGTGATTGAGGAAGGCGAAGTCGGCGCCGTAGCTCTTCCCCGGAAAGTCGTCGACGGACTCGATGGACTCATCGACAATCATCTCGTCGAGTCCGTACGACATCGCCGGTATGGCGATGACCTTGACCGGAACACCCGAAGCGCGGGCCACGACAACCGAATCAAGGGTATTGAGCATGCACTGGACCGTTCCGGTCGTCAGCGCCGCATTCTTTGCGGTGATGTCCTCGATAATCCGTATGTTGAGATCGATATCGCGGGCAAGCCCCCTCTCCTGGACGATGTACCACGGTGCATAGGGCGAGAACGAAATGATCGCGATATCCACCTGTTCGGCCGCCCGGGCCGGTTGCGGCGCGATGCCGTGAATGCCGGCGACAAGGACCGCCAGCAGGAGTGTCCCCACAAGTCGTGAAGCGCTCTTGAATGTCATGATGCCTCCTCGGTTTGCCGATTGTCTGCAATTATGACGCCTCGTTCGAGACGGGCAATGATGTCGTCGAGCTGCTGCAACGTCCGGTAGGTCAGTGTCAGCCTCCCTGTTTCGCCCTTCGGACTGATCGCAACCTTCAGGCCGGTTGCCTCGCCAAGCCGCCTTTCGAGTGCCTGGATGTCGGGATCGAAGGACTTCGTTCGTCCTGAACCACCCCGGCGGTGACGGTGATTGCGCACAAGCGCCTCGGTTTCGCGCACCGACAGTCCTTCCTTCAGGATGCGTGCGGCAAGTGCCTCCGGCTGAAGGGCCCCCAGCAAGGCTCGACCATGGCCTGCGCTGAGTTCACCCTCGTTGATCAGCTTGCGCACAGGCTCGGGAAGCTGGAGGAGGCGCAGCGTGTTGGCGACATGGACCCTGCTCTTGCCGACCAGGGCCGCGATGTCTTCCTGTGTCAGGGCGAACTCCTCGTTGAGACGGCGGTAGCCTGCCGCCTCCTCGACCGGGCCGAGGTCTTCGCGCTGCAGGTTCTCGACCAGTCCGTGCTCCAGAGCCTCGCGGTCACTCATGTCCTTGACGATAACCGGAACATCGTGGAGCCGCGCCCGCTGCGCTGCCCGCCAGCGCCTTTCACCGGCTACAATCTCCATCATGCCGTCGGCAGCGGGCCTGACGATGATGGGCTGCATCATGCCGCTGTCCGCCAGGGACCGGGCGAGGCCGTCGATGTCCTGATCGTTGAACCGGGTGCGGGGCTGAAAGCGACCGGGCTTCAGCTCCGAGATGGAAACAGTGCGCACGCCGGAGGCGTATGCCTTCGCCGGCGCTCCGATGAGCGCGTCGAGGCCGCGCCCAAGACTTCTCGGTCTCGTCATGCGGCGCTCTTCGATTGTGTGGCATGACGGCGCAGGAATTCACCTGCCAGGCGCACGTAGGCCCGCGTTCCCGCACAATCAATATCATATACAATCACAGGCTTACCGTGAGACGGCGCCTCGCTTACCCTGACGTTGCGAGGAATGAGCGTACGATAGACGAGATCGCCCATGACGCGGCGTACATCCCGCTCCACCTCGCGGGACAGGCGGTTCCGGCGGTCGAACATCGTGAGCACGATCCCGCCGATATGCAGTCCCGGATTGTGGGTGCCGGCAATCCTCTCGATGGTGTCGAGCAGGAGCGACAGACCTTCCAGGGCAAAGAACTCGCACTGCATGGGCACCAGGACCTCGTCGGCAGCCACCAGGGCGTTGAGCGTCAACAGGCTGAGCGACGGTGGACAGTCGACAAGCACGAACTCATATCCGGCCGACACCCCGGAAAGCGCCGTCGCGAGAACGCTCTGGCGTTCGGGAACGTCAACCAGCTCGACATCCGCGCCGGAAAGATCGGCGGTCGCCGGAATGAGGGTCAGTCCCGGTATCATGGTGGGTGCCGGTGTCACGCTCTCCCCGTTCAGCAGGTCGTATGTCGTCGCGGTTCTGGCCGACAGCTCGAAACCCAGACCCGTGCTGGCATTTCCCTGGGCATCCGCATCGACGACGAGAACCTTGTGTCCGGTGGCGGCAAAGGCGGTTGCAAGGTTGACGACGGTGGTCGTCTTGCCCACCCCGCCCTTCTGGTTGGCCACGGCCACCACCAGGGGCCGCGCCACGCGGTCACGGTCGAGAGTCATGGTGTATCCTGTTGATGACCAGAATGCTGGATTGCTCATCCGAAAGACTGCGGTGACGCGAGAACCACATGTGCCAGCGACGGGCGGCGGATTTCAGTTCTTCATCCACGGACCTTCCCTTGGGGAAAATGGCAACGGAGCCCTCACCCAGAAAGGGAGCCGTGACGGGCAGAAGAACATCGAGGGGAGCCAGGGCACGGGCCGTCACGACATCGGCCGATGCGCGAGGGAGATCCTCGATGCACATGCGGTGAATGCCGACATCGACATCACAGACGTTGGCCGCGGCATGAAGAAACGCCGCCTTGCTCTCATCGCGCTCCACCATCTCGACGCCGGCAACCCCCATGATCGCAAGAATCAGGCCGGGCAAGCCGGCACCGGACCCGAGATCGACAAGCCGCCGGCACGTCGGCGGCACATAGCGGGCAATCTGCCCGCAATCGAGAACGTGTCGCGACCATATCTCGTCAACAGTGCCGGGGCCGATGAGCTTGAGGCGTGGTTGCCATTCGCCGAGAACGGCAACATAGGCGGCGAGGCGTTCGGATGTTTCCGGCGACGCGCCAAGCAGCCGGCACACCTCGCCCGGGGTCACGCCGCATCCCGCCTGACGTGGCGGAGCAGGGCCTGCAGGGCGGCAGGCGTCACTCCGGGAAGCCGCGCCGCCTGTCCAAGCGTGGCCGGGCGGGCGGCTGACATCGTCTCGCGCATTTCGGCAGACAGTCCGCCAATGCGGGCGTAGTCGAGACCGGGAGGAAGATCGAGGGCCTCGTCCCGGCGGAAGGCAGCGATGTCCGCCTCCATGCGACCCAGGTAACCCCGGTAGCAACCGGCAATTCTCACCTGGTCCATGGCGTGATCGGGCCACAGCGCAATCTCCGGCCACAGGGCCACCAGTCGTCGATCGTCCCCTGAGGCCGAAGCCGCGAGGTCGAACAGGTTTCGCCGACGGCCATCCCGATTGACATCGAACCCTGCGGCGCGGGCTTCGTCCGGACTGACCCGCAATTCCGACGCCCGCGTCATGGCGGACGCGACCTCCTGCCGGCGTCGGGAAAAGGCGCGCCATCGGGTCTCCCCGACACATCCGGCCTCGCGGCCCCTTGCGGTAAGGCGCAGGTCGGCATTGTCGGCCCGCAGGACGAGACGGTACTCCGCCCGGCTCGTGAACATGCGGTAGGGTTCACACGCTCCTCTTGTGACGAGATCGTCGATCATGACGCCCAAGTAGGCTTCTGCCCGGTCAAACCGCACGCCTGAAAGACCTCCCGCGCGGCGCGCCGCGTTGATTCCGGCGATCAGACCCTGACCCGCCGCCTCCTCGTATCCCGTGGTGCCGTTGATCTGGCCGGCCAGGAACAAACCTGGAATCCGTCTAGTCTGCAGCGTGTGATCGAGCTGACGCGGATCGACGTAGTCATACTCGATGGCGTAGCCGTGACGCAGGATGCGCGCCTTGGCAAGTCCCGGAATCGTGGCGATAAAAGCGTCCTGAACATCGCGCGGCAACGACGTGGAGATGCCGTTCGGGTAGACCGTCTCAGTCTGCAGACCCTCGGGCTCCAGAAAGACCCGGTGGCTCTCCCGGTCGCCAAACCGCACCACCTTGTCCTCGATGGACGGACAGTATCGGGGGCCGGCACCGTCGATGCGGCCGGAATAGACAGGCGCCCGGTCCAGGTTGGCGCGAATGACGTCGTGCGTGGCCTTGGTGGTGGCCGTCACATGACAGGGCACCTGCGGCACGGTGATGGCGCCGGTCAGCCACGAGAACGGCTGTGGAGGATCATCTCCGGGCTGAACCTCCAGCGCGGCATGGTCGATGGTCCGTCCATCGATCCGCGGCGGCGTCCCCGTCTTCAGCCTTCCAAGGGAAAAGCGATGCCTTTCGAGCGTCGCGGCGAGGGCCACGGCGGCGTCATCACCGATCCGTCCCGCCGGCCAGCGCTCATCACCGATGTGAATCATGCCGCGCAGGAAGGTTCCGGTGGTGAGGATCACCGCGCGACCGCGACAAAGTCTTCCGTCGGCAAGCCTGATACCGGCTATCTCTCCGGCACGATTCACAACAAGGTCGGAGGCCTCGCCTTCGAGGATGTCAAGTTCCTGTTGGTTTTCAAGGAGTTCCCGGACTGCCTGCGCATAAAGCGTCCGATCCGCCTGTGCCCTGGGACCGCGAACGGCCGGCCCCTTGCTGGCGTTGAGAAGACGGAACTGGATGCCCGAGCGATCAATGGCCAGGCCCATGACACCGTCCAGGGCATCAATCTCGCGCACCAGGTGCCCCTTGCCGAGACCACCGATGGCGGGATTGCACGACATCGCGCCAATGGTCGAACGGCGCAGGGTCACGAGAAGTGTCGCAGCGCCACATCGTGCTGCTGCCGCTGCCGCCTCGGTACCGGCATGCCCGCCGCCAATGACAATGACATCGTGAACGAAGGTCTGTGTCATGCCTGGAATGTAGTGACGGTGCTCCGGTGGGTCAAAGCGTTGTTTCACGTGAAACACCTACTTTCCGATGCAGAACTCCGAGAAGATCACGTCGAGAAGGTCTTCAACATCCACCCTGCCGGTGAGTCGTCCCAGCGCCGTGGCCGCCAGACGCAGGTCCTCGGCTGCCAGTGTCACGTCGCCTGCTTCCAGGTCCCGATAGCGCGCCAGGGCATCTGCGACCTGGAGAAGCGCAGCCCTGTGCCGGGTTCGCGACGGCGACAGCCCCGCTCCCCGCCAGACCAGTCGGAAGTGCTGCGCCATGGCCTCGATGAGACGATCGATCCCCTCCCCGGTCTTCGCCGACAGGCCCGGGATGCCCGGGGGAGGACGGGCGAGGTCAGCCTTGCTGGCTACGACAAGCGCCTTCCCGTCGCCATGGGACTCGATGCGGGGCCAGGTCTCCTCCCAGCGGCTGGCATCGGCAACCAGCAGCGTCAGGTCAGCCGTCTGTGCTCTCTTCAGCGCCCGCCGGATCCCTTCGCCCTCGACGCCTTGCGGAACCTCTCGCAACCCTGCGGTGTCGACAAGGGATACGGCGAAGCCGGCAATGTCCATGGTCACCTCGACCGTGTCCCGCGTCGTCCCCTCCTCCGCAGAGACAATGGCCGCATCATTTCCGGCAAGGGCGTTGAGAAGACTGGATTTTCCGACATTGGGCGCCCCGAGAATGACGACACTGAGACCCTCGCGCAGCCGTTCGCCACGTCGTCCGTCATCGAGGTGGACGCGAACCTCTTCTTCGAGGACGGTCATCGCCGCCCGGTTGTCGTCGAGGAGTCCCGCCGGCAACTCCTCGTCGGGAAAGTCGATCACGGCCTCGAGGCGCGCCATGGCGTCGACAAGGCGCTGACGCCACCCCTCGTAAAGAGCCGAATGCAACCCCTGGAGCTGATCGAGAGCCTGATGGCGCTGGCGTGACGTGTCCGCGGCGACGAGGTCCGCCACCGCCTCCGCCTCCACGAGGTCCATCTTGCCATTCAGCACGGCCCGCCTGGTGAATTCCCCCGGTTCAGCGGGCCGCAGGCCGGGCACGGATGCAAGGGCATCGAGAACGCCGTGCACCACCGCGCGTCCGCCATGGACGTGGAATTCCGCCACATCCTCTCCTGTGACGGTGTCAGGTGCCGGAAACCACAGAACCAGGGACTGATCGATGAAGTCTCCCGATCGACTGTCCCCAAGGCGGCGCAGGACAGCCTGTCGGGCGGCAGGCAGGTTCCTGCCGGTGAGTTGCCGCACGGTCTCTCCGGCAGCCGGGCCCGATACCCGGATCACGGCGATGGCGGCCCGGCCAGGGGCCGTGGCCAACGCGAAAATGGTCACTGTTTCACGTGAAACAGGGGTTCAGTCGCGCTTCGCCGGGTTCAGCATGTGGCGCCACATGTCCATCATCTGGTTCATGCCGTCACCGGACGCCCCGGTCCATTCCTTCAGCATGGCTTCGGGGTCGAACCGGGACAGCGCTTCGTTCATGCGTTCCTTCAGTCCGGCCATGAACTCGTCCTGCAGGGGACTGATGTCCGGCATGCCCAGAAATGCACGGGCTTCTTCTGGCTTACAGTCGATCTTGATTGTCACTTTCATGGCGAATACCGGTTGAGAATGTCGAATGCAGCGGTCAGGGTAGGGTTCCCGAACCGGTGAACGCAACATGGTCCTGGATTTCCGGCGCAACAACCTCGACGGCGAAACCAGTCCCTATCTCCATCAGCACCGGGACAACCCCGTCCATTGGCAACCGTGGCGCCAGGACGTCCTGCAGTATGCCCGGGAACACGACAGGCCGATCCTGCTTTCGGTCGGCTACGCCGCCTGTCACTGGTGTCACGTCATGGCTCATGAGAGCTTCGAGAACGAAGAGATTGCCGGCGTGATGAATGATCTCTTCGTCAACATCAAGGTCGACCGCGAGGAACGGCCGGACATCGACGCCATCTACCAGTCCGCCCTGCAACTGCTCGGCCAGCAGGGGGGATGGCCACTCACCATGTTCCTGACACCGGACGGGGAACCCTTCTGGGGCGGCACCTACTTTCCGTCGGTGCCGAAGTTCGGCCGACCGGGATTCACCGAAGTGCTGAACGTGGTGGAGACGACCTACCGCAATCAACCCGACAGGGTTGAACACAATCGCGCGGCCCTCGCCGAAGCGCTGGCGAATCTCTCGGCGGGACAGGGAGACGGCGACATCCCTCACGACGTCGCGGACACCACGGCCCGGCGTTTGCTCGATATCGTCGACATGCGATTCGGCGGTCTTGGAGAAGCGCCGAAGTTTCCCCATGTTCCCGATCTCGACCTGTTGCTGCGCGCCTGGCGCCGGGAGGGAGAGGGGGCGTTCATGCAGGCTGTCGAGGTGTCGGCCGACGCCATGGCCCGCGGCGGCATCTACGATCATCTCCGGGGCGGCTGGGCACGCTATTCCGTCGACCGCTACTGGCTTGCTCCGCACTTCGAGAAGATGCTCTACGACAATGCCCTGCTGGTCGACTTCTATACACGGCTGTGGCTCGTCACCGGAAAGGACCTCTATCGCCGCCGGGTGGAGGAGACCGTCGCCTGGCTGCAGTCCGAGATGCTCACCGGAGAAGGCGCCTTCTGTTCCAGCCTCGATGCCGACTCCCTGAACGTCGAGGGACACGGGGAGGAAGGCGCCTTCTATGTCTGGACAGAGTCGGAAGTCGACGACGTTCTGGGAGAAGATTCACAATTTTTCAAAGAGTTCCATGACGTCAAGCCACACGGCAACTGGGAGGGAAAGACAATCCTGAACAGCCTCGTCAGGGAACCCGATGCGGCCGGCGAGATCCGCCTCGCACCGCTGCGCCGGCGTCTGCTCGACCGACGCGCGGAGCGCCCCCGGCCAGGCCTCGACGACAAGGTGCTGGCGGACTGGAACGGTCTCATGATCCGGGCCCTGGCCCGCGCCGGCGCTGCTTTCGGGCGAACGGAGTGGACTGCCATGGCGCGACGCGCGTTCGATCATGTGTCAGTCGCCATGGCGTCAGGGGACCGTCTGGGACACAGCGCGAGGGCAGGCGCCACTCTCGATGTCGCGATGATCGACGACTACAGCCACATGGCTGACGCGGCGCTCATCCTCCATGACGTGACCGGCGACGGAACCTGCCTTGAACGGGCCCGCGTATGGGTTCGCGTGGCAGACCGGTTCTACCGGGACGGTGATGGCGGCGGCTACTTCTTCACCGCCGATGATGCGGATGCGCTCATCGTGCGCACCAAGACGGCCATCGACAATGCCACGCCGTCGGGCAATGGCACCATGGTCGGCGTCCTGGCCCGCCTGTGGCACCTGACAGGGGAGACCGAGTACCGGGAAAGGGCCGAAGAGACCGTGGCCGCCTTCGCCCGGGACGTGGCGAGGAACCCCGCCGGTCATGCGGTCATGCTTCTCAATCTCGACCTCCTCTTGAGGGCGCTTGACGTCACCATCATCGGAACACGGGGCGAGAAGGCGACTGACTTGCTCATTGCCGAGGTGTGGAAATCTGCACACATGCATGTGGTGCTTCGCGTCATCACGCCGGGAGAGTCCCTGCCCGCGACCCACCCGGCCGCCGGCAAGGGTGCGGTCGACGGCCGGCCAACAGCCTATGTCTGCCGTGGCCAGACCTGCTCGCTTCCGGTCACGGAGGTCGAGAGCCTCGCCCAACTGCTTCATCAGCCGTGATACAACTTTCTGTAATCAGGGATTTTTCATGACAGAGACACCGTTCCCCCATGTCTTCCGCCCGGTGACGCTGCGCGGACATGAGCTGAAGAACCGCATCGTCTTCGGAGCCCACACCGCCAACATGTCCGAAGGCGGCCTGCCGCTTGACAGGCACTTCGGATACTACCGGGAACGCGCCCGGGGCGGGGCGGCGATGATCGTCGTCGAACCGTCGCCGCCGCACCCGACGGCCATCCTCACCCGGGGCAACTTTCTCGCTGATGACGTGGTCATTCCACATTTCCGCAAGGTGACCGACGCCTGCCACGAACACGGCACCGTCATGTGTCACCAGATCTACCATACCGGCGCCCACGGCGATCAGGACAATTCCTGGACCGCCTACTGGTCTCCCTCCGGCCAGGTGAGCCACCACGACCCCTGGGGCAGCCACGTGATGACGGACCAGGAGATCGAGGAACTCATCGACGCCTTTATCCGGCAGGCAAAGCGCGATCAGGCCTGCGGTTTCGACGGTGTCGACCTCTTCGCCGGCTATTCCTGTCTGATCGATCAGTTCTGGTCTCCTCTCACCAACCGCCGCGACGACCGCTGGGGCGGCAGCCTGGAGAACCGCCTGCGTTTCGTGACACGCATCGTCGAGGGCATCCGACGGGCTTGCGGGGAGGATTTCATCGTCGGCATGACCGTTTCGGGCGGCGAGCCCTATCCGGGCGGCCTGACCATGGCCGACAAGCAGGAGATCTTCGCATGGCTCGATGAGCGCGGTCTGTGCGACTACCTGTCCTGCGGGGCGGGAAGCTATCTCAATCACTTCTCGAAGATCGTCCCCAGCTTCCATTTCCCCGCACCCCTTGGCCCGGACGAGGCGGGAGAGATCAAGGACGTGGTCTCACACGCCCTGGTCACGGCGGAGGCGCGTGTGAAGACGCCACAGCGCGCCGAGGAGGCGCTCGCCGCCGGCAAGTGCGACCTGGTCTCGATCGTTCGCGGCCAGATTGCCGACCCCCACCTCGCCAACAAGGCGGCCAGCGGACGGGCTGAGGACATCCGTCCGTGCATTTCGTGCAACCAGCTGTGCCTCGGCCGACGCCTGCGTGACTACTGGATTTCCTGTCTCGTCAACCCGTCAGTGGGACGGGAGACGCTGTGGGATGGCGACAGCGCACCACAGGTCGACAGCCCTCGCCACATCCTCGTTGTCGGAGGCGGTCCGGCCGGCCTCGAGACGGCAAGAGTGGCGGCCATGCGCGGTCATCGCGTCACGCTTGTCGAGAAGGATGCCGAGCTCGGCGGCCAGTTCCGCCTTGCGGCTGGTCAACCGGAAAGGGGAGAGGTCGGTGAGTTCCTGACCTGGTGCAGCCGCCAGCTGGAGAAGCTCCAGGTGCGCGTCATTCTCAACACCGACATGTCGGCCGACGACATCCGTGCCTTCGGGGCGGATGACGTGATCCTTGCGACGGGGTCGGTGCCCACGCGGACAGGGTTCCAGCGCGCCTTTCCGCATGTCGAGCGCCTGGAAGGGGTCGAGCAGGACAACGTCATGACGGTCCACGACATTCTTGAAGGCAAGGCGGTTCCGGGCACCAACGTTCTCCTCCTCGACGACATCAACGGCTGGTGGCCCGCGTCCGGAACGGCTCTGCATCTCGCCCTCGAGCGCCACATGGTGACCGTGGTGACGGCGTCCGAGAAAGCCGCCGAACAGCTCGATTTCTCGCGGACCGGCGATACCACCCGCGAGCGTTTCTGGAAACTCGGGGTCGAGGTCATCTGTGGTCATGCCCTGAGCGCATGGAAAGGCAACACCGCCACGCTCATGAACCTCTACACCGGAGATACCGAGGAACGCGACTTCGACAGTCTTGTGCTCGCCACCACGAACACGGTGGAAGACAGCCTGCACCGCGAACTCGCCGATGACGATCTCCGGATTCACAACCTCGGCGACGCCATCGCCGCACGCACCGCCTCGATGGCCATCTTCGAGGCCCGTACCCTCGCCATGTCCCTGTGACGCCCACCGAAGGAAGGTCGCCCGAGGTGGAGGGGTCGACGCGGCCTGTCCGTCTGTTCGCGGACAGCCTCGATCACGACACCATCAGTTTGTGAAAGGAAGCGTTGCAGGCCGACGTCGCAGTCAGCGAAAGAACGTACAACCACATCGTTGTACGACAGCAGTGTCGTGGAAGTTCAGGGAAATCACGTACCGAGAGCCGAGCTGCCGCAGGTTGCCCTTGAGCGAGACAGTTCTGTCGGCACGGGTGGGCTTGCACGATGATTCGCAAGGCGGCGTCCTGAACAGAATGCGGCCCAGGTCTTCACCGCCGCACCGGGGACAGCCAGCCGAGAAGAGGCGGACCGGGGCATAGCGGGATGATGAGCCGCCGACGCTGGGTCGTTCGCGGTCGCCAACGACCCACAAGACGAGTCCGGGTCAGAATATCCTCTCCGAGGCGCGGCCTGCCGGCGTTGACTACTGCAGGGAGGCGAGCAGGCTGCCCTGCCTTGTCACCGGAGCCACGCCGAGGGATTTGAAGACGCGCCAGTAGAGTGCGATGTCGTGCGTGATCACGGGCTTTCCGAGCATGGCCTCGAGTTCGGGCGCCAGACCGCAGAATCGCCGGGTGACGCCGTCGGACGCACGCCGGAAGTGGGCCGTGCCGTTGGCAACGTAGGCGTCGACGTGGGGCGCCTTGTCGGCAACCCAGGCCATGGACTTTTCCGCCAGTTCCTCGTCGAAACAGAATACTTGGGCATTGAGCTCCTCCTGGCTGGCAAACCAGCCCTGGTCGACGAAGTTGCCGGCCCACACGACATCGAAGCCGGCCTCGCGCAGAAAGCCCGCGGTACCCTGCCACCAATCGGGCCAGTGGTAGACGGCATTGAGCGCCACCTTCTCGACGTTGGCCGCGCGCAACGCTTCGACCATGGCGTAGCCCGCCATGTGGAATGCGGTCGCATAGGTTTCGCTCAACCGCTCGATGTAACGGCGGATGCCCTCGACCCCCAGTTTCGAGGCATGCACCCAGTTGGAGCCGACCTGGGCGCAGACATCGGCGCCGGCGTCCGCCGCGCACTCGACCACCTCCTCGAGCAGCGCGAAGTTCTGCAGGCGCTGGTCGAGACGGTGTTCGTAGTCAGGAATGTGCAGCATGCGGCCATGGACCCCGACCGAGTCGGGCGCCATGCGCACGAAATCCGTCGGCCCGCCGCAGAAGTCCCTGGGCGGACAGGTGAAGACGACCTGGTAGGGAAAGAGCTTGTTGCGCGGGTCTTCCCACTGCGCAGGCTTCGTGTACGACGCCAAACTCGCACCTCCTTCCCCTGACATGCCATGCGGTTCCGGCAGGACCCCATGGAGCATGAACGGCGGACGCCCGGATCACAACCCTGGCGATGCCGTCGCACCCGGCGCAGCACAGGACCTGCAACAGGACCGTGATGAGTTGTGAGTTTGCCGGCGTGCCGCGCAAGGATGTACGTGGCCGATCTGGTGGAGAAGGCGAATCTCGTGTTGTTCAGTCCGGTCGTTCTTGACACCTTGGCGTCTGCATTTGCCATCTCGAAAGGACGAGGAACACCATGACATTCGACAGCAAGCGTGCGTTGGGACTGATCGTTGCCGTCGGGCTTCTGCAGGCTGGCCAGGGCCCGGCCGCCGCAGAGACCGGCACTTTCGCCCTCACCACGAGCCTGACCAGCCAGTACGCCAGCATCACACACATGGACGGAACGATCTTCAGCGGAGCCTCTGGGGGCACCAGCACCATCGTCAGGAGCAGTGGCGGACCCTTCGTCGAGGGACGATCCATGCAGACGTCGTGCATCGTGTCCGGAAAGACTTCAGCCGCCGGTACTGAACTCGATGGGGCCTGCACCAGCGCGAATTCTTCGGGCGACATGCTGTTCTCGATTGCCAAGAGACGTGTGGATGGCGCCGCAGAAGAAGGCGGTGCGGGAGACCTGGAGCTGCTGGGTGGTACCGGCGGTCTTGAGGGCATCACCGGATCGTGCTCCTACGACACTGACTATCTGACGGAGACGGTCTACGTCACCTGGGCGGAGTGTACCTGGCAACGCTAGACACGCCCGATCCGGGATCGGCGCACAGCCAGGCCGTCGGGTCACGATCTCCTTGAACCACCTGTTCCGTCAGGACGACAGCGAGGCCCTTTCGCGGGCAGCGGCCATCAACCGGTCGGCGCAACCTTCCATCCGGATGCGCCCGGCCCTGATTTCTGCCTCCCGTCGGCGCCAGCGTTCGGGAATGCCCTTGAGGCCGAAGCGGGCGCCGAGCACAGCACCGGCAATGGCGCCGTTGGTGTCGGTATCACCGCCCGCCTCGATCACCTGGCGCAGACCCTGTTCAAAATCCTCCGCCCGCCAACAGGAAATCAGCGCCGCCTGGAGAGAGAGCAGCGTGTACCCCTTGTCGCGACCGTCGACTCTCAGATCATCCAGCGTCGAGACCGCAGCCTCGTCAACCGCGTCCACCACACTCTGAGGCGCTCGCGTGTCGTAGCCATAGACCTTGAGTCGCGGCAGGGATGCCGCCATGCCTGCCTCGGCTTCCCTCATCAGCATGTCCGGGCCAATAATCGTGCCGGTGAGAGCTGCGGCGGTGACGAGATTGGCGATCGCGCACGACCAGCCGCATCGTACGTCCCAGTGTGTCGGCACGGCCGAGACCACGCTCTCGCATACCAGCTGGTCCCTGCAGTCGCGCCAGAGGATCGACAGGGGTGCCGTGCGCATCAGTGCTCCATTCCCGGCGCGGCTACCCTTCCACCCCTTCCTCGACGCTTCGATGATCGGCATGCCGTCCGGCTTGCGGGGCTTGCCGGTCAGACGATTGCGGGCGAGCCGTTGTGGATAGCCGCCGCCATAGAGCGACAGGACAGAGCCGGTCAGCCTTCCCATTCCCGCACCATTCATCTCCGCCCAGTGCCAGAAGCGCCGGCCAAGGTCGTCGATGTCGAGTCCGTCTCCACCAGCTGCCGCTTCGGCAATGATGATGGCCTGCGCCAGATCGTCGTCGTCGGGAAATCCGGGCCGTGCGACAATATCCTCCATGCCGCCGCGAAAGGCCCTGGTGATCGAGGATCTTGACCATCCCTCTGTCGTGATGCCGAGGAGATTGCCGACGGCCAGTCCGACCATCAGGCCCCGGGCGCGATCATCAACCATGGTGTGCGCTCCCGGTGGTGTCGTACGAGAACGAGGCATGGATCAGCGCATCATCGAGGACCAGTGCCTGGCCCGTCAGACGGCGCCCGGTCACCCGATGTTCGCAGCCCAGTCCGACGCCAGGCGCGGTCTCGGCCGGTGATGTGCCCAGCCGCCTGATGTTCCTGAGCGCAAGAGTGGCTGACGGGCGTCCTGTCGACGGTCTGTTTTCGATGAAGTGCGAGCGGACCAGCGCTCCCCAGTGTTTGCGGAGAAGGTGCGGCGCGCCGAAGAGATCCATGGCTGTGACGTTCCTGCCGTGCGCCACGACCACGCCGCACTGTCCGGGAAGCGGACCGCGTTCGACGAGGGTTTCGACGGTCTTCCAGCGGGTGTGATGCCGTCGGTAGGATTGTTCCAGGTCCTCGGCGGCGCCCGTTGGTGACGCGACACCCTCACGAAGCATCATGGCCGAGATGTCGTCCCAGATGCCGTTCTGGTCGCTCATCCGGTTCCGGTTGACACTGAAGGACCTGTTGACGCTTGCCCGTTTCCTTTTCCGGATGCTCTCGGGCGCGAAGGCCTCCGCCCGGCGCCATGCCCGGTGGCGGCCCCACCGGCCCTGTTCCAGACACGATACGGGAATGTCGAGCCTGGATCCGGCCGGAACGAGAACGGTGGCGTTGATGGTGCGATTCTGATTGCCGCCGGTGAAATGCTCGCCCTCGACGATCAGGATCGGCTTGTTGGTTGGATTGGTGACCTTGAGCGCGCCGACCGTCGCGACATCGAACTCGCTCACGATCAGCCCCGATGAACCACCGGTGTCGATGGCCGGAAGGGGGTTGTTCTGCAGATAGACGGGGAAGAAGGAGACACCGAGGCGCGTGATCGGAGATCCTACGGCGGCGATGTCAAGGCTGGGTATGGTCATGCTGGCCTCTTTCGGTTTATTGTGGCAGTGACAATTATATGATCATGATTATAGTCTTTGCAACAATAAATATAGCGTGAACGAACCAGCGAGGAATTACCGTGAGTTATCCGCCATTTGCCGTCACCGTCGACATAGCGCTCTTCACCATCGAGGATGGCATCTTCAAGATTCTGTTGATCGAGCGTGGCGGGGATCCCTATCGCGGGGATCTCGCCCTGCCGGGTGGCTTCGTGCTTCCCGATGAGGATCTCGACGCGGCGGCCGCCCGGGAACTCGAGGAGGAAACCGGTCTCGCCGAAGGTGCCTGGCACCTTGAACAGCTCGCCGCCTATGGCGATCCGGCGCGGGATCCACGCATGCGCACGGTGACCGTCGCCTTCTGGGCCATCACCGCCGGTCTGCCCCGCCCCCGGGGCGGCGGCGATGCGGCGGCCGCCCATCTCGTGCCCGTGGACAGGATCGAGAGCGGTACTGATCGCCTCGCCTTCGACCACGACCGCATTGTCGCCGACGCTGTGAAACGGATCCGCTCACGACTCGAAACGACGACCATCGCCGCCCGGTTCTGTCCGCCGGCCTTCACAGTGGCAGAGCTGCGCGGGGTCTATGAGACGATCTGGAACACCCCGCTCGATCCGGGGAACTTCCAGAGGTTCGTGCGCGACAGCGGCGCATTCAGACCCGTGCCGTCCGGCGGTTCGGGCGCCCTCGCGGCATCGTCCCCGGTGCAACTCGAGTCGGCGCCGTCCCTTGACCGCCTGGAGTCAGGAAAGACGGTGATGCGCAGAGCGATCGACGACGCAGAGAGTGCGCCTTCATCCGATGCGGAGCCGTCCTTGGACCTCACTGCACCGCGTGAGGAGACGAGCCGGCAAAGGCGCGGGCGACCTGCGTCCAGATGGATGGTGCCGGAAGGAGGGCCGCGCCCGCTTGCCCGCCCGTTGCGCCGAAAGGTCGACGACGAGTGACGCGTCAGGGCGCGTCGAGTGGCACCAGGTCGAGAATGTTGGCCTGGAAGAAGGTCAGGGAGGTTTCACCGTGGTCGGCCAGTTCACCGGTCTTCATCATCGGGGAACGCAGGGCCTTTTGCTGTTGTTCGACAACCCACATGTCCTCGATCTGAAAGTCCAGGGCCTCCATGGCGTGACAGCTCAGCTCATCAAGGGAAATGTAGCGCCGGCCATCCTTCATGATGTGACCATGACCACTGGTTCCGCTCCTGTGCCCCTCTTTCTTCGTCTTGCCGTCCTTTTCCTGGGGCGCCATCCAGGTGCGCAATTCAAGGTAGCAACGCTCCGGGCCTACCGGAACGATCACGTAGGCCGAAAAGAAAATGGTCGTGGCCAGGACCCCGGAATTGGGAAAGAACTGCCACACGACGGGACGCCGTCCCGACATCGTGGTTCCGGGTATGGTGGCATGGTGCGAATTCTCCCGGGACGGATTCTCTCCAAGACCGATGAAGACCCAGTGACGGTGCACCGCATCCCAGTCCTGATCCTCCACGTCGGGCCCCATGAGCGTCTTGTCGTGGAGATAGCTCAGGTGATAGCCATCCATCGCGTTTTCGCAGAACACCTTCCAGTTGCAGTGAATGTCGTAGCGGATCGGGCGTTTCTCGGACAATCCTTCCAGTGAGTGTGGCCACATGTGTGTCATCGGCATGGAGCCGATCCAGGTATCGAAGTCCTCGTCGGGCCGAGCCATCGGATTGACGAACACGAGATCACCGATGGTTCCGACGCTGCCGGCGTGAAGCGGCCAGTCCGCCAGGTTCATGCCGGCAAAGCAGAGGTCTTTCTTCGGCAGTCCGCGCAGACTGCCGTCGTCGATGTTGTAGGTCCAGGCATGATAGGGACAGACGATGCCATGGCGGCAGTTGCCCTTCCCTTCCTCGAAGATCTGCGTTCCCCGGTGTCGGCACGTGTTGTGATAGGCGCGCAGGGAACCGTCCTTCGTGCGCACGACAATCATGGGATAGCGGTTGATCTGGACCGCCTTGTAGTCACCGGCATGCGGCACGTCCTGAAGCGTGCAGGCAAAGGTCCAGGAGCGGCTGAACAACTCCTGGTGTTCCCGTTCGAACCAGGCGCTGGAGTAGTAGCACTGCTTCGGCAACAACTGTCGGGCCTCGTTCGGTTTCAGGGGAATGGTCATTCCTGCAATCTCCCTCGTTGCCGCTGCCTCTTCACTCGATGGACGGCCGTGATTTGGATGCCCCCTGTTCGGGGCGCTCGACACGCGCGGTCAGGACGTCGGCATTGGTGAAGCTCTGGTGGTGGACCGACGATGCGTAGTGTCGCAGAAGTCGCAGGGAAAGCTCTCTTTCGATCATGGTCCTGTCGGGCTGCTCACCCAGCAACATGATCTCGTCCTCGATGTTGCCGTCGCTGCCCGAGGTGATGAACTCAAGCTCGATGGACGAGCCCTCGCCGCGCGCCTTGACCACAAGCCGCCTCCCTTCACCGTCGTCATCGGCATCCATCAGGCTCGCAGCCATCTCGTCGCCAACCAGGATGAGACGGTCGGTCTGAGTCTCGCTCCAGCCGTGTGTCGAGCCGACCTTCTTCAGGAAGTCGGATACCTCCTGCGGTGCACCGTCTCCCTGTCTCGTTTTCAGGACCGCGCTCTTCGGCGACATCAGGTTGAGACACACCGTCAGCGCGACGGCGGTGATGCCTCCGGCAGTCATGCCGTTGCCGACGAGACTGCCCACCCAGGGGCCCAGAAGGTCCGGAAAGATGACGCCGTGCTGAAAACCGGTGCCGATCCAGAAGGCCGTGCCGACCATCAGGCTCTTGCGGTAATCCATACCGTCGCTGATCACGAGACGCATGCCGGCGACAAAGAGAAGGCCGAGAAGAACAATCACGTAGGCGGCCGCCACCGCCGCCGGAATCGCCAGCACGAGGGCCGCAAACTTCGGCACGAAGGCGATGATCACGAGAACCAGGCCAACGCAGACCCCGACCCTGCGCGAGGCGATGCCGGTCAGCTCGACGACCGCGATGCTCGTTGAATAGGTCGTGTTGGGAATCGTCCCGGCGAGTCCGGAAAGGAAGTTGCCTACTCCGTCGGCCGAAACGGCACCCTGAACCACCTTGTAGTCGATGGCTCGCCGACGCTTCCACGAGACCGTCTGAATGGCGACGGAATCGCCTATGGTCTCGATGGCGCCGACATAGGTGACAAAGATGAAGGCCGGCAGCAGGATCCAGAACGTCGGTCCAAAATCAAGATTGAACCCCGGCCAGCCGCCGTCCGGAACGCCGATCCAGCCGGCTGCAGCAACCCGGCCCGTGTCGTAAAGGCCAAACCATGCAGCGATGAGACAACCTGTGACAATACCGATGATGGGCGCCCACAGGCGCAGGCTGGAACGTGAGCCAAAGGCAATGGCGAGCATGACGGCGAGCGTCGCGCCTGCCACCAATGGAGGGGCCAGCGGCTCCACATGCTCAGGAACATCCGCCAGCATGTCGAACACGATGGGCATGACGGTCACCGGAATCATCATGATGACGGTCCCTGTGACCGCCGGCGTCAGGATCCGGCGCAGGATCGACAGACGCTTCGCCAGCGTGAACTGGACCAGGGATGACAGGAAGACGAGTGTCGCCAGCATGCCTGGTCCGCCTTCGGCGAGAGCCGTGACACACACGGCAATGAAGGCGCCGGAGGTTCCCATGACGAGAATGTAGCCGGCGCCGAATGGCCCGATCCTGCGGGCCTGGAGAATGGTCGTCAGGCCACTCACGACCAGGGCGGCGAACGCGGCCCAGACAAGGAAGGCCTCGCTGCCCCCGCCAGCCCTGACCACGATTGCCGGCGTCAGGACGATGCCGGTGACGACGATGATCGCGAACTGGGTTCCAAGGCCGATGGTCAGGAGAAGCGGGGGTTTGTCTTCGGGCTCGAAGCGCACCCCGGTATCGCGGGTTTCGTTCATGTCACGCACCGCGTCCCAGCTTGCGCAGGGCAAGACCCGCGGCCAGGTAGACAATGATGTAGACGATGACCCGGTAGACGGCGGCCGAGCCTGGAGGAATGCAGATGAAGCTGAAACCTGTCACGCCGCGCCGGCCGATCTCGTGGGCAATGCGTATGACTTCGTAGTCGGTCATGGCGATGGGTTCCACCAGCTCGCCGAGAATGTCTCCGGGGGCCGGCCCGGCGCCACCCATGACATCCATGTCGAAGTGGGCGTAGACACCC
Source organism: Alphaproteobacteria bacterium (assembly GCA_965207785.1). Classification (GTDB taxonomy): domain Bacteria; phylum Pseudomonadota; class Alphaproteobacteria; order SP197; family SP197; genus SP197. The sequence goes on along the minus strand of CBDBNO010000010.1, from coordinate 401,880 downwards.
CGGGTGCCATCCCAGGCGCGATCGAGTTCCCGGACACATCCCTCAATCCCCAGGCTTGTGCGCAGCTCCCACGAGGAGATGAAGCGGGCGCCGTCATCAAGATAGCGGCGAACGATGTCGCTTGTCTCCAGCATGCCGCGTTCGCCGATCTCGACGAGATTGCGGGGATGCATGTTGTCAAGAAACTCATACATCTTGTGTTTCCAGGAAGCCGCGCCCGCAATCCGCGGATCGCCGGTCAGGTAGTCGAGAAGCTGGGCATCCCAGTGCGTATCGAGACTGACACAGCCCACCGCGCCCTCGGTGTGTTCGGCGCAGGCCTTGGCGATGGCATAGCTGCCGCAGGGACTGTTCTGCCCGATCACCACCGGAACCGCTCCGGCTCGCAAGGCGTCCCGGCACTTCGCCTCCACAGCCTCCTGCGCCGCAAGGATGCCCTCGGGCGTCTGGTTCTCCATGACGTCCGGCGGAATATCCGCATCGCCGTAGTCGACCATGGTGATGTGATCGAAGAGTTCCAGGTCGAAATCCTGAATGTAGCCACCAGGGTAGCGTGCCGACTGCTGGCGGACCCGCTTGGGCGCCTCGATCCATTCCTCCATGGCGACACCGGCATACTTGCCATCTTCGGCAGCGACATAGGGGGCGCCGATGATGACCACATCCGCACCTTCAAGATCATCCGGCGCCCTTGCGACGGGGCGTGACATGAACGAGGGCGTCTCCGGGGCGACAAGCGGGAACTCTCTCCTGCCGGCAAAACTTGTCGCCAGGAAGGTCTCCCAGTCCGGATAGCCTGTGCTGCTCATGGGAATTCATCCTCGCTCAACTGTCCGGCGCCAGCGTCGTTGTCCTCAGGAACAATTGCAAGATGCCGGAGACCAAATCACGGGCTTGTCCTGTCGAGGCACTCCATGGCATGTCCCCGTGTCGGATGGAGGCTCTGGAAACGATGCCGGGTGCATTAGACGGGGTGCGCATCATCGATCTGACCGGCATGGTGTCGGGACCGACTGCCACCATGCTGCTCGCCGATCAGGGTGCCGATGTCGTCAAGGTCGAGAACCCCGCCCGCGGCGGAGATACCACGCGCGGCGTGTCGGCCAATGAACACGGTCTTGCATCGTCCTATCTCAACAACAACCGCAACAAGCGATCCATCGCCATCGACCTCAAGCACCCGCGCGGCATCGAGGTGCTGATGCGCCTTGTCGCGGGGAGCGACGTCCTGGTCCAGAACTTCCGCCCCGGAGTTGCGGAACGCATCGGGATCGGGGAGGACGACGTGAGAAAACACGCACCTCGTATCATTCACGTGTCGATCTCGGGATTTGGCGCAGCCGGCCCCTATGCGTCGAAGCCGGTCTATGATCCCCTTGTGCAGGCCCTGTCCGGGCTGACGACCGTTCAGGCCGGATCAGACGAGGCGCGGCCGCGCCTGGTACGGACCATCATCCCTGACAAGCTCACCGGCATCGTCGCCGCCCAGGCGATCGCGGCGGCACTCTTCAACCGGGAAAGAACCGGCGAGGGCCAGGCGATCCACGTCTCCATGCTCGATTCGGTCATAGCCTTCCTGTGGGGATCGGACATGGAATCCCAGACCATGGTCGATCATGGTATCCGCCAGCAACATGCCCAGAGCTTCATCGATCTCATCTACGAGACGAGTGACGGCTACATTTCGGTGGCGGTTCAGCAGGACAAGGAGTGGGAAGCACTCACGCGCGCGCTCAGGAGGCCCGAGTGGCTCGACGACGAGCGCTTTCGCACGCCGGCGGGGCGCCAGCGTCACATCGACGCCAGGCTCGAGCTGACCCAGGAGGTTCTGAAAACGGCCACCAGCGCCGAATGGCTGGAACGACTCGAGGCCGAGGATGTCCCCTGTGCTCCCGTCCTCAACCGCAGCGAGATGATCCGTCACCCGCAGATCGCCGCCAACGGCATCGTGACCGAACACGATCATCCCCTTGTCGGCAGGGTCCGCCAGGCACGGCCTGCCGCGCGATTCTCGAAGTCCGATTTCGAGTTGCGAGAACCGGGTGCACAGCTCGGCGAGAACACGGACGAGATCCTGAAGGAGGCCGGCTACGACTCCGGAGCCATCGACACACTGCACCGCGCCGGGGTGTTCGGGACCTGAACGATGATTGACTTCTACTACTGGCCGACACCCAACGGCTGGAAGGTCGCCATTCTCCTCGAGGAGCTCTGTGTGCCCTACAGACTGATCCCTGTCGACATTTCCAGGGGCGAACAGTTCGCATCCGACTTCCTCGAGACGAGCCCGAACAACCGTATCCCCGCCATCGTTGACCACGATCATCCAGGAGCACCGCTGCCTGTCTTTGAATCGGGCGCCATCATGTTTCATCTCGCCTGCAAGCACCGGCGGTTCCTGGCTGACGATGCGATTGGCGAAAAGGAGACCCTTGAATGGCTGTTCTGGCAGGTGGGCAACCAGGGACCCATGGCAGGTCAACTCTCCCACTTCGTCAACTACGCGCCCGACGATCAGGCTTATGCCCGCGAACGCTACGCTCGGGAGTACGATCGCTGTCTGGGAGTTCTGGAGCGACGCCTCGCCGGGCGCACGTGGCTGGTCGGGGATGCCTATTCGATCGCCGACATGATCTGCTGGCCCTGGGTCCTGATCGCCAGGCCGCTCACGGCAAGCCTTGATGACGTGCCCAACGTGCGGGACTGGCGGCAGCGGATCAAGGAACGCCCGGCGGTGCAGCGCGCCGTGGATCTCGGCAAGGAGTTTCGGCGTTCCGACCCGCCGTCCGAGGAGGAGCGCGACATTCTCTTCAACCAGACCGCCGCAACGGCCCGTCGCTGGCAGGCGTGATCAGTGGCGGAAGTGACGGACGCCCGTCATCACCATGGCCATGTCGTGTGAATCCGCGGCGGCTATCACCTCCTCGTCCCGCACACTGCCGCCTGGCTGAATGACGGCCGTCGCCCCGCCCTCGGCGGCCTCGAGCAGGCCATCGGCAAAGGGAAAGAAGGCATCCGACGCAACCACCGATCCGGTGATCGCAAGGCCGGACCGGCCGGCCTTCTGCCGGGCGATCAAGGCGCTGTCGACACGGCTCATCTGCCCCGCCCCGATCCCGAGTGTCTGTCCGTTGCGGGCATAGACGATGGCATTGGAGCGCACGTGCTTGACCACACGGAAGGCAAACAGCATGTCATCGAGTTCACCGGCGTCCGGCCGACGTCTGGTCACGACCTTCATGTCGTCGGCTGTGAGGCGGTACCGGTCGGCGTCTTGTGCCAACAGTCCTGAGCCTGCAGTCCGGATCACCAGGGAACCCCCTCCCGTTGGCGGACCATCGGCCAGGAGAAGTCTCGGACTTTTTCTCCCTTCCAGGAGGTCTCGCGCCGCACGGCTGGCGCCGGGTGCGATGACCACTTCCGTGAATATGCCGGTGATGGCCTCCGCCGTCTCGCAATCGAGGGGCTGGTTGGCCGCAACCACACCGCCGAACGCGCTCAACGGATCACAGGCAAGCGCCCGACGGTAGGCATCGACCAGGGAGTCTCCGAGCGCCACGCCGCATGGATTGGTGTGCTTGACGATGACGACAGCGGGTCCGTCATGGTCGGGATCGAACTCCGCGACGGCCTCCAGGGCAGCGTCGGCGTCGCTGAGGTTGTTGTAGGAGAGGTCCTTGCCGCCATCCTGGCGCAGTGGTGTCACGTGTGGCGGCCCGCTCCCGACATGATAGAACGCGGCGGCCTGATGAGGATTCTCTCCATAGCGCAGGCGGCGGTCGAGCCGGCCCGAGACGGTGAGTCGTCGGGGAAGGGTCTCGTTCGACTCTCGCAGAAACCGTGTCGCCACGGCGGCGTCGTAGGCCGCCGTCATCTGGTAAGCGATGCCGGCCATTCGCAAGCGAAAGTCTCCGGAGGTGGCGCCATCGCGCCCTTCCATCTCGTCAACGAGGGCGGGATAGTCTTCTGGATCGGTCACCACGGTCACGAAGGCATGGTTCTTGGCCGCCGCCCGAAGAAGCGCCACGCCGCCGATGTCGATGGCCTCGATCGTTCCGCTCCAGTCGGCGCCCCTGGCGACGACGTCCTCGAAGGCATAGAGGTTGACCACCACGAGATCGATACCCTTGATGCCGTGTTCGGACATCTCTCGGAGGTGATCCGCGGCATCCCGACAACCCAGGATTCCGCCGTGAATGGCCGGATGCAGTGTCTTCACCCGGCCATCCAGGATCTCAGGAAAGCCCGTGACCTGGCTGACGGGAGTCACGGGCAGACCCTCGGCGGCGAGAGTTGCGGCGGTGCCACCCGTTGATATCAGTTCGACACCCCGGGAATCGAGAAACCGGGCAAGGTCGATCAGACCGGTCTTGTCAGTGACGGAGAGAAGCGCCCGCCTGATGGTCATTCAGGGGTCTCTGGATCAACCTGGATCAGGTGTTCATGGAGTCGAAGAAATCGCTGTTGTTCTTCGTGCTCTTGAGCTTGTCGATGAGGAACTCCATGGCATCCACGGAACCCATGGGCATGAGAATACGGCGCAGGACCCACATCTTGGCGAGTTCGGCCCGGCCGACCAGGAGTTCCTCCTTGCGGGTGCCGGATTTGCCGATATCGATGGCCGGGAAGATGCGCTTGTCGGCAATCTTGCGATCCATGACGATCTCCGAATTGCCGGTGCCCTTGAACTCCTCGAAGATGACTTCATCCATTCTGCTGCCGGTCTCGATGAGGGCTGTGGCAATGATGGTCAGACTGCCACCACCCTCGATGTTGCGCGCCGCTCCGAAGAACCTCTTGGGACGCTGCAGGGCATTGGCGTCGACACCACCGGTGAGCACCTTGCCCGAGGACGGCACGACCGTGTTGAAGGCTCGTGCCAGGCGGGTGATCGAATCCAGCAGGATCACGACATCGCGTTTTTGTTCGACGAGGCGCTTGGCCTTCTCGATCACCATCTCGGAGACGGCGACATGCCGGCTGGCCGGCTCATCGAAGGTCGAGGCAATGACCTCGCCCCTGACCTGGCGCTGCATGTCGGTGACTTCTTCGGGACGCTCGTCGATGAGCAGGACGAGAAGGTAGACTTCCGGATGATTGCTTTCGATCGCATGGGCGATGTTCTGCATGAGAACGGTCTTGCCGGCGCGTGGCGGTGACGTCAGCAGGGCCCGCTGTCCCTTGCCAAGGGGAGAAATCAGCTCGATGACCCTGGTCGACAGATCCTTCCTGGTGGGATCCTGGACCTCAAGGCTCAGTTTTTCCTCAGGATAGAGCGGTGTCAGATTGTCGAACGGCACCCTGTGGCGTGTCGTCTCGGGCTCCTGGAAATTGATATGGCTGAGCTTGACGAGGGCGAAGTAGCGTTCGTTCTCCCGGGGGCTGCGGATCGTTCCTTCCACCGTGTCGCCGGTCTTGAGGGAGAACCGCCTGATCTGTCCGGGACTGACATAGATATCGTCGGGTCCGGGCAGGTAGTTGGCCTCGGGACTGCGCAGAAAGCCGAAACCGTCCGGCAACACCTCGAGCACGCCCTGGCCGCTGATCGGCACATCCTGTTCCGCCATCTCCTTGAGAATGGCGAACATGAGATCCTGTTTTCTGAGGACACTCGCTCCCTCGATACCGAGTTCCTCGCCGTAGGCAAGGAGCTCCTCGGGTTTGCGATTTTTCAACTCCTGCAGATTGAGCGCCTCATGACTGATGGCTGCAAACCCGGTCTGCACATTTTCATTGCCCGTTAAGGTCATGACGAACCTGCTGAATGGCGATGGGAGGTAACGAAACGACGCTCTTGGTGTCACGTCTGGAAAGGTGTCGAACTGCTTCCCGGAATGGCGGGTGATTCGACGGTACCGGAGAACGGTCAGGAATGGAGGGGAAACCTAGAGCAGGTCATCCGGGCCTGTCAAACCCGATTCTGAGGGATCGAGCGATCGCCGTCTAGAACGGCCTGACGACGACCATGACGACGATGATGACCAGCAGCACGGTCGGCACCTCGTTGATCAACCGAAAGAAGCGACTGGTGTGGTGGTTTCGGTCCTCGGCAAAGGCCCGCCACAACGTCACGAACCACCCGTGAACGGCGGACATTGCCAGGAACGCCGCACCCTTCACGAGCCACCAGCCCTCGCTCCACAGCGCCCAACCGGCATCGAGCATCAGGAGGATGCCGAAGACGAAGGTGGCGATCATCGCCGGGTTGACGATTCCCTTGAGGAGGCGGCGTTCCATGACCTTGAAGGTCTCGGACTGCCGTGATGCCGGCTCGCAGTCGACATGATAGACGAAGAGCCTGGGGAGATAGAGCATGCCGGCCATCCAGGCGATCACCGCCAGGATGTGGAACGCCTTGATGACGTCATGCCAGGCACCGAGGAAACCGTCCACGTCACACTGTCCTCAAGGGGCACCTGGTGAACGACGCCGGACAGATCCTGCCGCCATGTCCGGACGCAAGCTCTGACCGGTCATCGTCCAGAACGGACCTGACGAGCGCCGCCAGCCCATCGATGAAGGTGTCATCGCACGAAACCGTCGGTATGCGCCTGAAGAAGGGACATCCCGCGTCCCGAGCCCGCTGGCGATACTCGATATCGAGTTCGACAAGGGTCTCGCTGTGCTCGCTGACAAAGGCAACGGGGACAACAATGACTCCGCTCCCTTCCCTGCCGGCCCTGTCGATTTCCGCGTCCGTTGACGGACCGATCCAGTCCAGCGGTCCGACGCGCGACTGATAGCACACCGTCCAGTCGAGGCTGTTGCGGCTGATGTCATCGACGATTGCCTGGGCCGTCTGCTCGACTTGCCACTGGTAGGGATCGCCGCCTCGAATGATCTTCTCCGGCAATCCGTGAGCGGAAAACAGAACCCTCGCCGGCTGTCCCGCGGTGTCATCGAGGGCGCTCCTGACGGCCGCCGCATAGCTGCCGACAAATCCGGAAGCCCGCGGCCAGCAACACACGGCCCTGGTCGTCACCTCGTATCCATGACGCTTCCAGGACCGCACCCACTCCTTCATCGACGATGCCGTCGTCGTCGTCGAGAATTGGGGATAGAGCGGCAGCAGCACGACCCTCTGCGGCTCGAACCCGGCCACCTCGAGCGCCGTATCCTCGCTCATCGGATGCCAGTAGCGCATGGAGACGAATACCCTGATCGCATCATTGTCCAGGGCCGCCTCGAGCGCCTGAGCCTGCTGGCGCGTGTTCTCGAGAAGGGGCGAATATCCGCCGATCGCTTCATAGATCTTCTTGGCCTCACTCTGGCGGCGATGCGATATCACCGAGGCAAGAACGGGACGCAATGGCCAGGGGATGGAGATGATCGCCGGATCATTGAAGAGATTGTTGAGAAAGGGCTGTATGGCCGCCGGGGAATCGGGACCACCCAGGTTGAAGAGCACGACCGCCGTTCTGTCCATGACCTCAACGTCCCTCAGGAACGCACAGTATTCACCAGGTCCGCAACATGCGACGGCGGTGTGTTCTTGATGATGCCGTGCCCGAGATTGAAGACGTGACTCCCGCCTGAAAGACCCGTCACGATGGATCGCGCCCGGCGTCTCATCGCCTCGCCCCCGGCCAGGAGGGTCTCGGGGTCGAGATTACCCTGAACCGGGCAGATCGACTGCAGGTCCCGCATCACGTCAAGGGTCACCTCCTGATCGACCTGCAGGGCGTGGATTCCGGTCCCGCGGGCGAACTCCGCGTAGCGCCCGCCCGCTCCGCGTGGAAAGCCGATCACGGGAATCCGGGGATGAACGTCTCTCACGCGTGCGACAATGCGCCGTGTCGGGCCGACGCACCACCGGGCAAAGCTGACGTCATCGTCAAGAAGACCGGCCCAGCTGTCGAAGATCTGGACAGCGTCGGCGCCGGCCTCGATCTGGGCCAGCAGGAGTCCGGTGACAGCATCGGCGAGGCGAGCAACCAGACGGTCAACCAGACCAGGATCATCCCTGATCAGCTGCTTCGTCGCATGAAACTCACCGCCCGATCCGTCGATCATGTAGGCGGCGATCGTGATCGGACCGCCGGCAAATCCGATGAGGGCGGTGCCGTTATCAAGTTCGTGGCGCACCAGGCGCAGGGTTTCCATGAGAGAACGGTTTCTCTCGACAGCACCATCCGCATCCAGGGCTTCGATATCCGCCTGACATCGAAGAGGCATCAGGAAGGGACCCTCACCTTCAAGAAAGCGAACTGTCCGACCCATGCCATGGGGCACGATGAGGATGTCCGAAAAGACGATGGCCGCATCAACGGCAAAGCGGTTGACCGGCTGCAGCGTGACTTTCGCGGCGAGTTCCGGAGTGTTGCACAGGGAAAGGAAGTCGGGACTTTCCCGGCGCAGTTTCCTGTATTCAGGAAGATAGCGCCCGGCCTGGCGCAGAAACCAGACCGGGGGCGGACTGCAGGCAGCTCCCTTAAGGACGGCAACCAGAGGCTTGTCGGCAATGGGAAGGGACATGGCCGGCATGATCCGTCGAATTGGCACCGCATTACCACATCAAAGAATCATTCATAAAAGTAGGTGGTAATGACAGGCCTTGTGCATCATGTGGATGCAAGGCTGTACTGCTGACTGTCAACAGTCAGGCTCTCCGGGAGACATTTCCCGGGGTGCCTGTGTACGGTTGGAAGCGAATCGCGACGCAGAGCCGGTGGGTCTGCTGCGGGACATGTGGAACGGTGGACGGATGAGTGTGGATCGCCGGTTTGTGTGCACGATATTCACCATGTCCCGATTCCGTTTGTCCCCGGGCAAGAACGGTCTCACACATGTCGGGCAGGAGTGTGATACTCTGCGCCGGCTATCTCGGGCGCCGGTCGTTCACAGGGTGATCAGCCTTTCTTCCCCATGTCCATGACCAGGTTTCATGTGCACCTCATCTCCGACGCGACCGGCGAGACAGTCCTTGCGGTGGGTCGCGCTGCGGTTGCCCAGTTCGAAAATGTCGATGTGGTCGAGCATGTGTGGACCCTGGTCCGCACGTCGCGGCAGATCGACAGGATTCTCAAGTCTCTCGAATCCAGCCCTGGAATTGTCATCTTCACGCTGGTCAATCCGGAACGCCGCGACCAGCTGGTCAAGGGATGCCAGAATCTCGGTATCGTATCGGTACCGCTTCTCGATCCTGTTCTTGCCGCCCTGTCCGGTGTTCTCGACCAGCCGGTCAAGGGACAGCCCGGAGGGCAGCATGCCCTCAACGCAGACTATTTCGACAGGGTCGAGGCTATCCAGTTCGTCGTCCGCCATGACGATGGCCAGTCGCCCCACGATCTCGACGATGCCGATGTCATCGTTGTCGGTGTCTCACGCACCTCCAAAACGCCGACCTGTTTCTATCTCGCCAACCGGGGCGTCAAGGCGGCCAACGTGCCCATCGTTCCGGGTGTGGCGCCGCCGGCGGAACTTCTCCAGGCCACCAGACCGCTCATCGTCGCCCTCAGCCAGAACATGGAACGCCTGGTCCAGGTCCGGCGCAACCGCATGAAGCTTCTTCACCAGGACGAGGAAAGCGACTACGTCGAGCCGGATGCGGTTCGCCGCGAGATGGCGGAGGCCCGCAGACTCTACGAGGAAAGGGGCTGGCCGGTGATCGACGTCACACGGCGTTCCATCGAGGAAACCGCTGCGGCCATTCTTCAGGTCTACAGGGAGCGGTTCGGCTCGCTTCCCTGACCGTCCAGGGCATCGCGCACCATCCTGTGGAAGTGGTGGACGACATGTTCGCCCACACCGCTGTCCTCGCTGTCGACGATGAAACGGCCCTGGTCGTAACCACGCGAGAACAATCCCCTTTGAACCGATTCGCACAGCAGCAGGTCTTCCATTCCGAGCACGTTCTCCAGGTAGTTGCGCCGGTCCTTGCTGTCAGGCGTGCCGTCAGGGGAGAACCGGTAGTTGATGAACCGCGTGGCGAGGTGGTTGACCGGTACCGCGGTGGTGATCAGGAGGTCCCCGTCTCCGGGCATGACGTTGATGGTCGTGGTCGGCCATACGTACCAGAAGAGCGAATGGGGCATGCGGGCATTCCGGCTGAGGCGATAGGCGCTGTTGTCATGGAAGACGTCCCAGCCTTTCTGACGCGCCGTGATGCCATCGATGGTGTTCTCGTAGGTCGGCATGGAGATGATGTCGCAGAACTGCGGATGCGCCACTTCGCAGTGGTAGCATTCGACATAGTTGTCGATGACCACCTTCCACCCTGCTTCTATGGCCCGGCCACCAAAGTCATAGGTCTCGGTGAGGGTGAGATCCTCCCAGTAGGGAAGTTCCCGGCAGATGTCGGCCTCGAGGTTGGGTGCTTGGCTGGCAAGGGGAACCGCATCGTCGTCGAGATTGACGAAGACAAGGTTGCACAGGACCTCGACGCGGACAGGCTTGAGGGAAAACTGAGACTTGTCGAAGCCCTCCACGCCATCGCTGTTGCGGGCGGTGCGGAGCTGGCCATCAAGACCATAGGCCCAGGCGTGGTAGGGGCAGGTGATGGTTGCCTTCAGTGTGCCCGAGCCCTCGACGAGGCGGTGCGCCCGGTGCTGGCAAACATTGTAGTAGCCGCGCAATCGATCCGAACGGTCGCGCACCACGAAGATGTCCTGATCGAGAATGCTACCGGCAATGTAGTCGCCAGGACGGGCCACCTCGCTGGCATGGCACAGGTACATCCACGAACGGAAGAAGATCTTTTCGCGTTCCAGTTCGAAGATCTCGGGATCGGTATAGTAGCGCGATGGCAGCGTGTAGGAACGGCGGGGATCGGCGCCGAGCGGACGGGCAAAGTCGACCTGAAGAACCTCGGCCATAACATCCGGCCTCCCTTGTCAGCACTCCGGAATCATAGCACGCGACCTCTGCGGGAGCGATACCCGGCCTTTCCGGTCAAACCTGCCAGGAGGCAATGATCTCCGCGGTCGTGCCGATCTCGATCTGGTCCTCGAATCGTCGGTAGACGAGATCGAGCATCGCCCTGTGGGCCTCTTCATCGGAACTTGTGACGGCGTCTTCGGCAATGATCACCCGATATCCGCGGTCCACGCCCGTCATCACGGTGGCAAGGACGCAAACGTCCGTCTCGACACCGGTGACAATGAGGGACTGGCAGGCCATGGCGTCGAGAAGGTTGACGAAGGCATCGCTTTCGAAGGCCGAATAGGTGGTCTTGTCGATGACGTGTGCCGGCGGAATGAAGGACCGGAAATCGCTCATGACATCAAGGAGGGCGGGGTCCATGTGCGATGTGGTGACGCTCGTCCAGCGCCGGTAATGGGTACGCCACGCGCCGCTCGTCTCATCCGCCGTACGGGGCGTCATGAACCGTGTGAAAATGGTGCGGTCGCTCCGGTGGGCCACGAGACTTTGGATGGCGGGGGTGATAGCGGGCATGGACGGCGTGTGCCACACGGTTGGGCCAGCGAAGAGATCCTGCATGTCGACGACGACATGGACCGCATCCTGGCCAATCGGGCGGACGTCCTGCATCAGTCCTCGACCACGACCGAATGGTCGGCCAACCAGACGAGGGCGATTCGTTCACCGATGTCGATGACGTCGCCATCGGCATTCTGCCGCAGGACGCGCAATGGTCCGGCATCGGTATCGACGGTGTAGGTAAGGCTGGCGCCGGAGAAGACACGCTCGGCAACACGGCCCTCGATTCGGTTGTCCTGTGCGGGTGCGTCGGGGGCTGCGAGGCGGATCCTCTCTGGCCTGACGGCAATGGTCGCCTCCCCGGCCGGCAGCGGAGACGTCGTGGCGATGTAGCCTATGCGATCGACCATGATTCCGGAGTCCTGTACCGGTCCCGAAAGAAAGTTGGCATCGCCCAGAAAGTTTGCCGCGAACCTGGTGTGTGGCCGGTCGTAGACATCGCCTGGTTCACCCACCTGGATGAGCCGGCCCTCGTCTATGATGGCAATGCGATCAGACAGTGTCAGGGCCTCTTCCTGGTCGTGGGTGACGAAGATCGTCGTGATTCCCACCGTGCGCTGGATACGTTTCAGTTCGCCTTGCATGTCCTGTCTCAGTTTCTTGTCGAGCGCGCCCAGGGGTTCGTCGAGAAGCAGTACGCGGGGTTCGGTGACAAGGGCCCGCGCCAGGGCGACGCGCTGTTGCTGTCCGCCTGAAAGTTCGCGTGGCTTGCGGTGATTGAGCCCGTCAAGCCGTACCAGCTCGAGAATCGTGTTAACCCGCTGGCGCACCTCGGCACGCGGCAGGCGGCGCACGGTCAATCCGAATGCGACATTGTCGAACACCGACATGTGCGGAAACAGCGCGTAGTTCTGGAAGACCATGCCGATGTTGCGGCGGAACGAGGGAATGTGCGCCACATCCTGATCATCGATGAGAATCATGCCTTCGTCGGGTTCCACGAATCCGGCCAGGGTCCGCAGCAGGGTTGTCTTGCCGCTCCCCGAGGGACCCAGCAGGGCGAAGAAGGATCCGTTCGGAAAGGCGAGCGAGACCCGGTCGAGGGCCGTCACGGCGCCGTAGCGCTTCGACACGTTGCGAACGTCAACGGCGCTCATCGTTCGCCACCGAACTTCGAGAGACGGGCAAACAGCAGGAGGGCCGTCATGGAGATCACGATCATAATGGTGGAGATGGCGTTGACCTCGGGCGTGAATCCCTTGCGGATGGCGGAAAAGATCTCGACGGGAAGGACCGAGACGCCGGGCGGCGCCAGGAAATAGGAGATGACGAACTGGTCGAACGATACGGCAAAGGCAAAGAGGGCGGCAGCGACAATGCCGGGCGCCATGACGGGGATCTGCACCCGCACCAGCGACTGGAATGGTGTCGCGCCAAGACTGGCAGCAGCCTCCTCGAGGTCCGGTCCGATGCTCGCCAGGCGGGCGCCGACGACGATGATGACATAGGGCAAGGAGAGCGCCACGTGCCCTAGGAGCATGGCGTGAAGTCCCCGGCCGATACCCGTCCAGAAGAACAGCACCAGCATCGAGGTGCCGATGATGAGCCAGGGAATGGTGATGGGGGGAAACAGCAGCAGCTGCAGGACCGTGCGTCCGCGAAAGCGGTATCGGGCAAAAGCGAGGGCCGCCATGGTTCCCAGTATGGTGGCGATGACCGTGTTGGCCAGCGCCACCGCAACGCTGTTGAAGCTGGCTTGCAGAAGCCGTTCGTTGCTCGCCAGATCCTCGTACCAGCGCGTCGTGAACGTGAACGGAAGGGTGTAGTGCACCGAATCGTTCAATCCCATGACGGCCAGCACAAGTATGGGAAGGTAAAGAAAGACCAGCACAAGAAAGAGCCAGAGTCGCCCCGCGCCCTCGCTGACCAGCACCGTCCAGCGCGCCTGGTTCATGTCGTTCTCATGTGGTTCTTCAGAACCGGCGCCGCCACGGCGAGAATGAGCAGGACGATGGCCAGCAGGATGAACGAGAGGGCGCCGCCCAGTGGCCAGTTGGAGACGACGGTAAACTGTTCCTCGATCACCGTCCCGATCACCGTCCCCTTGGGTCCGCCCAGCAGGCGTGGCTCGAAGAAAGAGCCGATCACCGGAACGAAGATCAGGATGGAACCCGCAGCAAGGCCGGGAACGGCAAGCGGCAGGATGATTCTCATCAGGATGGTCCATGAACGCGCGCCAAGGCTGCGGGCCGCCTCGAGAAGCGATTCGTCGATCGCCTGCAGGGAGAGGAAACATGTGAGAATCATGTAGGGGAGGTAGGAATGAACGAGTCCGATGATGATGGCGGGATAGGAGTCTGTCAGATCGATGGAGGGCATCCCGGGGATCACAAGTTGCACGGCGCGGTCAAGGACACCGTCAGGGCGAAGCACGATCGTCCAGGAAAAGACGCGGACAAGGGCGTTTGACCAGAACGGCAGGACGATCAGCAGGAACAGGGCTTCGCGCCAGCGCCCGCGGATGCGTCGGGCCAGCCAGTAGGCGGCGGGGAAGCCGATGAGGATGCACAGGCCGGTGACGTGGAATCCCATCTCCAGGGACCGCCACATGAGGTCCTGGAGATAGCCCTTTGTGAAGAAGGCCTCGTAGTGCTTCAGTGAGAATTCGCTGGCGTGTTTGCCGAAGGGGCCCTTCTTCTGGAAACTGAAGTAGAGCATCGCTGACAGCGGCAGGAAGATCGTCACCGCCAGCCAGAGATAGGCAGGCCCCGTCAGCCATGCGATCGCCCAGCGCCGCCGGGACTCGATGCGCATGGTCAGCGGAGCCGCCGGGGTGCCGGACAGTCCGCTGAGAGAGCGGGACTGTCCGGCGAAACGAAAAGATCAGCTATTCGGCGTACCAGGCCTTCGTTTCCTCCCAGATCTCCAGGAAGGTCTCCCGCGTCTCGTCCGACAGCGGAGCCATGAACTGGAGATTGGCCGTGGCGGCGGGATCGCCCAGCACCTGGCGATTGAAGGCGTCTTCGGGCAGCTGGTTCATGGCCACGCCGTTGGCCGAAGCGGGTGCGCCGACCTCGGTGTCCCAGCGCACGAAATGGTCCGGACTGACCATGTAGTCGATGAACTGGAGCGCTCCGGCCGGATTGGCCGAACCGGCGGCAAGGGAGAGACCGTCGAGCCAGGCGATGGCGCCTTCCTCGGGGATGAGGTAGCCGACCGGCAGCCCGAAGGCCTTGGCGCTGCGCGAGGCCGAACCCGACCAGTAGACGGCAACATCGAAGGCGTCGGCAGCGAACTCCTTGTTCCATTCGTCCTCCGATGACCAGAAGGTGCGGATCTGCGGCTTGAGATCGCGCAGTTTCTGACGGATCGCGTCAAGATCGTCCGGCGCGTTCATGTTCTGGCCGGTGGCGAGCGCGGCGAGGTAGACGGCCTCGACGGAATCGTCCCTGACGGCCACGTTGCCGGCGTGGGCGGGATCCCACAGGATCTCGATGGAGTTGCCCGGATCGACTTCCTCGGTGTCATAGGCGATCGAGGTCAGGCCCCAGGTCCAGGCGACACCGTAGAGATCTCCGTCGAGCCTGAATTCCGCGGCGTCCCTCAAGCCCGGCGAGAGGTCGCCGAAGTTGGAGATGGCCGCGCTGTCGATGGGCTGGATGAGGCCTTCCTCAGCGGCCTGGACGGTGAAGGCAGAGTTGATCAGCACGACGTCATAGGCACCGGGACTGGTGCGCAGCTTGGTCAGCATTTCCTGTTCGGAATTGAAGTAGTCGTGCACCACCGTGTGGCCCGTCGCCGCTTCGAAGGCTTCGACCCCCCAGGCTTCGTCGGTCCCGTATCCCTGCCAGTTCAGCACCCTGACCTCGGCGGCGGCCAGCGGTTGGGCCGCCACCGCGGCGGCCAGCAATGCAGAGGCAATCATTCCTGATGTGCGCATTTTCTCAAGGTCTCCCTGCGGATGATGTTGTGGCAGAGGACGCTGTCACAGCATTCCCCGGTCGTCAACGCAGGCGCTCTCTTCCAGCCCGGGGCCTGGCAGGCGTTCCGGGGCGTGTGATAGACCGGGCCAAGACAGTGAAGACCGGCGTGATGAAGCGACACCTGCGTCCCGGGCTCTACGAGGATCTCGTGACCTCGTCCCTGAAGCGGAAGATCGAGATCCTGCTCGAGGACAACTGGTCGGTCGAGACCAGCGAGACCGACGGGATCCGGCGTGCGGATGTTCTGGCCCTCCATGTCGCGGACCTGTTGCGCCGTGTCCTCGACGGCATGTCCGCAGACCGCCAGATCGAACTGGCAAATCGCCTGCTCGGGATGCTTGGCAACTACGGGGCGCCGGACGACGAACATGTCGTCGGGACGGCAGAGTTGCTGCTTTCCGTCTTCAGGAACCAGGGACTTGGGGGTCAGCCGGCGGCCCCGCAACGGCCGATACGATCACTGCGCGATACGGGTCTTCTCGTCAATGGCCGGCGCGATGTGCAGATCTCCGGCGAGATCGTTCGCGAGATACCGAGTGCCGACGGCATCGACCTCCTTTGCGCCTTTATCCGCTTTTCGGGACTGCGGCTGTTCCAGCGGGAACTCGCAGAGAGAAGTGCGGCCGGTGTTCCGGTACGCGTCATCACCACCGTCTACACGGGGACGACGGAACGCCGGGCTCTCGATGCACTCCACGAACTGGGGGCCAAGGTCAAGGTTTCCTTTGATGTCGCCCGCACCCGCCTGCATGCCAAGGCGTGGCTCTTCCGAAGGGAGAGTGGTCACCACACCGCCTACATCGGGTCCTCGAACCTCACGCACACGGCCCAGGTGGACGGCCTCGAGTGGAACGTGCGGGTCAGCACCACCCGCAACCCGGAAGTGATCGACCAGTTCCAGGCAACCTTCGAGCAGTACTGGCAGGAGTCCGAGTTCGAGGCCTATGATCCGGAACGCGACGGCAAGCGTCTTGATGACGCGCTAAAGAAACTGCCTGGCGGTGCCCCGGGTGTCACGCTCTACATCGATGCCGCTGCCAAACCCCACCAGGAAGCCGTTCTCGAGGCCCTCGAAGCCGAGAGAGGGCGAGGTCATCGCCGCAACCTCGTGGTCGCCGCCACGGGAACGGGAAAGACATGGGTCGCTGCCTTCGATTTTCGCCGGCTGCGCCAGGACCACCAGGTTCAATCCCTGCTGTTCATTGCCCACCGCAGGGAGATTCTTGACCAGAGTCAGCAGGTTTTCCAGATTGTGCTGCGTGATCCCTCCTTTGGCGAGCAGCTGGTCGCCGGCAAGCGCCCGCAGGAGGGACGGCATGTCTTTGCCTCCGTGCAGTCCCTGCAGAACCGCATTGACGATATCGATCCGTCAGGATTCGATGTCGTCATCATTGATGAGTTCCATCACGCTGCAGCCAGTAGTTACGAGCGCCTGCTCGAACGCCTGCAGCCACGGTTCCTTCTTGGTCTCACGGCCACTCCAGAACGAACCGACGGCAAGTCGGTTCTCGACTGGTTTGATGGCCGCATCGCCTCCGAATCAAGGCTCTGGGACGCCCTCGATCAGGGACTCTTGTGTCCCTTCCACTATTTCGGGATCAACGACGGTACCGACCTCTCCGGCGTGCGGTTCCAGCAGGGACGCTACGTGGCAGGCGAGCTCGACACGCTCTTTACCGGTGATCATGTTCGAGCACACCGGATTCTCCAGGCCGTTGTCGACCATGTTCCCGACCCACAAAGGATGCGTGCCCTGGGGTTTTGCGCCGGGGTCGGCCATGCGCACTTCATGGCCGAGCAGTTCTCCCGCAAGGGACTGAAAGCCGCCGCCCTTGATGCAGCGACACCGCACCTGCAACGTGACAGGGCCCTCACCAGCCTGCGCACGGGCGATCTCCACGTCATCTTCACCGTCGACCTCTTCAACGAGGGTGTCGATCTTCCCGAAGTCGATACCATTCTCATGCTGCGTCCCACCGAGAGTGCCACGGTCTTTCTGCAGCAGCTTGGCAGGGGGTTGCGCTGGGCCGAGGGCAAGCAGGTGCTGACCGTTCTCGATTTCGTCGGCCAGGCCCGGCGCGAATACCGCCTCGACATGCGCTACCAGGCTCTCATCGGCGGAACCCGGCAACAGGTCAGGAAGGCCGTCGAGGAGAACTTCCCCTATCTGCCGCCCGGGTGTGCGCTCAGGCTGGACCGCATCGCCAGAAAGACCGTGCTCGACAACCTGAGCCATGCCCTGCGGACAGCGCGCAGTCATCTCGTGGAGGATCTTCGCGCCCTTGGCCCCTCGGCCCGGCTCGGCGCTTTCGTCAAGGCTTCGGGCGCCGAACTCCACGACATCTACCGCAGACCGTCCTCCGGCCACTGTTACACCGACCTTCTTGAGCGGGCGGGCTTCACCCCCCGAACCACAGAGCGATCACTCATGAAGGCGGTGGGCCGCATGCTTCACGTGGACGATCGTGAACGACTCGAAATCTGGCGCTCCATCCTGACGACCAACGTCACGGTGGGCCATCTTCCGCCTCGACAGCGCCGCCTCGCATGGATGCTCGTCGGTCTGCTGGCCGGCGACAGGCCTCTCGGCGATGCCGATGAGGTCCTTTCGACCATCCGCGCCTGGCCCGACATGCGTGACGAGTTGATCGACCTCCTCGACATTCTCGACGACCGCACGCGCACCCTTGCCCAGCCGCTCGAGGGCGGGGACGTGAACCCGCTTTCCAGCCATGCCACCTATTCGCTTGTGGAGATCACCGCCGCCTATGGACTGACCGATGCCAGGGGTGTTCTGAAGCGGCCACGCGAAGGCGTTCTCTGGGAGAAAACGTCAGGGACGGACCTGTTGTTCATCACCCTCGAGAAGTCGGAGAAGGACTATGCGCCTTCGGTCCGCTATGCCGACTACCCGATTTCGCCACAGCTCTTCCACTGGGAAACCCAGAACACGACCTCTCCCGATTCAGACACCGGGCAGCGGTACATCACCGGAGCGGGGAAGACTCTTTTCTTCGTGCGTGAGCGCAAGCGCGATGACCGGAACGAGACACGGGCCTATCACTGTCTCGGATACGCGAACTGCTGGCGCCACGAGTCATCGCGGCCGATGAAGATCGTCTGGAAACTCGAGCGCATGATGCCGGGATGGCTCTACCAGGCCGGCAAGGTGGTCGCCGGTTGAAGACCGCGTCACGGATCTCGTTACCATCACCCGCAACATCGTGGCGCCCCGCCTCCGGGCCGGTCGACAGCCTGTAGAGAGTACCCGCGGTCGCGCTCCTACGGCGCGGCGCGGGTTCGAGCCAGACGCCGGCGCAACGCTACGAGCCCGAGATAGCCGAGCAACCCCATCGATCCCATCGTGACGAAAGCCAGCCCCCAGGCGATCGTTCCTCCAAGGGGTGCGGCAAAGTCGAGAACCATGCCCACGAGTGCCGGGGCGAACAGCGAGCCACTGAAACCCAGCGTTGAATGAACAGCGAGCGCTGCC
Source organism: Alphaproteobacteria bacterium (assembly GCA_965207785.1). GTDB lineage: Bacteria > Pseudomonadota > Alphaproteobacteria > SP197 > SP197 > SP197. Next base: position 383,025 of record CBDBNO010000010.1, on the reverse strand, counting down.
CCACGATGGCCCACCGGCGCCGTATTGACGGCACCTGCGGTCAGCGCTGCAGAATCGGCCTGGATTGCCGCGGAGTACAGCAGACACAGCGCGGCAACCACGGCGAAGGGCAGCATCGACGAGAAACCGACCACAACGCTGATCGCGAACGTGGACAGCATCACTCCGGTTATCAGACGTACGCGGCCGACCAGCAAGGCCAACTCCGCACCGCCAATACTCGACACGACGGCGATGGCGGCGATCAGGGTGGCGAGCAGCGTGGCGCCGGGTTCGAAATCGGCGCCGGAGCCAAGGCAGAACACCAGGAACGGCACGATCCAGGAGCGCATGGCGAATAGCTCCGCCCCGTGGCCGGCATAACCTACGATGAAGCTCATCGTCTTGCGCGAGCGCAGAACCGGGCGAAAATCCAGCACTTGGCTGCGGACCTCCTTGGCCGCCTCCGGCTTGCGCGGCGCGACCAGCATGGCGACAGCGACCGCGGCGAGCATCGGCCCGGCGGCCGTGAACAGGAACGCGCCACGCCAGCCGAACCACTCGAGCGCACCGCCCGCGAGAGCATAGGAGAGAGCTGTCCCGGCGCTGAAGCTGGACGTGTAGAAGGCCACAGAGCGCGCCCGTTGTGCCTTCGCAATGCGGTCGGTGAGCACCTTGAGACCGGGCATGTAGCACCCGGCGAGACCCATACCCGCCACGACACGCCAGGGCAGGGCGGACCAGAACTCCGTTGCCAGAAACGACATGCCGACGAGAGCCGCTGCAGAAAGAGCGGCGCCCGGAATGAAGACGTACCGAGCATCGATCCGATCGGTCATCGCGGTGAGCAACGGAACCGCCAGCACGTAGCCTCCGAAGAAGGCGCCGGAGAGCCAGCCAGCCGCGGCATTGTTCATGTGCCACGCGGACTGAAGCACCGGCTGCAGCGACCAGTAGGTCGCAAATCCGGTCATGGCGTTGACAAGCGCCAGGCACACCACGCAGACCAACAACACCGGCCTGCGCGCTACGACCCGAGCGATCACGGTGCCTGGTCCATCGGTCGCCGGACGGTGGAAGAGCCCGGATTTCGGCCCGACCCCGTCAGCATTCCGCCGCACAGGCCCTGACCCCGGCGCGGTGCCTGGTCATCACGCAATGAAGCTCGTGCGGAGACTCGAGCGCATGATGCCGCGATGGCGCTAACGGTCCGGCACGGCGGTCGTGAAGATCGCGTCACGCCAGTCCGGGCACGAGATTCATGTAAACGACGCGCCACGAGGCCTCGTGCTGACGCGTTGCCTCGTAGTGATCGATGCGGGTCACCGAGAGATTCTCGGTTGCGAACTTCAGTGACGTGTCGGGATCAAGTTCCAGGGCCAGACCCAGCGCTGCGCGGATGGTGCCGCCGTGGGCCACGGCAATGATGTCCCCGCCCGCCCATTCCGTGGTCAGACGGTGGATCACCGGGGTAACGCGGTCACAGAGATCGGCGAAGCTCTCGCCATGGGGCGGCGTCGTGGTGGCAGGGGCAAGCCAGAAGCGATGAGCTGTCACCGAGTTCGCGAGTTCGCTGTACGTCCTGCCATGCCAGTCGCCAAAGTCCTGTTCGCCAAATCCCGGTTCGATGTCGGGACTGATGGTTCTGTCGCCGGCCATGGCGATGCTCCGGGCCGTCTGCCGGGTGCGTCGAAGGTGGCTCGTCACCCAGCGGGCCTTCTCCGGGAGCAGGGCCGCGAGGGCAAGGAAACTCTCGAGATCGCCGGTATCCGCGTTGGGATCGGTGGCGCCGTAGATGCGCCCGTCGGTCTCGGTGACCGGTGCATGACGCACCCACCACCAGCGCGTCGTGGTCATGTCACGGCCACGACGCCGGCGAGGACGCCGATTTCCGTGACCTGCTGGATGGCGCCCAGGACGTCGCCGGTCTTGCCCCCCAGGACCGTCATGGCCAGCCAACCCACGATGACGGCGGCGATGCCGCCGCCGGCCAGCGCCGCGATCCACGCCCAGGGAAAGAGAAGCACCAGGGCCAGGACGGCGCCGACGCTGAGGGCGATCATGACCTGATCGAATTCTGGTTCGCCCGCTGCTGCAGCCATGCCGTCCTCCCTGGCATCCGGCATCGTACGCATCGCCACCACCATGAAGGTCCGGGAAAGAGCGGCGGCAACGACCAGTGCCGCCAGAACATCCATGGCGTGCTGAAGATCCGCCACGGCGGCAACGCGGGCGCCGATGACGATGATGAGAGCCACGGCGCCGAAAGCGCCGATACGGCTGTCGCGCATGACGGCGAGCCGTCCCTCCCGGTCCGCATTCGCGCCAAGGCCGTCCGCAAGGTCCGCCAGTCCGTCTTCGTGGAGACCCCGCGTGAGAACCAGCATGGCAACGACGCAAACGATCGCTGCCAGAGCCGGGCCCAAGCCGAGCCAGGCAGCGACAATGTAGAAGAGTGCGCCAGCAAGGCCGATGGCCGCCCCGACCACGGGGAACATCATCACGCTCCGGGCGAGCGGGTAATCATGTCCGTCACCCGCCGGAATCAGGGTGAGAAACTGTGTGGCAGCCGCCAGACTGGCGACAAGCCCGGGTCTTTCCTCGTGGTCCGGCATGGCGGTGCTTATCCGATTGTTGGCGGGTGAGGTCAAGGGTAAGAAGGACGCGAGCAGCCGACGGTCTCCGCTTCCCCCATGATCTCTTCCCTTGCCGACATCAGGAACCTTATGCGGGACCTCCCGCTCCCTGACGCAGACGCTGCGGCCGCAACGGCTGCACGCAATGACAGGCTGACAAAGCCGCCCGGATCACTCGGCAGGCTGGAGGAATTGGCTGTCTGGATGGCGTCCTGGCAGGGCCGTCATCCACCGCAGGCCGGCGACGTCTTCTGCATGGTGTTTGCCGGCAATCACGGCGTGGCGGCCAAGGGCGTGTCAGCCTTTCCCGCCGACGTCACGGAGCAGATGGTCGCCAACTTCGCCGCCGGGGGCGCAGGCATCAACCAGCTGGCCCGGCTGCTCGATGCCCGTCTCGAGGTGGTGCCGTTGTCTCTCGAGCGGCCCACCGGAGACATCTCGCGGGAACCGGCGATGACTGCAGCCGAGACCTGCGATGCCTTCAGGAAGGGCTTCGAAACGGTTCAGAAGGCGGATATCGCGCTCATCGGTGACATGGGGATCGGCAACACGACCGTGGCGGCTGCCCTTGGCGCCGCTCTCTTCGGCGGTGACGGCGCCGACTGGGCGGGTCCTGGAACCGGTCTCGACCAGGAGGGCGTGAACCACAAGGCCGCCGTGGTCGACCGGGCGCTGGAACGTCATCGCCGCCAGCCGGCGGACTCCCTGGAAACACTCGCATCACTGGGTGGGCGGGAGATTGCCGCCATGGCGGGCGCCATTCTTGCTTGCCGGCTGAACAGGACACCTGTGATTCTCGACGGCTTCGTCAACTGTGCGGCGGCCAGCGTGCTCCATTGTTTCGACGCCCGGGCTCTCGATCACTGCATCGCCGGACATGTCAGCGCCGAGCCCGCGGCAGGACGGTTTCTCGACCATCTCGGAATGCGGCCGCTGCTCGATCTCGGCATGCGTCTCGGCGAGGGGTCGGGTGCTGCCTGTGCGGCTCTCATCGTCAGGGCGGCCGTCGCGCTCCTTGACGGCATGGCTACCTTCGACGAGGCGGGTGTCAGCGGCAAACTGGATGATCCGTGACCGACAGCCGGCAACGCGCTTTCGACCTTGCCCGCGGCATAGGCCGCATGTTCGCCGCCATGAATCAGGCGAGCGTGACGGAGTTCACGGTCAGGAACGGCAGGAGAGCCGATGTCCTGGCGCTCGACGGCAAGGGGCGCTTCACCATCGTCGAGGTGAAGACCTCCGTCGCTGACTTCCAGTCCGATGCCAAGTGGACCGACTACCTCGACTACTGCGACTTCTACTACTTCGGCGTACCCGAGGACTTCCCGGCCCACATCCTGCCGGAAGAGCACGGCCTCATCATCGCCGACCGCTACGGCGCCGCAATCGTGCGTCAGGCAGCCGAATCACCGGTCAATGCGGCACGCCGCAAGGCCCAGACCCTCGCCTTCGCCATCCAGGCGGCCAGACGGCTGCGCCAGCTGACCGACCCCGGGATATAGAGGCCATCACACAATCCGCCGGACGCCCTAGGCGTCGAATGACCGATCCACGAACATAGCCGGGATATCGCGCGCCAGGGCCTGGGCGGCAATCATGCGATCGAAGGGATCCCGATGCGGGCCGGGCAGCCGTCCAGCGCGTTCCGCGTCATCCACGGTGATCGACAGTGCGCTGAATCCCTGACTGAAGAGACGACCGTTGACATTGATCGCCACCGCCCCGGCGCGAGGGAGTTTGCCGAGGCGGAACCAGGTGGTGATCTCCCAAGCAGATGCCGCGCTGACGAGGATTGTATTGGAGTTATCCTCGATCGTGCGGTGGGCCACGGCCATCAGACGTAAATCACTGGCGAGTCACCAGGAGGAAGGCAGGGGTATCAAGCAAGACCTGCAAGACTCAGCCGCCTTCCCATGCCTTTAGCTCATCCTCCGGCAAGGGATCATCGAAACGGTCGTCAACGACCATGCTGTCCTTCATCGCGCCAAACTTACGTCGGCTCGCAGGATTGTAGCGAACGAGGCGAGCGACCGGCTCGCCCCGCCTGGCAATGATAACTTCCTCGCCAGCCTCCACATGCGCCAACAACCGTGACAGACAGGTCTTGGCCTGATGTACGTTCACGACACGCAAGGTCCGTATCCCCTTGGTTTGATGATAGCTCGAATTATGACCAGGACACGAACATTCAGGCGATCGCGCCACCATGCCGCCCGCGGACAGGATCACCAATCGAAACCGTGACTCGCGTTCTTCCGCGACCGGGTTTGACAAGATCCGGTGGCTTACGGTACCGCATCGGCGGGCATGACATCGTTTTCCTTCATACATTGCGCCGATATCCATCTTGACAGCCCCTTGAGGGGGCTGGCGGCCCAGGAAGGTCACGCGCCCCGCCTCATCCGTTCTGCCTGCCGCCGGGCATTCGAGATCCTCGTGGATCACGCGATCGACGAGGGAGTCGCCTTCGTCATCATCGCCGGCGACCTCTATGACGGCACCTGGCGGGACTGCAACACCGGCTTTTTCTTCATTCGCCAGATGGGGCGGCTCAACGAGGCGGGCATCGACGTCTACCTGGTCTACGGCAACCACGACGCCGAGAGCAGGATCACCAGACAGTTGACCCTTCCCTCCAACGTCCATGTGTTCGGTGCTTCCGGTGCCGGCACCTTCATCCATGAGGCAACGGGGGCGGCGATCCATGGCCGCAGCTACGCGACTCCCGATGTCACGGAGAACCTCGTCCCCTCCTATCCCGTTCCGGTGGCGGATGCGTTCAACATCGGCGTGCTCCATACCGGTCTGGGTGGCATGGGCGGCCATGCCGACTACGCCCCCTGCACACTCGCCGATCTCGTGGCACGGGGCTACGACTACTGGGCCCTGGGTCATGTCCATCGCCAGGAGGTTCTGCACCGGGACCCCTGGGTGGTGTTCTCAGGGAACATCCAGGGGCGCCACATTCGCGAAACCGGCCCCCGGGGGTACATGCGCGTTTCGGTCACCGACAACGGCGTCGAGACCCTTCCGGTTCCCGTCGATGTCGTCCGCTGGGCCCACGTTGCCGTGGACGCTGCCGACCTTGACGATCCAGACGAGGTCCTTCTCCGGATGGCCCGGGCCATCGAGGACGCGGTGGACCGGGATGCCGACGGCCGTCTCATGGCCTGCAGGGTCGAGCTTACGGGCGCCACCGGACTTCACGGAACGCTCGTCCTCAGGGAACACCAGCTTCTCGACGAGGCACGCGCCATGGCCCTGGGCCTGGGAGAGGAACGGGCCTGGATCGAACGTGTTGTCGTCTCCACCAGCACGGCGGTGGAGACCGGGGCCGATGGCAGTATCGGGGACATCGCCGACCTGATGGCCGGCGCGGCCGATGATCCGGACCTGGTGGAACTGCTCAGGAGCGACATTGCGAAACTGCTGGCGAAGCTGCCGAAGGAAATCACCTCCAGTCCCGAAACGGATCTTCTCAGGCTGGCGAGGGATCAGGACGCCGTCGAGCTTCTCCGCCAGGAACGAGCCAGCGTCATGTCCCGTCTGCTCGGAGGCTGATCATGAGGGTTTGCCGCCTCGACCTCCCCAGCTATGGACATTTCAGCAACCGGTCCCTGGAGTTTCCCGAAGACGGCCACGATTTCCATATCATTGTCGGCGCCAACGAGGCCGGAAAGTCGACGTCGCGCAACGCCCTGGAAGACGCGCTCTTCGGCATTCCCCAGCGCTCGGCCTTCGGCTTCAGGCACGGCTATCGCGACATGATGGTGGGAGCCCTCATCGAACACGAAGGCCGCCGCCTCGAATTCCGCCGCCGCAAGGGGAAGTCGAACACGCTTCTCGGCACCGATGGCCAGGCGCTTGAGCCCGATGCCCTGCAGTTCTTTCTGGGGGGCGCCGACCGGAACTTTCTCGAGCGCATGTTCAGCCTCTCCCACGAACGCCTGAGGAGGAGCGGTCAGGAGCTCTCCGATCCGCAAAGCGAGACCGCAGCCTTGATCTTCGGAGCCGCCACCGGAACCGAGGAGATCGCCAGCCACATACGTGCCATGAAGGAAGAGGCCGGAACACTCTTCACGCCGAGGAAAACACCGGGAAAGCCATTCTACCAGCTTGTCGACCGGCTCAACGACGCCACCGCCGCACTGGGTGAGGCTACGGTGACAGGAGACGACTGGAAGCGGGCCCGGGAAGAGGCGCACGAGGCCCGAACACTCCTCGAGGATCTGCGGCGCCAGCGTGCGGATCTGCGCCAGGCGAGCGAGCGCCTGAACCGCATCCGGCTCGTCTATCCGAACCTTATGCGCAAGAAGGAAGTGCTCGTCACCCTGGCCGGGCTTGGCGACGTCCAGCCGTTTGCGGACGATGTCCTGGAGGTACTGGACGGGGCCGAGCGCGCGGCATCGCTGCACGATGCAAAGATCGAGCAACTCGAGAACCAGATCGGCCGGGAAAGCGAAGAGGCGGCGTGCATTGCGATCAACCGCGCGTTGCTGGAGAACGCAAGGGAGATCACGGAACTCGACCAGCGGCGCATCCAGTTGCAACCGGAGAGGGAGGATCTTCCCAAGCGACGCCGCGAACTTGCAGACGTGGAACAGAGCCTGCGAGACCGGGCCCGGGACCTTGGAGTGGAGGAACTGCAGGCGTGGCGCATGCCGGCACCGCCACTCGTGGCGCGGCTGCGCGAACTCAGCGACGAGTGGATCCGTCTGGGACACGTCTGCGATCTGGCACGCCAGCAGGCAAGCGATGTGAGTGAACGGGTCCGGATCCTGGACGAACGGCTTCAGGGAATAGGGCCGGAAGCGAATGTCGGACCACTGCAGATGGCCCTGCAGGCAACGGACGGGGGCGCGGATCCGGAAACAGCCCGCAAGGCGGCAGAGCGCGAGCACCGTGAACTGGCGTCGCGCAGCGAAACCCTGGTCCGGCCCCTGCTGTCGCTGGTTGGCGACGTCGATCGTCTGGCCGGTCTCTGGGTGCCGCCGCTGGAACGTGTCCAGGAGTTGCGGGACAGTCTCAGGCAGGCCGTTGACCGTCGGGATGCCTCTCGGGACGAGTTCGCATCCGTCGAACGCGAGCTCGCACGTCATGATGCGCAGCGCGTGACCCTTGTCGTGACCGGCGAGATTGTCACCGCCGAAGAGATCGAAGCGCTGCGGCAGGCCCGCGATCAGCATCTCGACACGGTGCGCACCTGCCTCGCCGGCGGACAAGCGGGCGCCGGAAGCGACCCCGTTGGTGATCTCACGGAGGCAATTCACCAGGCCGACGAGGCGGCTGACCGGAGGTTCTCCGCCGCCCGGACGGTAGCCCGCCTCGAGGAGATCACCGATGCCATGGATCGCCTGGAGGCCAGGCGCGCTACACTAGGCGCCGAACGCGACGAGCATGACCGCCGGGTGTGTGCCCTCCACGAGACATGGACCGATCTCTTCAGTGACCTTCCCGGCGGTCCGCTCGATCCCGATGCCATGGTGAAGTGGCTGCTTGATCGCCAGACCGCGCTTCAGGCCCACGAAGAGGAAGGGAGGGCGGCGCGGACCCTCGCAGCCTGCGCCGCGGAAGAACGCAAGGCACAGGACCTTCTCATTGTCGAAGCGGCTGCTCTCGACATGGAGACAGACGGTCTGGGCGCGAGGCCCTTCAGTGCTGTCCGGTCACTCGTCGCCAGCCATTGCGGCGCGCTGAACGACAGGAACCGCAAGCGCGCCGACCTTGCGCGCGACCTGGAAGAGGCCCGGCAGGAGGAACGGGAGAAGGCGTCGGCCCTTGCCAGAAGGGAAGCGGACATCTCGTCCCTGCGTGAAGCCTGGCGCACCGCTGCCGAAGGAATCGACGTCCTTGAGTCGCCTGACCAGGCCGGCGACAGACTTCGCATCATCGAGGAGATGCGCGGCGACATGGACCGCGCAGCGGAACTGAGAGAAAGGCGAATCGGCAAGATCGAGCGTGATCTCGAGGCCTTCGCGACCCGCGTAGGCAGTCTTGTGAAAGCGGCGGCGGAGGATCCGGGGACGAGGGATGCCGACATCGTCGTCAGGGATCTTGCCCACCGGCTGTCGGAAGAGACAGCGAAACGCGACCAACTCGAACGCATGAAGGACTCGATTGCGCAAAGAGAACAGGAACTCGAGGACATACGCCATGCCAGACGCGAGGCGGACATCACGATCCGTGATCTCATCGCCCGTGCCGGCGTTGAATCCGTCGGCGGCCTGCGCCGCGAAATCGCGCGATCGCATGAAGCGAAACGTCTCGGACGTGAAGTGGACGAACTCACCGAGTCCCTGGCGAAAAACGGCGGCGGGCGTTCCGAACGAGAGCTGGAAGAAGAGGCCCGGGACGTGGATCCCGATCGGCTGGGCGCCGAGATCGACTCCATGTCCGACAGGCTGAAGGAGCTTGATGACCCGATCGACAGGGCGGCTCTTGCGGAACGGCAGGCGGCGGCCGCCCTCGAGTCCATAGACGGCCGGGATGCCGCCATTGCGGCCGCCTGGGATCGCCAGGCGGTCCTGGCGGAACTGGAAGATCTCTCGGCACGCTACGTGCGTGCCCAGACCGGGCTGAGACTCCTGCAATGGGCCGTTGACCATTACCGGGCCGAACAGCAGGCACCACTGTTGAAAGGGGCCTCAGCCCTCTTTGCCACCCTCACACAGGGGTCTTTCAGCGGTCTCGGCCTCGTCTACGACGAGAAGGATCAGGCGGTCCTGGCCGGTACGCGGGCCGACGGCAGCGAAGTCGATGTCTCGGGCATGAGCGACGGCACGGTGGATCAATTGTGGCTTGCGCTCAGACTTGCCGCGATTGACGGCTGGCTCGAAGGAAATGCCGCCCTGCCGTTCATCGCCGACGATCTCTTCGTCAACTTCGATGATGAGCGTGCGGGAGCCGGGCTGGAAGTGCTCCACCGCCTGGCCGGAAGCTGCCAGGTGCTGGTGTTCACGCACCATGCACACCTTGTCGGCCTTGCTCGCCAGGTGCTGGGCAACGGTGTTTCGGTCATCAGTCTCGACGCTGCATGACCCTTTCCGACCACACGCGCGGACGGACCAATGACCGGTCCCTCTCGCACCAAGGACGGCCATGCCTGGCCGACTTGCGGCAATCCCTTTGCCGGTGGCAGTGGCCAGGCGACGATCCGGCACAAGCAGGCGCAGGGCCTCGAGGGTTCAAAGCCGGCGCACGTCTCTGCTCAGGACTCCGTGCTCTTCGCCGGCGGCGTAGAGATCGACGTTGGCTTCCGACGTTTCCTCGTAGCCCTGCAGCAGCTTCAGCGGTTCCTGCAGGTCGTACCAGCCCAGGAAGGGCCGGTGAACCTGATAGCCGATCAGCCGCTGGAGCTGTTCGGGGTAGTGCCTGGCCACCTCGACCGGACTGACCAGGTACTGGTTCTCCTCCTGGCGCAGCCAGCCAACCACATAGGAGAGGAAGAGAGCGTGGCGCCAGACATCCTTCGTCGTGTTGGCACCGCCGCCGTGGTGAACGGCATAGGTGAAGACGAGACAAGAACCCTTGTCCATCACGGCCTGCGCAAACTCGTCCTCCTGCGCGACGCGCTCGTCATCCCAGCGGTGGCTTCCCGGAACCACGCGGGTTGCACCGTTTTCCCTGGTGAACTCGGCCAGCGCCCAGAAGGCCGTCATGTAGGCCACGCGCTCTGTTGGATGCTTGAACGGAAACATCAGGGCATCCCGGTGAACTTCCTGTGCCGTCTCACCTGGTCCGATCGATGTCGTCGAGCTTGAGCTCAGCTGATAGTTGTTGCACCACGGTCCCATCATCCGGTCGAGGATCGCGAGCAACTCCGGATTGCAGACTTCCTCGCGAACCGCTTGTGACTTGGCGACCAGACCATGAGTGCGTCTCGTCCTGAAGCCCAGCCACTCGCCGGCACCGGTCGGCACCTTGCTCATCCAGGGATGCAGTTCATCGAGTATCTGATCGCATCGCGTCTCGCCGATCAGCCTGTCGATAATGACGCAGCCGTCCCGATCGAGGATCTCGACAATGCTGTCGATCGATGTTCCCGCCGCCACGTGTTCGATGCGTACTTCGGTCATCATCAGTGCTCCTTCCGATTGACTGGAAACCCGAGGCGCCAAGCGCCATCCGATGGGGATTATATGCTGCGCGTCTCGTTTTCCGAAGTCGGCGGCAGTTTGGACAAGGTCATGTCGATCCCGTCGACATGTCACGTCAACGTGTCGATGAAATGAGAACACATCGACACATGCCGCCATCGCAAGTTCTTGAGCCGGTCTGACGCCGGATCCGGGATGCCGCGCGCCTCGTCGGCGACGGGGACACGAACGCATCACTCCCGTGCGGTGGCCGGTCGAGTTTCGCCTTGCGGTGCGCGTTGTGGCGAGAGAGATCGCGGGGGCTTGAGTCGTGTCCGCTGTCGGGTGCACTCTTGCCTGGACTTGAGGGGACGGGAGCGAACGATGAGCGATCAGCGCGTGATCTCGGCTGACAGCCACGTGCAGGAACCTCCGGAACTCTACGGGGAGAGGCTGGACAGGAAGTACCGGGACCGCGTCCCGCGGTTCGAGGAGCGCGACGGCGCCACCTACTTCGTGGTGGACGGCAAGAAGCCTCGGCGCGTCGACCTTGCCTCGGAGCGCACGGACGAGGACGACCAGGATCGCGAGTTCCGCAACGATCCCAGCGGCGGCCGGGATATCGAGCGCCGCCTGGCGGACCAGGTCCGCGATGGCATCAGCGCCGAGGTCCTCTATCCCAACACCTCGCTCTTTCTCTACAACTCCAGGGATCCGGGCTACCAGTTTGCCGTGGCCCGCGCCTACAACGACTGGTGCATCGAGCACTTTGGCGGACACCGCGAGCAGTTTGTTCCCGTCGCCATCGTTCCCGTCATCGATCTCGACGAAGCCGTTCGCGAGGTCGCGAGGGTGGCGCGGGAAGGGTACCGCAGCATCAAGATTCCCCTGACCGTGGACGACAGGCCGTACAACCTGCCCGACTATGACCGGCTGTGGTCGGCCTGCGCCGATCACGATCTCGTCATCTCGCTGCATGCCTTCACCGAGAGCGAGGACCAGTACCCCGACGACTGGGGCGAGGAGGAGGGCCATGGCGGCGCCCTTGCCCACATGGCCATGAGCATGGCCAGGGGACAGAGCCCGGTGGCGCTTCTGATCGCGTCGGGTGCGTTGCAGCGTTATCCCGATCTCAAGTTCGTCATTGTCGAGTGCGGCGCCGGGTGGCTTGCCTGGCTGCTCCATGTGCTCGACGAACAGGTGGAAAAGAAGCACATGTGGATCCGTCCCCAGCTGGAGATGAGACCGAGCGAGTTCTTCCGGCGACAGGGCGCAGTGACCTTCAGCGACGATCCCGTTGCCCTGAGACTGCTGGACTTCACCGGATCGGAGGTCCTCCTGTGGGGCAGCGACTACCCCCACGACGAAGGAACCTTCCCGCACAGCCAGGAGGTGATCGAGCGGACTTTTGCCGGCATTTCCGTGGAAGACAGGCGCCGCATCGTCTTCGACAACGCGAGGCGCATCTACGGTTTCGCCTGAGGGTGCGATGATCCTTGTCACGGCGGCAACGGGACAGGTCGGTCGCGAGCTCGTACCGGAGCTGCGGTCACGCGGGCTTGCCTTTCGCGCCCTGGTGCGCGGTGCGGCGCTCGAGGACGGCGTTGAATGCGTCCGCGGCGATTTCCGCAATTCGGCCAGCCTCGACGCCGCCATGGCCGGCGTCGAGCGCATGTACCTTGCCTGCGCGCCAACCCCGGATCAGGCCGACCTCGAGATGCGGGCGATCGACGCGGCGGCACGCAATGGCGTCCGCCACGTCGTCAAGCTCTCGGCCTACGATGCGCACGACGCCAACCCGTCGGATTTTCGACGCTGGAACGGCGTCGCCGAACGCCACCTCTTCAATTCGGGCCTGGCGTGGACGATGCTGCGTCCGACCGCGTTCAACCAATCGCTCGATCCCCGCGCCGTCGTTGAGCGGGGTGTATTGCGCTCGCCCCAGGGCGCAGCCACCACGCCGTTTGTCGACACGCGCGACGTCGCCGACGTCGCCGCCGCGGTTCTCGGCGGGACCGGCCATGATGGCCGAATCTACGATCTCACGGGGCCGGAGGCCTTCACGCAATCCGCCCTGGCAGCGCTCATTGCGGAGGTTTTCGCGACGCCCGTTGCGTGCCGTCCGGTGAGCGATGCCGAGGCACTGCACGGGCTTCTCGAAAGCGGCATGGACGAGGGCTTCGCGCGGTCGATGATCGTGCACTGGCAATCATACCGCGCCCGGCCTGCGACCCTGGTCTCGGGCTGGATCGAGATCCTGACCGGGCAGTCGCCGCGAACCCTGCGCGCCTACCTCGAGGAGTGCCGGGTGGCCGCGCCGGTTGGCACGCCTGCGGCGTCCTGATCGGAGCGGCCGTCGTGCACCGCATACCGTTGATCATGGTGGTCACCAGCGACCTTGCCGGCCAGGTGAGGGGCAAGGGATTTCCTGCGACCGAGCGCGACGAGCGGCTTCTCAAGGGGGTCGGCTACACGTTCACCAATCACATGATCAACTGCTGGGGCCAGATCCCGGCGACACCCTGGGGACCGCTGGGCGATCTTGTCCTGATGCCCGATGCGACCTCCGCCGTTGAAGTCGACTTCGGCGACGGCAGCGTGGCGGAGCGCTTCATGCTGGGCGACCTCTTCCACATGGACGGCGCGCCCTGGGATTGCTGCCTGCGCCACTATCTCCGCTGCGCGCTCCACGAGCTGGAAAGCGAGACCGGACTGCAGCTGATCGCCGCCTTCGAGCACGAGTTCCACGACGGTGGCCTGGAGGACCGCGAAGGCGATTCCTACAGCCTCGACAAGGTGAGGCGCGCCGGCGACTTTCCGGGCGCCGTGCTCCACGCGCTCGAGGCCGCGGGCACCGAGCCCGAGACCTTCCTGCCGGAGTTCGGCAGGAGCCAGTTCGAATTCACCGTCAAGCCGGCGCCGGCCATGGTGGCCGCGGATCGCGCCATCATCGCCCGGGAAATGGTGCGCGCCGCCGCGAGGCGCCTCTGCCGGGACGTCAGCTTCTCGCCACAGGTCGATCCCGCCGGTCCCGGCAACGGCGTCCACATCCACATGAGCTTCCAGGACCGCGAGGGCCGGCCGGTCAGCCATGATCCGGAGCAACCCTCGTGCCTCTCCGGCGTCATGGGGAGATTTGTCGCCGGAATCCTGAAGCGCCTGCCGGCGATGATTGCCGTCACGGCGCCGTCGGCAGCCTCCTACCAGCGCCTCAAGCCACATTCCTGGAGTGCCGCCTACAACAATCTGGGCTGGCGGGACCGCGAGGCGGCGATCCGCATCTGCCCGGGCCCGGAGACCCCCGGCGCCGATGTCGCTTCGGCCTTCAATGTCGAGTTCCGCGCCGGTGACGCGGCTGCCAGTCCCTGGCTCCAGCTCGGCATCCTCGTGCGGGCCGGTCTCGAAGGAATCCGCGAGGGACCGGCGACGCCGCACCCGGTGTCGTCGGATCCCGATGCGATGAGTGACAGCGAGCGCCGCAGGCACGGTGTCGAACGCCTGCCGGTCTCGCTCGGCGAGGCCCTCGACCGCCTCGAGCGCGCCCCTGATGCCGGCACACTCCTGCCGGGCGAACTTCTCGAAGCCTACATCATGCACAAGCGCGGGGAGCTGGAAGCGGTTTCAGGATTGACGCCGGAGGAGGTCTGCCGGCGCTACGGAGATGTCTACTGATGGCCGAAGAACCTTTCTGGCGCACCAAGTCCCTGGAGGAGATGGACGAGCGGGAATGGGAATCGCTCTGCGACGGCTGCGGCAAGTGCTGCCTCGTGAAGCTCGAGGACGTCGATGACGGCACCATCTCCAACACCGATGTGGCGTGTTTCCTTCTCGACACCGTCACCTGCCGCTGCCGGGACTATTCAAGGCGCCTCGAGCGGGTCCCGGAGTGCATCCGCATCACGCCGGAGACCATCTCCTCCCTGCTGGCGTGGCTGCCCGGCACCTGTGCCTATCGCCTGCTCCACGAGGGGCGCGATCTGCCCGATTGGCACCCCCTGGTGTCGGGTGATCCCGACAGCGTGCATCGCGCCGGGGTGTCGCTCTCGAACCGTGTCGTCTCGGAGGCTGATGTCGCCGACGAGGACCTCCCCGACCATGTCATAGACTGGCCGGTCTGATCGAACCGACAACGGATTCCGCACGCGTTCGTCACGTCCCAGATGCCGGTGCCGGACGGCATCGTCCTCACCGGTGCCAGCGGCAATGCGGGATGTCAAACAGTGTGTCAAGTATCGCGTCATGTATGACGTGTGGATGCCGTATCCCTCTGATGTAGAGGTGAAATTCCGGAAAGAGAAGTGTCAAGCAGAGTGTCACGCTGAATGTCGCCTTGGACTGGGACACGTTCACATACGGGCTGGACATGGCCGGGTTGTATCAGGCAGATCCTGCGGCGTGGTGTAGGAACTTGACGTCCATTGCAGAGTGTCCGGCAGGCAGGGCTGGGGATCTCAGGCTGCTGCGATGGGGAGCATCAGGGCGAGAGTCGCTTTCAGGAACGATGGAACCCAATGTCGTCTCCTTGCGATGCTGCAATCGTCGCTCCGTTCGACAAGAGTGGTGCCGACCAGGCGCGTGATGCCGCCGATGTTGGCGCTGGGTTTGATCTCGGAGTCGAGATGACCGGGAGCGTGTCGCCTGCGTGGCGGCGAAAAGGTGTGTTGACCCGCTACTGGACCAGTCGGGTGTTCGGGAACGCGGCGTGCCAGCCGAACCAGAAGGCCCGTTGCGCCGGGATGCGGGGGAGCATGCGTCCGTCTTCGGCGATGAGGCCGTGCTCGTCCATCGTCCAGAGCATGCCGGAGCTGTCCTCGACGTTCCGGTCGCCGTCGTAGCCGATGAACGTCACGTCCTCGCTCGCGAAAGCGCGGTTCGCGCCCGACGGATCGGTGAGCACCACGAGTGGCGTGTCCTCGATCGCATCGTGATGGACGGGGGTTCGGGCGAGGAACTCGGCCGATATGGCGAGCGGAGTCTCGGGGTGACGGGCGAGCAGAACCGTGAATACCTCGTCCTTGTTCTTCAGCCGCGTGTCAAGGACCGGAACCGGGAACATCAGCTCGTCGGTCGCGAAGTAGTCGCGGTAGGCGGCCCCTTCGGCGTAGTCGCGCCAGTGGCCGGTGTCGAGAGTGAGCACCAGGGTTTCGGGGTGCCGCCGGCGCCACTCGCTCCAGGTGGTTGTCACCACGGCCCCCCTTTCCAGCACGATGCCCATTCCGGCCAACGGCCCGACGACCGGCGTGCCCCGCATCGTGCTCCACAGTGACTGGGTGGCCTGGTCGTACATGAGCTTGTTCGAACGGTAGAGGAAGCCGCTCGTGCCCAGCGCGTGATCTATGCCCTCGTGTTCGGTGTGATAGAGGATCACGGTGCCGCACAGGGTGCAGTAGACGCCGGCGACCGGCACACCGCCCACCGTGTCGACGAACATCTCGTGCCAGGCGAGGATGCGCTTCGGGTAAGCGCGGGCATCACCGTTGACGGAAAGGCCGAACACGATGTCGCCATCCTCCAGGTAGCCGGCGTCTTCGGCGGCCAGCATCGCCGGGTTGCGAAGCGGCGGGATGCCGTCCTGCCGCACGCCGCCCCAGACGATCTCGTCGAGCCGGATGAGTGTCGTGTTGCCCGTGTCGAAGTACGCCGAGAACCGCGGATCGATGAGGCTGTAGAGCGCGCCCTTGAAGGCGGCATAGCGCGGGTGCCGCGCTTCCGGGGCATTCCACATCGCGCGCTGCCAGGCGTCCAGGTCGTTGCCGTGCCCGGCGCCGGTTTCCGTTTCCATGATTCTCACCAGGGCGCCGGAGGCTTCCGTGCTGCGGGCGAGGCGGATCACCTCGAGAGCCATCGCCAGGAATGACGGTTCCCATCGGGCCTCGATCAGCTCCACAGCGCTCGTCTTGTCGCCCGTCTCGCCGGCGATGAGAGTCAGGAACGCCCGGACGGCGGCGCGGTCGGTGATCTCCGCACGGGTGTGAACGGCACTCGCCGCCAGAACCAGGACGATGGCAAACGCGACCGCAACGCTGCGCATGGCCGGCAAGGGATGTCTTTTCGACCTTTTCCCTTGCAGGTTCGGCATCTTCGCCGGGCCGGTCAGATGGTGCCGGCGGTACGGCGCAGCACGTAGTGCAGGATGCCGCCATTAAGGTAGTAGGTGGCCTCGTTGCCGGTATCGATCCGGCAGATGAGAGTCGTGTCGATGAGAGAACCATCCCTCTTGCGGATGGTGGCCGGCACATCCATGCCGGGCACGATGCCGTCTTCGAGACCGGTGATGTCCCAGGTCTCACTGCCGTCAAGGGCGAGACTCTCGCGGTTCTCGCCATCGCGGAACTGCAGCGGCAGGACTCCCATGCCGATGAGATTGGAACGGTGAATGCGCTCGAAGCTCTCGGCTATCACCGCCTTCACGCCCAGAAGCGCGGTTCCCTTGGCGGCCCAGTCGCGTGACGAACCGGTGCCATACTCGCGGCCTGAGACGATGACGAGAGGCACGCCTTCGTCGCGGTAGCGCATCGCTGCCGCGAAGATCGACATCTCCTCGTCGCTCCCCTGGTGGCGCGTGACGCCGCCCTCGGATCCGGGAACCATGATGTTCCGCAGGCGAATGTTGGCAAAGGTCCCCCGCATCATCACTTCGTGATTGCCGCGCCTGGAGCCATAGCTGTTGAAGTCCCGCTGGCCGACCTGGCGGTCGTTGAGCCAGACAGCGGCGGGACTGCTGGACGCGATGCCGCCGGCGGGAGAGATGTGATCCGTCGTGATGCTGTGACCGAGCAGCGCAAGGACCCTGGCATTGATGATGTTGTCGGGGGCCGCGGCCGGCTGGCGCGGCATGTCGTCGAAGAAGGGCGGGCGATGGATGTAGGTGCTTGACGCATCCCATGCGTAACCGCGGCCTTCGGGAATGGCGAAAGCCTTCCAGGCATCATCACCGCTGAAGACGTCGGCGTAGCGCTTCTTGAACATGTCGGGCGTGAGGTGGCGGCCGATGGCTTCAGCGATCTCGTCGTTCGAAGGCCAGACGTCCTTCAGGTAGACCGGTTCGCCGCTGTCCGCCGTGCCCAGAGGTTCGGACGTGATGTCGATCGCCATCGTGCCGGCCAGGGCGTAGGCCACCACCAGGGGTGGCGAGGCGAGATAGTTCGCCCTGGTAAGCGCGTGGACCCGGCCCTCGAAGTTGCGGTTGCCCGAGAGCACCGAGGCGACCACGAGATCACGTGCCTCGATCGCCTCCTCCACCGGCTGCGGCAGCGGTCCTGAGTTTCCGATGCAGGTCGTGCAGCCGTACCCGACGATGTGGAAGCCCTGTTCCTCGAGAGCCTCGAGAAGTCCGGCTGCCCGCAGATAGTCGGTCACCACCTGGCTCCCTGGGGCCAGGGACGTCTTGACCCAGGGTTTTGTCCTGATGCCGCATTCGAGAGCCTTCCTGGCGACGAGGCCGGCGGCGATCATCACCGAGGGGTTGGACGTGTTGGTGCAACTCGTGATGGCGGCGATGACGACATCGCCGTCCTTGAGCCGGTTGCCGTCGGCCACGGCCGCCGAGGCCGGGCGGTCGGCGTCACGGCCGGCCTCGGCCATCACCTTGCGGAAGGCGCTGCCGGCACAGGAAAGGACAATACGGTCCTGCGGCCGCTTCGGACCGGCAAGGCTGGGTTCCACGTCACCGAGATCGAGTTCGAGGACATCGGTATAGAGTGGTTCCTCGTCGCTGCGCCACAGTCCCTGCTCCTTCGCGTAGGCCTCGACGAGACGGACCTGGGCGTCCGGGCGCCCGGAGAAGGCGAGGTAGTCGACGGTTTGTCCGTCAATCGGAAAGAGCCCCGCGGTGGCGCCGTACTCGGGCGCCATGTTCGAGACCGTGGCGCGGTCCGCCAGGGAGAGGTATCTCAGGCCATCGCCGGTGAATTCGACAAACCTGCCGACCACCCCCTTTTCGCGCAGCATCTGAGTGACCCTGAGAACAAGATCGGTGGCGGTCGTCCCTTCCCGCGGCTTGCCGCCGAGACGGAAGCCAACGACCTCGGGGATCAGCATCGAGATCGGTTGGCCCAGCATTGCCGCTTCCGCCTCGATACCGCCCACGCCCCAGCCGAGGACCGCGAGGGCGTTCACCATCGTGGTGTGGCTGTCTGTTCCGACCAGGGTGTCCGGGCAGGCGACGCCATCGTCCGCCCACACGACCTGTGCCAGGTACTCGACATTGACCTGATGGCAGATTCCGGTTCCCGGAGGCACCACCCTCAGGTTGTCAAATGCCGTCTGGGCCCAGCGCAGGAACCGGTAGCGCTCCTGGTTGCGTTCCATCTCCCGTTCGACGTTGTGCCTGAAGGCGTCCGGGCTGGCGAAGCGGTCCACCTGCACCGAGTGATCGATGACGAGATCGACGGGGGTGAGGGGATTGATGCGGTCCGGATCGCCGCCGAGAGAGGACACGGCATCGCGCATGGCCGCAAGGTCGACCACCGCCGGCACGCCGGTGAAGTCCTGCATGAGGACCCGCACCGGTCTGAAGGAGATCTCCCGCGAGACGGACCGTGTCGACGTCCAGCCGGCAAGTGCGGCGATGTCGTCAGCGGTGACGGTGTCGCCGTCCTCGTGGCGCAGCAGATTCTCCAAGAGGATCTTCAGCGAGACGGGCAGGCGGCCTACGCCACCCAGCTTCCGGTCCGCCTCCTCCAGGCTGAAGTAGTCGTAACGCGTGCCGTCGACCGTCAGGGTCCGACGGCAGTCAAGGTTGTTGGCGCTGGACACGGTTGGCGATCCCTTGGGACATCACCCAGCCAACATGCCGTGCCTTGCCCGACAAGGCAATGTGACGGGGTCAGGAGAAGGGCTGGCCGGTCAACCGTTCGCAGGCCTCGATATAGCCGTGACGGATGCGCTCGACGATCGCTTTCGGAATGTCGGGCGCCGGTGGCGTCCGCGCCCAGGAGGTCCGGGTGTCAAGCCACGCCCGCAGGATCTGCTTGTCGAGGGAGACGGGACTGGTCCCGGGTTGCCAGCTGTCGGCTGGCCAGAAGCGCGAACTGTCGCTGGTCAGGCACTCGTCGACAAGGACGATCTCGCCGTCGATGATGCCGAACTCGAACTTGGTGTCGGCGACAATGATGCCGCGCCTGCCGGCCTCGGCATGCGCCTCCTCGTAGAGCTCGAGGGCCAGGGAACGCAGGCGGCGGGCGCGTTCGCGTCCCAACCTGTCGACGACACCGGCAAAGGTGATGGTCTCGTCGTGCATTCCCCGTGGCGCCTTGGTCGAGGGCGTAAAGACCGGCTTGGGAAGTC
Organism: Alphaproteobacteria bacterium; assembly: GCA_965207785.1. Classification (GTDB taxonomy): domain Bacteria; phylum Pseudomonadota; class Alphaproteobacteria; order SP197; family SP197; genus SP197. The sequence continues at coordinate 363,047 of CBDBNO010000010.1, read as the reverse complement.
TGTCGCCCTGTCGCAGGCCCGCCGGCAGCTCGAGCCCGGCAATGGCGCCGTTCGCCTGGTAGTCCTTCCAGCCGCTGCCGGCGAGATAGCCTCGGACAACACACTCCACGGGCAGAACCTCCGCCTCGCGCACGATCATGCTGCGTCCTTCGAGCCAGGCACGGTCACCGTCCGCCAGGTCAAGGCCGGCAAGGTCGGTGGAGATCACGTGGTTGGCGATGACGGGCCGCAGATGGTCGAACCAGAAGCGGGAGAGACGGGTGAGGATCCGACCCTTGTCCGGAATGGCGGTCGGCATCACCACGTCGAAGGCGGAGATGCGGTCGCTCGCTACCATCAGCAGGCAGGAGTCGAGTCGGTAGAGGTCGCGCACCTTGCCCCGTGCGACCAGCTCAAGGTTGTCGAGGGTCACCATGAACGACTGTTTCCCCTTGCCGGCGGGGTTCTGTCAACCAGGAGGGATGAGGGGCCGGAGGCATCGCGGCAAGGACAAACGCGCCAGGGGCGCGCCGAGGAGGATCCAAAGCCGAATCTGAGGGAGGAAACGGTGCCTCCGGCACGACCCTACATGGGACGCCAAACGGGAAAATACAATTGCGTATCCCGAAACCGAGATGCGCAAAAAACGCATGGCTGCAGGTGTCTTGAACCGATCGGGATTCCCTGCAACCTTCCGCGGTGGAGGTACCTGCCATGGTGACCATTCTTGCCATTGAGTTCTGGCCGTCCAGCCACCTCGGCTCCATTGCCGACACCTTCGAGAGATGTGACGCCAGGACGGTCTACGTGCGTCCGGAAGAAGGCGAGCCGCTGCCGCTGGAACCGGGACGCTGGGACGGTCTGGTCATGCTTGGTGGTCCACAGCACGCCGAGGACGACGCCCGCTATCCCTATCTCGCCGATGCGGCGCGACTTGCAGCGGCGTTTCACGAAGCCTCGCGGCCGGTCCTCGGGGTCTGCCTCGGCAGCCAGATCCTCGCCAGGGCGCTTGGTGCCCGGGTGAGGAGGCAGGGCTGGACGGAGGTCGGGTTCGCGGAACTCGCGCCGACCGGAACTGCCGGCAACGATCCGCTGCTGACGGGAATCGGTCCGGTCAGGATCCTCGAGTACCACGAGGACACCTTCGATATGCCCGATGGGGCCACGCTGCTCATGACGGGCAGGCGTTGCCGCAACCAGGCTTTCCGCCTTGGCGGGAGCTATGGCTTCCAGTGCCACTTCGAGTGTTCGTCCGCGTTGTGGCAGGAGTGGTGGCCGCAGATGGGCGATTCGCTCCTCGAGACCGACCCCGACTTCCACGCCAGATGGCCGGAAGAGTTCGCCAGGCACGAGGCAGGGGCGCTGGCATTCTGCGATGCCGTCTCCAGCCGCTGGCTCGATCTCGTCGAGGCGAGCCGCCGCCTGGCGGCCTGAACGTCAGGGACCGCTGTTGATCTGAAAGAGACTGTTGTCGAGCTCCACGCCGAATCGGGGACTGACGAGGGTGATTCGCGTGACCACGCCCTGGGCATCGCGGACCAGCCACTGTTCGAGGGCCAGAGGGTCCTCGGCGAGAATGAGCGAGATCGATCCCGTCCCCGGTTCCTCCACCGATTCCAGGGTGACGGCCACGAAACCGCCGTCCCGCCTCACATCGGCGACCCGCACGTCGTCGCCGAACCGGATCTGCGGACGCAGCAGAAACTGTGCCGGCGTGCCCTCCACCGAACCTTCCGTGATCTCTCCGGTCTCGCCGTCACGAAACACGAGACGTTCTCCCCTGGCGATGATGAGGGTCGGCGGATCGTCGTAGGCGAAGCGCAGAAAGTGCGGCCGCTTGAGCTGGAACGACCCGGAGAGATGCGTCATGTCCTGATTCGTCTGGACGAACCGGGAATCGAGCGACGTGATCGAATCGAGATAGGCCTCGATCCGGTCCAGGAGTGCCCTGTTGTCGTCCGCTGCCGCGGTCAGGGTGAGGAGGACCAGAAGGGCGGCGATGCGACCGATCAATCAAGTTCTCCCGAGGCGGAGATTCGCGCTGCGTTGTTTGCGGAAACCTCGATTTTCCTCACCACGTCCATGCCCTCGGCGACGTGGCCGAAGACGACGTGCTTGCCGTCAAGCCACGGCGTCGGGACGGTGGTGATGAAGAACTGCGACGAGTTGGTGTCGGGACCCCGGTTCGCCATGGAAAGGAGGCCCGGCCCGGTATGTTTGAGGGCAAAGTTCTCGTCCTCGAACATGGCGCCATAGATCGACTTGCCTCCGGTTCCGTTGCCCCGGGTGAAATCGCCTCCCTGGATCATGAAGTCGGCAATCACCCGGTGAAACCGTGAACCCTCGTACCCGAAACCCGCCTCGCCGGTGGCAAGCTGGCGGAAGTTCTCCGCGGTCTTCGGGGCGACGTCCATCCTCAACTCGATGACGATGCGCCCGGCCGGCTCGTCGTTGATCTCGATATCGAAGAACACCTGCGGATTGTCGTCCGCCGCCGCTCCGGCCGCGCCGAGGCCGGCGACGACCGTGAGAGCGGAAACAAGTCGTTGTATCATGGTTCAAGGTCTCCCTGGGGCATTACTGTCGCGCTGTCTTGAGGCGGTAACATGTCCGTTCGTCCGGCGCGCCGTCCGCTTCGACCAGTCCCTGGTGAACGAGACGGATGATGTGGGCCAGAACGGAGCGCCGGGCAGCCGGAAAGAGGCGGCGGTCGGTCGTGGCGTAGAGTGTCTCGACCATGGCCGGAATGGTCCGGATCCCGTCCTTGAGGCAGGCGATGATCTGCCGGTCGCGCATCCTGCGATGGTCGATGAGGGCGCGGACAAAGGTCGCCGGATCCGTGATGGCGGCGCCGTGGGTGGGCCTGAGGATGGCATCGCCGCGTTCGAGGACGTGTTCGAGGCTGTCGAGATAGGCCGACATGTCGCCGTCGGGCGGCGACACGACAGTTGTCGACCAGCCCATGACGTGATCGCCCGAGAAGAGCGTCCTCTCCTCGTTGAGGGCATAGCACATGTGGTTGGAGGCGTGTCCGGGCGTGTGCACGGCCTCGATGGTCCATCCTCGCCCGGAGATTCGATCGCCGTGGCGGAGCAGGTGATCGGGAGCAAAGGCATGGTCCTCGCTTTCGTCCACGGGCGTCATGCCGTCATCGCCTCCGGTGGCCGGGCCCCAGGCCCATGTTTCGGCGCCGGTGGCGTGCTTGAGGAGCCGTGCGGCGGGCGAATGATCGCTGTGGGTGTGCGTGATGAACTGGTGCGTGATGGTCTCGCCCCGGGTGGCGTCGAGAATGGCCTCGACGTGGCGCTCCAGTGCGGGACCGGCGTCAATCACCGCCACCTCCCCGTGGCCGACGATGAACGTGCCGGTGCCATGATAGGTGAAGACCGAGGGATTGTCGGCAACGATGCGACGCACCAGGGGCGAGATGCGGGTGGCCATGCCCCGCACCACCTCGTGCTCCTGGATGAAGGGAACGGACACCCCTCAAAGTCCGTAACGTTGCCAGAGAAGTCGTTCCTCCACGGCGCCGACGAGCTCATCCGCCAGACCGTCGGTCGTGACGATGCTGCGCGGGACGAGACCGCCCAGGGGCTGGCGCCTGGCGATGGTCCTGAACCGGGTGTTGTCGCCGAACCGCTCGCGCATGATGGAGCGACAGTCACCGATACCGTCGACGAGACCCAGGGCGAGAGCCCGGTCCCCGGTCCAGAACTCGCCCGAGAACAGCGTTCTGGCACTGGACTTCAGGCGGTCGCCGCGGCGTTCGCGCACGTGATTCCTGAAGGTGACGTGCAGTTCCTTCAGCAGCGACGACAGACGCTTGATGTCCTCGTCGGATTCCGGAACGAAGGGATCCAGCATCGCCTTGCGGTCGCCGGCGGTGTGGAGGCGGCGCTCTATCCCGTGGTTCTCGAGGAAGCCGTGCAGGCCGAACCCGGCATGGATCACGCCGATCGAGCCGATGATCGAACTGTGGTTGACATAGATCTCGTCTGCGGCGCAGGCAAGCCAGTAGCCGCCGGACGCGGCGACATCCTCGGCGAAGGCCACGACAGGGAGCTTCTTCTCGTCGGCCAGCGTCCGGATCCTTGCCGCAATGAGCGCCGACTGCACCGGTGAGCCGCCCGGAGAATTGATGGCAAGGGCAACGGCGGCCGGCCGGCCGGTCGAGAAGGCACGGTCAAGCAGGGGCTCGAGGCCGGCCAGATTGAGGCCGCGCCTGAAGCGCGAGGCCGTCATGATCGTCCCCTCGAGCCTGAGGACGTTGACCACCGGGCGCTTGCCGGACAAGCCGACAAGGGGAAGCCACTTCAGGGGTGGTTTGCTGCGCCAGGACCGGAGGACCATGGCGATCACATAGTGGCATTGGAAGCCGGCAACAAGCCCCGGGATGCCCTTGACCGGTATGCCCCCTCGCCACATAACCCTTGAGGGCGGCGAAGTTTCCGGGTTCGAACCGACACGTGCAGATTCACCATTCCAACAGTCTCGAGGCTCTCGCCAGCGAAGTCGCGGCGCGTGCGCGGCAGTATCCGGTCGATCCCATCGTTGCCGAGAGAGTGGTGGTGCCGCACCCGACCGTGCAGCGCTGGCTCACCCTGGAGCTGGCCCGCGCCAACGGAATCGCGGCGAACTACCGCTTTGAACTGCCGGCACAGTTTGCCTGGTCGATGATGCGTGACGTGGTGCCCGATCTGCCCGAGGCGCAGCCCTTTGCGCCGGACAACCTGAGGTGGCGCCTGTTCGACATGCTGCCCGGGTTCACGAAGAAACCCGTCGCCGCGCCGGTCAGGCGCTACCTGGAGGACGGGGATCCATGCAAGCGATTTGATCTCTCCGGCGAGATCGCCCGGATGTTCGACCGTTGCCTGCTCTACCGGCCGCAGTGGATCAGGGAATGGGAAGCGGGCGCGTCGCCGCACTGGCAGGCTCGATTGTGGCAGGACCTGGTGGCCGTCGTCGGCAAGGGGCACTGGGTGAACGCCCTCGATCGCTTCCATGCCGCCATGGATGGCGGCGGCGTTCCCGGCCACTGGCCCGCCCGCGTGACGTTCTTCGCCGTTCCGGCGCTCTCGCCTTCCTATCTCGACCTGCTCCGCCGCATCGCTTCCAGGGTGGAGGTCCACTACTGCCTCATCAATCCCTGCAGGCAGTACTGGGGCGACATCTTCACCCGCTTCGAGACCGTGGTGCGCTCCGGGGACGAGGATCCCGCAGAGCTTCACATCACCGAGGGAAACGAGCTTCTGGCAGCCTGGGGGCGCATTGGGCGCGACACCTTCGATACCCTCGTCGACATGGAAGACGCCCGGGATTTCGACCACTTCGCCGAACCCGAAGGACGCCACTGCCTGGCGGCTCTGCAGCGCGACATTCTCGATCTGAAGCTTGCCCGGGAAGGAAGGGCGAAGGGCGTGGCGGGCGACGGGTCGCTGCAGATCCACTCCTGCCACTCCACCACGCGCGAGGCCGAGGTTATCCACGACTGTCTTCTCGACCTCTTCGAGAAGAACCCGGACATCCAGCCGGCGGACGTGCACATCCTCACACCCGATCCCGCACGCTACGAACCCGCGATCTCGTCGGTTTTCGAGTCGCGGGGACAGATTCCGGTGACGCTCTCGCGCGGGCGAACCGTCGAGGCGGCCTCGCTGCGGGCCTTCTTCGATCTGCTGCACCTGGTACGCTCGCGATGCGGCGCCGAGGAGATGATGGCGCCTCTCGACGCTTCGCTGGTCTGCCGGTGTTTCGGTATCGACGAGGAAAGCCTGGTCGACGTTCGCCGCTGGGTGCATGCCGCGGCGATCCGCTGGGGGGTCGATGCCGATCACCGCAGGGACGAGGGCCAGGACCCTCAATCCCGCAACACATGGTACGAAGGCCTGCGCCGCCTTCTTCTGGGGTACGCGGTGGCGGACGTCCGCCACACCATTCACGGCGTCGCACCCTGCCGGCTGGAGAGCGGGGGCTTTCGGTTCGCCACGGAAAGCGAGTACCGGATCCTGGGCCGCTTCGTCTCCTACTGCGAGGCCGTCTTCAGCCTGCGCGGCAGTCTGGGAGCAGAACGCGGGGCCGCAGACTGGGTTCTCGCCCTTCACGACATGATCGACCGTTTTTTCCTTCCTCCGGCCGGCTGGCTCTTGAGCGAGGAGGCGGACGAGATCGATGCCCTGCGCAGAACCATCAGGCAGTTCGAGGACCAGGCGATCCAGGGCAGCGCACCCCTGGCCTTCGAGGTCGTCCGCGATGTCCTTGACAGCCTCGCGAACGTCCCCTCCGCGGGCTCGGCCTGGCTGGGTGACGGCGTTACCGTGAGCAGGCTCGCTGAAGGACAACCCCTGCCGTCACACATCGTGTGCCTGGTGGGCATGAACAGCGATGACTTTCCCGCCACGCCACGCCCCTCGACCTTTGATCTTGTGGCCAACAGCCCGCGTCAGAGAGGTGACCGGGACAGCCGTTACGAGGACCGCTTCTCGGTGATCGAAGCGCTGCTGGCGGCCGGTACCGGGTTCATCGTGACCTACACCGGACGCGGGATCAGGGATGACGCTCCGATCCCGCCCAGCGTCGTGATCGACGAACTCACCGACTATCTGGCCGAACGCTTTCCGGACGGCGTCTTCAGGACCGATCATCCCCTGCAGCCCTTCGACTCGCGCTACTTTCGCGCGGGAAGCGACTCCTTCAGCTATGCAGGCCCCATGTGCAATGTGGCCCGTGCCCTCACGCTGACGGGTGATCAGAACAGGGACCCCGGTCGCTTCCTGTCGCCGCTGGTCCTGCCCGACGACGAGCCCTTGACCGTTGGACTCGCTCAGCTGGAGCGGTTCTTTGCCAATCCCGCCCGCGCCTTCCTCGGCGACCGGCTGGGGATCCGCCTTGCCCGCACGGACATCGCGCTCGAGGAGGAGGATCGATTTTCCCTGGACGCCCTGGAGTCCTACCAGCTGCGTGCCGACGTCGCCGGGATGCGTCTTGCCGGCATGTCTTGCGCGGCCATCGAAGACCTGATGATCGCTTCCGGCAGACTTCCGCCTGGCGAGCCGGGTGCTGTCCTGATTGGCGACGAGGTCGAGGGCACACAAGAACTGGTGGACCTCCTCGCGCCTTTCCGGGAGACGATCGGGTCCGCTCCCACCCTCATCGACGTCGAGGTCGCGGGCTGCCGCGTGATCGGATCCGTTCCGCACGCGGGCCCGGAGGGTCTCGTGTGGTGGCGCCCGGGAAGACTCCGGGCCATCGACCGGATCACCATGCACCTCTACCAGCTTGCCCTGTCGGCTGAAGGATACCAGGCGCCGACGGCGACCGCGGTCTACCGGGAGGGCGGCAATTGGGTGGCGAGTGTGCTGGCCGCGCCCGCAGAGGATAGCCTCGATCCCTGGCTCGCCGCCTACCGGGAAGGGTTGAAATCCCCGCTCCCCTTCGCGCCGCAGACATCCTTCGACTGGGCTGCAAGGAAGGCAAGGGAAGGCGCTCCCGACAGCGACGCGGTCCGCAGCGCCGTCGACAGGGCCTGGCTGGGTGGTTTCGGCGGCCCGGGCGAAGGCAGCAGGGCCGAATTCTCCCTTGTCTGGGACAGGCATCATCCCATGGATCTCGGCTTCGCGGACTGGGTGGATCTGTTGATGCCCCTGGCCAGGGAGTGAGCATGTCCACGCCGCTCGACGTCCCTCTCGATTGCGCAGGTCTGACACTTATCGAGGCGAGTGCCGGATCCGGCAAGACGAGAGCCATCACGACGCTGGTGGCGCGCCTGGTTGTCGAACGTGGCCTTGAACTCGACGGTCTCCTCATTGTCACCTACACGCGCGCCGCCACGGCCGAACTGAAGGAGCGGATCCGCCGGACCCTGAAATCGACCTGGCGCGCCGTGGCATCGCCTGATGAAGGGGATGACCAGGCACGCGAACTCGTCGAACACTGGAAGAAGACGGGCATCGACGCCCCGGTGGCCGCGCGCCGCCTTGATCTGGCGATCCATGACATCGACCGGGCCAACATTCACACCATTCACGGTATCTGCGCGCGCCTGCTCGCCGAATTTTCCTTCGAATGCGGACTGCCGTTTCACTGCGACATCGCGGGAAGCCTCGATACCAGCGTGATCCGCGCCACGCACGACGTCTGGCAGAAGAGCGCGGCCACCTTCACGTCCGGCCTTGCCCGCTACATGAACGACGAGAAGGTCTCGCCCGAGTCGCTGGCCCAATGGGCCGCGGGCGTGCCCCTGCAGCCCGGCCTTGAAATCCACGGCGCTCCGAAGACCGCGCCGTCGGCCAAGGAGATCGAGGCGGACTGGAAAGCGGCCCTTGGGGACGTCCGAACGTCGTGGGCGGCCCTTGGCGATTCCCTCAAGTCGGCGCTGTGGCAACGGCACATTCTCAGCAAGGCATCCTATCCCAAAGAGAAGTCCCTGGAGAGGCTGGAACTCATCGAGGAGGCCCTCAACGATGGTGACGATGACAGGCTGTGGGAGACCGGCCGCGCCGGCCGGTTCGGCAGGACCAGGCTCGAACGCGCCCTGCTGAAGAACCAGACCCTTCCCGACAACCCGCTCATCGATGCCTTCGAGCGTCTCGAAGTGGCCGGTGAGCGGGTTCGCTCCGCCTATGCCGATGTCGTCCGGCGCATCAGGAACGACATTCTGGACAAGGTGCAGAGCCTGCGGCCGAAGCTGGTTCGCCAGAACCGGCGCATGGGCTACCAGGATCTTCTGAACGAACTCCATGGCGCCCTGGAGGGGCGCAACGGCATGGCGCTCGCCCGCGGCCTGCGTGAACGCTACCCGGTGGCCCTGATCGACGAGTATCAGGACACCGATCCGCTGCAGACCAGGATCTTCACGCGTGTCTACGACCCGCCGCTGAAGGTGCCGGGAACGCCTCCCGTTCTCTTCATCGTCGGGGACCCCAAGCAGTCCATCTACTGGTTCCGCGGCGCCGACGTCTTCTCATACCTGGAAGCAAAGAAGCGCGCCCGGAACACCCTCGCTCTCAGGAAGAACTGGCGATCGGCCCCGGCTCTCGTGAGGGGCGTCAATCATCTCTTTGACACCCGGGCCCCGTTCCTGATCGACAGCATTGCGTTCAGTCCGGCTGCGCCGGGGCGCGGCGAGACGCCGGTTCTCGAGGTGAAGGGTGACAGGGGCCCACCGCTCAGGGTGTGGAATCTCGGTGGTGGCATCACGAAGTCGGCCGCGATGCGGCGGTCCGTCGACCGGACCGGCGGCGAGATCCGCACGCTGCTCCGTGCGGCAGGAAGGGGCGAGGCCCGCATTGAGAGCCGGCCCCTGAAGGGGTCCGACATCGCGGTGCTCGTTCGCAAGCGCAGCCAGGGACGTGACATCGCCATGGACCTTCGACACAGGGGTGTCGGCTGTGTCGAAATCGACGACACGAGCGTCTTCGAGACGCGCGAGGCCGAACAACTGGAAAGGGTGCTGTGGGCCCTGGCCGAGCCGGGCCGGACCACGCGGGAACGCGCCATGCTGTCCGGCGACATCTTTGGTCTCGACAACCGGGAACTCCTGGCGATCAACGATGATGACGCCACCTGGAATCGTTGGCAGGAAGAGATAGGCGGCTGGCGACGCATCTGGCGGGAGCGGGGCATCGGGACGGCGCTCCACCGCATCCTCGCGTCCGGGAACAGCCTGACGGCCTATGGCAACGCGCCCCGGCGCTTGAGCAACGTGCATCACCTCATCGATATCCTGCAGGATGCCGAGGCAGACCTGCGCCTCGGACCTGCGGGCCTCGCCACCTGGTTCAGCCGGCAGTTGAGCGAGACGGCCCAAAGGGACGAGGCGGCACTGCTGCGCCTCGAGAGCGATGAGAATCTTGTGCGGATCATGACGATTCACTCCAGCAAGGGTCTCGAGTTCCCGATCGTCTTCTGTCCCTTCACGTGGGATGTCCCGAGTGTCCAGGCATCCCGCGGCGACACGGCGACCTGCCACCTCGAAAGGGACGACGGGAACGCAACGTCCTATCCGGTGATCCTCAATCTCGATCCTGGACCTGGTGATCGCACCGCCGAGCTTGTCGAGAACTTCATGGAGGAAGTGCGTCTCCTCTATGTCGCCCTGACACGGGCAAGGGAACGCTGCGTGGTGGCGACGGCGCGGCTCTCCAGTACGAAGGAGATATCCCCGCTTTCGTGGCTGCTTCACCAGGAGCCGCTGAGCGACGGGCACGTGGAGACGAAGGCCACGAACACCAGCGAAAAGTGGGCGATTCCGCTCGCTGTCTCGGGCCTTTACACGAGGGTCAAGACATCGTTCAAGGATCTGTCAGACGACGCATGGCGCCAGCAGATTGCACGGGTCTTCGAGAGATCCGGAGGATCTGTCGGGCCGGGCCCGGAGAGCGGGGACGCTTCCGAACCGGCACCCACGCCACAGGTCACCCCGGTCCTCGAAGCAAGGCGGTTCACCAGGAAACTGGAGAGCATCCGCCACATCACCAGCTTCTCGGCTCTCAGTGCCGATCACGGTCCGGGAGGCCGCCTGATCGGGCGTCCCGACCATGATGACGACCGGGAAACGCCGTCCGAAGACTCCGGCGAGGCGCCGTGCGATGCCCCGTCACCTTTCACCTTTCCCCGGGGCGCCACCGCCGGCCGCTGCTTCCACGGCATTCTGGAAGCCATGGATCTCAAACCTGAAGACGACCTCGACGCCATCTGCCGCCGACAGCTGCGCCACTACGGCATCGACTTGTCCTGGGCGGGCGTGGCGCGCACCGTGGTCGTCAACGCACGGGCCACGCACCTCGAGGAACCGGGACACGAGGGCTTCCGCCTGGCCGACCCCTTGCAGAGGCTGCCGGAACTGGAATTCAGCTTTCCGGCCGACCGGTTGCGCAGACGATGCATCTCCGAGTGTCTCACCCACCACGGTTACCCCGATCCGATCCCGTCGTCGGCCAGCGCTGAGCCGATCAGGGGCTATCTCAGGGGATTCATCGACCTGGTGATCGCCAGGAACGATCGCTGGTACGTTCTCGACTACAAGTCTAACTGGCTCGGCAACAGGGCAGCCGACTACGAATCGGCGCGACTCGACCCGGCCATGCACAGGAGCGGCTACACCTTCCAGTACCTGCTCTACCTGGTCGCCCTCGATCGCTATCTGGCGACGAGGATCACGGACTACGACTACGAACGCCACATTGGCGGCGCCTTCTACCTGTTTCTGAGAGGCATGGATCCCGAAGCCGGCATGAGCCGGGGTGTGTGGTTCGATCGACCGACAAAAGCCTGCATTCGTGATCTCGACGCCTGCTTCAGGGACGTCGCGTCGTGAAGGCGCCCCAGGCCGTTGACGATCTGCTGAGGGAGCGCGCCATCGCGCCCATCGACCGGCATTTCGCCGCCCTCATGGCCGATCTGGCCCCCGGTGACGACACGTCGGTGGCGCTGGCCGCGGCCCTGGCGAGCGCCGCCACCCGTGAAGGCCATACGTGTCTGGATCTCGAGGAGCATGCCGGCCGGGAGGGACCACAGGGCCTGCGCATGCCCCTCCGGGATGCCTGGATCGCCGCTCTCGAGGCGAGCCCCGTTGTCAGGCAGCCAACATCCGCCACGCCTGCGCCCCTGGTCCTGGCTGAAGGCACGCGGCTCTACCTGGAGCGCCTCTTCGAACTCGAGAAGGCGGTTGCGGCCGGCATCCGCGAACGATGCGCCGGGCCCTTGGCAACGACGGAATCCCACGTCTCCCTGGTGGACCGGCATGTTCCGGCGGGTGCCACCGCCGCGGGACCACGCATGGCCGCGACGATCGCCCTTGGCGGCAGGTTCTGTTGCATTTCCGGCGGTCCGGGCACTGGCAAGACCACCATCGTGGCGAGGATCCTCTCGGTCCTTCTGGATGCCGGGCTGGTATCGCCCGCAGGCATTGCGCTGACAGCGCCGACGGGCAAGGCGGCGGCCCGCCTGCAGCAGGCGGTCCGCGAAGCCTCCGAGCGTCCCGACGTGGCGGCGCTCGAGGCACGAACCCTTCATCGCTGGCTCAACGCCAGCCGCTGGCGCGAGGAGCCGACGCGCCTGCTTGTCGTCGACGAGGCATCCATGGTGGACATCAACCTCATGGGCCGGGTTCTGGAGACGCTTCCGAAAACCGCCCGGCTCGTCCTCCTGGGAGACGCCATGCAGCTCGCGTCGGTGCAGCCGGGCTCCGTCTTCGCCGATCTCGTCGCTGCGGGCGCTGCGCGCTCATCGCCGCTTCATTCCCGTATCGTCGAACTCAGCCACAACTGGCGCTTCGATGCCGAGGGGGGTATCGGGCGCCTTGCCGAGGCCATCAGGCGCAATGATGCCGATGACGTCATCGCCGCACTCGCCGATCCCGGCGAGCCGACCATCGCGCGTCGTCCGCTGGACGACGCCGAGGAGTTCAGAAGGCTCGCGGTCCGGTTGACCGACGATGTCTACGGCCCCCTCGTCGAGGGCATGACCTCCAGTCCGGACGAAGGGTTCGACCCCTTCTCCCGGTTCGCCGTCCTGTGCGGTCACCGGCGCGGTCCCTTCGGGTCGGCGCGCTTCAATCGCCTTGTCGAGGAGGGACTGGGGAGCCGTGGTCTCGCCCGGCAGCGTGACGGGTTCTATGTCGGCCGTCCCGTGATCATCACGCGCAACAATCCTGCAACAGGTCTCTCCAACGGCGACACGGGCATCGTCTTCCTGGCCAGGGACGGTGGCCGCAAGGTGCTCTTCCCGCAGCTTCGCGACGCCGCCGGCAAGGTGCGTGTCCTCCCTCCGGGACGCCTGCCTGACCATGAGAGCGTCTTCGCCATGACCGTCCACCGGGCCCAGGGCTCGGAGTACCAGGACGTGGCGGTCGTTCCGGGCGGGGAGGAGTCACCGATCCTCACCCGTGAACTTCTCTACACGGCCGTCACCAGGGCGCGCCGCGCGGTCACCATCCATGGCAGCGAGGACGAGATCAGGGCGGCGCTGGCCAACCGGACGCGGCGCCTCTCCGGCCTCTTCGATGCCCTGACGGCTTGAACAACTACACGTCGGTGGCGACGAACCGCATGGCCTGGCGCGCCGTGCGGCGGACCATCTTGCGCCGCACCGGTGAGTGAAGCAGGCGGTTGAGGGCGGCGAGCGCCACCTCGCCCGCGTGTCCCGTTTCCCTGGACGATGCGAGGGTGCGCACGGCTTCGGCCGTCTTGAGGAGATGGACCGACACGATGTACTCGTCCTGACCATGGTCGAGGAGTTTCGCCTCGACGTCGCTGAAAAAGCCGGCGCGATCCACGACCCTCCAGTCCTCGAGGTCCACCTCGGGGTTCTGATGGCCGATGTTCCTGCCGGCAAAGCAGGCCATCTGCAGCAGGCCGGCCGGCCACAGGTCTTTGTGGCGCGAGCAGAGCCGCAGCACGGCATCGGAGAAGGTGAGGCCGTGGGTAAGATCGAGCCAGCCGAAGTCGCTGCCGTAGGGCTGATCGATGTCATCGAGGTGAGCCAGATCGAACGTCAGCATGTTCAACGCGTTGGCGCCAAGCAGGCTGCGATAGAGCTCGAGAGGCGCCGCCTGCCCGTGGCGGGCCGTGAACTCGACGGCCCTTCGGGCACCGAGCGTCGCATAGTCCGCCGCCGCCGGCACCGAGCCGTTCGGCTTCGCGCCGAATGACTCGAGGGCGGGTCCATAGGCGCGGAACTCGGGGATGAGGTCCTCGCGGAAGGACGACACGAGACTGCGGACGAGCGACAGCAGCAAGGGTTCGGCAACATTGTTGCCGAGGCGTTCGACGAGGCTGGAGACCTTCGAGACGTAGATGGCCGAATGGCCGAAGTCGGCGTAGTGCGCCAGGGCCGCCCGGGCGAGGCCCCGTTCCATCGTCAGGTGGGCGTCACCGGCGGCAAGCGCTCCCCGGGCGAGGCGGATCGCCTGGTCCTCGTCTTCCCTCTCGACGGCGGCGACGAACGCCTCCTCATCCCAGTCCATGACACCCTCGGCAAAGGAATAGGTCGATTCGCGCAGCGTGTCGTCCGACATGTGAGCGACCGCCTCGAGGAGGCAGATCAGGCGATTCTCGGGGTTGTCCGCGTGGCGATCGTAGAGCGCCAGCCAGTCGGCGGCCCCGGCAAAAGCATGGGTCCAGCCGAACTCGAGCCGGTCGTGGGACCACTCAATCGCCTTCACCACGGCGATGAGGGGATCGCCTCCCATGCGCATGATGCGGGCGATTTCACGGCTCATCTGTTCGTAGGCGTGTTCGTCGAAACCTCTCTTCAGGCCTTCGAGGGCGCCGGCGACCTGTTCCTCGAGGGGAGGATCGACGATCTCGATCCAGACTTCTCCGTCGCGCAGTTCGACCGGATAGGTGCGCAGCCTGTCGCCGTCGCGCTGGTTCTCTCCGGTGACCAGGTCGAACTTCCAGTTGTGCCAGTTGCACGTCAGCTTGCAGTCCTCGTCGAGCGTGCCCTCGCGCAACGGGTACCCCTCGTGCGGACAGCGGTTGTTGCAGGCGAAGATCCCTTTCTTCGTGTCGAAGATGGCGATCTGGCGATTGTCGAGGCGAAAGACCGTGCGCCCCTTCTTTGCCAGGTCATCGCATGAAACGGCCTTCACCCACCCCACGCTCATGGCGGCCTCCGTTCACAGATGTCAGGTCTCATCCACGATAGCACAGCCGGCCGTCCGCGTGCGAGACCGGCTTGACGGCAGTGGGCAATGTCCCCGTACATGGGTACGATCCAGCCGGATAAACCGCGTTGAATCAAAGGCGTGCCCTGAATGTCGGCTGGAGATCGGGTGAGAAGGGCAAACCGGTTCCTGTCTCCCCGGCCCTTGACAAATCCGTGCATCGACAATCCACTGTATCCCCAAAATTGATGAACACAGTTGTTCGCTGACCAGATCGCGCGCGCGTGGCTGCCGATGACGGCGGGTTCGGCTCCTGATCTGCTCCGTGGCAACAGGCAAAAAAAGAGTTCAGCTTACGGGAGGTTCACATGACGAAATCAACCAGGTTCGGGACACGCATTGCAACCATGGCTCTCGCAGTCGTGACCGCAGTTGCACTGGTGGGGTTTGCGCCACCGGTCTCCGCAGATACCGAGCGCACCGTCAAGATTGCGGGCTGGGGTGCCAAGTCGGGGCCGCTGCGCTCGTTCGGGGTCAACTCCGAAGCGGTGCTCACCGCGGCCGTGCAGTCCATCAACGATGCAGGCGGCGTGATGCTGGGCGACGGCACCATGGCCAAGATGGAATTGACCTACTACGATTCCGCCTGCAACGCCGATCAGGCCATATCGATTGCGCGCAAGGTCGAATCGCAGACCGAAGCACTGATCGGCATCGGTCCGACATGCTCGGGCGCCGCAGCGGCCATGTACGGCATCTTCCAGAAGACGGTGGACGACGAATCCGACACCGGCCTGCAGTTCCCCATTCTCACGGACACGGCCATTCGCCCCGGCCTTGCCAAGAAGTCCCAGTGGACCTTCCGCAATGTGCCCAACGAGATTTCCATGTACGACGAACTTTTCGCCTGGCTGCGCTCCCAGTATCCCGACGTCACGACGATCTATGGCGGAACGGAGACCGATCAGGCCCACTCGAGAATCACCTTCGCGGTGGTCATCGTCCCCATGGCCAAGAAGCATGGTTTCGAATGGGTCGACGGGGGCATCGAGGGTGTCACCGGCGCCGTGGGAGAGGGGCACGAGAATGTTCTGGAGGCCTCGAAGTCGTCGAACTGGCTGATGGCCGACACGAACTTCTCGGTCCAGGCTCGAGCCTTTCGCAACTCCGGCGCCCAGATGATGATCGTCTCCGCACACCCGTTCACGACCTGCGGCATGCTGAAGGAGATGAGACGCCAGCGGATCGAGCCCGAAGTGCTCGTGGGACTGACCAGTTCGTCCAGCGCAGAGACCCTCAAGGGTTGTAGCGATGCCGCGGAAGGCATGTACATCCCCACCGGCTTTGCCCCGATTACGGATGCCGCTGCCATGGTCGCGGCAGCAGCCGAAGCCAATGGCGGGGCCGCCGATCTGCACAGCGCGGCCGCCTGGGAGAATGCGCACATCATCAAGCAGGTGATCGAAGCGACGGGTGTCATGGCAAAGCCCGAGACGCTCGAAGCCGACCGGCGCAAGGTTCGGGATGGTCTCGAGGCCGTGGTTTCGGTCGACGGCCTTCTGGGTGAGATCGGACGCGTGCAGGACGAGGGCGAGTCCATCAAGCCTTACGTCTTCGTGCAGGCCGGCGACGGAAACTGGAACGTGGTCCACGATCCTCGCTAGCGAGGCCGGGGCGTCTGCGCGAGGCGGGCGCCCCATGCCTTCGGGAGGTGTCGGCATTGCGGCCGCCCTCAATCACCGCACCGTCGGGCTTCGCAGACGGTTCGGGGCCGGTCAGGCCCGCTCTGAAATGTGCGTCACGGTTCGACTTGGCCGGCGAACATCCTTGACGCCGGGAGGCGATTGAGGCCACGCCATGGGTGATTTCTGGTTCGAGTTCGTGGATATCACGCAGACCGTCGGTGACGGTCTGCTGTTCGGTGCGACCTATGCGCTGATCGGGATCGGTTTCTCGCTGATCTTCGGGGCGATGGGAAAGCTCAACATGACCTACGCTGCGGCATCCCTGGCCGGAGCCTACGTGGGTCTGGCCGCGTTCTCGTTCCTCGATGCTCCAGCGCTGCTCGTCTTCCTGGTATCGGCGCTCGCCTCGGGATTCATCGGCTTCGTCGTGTACGTGGCCTGCTTCCGGTTCATTCCGATCAACAACCACCTCGCCGCGCTGATGGCTTCGGTCGGAGCTCTGTTCTTCGTCGACGAGATCGTCATCCATACCACCGACGGCTCGCCGCTGACATTCCCGGCCATGTTCGACTACGTGATGCTTGAGGTGGGTCCCTACGGGGTGCGCGGCGATCTTCTGTTCGTGTTCGCCGTGTGCATCATCAGCACGGTCGGCCTGCTCTATGTGCTCTACAGGAGCCGGCTGGGTCTGGCGACACGCGCGGTGTCCCAGCAGGACGTGGCGGCCCGGCTCTGCGGTATCGATGTCCACCGGACCAATGCCGTCACGTTCGTGCTCGCAGGCCTGCTTGGTGGCATAGCAGGCGCCATGACGGCGGCCGCTGTCGGCGTGCTCTCGCCGTTGATCACGATACCGCTGACGGTCAAGGGACTGATCGTCACGGTGATCGGAGGCCTGGGGTCGATTCCTGGAGCCATCGCGGCAGGTCTGCTGGTCGGCGGTCTCGAGAACGTGTTCCTGTATTTCCGAGGCGTCAATGAACGGGACATGTACGTGCTTCTGCTGCTCTTTGTCTTCCTGGTCTTCCGGCCGCACGGGATCTTCGGATCCGCCATCAACCGGGACTGAACCCGATGGCGTACTACCTCGGCCTTGTCCAGCTCATCGGAATTCATACCCTCCTCGGGCTTTCCGCGTACATCCTGATGCTCACGGGCCAGCTTTCCCTGGGTCAGGCCGGTTTCTTTGCAATTGGCGCCTATTCGGCTGGAATTCTCACCGTCATCTTCCAGTTGCCCATCCTTCCTGCGCTGTTCATCGGGGCGTTGATCGCGGCGTTCTTCGCCTTCCTCGTCGGCTTTCCTGCATTGCGGGTCAAGGGCCTGATGCTCGTCGTGGCGACCATTGCCTTCAGCGAGTTCGTTCGCCTGTTCTTCTTCAACCTGAGTTGGCGTGTGCCACGCGGCGACATTGTGGTGGGGCCGGACAGCACCAATGGTTTTCGCGAGATCCGCTACTTCGTGGCGAATGGCTGGTCGGCCTGGGAGATCACGGCCTTCGTCTGGGTCTTTGTCGTCCTTGTCATGGCCCTGTTGTGGTGGTCAGACCGCTCGCGTACCGGGGCAGTGTTGCGCGCAGTAGGCGAGGACGAACTCGCAGCCCAGAGCGTTGGAGTCAACCTGACCGCCGTCAAGGTAGCAGCCATGACCGCCGGCGGCTTCATCGCCGGCATCGGCGGAGGCCTCTACGCCCACACCGCGACCTATGTCGATCATCTCACCTTCACGGTGCTGCTTGCGACCTTCGCAATCGCCTACCCGATCCTCGGCGGACTGTCGAGCGTGTTCGGTACCCTGGTGGCGGTCATCTTCATTCAGGGTGTGCTGGTGGAGGGGCTTCGTTTTCTGGGGGATTGGCGCAACATCGTGTTCGGATTGATGATCATCGCCGCGATGAACCTGAAGCCTTCAGGTCTGTTCGACGCACCGACCGCCCGCATCCTGAAACGCGCAATCGGTTTGGACGATCGAGGCAAGACCGGTGCTTGAACTGCGCGGATTGTCAAAGCACTTCGGCGGGGTGAAGGCCCTCGACAGGCTGGATCTCACCGTTGAAGAGGGAGAGATCTTTGGCCTGATCGGCCCCAACGGTTCAGGGAAGAGCACGACGATCAACGTGATCTGCGGCGTCTACGGACAGACCTCGGGTACCGTCCGATTCCGCGGAGAGCTGATGGACGGCCAACCGCCGCACCGACGCTTGCGTGCCGGGATCGCCCGCACGTTCCAGAACATCCGCCTGTTTCCCAACCTCACGGTATGGCAGAACCTCTGGGTGGCGCAGAACTCGCGTCAGGATATCGCCCGGCAGGGCTTTCTGCCGCGCTGGCTCGGCACCACGCGTCAGACGCGAAAGGAGATTGCCGGACTGCTTGAACTTGCCGACCTGGGGCACAAGGGTGACGACCTCGCGGCCAATCTTGCCTTCGGGGAGCAGAGGCGCCTGGAGTTCGCTCGCGCGGCGGCGGCCCGTCCAAGGCTGTTGCTGCTCGACGAGCCGGCGGCAGGCATGAGCCGAGTGGAGATCGATGATCTGAGCCGGCGTATCCGTCGGGTACGCGAGTCGGGGGTGACCGTGCTGCTCGTCGAGCACGTCATGGAGCTCGTCATGGGCGTGACCGAGCGTATCGCGGTGCTGAACTTCGGGAACAAGATCGCCTTTGGCACACCGAGAGAGGTGCAGCACAACCAGGCGGTGCAGGAAGCATACCTCGGATCGTCCGATACGGAGTCCGGGCCCGCGGGCGGGAGCCCCTGAGCCGATGCTGAGCATACGGGACCTGGTCACCTCCTATGGCAACATCGAGGCGCTGCGAGGCGTCAGCCTGGATGCCGCGGAGGGAGAAATCACATGTCTCCTCGGTCCCAACGGCGCGGGCAAGACCACCGCGATGTTCACCATCGCCGGTATTCTGTTTCCCACGTCAGGCTCCGTGATGTTGAACGGCGAAGACCTGACCCGGTTGTCTGCTGCGAAAGTGGTGGCCAAGGGCATCGCGCTGGTGCCCGAGAATCGCCTGGTGTTTCCACGCATGGATGTCGACGAAAACCTGCGCGCCGGGGCATTCGCTAGGCGCGCCTCCGCAGCAGAAGTCGCCGCCGATGTCGAGGACATGTACCGACGGTTTCCACGCCTCGAGGAACGACGGGGGCAGCTCGCCGGAACGCTGTCGGGAGGCGAGCAGCAGATGCTGGCCATCGCCAGAGGCCTCATGGCCCGTCCCAAGATCCTGCTCATGGACGAACCCTCCGTAGGCCTGGCGCCACTCATCGTCGAAGAAATCTTCGGCATCATCCGCGAGCTGAACGCGGCCGGCTCAACCATTCTTCTCGTCGAACAGAACGCTCGCATGGCGTTGACGGTGGCCCACAAGTTTTATCTCATCGAGGGTGGTGAGATCACCTTCTCGGGTTCGCCAGGCGAACTCGAGGAAGACGAGGTCATTCACCGGGCCTACCTTGGGACGCGGAAGGAGCAGCCTTAACTTCACAGCGAGGGCGTCGTGATCGATTTCGTCCAGAACACCGTCGACGGCATCATGTTCGGCTCGTCCTACGCGTTGCTGGCTGTCGGATTCACGATCATCTTCGGCGTCATGCGGCGGCTCAACCTGGCGTTCGGCGCGACGATCATGCTCGGCGCGTATGTCGGCACGTGGCTGCACGTCAACTACCAGGTCAACGTGCTGATCATCGCACTGGCGATTCTGGCGTCTACCGTTCTCACCGGCGTCTATGTCGAGCGCCTGTGCTTCCGTGCCATACGCCGGGATGCCGCACTCGCGTCCATGGTGTCGAGCTTCGTGATCTGGATGCAGCTCGAAGAGGTCGCCATTCATCTCCTGCCCGAGCGCACCTATCCCTTTCCTTCCCTCATTTCTGGCGACGCCATCGAAGTCGGCGCGTTTCTGTTCCGCGCAGAGCATGTCACGATGCTGGTGCTGGCGTTGGTCATGGTCGGAGCCCTGCACCTGATCCTGCACCACACCCGGTTTGGTCTGGCACTGCGAGCGATGTCCGAGAACCCCAGGGCAGCCAGCTACATGGGCATCGACACCGGTCGGGTCATGCTGTGCAGTTTCGCACTGGTGTCCCTGGTCGGCGGGGTCGCGGGCTACACCATTCTCGCTACGGACGAGCAGATCACCCCCTTCTTCGGATTGTGGGCCACCTTCAAGGGCCTCATCGCGATGATGCTGGGCGGGATGGGTTCGCTGCCGGGAGCGATCCTGGGGGGACTCATGCTCGGAGTGGTCGAGGCCCATTCCCAGTGGTATCTGGGCAACGAGTACAAGGACCTGAGTGCCTACATCCTGTTGTTCGCGATCCTGGTGCTGCGGCCAGGCGGGCTCATGGGCCGGCGCATTCTCAGCCGCGAGGAACTCGCCTACAGGCGAGTCTGAGCCATGGATGATTATCTCATCACGGTGCTCTCGAACATCGGAATGATCTCGTTCATTGCGCTGTCGGCCTACCTGCTGCTGATTACCGGAGAGATCTCCTTCGGCCAGCAGGCCTACTTCGGCCTTGGCGCCTACGCGGCGGGTGCCGCAACCGCGATGTTCGAACTGCCAATCTGGACAGCCATCCTTGTCGGTTCCTCCGTGGCAGGCCTCATGGCGATGGTCGTGGGCGCCCTGACCCTGCGGCTCAGCGGACTGTACTTTTCCATCTCGACACTGGCCTTCGCGGAGATGGTGCGTCTGATCCTGTTGATCGTGAAGGTACAGGTCGATGTCGACGGGGAAATGGTTGGCCCGGATGGCTCAAACGGATTCCACGACATCCGGTGGATGTTCGAGCGGGATATCAGCCTGACAGAGTTCATGTTCATGATCTACGGCCTGCTGGCGTTGGTGCTGATCGCCCTCATATGGATGGAGCGATCCCGACTGGGCATGGTGTTCAGAATGCTCGGCTCCGATGACCTTCTGGCCGAGATGCAAGGCCTGAACACGGTGCGGTACCGCATTCTGGCTGCCGGGTTGGCCGGCGGCATCGCCGGCATCGGCGGTGCACTCTACGCCCACTTCACCACGTACGTGGAGCCGCAGTTCTTCAACGTGATGCTGGGCGTCCACGCTCTCGCCTACGGCCTGATCGGCGGTCTCGGCACCGCGTTCGGGCCGCTCATCGGCGTGGCCATCGATCTTGGCTTTCTCGAAGCGGTTCGATTCATCCAGGGCTATCGGATGATTGTCTTCGGCGGACTGGTGGCGGTGTTGCTGATCCTCATGCCCAGGGGCCTTCTTGACGAGGAGCGGGTGCATCGACTGAAGACCCTGTTCTCGCGGCGGAACCATGCTGGCGCTCGAGGGCCTTGAAAAGCGCTTCGGCGCACTGGTTGCGCTCGCCGGCATCGACCTCGAGGTGGCGACCGGAGAGGTGCTGGGCATCATCGGACCCAATGGCTCCGGCAAGACGACACTGCTGAACACGGTGACCGGAGTCTACCCGCCGAGCGGCGGACGCATCTCCTTTCGGGGCACGGACATCACGAGCTGGAAGGGACACCGAATTGCCCGGCTCGGCATCGCGCGCACATTCCAGAACATTCGCCTGTTTCCGACCATGACGGTCTTTCAGAATGTGCGGGCGGCGCAGCACAGCCGGGAATCAGGCAGCCTGTTCGACCAGCCAACCTCCTCATCCGTCTCTACGAGGAGCGTGGAGTTCGTGCTGGAGCAAGTCGGGCTTCTGGAGGAAAGGGAGGTTCTCGCGAGCCATCTGCCCCTGCCGGCACGCCGGCGTCTCGAAGTCGCCCGCTTGCTCGCCGTCGATGCGCATCTGGTGCTGCTCGACGAACCAGCGGGCGGGATGACGCCGGCCGAAACCGCGGACATGGCGCGCCTCATCCGCGAAGTCGTCGCTCCCGGACGCACTTGCGTGGTGATCGAGCACAAGCTGGCACTGATCACCGGCGTCTGCACTCGCCTGTGTGTACTCGACCTGGGCTGCAAGATCGCGGACGGGATTCCGGACGAGGTGCTCGCCAACTCAATGGTCAGGGACGTCTACCTGGGAGCGAGCGATGACACCGGTTCTTGAGGTGCGCGGACTCAGGGTTTCCTATGGCGGACTGCGCGCGGTTGACGGGGTCTCCCTGGAGGTGCGGCACGGTGAGATCGTGTCCATCATCGGAATGAACGGTGCCGGCAAGAGTTCGGTTCTGAACGCCATTTCCGGCATTGTGTCGCCGGATGGCGGCGAGATCCTGTTCGACGGAGAATCGATCGGTGGACTCGCCACGCACGCCATCGTCGCCCGGGGCATCGTGCAGGTTCCGGAAGGACGTCTGATCTTCGGAACCTTGAGCGTCGAGGAGAATCTCCGCGTCGCAACATACAGTCGAGGCGGATTTCTGCTTCGACAGCGCACGCGACCGGACTTTAACCGACTGTTTCCCACTCTCGCGGACAAGCTGGATCGGCCGGCTGCCGGTCTGAGCGGCGGTGAAGCGCAAGTGCTGGCGCTTGCCCGCGGTCTTGCGGCCGAGCCTCGAGTGTTGCTGCTGGACGAACCTTCACTCGGCCTGGCGCCGAAGTTGGCGGCGGTCGTCTTCGATCTGATCCAGCGACTGCGCGAGCAAGGGTTGACCATACTCATGGTCGAGCAAAATGTCGGCCGCACGCTGGCACTCGCCGATCGCGCCTATGTTCTGGAGAGCGGGCGAATCGCGTTGCAGGGATCGGCGTCGGAGCTGTTGTCTGACAGTCGGCTCGTGGCCAACTACCTGGGCATGTCGTCGACGTCGTCCCACAACCTGGACTGATGGAGGCACCATGGTGATGAACTTCCGACATCTTGCGGTGTGCGTCGTTGCGGCAGTGTGGTTGTTGCCGACTGTGGTGGAGGCAGATGAGCGAAAGACGGCCGAAGTGGAGTGCATGCCGGTGGAACAGCAGTCACTGGTGTACGATTGCACGATCACGCTGGAGGGCAAGACGAGCGGCGCACCGATCGTCGAGGCCGAGTTCGTGATCGGCGCGGACATGCCGTCCATGCCTGGGGCTCACAACATTCGCCCTGTACCCGCCGAGCCTCAAGGGATGCCCGGAGTGTACGGGGCTCGCATCGAGCTTGACATGCCGGGGGAGTGGGCGCTGACGCTCGACTTCACCAGGCCGAACCGCGACCGCCTGGTCAAGAAACTCCACTTCGGCGGGTCGGGCGGGCACGCAGAGCACGAGAACTAGGCGGAACGTCGCCGGTTCTCACTTGGACGTGACCTCTCCGACGTCTTGAGGTCACTTCCCCCGGCCTCAAGTGTCTTTCTGCTTGTGTCGGTGGCGCATTGACGAAACTTGAGCGGGACTTGTCTTGTCTTGTGCGTTTCGCGACGATGCCGGCGGGAGAACCGGAGCTCATGAAGAGTCTCGAATGCCTGCTGGATGAGCTCGCACACTACGTGGGTCGGCCCGAGACCTCGTGCGTGTCGCTGCCGCCCGATGCCTATCTCTCGGAGGACCTTGCGGCTCTCGAGGTCGCCACCATCTTCGAGCGCTCGTGGCTGTGTGTCGGGCGCGAGGAATACGCGCCGCGGCCGGGGGACTACTACACCATCGATGTCATGGGCGAGCCGGTGGTGATCGTCAGGGGCATGGACGGCGTTCTTCGCGCGCTCAACACGGCGTGCCGCCACCGGGCCATGCCGGTGGTGACGGGCAAGGGCCGTGCCAGCCGCTTCGTCTGCCCCTACCACTCCTGGACCTATGGCACCGACGGACGCCTGATCGGCGCCCCGCACATGGAGGGGAGCACGGTCTTCGACAGGGCCGCCTGCCGCCTTCCCGAATACCGCCTGGAGAGCTGGCGGGGGTTCCTGTTCGTCAACCTTGACGACGATGCCGATCCCCTCGAGGTCACCATGGCGCCCATGGGACGGGCGACGGCCAACTACCGCATCGAGGATCAGACCGAGGTCTTCCACTACGAGACCACGTGGGAGGGAAACTGGAAACTCTCGGCCGAGAACTCCATGGAGTACTACCACCACATCGGCCTGCATGCCGGCACTGTGGGCGTGCAGATGCCGGCGAAGGGGACCTACTTTCCCGAGGAGCCCGCAGTCGATCACACCTTCACGCACGAACGCTGCAGGATCGGCGAGGAGTTTCTGGGTGCATCCGATCATCCGCTCAATCCGCGAGGTGACCTGGCGAGCCTGACGCGCGAGGAACGGGAGACCGGTTATCTCGTCTATGTCTTTCCCGCCTTCACCATGGCGATGCGTGCCGGTTCCAACAACTGGCTCTCCTTCCGACCCGACGGCCCCCACCGAACCCGCGTGCTGGGCGGCTACCTCGTCTGGAAGGACCTGACGTCGAGCGATCCCGAAACCATGCGCGCGCGCGCCGAACTCATCGAGAAGGTCAACGGCGAAGATGCCCTGGCGACGACCGAGCTCGCGCGCACCATGAAGAGCCGCAAGGCGCCCCGGGGTCCGCTCTCGCCTTTCGAGAAGACTCTCGCACAATTCTACGCCTATCTCGGCCGCACACTGACCGGCGCCGGATAGCCCATTCGAGCGGCGCTTTCGTCAGACCATCGCCTCGCGCAGCGCAGCCAGGATGGCGGCACGCTCGGCCCGGGCGGCCAGTGCGGACTCCATGTCCGTGCGCACGAACCGCATGGTCGTGTTGGGCTGCAACTGCCCGACGAGATCCATGTCCGCCGAGATGACGGTTCCGATCATGAAGTACCCTCCGCCGGACACCGCGTCGCGGTGGAGGACGATGGGTTCGGCACCGCTCGGCACCTGGACGGATCCATAGGGATAGCAGGCATCGGTGATGTTCGAGGGGTCCGAGCCCGCACCGAAAGGCTGCTCGCGCTCGACGAACTCCATCGTCCGGCCTCCCTGGAAGCGGTAGCCCATGCGATCGGCCTCGTTGGCGACCTTCCAGGCATCCTCGAAGAAAGCGTCCTGCGAGGTCTGCGTAACGCGATGCCAGTAAAGACCCGGCAACATGCGCAGTTCCGGCGCCGGCTTCGGTCCGCGGCGCAGCGCCGGCGGAACGGACCTGCCTGAGCGCCCGGTTGCCTTCGCGGCGCCGACGGGCAGCGAATCGCCGGGGGCCAGGGCTCGGCCCTCGAGGCCGCCTAGGGCGCCGATGGCATAGGTCGAGCGGCTTCCCAGCGCCGGCGGCGTCTCGATGCCGCCGGAGACGGCGATGTAGGCGCGCGCGCCGGACCGCAGGTAGTCGAATCCGAGCACGTCGCCGGCCTTCACGTCGAAGGCTGTCCAGGAGGGCTGTTCCGAGCCGTTGACCGTGGGCGGCAGATCGGCGCCGCAGACGGCGACGGTGGCATCCTCGGTGAACTCCAGGTCCGGTCCCATGAAGACCGTTTCCAGTCCGGCCGCGCCCTCGGGATTGCCGACAAGGAGATTGGCGGCCCTGAGGGCCAGGCGGTCCATCGCTCCGCCCATCGGAATGCCGAGGTGGTAGTAGCCGGGACGGCCCAGGTCCTGGATCGTCGTGAGGATTCCCGGAGAGAGGACTTCAATCGCCATGGAGCGCCTCCGTGAGTCTGGCGTTGGTGCCGTCGATGTCGGCGTTGAATTCGTCGAGATCGAAGGTCACGCTGCGTACGCGCGGCTCGAAGGTCCCTTCGGCGACGGCCTCGATCGCCGCGTCGTAGGCGGCGCGGTCAATGGGAGCCCACTTGACGATGTCGCCCGGGCGGAAGAAGACCATGAAATCCCTGAGGTGGTTGACCTGCTGCTCCGGGTCGTAGATCGGCATCGGCGTGATGCCGAACATCTGGTAGCCGCCGGCGCCACGGACCGAATAGATGCAGGAAAAGCACCCGCCGTAGCCAACGGTCAGCTTCGGCGTATCGGTGCGGGGGCGAAGGTACTTCGGCACCTGGATCTGCCGCGGCCGATCGACCATCTGGTAGAGGAACGGAAGGCCTGACACGAAGCCCACCATCGAGACGAACCAGGGCGCACCGGAATGGGCTTCGACGAAGGCGCCGACATCGCCATAGCCGTTGATCCTGGCGGCATACTCGATATCGGTGCTGTCGGGGTCCTGGTGTCGTTCGCGAAACCGCATCAGGGTCTCGTGGGTCCAGGGATCCTGGTAGTAGACCGGTATCTCGATGATCCTCGTGTCGAGCCTCGAGTCCGCGCCGGCGGCGGCGCTCTCGATCTCCTTCACCATATCCAGCAGCCGCGAGGGATGGATCCGGTCGGGGTCGAACTTGACCTGGAAGGACGCGTTGGCGGGGCAGACCTCGGTGACGCCCTCGATCGCGGCCTCGCGCAAGGTGTTGGTGATGGCAAGAGACACGAAGAATGCCTCCAGCGACATGGCTTCATCGACTTCGACGAACAGGTGCTCGTCGCCACCGAATGCATATCGACAGCTCATGCGGCCCTGCCTCCCTGTTCTTGAACGGATGCCATCGCGCCGGACGCGAGCCAGTGCTCGAGCCAGCCGGTGTGGACGGTGTTGCCGCGGATGTCGGACTCCGCCAACAGCGCGCCGAAGAGCGGCGCCGTGGTGGCGAGCCCCCCGATCTTCAGTTCAGCAAGGGACCGGGCGAGGCGCCGGAGCGCTTCGTCCCGGGTCTCGCCGTGGACGACCAGTTTTCCCAGCAGAGAATCGTAGAAGGGGGGGATCGTGTATCCCTGGTAGAGGCAGTGATCGACCCTGACCCCGGGCCCGTCCGGCAGCGTCAGCTCGGACACGGTCCCCGGGAACGGCATGAAATCGCTGGCCGGATCCTCGGCATTGAGGCGCACCTCGATGGCGTGTCCGGCGCAGCGGATGTCCTCCTGGCGCAGGCGCAGCGGTTCGCCTCCGGCGATCCGGATCATCTCGGCTACGAGATCGAGGCCGGTGATCATCTCGGTCACCGGGTGTTCCACCTGGATGCGCGTGTTCATCTCGATGAAGTAGAACGCGCCCGTCCGTTCGTCGAAGAGGTACTCGACCGTGCCGGCGCCCGAATAGGCGACTGATCGGGCCAGGGCGCAGGCGGACTGGCAGAGAGTGTCCCGGAGGTCGTCGTCCAGGGCGACTGAGGGAGCTTCCTCCCAGACCTTCTGCCGCCGCCGCTGCAAGGAACATTCGCGTTCCCAGCAGTGAACGGCGTCCCTGCCGTCACCGAGAACCTGGACCTCGATGTGCCGGGCGCCATGGATGACCTTCTCGATGTAGATGCCGCCGTCGCCGAACGCTGCCTTCGCTTCCGTCGACGCCTGCGGCGCCAGGCGCTCGAACTCCCGGGCTCCTTCGGCGACGCGTATGCCGCGTCCGCCGCCACCGGCGGCGGCCTTGATCATGACCGGGAATCCTAGGTCGCGCGCGAGTGCACCGGCCTCGTCCATGTCGTCGATAACGCCGCCGCTGCCGGGAACGGTCGCCACGCCGGCGCCGGCGGCGCAGGCACGTGCCGCGGCCTTGTCGCCCATGAGGCGAATCGTTTCCGCCGACGGTCCAACGAAGGTCAGTCCCGCTGCCCGCACGGCTTCGGCGAAGACCGCGTTTTCCGCGAGGAAGCCGTAGCCGGGGTGAACGGCATCCGCCCCCGTCGCCCGGGCCGCCCGCAGCACGGCATCTGTATCGAGATAGGACCGGGAGACCGGCGCAGGCCCGATCTCCACCGACTCGTCAGCGAGACTGACGGCGAGCATGTCGGCATCCGCCGCCGAATGGACCTGCACGCTGGGGATCCCGAGATCCCGTGCGGCGCGGATGATCCGCACCGCGATCTCGCCCCGGTTGGCGACGAGGAGCTTGCTGATCGCCATCACGCCAGCACCGCCAGGGTCTGACCTGCCATCACCGGTTCGCCGTCCTCAACGACGAAGCGATCGATCCTTCCCTCGACGTCCGACCTGATCTCGTGGAACGTCTTCATCACCTCGATCAGTCCGACGACGTCGCCTTTCGCCACCGCGTCACCGGCATCCTTGTAGGGCGGCTCCTCGGGTGACGGCCTGCGGTAGAACGTGCCGGGAATGCGGCTCCTGATGTCATTGTCCATGAGTCACTCCCTGGGGTCATGAGTGGTCCGATTCCGCCAGTGCGTCGCGCACCGCGGCGGCGACCTGGACGGCGTTGGGCGTGTCGGAGTGCACGCAGACGGTCTGGGCACGAACCTTGAGCGTCTTGCCTCCCGCCGTCGTCAGGGTGCCGCCGAGAACGGCCTTCCTGGCGCGCTCTGCGGCAGCGGCCGGATCGACCGCATCGTGACTCCTGGTGATGATCAGCCTGCCGTCGTCGGCGTACTCGAGATCGACGAAGAACTCGGCCAGGAAACCGACGCCCCGCGCCCGGTACACCGTCTCATGGAGCGTGTCGCACAGACCCATCACCGGCATGCCGTAGACGAGCGCGGCGTCGGCCACCGCCTCGGCGATGTGCGCCTGGCTCGCGGCCATGCCGTAAAGGGCGCCATGGGGCTTGATGTGAGAGAGAACGGTGCCGGCCTGCCTGAGAAAGGCCGTCAGCGCACCGACCTGATAGAGAATGATGTTCCGCAGTTCCTCGCGCCCGACCTTCATTTCCCGGCGCCCGAAGCCGGCGAGGTCCGGCAGCGAGACATGCGCGCCGACGCGAACGCCGTGATCGCGCGCCAGTTCGACGGTCTGCGCCATGTGATTGGGATCGGAGCCGTGATAGCCGCAGGCGATGTTCGCCTGGGTGATGTACGGCATGATCGCCGCATCGTTGCCGAAGGTGTAAAGGCCGAAGCTCTCACCCATGTCGCAGTTGATGTCGGCAAGCATTCGCTTCTCCCTTCAGTTCTTCAGCGAGGCGACGTAGCGCAGGCGAATCTGGTCGGCGACGACGGCGAGAATGAGAAGCGAGCCGAGCACCACCGTCTGCAGGTAGCTCTCGATCCGCGCGAGGTTCATGCCATTCTGGATCAGGCCGATGAAAAGGGCTCCGAGCACCACGTTCTCGACCCGGCCGATCCCTCCTCTGAGCGAGACACCAGCGATTACGCAGGCCGCGATGCTTTCCAGCGGCAAGGAGGCGCCGATGTTCGCCTCCCCGGTGTCGAGGCGCGCGGTCAGGAGCATGCCGGCGATCGCGGCCAGCAGGGCGCACAGGACATAGGTGCAGAACAGCGTCCCGGTCACGTTGATTCCCGAAAGATGGGCGGCCTTCGCGTTGCCCCCCACGGCGTAGAAGTGCCGGCCCCACGGCGTTCCGTAGAGCAGGGCCGCCATCAGGACGATCAGCAGTGCGGCGATCCAGACCGGGGACGGCACCCCGGCCCAGGAGCCGAAGCCGAAGACGTCGCCGAACTCAACGGGCATGCCGTAGACAGGGACGCCTCCGGTCAGATAGAGGGCGATGCCGAACCCGACCGAGGCCATGCCCAGCGACATCATGAAGGGCGACACCCTGAAGAAGGCGACACCCACGGCATTCGCCACGCCGATCATCGTGCCGGCGAGGATGCCGGCGAGACAGCCCAGCGCGATGGTGAGCGTGATCGCCTCGGGCATGGCGGCATGGAGCCCTGCCATGGCGAGGGCGCCGACGACCGAGGACACCGCGACGATGGTTCCGACCGAAAGATCGAATCCGCCCGAGAGCAGGGCGAGCATCTGTCCCAGTGAGACGATGGTCAGGAAAACCGACTGCCGGAGCACGTTCATCAGGTTGCGCGACGTCAGGAAGTTGTCCGACATGAGGGCGAAGATGATCACCGCGATCACCAGGAGAAACGGCAGAATGCCAAGCCGGACGAAGAGCCTCTTCACCAGGTCGCCAGTCTTTCCCGGCATCAGGCAGCCCGTTCGAAGAAGTGGGTCAGCACCGCTTCCTCGGTAATGTGCGGCATGGCCAGCTCTGTCTGCACGCGGCCCCGGTAGAAGACATAGACCCGGGTCGAGAGATTCACGATTTCGGGGAGGTCCGACGACACCACGACAATGGCGGTTCCCGACTTCGCGAGATCGACGATAAGCCGGTAAATGGCAGCGCGCGTCCCCACGTCGACGCCCACCGTGGGTTCATCGAAGATGATGAGATCGAAGTTCTGCGCGAAGCTGCGCGACAACATCACCTTCTGCTGGTTGCCGCCCGAGAAGTGGTCCACGGTGCGTTCCGGCCGGTTGGGCGAGAGCGCCAAATGGTCCGCGATCCTCGCGACAATTCTCCGTTCCGCGCGGTGGTCGAGAAACAGTCCCCGGCGCATGGGAGCTCGGTCGAGCGCCGCCAGGGACATGTTCTCCCTCGCCGGCCGCATCATGAGAAGACCTTCCTCCTTGCGGTCGGGAGGAAGGTAGAGGAAGCCGGCCCTGATCGCCCGCGCGGGACTCCGCCGGGTCACGACGGAACCCTTGTAGCGGATCCGACCCGCTTTCACGGGCAGGGCCCCAAAGGCTGCCTGGATGGCCTCCGACTTGCCCGATCCTACGAGTCCCGCCACGCCGACGATTTCCCCGCGGCACACATGGAGGGAGACGTCGTGGACCGCGCCGTCGGCGGTCGTGACTCCCTCGAGCGCGAGCACCTCCTCACCGCCTTCCGGGGAGGGCCGATGCGGAAAGACACGGCCGACCTCGCGGCCCGTCATCAGGCGGACCAGGGACTCGTCCGTCGCCTCGGCAACCGGCATGGTGGCGACGCGCCGGCCGTCCCTCAGGACAGTGATGCGGGTCCCGATGCGGCGTATCTCGGCCATGCGGTGCGTGATGTAGATGATCCCCACGCCCCGCGCAGTGAGGGTGCCGATCAGCGCGAAGAGCTGTTCGGTTTCCGGGTCCGTGAGGCTGGCGGTCGGCTCGTCGAGGATGAGCACGCAGAGATCGGAACGGAAGGCCTTGGCGATCTCCACCATCTGCTGTTCGGCTCTGGTAAGTCGGTGCACGGGCTGCCGCGGCGACAGTCCGAAGCCGAGATCGTCGAGAAGGTTGCGCGCCTCCCGGCGCATTCTCGCCCGGTCCAGCAGGATGCCCCGGCGCCGCTCCTCGCCAAGAAAGAGGTTCTCCTCGACCGTCATCTGCGGAATGAGGGAGAATTCCTGGAACACGGCCGAGATGCCGCGCGACCTCGCGTCGTGGACGGAATGAAATTCGATCCGCTCGCCGTGCATCCGGATGTCGCCCTCCGACGGCCTGGTGGCCCCGGAGAGCAGTGAGATCAAAGTCGACTTGCCCGCG
Organism: Alphaproteobacteria bacterium; assembly: GCA_965207785.1. GTDB lineage: Bacteria > Pseudomonadota > Alphaproteobacteria > SP197 > SP197 > SP197. Next base: position 331,642 of record CBDBNO010000010.1, on the reverse strand, counting down.
CCGTTCTCGCCGAAGACGACGTGGACCTCGCCCTCAAGGAGGTCGAAGTCCACTTCGTCGAGAGCACGCACACCAGGGAAGTCCTTCGAGATTCCCCTGGTGGACAGAAGCGGCAGAGGCTCGCCGTTCATGGACCGCCTAGTCGACCCTGAAGACCGGGCTGAAGCCGGCGGGCGCCAGTGTCGAGGACGAATCGAAGTCCTTGTGGTTGTCCGCCGTCACGACATAGAGCGCCGGCCCGACGTGCTTCTCGTAGTCGGCTCCCTCGAGAATGCGAACCGCCTGGTCGATGGCGATCCGTCCCTGGATTACCGGCGAATCGGTCGGAGCGGCAAGAATCTGCCCGCGACCGATGCCCTGATCGACGCCCGGCGTGAAGTAGTAGGACAGGACTCCGATCTGGTCGCTGATGCCGCGCGCGCGCAGGATCGGAATGGCCGCCTCCGCGGTGACCGCCGTGCCGACGATGTAGTCGAGGTCCGGGTGGGTTTCGAGCGCGTCCTCGACCAGGGCCGACTGCGCCTCCTTGCCGGTGTCGCCGTACCGGGTGTCGACGACCTCGACGGCGCTGCCTTCGACGGCGCCGATGAAGCCGGCATTCCCGGCCTCGACCCAGCCCGCACCGGCCGGGCCCGGGAACCAGGCGGCCTTGACGGAATCGCTTCCCGCCGGATGGGTCATGGCGAGGAACTCACCGGTCTTGCCGCCCATCTCGCCGAACGATACGAGCGACTTCGCCGACAGTTCACCGGACGACATTCCGTTGATGACGTCGATGACCGGGATCCCCTGTCCGCGGATCTCGGACACGAGATTGTTAAGGCCGTCATAGGAAATCGCGCCGATCACGACGGCATCGGCTCCGGCTGCCACGCAGTCCTCGATCTGGCTGATCTGCGTGTTGAGCTCCGTGTAGCCGCCCGCCTCGACCAGCTGCATGTTGACCCCAAGCCGCTCGGCCTCGGAAGCGACTCCGTAGTTCACGCCGAGCCAGTAGGCATCCTTCATGTGTGGAAAGGACACGCAGATTTCCCAGTCCTGGCTGGCGCTCTCCAGTGGCACGTAGTCAATGGATGTGCGCGGACTCGCCATGTCGAATGGCGGGTCCCAGCTCTCCACGGCGTAGGGATACCAGGCTTCTTCCGCCTGGGCGCCCACCGACGACAGGGCCACGGCTGATGCCGCCAACAGGTGACGCACTCGAATGGTCATCTCTCCTTACTCCCTGGTTACGGCCCCGTGCACCGGGGTCCTGGTTGCAAGATGGATCGCCAGGCGATCCCCAGGAATTCTGTAAAGGACGTACTTATCCTTGACAAATTCAATGAATTTGGGAGTATTATCGGAATATCAGATATTACCTTCGACAAGGCGAGGACGGAGGCATTCTCGGCGTGATGCGCAAATGGGAGTAGTTGACGTACGGAGAAGTCAGCTGGCGACTCCCGAACTACTCATGCCTCGTCAAGATATTCAAACAACGATATGAGAAAAACAGTTGGAACCATCACTGCGACAGATCCGCTACTTCGTGGCGGCCGCCCGCGCGGGACAGATCTCCCGGGCAGCGCGTGAACTGAACGTCTCGCAGAGCGCCATCACCGTCGCGGTCAGGCAGCTCGAGGAGATTACCGGCTGCGCTCTCTTCCAGCGGCGCGTTCACGGAGTCACGCTCACGCACAACGGCATGATCTTTCTCGAACACGCGAGCCGCGTGCTGACGGCGGTTGACGAGGCCGTCCGCGCGCCGCGCAACACGCTGTCGCAGCTCAAGGGGCGGCTGCGGCTGGCCATGACGTACACGGTGGCCGGCTACTTCCTTCCCGCCTATCTCGAGCGCTTCACGCGCGCCTACCCGCACATAACGCTGCAGCCGCTGGAAACCACGCGGGCCGAGATCGAAAGCGGACTCGTCACCGGCGATTTTGACATCGCGGTTCTCCTGACCTCGAACATTGCGGACCAGGAGGGTCTGGATTTCGAGACCCTGTTCCGCTCGCCCCGAAGTCTCTGGCTGCCCGCCGGACACGACCTCCTCGCCAGGGACGAGATTCACCTCAGCGACGTGGCGAAGGAGCCCTACATCATGCTGACGGTCGACGAAGCATCGAACACGGCGCTGCGCTACTGGCATCACGCCGGTGTGCGCCCGAGAACGCTGATGCGAACGTCGTCCGTGGAGGCGGTGCGCTCGATGGTGGCCAACGGCATGGGTGTCACCATTCTTTCCGGCATGGTCTACCGGCCGTGGTCGCTCGAGGGACTTCGCGTGGAAACGGTGCCGCTGGCGAGCCATGTCCCGACGATGGATGTCGGCCTGGTGTGGCCCGTGGATGCAGAACTGACAGAGCCGGCCAAGGCCTTCGCCGAGTTCATGCGCACCAGTCTCGCACGGGACCGACAGTCGAATTTCTGACGGTTGGCGGCGCAGCGGTGGACTTGCGCAAAGGCGAGGCGGTATGACGGTCACCTCTCGGGAAGGAGGACGGGCATGCGGTTTTCGGGCAAGCGCGTAATTGTCACCGGCTCGACGCGGGGCATCGGGCGCGAGACGGCGCGCCTCTTTCTCGAGGCAGGTGCCGACGTGGTGATCCACGGGCGAACACAGGGGTCCGTTGACGAGACGGTGGCGGATCTCGGGGGCGGCCGGGGATTGCCTGCGGATCTCTCCTCCCTCGAGGGATGCAGGGAGCTCGTCGACAGGGCCCTCGACCACCTCGGGGGTCTCGATGTCCTGGTCAACAACGCGGCGGTGGGCGACGGCGGAACGATCGAGGATTCGGACGAGGCGCTGTGGCAGGCCACCATGGACGTCAACCTGCGCGCGCCCTTCTTCCTGACACGCCATGCCCTTCCCGCCCTGCGCGCCAGCAGGGGCAATGTGGTCATGGTCTCGTCGGTGTCCGGGCTGATGGGCCATCCAGGCGGCATTACCGTCTACTGCACCTCCAAGGGGGGCCTCAACAACATGACGCGGGCCATGGCCCTGGAACTGGCCGGCGAGGTCCGTGTCAATGCCGTGGCCCCGGGCCCTGTCGACACGGACATGCACCGCATCCCGGCACGTCAATCCGGTGACGAGGACGGCTACTTCACGGACATCGACGCATGGGTGCCCATGGGCCGCATCGGAACGGTGGGGGAGGTGGCCCGCGGCATCCTGTGGCTGGCTTCCGACGATGCGAGTCTTGCCACCGGGATCATCCTGTCGCTCGATGGTGGAGCGGGCGCCGGCCATTGACAGTCATGACATCGCCTGAGGGGGGTGAGCCACGGCTTCTTGTCAATGATCTTGCCTGTGAGCGCGGCGGGCGCCTGCTCTTTGAAGGGCTGTCGGTCTCCCTCAACGCAGGGGAGGCCCTCATCGTCGAGGGCCCCAACGGCAGCGGTAAGAGCAGCCTGCTCCGCATCATGGCCGGCCTGTTGGCTCCCACTGCGGGCCGGATTTCCTGGCGTGGCCTCGATACCCGCCTGGAACCGCAGCCGTGGCGCCGGGAGATGGTGTTTCTCGGGCACCTCAATGCCGTCAAGAGAACCCTGACCGTGTGCGAGAACCTTGCCTTCCTGGGGTGTGACGGGTCCCCCGGCCTTCGCGAGTCCCTGAATCTCGAGGGTCTCGACCACCTGCCGGCGGCCATGCTGTCGGCCGGACAGATGCGGAGGCTCGCCCTGGCGCGTGTGGCGGCGCGCCCCGGTGGCTGCTGGATCCTGGACGAGCCGGCGGCCAATCTCGATGCCGACTCGATCACCCGGCTGAACGAACTGATCGCCGGGCACCGCTCCCGGGGCGGGATCGCGGTCCTTTCCGCCCATGCCCTCGACGAGGCGCAGACAGTCCGCCTGGGGACGTCCCCGTGACGACATTCGGCGCTCTCGTCAGGCGTGACCTTGCGCTCGCCACCCGGCGCGGCGGCGAAGCGGCGCTCAGCCTCGTGTTTTTTGTCGTCGCCGTCGCGGTTTTCCCCTTCGGCGTCGGCCCCGATCCGGATCTTCTCGCCCGCATCGCTGCCGGGATCATCTGGGTGACGGCGCTGCTGGCCTCCATGACGTCACTGGAACGTCTCTATCGCGCCGATCTCGAAGACGGCTCCCTGGAGATCATGGCACTTTCGGCGCAACCCCTCGAATTCCAGGTGGCGGCCAAGTGTCTCGCCCACTGGGTGACATCAGGCCTTCCCGTTGTCGTCCTGTCGCCGCTGATGGCCATGCTGCTCAATCTCGATCAAGCCGCCTGGTGGGTTCTGGTCGTGTCGCTGGCCATCGGCACGCCGGTCTTGAGCCTTGTCGGGAGTATCGGCGGCGCCCTTGTCCTTGGCGCGAGGAAGAGCGGGGCGCTCATCGGACTCATCGTCCTGCCGCTTCAGGTTCCGGTGTTGATCTTCGGGATCGGTGCCGTCGAGGCTGCCTTAAGGGGAGGGCCGGCGTGGCCTCCCCTGCTCATCGAGGCGGCAATCCTCATTGCCGGGACTCCCCTTGCCCTGTGGGCGAGTGCTGTGGCATTGCGCATGGCCATCGAATGATCCTCGAGAACAGCCGGAACACCACGTGACCCCCTCCTTTCACAGGCTGGCGAACCCGGCGCGGTTCCAGAGATTCGCAAGGCGTGCCTTGCCGTGGAGCTGGGCCGTGGCAGTCTTGGGACTCGGGAGCGGGTTCGTCTGGGGTCTGGCGCTGTCGCCTGCCGACTACCAGCAGGGCGACACGGTCAGGGTCATGTATGTTCATGTCCCGGCGGCCTGGATGGCCATGGCCTGCTACGGTCTCATGGCCCTGCTTTCCGCCTCCTTCCTGGTGTGGAAGCACCAGCTGGCCGGCATCGCCGCGCTGGCCTCAGCGCCGGTCGGCGCCTGCTTCACGGCCATCGCTCTTATCACCGGGAGCCTGTGGGGCAAGCCGACATGGGGTACCTGGTGGGTGTGGGATGCCCGCCTGACCTCCGTCCTCGTGCTGTTCTTTCTCTACCTCGGCTACCTGGCGCTGGCCGGCGCCTTTGACGACCGGATGCGGGGTCTGCGCGCGGCCTCCCTCCTGGCTCTGGTCGGCATCATCAATCTGCCGATCATCAAGTTCTCCGTCGACTGGTGGAACACGCTGCACCAGCCGGCCAGCATCCTGCGCGCCGGCGGGCCGTCGATCCATGCCTCCATGCTGTGGCCCCTCATGATCACGGCCTTGGGGTTCGCCGCCTTCCTGGTTGCCATCTTGCTGGTGCGCATCCGCTCCGAGCTGGCGTTGTGGAGGGCCGAGGCCCTCATGCGCCGTCACACCCGCGGCGTCCCGTGAGCGCATTTTTCGACATGGGGGGTCATGCGGCGACCGTGTGGCCGGCCTACGGCGTCACCATTGCCATCCTGGTGGCGCTCGTGGTGGCGAGCGTGCGCAGCTCCCGGCGCCGCCACCGGGATCTCGAGCGCCTTGAACGCGAAACTCAAAGGCAACAGGACCCATGAGGCGCAAGGACCAGCGCATGCTCTTCCTCGGCGCCCTGGTGGCCTGCTTTGCCACGGCCGCCGTTCTCGTGCTGATCGCCCTCGAGGACACGGTGACCTTCTTCTATTCTCCCGCCTCTCTCGCCGAGGCGCCCGCCATGGACGGAAAGGAGATCAGGCTGGGAGGCCTGGTGGTGGAGGGCAGCATTCAACGGTCCGGTGACGGGCTCACCACGACCTTCGATCTCACCGATGGCCTGGCCAGCACGACGGTGATCCATGTCGGCATCCTGCCGGATCTCTTCAGGGAGGGTCAGGGGATCGTCGCCCGGGGAACGCTGTCCGAAACCACCGGCGTCTTCCAGGCCATCGAGGTTCTGGCCAAGCATGACGAGACCTACATGCCCCCGGAGGTGGCCGAAGCGCTGAAGGAGTCCGGCTACTGGCGCGAGGATCCATGACAGGTGCGACAGGTCCGGTCATGACGATGCGGTCCCGCCGCCAGGTGGCCATCTGGCTCCTGGTCGTGGCGTCGCTGGTCTGCGCCATGGTGGTGCTGGGCGGCGTCACGCGCCTCACCGGGTCCGGGCTTTCCATGACGGAATGGAGACCGGTGACGGGCTGGCTCCCGCCGCTCGACCGCGCCGAATGGAACGCGGTCTTCGATCTCTACCGGCAGTCCCCGGAGTACCGGGAGGTCAACCGCGGCATGTCGCTGAACGAGTTCAGGACCATCTTCTGGTTCGAGTACACCCATCGCCTGCTCGGTCGTGTTCTCGGTCTTGCCTTCATGGCTCCCTTTCTCTGGTTCCTCGTCGCACGAAAGTTGCCGGGGCGCCTGGCTCTGTGGCTGGCCTTCATCCTCGTTCTGGGCGGACTCCAGGGCGTGCTGGGCTGGTTCATGGTGGCCAGCGGCCTTGTCGACCGGCCGAGTGTCAGCCCGTTCCGGCTCGCCATGCACCTGGCGCTGGCCTTTGCCATCCTCGGCATGCTGGTGTGGACCGCGTCATCGCTGCTGGGAGGTCCAGGCTACGGCGCCGCCGAACCCGGCGTCCGTGCGCCGCGGCGCCGGGCGCTGTGGGTCCTTGCCCTCGTCGGCCTCACCATTGTCGCCGGCGCCTTCGTCGCCGGCCTCGATGCCGGCCTCTACTACAACACCTTTCCGCTCATGGACGGCAGGCTGGTTCCCGCCTCCTGGGCGGACATGGAGCCCTGGTGGATCAATCCGTTTCTCAATCCGGCCGCGGCACAGTTCAATCACCGGTTTCTCGCCGTGGTGACGCTGGTCGCCGCACTCTTCATGTGGCGGTCATTTCACGGCCTGCCGCTGATGGCGCGTACCCGCCACCTGGCGGCATCGGTGGCGCTTGCCGCCGTGGCCCAGGCGGGACTGGGCATCGCCACGTTGCTGGCCTACGTCCCGGTGTGGCTCGGTGCGCTCCACCAGGCCGGCGCCCTGGTGGTCTTCACGCTCGCCCTCCTCGTCGTCCACAGCCTCAGGCAGCGCACGACCCCTTGAGACTCAGCCTGCGAGGGCGCGGCCCACGGCCTGGAAGCAGCGCGCCGTATCCAGATCGACATTCTCGTCGGTCGGCAGGGGTTGCGAGGCGAACTTCGCGATGACGAGGCTGGCCACGGGATCGATCCACAGATACTGGCCGTAGACGCCGATACCGGTGTAGCAGCCGTGTTCGTCACCCATGATCCACCACTTGTTGCGATAGCCGCCTGAAGGACTGGCCGCCGCGCCTTCGCCATTCGCCCACGCCTGCCGGTCGTGGTTGAAGCGCGTGTCGGCCACCCAGGAGAAGGGGACAACCTGGCGACCGTTCGCCACGCCGTTCTCCAGCATCATCAGCCCGACCCGCGCAAGGTCGCGCAGGGCAAGACAGACGCCGCCGGCGGCCCGCGGCGCCCCGAACCTGTCGACAGTGACATAGCCGTCGAATTCCGCGCCCACGGGTTGCCACAGCAGCTCGCTCACGGCCTCGGCAAAGGTCCTGGCCGTGACCCGCTCGATGACCCAGCCGAGAACGTCGGTGGTCGGCGAGACATAGTGGAACGCGTGACCGTGCGATCCCGCGGCGCGCAGGGTGGTGAGCCAGGAGCGCAGGTCGCCGGGCCGATCGGGATCGGACGGCGGTTTCCAGCCGGAGACCTCGCGGTACTCGGTGATCGGACCCTCGGCGGCAAGATAGTCCTCCGTGAAGTCGACGCCGACCGTCATGTCGAGCATGTGCTGCAACGTGCACTCGGCGAACGCCGATCCCTTGACCTCGGGAATGATGGCGGCAATTCCGCGCGAGGGGTCGAGAAGGCCGCGCTCGACGAGAATGCCAATCACCAGCGCCGTGATCGACTTGGAGATCGACATCAGGATGTGCGGCCGCCAGTCTTCCAGACCGTTGCGGTACTGCTCGGTAATGATGGCGCCGCGGCGCAGCACGCATAGTCCGTCGGTCGAGGTGGAGTCGAGAAAGGCGCCGAAGGTGGTGTCGGCGCCCGTGTGGTCGACGAAGGAAATGGTCGAGAGATCCTCCGGCGCCCTGGGCAGCTCCAGGATACGCCCGTTGCCGCGCCAGATCTGCGCCGAGGGCACGAGTTCGCTGACATGCTGGAAGGCCCAGCGGTTGTGGGGCGGCGTGCGCCAGTTCTCGAGGGTGACCTGTGCGTCGCCCTCGGGCGGGAAGGTCCTTATGAGATCGTGTTCCGGCATGGTCCTTGGTCTTTCGCGCTGTCCAGGATGAGTTCTCATGGTAACTGATTTTATGTGCGGGGTGCTTCCTTTGCCCTTTTCAGGGCGACATAATCCGGTCGGTGAACGAGGGGAAGCTGATGAGCGCGCATGCCGTCGTTGACCCTGCGCCCGAGGAGGCGCTGGCGGAGCTTCGCCACGTGTTCGGTGAACGCTTCTCGACCGGTGCATCCGTTCTCGAACAACACTCCCACGACGAGAGCTGGCATCATCCCCAGGCTCCTCACGCCGTGGTCTGGCCCGAGACGTCGGAGGAGGTCGCGTCCGTTGTCGGCATCTGCTCGCGTCACGCCATGCCGGTGATTCCCTTCGGCACCGGCACGTCGCTGGAGGGGCAGGTGGTGGCGACCGCCGGTGGTGTCAGCATCGACATAATGCGCATGAACCGCATTCTCCGCGTCAGCCCGGAGGACCTTGATGCCACGGTCGAGGCGGGTGTGACGCGCAAGCAGCTGAATGAGCACCTGAGGGATCAGGGCCTCTTCTTTCCGGTCGATCCGGGGGCGGATGCCTCGATAGGCGGCATGGCGGCCACCCGTGCATCGGGTACCAATGCCGTGCGCTACGGCACCATGCGCGAGGTGGTTCTCGCCCTGAAGGTGGTGACGCCCGACGGGCGCATCGTGGAGACGGCACGGCGGTCACGGAAATCGGCGGCAGGCTACGATCTGACCCGGCTCTTCGTCGGTTCGGAGGGCACGCTCGGCGTCATCACCGAGGTCACGGTCAGGCTCTTCGGCATACCGGAAGCCGTCAGCGCCGCCACGGTGTCATTTCCCGACATCGCTTCGGCGGTCGATGCCGTCATTCTCACCATCCAGTCCGGTCTTTCGATGGCGCGGATCGAGCTTCTCGACGAACTTCAGATCGAGGCGATCAACGCCTACTCCGGCCTCGACAATCCCGTCGCTCCGACTCTGTTTCTCGAGTTCCATGGCACGGCCGACGGCGTCGGCGAGCAGGCCCGGAGAATGGGCGAAATCTGCAAGGACTTCGGCGGCAGCGACTTCGTCTGGGTGACCCGCCAGGAGGATCGCAACCGGTTGTGGCAGGCGCGCCACGACGCCGCCTGGGCGGCCAAGGCGCTGCGTCCCGGGTGCGCCATGTGGCCGACCGATGTCTGCGTGCCGATCTCCCGGCTCGCCGAGTGCATCGTGGCCACCAAGGCGGACCTCGAGACGACCCACATTCCGGCCCCGATCGCCGGTCATGTCGGCGACGGCAACTTCCACCTCGTGTTCCTCATCGATCCGGAAGATCCCGCGGAGCTCGCCGAGGCCGAGCGTCTCAACACGCGCCTCGTCAAGCGAGCCCTGGCCATGGACGGCACCTGCACCGGCGAACACGGTGTCGGTCTGGGCAAGATGGCGTTCCTCGAAGAGGAGCACGGCGAAGCGATCGACCTGATGCGCCAGATGAAACTAGCCCTCGACCCTAACAACATCATGAATCCCGGCAAGATCTTCACCATGTGACCGTACTGGCAACAAACAGGGGAAAGCAACGATGGCATCCTTTCGCATTGAGCCAGTGACCCCGACAATCGGTGCCGACGTCAGTGGCATCGATCTTGCTTCCCCCCTCGATGACACGGTGTTCGGGGAGTTGATGAACGCATGGCACCGGCACCACGTTCTCTTCTTCCGCGACCAGGCGATGGACCCTGCCTCCCTGCAGCGCCTCGGCAGGCGCCTGGGGCCGCTGCACGTCCATCCGCAAGGGGACGTCGAGGGGTTCGAGGGCATCCTGGCAATTCACACGGACAGGAACTCGACGACGTACAGCGGCAGCAAGTGGCATGCGGATGTCACGTGCGATCGCGAGCCGCCGACCGCCAGCGTCCTCTACCTCGGCACCGTGCCGGACGCAGGGGGCGACACGCTCTTCGTCAATGTCCACGCCGCCTACGATGCCCTGTCCGGGCCCATGAAGGGTTTTCTCGAGGGTCTGACGGCCCTTCACGCCGGCGCCGATCGCTATGGCCGTTACTTTGGCACGAAGCCGGAAGAGACGCGCGACGGCGCCTTTCCGGAGGCCGTGCACCCGGTGATCGCCGTCAATCAGGCGACCGGCCGCAAGATGATCTACGTCAACGAGATCTTCACCGAGAAGATCATCGAACTCGAGGATACCGAAAGCCGGCTGGTTCTCGAGTTCCTGTGGTCGCACATCGCGCAACCGCGATTCCAGTGCCGGTTTCGCTGGAAGGCCGACTCCGTCGCCCTGTGGGACAATCACGCCACGCAGCACCTGGCCATCTGGGACTACTGGCCTGCGGAGCGTTCCGGTTTCCGCGCCACCGTGAAGGGCCCGCCACCGCCACCTGCATGATCAGGTCCGGGGCTGCGCCCGATTCTGGATCGAATGGCGGCCCGGTCGGGCGCCGGATTGCCCGATCGTGCTCAAGAACTTCAGTTGTCCCTTCTTGAACGCAACGATCGGCACTGATGTGAAGCGCTCAGGACCGACCGGACAATTGTGTTGCCTCAGCCGGGCTTGCGGGCGACGAAACAATAAAGCGGCGTGAAGATGCCCGCCTTGCCGCCTGCGACGTAGGCGTTGGCCGTCCGGTCCATCAATCGGACAACGGCCGCGGAGCCTTTCGGAAAGAACCGGAACGCCTCCGCCATCCGCACACCCGCAAGTATCGCCTGGCGGCCAAGGGGCGTCCTGCGAAACACATTGCGCAACGTCCCGCTCCGACTTTCCAGGGGCCCATACCAGGGTATGCCGTGGCCTTCCCTCACGTCCCTGTCCGCTGCTTCCACGACGACGAACCCCGCGGCCTCAAGCGCGCGGTCCACCTCGGAAAACGTGGCGATCTCGTTGAGGGCGATCCCCAACTTGAGCTCGTCCTTGATGGTGCGATGGTAGCTGTCGTCGGGGTCGAACTTGTCGGTCAGGCACATCTCCTGACCCCACAGCAGGGCTCCCGGTTTGAGCACACGACAGATCTCGGCAAACGCATGCGCCTTGTCCGGCGCATGACACGTCGACTCTATCGCATAGCCCGCATCGAACGAGCAGGCTTCAATCGCACTCATGTCCATGAAGTCGCACTTGATGTACTCCGCCATGTCATCGAGCCCCGTCTCGATGTTTCTCCGCCTGGCCTTCTTCAATTGCTGTTCGTTGTTGTTGATGCAGACCACCCTGGCGCCGCTTTCTCGGGCGACCCGCCGCATGGGACCGCCCACTCCGCAGCCGAAATCGGCAACCACCATGCCCTCCCGCAACTCCAGCCGTTCGATCATCAGGCGCTGATGGCGAACGATCGATTCCTCCAGCGTTTCCTCCCGCGCCAATGGTGCGAAGTGCAGGGACTCGCTCCACCCGAACTGCATGAATTCGCTGCAGAGATCGTAGTACTCGTTCACCGTCTCCGTGAAATCACGTTCGATACCATCGGCATCGGCCTTTCTTATTCTGTCAAACCTGCCGCCAAAGCGTGCTACGCGCTTCCTGACGTCCCGGCCCCGGTATGCGTTCCACAGGGATCTTGAGAGATTGATCGACATGCGCTTTGTCCCTGTTTCGTCAGCGGAGCGCATGTGCATTGCAGACATGCGTTGACGCCGCCGCGGCTTCCATCCGTACCACATGCCGAAGGATACCTAGGAAAGGCGCTGTGGACAGAGACCGGGCGCAGCTGGTCGACGGTCGGTGCTGTCATGATCTCAACGGCCGTTTCATGACACCGAGGGAGGCGATCCCGAGACGTGCGCGGCAAGGGTGCCGAATAAAGTGACGGGAGACGGGAGGCGGGGTAGAATTCACGCTCACATTGTGAGGAGCGAGGCAATTGTCGCCCGGCGGGCGGCACCCCACCTCAAGCGTCGTAGCGTGCCTGCGACGTCTTGCGTAACGACCGAATGTGCGGGGGAACCGATGCCCGATTCGACTGATACGGCCCAAAAGCAGAGTCTGGTCGAGGAGTTCATCCTGATACTCCTCAACGAGCAGACCGGCTATTTCCACCAGGTGCGGGGCTGGAATCTGAACTGCGCGGTGGTCGGCGCGGCGCTCGCGGAGCTCTCGCTGCTGGGGCGCATCGATACGGATCTCGATTCGCTGATCCTCGTGGATGCGGCGGAAACCGGCGATGCCGTGCTCGATCCCATCCTGAAGGAAATCGCCGATGAGCCCGTTCAACGGGATGCCGTCTACTGGATCGAAAGGCTCGCCGGCCAGGCGGAGTCGATCATCGACCGGACTCTCGACCGCTTGGTCGAGTTGAAGGTCCTGGAACATCACGACGGCGATTTCTGGACGCTGGCCGCCACGACGTGGCACGAGGAGTTGGCCGGCGGCCCGCAGCAAGGCACCGTCGGCCAATTCGTCAAAACGCGCGTCCTCAAGGCGCTCTTCACCGACGAGATTCCCGGCCCCAGGGACATCATTGTCATCTGCCTCGTCAACACGTGCGACGTCTTCCGCTTCATGTTCGATATCGATGAAGAGACCCAGGAGCGGATCGAACTCATCTGCCGAATGGACATGATCGGCCGCTCCATCGCCGCCGCGGTCGAGCACAACATCGCCAGCCCGATGCTCCGGCGTTCGACGCTCAACAAACCGATCCCCGCAGCTCCGCTTCTCCGGGTGCTGCGGAACCCGCATCTGCGGAGTGGCAACGTCCCTGCGCTCTTCTCGAGTCTGACCGAGGAATACGGCCCGGTGTTCCAGATCCGCCGGCCCTTCGGCAAGCCCATGATCTTCCTCGGCGGGCCGCAGGCCAATGCATGGGTGCACCGTCACGGGCGGATGCACCTGAAGGCGGGGGGCTATTTCGCCGCCTTCGAGAGGCTCTACGGCGCGCACGGCGTGTTGCCGTCGCTCGACGGCCCGGACCACTTCCGGCTCCGCAAGGCCATGGGTCCGGCCTATTCGCGCAACCGGCTGTCAGGCCGGCTGGACGACATGTACCGCTTCACCCGCCACTACATGTCGGATTGGACGGTCGGGGAGACCTTCCCCGTGCGCGCGTGCCGACGGATGGTCAACGCCCAGCTCTCGCCGCTCTTCCTCAACGTCGAAACGCAGGACATCATCGATGAACTGATGGACTTCAAGGAGCGTGCGCTCACCACCCATATCATCAACGCACTGCCCAGGTTCATGCTGAACACACCGGGGATGAAGCGCCGGGCGCGGGCGGTCGACACGCTGCTGCAGCGTATCCAGGCCGTCCATACTCCGGCCCAGCGCGCCGGGTGCCCGCGCACCCTCTCCGACGACTGGCTGAGCCTGCACGCGAGCGATCCGCAGCTGATGCCGGAATCCAACCTGCGATTCGTGCTGTCCGCGGCACTGGTCGCGAGCGTCTATCTCGGCGACTCACTGAGCTTCGCGGTCTACGCTATGGCGGCGCAGCCCGAGCTCTACAAGCGGATCCGGGCCGAGGCCGACGCCTTGTTCGCGAACGGCGATCCGGACGCGGAAGATTTCAACCCGGCCTCGATGGATGTCACGCACCGCTTTCTGATGGAATGCCTCAGGATGTATCCGATCGTCCCGATGTCGTTGCGGGATGTGATGAATTCCTTCGTGCTGGAAGGCCATGAAATACCGGTGGGATCGCGGGTCTACATTGCCCAGACGGCCGCGCACTACATGGAAGACATCTTCCCCGATCCGTTCTCGTTCGACATCGACCGCTACGCATCGCCCCGCGATGAACACCGCAATCCCGGCTACGCGCCCTACGGGCTCGGCACGCACCGATGCCTCGGCGCGCGCTGGATGGATCTGCAGCTGGCGGTCAACGTGCTGATGATCGCCCATTACTTCACCCTCGAGGTCACGCCTCAGCGTTACGTCGATGCGCTGCCCTTCGCTCCGCTTCCCTCGTTGAAGCCGAGCGAGAAGCTCAAGTTCCGCATCACCGAGCAGATGCGCGAACTGCCCGCCTGACGCACCGAAGGTTCTGGATTTCAGGGAAACGGCGCGACACGCCGCGTTCGGACATCGGGCAGCGCGGGGGGTTGCGCCTGTTCAGTGGAAGCCGTCCTTCCCCGACTGGCGACATGGTCGAATAGGACGCAGCCGACCCACTTCATCGTCGCCACGCGTCGGAGATGGCACATGGCGGTGGACTGCCTGACATCGCTACTCTACCCGAGGTGCGTTCCGATTGCCGCGTCGGCTTCAAGGAACCGCCACCGCCACCGGCGTGGTCAGGACCGGGGCAGTGCCGATTCCGCGATGCGTGCCCAGTAGCTCGCGCCCAAGGCAAGGATGTCGTCGTTGAAGTCGTAGTGCGGATTGTGAAGAAGGCAGCCGCCCTCGGCGGATCCGTTGCCGATGAGAATGTAGCAGCCGGGCTTCTCCTGCAGCATGAAGGCGAAGTCCTCCGATCCCATCACCGGCTGGTGCGACCTCTCCACGTTCCCGGCGCCGACGAGTCCGGCGGCAACCTCGCTGGCGAAGGCCGTCTGCTGTGCGCTGTTGACCGTCGCCGGATAGCGCCGCTCGTAGCGCAGGGTGGCCTCGCAGCGGTGGGCCGATGCGATGCCCTCCACGATGCGCCGCATGGATGTCTCGAGAGCATCCCTGACCGACTCCTCGAACCACCGGCACGTTCCCCTCAAGACGATTTCGTCCGGGATGACATTCCAGGTGTCGCCGCCATGGATCTGCGTGACACTGATGACGACGGTATCGAGCGGCGAGATTTCGCGCGAGGCCAGCGCCTGGAGCGCCAGCACCGCCTGGGCCGCCGGGACCATGGGATCGGCGCCGCGGTCGGGCATGGCGGCATGGGTGCCGATGCCCCTGATAACCACCTCGAAGATGTCGAACGCGGCGAGGAACGGCCCCTCGCGCACGGCGAAGCGTCCGACCTCGAGACCCGGCGCGTTGTGCATGCCGTAAACTTCCTCGCAGGGAAAGAGATCGAAGAGGCCGTCCTCGATCATCACCCGGCCGCCCCCCTCGTTCTCCTCTGCGGGCTGGAAGATGAAGTGGACCGTGCCGTCGAAGTTGCGTGTCTCGGAGAGATAGCGCGCCGCTCCCAGCAGCATCGAGGTGTGGCCGTCATGACCGCAGGCATGCATCTTCCCGTCGTGGGTCGAGCGGTGGTCGAAATCGTTCTTCTCGTGGAGGTCGAGGGCGTCGAGATCGGCCCTGAGGCCGATATGCCTCGCTCCGTCGCCGGATTTGAGCGTCCCCACCACGCCGGTGCCTGCCAGTCCGCGATGGACCTCGATGCCGAACGTGTCGAGCAGGCCCGCGACCACCTCGGAGGTCCTGGTTTCCTCGAAGGCCGTCTCCGGGTGCGCATGAATGTCGCGCCGCCAGCGGGTCATGTCGGCCTGCCAGTCCGCGATCCGGTTGATGATGGCCATGGTCCCTCCCGGTTATGTCAATCAGGTGCGTGGCACGACGACGGCATCAACGGCCCGGGCGATCACCGGATTGAGATCGAGTTCCGCGATCATATCGCCGAGACAGTGAACAAGCACGGAAGAGTGGGTCAGTGCCGCCTCGGCATCAAGGAGTGGAACGGCGAGGACGCCCTGTTCTCATCGCGCCACGTCCAGCGGTGCGGGATTGTATTGCGGTCAAGACCCTGTGCCAAAGCTCAGATCGCGGAGATGCGATGCACTCAATTCCCGAACAGTTGGTGTGCCTGTCAGACGCGAAGCACTCTGTTGCCGGACGTCAATCTCCCGAATGAGGCGGCGAAGGCGCCCTCACTGTTGAAGGCAAAGAAGACCTTCTTCATCCTTTCGATGACCTCCCAGGTCATGCAGTCTCCCTTGCGCGTGAAATAGGTGTCGCCTGCGGCAAGATCATGCACGGTACCGTCCTTCTCGGTGATGCGAAGACGTCCCGCCACAAGGGTTTGCATCTCGAAGCCGACTTCGGTCCATTCGAAAATCCCTTCCGTGCACTCCCACACGCCCAGCATGAAGTCGGAGTCGAAGTCCCCGATGTCCAGGCGCCCGAAATGGCGAGGCTCGCCCTGTAGCACGCGGGCACCCGGAATCTCGGAGATTGGCGGCCATTCGGAGAGATCTTCAAGCATCGCTGCGGTGGTGTAGATAAGCATGGCGCGCCCCTCGCATGACGTTCTTGAAGGTTAGACGAACGCCGGGCCTTCACAATGGTGCCGTCAGTCATGATTGTGAGGGCGCACAGTTCATTGGAGGGGCGGTGGCGTCCGTTGCCCGGCGTGGCGTGCACGCCTGACGGGCGAATGCCCAAGTGGTACCATCGTCTTTGAGAAATCTGATCCAAGAAAGACAGAGAGACCACCATGAGCTTTACCGACAAGTCAGTGCTGGTGACGGGCTCCACCACGGGGATCGGCGAGGCGAGCGTCCGTGCGTTCGCCTCGCAGGGTGCCAGGGTGCTTGTCACCGGTCGCAATGAGGAACGGGGCGCCACCATCTGTGCGCAGATTGCGGGAGACGGAGGAACCGCCGAGTTCTGCCGGGCGGACCTCTCCGAGCGTGCCGAGTGCGACCGTTTGGTGTCCGAGACTGTCCGACGCTTCGGCCGTCTTGACATCCTGGTGAACAATGCCGGCGTTCTTCACGAAGGCACGGCACCCGGGACTTCGGATGACGCCTGGGACGAGACGATGACGGTCAACGTCAGCGCCGTCTTCTTCATGAGCCGCGCCGCGGTCAGGCAGATGCAGGAGCAGGGGGGCGGCTGCATCGTCAACACGGCATCGGAATGGGGCCTCAACGGGGAACCGAACTACGTCGCCTACTGCGCCAGCAAGGGCGCTGTCGTGCAGATGACCCGCTGCATGGCGCTCGATCATGCGGCCGAGGGGATCCGGGTGAACGCGGTGTGCCCGGGCGAGACGCATACGGAGATGCTGGACAGGATGCTGCGCGACCAGGGGGGAGACTTCGCCGAGAACCTGCGGAACTTCGCCGCCGGCATACCGATGCGCCGTGTCGCCAGTGCCGGT
Source organism: Alphaproteobacteria bacterium (assembly GCA_965207785.1). GTDB lineage: Bacteria > Pseudomonadota > Alphaproteobacteria > SP197 > SP197 > SP197. The sequence continues at coordinate 314,529 of CBDBNO010000010.1, read as the reverse complement.
GAGGTTGCCCGGTGCATCGTGTTTCTGGCATCCGACGATGCGAGCTACGTGACCGGGACGACGCTGGTGGTCGACGGCGGGAACGACGCGACGGCGGGAGCCTACGGACCCTAGGAGAGCACCGCCATGCCGCGCCCGGCACCGATCACCGGGATCGTTCGTTGCCGGGAGGCTTGATTACCAGAAGAGGTGAGGCGTGGTCGTGATTTCGTCCACTCCGGTGTCGGTGACGACGAAGCGGCGAGGCAACCATTGCGGGTCACATGGTGGTGATCAGGAGATACGCAGTGATCCGGCACACACCTTCCATGGTGACGCGTGAACGTACCTGAAAGCCTCTCTCGGGTTGCGAGATCAATACCCCATGCCAAGCCATGGTGTTTCTTTCGATAGCACATTCAACCGTCTAATCATGGCATAAGAAGAACAAATTGCGCAGCGTGAACGGAATCGCGTAACGTCCTCAATCTTGCTGACTTGACAATTGAAAATGGGTGTTCGCGATGACCAACGATATGCTTCATGTAACGAAATGGCACAACGGCAACAAGGAATATTCGCCTTTCTCGGCATCGGAAATGCAACGCCGACAGGACGCCATCCGGCAATGGATGTCATCCGAGGATGTCGATGCCGTCCTGTTCACTTCATATCACTGCATCAACTACTACTCCGGGTGGCTTTACTGCTACTTCGGTCGCAAGTACGGCATGGTTATCGATCACGACAAGGCGGTGACCATCTCTGCCGGCATCGACGGAGGACAGCCCTGGCGACGGAGCTACGGCGACAATGTCACCTACACCGATTGGCGCCGCGACAGCTTTTTCCGGGCATTGGAGCAGCTCACCGCCGGCGTCAAGCGGCTCGGTATCGAGTTCGATCATGTCAGTCTTGACTACAGGCGTCTTCTTGAGGAGGCGCTGCCGACAGTAGAGCTCGTCGATTGCGCCCAACCCTCAATGTGGATGCGCACCATCAAGTCCGAGGAGGAGATTGAACTCATCAAGGAAGGCGCGCGGACCTGCGACATAGGCGGCTGGGCATGCGTCGACGCAATTGCTGCCGGTGTTCCCGAACACGAGGTGGCCATCGCAACAACCGATGCGATGGTGAGGGAGATTGCCAGTAACCATCCCTACGTGGAGCCCATGGATACGTGGACCTGGTTCCAGTCGGGAATCAATACCGACGGCGCCCACAATCCGGTCACCAACAAAAAGATCGAATCCGGCGACATTCTCAGCCTCAATGCCTTCCCGATGATCTTTGGTTACTACACCGCCCTGGAACGCACCTTGTTTTGCGACCACGCATCAGATGTCCACCTGGACCTCTGGGAAAAGAACGTCGCCGTGCATGAGAAAGGGCTGAAGCTGATAGGGCCCGGCGCTCGTTGCTGCGACATAGCCGCAGAACTCAATGAGATGTATCGCGGATGGGATCTCCTCAAGTACCGATCGTTCGGATACGGCCACTCGTTCGGCGTGCTGTGCCACTACTATGGTCGTGAGGCAGGCGTCGAACTGCGAGAGGACGTCGAAACGGAACTCAAGCCGGGCATGGTCGTTTCCATGGAACCGATGATCATGTTGCCCGAAGGTGAGCCTGGAGCCGGCGGCTACCGTGAACACGACATCCTGGTGGTCACCGAGAAAGGCGCCGAGAACATTACCGGTTTCCCCTACGGGCCGGATCACAACATCATCACGAACTAAGTGCCGCGCGGGTTGGAGGTGACGGGTTCGATCATCACTGTCGGATCCTCACCCCACCATCTGCAGACGTTTACGTAGCCGTGACGTGCATGTCCGACACATCCGAGAATTCCCCGCCGAGAGCATCGACAATGCCGTCCGTGCAGACCTCAAGCAGGATCTCGCCCTTTTCCTTCGTCGCGTTCTTTGGTGACGACAGCGTCCCGCTTGCGGGGATCCAGTCCGGCTTGACCGGATAGACGTCGTAGGGTGGAAAGCTGGCCGGCGGGTGGTCGACGGCCTTCTCCATGTGGACGAGGTGAGGAAACAGCGCGAGCATCAGTGACGTCTCGAGAACACCACCGTGTTCGAGGTCCCACCCCGTGAAGCCGTCCGGATACAGTTTCTCGACGGTCTCGTCGTTCACGAAGTCCCAGTACGACAGCACGACGATTTTCACATCCTTGACACCGTCCCATCTCAGTTCGCGCAAGGCGATATCCACGCCTTCGATGATGAACCACGAATTCTCGTAGTGACCGTTCATCAGCGCGATATGGCGAACCCCGTGGCGCACGAATTCCTTGATCACATCCTTGAGTGCGCTCACCAGCGTGGCTCCGTCGAGACTGGTCGTGCCCGGAAGGTGGTTGCCGCCGCCTGACTTCGGATGGGACTTGTAGCCATAGGTGAACGGCTGGGCGACCAGTGCCCCGATCCGCCGGGCAACCCGCTGCGCAAACTCGTTCGGCAACAGCACGTCCACGTGCAGGGGCAAGTGATGGCCGTGCTGTTCCAGAGCACCGATGGGCACGATCAGAGGCGTACGGCCGTCTCGCATCCTCCTGTCGTACTCGGGCCAGGTGAGTTCGTAGGCAAGTACCGTTCCGTCTTCCATGGCGCGTCCTCTCCGAGAACATCGACAGATAGTGCCAATGAATGGGCTTTGCCACCATTCTCGTTTAATTTATAGTTGTGATAGATCCATAAATGATTGTATGGTTGTGAAGGAGCCGCCGGCACTCCGGAGACGGGTTCGTCGAATCGAATGAAACAAGACCTCCCAATGGAGCTTCTCCGGACATTCGCAACGGTCATTGACCTTGGCAGCTACACGCGCGCGGCGGAAGTTCTGAGACGGACGCAACCCGCTGTCAGCCTTCAAATTCGCCGCCTGGAAGAGGTTGCTCAGGCCAAGCTGATCGTCAGCGCCGGGCGGGAACTGCACCTCACCGAGGAAGGGGAATTCCTCATGGTGTATGCCCGCCAGATCCTCAGCCTGAACGACGAAGCGATTTCCCGCACCGCCCGGCGGAATGTCGCGGGGCAGCTTCGGGTCGGTCTGCCTACCGACTACGCTGTTGCCTTCTTCCAGGAAGTGCTGACGCAGTTTGCGAAACTCCACCCGGAGATCACGTTCGAGATCCATTGCGAGTTGAGCCGCGACCTCCTTGACGGCCTGGAGCGGGACGCGCTGGATGTCATCATCGCCATGACCAGCGAACGCGCCAAGCGCAACCTGGCGCGGGAATGGGTCGAAAGGCCGATCTGGGTCGCTGCCAGGAAGGGAAGTCCGCATCGGCAGTCTCCCATCCCGATTGTCGCTCATCCTGAGGGGTGCGAGTACCGCAACCGCATGACGCAGGCGCTGAGTTCGGTGCACCGGGAATGGCGTCTGGCATACTGCAGCCCCGGAGTATCGGGTCTGCAAAATGCGGTGCTTGCAGGATTGGGGATCAGCGCTCTGACGAAGAGAACATACTTGAAGGGAATGAGGACCCTGGGGGAGAAGCATGGGTTTCCGCCGTTGGCCGAGATCCACGTCGGCCTCTATTGCAAGCACTTCAACCAAACCGACCCGGTCAACCGGCTGGTCAATTTCATCGTCGGAAAGCTTGATGAGGCAATAGAACCTGACTTCAAGCCTCGCCATTGGCACTGATTGGTCCCCGCCGACCAGTCTTCCCTCGTACTCCCCGGTTCCTTGTTCGCGCTCATGGTGACGGCGGAGCAAGCGGATGGGAGCCTTGAAGACCGCGAATGAGCAAGACTGTTGAAGTCAATGGCTTGGGAACGTCATGGTGTGTTGCCTGGCGCGTCGCTCAATGCCGGCCGCTGATTCCTTGGTGACCTGCATCATCGTCCGGCGGCACCGTGTCGCCGGACGATGTATGGGCCCCGGGAGCAGTTTCCGGAAAGTGCCTGCGGCTGCTACCGATCGGACGGCCGGCGCTTCCAGGAACGGTTCGGACCACTGCGGGTGGCACGCCCGAGCGCCACATGGCGAGTGCCTGGAATGCGGTCCAAGCAGCGCAGTAGCGTGCTTCTTGAGAATTGTGCGGCCGATGCCGGTTCCTCTGTGATAGCATGGGGTACCCGCTTGAAGCCGCCGGGCGACAAGGCGGCGCATCCCGGGATGGGACGACAAACTATGGTGAATCGTTCATTCGAGTATCTCAGGCCCGAGACCATCGGCGAAGCCGTAGAGATGAAGGCCGCCCATGGTGCCCGCGCCAGATTCTGGGCGGGCGGTACCGACTTGATGCTTCTCTGGAATCGCCGCGAAGTCGCGTTCGACTACTGCATCGACCTCACGTATGTCCCGGCGCTGAAGTATGTCGAGAGTTCCGGGGGTGCGCTGAGGATCGGCGCCATGGCAAGCCTTGACGACCTTGATCTCATGTCGGATCTCAGTCCTCTTGCCGTGACGCTGGGATACACGGCACGCCTCATGTGTACCAAGCAGACCCGCACGATCGCGACGGTTGGCGGCAACATGTGTCATGCGTCGCCGTCGGCCGACCTGACGCCGCCCCTCGTCGCCATGGGCGCCCGTTGCAGGCTCCTCGGTCCGGATGGCGAGCGCGACATGCCGCTTGAAGAATTCCATCTCGGAGTCAACGAGACGACACTTGCGGACTCCGAGATGCTGACGGAGATTTATGTTCCGGGTGCCACCGGCAGGGTGGCGGCGCACTATGATCGTGTGGCACGGACCGTCGTCGACATTGCCCTCGTCAGTTCGGCCGTGTTTCTCGAGGTGAATGCGGGCAACCGCATCGAGAGAGCAGGCGTGGCGCTGGGCGCCGTGGCGCCATCGGTGATACGCGTGACGGGAGCCGAAGAGACGTTGCTGGGTCGTGACTTGAGTAGCGTGAACAATGGAGTGACGACGAGTGCCGGAGAGGAAGCCGCCAGCGCGGCACGGGCCATTTCGGACATCCGCGCCAGCAAGGAGTACCGTGAGGACATGGTTGCGACGCTGACAGCGAGGGCCATTCGCCAGTGCATCAACAGTCTCGAGGAATCCGCCTGATGGCCAGATTGAACGTCAACGGCCAGTCTTTCGATGTCGACGTCAAGGCTCACGAGACCCTTTCGGACGTGTTGCGCAATCAGCTCGGTCTCATCGGAGTCAAGGTGTCCTGTGCGGAGGGCGAGTGCGGATCCTGCACCATTCTGGTCGATGGGGTTCCGGCGACAGCATGCCTGATGTTGGCGCTGCAGGGCGAGCGACACGAGATCGTCACCATCGAAGGCATCGGGTCTCACGACGAACTTCACCCTATCCAGGAGGCATTCATCGAAGAGCAGGGATTTCAGTGCGGGTTCTGTACCCCCGGTTTCATCATGATGGCCAAGGCCTTTCTCGAGGAGAACCCGAATCCCACCGAGGAAGAGGCGTCGATGGCCATGAGCGGCAACATCTGCCGTTGCGGAGCCCATCCCTACATCGTCAAGTCCGTCATGAACGCCGCCGAAAGAATGCAGGAACGACACGGGTCGAAGCGAACAACGGGTTCGATCGGAACCACTGCCTAGTGTGCACCTGAATCAAATCCACTCGAACGGGAGTCGGTGACATGAACGTTCTTCACAAGCCCAAGAAGTTCAAGATCGTAGGTCAGGGCATCCCGGTCATAGATGCCCGCGAAAAGGTGACGGGCTCACTCGAGTACGGGGTCGATTTCGTTCTTCCCCGGATGGTGCACGGCAAGATCAAGCGCAGCACGGTGCCCCATGCCCGGATCAAGCGAATCGACGTCACCAGAGCCCTGGCCTTGCCCGGTGTTCTCGGCGTGGTCACCCACGAGGACGCTCCCGGTCTCAACTGGATGGGGGTCTGGGATAACTACCGGGGCCAGATCCTGGACGGTATCTCGCGATTCGTCGGGGACGAGGTCGCGGCGGTTGCCGCGACGTCGGTGGAGATTGCCGACGCCGCCCTTGATCTGATCGACGTCGAGTACGATCCCCTGCCCGCCGTTCTCGATGTGGAAAGGGCGCTTCGCGATGACGCGCCACAGGTTCGCGAAGAGGGCAATGTGCGCGACGAGTACCGTGTGGTCTGGGGCGACCTCGACGATGGTGAGAGAGAGGCCGATTTCGTCATCGATCAGGAGATGCGTTACAAGGCCCAGAACTATGCGGGCATCGGACGCAACGCCTGCATCTGCAACTGGGACGGCGACCAGGTGACCATGTGGACCTCGTCGCAAACACCGTCGGAACTGCAAACGGGCATTCATCAGGCTTTCGGAATCCCGATGAGCGACGTGCGGGTTGTTGCCCTTCCCTCTGGTTGTTCGTTCGGACTGTGGTGGAGCAACAACTTCATGATGGTGACGGCCCTTCTCGCCAGGAAGGTGCGTAAACCGGTCAAGATCGAGTTGACGAGCCAGGAGTGCATGGCCGCCGTGAAGCGCCGCCACATCGAGATCACGCGCGGGCGCATGGGTGTCACGAAGGACGGCACGCTGACCATGGCCGACTTCTCTCACCTGATGGACAACGGCGCCTACGGATTCAAAACAGATGTCTACTTTTTCTGTTGCGACCTCTGGGGAGGGGCCAGGAACGGGGACTACCGCGTACGCGGAGTCAACACCAACCTCGTCACTTCGGGCTGCATGCGTGCGGTCGGCGATATCACGATGGGTCTCGCGGTCGAGCGCCTCGCCGACAAGTGTGCGCAGAAGGTGGACATGGATCCCCTCGAGTTCCGCATCAAGAACCAGATCAAGGCCGGTCAGCAGCTGCGGATGCAGGAACCGCGGCAACACATGAAGGGCAATCTGACGGACTACATCGACGGCCTGACCGAGGAACAGACGGGTAACTGGCCGAAAATGTTCCATCTCTCCAGCGGTTCGACCCATGAACTTCTTCTCCAGGGTGCGGAGAAGTTCCGCTGGCGCGAGCGCTGGAGAGGCTGGGGAGTGCCGACCCGGGTGAACGGTTCGAAGCGCTGGGGCGTCGGGGTCGGCACCGGTGCGCACTGCTGCGGTGTCGAGTTCGGCGGCAACACGTCATCGGTTGTGCGCCTGAATCACGATGGCAGCGTCAATGTCTTCAGTGCCGCCGGACGCCAAGGCCAGGGCAGCGAGACGACCCTTGTCCAGGTGGCCGCCGAGGAGATGGGTGTTCCCGTGGAAAAGGTCAGCATTGTCACAGGCGACACGTATGTTGTGCCGTGGGCTTCGGGTTCATCTGCAAGCACCACCATGTTCCGGACCGGATGGGCGACAAGAGAGGCATGCCGGGATGCAAAGACCCAGCTGCTGAAGATTGCCGCCAGGGAGTTCTTCGACGGAACAGACTTCGACAAGCTCGATATCGAGGACGGCATCATCCGCGTGGCGGACGACACGGCTGACAACCGACGAATTGCGATCGACGAACTGATGAATGTCCTCTGCTCGGATTCCCTGTCGCAGACGTCAGTGATCACGGGCCGACCCAATGGTGTCATGCCGCCGACCATCGCCTTTGCGCGACAGTGGGCTGCCCAGTTCGCCGAGGTCGAGGTCGACGTCGGGACCGGAGAAATCAGAATCACGGACTACCTCGCCGGCCAGGACAGCGGTACCGTCATGAATCCCAAGGTGCTGAAGAACCAGGTCATAGGCGGGGCAATCTGCGGCGCGGGCTTTGTCCTGTACGAAGGCATGGAGTTCGACCCGAGCGACGGCCGCGTTCTGAACGACAGCCTGCTCGACTACAAGCTCCTGCGCACCGGTGATTTTCCGTCCGACGTTGAGGTCTTCTTCGTCGAGTCCCAGGATCCGGTCGGACCGTTCGGTGCAAGGGGCGCCGGTGAGTCGCCGGCTGCCGCAGCCGGACCGGCGATCTGTCAAGCCGTGCACAACGCCATCGGCGTTTGGGTGGATGTCCCGATGACGCCCGAAGCCGTGATGCGGGCGATCAATGAGAATGCGGGGCCGCAAGCCATGGCGTCTTGACGGTAGCGGAGGAGACGGAGCCCGGTCTTTCGGGCGAATTGTCCGCCGGGGAGTTCGTCGCGCGGCCACATGCCGAGGCTCTCGGTACAGTGCCCCCGCTCAGTCCAAAGGGCGTCGTCCGGTCCGAATTGGGAGGACGGCCGTGGAGAAGCCACGGCTGGCGCTCGTCACCGGCACCGTCGACATGTCGGCCTGACAGTCGGCGATCCGGCTGATGATGGCCCAGGTGCATCCATCAGGCGTTCGGCACGACAAGGGCATCGACGGCGATGGCGCCATCGGCCCCGGCGATCACCGGATTGAGATCGAGTTCCGCGATCAAATCGCCGAGACAGTGAACAAGCACCGAAAAGCGGGCGAGCATCTCGGCAAGGGCTCTGCGGTCGCTGGCAGGCCGGCCCCTGACGCCGTCGAGCAGGCGTCCCGCCCTCAATCCATCGATAAGGTCGAGCGCTGCCTCGGCATCGAGAGGCGGAACGGCAAGCAGGCTGTCGTCGACGACCTCGGCGAGGACACCGCCTGCCGCCGCCAGGACCAGAGGTCCGAAGGTCTCGTCGTGGACGAGACCGAACATCATCTCGACCCCGGGGGGCGCCATCGGTGCGACAAGGGCGCGGGGACCAAGCCGCAACGCCATCTCGTGCCAGGCATCGAGGAGGGCTCTACTCCCTTCGATCCCCAGTCTGACGCCGTCGACATCGCTCTTGTGATGGTGTCCCGGCGTGGCCGTCTTGAGAACCAGCGGACCGTCGAACCTCTCCGCCGCCTCCTTCACGTCGTCTGCGGTTTCCACGACCACCGGCTCTGTGGTCGCGCACCCGAAATCCCGGGCCAGAGCCAGGCCCTCTGCCTCGTCGAGGGCGCCGCCTGCGACCAGGCGACTGCGCCAGCGACCGATGATGGCGTCGCCCGGCGGGTCGGGCGGCTGCATGGTTCGGTGGTCGCGCAGGGCTAGCATGTTCGAAAAGGCTGTCACGGCGGCATCGAGTCCGTCGATCAGCGGAACGCCGGCCGCGGCGAGTTCACGGGCCTTCTCGTGCACGATGGCGGCGGGCACGCAGTTGGCGAAGCACATCGGTTTGCCGGTGCGCTCCGCAATCATCCTGGCAGGTTCGATGCAGGGGGTGCGGAAGACGTCGAAATCGCGGATGTCGGCGACCCACAGTCCGGCGGCAGAGTCCGGATCCGACATCAGCGCATCCCAGCATTCCACATAGGTCTCCACAAAGTTCTTCCCGGTTCCCCAGGCATCGACCGGGTTGGTCGCCTCGAGTCCGTAGTCGAGACAGGCTTCCAGGCGCCGCGTCGTGACGTCTGAAATGGCAGCGAAGGGAACCCTGTGCCGGTGCGCGAGATCGACGAGATGTTCCCGTTCGCCCCCTGAATCCGTGAGGGCGACGATGCCGCCCGGCCAGAACCGCCGCGGCTGCACGGCCATCTGCAGCGTGGCGATCAGGGCATCGACGTCATCGACCCTCTGGACGGCGTGATGCCGGAAGACGGCATCGTAGGCGGCATCGTTTCCGGCCAACGCACCGGAGTGGGTGCGGGCCATGCGGATGCTCTCCGGTGTTCGCGCGACCTTGATCGCCACGACGGGAACCTCGCGCTCCCGGGCCCTTTCGGCCGCCTCGCGGAACCCGGCGGCATCGCGGATGGTCTCGAGAACGAGACCGATCGCCCGCGTCGATTCGAGCCCGAGCGCGTAGTCCATGTAGTCGCTTGCCGTGACGGTGATCTCCTGGCCCGACGTCACCGTGAGATTGAAGCCCACGCGGCCGTCGGTCTGGAGCATGCCGAGATAGATGGAGCCTGATTGCGAAATCAGCGTGACCGGACCGACATCGAGACTGGAGCGGCCTCCCGCCAGGGTCACCTGCACCCTCTCCTGGCGGTTGACGAACCCGGCCCCGTTGCCGCCGCACACGAGAAGGGAGGCCTCGCGCGCCTTGCGCCTCAGACGCTCGAGAAGCGGAGGATCGCGATCATTCGCCAGGTAGCAGGAGGCGAAGATCGTCACCGCCTTCACCCCGGCGGCGATCGCCTCGTCGAAGACCCTTTCGAGATAGGGGTTGGAGACATTGAGCATCGCGTGCTCGACCGGACGGCCGATGGAGGCGATGTCGGGATAGCAGCGCTCGCCGTCGATGTCGTCATAGCGCGGATTGACGAGATAGAGGTCGCCGGCATGACCGATCTCGCGGACGGCCCGCCAGGATGTCCAGCCGAAGGACTCGCGATTGGCAGAAGCGCCGACCACGGCGATCGAGCGGGGGTTGAGAAGGGGACGCAAACGGTGCTCGATCATGCCGCGGAGCCACTGGACACCGCGGGCACCATAGGCGGAATGCGATGCTTCGTCACCATGCCCGGGGTTGCGTCTGATCCACCCCTGTGCGGCAGCGTGCCGGCATGCGTTCCGGCCAGGGATTCCGCCGGATCCGGAAGGAAGGTGCACCACCGGCGCCACTTCTCTATGGTCGGTGGTGAACCTGGACGAGTCCGGAGAGCGTTTCATGAGCACCACTGTCAGAATTCCCGGTCGCGACGTGAGCGGCCTCGAGCCCACGGACTACATTGCTCCCGAAGCCCTGAAGTCCGGCGAACCCAACGAACGCGGACGCAGCTTCTATGCCGACCAGACCGGTCAGCTCGATGCCGGCTACTGGGAGTGCGACGTCAACGAGCATGTCTTCGAGGCCTCGCCCTATGACGAGTTCGTCCATATTCTCGAAGGAGACCTGGAGGTCACGCACGACGACGGCAGCGTTGCCGCGTACAAGGCCGGGGACAGTTTCGTCATGCCGCGCGGCTGTGCCTGCACCTGGAACGTCAAGGCTCCACTGCGCAAGGTCTACGTCGTGCTGACGGCCAACGACTACAGGGACCACAGCACCTGACGAATCCCTCGGCGCTGCCGGGCCGATCCTGCCCTCTCAGGATCGGCCGCCTCCGAGCCGAAGGCGCATCACCCAGCGGGGGACCTTCCACGCCGACGACATTCGCGATGTCTTCGGCGACGGCTCTGACGACGATGGATTGAGCATCGGCCGCGCCTTTGCCGCCATGGTGCATGATCCGTGCGGCGAGCCGACCGGACATCGTCACGTGCCATGATGGGCGAACAGGCGTTTGTCGACGGCCTTTCTTGAGGAGGCGCCGATGCCGTTAAGAGCGATTTGAGACCGACGCTGATGCTCCTCTTGGCTCGCCATCACCTCGACGCCGTGCCGGTCTGTGTCGAGCACCTGACCGAGGACGTGGTCTCCGGCAGGGAGCTGTCAGTTGTCCGGGGTGCAGCCGGGAACAGACTGCTGTTGAGTCCACTCGGCTGCAACCGATGGCGTAATTGAAGCACGTGCATCGACAACCCGACGTCGCGGGGTGTGTCCGATCTCTCAGGGGCAGCGTCGCCATCCGTCTGCCGGAATTGTGGGGCATGCTCTTCAAGTCGGCGGGAAGGTGTCGGATGGCACGCAGACCCGGGTGGCCGTGTCCGCCTGTGCTGGGGATCGGACTTGGAGCGCTGGCCGTCGGTGCGGCCTGCGCGTCACCGATGGTCGGACTGGATGGATTCGTCGGGGAACTCGCGGCAAGTTGGCGACCCCACATTGCGCTCGGTGTTGCGGTCTGCGCCGCGATGGCGTTCATGGTGCGCTTCCGCCTCCTGGCCGGTCTGCTTGTGGCGCTCGCCGTCCCGCTGGGCGCGGATGTCGTCCGCACGGAGATGGTCTCCGCGCAGGCAGAAGCGAAGGGTGGCGTGAGAGGTGGAGGAGACATACGCGTCGCCTTCTCCAACGTTCTTGTCGTCAACGACGACACAGGTCGGCTCAGCGCGTGGATCGAGAAGAGCGAACCCGACATCGTCGTGGCAACGGAGATGTCGACACGTCATGTCGAGCAGATGGCCCAAGCCATGGCGGACTACCCGTTCCGGGTTCTCGAGCCTCGCGAGCATCCATACGGCATGGTCGTCTACAGCCGCCATCCGATCTCGAGTGAAGCCGTCAGCGAGCTTGCGGATGGCATTCCTGCGACGCCGGATCCGGTCATGGTGACGGTGGGCGTGGAGGTTCCCGCCGGCACGCTTCACGTCACCGGACTGCATCCTTGGGCGCCCGTTACGCCGCGGCGTCTCGCCCGTCGCAACGAGCAGCTCGCCATGGCCGGTGACATCCTGGCCCAATTCGATGCGCCGAAGCTCGTGGCGGGAGACTTCAATGCGACCCCGTGGTCGGCAGGTCTGCGAGCGTTTCTCTCGCAAACCCGCCTCATCGGTTTCAACACCCGGGCGACCTGGCCCGTCTGGCTCGGTTTCGCCGGCATCCCGATCGACCACGCCTTTGCCAGCCGCGACCTGCGCATCCTCGATATCGAAACCGGACCCAACATCGGCTCCGACCACCGGCCCATCCTGATCGATGTCGCGCTGGCCAGACCGGAGGCCGCCCAGGGATCTCCGTAGCTCGGGGCGACGCGGGGATCAGGACGACGATACCCCTCTGCCTTGGGCGTTGCGGTCCACCGACAGTCTTGCCGCCATTGTCGAGCTTCTGATAGTCGGCGTCAGTCCAAGGGCGCGAAACCACAACGGGTTTGCGCCTCCGGGCCTGACGGCCTGGTGGAGATCGGGTTGGTGTTCACGGAATCGAACGCCTGGCGGTCCAACGACCTGCAGCTGCGCGAAACCCGATACCGGGTGGTTGGGCAGGCACAGACGGACGGAGCATGAGCCCATCCAGCCTCCAATGAGTTGTCCATGCCAACCATCCATCGATCGACGAGGCGCACCCTCAATCGAGCCACCATTCTCATACATCGGAGGAGGCGGTATGGTCGCCTGGTTCGATTGCAAGAGAGCCACGTGACGACTCTCGATGCCGCCCGCGCGGTTCTCAACAGCACCTTCGGCTACGAAGACTTCCGGCCCGGTCAGGCGGACATCGTCGCAGCCTTGCTGGCGGGCGAGAACGTGCTGGCGGTGATGCCGACCGGTGCGGGAAAGTCGCTGTGCTACCAGCTTCCGGCACTGGCGTGCGAAAGCCTGACCGTCGTCGTCTCGCCGCTCATCGCGTTGATGCGCGACCAGGTGACGGCCCTGCGTCTCAACGGCGTGGCGGCAGGCGCTCTCAATTCGGCAACGCCACGGGCGGACGCCGCGACGACGCACCGCCTGCTGCGCGAGGGCCGGTTGCGCCTCCTCTACATTTCGCCCGAACGGCTGATGGTTCCGGACACGCTGGAAGGTCTCGCCCGCTACGGCCCGGCGCGCTTCGCCATTGACGAGGCCCATTGCATCTCGCAGTGGGGCCACGATTTCCGGCCGGATTATCGTCGCCTCGCAGAACTGCCGGAACACTTTCCCGATGCCATGCTGAGCGCCTTCACGGCGACAGCGGATGCCGTGACGCGCCAGGACATCGTCGCACGGCTGTTCGGCGGCCGGGCGAACACGTTCGTGGCCGGCTTCGACCGACCGAACCTCAATATCGGCATTGCGCCCAGAAGGTCCGGGGCGCGGCAGGTCGACGATCTTCTGGATCGGTATGCCGGCCGGTCCGGCATCGTCTACACCCTGTCGCGCAAGGAAGCCGAGCGGACGGCGGAGCGCATCTCGTCGCGGGGGCGGGTGGCTCTGCCCTATCACGCCGGCATGGACCAGGGCGACCGGGACAGGAACCAGGACCGGTTCCTGACCGAAGACGGCGTCGTCATGGTGGCGACCATCGCCTTCGGCATGGGGATCGACAAGCCGGACATCCGGTTTGTCGTCCACGCCAATCTTCCGTCGACCGTCGAGGCGTACTATCAGGAAATCGGACGGGCCGGACGTGACGGCGAGCCGGCAGAAACCCTCATGCTCTACGGCATGGACGATATCCGGATCCGCCGCCTGATGATCGACGATTCCGAGCGGCCCGACGAGGTCAAGCGTGTCGATCACCAGCGGCTCAACGCGCTGCTGGCCCTGTGCGAGACCGCCGGCTGCCGGCGTCAGGCGCTGCTCGGCTATTTCGGCGAGCCAAGCGAGCCGTGCGGCAACTGCGACCGCTGTCTCGAACCCGTCGAGACGGTCGATGGCACGGTGATCGCGCAGAAGGCGCTGTCGGCGGTCCTGCGCACCGGCGAGCGTTTCGGGGCCGAACACCTGATCGCCGTGCTGCGGGGCGAAGCGACGGGCAAGGTGCTGCAGCACCGTCACGACCGGTTGGTGACCTTCGGTGTCGGCGCAGACATCGACAAGTCGCTCTGGCGCTCCTATCTGCGCCAGCTGGTGGCAACCGACGTGCTGAGGATCGATATCGGCGGCTACGGCGCCCTGAAGCCGGGGAGCCGCGGCCGTGCCGTGCTCAAGGGCGAGGAGAGCGTGGCGCTGCACGGCGAATCAGCAGGCCGGCGAAGGGAACGGGGCCGCGCCACAGAGGTGCCCGGAGAGGTTGACCAGACGCTGTTCGGCCGCCTCAAGCAGCTGCGACTGGACATCGCCAGGGAGGAGGGCGTGCCGGCCTACGTGATCTTCCACGACCGCAGCCTGATGGACATCGCATCCCGCAAGCCCCGGAACCTGGATGCTCTCGCCGCCTGCCACGGCGTGGGCGCCGGCAAGCTGGCACGCTACGGCGAGGTTTTCCTCGCGGTGCTGAACGAGACCGAAGACCCCTCGAACCAGGATAAGCAGGCTTCATCGGCCTGAGAGCAGGCGTGTGTCCGAACGGTCCCCTCTTCCACGAAAAAGGGGCCCTGGAGTGCCCAGGGCCCCGCAAATCGTCAGATGCTCTTTGCGCATCTACATGCCGAGTTTCACCTCTTCCCACAGGTTGACGTACTTTTCGTCAAACTCGGGAGGAATGGGCGCCAGGATTCCCTTCGCAATGAAGGCCTCGGGATCGGTGAGACCGGATTCCGCGATGGCCTCTGCCGTGGCGAGATCGAAGGACTTCATGTTGGAGGCACCATAGCGGTAGTTTGTGATCAGATAGGCACCGGCTTCCGGTGACATCATGGCGTCCATGAAATCGTAGACACGCTCGTCACTGGCCACGCGGCTCTCGGGAGCGGTGAGAACGAAGCCGCAGACCCAGTTGCGCGCCCCTTCCTTGGGCGACATGTACTTGACCGGCAGCCCCTGGTCGGCAACCGTCTTGTAGAGATCGTTCCAGGCGTAGGTCGCCACGAGTTCGCCGGCGACCATGGCCTGACCTGCTTCGGACTGGCTCTCCCAGTAGAACCGCAACACGTCGCGTTGCTGTTCGAGGAGTTTTCTGACCTCCAGCAGCTGTTCGTCGCTCAGGGACTCCAGATTGGTGAAGCCCAGCACCTGCGCCGCCACCTGCACGCCAGCCTGCGGTGAATCGTAGGTCGCCAGCTTGCCCTTGTATCGCGGGTCGAACAGCAGGCTCCAGGATTCCTCCTCCATTTCCACGAGGTCGGTGCGATAGAGCACCGAGGAGTTTCCCCAGTCCCACGGAATGAAGAGGTTCTCGCCTTCTTCGGTCAGGGTGGTCCCGATGGTCCTCAGGGCCTCGAAGTAGTCAGGCCAGTGCTTCATGCGGTCCGTGTCGAACGGCACGATGATGCCGGAGGCGTACCACTCCGTGACACCTCCCGAGCAGGGGTGGCCGATGTCGGTCTTGAAACCGGCGAGGATCTTGTTCTTGGCCTCGGTCGTCCCGGCAAAGAACGTGATGTTGGGCGATGCCCCGTACTTGTCCAGATAGGGCTGGTGGAACTCCGGGAGTTCGTAGCCGGCCCAGGTGAAGTAGTTCGCTTCCTCCTCCTGCGCGACCGCAACACTGGGGGCGAGAGGCATGGTGGCCACGCCAATGCCGAGTGCGCCGAGCGTGTTGTGAAGAGTGCGTCGATCCATCCTTCCCGAGAGAAGTTGATCGACGGGATCACGTGATTCCATGACTTGTTTCCTCCATACATGGTTGCGTCAAGGATAGCAGATGCCGGGGAGGAAACCACATCGCGCCCGCGCCGCAGGGAACAGGGCATGGACGGAATTGAGAAGATGACCGGAGTTCTGGTGGAGCTGAGGGGATTCGAACCCCTGACCTTCGCATTGCGAACGCGACGCTCTCCCGACTGAGCTACAGCCCCCCAGCGGGAAGCGCCGATGTAGGTGCGATACC
Organism: Alphaproteobacteria bacterium; assembly: GCA_965207785.1. GTDB lineage: Bacteria > Pseudomonadota > Alphaproteobacteria > SP197 > SP197 > SP197. The sequence continues at coordinate 298,455 of CBDBNO010000010.1, read as the reverse complement.
CCGGAATGTCAAGGAATCGTCAACCATCGACGGCGTCAGAGAGGGCTGAGCATCAGGTCGAGCCGGGAATGCAGACGGGTATCGACTGCGCCTGCAAGGTGCTGCGGTCTGCTGCGCTCTCAAGAGTGACGAAGGCCGCTCGATGGGTGCCTTCCCGACCGGCGGGCGCGAGCGGGTTCACGATCGCACCTTCAAGCGTGGCCAATGCGCTCTGTCTGCGGCGCCATCTCTGCCTTGTCCTCACCATGACATCTGGCACCCGTCTCCACGGGCAGGCACTATGCGCATGCCCGGGCATGTGCCCCGGAGAAAGGGAGATCTGGTGGTGAACGCCTATCGGTATCTCTTGTCGCCCATCACCATTCGCGGACGCACCTTCCGCAACCGGGTCTTCTCGAGCGCCCATGCGCCGGGGTACGCGGCGGACGAGCTGCCGGGGGAGCGCTACCAGGCCTATCACGAGGCCAAGGCCAGGGGCGGCATCGGTCTCACCATGTTCGGCGGATCGTCGAACGTCTCGCGCGATTCCGGTTCCATCTATGGGCAGATCTATGTCGGCGACGACCGGGTGATCCCGGCGTTCCGGGAGCTCTCGCGCCGTGTTCACCGCCATGGCGCGGGCCTGATGTGCCAGATCACCCACATGGGCCGCCGCACCACCTGGGATTCTGGCGACTGGCTGCCGACCAGAGGCCCTTCGGCGTTCCGCGACCCGGCCCACCATTCCGTTCCCTATGCCCTGTCTCCGCATGAAATCGCGCGCATCGTAAGGGACTTTGGCGAGGCGGCGCGGCGTTGCCGGGAGGGCGGGCTCGATGGCGTCGAGATCCTGGCGTCGACCCACCTGGCGGGCCAGTTCCTGTCTCCACTCTCCAACGATCGCCGGGACGCCTATGGCGGCGACCTTGCCAACCGGGCGCGCTTCCTCTTCGAGGTGCTCGAGGCGTGCCGCACGTCGGCGGGCGACGACATTCTCGTCGGCGTCAGGATCAATGCCGACGAGAGCAACGAGAATGGCCTGGCGGCCGAGGAAGGGATCGCGATCGCCCGCATGATCGGCCGCCACGGCGTTGCCGACATCGTCAACGTCAACGGAGCCTACGGCGGAACGGACATGGGGCTGACGGAAACCATGCCGGGCATGGCCTGGCCGGTTGCCCCCTACATCGAGCTGGCAGGCAGGGTGCGCGAGGCCAGCGGTCTCGTGACACTGCAGGCTGCACGGCTCGCCGATCCGGCGACTGCCGACTGGGCCATCTCGCAAGGGCATGTCGACATGGCCGGCATGACCCGCCCGCACATGGCGGATCCGGACATCGTCAACAAGCTGGCACGCGGCGAGGCGGAGCGCATCCGCCCCTGTGTCGGCGCAGGATACTGCCTCGACAGGATCTACGGCGGCCGGGATGCCTTGTGTCAGCACAACGTGTCCACGGGCCGCGAGTCCTGGCTCGGTTCCGGGATCGCCAGGACCGCCGAGCCCGGGCGGGCCGTGGTGGTGGGCGGTGGTGCGGCCGGTCTTGAGGCCGCCCGCGTGCTGGCCCTTCGCGGCCACGCCGTCACGCTCTTCGAAGCCGCCCCGCGGCTCGGCGGACAGGTCCTGCTTGCCGCGGCGGCCGGATGGCGGCGCGACATGATCGGCATCGTCGACTGGCTCGCCGGAGAGGCCGATCATGTCGGCGTCGACGTGCGCACCGGCGCATTTGTCGAAGGCGATGACGTCGCTCGCCTCGACGCCGACATCGTGATCGTGGCGACAGGCGGGGTGCCCGAGACCGATCTCGCGGAAGGGGGCGGCGAGCACGCCATGACGGTCTGGGACGCCCTTGGGGCTGGGCACCGGCCCGCCGGCCACATTGTCATCACCGATGTCACGGGCGGCCACGGCGCACTCTCGCTTGCCGATACCCTGGTGGGTTCGGCGCAAGCCCTCACATTCGTGACCGCGGATCGCCATGCCGGACGGGCGCTCGGCGTCCAGAACGTGCCGGTCTACCTGCGCAATCTTGTCTCGGCCGGCGCCGTGATCCTCACCGACAGGGCGCTTGTCGGCGTCCGCCGTCAGGGCAACCGCTTCGTCGCCCGCCTGCGTCACGCCTATACGCGCCGGATCGAGGACGTGGTGGCCGACATGGTGATCGCCGATTCCGGAGTGCGTTCCGTCACGGACGTGTTCGATGACCTGCGGGACCGGTCGGCCAACCTTGGCGAAGTCGATCACGAAGCCCTGGTGGCCATCGCGCCGCAGAAGGTCGCGGCGAATGCCGAAGGCTCGTTTCGCCTCTTCAGGATCGGGGATGCCCTGGCGCCCCGCGACATCCACGCCGCTCTGCTCGATGCCAACAGGTTGTGCCGGGTTCTGTGACCCGGCGGCACGTCAGTCCCTGTTCAGATGGTCGAGATGGGCGATCAGCCCGCGCGATGAGCTGTCGAGTTCATCCGTTCCCGCACCCTCCTGCAGCATGGGCAGGACCTGCTGCGCAAAGTCCTTGGCGAACTCCACGCCCCACTGGTCGAAGGGGTTGACGTGCCAGATGACACTCTCGACGAACACCTTGTGTTCGAACAGGGCCACCAGGCGTCCAAGGGTCATCGCATCGAGCTGGCGATAAAGGATGGTGGTCGACGGGCGGTCGCCCGGAAGGGTTCGATGGGAAACCAGGCGGAGAATGTCATCAGCGGAAGCACCTGACGCCGCCATCGCCATGCGCACCTCGTCCGCGGTTCTGCCGAAGGCAAGTGCTGCCGCCTGCGCTAACGCGCTGGCAGCCAGGATGGCATGGTGGCGGCCCTGCGCCTCGTGTGGCCGGGCGGCAAGAAGAAAGTCGACCGGGACCGTGTCGGTGCCCTGGTGGAGCAACTGGAAGAAGGAGTGCTGGCTGTCCGTCCCGCATCCGCCCCAGACGACCGGTGCGCTCGGCCTTGTCACCGGGGAGCCGTCGCGATCCACCCCCTTGCCATTCGATTCCATCTCCAGTTGCTGGATGTAGGCAGGAAACAGACGGAGGCGGTGGTCGTAGGGAACGAGGGCCCGTGTCGGCCAGTCCATGGCATTGCGCCGCCAGATACCGATGAGGGCAAGGATGACGGGGAGATTCCCCTCAAGCGGCGCGGTGCGGAAATGCCGGTCCATCAGGCGGCCGCCCTCAAGGAAGGTCCGGAAGTGCTCGTCGCCGACGGCAATCGCCAGGGAAAGCCCGACGGAAGACCACAGGGAGTAGCGCCCACCGACCCAATCGGCAAAGCCGAAGATCCGTTCGTCATCGATGGCGAAGTCGCGCGCCGCCACTGCATGGCTCGTGACCGCTGCCATGTGGTGTTCCGCAGCATCACCGAGCCAGGAGCGTGCGGTGCGGGCGTTGGTCATCGTCTCGAGGGTGCCGAAGGTCTTGGATGCGACGATGACGAGAGTTGTGCGGGGATCGAGGGGTTTCAGGGTGTCCGTGATGTCTGCGCCATCGACGTTGGAAACAAAGTGAAGCCGTGGTCCGTCGTGGAAGGGGGCAAGCGCCCGCGTCGCCATCAGCGGCCCGAGGTGAGAGCCGCCAATACCGATGTTGACCACTTCGCTGAAGGGCTCTCCGGAGAGGCTCGTCACCCGTCCGTGTCGAAGGTCCCTGGCGAAGGCGAGCATGCGTTCCCTCGTCCGCACGACCTCTGCCATGACGTTGCCGCCGGCTACGCCGATGGGGTCTTCGGCGGCGCCTCTCAGGGCCACGTGGAGTGCGGCGCGGCGCTCCGTGACGTTGACCGTCTCTCCCCGGAACATCTCGTCGCGCCTGGCTTCGACGCCGGCGGCCCGCGCCAGGGCAAGGAGGCTCGCCAGGGCCCCAGAGTCGAGTTTTTCCTTGGCGCAGTCGACGAGGATGTCGTCAAGGCGGAACGACAGGCGATCGAACCGGTGCGGATCGTCGTCGAAGAGTTGACGAAGATGAAGCGGCTTCAGCCGCGCAGCCTCGCGATAGACGTCGTCCCAGCATCTGCTGACGTCGGTCATGATGCACTCTCGGTCACGTGGCGGAAGTGTATCGCGTGACGCCGGCAAGCGGCGAGAGCGGTTGAGAGATGACATGCAAGGAAACGGGACATGGTAGATTGATGCGCCTGGCGATGAGGACGGGATGAAGCAGCATTCAAGCGTTCTGACTGTCGCCACACGGCCGTTTGCCGGCCAGGAACCGGGCACGTCGGGTCTGAGGAAAACGACCCGGATCTTCATGCAGCCGGGCTACCTGGAGAACTTCGTCCAGGCGGTCTTCGACACCATTGGCGGCCTTGCGGGCAAGACCCTGGTGCTCGGCGGCGACGGCCGCTACTTCACGTCCGAGGCTGCCCGGACCATCCTCCTCATGGCGGCGGCCAGCGGCGTCGACCGGGTGGTGGTGGGACGGCAAGGACTGTTGTCGACACCGGCCGCATCCTGCCTCATACGCGGGCGCGGTGCCGCCGCCGGGCTTCTCCTGACGGCGAGTCACAATCCCGGCGGTCCGGATGCCGACTTCGGCATCAAGGTCAACATGGCCAACGGCGGCCCGGCGCCAGCCGACCTGACGGCCCGCATCCACGAGCGCACGAAGACCATCGATGCCTATCGCATCCTTGAAGCCGGCGGTGTCGATCTCGCACGGCCCGGAACGGGCATGCTGGGCGCCATGACCGTGGAGGTGGTCGATCCCGTTGATGACTACCGGGACCTGATGGCGGGCCTCTTTGATTTCGATGCCATCCGCTCCCTCTTCGAGCGCGGGTTCCGGATGCGTTTTGACGCCCTCAATGCGGTAACCGGCCCCTACGCCCGCCGGCTTCTCGAGGAGGATCTGGGCGCCCCTGAAGGCAGCGTGGTGAATGGAACGCCCCTGGCTGATTTCGGTGGTCTTCACCCCGATCCCAATCCGCTCACCTGCCGTGACCTCGTGGCCTGCATGATGTCGCCGCGGGCACCCGACTTTGCCGCCGCGGCGGACGGCGACGGCGACCGGGCCATGACCCTTGGCCGCGGTGTCATCGTGTCGCCAGGCGACAGCCTGGCCGTGCTGGCCGACAATGCCGACCTCGTGCCGGGCTACAGGGGAGGTCTGGCCGGGCTCGCCCGTTCCATGCCAACGAGCCGGGCCGTGGACCGGGTGGCCGACTCCCTCGGCATCGACTGCTACGAGACGCCGACGGGCTGGAAGTTCTTCGGCACTCTCCTCGATTCCGGCAAGGTGACGCTGTGCGGCGAGGAGAGTGCCGGAACCGGATCTTCCCACATGCGCGAGAAGGACGGTCTGTGGGCCGTTCTGTTCTGGCTCAACATCATCGCCGAGCGCCGCCTCTCAATTGCCGGAATCCTGCAAGACCACTGGCGCCGGTTCGGGCGCCACTACCATTCCCGCCACGACTGGGAGGTGCCGCAGCCAAGCGCCGCCTGGGACCTCGTGGAGAGCCTGCGTTCGCGGCTCCCCAGCCTTCCCGGAAGCACAGCCGCCGGACTGGCGGTGACGGCGGCCGACGAATTCCATCACACGGATCCGGTCGATGGCTCGACGGCCAGCAACCAGGGCTTGCGGATCGCCTTCGAGGGCGGGATGCGGGTCGTCTTCCGCCTCTCGGGAACCGCAACAGGACGTTCGGTCCTGAGAGTCTATCTCGAGCGCTACGAGGCGGATGAGTCACGCCTCGATCTCGATGGCGAGGAGGCGCTCGCACCGCTTGCCGCCGCGGCCGACGCCATTGCCGACATCAGGGCCCGCACCGGCCGCAGACAACCAGACGTCACCACCTGACCCCACGGCTTGCCGGATTCGCGGTGACCATGGAGGCAAAGGCACCACACACTCTGACGATCGGCCAGCCGTGGTCCGCGATACGTAAAGATCGGTGTTCTGGAAGAACAATATCTTGATTTTCTACAAGAAAACAATGAACATTCCATCATGACCACTCCTTCCGACATGACAACGGGGATCAGGACGCGATGTCGGCTCCCGTGGTCTGCAGGTGCGTACAGGGACCCTGACTCATGCAAGGCCACAATGCCGGCTCCCGAGCCGATCGACCCCGGGCACGTCGCCTTTTGCTGCGATGCCGCTTGCATGGACAATGTCCACGAAGGGACTGCCGGAGAGACCGGCGTATGACAGCTACGTCACCGCCCTACACAATCACTCCGGCCATATCCACCCTTGCCATTCGGATCGGTGAAGCGCTCGGCCGGGCGGAATCATTGGTTGAAGGCGAGAATCTGCACCTGCGGCGCATCAACCGCATCCGAACGATCCGGGGATCCCTGGCAATTGAAGGCAACACGCTCAGTGAAGGTCAGATCGCGACAATCCTCGAGGGGAAGCCGGTCATCGCGCCACCACGGGAAATCCAGGAGGCGCGCAATGCATTGGCCGCCTATGACATGTTCCCGCAATGGAATCCGGCAAGTGAGGCCGATCTGTTCACGGCGCACGATACGCTCATGGCCGGACTTCTTGACTTTCCCGGTCGCTATCGGCGCTCTGGGGCCGTTGTGGCCGCGGGCGGCTCCGTGCACCACATTGCACCGCCCGCCGACCGTGTTTCCGGAGCCATGGCGAATCTGCTTTCCTGGCTGGGTGGAACGAACGAGCACCCATTGATCGCCAGTTCGGTTTTCCACTACGAGTTCGAGTTCATCCACCCCTTCGAGGATGGCAACGGCCGCATGGGCCGCCTCTGGCAGACGTTGATCCTGACACGCTGGAATCCCCTCTTTGCCAGCATTCCCGTGGAGAGCATGGTCCACGCACGCCAGGGCGACTACTACACGGCCATTCAGGACAGTTCTGCAAGGGGCGAGAGCGCTCCGTTCATCGCCTTCATGCTGGAAGCGATTCTCGAAGCCCTCTCGACCCCCCAGCAAACCCCACAAGAAACCCCCCAAGTACGACATCTTCTTTCCGTCCTAAAGGGAGAGATGTCGGGGCGCGAGATTCTTCAGGCCCTTGGCCTGAACGATCGCAAGTCGTTCCGGCAACGATACCTGCTGCCTGCCCTGGAGCAGGGCTACGTGGAAATGACCAACCCCGCGTCACCGAGGGCACGAAACCAGAGATACAGGCTCACCGTGCGCGGCCAGGCAATTGTGCGAGAACGCGGATAGCGGTGTCCGGTCGGTCGGACATCGCCAGGCCGTTTGACGGACACGCATGAACCATCAAGCGCACAGCGGTGTATCGCGCATAGCTTGCGACAGCAGAAATCCTCTATCGCGTCGCCGCCGCCACGATTGACCTGTCGTACAACGATGGCAAACATCCTTTCGCCCGCCAGCATTCGCGGGCTCGTGGAGGACGACAGATTTCGGGGACGATGTGACGCCCACGACATCGAATCGCAGGGAAGCGGCCCTCATACGCGAACGGCTTCATCGCCTCGCAGCCGAAAAGTCCACCCTTGAGGCCCGCCTCGCCGAGATTGTGGGTCCGGGAACCGATGCGGAGGACGGGTTGCATCCTTCAGCGCCGGTCACCAGGCATTCGCCGGCACACGACAAGATCGCGTTGTTCAGATCTCTGTTCGGCGGTCGCGAGGATGTCTATCCGAGGCGCTGGGAGAACGCCCGAACGGGCAAGGCGGGCTATGCTCCTGTCTGTGCCAACGAGTGGGCGCCGCGCATCTGCGGGAAACCACGGGTCAGGTGCGGCGCATGTTCCCGCCAGGCTTTCGTGATGGTGACGGATGAGGCGATCGCCGACCATCTGCGCGGACGCCACACGCTCGGCGTCTATCCCATGCTGCCCGACGACAACTGCAGGTTTCTCGCGGCGGACTTCGATGGGGAGACCTGGCGGCGGGATGCCCTCGCCTTCCTCGAAGCCTGCCGTTCGAAGGGGGTGCCGGCGGCCCTCGAACGCTCACGTTCGGGCCATGGCGGGCATGTCTGGATCTTCTTTGCCGAATCTGTGCCGGCTGTTCTTGCGCGTCGCCTCGGCGCCCTTCTTCTGACAGAGACGATGGAGTGTCACCCGGATATCGGGTTCCAGTCCTACGACCGCTTCTTTCCGAGCCAGGATACCCTGCCGTCAGGCGGCTTCGGCAATCTCATCGCGCTTCCCCTTCAGGGCGTTCCTCGCGAGAGCGGCAACAGTATCTTCCTCGGTGATGACTTGGAGCCCCATGCCGACCAGTGGGCGTTCCTGTCTTCGGTTCAGCGCCTGGCACTGACGGACCTGACCGCCATCGTCGACGCAGCCAGTCGAGAGGGCCAGATTGTCGGTCTCCGGCTGCCATTGGACGATAATGACGAGGAACCCTGGACCGCACTGCCCTCTCGGCGCCGGTCGCTGCCCGCCATCACCGGACCACTTCCGGAACGGATCGAGGTGGTTCAAGGTGATCAGTTCTATATCCCGCGTGCCGGACTGCCACCGGGTCTGGTCAACCGGATCATCCGTCTCGCCGCCTTCCAGAATCCCGCTTTCTACAGCGCACAGGCGATGCGACGCTCTACCTTCGGCATTCCTCGCATCGTCGCCTGTGCTGAATTGTTGTCGCATCACATCGCGTTGCCGCGCGGTTGCCGAGAGGCGATCGAGCAATTGATGGGAGAGATTGGCATCGGCGTCGACCTGCGAGACGAGCGCAATGGCGGGCGGCGGTTGGAGATTGCTTTCCTCGGTGAGCTGACCAAAGAGCAGCGAATCGCGGCCACAGCGCTACTGGACCAAGAGACAGGCGTCCTCGCGGCGGCGACCGGCTTCGGCAAGACCGTCATCGCCGCTTCCATCATCGCGGCCCGCGGGACCAGTACTCTTGTGCTCGTACATCGCCGCCAGCTCATGGAACAGTGGATCGCGCGGCTCGGGACGTTTCTCGATCTTCCCCCGTCCTCAATCGGACAGATCGGAGGCGGCCGACGAAAACCCGGCGGTCTCGTCGATGTCGGTGTCATCCAGAGCCTGGTGCGCAAGGGCGAGGTCGATGATGTCGTTGCCGACTACGGGCATCTGGTGGTGGACGAGTGCCATCATCTCTCCGCCGTCAGCTTCGAGGCGGTCGCGCGCCGGGCGAAGGCGAAGTATGTCCTGGGCCTGTCCGCCACGATCACCCGCAAGGACGGTCACCATCCGATCGTGTTTATGCAGTGCGGTCCGGTTCGGTTCCGGACGAACGCCAAAGCGCAGGCCCGACAGCGCCCGTTCGGGCACCGGGCAATCCTGCGCCCGACGGCGTTCCGCATGCCGCCCGGGCTGAATGGCGAGAGAACGCCGATCCAGCACATCTACGCGGCGCTGGCGGCGGACGACAGTCGCAACGACATGATCTTCGACGACGTGCTGCAGGCGCTGGAGGCAGGCCGTTCGCCCATCCTGCTCACCGAACGCAAGGACCATGCCCATTGCCTTGCGGCGCGCCTCGGCAGGTTTGCCCGGAATGTGCTGGTCCTTCGCGGAGGAATGGGCACCCGGCAGCGCCGCGAAGTCATGCAGCGTCTCGACGATATTCCCGAAACCGAGGAGCGGGTTCTGGTGGCGACGGGCCGCTACATCGGCGAGGGTTTCGACGACGTCCGCCTCGATACGCTGTTCCTGGCGATGCCGATCTCGTGGAAGGGAACGCTCGCGCAGTACGTCGGCCGTCTTCACCGCCTGCATGCCGCAAAGCGGGAGGTGCAGGTCTACGACTATGTCGACGACGGCGTGCCGATGCTGAATCGCATGAGCGAGAAGCGCCTCCGGGGCTACGAGAGCCTCGGCTATACCGTCGAGAAAACGGCCGACATGCCGTTGTCGATAACGGTGCCGGACTCACCGTCGCTGTTCGATCTCCGACATGGGTAGACTTCGCCTTGAGACGGCATGACGTCGCCGCAGCTGTGCACGATTGCCTTCAATATTCGACAGTTGCTGTCTACGAAAATGGATCCGGACGCCCGGCGTCCGGAGTTTGATCGAGTCCGCTATCGGTTCCTTTGCTCATGATGGTAGCTGCCGACTTGTCGTGCGCATTGTCGAAGACATACGAGAATGACCAGTCAGTTTCTGGTAAGCCTCGGCAGGCCGCCCACGGGCATCCCAAGTCGTCCGGCCCGCGTTTGAACGACGTTTCTCACGATTGTATATTCATCCTAATGCTTGCCAATACCACCGACATTCGCGCCGAACTCGAGCGACTCACCGGTCTGCCTGCACCAGTGCGTGGATGGCTCGTGCAGGGAGGACTGGACGCCAGCGACGAGCCTGCCGTATGGATCTGGGCTCTGATCGATCCGGACGACTTCGATGCGGATCGCATGACCCGCCTCAAGACCATGGTGCGCGACGCCATTCGCAACACTTTCGGCCTTTGGGCATATGTCCTCATTCGAGGGGTCGACGAGACCGAAGTCACTGCGTGAACCTCCCCAAGATCTCTTGGCCCAGGCCAGACTTCTCGCCGAGGAGGAGCCTAGGCGCCCCAAGCAGGCGAGCCTTCGGCGTGCCGTATCCGCCGCCTACTATGCGCTCTTCCATCTCTTGGTCGATGATGCCACGCGCCGACTGATGGGACGCACGAATCGTGCGGCCCTCCGCGGCTGCCTCGCGCGCGCTTTCAATCATGCGACGATGAAGACCGTCGCCAGGCAATTCGCCGAAGGCGGCGTGTCCCCGAGGCTGATTCCCGGATTGAACGGCGAGACGCCCCAGATTGAACTTGCCAGGGTCGCAAGTGCATTCGTCGATCTCCAGCAACAAAGACACGAGGCCGACTACGACATGCGCCGCCGGTTCACTCGTATCGAGGTGCTGAGCAGTATCGACGATGCTGAGCGCGCATTCCTTGACTGGCGTGTTGTCCGAGGTTCCGCACAGGCTGATACCTTTCTGGTTGGCCTCCTCGCGTTCGATCGAATGCACCTGTAACGATTACCTCCCCATTCTCTCGCATGCCCTGGCAAGCCTGCCAGTGGGAAAAACGGCTTGTGATTGGGCTGGTGTTGGTTTTCTGATTATCGCAGCGCCTGATTCCCGGATTGATTTGCGTCGCCCGGGACGGGTTGTTTCGCCCTCTGCCGGTTTTTTCGGCTGGCGGTGCTTGTTGTTTCCAAGCAGGGGTTTCCCGTGACGGACTGTCGGGGGTCAGTTCACGGTCGGCAAGGGTCGAGGGGTGTTCCACCGATGAGGCCGTAGATGCCGTGTTGCTGGAGGATGTCGTTCCAGTCCGTGGCGCCGTCGGGGCGGACGCGCCGGATTCCCTTGTGTGCGGCCATCAACTGGCGTGCGGCGGCATCGCCGGCTTCGTCGGCGTCGAAGCCGCATGCCACGGAGACGATGTTGAGGGTCAGGAGCCATTGAGGCAGGCGGCGGGCGAGGCCTGCCGTGGAGGCGTACATGGAGACCGTCCCGCCGGCGCCCAGGGAGAGGGCGGAGAGGGCGTCGATGGCGCTTTCGGCGATGAAGAGGGCGATCTCCGGTTGCTCGGGGCATGAGGTGAACCAGAAGCCGCCGCGTTCCTTGCGGGATCCCGGGGCCATGCCGCGGAAGCGGCTGCCGTCGCGGCGGCGGCGTATTCCGACGAGTTCCGCCCCGGTGGCGTTTCCGGAGGCGTCGCGGCACAGGAAGACGGCGTTGTCTCTGGCGTCGGCGTAGAGCAGGCCCTGCTCCCCGAAGCCGTCGACGCGGAAGGTCTCGATGGCGCGCTCGTCGATCAGCCAGCGCCGCACGGCGGGCCACGATGCGGGGCACCGCCGGGGCAGGATCAGGGGCTTCGCGGGCGTCGCCCGCGGCCTTTGCGGCCCATGATCCGTCGAGGCCAGCCATGCGATGGCCTGGCGCGGCGTGCATGCCGTGGCATGGATGACGAAGTCGATGGCGCCGCCACCGCCACATCCGCGGAGATGGTCGTAGAACTTCGGGCCGTTGATGGAGATCACCGACCCCGGGCGTGTCCAGCGCGCCTTGTCGCGGCGGCATGGCCGGTATCCCAGGGCACGGGCCAGCGGCTCAAGGGGGCGGTCGCGCGGGTGGCTCACGGTTCGAGATCCTCGCGGGCCTGGTGGACATGCTCGAGGGTGACTTGGCGGGCCTTGTCGACGGCGGCGGCGTGGAGGGCATGGTGGGCGAAGGTGTCGACCTTGCGGGGGACGCCGCGGGCGAGATCGAAGATGGCCTCGATGGCGTTCTTCTCGAACAGCGGGACGTCGGCGCCGGCCAGGCGCATGCGGTGCTCGACGTAGGCCTCGGCCTCGTCGCGTTCGAGGCCGGGGAGGTGGCAGCGCACGACGATGCGCTGGGCGAGGGATTCGTGCACCGCCATGGTCAGCCTGCGGCGCAGTTCGGTGAGGCCCGTGAGGAGGAGGACGAGGCGGCGTTCGCTGTCCATGCGGAAGTTGGTCAGCAGGCGCAGTTCCTCGAGGAGTTCGTTGTGCAGGAGGTGGGCCTCGTCGATGACGAGCAGCGAGAGTTGACGCGTCTCGCCGAGCCGGCGCGACACGTCGGCGCGGATGGCGCGCCAGGCGCCATGGCGCGAGGTGGCGCGCTCGAGACCGAGTTCGGCGGCGATGAGGTTGTAGAGGTCGAGGATGCTTCCGGTGGTCAGCGAGATGTAGGCGACCTTGAAGAGGCCGCTGTGGAGGCCCTCGCAGACCTTGCGGCAGACGGTGCTCTTGCCGCAGCCCGCCTCCCCCGTGAGGAGACCGATGCCGCGCATCTCGATGAGGTGGCCGAGGCGCGCCTCGGCCTCGAGCTGGCCGCGAGCGGGGAACAGGTCGCCGGGCTCGGGAGCGTCCTTGAAGGGATAATGCCTGAGGGCGAAGTGCTTCGTCTGCATCACGATGTCTCCTCGTCGTCATGAGGTCTGAAGGTCAGGGTGCGGCGGATCAGGGCGTTGGCATGAACGTCCAGCGGCGTGGCGACGCCGGCGTCCCTGCCGTCGTGGACGATCCTGACGGGTCGATCGAGGCGTGCCGGATCGAAGCGCAGCGTGACCTTGTGTCCCACCAGTTCGGCGGGCGCTTCGTAGAGGCGGTTCTTCAAGCTCACGGTGCGATCCTTGTGGACCCGGCGGTCGACCTCGAAGAGGAAGATGTCGTCGAGATCGACAGTCGGGCCGAGCATGGGCACGTCGGCGGCCAGCGAGGCCCACTTGTCGAAGGGCGTCATGCCGCCCAGACCGCGATGGGGAGCCCTGTGGTAGTCGCCTTCGATCCATGTCCTCAGGCGCAGGTTGAGGGCGTCGAGACTGGCCAGCTCGGCGCTCTGGAGACGGGGCAGGAGCTGGATCCGGACTGTTCTCAGCCAGCGTTCGATCTTGCCCTTGCCCATCGGCCGGTAAGGCGTCGCGTGGATCAGGACGATGCCCAGTCTGGCGCAGACCAGGGCGAGATGGGTGGAACGGAAGTAGCTGCCGTTATCGACATAGAGCCGGACCGGCAGGCCCCTTCTCATCAACGCCTCGCGGAACACCGGCAGGAAGGACGCCGTGTTCTCGGACATGGCGAAGGCCGCATAGGGAATGACTCTCGTCGCATCGTCGATGAAGGCTATGAGGTAGGTCTTGAACCTGCGTCCCCCGGCACCCTTGACCTTCGGCCCGTGCAGGACGTCCGCCATCCACAGGTCATTGGCACCGGGCCAGGTGAAGCGCCGCAGGTCCCGGGCCTGTGTGTCGGCGGGCTTGTCGAGCCCCTCGGCGGCGAACAGGCGGTAGAGCGTCGAGGACGCCAGCGTCGCGTCGTCGGCCAACTCGCCCGACGCACGGGCCTGCCTGATCACCTCGCGCACGCTCAGGTGCGGCGCATCACGCTTGATGGACAGCACGAGTTCGATCGTCTCCGGCGTCATCCGCCGCGGCCTGGCGCGGTCACGGCGGCGCTTGGGGTAGAGGCCCTCGAAGCCATGCTTGCGGTAGTGATGCAGCCAGTCGCGGATCGTCCCCTCAGCGATGCGGTTGCGCCGCGTCCCGGGGATCACCCAGATCCGCTGCGACAACTCCCTGATCAGCGCCCCGATGGCTCGCCGGTCGGCAACCAGCAGGCCGGCGATCACGCCGTAACGGAACAGGGCGACGCGCTGACGGTGGTCTTCGGTGCCGGGGGACATGGCCACATCTTCCCGTGTTGGTCCGTGGAAGCTGCGACCTTCGACGGTCCCGAGCCTCTCACATAGTGCCGTCGCGTGTTGGCGGCCCCGTCGTGCTCCGGGGACCCCGCGGGTGAACGGCGAATCCAACGGGACAGGGAAGATGGACAAGGTGGTCGCAGCCCAGCTCCCGCACGCACACAAGCGCCTCGCCGCACGCCAGGTGGCTGCGCAAACCGATCAGGCCCAGACACGTCGTGTCCAGCAGCACCGGGAACAGTCCGGCCAGGATCCGCAGGCTCTGATGAACGCCGACAACCCGGCGGCGCAGCGACCGCCGCGCACTCGTCAGGTCAATCGCCTCGGGATAAAGCACTCGCACGCCCGCCCACAGGCTGCCCGCTTCCTCGACCGCCACAACCTGCGCCTCGCACGAGGCAAGCGTCCCCGCAAGACGCGCCTGAAGACAGCCCGGCAGGGCGCTGAATGACCGGTGGCAGGGGCGGCAATACCAACGCGCCACGCGCATGCCTCGCGGCGTCTTGCGCCCGTAGGTCCCGTTGCGCGTCATCCCGCAGGCCGTCACCGCCAGACCCCGGCAGCACACAGGAGGGGTTGCGGTGCGCCATGCCTCCTGCGCAACATAGTCCTCGGCGGACAACGTCGTCTCATCCAGATGCTGCAAACCTCCGCCCGTGGCCCGGCGAGCGACAGTCGCGCGGGCCACACTCCTTCATGGACCCGCACCATGGTGCAGCAGAACCGACAGGCGGCCTATGCGGTCACCCGAAAAACACCCTGCTTGGAAAAGAAGAAGAGACCCTGGAGGCATCCGCACTCTCCCGGTCTCTCCGGGGAATCAGCACGGATCAATGTGGGAAAAGGCGGCCTCGGCCGACCGGAACAATCAGGGGTTCAACACCCGTGACACAATGTCGTGAATGAGACGCATCCGGCGGCGCACCCAGCGCATCGCCCCGGGAAGCTCGATGGCGTCATCGTCCTCGGGGCGGCGCACCGCGTTCGCCGCTTCCTCCAGGCTGCCGGCCTCCTCGGCCGCCACCACGACCGCCTCCAGATCGTCCAGCGTGCCCGGCAGACGCGCCGCCAGGCAGTCCGGCAGAAGGCCGAACGTCGTGTGACTCTCCGGGCAATACCAGCGAGCAACCCTCGCACCGCGCGGACTCTTGCGCGCGTAGGTGCCGTTGGGTCCCAGGGAACATCCGCCATGCGGGTGGTTCGGGCAGCGATCAAGGCTTGCATCGCGCCACGCCTCGGTCCTAACGTAGTCCTCGCCGGAAAGCCCCGTCGCAAAACGAAGTTGCATACCGGCCACAGGCCCGGCGGGGACATCCTCCCGCGCGGGCCTACTCCTTGTCGGAAGACCAAGACTACAGGCCCGGACCGGCGCCGCAACAGCGTCCCTTCCCGCGCTCGCCCACCATCCCGGCCAATCCACCACTCACGCAATGTGGGAAAAATCCACGGGCTCCTAACGAACTAAACAGAGACCCAACACTCCGTGACGCCTCGAGTCTCACGAAGGGATCGAACACTCTCTCCAGATCCCTCTCCGGGATGCCCGGTCCCTCGTCCTCGATGAAGATGCGGATTGCCTCGTCGTCCGGTTCAATCCGCGCTGTTGCCCTTCCGCCATAGGCGGTCGCGTTCTCCAGCAGGTTGCGCAACGCCCGGCGCAGCGCGCTCGCCCGGCAGGCGACAAGAACCCGGTCGGTGTCGGCGATTGCGATGTCACGGCCCAGTTCCGCAAGATCGGCGGCAACGCTGTCGAGAAGTGCATGGAGATCCACCGTCCGCGTTTCTTCGCGTTGCATGTCTTCGCGGATGAACGCGAGCGCGTCCTCGGTCATGCGCTGCATCTCGTCGAGCGCAGCGAGGATCCTCGTCCGGGTCTCCTTGTCCTCGACGAACTCGGCATGGAGCCGCAGGCTCGTGATCGGGGTCTTCAGATCGTGCGAGACGGCGGCCAGCATGGCCGTACGGTCATGCACGTAGCGGTCGAGGCGTTCGCGCATGAGATTGAAGGCCCGCACCGTTTCCCGGGTCTCCGCCGGTCCGGCTTCGGACAGCTTCTCCACCGCCTCGCCCCGGCCGAGACTCCCGGCCGCTGCCGCCAGGCGCCGCATGGGTCTCGCGATCCGCAGCCCCATGACGACCGCCACAATAGCGATGCCCAGAGCCGAAAGCAGGAAAACGGCAACGAACGCCACGCCCCAGGCCGGTGCGCCGGGCGGTGGCCCCACCGCCACGTTCAGCCAGCGCCCATCGCCAAGGGCAACGGAAGCCGTGAACCAGTCGAGTTCCCAGTGTTCGTGGTCGCGGTCGTCATCGTCGTGATCGTGGTCGTCATCCCAGTCATCGTCATCATCCATGTGCCGGGTCCAGAGCGGCGCCACCCGAATCAGCATTGCGTGCGCACCCAGCGCGGCGGAGAGATCGCCGGCGATCGCAACCGCGCGTTCTCCGGAGCCAGACTCGTCTACAACGGGCTCACCGGTCAGCGAGAATCGCGCGAGTTCGGTACTCGCCGCCGCGATGACGGCCTCGTGCAGCGCCGGTGGCGTGCCGGCGAGCAGCCGCGCCACCGTGGCCGTGCGTTGAACGGCGTCATCCCGATGCGCGTGGCGCAACGCCTCGATGCGCTCCCAGGCGAACAGCGCGACGGCGATGCCCTGGGCCGCGGCGAGGGCGAGCAGCAGCAGCAGCGTGAGCTGGCCGGCGAGGCTCTTGGGCGCAAGTCTCATCCGCGCTTTACGGCGCCCGCGAACCGGTAGCCGCCGCCCCACACTGTGGCGATCAGCGTCGGGTTCTTAGGGTCGCGCTCAATCTTGCGCCGGAGCCGGCTCACCTGGTTGTCGACCGCTCGGTCGAAGGGCGCGGCGCTGCGGCCCCGGGTCAGATCGAGAAGCTGGTCGCGCGAGAGCACCATGCCGGGGCGCTCGAGCAGCGCCACCAGCAGCCGGTACTCGCCCGCGGAGAGCGGTGCCACCACGCCTGCGTCGTCGACCAGCTCGCGCCTTGCCGTGTCGAGCGACCAGCGATCGAACAGGTATCTCCCCGACGGTAGGGGCTCGTGGTCGGGTGGCAGGCTCCGCGCCCGGCGGATGACCGCCCTGATGCGGGCGAGCAGCTCGCGGGGGTTGAACGGCTTGGCGACATAGTCGTCGGCTCCCACCTCCAGGCCCACGATACGGTCCGTCTCCTCGCCCATGGCGGTCAGCAGGATGACCGGAATGCGCGTCGTCTCGCGCAGGTGCCGGCACAGCGCAAGGCCGTCCTCGCCCGGCATCATGATGTCGAGCACCACGAGGTCGACCGCCGCCGCCTTGAGCACCCGCCTTGCCGCCGCGGCGTTTTCGGCCGCGGTCACGCGCAGCCCGTGGCGCCCCAGGTAGCGCGCCAGCGGCTCGCGGATCTCCCGTTGGTCGTCGACCACGAGTACGTGCGGGGAGGCGTCCATGGGCGGAAGCTTACGCGCCATCCCGGATGCCGCACGAAAAGTTTGTAACGGCGTGTGTCAGGAAGCCGCCACGCCACGGAATGCGACACTTCCGGGCCTTCACCGGCAAGGTTTTGCGACACACCACACCCATGGTGCGCTCATCCATCGATACCCGATGGATTGATCAATGAAGGAGAGAACCGATGAAAGCGAAGACGAAGATTCTGACAGCCATCGTTGCCACCGCCGCCCTCGGCGGCATCGCCCTTGCGGGCGCGAGCTACGCCGGCCACCGCGGCGACGGGCACGACATGGGTTTCCTGAACAAGGGGCAACTCGCCATATCGGCGATGGAGATGTTCGATACCGTCGACGCCGATGGCGACGGCAAGCTCACACAGGCAGAGATCGACAAGCTGCTCGACGACCGCCACGCCGCGCACGACGCCAACGGTGATGGCAACCTCGATCTCGGGGAGTTCGCCGGGCTCTGGCACGAGACCACCCGCCCGCTCACCGTGCGCGCGTTCCAGATGCTCGACACCGACGGCGATGCCATCATCACACGCGCCGAGTACGACCGCCCGCTCGCCGGCATCGTCGAGCGTCTCGACCGCGACCGCGACGGCGGCCTCTCGCTGCGGGACCGCTGGCACGACGACGATGAAGGATGGTGGGAGGACGACGACTGACACAGCATCGTCGGCATCCCGGCCACCGCCTGCCCAAGGGGCGTCCGGCCGGGATGCGCCACCCGGTGCCACGGACCGGCAAGACCGCTGGATCGACGGCCACGACGTCATCCGACGCATGACCCTCGGCGACGGGTGGGACCCACCGCTCTGCGCGCTCCAGCGGCTGCTCGCCCGCCGGGACGAGCGGTTTTCAGGCGGTGGCCTGCGAACTCGAGCGTGCGAGCATGGCTTTGTCGGCTGCTTGAGTCACGGTGCACTCGACGGGTGGCCCGGGCGTCATCGCGGATCGATCTTCGAGAGAATGTGGCGCAGAGCCCGAGTGACCTGGCGAGAACTCTTGATGCCCCCTGGTTCATGACCATGAGAATGCTACCCCGAGTCTCTTGGGCAAACTTCAGAGAGGCAAGGCCCTTGAAGTGCACAGTAATACTACGTATAGGGAGATCGTACAGAAACATACATGAGAGATCTCTTTGAAAACCGTGGACGCAATCAAGGTGCTCTGGGACTGGGACCGGAAAGAGAGGTCCGTCTTTTCGGTGGCGGATCTCAGGAAGATGTTTCCGGAACGTTCGCCCAAGACATTCGCCGAGGTCCTCAGGCGTCTCGTGAGACAGGGGTTCCTCGAACACGCGGCGCGCGGCGTCTATGTCAATCCCTTGTCCCGCCTGTCGAAGCGGTACCTGATCGAGAAGATCGCTGTGTGTCTGCGGCGCGGCGAGTACAGCTATGTCAGCCTGGAATCCGCTCTCTCGGAGTACGGTGTGATTTCGCAAACTCCGATGAGCCGGATCACCGTCATGACCACGGGACGCAGCGCGACGATCCGGACGCCCTATGGCGTCATCGAGTTCACCCATACCAAGCGTTCGCCGGCGAGTATCCTGAACAACACGATGGTCATGGAGAAGCGGCCCCTGCGCATTGCCAGGGTGGAGACGGCGCTGCGCGACCTCCGCCGGGTCGGACGCAATCTCGATATGGTGAACCTGGAGGACTACGAGGACATTCTCAAGGAGCAGGCTGAAGCAGCGGCAAGGGTTACGCCGACATGACGCAGGATCTTCTGGCATACCTTGTCGACCGGGCCATGGAAGATCCCCGGCTGGACGGCATGCAACCGGTCATCGAGAAGGAAATCCTCCACTACGACATTCTCTTTGCACTGGAGCAGGGCGGGTTTCTCGAAGGCCTGGTGTTCCAGGGGGGGACGGCGCTGAGGCTCTGTCATGGCGCGCCGCGCTTCAGCGAGGACATCGGCTTTACCGGCGGCCCGGATTTCGCCGCAGTCCGGCTGGCCGAACTTGACAGTTATCTCAACGACTATCTGTCCAGGCGCTATCGCCTCGAAACGATCATCAGGCCGCCGATTGACGTGCCAGGCACGCCGGGCGTCGCGAGACCGGTGATCAGCAGGTGGCGGATCAATGTCGTGACCCGCCCGGCATCACCGCACATTCCGCGTCAGAGAATCCATCTGGAAGTCTGCAACGTGCCGTCCTACGCCAGTGAACTGATGCCGTTGAAGCGGAACTACGATTTTCTGCCGGATGGCTACGAAGACA
Source organism: Alphaproteobacteria bacterium (assembly GCA_965207785.1). Taxonomy (GTDB): domain Bacteria; phylum Pseudomonadota; class Alphaproteobacteria; order SP197; family SP197; genus SP197. Next base: position 278,723 of record CBDBNO010000010.1, on the reverse strand, counting down.
TGGTGATCCAGGTTGAGACGAAGGAGGAGATCTTCGCCGACAAGCTGGTCGCCTTTCCCGCCATGCTTCCGCGTTACACGCGTTGGCGGGACATCTGGGACATGCGCTGGCTCATGAGGCAAGGCGTTCCGGCAAACACTGGGATGGTCGAGGCGAAGATCGCGGACTATCGGGTTGAAGGTTTTGCCGGTCTCCTCGAAACGGCTTCAGAGCGCATGACGGGACTCGTCAATTCGCAGGAATTCGTTGATCAGATGGACCGGTTTCTGACGGAACCGGCAGCCCGCACCACGGTCCGGCAACCAGGTTGGCGCGATGTCGTTGCCCGGGAACTTCAAGAGATTCTGGCCGTGCTAGCGCAACAGCTGGCACAGCGCCAAGCCATGTGACCTGGCTTGTGCTGTGCCGTCCGAACAGCATCCCGTGCCCGGCTCGGGAACACCCTCGCAAGTACACCTATGTGGAAATGCCGTTGTCGGCCAGGTAACGGTCGAACAGGGCGAAGCACTGTTCCGGTTCCTCGAGTTGCAGGAGGTGGCTGGTATCCGGCACCGATGCGTAGTCGATGCCGAATGTCTCGCAGAAGAGCTTGCAACAGGATGCGGTCTTCGACGCGTCCTTGAGTGTCGGGTCGGCGCCGATGATGAGGAGCGGGCAATCCGGCGGATCGGGCTGCCGCCAGATGTCGAGCTCGGCGACCTCGGTGTAGAGACCGGCTTCGACCGGACCCGGGCAACGCAGCAGCCATTCTTCGCTTTGAGAATCGAAGTGCAGCACGGAGCGTGCGTTGAGTTCCGGCACGCCTTCCCGCAGGCGCCGGAACCGGTGGAGGTACTTGTAGACTTCGACAAGATCTTCCGGGTGCCGGAACCTGTTCTGGCGGATGAGTGCAGCGTCACGCAGCGTCCCGCCATCGGACATCAGCTGCCCGCGGAGCGGGTTCTCCTCCGGCGGAACCATCGGGGGATCGAAGAGCACAAGGGCATCCCAGTGCCAGACGCCATCGACGACATCCAGAAGGGCTGCGATCGCCGTCATTGAATGGAAGACTCCGACGGTCGTCTTCTCGCCCCACTCTCTTGCGATCGCGCCATGCACCAATGTGTTGTCACGGGCGAAGCGGGGATAGTGGTGCGGATCGGCCGCGTGAAAGGGATTGCGTCCGCAGTTGCGGACATCAAAGAGAGCGAGATCGAACCGCTCCAGCATGTGTTGCCAGAAGGGGAAGTAGGAATCACTCGCGAAACCGTTGCCGTGGCTCAGGACCACGCGCACACCGGAAGGATTGCCGTGGCGCACGACCCTGATCGCCGCGCCGTCGTCCATCGCGAGATCAAGAGTTGCCAGGGGTTCGGGCAGGACGAACCCGTCTGTGACCGGCCGGCTGTCAGCCCCGGAAAACGAAGGATCTGTCATGTGTCCGCTTCAGGTTCTGGCAGATTGGCGGTCGACACAGTCTTCAGCGAACCCGTCTCCGGTGCGACTTTCCTGATCCTATGGAAAAAACAGGGAAAACCCAGATCTTTGTCGGTGACGCGGGTCTCGGCTTGCCCTGAGACGCTCCACATACCTGGTGTTCCGAATCTCCCTGCTGCATGGGGAAGGGAACGGCGAGGTCTATGCAGGGAATGTACTGGCCGATCAGGTTCGTCCTCGGCATCTTGTGCCCGGCTGCTTCCGTCTGTCTTCGTCACTTTCCGCATTGTCAGGATTCCGGAGATCAAGACAATTGCTCAAGGCATCTGGCATGATAAATTCAATGGTCGCATGGAGTTAATGCAGCTCGTCGCTTCGTGACGAGTAGGCAGGACACTGACTGGGAGAAAGATGCGACATGACGAGCGATGGCGCGATGGACGTACTGCGGGCGGTGGCTGACGCGGCCAGGGCCGATCTCGCCATGCCGGCAGGATCGTACACCAGCGCCGCCTATTACCAGCTGGAACGCAAGCGCCTCTTTCAGTCGACTTGGGTGCTGGCCGGTTGCGGGCAGGAAATCCCCAATCCGGGAGACGTGATGCCTTCGCAGATCGCGGGCTATCCCATTCTCCTGGTTCGCAAGCCGAACGGCGATGTCGGCGCGTTCTTCAATGTGTGTCCGCACAGGGGTGCGGAGTTGATCGCCAAGCCATGCAGCGGCCGTCAGGTGCTCACGTGTCCCTACCATGCCTGGACCTACGATCTGGATGGCCGCCTGCGCACGCGTCCGTACTACAACGGCGGCAAGGAGCACGACGTGGCGGATCACACGTCGGGCAAGGCGTATCCGGCCCTGACAACCATTCGGGCGGCGATGTGGGCCGATCTGGTTTTCGTGAACATCGACGGAAAGGCACCGCCGTTGGACGAGCACCTGAAGCCCGCCATCGAGTACTTCGACGGGTACGACTTCTCCGTGATGCGCCTCGCGCAGACGCTGTCGTTCGATGTCCAGGCCAACTGGAAGCTGCCGATCGAGAACTTCTACGACAACTACCACATCTTCTCCCTGCACCCGGTCGTCGACGCCGGACTGTCCCAGGAGCACCGGACTCCGTCGGAGTGGTTGGGCGGTCCGTTCATCAAGGGCGGATACAGGGTCGACGGCCCCGCGTCCGACTGGATCAGCGGGATCGATCGCAATCCCAACGTCTGCGAGCGGTTGAAGAACTACAACTCGTTCGTCGCCATCGCGCCCAACGTCATGATGCAGGTGTGGGAGTTTACGGTCGTCGTCTTTCAGATCGTGCCGGTCACCGAGAACCGAACCCGCGAGAAGATTCATCTCTACTACTACGGGGACTGCGCGACGTCCGACGACCATCGGTCAGTCCGCGAACGCATCGCGCAGAACTGGAACGACATCAATCAGAACGAAGATATCTACATCGTCGAGAAGATGCAGGTCGCGCGGTCGGTACCAACATTCGGGTCCGGTGAGCTCGCACCCTACTGGGATCGGGCCACGGTCGCATTCACGAAGATCATGGCCGGGATGATGGTCGCGGGCGCATAGGCCGGCGTCGTCAATAACCCTCGGGAATCCGGACGACCAGTCCGTCCAGATCGTCCGAGACGGCGATCTGGCAACTCAGCCGGCTTGTGTCGCACGGGTTGTCGGCGAACTCGAGGAGTTCCGCTTCGATGCCGTCGGGGCTGCCGACCTTGTCCCACCAGGCGGGGTCGACGTGGACATGGCACGTCGCGCACGAACACTGCCCGCCGCAGTCCGCCGCGATGCCGGGAACGAGATTGTTGACCGCGCCGTCCTTCACCGACTGACCGGTCGGGACCTCGAGTTCATGGAGAGCGCCGTCGGCACAGATGTACGTGATGGTAGCCAAGGACGTGTCCTTTCGTGGGTGTGGCGCCTCAAGGGTAGGGGAGCACCCTGCCACTGCCCGTCCGCGCGGCCTGGCGGAGAAAGAAGTTTGCCAACGTGATGTCGCAGGGCGCCAGGCCGCGGTGCCAGAAGAGGATGATCTCGTCGTCGGACGAACGCCCGCTCTGTCCCGCCACCGCGAGGTCGCCGAGAAAACCGCTGAGGCCTTCCCGCGTCAGGTGGCCGCTCGCCATGTGGCGAATCATCGCGCCGACCTGGCCGGGACCGTAGTCGTGCCAACGGTCGACGAAGACCTTGTCGATGCGCCCGAACACGTCGTCATCGAAACAGCTGAAAGCGCCATAGACGATGACGGTGGCGCCGGGCTTGATCGCCGACGTCGGCAAGAGAACCGCGTCCTTGGTCCGGCTGCTACCGTCGACGACGATATCGGCATTGGCGGCACAGTCTTCCCAGCTGTCGGTGGCCACGATCGTGGCGCGAAGGTCGTTGCCGAAATCGGCGATGGCGGCGTCCAGGCTCTCGCGCGTTCTCGACAGAAGCCGGATCTCGTCCAGCTCGAACATCGAATCGAGAAAGCGAATAGCCCAGGCGGCGATGCCGCGCGCGCCGATGTGGGCGAGAACCCTTGACCTCGACCGCGCCAGGTACCGGGCGCCGAGCGCGGTCATGGCGGCGGTGCGGATCGTCGTGACTGGCGCCCCGTCGAGCAGCGCCTTCGGGATCCCGGTCTCCAGATCAAAGAGCGCCATGAAGCCCGGGTCGGGCGGCAGGCCCTTGTTCCGGTTGTCTGGATAGCTTCCGACGGTCTTAATGCCGATGAGGCCCTGGCTGAGGATTGCGCCGCGGATGGTCGCCATGCCGCCGGGGGCCCCCTGGGGCTTGACGTAAACAGTCGGTTCGACCACGGCATCGTCCGAGGCCGTGGCCTTCAACCCGGTTTCGACGGCCTCCAGAATGGACTCGTGCGAGCCGGTGAAGCGCTCGATGTCGTCGCGGGTCAGGTAGGCGATGGTCGACGGTGTCGTGCTCACCCAATGGTCTCCCTGGCCGCGAGCGAACACCGGGCAGTTCGATCCAGGTCGGCGAGAAGCTTGTCGTCCGGTTCGCCCGGTCGGTTCGACGGAGTCACGAGCGTGTCTCCTGAATGCCGTCGGTGACCATTCTCCCGAACGTGATAACCTGCGGATCCCAGTAGTCGGACAGCTCGCCGCCGTCATAGGCGACGGAGTTCCGCCCCTGTTGCATCCATCGCACGATGTCCATGTCCTCGAGCTGGAAACCGTCCATGAAGGCGATGACCTGATCGCGACCACAGGCGTACTGATCCTGCGTCGCGGCGTCTTCGTGCATGTAGAAATGGAACTTCTCGTGCGTCCTATTCGGTGCGACCGGGCGCATCTCGACCATGATGAAGGCGTCTTCCCAGACCTGCATCATGTTCGACGGACAGCAGCAGATGAACCAGCTGCGGCTCCGCATGTAGTCCTTGTCGCCGTCGTGTCCGGGTATGGGCGAGGCGCGGCCAACCTTCCCGTCCGCGTCGTCGACGGGATACTGGTATCCGCCGAAGATGATCTTGCCTTCGGTGACCGCGTTCGTGCGGTCGGCCATCTTCATCTGCTGCTCTACGGCCGGGTGGCAGGTCGGAATGTGATACGTGTCCCAGAAGTTCTCGAGGGCGAGCTTCCAGTTGCTCTCGAGATCGTACTCGATGGTACGGACGTACGTGAGCTTGCTGAAGTCATAGGGCGCCAGCGCATTCAGGATCGGTCTCATCCAGTCCTCGAATGGTTCGGCCTGACCGTCGAGGTTGACGAAAACGAAGTCGAGCCACTGGTGCGCGCGAATCTCGGTCAATCCCCGAAGCCCTTTCGCGGCCGGATTGTCCTCGTGCTTGCCGCCGCCGTGAAAGTGCGGGCGCATGCGGGGCGTTCCGTCCAGTGCGAACGACCAGCCGTGGTATCTGCACGTCAGGAACCGCGCCTTGCATCGCGGGGTCTCGGCCAGCTTCGCGCCACGGTGCGGGCAGACATTGAAGAACGCGGCGATCCTGTTCGTGCTTTGGCGGACGAGAAGCACGTCCTGGCCGGCGACCTCGACCGGCAGAACGTCCCCGACACTCTCGATCTGGCTCGCCCTTCCTGCGAACATCCAGTTGCGGGCGAACAGTGTCAACTGCTCGAGTTCCAGGAACGCCTCGCTGGTGTACGCGAAGTTGGGCAACCGTTGGGTGCGGTTGAAATGGTCCGTGGTCTCCTCGATCAAGGACCGCAGTTGGTGACGGGTGTAACTCAAAGAACCGAGCATTCCGCGACCTCCTTGATGCTGGGACTTTCCGTTGATGACTGAAACGGCTCAGGAAACCAGTCTGCGGTCATGGCCAACCGGCGCTCGAACGCGTGGCGTCAGAAGCTGAAGAGAACAGGATGCTGGACCCAGAAGAACTCGGCGGTCGTATCGCCGGGGTTCGAGATCCGGTGGTTGGTCATTCCGTCGAACTGAATGCTGTCGCCCGGTTTCAGCGCATACCGCTTACTCCCGAGTTCCACGTCGACGAGGCCGCTGGTGACGCATAGGAAGAACTCGCCGCGCGCCTTGTGGATCTCCTTGCCGTAGCTTCCGCGAGGCGCGAGCTTGCACATCAAGCAGACGAAACTGCCGTTGAGGTGGGGAGAGATCAGCGAGTCCTCGAACGGAAGCTCGGCGTCTTCCGCATGGGAGAGATAGCGCAGGCGCCGTCTCTTGGACCGGCGAACGACGAAGCGGCTCTCATCGTCTTCGCCGCCGTTGCCGGACACATCGAAGAACCACGCCACGCCCGTTCCCAGTGCGGCGCCCAGATCGCGCAGCGTGCCCAGGGCGGGCCTTGCAAGACCGCGTTCGATCTGGCTCAGGAACCCCGGTGTCTTGCCAATCAGCGTCGCGAGTTCGGCAAGCGTCAGGCCCTTGGCCTTGCGCAATTGTCGAATCTGATCGCCGAGAACTTCGCTTGACGCCGAGTCCAGGTTCCAGTCGGACACCCGAGCCTCCTGATCCACAGTGTTCCAATCCGGCCAGCGCAGCCGTATCGCCGAGTCACCATCGGGAAACAATGACGAGAAATCGAACAAATGATGATATCACTAAAGCCACTGACCCACAAGTTTAGTTCTTGAAAACTCAGCGACGGAAAATTAACTTACACGAGTGTTCTGACCGGACGCGCAGGGCGCCAAACCCAGGGATTGACGAATCGCCTTCGGCTATCATCGTGTCACAGCAGGGGAGAGAGCGCCTCGCACCGGCCGATGTTGATCGCTCCGAAACTCTCGATCGAAATCCCGCGCGGTATCATCGCCCGTGGTCTGCGCTGACGCGATGGCGGATCTCAACAAACTGTTGTCGCCAAACAGCGTCGCGATCGTCGGCGCGACGTCCAACTTCGACGTCATACGCGGACGCATCGTCAGGACCGTGCTGCACCACGGATTTGCCGGCACCGTCTACCTCGTCAGCCGGTCGGAGAACGAGATCGCCGGGCACAGGACCTATCCGTCGATCGCCGCCCTGCCGCACCCTGTCGATCTCGCACTAATGCTGGTGCCCGCGGCTGCCGTCTGCGACGTGCTTGAGGACGTCGCGAAGGCTGGCGCCGGTGCCGCCATGATCTTCGCGTCGGGATTCTCCGAAGAGGGTGGCGAGGGAGAGGTCCGTCAGCAGCGGGTCCGCGACATCGCGGAGCGCTACGACATCGTCGTCTGCGGTCCCAACGCGGAGGGGTTCGCCGACTTCCGCACGGGACTGGCGGCCACGTTCAGCCCGGTGATGGATGGGCTCGATCCGCCGATTCCTCACGACATGCCCGCGCGTGGGAGAATTGCCGTGATAGCGCAAAGCGGCGCCATCGGTTTTGCCTTCGCAGACACGGCGCTGGCCAGGAGAGCGCCGGTCGCCACGGTGCTGTCGACGGGCAACGAGGCGTGCGTCGATCTCGCGGCCTATCTCGCCCACGGTCTCGAAGAGGGCGGCGCGGACGTCTATCTGCTCTTCATCGAAACGCTCAGGCGCCCGGATGTCTTCCTCAAGGCGGCCGAACGGGCGCTGCAGCTGGGCAAGCCGATCATCGTCGTCAAGATCGGCCGCTCTGCCGCGAGCCGGCGGGCGGCGGAGTCGCACACGGGCGCGCTCGCCGGCGCCTACGAGGGATACCACGCCGCCTTTCGCAAGTACGGCGTCATCGAGGCCGATGACATCGACGAGGCGGTCGACATGGCCGTTGCCTTCTCGCGGCACCTCGCGCGGCTGCCGCGAGGGCGCCGGGTCGGCATCTTCACCGCCAGCGGTGGCGGTGGCGGCTGGGTCGCCGACGCCTGCGCCGATGCTGGTCTCGAGGTGCCGCTGCTGGATGCGGGGACGCGATCGCAGATCGACGCCCTGCTGCCCACCTACGGATCGTCCGAAAATCCGGTGGACGGCACCGCCCAGGCCGTCCGGTTCGAGGGCTACGCGAAGTTCGCCGAGCTGCTGGTCGCGTCGGACGCAGTCGACTGCGTGGTGGTCATCCTCTCGGCGCGGACCGCGGTGACCCTGTCGAAGGAGATCGACGCACTGGCGGAACTCGGCAAGACCGCGGGCAAGCCCGTGCTGTTCTGGTCGTACACCCAACCGATCGGCCGGTCCGCCGAGATCATGGCCATGGCGCGCCTGCCGATGATGACCAGCCTGCGTAACACAGTGCGCAGCATCGCCGAGATGGCCAACTACGCAGCCTTGCGGGCATCGGCCACCGGCGCCGACCAGGGTGGTTCATGCGGCGTCGCCATCGACGATGGCGCGCGCGTGGCCGTCGCCGATGCCCTGGCCTCGGGCGGTCGCACGCTTTGCGAGTACGAGGCCCGGGAGGTCTTGGCCAACTACGGCGTGCCGTTCGGCGAGGCGATCCTCGCCACCACTGCGGCGCAAGCCGGCGCGGCGGCAACGAGGCTCGGATGCGCCGTGGCGATGAAGGTGCAGTCGCCCGAGATCCCCCACAAGACCGACGTTGGCGGCGTGCGCCTCAACATCGTCGGCGACGCCGCGGCGCGTGCTGCCTTCGAGGAGATCTGCCGGGCCGCCCGGGCAGGTGCGCCGGACTGCGGCCTGCGCGGCGTCCTCGTCCAGCCAATGGCGGCCAGCGGCACGGAGATCATCCTGGGAGTTTCGCGCGACGAGACGTTCGGCCACCTCCTCATGGTGGGATGGGGCGGCACGCATGTCGAAGTCCTGAAGGACGTGGCCTTCGCGCTGGTTCCGCTCGACCGCGGCGAAGCAGAACGGCTGCTGCGCGGGCTGAAGGTGTGGGGCGTTCTCGAGGGTCACCGTGGCGAACCGGCGGCGGATGCCGATGCCCTGGTCGACCTCATCGTCCGCGTATCGCACTTCGTTCACGATCACGCCGACATCGTCGATGAACTCGACGTCAACCCGGTGCTCGTCCATCCGCAGGGACAGGGCCTTACGGTCGTCGATGCCCTGCTGGTCAAGCGGGAGCGGTCGACCGGCGGTCGAAATGAGCGTCGTCTGCAACGCCGCCGTTGATCGGATGTCTTCCGTGACTGGGACATCGGGAGCGAGAGCGGTGCAGGCACACCACCATGCCTCGCAGGGTGCTCCCGACGTCAGGGTGATCCTCCAAACATGCCGTCAGGGGGCCGCAAACCGCTCGAGACTAAAAAAACACATCAGAAAATTGGATTGCGAGTACTTTTCTGGTAGGAAAATTGCATGATGTGTCGATAGCGCTTCCCCGGACGTGACGAGGATCGACCGGAAGGGATGGAGTAATCCGCATGGCCAGCCTGAAGCAGTCCGTGAAGGATATCGCGCTCGCGAGCGGCGCGACGACGGTCGGGATCGCGTCGGTGACCCGCATGAAAGACGGCCCGCCGTCGGCAGACCCGACCTATGTCATGGGGAACGCGCAGTCGGTCATCGCCTATTCGATCGCCTACGACAACGACCTGTTGGAAGCCTTCATGGCGAAGAGGGCATTGCGACCGTTCCTCGAACACAAGAAGGCGACGGAATCGCTGCTGTACGATGTCGGCGACGCGATCGCCGCCCGTCTCGTGGAGAAAGGCCACGAGGCCGTTGTCGTCTCGATCAACTCCGTCTACCGGCCGGAACCGGGCGTCAAGGACCCGTCCGAGGCGGTTGCCATGATCCCCGACTTCTCGCACCGCTATGCTGCGGTCGCGGCGGGGCTGGGGCGCATCGGATGGAGCGGCAACATCATGACGCCGGAACACGGCGCGGCCTGCACCCTGTGCTCGGTGATCACCACGGCGGTTCTGGAAGAGGATCCGCTTCTGGAAGAGAACCCTTGCGACATGTGCATGAACTGCGTGCGGTCCTGCCCGTCGGAGATGATCCCGCGCCAGGAGGGCATCACCATCCGAATGTTCGGGCTTGAGGACAAGATCGCCGAGAAGCGCACGAACAACGCGTGCTACATGGCCTGCACGGACTATCACGGTTTGTCGCCCGATGGAAAATGGTCGAACTGGAGCCCGTTCCGGGTCGGTGGCGGTCTGCCGAAGGACGACAAGGAGCTGGATTCGCTGTGCACGACGGTGCGCAAGAAGGATCCCTACAACGATGCCTTCTTTTTCACCTATCCGAGCTACAAGGACTTCATTCAGGATCCGGACATGCTGCTCTATAGCCCGTGCGGATACTGCGCCTACCTGTGCAACGGCACGCCCGTCAAACGCCATCGGATGCGCAAGCTGATCGAGACCTCGGGCTTTACCGTGCTCCGTGTGGACGGCACCCGCGATGTCGTACGCGACGCCGAGGAGATCGTCGAGGTCGATACGCCACTGGGCTCGAAGATCGCTCTCGTCCGGGAAGAGTATGACGCCGTCATGCGCGGCGACATGAACGTCGTGAAGGACGTTACCGACAACCCGCGGGACCGGATCGTCCTCGAAATGCTCGATGACATGGCGAAGAACGCAGCGCAGGAATCCGGAGCGCGATCCCTGACGTCCGCCGGCAGCTAGACCTACCGCATGAGCGTCGTCGTCGTTGGCGGCGGGCACGCGGCCGGCCATATCGCCGGGGTGCTGCGCATGAACGGGTACCACGGACCGATCCGCATCGTCGGCGAAGAGCCCTTGCCTCCCTATCAGCGTCCGCCGCTCTCGAAGAACTACCTCGCCGGCCAGATGGACCTCGACCAGGTGCTCTTGAAACCGCTCGAGTTCTATCGACGGACCGGGGCTGATCTCGCGCTCGGCTGCAGGGTCGAGAGAATCGACAGGGCGTCCAGGACGATCATGACGTCGGACGGCGTGTCGATTCCCTATGGCAAGCTGGTGCTGGCGACCGGTGCACGGGCCCGGCGCCTCGCGCTCCCCGGATCGGATCTCTGCGGCATTCACACCCTGCGCACCATGGCGGACACGGACCAGATCAGGGCAGAGCTTCGTCCCGGCGCACGCCTCGTGATCTGTGGCGGGGGATACATCGGCCTCGAGGTCGCCGCGACGGCAACCCGGCACGGCGCCGTCGTGACGGTGCTGGAGATGGCCGACCGGGTCATGAACCGGGTTGTCGCCCCGGTCGTTTCGGCCTTCTACCAAGGGCTGCACGCAGGCAATGGTGTCGACATCGTGACGGAGGTTCAGGTCGCCGCGTTCGAGGGCAGGCGCCGGGTCGAACGCGTTGCGACCGCCAATGGCCGGGTGTTTCCCGCCGATGTCGTGGTCATCGGCGTCGGAGTGGTGCCCAACATCGAACTGGCAGAGGCCGCCGGACTGCCGTGCGACGACGGCATCCTGGTCGATGCTCACGGTCAGACCAAAGACCCCGACATCCTTGCGTGCGGCGACTGCACCAACCATCCCAATGGCATCTACGGCGTGAACGTCCGTCTCGAGTCGGTGCAGAACGCCGTCGACCAGGCGACCGCCGTGGCCAGGGCCATATGCGGAACGCCGGAGGCCTACAGCGCCGTGCCGTGGTTCTGGTCCGACCAGTACGACACCAGGCTGCAGATCGCCGGCCTGAGCCCGGGTCACGATGAAACCGTCGTGCGGGGCGATCCGGCAGACGGTGCGTTCAGTCTCTTCTACCTCAAGCAGGGCCGCCTCCTTGCCGTCGACGCCATCAACAGCCCGCGCGAATACATGATGGGCCGCAAGCTTGTCGCCGCCGGGGTGAGGCCGATCCCGGAACACATCGGCGATCCGGCATATCCCCTGAAGGCACTCGCCGGTCCGTGAGCGCGATAGCGGATGGTTTCTGCGCAGGCATGAACACCTAAGAGGACACTTGTCTCTTTCCGGGAAGCTCTAATCAGATAGATTGCTGGAACCGTTTGGAGGTGAACGCCATGCGTGCTGCACGGCTCTACGAGAATGCTGACTCCCTGGTCGTTGAAGACCTTGACGATCCGAGTGCGCCGGAAGGCTGCGCGGTCGTCGCGGTCGAAGCGGTCTTCATGTGGCCTTACATGGGGACTCTGATCGCCGGCAACAGCGGTTTAGTCACGCCGCGCCGGCCCTTCACGCCGGGAACGGACTGTGTCGGAACGATCGTGGCGGTCGGCGGCGGGGTCAATAGTGTCGCCGTCGGTGACCGCGTGTTCTGTGACAGCTACATCGAGGCAACCTCACCGACAGGCCGCACCGAATACGCCTTCGCAGGATGTTTCGACATTTCGGGCGGCGCTGGCGAGATTCTGGAGCGTTGGCGCGACGGTGCCTTTGCAACGCATATCGTGTTGCCGGCCGAGTGCCTGACTGCCGTCGAACCGGCGTTGTCCGTGACCTCGGCCGACGTGCTGTGCCGGCTCGGGTGGTTGGGAACGGCGTACGGGGGGTTCGTGCACGGGGGGCTCCGGACGGGCTCCAGCGTTGCCATCTATGGCGCGACGGGACTGGTTGGTGTCAGCGCCGTCGTCGTTGCTCTGGCCATGGGCGCCGGGCGCGTCTGTGCGGTCGCCAGGTCGCCGGAGCGGCTGGCTGCGTTTGACGGACTGGACGACCGGGTCGAGACGTCGACGGAGATTCCCGACGGCATTGACATGGTCCTGAACACCGTCGACACGGACGATCCGGCGTGGATCAACCAGGCTGCCGCCGTCCTGAACAGGGGAGGTTCCATGATCTCGGTGGCGTCGGTCAATCCGACCGTGCCGACGTCGGATTTCGTGACCAGGGAACTGGCATTCAGGGGATCGTTGTGGTTTGCGAGAGACGCGCCCGCATCGCTCGTCCGCATGATCGCCGAAGGCCGCCTGCCCGTCGACCGGTTCCGGGTTCACGCCTACGGCCTCGACGATGTCGGCGCCGCGATTGATCACGCCGCCCGCGGCGTTTCGCCTTTCGAGCACGTCGCGGTCAGGCCGTGAGCGAAACGGCCGCTCTTGCGACCTCGTTCCGGCCATTCGACCTCCACGGCAAGCGATTCGGGAGCCGGGCGGCCTTCGCGCGCGGCACGGGGTGAGCAGGGGAAGGCGGTATCTCTCCAGCGCGATGTCCCTGATTGTCAGTGACGTGTCGAACAGGCGGGTGTTGGGGAAGATCTCGTGACGTTCGCTGACCGCACGTTCGCGCACCATGGAGGGCGTTCGTTCCCTTGGGAGCGATTCCGTCATTCGTAGACGGAGATCGGATCTCCAAAGTGCATTGCCAGGGTGGAGACGGTGCTGCGCGATCTCCGTCGGGTCGGACGCATTCTCGATATGGTGAACCTGGAGGACGACGCGGACATTCTGCAGGAACAGGCTGAGGAGGTAGCAAGGGTCACGCTGGCATGACTCAGGATCTTCTGGCGTACCTTGTTGACCAGGCCATGGAAGATCCCCGGCTGGGCGGCATGCACTAACTCAATGACCGTATCAGGGATCCAAAATCTCGCCCCGGCGGTTTGGCGCCGAGCGCCCTCAGCATTGCCCAGTACAGCGAGACGTCTGACGCGACAACGGGTTTGCCTGTCATCGTTTCAATGGCGTCGATGCAGTCAAGCGTGCGAACGCCACCGCCTGTCACCACAATGGCATCGGCCGCGGGTGCTGCACGGTGCGCCGCCAGAAGCGATCTTGTCGCGTCGGAAACCGGATAATCCCAGAAAGTAGCCCTTTCCGATTCAGCCAGGGCGTCAATGTCGGGGTAGATTCCCTGATCAATCAGGTTGCCTTGATAGCAAATGTCGAACCCGGCCTGTTCCAGGTATCGGTTTATGCCAAAGGCCCAATCGGGTCGGTAGTAGCCGTTGGAAACCGTGATCTTTCTGGCACCCATGTCACGCAACGCCATGACGATGCAGTGACCAGCCATCAGGAAGGTCAAGTTGGCTCTCTCGCCCAGATCGTCGCACAACTCCTCAATCTGGCCCGGTGTCGTACCGGTACAGTGGACCCAATTGGATCCGACCTGCCCGACGACCTGGCATCGCGAGAACCCGAGTGCCATCACAGCTTCTTCGATAAGATGAAAACTCCTGGCTCTGCCTTCGATCGGGAGGGTCTGATCATAACCCTGAATCGACAGGACACGCTGAATCACGCCGGTGCGCTGAGGGGCAACCCTGAGGAACTCCTGCGGCGAACAGTCAAATCCACCGGGGGCGGATACAAACCCGACGTGATAGTCGAAGCGGGGCAACTTGTTGGTCGCATGCGATTGTCCTGTCATGTGACGACTCCTGTCGAACTGTGTCCCATTGACAAGTGTGGATCAGAGAGCGACTGCAGCCTCAAACCCTTCCCTTACAGTTCTTCTGTCGTTCGTGGTGCTCGGCAGTCGCCAGGAAAGTTGACCGGTCCTTCCCGCCATTCAAGCTCCGGTTCCGGTGTGCTGTCCAGGCTGGCCACCGCCGTGTCAGCACATTCAATGATGACCGGTTCGCAGTTGGTCGTGTGCTGAAGGTGGACGGTATCTTCTTCCACGCCCACCAGGTGCGACAGCGAAATCGCCGTGACACCAAGCCCAACCGAGCGACCGGCCTCGTCCAACAGCACATGGTCCCGCAGACAAGTGCCAAGCCCGGAGCCGGCATGAGCAAGCCTGACATGACAGCGGTTCCGTGCCTGCGATTCGGCGACGCCCGTTCCTTCCAGGTTTCCACGCCAATCGGCGATCAGCACGCTTGCACTGGATGAGGACATTTGTCTCTTTCTGGGATGCTCAATTGAGATAAGTTGCCCGGACCGATTGGAGGTGAACGCCATGCGCGCTGCGCGGCTCTACGACAATGCTGAATCCCTGGTCGTTGAAGTCCTGGATGATCCAAGTGCGCCGGAAGGCTGCGCGGTCGTCGCGGTCGAGGCGGTCTTCATGTCCCCCTACATGGGGACGCTGATCGCCGGTAACAGCGGTTTCGTCACGCCGCGCCGGCCGTTCACGCCGGGAATGGACTGTGCCGGAACGATCGTCGCGGTCGGCGGCGGGGTCACAAGCGTTGCCGTCGGTGACCGCGTGTTCTGCGACAGCTACATCGAGGCAACGTCACCGACAGGCCGCACCGAATACGCCTTCGCAGGATGTTTCGACATTTCGGGTGGGGCTGAAGAGATTCTGAAGCGTTGGCGCGACGGCGCCCTGGCGACGCATATCGTGTTGCCGGCCGAGTGCCTGACTGCCGTCGAACCGGCATTGTCCGTGACCTCGGCCGACGTGCTGTGCCGGCTCGGATGGATGGGAACGGCCCACGGGGGGTTCGTGCACGGGGGTCTCCGGACGGGCTCCAGCGTCGCCGTCTATGGCGCGACGGGACTGGTCGGTGTCAGTGCCGTCGTCGTTGCTCTGGCCATGGGCGCCGGGCGCGTGTGTGCCGTCGGCAGGTCGCCGGAGCGGTTGGCCGCGTTTGACGGACTGGACGACCGGGTCGAGACGTCGACGGAGATTCCCGACGGCATTGACATGGTCCTGAACACCGTCGACACGGACGATCCGGCGTGGATCAACCAGGCTGCCGCCGTCCTGAACAGGGGAGGTTCCATGATCTCGGTGGCGTCGGTCAATCCGACCGTGCCGACGTCGGATTTCGTGACCAGGGAACTGGCATTCAGGGGATCGTTGTGGTTTGCGAGAGACGCGCCCGCATCGCTCGTCCGCATGATCGCCGAAGGCCGCCTGCCCGTCGACCGGTTCCAGGTTCACGCCTACGGCCTCGACGATGTCGGCGCCGCGGTTGAACACGCCGCCCGCGGCGTTTCGCCATTCGAACACGTCGTGGTTCGTCCATAACCGAAACGGCCGCCTTCGCGACCCTGTTCCGGCCATTCAAGCAGTTCCCGACCCGGGCGGCCCTCGCGACTCACGGCAAGGGGTGCGCAGATGATGGCGGTGTCTTTCCGGCGTCGTTGCCCTGCTTGTCGGTGACGTGTCGAACGTCGAGGGACGGACATGCAATGAACTGTTGCCCGGCGCCCGCATTCCGCACTTCAAACGGTTGGGCGATCAGCGCGAGGCACATGACTGCCGGTGCTTCGCCTAAGTCCATCACGAGAGTCGCGCCGGGACTTGGCGGGAAAACAACGCATCCGCACCGTTGACGATGACTGGTTGCTGGCGGGCGACGTACTGGAATCCGCGCCGAACGGGGCGGGAACCGGGAATGATCTCGACGCCCGACCCGCATAAGTTCGCTGACCGCACGCTCGCGCGCCATGGATGCCGTTCATTCCCCCGGAGCGATTCCGTCATTCGTAGACGGAGATCGGATCTCCAATGACGTCCGGCATGGGAATTGCGCCGATACCCGGCCCGTCGGGCGCGGTCATCCGTCCACCCACGATACGCGGAGGGTTCGTCACCGTCGCTTTCTCCAGGCCCTTCGGATAGATGACCGAGCGGATGCAGCGTTCCGGCGTCGAGTGGCCCATATGGGCCACCACCGCGCAGGCAAGGTCGCTGTAGGATGAGTCCTGGATTTCCATCGGAACATTGAGCGCGACGCAGAGGTCACGGATGAGGCGCATCTTCGAGATGCCGCCGGCACTCGCAAGCTTGACGTTCAGCCCGTCAAGAACGCCGTCCTCCTTCGCGCGCAGGACGACGCCGATGTTCGTCGCCGATTCATCCAGGATGAGCGGAACTCCTGTCGTGCGGCGCACGTCGCGGCACTCCTCGTAGGTCGCGCAGGGCTGCTCGAAATAGACGTCGATGTCGCCCATGGCCCTGGCGACGCGGATCGCCTCGTCGACGCGCCATCCGCCGTTGCCGTCGTACTTCAGAGACTCGCCGGGGTGCATGCGTTCACCCATCCATCGCAGATAGGCGATGTCTTCGGCCACGTCCCCACTGGTCTTGCCCGAGAACTGCGCAATGCCGTCCGCCCGCAACGCGGCCATCACCGCCTCGAGTTCCTCGCCCGGCCGTGGCGGTACCGAGCCAACCACTTCCGGCCGCGGCGTCACCATGCCCCCCAGCAGCATGTAGAGCGGCGTGTCGAGCGATCGTCCCAAGATGTCCCAGCACGCGACGTCCAGCGCCGTCTTCACATAAGCTTGGCCTGTCATCGCCGAGTCCATCAGTTCTCCGATCGCCGCCACCATTCTCGGGTCGCGGCCGATGAGCAGCGGGCCGAGCTCGTCGAGACCGGCACGCACGCCGCGGGCGAAGGCGGCAACGAAGTTCGAACCCCACGGCACGCTGTCGCCCCAGCCGTCGATGCCGGCATCCGTCTCGATGCGCACGATTGTCTCGTCGAACACCGACATCACCCGGTTGTGAGAGATGGTCGCGGGCTTGATGGGAACATCCACCTGATGGACGCTGATCCGCGTGATTTTCATGGAGCGTCCCTCTGTTCGCCTGGTGCCGATTGCTCACACGACGGTGACGGGATGCGGATGGACCGCATTGAACAGATACCCGCCATTGTTGAACGGAACCCTCTCGGGCTGGGTCCTTCCGTTGCGATCCGTGGCTCTCGTCATAAGGGTGTATTGGCCCGCAGCGGCGCGCCAACGAAACTGAAAGCGCACCCAACCATATGGTTCGTCCGGACCGGTCAGTTTCGCATCCTGCCAGCTTGAACCTCCGTCGTCACTCCAGTGAACGCTGTCGATCGGTGCTGTCGAACCTCGGGCATACCCGTGGAGGATGTGATCGCCCGCCACCAGTCGCGCCGGCCACCGCAGCGCGAGGCTGCTCTTCAGGTTGAGTTCGGTAATCGGTATTCCTCCGGCCGGCCAGTCGTTGCCTCGCAGCACATAGAATTCGGTGTTCCGCATCACCTTGAGATAGCTGCGCGAGACCTCGATGTCGCGAACCCACTTGACGCTGTACGCACCAATCCACCCCGGCACGATCACCCTGACCGGGAAGCCATGGTCAGGAGGCAAGGGCTGGCCGTTCATCTCGAGTGCCAGGATCGTGTCGGGATCCATGGCCTTGGACATCGGCATGGGAATCCTGATCTCTCCTTCACGAGAATCGGTCTCCGCGCCTCTGGGACAGACGTGAACGGCTTCCTGGTCAAGACGAGCCAGTCCGAGGACATGGCGCAACGGAACGCCGCGCCATCGTGCCATGCCGACGGCCCCGAGGCCCCACATCAACTCTGTCACCTGCGGGCGCCTGTCGAGCGTCTCGCCCGCGACCTCCCGAAACAGGAAGCGATGGTTCCCCGCACACTCCAGCACCGCCGGCACGCTGCGTTGCGGCATGGTTTCGAGGTCGGCGATCGACAGCTTGAGCTCATTCTCCACGCCGTCGCCGTGAACATGAACCATGTGCCTTTGGGCATCGACGATCGTCGTGGTGCCGCTGTTGCAGACAAAGAAGCGCTCGTTGGCGGTCAGGTAGCCGTCCTGGGCATCCAGCGGCGATTCAAGCGAACGGTCGACGATCGACAGACCTGACGAACCCTTCACCCAGAACGTCATCACCCGGTCCGTCTCAACTGCACCCGCGCTCCTGTCTCGTCATTACGCGCCGCGACATCGACGTCGTCAAGACGGTGCCGTGGCGAGTTCGCCGGCATGCTCGCGACGATTGCATCGCGGATGTCCCCCGTTTGGCCTGTCGGCCATGGCGGTCTCGACGGGCTCCGCCACCGCAACGATCCTTCAAGGCTGGTGAAGTGCTCATCAAGGTGTTGGCCGCAGGCGTCGCGCCGGAGTTTCCGCGTTTGCAAGGGGGCCGATTGACGCTTGCGCGAGAGCGGTCGCGCAGGAAGAGTTCCTGGCCAAGGCCCTTGCAGACAAGCTCGTTATCGTCCCGCCCGACAGACGGAGGAATCAGATGAAGATATCTCGGATTGACGTGTTTCAACTCGACATTCCGCTCGAGAAGCCCAAACGCTATCCCAACAGAACCTACGAATCCCTGGACGACACCGTCGTGCGGCTGGAAACGGACTCAGACCTCGTCGGGTGGGGCGAGGTCTGCCCGATTGCCTCGACCTACCAGCCCGAACACGCGCTGGGGGTACGTGCGGCGATCGAGGAAATGGCACCGGGGCTGATCGGAGAGGATCCGACCCAGACAGATCGCATCAATGCCACGATGAACCGTTGGCTGATGGGCGGCGGTTACGCGAAGTCGGCGATCGACATCGCCTGCTGGGACATTGTCGGCAAGGCCTACGACCGGCCTCTCTATCATCTGATCGGCGGGCGCATGCAGGAGAAGGCCCGCGCCTATCCCGAGATCGAGATGGGTCCGCCCGAGACCGTGAAACAGCGCATGTCGCAGTACCGCGCCGAGGGCTTCACCCATTTTCAGGTCAAGGCGGGGAGGGGCAGCAACTTCGAACAGGACATCGCGCGCATACGCATGGCGGGCGCATGCATTCAGCCGGGTGAGACCCTGGTGGTGGACGCCAACAAGGCCTGGAAGACCCACGAGGCGCTGCGCGTCCTCAGGCTGACCGAAGACGTCGACTTCTATATCGAGCAGCCGTGCCTGACCTATGCCGAATGCCTCTCCATTCGCCACCAGGTGCGCCAGCCCATGATCCTCGACGAGTGCATGGCGGACATCCATGTGTTGCTGCAGGGGCTTGCCGACAACTGCTTCGAGGGCATCGGTTGCAAGATCACCCGGGTCGGCGGCATCACCGGCATGCGCCTCATCCGCGATGTGTGCACCGCGGCGGGCAAATTCATGACCGTGGACGATGCCTGGGGGGCGGACCTCTCCGCGGCGGCACAGGCGCACATGGCGGTCTCGACACCGGACGCCACCTTCGCCGCGACCTACGTCTCCTCCTACTTCTCCAACATGCGCTACGACGAAGATGCGCCAAGGGTTGTCGACGGTTTCCTCGAACCCAACGAGAAACCCGGTCTGGGCGTCGAACCGGACATGTCAATCCTGGGTGAACCGATCCGGACCTTCGCCTGAGGCGCCGGCCGCATCGAGATTCAGGTTGCTGGTTCCAAGGGTGATGAGGTCGATACCATGATCGCAAACGGCATCTTGTTCCCCGAGAGGATCCCCGCGTGCTACACGCCCCTCGATCGGGAGCCCGAGTTCGATTCCGAACGCCATTTGGCGCTTGAACCTCCGGAGATGGTGTATCGCTTGCGCGATTTCGGGTACAGCGCAAGGGAGTGTTCCACGCACGCCTCCGACGTCGCGATGACGACGTCCTTCAGGGTGCTGAGCGAGCAGGGCGTGGCGGCGCTGCGCGAGGTCGGTGAGGCCTTCAAGCGGATGCGGCCGCCTACCGAGGGCGACCCCGACGCCACTTACATCAAGCCCCGAGGGGCGGCGTTCTCTTCGAAGTTCATCCGTGACTTCTGTGCGTGTCCCCGTTTGTCCCAGTTCCTCTCCGGGATTGCCGGCACGCCGCTGATATCGCACACGTTGCCAACGCTCGCCGCGAGCTTCATCTACGCGCCGCCGGAGGTCGAGAAGACGAACCAAGGCTGGCATCTGGACTCGCTCGGATTCGGTCTCGTCATCATGGTGAGCGATCCGACGGTGCTCGATGGCGGCGCCTTCGAGTACTTCAGGGGTACCGTCGACGAGGCGGCGGTGCTGGCCGGCATGGACGATCCATCGCGGTTGCGCACGACCGTCGGGGCGTTTCCAGACTTCCCGTCCGAACGCATCGAGAGAGTCACCTGTGCCGAGGCGGGATTCGGCATGTTCATGCAAGGCAACCTCGTCCTGCACCGTGGCGAGCCGCTGCGAAAGCCTGCGGAACGCTGCGTCTTTGTGCCGGGCTTCATCGCCCGGGACCTTCGCTTTCCGGACGCCACCCACTGGCCGGAGATCCGACGATGGAACTCGCCGACCATTCGCCAGGAGTTCGCACGCCACAAGGCCTGGCGGGCGCGCTACAAGCTCGACCATACCATCGACAGGCTGCCGTTCGACGGTCCGCCCGAATCGTTTGGCGAAGCGCTCGCCGATGCGATAGGCGAGCTCGAGGAGGCGAGATGCGAATTCGAGACGCTGGCGTCGGCGGACCGCAAGGCGCCAAACGACTTGTAATCGGACATGAGAGCCACGCCAACGAGAAGCCGCCCCTGAAAAGAAGCGACAACAAACCGGATAGCACCCCGCGTACCGATCCGATCCGTTCTCGCAAACCAGAGTGATGGCGAGCGGATTCGGCTGCAGATCGTGGACCGCGTCGGCGTCGCGCGTCTTCCGGCGCGCTCGCCTGCGGGGTCCTCGCCAGCAGCGAAGCGTCCCAGGGTTTCATGCGCCATGCGCCGGGCCCGCTCGGGCGTCATAGTCCCGTGGCGTCCCGGCACGACCCGTCCGTTGGCCGCCTTCCGGCCTGCGCCGTCGGCACGGTAGTTGACGAGATAGGACCGCATGCAGGTGGGCTGCACGCGCACGCCGAAGCCTGTGAGCCTGTCGTCCCAAGCGATGTAGGGTTTGTCGGCGGTCACCAGCGCTTCCACACTGCGCCTGTTCAGGGTGAGCTTCAGGTTGGCAGTTCTCTTCCCCTGCGGTGTTGACATGACGGACCTTTCTGCAAAATCACTCGAAAAGTCATCTGGCGCGTCAACACCGAGAAGTTAGCCGGTGCGTGTACGTTCGCGCCTTTGTCGGGGAGACGATCCACAAGTGAAGCGATAGCACTTTGATTTATCGGCACAATGTCGTCCTGTGGCGGCGCAATCGTAGACAGGCACGACATGAGACCATCTATCGTTCGGATTGAATGTTGCCCACGCCAGACGACGGGGTGAGCTCGAACGGGCTTCGGACGCACCACGTCACCCTCGCAGAACGTCACGTTCAGCAATCTCGACGGCGCAATCGCCTCGCCGAGCAGGTCAGCCCAGCCGATCGAATCCACTCTCGATTGCGGCTGCCATTGCGTCGATCGCAAACGAGCCGTCGCTGCCGCGCATGCAGGAGAAGGCCCGCGCCTATCCCGAGATCGAGATGGGTCCGTCCGAAACCGTGAAACGGCGCATGTCGCAGTATCGCGACGAGGGCTTCACCCATTTTCAGGTCAAGGCGGGGAGGGGCAGCAACTTCGAACAGGACATCGCGCGCATACACATGGCGGGAGCATGCATTCAGCCAGGTGAAACCCTGGTGGTGGACGCCAACAAGGCCTGGAAGACCCACGAGGCGCTGCGCGTCCTCAGGCTGACCGAAGACGTCGACTTCTACATCGAGCAGCCGTGCCTGACCTATGCCGAATGCCTCTCCATTCGCCGTCAGGTGTGCCAGCCCATGATCCTCGACGAGTGCATGGCGGACATCCATGTGTTGCTGCAGGGGCTTGCCGACAACTGATTCGAGGGCATCGGTTGCAAGATCACCCGGGTCGGCAGCATCACGGGCATGCGCCTCATCCGCGATGTGTGCACCGCGGCGGGCAAGTTCATGACCGTCGACGATGCCTGGGGGGCGGATCTCTCCGCGGCGGCGCAGGCGCACATGGCGGTCTCGACACCGGACGCCACCTTCGCCGCGACCTACGTCTCCTCCTACTTCTCCAACATGCGCTACGACGAAGATGCGCCAAGGGTTGTCGACGGATTTCTCGAACCCAACGAGAAACCCGGTCTGGGCGTCGAGCCGGACATGTCAATCCTGGGTGAACCGGTACGGACCTTCGCCTGAGGCGCCTGCCGCATCGAGATTCAGGTTGCCGGTTCCAATCGCGTCAGGGCAGCCAGTCGAAACCGATCAGCAGACAGCCGGTCTCGGTGCGCGAATTGTGATAGGTCCCCTTGTCATAGCTCACCATGTCGCCGGTTTTGAGCACGGTGCCGTCGCTCTCGATGAGCTCGCCCTCCAGGATGAGGAACTCCTCCCGGCAGCGGTGTTCATGGGGAATGGTCTCGGATCCGGGTTCCATGCGAATCAGGTAGCAGCCGCGCCCCGACTCCTTGGTCCAGCTCACGGGCAGCCAGGTCTTGTCCCCTTCCAGAGGTCCGTCCATGTCGTAGGGTTCGAAGGGTGTCTCGTAGATGTTCTGAATGCGTCGGCCGGCGCTCATGGAAGCCTCCTCCTTGCCTGGTCCGTCGGAAAGACATCGAGCATAGGGTGTCACAGAGGACAGAGCGAGCCGCACGCGATCGGGCCTCACGAACCCATCTCGCGCAACTCCGCCAGGGCAGGTTTGCCGGTTGTGGTCATCGGCAATTCGTCAAGTATCGTGATCGATGCCGGGACCATCCACTTGGCCATACGTTCGCTGCAGTGGTCACGCAACTCTTCGGCCGTCACGGCGCCGCCCGGGCGCAGCTGAACGAAGGCTCTGACGTCCTCCTCGCCCGCATCATTCGGCACGCCGATCACGGCGGAGAACTCGACATCGGGGTGGCTGTGAATTCCCTCCTCGACCTCGGTGGGGAGAATGTTCTCGCCGCCGTGCTTGATGACCTGCTTCTTCCGCTCGAGGAAGAAGAGGTAGCCGTCTTTGTCGAAGTAGCCGACGTCGCCGGTGTGGAACCAGAGATTGCGGAACGCCTGAAGCGTGTACTCGGGCATGCCGAAGTACTGCTCGATGATGATGTGTGGTTCGAGCGGGCGGACCACGATCTCGCCCACCTCGCCGGTCGGCAGCTCCTCGTCGTCGTCGTCAACGATGCGGACATCGAAGAGGTCCTTGAGGATCTTGCCGCAGGAGTTTGGCGGTTCGGGCTCCGTGATCGACTGATAGCTGCACATGCCCATATCGCTCATGCCGAAGCAGTAGCCCGTCTTGAGCCCGAAGCGCTCCTCGAAGGCCGGGCGGTTCACCGGGAACGGCCCGCCCCAGGCCAGGCGGACCTTGTGGTTTTGATCGTCCGGGCTCGGCGGCAGGTCCCAGAGCCATTTCTGCAAACCACCCTGCATCATGCACCAGGTCGCACCGTACCGCCGCACCTCGTCCCAGTAGCGACTGACCGACAGCTTTCCGCGCAGCACCACCTGGCCACCCGTGAGCAGCGCCGGGACGAACTCCGCAATCGCGGCGCCGAGGTGATGGAGCGGCCAAGGCGTGTAGACCACGTCGTCCTCGGTCAGGCCGTAATTGTTTGCGACACCCTCGGCGGTGCGGACCGCGAAACGATGAGTCGAAAGCTGCCCCTTCGACAGACCCGTGGTGCCCGAGGAGAAGAGCACCAGGGCGAGATCGACGTCGCGCACCGCGACACCCGGATTGTCGGTTCGGTCCGAGAGAATGGTCTCGAACGGAATCACCTTGCGGTCGCCCAGTTCGACGTCGACGGCGGACAGATCGCCCTTGACGACCAACGTGGTCAAATCGGTCAGTTCGCCGGCGATCTGCCGAAGCGGCTCGAGGAATCCGGTCTCGGTGAGCAGCAGCGGATTACGCGTGAGATTGAGCATGCGCGCGAGGCCGGGCCCACGAAAGTCGCAGTTGATCGCGACCTCGATCGCCCCGAGCTTTTTGAGGGCATAAGACACAACAAGCGGCTCAAGCGCGTTGCGCAGCATCACGCCGATGTAGTCGCCCTTCGTCACGCCGAGCTCGGCCAGGCCGTGGGCGGCGCGGTTCACCAGCTCGTTGAATTCGCGATAGCTCAGGCAAGTATCGTCGTCGACAATAGTCAGGAACGGGTTGTCGCCGCGCCTCTCGGCCTGACGCTCGAGCACGGTGCCCAATGGCACACGCAACCCCATGCAAAACCTCCCCAGTCGTTGGATTCGGGCAAAGACTTCCCGATGGGGAACAATTGTTCAACAAGGCATTCGGTCACGTGGCAACACGACGGCGCACATCACCCGCGGCACGGTGGCTTGAGGCCGCTTCGCGACTGCCCAGGTCACACGGGCCAGCCGCCGGAGGCCGCGTCCCGAACCCGGCTCAACTTTCCAGCCAGACCCTCTCGCCGACACGGCAGCCATACATCTCGCGCACCGCATCGGGCTGGGTTCCCTCCACGCTCTCACTGTAGCCGTCGTTGACATGTATGAAGGCAAAGATGCCGGCGCCGCCGTTATCCGACAGAATCTCCTGGAGATCCCAGTAGATTTGCTTGCGACGCTCCTCGTCGGTTTCGACCTGCACCTGGTCGAGCAACTGGTCGAACTGCGGGTCGCTGAAATAGGTGTCGTTCCACGGCGCGCCCGACCGATAGGCCAGGTTCATCTGCATTGCCGGTGTCGGGCGCACGCCCCAGATCGAGATGCAGAAGGGCTTCTGCATCCACACGTCCGACCAGTACCCGTCCGCCGGAGTGCGGATCACGTTGATGTCAACACCCCCGCCCTTCGCCGCTTCCTGCATGAGGACCGCCGCGTTCACCCCCTCGGGATGACCGGCCGTCGAGGTGTAGAGATCCACCGCAAAGGAGTCCTCACCCGCCTGCTGCAAGTGCCAGGCCGCCTTTTCCGGGTCGTAGGGCCGCTGGGGCAACTCGTGATTGAACATCGGATCGCTTGACGGCACGCAGTGATCGTTGCCGACCGTGCCGAAGCCGCCGAGCAACGCGTCAACCATCTGCTGTCGTTGCAGAAGATACTTGAAGGCGAGACGGATGTCGTTGTTCGCAAACGGCCCTTCGTCGCAACGCATCAGGCTGTTGAAGTAGTTCTGATCCTTGGAGCTGACCACCTTCAACCCCTCGGTTTCGGCGACCAAGGCGGCCAATCTAGGATCGATCCGGTCGATCGCGTGAACGGCGCCGCTCTGCAGGGCGCTCATCCGGGCCGCCACGTCGGTGATTGAGAGCAGCTCGACCGAATCGACCCAGGCACGGTCCGGCTTCCAGTAGTCCGGATTGCGCGTAAACAAGCTGGTGACACCGGGCTCCCAGCTCTCCACGACGTAACCGCCCGTACCGACCGGATTGTCCCAGTCGTCGTGACCGGCAGGGACGATACAAAGAGCATAATCGGCGAGGATGTACGGCAGCTCGGCCTGGCTCGACGACAAACGGAAGCGGACCTTGTCCGGAGCTTCGGCTGTTACATCGGAGACGCCGCTAAGCAGAGGTTTGGCAGATGATGGCGAATCCTCGCCCCGGTGCAGATTGATCGAATAAACGACGTCATCGGCGTCGAGCGTCTTGCCATTGTGGAATGTAACGCCGCGGCGAAGGGTAAACAGCCAGTCCGTCGCGTCGGAGCTCACGTCCCAGCTTTCGGCCAGTTCGGGGAGCGGGTTCTTGTTCGAGTCAAGCTCGATCAGATTGTTGAAGGATGACCACCGCGCAACATAGACATAAACGTTGCCGGTCCCGACAGGGTCTAAAGTGTCACCGGTCGAACCCTGACCGATGCCGACCTTGAGATCGCCACCTCGACTCGGAGCCGCTTTGGCCGAACGCGACCACATGGTCGAGGCGACAGCGCTGGCCACGCCGAATGCGGCCGCCTGTGCCATGAAGTCGCGCCTCGACGGGCGCACTGTCCGAAGAAACTCATCCAGTTGTCCCATCATCGTCATCACATCCTCCCAGGGGTTTGAGACCTTGCACCGGTTCGCACAGCGAAGCGAAAGTCAGCGCCGAGAACTGATTTGAAAAAATATTTCAATAAATGTTCAAAGTCAAGCGCCGACCCGGGACAAGCGTGTCGGAGCAGGCCCCAGCCGCGCACCCGGGACTGTCGTTGCACGACGATGTCGGTCGCATGGCTGGCGTTCAGGCGGCGGCATGTCCGTCGAGAACCGTATGCTCGACCCGATACGGCAGGTCGCCCGGATCGGCGGCGTCGAGTTCTCGCGCATAGCGGTGGCCGCTGTGCACGGCTTCGGCGATGATACCCGGAGCCCAGCAGTCGCCGATGAGGCGAATCGTTCGGATTCCGGACGCCGCCAGGCCATCGGGATCACCGTGCAGGCAATCGTAAACCCCGGCCTCCTCGCGGCGCATGGTAACCGACACGACCGTCCGGGCCGGCATCGGCTCCACCGCCTCGGTGAAAACGCAGGCAAGGTCGACCGAGGCATTACGGATTGCGACGAGGGTCCGGTTTGGAAGGATGTTGACGCCGGCCTCCAGCAAACGGCGGTTCATGGGCCGGAGCTCGGCGGTGTGTCCCATCCACGACGCGGCCCTGCCCTCGGGACAGGCAAGGCTCACCGCATGCCCCTCGGCACGCAGTCTCTCGGCGATCGTGGCAGCCATGTAGTAACCATCGTCGTCGAAGATCACGACCGGACCCTCGACGGCACAACCGTCGAGAACATCGTCTGGTGTCAGCATGATCAAGCTACCGTCGTTCGCAATCGGTTCGAAGTTACTTCGGCCAACGCCATCGGCGCGCCAGCGAGCACCCGTCGCGAACACGACGTGATCCGCGCCAAAGGCGAGAACATCGTCGGCGGCGAGCCGACTCTCGCGAAAGACTTCGACATTGCTCATGCGCGAAATCTGCGCGACCCGCCAATCCCGGACCCGCGCATAGGACCCCATGCCGGGAAGACGGCATTCCCGGCTGACGCGGCCGCCGAGGTCGCGTCCTGCCTCGGCCAGGGTGACCTTGTAACCGCGCTGACCGAGCGCCCGCGTGGCCTCGAGCCCCGCGGGCCCCGCGCCGACGACCAGGACGCTACTGTCCGAGCCCCTGGCCGGGATGTTCTCGGGATGCCATCCGCGGCGCCACTCCTCGCCAACCGTCGGGTTTTGGGTACATCGCAGCGGCGCGACGATGTATTCACTGGCCAGACAGATGTTGCAGGCGATGCATTCGCGTATGTCGTCCTGGCGTCCTTCCTCGATCTTGCGCGGCAGGAACGGATCGGCGATGCCCGGGCGTGCAGCGCCGATCAGATCCAGCACACCGCGCCGAATCTGGCCGACCATGGTGTCGGGCGAGGTAAACCAGCCGACGCCGACGACCGGCTTGGTCGTTACTTTCTTGACGAAGGAAACATAGGACTCATGGTGCCCTTCCTCTGCGAAACGCGCTGTCGGACTGTCATGTTCCGTGCCGCCGACATTGACGTCCCAAAGGTCGGGTAACTCGGCCAGCATCTCGACGACCTCTCGGCCCTCGCGCTCCGACGTAATGCCCCGCTCGCCCGCAACTTCGTCGACGGCCAGACGCACGGCGACGGCACAGCTATCGCCCACCGCATCCTTGGTCTCCTCGATGAGCTCGCGCAGCAAACGGGCCCGGTTCTCGAGACTGCCGCCGTACTCGTCGCAGCGCCGGTTAACTCGGGACGAGAGGAAGTCGAGCGCAAGGGAAAGCCCGTGGGCCGCGTAGACATAAACCAGGTCGAAACCGATCTCCTTGGCTCGCTGGGCCGCCTTGCGCTGCCAGCGCCGCACCTCGCGGATGTCGCTCTTGTCGAGCGCGCGGGCCTGTCGCGGGTCGACGCGATGCGGCCGGGGTGACGGTCCGATAGGCGGTTCCCGGCTCAGCCGGTTCATGGCCGACACGCCCTCGTGCATGAGCTGACAACCGGCGAGTGCGTCGTGACGGTGGACGGCGTCGACCATGGCGCGGAGCGCCCGCGCGTCTTCGTCGTCCCAAAGCTTGAGATAGGCATAGGGCGAGGGGTCGGCGGTCTGATGGATCGAACAGATGTCGGTGCACACCACCGCCCATCCGCCTTCCGCGCGAACCTCGCGGATCCGGTTTTGCGTATTGATGTACTGGTGGCCCGCTCCGGTGCAGTGCGGCACCTGATAGAAACGATTCTTGGCCGTGAGCGGGCCGATACGTATCGGCTCGAAGAGAACGTCGTACCGTTGATCGCGGGTCATGCCGAATGCTCCAAAGTTGATGGATCCGTCGGGACCGAACCATGACGGACCCCCGCCCTACCCGTCGGCGCGCCGGGGATCCCGGGCGGCAACCACCCGCCTTGGACCGCAAGCAGCGCGTCAGGGGCGGTATTGCGGGCCATGCTTGGGACCGGGACGCTGGGACTGCGTCGCCGCGTCGAGCCAACGGTACAGAACCTGCCGGGTCTCGCGCGGATCGATGACGTCTTCGACGCCGAACTGCTCGGCTGCCGCCCATACCGAGACCTTTTCGCGCAGCCGTTGCACGACCTCTGCCAGAAAGGCCTTCGGATCCTCTGCCGTCGCCAGCTCGTCCTTGTAGAGTTGTGCCGCCGCGCCCTCGATCGGCAAGCCCATGGCGCCCTGAATGACGGTCGGCCAGGCCAGTTTGATGCTGAGGCCGTCCGGATTGCCGGCTGCCATGGCGCCGATCCCGAAACTGCGCCGAATGTGAAGCGTGACGACCGGCACCGTGGCCCTTTGGATGGCGGTGACCGCCCGCACGGCGCGGCGCAACAGGCCCGCGCGTTCGGCTTCCGGTCCGACCATGATGCCGGGCGTGTCGACCAGATATACGAGTGGCACATGAAAGGTGTCGCACATCTCGACGAAGCGCGCCTGCTTGTCGGCGGCATCGGGCGTCAGGGCGCCGCCGGCGTACAGACCGCTGTTGGCAAGGACGCCTACCGTCATGCCGCCCAGGCGGGCAAGACCGACGACCAGCGATCGCGCCCATTCGGGGCCGATCTCGAAAAAGCTGTCACGGTCGAAAATGTCGTTGAGCAGCAGGCGAGGATCGTAGCCGCGCCGCGGCCGGTCGGGCCGGACGACCTTGAGCACCCGGTCGCAGCTGCGCTCCACAGGGTCGTCGTCCGCGGGATCGAGCCTGGGCGGGAGAGCGTGGACGTTGCCGGGAAGATAGGACAGGAAGCGCCGGATCATGGCGACGGCTTCCTCTTCCGTGTCGAAAGCATTGTCGATCACGCCGGAATGCTGGGTGTGCACTTCGTGGCCGCCCAGTTCATTCTTGTCGACCTTCTGGCCCAAGGCGTGCTCGACCAACGGCGGTCCACCGCCGAACACGACCGCGTTGGGCCGGCTCATCAACGAGAAGTGGGAACATGCGGCGCGGGCGGCCGAGCCGCCCGCACACGGCCCCATGACGGCCGCGACCATCGGCACGCGGCTCAGCAGGGCGAGCAGCGGATGCACGCTCATCGCCGACGGGAGGACATTGGAATTGGCGTCGCCCGGTGAATCGACGTCGCCGCCGATGCCCTGCAGGAAGACGACCAGGGGCAGTTCCATTCGATGGGCGAGGTCCTCGATATAGCCGGGAAAGATACCCTTGCTCTTGCCGAGATAGAGGCCTGTCCAGGTACCCATGGCGACGGTGTAGTCCTCGGCCGCCACGGCAATCGTGCGGCCGTCGAGCCGGCCAAAGCCGCAAACCAGGCCCGCGGGCAGCTTGCCGTCGGGCGCCGGCATGGCAGCGAGCATGCCGACCTCCTGGAACGATCCGGGATCGAGAAGCAGGTCGATCCGCTCGCGCGCGGTCAGGCGGTCCTTGGCGCGCTCGCGCCCGACCCAGTGTGCCCCGCCGTGCTCCCGGGCTTTGGCTCGCCGTAACTCGAGCTCCTCGAGTTCGTCGTCCCAGGAACTGCTCATCGTTTTCTCTCCGTGTGCCAGGTCATCGCTCCCTCGATCCGCTGCTCACTCCGGGTCCACGATGACGAGCGCTTGGCCTTCCAGGACCGCGTCGCCCTCCTTGCACAGGAACTCGACAACCACGCAATCGGACTCGGCGGCGACCGGTACCTCCATCTTCATGGACTCAAGAATAAGGAGGTCGTCGCCCTCCTCGACCCTTTCGCCCGCCGCCGATTCGATCTTCCACACGGTGCCGGTCACCGTGGCGGACAGTGTCTTCGACATGACCTTTCCCCAACACTCGTTTCAGGTTTCGTCCGTCTCAAGGGCGGTTCGGTACCAACCTTCGAGCCAGCCGGTGTGGAAGGCTCCGCTTCGGAACGCCTCGGATGCGAGCGCGGCGCGATGCAGGGCGCCGTTGTGAACCGGTCCGTCGATGACGAGTTGGTCCAGCGCGACCGACATCCGCTCAGCGGCCTGGTCTCGCGTCGCGCCGTGCGCAACGAGTTTGGCGAGCAGCGGATCGTAATGGGGCGTGACGGTCCAACCCTCAGCGATACCTGAGTCGATACGCACGCCGGGCAGGTCCGGCTCGCGATAGCCGTCGACTCGGCCCGGCGACGGCAGGAACCCCTTGTTCGGATTCTCGGCGTAAAGCCTGCACTCGATGGCGTGGCCGTCCAACGCGACGGACGACGCTTCGGCGGGAAGAGGTTCGCCTGCGGCAATGCGCAGCTGCAACTCGACGAGATCCAGGCCGGTCACCATCTCGGTCACCGGGTGCTCGACCTGCAGCCGTGTGTTCATCTCGATGAAGTAGAAGTCGCCGGCGTCGTCAACGATAAACTCGACCGTGCCGGCATTCGTATAGCCGGCCGCTCTCGTCAAGCAGAGCGCCGCGTCGGTCATGCGCGCGCGCAGGCCTTCGAACCTTTCCATCAGGACCGACGGGGCTTCCTCGATCACCTTTTGATGACGGCGCTGAATGCTGCATTCGCGTTCGAAAAGATGAACCGCCTGGCCCTGGTGATCGGCGAGCACCTGGACTTCGACATGCCGCGGCCGTTCGATGTACCGCTCGATGTAGAGCTTGTCCGATCCAAAGGCGCTCGTGCTTCGCCGCCGGCACTCGGCAATGGCCTTGCCCAACTCTCGTTCGTCGCGGGCCACCTTCATGCCGATCCCGCCACCGCCCGCCGCCGCCTTGACCATCAGCGGATAGCCGAGAGCCGTCGCGAAGCTCAGCGTCGCAGCCTCGTCGCCGAGTTCACCGTCGAACCCGGGCACCACGCAAAGCCCGGCCTCCCGAGCAAAAGCGCGGGCGCGCTGCTTGTCACCCATCAGGGCCACGACCTGCGCAGTGGGTCCGACGAAGGTGAGACCGGCTTCCGCAACCGCCGCGATGAAGCGGGGATTCTCGCTGAGCAGACCGTAGCCTGGATGAACCGCATCGCAGCCGGTCGCCCGGGCGGCCTCGACGACTGTCTCGATCGCGAGATAGCTCTCGGCGACGGGCGCCGGTCCAATGGCTACCGCCTCATCGGCGAGACTCGTGTGCGGCGCGTCGCAGTCGGCCTCGCTGTAAACGGCGACACACCTTATGCCCAACCGCCGGCAGGTACGGGCGATACGGGCTGCGATCTCGCCGCGGTTGGCGATCAGAAGCGATCCGAACATGTCGCTGCTCGCGTTTGCGACGCGTGCGCGAGGCGATGTCGATGCCGTCATGTCGGTGTCGGCGTGTAGGAGTAGGTGTCGTAAATGCTGCCCTCGGAGAGAAGCGCGGCCTCGCCGCCAAGCTCCTCAATTCGGATCGCCTGGTCCGCGAAGGCCTGTTCGTTGGCCGCCTCGGGATCGACCATCTCGCGCAGCCGGGCCTCACACGCGCGGCGCACGTCGGCGTGGGCCGGGCTTTCGCCCAGATCGTGCAGCTCGTCGGGATCGCCTTCGCGGTCGAACAGCTGGGGTGGATAGCCTGGATAGTAGACATACTTCCATCGGCCGGACCGCACCATGAAGAGGCCCGTCGAGGAGCCACCGTCGTGGTACTCCGACAGGATCGCGCGTGACGGCGAGGCACCGCGCGCCAGCTTGAAAAGGGAGGTTCCCGGAAGGGGCGAATCTACCGGCTCCGATGCAATGTCCAGCGCCTCGAGCACCGTGGGCAGAATGTCGACCTGCGATGCACAGGTGGCGACCGTGTCTCCGCGCGGCACGGCCGGTCCCTCCAGGATCAGAGGTATCGCCACGGAATCTTCGCGCATCACGTACTTGCCCCAGAACCCGGCGTGGCCGAGCATCTCGCCATGGTCGGAGACATACAGGACGTGGGTGCGGTCGGCCGCGCCCGACTCCTCGAGCGCGGCGAGTACCTGTCCGATCTGCTGATCGACGAACGTGCAGAGCCCGTAGTAACCGGCCCGGGCCAAGCGCACCTGGGCATCGTCATCAAAATAGTCATCACTCGCGAAGCACCGTTCGATCGACGCCTCGACAGGGTGTCGACGCGGACGCTTGTGACCATAGGCGGCCGGCATGTCGATCCGCTCGTCCGGATAATGCTCGCGAAACTCCTCCGGCGCTCGGAAGGGGTTGTGCGGCGCCACGAAGGAGACGAAAAGAACCCAGGGGCGATCGCTCAACTTGCCCGGTTGTTCCCGCAGCCAGGAGCAGGCGGCCTTTGCCACGCGGCGATCATACTCGGTGTAGTCGGTCTCACCCCAGCCGATGTCGCGCGCAAAGTCCTCGTTCGACCCCAATGCCGGCGTTCTGGCCCGCAGCACGGATTGGGCCCAGCCCTCCGGCCCAGGCGCGTGCATGGTCAGGATCTCGGTGTCGAATCCGTTCGGGTCGTCCTTCGAGCGATAGTGGAGCTTGCCGATGGCGACGCTGGCGCCACCGGCCGTCATGACCCGGTGGCCCCAGGCGGGGGTCGAGCCGTCGTACATCTCCGCGCTCGACCAGTAACGATGCTGGTGCACATGGAGCCCCGTCGCCATGGAGGCGCGCGCGGGCATGCAGATCGGTGACGAGGCGTAGGCCTGCGTGAAGCGGACGCCGCGCGCGGCAAGCCGATCCAAGTTCGGCGTCCGGACCACGGGATGGCCGTAGCAGCAGGACGCCCGACGCGTGTGTTGGTCGGTGCAGATGAACAGCAGGTTCGCGGCGCTCATGGCCGAACTCCCATCGCGGCGCCAATGCCCTCGGGTGTGGTGAGCGCCGCGTGCGACGCCATGATCGCGTTCAAGGGCGTCAGCAGCCTGTCATCGAAAGGCACGACACGCTGCTGCTGCATGTCAACATGCAGCCACAGACTCTCATTGGTGCTGGCCAGTTCGCCGCTTTCCTCGAAGACCATGGTCTGCAGGACATGCAGGCGCTTGCGGTCCAGGCCCAGCAGTTGAACACGTATGCCGAGCGGCGTGCCGAGCCTGCACTCGCACAGGTACCGGACGCGGTTGTCGGCAACGAACACCGTGCGTCCGGTCGCCCGGTAGGTATCGTCGCATCCGATGTAGCGCAGGAACTGCTCGAACGCCTCGTCGAACGCAATGTGGTAGGCGACGGTCGTCATGTGGCCGTTGTAGTCGAGCCAGTCCGGCCTGACCCGACAGGCGTAGAGTTCCAGGGGGGCGTCGACCGCGTCACCGGCGTGCCATCGGCGGGTCTCTATGCTCGCATAGCGGCGCGCCTCGTCGTCCTCGAGCAGGCGTCCGGCCCCGAGGTTTGCGCTGCGGAGCGCTTGGGTCACCGCGACAATCGCGTCATCCCGCGCCGTGCAGTCGAGGCCCTCGTCGTTGTCCATTTCCGTTGCCGCAGGATCGGCGCTGGCAACAGCCCACAACAGGGCCGGCCCGCTGGCGATGCGCATATCGAGGTCGGCCGCACAGAGGCCGCCGGTCCGGCAGAGCTCCGCCGCTTCGCGGCCTAACGCCTCCATCAGTCGGTCAGTCGCCCAGCCCGAGCAGGAGTCATGTGTCAGGATGGACATGCCGATGTCACGGTAGATTTCGCACGCACGCGCCACCACCGCATCGTCGGCGCTTCCGGGC
Source organism: Alphaproteobacteria bacterium (assembly GCA_965207785.1). Lineage (GTDB taxonomy): Bacteria > Pseudomonadota > Alphaproteobacteria > SP197 > SP197 > SP197. Next base: position 244,606 of record CBDBNO010000010.1, on the reverse strand, counting down.
GACAGCTCCATGGCGGCGACGATATGAATCGGTTCGAGGGCGCGGACGCCGACCAGCCTGCCGGACCGCCCAAGGGCAGCCTCGGGCACGCCGCCACAACAGACGCCGATTGGAACATCGTCGGCAAGCAAGGCGTCGATGCGAGGGACGACGGCGCACCGCGCGTCATCTCCACCCTCGAGAGCGACCTGCACGAATTCTACGCCTTTGCAGGCTTCTTCAAGGGTTCCGACTCCGGTCAGGTGCGCTTCTCCGGCACGCGGAAACGACCCCAGCCTGAGCACGGATCGCATGGCGACCTCAGCGCGAGTCTCGACGTCGTCGAGGCAGCCGGGCTCGGGATCCCAGATGCGTACATCAGCGCCGCGGCATAGAAACCGAACCGCCCAGTTGACGGCATGTCGTCCCGCTCCGATCACGGCTACGGCGCCGAGCCTACCTGGCGCAGGCCTCGTCAGGGGTTCCGCTCCGGTGCTCATGGCGCGTTAAGCCAGAACGCCGCCATCAATGTAGATCGACTCGCCGGTGACATAGTCTGCGAGGTCCGAGGCCAACCAGACCATGGGCGCGGCAATCTCCTCGGGCTTGGCGAAACGCCGCATGGGTACGTTCGCCTTCGCCGTCTGAGCCTTGAGTTCCTCGTTGTGCATCACCGCGGGTACAAGATCGGTGTCGACGTAGCCCGGGGACACGCAGTTGACCGTGATGTTGTAGCTCACCCACTCCCGCGCCAACGCCTTGGTCAAGGACTTCACGGCGCCCTTGCTTGCGCAGTATGCTGCGGCAAAGCGCAGACCATGTTCCGCATCGATCGAGCCGATGTTGATGATGCGACCCTTGCGCTGCGCCATCATGTGGGGAACCACGGCTTGGCAACAGCGGAACACGCTCGTCACGTTGGTGTTGAAGGAACACGTCACAGACTACCCACATCCATGACTTTCCAGATGTGGTGCGCATCACCCGCAAGGCCCACGTGTTCGAGGGACAGTCCCTGAATGTCCTGGGCCGGGCCCGCCGCCAGAACCAGCCCCAGTTCCTGCTGTTGTTCCCGGATGAGAGCCAGCGATATGTGCCCGTGGAATGGACCGATGCGGGAACCGCCGGGCCGTCCGATACCGATGACACTTCCGAACTGCCCACTGTCGGAGTGCGGGAGCTGCAGAGATTGCGTGACCGGATCGAAAGGATTCGCCAACGCACCGAGGTGGGCCCGGACTCCCCGACGGGTTCTCCGGAATCCGCTCCCGCGCTCACCGCAGGATGTTCGCCAGGGCAGTCGTCCCACGCCCAACCTGAGCGGTCACGCTAACATGGCATCGACATGGCCCATCCGCCGTCAGGAGAATGACGATGCCCCTTACCCCTGCCGAGAAGCAACGCCGCTACCGCGAGCGGCTCAAGGCCGGCGCCTGCCCCGTGCAGTACCGGCGTCCCAAGGACCGGCGCTCGAAGCCGCAACGCTGGCACGATGCGGTGGACACCCTGATCGCCTTGCAGGAGCACTATCGCAACTGGCTTCAAGCCTTGCCCGAGGGGCTTCAGGATACGGCGGTTCATGCCAAGTTGCAGGCCATCGATGCGCTCGATCTCGACGCCCTGAACGAGGTGGACTTGCCGCGCGGCTTCGGACGGGATTGATCCCGACCCCCAGTAACGTTACCATGCTCCATCACATGATGCATCGCACGATCAAGTGGCATGGCCATGCAGCTGGACCTCTTCCTGCCACACCAGGCGTCTCATGCTCGCGTGTGGTCCACCCTCGATGCGGCTGTCCGCCAGGCGGTTCTGGAACACCTCGCCCATCTCATGGCACGCACCGTGCTCCAGCCTGTCTGCGGGCAGGAGACGGATGATGGCTGACATGCGAATCGCCCCGGCGCATCTGGAACGCGGCGCCATCGTCTATGTCCGCCAGTCTTCGGCTTCCCAGGTCGAGCACAACCAGGAATCCACCCGCCGCCAGTACGCCCTGGTCGACCGTGCACGGGATCTGGGATGGCGGCCTGACCAGATCCATGTCGTCGACGAAGACCTCGGACGCTCCGGCGCCAGTACGGAAGGCAGAACCGGCTTTGCCCGGGTCACGACCGAGGTGGCGATGGGCAAGGTCGGCATCCTGCTTGGCCTGGAGGCGTCCCGCCTGGCCCGGAACAATACAGACTGGTACAAGCTGATCGACCTGTGCAGCCTCACCAACACCCTGATCGCCGATGCCGACGGCATCTACCATCCTGGCCTGTTCAACGACCGCCTGGTTCTCGGCCTCAAGGGCACGATGAGCGAGGCCGAACTTCACTTCCTGCGCGCCCGCCTCGACGGCGGCATCCGCAGCAAGGCGGCGCGCGGCGAACTCTATCGCAGCGTCCCGGCAGGCTATGTTCGCGGTGACGGAGACGGAGAACTCCTCATCGACCCCGACGAGCAGGTCCAGGCGGCGATCCGCACGGTGTTCGAACGCTTCCCCGAGTTCGGCTCTGCGCGCGGTGTGTGGCGCTGGTTCTCGCGCCAGGAGCGGGTCTTTCCGGTGCGCGGGCCGCGCGAGACCATCCGTTGGGTCAAGCCGTCCTACCGCATCATCCACATGGTTCTCACCCATCCGGTCTATGCCGGAGCCTATACCTATGGACGAAGGCGTCAGGACACCGTGATCGACGATACCGGAACCGTACGCAAGCGCATCCGCATGCGGCCACGTTCGGAATGGCCCGTCCTCATTCGCGACCACCATCAAGGCTACATCGACTGGGCAACCCACGAAGCGATCCTTGCCCGCATCGCCACCAACGCCCGGCCGCAGAAACACGGAGCCAGTCAGGGTGCGGTCCGGGAAGGATCGGCCCTGTTGCAGGGCCTTGCTGTCTGCGGGGAATGCGGCCGCCGTTTGATGACCCACTATACCGGCCGCACCGCATCGCCGGGCTATCACTGCAGGTCGGCCGGCGAGTTGACGGCGGAACGGACCCGCTTGTGCCTCTATGTGGGCGCCACAAAGATCGACCATGCCGTCGGCGAGGCCGTGCTGGACGCCATCCAGCCGGCCGGGATCGAAGCGGCGCTGCAGGCCGCCGGAAAGGTCGAGGCCGACCGGGAGCGGATTCTTGCGCACTGGGAGATGGAGGTCGAGCGGGCTCGCTATGAAGCCGCCAGAGCCGAACGGCGCTATCGTGCCGTCGATCCGGAAAACCGCCTGGTGGCGCGCGGGCTGGAGGCGGAATGGGAGCAATGCCTCAAGGCGCTTGACGACAGCCAGGCGGAACTGGCCCGCCGCCGGCAGGAACGTCCCCGTCCCCTTGAACCGGCGGACCTTGATGCCCTCATCGCGTTGGGAAAGGATCTCCGCCAGGTCTGGAATGCCTCCACGACCACGGCTCGGGACAAGAAAGAACTGCTGCGCACCGTGCTCCAGGATGTCGTCATTCGGGCTCCGAGGGAGGCATCGCACATCCACCTCACCCTTCACTGGTGCACCGGCTGCCTGACGGAAATCGAGCTGGACCGTCCGAAAAAGCGCCAGGGTGGAGTCCGGACCGACGAGAACACCGTCGATCTGGTGCGCCGCCTCGCGCAGTTCCACCCTGACGATGTCATCGCCGGCATCCTCTGCCGCCAGGGGAAAACCACCGCACAAGGTCTCCGGTTCACCGCCGACCGCGTTCGCCACTTCCGCGGTCACTGGAAAATCCCGCGCTTTGACCCATCGACCCGGACCGATGACGGAACCCTCGTCAACATCCGGAAAGCCGCGAACGTCCTCGGGGTGGCCACCTCGACCGTCCATCGATGGCTTGCCGACGGCTTCCTTGATGGCGAACAGGCCACTCCCGGCGCCCCCTGGCGCATCCGCATCAACGAGGCATTCCGTCCCCGGTTCATGGAAGAGGCGCCGCCTGGCTATGTGCCGATGCTCGAGGCCACGAACCGCCTCGGCGTGTCACGCCAGACCGTGTTGCAGCGTGTAAAGCGCGGCGAGCTGGACGCCATCCACATCAAGGCGGGAAGAAAAAAAGCGTTGCGAATCAGGGTTCCAACCGACAGTCCCAGCCTGTTCGATCAAGGCACGCAAACCGGGGTGTAGTATGAACGCCAATCCATCGTCTTGTACCAGTCCGTGTCGTCGAAGGGCTCGTTGAAGCCCGGAATGACCTTGCCGACGGACGGTTTCCAGCCTTCGGTCGGCACCAGCGGCTTCATGATGAAGGTACCGGCGTTGTTCACCAGGATATCGATACCGCCAAAGCGCGTGATGACCTTGTCGACCATGGCCTCGACGTCATCCTGGTTGGTCACGTCGGCTGCGATGGCGAGACCGTCTCGTCCCATGGCCTCGACCTCCCCCACCACAGCCTCGACCTGGTCCAGTGTGCGCGAGCAGGCCACGACGTTGGCACCATTGGCAGCAAGAGCAAGCGCACAGGCGCGGCCTATGCCCCGCCCTGCACCGGTGACGATCGCGGTCCGACCGCCGAGGTCGAAACTGATCGGTTCCATGTGACCCCCCTCAGATCTGAAGACGAGCGATTCAAGGCGCCGGAATGCGCCTTCCCCACGGGCGATATGTCAGCCAAACTGGCGTGCAGCATTTAATGAAACGATTTTCCATTTCTTCACTGTGTCGTCAAGGGCCAAGGCGCGTGCGTAGTTCTTTCAATCGGACGACGCCACGTCAGGCTCGACCGAAAGCGAGGCGGCGATCTCGCGTAGGCGGGGTCCGACACTGTCGCGAATGGCGGCTGGCGAAAACTGACTCGCCGGACCACCGCACATCATGGGCATGATCTCGCCGTCCCCGGGGCAGATGACGGCCGAACCCACCGCATTCACTTCAGGGTTCCACTCGCCCAGGGTCGAGCAGTAGCCGTAAACCCGATAGCTCTCGATCGCCAGGGCGGCCGCATTGCCGATCTGCTCGCGATCGCGACCTTCGCTGGCGGCGATTTGATCGAGCAGGGCCTCGCGCTCAGTTTCCGGCGAGACGGCGAGGTAGACACGGCCCATGGCCGTAGGAACGATCGGCACCGCGGATCCGATCCCGAGATCCAGCATGATCGGATTGGAGCCCCGCACGGCGGCGACATAGACGATGTTGAGGCCGACGCGACGGCCCAGGCCCACGGTGAGACCCGTGTCGTCCGCCAGTTCCCGCATTTTGACCTGGGCGACACCCTGGATGCCCCTCGCGGACAACAGCGGCTTGGCCAATTGCAGTAGAGCGGCGCCGAGCCTATAGGTGCTGAGCGACGGATCGTAGTTGAGGTATCCGAGCGACACCAGCAAGGCGCAGATGCGCGAAACCGTCGGCTTGGGCAGCGCCGTTCGCCGCGCGATCTCGCCGTTGGTCAGGAATTCGTCGCTGGTCTGAAAACTGCAGAGAATGTGGAAGCCTCGCGCCAGCCGCTCGGTCGACAGCTCCTGTTCGGCACCCTGTCGCGCGCCGCCGCCCGGTCGCCGCCTGGCGTTCGACTTGCCGTCAGTCTTTCGTTTGTTGGCCATTGCCGTCTACCCACCTTTTCATGAGCCACATCGCCCGCCGGAACCTCCCTTGTCTACCCGATCAGATGACGCTCGGTCGTGTCGGGGCGCGAAACCGATCCGCTGCGTCACCTTCCGCGCCGGCCCGCCGTCGTGGGCGTCGCGCCGCGCTCTAGGCTCGTGCCCTCACCTCCACCCAGGCATGAGCCTCCGGCGGCAGACCGACTCGCTGCGCGGCCTTGCGAAGATCGCGCCGAAGTTGACCGGAGATTGGCACACCGAGCCGCTCCCGCTCGACAAGATTGCGCCGTTCGCGCTCGCCGGGTACCAGGATCTCACCTCCCGCGCCGGTCGGGGCCGCGCTCTTGTAGAAGTCGGCGTAGGTCAGGATTTCAGCGCGTAAGGCCTCCGGTTCCGCGAATGCATCAACCGAAATATAGACCGACAGCATGCCATTGCAGAATGGCCTTTGTCCTGTCTCTGCGGACAACCCGGCCACGCCGGAGCCGGTCAGGGCGCCGGCGAACAACTCGATCATGTAGGCGAGACCCGCCCCCTTGTGCAGTCCGAAGGGTGTCAGGGCGCCAGATCCGGCGTTTGGGTCAGGCACGTCATCTGTCGCCGTCCGCCCATACAGATGCATCGGATCGTCGGATGGCGCACCGTCGGGACCGACAAGGGATCCCACGGGAGGCCGCTCGCCCCCTTGGAGCGCCACGAACACCTTGCCCTCGGCGATCATCGACGTCGCGAAGTCGAGCACGACGGGATCGTCGCCTGGAACGGGGAACCCGCAAGCGAACGGCGAGGTCCCGTGGCGACGGTCGATTCCGCCATGGGGCGCGACAAGCAGACTGCCGCGGACGTTCACCATGTGAATTGTCGCGATACCGGAGTCGGCAGCAAGCTCGGCCCAGTCGCCGATGCAGCCGAGATGTCCGGCGTTCCGCAGACCGATGACGGCGACGCCGTTGCGGCGAGCCTTATCGACGCCGAGCGCCACCGTTTCGGCGCCGACGGTCTGGCCAAAACCGAGATTGCCGTCGACCACGGCCATCGTCTCGCTTTCCTGCACGATGTCGATCGAGCGATTGGCATGAACCCGTCCGATCGACATCCATTCGAGGTAGCGTATCACCCGGCTCAGGCCGTGGCTTTCGTGTCCGCGCAGATTGGCAAGCACGAGATGGTGCGCGATTCTCTCGGCCTCCTCATCGCAGCATCCGGCCGCGACAAAAACGTCGCGCACAAAGTGGCGGAGCACCCCGGAATCGACACGCCGCATGCTATCCGGTGACACCGTCAAGAGGCGCTCGAACAGGCCAGCAGGACATCCTCGGTCCTGTCGGGAGGCAAGCATGTCATCTCAAACCCTGACATAGATTTCGCGTCCGCCGCTGACATTGATTGTCGTGCCCGTCATGTAGGGCGGCGGCGTTGGAACAGAGCCACAAGGTGACTCGCGCGACCTCCGCAATCTCTCCGACACGGCCCAGGAGCACACCGCGCTGTCCGCGCACTCTTGCATTGGCGCTGCCCATTGCCGGACGACGTTGGCATATGTGACAGTGTCGAATGCCTCATATCCCACTACACCATTAATGGAATAATTTTTCAATATCCTCACTGGACTGATTCCGGATCGCTGTCCGCTTGCCCGCCGGAAAGGTGTCGAGGCGGAGCCATCACGCAGGTGCTTGGGACGAGACGTTAGGTGCCGACGTTTGTTCAAGCGGCCGCTGCCTCCATGAAGCACCGAATCAACCGGCGCCAGGCAGACCCTGCCACGCTCGGCTCATCGGGTGATGTCGTTGATGGAAGCCTTTGTGGCAAACGGCATGAGCTCCGGATGCATGACGCAAGGGATTCAATCTGGTAGCTGGTTGCCGAAGATCACGGTGCCGCCCGCTTCGAAGTAATTCCCAACACCGTGGGTCAATGATGTCACGACGCTGTCGACCTGAGCGGGAGCGGTGCCGCGTACTTGGCGAATCGATTCCTGCATGGCGAACATGCCGTACATGCCGGTGTGCGTGTAGGAGAGGCCACCGCCGTTGGTGTTCGTCGGCAGGGGGCCGCCCGGCGCCGTGCGTCGTTCCCGGATGAATCCGGCTGCTTCGCCCTTGCCGACAAAACCCAGATCCTCCAGACCCCAGAGGGGCAGTTGCGCGAAGGCGTCATAGATCATGAGATGATCGATATCGGCCGGTCTGAGGCCAGCCTCGGCAAAGGCGCTGGCGCCCGCCATGCGGAAGGCGCGGCCGCTGGTCAGATCCTCGATCTGGGCGGTAAGCGGCGATTCGACGCTCTCGCCCGTGCCAAGAACGTAAACCGGGGGCTTCGGTCGATCCTTCGAACGTTCGGCCGAGGTCAAGATCAAGGCGCCGCCCCCGTCCGTGACCAGACAACACATCAGCTTCCGTAGCGGCCAGGCGATCATCCGTGAATCGAGCACGTCGTCGACACTCAGCGGATCCTTGGCATAGGCGCGAGGGTTCCTCGCCGCCCATTCCCGTTGGATCACCGCGACAAGGGCAAGGTCCTCTTCCGTCACGCCATACTCGTGCATGTAGCGCAGAACCGGTGTGTTGAACATGGTGGTCGGGTCCATCGCGCCAAACGGCATTTCGAACTGGCCGACCAGCGAGCCCGGCTTGGTGACCCACGGCATGGCCGCGACCTTAGAGCGGCCGCTCTCGCCGTGGGTGATCAAAACCGTGTTGCACAAGCCCGCTGTGATGGCGGCGGCCGCGTGGCGGACCATGAGCATAAACGAGCAACCGCCAACCAGCGTTCCGTCGACCCAGGTCGGCTTAAGGCCGAGCGCGAGCACCATCTCGCCGACGTAGCTGCCGACCCCGGCATAGCCATCGATTTCGGACGGGGCAAGACCGGCATCATCGAGCGCGTTGAGCGCCGCATCGCAATGCAATTGCAGTTCGGATGTTTCGGGGATTCTGCCAAGCTGCGTCGTTTCCGCCGCGCCCACGACAGCCACCGAACCAGCCTTCACGACCCATCTCCGCAAAGGCGGAACTGGGGCAGGCTGATCTCATCGGATACCTTCGTGAAGACGACCTCGAGTTCGGAATCCAAAGCCAATGCCTCGGGCGTTTGTGGACAGTCTATGATGTTGGTCAGCATGCGCGGGCCCTCCGCCAACTCGACAATGGCAATGGAGAACGGAATTTCGAAACCGGGTGTCGGCCGGTAACTCAGGACATAGCTTCTCAAAGTCGCCCGACCGCTTGCGTCGATTACGTCGACATCGCGGGAGGCGCATGACGGGCAGAAGGGTCGGGGCGGGAAATAGAATTTGTCGCAACCGTTGCAGCGTTGCAAAAGAAGCCGCCCTTGTCTGGTTCCGTCCCAGAAATGCTGCGTCTCCGGAGTCGGCTCGGGTATCCAGCGTTCCATGATTACTTCAACCAACACCTGACCTGTCGTGTAAGGCCGCCATCGCGGAACATCGTCATCGAGCCTGCATCCTTACTGCACCATCGAGCCGGATGACCTCACCATTGAGCATCGTGTTCTCGACGATGTGTCCGACCAGCTTGGCGAACTCTTGCGGATGGCCCATGCGCTTCGGGAAGACCATCTGTGCCTTCAAGTTGTCGTAAACCTCATCTGGCGTTCCCTCCCACATCGGCGTTGTGAAGAGGCCCGGCGCAACGGTCATGACACGAACGCCCAAGGAACCGAACTCGCGCGCCGCTTCCAATGTCAGTCCGACGATTCCGGCCTTCGATGCCGCGTAGGGAGCCTGGCCAATCTGTCCCTCGTAGGCGGCGATGGACGCCGTGTTGACGACGATCCCTCTCTCCCTTGTCTCTTCGAGAGGTTCCAGCGTCGACATTTCCGCGACCGCCAGTCGCATGACGTTGAAGGTGCCAACCAGGTTGATCTCCAACTCTCGCTTGAAGTGATCCAAGGGCATAAGACCGCGACGTCCCACAATCCGGACGGCGCTTCCAACGCCGGCGCAGTTTACACAGATGCGCGCCGGTCCATGCTGATCACGAGCCTCGGCAAGAGCATGACCGACATCGTCTTCGTCGGATACGTCACAACTGAACGACAATCCACCAATCTTGCTGGCGACCTCGCCTGCTGCTGACGCATCAATGTCCAAAAGCGCTACCTTGGCGCCTGAACTGGACAGATGTTGCGCGACCGCGGCGCCCAGGCCGGAGCCACCGCCGGTCACCACCGCCGCCTTCCCAGAGATATTCATCCACCATTCCTTCCCTGCCGAACACCTGATGCGTGCGATCTTGACCGGCCCCATGAGCCTTCCAAAGGTGTTCGCAGGTCCGCACGCTCGTTCGAGCGGTGGACACGCTGCCTGTCAGGGCAAGGACCGCGCCTTAACTGAGGCCTCATCGAAAAATCATCAACCGATTCAATCCAAAACCTCGCCCCGGCGATAGACCGACGCGATTGCGTCCTCCACGCAAACCGGAAGGGAACTCCCCTACGCAACGCGTTCAATCGCGCTTGTGAGAAAGATGTTTTGAAAACTATCATCGCCTTGGTCAACACGCGATTCAAACCCGGTCTTCCTAGAAGCAGGAATTCGAACCTTGGATCTTGGAGCCACCACCCGAAACCGGCCACGCGCATCCGAGTGGTCAGATCGTTCCGCTGCATGGGCCGCGGGCGGGTTTATGTCCCGTCTCCTCCGTCCGCTCGTGATGTCTGCCCCATGCCGCAAATGCGTCCGTCCCAATCGGAGCGGATCGGCAACATCGCCGGCGTCGTTCTCAATGTGAGCGGCGGATGCGAGACCATCGTGACGCCCTCGCTCGGAACGGTTTCTCGTACCGGCGAGCAGACCATCAGTTGTGATCAAGATGGCGGGAGATGAGATATGACCGAGAAGTCAATCCCTCTGTTGTCAGACGATCAGGTCGCCGCATTCCGGCGCGACGGCGTGATATGCTTGCGGCAGGTGTTCGACCAAGAATGGATCGAGCTGCTTCGTCGGGGCGCCGAAAGGGCGGTCAGTGAGCCAGGGGAGTATGCCTGGACCTATATGGACGAGGAAGACGGCCGCCGATTCACCAATCAAAACCGCCGCTGGCACGAGATCGATGAGTATCGACGGTTCATCTTCGACTCTCCGGTGGCACCCCTGGCGGGAACCCTGATGGGGTGGACGCACGTGAGTCTCTTTTACGAATCCGTCTTCTTTCGAACGGCGGCAGCGAACGCCACGTCGCCATGGCACCAGGACATGCCCTACTATTGCGTGGACGGACGGGACTGCCTGTGCGCGGCCTGGACGCCGCTCTACCCGGTCGACCAGGACAGCGCCCTGGAGTGTATTCGCGGGTCCCATCGCTGGGGGAAGACGTACTTCCGGCTGAACTTCGACTCGGCGGGCGCGAAGGAACAAATGGATGCCTCCGGCGATGATGAGTCGCAGTGGGACGAGCTCCCCGACATTGAGGGGAACCGAGGCGAGTACGACATCATCAGCTACGCCATGGAACCGGGCGACTGCCTCATTTTCAATGGCATGCTGCTGCATGCCAGTCCCGGCAATCGGAATCCCAAGACCCCGCTCGTCGTGGTTTCCGTTCGCCTGTTGGGTGACACGGCGGTCTATTGGCCGGACAAGACCGGCGGCACGGTGCCAAACCTCGAACACCACGCGGCGGCCTGCAACCTGAAGCCTGGCGATCCGATGACATCGGAATCGTTCCCCTTGTTGTGGCAGGCGTAACCGTCTGACTGCACCGCGACCGCCCTGGCAAAATGTGACGTCGAGCGGGCAACTGAATCGATCCGCTGCGAACGGCCGGACCATATGATCGCGACCGGCGAACGTTACCTGCGTCGCCAACGACGTCGCGACGCTGACGACCACAACATGTGACGAATGCACCTCCGACCGGAATGGGACATGTCCCTACCCGGCCGGTCAGGCACCCGGGATTGAACGCAACTCGACGGCTTGCACCAAGTCCACGTCCGGACATGATTCTGGGTCGAGACATCGGTCACAACGCGGGCCGGCTGAGGATTCCGGCGTATTCATGCAACATCCGGGTTGGTTATTCCGGCCGAAATGTCCAAGGACCGCGCCGTTCTGACGGTTGAGCTTGCCCACCAGAGAATGTCACGGACGGCGGGAATGGCGGAGAGGGAGGGATTCGAACCCTCGGTACGCATGGCGCACAACGGTTTTCGAGACCGCCCCGTTCAACCACTCCGGCACCTCTCCGCACGCGTGCGCGACCATACTCCAGGTCCGAACAGGTCAACAAGACCGGATCAGCGTCCCTTCCATTCGGGCTTGCGTTTCTCGGCGAAGGCGCGTGGCCCCTCGATAGCGTCCTCGGAGAGCATCATCCTCTCGTAGATGTCGACACCGGAATTGCCGGTCTTCGTCCTTACCATGGCATCCTCGAGGGGAAGTGGCATGACGACCGGCATGATCGCCTTGAGACCCTGAAGCGCCAGGGGCGCCGACTCACTGAGTTGATCCGCCAGTTCGCGGGCCCGCGTCATCAGGTCTTCTGCCGGCAGGACTTCGCTCACCAGGCCCCAGTGTTTCGCTTCGGTGGCATCCATGTGGCGTCCGGTCAGGAAGAGGTCCATGGCGACGTTGTAGGGGATGCGGCGGGGCAGGCGCTGGATGGCGCCGGCGCTCGCCAGGAAACCGCGCTGCATCTCGGGCAGCCAGAACTCGACATGGTCGGCAGCGAGCAGGATGTCAGTCGAAAGCGCCAGTTCGAAGCCGCCGCCGATGGCCATGCCGTTGACGGCGCCGATGACCGGCTTGTGGAGATCCCAGAACTCCGTCAGTCCGGCAAACCCGCCAGGCGACCCCTCGCCGTCGACCTCGTCGAGCCGATCGGCGGCGGCCACGGCCTTGAGGTCCCATCCGGCGGAAAAGCAGCGCTCGCCCGCACCGGTGACGATGCCGACCATGAGCCCGTCGTCGTCCTGCAGCGTGCGGAAGGCCTGGTAGAGTTCCATCGATGTGCTGTCGTCGATGGCATTGACGGGCGGCCGGTCGAGGGTGACCTCGAGCACCTTTCCGCGGCGCTCGGTCCTGACGGCATCAGACATGGCTTGACTCCCGGGTAACTGGTGATGTGGCGAGAAGATCGAGGTGATGGTCCGCATCGCCGAACGAGGCGTTCATCACCACGGCGCGTTTGAGATGATGTCCGACGGGTACATCTATGGTCATGCCGATGCCGCCATGGAGCTGGACGCCCTCCTCGGCCACCCGTCGCGCCGACTCGCCGACCGCGACCTTGGCCGACGACACGGCGTGGCGTCGCCGGGGTGTGGCGAGGGCCTCGGTCGCGTCGAGAACCATCGACCAGGCAAGTTCACAGTCGATGTAGAGATCCACCATGCGATGCTGGAGCGCCTGGAACGACGCAAGCGTCCGGTCGAACTGCCGCCGGGTCTTGAGATACTCCAGGGTGGTCTCGAAGACCTGCCACATGGACCCTGCGGCATCGGCACAGACGAACGCGATGGCATGATCGATCGCGCGTTCGAGGACCGCGAGCCCCTGATCGGGTGTGGTCAGAAACTGGGTGTCGTCCACCTCGACGCCGTCGAGGAGGATGGTCGAGACCCGGTTGCCGTCGTGGGCCCGCTCGTCCAGCCTGACGATGCCCGGGGCGTCGGCCGGCACGGCGACGAGGATGATGCCGTCACGGTCCCGCCGGTCGCCTGAAACACGCGCCGAGACAACGACGACGTCGGCTTGTGCGCCGCCGGGAACGACATCCTTTCGGCCTGACAGCACCCAGCCGCCATTCACCGGCCGCACGCTCGTGGCGACATCATGGAGGTCGTGGCGCGCCTGTCGTTCCGTCCAGGCGAGGGCCAGCTTCGTTGTTCCCCCTGCAACGCCGGGCAACAGCTTGGCCTTCCATGCTTCGGAACTCGCGAACAACACGGCATGGCCGCCCAGCACGACACTGGCAAGAAAGGGTCCGGTCACCAGGTGGCGGCCAAACTTCTCGCCGATGATCATGAGGTTTTCCGGCCCGCCGCCCAGTCCGCCATGCTCCTCGGGGAAGGCGGCCGCCATGCACCCGAGATCGGCAAACTGTTGCCAGACATCCTCGTCAAAGCCCCCCTGCGTCGCCACCGCTGCCTGGCGACGGGCGAAGGGGAGGGCGTCGGAGAGCAGCCGGTCCAGGCTGTCGGCAAACGTCTTCTGGTCGTCGGTGAGGCCCCCGGTCATGACCGCAAGTCCAGAACGCTCCTGGCGATGATGTTCCTGAGGACCTCGCTCGATCCGCCCCAGATCGTCGACTTGCGCAGATTGAAGCACACCCTTGCCGCGTGACGCGCCGCGTCGGGCAACGGCGCATTGTCACGTGCGGACACATCCTCGGGATCCAGCTGGCCATAGGGTCCCAGGGCCTCGACCATGAGAGAGATGACCTGCTGCTGCACCTCGGTGCCCTTGATCTTGAGCAGGGACGCCTCGGCGCCCGCGTCATCCTGACCGAACAGGAAACGCCGCTCCGTCAGCTCGACCTGGCGCAGGGCGATTTCCGCGCGAACCAGTTTGCGTGAAAAGTTGGCGTCATCGATCAGGAATCCGTCCCGCCGGGGTTCACGGGCGGCGATCTCCTTCAAGCGGCCCAGCATGGCCGTGGTCCGGCTGACCTCGGCCGACCCGATCCGTTCGAGGCCCAGAATGTACTTGCCGATCGACCACCCTTCATGTTCCGGCCCGAGCCGGTTGGCGGCGGGCACCCGGACATTCTCGAAGAACACCTGGTTGAGTTCACTGCCGCCCTCGAAGGTGAGGATCGGTCGCACGGAGAGGCCTGGCGTGGCCATGTCGACCAGGAGCAGCGTGATGCCATGCTGCTTGCGTCCGGAAGAGTCCGTCCGGAAGAGACCGAACATCCAGTTGGCCCAGGTGGCGTCGCTGGTCCAGATCTTGGATCCGTTGATGACGTAGTCGTCGCCATCACGGTCCGCCCGGCACTTCAGCGATGCCAGGTCGGAGCCCGCTTCCGGTTCGGAGTACCCCTGGCAGAGGATGATGTTGCCGTTGGCAAGGCCGGGCAGAAAGCGCTCTTTCTGTTCATGGGTGCCGAACTCGATCAGCGCCGGTCCCACCATGCCGGCGGAAAAGACGCTGACGGGCGGGGCGTCGTTGAGCGCCAGCTCCCTTTCGAAGACATACTGCTGTTCGAAGGACCAGCCGGGGCCGCCGTGTTCGACAGGCCACGAGGGACAGCTCCAGCCGCGCCCGTGGAGGATGCGCATCCAGCGACTGGTATCGGCAGGCGTCAGACCGGCGTGTTCGCGCCTCACCTTCTCCCTGAGGTCATCGGGGAGCGCTTCGCGTATGAACGAGCGCACCTCTTCGCGAAATCGTTCGATGTCCTCGGTCACGCCGACCCCCGGCAGCTGGCGAGCGCACACGTTAGAAGCCGGCACGAACGTCTTCAAGCGGGCGTTGACCCCGGCCGCGCAGGAGACTAACGACGGTCGGGGTTTGTGTGGGAGAGATGCTGGGGATGAGGGATATCGCCCTTGATCGCCTGTTGGCGCCGTCCTCGATTGCCGTTGTCGGAGCCTCGGAACGCCCGTCCCTGGGGCGCACCATCATCCGCTCGCTCGATGTGCTGGGCTACAGGGGCAGGATTCTCCCCGTCCATCCGCGCAACGAGACCGTCCTGGACCACATCTGCCACGCCGACATCCGGGAGATCGAGGGCACGATCGATGTCGTTGCGATCTGCCTCTCCCGGGAACGGGTCATGGGCGAGGCCGAAAAGGCGGTGGCACGTGGCGCCGGGGCGATCGTGATCTATTCCGGCGCCTTCGCCGAAGCCGGGGAGCAGGGTGCGGAGGACCAGCGGGCACTCGTTGCCATGTGCCGTGAGGCCGGTGTCGCTCTCTGCGGGCCCAACTGCATGGGGATCATGAGCCTTCACAACAGGAGCTCGATCTTCATGATGGATGTGGTGGACCCCGCCCGTCTTGTCGGCAATGTCGGCGTCATCTCGCAGAGCGGCTCGGTCTCCATCGGCTTCCTGTCGGACACAAGGCGTTTCGGTTTCAGCCATGTCATCTCGAGCGGCAACGAGGCGGCCACAACAGCCGCCCGTTACATCGAGTATCTCGTCGACGATCCGCAGACCGGGGTCATCGGGCTCTTTGCCGAAGCCGTGCGCGAACCGGAGAGGTTTGTCGCCGCGCTTGATCGCGCCCATGACGCCGGCAAGCCGGTCGTCGTGCTCAAGGTCGGCAGGTCGGCTCGTGCGGCGGCGGCCGTCGAGACCCATACCGGCGGCCTCGCCGGTGAATCGCGGGTTCTTTCCGCGGTGCTCAAGGCACACCGCGCCATCGAGGTGCATGACCTCGAGGAGATGGTGGAAGTGCTGGCGGTCTGCCAGTCCGGTCGCCGACCTCAGGGCGACCGGCTCGCCGTCATCACCGGTTCCGGCGGTCATGCCGGCCTGGCACTCGATCTGGCCGAGGGCAGGGACCTCAACCTTCCGCCCCTGCCGCCTGACGCGCGGCAGGTGATCGCAGCCAAGGTCGGATCGATCACCGGGGACGGCAATCCGGTCGATGTCTGGGGGCAGGGCGACTTTGCCGGCAATTTCCAGGTGGCGATGCGGGAAACCTCGATCTGCGGCGCCTATGACGCGGTGGTGGTGCTGCTCGACAACAACGACAACCAGGCCGTGGAGTACGAGGGACAGGACGAGGCCATCACCCCGGCCCTCATCGACGCCCACCGGCACGCCTCCCTGCCGTTCTACCTCATGTCGGCAAGGCACGGGGTCATGCGAACGAGCCAGGTGCGCGAACTGCTCGACGAGGGCATCACGACCATCAGCGGCGTGACCCAGGGACTGGGCGCCATCACCCGCCATGCCGCGTGGAGCGGATCTTCTCGACGATGTCCGGCACACGTCCCGCCAACCAAACAACCACCGGACTGGGTTTTGCGGCCCTCCCTTCACGAACTCGATGCGAAGCGCCTTCTCGCCGGCACCGGGTTGAGGACGACGAGCAGCATCCGCGTTGCCACGTCCGGGGAAGCCGTTGCGGCTGCCCGGAACCTGGGGCTACCCGTTGCCATGAAGGCAGTGGGCGATGATCTGCCGCACCGCAGCGAGCATGGCCTCGTCAAACTCGCCCTGGCGGGCGGCGCTGCCGTGAGAGAGGCCTTCGAAGACCTGGAGCAGCGCCTCACCGGCTTGCCGGAAGCAGACATCGTGGTCCAGGAGATGGCGTCGCCGGGGGTCGAGGTCATCGCCGGCATCGCCCGCGACCCCTCCTTCGGTCTCAAGATTGCGGTGGGGCCGGGGGGCGTTCTGGCCGAGCTCGTCGACGAGGTCGCCCTGGCGTGCGTCCCGGCAACGGACGACGAGCTGGCGGCGCTCATCAGCGGCCACCGTTTGGATCAGATGCTCGCAGGGTGGCGTGGCGCGCCACCGGCGGACCGGTCTGCCCTGATCAACGCCCTCAAGGCCCTCTCTGAGTTCGCCGCGGCTCACGAGCCATGGATCGAGGGGATCGACATCAATCCCCTCATCGTCCACGGCGAAGGCGAGGGGTGCACCGTTGCCGACGCCCTCATCGTCCCGCGCAGTCCGATTGCAGACCCGCGAGAGAACGATACCCTGTCGGATCATTCCATCGGGAAGCGCCCATGACCCATCCCTTTTCCCTGACAGGACGGACCGCTGTGGTCACAGGCTCGACTCGTGGTCTGGGGCTCGCCATCGCCCGAACCCTTGGAGAAGCGGGAGCGGTCGTCGGCATCAACGGACGTGATCCGCTCACGACAAAGGGCACATGCCGCGAACTGTGCAAGGCCGGCATCGGGGCGCATGACCTCGTTTTCGACGTCAGCGACACCGATGCGGCCCTCGAGAGGATCGGGGAGTTTCGCGAGGGGCAGGGATCCATCGACATCTTCGTCCACAACGCCGGCCACGGCATGCGCGTGCCGTTCCTCGAGCATGGCTTCCATGACTGGCAACGCACGCTGGATGTGCATCTTTCCGCCGGTTTTCGCCTTTCGCAGGAGGTGGCGCGGCACATGGTGGAACAGTCCCGGGGCCGCATCATCTTCATCTCGTCGATCATCGCCTCGATCGGCAGGGAGAACGTGCCGGCCTACGGCGCGGCCAAGGGGGGCATGAACGCCCTCGTTCGCGTCATGGCGACGGAACTGGGCCCGCGCGGGATCACCGTCAACGCCATCGCGCCGGGCTACATCGTCACGGACCTGACGAAACCTCTCCAAGACAACCCGGAGTTTTACTCCTCGATTGAGGAGAAGACCCCGACGGGACGCTGGGGAGAGCCCGAGGACATCGGCTGGGCGGCGCTCTACCTCGCCTCCGATGCGGCGGGTTATGTCAACGGCCACGTCCTCACCGTCGATGGCGGCCTGACGATCAGCCTCTGACGGCGTCGCCCTCCCAGCTCCGCGCCTCGCCGTCGTAGAACGGTCCGGGGTTGCCCCACACGGTGGTGCGCCACATGTCGCGGTTGTGCTTCGCGGCATCGAACCAGGTGGCCGAGTGGATCGTGCACCTGTTGTCGTAGATCACGAGGTCCCCCTGGTCCCAGTGATGGGCATAGGTCAGCGCAGGCTGCGTGAAATGGCGCATCAGGCGGTAGAGAAGCCGTGCCGCCTCGCCGTCGACGCCCGGCTCCATGTCGGCAAAGGGGCCGTGGATCCAGTCCATCTGCTCGCGCTCGCACAGGTAGAGCGCCTTGCGGCCGCTGACCGGGTGGACGCGCACCACCGGCTGGGGCTGGGGACCGTCGCGCTCGTTGAGGACCTGGGGTTCGCGCCCTTCGCGGACGTCATCCTCGCCATGCCCCTTGAAGGGCGCGACATGAATGCCGACCAGGTTCTCGGCGATGGCGGCAAGGTCGTCGTCCAGGCGTTCCCAGGCCCCCGTCCCGTCAGCGTAGAGCGTCTGGCCCTGATCAAAGGGTGCCGGTTCGTGGGCATAGAAGAGCGAGATATCGGGTGGCGGGCGGCGGAAGCTCTGATCGGTGTGCCAGCCGCGCCGGTGCGGAAACCGGACGGGAAGTCCACCTTCAGCGGTGCGTGGCGGATCCGGAGGCTCGGGAGGCTCGAAGTTCATCGGCGGCCGGTTGGAGATGCGGATGATCTGGCTCGATGCCGGATGCAGGAGATTGTGGCGGTTCGAGGTGACAGCATAGTCCTCCACCTCCGTGCCGAATGGATGGCTCAGCCGCACCAGGAGTTCAGGCTGACCGGAAACTGCCCCCATGCCCTTCAGGACAAGAATCCCCCCGGCCTCGCAGAGCAGGGCGGGCAGCACCTCGGGTGATCCTTCGACCGCATCCACAAAGGTCTCGGCGTCATCGACGTCGATCAGTCTGCCGAAGTTCGCTCCGGGCAGCGGCAGCACCTTCCGGTCGTGAACCCAATCCATGCCGCCTCCCACACGTCACCCCTTCATCATGCTGGCACCGGCCCACAAGCGACACAAGACGCGGAAACACCCGAAACCCCTCCGCGGCCGTTACGTCAGCCTGTCGCTACGGCGGTGCCCGGCAACTCCAGCTTCCGGAGGAATCCTCCCTTGCAAGGTGGACGTGTGCGCACGCAACCTCTTCTGATCCGGTGTGACCTTCGGGGTCAATTCGGGTGTAACCTCGTAAATCCGGCACGGCGTGCCAGATTTGCAAGGTTGATACGTCGTCGAATGCTCCGGATCGTTTGCTCGGGGCTGGATCATTTCCCGGCCGAGGCTCCGGTTTCTTTCAGTCAATCTACGTGGCCAAGATTTGCCTGAACTCGGAGATGGAGATAGAAAAGCTCGCAACATACAGTCGAGATTCCTTGGTTTGATATCGATAGCGAGAACGGGCACGCAACGCGATCAAGCAATCGGTCTCCTTCGGGTGAAGGGAATCGCGCGCCTGTCGGAATTCACGGATGCCGGAATCACCGCGGCCACGATCGGCAGGATGGTCCGCAAAGGTGACGTGAACCGTCTCGCGCGCGGACTCTACCAACTGCCCGACGCGCCGCTCGACACCGACCACAGTCTGGCGGAAGCCGCAAAGCGCGTTCCCAGGGGTGTCGTCTGCCTGGTGTCGGCACTGGCCTATCACGGGCTGACCGATCAACTCCCGCGGGCAGTCTGGATGGCAATCGGCACCAGGGACTGGATGCCGAAGGAGGAAAGGCCAGCAATGCGGATCGTGCGGTTCACGAACGCATTTCTCACCGACGACGTCCTCACCGTCGACATCGAGAATGTCCCCGTGCAGGTATTCGGCATCGCCAAGACGATCGCCGACTGCTTCAGGCATCGCCGGAAGGTCGGACAGACGGTTGCGCTGGAGGGCCTGCAGGAGGCACTCCGGCAGCGAAAAGCGAGCCCCGCTCAGATCGCCCGGCATGCGGAGCGCGGCGGCGTCGCCACGGTGATCCGCCCGTATCTCGAAGCCCTCACGGCCAATGCATAGGATCAGAACTGAGGTGGAGATGGCGCAAAAGCTGGAAGTATTTCAAGCACTCTGGGCTATGGAACGACGCAGTGCGAGGGTTGACGAGTGGTCGCTCGACACCAAGGTACGCATGATTTCCGACGCAGGATATGACGGTATTGACGTTGTCTATGGAGATCCGAACGGTGAAGGCATCGGACCGTTGCTTCGGGAGTTTGGGCTTGCGTCGACCGTGACGGCATTTCCCAAGGGAGTGGACGATTTGAGGCCGGCGATCGAGCTGGCTCAAGACCTAGGTTCCCGTCATCTCAACATCATCGGCCAAGTTTACCCGTTCACCGTCGCGGAAGGCGCAGAGTACATCAATCGCTGGCTGGACGACTGCGAGCGAGCCGGCGTCGATGTCACGATCGAGACACACAGGGACTGCATCACGACGGATATGCTCTACACGCTCCAGTTGATGGATGCCGTGCCCCGGATGCGAATGTGCGCCGACTTGTCGCATTTCGTTGTTGGCCGCGAGTTCTCCTGGCCAATAGACGACATCGTTCATAGCCAGATTCAGCAGATTCTTGACCGCACGGAGAGTTTCCAGGGCCGGGTCGCGTCGCGTGAACAGGTGCAAATCCAGATCTCCTTCCCGCATCATCGCGAGTGGTTTGAACTGTTTCAGGCCTGGTGGAGACGGGGATTCGAATCGTGGCGGAAACGGTCGGGCCCTGACGATACCCTCAACTTCCTGTGCGAGTTGGGGCCAAAGGAGTATGCGATATCGGGTCCTGATGGCGAGGAACTGTCCGACCGATGGGAAGAGGCATTGATGATCAAGGATTCGGTGCGAAACATCTGGAATGAACTGGATATCAGCCCGCATCCGTCACCAGATCGATAGAGGCGGTGGTTTTCTGCGGCGATTGGCGGCGATCGACGATGGCGCCATGATGTCGCGCGAAAGCAATGTTGTCCGTACATCAACCGCCGTGGGACGCAGGGGCGCTGGCTAGCTGGGGTCGATACTGTACTTGATAGACAGGACCTCAGGTTCCTCAATCTGCAGAATGATCGTCTCGAAGATATGCCCTTCGATGTAGGCGGTATCGACCGCCAGGAGTTTCTGACCTTCTCCTTCTCCGTCATACAATCGGAGTCTGACCTTTCCGGAGTTGCACGTTGTCACTCCGTCAATGGTGATTGCTTCCATCATGGCAGTGTAGTCGTACACCCAATCTTCAATCTCGCACTCGCCCACATGATCGTCGCAGGCCAAAGCGCCGGCAGCTGCTAGACATGCGGCTGCTGCTATCACTGATCTCATGCTCGCTCCTTAGTCTTCCGGCCGATCGTCTGTTCCTGCTGAGCAAACATCGCCTACATGTTCTCTTTAGTCAGTTCGGTGTCGGCCTTCTGGCGCCCTTCCATGTCGTGCACGAGAGTGCGCACCGCTCTCATCGCTGTGCGCAACGGCTTGCCGCTTCTTCGACTGTTTCGGTGAACTCCATGCATATGGCCTTTGACAGCAGATTCACAGTTCCATTCAGCCTTGCTTCTGCCAAATGAGGCCACACACAGCAGAAAGTCGATTGCAGACTATTGCATGCTGACATTCTGCACGTCTACGCTCTCCCTCGCTACGTCAATCAGGCCCGCTCTGCCGGGCCACCCGCTGAATAGAACAGCCCTCTGACCGGCACGGGGTAGCTCCCCTTGCTTGGCGAACAGGCGGGGACTCATCCATTCCTGGTTGACGTAGCAACGGCCCGGCGCCTGCCGGGCGGTCTACTGACCCGGGAGGGGCTCATGAAACACGTCGTTTTGATGGCAATGGTCATGCTGTTGTGCGGCATGGCCGAAGGACAGGAGTGGGTTGAGCGGCAACCGAAAGACAGCACGTTGCACATCGAATCTCTTGGTGGAAACCCGGATGAGTTCTGGATCCTCAGAGAACAGAAAAGCTACGCGACGTTCCACTGCCATTACGGGTACTGGAGTTGGCCGTTCATGGTCGAAACCGACTACTGCTGGTC
Source organism: Alphaproteobacteria bacterium (assembly GCA_965207785.1). Lineage (GTDB taxonomy): Bacteria > Pseudomonadota > Alphaproteobacteria > SP197 > SP197 > SP197. The sequence goes on along the minus strand of CBDBNO010000010.1, from coordinate 222,638 downwards.
GGACGACACTTCCTCTTGGGACGAGGCTGGCGGCTACACCGGAGACGAGGCCGGAACAGACGAGTTCTTGGACTGGTACGAAACAACACGAGTTGCCGGTAGCCGGGACAATGCTGAGGAAGGCCCAACCATCGAAACCGCTATCGGGGACATTGTTGTGCATGCCTTCGACGTGGAGAAAGACAAGTCACACGCCAACTTCAGGGAATGCATGGGGTTCTATGCGGTCTGGGATAGGGGCCACGGAGGCATGCGCGACCTTTTTGCCAAGTCGCTCACTTTCTACGCCTGCGACAAGAGTGCCAGCACTATGTCGGAGATCAAGCTCACCCGGCTTCTGTCAGGCTTGAGCATCGATGACGAGATCGATGCGCTGATCGAGGAATAGAGAGCATGCGCAGAGGAGCCTCACAATGACATTGCGAATGATCGCGGCTTCTGCCGCCATGCTGTCGATTGCTGCCTGTGGCGGCGGCGGCGGCCCATCCACCATGAACATGCCGACGACGGATCCCACGACGCCCGTTGCGCCCCCACAGTCGACAAAGCCGGTCGTCCCGACGGCCGCCAGTCAGTCACCAACCGGATTCCCATACACAGACCTTGCTGTTCTTGAGGGCAGTGGTTTGCCCGGCTACTACTTCGTTGGAGGTGATGCCATTGTTCGTCCCGACACTGTCGTCGGCTCGGCTGTCGGCACATACGACAGCATCGAGATTGCCTATGGGATCGACAGTCCTGGCGTTGGACGTAGCACCCTTCTTTCGGAACTGCAGGACGACATCCGAGAAGGCGTTGGCCATATAGACCGCTGGAGGGAGCCTCCGACAGTCAGGGTGGCTCACGGTACTCCCGACTATCTGATCAACGACGTGCGCTACGCGGTTCAGATGATCAATACGGCCTTGCCGCCCGACTGGCAGATAGGCTTCGACTCCCAGCCTGCTCCAGCAGGCAGCAATACCGAAGCACCTGGCGAGATCTTCATCTCATTTGCGCCTCGTGGCCTGTGGCCTGCCGATTGGCAGGAAGGAACAAGCGTTGCCGTGCTGGGTGCGTCGTGGAGACGAGACTTCGGTCCAGATGGTTCAATTCGAACCGCTCCGATCTGGATCGACCCGAATCACCCCGCTCACCTTCATGTTGAAACGGGCGGGATTCAAATGGAGGACACGCTGGTCCATGAGATCCTGCACTCCCTCGGCCGGGAGCATCCCGTTCCCCTCTACGGGCGCACGGACACGATCATGTCTTACAGCTACGACAGTCTCCCTTTCGTTCTGTCGCAATTGGACCAAGAGATGTTGCTGGCGACCTACGGCAGACTCCAGCCGGGGACGACCCTGGTCGAGCTGGCCTCTGACCTTGGGCCGTGGGACGACACGGCCACCCATATCCTCGGTGGGTTGGCAGTGCCGAATCACCCGGACAGTTTGCTCTTGGAGGACGTCACGCTCTTCGGCGTGCGTCTGATGAATGGTCGCGCCATGCCATGGGCGGTGGGCCCGGAACCTGTGACCTGGATTTGGGACAACCCAAAGCTATCGGGGAGTGCGAGCTGGACGGGAATGTTGGTCGGTTTCACACCTTCTGCTCGATCGGTCATGGGCGATGCAGATATGTCTCTTGATCTTGCAGACCTTGAAGGGACTGTGGACTTCACGAGCCTAGAGTCCTGGACGGGACAGCCATCGGACCCGGGAACGGGAACTGTGTGGGGCGATGGCGATCTGCACTACACGATCCAGGTAAGCACAGGCTACGGCGATGCCTTCGGAAACTACCGCCCCGGACCAAATGACGACTCCGGCATTCTGGATGGTGGATTCTTCGGACCAGGACACGAGGCTGTCGCCGGAGTTCTGGAGCGCAATGATCTCACCGCCGCCTTTGGTGCCGAACTGCAGTAGGCTCACAACGCGCTTACCCGGCCGTGGCGTTGACCCTGCCTGCGTGGTGAATGCCACGAAGCGGAAGACACCAGGCTTCAGCTGCGGTAGTCGGCGTTGATCTCGATGTAGCGGCGTGTGAAATCGCAGGTCCAGACCGTCGCCTTGCCGCGTCCCGGGCCGACCGTGACCTCGATCAGGACCTCCCGTCCCGCCATGTGGCGGGCGACGGGGGTCTCGTCGTAGCCCGGTGGCGGTGCGCCGTTAAGGGCGACGGCGTGGCCTCCCACGTGGATATCGAGGTCAGTTTCGGCGATCGGTTCTCCCGACTTGCCCACGGCCATGACGATGCGGCCCCAGTTGGCATCGCCTCCGGCAATGGCGGTTTTGACCAGCGGTGAGTTGGCAATCGCGAGGCCGATCCTGCGTGCCGCCTTGGCCGACTTCGCGCCCGTGACGCGGATCTCGACGAACTTCTGAGCCCCTTCACCGTCCTTGACGACCTGATGCGCTAGGTCGAGGCACAAGGTATCAAGGGCCTCGCGGAAGTCCTTCAGGCGCGGATCCCGTCGATTGGTGATGGGTGAGTGTTGGACCTGGCCCGTGGCAAAGAGCTGCAGCGTGTCGCTGGTCGAGGTGTCGCTGTCCACGGTGATGGCGTTGAAGGAACGGTCGGCCGCCGAGGCCAGCAGGGACTGGAGAACGGCGGCCGGGAGTGTTGCATCCGTGAAGACGTAGGCCAGCATCGTCGCCATGTCGGGCGCAATCATGCCGGAGCCCTTGGCGAACCCGGTGATGGTCACCGGGGTTCCGGCGATCGAGGTGATGATCGAGGAGCCCTTGGGAAAGGTATCGGTGGTCATGATCGCCTGGGCGGCGTCGTGCCAGGAGTGGTCGTCGAGCGAAGCGGTGATGGCGGGAAGGGCCTCGACGACGATAGCGACAGGCAACGTCTCGCCAATGACGCCGGTGGAGGCAACGAAGATCTCGTGAGGTTCTGCGCCGACGAGCGCTGCGGTTCGTCCGGCCATCGCTTCCACGGCGTCTCGCCCTGCCTTTCCGGTGAAGACATTGGCGTTGCCGGAATTGACGACGAGCCCTCTCGCAACGCCGCGGGCGAGATGGCGGCGGCACCACTGGACCGGGGCGCCCGCCGTGCTCGACTTCGTGAAGACGCCGGCTACGGAGGCGGGGCGATCGAACGCGGCCACCATGAGGTCGAGCTTGGTGTCCGCGTGCCTGATTCCGCAGCGGCCGGCCCCGAGGCGCACGCCCGGCACCGGGTGCATGACCGGGAACCCTTCCGGAGCGAAGGGGGAGATGTTCGTCTGGTCGCTCACTCGTCCCCTCCAAAGTCGTCCGGCGGAACCGTCGTCAGGATCTCGATGGAGGCTTGCGAGCGGAGGCGCTGCAGGTCGTCGGTGATGGCCTGGCGGGCGAGCTCCTGACCGAGCGTTGCTTCCACTTCGGCGAGCGGGGGCACGTCCATGGTTCGCCGGTCGTGGACCTTGATGACATGCCATCCGAACCTCGTCTCGACGGGATCGGAGACCTCCCCTGGAGCGAGTGCCCAGGCAGCCTCCTCGAACTCGGCAACCATCGTGCCCGCTCTGAACCAGCCAAGGTCGCCGCCGTGTGGCCCCGTCGGACCGGTCGAATGGCTTCGCGCCAGTTCCGCGAAGTCCTCGCCCTGCCGGGCGCGCAAGGCGATCGCCTGTGCTTCTTCGGACGTGTCAACAAGGATGTGGCTGGCATGGACTTCCAGGGGAAGGCCTTCGGCTGTCACGCTGGCGGCCCATGCGTTGTAGGCCTGGTCCATGGTCTCTTGCGTGACGGCCCGGGTGACGAGCGACTCGGCGTAGTGACGCAACAGCAGGTCGTCTTCGAGACGCGCGAGTTCGGCGAGAAATCCGGCGGTGTCCTGGATGCCGAGCCGCCGCGCTTCCTCGACGATCAGGCGGTTGCTGATCATCCTCTCGATCACCGGCAGCCAAAGATCCCGTGGGGGCGTGGCTGCCACATCGGGAGGAAGGCGGTCCACGAAGGCGTCGACATCGGCCCTGGAAATCTCTTCGTCATTGATCCGGGCGACCGGGTCGCTGGCGAACACGGGCGCGCTCAGCAAGAGGCAGGCGAGGGCGGGATAGAGAATGTTCATGGGGCGCAAAGACCACATCTTGCGAAGCCGCACAAGGTCACGGGAGAGTCACGGCGGCGATGTCGGCGACATTGACAGGTTTTGACCGCGGACCTATCTGTTTCAGGTAAGAACGACGCCAGATTCCAAGGCGGAAGGCAGACGGTTCCCATGCTCGGCAACCTCGCGAACCGGCTCTTCGGGTCGGCCAATTCGCGGATCATCAAGAAGCTCGGCAAGACCGTCGACCGGATCAACGCGCTCGAAGCGGAGATGGAGGCGCTCGGCGACGCCGAGCTTGCCGGGCGCACAGAGGAGTTTCGCCAGCGTCTCGCCGACGGCACGCCCAGGGACGATCTCCTCGTCGAGGCCTTCGCGACCGTGCGCGAGGCGGCGAAGAGAACCCTGGGCCAGCGCCATTTCGACGTCCAGCTCGAGGGCGGCATGGTGCTTCACAGCGGCAAGATCTCCGAGATGAAGACCGGCGAGGGAAAGACTCTCGTGGCGACTCTTCCCGTCTATCTCAATGCGCTGGACGGCAAGGGTGTTCACGTGGTGACGGTGAACGATTACCTGGCGCGGCGCGACGCCGACTGGATGGGCGAGATCTACCGGTTCCTGGGACTGAGTGTGGGCTGCATCGTCTCGGGCCTGTCGGATGCCGATCGCAAGGAGCAGTACGCCTGCGACGTCACCTATGGCACCAACAACGAGTTCGGTTTCGACTACCTGCGCGACAACATGAAGTTCTCCCTGGAGACCATGGTCCAGCGCGGGCAGAACTTCGCAATCGTCGACGAGATCGACAGCATCCTGGTGGACGAGGCGAGAACGCCCCTGGTGATCTCCGGCCCGACCCAGGACACATCGGACGTCTACCGCAAGGTGGATGTCCTCATTCCCCGCCTGCCCGACGATGCCTTCGAGAAGGACGAGAAACGCCGCGCCGTGACATTCACCGACGAGGGCTCCGATGCTGTCGAGACCCTGTTGAAGGACGCCGGCCTGATGGAGGAAGGCTCGCTCTACGACGTCCAGAATGTCACGCTCGTGCACCACCTGAACCAGGCGCTGCGCGCCCACAAGCTCTTCACCAGGGACGTCGACTACATCGTCAAGGACGGCAAGGTCATCATCATCGACGAGTTCACCGGGCGCATGATGGAAGGCCGCCGTTACTCCGACGGCCTGCACCAGGCCCTCGAGGCCAAGGAGCGGGTGCCCATCCAGACCGAGAACCAGACGCTGGCCTCCATCACCTTCCAGAACTACTTCCGTCTCTACGACAAGCTGGCCGGCATGACCGGCACGGCGATGACCGAGGCCGGGGAGTTTGCCGAGATCTACGGTCTCGAGGTCCTCGAGATCCCGACCCACCGGCCGATGATCCGTGCCGATGGCGACGACGAGGTCTATCGCACGGTTGCCGAAAAGCACGATGCGATCATCGCCCTGATCGAGGACTGCCACGAGCGCGGGCAGCCGGTTCTCGTCGGCACCGTGTCGATCGAGAAGTCGGAACAGATCTCGCGCCAGCTGAAGAAGAAAAAGATCGATCACCACGTGCTGAACGCCCGCTACCACGAGCAGGAAGCCGCCATCATCGCCCAGGCCGGACGTTTCGGCGCGGTCACGATCGCCACGAACATGGCGGGCCGGGGCACCGACATCCAGCTTGGCGGCAACGCCGATGTGCGCATCGGCCAGGAACTCGCCGACATTGCGGACGAAGCGGAACGCCAGCGCCGGGAAGAGAGTATTCGCGCCGAAGTCGGCGGCGAGCGCGATCGGGTCCTCGAGGCCGGCGGGCTCTACATCGTCGGGACGGAACGCCACGAAAGCCGGCGCATCGACAACCAGCTGCGTGGCCGTTCCGGTCGTCAGGGCGATCCGGGAGCGTCAACCTTCCTGCTCTCCCTGGAAGATGACCTGATGCGCATCTTCGGGTCCGACAAGCTCGATTCCATGCTCCAGAAACTCGGCCTCGAGGAGGGTGAGGCGATCGCCCATTCCTGGGTCAACAAGGCGATCGAAAGAGCTCAGGGCAAGGTCGAGGCGCGCAACTTCGAGATCCGCAAGACACTGCTGCGCTTCGACAACGTCATGAACGACCAGCGCAAGGTGATCTACGAGCAGCGCCGCGACCTGATGGCGGCAACTGAGGTTGCCGAGACCATCACGGACATGCGCCGGGAAGTCATCGAGGACTGTGTGAATCGCGCCATTCCCGCCGACACCTACCCCGAACACTGGGACATCGAGGGTCTCGACAACGACGTCCGGCGCATTCTCGGGCTTGATCTTCCGGTCACCGAATGGGCGACCGAGGAAGGCATGGCCGAGGAGGAAGTGCTCGACCGTATTCTTGGCGCTGCCGACGGGGCGATGAGCCGCAAGGAGGAGGAGTTCACGTCTCAGGTGATGAGAATCGCCGAAAAGAGCCTGCTCCTTCAGGTCATCGACCAGAAATGGCGCGACCACCTCCTGGCTCTCGATCACTTAAGGCAGTCGGTCGGGTTGAGAAGCTATGCGCAGAGGGATCCCTTGCGGGAGTACCAGCGGGAGGCCTTCAACCTGTTCGACGACCTGCTGGACTCGGTGCGCGAATCGGTCACCCAGCTCCTGATGAGGGTCGAGATCCGCTCGTCGGCGGAGATGGAGGCGCAGCGCCAGGAGGAGGCGCGGCGGCGCATGCAGGAAGCGCGCGGTGTTTCGGAGATGCCGTCGTCCGGGCGAAGCAGCTGGCGGCCGATGCCGTCCTCGATGCGTCGGGTCAGGCAGAGCGATCGCAATCCCGCCGATCCGTCGACGTGGGGCCGGGTCGGACGCAACGAACGCTGCCCCTGCGGTTCAGGACGCAAGTTCAAGCAGTGTCATGGCAGGATCACTGCCGGCGCAGGACAAAAGACCGGCGCCACGGTTTCCTGAACGGGTTGCCTACCAGGGCAGGGACCGGCCGTTGTAGTTGAAGAACCCGCCGCTCATCGCAAAAGAGGCAGAGGCGATCACCTGGCGCATGCCTGCAACGCTCTCACTGGCAGAGAGCGGCGCGGATGTGCCTCCCATGTCCGTCCTGACCCACCCGGGGTGAAGTGCCAGGACCTTGATGCCGTCTCCGGCGAGGTCGCGGGCGAGGTTTGCCGCCACCATGTTGAGCGCCGTCTTGCTGGTCCGGTAGAGGTGGATGCCTCCGGAACGGTTGTCGGCGATGGATCCGGCGAGACTCGAGATGTGGACGACAATGGGCTCGGACGCAAGGGCAAGATGGCCCCTCAGCGCGTCAGTCACCCTGAAGGGAGCGATGACGTTGGTGCGCATCACCAGCTCCCAATCATCGTCGGATGTGTCACCGACTTCCTGGTGGGGCCCGCCAAAGATTGCGGCGTTGTTGATCAGAAGATCGATGGCCGTGCCATCGAGGGACGAGGCCAGGGCGTCGATCGACGCCTGGTCGGTGACATCCAGCGCATGCACGTCGACGCCCTGGTCGAACGACACATCGCCGGGACGGCGGCAGCAGGCATGGACCTGCCAGCCGTCGGCTGCGTACTGACTTGTGAACTCGAAGCCGATGCCGCGGCTTGCTCCGGTGATCAAGACCGATTTCACCATGGCATGGCCTCGCCGTTGTAGCGCAGGAAGGAGCCGCTGGCGGCATGATCGAGGCTGGCGATCACCTGGCGCATGCCGGCAACGCTGGTGGCGGGATCGAGGTCGGCGTCATGGCCTGTCATGTCGGTGGAGACAAACCCTGGTGAGAAGTTGACGACGATGATCCCTCTTTCCCGGAGATCCAGCGCCAGCCCCCGCGCCAGCATGTTGAGCGCCGCCTTCGAGGAGTTGTAGGGATAGTCGGGCGACTTGGCCTGCCAGCCAAAGCTGCCGCTGCCGCTCGAGATGTTGATGATGGTGCGCCCTTCGCTCGCTGCGACGTTGTCCTGCAGTGCCGCCACCATGGTCATGGTGCCAAACACGTGGACCCGGAACTGCTCGATCCATGCCTCGTCGCTGAACCGGCCATAGAGCTCGTCGTCGCCGTACCAGATACCGGCATTGTTGACGAGGAGATCGACTGGCGCCCCGCCAAGCGATGCGGCGAGGGCGGTTGCATCCTCGCTGCGAGTCACGTCGAGCCGGTGGACGACAAGCCTTGGACATGCCAGTTCCGACAGTCCCGTAGCCTGGTCGGGCCGGCGGGCCCCGGCGTGAACCGTCCAGCCTTCGGCGAGATACTGTCTCGCCAGTTCGAGGCCAATCCCCCGGCTAGCGCCTGTGATCACTGCTGTTGGCACCTGCCATCCCTCCAGTCGCTGTAGCTCGTCATGCCATCAAGGGTCTGGGCTGCCACCATGGCCCTTCCCGTCGCTCTCGTCACGCAGTCTGACGCCATCGAGCCCAGGCGTGCGAGCGTGACGGCATCGATTGCATCCGTGTGCCTCGCCGTGGCGAGCGCGAACAGGGTGTCGCCGTCGAAGGGCGTGTGAACGGGACGGATGGCCCGGGCCAGCCCGTCATGGGCCATGATGGCGATGCGATTGAGCGCCCCCTTGTCGAGGGTCGCATTGGTCGCAACGACGCCGATGGTGGTGTTCTCAGCCGCGAAGCCCTTGAACTCGTCCTCGAGGTCCACCGGACCTTCGGGCAGCGAGCGTGGCGCCGTCCCCATCTCGCCGGCCTGTTCGAAGAGCGCCGCCCACAGCGTCGAAGTGCCGGGGATCACCGTCGATCCGACAGCGTTGACCGCAACGAGGGCTCCCACCTGGAGACCGCTGTCGGTGACCGCCGAGGCGCTCCCCGTTCCCCCTTTCAGGGTTCCGGCGCTGGCGCCAAGCCCGGCGCCGGCGTTGCCCAGGTCGAAACGGTCCGCCGCCGCCTTGACCGCCCGGTAGCCCAGATCAGGGTAGGGAGACTGTCGGCCCCAGTCCTTGTCGCCGCCGTTTGCGAGGTCGAAGAGGATGGCCGCCGGCACCACAGGAATCCTGCCGGCTGAGGTGGGAAACCCCCGTCCTTCCTCGGCCAGCCGTGCCACGGCGCCGCCTGCCGCATCGAGGCCGAAGACCGAGCCGCCCGACAGCACGACCGCGTCCACGGCGTCGACGAGGCTGGCGACATGGAGCGTGCCGGTCTCGCGCGTGCCCGGGGCGCCGCCCCTGACGTCGGCGGCGGCCGTGACGCGTTCCCTCGGGACGATGGCGGTGACACCGGTCCTGACGCGGTGATCTTCCGCCTGACCGACGAGGATGCCGTCGACATCGGTGATGAGATTGAGAGGTCCGGGCTTCACGTCCCGCCGTCGTTCGCCTTCTCGTGGGTAAGGGCGGCCGAATTCATGCAGTAGCGCTGGTGGGTCGGGGGCGGTCCGTCGGGGAAGACGTGGCCGAGATGTGCGTCGCAGCGGGCGCAGACCACCTCGGTCCGGGGCATGAAGAAGATGCTCCTGTCGGACTTGAGCTCGACCGCCTCGTCGTCGACCGGGGCCCAGAAACTCGGCCACCCGGTGCCGGACTCGAACTTGGTCGCGGAATCGAAGAGTGCGGCACCGCAGCACACACAGCGATAGAGACCCGGTTCGCCGGTTCCGTGATAGATCCCGGTGAAGGGCCTTTCGGTTCCGGCGCGCCTCGTGACCCTGAACTGCTCCTCGGTCAGCTGGGACCGCCATTCCTCATCGGTCCTGACGATCTTCTCCACCATGGTCCGCCGCCTTAGCTTCAGAACTGCTTCGTCAAGCCCAGTTTCTGGCGCGTCTCGGCGGGACTCATGATCCGCGCGCCGAGGCGTTCGACGACCTCGACGGCGCGCTCCACGAGCTGGCCGTTGGTCGCCAGCACACCCCTGGACAGGTAGAGGTTGTCCTCGAGACCGACGCGCACGTTGCCGCCCGAGATCACGGCCTGCGCTGCCATGGGAATCTGCATGCGGCTGATCCCGAAGGCCGACCATTCGGCGTTCGCCGGCAGCAGGTTGCGCATGGCGATCAGCGATTCTGGATCCGCCGGAGCTCCCCAGGGCACGCCGAGGCAGATCTGGAAGAGCGGCGGCTCCTCGATGACTCCCTCGGAGATGAGCTGGTTGGCGAGCCTGACGTGACCCAGATCGAAGCACTCGAGTTCCGGCTTCACGCCGGCCTCGGCGATTCGCTTGCCCATGACCCTCAGGTGATCGGGGACGTTGATGAAGGCGCCGTCGGTGAAGTTCATGGTGGCGACATCGAGGCTGCAGATTTCCGGAAGCAGTTCCTCGACATGGAGCACCCGCTCCTCGGGCGATGTCATGTCGCTTTCCGCCGACGCGTGCCCCGGATCATCCGCATCGGGCATGTAGTCGCCGCCCATGCCCGTGGTCAGGTTGAGAATGACGTCGCACTCGCTGTCGCGCACCCGTGCCACGACTTCGCGGAAGGCCTCCCTGTCCCGGTTGCCCTTGCCGGTCGTCACGTCGCGCACGTGGATGTGGGCGATGGCTGCACCCGCACGGGCGGATTCGATGGCCGCATCGGCGATGGCCTCCGGCGTCACCGGCACATGGTGACTCTTGTCAGTGGTGTCGCCGGCGCCGGTCACGGCACAGGTGATGAAGACGTCTGTGTTCATGGTTCGCTCATGTAGTGGGCAACGAGTTTCTGGAAGTGGTGCACGCCCCCCTCCCAGATGCCGTTGAAGCGGGCGCCCTGCATGGCCGGGGACATGTGGCCTTTGTGCACCGCCTCCACGGCATTGAAGTCCTCGACATTGGTGGTGTCGAAGAACTCGATGATCGCCTTCCTTGACTCGGCGTAACGCGGCGCCGTGGCCCCGTCGCCGTGGAAGTAGAAGTCCCAGCGCTGGTGGGACTGGCCGGCGCCATCGGGAAACTCCACCATGGAGCAGGCATGGTCGGGGCCGATCACGAACTTGAAGTTGGGAAAGAGCGCCAGGTTCTTGGCCGTCCGGTTGGCGTGATCAATACCCGGCCAGCGGGGAAGGGACTCGGCCTTGGTCCAGGTGGCTGGCAGACCGACGTTGATGATGGTGCCCAGACAGGCGTCCTCGGCGATGACCTCGTGCTGCTCGAAGGGAGCCGCCTCGGCGAGCACGGTGTGCACGAAGTTAAGATGGAGCGTCTCGAGGTAGTTCTCGGCCACCAGCTTCCAGTTGCCGGCAATGTCGTAGCGCAGCGTCAGCGCCCAGGTGGCGTCGTCGAGGTCGTACTCGGCGACATGGGCCATGAAGGGGGCGGCGTAGTCGGCAAAGGGTTCGGCGAGGCCATCGACGTTGACGAAGATCCAGTCGTGCCAGCGCGCCATGCGAACGGGCTTGAGACCATGGCAGGACTTCTCGAAGCCTTCGCCCTGGCCCTGGTTGTGACCGCCCCAGTGGGGTGTCAGGCGCAGCGCGCCATCGAGATCGTAGGTCCAGCCGTGATAGCGGCAGCGCAGGGTGGCAAGACCACTGGCAGCCTCGTCGACGAGCTGTGTACCCCGATGGGTGCAGATGTTGTGGAAGCACCTGACCTCGCCGTCACGGGTGCGCGTGAAGAGGAGGGGCACGCCGGCCAGTGTCCTCGGCATGACGGATCCGGCATCCGGCACCTCGTGGGCATACCCGGCAAATGTCCAGGTCCTGGCGAAGAGCCGGGCGTACTCGTGGCGGGCGAAGTCCTCGCATGTGTAGGCATGTCCCGGCAGGCCGCGGGCTTGAGCCGTCGGGCGGTCAAGGCCTTCGATGTCCTCGGTCCTGAGCATGGCCTGCTTTCAGACTCCTTCAAGATGGCGTCCCATAGTGCACTTGTTTCGAGGGCCGGTCGAGACCGTCGGCCCGGATCATGGCGTTTTGTGAACCAACCGGATAGATTGTCCCGTCCTGGGGGGAGTGGGACAGTCCGGGAGCGAGGCTTGGCCCATGCGAGGAGATCATGACGGGAACCGATGATCAGGAAGTCAAGCTGACGTGCAGGCATGTCTGGAAGGTGTACGGTCCCGACGCCGACAGGTTCTTCACGGACGGCCATGGCGATGTGGCCGATCCCACAAGCCTGATCGGGTCCATCAACGAGTCAGGTCACATCGGTGCCGCCTGCGATGTCACGTTCGACGTCCACATCGGCGAGATCTTCGTCATCATGGGCCTGTCGGGTTCCGGGAAATCGACGATCGTGCGCTGTCTCTCCCGGCTCGTCGAGCCGACCGCAGGGGAGGTGATTCTCGATGGCGAGGATCTCCTGCAGGTCTCCAGGGACAAGCTGATCGACATCCGCCGCCACAAGATGGGCATGGTGTTCCAGAACTTCGGTCTCCTACCGCATCTGTCGGTGCTCGAGAACGTGGCGTTCCCCCTGCAGATCCAGGGAATCGCCAAGGAGGAAAGGCGCGCCCGGGCGATGGAAATGATCGAGCTCGTCGGACTGGGAGGGCGCGAGACGAGCTATCCGCGCGAGCTGTCGGGCGGCCAGCAGCAGCGTGTCGGCATCGCCAGGAGCCTGGCTGTCGAACCGGAGCTGTGGTTCCTTGACGAGCCCTTCTCCGCTCTCGATCCGCTGATCCGCCGGCAGATGCAGGACGAGTTCCTGCGTCTGCAGCAACTTCTCCACAAGACCATCGTCTTCATCACCCACGACTTCCTCGAGGCCCTGCGCCTGGCGGACAGGATCGCCATCATGAAGGATGGCCGGATCGTGCAGATCGGCACCCCCGCCGAGGTGGTGATGCAGCCGGCCGACGACTATGTCAGCGAGTTCACCCAGGACGTGCCGCGGGTGAAGGTCATCACCGCCGGCGACATCGCCACGGCTGCTGCTTCCCATCCCGCCACCGATGACGTTGTCGACGAACATGCCACGCTCGAAGAGATCATGCCGCGCTTCGCCGAAGGTTCGGACGTCATCGCCGTGAAGAACGGGGAGGGCGCCATCGTTGGCAGCATCACTGCCCAGATGGTGTTGAGCTCTCTCGCCGACAGCCATGCCGGGGAGGATGCGGAGTGAACCCGGCGCGCCTGCTGCCGCCCAGGCTCTTGGTCTGGCTGGTCTTCGGCGTCCTGGCGATTGTTTGCCTCATCCTGCGTGACGACGCGAAGTGGCTCGTCAAGTATCCGAAGGGCTGGATTCTCCCCATCGAGGCCGGCCTCGAGTATCTGATGGACTGGTTCACGGCCAACTTCAAGCCGCTCTTCCGGTTGATTTCCGATGCCCTCGAATGGCCGATGGAGGGGATCCAGATCGTGCTGCAGACGTCGCCGTGGCCGGTCACGATCGCCATCGTGGCGATCATCGCCTACGCCGCCAAGGGCTGGCGTCTCGCCGCCTTCTGCACGGCCTCGCTCTTCTACATGGTGGTCGTCGGATACTGGGACGAGAGCATGTCGACCCTGGCGCTGGTCTGCATGTCCGTGCCGCTTTCGATCATGATCGGGTTCGTCATGGGACTGCTCGGCTTCCAGTTCCGCTGGGCCCGGCGCGTCATCGAACCGACGCTCGACGTCATGCAGACGGTGCCGACGTTCGCCTATCTCATTCCCATCCTGATTCTCTTCGGCATCGGGCCGGTGGTCGGCATGGTGGCCTCGGCGGTCTACGCCAGCCCGCCCATGGTCCGCAATCTCATGCTGGGTCTGCAGCGGGTTCCCGACAACGTCATCGAGAGCGGCCAGATGTCCGGCTGCAACGGTTTCCAGCTTCTCTTCCTGGTGCGCATTCCGGCCGCCATGCACACGATCATGATCGGCGTCAACCAGACCATCATGGCGGCACTCGCCATGGTCATCATCGCCGCCATCATCGGCGGCTTCGCCGATATCGGCTGGGAAGTGCTCTCCACGATGCGCAAGGCCCAGACCGGCCAGAGCCTGCTGGCCGGACTGGTCATCGTGCTGATCGCCATGATGATGGACCGCATCAGCCGCGGCTTCGCCGAACGCTCGGGCGAGATCCACGTGCATCGTTCAGGGAACTACATCGCCCGCCATCCCATGCTGACCTCCATGGTCGCAGCGGTCGCCGCCGGCTCGCTGCTCGCATGGGCGGTGCCGGTGTTCAACGCCTATCCCGATGCCTGGATCATCTACCCGGCCGAGGGCCTCAACACGGCGGTCTCCTGGTTCACCCGCAACTTCTTCGACACCACGGACGCCATCAAGACCTACACGCTCTATTTCTTCATGCTGCCCATGAAGGCGGGCCTCGAAAGGATTGCGCGGCCCACCTCGTGGGGGTTCGAGATGACGGCGCTGGCTTCCGTCATCTACTGGATGATCCTGGTGGCCATCGGCACCCTGGCGGCAAGGCTGGGCGGCTGGCGCGCCGCCGTCGCCACGGCGCTCCTGGGCATCCTCTTCTACTACGGTTCGTCCGGCACGCCGTGGCCCGTCTTCATGGCCGCCGTCACGCTCATCGCCTTTCAGGTCGGCGGCTGGAGGGTTGCGCTGTTCGCCTTCCTCGGCATGCTCTTCATGCTGGTGAGCGGCGCCTGGCCACGGGCCATGCTGTCGTTCTACCTCACCGCCACCTCGGTCATCATCTGCTTCGTGGCCGGCGGGGCCTTAGGAATCTGGGCGGCGCAGAACGACCGTGTCTCCGCCGTCCTGCGGCCGATCAACGACACCCTGCAGACCATGCCGCTCTTCGTCTTCCTCATCCCCGTGGTGATGGTGTTCCTGGTGGGGGATTTCTCGGCGCTCCTGGCGATCATCATGTACGCCATCGTGCCGGCGATCCGCTACACCGAGCACGGCATCCGCCACGTCGATCCCGTGGCCATCGAGGCCGCCCGCATGATGGGCTGCACCGAGCGCCAGGTCCTCTGGAAGGTCAAGCTCCCCCTCGCGATCCCGGAGATCATGGTGGGCCTCAACCAGGTGGTGATGTTCGCCCTCGCCATGCTCGTCATCGCCGCCCTCGTCGGCACCAAGGGTCTCGGCCAATGGGTCTACGACAGCCTCACCAACGCCAAGTTTGGCCAGGGCGTCATCGCCGGCGGATCCATGGCCCTCATGGCCATGATCGCCGACCGCATCATCCAGGCCTGGGCCGCCGGCAAGAAACGCGACCTCGGCCTTTCCACCTGACGAAGATCTCGTGGTCCGCAGTCAGGCAATGGCACGGCGTACCCGACTACTTCAAGCCGATAAACTTCGCAATCACGATCCGACAATTTGGAGTGGTCGTCCTTCCGGTTGGGAGCACCACGTGATCCTGGATCTATGCCCTCGCTACGCTCGGGCAGGGCTCGATTGCTTGGTGATCGAGGCGAGCGACGGATACATTGTGGCTGAGGCCGTGAAGCTGATCTCACTAGCTACCGTGGACTCTATTCACCTCGAGCTCCGAATGCCGGGACAGTCTTGACGTCGCGTCAGCGGTTCGGTTCCTCTTAGCGGAAGTGCCCAGGCCATACTCCACAAGTAGCGGAATTCTCTGTTTCACAGGCCAATATCAATGGGCGGCAGTACACGCGTGCGCATCTGTTCGAGGACGTGGATTGGAAGACGTGGTAGGCGGTCAGTTGGCAAGACAGACAGGGAACTCACAATGCATGCCGAAAGTCCGTAGGATGTACGGCGCAGTGCTCAATATGATCGGCATGCATGTTCAAGCAGCGGCCTTTCGAAAGTACCGCTCAAGATTCGCCCACTCACCCTGACCGCGCACCACGGAGCAATAGTAGCAGTCTTCGGCAGCCTTGATCGTCTTGCGCGTGACTGTACCTCGGTCTCCACGATAGGTCAGGAATGCGTAAGGGAGGTGCATTCCTGTCGCTAGTGCCATGAAAGCAGTCACGCCAAGTGAGGCGACTGCCCCATTCACCGATACAACCGAAGGGCCGGTCTCCGCAAGCGCGCTCGCCTTGATCCCGTAGACAGCGTCTTCGTTTTCAACTAATTCGGGCGGTGAGAGGTATCGGCGCACCTCGTCGGGATCAAGAAGGTCGAGGCAGTGCATGCAGCCAAGACTACCAGAGACGATCGCAACGTGGCCGCCGAACACCCCTGGTTCAGGCACGTCGGAAGCCAGATCGATCAGCGGCTTCTCGTAGGCAAGACATGCCTCGTTGATGAAGAATCGGACCCCGTCATTGTCCACACATCCGAAAACGAAATCGGCCTTTTGAATCGCGCCGAGGCTGGGCGCCGAGAGTATGTCGTCCTTAATCGGTGTGACCGTAATCCTGGGATCAATCAAGTGGATATGGCGTTTCGCGAGCGCCACCTTTGGCGACCCGGGAATCGGATCCTTGTCCCACACGCCGAGATAGCGGTTGCGATCTGAACGTGCGACGCATTGTCGGTCAACCGCCGCTATGTCGCCCACCCCGAGCAGTGCAACCTGCGCAATAACGTGACTGCCCAACCCTCCTGCCCCCATGACGGCCACACGGGTACGCCGCAAGCGAGCTTGGCCCTCTTTGCCAAACAACTGTTCATTCCGATCAAAGCGATCCTCAGTCATCGTCCCATCCTCCGAGTGAGAAGTTGGTCGGCGTCATGAGCTCGCCGCCAATGTCGATCCCGGCCAGAGGCTCGGGAATCCTGGCGTCCCGCGACCAAACCAGTGCGTCGAAGCCTGACGGCGCCACCACCACGGCCAGGTAGGGCCGCCTTTTCAAGCGCCACCGCATATGCGGTACGGTTTCTCTCAATCCAATCCGGTCGGATAGAGAAAAAGCTGCCGGCCAAGGGCCAGGGTGCGAGTGAAGCTCGGCCAGCGAGGTTCCTAGGACATGCGCTCGCTTAATCAGCCTGATCCGGGTCTCATTCGTCAGTTCCAGGTAGTCAGTACGCTGGGCGACGAAGTCGTCTGGTCCCAGAAAGGCCTGATCAACCGCCACGAACGTCACCCCGCAATCTGCGGGTTCCGTCATGCAGAAAAGGAAAGCGGCCTGTTCTTGCATCGAGTCCTTGCGCAGGAGATGGGACCAGAGGCGGCGCTGAAGGTCTTTGTCTAACATGAGGGTGTTCATCCCTTCAGACTCCTTCCCTCAACCGGTGCATGAATGTCCGTACCCAGCCCCACAGATTCGAGCCCGAGCGCACATCGCCTGTTGGGTGCCATCCTTCCGGCTGCCACGACAGAAACCGCCAGATGCCCTCGAACGGAGGGGGGTGGGGCGCACCATGCTCGGAGGGCGGATTGCCATCCAAGTTCAACTCCCCGGGCACAAAGAAGCCGTAAGGCTGCGCGCCAGGGTGGCCTTCGGTGACGGCGAACACGACGGGGATTTCTGCCGGCGCCCATTTCTTGGGCGTCTTGAGCATCTCAACCCTAAACCAGTGCATCGCGTTCTCCGCCAGATAGTCCACCCTGGAGTAGTGCAGCCGGAGAAGTGCCAACTCGGACTCGATCCGCGAGTTCATAGCTATCCCCTCTTGAAACGAAGCTTCTTGCCGTACGACACATCGGGTCGCAGCTTGATGACCTCTTCCGGCGAAAGTGTGCGCTCGTTCTGGTCAGGGTCGACTTCGATAACGCCCTGCGAGATATCCCAACCGCCCAACGCGGCAATCTCCTCAGTCGTGATGGTCGGCCGAGTCCACGGATGGAATTCGTCCTCGACACACACGCGAAACAGCGGGTCGGTCCGAAAGCGTTCGACACCTGCAGTCGACAGCGACACCTGTTCGTCGTCGCCGATCAGCCGGTCGGGTTCGTCTCGCAGTTCGAGCCAAACGCCGTGCGTTGCGGGATCGACTCCAGCCAGCCACTTCAGCACGCGGCCGTTGATTGCCTCCGCGCCCCACTCGAACCGCTTGCCGTCGATGAGCCCGCGCCAAGACCGGTCGTTCTTGAAGACAAGGAAGAGCTTTTCGGCGTCTCCGCGGATATCGACGGTCTCATCAAGTTTGACTTCACTGAGCCGGCGGTCATGAGAGACGGCGAAAAGCAGGAACGCCTCGACTGGGCCTAGCTTGGCCGCCTCGATAATCTGACGGCCCGTGGGCACCGGATCTTTCATGTCTACACCCTGGAACTCGAGAGCGTCGTTGCCCACATTGATTGTGAAGGTGCCGGACGGGCCCTTTTCTCGTTCCACACCATCCCGCGGATGGTTGCGGTCCTCTACGACCAGGTTGCGTTCATCCATAGTTCAACACCTCATTTCCGTTCAGGTGGTCGGGCGCCTCTGTGCCCGGTTCAATCCGTAGCATCGCACCGATGAACTGGCCCGTCAAGAAAAAAAACATCTTACACGTTTGTTAAACAAACATATGCTGTTTGCGAGCTTGGCATCTCTTGTGTGTTCCGGTACTATCCACACATGAGGCCAAGTGACATCTATAGGGAAGTGGGCCGGCACATCAGGCACTTTCGTGCGGGCGCTCCCCGCACCCAAGCCCAGCTCGCTGCCGAAATCGGCATCTCGCGCGCGTCACTCGCCAACATTGAAGCCGGCCGTCAGCAAGTCCTGCTGCATCACCTTTATGCCATCGCCACCGCACTCGACCTCGATTCCCCGGGTGTTCTAATGCCACTGCCGCCCCCCCGTGATGACGAGCCTGCTGAGCTGCCCCTTCCCGCCGAGGGACTCAGCGAAACGCAACGGCAGGACGTGTTGCGTCTGATAGGTGATGCCCTGCACACCGATAACCAAGAAACACCGGAGACCGACTGATGAACCCAAGACGAAGAAAGGTTATCTTGATCCGGGCACAGTCCCTTCTTGACGACCATGAAGTGATGGCTCCGCCAGTTCCTGTCGAACGGATTGTAAGAACACTCGGCGCCACACTGAGATTTTCGCCGCTTGATGACGAACTATCCGGGATGATCTACTTGAAGGACGGCAAACCGATAATCGGCGTCAATGCTCTTCACCATCCCAACCGCCAGCGCTTCACCATCGCCCATGAATGCGGCCACTTGACCCTTCACAAGTCGCAAATCACCAAGGAGGTGCACGTCGATAAAGCCTTGGCATCTCCGATGCTGATGCGCGATTCGGTATCGACGGAAGGAGTTGACGTGATGGAGATCGAAGCCAACCTCTTTGCTGCGGAACTATTGATGCCGAAAGCCATGCTTGCGAAGGCGCTGGGCAACGAGCCGTTCGACATCGACGACGAAAGCGCGGTGACCGCGTTGGCCAGAAGCTTCAAGGTCAGTACGTCCGCCATGCGTTTTCGGCTTGGAAACCTGTTCGCGTGACATCTAGGAGAAACCAGCTTGAGTTTCGTATTCTACGACACGGAAACCACAGGAACCAACACCGCTTTCGACCAAATTCTCCAGTTCGGCGCGATCAGGACTGATCACGAGTTGCGCGAATTGGAACGATTTGAAATTCGCTGCCGACTGCTCCCATACGTCGTACCGTCGCCTGGTGCCATGCGCGTTACAGCCATAACCATTGACGAGCTCATCGCCCCGGACCTGCCCAGCCATTACCAGATGGTGCGCGCAATCAAGGCCAAGCTCGATGAATGGTCGCCGGCGATCTTCGTCGGCCACAACTCCATGGCCTTCGACGAGCATCTTCTACGCCAGGCACTATTCAAGACTCTGCACGCCCCATACCTCACCAATACAAACGGCAATTCCCGTTCGGACAGTCTGCGAATCATGAAGGCGATTAACTTGTTCCAACCAGGTGTTCTTTCGTTGCCGATCGACAAGAGTGGTCGGGCTACCTTCAAGCTTGACATGCTTGCTCCGATCAACGGCTACAGCCAATTTGCTGCCCATGATGCAATGGGTGACGTGGAGGCGACGATCCATGTATGCCGCATCCTAGCCGATCGAGCTGAGGGCCACTGGTCGAACTTTGTCCGATTCTCCCAGAAAGCCGCCGTATTGGATTTTGTGGAGCAGGAAGAGTTTTTTTCCCTCACCGACATCTTTTTCGGCAACGTGTACTCCTGGATGGTTACGAACCTTGGACCCAATCCGGACAACAGTTCGCAGCTGTTTGTGTTCAACCTTGCCGTAGATCCCGAAGAGTTGGCCGTTCTCCCTGACCACCAATTGGTTGAACGGCTTTCCGTTAGACCGAAGCCCGTGCGAGTTTTGCGTGCCAACGCCTGTCCGTGCGTTGCCTTGTATGATGATGCGCCCGAGCACATACAATCTATGGTGCCGGACATTGTGGATCTGAGAGACCGCGCTGCGCGCGTCCGCCGCGACAACGTGCTTGTCCAACGCCTCATTGCCGCTTTCCTCGCAACCCGCGAGCCGAAGAAACCGTCCCGGCACGTCGAAGAGCAAATCTATGACGGTTTTACGGGAATTGACGATCAGACAGCTATGGCCGCGTTCCATTTGGCCGAATGGTCCGCACGCCCGGCGATTCTGCAAGGATTGTCTGATGCCCGCCTTCAAATCTTAGGGGAGAGACTCATCCACACCGAAGCTTCCGAAGTTATGCCGGAACCAGCCCGCCACGCATATGAAATCGGCGTGGCGCAACGCCTCATGGCTGCCGAAAGTGCAGTTCCCTGGCTAACGCTCCCCAAGGCTCTTGCCGATACCGAGGATTTCCTTGCCGTCGCCGGAGGTGCCGAAACAGCCTTGTTGCGCGATCTTCGCGATTATCTTGCGCAACAGATTGAACAGAGAGAGAAGCTGATTGCCTGACCTCTCAGACAGGATTCACTCGCACCTGAGGAGGCGGCTCGACAAACTGGTTACGCCAGCGACAGGTCGTCTGAACCGAGATAAACTAAAGCGACTCTTCCTACATCTTCCGTGAGCGATGGATTGCCAAACATACGTTCAATCGTGCAGCGCCTTGCGAAGAGCGTCTCGGGCATCAGCAAAGAAGAGCGCCTGAACCTTCGTCGCAGCGTCATCTGATAGATCGATCAACGCCCTCCGACTGGACACTGGCAGGAGCACGGCGTTGGCGCCCTTTTCCATGGCGAGTTCTACGACATCGATCGGATTGTGGATCGGTTCGATCGTGCCACCTAGCGTGATTCCGCCAGCGACTACTAGGCCACCCTTTAGCGGTTTGCCAAGCAGCGCGGAGCAAAGACCGACGAGGACGCCAACGCCAAGTTGCTCGCCGCCCTTGGCGGAATCGAACGAACGAAGTTGCAGCACAAATTCATGCTCACGCGGATTGCGCTCACCGACGAGTTCCCTAGACCGAGCGTAAAGATTTTGTTCAGCTATTCCCGCGCTTTCCCGGAAAGGGCGTGGGGGAGACTGATTCAGAATTCGGACACCACTACCAGGGCTTTCCGTCACTTCGATCCTGAACAACCCCGTGCCATCGTCCTGACCGCCAGGGCTGATCGCCCAGACCTGACCGGCCGGCAGTGGGTCGGAGCCAATGCTGTTCTCACTCTGTAGTTCTGGTGTGGACACGAATTTCTCGACGCCATCCAAACCCATCACATAGCTGAATTGCGTGTTGCGGAACTCGGCTGAGCCGACGCGCTTTTGCTGCTCTTTCACACGACGACGTACTTCCAGGGCGAGACGTACTGCCCATTCGAGTTCGTCGTCAGGGACAGCGACAGTGGAATCCGGATAGAGTAGCTTCAACAGGCCGGACACGGTCTTGTGGACAGCGTTTTGGTCTCTCCCGGACAGCGCACCACCGCAGTGTACCCGGCCCTGCAGCACGTTCACTCGGCTCTGCGATCGAAGGCGAGAGAAGCACTCCGCGAGCACGTCACTGACCAGACCAAAGCGATCGGTGAATATCTCCCTACTTATCTTTGGGACTTCCCACCCGGGCAAATAGCAGTGAATGCGGTCCATGAAGGCGGTGTCATTCCGCATCTCCGGTGGCAAAGGACCTAGTAAGTGTCCCACCCGTTGCTGGTGTTGCACGTCCACATCGAAATTGCCGACCATTACAATGCTGCCTTCGGCGCGAATGCTCTCCCGGCCGCGAGAAAACTCACCCGACTCCATGTAACCCTTCATGATGTTGACACCGTCCTTCTGATCGAAGGAAATTCCCGAAACCTCGTCAAAGCAGACGACATCGTACTGGCAGACAAGGCCGCGTTGTCCATTGGCCATGTTGACGAACATGCGTGCAACGGTCGCCTTGCCGCCGGAAACGAGGTGGGCGTAGGGGGAAACTTGCTGGAAGAGATGACTCTTGCCCGTGCCGCGTGGGCCGAGCTCAACGAGATTGTAGTTCCGCTCCACGAACGGCACCATTCGAAGTAGAGTTGCATCTTGGGCACGGCCACTGAGCATGTGCGGATCAAGGCCGATGCTACGTAGCAGGAAATCCTTCCACTCTTCAGTGTTCAGGGTTGATCGGCCGACGGCGATCTTGTCCAGAATGTCGCGTGTCGATAGTTGAATCTCTCGCAAGTTCAGTACCTCAAACGGCCTACCGCCCTTCTCCTGGGCGATGCTGGCGTCATAGCCCAGCTCGACCTCGGCATAGAAACCGCCCGTTAGCATTCGTTCGTGATCAAGAACGAGTTTGTCCGAGATGCGCACGTCGCTTAGGCGGAGGCTCGGCAGAGTTGCCAGGTAGCTGTCGGTCTTGGCTTCGAGCCGGGCGGTGATGATGTCGATGACGCGCACGGAACCCCGATCGCGCGCTTTGGACTTGAACAGTTCTTCTTCGCCCGCCCGCACCGTTCGATCGGATAGCTGAGACTGCACCACTTCGAGGCCCTCCTCGATCTCTTCAGACGCGGTGCTGGCGCAATAGCGACCGAGCATAAACTCGACTACATAGGTCGGAACCGGGAATTGACCACGGAAACGGCGTACCAGGTCCTTGCGCACAATGTGTCCGGGGAAGGCTTCCGCTGCTTTGTGGTCCAGGTCGTCGAGCTCGATCACGTCAGTCCTCCCCAACCGTCAACGTACGGTGGGCCAGCACGCGATCCTCATCGTCCAAGACGACTAGACATGTGGTTTGGCGATCATGTTCGTCGATCACCAGAAATGACGTGCGGCCCCGTTCGTCCAGGACCCTCCCGCCCTTGATCAAGCTTGGCCCGCTAATCTCAGAACCGAGGCGGAGATCGACCCTGAAATCAGTTCCATTCTCGACTTGTACGCGAAGACGCAGCCCCTCCCACTTGGCTTGTGAGATCGTGACAGTGCGCTTCGCGCCGTCACTTACCACTTCCAAAACGGGCAGGACGCACTCCTGAGGGCTCACGCCGCCATGTGCGTACTCGTAGCCTGCAAAGAAGGACCGTGCTCCTGTCGCCGTCGCGACTGAGACCTCGGGGTTCCACGTCCAAGGGATCTGAAGATAGGAAGTTTGAGCTTTCGCCTTCACCAGAGCGCAGCGCGTTCGCTTGCCGTTCGGTTCCACCAGCCCGACGTCGAGCGCGGCATGAGGCAGCCCTCCCGGCATTAGCAGCCAACCATGGTCGGTGACGATGCGGAGGTTTCGTCCGGACGCTACCAATTGAAGGATGCGATCGGCTGTATCACGAATACCGGTCGAGAGATGGCCGGCAAGACGGGCCCCTAGCCCGCATTCGTCACCACCTGGAGCGATGGCCTCGTTTTCAGCCTGGGGCGCAAGCGAGGATCACGCTGAGCGCGGTGATGACGGATTTATAGCGTAATTCGGATCGATTTTTGATGCATTTTGGCAAGTCGGCGAGGTCGAAGGCCGTTTCCTGATGTTTGTGGCGGTGCCGGGGCGTGCGCCAGGCACGCCTTTCCCGACGTCTGCGGGAGACGCTGGCATCAGTCTGTGAAGGGATGTTGCGAGAGCTACCCCGGCGGGGCTTGGGCCGCGGCGCGCAGGTTGACGAGGGTGCGGGCGAACACCTCCTGCAAGGGGAAGGCCGAGGCCAGACAGAGGCGGATCCGGCGCACCGTCTTCGCGATCCTGCCGGCAAGCTTGAACAACCGGGAGCGGATGGTGTCGACGCGCCAGCGGGCACAGGCGGTGCCCTTCAGACCGACGCGGCGCACGATGTCGACGATAGCGCCGGCGAAGGCCGAGAAGTACATGCGCAGCTGGTTGGCCCGCATGATGTGGGCCGACGTGCGGTCGGAGAACAGCCACAGCTGCTGATCCTTGATCCTGTTCTCCATGTCGCCCCGGGCACAGTACAGGGTCTCGTAGAGCGTCCGGGCACTCACCTTCTTCCTGGAGATGTTGGTCACCACGTAGCGGGCATTCCTGCCGCGCAGCCCCGGCAGCCACTCGGCCTTGGCCACCACACGGCGCTCGCGGGACCATGAGGTGAGTGTGCGATACCGCAGATCCCGATACCGTCTGGAGGCCTTGCCCGACACCAGGCAGCGCCGCCTCGACCTCTCGAGTTCCCTGGAGATCATGGCGTTCAGCCGGGAGTTCTGCCCGCATCCAAAGACATAGTCGACGTCATGGGCCTCGCACCAGGCCATGACCTCCTCGGTACCGAAGTCAGAGTCGCCCCGTGCCATGATCCGGGTCGTGGGCCACGCGCGCCGGATCTGCGCCACGATCCGCGACAGTTCGGCAACCGAGCCAGCCGCCGCGCCGCGGTCGGCGGATCGCAGCCGGCAGCACAGGATGTGCTCGTCGCAGACGATAAAGAGCGGCAGGAAGCAATGGTGATCGTAGTAGCCGTGGAAGTGCCTGCCTTCCTGATGGCCGTGGATCGGATCGTCGGTGGCATCGAGATCCAGGACAATCTCCCCGGGCGCCTCGCCGTGGCTCTCCAGGAACAGGTCCACGAGAAGACGGTCCAGAACATCGTGGTCGGCCACGATCTTCTTGTAGCGGTCCGTGCCCGCCTCGTCCGGCAGAGAGAGTTCCAGGCGGTTCAGCGTGCTCGATGCCGCCAGCACATGACCGCGGTCCCGCTCACGGACCCTCATCTCTCCCTCCACGTCGTCGATGCCGCAGGCCAGGGCCAGGGCGGGGTCGTCACGCAGACGGTCATGATCGTTGAGGTCCTCGTACCCCAGGGCCAGGGCGAAGATGCGCTGCGCCACCAGGGTCGTCACGTCGTGCTCGATGCGCCCGGGATCACGATAATCGGCAAAAGCACCGGCAACGCGTTCTGTGACATTGAAGAGACTGTCGGCCTCCCGCAGCAGTAGCGCACCGCCGTCAGACGTCATGCGGCCGCCGTCGAATTTGGCCACAATCCGGCGTCGAGCGAGGCCTTCAAACTCCAGTTGTCGTGCTGTACAGTGTGTCGCCATGGGGGTGGCTTCCTCGGTATATGTATGTGACTGGAATCATTCACATATACCACAGAATCCACCCCCTCCAATAGAGATTGGTGCAGGATCCGGGCTAGCGCATGTCCCTCTTCGTCGAAGCGTCCGGCCTCCGTCCAGAGCTTTGCGTCCGGCAGAAGGGTGCTGTTCGTCTCCCAGCCATGAGCTTCCATGAGCTTGAACAGCACGGGTTTCGTAACTGGCTTGCCTTCAGGAGAGAGGGGCAAGACGTCGGATGTGGCCGGTGGCCCCTTTAGGATGGCTGCCACAGGCGAGACCAGTGGCTTGCAGGTCGCGGTCACGGTGGGAAATCCGGACCACACCCAGCTCAGGAACACTTTGACGCCTTCCGCTTCAAGGCGTCTGACCAGTTCGCGTGCGATGTCCATGCGCAAACCATCCACGAACAGTATTGTGGTGGCTTTCGGTTCCGCATCTGAGGGCGCAGCGAGCCTAACCTTGCCGACCCGGATGAGTTCTTGAAGCGACAATGCGCCTGCATCTACCCAAGGGAGATAAACCGCGCGCAGTGCCGCAGTAACGGCCTCTCGGTCGACTTCGCGCGGCGCTGCGGACAGGGCACACAATGCAGCCCAATCGACATCGGCTCCCGTCGTGACATACGCTTGCCCCAGCGCGTTGCTGTCATGGCTCGGAAGCGGCTCCGCCGTCGAAATCCTCACTATGAAGGCGATCGCCTGCGCCAGAGGCGCTTCGCCGCGCCGAGCCCAGACAGTTTCTCGCCGCCAGGCATGCTCGTCGTCCAGCTCAACGATGTGTCTCTTCGCGTCTTCGGGTTTCAAATCGGCGAGTGAAAGCAGCGCCTCACGCAGCCTCTCCTCTTCCTGAGTGTTCAGCCGCGGATATGAGTCTTTGTTTTCCAAGTGTTCGAATAGGGTCGCGGGTTCTTCCAGACGCAGATAGTTGACGACGGTCTCAAATCCCGTCGACGCTGCAAATCGGTCCCAGACCTCCGCCCATCTGCCTTCGCGTTCGGCAAGTCGCCTCACCGCATCCTGCGGAGACAACTCGTTCGGATCGAACTTCAGTTGCTTTTCCGAAATACTGGCAAAAGCTGCGAACCGGTTCGAATCACCCATCTTTGTGAACGCACCGTCGATCCAGTCGAGCATATCCGCTTCGAGGTCGGGCGCCAAAAGCGCGTTCAGTTGATCCGCGTCCCAACTCTTGCCACTCAGGTCTTCCACAGAGCGGCTGCAGAATCGCGCGGAGGCCTGCGCGAGGGCGACGCGGGTCGCATTGTCCTCGGCGATCACAAGCTTAAGGGGACCGCGGCTGGAAGTTAAGAAGCCGCGCAGCGTCCAATCCTTCCCATTTACGTGTCCGAACAAGGCGCCGGCTACTGTGTACCAGACCAGCGGCTGCAAGAGGGCCGGGCAGTCGTCGGCGCTCTTGAGCGTCTCGCGTCCGACGCTGGGCAGATAGATGATTGGTGTGACACCCTCGGGAATGTCCATATCTGAAACGGAGCCGGCCAGCACGGCGCGTAGCCAAACGGCTGGGCCAGTTCGCGTTGCTGAGTCGAGTTCGCCGTAAGTCAGCAGTTCGGGGACTCGCTCACGCAGTGCCGGAAGGAGCGGTATGAACGCTTTGTTCTCGTCGCACCATAGGACTGCTTCTGGCGGCGCCTCGGCCGCAGCGTTGTAGCTCGCAGCGTCTCGGACAGCAGACACAAGGGCGTCGAGCGGTGTCGTCACTTCGCCGCCTCCACCAATTCCCCGACAGCCTCGCGCGCGGCGCGCTTCTCCGCGAGTGAGGTGTGGTGGTCATTGCGGCGCTTTCCCTGGAAGTGGTCGTGCCAATGAGCGGAGGCGACATCGTTACCGCGATCCTTATCCTTGAGGATTTTCGACAAGTCATGGCTCAATACGCCCGCCAGAACGAATGGACGGATGTTCTGGCGCACGCCGTCGTCCAAGTCGGGCTCCCACCCGAGGGGTTGCTCGGTGAGCGACTTCCAGCGAACGAAGATATCGTAGGGCTTCTCACCCTCGAGAATTTTCTCCAGCTTCTGCTGCAGCTCGCGGCCCTTCTCAAAGCGCAACGCATTGTTCTCGGCCTTAGCGCGCGCAAGCCAGTCACCGAGCAAGGTGTAAGTGAGCTTTCGAAGTTTGGCCTGATCAAAGCGGTGGTAGTGTACGAAAACCGAAAAGCCATCCTTCAGCCCATCCGAGATCTGCCAAAGAAACGGGCGATGCCCGAACAAGATGCAGTGTTGACGGAAAGCGCGGTCGCGAACCCACGCTTCGAGGGAGCCATCTCGGGCGGGTTTCTTGTCAAGCGCGTTGTCAGCATCGGCGACGAGGCGGAGCTCTAAGCCGTCGGACCAATCGGTGTGGAACACTACTGCGAGATAGTCGCGTAGCCGGTCAGCCAGTGGTTTCTCTCCGCCAACCGCTGACACACCAAGCAGACCATCCTCATCTCCAGGCGGAAGGTCTGTAACCCTCACGCTCCAGGCCCGCGCATCCTCCGATATTCGCATATTGAAATCCGTCTCAGCTGGCCAGCAATAGCCTGCAAGGCGTGCGAGTCCTACATGAAGTGTAGTCGCACTATTCGTGTTTGCAGGGTGCCCGTGGTAGATCCACTGAGTGGGATCGACAGAAAACGGACCCTTCTTATCTTCATCAATTTGCCTCGAAGCCTCATCCTTCCATCGTCCAATTTCGAAAGGAACCTTCACCAAAGCAGCATTGTTCGCTTTCATACTTGGTTCTATTTGGCGTACTAGCCTTTCATACTCTGGGGAGGAGCAAAACTCCCAGATAGCCGGAGCATTCTTGGGGTCTATTGCGACGATCGCCGAAACATTGCTATCGAATTCGCCACCAAGGTACATGGTTGCCGGCAAGCTGCTCATTTGACTGACGGCCACACCTTTCCGGCCGTGAGCCCCCTTGCCTTGTAGTCGGGCAATGTGACGACCTCCGTTGGTTAGATCGACTACGCCGCTTAGGCCACCGAAGGGCATTGTGCTATCAACAGTCGATTGAATAAAGCACCAACATCCCTTTGATGGTACCACCTCCCAAAACAATCGGCGAAATCTGGGATCGTCGCCCGTCTTTATCCCTTGATAGCTTTGTGCAAAGTTCCTAAGCAATGGAATCGCTGAAAACTGCCCGAGGATTATTCTTGAATCTGGATTCTTCGACTGAAGTGTTTGCAAAAACGGCTCTAGATCACCAAACTTCAACTTATGCTCCTTTTGCGAGACTCTCTCCTCATTGTTGCAATCCACCCCGACGAAAGCTGTGAATTCACAAGGTCCATCGTTAGTAATGGCAGCGAGAATGGCATTGACTACTTCGCCAGAAATCGTCTCAAAGGCCTTTGAGCCGAGCGGCGCAAGGAATTCGAATGTCTGTCTCTGCAATAGCTCAAGGCGAAAATTCTGGTAGCTGCCGAGGAAAGTCCAACTTTGTGGAGTCACAGCACAATATGTGCCACCGACAGATGCCAATCTTCGCATTCTGACCATCATAGCTGTAGCCAAGTCCGCCTTCGCGGTTTCGAAGCGACTCGAGATGTACTCAGCTAGGTTTTCACCTTGCTTGCCTCTACCAAGATAGGGAACATTCGTTGCTTGCAGCACGTAATTTCGATGAAGCAAAGACGCGGCATCAGTCATGCTTCGTGCCGCGATGACTCCTTCCACAAGTTCAGGTTCCGCCTTGCGTGCTTTTGCTAGTAGCGGATCTAGAAGGCGTTCAACCTCTCGTAGCTTCTCCGCCTCAAACATGTCTCCCCCAAAGGGTTCGAGCAGAGTGCCAAGCACCGGAGCCTGAGCAAACAGGTCGTGAAGCGCGGCGAGAGCATACTCCAAGTCGGCATTGCCGCCTGCGAGAGCGATGAATTCTCTCCTCGGTAGCGGGGGCGGGGCTCCCACCCATGCGATTTGCGGTACGGGCAAAAGTTGCCACCCACCAACCCGCCATGCGGTCAACGCCACCGCGAATGCCGCGATTTGTACGCACCGACCATCGATTTCCAAACCGTGGAGATTCTCTCGCAGCACTGCCGCAACGGCATGGACGGGCGACAGGTGCTCTTCGGCTTGCCTCAGCGCCGCCAGAATCGCCAATGCTTCAGTAAGGAAGTGCCCGGACCCACAACACGGGTCGAGCACTGTTATCGCTTTAGCCTCGGTCGGCCAGCCGGGGAAAGTACCCATTGCAGGGCGCCAAGGGCCATTCTCCCCCTCACGTACGAAGCGCAACATGTCGAAACTGTAGCCCGGTAGCGAACAAGCTCCACGCAACTCGTTCTCATCTACTGCTGCTCGCGCCAATGTCGAATTGATCGTCAGTACTTTGCCCGCCCACCAAGATCCAAGCGTGTTGTGCAACAAGAAGCGCACCATGTAGGGCTCGGTGAAAAGCTGCGTGACGGCCGGCAGCTCATCGGCACCGATTTTCACGCCCGACCTGTTGACTGCATCCTTTTCCGCTGCACGCCAAAACTGATAGGTCCAGCCAAGGCTGTCTTCAGCCTGGAACACTTCTGGGTCGAGCTCGGTGACAAGACGGTGCAGTTCTTGCGCCTGCACCGGGTCGAGCTGTGTCGAGAGTACTGGATCGTCGATCCGGAAAACGCCGGGCAGCATCAAAGCAGCGTAACGCTCCGCGATGCTCCAGGGGTCAGTACGTCCCTCGGCTTGGGCCAGCTCGCGGCAATCCTCCAATGTGACAGGCACGTCGTACTCTGGGTTTCGGAGAAGAGTTCGCTCTGCCAAGAAACGCGCGAAGAGCATGCGGTGCCAATGCGCGTAAGCCGTAGCCTCTACCAGCCGCCTCGTCTCTTGCGTTTCGTCTGACCTGTCGAACGCATCGCCTAGCGCGCGAGCGTGAGCACGTAAGCGGCGGCGAAGGTCCCTTTCATCCTCATTCAGATAGGAGGGTACCTTGCTGCTGGCGACGCCAAGGCGGCGGATAGCGTCCCGAGCGCCTTCCTCGCTGATGAGACGGGCGTCCTTAACCCGGATCCTGCACCAATCTCTATTGGAGGGGGTGGATTCTGTGGTATATGTGAATGATTCCAGTCACATACATATACCGAGGAAGCCACCCCCATGGCGACACACTGTACAGCACGACAACTGGAGTTTGAAGGCCTCGCTCGACGCCGGATTGTGGCCAAATTCGACGGCGGCCGCATGACGTCTGACGGCGGTGCGCTACTGCTGCGGGAGGCCGACAGTCTCTTCAATGTCACAGAACGCGTTGCCGGTGCTTTTGCCGATTATCGTGATCCCGGGCGCATCGAGCACGACGTGACGACCCTGGTGGCGCAGCGCATCTTCGCCCTGGCCCTGGGGTACGAGGACCTCAACGATCATGACCGTCTGCGTGACGACCCCGCCCTGGCCCTGGCCTGCGGCATCGACGACGTGGAGGGAGAGATGAGGGTCCGTGAGCGGGACCGCGGTCATGTGCTGGCGGCATCGAGCACGCTGAACCGCCTGGAACTCTCTCTGCCGGACGAGGCGGGCACGGACCGCTACAAGAAGATCGTGGCCGACCACGATGTTCTGGACCGTCTTCTCGTGGACCTGTTCCTGGAGAGCCACGGCGAGGCGCCCGGGGAGATTGTCCTGGATCTCGATGCCACCGACGATCCGATCCACGGCCATCAGGAAGGCAGGCACTTCCACGGCTACTACGATCACCATTGCTTCCTGCCGCTCTTTATCGTCTGCGACGAGCACATCCTGTGCTGCCGGCTGCGATCCGCCGACCGCGGCGCGGCGGCTGGCTCGGTTGCCGAACTGTCGCGGATCGTGGCGCAGATCCGGCGCGCGTGGCCCACGACCCGGATCATGGCACGGGGCGACTCTGACTTCGGTACCGAGGAGGTCATGGCCTGGTGCGAGGCCCATGACGTCGACTATGTCTTTGGATGCGGGCAGAACTCCCGGCTGAACGCCATGATCTCCAGGGAACTCGAGAGGTCGAGGCGGCGCTGCCTGGTGTCGGGCAAGGCCTCCAGACGGTATCGGGATCTGCGGTATCGCACACTCACCTCATGGTCCCGCGAGCGCCGTGTGGTGGCCAAGGCCGAGTGGCTGCCGGGGCTGCGCGGC
Source organism: Alphaproteobacteria bacterium (assembly GCA_965207785.1). Lineage (GTDB taxonomy): Bacteria > Pseudomonadota > Alphaproteobacteria > SP197 > SP197 > SP197. The sequence goes on along the minus strand of CBDBNO010000010.1, from coordinate 191,440 downwards.
AGGAATGCCCGCTACGTGGTGACCAACATCTCCAGGAAGAAGGTGAGTGCCCGGACGCTCTACGAGACCCTGTACTGTGCCCGGGGCGACATGGAGAACAGGATCAAGGATCAGCAGCTGTGGCTGTTCTCCGACCGCACGTCGGCCCACATCATGCGGGCCAACCAGCTGCGCATGTACTTCTCGGCCTTCGCCGGCGCTATCGTCGACATCGTGCGCCGCGTCGGTCTGAAGGGCACCGCCTGTGCCCGCTGGCGCGTCGACACCATCCGCTCCCGGTTGTTCAAGCTTGCCGGCAGGATCGCGAAGACGGTGCGCCGGATCCGCCTCTGTCTGGCCTCGGCCTTCCCCTTGCAGGAGGTGTTCGCCCGCACCCTCGTCAACCTGCGCGCCGCGGCCCAAGCCCCGCCGGGGTAGCTCTCGCAACATCCCTTCACAGACTGATGCCAGCGTCTCCCGCAGACGTCGGGAAAGGCGTGCCTGGCGCACGCCCCGGCACCGCCACAAACATCAGGAAACGGCCTTCGACCTCGCCGACTTGCCAAAATGCATCAAAAATCGATCCGAATTACGCTATAAATCCGTCATCACCGCGCTCAGCGTGATCCTCGCTTGCGCCCCAGGCTGAAAACGAGGCCATCGCTCCAGGTGGTGACGAATGCGGGTTAACCGTCTTCTCAAGCGTACGGCGTAGAACGGTGGACAAGTAACGGTCGGTCATGCGTTACGCCTTCGGGATCACAGGGCCCTCGGCCAAGGCTTTCAGGATGTGCTCTCGAACCTTGCCAAGCCAGTCATCGAGTTCTTCTTCCGACTTGAGCAACGCTCTAGGGAGGGAGATTGTATGCGCCTTCGGTTCAAGCAGCGCTGCGGCCGAAGCAAGCGCCTCGTCGATTCGCGCCGGCAACGCCTTGGACATGTTTTCCCATTCCGACAGGCGACGATGCGAGAGGGCCTCGACGATTGTCCGCGGCGTGTCGACCGCGGGCTTCGGCACTATCAGAAGCCCACATTCTTGGCGGATTGTATGCTTCTGTTCCGGGGACAGTTTGCTCCAGCTCGGATCGTCGGCGAGCCACTGCTCACCCTTCTGCCATGCGGTTTCCCAATCCGCATGGGCTGCATTGAGTTTCGCCCGCAGAGATTCTGTAGCCTCTGAAATTAGCGGTGGCACAGGATCCGGGTCGGCAAGTAGACGCCGCCCGCTGCGCAAATCTTCTAGGTTACTCTCCAAATCTGTTGCACCTAACTCAACCAACCGTTCTGCCAATCGCCAATTTGGCAGTCGGTTGGCGATCCTCTGTGATGAATCTTTCCATGCCTTGAGTTTATCGCGCAATGTCGTTGCGTCCGTTGCCAGTGCCGCAAGCAGATCGTTGCCTGATAGGGATTTGTATGAGGCAATATTCGGCACCGTCTCGGGCTCTGGCGCGGGTGGTTCCCTACCGGACTGTCCCGCAGCCGTCTCGAGGCGCTCCAGGAGTGCTGTTGGTTTTCTGATTATCGCAGCGCCTGATTCCCGGATTGATTTGCGTCGCCCGGGACGGGTTGTTTCGCCCTCTGCCGGTTTTTTCGGCTGGCGGTGCTTGTTGTTTCCAAGCAGGGGTTTCCCGTGACGGACTGTCGGGGGTCAGTTCACGGTCGGCAAGGGTCGAGGGGTGTTCCACCGATGAGGCCGTAGATGCCGTGTTGCTGGAGGATGTCGTTCCAGTCCGTGGCGCCGTCGGGGCGGACGCGCCGGATTCCCTTGTGTGCGGCCATCAACTGGCGTGCGGCGGCATCGCCGGCTTCGTCGGCGTCGAAGCCGCATGCCACGGAGACGATGTTGAGGGTCAGGAGCCATTGAGGCAGGCGGCGGGCGAGGCCTGCCGTGGAGGCGTACATGGAGACCGTCCCGCCGGCGCCCAGGGAGAGGGCGGAGAGGGCGTCGATGGCGCTTTCGGCGATGAAGAGGGCGATCTCCGGTTGCTCGGGGCATGAGGTGAACCAGAAGCCGCCGCGTTCCTTGCGGGATCCCGGGGCCATGCCGCGGAAGCGGCTGCCGTCGCGGCGGCGGCGTATTCCGACGAGTTCCGCCCCGGTGGCGTTTCCGGAGGCGTCGCGGCACAGGAAGACGGCGTTGTCTCTGGCGTCGGCGTAGAGCAGGCCCTGCTCCCCGAAGCCGTCGACGCGGAAGGTCTCGATGGCGCGCTCGTCGATCAGCCAGCGCCGCACGGCGGGCCACGATGCGGGGCACCGCCGGGGCAGGATCAGGGGCTTCGCGGGCGTCGCCCGCGGCCTTTGCGGCCCATGATCCGTCGAGGCCAGCCATGCGATGGCCTGGCGCGGCGTGCATGCCGTGGCATGGATGACGAAGTCGATGGCGCCGCCACCGCCACATCCGCGGAGATGGTCGTAGAACTTCGGGCCGTTGATGGAGATCACCGACCCCGGGCGTGTCCAGCGCGCCTTGTCGCGGCGGCATGGCCGGTATCCCAGGGCACGGGCCAGCGGCTCAAGGGGGCGGTCGCGCGGGTGGCTCACGGTTCGAGATCCTCGCGGGCCTGGTGGACATGCTCGAGGGTGACTTGGCGGGCCTTGTCGACGGCGGCGGCGTGGAGGGCATGGTGGGCGAAGGTGTCGACCTTGCGGGGGACGCCGCGGGCGAGATCGAAGATGGCCTCGATGGCGTTCTTCTCGAACAGCGGGACGTCGGCGCCGGCCAGGCGCATGCGGTGCTCGACGTAGGCCTCGGCCTCGTCGCGTTCGAGGCCGGGGAGGTGGCAGCGCACGACGATGCGCTGGGCGAGGGATTCGTGCACCGCCATGGTCAGCCTGCGGCGCAGTTCGGTGAGGCCCGTGAGGAGGAGGACGAGGCGGCGTTCGCTGTCCATGCGGAAGTTGGTCAGCAGGCGCAGTTCCTCGAGGAGTTCGTTGTGCAGGAGGTGGGCCTCGTCGATGACGAGCAGCGAGAGTTGACGCGTCTCGCCGAGCCGGCGCGACACGTCGGCGCGGATGGCGCGCCAGGCGCCATGGCGCGAGGTGGCGCGCTCGAGACCGAGTTCGGCGGCGATGAGGTTGTAGAGGTCGAGGATGCTTCCGGTGGTCAGCGAGATGTAGGCGACCTTGAAGAGGCCGCTGTGGAGGCCCTCGCAGACCTTGCGGCAGACGGTGCTCTTGCCGCAGCCCGCCTCCCCCGTGAGGAGACCGATGCCGCGCATCTCGATGAGGTGGCCGAGGCGCGCCTCGGCCTCGAGCTGGCCGCGAGCGGGGAACAGGTCGCCGGGCTCGGGAGCGTCCTTGAAGGGATAATGCCTGAGGGCGAAGTGCTTCGTCTGCATCACGATGTCTCCTCGTCGTCATGAGGTCTGAAGGTCAGGGTGCGGCGGATCAGGGCGTTGGCATGAACGTCCAGCGGCGTGGCGACGCCGGCGTCCCTGCCGTCGTGGACGATCCTGACGGGTCGATCGAGGCGTGCCGGATCGAAGCGCAGCGTGACCTTGTGTCCCACCAGTTCGGCGGGCGCTTCGTAGAGGCGGTTCTTCAAGCTCACGGTGCGATCCTTGTGGACCCGGCGGTCGACCTCGAAGAGGAAGATGTCGTCGAGATCGACAGTCGGGCCGAGCATGGGCACGTCGGCGGCCAGCGAGGCCCACTTGTCGAAGGGCGTCATGCCGCCCAGACCGCGATGGGGAGCCCTGTGGTAGTCGCCTTCGATCCATGTCCTCAGGCGCAGGTTGAGGGCGTCGAGACTGGCCAGCTCGGCGCTCTGGAGACGGGGCAGGAGCTGGATCCGGACTGTTCTCAGCCAGCGTTCGATCTTGCCCTTGCCCATCGGCCGGTAAGGCGTCGCGTGGATCAGGACGATGCCCAGTCTGGCGCAGACCAGGGCGAGATGGGTGGAACGGAAGTAGCTGCCGTTATCGACATAGAGCCGGACCGGCAGGCCCCTTCTCATCAACGCCTCGCGGAACACCGGCAGGAAGGACGCCGTGTTCTCGGACATGGCGAAGGCCGCATAGGGAATGACTCTCGTCGCATCGTCGATGAAGGCTATGAGGTAGGTCTTGAACCTGCGTCCCCCGGCACCCTTGACCTTCGGCCCGTGCAGGACGTCCGCCATCCACAGGTCATTGGCACCGGGCCAGGTGAAGCGCCGCAGGTCCCGGGCCTGTGTGTCGGCGGGCTTGTCGAGCCCCTCGGCGGCGAACAGGCGGTAGAGCGTCGAGGACGCCAGCGTCGCGTCGTCGGCCAACTCGCCCGACGCACGGGCCTGCCTGATCACCTCGCGCACGCTCAGGTGCGGCGCATCACGCTTGATGGACAGCACGAGTTCGATCGTCTCCGGCGTCATCCGCCGCGGCCTGGCGCGGTCACGGCGGCGCTTGGGGTAGAGGCCCTCGAAGCCATGCTTGCGGTAGTGATGCAGCCAGTCGCGGATCGTCCCCTCAGCGATGCGGTTGCGCCGCGTCCCGGGGATCACCCAGATCCGCTGCGACAACTCCCTGATCAGCGCCCCGATGGCTCGCCGGTCGGCAACCAGCAGGCCGGCGATCACGCCGTAACGGAACAGGGCGACGCGCTGACGGTGGTCTTCGGTGCCGGGGGACATGGCCACATCTTCCCGTGTTGGTCCGTGGAAGCTGCGACCTTCGACGGTCCCGAGCCTCTCACATAGTGCCGTCGCGTGTTGGCGGCCCCGTCGTGCTCCGGGGACCCCGCGGGTGAACGGCGAATCCAACGGGACAGGGAAGATGGACAAGGTGGTCGCAGCCCAGCTCCCGCACGCACACAAGCGCCTCGCCGCACGCCAGGTGGCTGCGCAAACCGATCAGGCCCAGACACGTCGTGTCCAGCAGCACCGGGAACAGTCCGGCCAGGATCCGCAGGCTCTGATGAACGCCGACAACCCGGCGGCGCAGCGACCGCCGCGCACTCGTCAGGTCAATCGCCTCGGGATAAAGCACTCGCACGCCCGCCCACAGGCTGCCCGCTTCCTCGACCGCCACAACCTGCGCCTCGCACGAGGCAAGCGTCCCCGCAAGACGCGCCTGAAGACAGCCCGGCAGGGCGCTGAATGACCGGTGGCAGGGGCGGCAATACCAACGCGCCACGCGCATGCCTCGCGGCGTCTTGCGCCCGTAGGTCCCGTTGCGCGTCATCCCGCAGGCCGTCACCGCCAGACCCCGGCAGCACACAGGAGGGGTTGCGGTGCGCCATGCCTCCTGCGCAACATAGTCCTCGGCGGACAACGTCGTCTCATCCAGATGCTGCAAACCTCCGCCCGTGGCCCGGCGAGCGACAGTCGCGCGGGCCACACTCCTTCATGGACCCGCACCATGGTGCAGCAGAACCGACAGGCGGCCTATGCGGTCACCCGAAAAACACCCTGCTTGGAAAAGAAGAAGAGACCCTGGAGGCATCCGCACTCTCCCGGTCTCTCCGGGGAATCAGCACGGATCAATGTGGGAAAAGGCGGCCTCGGCCGACCGGAACAATCAGGGGTTCAACAGTGCCATCAACGCTAGGTGTTCCTGGTTGTTCTCAAAGGTAATGCCCGCGTCGGTGAGCAATCCCCGCACAGGCATGCGTTGCGCAATCGTGATGATCGTTGTCTCACCGCGAAATGTGCATGTGCCCAACTTCTGCCGAGGCAAATCAGGGAGTGAGGCCGGCTTCCCGTCGTCACCGGTCACGCGCAGCAAACCGGCGTTGGCTAGGACGACGAGCGCTCCATCGACGGCATCCTGAGACCAGCCATACGGTGGACCGGTAAACTTCGAACGTAAGTCCGAGCCCTTTCTCCCGGGTCCGAGTTCGGTCAGCAACGCCTTACAAACGGGATGGCTCTCAGGAGCGCCGATGTGGTCCACCGCTTTGATGGCATCCGGATTCTTGCGAATCGCCCGGCTACGAACCTTGTCCCAGCCTGCGTGGTCGCCTTCCGCGAAGTGTGGATAGAGACGGGCAAGGGCATTGGTCGCTGCTCCCTTCACCGCCTCACTTGGCGACCCTGTGATCAGCTTTCCGCCGGCTTGATACACACGGGACTGCGCTACGGCTTCTTGAACAATCTCCTTGGCCGCAGCCAGCGCCTTGTTCGCTCGGGATTGCATCGCGGACTGTGCCTCACGCCCCGCATCGGTTTGGGGGACCCCTCGCAACTGCAGAACGTGCTCGGCAGCGCGCCAAGTCGTGAGTGCTGTCGACAGCTCATTGTCGCGCGTCGGGTGACGCGGCGTGAGCAGATGAATTGACGGGTCGGATGTCGATGCCGCTGCGATTTCCTTTTCTACGGACATCAGGTCTTCGTTCCATCCATTCCTGAGTCGCAACGGGACACCATCGGACGGAGCTTTATCTTCGGGACGTAGGCGTCGAATACGCCTTTGCTGACGACTGGAGCCCTGTGTCACGCTGGTCGCGCCTGCCAGAGATTTGTCGATCTCTTCCTCGAGGAGCTCGCGCCGTATCCGCGTCATTCCCGACTGATCGGCCAGGACGGCCTTCTCCTCACTTCGATAGGCGGTCTCCCATTCGGCGCTTTCTTTCGTTTGCAACCGCCACTCGCCACCAACCTCGATTGCGGCACCATCGGCTTGAAGTTCCTGCAACAGTTCCGGCACCTTGCCGCGCAGGTCGTCTTCTCCCGCAAGATCCACGACCAAAAGGTCAGCGATGGTCTCAGCTTTCGTACGGACGCCGTGTTCGTCTGCCTCCGTAGAGATGCGGCCAAGCATGTATACTAACATCAAAATGCGGGCCTTCAATTGATCTGTTTCGGGCCCGCCCAGCAGTGTTTCAATTCGGTTTCGGGTTTCACTCGGCAAGAGTCCGGCGTTGTAAGCCTCTGTCGAGAATCTTCCATAGAGAAAGTCAACCGGCACGGCATGGCCGAGCGGCTTATCGCCATATGCGCGCGCCGCATCAAGAGTGGTCCTTAGCTGGCCTCGTAGCGTCCCGCCAAGCCCGGTCCGATCAAGTTCGCGGAGGATGTGCTCCCAAACGCGGCGGCGAGACGGAAGCAGGGGCCAATCTAGAACCGCCTCATCATCGTCTTGCATCGTGTGCGCTAGGCGACTTCCGTGCAGGTGCCTGCTGATTTCTCCAGCATTTGCATTGAGCATCGCGCGGATCGGTGCTTCAGAGTGCGTCTTCTTGCGGAGCACCGTCTTGCGGATAACCGCATCCACGTCCGCTTCTCCGAGAGCGATTTGAACGGGGAATCGATCAAGAAGCTTCTGGAGGTCTTGAACATCACTCAGCGCTTGCTGCCCGGTAGCGACCAAGAGAACGCGACCGTCGAAACGACTTGCTAACCGCTCCGCCATCGTCTGGATTCTCAACGTCAAGCTGGGATCCTGACGGATGAATTGCTGCACCTCATCGAGCGCGATGATGGTCAAGGGCAGTTCAGTTCGTCCCAGCACTAGCGCTCGCCGGACCATCGTCTCAAGAAGGTCGACCGTAACCGGAGGAGGTTCGGGAAACTGCGAGAGCAGCTGATCTCTCAGTTCTCTCGTCGAATCCGCTAGCTCGGGCTTTGCCTCTAGAGCCGCCGCAGCGAACCGAGGGGACAGGATGAAGTTACGAATGTCAGTGTCAAAAGTCTCGCCGAGCGAAGCAGAAACAATATCCAGGACTTCGAGATCCGCCAGCCAGAATGCCACCTGGGCTGCACGAAGATCGCTTGGCAAGCCAACGGCCCGCAGTACGATGCCAATCGTGGCCTCCACAGGATCCGAGGGACCTGTGCCAAGCGTATCGCCGGCAGCAACCACGCCGCCTACTCGTCGAGCCGCAAAACGAAGTTCCTTAAGCGGGGCCGCCACCTCTGGAGGCAGGTGCTGTACCAACCCTTCGGCAGTGGCTCCGTCTGGAAACTCCAGATTTGTCCACAAGGCGGCGAGCATGCTCGCAAGGTGAGACTTCCCAGAACCGAAGAATCCAGAGATCCAGACTGCAGGAGCATTGCTTCCGCCAGAAATAGAACCCAGGAATGCCTCCAAGGTGCGTGCCACGCCATTGGCGTATGCGCCATCACATACAAAAGTGGAAAGTTCCCCGCGAAGCGTCTCGGCAGCTTCCGGAGTCGGAGGAAAGGTAATTTTTGCGACGCCCTGATTAGCCAGTTTGTAATCGGTCGGGTCAGTCAGGAAGGTCTCACGATTGAGCATATGGGCGGCCCTTTAGAATACGCTGTCTCCGGGAATAGGAATGGCGTGATAGTTCCATCCATCCCGTGCATCGAGAAGGCGGTAAACGCCAGTGGAGTGTGACCCAGGAAAACCGACAAGCAGTCTTCCTGGAATGGAGTCGGCAATGCGTCCGACTAAGTTGGAGATTCGTGCGATTCCGAACAGTGCGCCGCACCCGTCAATAGCGAGGACATCGTTGCTGGAGCAAGAACTCAGAGCACTCATTAGTTCATCTACTAGGTTGTCTTCTATCTCGGGAAGAAGGCCTCTCAGTTCATCGGGTTGCTCGACCAATGCGTCGAAGAACTCATGCTGTGCGATTCGGGCTCCGAACCACATGGAAAGAGAGAGATGTTTCCAGCCATGTCCCGCCTTCAATGTCACATGCTCGAACTCCGCTATTCGACCGGTAAAGCGTCTTTGCAGGGATTTGTCGTACCAGACCATCCATACACGACCGGCTGGAGGCGTATCGTCTGCCCATGGTAGCTGGACCTGCTTACTGTATGCGACGAGGATTTCTTCAAATGTGCTCAAGTTCCGGCACCCCTAGCACTCGTGCCATGGCTTGGCCGACGGATATCTCTGTCACGTCTCCCGCGGAGCGGACACGGGCCATGCCACTAGCTTCGGCGCGCCGCAATGCGTCAAGCGCCTGTTCCGGCTTGAGATCCAAGATCCTTATCCATCCGGAATCTAGGATCGCCGGCCCGCCGAACCCAGAGGCTGTCGCGATAAGCGTCGCGAAAGCAACCGTTGCAGCAGTGGGCTTCACTCGTTGCCGCAGTTTCTTTACAGCTCCATTTAGATGACCAGACTGGGTCCATGATGCAGCGCAGTTCTGAGCAAGCGATCGCAGTGTTTTGTCACTGAACCGCTCGGGATATGCAGCGAATATAGCATCTTGAAGAAGTGGATATTGCATGCTTTGGCCTGATGAGCCCAACATAATCGTAGGAGCCGTGATCCTAAAGAGTGGATCACGAGCCAAGGCGACGAGCAAAGCCTGCAAGCGATGACCTTTTACATCTTTTGCCCAAATCTTGAAGAGCGCCTTCGTCAAGGGCGGTTGGTCTAGAAGTCCGTACAAGGAAGCCAAGTGTCTGAATGTCAACCGTCTGGTACTACTCGTCGTCTTTCCGATTGCATTTTCGTCGATTGCGGCGGTTCGAAATTGTTCAGGCGTTGACGCTCCCGCTTCAATCAGTGCTTCCAGCTCCCGAAACATCATTGTCTTGGATTGATGCGCCCCACCCCCGGAGAACCTGAATCCGAACAAAGAAAATTTGTAATCTTCTGCCCGTAATCCCCACCAAAGTAATTCCCCTGTCTCACCTACAGGAGTGGAGTCGAATTCGCTTGCCATATCAATCTTGAGAGTGCCCATCTTATCCAGATAGCATGTTGCCTGAGCCAATGTGTACTTTGGATGTAATGTGGGTTGCCTCCTTGATCGATCTCATTTTGGTGGTCTGCGGCATTACAATCTTCCCTTACATGCGAGCCTGCCACAAGTCGATCCACTTGCTCTGATACAAGAGCCGACACTCGTTGATCTCCCATGTTCTCTGCGTTCAGCTTTCTCAACGACCATCATCGCACCAAAGTCGGTCCGATTCAACCCTGCGGGCATGCGTGCCGCTGACTGTCGCTCCCGTCTTCCGATGTAGAGGCTCACGAGCTGCCACAAGTAGGAACGTGTCCTGCAACGCGAAGCTACTTTCCGAGAGGTCGCACCCGATGTGATCTCCTTGTGGTGCTTTGGCATCTAATCGAAAACCACCAACACACGTCCGGAGCGTATTATTCCGAATCTGGGCCAACTCCCTGGTCGGATACCATCCGTTGTGGCTAAAGGGGGTATCAGGCCGCGCGGGCAGTGGTCATCTGGTGGCGGACGAGTCGGGAGTAGAGGCCGTCGGTTGATGCGAGTTCGTCGTGGGTGCCCTCTTCGACGATGCGGCCGTTCTCCATGGCGACGATGATGTCGGCGTTGCGGATGGTGGAGAGGCGATGGGCGATGACGAGTGTGGTGCGGTCGGTCATGAGCCTGGTGAGCGCGCGGCGGACCGCCATTTCGTTGACGGCATCGAGGTGGCTTGTCGCTTCGTCGAGAATGAGGATCGGCGCATCCTTGAGGAAGGCGCGGGCAATGGCGACGCGCTGGCGCTGGCCGCCGGAAAGCCGGGCGCCGCGCTCTCCAAGACGGGTGTCGAGACCGTCCCTCAGGCTTGCCACGACATCCTCGAGGGAGGCATTCGCGATGGCCTGATTGAGGTCATCGTCGCTGGCGTCCGGGCGGGCGATGAGGATGTTGGCCTTGAGGGTGTCGTTGAAGAGGAAGGTGTCCTGGGCCACCAGGGCCGTGCGGGATCTCAAGTCATCGAGCCGGTAGTCCCGGATGTCGTCGCCGTCGAGCGTGATGCGGCCCTCGTCACAGTCCCAGAACCTCATCAGGAGGTGGGCCATGGTCGTCTTGCCGGCGCCGCTGGGGCCGACGAGGGCTACCGTGGAGCCCGCCGGCATTGAGAGGTCGACGTTTGCGACGGCGGGCTCGATGCGGCCGGGATAGGTGTAGGAGACGTTCTCAAGAGTGATCGCTGCGCCGCCGCTGGTGCGTTCCGACTGGATGCCGGGTCCGTCGGCGATGGTCACGGGCTCGCGATCGACGGCATGGAGGCGCCGCGCCGCGCCGAGGGTATCGGCGAGCTGGCGGCCGACGTGGGCGATCTCGCTCACCGGCAGGAAGGACGCCATGGCGAGCAGCGTGAAGAAGGGTAGCAGGCTGCCGTCGAGGTGGCCTGCGGTCACCATCGCGGCGCCGGTGACGATGATCGCCAGGCCGCCCAGGCCCGTCGCCACCTCGAGGATGGCCATCTGGACCGTGAGGTCGCGGAAGAAGGGAAGACGTGCCCGGTAGACCGCCTCGGCGATGGTGACGAAGCTGCCGCGGCGTTCGCGGATCTGCCGGAAGGCGAGAATTTCGCCCAGGCCCTGGATCGAATCGGCGGTGAAGGCGTTGAGTTCGCCCAGCGCTTCTCGGGCCTGGGAGCCCAGCCTGTCGAGGCGGCCGCGCAGCATGACCGGAGAGAGCGCGACGATGGCGAGGAAGGGAACGAGGGCCACCGCCATGGGCCAGCCGAACGACACCAGGACGCCGATCACGATGGCCGGGGTCAAGACCGCGACGAAGGCCGGCGCCACGGTGTGGGCATAGAACGATTCGATGGTCTCGATGTCCTGCGTCGCCATGGCCGAGAGATCGCCGGTGCGCCGGCGCAGCAGGTAGGCTGGCGCCAGGCTGTCGATCTTGTCGAAGAGCCTGATCCGCATGCGCGCCAGCAGGCGAAACGCCATATCGTGGGCGAACCACGATTCGAGCCAGTGCAGCACGCCGGCGAGCGGCGCTGCGACGGCAAGCCAGATCAGGAGGCCGGTCCAGGGCTCCCCGTTGGCGATGCGCGCCACCACGAGGGCGGAGAGCACGCCAACGCCGATGAAGCTGACGACTCGGCTCACGCCAAAGATGAAGGTCGCCATAAGTCGCATGCGCTCGCTGGAGACGAAGGAGAGAAGGACTTCCGTTGCACCCGCCCAGCCCAGGCCCTCGGCGCGCAGGATGCCGTGGGTCGGTTCGGCCTCGGCGGCAGCCCGGGCCGCCATGTCCCGGTCCCTTTCCGCAGACGCCTCCTCCTCGCCGACGGTGATGAAGTCGTCGCTTCTCGCCAGCGGCTCGGAGGCCTGCTCGTGCATGAGCGAGAAGTAGACGCCGCGGCGTTCCATGAGATCGTCGTGGGGGCCCTCCTCGACGACCCTCCCCTCGCCCAGGACAAGGATCCGGTCGGCCCGGATGACGCTCGACAGGCGATGGGCGAGAATGAGCGTCGTGCGGTCCTGCATGAGGCGGAAGAGCGCCTGCTGGATGACCGCCTCGTTCTCGGCATCGATGGCCGAGAGCGCCTCGTCGAGCACGAGGATGGGCGCATCGCGCAGCACCGCGCGGGCGATGGCGATTCTCTGGCGTTGGCCGCCGGAGAGCCTGATGCCGCGTTCGCCGACTACCGTCTGGTAGCCGGACGGCAGGGCGGAGATGAAGTCGTGAGCATTGGCATGACGGCAGGCCTCCTCCATCTCGTCTTCGGTCGCGTCGGGCTTGCCGAACTTCAGATTGTCTTCGACGGTGCCGTGAAAGAGGTAGGTGTCCTGGTTGACGACCGCGATCTTCCGGCGGAGATCGTCGGTGGTCATGGTTCGGATGTCGCGGCCGCCGATGGTGATCGCCCCCTTCTCGGGATCCCAGAACCGCAGCAGCAGGCGCACGATCGAGGACTTGCCTGCGCCCGACGGTCCGACGACGCCGACGCTCTCTCCCCTGGCAAGGGAGAACGAGAGGCTCTCGTGGGTGGTGTCCGCCTCGCCCGGATAGGTGAACGTGACGTCCTCGAAAGCCAGGCCTTCGGCGCTGCCGTCGTCCGATGCCGGTTCGGGGGTGGCCGGTTCGTCGACGAGGGGGCGGGCGTCGAGGACCCGGAAAATGGCCTCGGTCGCGGACTGGCCGAGCATGCCGGTGTGAAGCTGGGTCCTCATGTCGCGCAAGGGGCGGAAGAGCTCGATACCCATCATCAGCACGATGAGGAGGGTGGAAAGCTCCATGAGACCGGCCTCGACGCGCCAGGCGCCGTAACCCAGCGCTGCAGCCGCGGCGATGGCGATCGAGGCATCGGTGATGCCTCGGCCCAGTGAATTGACCGCGGTCACCCACAGCGTGCCGAAAGCGAGATCCTTCGCTTTCGCCGCCAGCGCGATGGCCCTGGCCGTGCTCTGGCCGAAGGCCTTGAGCGTGGCAAGGCCCTGCACGGCATCGAGGAACTCGGCGCCGAATTCGCCGTAGGCCCGGGAGCGATTCATGCTCGCCTGGTAGTCGAGGCGGTGGAAGGCCGTCGGCAGGACGAGGGCGAGGATAGCCCCGGTGACGAGGACCGCGGCGACGGGCAGGTCGAGAAAGGCAACGAAGGCGAAGATGGCGAACGGCGTCACGATGGCGATCAGCAGGGTGGGAAGGAACTCGCCGAAATAGGTCTCAAGCTGTTCGACACCATCGACCACCGAGAGCACCACGTCCCCGGTGCGCTGCTGGCCGAACCAGGCGGGCCCCAGGACCACCGCCTTGTCGTAGATCGTCTTGCGGATGGCGATCTGGACACGGGCCGCCGTCTCGTGGGCGACCATGACCCTGACGTATTCGAGAAGACCGCGGGCCACCATCACGCCGGCGACGATGGCCATCGGCACAATGAGCTCCGCGAAGGGGCGGCCCTCGAACACCAGGGCGATCAGCCAGCCAAGAAGCGCAAGGCGGGCTACGCCGACGCACGCCGCGGCGAGTCCGACGACGACGGAGAACACCATGCGGCCGCGCACGCCTTCGGTGAACGCCCACAGACGACGATCAAAGTACATGGGACGCGACCCTATCCGCTCGGCTGGCGGCTTTCCACCTGTGTCAGGGACCCCAGCGGTCCATCGCCTTGTGCCAGGCGAGGGCGAAGCCGAGGAACCAGGGCTTGCCGGTGTAGAGCGGGCGGGTCGGGAAGGACATGTCGTCGAAGGCTGTGCGGCCCTCGGAGTTGCCCAGGACCTTGTGGCCCAGGCGATGCCCGAGATAGCTCGCCCAGGCCACACCGGACCCGCAATAGCCCGTCGAGAACCAGACTCCGTCGCGTTGACCGATGTGCGGGATTTCATCGAAGGTGTAGGCGACGAATCCCATCCAGCTGTGCGAGATCCCGACATCTCTGAGTTCCGGGAAGAGGCCGGACATGACGTTGTGGAGACGCGGCGCGCTCACCCTGGGGTCGGATTCGCCCAGGGCGACACGCCCGCCGAACACCACCCTCGTGTGATCGGGTGACGGCCTGTAGTAGTAGACCACCTTGCGGGTGTCGGAGATCACCCGCTTCTTCGGCATGATGCGCTGCATGACGGCAGGCTCCAGCGGCTCGGTGGCGATGACGTAGCTGCCGATCGGGATGACGCGCCGCCTCAGTCCCGGTGTCGCTTTCCCTGTGTAGCCGTTGGTGGCGACGATGACGTCCCGGGCCCGGATCGAGCCGCGACGGGTGCTCACCGTGACGCGGCCGCCTTCGGCTGCGATGCCATCGACTTCTGTGCTCGTGGCGATGACGGCCCCGGCTTCTGTGGCGCGGCTGGCGAGGCCTGCGGCGTAGCGGGCGGGATGCAGGCTGGCGTGGGCCGGCAGGACGGCGCCTCCGTGATAGGTCTCGCTGCCGAGTTCGTCCATCGTTTCGGCTGGTGGAACCATGTGCCATTCGAAGGGGATGACGCTGGACGATTCCTTGAAGTGGGCGGCCAGGGTGTCATAGCGGTTGGGCCGGTGAACGCCGATGAAGCGGCCGCAGCGCACGTAGTCGCAATCGATGTTCTCGCTGGAGATGAAATCACCCAGGAACTCGAGACTGGCATGCCCCTCGCGGAGGATGGCATGGGCCGCCTCGCGCCCGTAGCGCCGTTCGAGTGTGGCAACGCCGGGCTTGACGCCGGGGCTGATCTGGCCGCCGTTGCGTGAACTGCACCCCCAGGCGGTCTCTTCGGCCTCGAGGATGATGACGCTGCGCCCGGCCCGCGCCAGGACGATGGCGGCGTTGAGACCGGTGTAGCCACCGCCGACGATCGCCACGTCGATGTCGGAGGGGAGCGTTTCCACGTCGTGACGGGTGGGCGGTGCGTCGTCCCACCAGTAGGGGTCCGTCTTGAAGGTGCTGCTGAATGGACTCATCGGCTCAGGAACTCCCGTCACGGGGGATGACGCCGCAACGATAGCGGACCTATTCTGCATCCTCCAATCTTCCATCCGGAGCCCTGACCGCCATGACGTGGACACTTGAGGAAACCTGGCGCATCACCAAGCCGGCTGTCGCCAGCCGGGAGGGCGTGGTCGCCAGCCAGCACTACGAGGCGTCGACCGTCGGCGCGGAAGTGTTGAAGGCGGGAGGCAATGCGGTCGATGCTGCGGTGGCGACGAGCTTCGCGCTGGGCGTGGTCGAGCCGTGGATGAGCGGGCTTGGCGGTTGCGGCTACATGATGGTCCTCGACGCCGAAGGCGGCGGCTGTCACGCGGTCGACTTTCATACGCGGGCTCCCCTTGCCCTCGATCCAGCGGACTATCCCGTCGAGGAGGAGGGCGGCGCGGACGACGATCTCTTCGGCTGGCCCCGGGTGAAGGACGACCGCAATGTCCAGGGACCGCTCTCGATCGCCGTTCCGACCCAGGCCGCCGGCATGGCCGCCGCCCTCGAGCGCTTCGGCACCATGCCGCTTTCCGAGATCCTCGCTCCTGCCATCGATCTTGCGAAGAGGGGTCTCAAGGTCGACTGGCACACCACCTTGAGGATCGCCCTCGAGGCGCGCGGTCTGGCGGCATACAAGACCAGCCGCGAGCATTTCCTGCCTGAGGGTCTGCCGGCAGCGAGCGTCGAACAGGACAATCTCGCGATTCTCGAAAACGGGGCCCTTGTCGCCTCCCTGGAACGGCTGCTCGATGCGGGTGCCCAGGATTTCTATCACGGCGACCTTGCCCGTCTCCTCGTTGCCGATCTCGAGGAGGCGGGATCACGGGTCGGCCTCGAGGATCTTCAGCGATGCGAGGCGACGGTCGCCCCGGCGTTGACCGCCACCTACCGCGACGCCCGGATCAACGTTCCACCCGGCCTCAACGCCGGACCGACACTCATCGACGCGCTCTCTCGTCTCGCCGCCTCATGGAGTTGCCAGGAGACGGCCCCCGGCGCTGCCGGCTTCGAGGCGTGGGCCGACACGCTTTTTGCCGCCTATCGTCACCGCCTCGCCACCATGGGCTGGGCCGAGGGCAAGGGTTCGACGACCCACCTCAGCGTGGTCGATTCGCAGGGCAACATGGTGGCGCTGACCCAGACCCTGCTCTCCGTCTTCGGCAGCCGCGTCATGCTGCCCCGCACGGGCCTGCTGATGAACAACGGCGTCATGTGGTTCGATCCCAGGCCCGGCCGGCCCAACTCCATGGCGCCCGGCCGGCAGCCGCTCTCAAACATGTGCCCCACCATCGTGACGGGATCGCCGGCCGGCAACGTGGCGCTGGGCGCATCCGGTGGCCGCCGCATCTTCCCGGCGATCTTCCAGCTCGTCTCGCTGCTCGTCGATTACGGCATGACGCTGGAGGGGGCGTACAAGACGCCGCGAATCGATGTCAGCGGCGGAGACCTGGTGACGGTGGATACGCGCCTCGATCAAGAGGTCCGGTCGGCGCTGGCCGCTCGCTGGCCGACGGTGGAGATGCCGCCTTCTGTGATCTCGTCCTATGCCTGTCCCAATGCCGTGCAGGATAAGAACGGCATGAAACACGGTGCGGCCTTCGTGGCGTCACCCTGGTCGGCGGCCGCCGCAGCATAGGGTCCAGTCAGGACATTCGCTTTTGGCAAAGGATCCTTTGCCAAAAAAAAATCCTTTGCCGAATTGCCCCGAGCGGGAGACCACGGCGGACATCCTTTGCAGCTGTCCCGCCGCAGGCGGTGTAGCCGGGAGTCTTGTCAGGGAAGGCTGTCGAGGCGGGAGACCACCTCGGACATCTCCGGGCGCTGGCGCTCCTGGGGAGGGCCCTTCGGGGTGCCGATGTGGACGAAGCCGACCAGGTGGTCGTCGGGGGGAATGCCGAGCACCTCCTTGATGTTCGCGTTGTAGGCCGGCCAGTTGGTGACCCACTGGGCGCCGTAGCCCAGCGCCGTCGCCGCATGCAGCAGGTTGAAGCAGACGTTGCCGCACGACAGCAGCTGTTCCACGGGGGGCACGCCCTCGCGGTCCGGCACGATGCGGCTGGAGACGATGACGAGTACCGGAGAGCGCTGCGGGCGAATCCACTCGAGATGCAGGCGATCCTCCGGGACCCCCGGGTTCTGCCTCGTGAACTCCTCGGCAAAGGCGTCTCCCAGTTCCTTCTGCGCCTGGCGCGTGAGGACCTGCAGGCGCCACGGCGTGACGCGTCCGTGATCGGGAACCCGCACTGCCACGTCCAGCATGCGTTCCAGCTCCTTCTCGTCCGGGCCCGGTTCGGTCAGCCGTGCGGCGAGGACCGAGCGGCGGCTTGCCAGCATGTCGAGAGGCGTGCGATCGATGATGTTGAGCTGCGCTTCGGTCATGGGTCGGGTCCTTGAGGCTCGCCAGGTGTCACGTCGTGGTCAGGAACTTCCCGTCACCGGGAAGAGGTCGACGGGTTTCTCGCCGCGCAGCATGCGATAGACCTGCATGGCCTCGATCACGCGCTGGACGTAGTTTCGCGTCTCACGGTAGGGAATGCTCTCGATCCAGTCGATGGCATCGACGTGTGGATCGTCGGGACGGCCCGATCGCCTGATCCATTTGCCCACGTTCCCCGATCCGCCGTTGTAGGCGGCGAGGGCCAGAACCAGGGAGCCGCGGTAGTTTGCGATCAGCCGCCGCAGATAGGCGGTGCCCAGCCTGATGTTGTGCCGGGAGTTCCCGAGAAGCAGTTCGCGAGACGTCTCGACGCCCAGCCGTGCGGCTGTCGCGCGGGCGGTGGCGAGGCGGAGCTGCATGAGGCCATACGCGGCGCTGCCGGAGATGGCGCGCCTGTTGAACTCGCTCTCGCGGTTGATGACGGCGAGCACCAGGTCGGCATCGACGCCCCTTGTTTCCGGCAGGGCAATGACGGGATACCCGGCGGCCGGCATCACCACGCCCTGCTTGGCCGCCGCCTTCGCCACCCTGACGGCCGCGTGAGGCAGATCGAGGTCGAGTGCGGTGGCGGCGATGACCTCCAGGTCTTCGGCCTCTACGGCCGTCCTGGCCATGTGTTGGAGGAAGGTCTCGGCGAGGCGCCATTCCTTCACCTCCGTCAGCCGGCGCACGATGAGGAACAGTCCGTCATCGGCGGCCGTCCGGTTGATGACGGGCGGTGTGGGAAGGGTGAGGTGGATGCCCTGGCGCATGGCGGCAAGCTGTCCGTAGAAGGCCTGCGGGTGCTCTGCCGCCCGGTTGAACCAGTCGTTGGCCAGCGGCTCATCGCCGCTGGCTTCAGCGGCCCTCGCACTCCAGTAGGCCCCGCGCGCCAGGCTGATCGGCATGCTGACCCTGTCGTGGAACCGGGAGAAATGTTCGAGTGCGGTGATGGGGTCGTCGAGATGGCGCAGGGCGATCCATCCCGCCAGCCACTCGGCGCGATGATGAAAGGCGTCATGGAGGCGGCGATGATCGGCCACGACATCATAAGCCCCGGACATGTCGCCCCGGGCCATCAGTTCGCCGGCAATGCGAAGGCGCTGCAGCGCCCACCGGTCAGGCTGGCCGATGTCGTGAGGCAGGCGCAGAACCAGTTCCAGAGCGGCGTCGTGACGCCCTCTGCCGAGGCGCCAGTCGACACGCTCGAAGAGCAACGCCTCGTCATCGATAAGATGCGCCGGGACCCTGGAGATCGCGGCGTCCACGCCCCACTCACGGTTCTTCAGGCGTATGCGGGCCTCGCCCAGAGCGGCAAGGCCGTCATCGTCCAGGCGGGTGAGAATGCGCCGCGCCGCGGCGGTGTCACCCTGCCAGATCAGCCGGTCGACGCGTTCCCGGTGGTTCTCGGGTTGAAGCCAGGCGCCGTATCGCCTGAGAAAGGACCGTTCACCCGCTGCCTTGAACGTGTGGTGCTGCCAGGCATCGAGGACTGCCGCACGGGCCTCGACTTCCCGGCCGGTGTCCACGAGAGCCTCGATGTGACGCAGGACACCCCGGTCGGTCAGCGGCGGCCAGCGCGCGAAGTGCGCGAGCACCTCGCCGCTCTTGAGGGTGTCCGGCATGACGTCCTCGGCGTTGCGGCGCAGCATGTCCTGCGACGGCCACTCGGGCCGGGTCTCCATGAAGGACAGGATGTCGTCGAAGGGAGCCCGCCAGTCGTCCTTCATGCGCATCCACGTGATGACGTCGACAAGCACCGGATCGGAGGCCCTGGAGGCCCAGATTTCCGCATCGCGCCACTGGTTCTTCTCGGCGTGGTAGAAGGCGGAGCGGTAATGGGTGATGTCGTCCTCGCCCAGGGGCGGAAGTTCAGCCTGCGCCGGGACGACCGCAGCGAGAACGACCGCCAGGGCGGCAAGGCAGGTACGGCGCACGACGGAATTGTCCGGGATAAGGGGTCTTCAGACGGTGAACGATTCACCGCAACCGCACATGCCCTTCGCGTTCGGATTGTTGAAGACGAAACGGCTCTCCAACTGGTCCTCGTGCCAGTCGAGCTCGGTGCCGAGCAGGAACATCGAGGCGGCAGGATCGATGAAGAGCCTGACACCCTTCGATTCGATCGTGTCCTCCCGGCCGGTCTCTTCCTCGGCATAGTCCATCGTGTAGGAAAAGCCGCTGCAGCCGGCCATCTTGATTCCGACCTTCAGGCCGATCGCGTTCTCGTTGAGGCGCATCAGCGCCTTGACACGCTCGGCGGCGCGATCGGTCAGGGTCATGAGATCCTTGCCGGGTGTTGCGAACATGGTTGCTTCCTCTCCAGTCCTTCAATCGGGGCTCAGTAGAAGCCCAGTTCGATCCTTGCGTAATCCGACATCATCGACGGATCCCAGGGCGGGTCCCAGACGATGTCGACCACGACGTCCTTCGCGCCTTCCACGCTCGAGACGGCATCACGGATCCAGATGGGAATGTCCTCCGCCACCGGGCAGCCCGGCGTGGTGAGCGTCATCTCGATCTTCACCGTGCCGTCAGGCTTGGAATCGATAGCATAGACGAGACCCAGATCGTAGATGTTCACCGGTATCTCCGGATCATAGACGGTGCGAATCGAATCGACGATGTCGCCGATCAGCGGCTCACCCTCCGCCTGGGGGATGGTGTGGGGATCGACTTCCGTTTCCGGTGTCCAGCTCTCGTGCAAGCTGGTGGATACGGTCCCCTCGTCCTTGTCAGAGCCCATGTCCTACTCCGTCGTTGCCGTCGACCGCCCGTCCATGGCGGCCGTCATGGCGTGCCAGGCGAGGGTCGCGCACTTGATCCGCACGGGAAAGTTCCGCACGCCCGACATAACGACCAGCTTGTCGAGGTTGCCGGCGTCGCCGTTGATTTCCTGGCCCGTGACGAGCTGGTGAAAGCAATCGAAGAGGTGGCGTGCATCCGCCTCCTTCAGGCCCGGAAGCATCTCCGTCATGATCGAGGCGGAAGCGATGGAAATGGCGCAGCCGCGTCCCTCGAAGGCCACATCCTCGATGGTCCCGTCATCGTCGATCTTGAGGTAGACCGACAGGCGGTCGCCGCACATCGGATTGTCGCCCTCCGCTGCGTGGCTGTGATCGTCCGGATGGCGGCAGTTCCTCGGGTTCCTGCCATGATCCAGGATCACTTCCTGGTAGAGTTCGCGCAGATCGTCCATCACGAAAACAAGGCCTTCGTCTGTTCCAGCGCCCCCACCAGGGCGTCGATCTCATCGGTGGTGTTGTAGAGCGCGAACGAGGCGCGCACCGTGGCGGCGACGTCGTAACGGTCCATCAGGGGCTGGGCGCAGTGGTGACCGACGCGTACCGCGATACCCTCGTGATCGACGATGGTGCCGACATCGTGGGGGTGGATGCCGTCCATCGTGAACGAGACGATGGCCGCCGCGGCGGGGTGGGTGCCCATGATGCTGAGGCCCTCGATGGCCGAAAGACGCTCCACGGCCAGGGCCCGCAGCATGGCCTCGTGGTCGGCGATTCTCTCCATGCCGAGGGCCGAGACATAGTCGAGGGCGGCTTTCAGCCCGACGGTCTGGGCGATCGCCGGGGTGCCGGCCTCGAAGCGGTGGGGGATGCCCTTGAAGGTCGAGCGTTCCAGGGTGACCCTGTTGATCATTTCGCCGCCACCCTGCCAGGGCGGCATCTGTTCCAGAAGTTCGGCCTTGCCGTAGAGGACACCGATGCCCGTGGGCCCGTAGATCTTGTGGCCGGAGAAGACCATGAAATCGCAGTCCAGGGCCTGGACATCCATCACGCCGTGGCTGATCGCCTGGCAGCTGTCCAGCATGACCCTGGCGCCGGCATCGTGGGCCAGGCGGATCATCTCGGCGGCAGGCGTGATGATGCCGAGCGCGTTGGACATCTGCGTCAAGGCCACCAGTTTCACCGGGCGCTCGAGCAGGCGGTGATAGGCTTCCATGTCGATCTGGCCGTCGTCGAAAATGGGAATCGCCTCGACCACGAGCCCTCTCTCGGCGGCGAGCATGTGCCACGGCACGATGTTCGCGTGGTGCTCGAGAGTCGAAATCAGGATCCTGTCCCCTTCCTGGAGGTTGGTTCGTCCCCAGCTCTGCGCCACCAGGTTGATGCCCTCGGTGCCGCCGCGCACGAAGACCACTTCCCGGTCCGCGGCGGCATTGATGAAGCGGCGGACCGCTTCGCGTGCCTCCTCGAACCTCTCAGTGGCGGTCTGGGAGAGCCAGTGCACACCGCGATGGACATTCGCGTACTCCTCCTCGTAGAGGCGGCGTTCGGCGTCGATGACCTGGCGGGGCTTCTGGGCGCTGGCGGCGCTGTCGAGATAGACCAGCGGGCGGCCGCGCACCTGGCGCGAGAGGATGGGAAAATCCGCACGCACGAGATCAGGATCGAAGTCAATGCCGGTTTCGGCGACGGCGGCGGTCATCGTCATGCCCGTGTCCTCCAGGCCAAGGCATGATCGCGGATCAACGCCTGCGCCTCACGCGACGCGATGGTCTCCAGGGCGCCCTCGATGAAGGCGCCGATGAGCAGGTCGCGCGCCTCGTCGAGGGGGATGCCCCGGCTGCGCAGGTAGAAGAGCGCGTCCTGATCGATTTCGCCGACCGTCGCTCCGTGACCGCAGGCGACGTCGTCGGCATAGATTTCCAGTTCCGGCTTGGCGTCGACACCGGCCTTGGCCGAGAGCAGCAGGGTCTTGCTGGACTGGTGGCTGTCGGTGCCACCGGCATGCTTGCGCACGGTGACCCGCCCCTGGAAGACGCCCTTCGCACTGTCGTCCAGGATGTAGCGGTAGGCTTCGCGGCTGGTGCAATGAGGCGCCGCATGGTCGATGACGGTGGTGGTGTCGAGCTGCTGGCGATGGCGGCCCAGGCAAGCCCCGTCCAGACGGACCGAGGCGCCGGGTTCGCTGAGTTCGACGGCAATCTGGTTGCGCCCCATTCCGGCACCCGTCGCCAGCACGAAGCTTTCGTAGGCGGCATCGCCGGCAACCTTCACTTCCGTCGTCGAGACATGGACGGCGTCGGGCGAGTCGTCCTGGATCCGGTAGTGACGCAACCGGGACCCGCGGTCCAGCACGACCTCCTCGACAAGATTGGCAAGGTAGTCGCCACTGCCGACGTGGCGTACGAGAAGGGTGAGTGACGCCCCGCGTCCCAGCACGATGAGATTGCGCGGATGCCATGCCAGGCGCCGGGTGCCGGGAGTCCCGGCAAGGATGACCTTGAGCGGCTCGTCAACGGTGACGCCATCGGCGACCTTGAGGACCAGTCCGTCGGCGAGCCAGGCGGTGTTGAGTGCGACGAAGTGCTTGCGTGCGAGACTGGCGATGCTGCCCAGATTGTGTTGGACAACGTCGTCGCCCTCCTCGATGGCACGGGCCAGCGACACCAGCTCGACACCGTCCGGCAACGGACGATGGCCCTCCCTCCAGTGACCGTTGACGAGAACTGCCGACGCGTCATCCCCGATGTCAGGCGAATCTGCCGGTTCCGCGGAGAAGTCCCAGGTCGCCCCGGAGAGCGCCCTCAAGTCCGTGTACTTCCAGTCCTCGACCTTGCGCGTCGGCAGGCCAAGGCCAGTGAATCTCCTGGCGCCGGACTGGCGCAGCGAATCGATCCACGCGCTACCGGCGCCGGGAAGCGGCGCCGCATCGCCGGAATGGAGCAGACCTGTCGGTTCACCGGTCATGGTCAGGCCGCCGTCACCAAGTCGCCGTATCCGCTCTCCTCGAGCTTGAGGGCGAGCGACGGATCTCCGCTCCTGACGATCCGGCCGCCGGCAAGAACATGCACACGATCCGGAACGATGTGGTTCAGCAGGCGCTGGTAGTGGGTGATGACCAGTGTGGTGCGATCCGGTGACCGCATGGCATTGACTCCCTCGGCCACCACCTTGAGGGCATCGATGTCGAGACCTGAATCGGTCTCATCGAGAATGGTGAGCTCCGGTTCCAGCAACGCCATCTGGAGGATCTCCATGCGTTTCTTCTCGCCGCCGGAGAACCCGGCGTTGAGTGCGCGGCGCACCATGGAGTTGTCGATCTTCAGGTCAGCCAGCCGGGCGTCCATGATCTTCTTGAACTCGAAGGCGTCGAGCACGCTCTCACCCTTGGCCTTGCGCACGGAGTTCATGGCGTGTTTCAGAAAGCTGACGGTCGGAACGCCGGGAATCTCCACCGGATACTGGAAGGCGAGGAAGACCCCGGCCTGGGCCCTTTCCTCGGGCTCCATCGCCAGGAGATCCTCTCCCTTGTAGAGAACCTGGCCTTGCGTCACCTCGTAGCCGTCACGGCCGGCGAGCACGTGGGAGAGCGTCGACTTGCCCGACCCGTTGGGGCCCATGATGGCATGCACCTCGCCCATGTCGACGGAGAGGTTGATTCCCTTGAGGATCTCCTTGCCGTCCACGGCAACGCGGAGATCACTGATGGAAAGCAGGGTCATGGCGGCGTTCTTCTCCATCGTCATCCCACACTGCCTTCGAGACTGATGCCGACGAGCTTCTGGGCTTCCACGGCGAACTCCATCGGCAGTTCCTGGAGCACCTCGCGGCAGAAGCCGTTGACGATCAGGGTGAGCGCTTCTTCTTCCGGGATGCCGCGCTGGCGGCAGTAGAAGAGCTGGTCCTCCGACACCTTCGATGTCGTGGCCTCGTGCTCGACCTGGGCGCTCCGGTTGCGCGCCTCGATGTAGGGAACGGTGTGGGCGGCGCACTCGTCGCCGATCAGCAGCGAATCGCACTGGGTGTAGTTCCTGGCGCCGTGGGCCATGGGGTTGACGCGGATGCGGCCTCGGTAGGTGCTCTGCGAACGGCCGGCGGACACGCCCTTGGCGATGACCCTGCTCCTGGTGTTCCTGCCGACATGGAGCATCTTCGTTCCGGTATCGGCCTGTTGGCGATTGTTGGTGATGGCGACGGAATAGAACTCGCCGACGCTGTCATCGCCCTTGAGGATGCAGCTGGGATACTTCCAGGTGATGGCGGATCCGGTTTCCACCTGGGTCCACGAGATCCGGGCGCGCTTCTCGCACAACCCCCGCTTGGTGACGAAGTTGTAGATGCCGCCACGGCCCTCCGCGTCACCTGGGTACCAGTTCTGCACCGTCGAGTACTTGATTTCGGCATCATCGAGCGCCACCAGTTCGACCACGGCGGCGTGCAGCTGGTTCTCGTCCCTCTGCGGCGCGGTGCAGCCTTCCAGGTAGCTGACGTAGCTCCCCTTGTCGGCGATCACCAGGGTGCGCTCGAACTGGCCGGTCTGGGAGGCGTTGATGCGGAAGTAGGTGGAAAGCTCCATCGGGCAGCGCGTGCCGGGCGGGATGTAGCAGAACGACCCGTCGGTGAAGACGGCCGAATTGAGCGTGGCGAAGAAGTTGTCGGTCACGGGCACCACGGAACCCAGATACGTGCGGACCAGATCCGGATGCTCCCTGACGGCGTCCGAGATCGAACAGAAGAGGATGCCGTCCTTCTCCAGGCGCTCGCGGAAGGTCGTGGCCACCGAGACGCTGTCGAAGACGGCGTCGACGGCGACGTTGCGCACCCCCGACAGGACCTCCTGTTCCTTGAGCGGGATGCCGAGCTTGGCATAGGTCTCGAGGAGCTCGGGATCGACCTCGTCGAGGCTCGTCGGCCCGTCGGCGGCCGACTTCGGTGCTGCGTAGTAGGAGCTCGCCTGGTAGTCGATCGGCGGATAGCCGACCTTCGCCCACACCGGCTCCCTCATGGTGAGCCAGTGGCGGAAGGCCTCGAGGCGCCACTCGAGAAGCCAGTCGGGCTCCTCCTTCTTGGCCGAGATGAAGCGGATGGTGTCTTCAGAGAGACCCTCGGGCGCGCGTTCCATCTCGATGTCGGTGACGAAGCCGTGCTTGTAGGAGCCGGTGGCCTCGTGGACGGTATCGATGGTTTCCTGAACGATGGCCATGGCTCAGGCCTCCAGCTGACGGAACCCCTCGAGGGGGATGGCGGGCGCGGTCATCGTGGCAAGGGAGACTCCCTCGAAGGCATCGCGCAGCGCGGTGTTGATCTGGTTCCAGCCGCCGCGCATGGGGCACAGCGATTCGACATCGCAATGACCCGGGTGGTCATCGACGCACAACGTCAATGCGATCGGTCCCTCGACGGCCTCGACGACGCGGGCAAGGGAAATGTCCTCCGGGCTGCTGGTCAGGGTATAGCCGCCATGGGCGCCACGCCGGCTTTTCAGGAGCCCGGCGCGGGCGAAGAGCTTGAGGAGCTTGCCGGCCGTGGCCTCCGGCAGACCGGTGGCTGTCGCCACCTGGTGCGCGGAGAGCGTTTCGTTCCCGTGCCACGCCATGTAGGTCATGACGACGACACCGTAATCGGTCATGCGGGACAATCGGATCATGGGCACCTGCCAATCAGGACTAATGTGGTACTGTATGGTTAGCGATGCCCCCGATGTCAAGCCCCGTGCGGTCCAGGTAGCGAACCAATCGGGTCTCTTGAAGGGACCAGTCCTCGACGCACCAGGCAGGGCTGCAACGCTTCTGGCGCTTCGCCGTACAGCTTTACAAGTTGGGCATGGTCCACGCCACCCCCGAAAGCGCCTTCAACGGCTTCCAGAGACGCCTCGTGGCCGTCAGCGGGGAGACACCAGCCTGCAATGACAATGAAACGACGCCGAAACGACACTCCCCAGCCGAAAAAATTATCTCATTATAACAGCGGCATATCGTACGAGATTTTTCTCTTGGCGCGAAATGAGCGCACAATGAACAAGAAATGACGATGCACAACACCATTCCCGATCATTGGATATGGGTACAACCCGATGGTCGTTGCCGCTATGGGTACAACCCGATGGTCGTTGCCGCCTGGATGGCGAGCGCGCCACCGGACATGCGCTCGCGCAGGAATCGGGCGGAATTGGAAGGGAGGCGTATTTCGTGCCAACCGTTGAGCCGGCGTCCAATGTCGGACTGTCGGATGGGCTGGGCACCATGGAAAGGGGAGAGTTCAGGAATCAAAGCGTCCGCGGCGTTGCTCACGCGGATGGTGTGACGTGTGCGGCCTGGATGATTTGTAATCTTCGTGCTACATACCGGTTCAATCTGTCGTACGAAGGTGTCATATGCCAACTCCCCACAATCCTCCAGCCGCAGTTCGGCGGGCATTGCGCAAACTTGGAGCGGACATCCGTGATGCCCGTCGCCGCCGGCGGCTGCCCATGGCAGTCGTGGCGGAGCGCGCCTTCACGTCCCGTTCGACCCTTCAAAGGATCGAAGGCGGCGACACAAGTGTCGGCATCGGCATCTACGCCGGTGTCTTGCAGGCGCTCGGACTGCTCGACGGCCTGAGCCAGATTGCCGACATCAGCAATGACAGCGTCGGACAGGCCCTCGCCAGCGCGGAGCTGCCCAGGCACGTCCATCTCAGGCGGCCGTCCGGATCGTCCCGCGATGGCTGACTTCGAGGTCCATATCGATCTTGAGGGTCGTACCCGGCAGGTCGGGCGGGCGAGAAGCAATCGCGTCCGCGGCAGGGAAACTACCGTCTTCGGGTACGACGACGCCTGGTTGGAAGACCCTGACAGGTTCTCGCTGGAGCCTGCCCTTGTCTTGGGACGAGGCGCCTTCGCGCCGCCCGCGGACCTCGCAACCTTCGGGTCCATCGGAGATTCGGCGCCCGATAGCTGGGGCCGCCGGCTGATGCAGCGCGCCGAGCGCCGCCTCGCTGAACGCGAAGGCCGCGCCGTTCGCACGCTCCTGGAGAGCGATTATCTCCTTGGCGTGATGGACGAGACCCGGTCGGGCGCACTGCGCTTCCGTTGGGCCGGGGACGACACGTTCCAGGCTCCGCCTCGCGCAGGCGTGCCGGCTCTGGTCGAGCTCGGCCGCCTGCTTCAGATCACGGAGCGGATCCTCCGTGACGAGGAAACCGACGAAGATCTCCGGCTCATATTCGCTCCCGGCTCGTCCCTGGGCGGCGCGCGCCCGAAGGCGTCGGTAGTCGATCAGCACGGCCACCTTTCAATCGCCAAGTTTCCGAAGGAGACCGACGACTACTGCATGGAAACCTGGGAGGGGATTGCGCTGCGTCTCGCCGGCCAGGCCGGAATCGCCACGCCTGCGCACGATCTGATCGACGTCGCCGGCAAGAAGGTCATGCTGTCACGGCGCTTCGATCGCCAGGGAACGATCCGTATTCCGTTCCTGTCGGCGATGGCGATGATGGGCGCGAAAGACGGCGAGCGCCGCAGCTACCCCGAGATCGTCGATGCTCTCGCGGAACATGGGGCCCAGGGAAAGACGGACGCTCATGCCCTTTATCGGCGCGTCGTCTTCAGCGTTTTGATCTCCAATGTCGACGATCACCTGCGCAACCACGGCTTCCTGTGGTTCGGCAGGACGGGATGGTCGCTTTCTCCCGCCTACGACCTCAATCCCGTGCCTGAGGACCTCAAGGCGCGGGTCCTGACGACCAACATCGATCTCGACGAGGGCACCTGTTCACTCGATCTGCTGGAAGCCGCTTGCGAGTTCTTCGCGCTGACGTTGGTACAGGCTCGAGCGGTCATCAGGGAAGTCGCGGCCGTAACCGCGGCCTGGCGCGACACAGCGAAGGCGGTTGGCGCGCGCACAGCAGAGATCGACCGCATGGCGAGCGCCTTCGAACACGACGACCTGAAGCGAGCATTGGCCCTGTGACACGAATCCTCTTTCACAGTTTGGATCCGCCAGCGGGATGACCGTTGCGCCACAGGCCGGCACCGGCTCGAACACGGCTTTCGGAAGTCAATCTCGCAGGGGGCGTTCTCCCTGACGGCGCACCCATGGTCGTTTCAACAGGTCGACACACATGTACCGGACGCGAACCCACCCTGACGGAGTACGATCCACGATTGTTCCGTTGACCGCGTCCCCAGAACCGGCGAACCGGCATCAAGTGCGGCAACGGGAGCGGATGGCCTCGAGACTCTCGCGGGCGCCGTCAAGGGCGGCAACGTGCTCAGGCCCAAGGCCGCAGCAACCTCCGAAGACCGTCACACTCTGGCTCGCCCAGGTGTGAGCCCGCGCGACAAGGGCATCAGGCTCGATCACGTCGACGAAGTGCCAGTGCGGCATCTCGAAGTAGCCCGCTTCGGGATAGACGCCAAGTGGTCCGCTCCAGTGCTTCGCCAGGGCATCAATGGCATCTCCGGTCACGTCGACATCGCTGTGCATGATGCACACCAGATCCGGTTCGAAGGGGAGCGTCGCCGCCAGGATGTCGGCAAACCGGTTCTCCGGAAAATCGAACGCCACGAGATCACCGTTCTCCTTCTCCTCTCGCGTGCACGTGAGGCCCAGCCAGACCGGCAGGCCCGTTTCCTTGGCGGACTGCATGGCAACGGGGGCGCGGACCGTGTCCTGCATCATCTCGAGAGCGATCAGGTCGCAGCCGCCGTCTGCAAGCGCTCGGGCCATGCTGTAGAGGCTGTCGGCGATCTCGTCGTCGGAATGACGGTTGCCGGGATCGGCGAGGTCTCCGCCAGCCGCCATTGTCGAGATCGATCCCGCGATGGCCACATCGCGGCCGACCTGATCTCGGGCACGCCTGGCGAGGTCGACCGAACCGCGGATGATGGCTTCGGCGCGTTCGCCATAGCCCATCGCCTCGAGCATGTGAGGCGAGGCTCCGAATGTGTTGGTGATAATGACCTCCGCGCCTGCGCGGATGAAGTCCGCATGCACGTCGACCACGGCGTCGGGATGCTCGACCAACGCCGCGCCCGCCCATGTCTGCGCGTGCATGGGCACACCGCGACGCTCGAGTTCGGTCCCCATCCCGCCGTCGATGACGATGATGTCACCTGCGGCGACCTTGTCATTCAGACTGGTCATGACACGTTTTCTTGGCCGCCGTTCGCCAGACTACCACGGCAGGGGCGCTTTGGCGTCAAATCCGAAGGACTCCTGGAACCCCCGGGCTGCGGTGTTGGTGGCCAGATGCAGCCGGCCGCTCGCAACGCACTGATTGGCGATCCTGCATCGCTGTTGGTGCGGCTGATTCATTCAGGGTGTCCGTCTCCGGGATTTGGTGCCGGCACTCGCCGCTTCGCCGAGGCGTGCCGCAGCAACCTCTCGAAGAGCTCGTTCTGGCAGGACGGATCGTCGGTATCGATGCGGATTCGGGTGAGCCCGTCGTCGCGTCGCATCCAGGAGAGCTCGCCCTCCGCGCCGTAGTGCACGTCGGGCGGTGCGGCTTCCGGGTCGTCCAGGGTGCCCAGCGAGATGGAGATCAGACCGTCCAACACGCCACCGGACACATAGCGGGTGAACAGCGAACTGCCGCAGTCGCCGCAGAAGCCCCGCTCCATGACTTGAGACGACCAGTGGACCTTGGGTTCGCCGGTCGTGAACGCTACCGCCTTCTGGTCGAATGTTGCCGTTGCAAGCATGGCGCTCCCCGACCATTGCTGGCACATGCGGCAATGGCACAGGGCCGTGAACACCGGTGCCTGACACGCCTCGTAGCGGATCGCCCCGCACAGGCAGCCGCCGACATGCTTCGTCTCGCTCACGAGCGCTCCTCCTGGCATTGCGGGTCCGATGCTAAAGAGGATTGCGCGCGAATGAAATCACCCGCCCTCCGTCCCGGGCTTGGGCCGTTCCAAGCGAGGGGCCTCCACCTCGCGGGTCCGCGGTCGGGCGTTGGCGATCCGCGCTTTCGGACAAGGACGATGTTCCGCAACTGAGTCCCCGGCGCAACCTTGGACAGGCGCCACATCAGGTGTTGGCAGACAAGTGCGCCGATCGTCCGCCTCCATGCGTCAATGAACCGGTGTCAGGTGGCGACGGGAGCGGCTTGCCTCGAGACTCTCGCGAGCACCGTCAAGGGCGGCAATGTGCTCGGGCCCAAGGCCGCAGCAACCTCCGAAGAGTGTCACGCCCTGGCCCGCCCAGGTGTGGGCCCGGGCGACAAGGGCATCGGGCGCGATCACGTCGACGAAGCGCCAGTGCGGCATTTCGAAATAGCCCGATTCAGGGTAGACGCCGATGGGTCCGTTCCAGTGTTGCTTGACTGCATCGATGGCAACGCCCGTCACGTCGACATCGCTGTGCATCACGCACACCAGATCCGGTTCGAGGGGCAGTGTCGCCGCCAGGGTGTCGACAAACCGGTTTTCGGGACAATCGAATGCGACCAGATCGCCGCTGTCTTTCTCCCGCGTGCACGTGAGACCCAGCCAGACTGGCAGGTCCGTCTCCCTGGCGGACTGCATGGCAACTGGGGCGCAGCGCGTGTCCCGCATCATCTCGAGAGCGATCAGGTCGCAGCCGCCGTCGGCAAGCGCCCGTGCCATGCGGCCCAGGCTGTCGGCAATCTCGTCGTCGGAATGGTGATCTCCGGGATCGGAGAGGTCTCCGCCAGCCGCCATTGTCGAGATCGATCCCGCGATGGCCACATCGCGACCAACCTGATCGCGGGCACGCTTGGCGAGATCGACCGAACCGCGGATGATCGCCTCGGCGCGATCGCCATAGCCCATCGCCTCGAGCATGTGAGGCGAGGCGCCGAATGTGTTGGTGATGATGACCTCCGCGCCAGCGCGAATGAAGTCTGCATGCACGTCGACCACGGCGTCGGGATGCTCGACCAGCGCTGCACCCGCCCAAGTCTCGGCGTGCATGGGCACACCGCGACGCTCGAGTTCGGTCCCCATCCCGCCGTCGATGACGATGATGTCGCCTGCGGCGATCTTGTGACTCAAACTGGTCATGACGCGCTTTCCCGGCTTGCCGTTCTTCAGGCTACCATGGCAGGTGCAAGGAGGGGTCGCGGCGTGTTCGAGCCTGAGGCCTGCAAACGCCACCCCACTTCCTGGAGAGCTTCGCGGATTTCCGGCCGGATGGTTGCGATTCGCGCTTTCGAACAGGGACGATGCGCCGCAACGGCCTCGTCGAATTCAGGGTGAGGTGACGGATCGCTGGATGTGCAGCCCCATGCTCAGGCGCGCTTCGGCGTCAAACCCGAGCGACTCGTAGAACCCCCGGACTGCGGTGTTGGTGTCGCGTATCTGCAGGTTGATCTTGATGCAGCCTGTTGCTCGCAATGCATCGATTGCGTGGAGAACGAGGTCCGTGCCGATCCTGCGCCGTCGATACTCGGGCAGAACCGCGACCTTGTACAACCAGCCCCGATGGCCGTCGTATGTGGCCATCGCGGTGCCGATCACGCTCCCCTGGTCCGTTGCGACGAACAGCAGGTCATCGCCCATCGCGAACTTCGCGTCGAACACGCTCGCCGGAGCGTTGTGTGGAGGATCGTCGGGGAACACGCGTTCCCACAGCGCGATGACCGCTTCGCGGTCGTGACGGGTACAGGGTCGGATCTTCACTATTGCCTCGCAATTGATCGGGAAGGTTGTATCGATGATGGCATCATCCTGGGGTCGAGTACCTCGTCGCAAGGGATTCGCAACGGTCCAGGGCAGCATTGTCCATTTTCGGCGAGGCTAGTTTGCACCTTCGCCGCTCCGGCGGATCGTTGCAGGACTCACTCGTCGGGGCCGTCCCACAGAAGAAGGCGCTGGCCTCTTCCCTCTTTCAGCGCCTGTTCGTGAATCCAGTGTCCGAGAACGACATCGCTGATGGCAAAGCCGCGATGCCAGAAGGTGATCCGCTCGTTCGCGTTCATGCGCCCGGGCTTCTTGCCGCAACAGATTTCGCCGATCTCGCCATGGACGGCGTCGCGCGTCAGGACACCATCGCGGATGAGGGTATGGAAGGTGCCGCCCTTCGTGCACTGCTCCCAGCTGTCGACCACGAGCTTGTCGCAGGCCGTGGCACTCGCGGGATCGACCGCCATGACCCAGCCGTAGGTGACCAAGAGTGATCCTGGCTTCAACGCGGCGTCGCGCACAAGGACCTCGGGCCGTTCCAGGCGCGTGGCCTCGACCACGATGTCGGCGCCATCGACTGCTGCGTGGGTGCTGTTGACGGGGCAGGCCCTCAGCGAAAGCTCGTCCTCGACCTTTCGGGCAAGCGCCTCGCGGGTTTCGCTGCGGGCGCTCGCAATGCGCACTTCCCTTAAGGGCCGTCGCGCCGCAATGGCCGCGATGTTGGAGAACGCGGTGCCACGCGCGCCCAGGTGAGCGAGGATTGCCGCGTCCTTGCGTGCGAGGTGGTTGACGCCGATCCCGGTCACCGCACCGGTCCGCAGCCATGTCGTCACGGTCGCATCGAGCAGGCAGAGAGGGACGCCGGTCCGTGGCTCATAGAGTGTGAGGAGTGCCACCTCCGAGGGCAGACCGTGTTTCCAGTTGTCGACGTAGTCGCCCACGACCTTCACCCCGGCACGGTCGACGTGACCGGCGTAGCCGGGCAGCACGTTGAAATGGCCGTTGTAGCGATCGTCGAGATGGATATGCGCCTTGGGCGGCAGCACGACATCGCCGCGGCCGTGAGCCGCGAGACCCTGTTCCACGATCTCCATGGCATGCGAAACGTCCGGCAGGAGCTCTTCGACCTCGTGCCGGTTCAGGTAGAGAAACTCGATGCGTGCCATGGCGACGCCCTCAGTCATTGCGCAGGGCCGAAGGGTGCCCTCTCGACACACACGACAGAAGCACTGATATGGTTGTGTCCGTCCTCAGAGGAGAGACACGGATGGCCGGACCCTTGCGCATTCTCGTTCACACCGAGCGGCCCGGGACGGTGGCCCACGCGGTTGCCGAACGCCACCCCGACGCCGTCATCACGACGTGCGACAGCTTCGACGCGCTGCCGGAAGCCGCCCGTGGCGACCATCACGTGGCCTACACCGAGCGTTTCGAACGCCGGCCCTATCCGCGCGAGGCCCTGCTGGCACAGCCCTCGCTGCGTTTCGTCCACGTCTCAGGGGCCGGCATCAACCACCTGACTCCCTGGGACCCCGAGAAAGTGCACGTGTGCAACGCCGGCGGCGTGCAGGACGAGGCGATGGCGCAGTTCGCCATCGGCCGCCTGATCGCGGTCAACTGCGGATTCTTCCGCTATCACGACCAGCAAAGAGCGCATGTCTGGCAGCCCCACGACGTCATCCGTTCAACCGGCGGTACACTGACCGTCGTCGGCCTGGGCAAGATCGGCCGGGCCTGCGCCCGGGTCGGACGCGCCCTGGGCATGACCGTCTACGGCGTGCGGGCGCGACCACAGCCTCTCGACGGGGTCGAGAAGGTCGTGGGACCGGACCGGATGAGCGAGGTTCTGGCACTCTCCGATTACGTCATCGTCGTGACGCCGCTCACCGACAAAACGCGTGGACTGATCGGCGCACCTGAGCTTGCCGCCGCCAAGCCGGGGGTGATCGTTCACAACATGTCGCGGGGCGGGGTCGTCGACGAGGACGCACTGATCTCGGCGCTTCGGTCCGGACACGTGGCCGCGGCTTCCCTCGATGTCTTCGCCGAGGAGCCTCTGCCTTCCGACAGTCCGCTGTGGGACATGGAGAACGTCCACATTACCCCTCACGTGGGCGGCATGCAGACCTGGCAGGACTATGACCGGCTCGGCATCCAGGTCTTTCTCGACAATCTCGATCGCTTCGTGCGGGGCGAACCACTCGCCAATCTCGTCGACCCTGCAAGGGGGTATTGACCCCATGACCGTCCCCGACGTCTCCCGCATCGTCTATCCTGACTGCAAGGCGCGCCGCACCTTTCGTCTCAAGGTGTCCCCAAGCCACGAACTTTATGTCGAGGAAAGCGGCAATCCCGACGGCGTGCCTATCGTTCTCCTCCACGGCGGACCAGGCGGCCGGATCTCGCCGCGTCATCGCCAGCTCGCCGATCCCGAGCGCTACCGCGTGGTCGCCTTCGACCAGCGCGGTGCAGGCCGCAGTACGCCGAGCGCGCTCGTCGACGACAACACGACCTGGGATCTCGTCGCTGACATCGAGAGGATTCGCGAGCATTTCGGCATCAGTCGCTGGCACGTCGCCGGCGGCTCATGGGGATCGACCCTCGCCCTGGTCTATGCCCAGTCGCATCCTGAAAGTGTCAGCGCCGTCTGTGTCTGGAGTGTGTGGCTCGCCGACCGGACGACGCAGCGCTGGCTCTTCGAGTTCGGCGCCAACATGGTCTATCCTGAGGCGTGGGACCGCTTCGTCGCCCACTTTCCGCCCGAAGACTTAGAAGATCTCGAATCCGCGACCTACCGCCGTATTCGCGGCAACGATCCCGTGGAGGCGAATCGCATCGCGCGGGCCCTCGGAGCCTGGGAGACGGCCTCGGTCTACTTTCATCCCCGCGATGCCAGCCTCACCGAAGGCGACGACGACGGCGGCGCAAGCTACGGCCGGATCATGGCGCACTACTTCGAGAACGGCTGCTTCCTCGACGGCGAGGACCACATCGTGTCGCGCTGCGATCGCCTCGCGCACATTCCCGCAAAGATCGTCCACGGCCGCTTTGACATGTGCACGCCGCTGCGCGAGGCCTGGCGTCTCGCGAAGGCCTGGCCCAATGCCGATCTCTGCATCGTCGAGCACGGCGGGCACATGTCCGACGAGCCCGCGATGGCGACCGCCACCGTTGCCGCTCTCGACGAACTCGCCGGCATCGGCACCGCGTAAGCGTCCCGCTCCTGCTGTCGGGCCGGCAGCAGGATTTTCCTTACTCCGCGCACCAGGGCGTGGTCCGGGCGATACCTGTCAGGAAGGCTCTGCGACGAGGCGCGCGACCGCATCGGCCGGTTCGTCGGCAATGTCGATGCAGTCCTTCAGACTGCGGTGGGAAAAGCCGTGGCCATCCATGTGTTCCAGCAAGGCCACGAAGGGTGACCAGTACGCCGAATCGACGAGAATCACCGGCTTCGTGTGGATATCCAGGGTGATCCAGCTCACGACCTCGACGGTTTCCTCGAGAGTGCCGATACCACCTGGCAGCGAAATGAAGGCGTCCGCATTGTCGTACATGGCCATGCGCCTTTCGTGCATGTCCCGGGTCTCGATCATCCTGGTAACGCCGGGGTGGTGGTGTTCACGTTCGGCCAGAAACGACGGAATGACCCCGGTCACATGACCTCCGGCAGCGATGGCCGAATCAGCGACTGCTCCCATGAGGCCCGCTCCGCCACCACCGTAGACAATCTTCAACCCGGCCTCGGCCAACAACCGTCCAAGGTCGGTACCAAGTCCCAGGTACCGCGAATCATGTCCCTCAAGGGAACCACAGAACACGCACACACGACGCACCGCCATCTTCTCGATAACCCCTTCGACAAAGCCGCACACTACAACGGATGTAGGCCATGACACATGCCACAGGCGGGCATTCTTTTGTGCTTGGCGTGCACGTCGTGACCAAGCCGTCTGGTTCAGTCGGGACGACAGTCGACAGATTCCGCCCGCCTGACCGGGTATGATGAATCGACCTGCTGGAGTCACGATGATGGCCGGGACGACCACCCTGATCAGGGGCGGCTGGATAGTCGCTTTCGATGGCGACCGACACCGCATTCTCAGTGATGGCGTGGTGGTCTATCGCGACGACAGCATCATTCACGTCGGGCGGTCCTGGCAGGAGCCCGTGGACGTGACGGTCGATGCCCGGAGCCAACTGGTGATGCCGGGGCTGATCAACGCCCACGCCCATGTCGGTGCCCATACCGGGGACCGCATGATTTTTGATGGCGGGCGGGTGGACCTCTTCCGGTCCGGTTTCATGAACTACTGCACCGCCAAGGGGATCAACGGCCCGACGATTCACGACTATGAGAACGTGGATGCGGCCATCCGCTACAGTCTGGCCTGCCTGCTGCGCTTCGGTTCCACGACGGTGGTCGACATGGGGAGCGAACTTGGTGGCGAACCGGGGTCCATGGCGGCCCTTGCCGGGGAACTCGGAATCCGCCTCTACACGTCACCGGGTATGCGCTCGGCCCATCACTACTACGATCAGAGCGGGCGCCACCAGATCCACTGGCACGACGATGACGGTCTGGCCACCCTGGAAAGCGCCCTGGCCTTTGCCGAGACGTGGGATGGCGCCTACGACGGCAGGGTGCGGGCCATTCTGGTGCCCCTCGAGTATCACCTGTCTTCCGCGGAACTGCTGCGCCGCACCAAGGAGGCGGCGGCGCGTCACGGCATCGGCATCACCATGCATGTCGCCGAATCGGTGCTGGAGTTCCAGGACTCCGTGCGCCACACCGGCCGCGCACCTGCGGTGCTGAACGAAACAACCAACACTCTGTAACAACGACGTTTTCTCTCTCACGATTTCACACCCGGAACGCGGAAGCATGACGTTTCCGTGCCCCCGGTGCAACAGCAACTGGAGAGAAAACCATGGCGAAAGTCCGTCTCACGCAACATCGCGTCGACACCCTCAGGCCCGGCCGGAAGGCCCGCGACATCCGCGACAGGGGCCTCAGGGGCTTCGGTGTCCGGATCCTGTCTTCGGGCCGCAAAGGGTATTTCCTTCACAGTCAGGTCGACGGCCGGCGGGTCTGGCACGCCATCGGCGATGCCCGGGACATCAGCCTGGAGTGCGCCCGGGCGAAGGCCGGCGCCATTCTGGCGTCGAGGCTGCATGGTGATGAAGCCGGACCCGACGCGCCGGTCCTGTTCGAGACCGTGGCCGAGGAAGTCTTCCGCCGCTACGGGCGGCACTGGAAGCCGCGCACGCTCGAGGTCAACTTTGGATACTACAGGAAGCAAGTCCTTCCCTGGTTCAGGGGCAAGGCGATTGCCGGCATCACGCGCGCCGATGTCCAAAGGTGGTTTGCCTCCCTCCATGCGACACCGGCGGCTGCTGATCGTTCAGCGCCTGTTCTTTCGGTCATCCTCAGGCAGGCCGAGGTCTACGGCTACCGCCCGGAGGGTTCCAACCCCTGCACCGGCATCAAACGGTATCGTAGGCGGGGCCAGGAACGATTCCTGACGATGCACGAGATAGGGCGGTTGAGCCGGACCCTCGACCGGCATCAGGACAGCCATCCCCTTCCGGCATCGATCGTGCGGCTTCTTCTCCTGACGGGGTGCCGCCGATCGGAAATTCTGACACTCAGGTGGTCGGAGTACCGGGAGGGCCATCTCCATCTTGGCGACAGCAAAACTGGCCCGCGAACGGTGTGGCTGTCATCGCCTGCGCGCCGCATCCTCGATGCCCTGCCACGGTCGGAACCGTGGGCGTTTCCTGCCCCCCACAGAAACCGCCACCTGTCGGAAAGTGCCCTTCACGCCTTCTGGTGGAAGACGAGGCGCGAAGCGGGCATCAAGGATGTCCGTCTCCATGACTTGCGGCACACCTACGCTTCGATGGCTCTAGCCCAGGGCGAGACAATCCTCACCATCGGCAGGTTGCTGGGCCACAACGACCCGGCCACCACGTTGAAGTACACGCATCTTGCCAACGCGACCATCCACGAGGCGGCCGAAATCATGGCTCCCATCCTCGGCGGGGAGAGCTGACCCATGCCCCGGAAGATGCGTCTCAGCGACCGCAACGTCGCAGATCTGCGTGCCGAGATGCCGGAGTACACGGTCTGGGACACGAAGGTCACGGGTCTTGGCGTGCGTGTCCGGCCAACCGGGCACAGTGCGTTCATCTGTCTCGACAGCCATGACGGATCCTCGAGGCGTCGCACGCTCGGCCGGACGACGCTGATGACGGTCGACGAGGCGCGTGCCAGGTGTCTCGATATCCAGACCAGCAGAGAAGAAGTACACAGGCCAACCACGACCATTCCCTTGTTCCGCGACTTTGTTGCCGGCGTCTGGATGTCGGAATGCTACGAGCGCATGAAACCTTCCACCCGCCGCACTGTCGACAGCCGGATTGCACGTCAACTCCTGCCGGCATTCGGGACCATGCCGCTCGACCGGATCGACCGACGGTCCGTGAATCTCTGGTTCGATCGCTACAGTTCGACCTCTCCTGGCGGGGCCAACGTGACGCTCGACGTTTTTCGCCAGATCATGAATCACGCCAGGGTCCATGGTCACATCGAGACCAATCCCGGGAGCGGCATCCGCCGCAACCCGGGGCGCAAGCTCAACCGGTTCCTGTCCCGCGCCGAGATCCACCGCCTTCATGCCGAACTGGACCGCTGCGTTGAAGAACAGCCGTCACGGGCTGCCCAAGCCGACATCATACGGCTCCTGTCCTGCACAGGTTGCCGTTTCAGCGAGATACGAATGCTCAAATGGTGCGAGGTGGGCACCGCCACGCTCGACCTTGCCGACAGCAAGACGGGTCCGCGTACAGTCTATCTCAACAGCAAGGCACGAGAGATCATCAACCGACAACGGTGCGCTGACAGCCCGTATGTCTTTCCATCACCAACCGAACCGTCACGGCCACTTTGGCGAAAATTGTCCCTTTGGGATCTCGTTCGGCGGCGTGCAGGCATCGAGGATGTCCGTCTCCACGATTTGCGTCACACATATGCCTCCCACGCCGTCATGCAGGGTGTTCCGCTCCCGACGGTGGCGAAGCTTCTCGGTCACCGGCATGTTTCGATGACCTTGCGATACGCACATGTTGCCGACCGGGAGGTTGAGGCTGCGGCTGAAAGGATCGGCAATACAATCTCTGCTATCTGCATTTAGGCAAATGATCAGAATTCCGGAAGCCGTTCATCTGACGACGGCTGACAAGTCCACATTCGGTGGAGTTTGCTTCCAATCTCCACGGTCCGTCTGCTGACCGACAGATCCTGCCGGATGTCTTCGAGCGTCACGCCGGTGCACAATCCCCGGAGGCGGACGACCGGGTCGATTGTGTCCGTCAGACGCTCGATTCCCGTCACCATAGGGTGCGTCACCGCTCCACAGAACCACCAAGCCTGAAGCCGATGGTCCGCGGTCGGTTCGGCCTGGCTGCGCACTCGGCGTGCAGCATCTCCGCAAGCGCTTGCGGATCCTGCAGCACGCCGAGGATTTCCGCCTTGTTGCGCACCACTGCGAAGTCGCCCGGCGTGAGGGCCGCAAGTGTTGCGAGCGAGGGCGGTGGCGGCAGATCGAAGTAGCTGCGGAACGCCGTTTCGGCCTGTCCGGGTGCGAGATAGTCGAGTGTCACCTTGAAGACGAAGCGGCGCAGCGTCGCCGGGTCGAGACGGTCTGCGAAATTGGTCGTGCAGGCGAAGGGCAGGGGATGGCTCTCCATCCAGGTCAGCATCTCGTTGACCTGTCTGACCTCCCAGCTGCGCTCGGCGAGGCGCCGGTCCGCGAGGAAAGAATCCGCCTCGTCGAAGATCAGGAAGGCGCCGGCATCGCGCGCCTCGGCAAAGGCCCGGGCGATGGTCTTCTCGGTCTGGCCCACCCACATGGACATGAGATCGGACGCCCGCTTCTGCAGGATTTCCAGGCCAAGCCTCTCCGCGAGGTAGCGGACATACGCGCTCTTCCCGGTTCCCGGCGGACCCTGCAGGCAGAGCGAGAAGCGCTGGTGCTCGCTTGCCGAGAGGCGGTCCGCAAGGGATGCGAGATCAGTGTCGGCCCGGATGAGCGCGGGATCGAACCGGGTCGGGGCTCCCTGGGGCGGCCTGTCGCTCGAGAGGAGACGGGCCAGGCTGCGGACGCCTGTGCGCACGGCGGCGATGTCGCCTCCGGCGAGGCTGGCGGCGGCGGTCGCGCCCGCCGCAACCCCGGGAGCGGCGTCGAACTCAGCGGCCAGGGCCGCAACCTCCTCCCGCGAAGCTGCGATGTCGTGACGGTCGAGTTGCCGCGCCCATACCCGGGCTCGTACGGCCGCGGTCGGCGGGCGCAGTTCGAGGGCGAACATCATGCGGCGCAGGATGGCCGGACTGACCTCGTCCGCGTCGTTCATGGTCCACAGGGTCGGCGACGGAGCCTGCTCGAGCAGCCGGTGCATGAAGACCTTGGACGCGGCCTCCCGCGAGCGCGACGAGCGCAGCGGCCCCGAACATGCCGAACCCGCCGAAGGAGTCTCCGAGCAAGTCTTCCATCTCGTCGAAGAGGAGGAGCGAACGCCTGTCCCTGGCAATCAGGCGCTGCGCCAGCCTGAGTTCCTCGAGCCTTTGCTTGCGCGACGGCTCGTCTCCGTCATCGTCGGCTTCGCCGACGCTGTAGAGGGTCACGCCGAGCCGTGCGGCGAGCGCCTTGCAGAACTCCGTCTTGCCGGTGCCGGGCGAACCGTAGAGGAGGACGTTGACGCCCGGCGTGCCGTTGTCGAGCGCGCCCCTCAGCAGCTTCTCGACGTGGTCGCGGTCGGCGGCGACATGGCCGAAATCCGTCCATTTGAGTTCGGCCGGCGGCGCGACATCGAGAAGCAGACGGGTGATGTCGATGTTCCCGTTGCCGGGTGCCGTGGCGAGGCGGCGGAGCCGGCGCTGCATCTCCAGGTCGCCGTCGTCGTCGATGGACACGAGCCCGGAGCGGACCAGCGGCGCACCGGCGTGCAGACGGGACTGAATCGTCCTGACC
Source organism: Alphaproteobacteria bacterium (assembly GCA_965207785.1). GTDB lineage: Bacteria > Pseudomonadota > Alphaproteobacteria > SP197 > SP197 > SP197. The sequence goes on along the minus strand of CBDBNO010000010.1, from coordinate 150,639 downwards.
TTCAGACCGAGAATCAGGGACACTGCCCGGCCGTGCTCATTGAGTGCGAGCATGGACCGGCCGGGCGGATCGAGGATGTCGTCGATCATGGACTCGAACAACGCGTGGGTTTCGTAGCGCAGCAGCAGTTCGAGGATGTCGACATCCGTTCGAGTGAGGCCCGGCCGCCTTCCCGAGACGCTGCAGGCGCAGGGCGGTGCGGTCCCGTCTCGCCGGAATGTCCGCGCATTCCTCGCGCAGGGACTCCTCGATGCAGCGCAGCTTCTTCGCGGAAGCTTTCTCCTTCTTGAAAGCCGTCCGGAGGCGTTGCCTCTGTCGCCGTGTCCTGGCGCCCGATGCGATGCGGTAGTCTCCCGGTCGGCGATCCAGTTGATCAGCTTCCTGGCCTCCGGGTCCCGGCGCGTCACGCCCGAGGCGATGTTGGCGAGATAGGAGGCGAGCAGCCTTCTTTCACAGGCGGTAAGCATGTCCCCCTCCACTTCGGGGCTGTGCAGGAAACTCTCGCAGCTGGATTCGTCACATTCGGTGGTACATGAAACGGCGGCATGACCTGCGCACCCGCGATCGCCGCCAACGGCGAGCCGGTCGGCTTGCGCTCTTCGCGTGACTCGTTTGTCGTCAGGCCGGCCTCACCACCTTCGGTCATGCCGCCACGCAGCATTCAAAAAAAGTGTTTGCCATTTCTTCCATATGGACTATGGTTCTTGCATAGTCAAGATTGCAAGATATACTTTTTCATAGAGACAAGCAATGAAACAGCGTATGGCAAAGCGAATCAAGGCGCTGCGGGAGACGCGCGGGCTCTCCCAGGACGACCTCGCACGCATCTTCGGCTTCCGGGACCGGCAGACAGTCTCCGCCATCGAGACCGGCGTCAGGCGCCTGTCGGCCGACGAGCTCGTTCTCGCGGTCGAGACGCTGGACGTTCCCCTGGACTATTTCACCGATCCGTTTCTCCTGGTCGGCGAGGGACGCTTCTCCTGGCGGCTGGACGGCGCCGACGCCACCGTACTGGACGCCTACGAGCGCAAGGCCGGCCCCTGGATCGCGGCCTACCGCACGCTGGCTCCGCAGGTCGGGCCGGGGGTCCTCCGCTGCTGCGCCGGACGCTGGCGCTCGAGCCCGGCGCAAGGTTCGAGGACGCGGCGCGCGCCGGCGAGCGGTTCGCAGGCGAGTTCGGTCTGGGCGATGCGCCCGCGGCACGTCTTGCCGGTGTCATGGAGCGCGACTTCGACATTCTGGTGCTCATGGTCGACGCGCAGCCCGGTATCTCGGGCGCCGCCTGCCGTCTGCCCGACTTGGACGCGGTGCTGATCGCCCGCCACGAACTTCCCGGTCGTCGCCACTTCGACCTCGCCCACGAGCTGTTCCACATCCTCACCTGGGACACGTTGCCGCCCGCCCGCTCGGAGACGGACGTGAAAGCGGGCGGCAGGAAAGTCGAGCGCCTCGCCAACCGGTTTGCCGCGGCGCTGCTGATGCCGGCGTCGGCGCTGGATCGTTTCGGCCGCTGGTCGGGCATGTCCGAAGAGCATCTGATCGCACGGCTGAATGCCGTGGCCACGGAGCTCCAGGTGAGTTCCTCGGCGCTCCGGTGGCGCCTCGTTGAGCTGGGAGAGGTCGACGACGCGACGGCGCGGGGGCTGCCCGAGGCCGCGCTACACAGGAACGGCGGCGCCGTGGCGGAGGACTGCCCGCCCGTCCTCTTCTCGCAGCCCTTCGTCGAGGTCCTTGGCCTGGCCCTCGAACAGGGTCATCTCTCCATGCGCCGCGCGGCCTCGCTGCTCGATCTGATCATCGACGACATCGCGGACCTCTTCGTGGCCCATGGCGTCGCCCTTCCCCCGAGCCTCCGGGAGGAATGACCATGCAGGCCCGGCTCTTCCGGTTTGTGACGGCCTTGAACGCATCCGGCCTCGACCCGCGGCGCATCGAACGGGTCGGGGAACACGTACCGGCCATCCTGTACGAACTCGAAGCACAAGGCGCGAACGCGACGGGCGGCGCCGTTCCCGCTGCGATCCGTGACTGACGACGCGCTCAGGATGCCCGCTGACCTGATCGTCGCGGCCCGGACCAGCGGCGAGCAGGGCCCGGGTTGGCGCGCCGCCAGGAAGCTGCTCAGGTTCGCCGGCCACTGCAAAGGCTTTACCGACCTTGCGCGCCGCGCGGAACGATTTCGCCATGAACATCACGTGGCCCTTCGCGCGGCCAGGGAGCAGGACCTGCGGCGCCAGGTGCGCCGGATCGACGTCGACGGCGTGCACGATGTCCTCGAAATCAGAACCTCCTGCGATCTGGAGTCCGTGGGCAGATCCCTGGAGAACTGCCTTGCGAACGATACGGGCGCCGGCTACCACGATGAACTGAAGACCGGCGTGACGGAGTTCTGGGCCATCCGGCGCAGCGGGGCCGTCATCGGCGTCCTGCCCGTCAATGCGGACACGCGCGCAGTCGTTCGCTGTCTCGGCGCCCGAAACGAACCGGTTCCCGTCGACCGCCGGACGAGGGACGCCATCCGGCACAGCGTCGACGCCGCTCCAGACGCGCGCGAAAGGTCGCTCAAGGCGCTGAGGTCGGTGCTGAACGTTCTCTGCCAAACCCGGAAGATCGGCACGGGGCGTGTCCGGCCGGCGGGCGGCTCCGGCCGGACATTCGGGACGCGGCCGACGGCGATCCTCAAGTGGACCCCGCTGTGGCCGATGGTGAATATCGGCGAGGCCCTTGTCGACAACGTCTTTCGGGAAGGCGTCTCGCCGGAGATCGGAAGCGTCGTCCATTGCGATCGGGCTTTCGGCTACCGCAAGCGCACCAGCATACGTGTTGGCGACAAGCGGGTCCTCACGGTGTCGGGCGACGGCAGAATGACGCTGCTCGCGTCGGCGCAGTTCATCGATGGCGGAACCGCCGTGAGCATCTACGTGTCCTGTAGCGGCAACCAGCCCGTGGGCGGCGTCGAGGTCGTCCGGCACGCCCTGGAGTTGATGGACACGTCGCCCGAACTCGCCTCGCGCCTGACGAATTGTCACGACTTCACCGTCGGCTGCCTGACGGGTGATTTCCACGACGCGGACGGTTCCATGTCCAGCGTGGAAGAGGCGGCGGTGCGGGCTCTTGGAGCCGACACGTGGCACGGATGGGATCTCGAGACCTCGACACGTGAAGCAAGCCGTGCCGAACCGCCTGTTCGCCGCCGTCGGCGCCATGTTCGCCAAAGTTCGCGCTCCAGCACCGCCGGTATTCGGTGGGCTGTCTCTCCGGCGCAACCGGTACGGGTGGCGCGCCACCTCACCGGAAAGATCTCTCATCACCAACCCAAGGAGAAGACCATGCCTGTTCCGTTTGTTCCGATAGCCATTCCGGTCGCGGCCGCCCTCGGGGCCGGGGTTCTGGGTTACATTGTCGGACGCGCCGCCTCGGAAAGTGAGTCTGCCGCAATCGATTACGACGACCTCGAGGACGAGGTGGAGGAGAGCCCGGGCGGGATGTTCGGGATCCACAGCGAAACCGGGGAAGACGCGGGTTTGCGGTGGACGGACATGAGCAGGGCCGACGCTTTGGAGATTCTGGAGCTTGCGCCCGATGCCACGTGTTGGTTTTCTGATTATCGCAGCGCCTGATTCCCGGATTGATTTGCGTCGCCCGGGACGGGTTGTTTCGCCCTCTGCCGGTTTTTTCGGCTGGCGGTGCTTGTTGTTTCCAAGCAGGGGTTTCCCGTGACGGACTGTCGGGGGTCAGTTCACGGTCGGCAAGGGTCGAGGGGTGTTCCACCGATGAGGCCGTAGATGCCGTGTTGCTGGAGGATGTCGTTCCAGTCCGTGGCGCCGTCGGGGCGGACGCGCCGGATTCCCTTGTGTGCGGCCATCAACTGGCGTGCGGCGGCATCGCCGGCTTCGTCGGCGTCGAAGCCGCATGCCACGGAGACGATGTTGAGGGTCAGGAGCCATTGAGGCAGGCGGCGGGCGAGGCCTGCCGTGGAGGCGTACATGGAGACCGTCCCGCCGGCGCCCAGGGAGAGGGCGGAGAGGGCGTCGATGGCGCTTTCGGCGATGAAGAGGGCGATCTCCGGTTGCTCGGGGCATGAGGTGAACCAGAAGCCGCCGCGTTCCTTGCGGGATCCCGGGGCCATGCCGCGGAAGCGGCTGCCGTCGCGGCGGCGGCGTATTCCGACGAGTTCCGCCCCGGTGGCGTTTCCGGAGGCGTCGCGGCACAGGAAGACGGCGTTGTCTCTGGCGTCGGCGTAGAGCAGGCCCTGCTCCCCGAAGCCGTCGACGCGGAAGGTCTCGATGGCGCGCTCGTCGATCAGCCAGCGCCGCACGGCGGGCCACGATGCGGGGCACCGCCGGGGCAGGATCAGGGGCTTCGCGGGCGTCGCCCGCGGCCTTTGCGGCCCATGATCCGTCGAGGCCAGCCATGCGATGGCCTGGCGCGGCGTGCATGCCGTGGCATGGATGACGAAGTCGATGGCGCCGCCACCGCCACATCCGCGGAGATGGTCGTAGAACTTCGGGCCGTTGATGGAGATCACCGACCCCGGGCGTGTCCAGCGCGCCTTGTCGCGGCGGCATGGCCGGTATCCCAGGGCACGGGCCAGCGGCTCAAGGGGGCGGTCGCGCGGGTGGCTCACGGTTCGAGATCCTCGCGGGCCTGGTGGACATGCTCGAGGGTGACTTGGCGGGCCTTGTCGACGGCGGCGGCGTGGAGGGCATGGTGGGCGAAGGTGTCGACCTTGCGGGGGACGCCGCGGGCGAGATCGAAGATGGCCTCGATGGCGTTCTTCTCGAACAGCGGGACGTCGGCGCCGGCCAGGCGCATGCGGTGCTCGACGTAGGCCTCGGCCTCGTCGCGTTCGAGGCCGGGGAGGTGGCAGCGCACGACGATGCGCTGGGCGAGGGATTCGTGCACCGCCATGGTCAGCCTGCGGCGCAGTTCGGTGAGGCCCGTGAGGAGGAGGACGAGGCGGCGTTCGCTGTCCATGCGGAAGTTGGTCAGCAGGCGCAGTTCCTCGAGGAGTTCGTTGTGCAGGAGGTGGGCCTCGTCGATGACGAGCAGCGAGAGTTGACGCGTCTCGCCGAGCCGGCGCGACACGTCGGCGCGGATGGCGCGCCAGGCGCCATGGCGCGAGGTGGCGCGCTCGAGACCGAGTTCGGCGGCGATGAGGTTGTAGAGGTCGAGGATGCTTCCGGTGGTCAGCGAGATGTAGGCGACCTTGAAGAGGCCGCTGTGGAGGCCCTCGCAGACCTTGCGGCAGACGGTGCTCTTGCCGCAGCCCGCCTCCCCCGTGAGGAGACCGATGCCGCGCATCTCGATGAGGTGGCCGAGGCGCGCCTCGGCCTCGAGCTGGCCGCGAGCGGGGAACAGGTCGCCGGGCTCGGGAGCGTCCTTGAAGGGATAATGCCTGAGGGCGAAGTGCTTCGTCTGCATCACGATGTCTCCTCGTCGTCATGAGGTCTGAAGGTCAGGGTGCGGCGGATCAGGGCGTTGGCATGAACGTCCAGCGGCGTGGCGACGCCGGCGTCCCTGCCGTCGTGGACGATCCTGACGGGTCGATCGAGGCGTGCCGGATCGAAGCGCAGCGTGACCTTGTGTCCCACCAGTTCGGCGGGCGCTTCGTAGAGGCGGTTCTTCAAGCTCACGGTGCGATCCTTGTGGACCCGGCGGTCGACCTCGAAGAGGAAGATGTCGTCGAGATCGACAGTCGGGCCGAGCATGGGCACGTCGGCGGCCAGCGAGGCCCACTTGTCGAAGGGCGTCATGCCGCCCAGACCGCGATGGGGAGCCCTGTGGTAGTCGCCTTCGATCCATGTCCTCAGGCGCAGGTTGAGGGCGTCGAGACTGGCCAGCTCGGCGCTCTGGAGACGGGGCAGGAGCTGGATCCGGACTGTTCTCAGCCAGCGTTCGATCTTGCCCTTGCCCATCGGCCGGTAAGGCGTCGCGTGGATCAGGACGATGCCCAGTCTGGCGCAGACCAGGGCGAGATGGGTGGAACGGAAGTAGCTGCCGTTATCGACATAGAGCCGGACCGGCAGGCCCCTTCTCATCAACGCCTCGCGGAACACCGGCAGGAAGGACGCCGTGTTCTCGGACATGGCGAAGGCCGCATAGGGAATGACTCTCGTCGCATCGTCGATGAAGGCTATGAGGTAGGTCTTGAACCTGCGTCCCCCGGCACCCTTGACCTTCGGCCCGTGCAGGACGTCCGCCATCCACAGGTCATTGGCACCGGGCCAGGTGAAGCGCCGCAGGTCCCGGGCCTGTGTGTCGGCGGGCTTGTCGAGCCCCTCGGCGGCGAACAGGCGGTAGAGCGTCGAGGACGCCAGCGTCGCGTCGTCGGCCAACTCGCCCGACGCACGGGCCTGCCTGATCACCTCGCGCACGCTCAGGTGCGGCGCATCACGCTTGATGGACAGCACGAGTTCGATCGTCTCCGGCGTCATCCGCCGCGGCCTGGCGCGGTCACGGCGGCGCTTGGGGTAGAGGCCCTCGAAGCCATGCTTGCGGTAGTGATGCAGCCAGTCGCGGATCGTCCCCTCAGCGATGCGGTTGCGCCGCGTCCCGGGGATCACCCAGATCCGCTGCGACAACTCCCTGATCAGCGCCCCGATGGCTCGCCGGTCGGCAACCAGCAGGCCGGCGATCACGCCGTAACGGAACAGGGCGACGCGCTGACGGTGGTCTTCGGTGCCGGGGGACATGGCCACATCTTCCCGTGTTGGTCCGTGGAAGCTGCGACCTTCGACGGTCCCGAGCCTCTCACATAGTGCCGTCGCGTGTTGGCGGCCCCGTCGTGCTCCGGGGACCCCGCGGGTGAACGGCGAATCCAACGGGACAGGGAAGATGGACAAGGTGGTCGCAGCCCAGCTCCCGCACGCACACAAGCGCCTCGCCGCACGCCAGGTGGCTGCGCAAACCGATCAGGCCCAGACACGTCGTGTCCAGCAGCACCGGGAACAGTCCGGCCAGGATCCGCAGGCTCTGATGAACGCCGACAACCCGGCGGCGCAGCGACCGCCGCGCACTCGTCAGGTCAATCGCCTCGGGATAAAGCACTCGCACGCCCGCCCACAGGCTGCCCGCTTCCTCGACCGCCACAACCTGCGCCTCGCACGAGGCAAGCGTCCCCGCAAGACGCGCCTGAAGACAGCCCGGCAGGGCGCTGAATGACCGGTGGCAGGGGCGGCAATACCAACGCGCCACGCGCATGCCTCGCGGCGTCTTGCGCCCGTAGGTCCCGTTGCGCGTCATCCCGCAGGCCGTCACCGCCAGACCCCGGCAGCACACAGGAGGGGTTGCGGTGCGCCATGCCTCCTGCGCAACATAGTCCTCGGCGGACAACGTCGTCTCATCCAGATGCTGCAAACCTCCGCCCGTGGCCCGGCGAGCGACAGTCGCGCGGGCCACACTCCTTCATGGACCCGCACCATGGTGCAGCAGAACCGACAGGCGGCCTATGCGGTCACCCGAAAAACACCCTGCTTGGAAAAGAAGAAGAGACCCTGGAGGCATCCGCACTCTCCCGGTCTCTCCGGGGAATCAGCACGGATCAATGTGGGAAAAGGCGGCCTCGGCCGACCGGAACAATCAGGGGTTCAACAACAGGTCGTCATTGTAGGAAATGACTTCCGTTCCGACATAGACACCCAGACCGCAATCCGAAGTGGAACCGTCGATGTAACGGCTAGGGTCCGAAATTCGGCTCCAGTCGAGTGTTTCGAAGAGGCCCTCTTCACAACCACGCGTCAATTCAGCGGCTTCAACCTGCACGACATCCCAAGGCACCTGCCCGGTTTCCTGCATCGCCTTGAACTGCGCCCATCCGCCCAGATACACGTCTTCCAAGACTTCGACGCCGTTCTCCTGGCCAAATGGAGTGAACGTGATTTCGCGGTGACCGTCTTGAGAAGCCCCGCCCCATGCCGCGACTGTGAAGCCTCGATCCTGAGCAACCGCACTCAGGCCCAGAATGGAAGCCGAGGCTACTACGGACACAAATAGTAAGGTCTTGTTCATCATTCTCCCCCTTTCGGTTGTAGGATTTGTGTTCCAATGGTACTCTCTTTTCTTGCCTTCTTGAAACGAACTCACGATCTGAATGCGAATTTTGCTTTTCAGTTGCCTCCTAGAACCCGGCAGTGCTTGGCCTCCCATGAGATCCAAACTCTGTCGCCAGCAGCGACGCCCACGACACGGTCACCCCGAGTTTTCACTGAGAGTTCGAGTTTGCCGTCCTGAAGGACGAGCCTTACGTGGTCACCGAAATAGAACAGTTCCCGAACTATCATCTCCATTTTGCCACTCTCAGCGTCGGAAACCTCTATCCATTCCGGCCTAATGAACGCAGAGACACGCTCTCCGACTGAAGCATTCTGTGGATTCAAGGCGCCGATCTCATGGCCACTATCCAGATGGACCCGGCAACCGTTAGTAGTCTCAGAAATCACTGTACCAGGCATCTCGTTGTTTTCACCAACGAACTTGGCGACGAACGCGGTCTCCGGCTTTTCGTATACCTCGTGAACGGCGCCAATCTGTTCAACACGCCCTTCAGAGAACACCGCCACCCTGTCGGACATGGTCAATGCCTCCGACTGATCGTGGGTTACGAAGACAAAGGTAGTGCCCAAGCTCTTGTGCAGGTGCCTGATCGAGATCTGCATCTGCTCGCGCAATCGCCTGTCAAGTGCTCCCAGGGGTTCGTCCATCAGAACGATATCGGGGTCAAACACCAAAGCCCGCGCCAGAGCCACACGCTGCTGTTGCCCGCCCGATAGTTGGTTAGGATACCGATCCGACATCTCTTCCAACTCGACCATCGCAAGCGCCTCGGCCACTTTGGCCGCGATGTCTTCTCTTGAGTACTTGCGCTGTTGCAGAGGGTATCCGACATTCTTTCCGGCGGTCATATGCGGGAAAAGCGCGTAATTCTGAAAGACGACGCCCATATTTCTTTTGAATGCAGGTCTTCGAGTCAGGGGCTCGTCGCGCAGGAAAATCTCTCCGGACGTCGGGTTTTCAAATCCCGCCAACATCATCAAAATGGTTGTTTTCCCCGACCCGCTTGGTCCGAGCAGTGTCAGAAATTCACCAGACACTATTTCAAGGTTAAGCCGCTCAACGACGTTCTTTTCACCATCGTAGGTTTTATCCACCGCAACAAAACGGACAATAGGTTCTGCAACCGCGTCTGATTGCTGAATCTCGAACGACCGACCAAACGCCCATGATCCTGATGCCTCAAGCACACCCGGCGTGGTGATGTAACGGACCTGCTCGGAGGCGTGCGCGTGTTGTCCATCTGCCGTGTGTGCAGCACACTCACGGCGGAAGCGGGTTCGTGGACGCTTGTTTTTCGAGGCTTCATGCCCGTTACCAAACTGTCCCAGACTGAAGGCTCGCACCCCGCGAAGTACCCGGTTCAATCCGTGGACGAACAGCAAAACGCACGATGTCGCCTCGATATCTGTCAGCTGTCCGGAGGTCTCCCGCTTCCGCCACCCCCAACAGACGGAGGAAGCGTCATGGTAGAAAACGACCATCTCAATGTCATCCATGAGCGTGCGGCCGGTCTTGACATCCACAAGGTCGAGATCACGGCGTGCGTGAGGGTCGCGCAGCCCGGCAAGGAAGCGGTTGTCGAGACCCGGCAGTTCAGCGCTTTCCCCAAAGGCCTTGCCGAGATGGTGCGCTGGCTCAAGGGGCATCGGGTGAGTGCCGCGGTGATGGAGGGCACCGGCATCTACTGGGAGGCGCCCTTCCGCGCCCTCGAGGACGCCGGCATCAGGCCCCTGCTGGTCCATGCCCAGCACGTCAAGCAGATCAAGGGACGCAAGACGGACGTCGCCGACAGCATCTGGCTGGCCCGCATCTGCAGCTTCGGCCTGTGCCGTGACAGCATGGTGCCGCCGCGTCACTTCCGCAGCCTCCGCAAGGTCTCGCGCATGCGCCGCCAGGTGGTCCGCGAGCGGGCGCGGATGCGGAACCGGATCAACAAGATCCTCGATGCCGCCGGCGTGCGCGTCTCCGGCATCCTCTCCAACCTCTTCGGCGCCAACGGCATGCGCATCATGAGGGGCCTGGTCGACAACGAGCCGCGGGAGGCGATCATCGCCTCGCTCACCCATCATGTGCGCCGCCACGACGACAAGCTGCTCGATGTCCTCAACGCCGAGCTCGACGAGATGGGCCTCTTCCTTTTGCGCGACCAGCTCGACGCCTTCGACGCCGCCACCGAACGGCTGGCCCGCTACGACGCCGTCATCGATGCCGGCCTCGCCGAGTACACCACCCAGATCGAACTTCTGATGGCGATCCCCGGCATCGACAGGACATCGGCCTCGGCCATCCTGATCGAACTGGGCCCCGACATCTCCGTGTTCGCCTCAAGGCGCCACCTCGCAGCATGGGCAGGTCTGTGCCCCGGCAACAACGAGAGCGCCGGCAAGCGGCGCTCGGGAAGAACACGGCGCGGCAACACCACCCTGCGCGAGGTCCTCATCGAATGCGCCCAGGGCGCCGCCCGAACCAGGAACTGCCAGTTCCAGGGATACCACAAGGCCCTGGCCGTGCGCCGGGGATACTGCAAGGCCACCGTGGCCACCGCCCACAAGATGATCCGCGTCATCTACTGCGTGCTGAAAAACGGCATCGTCTACCTCGACCCCGAAACCGACTACGAGGCCGCCATGGTCCAGCGCAATGCCCCACGCTGGATCAGGATGCTCAAGAAACACGGGATCGATCCAACCAGGGTGCCCGCCGCAGCCTGACGCACGGGCATCAAGACAAGCACCCGTCACAGCGAAATCCGACACAGGGCCACAATGCGGGACGCCCCAACCGCCGGGCTTCGTCCACGATACGGTGCTTCAGCAAATCTGCCCAGCGGGGAGGCCCTGCAACTCGCCTGAATCACGCAAATGTTACACAGCAAAAGCCACATAGTCCGTGAACTGATTCACCGCCACCCCATCGCTGGACAAAACTTCGTCTCCCAGATCAAGCAAGCCTTCCCTTCCACCATGTTGCCATGGTAGCGTGACAATCTTCGCAAGTCAATGATCGTGGCGCATCACAGTCGCGCCAGGCATCGCTCACCGAAGACTGGCTGTCACAATGGATGTACGCCCCACGAAGTCAGCACCGTTCATCTACGCATTTGCCTCTGGGCGCAGCAAAACTGTGTCGTCCGGGAGTGCGCAGCGGCATCCAAGACAGCATGAGCCGTCCTTATGAGCCAAGGTTCTCGCATGGGATGTGCGATACCAAGGTAATTCTCGGCGTCCGTCGTGATCGAATCTGCCCTCCGGGTTGAGGCCCGCGCAGCACTATCGGCCCTAGGTTCGCACGAACTCCGCAGATAGCCACAGTGCAGCCCGCTGCACCGGAACCAATTGTCAGCGTTTTGCTAGCGTGTATTTTCGTCATAAATGGGAACTTCCCTAGACGGTTGTACGGTCGGTCGACGCCAAGGCGTGGAACTTGGACGCCAGTGAGCGGCGGAATGTGAAGTGCGAAGCCAATACAATACTGCGACTTCTCTCATTTACATCTCTCAATCGATCTGTTATGGTAAGATAGTGATGCTGCAATCAAAAGGATGTTGACCCGGGCTCGCCCGCGGTGGCGTCCCCTCACTAGCGCCTCAACAAAAAGCGGATTCTTGGGCACCTACATGCAAGGCCATCGCAGAGAAAAACTCAGATCGGGCACCACTTCTCACGTCGCAGTCGGTTTCACGGACCTCAACGGCATTATGAGGACGAAGCTGGTGAACAGAGGAAAGGTCACCAAGGCGCTTGATTCCAGTATGGGCATGAGTTCCGCTGCACTAGGGTGGGATTGCGCGGACCAGCACTACGCCAATACTTCGATTCCTGGGCACAAGAACGGATGGGCCGACGTCGACATGCGCCTTGTCCCTGAATCCGCGAGATCTTACCGAGGCCTACCCGTCGAGGGCTCCATGATCGTTCTCGGCGAGTTAACCGACGAGCACGCTGCCTATTGCCCGCGACGCGTACTTTCGCATCAGATCGAAGTCGGCAAAGAGATGGGTCTGGCCGCGACGGCAGGCGTTGAGTTCGAGTTTCAGCTTCTGTCCGAAGACTGCAAGACACTTGCGGGGAAGCCCGCGTCGGCCCTTGACGCAGCCACTCGTGGGCCGTTCTGCTACTCGCTTCACCGGCTTTCCGGAATGCACGCGTATCTGTCGAGCCTGGTGGATACCTGTAGGGAAATGGAAATCGGGTCTCAGGTATTCCACACGGAGCTTGGCCCCGGTATGCTCGAATTCGCGCTTGATCCGGTGGATTTGATGGAAGCCGCTGACAACGCCATCTTGTTCAAGACAGCCGCGAAGTCCGTAGCGAACAGTATCGGCCACACAGCAACGTTCATGGCAAAACCCGCGATGGATAACCCCGGTTGCGGTGCGCACATTCACCTTTCGTTGCGCGATCTGGATGGAAATCCCGCTTCTTACGACGCGAACGCATCGAACAATCTGAGCGAGATTTTTCGAAACTTTCTGGGCGGATGCCAGAGGCTGTTGCCCGCCATCACGGCCCTATTCGCGCCAAACATCAATTCCTACAAACGGCTGGTTCCCGGAATGTGGGCGCCGATCGACAACAGCTGGGGCATCGAAAACCGAACCTCTTCGCTGCGTGTGATCGGTAAGGAAGCGTCCAGCTTCCGCTTTGAGAATCGGGTTCCCGGCGCAGATGCGAACCCCTATCTGACGCTGGCTGCAACCTTTGGGGCCGGTTTGTACGGGGTCCGAAACAAAATTGAACCCGGGCCTCCGCGAACCTCGGCCAGTGATGCTCTTGCCCACGGCGAACGATTGCTCCCAAGGAACCTCCACCAGGCGATCGCCGAGTTCGAAACCTGCACCCAGATGCGGGAAATCTTCGGCGACGAGTTCGTCGACTACTACGCCATCTCGCTACGTTGGGAGATCGACCAGTTCAACAACTTCGTGAGCGATTGGGAAATTGGACGGTACCTGGAAGCAATCTAGGGCAAATCCCGGCGGAGAGCTCAGGAGTAACACAGGAAACCGCCAACCAGACATTCGATGTCGTCTCACCGGTGGACGAAAGTGTACATGCGCGCGCGAGTATGCGTCGTGGGACCAAACCGAAGGTACGAAGAGCCGCGCGTAGACGGCTCTCAAGACCTGGCGCAATCTGAGCCTGACCGATCGCGCCGTACATGTGCGTCACGGCTTGGCTGAGATGAAGGCGTGGCGCGTCGAAATCGAGTCCGACGTATCGTGGCAGATGGGGCACCCTCGTCATCACACCAATGAAAACGACCGGATTTGCAGAGGCACCGAAATCATGCTGAAAGCCGTGGAAAGCTACCTGACGTCGATTTCGATGCATGCCGACGGGAGCATCCCGCGCTACGATGTGCGCGAACCAATTCGCGTCACGCTGTCGATCTGCGTGTGGAACAATCCGGTGGCGATGCTCGTTTAGCTCGTAGTGGCGCAATTGATCGCGGTAGACGTGGCTAATTTTGGGCATTCTCCGCCAACGCCACTTGCCACCGAACGGTTGGTCGAGACGTTCCACGCTGCGAGTGCCCCAAAAGACATCTTTCAGGTTCTACATATACGGCACAGCGATTCCGAAAAGGCTCATCGGGTCCAGCAGAATCAACGTGATCAACTTCATCGGCTCAATTGCAAGCATCAAAACCGTGCATCAAAGTGCGGCCGGTGCCCTTACGCACGTTTGCTTTGAACTGGGCGGGAAGGATCCGACTTATGTCCGGGCCGACGCGAATCTCGTCGCGACCGTGCTGGAATTCACCGTGGAATCATTCGGTAACTCCGGTCAGTCATTCTGTTTGGTCGAACATATCTACGTGCACGAGGCGATACATGACGTGTTTCTGCTAGCTTTCTTCAGGCGCGCGAAGACCGCAAAACTGGGCCACTCACGCGATGCCGAAACCGTCTTCGGTCCCTTCGCCACGCCAGTCGAAGTCCAGCGGTGTCTCGACCAGGTCTCCTCTGCAACGTCGCGGAGGGCGCGACTCTCGTCTTGGGCGAAGGCGAGGCCGCGTCGGAACTCGGCGGTCTCTGCTACGTGCATCCTCACATGCTTACCGACGTAGCCAACAAGATGGCGATCATGAGCGAAGAGACCCTTGGGCCGGCGGCTTCCATCCCGGAGATCCGCTCCGACAAATAGGCAATTGAGCTGATGAATGACAGCGGCTATGGCCTGACCGCTCCGAGTCGGAGATAGACGAACCTATTGTAGAGCTCGAACGGACCGTTGTGGGGGGTCCTTCCTACCTGAAAGGTGCAAGACTCTCCACCCGGCGCTTTCTTCGCCCAATCTCAGGGACGCGCAGCTCCTGACTGAGTTTCTGATTGTCTCCAGAACAGGATGAGTTCACAATCGGAGTCTGTCTGGCCGGCAACTTCGCTGCAAGGGCGCTCGCAATTGCGCCGTCTGATGATTAGTCTGGCGATTTGGACCGCGGAGAATGCAATCTATCCAAGAAGACACGATGAAGACGAACGCTCACTATGATCCGTTTCATCGCGGCGCTTTCGCCGTTGGCGTCAGTTCGTTCGATTGGTGGGACGAATCTCGAAACAGACCTCTGCCCACAGAAGTCTGGTATCCCACGTCGGATGATTTTGTCGGACAGGATCTGAACCCAGAAACCTGCGATTGGTTTTATGCACAACCCCAACCGGCTGCCGACGCACCCCTGAAGTCTCAACGCGCGGTTCGTGGCGCACCCCAGCTGGCAGTCCCAAAGCACCTTGTGGTCTTTGCGCACGGCTATGCCGGCCATCGAAGAGAAGGCACCTTTCTGGCAACCCATCTCGCGAGCCACGGATATGTCGTCGTCGCGGCCGATCACCGCGCTTGCACGTTCTGGGATATCGAGGAACTCATCGCCAAAGCCAAGGCAGAAGGACGCAAGCATTTGCGAACCGACCATATGGCTCAACTTATCGAGGACCGGCGCCAAGATATACCGTACTTGATTCGGAAGTCGCTTCAGTCATTTGAAATCGATTCAGATGGAATCGGCGTTACAGGCTCAAGTTTCGGCGGATTGACTGCGCTGATTGCACCCGCCTTGGATGACAGGGTCAAGGCCATTGTTCCCATGTGCCCCTCTGGTGGCGAAACGCCGATCTATCCCAAGGGGCACAACCACGCCAGAGAGGCTCTGAACTTTCCCTGGCGAACCGACGTGGCGGTAATGTTCCTAGTAGCGGACAGAGATTCCTGGTTGCCACTCTATGGACAGATCGAACTTTTCGCCCGCGTTCGCGGGCAAAAGAGTATGTTTGTGTTGCGACGTGCAAACCACAATCACTTCATCGACGACATTCCGGAAAGCCATGAATTCCTAAGGCAGTTCACGCGATCGCTCGCTGAAATCGAAGCAGACGGGGGCGTCGACTGGACCGCCGTAGCGAATTCAATTCCGCCGTATAGCGAAACCTGCCCGGCCGAGCAGGCCTACGAGTGTTGGAGAGGCTTATGTGTACTTCATATGGACGCCTACCTCAAACAACATGAGGACGCTCTGGCGATGTTACGAAACAACGTCATAAGTGAAGTGCAGAACCGCGGCATTGATGTTGTCGAAATTACTGCGGATGACAAAAGGAGCAATAGTTAGCGCCGCGCGGACCGGCTCACAGGTTCTTCCGCATCTCCTCCCAGTCGACGGAAAACGGCTATCGGTCGAGTGGAGTGTCGCAGGAGCCGATCGTCGGGCTCAGTTCTCGATCCATGCAGTACATCAAAGACCCTGAAATGGCCCCTCTTCGCAATAGGACCGGTTTCGGACGTGAGGCGGAGTCAATCTTGCCCCAATCCGGCACTTCTCGTCCTTCGACCAGAATCGGCATACCCGACGCGCCATCGCCAAAGCCTCCTCCCATTGTGTCCACCAACCAAAGGTGGACGCCATTGAGCACCGGGCCGACACCTTCGGAAAGTGCCGCTTCGCACAGAGCCGCCACGAGGGCGGTCAGACCAGACGTCCCTTCTACGGCAATCTCGGAATCATCCTTGAAGAGATTTGCGCTGGAAACGCAAAGATCGATATCCCCATGGCGGAGACGTCGATCTCGGTGGCAGCAGGGGCAAGTCCTTGATAGATCGTGTACTCCGCGAACCGGGTGGACAGACCGTCCCGTGACGCTACATGATGGGAACTCACTCGAACACCGGGAGACCACCCCATGACCCTCGTTGCGGAACGGTCCAGGACGGCCCACGACCTCATAGCAGAGGGCGGGCCAATCAGGAAGAAGGCGACATTCACCCGTTTCGATGAGTCGACGGTCGAGGACTGGGCGGCGATCGAGAAATACGGTGTCCATGAACCCTCCCGGGTCCTGGAGTTGTGCCTTGAACATCTCGACATGCTGCGTGCGCCCGATCACGTCTATCCCGTCGACCGCTACGAGCACAGCCTACAGACAGCCAGCCGCGCCTGGCGCGACGGACGCGATGACGACGACGAGTTGATCGCCGCCGCCCTGTTGCACGATATCGGCGACTTCTTCGCCCCCGACAACCACGGCGAATTCTGCGCCGCCATTCTCAAGCCCTACGTGCGGCCCGAGGTCTACTGGATCGTCAAGTACCACGAGATGTTCCAGGGATATCACTTCTTCCACCATCTCGGCGGAAACAGGAATGCACGGGACTCGCTCCGGGGCCATCCCCACTTCGAGGCCTGCCGGCAGTTCTGTGACGACTATGACCAGACTGCCTTCGACCCGACATACGATACCATGCCGCTCGAGGCCTTCATGCCCACGCTCCATCGGGTCTTCGAAAAACCCCGACGCCTGGTCAAGGAAAGGGTCCAGGACGACTGACCCCGGGTACATGCCACGCTGACGTCATGGCCTTCTACGGCGTGCATCGCGCGACGTCCTGCGACGCCCGCCTGATATCGGTTGCTCCCTGCCGCAAGTGACTGGGTGGTTCAGGAGACGGGCTAAGCCGTTGGGGGCAGTGCGACCTTACCGGTGGCGACGGCCCGGCGTTGGCGGACTGAAGGAGCAACTTCGATCAGGATGAGCCGGCGGTCGTAGCCGACTACGTGGCCGGCATTGCCTGAACAATCTCCGGCTTGCACCGGCGGGCGTCATCCGCCCGCAAATGCCTCCCTGCGAATCACAGGGACGAGCTTATGCGAACGCCACGGGCACAGTTCGCGGGCCGCGCACAGAGCCGACGGACCAGCGCACGTTGCCCGCGACACGAAAGTCCGGGATGCGCTCGAGCCATTCTTCGATGGCGACCCGCATTTCCATGCGCGCCAGGTGGGAGCCAACGCAACGGTGGATACCCAGGCCGAAGGCTCCGTGACGGTTCTCCTGCCGGTCGAGCACGACCTTGTCAGCATCCGGAAACATCGCGGGATCGCGGTTGGCCGCGGGAAAGCACAGCAGCACCATTTCTCCTTTCTTCATCGGACAGCCGCCCAGCTCGACATCGTTCCTGACCTCGCGCGCCATGGTGACCGGCGAATAGGCGCGCAGCAGTTCCTCGACCGCCGTGGGCATCAGCCCCGGCTCCTCGATCAGGCGCCGCCGGTCGCCCGGGTGCCTTGCGAGATGCAGGATCGAGGCGCCGATGGCGCTCCAGGTCGTATCGATTCCGGCGACCATCAGCAGCGTGAGGGTACCGAGCACGTGCCTTTCCTCGAACGGTACGCCGTTCAAGGAGCCGTCCATCATCAACTGGATGAGGTCCGGCACGGGCCCGTCCGGATCGGCCTCGGTCCGGCCCTTCTTCCTGAGAGCGATGTGGTGGCGAAAATAGTCGCGCATCGCCTTGGTCGCGCTGCTGTTGAGCTCGTCATCGGAAGCGCCGACTTCCAGGATCTCGTGGATCCACTGAATGAACAGGTGGCTGTCCCGGACCGGCACCCCGAGCATGTAGGCGATGATCCGCACCGGGATGTGTCGGGCGTACTGCTGGGCGGCATCGCAACGGCCGGCGGCGATGAATTCTTCGATGAGCGCGCGACAGATGCGACGCGTCAGCGGTTCCAGCTTGCCGATCTCCTGCGACGTGAAGAAGGGGAGCAGCACCTGCTTGTGCGCCTTGTGCTCGGGCGGGTCGGAGGTGATCGGCGGCGCCGGCAGCGGATCGTCGAACTTTCGGTCACGCAGGACGGCACGGCGCGAGGAGAAGTGCTCGGTATCGTAGGCGATTGCCCTGACGTCGTCATAGCGGGTCGGCAGCCAGGCGCCCTCGAAGCGCTCGGTCCGCGCGATCGGTCCCTCTCGCAATGCATCCCAGATCGGGAAGGGGTCGTCGCGCCAGCGCGCATCCAGATGGTCCCAGTCGGTATGCCAGTCCGTGACCGGCGGCCGTTCGACCGTCGGATCGGAGACCGGGCAGACAGGCGCGTCAGCGCCCGCTTCGGCGTGCGGGCCGGGTTTGCGGTCGCTCATCCGTCGTCCTCCACAACCCGGACGGCGTACTCCGGGCAGTTGGCCGCGGCGAGTCGCGCCTTGCCTTCCATTCCCGGCGGCACGTTGCCGTCGGCCAGAGCCGTCGCATGGCCGAATTCGTCCAGCTCGAACAGTTCGGGCGCCAGCGCATGACAGCGACCGTGTCCCTCGCAGCGGTCCCGGTCGATCCGCACTTTCATGGCCCGCTTCCCTTGCCGGCTGTCGGTTCCCACCCATGTTCCACCGGCCGGAAGGAAAAGAAAAGGACGCCACCGCCAGATCCCACGGCCCTTGAGTTCCGCCGGGCTGCCGCGCATGCGGTCACGGTGCCCGCGTCCGCCGGATAGGCGGGTGGGCGTTCGCCCTCTCGCGTCCAGGGCGTTGCCTTTGGAGACCAGGTTGAGCCTTCGGAACCGCCTTGACCCGGATCACTGATATCGCCATCCGGTATGCCCGGTCGATCGCTGTTCCTGCCGGCACGCCAGCCGCGTGGGGATCAACGATTCCTTCGACGGTGACGATGCCAACAATCCTTTTCGACGGCTCACGGCAGCGGAAAACGGGCCGGTTCCAGGGACCCGTGAAACCACAGCATGAAGGTCCTGATCGAGTGGACCGGCACTCCGGTAGCCTTGCGGACATCGGAGGCATAGGGATCCATGTTCGTGCACTCCAGCACCACGGCGCCAAGATCTGGTGTGGTGCGGTTCAGTTCCATCGCTGCCTCCACCACCTCCGTCCGGGCTGCCCCGACATCGAGGTGCGGGCGGTTGTCGAGCAGGGTACCGGCAAAGGCGCCGTCTGCGGGAACTCCGGCGATCGGCGTTCCCGCCGGCACGCCGGCCGCGGAAAGGTGCGCGGGCGTCAGCGAGTCCTTCGAGACGGTGACGATGCCGACGGTCTTTTGCGGCGGCAGGGTGGCGGCCACAAGCGGCACCTGCATCAGGGAAGACGTGGCAACGGGAACGTCGAGATGGCGCGCCAGACCCTCCTGGAAGACGGAGAGGAAGCCACAGTTGGTGGTGATGGCGTCCGCCCCGTCTCGCACCAGTTCTCTTCCCGCAGAGAGGAAGGCTTCGAAGAGACCGTCGGCGCCGTGCCGCACCACCCGGTCCGGCGAGGCGCCGCGCACGACCCGGTAGAGCACCGGAAAGGGCCAGGTCGAGGCATGGCCCATGTCGCCCGGAATGCGGGGAAACCTGGCATCAAGCATGAGAATGCCGAGAGCCGCTCCGTATACGGCCTTGCCCCCTGTCACCATCATGGCCTTTCTCTCATCGCTTGACGTTTCCGGAATTTTCGGGACCGTGGCAAGGATGCAGGGGATCGCGGGATCAAGCAACGAGCCCAACGGCGCCGAAGCGCTGGTGCGCCTGCTCGAACTCCACGGTGTCCGGCACATCTTCGGTCTCGCCGGCGACACCTCGCTTCCCTTCTACGATGCTCTCGCCCGCCTCGCTCACGGAGTAGAACACGTTCTCACCCGTGACGAGCGTCACGCCGCCTACATGGCCGACGCCTATGCCAAGCTCACGGGCCGCGTCGGTGTCTGCGAAGGACCGTCGGGCGGCGGCGCCACCTACATCCTTCCCGGAGTCGTCGAAGCCCAGGAAAGTTCCATCCCGCTCGTTGCCATCACAAGCGACGTCGCGCGTTCGTCACGCGGCCGGTTCACCCTCACGGAACTCGATCAGGAGGCCCTCTTCCGGCCGGTCACCAAGTGGAACGCGATCCTCGACGACGGCGCCGCCCTGCCACGCGGCGTGCGGCGGGCGTTTCGCGAAGCGGCCAGCGGGCGCCCGGGCGCGGTCCACCTGTCGCTTCCCTTCGATGTCCAGCAGGCGCCGGTGCCGCCCGACGAGATCCGGGCGGACGCCCGATTTGCCCACCGCCCCGGCGCACCAGCGGCCCAGGAGACGGAACGCGCCGCCGGGATTCTCGCCGGCGCCGAGCGGCCCCTGGCGATCTGCGGCGGCGGGGTGCTGCTCTCCGGCGCCATGGAGGCCCTCGGCATGCTGGCGGAGCGAACCGGGATGGCGGTGGCGACCACCGTAAGCGGCAAGGGCAGCCTTGCCGAAACCCATCCCCTGTCACTCGGCGTCGTCGGATCCAATGGCGGCATACCGGCCACGCGGGATGCGGTCGCCGAGGCCGACTGTATCCTCTTCATCGGCTGTCGCGCCGGGTCGGTCACAACGGAACGCTGGCGGTTTCCGCGCCCCGGAACCCGGATCATCCACATCGACGTCGACGCCGGTGTATTCGGCGCCAACTATGCTTGCGATGCGGCGCTCCACGGCGATGCCCGCCTAACCCTGGAGGCGTTGCTGGAGGCGATCGACGGACCGGTCCGCAGCTATGGCGCCCGCCTCGCCCGCACGGTGCGGGAGGCCCGGGCAGGCCGCCTCGCGCGCCCGGGTGATGGAGCACCGGTTCCGCCCGAGCGGATCATGATCGAAATGCGGCGGGCCCTGCCGGACGATGTCATCGTGTGTGCCGATGCCGGAACGCCCTGTCCCTATGTTGCGGCTTATTTCGAGGTGCGCCGGCCCGGCCGCTCCATCATTACCAACCGTGCTCACGGGGCGCTGGGATACGCCCTTGCCGCGGCGATCGGCGCCGCCATTGCCCAGCCTGAAAGACAGGTCGTCGCCGTGATGGGAGACGGCAGCTTCGCCATGAGTGCAGGCGAACTCGAGACCGTCCGGCGTCTCGACCTGCCGATCCTCTTCATCGTCCTCTCGAATGCCGGATTCGGCTGGATCAAGGCGGGCCAGAAAGCCTCCTTCGACGGCCGCTACTTCGGTGTCGACTTCCTGACGACGGATCATGCGGCCGTTGCCTCGGCCTTCGGCGTCAAGGCGCGGCGGGTGACGGCGTCTCATGAACTCGAGGGCGCCCTCAAAGACCTGCTGCATCACGACGGACCGGCACTCCTCGATGTCGTCACGCAGCCGCTCGAGGAGAGTGCCGCACCGGTGAGCGAGTGGATCGCTTGACGAGGCGACCTGCTTCTTTCCACCATCCCTGGCACGACCTGCGACGGGACCTGCTGACATGACGCGCCTCCCGGTGGCTGCTGCCGCCGTCGCCTTGACCATGGCCGGCGCCGGTGCCGACGACACGTGGATCATGCCGACGGCCTACGACGAGACCAGCTACCAGACGGAGATCGTCCGGACCTTTGCCGAGGCGGTGAGAGTCTGCACGGCAGGCAGACTCACCATCGAGGTCCATGCCGGCGGATCGCTGATCGGCGGCGGCGACATCAAGCGCGCCGTCGAAACCGGCGACGCGGCCATAGGCGAACGGCTGCTCAGCGCCCATGCCGACGACAACCCGGTGTTCGCCTACGACTCCGTGCCCTTCCTGGCAACGTCCTTCGATGCCTCGGAGCGGCTGTGGCAGGCGGCGCGTCCGATACTCGAGGAGATCCTGATGAGAGACAATCTCGTGCTCCTCTACTCTGTGCCATGGCCACCCCAGGGCCTCTACTTCGGCCAGCCGGTCGAGCGCCTGGCGGACGTGGCCGGAATCTCCTTCAGGACCTACAACGAGGCGACCGCACGACTGGCCGAACTGGCCGGCATGGAGCCGGTGCACACGGAGCTCGCGGAGCTCGACGGAGTTCTGGCGAGCGGCGGTGTCCTGGGCTTCGTTTCCTCGTCCGAGACGGGGTACAACCACAAGGTATGGGACCACATGACCCACTTCTATGACGCCGCCGCCTGGGTGCCCCGCAACTACGTCTTCGTCAATGGCGACGCCTTCAACGGCCTCGACGACCAGGGGCGAAACTGCCTGAGGTCGGCGGCCCACTTCGCGGAAGTCGCCGGCACGACCCGGGCACGCGAGCTCTCCGGTTGGTATCTCTCCCGGCTTGCCGCCCGCGGCATGATCGTGGCGCCGCCCGGTGAGGCGTTGGCCGCAGACCTCGGCCGCATCGGCGCCGTCATGTTCGATGAATGGTCTGCCGCCGCCGGTGAAGACGGCGAGCGGATCATGGAGGCGTTTGCCGGCCGCTAGCGCTCCCGGCTGCCTCGGGAGGCGCCGGGGGATCCTCCCCCGCCCAGACCGACCGAGGCCAGCGCCCGGTCCTGGCGTCGGGCGAGATCCTCTTCCCGGTAGTCGTCGATGAGGCTGTGAAAGACGCGGTGCCAGTTCACCTCGGCCTTGAGATGAAGAAAGATACTTCCCAACCCAAGGGCCGCACGGTCCATGAACACGAACTCCCGCGGCACGGTGACCCCGCCCAGTTCCCGCAGGCGGGCATGGACCTTCGACGCCACCCGGGCCCCGTAGCGCGACCCTTCGTCCTGGATGATCCGCGGGCGGTTCTCGAGCAGGGGCGCATAGACGAAGGCGGCCCACATGTTGAGGGTGTCGATCACCTCGTCGCTGAGACCCGTGAACCCCCAGGTCTCGTAGGCGTGAACGGCAAGGTCGCGGTCGTCGTTGCCGAGCGCATGATAGAGATCGATCACCCCGGTCACGAAGTGTGGCGCAAAGATGCGGATACAGCCGAAGTCGAGCAGGTGTATGCCCATGTCGGGCCGCACCTTGTAGTTGCCCGGATGGGGGTCCCCGTGGATGACGCCGTAGCCATAGAACGGCTCGTACCACGCCAGAAACATCGACATCGCGATCTCGTTTCGTGACCCGGCGTCGGCTTCCGTCATCGACATCAGGGGCACTCCATCGACCCAGTCCATGGTGATCAGGCGGTCGCTGGAGAGTTCGTCGATGACTGCCGGAACGTTGACCCTGGACTGCTGAGCCAGGATGCTGCGGTAGAGCCGCTGGTGACGCACCTCCAGCCGGTAGTCGAGTTCTTCCCGCAAGCGCTCGGATATCTCCTCGTAGACCCGGCTCGGATCGATCGCCCTGTCGTACCGGCGATAGAGCGAGAACAGCACCTTCAACTGCCTCAGGTCCGCCTCCACCGCCGACTGCATGTCGGGATACTGGAGCTTGCAGGCCCGCTCGACGCCGTCCGGCGTGGTCGCCCGGTGCACCTGGCCAAGCGACGCAGCGGCCGAGGCCTGACGGTCGAAGGACGTGAACTTCTTCTGCCAGTCGGCGCCGAGTTCACCGGCCATGCGGCGGCGTACGAAAGGCCACCCCATGGAGGGGGCGTTGACCTGCAGCTTGGCGAGCTCCGTGGCGTACTCCGGCGGCAGGACGTCGGGGATGGTCGCCAGGAGCTGCGCCACCTTCATCAGCGGTCCCTTCAGTCCGCCCAGCGCGTTCTTGAGATTGACCGCCATCTCGGCGCGGTCCGAGCCGCTCCCCAGGACGCGTCCGGTCACCGCCCGGGCGCCAACGCGTCCGACCGCCGCGCCGACCCTCGCGTAGCGCGCCGCCCGACCGGTCAGCCGGTTGGCGTCCTTGAGGTCCCTGTCGGTCACGCCGGCAACGTCTCGAGTTCGTCGATCATGTCGCTGATCGACTCGAGCCCCCCTGCCCAGAACTCCTTCCTCGTCGCATCGAGACCGAAGGGTTGAAGAAGCTCGCGATGATGTTTGCTTCCCCCTGCCTCAAGCATGGCGAGGAACTTGTCCTCGAAGCCGGCCATGCCCTGGCGATGGAGCGCGTGAAGGGCATTCACGAGACAATCGCCGAAGGCATAGGCATAGACATAGAAGGGAGCATGGATGAAGTGCGGAATGTAGCACCAGAAACTGCGGTAGTCGTCGTCCAGGCAGACGGCAGGTCCCAGGCTCTCGCGTTGCGTGGCCATCCACAAATCACCGATGTCGTCAGGGGTGAGTTCGCCTTCCGCCCGGGCGTCATGGAGTCGCATCTCGAAATCGCAGAACGCAATCTGCCGCACCACCGTATTCAGCATGTCCTCCACCTTGCCTGCCAGAATCGTCCTGCGGGCCCGGGGATCGTCCTCGTGCTCGAGGAGATGCCGGAAGGCGAGCTGTTCGCCGAACACCGATGCCGTCTCCGCCAGCGTCAGGGGTGTCGGGGCGAGCAGCGGACCCTGCGGCGCGGCAAGAACCTGGTGGACACCGTGGCCGAGTTCGTGGGCCAGTGTCATGACGTCGCGCGTCCGCCCCTGGTAGTTGAGAAGAATGTAGGGATGGGCCCCGGGGACGGTCGGATGGGAAAACGCCCCGCCATCCTTGCCGGGCATGACGGGGGCGTCGATCCACCGCTTCCGGAAGAAATCCGCGGCGACGCCGGCCATGCGTGGCGAGAATCCGCCGAAGGCGCCGAGCACGATGTCGCGGGCCTCGTCCCACCCGTAGGCAGGCTCATCCGCTTCGGGCAGGGGCGCATTCCGGTCCCACCAGGCGAGTGTGTCGCAGCCGAACCAGTCCGCCTTGAGGGCATAGTAGCGGTGGGACAGGCGCGGATAGGCCTCGCGCACGGCGCCGATGAGCGCATCGACCGTCCCGTCCTCGATCAGGTTGGCGAGGTTGCGCGAGGAGACCGGCCGCGCGAAGGACCTCCAGCCGTCCTCGATTGCCTTCATCTTGGCGAGCGTGTTGGTGATATGGGAAAACAGCCTGGCGTTCTGACGAAAGACGCGGGCAAGTTCCCGCGCTGTCCGTTTCCTGATCCCGGCGTCGGCCCAGGACAGGCGGTCGAGCGCCTCCGCCTCCGACAGCTCCTCGCCATCGATCGAGAACGTGAGGGCGGCGATGGTCTGATCAAAGAGACGCACCCAGGCGCCAGCCTGCACGACGGCGAGTTCGTTGAGCATCGCCTCGGCCTCGTCGGAGAGCTGATGCGGCCTGAAGCTGCGCAGGGCCTCGAACCAGGTCCGGTAGCGCGCGATTGCCGGGTCGCCGAGCAGCCGTGTCACGGCCTCCTCGTCGAGCCTGTTGATTTCCAGCCCCAGAAAGATCAGCGCCCGGTTGGCCGCGATCAGCCGTTCCCGGACCATCTGGTGGAATTGTGCGACATCGGCATCGTTCCTGTTGGCGGCAAACAGCAGGTCGGCATAGCTCTCGACACGGCCCATGCCCTCCACGAGAGCCGCATATCGCTCAATGAGTATGCCAAAGGCCTGCGTCGACAGCCCGCAGAGTCGCTCCCGGTAGTCCGTGGCGAACGCATCCGCTTCATCGGCAAGTCTCTCGAGGGTCGCTGCGACCGCGGGATCGTCCGGGCCGGAATAGAGGTCCGAGAGATCCCAGCGGGGGAGAGTGGATGCCTCGATCACGCCTCGCAGCCCCTGGTTGCGACGCGCCATCCTTATCCCCCGGAGCCTTGCCTGACAATGCCGTCGCCGCCGCGGGCGACCGGTCGATGTCCTTGCCGGTTCTTCACCGGCATCAGTATGATCCCTGTCTGTCCTGGCGGACGGAGGCGACAATGCAGTACGACACCTGGACCAGCATCCCTTCCATGTTCTTCGACATGGCCGGGCAATGCGCCGGCCGCCCCTTCCTGTGGGCCAAGGAAGACGGCGCATGGCGCCCGAGAAACTGGGAGACGGTCGCAGAAGACGTGCGCAGGCTGGCTGCCGGTCTGGCGGCTCTCGGGATGCAGCCCGGCGACCGGGTTGTCCTGGCATCGGAGAACCGGCCGGAATGGGCGATTGCCGATCTTGCCATCATGGCGGCCGGCGGCATCACCGTTCCCGCCTACACGACCTATACCCGTGAACTGCACGAACATGTCCTGAAAGACAGCAGCGCGACGATGGCGTTCGTCTCCGGTGAAGGGCTGGCCCGCACATTCCTTCCGGCCGCTGCCGCCGCGGATGTCGCCTGCGTCATCGCCATCGACACGGTCACGGCCACCGGTGACGTCAGGGTGGTCCCGTGGTCCGATGCGTCGGCCGACGATACGGCCAAGGTGGAGTCGCGAATCGCCGCCATCGAGCGCAAGGACACGGCGTGCCTGATCTACACGTCGGGGACGGGAGGCCTCCCCAAGGGGGTCATTCTCTCCCACCACGCCCTGCTGTCGAACCTCAAGAGTATCTGGCTGGGCGTCAGGCCCATGCTGTCGAGCATCGACACGTTTCTCTCCTTCCTGCCGCTCTCGCATGCCTATGAGCACACCGCCGGCTTCTTCTTCCCGATCTCGATCGGCGCCGAGATTCGCTACGCCGAAGGCGTCGACACGCTCATCACCAACATGCCCGAGACGCGTCCCACCATCATGACCTGCGTGCCGAGGCTCTACGAGGTGATGCGCCAGCGAATTCTCGCAGGCGTCGCCCGCCAGGGTGGCATGAAGAAGCGTCTCTTCGAGAAGGCCGTCGAACTGGGAAGCAGGCGTTACCGGGGGGAATCACTGGGTCTCTTCGAACGTCTCCTGGACCGCGTGCTCGACAAGCTCGTCCGCGACAAGGTGCGCGCCCGTTTCGGTGGCCGCCTGACGGCCATGGTTTCGGGAGGCGCCGCTCTCAATCCCGAGGTCGGAACGTTCTTTTCGGCTCTCGGTCTCACGCTGCTCCAGGGCTACGGACAGACCGAGGCCGCGCCGGTGGTCTCCTGCAATCTTCCCGGACACACCAAGATGGCAAGCGTGGGGAGACCTCTCCCGGAAGTCGAGGTGCGGATTGCCGATGACGGCGAGATTCTCGTGGCCGGCGGCCTCCTCATGGACGGGTACTGGAACAACCAGGAAGCCACCAGCGAGGTGCTCCGGGACGGCTGGCTCCATACCGGCGATATCGGCGAGTTCGACGATGACGGCTTCCTCACCATCACCGACCGCAAGAAGGACATCATCGTCAATTCCGGGGGCGACAACATCGCGCCCCAGCGCGTGGAGGGCATTCTCAACCTGGAACCGGAGATCGCCCAGTGCATGGTGGACGGGGACCGGCGGCCCCATCTCGTGGCTCTCGTGGTGCCCGACGACACCTGGCTCGCCGAATTCGCCCGCGAAAGGGGCCTTGGCGGCGATCTCGCCAGCCTTGCCGGCGATGGCGTTCTCGACACCGCCATCAAGGAGGCAGTGGACCGTGCCAACGCCAACCTCTCGCCCATCGAGAAGGTCAGACGCATCATGGTTGCGCCGGAGCCGTTCACGGTGGAGAACAGGTTGATGACCCCAACCCTCAAGATCCGCCGCCATGTCGTCCGCGAGCGCTTCGGCGACCGTCTTGACGCTCTCTACGGGTGACGCCGGACCTGGCCGATCCCCTCCATCCCTTGAAGAAGGAACACGTTCATGAGCCGTTCATTCGAAGGCGTGGCACTGATCGTCGGTGCCGGTGAAGGTCTTGGCGCCGGTCTGGCGCGCCAGTTTTCGTCAGCAGGCATGAAGGTTGCCGTCGCCTCGCGCGATTCCGACCATGCGGAGAGCGTGGCCACCGGGGTTGCCGGAGTCACCGGCGGCCACATCAGGTCCTTTGCCTGTGACGCCACCAGGGAGGCGGACGTCGCAGGCCTCTTCGCCGCGGTCACGGGCGAAATCGGCGCGCCGTCACTCGTTGTCTACAACGCCAGCGGATTCCTGAGGCGGTCGATTCTCGACATCGACGCGGAGGAGTTCACGCGGCAGTGGCAGGTCACCTGCCTTGGCGCCTTCATTGTCGGCCGTGCCGCGGCAGTGGCCATGGTGGAACGCGGCAGCGGCACCCTGATCTTCACCGGGGCAACCGCCTGCTACAAGGGATCGGCACACTTTGCCGGTTTCGCGGTGGGCAAGTTCGGTCTCAGGGCCCTGGCGCAGTCCATGGCCCGCGAACTCGGACCGGCCGGCGTTCACGTGGCCCTGGTCAACATCGACGGTCAGATCAACGGACCGCAGCACGCCCACGAGATTCCCGAACGGGGTCTCGACACGCTGCTCGATCCCGACGCCATCGCCAGCACCTATCTCGATCTCCACGGCCAGCATCCGACCGCCTGGAGTCACGAGATCGATCTGCGCCCGGCCGTCGAACGCTGGTAGTCAGGTCACCAGGTCTCGCCACGCGCCGCCGCCTCGGCGGCGCGGCGCTTCTCTCCGGCTTCGAACTCGGCCACCTTCTCCGGTGACGCCTTTTCCTGGTGGCGCTCCTTGTAGTCGCCGTATGGCATGCCGTAGACGATCTCGCGCGCCTCGTCGTAGGACATCGTGATGCCACGGTCCCCGGCCTCGGCCCGATACCACTTCGAGAGGCAGTTGCGGCAGAAGTCCGCCAGATTCATCAGATCGATGTTCTGGATTCCGGGCTTGCGCTGGAAGTGATCGCGTAACCGGCGGAAGACGGCGGCCTCGATTTCAGTGCGTGTGGTCTCGTCCATGGATCAGGTCTCCGCCTCGGGTGAGCCGTTGATAGAGCGCGTCTTCGGCAAGCAGCGGCCGCAGGACGTCGGCGACGATCCCGGCCCAGGTCCCCACTCCGGCATCATCGGCGATGAGGTCCTGGCGAATCTCGAACTGGACGGCCGGCCGGCCGTCGCGGGTCGCATGATGGGGCATGCTGTAGCCGCGCGGCTCGAGGGCCGAATAGGGCTCATTGTCCCCGACGACAAGGTCGCCGCGCTGTCTCAAGGCCTCCAGCGCCGGCAGGGCCATGCGGCCGTCCCGCTCCCACAGGACGCCGACGTGCCACGGCCGCATCTCGCCGTTCATGGATGGCGTGAAGCTGTGCATGAAGATCACGGCGGGCGGCCTCCAGCGCGCCTCGATGCCGCTGATCATGCGCGATGCGGCTTCGTGGTACGGCGCAAAGCAGTGCCGGATCCGGTCCTCGACATCCTGCGGCGTCGCGTCCCGGTTGCCCGGAATGCCGGTACCGTCACTACTTTCGGGCACGGACTGCACGTCCCACAGGTACCGGTTGCAGTCGATCACCAGGCGCGAGAACCCCGACAATACGGCCGGCGCGTCCAGCAGGCGGGCGAGGTGCCGCGTCACCTTCGCAGCCCCGATATCCCAGGCGATATGGCGCTCGAGTTCACCGCCCGGCAAACCCAGCGAGGCAAGGCCGGCCGGCACCGCGTTGCTTGCATGATCGCACATCAGAACCGCCGACGCCGCGCCCCGGGCGTTCACGATCTCGACGGCAGGCGGATCGTCGGGACCCAGAAACCCGTGGCCGTTGATGGCGGACGCTTGATGGTCTGGATGGTCCCCGGACATGCATGTGACCTATATCAGGCAGCGGCCGCGATCAAGGGTCCGGCCGCCACGGAACATGCTAAGGTGACCGGCATGGCAGGCCGTTTCCGGAACCAGAGCCCATGAGGGTCGCGACCATTCTGGCTCTTCTCGGCGCTGCCCTCCTTGCCGCTCTGGCGGCATGGGCCGCCCTGCTTCTCATCCCCTCCTGCGGTCTGGACCTCGGCGCGCTCGGCCGCCTCGACCGCTGCCCCCCGCCGGCCGAACGATCGACCGAGCTGGAATCGCAGATCGAGCGCCAGGCCCTTCTCACGGACCGGCTCAACGCTCTCCAGCGTCAACTCGCCATGCTTCCCGACTGTCCTCCCCCGCCTCCACCGCCCCCACCGGAGCCGCCTCCCGACCCGGACAGGCTCGATGCCGAGAAATGGCAGGAAGGCGATATCACCCTCCTCGAGGGGTGCTGGTCGCTGGCGTCCGATTACAGCGTCCAGGACGTCGACACCGGCGAAGTCACTGATGTCGCAACATGGGAGATGTGCTTCGATGACCATGGATACGGCAGTCAGGAGCTCACGCTCTCGAATGGAGTCACGTGCTCCGAGCCGGTCACGGCCACCTTTCTCGAGGATGGCCGCCTCCGCATAGACGATACGGCCGATGTCCATTGCTCGGATTCTCGGTACATCTTTCAACGCATCATCATGTGCTCCCTGGAGCCTGGCGGCGAAGCCGCCTGTCAGAGCCGGCAACCGGAAGGCGGCGGCAGGAGCGATGTTCGAATTGTCCGGCGCACATCGCCGTGACGGCACCATGGGGCGGACCGCAGTCAGTTGCCTCACCGCCGGGGGCCGTGCAACAAGGCCTGCCATGATCGATGATCCAAGGTCACTCCTGGTGTCGCTCTTCGATTCCGCAGTCTGGGCGGCGCGAGCCGATCAATGCATGGAGGGCGCCCTGCCGCCGCCGGTTGCCGGACGGACGGTTGTCGTCGGAGCCGGCAAGGCCGCTTCGGCCATGGCGGCCTTCGTGGAGTCCCGCTGGTCAGGCCCCATCGAGGGGATTGTCGTTGCGCCCTATGGCCACGGTTCGGACACCCGGCGCATCGAAACGGTGGAAGCGTCCCATCCGGTACCGGACGAGGCCGGCATCGACGCGGCCCGGCGCATTCTGGACCTCGTCCAGGGGCTCGGGGAAGGAGACCGCGTACTGGCTCTCGTCTCCGGAGGCGGCTCGTCGCTGCTGGTGGCGCCGGCGCCGGGCCTCACGCTCGGCGACAAGCGGGCCGTCAACGAAGCCCTGTTGCGGTCAGGCGCCGCTATCGGCGAGATGAACTGTGTACGCAAGCATCTCTCCGCCATCAAGGGCGGCAGGCTCGCCGCGGCCGCCTGGCCGGCCGAGGTCGTCGCCCTCGCCATCTCGGACGTTCCGGGCGACGATCCCGCCGTGATCGCCTCGGGACCCACGGTGGGCGATCCCGGGACCAGACACGATGCCCTGGCCATTCTCGAGCGCTACCGCCTCGATGTGCCGGGCCCGGTGCGGACCTGGCTCGAATGCGCGAAGAGCGAGACGCCCAAGCCCGGCGATGCGGCGCTCTCACGGTCGACCTTCACCATTCTCGCCAGAGCCCGGGATTCCCTTGAGGCGGCGGCCGGGCAGGCAATCGAGTCCGGCGCCGGCGTCACCCTCCTTGGAGACAATCTCGAAGGCGAGGCCAGCGCCCTTGGCCGCCTCCATGCCGGCCTGGCGAGGAACATGGCCGCAAGCCTGCTTCCCCGGCCACACGTGATCCTCTCGGGCGGCGAGACCACCGTGACCCGTACCGGCACCGGAACGGGCGGCCGCAACCAGGAGTACCTTCTGGCGCTGGCCGTCGCTCTCGACGGCGAGCCCGGCATCCATGCGCTGGCCTGCGACACAGACGGCATCGACGGCAGTACCCTGGCCGCCGGCGCGGTGACTGATCCTGGAACCATGGAACGCGCCCGCCGCTTGGGCCTGCAACCGGCAGAAGCGCTGGCCGCACAGGACAGCGGTCGTCTCTTCAATCGGCTTGAAGACCACATTGTCACCGGGCCGACATGTACGAATGTCAATGATTTCCGGGCCATTCTCATCACGTGACCTCCAGGAGGCGCCATGCACCGAAAGCGGCAGACCAAGATCGTGGCAACACTGGGACCGGCAACCTCGGCCCGTGACACGATCGCAGCGCTCTTCGAGGCCGGAACGGACGTCTTCCGTTTCAACATGAGCCACGGCGACCGCCACCAGTGGCGGCAGTGGTGGACGACCTTGAGGGAACTCGAGACATCGGCTGCCCGGCCCGTGGGCATGATTGCCGATCTGCAGGGACCGAAACTGCGTATCGGGCAGTTCCGAAACGCAAGCGTCTCCCTGGAACGGGGCCAGGAGTTCCGCATCGATCTCGATCCGGAACCCGGCAACGAGGCACGTGTCGGGACTCCCCATGCAGAGATCTTCGCCGCCACGGGTGAGGGAGACACCATCCTCCTCGATGACGGCAAGGTAATGCTGAGAGTCATCGCGTGTGGCGCGGACCACGTCACGACCGTTGTCGAAGCCGGGGAAGGCCTCTCAGACCACAAGGGCCTCAATCTCCCCGGGGTCCGGCTCCCCATCGCCGCCCTGACGCCCAAGGACAGGGACGATCTTGCCTTTGCCCGCGAACTCGGCGTCGAGTGGATTGCGCTTTCCTTCGTGCAGCGCCCCGATGACATCACCGAGGCGAAGGCGCTTGCCGGTGACGGCATCAACATCATCGCCAAGCTGGAGAAACCCGCGGCCATCGACAGTCTCGAGGGGATTGTCGACCTCGCCGACGGCATCATGGTGGCGCGGGGCGACCTTGGCGTGGAACTCAGGCCCGAAGAGGTTCCCGGCGTCCAGAAGCGGGCCATCCGCATGTGCAGGGAAGCGGGCAAGCCCGTGATCGTTGCCACGCAGATGCTGGATTCCATGGTCTTCGCACCGTCACCCACCCGTGCCGAGGTGACCGATGTGGCGACCGCGGTCTATGACGGCGCGGATGCGCTGATGCTCTCCGGAGAAACCTCCGTGGGCGCCTTCCCGGTGGATGCCGTTGCCATGATGGACCGCATCATGTCGACGGTTGAGCAGGACCCTTTCTATGACCCCCAGGCCGGCGCGCCGGAAGCCACCGGGGCCGATGCCATCTCGGCCGCGGCACGCCAGGTCGCCGGGACCCTGGGCGCCAGCGCCATCGCCACCTATTCGGTGTCGGGAAAGACGACACTGCGGGCATCGCGCGTCAGACCCGAGGTGCCGATCCTGGGCCTGACACCGAGCATCACGGCCGCCCGGCGCCTGGCTCTCGCCTGGGGCGTGCACTCGGTTCACACGGACGACGCGCGGTCATTCTCCGGAATGGTGGAACGGGCCTGCATCCTCGCCGCACGGGAGGGGTTCGCACGAAGCGGGGAGAGCATTGTCATCACCGCCGGGGTTCCCTTCGGCACCCCGGGCGCGACCAACACGCTCCACGTGGCACAGCTCGACTAGTGCGGAATGGCGCCCGGCAGGGTTGCGAGGTCCGGAGTCGTGACGAGCAGAGGGTCGGGGCCCGTGACGACGTCTTCATTCTTGTCCGGATAGGGCAGGCTGGAAAGGAAGTGCTGCATGCAGGCGATACGGGCCCGCTTCTTGTCGTTGGACTTGATGATGACCCAGGGCACGGCAGCCGTGTCGGTGTAGAAGAACATCGCCTCCTTGGCCTGGGTGTAGTCATCCCACTTGGCGCGTGATTCCCGGTCGACGGGCGACAGCTTCCACTGCTTCAGCGGGTCGTTCAGACGGGCATTGAAGCGCCGGGACTGTTCAGTCCTGGTCACCGAAAACCAGTACTTGAAAAGCCTGATTCCGCTGTTGACCAGCATGCGCTCGACCTCCGGGCACTGGCGCGTGAACTCGAGATACTCCCGGTCGGTACAGAATCCCATGACGCGCTCGACACCCGCGCGGTTGTACCAGGACCTGTCGAACATGACGATTTCGCCGGCCGTCGGCAGGTGGGCAATGTAGCGCTGGAAGTACCACTGGCCGCGTTCGCGTTCCGTCGGCTTGTCGAGCGCGACGACGCGGGCTCCCCGGGGATTGAGGTGCTCCATGAACCGCTTGATGGTGCCACCCTTGCCGGCGGCGTCGCGCCCCTCGAAGAGAACGACGATCTTCTGCCCCGAATCCTTGACCCACCTCTGGACCTTGAGAAGCTCGACCTGCAGCCTCGCCTTGCGATTCTCGTAGGTCTTGCGGTCCATCCTGGTGTCATAGGGATAGATGTTCTCGCCGGTCTCCGACTTCCATTGCGCCATGCCGCTACCGGTCCCGTCTGCCGTCATCTCCCCCTTCCCTCGCACCATTCCCACGTGGTCGCCACCTCGCCCTGAAACGAGCCACAACATTGTTGTCATGATGCGCCAACATGATGACACTGTCGATTCGCGGACCCCCGGGAGAGCGGCACCATGGAGAATCTCGATTTCAGCAGGCCGGGTCGGTTCTACAGGGGCAACATCCACACCCACAGCACATCATCGGACGGCCGCCACCCCGCCCGTGATGTCTGCCGTGCCTATCGCGAAGAGGGATACGACTTCCT
Organism: Alphaproteobacteria bacterium; assembly: GCA_965207785.1. GTDB lineage: Bacteria > Pseudomonadota > Alphaproteobacteria > SP197 > SP197 > SP197. Next base: position 116,503 of record CBDBNO010000010.1, on the reverse strand, counting down.
CGTCCTGACCGACCATTTCATGGAGGTCTACGGGTTCGGCGTCACGGACACGCGGCCCTTCCGGACCGGTGACTTCACGACCATCATCGGCGCCGAACTGCATGCTCCCGAGACCGAGGCCGGGGAGATCTGGCACATCAAGGCCGTCGGCCTGCCCCTCGATTTCGAGGGGCTGCGCAAGGATGAGACGGGTCCCGAGGTCGCCCGGCGTGCCTTCGAGGAAGGCGCCTTCATCGGCATGGTGCATCCGACATGGTACGGACTCACCCAGGGCGACGCCCACAGGCTCCCCTTTGCCCACGCGGTCGAGATCTACAATCACGGCTCCGAGGTCGAGGTCGACCGGGGATACAGCTGGGCCTTTCTCGATGTCCTGCTCAACGAGGGCTGGCGTCTCTCGGGCTATGCCGTCGACGATGCCCACAAGCTGGTCGACGACTGGCTCGGCGGCTGGATCATGGTCCAGGCCGAGGACAATGACCCCGACGCCCTGCTCGCCTCCCTGAAGGCGGGCCGCTATTACTCGAGCCAGGGGCCGGACTTCCACGACATCGCCGTCGAGAACGGCCACATCGACATCCGCTGCACGCCGGCCCGACGCATCTCCATCCAGGGCAAGGGGTCGCGCGCCAACTATGTCGACGGCGACGGGCTCACCGGCGCCCGCTTCGACACCTGGCCCTTCCGCAACAGCTGGTTCCGCGTCACCGTCACCGACGACGCCGGCAAGCAGGGCTGGTCCAATCCCTACTGGATCGACTGACCGCTCGGCGGCGACAGTTCGTCGGGCGTCGGGTCCCCGTCTCAAAGCGCGCCTGACGCACCCGCTGGCTTCCAGCGAGGCGACTGGAAGGCCGGATGGCGGCCACAGGGTCTCGTGCGCCCGTCGCTGCGGACCTGCGTGTCACGGTGAACGCCTGTTTGATGGTAGGATGGCCCACGGGCCACACTGAAGGCGGGAGGATTCGATACGGGCCTCCCGCGTGAAAAGGAGGAACCGTCATGGCGGAACGGGACATTGCCAGGTTCGATCCGTCGGCAGCGTTGACGGATATCGCTGGAGCAGTCACCCGCGATGGATGTGCCGTCATCGAAGGCCTCGCCGACAACCACGTCATGGATGCCATCGAACAGGAGATGGCGCCTCACATCGCCGCAACACCCAAGGGTGACGGAACGATCATGGGTTTCGAGACGAAACGAACGTCGGGCCTCATGGGAAAATCGTCCGCTGCGGGAACGCTCGCGACCCAACCTCTCGTTCTCGGCATCGTCGACAGCATCCTCGGACCGTTCTGCGACCGGTTCCAGATCATGTCGACGACCACGATCGCCATAGGCCCTGGCGAAACCGTGCAGCCGCTTCATCGCGACGATGGCATGTACCCGTTCCGGCATCCAAATCCGCGCGAGTGCATCGTCGCCACGTTGTGGGCGATGAGCGACTTCACGGACGAGAACGGTGCCACGCGCATGATTCTCGACAGCCACCACTGGAACGACGAACGGCAGCCCACCCAGGACGAGACCATTCCCGTCGAGATGTCGCGGGGCTCTGTCAGCGTCTACCTCGGATCGGTCTATCACGGCGGCGGCGCCAACCGTTCGGACGCCACGCGCACGGGAATGTACATCGGCTATTGCCTGGGCTGGTTGCGCCAGGAAGAGAATCAGTATCTGGCGGTGCCGCCCGAGGTCGCACGCACGTTGCCCCGACAACTCCAGGAACTGGTCGGCTACTCCATTCACCGTCCCTTCCTGGGTTGGTGCGAGCATCGGGACCCGGGATACCTGCTTGCCGGCGAAGAATCTGCCGACGGTCCACGTCCGGATACGATTCACGAGGGTGTCTCGACGGTGGACCAGGGTCCCGACGTGCGGCGGGTGTGAGAACCACGCGCCGCAGGGCGTCGTCAACCCGCTTCCAGACCAATCAATCGCGCACTGCAAACCGTTGCAGGCCGAGCATTTGGCCCGAGCGGCGCTTGATCGGCATGGTCCGCCGCGCACTGACGGGAACGCTTCCCGTACCGCAGCTCGGCTTGCGACCTGCTGTTGTCGGACGGTCTGCGACCCTTTGGGCGGTCCGAGCCGTTGTCCACGTGGCTTGATTTGCTGCACGCAGTCGCATGTGCATGGATAATCGTCTGCTTGACGAAACGGAGTGGCCATGGACCTGGATGTCGAACGCCTCCTCGGCACCGTGGAGCGCACAGTGTTGTCCCTGGAGCACGACGGACAGGCCGCTCGCGCGGTCACCCTCGCTCGCGGCTACGCGACGACAGTGGAGGACCTCTGGGACGCCGTAACGAGCGCGGAACGAATCCCACGCTGGTTCCTGCCGGTCAGCGGCCGCCTCGAACCCGGCGGTCGCTACCAACTGGAGGGAAACGCAGGCGGCACGATCAGGTACTGCGAGCGTCCTTCGCGTCTCGGGCTGACGTGGGAGTTCGGCGGTGACGTGAGCTGGGTGGAGGCGCGTCTGTGTCGTGATGGTGCCGACCGCTCGCGCCTCGCGATTACGCATACCGCGCTGTTGTCGGACCACTGGCACACATTCGGTCCCGGTGCCGTCGGCGTGGGTTGGGAAATGGGCCTGCTGGGGATGGAACTGCATCTTGCGCGGCCGAACGAACCCAAGCTGGACGGGGCAACGTTCCACACGACTCGTGACGGAAAGGCACTCATCGTCGGAAGCAGCGCGGCGTGGGGCCGGGCAGCCGAGGCTGAGGGAACGGACCCCGACGTTGCGCGCGCAGCGGCGCAGCGTACGGCGGCCTTTTACACCGGCGACACGATTGCGCCAGATTGATGCACGCTTTCGACGTGCTCCGCGACCCGGAGCGCTGCGGTGCTGTTGTCGATGCCTTACCGGATACGATCCACGAGGGTGTCTCGACGGTGGACCAGGGTCCCGACGTGCGTCGGGTGTGAGAACCACGCACCGAAGGGCGTCTGCATCGCACTACCGCCTGATTCTCACGAGTTTCACGCCCGCTGCTCAGAACCGCTCGCTGCACGAGAACATGATACGTTTCAAGACCTTGATCAGGAGATACGGATCGTATGCAAAGTGGCGTGAGTCAGTGGTTCGAAGGCCAATGCCAGTGTGGAGACGTACGATACAGATTGAGCGGTGTCCCACTTACGCTGTTCGCTTGCCACTGCACGGAGTGCCAGCGGCAATCCTCCAGTGCATTTGGAATGGCGCTGTGGATCGCAGACCCGGAGATTCAGACCCTTACTGGTGAGTTAAGAAAGTGGATACGTCATCTGCCTTCCGGCGATGACATGGAGTGTAGCTTTTGCGCAACCTGCGGTACCCGACTGTTCCATCAGATCGTGGGACAGCCAGGTCGTCTGAGCTTGAAACCTGGCACCCTATGTGAGGCGAACCTTTTTCGACCGGTTGCTCACATCTGGACAGAAAGCATGCACACCTGGATTGGTCTGAATGAGGGAATTCAGTATCCACGGAATCCGCCGAGTTTTGAGACTTTCTTTCGCCTATGGGCTGAGGCGACTGGCTGATCGCGAGGCGTGTCCGGTGGACATCGGCGCGGCGCGTTGGATGTGTGTGGCGCGTCAAACCCAGACTCGCCAGCTCCGTGAGCGTTCAATCCGTCGGACGGAGAAAGCCGTCGTGCACAGGGTATTGAAAGGTAAGGGGTTCGTCGGCGTCTCTCGTTGACAAGATCTTCGAGTACAGACCCCGGTGCGATGCCTGGCGCCGTGCCGGGGATCGCTCGTGCGCCATCGGCTGGACCGTGGCGGGCGCTTGTCAGCATCAGGGCGAAGAAAGAGTCGACGAGGTGAATGTAGCCCACCGTGGTCCCGGCCAGGGCAGGGGCAGGGATTCGCCCTGCCTACAAGGGGGTGGGATCGAGGAAGCGCCTGAGCACGTTGTCGGTGATCCGGGAGACGTTGTTGTCGTAGTTGTTGTGGCTGAGACTTCCGGACCATGACATGGAACTGGTCGAGAACACGCCGCCGCCGTTGGGCGTTTCGAAGAACACCATGTCGCCCCGTGCCTGGGGGTTGTCCATGGCGCCGAGGCCGGACGAGACCATGAGGCAGTCCTCGACCGTCGGGAAATAGTGGTTCGAAAGGCCCTCCGAGCTCGCGAGCACCAGGGTGTGGGGCGGCGATCCCAGGCTGGTGTCGCAGCGATCGAGTTCGATACCGGCAGCACCGCCTCCGACGACGCCGAAATTGCCGATGATCTCATCTTCGACACCGTCGAAAATGAAAGCCGCCCTGGGGTCATGGCTCCCGGGCTTTCGCCTGTAGTAGCCGCAGATGTCAAACCCCTCGACGGCCATGCCGACGCCCACCAGGCTCCCGGGCGGGCGGCCGATGCGGCGCCATATGCCGCCGTACTCTCCATTGAAGCTGTGGTAGTACTCGCCCGGCGCCCCTGATTTCTCGCGGAACTCGACTTCGGTGCGGCGCAGCTCGATGGCGCCCGGCACCGCGTCGCTGTAGGCGACCCGCGAGTAGAAGCCGTTGCCGCCCATGTACATGAGGCGCCCCCCGCGGCCGAGGTACGCCTCGACCGCATCCCACATGCGTGTCGAGTAGTACTCGGGATGGGTGCCGGTCATCACGGCGTGGTACCCGTCGATCAGCGGCAGGCCTTCGGCATCCAGATCATCGTCGGTGATCACGTCGTAGTCGTGGCCCATGGCATCGAGCCAGTCGACGATGTGCAGGTCCGCGTTGAACTGCCAGGGCATGTTTCCGCCTAGTCCGACCCAGGAAATGGTGACTCCGGGCCGCATGTTGAGAACCGGACGCAGACGCGACGAATAGCAGACACCGCTGCCGTCGATGAAAACGTCGTACAGCGAATGCCCGAGCTCGGGATGGGAATTGAGGAACAGGTCTTCAGGATTGAGCGACGTGAGATGGCCGGAAAACGTCTCGTAGTCGCTCGCCTCGATGGCCATGTGCTCGTTGGCGTAGGCCCAGTAGCTCGCGGTCGGGATCAGCAGTGCCAGATCCGCGGTCCTGACACCGCGCGGCGGACGCACGAAAAACGGAATCCGGTCCTCGTCGCCGCCCGAGGCGAGACGTGCGGCGTAGACGCCGCTCTTCATGGTCTCGGGTATGACAAGTTCGAAATCGACCTCCCAGCCCGCGTCGTGGATGTCGTCTTCATGGAAATGGATCGCACCGTACTGCTCCGGCGCGTGCTGCCAGTTCATCTCTTCTCCGGTCCAGGCGTGGCCGGTCATCGCCCGTGCCGGCAGATTGACGAGCGTGCCGTCGAGGCGGTTGGGGGATAGGTCCTCGACGTGGACCGTCGGAATCGCCCGTGAGAAGTCCCACGCCGCGACAACGGCCGGCAGAAGCCCGGCTGGTATCGGACGCTGCATCAACGCGGTCATCATTTCGCGGTCCAGCGCACGGTTGGCGACGCGCGGACTGTCGATCTTGCCGTTGTAGTGGTGCGCTCCGATCGTTCGACCGCCCGCCTCTCCGTCGTACACCGCGGCGATCATGAACGGCGCCTCGACGGTAAGCGGTGCGTTGGTCGCCACGGTTCGCCGGACTTCGGCGGTCGAATCGGCCAAGGGGTACTCGACCAACGGAACCTGGACCACGCATGCCGTGCGGGTTTCGGCATCGAAGCTCGCGCCGACGAAACACCACTTGCGCTCCTGCAGGGGTTTGGCCGTGCTCACGGTTTCGATGTTTCCATGCCCATTGCCCAACACCAGCATCGGCGCCGCGTCGTCACCGATCATCAGTGCATACCCGCGCTGCTCCGGTTCGGACCAAGCGCCGAGCAGCGCCTGGCGTCCGCGTTGCGGAGTGGTGGGCCAGATCATCGCCTGAAGCGTGAAACTGGACAGCGCGGAAAAGGGCGTCCGGTCGGCGATCTCCGCGTGGGAACCCGCATGGATTTTCTGCTCGCGCCCGGGGAAGTCGCCCGCTACCGTCGTATCGAACACCGTCTCCTTGAAACCGGCGCCCTCCGGATGGAGATCGCCGGAGATCACCCGCACGATATCTGCCCGGTAGCGCGTGACACCGTCGTAACAGCTCACCATGAAGCCGACGGTATCGCCCGGCGCCGCGCTGATATGATTCGTGTATCCGACGATTTTCTTGTGCTTGATCATTGCCCTCCCCCCTTGCAATCAGACGGACGCTTCAGTCGAGGCATTCGCCGGTGAGCGCCTTCCAACGCCGCCTGAACACCTCCCACTCCGCGTCTTCGGCGCGCGTGAACACCTGGTCTTCGAGAATCTCCACCGGGTCGCCGCGCACCCCGCTGAGCCTGCCCAGCACCCATTCGCGATGGGGCTTGACACAAATCAGAACGTACTTTCCGGGAAACGGCTCAGCGCGCACCACGTTGAGCATTTGCTGGAGGTCGGCGCTGTGGTTTCCCACCGGGTTGGCCCGAAACTCCTCCACCAGGTCTTTGCGTGCCGGATCGATCTTGTACATCTTGCCCATCCTCCCTTTGCCGCCCGCAGCGGACCGGATTGGCCACGCCTCTCCCGGGTTCCACGTTCCCTGATATCGGAAGCCCAGGCTGGAACAAGGCTCAATCGAGACGGTCAGTCCGGGCCAAGTATAGCGCATGAGCAGTCCCCGGCATCCTCAGGGATATGCCGTGAATGCGCTTTGCGGGTGGTGACGAATGATATAGACTCGGCGCGCCGACCAATCACCCGGGGAACTGTACCCGTGGTGATTCAGGGGGAGTCGCGTGACAACCTGTTACGAAGGGGACCAGCGAACGGTCCATGGTGCGCACCGCAGGACCGCCTTGAAGGCGGCGGGTTGCGTCCCTTCGTTGCTGCCTGATCTCGGCGTCGGCGCAAATAGCAAACGATACTCGGGGCCTGCGGAAGACGTGAAAGCGCACTCTCCGGCAACCGGGCCGCGGTAACTGCTCGTCAGCCCGACTTTGAAGCGGGCGTCGGCAAAAGGGGAGTTTGTCACCATGCATCTTGCAAAGAGGTTCCTGATCACGTTCGGTTCCCTGGCGGTTTCCGGGATGATGCTGATTTCCGGTGCCGGTTCTTCCCTGGCGGAGGGCGGGACGATTACCTGGGCCAAGCCCGACGAGGCGCAGTCCCTCGACCCGCACACTGACTTCAACGGCAATACCTGGAAGTTCTTCTTTCCGGTCTACGACACGCTCGTGACAACCGGAGAAACCCTCGACATCCAGCCCGGCATCGCCGAATCGTGGGAACAGACGTCTCCCACGACCTACGTCTTCCGGCTCCGCGAGAACGCAGCTTTCTCCAACGGCAGGCCCGTCGTCTCGAGCGACGTCGTCGGCAGTCTGAACCGTGTTCTCGATCCCGCCACCGGCTCGTGGTGGGCCGGTAACCTGGGTTCCATCAGCGAAATCGTCGCGGAAGGCGACCACGGGGTGCGCATCGAGCTTGAAGCGGCGCACACGCAACTGCTCGCAGCGCTTGCCCATATTTCCACCGCGATCATGCCGATGGAGGAATACAACGCGGGGACGTTCGACCCGACCAAGGAACTGATGGGCTCCGGTCCGTTCATGGTCACGGAACATCTGCAGGACCAGTCCTGGACCTACCAGGCCAACCCGCACTACTGGGGCGAGGGACTGCCCGTCGCCGACGAGTTGAAGATCCTGATCATCCTGGACGAGTCGGCGAGAATCGCCGCGCTTCGCGACGGGCGTGCGGACGTCGGCACCTTCGTCAATCCGGATCTCCCGGTCCTTCTCCAGGGCGATGAGAACATCACCGTCGTGACGCAGGAAACGGCGAGCTACTACAATCTCGACGTCCATGCCCTGGACGAGGAGTCGCCCTTCTACGATATCCGTGTCCGTCAGGCGATGAATCTTGCCCTTGACCGCGAGGAGATCAGCCGTGTGGCGCTTGGCGGCATGGGCGCCGTCGACTACCCGCTGCCGAGGACGTTCTCCTCGTCGAAGGTTTGCGCCGACGTTCCTTCCTACTCGCAAACGCGCGAATCGAGGCTTGAAAGGGCGCAGGCCCTGATGGCGGAGGCCGGAGCCGAGGGTGTCGAGATCGAGATGCTGACGACATCGGACCTGGCATCGCTCGTGTTGATCGCCCAGGTGATCAAGCAGCAACTCGCCGACATCGACATGAACGTGAACATCCGTCAGCTCGGCTACGCGGAGTGGATCGACGCGGTATGGGTGCGCGGCGATTTCGATCTCAATGTGACCTGGCTTTCCGGCTATGGCGATCCGGCCATCGTTCTTGGATCGTGGAACCCGGAGAAAACCGGATGGAACGCTCATTACTTCGTCTCGGTACCTGAACTCAACGACAAGATCGCCGAAGCCCAGAGCACGCCTGACGGCGCCGAAAGGGATGCCCTGTTCGCCGAGATCTGCACGATGATCGACGACGGGGCGAACATGCTGGCGCTTGTCAACAAGAACAACGTCATTGCCTACCGCAACGATCTCGTCGAGGTGAAGATCCATCCGGCCGAAGGCTATGAGGACGAGCTGAGGTACATCGAGGAGTTCGCCCGCATCGCACCGTAGGGAGGCCACGTTCGAGGTGGCGGCGTTCCGGTTCAGGGGCACGAGAGAGGCGGAGAATCGGGTTGCGCATCTTTCGGTTCATCGCGTTTCGCCTGGGAATCGCGCTTGTCACCCTGTTCGGTGTTTCCATCATCGTCTTCATGGCCGTCCACTTCGTCCCGGGCAGCTACGAGGACGTGATCCTCGGTCCTTTCGGCACCCCCGAGACGCGGGCGATCGTGAGGGCCAAGTACGGCCTGGACCGGCCGGCGGTCGAGCAGTACCTGCACTGGCTCGCGGCGACGGCGCGAGGTGACTTCGGCACGTCGTTGACCACGGGCCAGCCGGTCGCGGCCGAGATCATTCGCCGCGCCCCGGCGACCATCCAGCTCGCCGTGATGGCGACGCTTCTTGCGATCGCCGTCGGCGTGCCCATGGGAATCGCTTCCGGTGTGACGAGCACCAGCCAATTCGGACGCGCCGCCGGGCGCCTGGTGGGCGCACTGGGGGCGAGCGTCCCCGTCTTCGTTCTCGGCACCATATTCGTGTTCATGTTTTCCATATGGTCGCTGGGCCTGACGGTCGGCGGTTACGTGCCGTTACTCGAGGATCCCGTGGCGAACATGCGCGCCATGACGCTCCCGGTGGTGACGTTGAGCGTGTTCGGCATGGCGCTCATTCAGCGAACCACACGCGACTCGGTGCTCGGCGTCACCGCTGAAACGCATGTCACCGCCGCCGTCGCGCGCGGAGAAAGACCGCCGGACATCATTCGCAGCCATGTCCTTCGAAATGCGTCCATCCCGATCGTGACCGTGACGACGGTGTATTTCGCCTATCTGCTCGGCGGCGCGATCATCGTTGAACAGATGTTCTCCGTGCCGGGCGTGGCCGTCTACGTGGTGCAGAGTGTCAAGAACAGGGACTACTTGGCGGTTCAGGCCGGAGTCCTTCTGGCGGCAACCGTCTTCGTCACGATCAACATCGTCGCCGACATCGTCTATGCCCTGATCGATCCGCGTATAGGCGGAAAGAGGAGCCAGTCGTGAACCTGATCGTCAGGGGCCCCTTCGCCAGCATCCTGGACTTCGCCCGGCGCGACCGCCTGTCGGGCATCGGCGCCGTTCTCTTCGCCAGCCTGGTGCTGCTCGGATTGATAGGTCCGGTGCTTCCTCTGGGCGACGCCGAGGAGATCGGGGTTGGACCGCGCCTGGCGGCACCGGCAGCCGACTGGCTTCTCGGAACCGACGAACTCGGCCGGTCCGCACTGCCGCGGATCGTCGAAGGACTTCGCGCGACTTTCCTCCTGGCCAGCATGGCCGTGATCCTTACGGGCATTCTCGGCACCCTCGTCGGACTGACGGCCGCGTATGCCGGCGGGATCGTGGATGTCGCGATCATGCGCCTGGTGGATGTTCTGTTCGCGTTCCCGCCCCTGCTGCTCGCCATCCTGATCGCCGCGATGCTGGAACCGGGAGGCACTTCGGCGATCATTGCCATCTCGCTGATCACCTTGCCTCTCTTCGTGCGCGTGGTGCGAGCCGTGGCGCTCAGCGTCGTCGAGCGCTCCTACGTGATCGCCGCCGAGGTCAGCGGAGCGGGATTCCTTCGCGTCATCGTTTTCCACCTGCTTCCCAACGTGCTCGGCGCCGTGATCGTTCAACTCACCTATGCCTTGTCGATCGGCATGCTGGTCGAAAGCGAGCTCAGCTTCCTGGGTCTGGGTGTCCAGCCGCCGGACGCTTCTCTGGGATCCCTGCTTCGCCTGGGGAGCGTCTATCTTACGGCGGCGCCCTGGCTGGTCTTTCCGGCCGGCCTGCTGTTGGCCGCGGCGATCCTGTCCGTGAACCTGCTGGGAGACGGCTTGCGCGATCTGATGGACCCGCTCAGGGGCCGGTCGCTGCGATGACGTCACTTCTCGACGTGCGCGATCTCGTCGTGGTCTACGACACGCCGCGCGGCAGGGTGGTTGCGCTGGACGGAGTCAGTCTCGACCTGGAAGCCGGCGAGACGCTCGGTATCGTGGGAGAGAGCGGATCCGGCAAGAGCACGCTGGGCCTGGCGATCGGCCGGCTGCTGCCCTGGAATGCCCGTCGCCTGTCGGGAGATCTGAGTGTGCTCGACCTCTCGGTCTTCGGAGGCGATGACGAGCGTCTGCGCACGCTGCGGCGCGACGTGCTGGGTTTCGTCTTCCAGAATCCCATGACAGCACTCGATCCGACGATGAGAATCGGCCGGCAGCTGGCGCGGGCCATCGGCCCGCGGGCGACCCGCGACAGCGTTCGCGCCTTGCTGTCAAATGTCGGACTGGCCGGCGCCGGGCGGATCGAGCAGAGTTTTCCCCACGAACTGTCGGGGGGTATGGCGCAGCGTGCTGCCATCGGGATGGCCATCGCCCGAAATCCCCGTCTGATTGTCGCCGACGAACCCACGGCGTCGCTCGACGCTTGGCTTCGCGACCAGATACTTGAGTTGCTGATTTCGATGTGCAGCGCCACAGGCGCATCGCTGGTGCTGCTCAGTCACGATCTGCATGTGGTTTCCCGCTACTGTCGGCATGTCGCCGTCATGTATGGCGGCCGGATCGTGGAGTACGCGCAAAGAGACACCCTGTTTCACCGGCAGGCACATCCCTACACTCGCGCGCTTCTCGAATCGGCACCCGGTGCCGAAGGACCGGACGGGAGGCTCAGGCCGATACAAGGCCTCCCGCCGGTCATCACGGAGAGCAGCCGGGGATGCGCCTTTGCGCCGCGTTGCGACTGGATGAAGGATCTGTGCAACGACGTGCGACCCAAGATGCAACATACCGGCAACCGGTCCGTCCTGTGCCACCGGGCCGAGGAGGTGCTGGCATGCCGGTCCGGTGCCTAGGTCCACACCGGTGAAACCGCCGGTCATTTACCTGGGGGGCGTATCGGCGACGTACGCTTCGCGGCGGCTTCGGGATTCCGGCAGCGTCAGGGCGGTGTCGGGCGTGACGCTCGCAATCGAGCGGGGCCGGACTCTGGGACTGGTCGGCGAGTCGGGATCGGGAAAGACGACACTGGGCAAGCTGTGCCTCGGAATGATGCGGCCCGCCGAAGGATTCGTGCAGTTCAATGGCGAGCCCTTGCCGCGCAACCGGCACCGCCTCAGGGGAAGCCTTGCGGTGGTCCTCCAGAATCCGGAATGGGCGCTCAATCCGCGACTGCGGGTCGGTGTCTCCGTCGCGGAGCCGCTTCGGATTGCCCGTTCCCTGCCCTCCGGCGATGTCCCCGCGACGGTCGCGGACATGCTGGCCAAGGTCGGACTCGAACCTGTCCTTGCCAATCGCTTTCCACATGAGCTTTCCGGCGGGCAACGTCAGCGCCTGGCCATCGCCCGGGCGCTCATCACGAATCCGAAGTTCGTGGTTTTCGACGAGGCCGTGAGTGCCCTGGACGTTTCGATCCAGAGCCAGGTGCTCAACCTGATCAAGGACCTGCAGGCCAGCGAGGGTTTCGCCGCTCTCTTCATCTCCCATGACATCGCCGTCACGCGATACGTGGCTCACGACATCGCGGTCATGTATCGAGGTGAACTGGTGGAGCAGGCTGCCGCCAGAACGTTCTATGACAAGCCCAGGCATCCCTACAGCCGGGCCCTGCGGCTGACCATTGCGGAACGTGACCGCGCCGCCTTCACGTTCCGGGGCCTGGTCGAAGGCGGCGATGCGAAAGGCTGCCTCTTCAGCGAGAACTGCCCCTGGGCAATCGAACGATGCGTCGTTGAAAAGCCCGTCCTCCGCGGGGTCGGGGAAGGCCACAGTGCCTGTCACCGTGCCGAGGACGTCGGCGAAGCGTGAACCGCGGCCGCCGTGCGCAAACGGCGAAACCGGAGGAGAAGAAAATGGTCGACACCGAGCTCTGTTACATGCCGGCAACCGAAGTGATGAAGCGCTTCAGGGAGCGTACCTTGTCGCCCGTCGAGTATGTCGAAGCGCTCATTTCGCGTCATGAGGATGTCGAGCCCGGGATCAACGCGACAACCCACACGTTCCACGACAGGGCCCTGGATCAGGCTAGGGAGGCCGAAACCAGGTTCATGCGCGCCGGTTCCCGGATACGGCGGCTGGAAGGTCTTCCTGTGATGATCAAGGACCTGCATGCCATCAAGGGCCACATCACGTCACAGAGCTGCAAGATCTTCGCAAATCACCGGGATACGCACAGCCTGCCGACCGTCGACCGCCTCTTGCGTGCCGGTGCGATCCTGCTCGCCCGTTCTGCCAGTTCGGAGCTCGGCATTGCCACGGTATGCCACAGCACCCAGTGGGGCGTCACCCGCAATCCCTGGAACCTGGCCATGAGTCCCGGTGGCTCCTCAGGCGGTTCGGGCGCGGCGCTCGCAGCCGGCATGACTCCCCTTGCGGACGGTTCCGACTATGGTGGCTCGATCCGCGTTCCCGCTTCGGCCTGTGGTGTCTTCGGCTACAAGCCGCCCTACGGCCGCAATCCCCAGGACACGCCGGGATCCTTCGATTCCTATTGCCATTACGGCCCGATGACCCGGGCTGTCTCGGACGGGGCGGCCATGCAAAATGTCATGTCGGGCCAGCATCGGGACGATTTGACCTCGCTGCCCGGCCGGGTCGTCGTTCCGGACAAGCCGGGCTCGATCAAGGGCTGGAAAATAGCGCTCACCATCGATCTTGGTTACAAGCATGTCGACCCCGAGGTGGAGCGCATGACGCGACGTGCGGCCGCAGTGTTCCGCGACCTCGGATGCGAGGTCGACGAGGTGGAACTCGATTGGACGTCGAGCTCCGTGGTGCCTTGGGAAATCCAGAGCAAGGCGGGGGTGGCACAGTCCCTGGCACCCTATCTGATGCAATGGCGCTACGAAATCCTGGCGGACTCGGTGCTCGACGCCGAGCAGGGTATGGCCTACAGCGCGCGCGATCTGTTCGCCACGCACTCCATACGTGCCGAGATGTGGTTGAAGCTCTCGCCTGTCATGAAGCGTTACAACGTCATGATCTGTCCGACGCTCGGCGTTCCGTCGGTGGCCGCGGACCATTCGATCTTCAATTCTCGCATCGAAATCAACGGGCATGCGGTCGATCCCTACATGGGCTGGTGCCTGACCTATCCCTTCAATGCCTTGAGCCAGCTTCCCGTGGCGAGCGTGCCCTCCGGCTTCGCCGCAAACGGCGTACCGACCGGCATGCAGATCGTCGGTCGGCCCTTTGACGATATCAGCGTGTTCCGCGCCGCCCTGGCCTTCGAGGCGGCGCAGCCCTGGTTCGGTCGCGACACGCCGAAGCCGCAGTTTCGCGATCCTACGGCCTGACGGGAGAAGCAAAGGGATTGTTCAACGCCAGGGTTTCAATGACGTGACCGGAGTGCATGTCTTCTGAGTGAAGCACCTTGCAGGAACCGTTCAGTGCGGCCTTGACGATGAGCGCGTCCCAGAAGGACAGGTTGTGCAGTTGCTGAAGGTCAATTGCCGACAGAAGGTCGGGAAGCTGGAGAGGGATGATCTCAAATCTGGAGTAACGCAGTAACCGGCGCCTGGCTGCCTCTGGGTCCATGTTCAGCTTGCGGGTGGCCACCACATGGAACTCCTGCAGGACTTGCAACGAAATGACACCACGACGTTCGAGAAGCAGCGCGCGAATCAGTTCCCGAGCTTGCGTCTGCTTGATGGTGTCTCGATTGTCCTCGGCATAGACGAGTACATTGGTGTAACCAATAGGGTCACCTCCAAAACCGCCACAATGCCTGACTGACGCCCTACCTTCCCTCTCGCTAATGCAGCACGTTATCAACGACATGCACCGCCTGTCAAGACCATTGTTGCGCTCCCATGACAACCTCAACACATAGGTTCGATGTAGAGCAAGAGTTGCATTTCCGGAAAAAACTGAACGTCGATGTAAGGTCCGCGCACAGCGGGCAATTCCGGGGACCCTCGCAACGGCATCTGGCGGATGGCGCTCATTACTTCGGGTAAACCCATAGTATTCTGCTCCGCATCATGCCACCATGTCATCCTTGACGCTCCGGTTGTGGTCACTACCACCGAACCTCTGCAAAACTGCACCGCATGCCCCGTTGCGTTCTCTCTCCAACGCCACAAGATGACCGCAAGACCATGAGTACCGGGCATCTGTCAGCCGCACCACAAACACACCGCAAACGAGGCCAGGCGCCGGCGATCCCGATGACCACAACATGACCACAGGAGCACGCATGAACGACACCACAAGGAAGCAGCGCACGGTGATGATGACGGATGCCGAATGGCAGGACCTCAAGGAGAGCTCCGCCGTCGTCGGCATGCGTCCCTCGGCCTTCATCGTCCACCGACTCGCCGCCACCAGCGCCGACTCCGACGATGCCCGCATCGGCGACACCCTGACCCGCATGGAGCGCTCTCTCGCCGTTCTCGAGGAGATCGAGCGGCTGCGCCTCGTCGGGGATCCGGACACCTGGAAGGCCATCAACGAGCGCGTCGATGCCCGCCTCGCCCTGGAGCGGAGGCTGGGCCGATGACCGAAGATCGGGCGAGGCAGCGCAACTACTACTGCTCGGCGAAGCAGCAGGCGATCATCACGAAGCGGGCGAAGGCGGCGGGCATGAGCCGCTCGGCGTTCATGGTCGCCTGCGCCTTTCACGACGAGCCGGCCGGCGGGGACCTGATGCCGGTGCGCAGGGAAGGCGAGGCCCTCCTCGATCAACTCACGGCCTCGGCCGAGGTGGTGACGCGCCTCATGGCGCCGGTGCCGGATCTCGGCATGTCCGTCATCGACGCACTCGAGCTGCTGTGCCGCCTGAAGACGCCGGAGACCGATCCATGAAGCGCCGGCCGAAGCGGCAGGGCAAGTACTCGCTCTCCTGCACGGATGAGAACTGGGAGAGGATCGGGGCCCGGGCATCGCGGGCCGGCATGACGAATTCCGCCTTCCTCGTGCGGGCCGCCCTGGCGATCGATCCCACACGACCCCGCGTGGATGTGGCGCGAGCCTTGGAACAGCAGCAGGCGATCGCGGAGGCCGCCCGGCGGGTGATCGCGCATCTTCCTCCGGCGCCGCCGGAGGAGGCGACGCCGCTCTGGAAGAGCCTCCACGGGCGTATCTCCTTCCTCGTGCGCAAGGCGATGGACGACATGCTCGAAGAGGGACGCCGCGACGCTCTCGAACATCACCTCGACCGCCAGTTCGGAGCCGGCGAGGGCGCACGTCTGGTCGCCGCCTACCTGGAGCGCACCGGACGCGACGACATACCGGAATAGAACCAGCGTCACATGGAGAGACCGCCGCCGCGCTTGCGCGACCAGGAACGCCGTCGTTCCTCCGCCTCCTGACGCAACCGTTCAAGGCGCGCGGTGTTGTCCGGCTCGCCGCGGGCGGTCCGCGTTTCCTCGAAGCGGGCCATCGCCTCCTCGAACGCCCGGCGCGTGCCCTGGCCGTCATGGAGGACCAGGCGATGGTCGCCGCCGCCGTTCAGCACCGCGCGAGCCTCATCCTCGAGGCGATGGGAGAGCGTGTGCCATTCGGCCCAGGCCATGCTCTGCTGCAAAGGCAGTTCCTCCGTCCCGGCCGCTTCGTCGAGCGATGCCGCTTCAGCGTTGTGGGCCTGCAGGTCGCCGAGGAGTTTGGCGACGTTGAGGCGGGTTTCCTGGATGGCGTGGTAACGATTGATCTCGCCGACAAGCACCCGGCGCCTGGAATCCTTCCTCGGGAGGCTGTCATCGAAGCGACCCATCCCGGCGATAATCCCGGCATAGTCATCCGTCATGGCCGGATGCATGGCAGTTCCGGCGTTGACCGCGTTGTCGTGGAGACGCAGCAGCAGCCAACCCGGCAGGCCGTCGAGACGATCGCTGGCCGCGAACTCCGCCCTGACACGCGCCGCCATGCCCTGCTCGTCGACGCGGGCGATCAGCGCCCCGTCCGCCGCATCGATGTCCGCCACCACCGCTTCCGCCGCGTCATGCCAGCGCCTCCAGGCCTTGTTGAACCGGCGGTTGAGCGGACGCGACTTCCGGCCCTCGCGTTCCAGCAGGGAGCGCCGTGCCTCGTCGATCTCAGAGACCCGCTCGAGCAGCTCCCGGGTCCGGGCGACAGCCCGCTCGTGTTCGGCCAGACTCTCGAATGCCGGACGGAGACCCTGCAGCAGGATCGCGTGGCGCGGGCGACCGGCCTCCAGCGCACGCAACTCCGCGGCGAGGGCGTCGCCATCGGCCCCGCGGAAGGGGCTTGTCGTACCGCCGGCGATGCGGGCGATCGACCACCTCATGAAAAGGTCGCGGGCACGATCCTCGAAGGCGATGAGATCCTCGAGGACCTTTGCCGTCTGCGACAGCCCCGGATCATTCTCGCCCGTCTCCGCCATCGACCGCCAGGCGTCGACGACCTCCTGCGTCTCGTGGCGCCAGAGCCTCAAGCCAGAGAGTTGCTCGGCCGTGTCCTGGCTCGGCGCGTGGCAGGCGCGATACTCGTCAAGGGCCCGGTCGATCCGCGCCGCCGCGTTCTCCCGTTCCGCGATCCGCGCCTCGTGCCGGTCGAGTGCCTGCGACGCCTCCCGCAGCGACGACAGCAGGTCGCCATGACGCGGGAGACGGGCCTCGAGACTGCGGAGGTCGGCGGCCAGGGTGTCGCCGCCTTCCGCCAGGAAGGGACGCGCCGCTCCGCCGGCGCGGCGGGCATCGTGCAAGCGCGCATGAAGGTCGAGGGCGCGTTCCTCGAAGGCGACGAGATCCACGAGGGCCGCCGCGTCTTTCGACAACGCCGGTTCCTGTTCGTTCGCCGCCGTCACGGCCCGCCACGCGTCCAGGGTCTGCCGTGCCTCGTCACACCAGGCGCGGATGCTCCGCGCCTGTGCGGAGGGCCTGTCGCAGTGACGTCCGTGGCGGGCCGCATGGTCGTCGAAGGCTCGTGCCACCGCGGCGGCCGCGCGTTGCCGTTCCTCCTTCCTGGCCAGCGCCCGTTCGTGGTCCTCGAGTTCCTGGGACGCCTGCTGCAGCGAGGACAGCATCATCCCTCGGCCGGGGAGATCGGCTTGCAACTCGCGCAGGTCCGCGGCCAGTGCATCGCCACCCTTGCCGATGAACGGGTTGCCCGTCCCGTCATCGCCCCTGGCGTTCCGCAGCCGGGCGGCAACGTCGTGGACGCGTCCCTCGAAGGCGATGAGGTCCTCCAGGACCGCTGCCGTCGCCGCCAGCGCCGGATCCCTCCCGTCCGGCTCCGTCATCGCCCGCCATGTGCCGATGGCCTCCTTCGTTGTGCCGCGCCACTCCCCGATGGCGGAGAGCGGGTCCGCCGTGTCCTGGTGGCAGGCACGATAGCCGTCCAGGCTCCGCGTGATGGTGGCTGCGGCCCTATCCCGTTCTTCGGCCCGCGCCTGGTGGCGCGCGAGGATCCCGGTCAGGGCCTGAGGCGCTGTCTCGCCCTCGGGCGGGTTGCCGGCGAGATGCCGGGTCCGTGTCAGCAGAGGATCGCTTGCGGCAAGGTCGACCGCCTCCACGCCCCGGGCACGCGCTTCCTTCTCGAAGATGGCCCAGTCGGCCATCAGCGACGCCACCTCATCGTCATGACGGAAAGCCTCGTCGAGGCGGAGCGTGTCGGCGAGGCCGAGTCGTTCCCGTTCGCCATCCTGCACGGCCGCCCTCTGCAAGGCGTCGATGGCCGCGTCGGCTTGTTCCCTCCAGGCAGCGTAGCCCGCGACTGCATGAAGGGGTTCCCCCTTTGCCAGGTCTCTCAACGCACGCCGTGCGTCCTTCACGTCGTCAAGATCCCGCACCGTCCGTTCGAACCTGACCAGGACCTCGGCCTCGGCCCGGGCCAACTCCTCGTCATGGTCGCGCCGGGTCCCGGTGACCAGGTCTAGGAAGGAGGGGAGATCCCAGGGGACATCCTGCGCGCGTGGAGCGGTCTCCACGAGGGTCCGGCCTCGGGCCACCAGGTCGTCGATCCCGGGATGGAGGGCGAAGTCCTCGCCGGCCGCCCTGGCTGTCTGGGCATGGCGTTGCCGGTCCCGGTTGAACTCAGCCCGGGAATCGTCGAAGGCCACCAGCCTCTCGAGGAGATCGGCCTTGGCAGCGCCGGTGCCTGGCTCCTCTTCCGTCTCGTCCCGCCATGTTTCGATCGTCGCCAGTGTCTGTTCGCGCCACGCATCGTGGCCGTCCACGCCAACAAGGGCCGGGTTCCCCTCCATGCTCAGGCTGCGGGCGCGGTCGAGCAGCGCCTCGCGTTCGGCGAGACGGCGGTCGAGATGGCGCTCGCATGTGGCGCGGACCTCTTCCCGCCAGGCCTGCGCGTCGTTGAGGGCTTCAGGGGGAATCTCTTCCTTCGCCAACACGGTGATCTCCGGTGCCGGGTCCTGGAACTGGTGTCCGATCGCCTCGAGGGCCGAGAGTTCCTCGCCCGTCGCCGTCTCGAGGGCCTCCACGAGACCGATGCGGTCGTCGGTCAGCAGCACCGCGTTGTCGCGGGCCCGCGTCAACTCGACGTAGAACGCCGCCTGTCCGGCGACGGCGCCCTGATCCGCTGTTGAACCCCTGATTGTTCCGGTCGGCCGAGGCCGCCTTTTCCCACATTGATCCGTGCTGATTCCCCGGAGAGACCGGGAGAGTGCGGATGCCTCCAGGGTCTCTTCTTCTTTTCCAAGCAGGGTGTTTTTCGGGTGACCGCATAGGCCGCCTGTCGGTTCTGCTGCACCATGGTGCGGGTCCATGAAGGAGTGTGGCCCGCGCGACTGTCGCTCGCCGGGCCACGGGCGGAGGTTTGCAGCATCTGGATGAGACGACGTTGTCCGCCGAGGACTATGTTGCGCAGGAGGCATGGCGCACCGCAACCCCTCCTGTGTGCTGCCGGGGTCTGGCGGTGACGGCCTGCGGGATGACGCGCAACGGGACCTACGGGCGCAAGACGCCGCGAGGCATGCGCGTGGCGCGTTGGTATTGCCGCCCCTGCCACCGGTCATTCAGCGCCCTGCCGGGCTGTCTTCAGGCGCGTCTTGCGGGGACGCTTGCCTCGTGCGAGGCGCAGGTTGTGGCGGTCGAGGAAGCGGGCAGCCTGTGGGCGGGCGTGCGAGTGCTTTATCCCGAGGCGATTGACCTGACGAGTGCGCGGCGGTCGCTGCGCCGCCGGGTTGTCGGCGTTCATCAGAGCCTGCGGATCCTGGCCGGACTGTTCCCGGTGCTGCTGGACACGACGTGTCTGGGCCTGATCGGTTTGCGCAGCCACCTGGCGTGCGGCGAGGCGCTTGTGTGCGTGCGGGAGCTGGGCTGCGACCACCTTGTCCATCTTCCCTGTCCCGTTGGATTCGCCGTTCACCCGCGGGGTCCCCGGAGCACGACGGGGCCGCCAACACGCGACGGCACTATGTGAGAGGCTCGGGACCGTCGAAGGTCGCAGCTTCCACGGACCAACACGGGAAGATGTGGCCATGTCCCCCGGCACCGAAGACCACCGTCAGCGCGTCGCCCTGTTCCGTTACGGCGTGATCGCCGGCCTGCTGGTTGCCGACCGGCGAGCCATCGGGGCGCTGATCAGGGAGTTGTCGCAGCGGATCTGGGTGATCCCCGGGACGCGGCGCAACCGCATCGCTGAGGGGACGATCCGCGACTGGCTGCATCACTACCGCAAGCATGGCTTCGAGGGCCTCTACCCCAAGCGCCGCCGTGACCGCGCCAGGCCGCGGCGGATGACGCCGGAGACGATCGAACTCGTGCTGTCCATCAAGCGTGATGCGCCGCACCTGAGCGTGCGCGAGGTGATCAGGCAGGCCCGTGCGTCGGGCGAGTTGGCCGACGACGCGACGCTGGCGTCCTCGACGCTCTACCGCCTGTTCGCCGCCGAGGGGCTCGACAAGCCCGCCGACACACAGGCCCGGGACCTGCGGCGCTTCACCTGGCCCGGTGCCAATGACCTGTGGATGGCGGACGTCCTGCACGGGCCGAAGGTCAAGGGTGCCGGGGGACGCAGGTTCAAGACCTACCTCATAGCCTTCATCGACGATGCGACGAGAGTCATTCCCTATGCGGCCTTCGCCATGTCCGAGAACACGGCGTCCTTCCTGCCGGTGTTCCGCGAGGCGTTGATGAGAAGGGGCCTGCCGGTCCGGCTCTATGTCGATAACGGCAGCTACTTCCGTTCCACCCATCTCGCCCTGGTCTGCGCCAGACTGGGCATCGTCCTGATCCACGCGACGCCTTACCGGCCGATGGGCAAGGGCAAGATCGAACGCTGGCTGAGAACAGTCCGGATCCAGCTCCTGCCCCGTCTCCAGAGCGCCGAGCTGGCCAGTCTCGACGCCCTCAACCTGCGCCTGAGGACATGGATCGAAGGCGACTACCACAGGGCTCCCCATCGCGGTCTGGGCGGCATGACGCCCTTCGACAAGTGGGCCTCGCTGGCCGCCGACGTGCCCATGCTCGGCCCGACTGTCGATCTCGACGACATCTTCCTCTTCGAGGTCGACCGCCGGGTCCACAAGGATCGCACCGTGAGCTTGAAGAACCGCCTCTACGAAGCGCCCGCCGAACTGGTGGGACACAAGGTCACGCTGCGCTTCGATCCGGCACGCCTCGATCGACCCGTCAGGATCGTCCACGACGGCAGGGACGCCGGCGTCGCCACGCCGCTGGACGTTCATGCCAACGCCCTGATCCGCCGCACCCTGACCTTCAGACCTCATGACGACGAGGAGACATCGTGATGCAGACGAAGCACTTCGCCCTCAGGCATTATCCCTTCAAGGACGCTCCCGAGCCCGGCGACCTGTTCCCCGCTCGCGGCCAGCTCGAGGCCGAGGCGCGCCTCGGCCACCTCATCGAGATGCGCGGCATCGGTCTCCTCACGGGGGAGGCGGGCTGCGGCAAGAGCACCGTCTGCCGCAAGGTCTGCGAGGGCCTCCACAGCGGCCTCTTCAAGGTCGCCTACATCTCGCTGACCACCGGAAGCATCCTCGACCTCTACAACCTCATCGCCGCCGAACTCGGTCTCGAGCGCGCCACCTCGCGCCATGGCGCCTGGCGCGCCATCCGCGCCGACGTGTCGCGCCGGCTCGGCGAGACGCGTCAACTCTCGCTGCTCGTCATCGACGAGGCCCACCTCCTGCACAACGAACTCCTCGAGGAACTGCGCCTGCTGACCAACTTCCGCATGGACAGCGAACGCCGCCTCGTCCTCCTCCTCACGGGCCTCACCGAACTGCGCCGCAGGCTGACCATGGCGGTGCACGAATCCCTCGCCCAGCGCATCGTCGTGCGCTGCCACCTCCCCGGCCTCGAACGCGACGAGGCCGAGGCCTACGTCGAGCACCGCATGCGCCTGGCCGGCGCCGACGTCCCGCTGTTCGAGAAGAACGCCATCGAGGCCATCTTCGATCTCGCCCGCGGCGTCCCCCGCAAGGTCGACACCTTCGCCCACCATGCCCTCCACGCCGCCGCCGTCGACAAGGCCCGCCAAGTCACCCTCGAGCATGTCCACCAGGCCCGCGAGGATCTCGAACCGTGAGCCACCCGCGCGACCGCCCCCTTGAGCCGCTGGCCCGTGCCCTGGGATACCGGCCATGCCGCCGCGACAAGGCGCGCTGGACACGCCCGGGGTCGGTGATCTCCATCAACGGCCCGAAGTTCTACGACCATCTCCGCGGATGTGGCGGTGGCGGCGCCATCGACTTCGTCATCCATGCCACGGCATGCACGCCGCGCCAGGCCATCGCATGGCTGGCCTCGACGGATCATGGGCCGCAAAGGCCGCGGGCGACGCCCGCGAAGCCCCTGATCCTGCCCCGGCGGTGCCCCGCATCGTGGCCCGCCGTGCGGCGCTGGCTGATCGACGAGCGCGCCATCGAGACCTTCCGCGTCGACGGCTTCGGGGAGCAGGGCCTGCTCTACGCCGACGCCAGAGACAACGCCGTCTTCCTGTGCCGCGACGCCTCCGGAAACGCCACCGGGGCGGAACTCGTCGGAATACGCCGCCGCCGCGACGGCAGCCGCTTCCGCGGCATGGCCCCGGGATCCCGCAAGGAACGCGGCGGCTTCTGGTTCACCTCATGCCCCGAGCAACCGGAGATCGCCCTCTTCATCGCCGAAAGCGCCATCGACGCCCTCTCCGCCCTCTCCCTGGGCGCCGGCGGGACGGTCTCCATGTACGCCTCCACGGCAGGCCTCGCCCGCCGCCTGCCTCAATGGCTCCTGACCCTCAACATCGTCTCCGTGGCATGCGGCTTCGACGCCGACGAAGCCGGCGATGCCGCCGCACGCCAGTTGATGGCCGCACACAAGGGAATCCGGCGCGTCCGCCCCGACGGCGCCACGGACTGGAACGACATCCTCCAGCAACACGGCATCTACGGCCTCATCGGTGGAACACCCCTCGACCCTTGCCGACCGTGAACTGACCCCCGACAGTCCGTCACGGGAAACCCCTGCTTGGAAACAACAAGCACCGCCAGCCGAAAAAACCGGCAGAGGGCGAAACAACCCGTCCCGGGCGACGCAAATCAATCCGGGAATCAGGCGCTGCGATAATCAGAAAACCAACATCCGCATCGAGAACCGCGATCACCTGGTCGCAGGTCATCCCCTGGGCCGCATGGACCGTCGAGGTCCAGGCATGGTCGATGAAGTGAAGCTGGGGATCGTCATGAGCCAGCGTCAGCGCGCGGCCGTCGGCGGTGCGAATCTTCAGGGTCTTCGCCCCGATCGAGAGGATCTGCGCCTCCTCGCCGTTGAAGAGCGAGCGTCCCTTGTCGTTCCGGGTCCAGCGGATCCTCTCGCCCGCCTGCACCTCGATCCCCTCCGTCTCGAAGAGCTCGACCCGGTAGCGCAGGTACTTCGACGGATCGACGCGGCGGGTCTTGCCGTCGGGGTGCTTCAGGAGGACCTTCTCGCCCTCGGAGCCGATGACGCCGAAGATGTCGCCCGACTTCGCCTGGACGCCGTAGACGTCCGCGTGGAACACCGCGACATCGCCCTCGCGCCAGTTGGCGAGATCCCCTTTCTGGGCGCGGGTGAGGTGGAGATTGCGGAAGCGCTCGAGTCTGAGCGTTCGCCCATGAAGGCTCCCTTCGGACTTCAGGCCCTCGCGGATGGCGTCCGTGATCTCCCGGCGCCGGGCATGGGTGGGGGCCAGCACCTTCGTCGCCTCGCGCTCTTGCCTGTCGAGATCGAGCCACAGGGCCGCGGCACGGGGTCCGAGTTCGTCTGCGTCCATCTCCAGGACACCAGGGCCGAGTTCCTCAATGGCGAGTTCCGGCTTCTGGTCGATCATGTGAAGCACAGCGGCCTTGAGGCCCTCGTTGCGCTGGCGCATGACCTCGTCCATGACCGCCGTCTCCATGCCGGCCTTCTGCAGCACCCTGAACGGCTGCCCGGCCTCCACCGAGCGCAACTGTGCGTGATCGCCCACCAGGGCGACCCGGGCGATCCCCGTCGCCTCGGCAATGCGGGCGAGGGCATGCATCTGAGCCATGCTGACCAGCGACGCTTCGTCCACCACGAGAAGCCTTCCCAGACATGCCGCACGGGCCTCTGCCATGGATCTTGCATTGGCACAGCCGTCGCCGACGTCCCGGTAGCGGGTGAGGAACCACTGCAGCGTCGTCGTGCCGATCCCGGTCTCGCGCTCCAGCGTGCCGGCGGCACTGCTCGACGGCGCCAGGGCGACGATGCTCTCCGCGCCGGCAAGCGCGACGACCTCTCTCAGCATCGTCGTCTTGCCCGTGCCGGCATGGCCCTGGACGCCGACGACGTGGCGGGACGACAGCAGCAGGGTGGAGACGGACGCCTTCTGCCCGTCGTTGAGGGTGCCGGCATCGAGGTGGCGACGGACGTCACCGGCATCGACGGCGAAGTGTTCCGGAGCGTCGCTCTCCTTCTTCATCCAGCGAAGAACGGCGCGTTCGGCCTTCACGGCCCGGTCCGTGACGAAGGCGAGATCGGAGCGTGCCGCCGTGGCCTCGATGAGGTGGCCCTCTTCGCGGAGCCGGGCGATCGCAGCGTCGATCTCCGGCAGCGTCCACCGGCCCGGCGCCAGGACCAGGGCCCGCAGCATGGTGGCGGTGAAGACCGTGCGCCGTTCCTCGAGATGCTCGACCGCCCGGCGCACCGCATGGAGGGCCGAAGGGGACCGCCGGTTCGCGGCGTCGCGGCGCTCGAGGTGCCAGCGCTCCCTGTCGAGCCGGGTGTGGGATGCGGAGCGGCCGCGGGAGACGCGCCGGTTGCGGGGTTCCAGCTCCGCCATGCGCGCCTTCCAGATGGCACCGAGTTCCTCGCGCGACGGCTCGTCCTTGCGTTTGCGCGTGTAGAGCACCGCCTGCTGCATGACGGCCGCCGACCTCGCATCGAGGTTGCGTTCCTTGACCCAGGCAAGCGCCTCCGCCCGGCGGGTCGAGAAGGCTTTCAGCGTCGCCTTGTCGTAGCCGGCGATCTCGAAGCCGGGCACGCTTCCCACCATGGTCTGCTCGGTGGCGTAGCCCAGGGCCTCGAGGCGGCGTTTGAGTTCGCCCCGGTAGTGGGCGCCGATCAGGTGCTTGGCCCGCTCGATCTTGATGAAGTCGGCGCTTCTCCACTCGCCCTCGGCGTTACGTGTCATGTTGGCGACGACGCTGTGGGTGTGGAGCTGCGGATCGAGGTTGCGGCTGGCGAGGTGGCGGAAGGTGGCCGCGACCAGGCCATCACCCTTGATCCGGGGGCGTCGGCGGGTGGCGGGATTCCAGCCGCGGGTCTCCAGCAGTTCCCGCTCGATGAAATCCAGGGTCGCCGTCACCGCCTCGTCGTGGGCGCGAATGATCCGTGCCGAAGCCTTCGGTGCCGCGTGGACCAGGGCCTCCAGAGAGACCGACTTCGGGGCGGAGAAGGTGATGTCGAGACCGGGCCGGTGCTCGTGCTTGCCGTCGCGCAGGCGGCCGAGGCGGGTGGTCGTGCCGGGGATGCGGCCGGAGAGGACCTCCTCGAAGCGCTTCGGCTTGACAGGGCCGTGGAGTCCCAGGACCTCGACGGCCCTGCCGTGCCAGCGGCTCGCCTCACGGTGCTCAGCGTCGTTCTTCGCGTAGTAGCCGTCAGTCTCGAAGTAGTGGACCGTCGAGGCGGCTTCACTCAGGCGGGTGACCGAGGCGACCATCAGTGTGGGTTGGGTCTAGGCGTCTTCGCACTGCACCAAGCCAGCAAAACCATCAAGAAATGACTTTACGGCATCGAAAACTCGGCGCGCCTCTTCTTCCTCATATGTGGCCTTTGGGTGCATGGTGTCATTGCGCCACCGTTGCTTTACATGGAATAGCAAGATGGCCGCCTCACTCCATCTCTCTCGCTCGTCTGCGGTTGGGAGATCCTTGATTGCTTGATCCACATTAGCAAGCAATGGACCCCACGCAAGAAGCGTGCCATTCCTGTCCTGGACGGTCACGTTCAACTTCGAACCAAGAACACGCAGGGCCAATTCCATCGCCCGCATCAGATGAAAGACACACGCAGTGGCACGACCGAACGCCAGGCAAGCTGCCGCTTCCGCCAAATCCGATTTCGCCTCGTGAAAAACTGTGTTCGTGTTAACGCCAAACCACGTATGGCGGTCTTCATACAATTGCGCTTTGGGCAATTCCAGAAAATACAGACTACAATCCATCAACTCATCTTTCATTCTTTCCCTGATGTCCCTCCAATCTGAAGTTACGAGGGTCGCAAGGGCCACTGTCTTGTTGGAATCGTCAGAATACAAGGAAAGTCTTGACTGAAGGGTCTGTGCGCGCTTGACGGACATGGACAGACGCAATGTCTGCAATGCCGCAATCAACATGCCGATTTGGGTACTGAGGGCTTGGCGGCTGTCAACTGATCCATACACTGTGTCTGGCTCGGTCTCTGCAAGGCTCACTGTCAAGTCAATCAAATTGAGCACTGCCATTAGGTGGCTACCATCAATTCTCAACATTGTCTGGGGACTCCATGAACTCCATGCCCAATGCCCAAGTCAATTCCAAGAGTGAATTGAGATGGACAGCATCCAAGCTTAACGCTGTGCAATCAGACATTACAGCGTTAGATGGGGCAAATGGCGAGCAACCCTTGTGGTTTCGAGACTCATCGCGATGACTCGGCGGAACAGGTCGAGCGGATACCGTGGATCGCCAACCGTTTCGATAGCGTACTTGTTGGCATCGCACACAATACCGCTCGCTTTATCGGTCATCACGCACTTTCGTTCCATGACCTAGGACAGTGCCGGTTTCCGTTGATTCCGCACGGCTTCCCTCTGGTGTCGTAGAGGGTGCCGGCCGCGAGGGAGGTTCGACGTCGCCGGCGTTGATCTCAAAGTCTTGCGCGTAGTCGCTCTCCCTTTGCAGCCGGCGAAGGACGGCGCGTTCCGATCCCACCGCCCGGTCCGCGACGAATGCGAGATCGGAGCGAGCCCCGATTGCCTCGAGGAGGTTGCCCTCTCGCTTGAGCCGGGCGAGCGCCGAATCGATCTCCGGCAGCGTCCATTCTCCCGGCGTCCGCACCAGGACCCGCAGCATGGTGGCGGTGAAGGCCGTGCACCTCTCCTCTCCTTGAGATGTTCCACCGCTTGGCGCACACCGTGAAGCGCCGAAGGAGTCCGCCGGTACGCGGCGCCCCGGCGCTCCAAGTGCCAACGTTCGCGGTTCACCCGAGAGTGGGTCAGCAGGCGATTGCGGGCGACACGCCGGTTGCGGAGTGCCAGTTACGCCATTCGAGCCTGCCAGATGCGGCTCAGCTCCGCGCGCGACCGCTCGTCTTTCCGTTTGCGGGTGTAGAGCATCGCCGGCTGCACCACGGTGACGCTTGCGCCGTACCAGCTGCTCGCCTTGCGGTGCTTCGGATCATGTTTGGCATATGGCCATAGGGACTCGAAGTAGTGGACCATCGAGGCCGCTTCGATGAAGCGGTTGACCGTGGCGACAATCAAACTTTACAGGACAGTCAGGCACATGATGAGGATGCTAACTTAGCCACTGAAAGCAAAGTTCCAGGATGATAGAGCCACCGACGTTGTGGACTAATCGCGTTGTGCAAGGAGTACTCATCACTCGCATTGAAAAGGAATTCAGAATACAGTGTTGGTAAGCACCACGCCAAACAGCCGCAGGTCGCAGTGTCAAACCACATCCGTGCCCTTCGAATGAGTCGACGACTGCGCCAGAAAGATGTCGCCGTGGCCATTGGCGTCTCAGACCATCATCTCAGACAGTGGGAACGGGGCTTAGTACAGCCCCCTCTTTCTGCGTTGAATGCGTTAGCACAACTTTTCTGCGTTTCTGCTTGCGATCTCGCTCGTGCGCACGCCGAGTACGCTTCCAGCACGGCACCAGGCGAAGGATACACCACTGCAACGGACTACAATAAGGATGTACACGGACCGTCTTCGCCTCCTCCGAGAGGACGTCTTCGTGTTGTAGATCTCTTTTGTGGCGCAGGGGGATTATCATTCGGTTTCGAACTTACAAGCCGTTTCACAACTATCGCGGGAATGGATCTATTGCCCGACAGAATTGCATCATTCTGTGCAAATCATCCCCACGCAATTGGCCTGACCCAAGATATACGTGAATATCCTTTAGATCAATTGTCAGACACTCTGCAGCGAGTGGACGTTGTGATAGGCGGTCCGCCCTGTCAGGGTTTTTCTTCTATACGACCGTTTCGCACCCTCACAGAAGGTGACAAACGCAACAGTCTCATTGAACATTTTCTTGTTACCGTTTCTCTTCTCAAACCTCGTTGGTTTCTCTTCGAAAATGTTGTTGGAATACTGACCCACGCCAATGGGCGGGCGTTACGCAGCTTGCTCGACGGTTTCGCCGACTGCGGCTATAGGACCTCTTGGCGAGTAATGAATGCTGCGCTGTATGGAGTCCCACAAAATCGCGAGCGACTAGTGATTGTTGGGCACAACTCATCCGCATCATTTTGTTGGCCAAATCCAACTCATCAAACACATCATAAGAGCATGGCTGGCACCCGCGCTGAGGTCATTCGAACCGATCCTTCGCTTGAGCAGAGTGTTCCCAATGCTCTTTCAGTCGCCGACGCCATCTCTGACTTACCAGAACTCTCTGCGGGTTGCAGTAGTAGTTCCTATGCGGTCACTCCCCAAAATGAATTTCAGCGCTGGGCTCGTGGTGGACTCTCGGAGGTGTCCTTACACGACGCAACTCGACATTCAAAGCGTATGTTGGAGATTATTCGACATGCCGGCCCGAACATCTCGTCAATACCTGAACATCTCATTACGAGTGGATTTAGTTCTTGCTACAGTAGACTAGAGTCAGTAAGTCCCAGCACAACACTTACGGTCAATTTTGTGCATCCCGCTTCGAATAGATGCATACATCCCCTCCAAGATCGTGCACTAACGCCAAGAGAGGGCGCCAGATTGCAGTCGTTCCCGGACTGGTTCGACTTCCGAGGCACCCGGGCGCAGATAGTAAAGCAGATTGGAAATGCGGTGCCGCCGCTGTTGGCAATGGCCTTGGGTAACGCGATTGCACAGGCCGACGACGTTATGGCAACAAGTTTCGCGAATGCCCAGCCAGAGCAAGCGGGTGATCGGCAAGTTTCCTCAGTTGCTGCAAGTTAACTCCTCTAGGCGAGTAAGGACATCTGGCGACATCAAGAAAAACTGGAAAAAGAGATGTCATTCCGTTGGAGTTAATCACTGCTGTCTTCCCGGAGTCGCCTGGAGTGTTACTAAAGCTGAAGTGTTGTGCAGCAAGTGTCCCAAGCTTTATCTCCCATATCCAAACTACGTCCCCTCGGAGTGAGCGTCCTCTGGCATAGCGTCCCATCTTGTCTCCAAGAACGTAACGTACCGTTAAGTGTAATCCGGGTTTGATTAAATGACCTTTCGGATGATTGCTCTCCAATGCGACCTTTGTTTCTATGTTTTGAGCACCCGGAGCGATGGCCACCAAGTCAGGAAATGTATGGGGATCATTCGCTCTAAATGCTCCATTTGATGCTCTGCTGATACCGTTGCGAAAGAGATTGCCAACAATGGCAGAAAGGTTTGCCAACTCTACAAGGGAAGCAAGTCGATTATTTCCTGATGCCAATAGTGTACTGTCGATTTGATCGAGCACGCCATGAGTATACTGTATTGCATTGCGGATCGTTACGACACTCAAACCAACATTGATCAATTTGCTAGACTTAAAGAGTTTCCCATGGCTTGCGGCATTGGACATGGCACAGGTTACCTTGGTTCTTCCTGTGAATCTGTCTCGCCGCACGTATCTAGATGTGAGAACAAGGTGCTTAGTGTGACGTTTAGTGCGCTAGCGATTGCAGCCAAGTTGATTAGGCTGATGTTTCGCTCACCACGCTCGATGCCACCGATGTATGTCCGATGAAGGCCGGCTACCTCAGCCAACCGCTCTTGCGAAAAACCTCGGTCCTTACGCAACTTGCGAACTCTCTTGCCAAGTGCCAGGAGTAAGTCATTGGTCATTGGTGCAGTAGCGTAGTTCGATGACAATGGGTCTACAGACTATGCGTAGCAGTTGTTCGAACGATGGATAGCGCCAATGATTCGATGAGTTTAGGGTGTTGGTACCCGACGTACGGTTGGAGCGAAACAACTGGTTTGTTTCGAACGTGACTTTCACAGTCCTTCGAACGGGGTCCGCTTTGATGAGTTGCTCGACAGCAATGACTTTTCAGAGAAGGGCTCATGGCTATGGGCGAACTCCTACGTCATGCGAGCCCGGACGTTGTCGCCATGCGACGCCAGGAGTCGGCGGTGGAATCAGTCATCAAAGTCCTCAAGCATCGCGGTCTCGAACGGATCCTCACCTATGGCGCCACCAGTATCGAATGCGTGATGACCCTGGCTGATGTCGCCTTCACACCGCATCGGTCTACTGCTTCGCCGCCTGTCGCGACGACGATGCTGTGCTTAACCCGCATCCATCACCACGGGGAGTGACAGCCTGATTGTGGACCCTGGGCGCCAGCAGGGATCACGCTGAGCGCGGTGATGATGGATTTATAGCGTAATTCGGATGGATTTTTGGTTCATTTTGGCGAGTTGAGGAAGTCGAAGGCCGTTTCCTGGCGTTTGCGGCGGTGCCGGGGCGTGCGCCAGGCGCGTCTTTTCAGACGCTTTCGGGAGACGCCGTGATCAGCCTGTGATGAGGTGTGGTGGGACCTACCCGGGTGGCGCCTGTGCCGCGGCACGCAGGTTGACGAGAGTGCGAGCGAAGACATCCTGCAAGGGGAAGGCCGAGGCAAGGGAGAGGCGGATCCGGCGCACCGTCTTCGTGACCCTGCCGGCAAGCTTGAACAACCGGGAACGGATGGTGTCGACGCGCCAGCGGGCACAGGCCGTGCCCTTCAGACCGACCCGGCGGACGATGTCGACGATGGCCCCGGCGAAGGCCGAGAAGTACATGCGCAGCTGGTTGGCCCGCATGATGTGGGCCGACGTGCGGTCGGAGAACAGCCACAGTTGCTGGTCCTTGATCCTGTTCTCCATGTCGCCCCTGGCGCAGTACCACCGCTCGTAGAGTTCCCGGGCGCCCACCTCCTTCCTGGAGATGTTGGTGACCACGTAGCGGGCGTTCCTGCCGCGCAGCCCCGGCAGCCACTCGGCCTTGGCCACCACACGGCGCTCGCGGGACCATGACTTGAGTGTGCGATACCGCAGATCCCGATACCGTCTGGACGCCTTGCCCGACACCAGGCAGCGCCGCCTCGACCTCTCGAGCTCCCCGGCGATCATGGCGTTCAGCCGGGAGTTCTGCCCGCATCCAAAGACATAGTCGACATCATGAGCCTCGCACCAGGCCATGATCTCATCCTTGCCGAAGTCGGAGTCGCCCCGGGCCACGATCCGGGTCGTGGGCCACGCGCGGCGGATCTGCGCCACGATCCGCGACAGCTCGTCAACCGAGCCAGCCGCCGCGCCACGGTCGGCGGACCGCAGCCGGCAGCACAGGATGTGTTCGCCGCAGACGATGAAGAGCGGCAGGAAGCAATGGTGATCGTAGTACCCGTGGAAGTGCCTGCCTTCCTGATGGCCGTGGATCGGATCGTCGGTGGCATCGAGATCCAGGACAATCTCCCCGGGCGCCTCGCCGTGACTCTCCAGGAACAGGTCCACGAGAAGGCGGTCCAGAACATCGTGGTCGGCCACGATCTTCTTGTAGCGATCGGTGCCCGCCTCATCCGGCAGACTGAGTTCCAGGCGGTTCAGCGTGCTCGATGCCGCCAGCACATGACCACGGTCCCGCTCGCGGACCCTGTCCTCTCCCTCCACGTCGTCGTTGCCGCAGGCCAGGGCGAGAGCGGGATCGTCACGCAGACGGTCATGATCGTTGAGATCCTCGTACCCCAGGGCCAGGGCGAAGATGCGCTGCGCCACCAGGGTCGTCACGTCGTGCTCGATGCGCCCGGGATCACGATAATCGACAAAGGCACCGGCAACGCGCTCTGTGACATTGAAGAGACTGTCGGCCTCCCGAAGCAGCAGCGCACCGCCGTCAGACGTCATGCGGCCGCCGTCGAATTTGGCCACAACCCGGCGTCGAGCAAGGCCTTCAAACTCCAGTTGTCGTGCTGTACAGTGTGTCGCCATGGGGGTGGGCTCTTCTGTGTATGTAAATGGTTGGACTCATTCACATATATCACAGAATCCATCCCCATGAGCAAGCTCTGGTGAGCGATCCGGGTTAAGCTTCTTCGCAGCTGTACATACGCCGGTGCAGGTAGTCAGAATTCCGCCAAGCCCAACATTAGCCGATGATTGGAGATTCAAGTAGTTCCGAAATCAACCCAGCGATCCGTTCAGCGGCGAAATCGTTCTTGCGGTCTCCCGTGTGAGCGTAGCGTAAAGTCATGGTCGTCTGTCTGTGACCGAGAAGGCGGGCCACGACGGGAAGTGGCGTGCCCTGCATGACGGCATGGCTGGCATATGTGTGCCTCCTATCTCTTGCGCGAGATAGTGACGAAGATCGTGAAGACGAATGTCCGGCCTGCTTGTGGATGGCGTACCATAGACAGAGCATGTTGCCGAGCGTCCTTGGGCGATGGAAACAGAAACACCGTTCCGACTGTCTTCCTTCGTTCGATGATGGCTCGGGCCTTGGCGTTTAGGAAGGCGGTGCGCTGTCCGGTCTTGCAGTCCCGACGACGGAGACTCTTGCCGAACACCTCCAAACTCGACAGGCGGATGATCTCGTTCATGCGGCATCGGGTGAGAATGACAAACCGGACGATGTCGGACTCTACCGCACCGCCTTTGACAGGCCTGTGGTCCACTTAGAGTTGTCATACTGGTCGAGGGCGACCTCGGCAGTTGTCAGGACCGGTTCAACGGCGAATACACATGCATCAGGCTACCGTCACCAAGCAATCAAGTTGGGTGAAAGCTAACCACCACCGTGCTCCAACTGCCCTTTGCAGGACAGACAGGACGTTTATTGTTTCAGAGTCCGGCATTTGCCAGAGCCGGAATCAGATCAGGACGCTTCCCACGAACGCGACTCAACGTCGTTGTTCCGATGTTGTGCTGAAATCTGTTGACCTTGTGCGGCGCAATGAGTAAAAGGGCCGGGCACAACACCGGAACAACGGAGAATGCGATGACGACACGTACCTATTCCGCTAGCTTGAGCCGGTCCCAAGGACGATCAGGCTATTCAATCATATTCCGACATCCTGCGAGACTGGATGAGGCGACAGGAAAGCCAGGGATTCGGGTTCGGCGAGGTTTGGGGACCCGCGACCAGGCGGAGGCGGAAATCCTCAGGGACCAGCTAAACCGGCTTCTTGCCGATCCCAAGTACCGCGAACCGGCAGCCAGGGCCGAAGCCGAACAAAGATTCGATCATCGCGTCGTCGAAATCTTCTTCGACAAGATGATTCCCGAGGAGTTCGACTTCCGAAGCCTTCGCGACAAGGCCATTCCCCTCCCACCTCGCGACCCGAACGGCTACCGGCATGTGCTACTGCTAGGTACGACGGGAGCCGGAAAGACGACCCTCCTCCGACAGTTCATCGGCACCGACCCGATGTTAGAACGGTTCCCGTCGACGTCGACATCGAAGACGACCATCGCCGATACCGAGATCGTTGTGGACGAAGGATCATGGCGAGCGGTCGTGACTTTCGCATCAAGCGACGAAGTGCGTGAGTATCTGAACGAGTGCATCTCTGCTGCAGTCCAAGTGGCTGTCAGGAGCGCCGATAGTGCTACTGAAGCCAATGTGCTGAGGGCTCTGCTGAATCATGTCAATCAGCGATTTCGCTTCAGCTACGTGCTGGGAAACGGCCCGAAGTCCGACAAAAGTGTTGCTGACTTCGATGATGAGGACGAAGACGAAAGAGAAAACGGGGCGGACTTGAATGATGCCGAGTTGTTCCTCAATGAAGAGCGCGGTGACGTCGATCTGTCGGTTACAAATGAACTTCTTACTTCGTCGGTGACACGTCTAAGAGAACTGGCAGAGCGTCTGAGGAGGCGACTGCATGCAGAACTGGATCTGCGTACGGAAGAGGAATACGACAAACGTGCCCTTGAAGAGTTGTTGGAAGAGGAACTCGATGCTTTGCTGCGGGAAGACGAGACCTTCCACGAAATTGCCGACGCACTCATGGATGAGATCGAGAAACGGTTCGATCTTCTCCCTTCAGGCGCCATTACCCGAAATCGACAGGGTTGGCCGCTTACTTGGAAGGGAGAATGGCCGGTCGACAAGCGCAGAGATTTCATCAGGTCGGTCTCGCGGTTTTGCAGCAACTATGCCCCGTGGTACGGACGCCTCTTGACACCGCTTGTAAACGGAGTGCGCGTCGCCGGTCCCTTCGCTCCCAAATGGAAGGACGGACAGCTTTCTGAACTTGTGCTGTTCGACGGCGAAGGGTTGGGGCACACACCGAAGTCGTCCTCATCTGTGTCCACGGGAGTAAGTCGGCTCATCGAAGCGGTCGATGCCGTGGTTGTCGTGGATAATGCCACTCAGCCGATGCAAGCGGCACCGCTCGCAGCGATCCGCGAGCTTGTCAGAACGGGCAACGGCCGCAAGCTGATCCTCGCCTTCACGCACTTCGACGAAGTCAAGGGAGACAATCTCCCGAGCACTAACGAGAAAGCTCAGCATGTGCTGGCCTCGGCGGAAAACGTTCTGGCGGCCATTGGCGAAGACCTTGGACCTTATGCGGAGCGGATTTTGCGAAAGCGTCTGGAAACCGCCCGCTTCTTTCTCGAGAATCTGCAGGGGGTGCTTTCGGAGGACACCGGGGCAGGCCGACGCACGATCCGTCAGCTTCTGAAGCTTCTGGCTGCCATCGACCAAGTCGTGGAGCGGCCACAGCCTACGGAGGCATGCCCGGTCTACGACCGAATGAACCTCGTACTTGCGGTGCATAGCGCGGCTGGGGCCTTCAAAGACGCCTGGAGGCCTTTGCTCGGTCTTGAGTCAAAGCCTGGCTTCACCAAAGAGCACTGGACAAGGATCAAGGCCCTGAATCGGCGCCTCGCCGCCATGGGAAAGGATGAGTATGACACACTAATGCCTGTTGCCGACCTTCGGCGGGAACTGCAGGACCGAATCTACGTCTTCATCCAGAACCCGATGCAATGGGAAGGCCCGGAGCCAACTGAGGAGGAGAGGCAGACCAAGTACGATGCCTTGGCCGACAATCTTAGCGGCCGTTTGCTCGTTCTCTCGACACGTCGCGTGTGGCGCGAACGGATCAGGGACTGGGAGCGCGCTTATCAGGAGGCGGGAAGAGGTTCGACGTTCGTTCGAGCGCGTATCATCGGTAACGACATCTACGAACCTGCTGCGCCGGTCCCAGACGTCACGCCGTCGCTCGATCGCAACCAGTTTCTTAGAGAGGTCATTGGCGAGGTCGAAGAAGCTGCTGAAGAAGTGGGAGCGCGAATACTGTGACCTACAAGTATCTCCATACTGGGCCGTCCGTCCGGTGCATTGGTGGTGAGTGAGCAATGAACGCAACTGAAAACGCGATGGTCTTCAATCTCCACTTTCCCTCACAGAACACCGAAGTTTCGCAACTCCAGCTTCATGCTGGTGAAATGCTGTTCGTCCTCGGTGCAAATGGAACGGGTAAATCCAGCTTGATGTTTCACATTACTAATCAAAATCGAGGCATAACAAGGAAAATTGCGGCCCATCGTCAAACGTGGATGAATTCGGACGCGTTGGACATGACACCTTCCATAAAGATGCAAACAGAGCAGCAGATTCAAAACGAGGATCGTCAGCAACGGTCCCGCTATCGAGATTCATACGCAGCACAGCGCGCCAGCATGACGATATACGAGCTTATTGACGCGGAAAATGTACGAGCAAGACAGATCGCGGGGTTGGTTGATGTGGGTGATCTGAATGCGGCCAAAGATGCTGCGAAGAAGGAAGCACCAATCACAGTTATCAATGAACTGCTTCGGAGTTCCAACATACCGATTACCATCAGTATTCACGAAAATGAACGCGTTATGGCAAGAAAGGGAGAGGGGCCTGCATATAGCGCAGCCGAACTATCGGATGGAGAGCGAAACGCCTTGCTTATTGCAGGCAGCGTCCTGACTGCGCCAAGAGGCACGCTACTGATCATCGACGAACCAGAGAGACACTTGCATCGCTCCATCATTTCACCTCTGCTCAGCCAGTTGTTTGAGAAGCGATCGGATTGCGGGTTTGTAATATCGACCCATGACCATGATCTACCCTTGAAGATACGTGGTGCAAGAACTCTTCTTCTGCGATCTTGCAGTTTCAATGGCCACAATGTGCAATCGTGGGATGCCGACGAGCTTCCCGCGGATGCCACAATAGATGAATCACTCAAGCGTGACTTGCTTGGCGGGAGAAGAAGAATCTTGTTTGTGGAGGGCAGAGAAAGCAGCTTGGACAAGCCTCTTTATAGTCTTATCTTTCCAATGGTATCTGTAATTGCAAAGGGTAACTGCCATGATGTGGAGCGTGCGGTGGTCGGGGGGCGTGCAGTGGAACGCTTCCATTGGCTTCGTGCGTTCGGGATTATTGATGGAGATGGGTATGCACCGGAAGAAGCGTTCAATTGGCGAGAGCGAGGAGTTTATGCAGTGCCATACTACTCGGTAGAAGCAATATACTTTCATCCGAGAATCATAGAGTGGATTGCTGCGCGACAGGCAAGCGTATCCGGAGATAACGCATCAACTCTGTTCACAAGAACCTCGAAAGTGGCCGTAGACAGTATCCGCGATCATACCGAGCGGTTGTGCAGAAATGTCGTAAAAAAATCAATTCGAAAGGTGATCGTCGAACAGATCCCGAACGACGATGACATTCTCCACGGTCAATCAATAACACTCAAAAATTCTGCGAAAGAGGTTCTCGAGGAGAACATGAGAGAACTCGATTTGGCGGTCGCTAATGAAGACTGGGAGACAATTCTCATGAAGTGCCCGGTGCGAGAGTCGGCGGCGCCGAGTAGTATTGCGGCAACTCTGGGATTCCGAGACATTAGAGCATACGAAAATGCAGTGCGCCACCTTCTGACGGAAGAGAGTGATGCGCTCGAATTTGTGAGATCATTGTTCGGCGATTTATTCGACAAGCTGCAAGCTTGATTGTTTCATGAGTCTGGGTTGATGCTACTGTTTAGCCGGGCGACTGCTCCACCATGCTCTGGGACCTAAATGCTTCTTGGGCTAGGGATCTCAACATCTGCGAGTGCCTAATAAATGTGATCATGAAAACGGCATAGGAGGAGCGATGGTTTCGTTCGGCTTGACGGTCGGTGCGGCGGCCGATGCCGACGTACGGGCTGTGCGAGTGAGCCCAAAATCCAGCGCGGCTCCTGCGCCGGCAATGACCAAAGCCCGTTTTCGCGGCGCAGCGGGTGCGCTATTCATGGACTCAATTCCCCCTTGCGGACGGGCAATCGCGTTTGTCGGTCTTTGAGGCGCGATTGCCTCTGAACTTGCTTGTCTCAGCCCTCGACATCGTGGCGAAGCAACCAGGCTGCCAAGACGTACCCGACAGATGCGACAAGGCTGGCGTCTGCTGCTGTGACGACCGGCTCCTTACCTTCGGCCCGCCCATGGCCCGTTCCTGCGCGATTACGGAACTCATTCGCCGCCTCGATCATCCTTTGCGCACGACTCGCGATTTTTCTCGAATACCTCTCGCCCTCTGTCACTGCGTCAGAATTTCCTCTGAGACCTAACTCCGTCAGACAGCGAGTGGTCAAATTCGAAAAATCTGGATTGGCTGTTTCGCCGCGCCCCCGGCGGTCAAGAATAGTCTTCATCGTCGCTTCAAGCATGTCCTTGGTCGCGCCGATCGCCTGATGGGGGTCATTGGGCAATGCGTTCCTAATCCGTTCCATGTGTCGTGTCAGGTCGACGGAAGAAGCCCGCTTAACGGCTTCTAGATCCTCGAAACCGCGTGCCACGGCAGTCAACAACGGATCCGACCGTAACTCGAACAGCATCGCTATGGTCGCATTGACGTGGGTCGGGCCTTGCGCCCAGCGGTCATGGGGGTCTCAAGCGCTACGTCCAGTCTTCGGCCAACGAGGCGTGTTTCATACCACTCGATCCAGACTTGCCAGCCTTCCGTGTCGGGCAACCTGTCCCTTAAGTCCGCCCACTTTCTGCACGCCCAGACCGGCGTCCCGCCAGGCCAAAGAGCTGTCTCGCTTAGGCCAGCAACTGTCGCCCCCGGCCGGTCTCCTGCGTTCTCGCCCGCCTCCAGCCACTCCACGTCCAGCGCCACCGCATTCCAGAACCCTTCAACATGCGGGGCGACAACCTGTACCGCTTCATCCTCCTCCGGGTCTTCGAAGAATTCGGTATCTCCA
This sequence comes from Alphaproteobacteria bacterium, assembly GCA_965207785.1. GTDB lineage: Bacteria > Pseudomonadota > Alphaproteobacteria > SP197 > SP197 > SP197. The sequence goes on along the minus strand of CBDBNO010000010.1, from coordinate 78,183 downwards.
TGGATCCCGTCAATCGCGCTGTGAGCGGACTGCGCAGCCACGACGGCTGCTTCGTAAACTGCCGCCGGGCTGCCTACCCCCATGGCTGCATCGACAACCGCAGTAACGGACTGTGTGGCTTCCACCGCAGCATCCACAGCACGCTGTGCAACTGCCAGCGCGTCGGCTTCCCTCTCGTAACACCAAACTCCGTCGTACATGTCGAGCACATCTTGTGCTTCAACGACGTTCATGCGGGCGCCAGCTACCAGGTTACCAACCGTCGCTCCGGCACACTGCCCCGCAGACCGGGCAACTTTGCGAGCTTCTCTCGCGCGTTCTGGCCATGCGCCTGCAAATGCTGATGCCGCCATCGCGCGGAACCACGGCAGGACAACGTCTCGTCATCTTTCCTCCTCGTCCTCGTGAAGCGCAACTTCCAGCACAGGTGCGGCTCGGAGTGCGGCACGCGCCGCCAGCACACACGCGAATTCCACCGCCCTGCCATTCAACCAGTCCTGTAGAGCTGAGCTGTCCTCGATTTCCGCCATTCCACAACTTTCCTTCTGTTCCGTGCAGGTCGCCCCTACCATCGCGAACCGTTTGCCAGAACCGTCGGACTTTGCGATGCGACAGCCGCCGGGTCCATCGAAGCCTGCAAGAGTCAGTTTTCCGACTCGATTGCGCGCAATCTTTCGGTCGCGTCTGCTACCCGCGCATCGTCCCAGATGTCGTCGGTCAGCAGGAACTTGTAGCTGTTCGTGTGACGGACGTATCTGCACCTCTCCCGGACCACTGCGATGGAAATCAAAGCTGCGCGCAACACGCGGTAATCCGTGTCCAACAGAACCGCTGCCAGCGTATCGAAGCCATCGAGATCCCGGATTGCCGACAGTTGCCGAGACTCGTTGCGAGGATGATGGCGTCGCCCCCTGATCAGATAGCGCTCGCCGTCACGGTCGCTCGCTGAGAAGCCCTTTTCTGAATTCGATGCCCTTTGCCAATCGTAGGCACGGCAAAACAGAAACTCGGCGAGATTGCCCGTCGGATTGTTTTCGTTCCGAGCGATACCGCGACACCGGAGTTCTTCCAGCATTCCGGCATGTAACTTCAAGAGACCTCGCAGGGTCATTGTCGACAGGTCGTTCATAACATCCACTTGCCTGAACACATCAACAATCGTCAACCCATGGCGGTCATGCCGATCAACCTTGAAATCACCTCGCCGATCCGCTCGGCGGCGGCCTCGGTTTCGCGGTCACCTGTGTGAGCGTAGCGTAGGGTCATCGTCGTCTGGCAGTGACCAAGCAGGCGTGCCACGACGGGAAGCGGCATTCCCTGCATGACGGCATGGCTGGCGTATGTGTGACGCAGATCATGAAGGCGAACGTCTTCAAGCCCGGCCTCCTTGCGGACGGCGTACCATAAGCAGAGCATTTTGCCGAGCGGTTGGCCAGAATCCTTCGGCGACGGAAACAGAAACTCCGTCTTGCCCGCCATCCTTCGTTCTATGATGGCCCGGGCTTCGGCGTTCAGGAAAACAGGGCGCGGCCCGGTTTTGCCGTCGCGGAGACGGAGACGGGTTCCGGCCACTTCGTCCCGGCGCAAGCGGACGATCTCATTCCTGCGGCAGCCTGTCAGAATGAGAAGACGGATGATGTCAATTTGCTGACGTTGCGATGCTCGCGTCGCTACGGAGCGTTCACGTCGATCAAGCACATCGTGCAATCGGTCGAGTTCCTCCCGGGAGAGGAAACGGGTGATCTTCCTCCCCGGATTCAACTTGATGCCTTTGGCCGGATTGGAGAGGGCATGACCGCAAGCGATCGCGTGTTTGAAGATCTGGCGAAGTATTCGCAGATCATGGTTGGCGTTGCCAGGAGCGGTTCTACTGTAGTCGTCGAACCACCGGCACACCATCATCGGCGTGATGCGATCAAGACGCAGGTCACCGAACTCGGGAAGAATACGGTTCTCAAGATGCCATTCACGCCACTTGACCGTTGACGGTTTGCACCGGTGGATCCAGGAATCTCGCCACGAACCGGCAACGAAGTCCCTGAAGAGAGGGGTACCCTTCGTCATTTCGACACCGTCTGACAATTGCGCTCGGCTCTCGGCACGCGCTTCCTCCACAGTCTTGAATGCTGCCTGCCCCAACGACACCTTCTTTCCGTTGACGAAGTGGACATAAGCGCGGCCGCCGGAGGGGTGCACCCGGACGCCTAGCGAAGGCACCACGGTATCGCGGACCGTGTATTCGCGAGGACCGGGCTTGAGACGCCGGATAAGGGATTCGGTGAGTTTCTGCTGGCGGTTCATGGCGTGGCCCCGGCGAGATAGGATCCCATGGCCTCGGCTGCCTCGATCACGGCGTCATCCGCAAGGTGCGTGTACTTCAAGGTTGTACCGGGATCGTTGTGGCCAAGAAGCCGGCCGACAGTGAGGATGTTCTCTCCCGTCATGACGGCAATGCTGGCGTATGTATGCCTCAGATCATGGAGCCTGACATCCTGCAGACCGGTCTCCGAGCGGAGATGTCGCCAGAAGTTCCCGACAGAAACCACATCGACAGACTTTCTGGTTCTGGAAGATGGGAAAATCCAGCATGGGGTCCGCGGTTGCTGATCCAGAATCTTCCGTGTCGCAGCACACAGCCACACCATGCGCGGTCCTATTTTGGAATCCTCGAGGTGGAGATGGCCGCCCCGGTACTCCTTCCAGCGCAGTGTCACGATCTCGCTACTGCGGCAGCCGGTCAGCATCAGCAGTCGGATAATCGCCACGTACATCGGCGCGTTTTCTTCGTGAAGACTCAACGCTCGCCCGACGCGGCGGATTTCCTCCGCCGAGAGAAAGCGCTCCCGTGCTTTTCGCCTGTAGCGTTTGATGCCCTGGCAGGGAGTGCTTCCCTCCGGGCGGTATCCATAGGCCTCCGCTTGAACCATGATGACGGAAAGGACCGGGACGGATCGGTCAGCCGCCACCGGTGTAGAGTGAAGAGAGGCGAACCACTCCCTGACATCCGCGGCCGTGATTTCCGTGATCAGTCGTCCCCGGAACCACGGCAGGATCCGGTTGGCGTAGTAATAGCGGTTGACCTTAAGAGTCCCGGTCTTCCAGTTCCTGCTGTAGCGGCGGAAGACCTCTTCCGCCACCTCCTCGAACAGGAGGGGTTTCGATGCCGCCGATGTGCCGTTCCTGTTGGCCGCCAGCATGGCCCGAGCCTCAGCCCTGGCATCCTCCACGCTCAGGGAAGCGGCATCGCCGATGGTCTGCCAGACCCTCTTGCCCTCGTGCTGGCTATGGATGAAAAAGCACTTACGCCCTGTCGGATAGAGACGAACGCCGAAGCCCCTGAGATCGGCATCACGGATGTCCCGGACAGTCTTTTGTGGTCGAAGCGCCTCGATGCGCGCTTGGGTGAGTCGTGTCGTGACCATCGATTCCCTCTCGCCATAAGTTGCAGACGCGGGAGAATCCGTGGCGGAAACGTCCCACAGTTGCAGTGAAGAGAGGGAATAGTTGACGTTATATCAGTTGTTTAGCACCGCAGGTGCGTACATTGGTGTCGAGAAACTCACGACCGCTCATGGAGTTCGTCACGGCTCCAGTCTGCGTCGGACCGATAGTCGCCTGAGGCCCAGAGATCCTCCAGCTGAGAGACGACCGTTTGCATGTCGTCCACCTGGGTCAGCGTAACGAGATAGTCCCTGATCAACTGATTGAGGGTGGTGCCTCGGTTTGCCGCCAAGCGCCTGGCCTCGGCGACAAGACGTTCGTCAATGGAGAGGGTCACGTTCATGTACACAGGATATGTGCACACGTATTACTGTGTCAACGCTCAGCGCTGTGAGCACTGAATCACTCTCTCGTTCCACAGTCTCTGGGCGGAAATGCCCATTGCCGTCTCCACGGCATTCGCCGCGCGCATGATGGCATGGAGGTTGAGGCGGTCGAATGCTCCCTGGTATCCCACGAGATAACTCTGACTTCGCGGCTCGAGCCCGTTGCGCCGTGCGACAAGGTAGGCGGCGGTTTCCGCCTCGACCTCCCTGAGATCCCTGGGCGTTGCTCGTCTGTCCGTAACCCGTCGTCCGCCATCGGAGCCCAAATGGCCGAGATAGAGATGTGCAAGCTCATGGGCAACGGTCACGAACCGGGTCGGCGGAGGGTGGTTGCGGTTGTAACCGAGTCGATACCAATTCTTGCCCCTGCGCGACTGTGATCGCGCCAGCAACTGGATCCATCCGGCCTGGGCGTCACCGGCGTCGAGTTGAAAGAGTTCGATTTTCTCCCTTTCGACTGACTCGGTGATGCTGGCAAACCGGGCTTCGGTCAGGTCCCCCAAGGTCGGAAAGGCGAAGGCGTCGGCAGGTACCTCCTCGCCCTCCGTATCGAGAATGTCGAAGACGAAGTCTACCGGCCCCATGGTGCGCAGGATCACAAGAGGCCGGGCCCCTTTCTTCGGCACCCGGCCAAACCGGGTCCACCAGTCACGTGCCGTTGCAGCGTGGGTCAGTCCCGGTTTCTGAATGTGGAGCAGCATGGCGTTGAAGGGGGCGAACACGCGCAGCCGGACCGTGAAGTCGAGCAGTTCCTGAACGGCATCACTCGTGTTGTAGAGCCGGGTCGCCGCAATGAGCTGGTCGATCAGGGCACTCTCGGACCGGCCGCCGGAAGCTGTACTCAGCAAGTCGCCGTTAGCCATCGCTGCAATCTGCATGATCCGGCGTATCGCACAAAGACGGTGTCTCCAGGCATGTGCGCATTCCGCCCGGCGGCAACCGTCCTCCATCCGCAGGGGCCATGAGGTTCCGGATGCCTAGTCAAAGAGTGCGACGCAGCGAACTTCGATGCTCCAGCGATCGGGAGCGCCCGGAGCCGTGGCCGGATCCTGGAAAGCGCTGTGGAAGCTGAACGTGCAAGGATTTCCGGGGCATTCGGCGTCCGCTTTCGCGCCTTTCGAGCGCGCCAGTCCGCCATCCGAGTCCCACTGCTTGATCAGCAGCGCCTCGTCACGGGTGAGCGCGGGATAGAAGTACCAGCGATGGCCGTCGGCATGTTTCGCCCAGTAGTTCTCGCCGACCCGGTCGCTGTAGTAGATCTCGAAGACCGCGAGATCGTCAGGGTCAACGCTGGTCGCGTCGCAGAGTGCGAGCGGTTCCCTCGCCACGGGCTCCGGCGCGATGTTCCGCCAGAGATTGATGATCGCAAAGCGACCTTCGCCCTGAGCGTGCGCCACGTCGCTCCCGTCGAGAAGCGAGCAGCCCTCGGCGAGGGTGGTGCGATAGGTGTCGTTGGCGGTCGGTGCCTTTGCGAGGTCGCGCAGGCGCCGCGGTCCGCTGTCCAGCGTGTAGTCGCCATGCACGATGTGGATCGGCTGCTGCACCTGCTGCCCTCCATCAAGGCGCCGCCTGCTCCGGTTGCCCGAGACCGACCGGATGTTGTGGTCGAATGCCCTGACAAGGCGGGCACCGGTCCCTTCGCGAACAATGGCAGCGCAGTGCGGGTAGTAGCGGCGCACGATCAGGTCGTGGTCCAGCCAGTCGAAATCAGGAGTTTCGACGGGACAATCAACCAGTTCAAAGCCGTTGGAGTCGAGCGTGCGGGCATGGATACGGGCGTCGTGGACAGGCATCAGCCGCTTGTCCAACTCGACACCTTCCCAGGGGCTGTCATTGCCGTCATTGTCCCGGCGCAAGAACAACCTGCCATTGCCGTAGAGAGAGCTTTCGACCGATTCCGCAAGATAGGTGAGCTCTCCGGTATGCGCGGCGTCAATCTGTTCTCTCGTTGACTGGTCCATTTGCCCTTCACCCGCTTCACATGGCCCGGCTCCCGATGTCCGGGCAACGAAGGCATACCGGCCACCCATCGTGCGGGCAAGTGAAACGGCACCAATCCTCATCATTTGCCTGAAGCGTGGCTCGTGCATCGAAACCTCCGTGTTGCGGGGTTCCGGATTGACCACATCACCGGCGCCATGGCTCCCGGCGCAGGTCCCGACGAGAGTGGAAGTCCCTGCCCGTCAAGACACGCGCCGCCTCTTCGGCCTCCACCGTCGTCCGCACATCCGATCCCGATTCGAGACCTGCCCATCGGCAACAGCTGGTTCCGCATCACCGTCATTGACATTGCCGGCAAGCAGGACTGGTCCGACCCTTGCCGGATGTCGAGATCGACGCCCGGCTCTTGCGTCTCCCACCAGGACACGTTGCGGGGCGATCGGACGGTTTTCGTCCCGACGGCTATCGTGGAACCCCCGATCTCAAGAATCGTCGTCCGCACTCCACGGATTGAGCAGCCGAACGTCAAACCGGGCGAAGTCCCTGACATTCCGCGTCACGAGGATCAACTCGTGCTGGATGGCCACCGAAGCGATCCGGGCATCTGCTGCGGAGGGACGGCGTCCCGCACGGTCTCCATCGCCCATGAGGCGTCCCCATATGGCAGCCGTGCCGCCATCGAACGGCAGGACTCGCCCTTCGAACTGCCGGACGAGGTCCTGCTCGATCCATCTCTCGAAGCGTTTGCGACGCTCGTGCTCCCTGACTTTCCGAGTGCCTCGAACAAGCTCCCCAACTGTCTGAGCGGCGAGAAAGAGATCCGACGGACTCCGGGAATCCAACCATTCGAGGACAGTTTGCCGGGGTCTTGGCCTTACCGTCTCGCTGACAACGTTGGTGCCCTGAAGGAAGGCCATCAGCCAAGTTTGGCGGAACGGCCGGCGGACTTGTCGCGTTCGATGGGCGGATCAATCTCGGTCAAGGGCGAGGCACGGAGGAAGGCAAGCAGTTCAGCGCCTGTGTGCGCTCTTGGTGCGATCAGCACCGATTGCAGCGACCGATGAATGTGTAAGGCCTGAACGGGAAATGACTGTCCGTGCTCAACTCTCTCCTGAGGAGTTGCAGGGTCGCCGTTGCGGGGAACACGCTGCTTGATCACGCCGTCGCCAACCGCTCCACCGCGATTTGACCGGCACGGCCGCGGGCTTGCCATAGGTCCCAGGCCATCTGCATTCCCAGCCAAGTCTCGGGTGTCGAACCGAAGGCCTTCGACAGCCGTATCGCCATCTCCACCGAAACCCCCGTGCGCTCGTTCACCAACTCGGAGAGCGCCTGCCGCGTGACTCCCAATCCTCGAGCGGCCCGCGTCACGGTCAGGCCCAGAGGTTCGAGGCACTGGCGCTTCACGACGCCGCCCGGATGCGGCGACTGTGCATCGCCATTTCTAATTCTCCTCAGTGATAATCCACATAGTCCACATCGACCGCCGCACCGTCCTCGAACCGGAAGGTCACGCGCCAATTGCCTGAAACTGCAACCGCCCAGTGTCCCTTTAGGGGCCCCTTCAGCTCATGAAGGCGAAACCCCGGCAGGTTCATGTCCTCCGGCCCACGGCTCAGATCGAGCACAGCAAGAATGTCCCGCAGATTCTCGACATGCGCCGGCGCCACGCGCCGTTCCGTCCTGCCGTCATAGAGCGCCTTGAGGCCGCGATGGCGGAACGAAGCGATCATGCCATGAATCTAGCGTGTCGCCTGTCAGATGACAATTGGCATTCCCATTGACGTGGATTGGGCGGGATTTGTCGTTGGCATGTTCAGGGGCCCAACGATGGCGGTATCGTCATGTCTGCTGCCTGCATCAGATATGGAACGGTCGCCTTTGCCTTCGACAGTGAACATGTCGGCACGGAACGGCACATGATGATTTGGTGACTCCGATTCCCGGATCCGGTGCCCTATTCCCGATGGGTTTGCAGGATCTCCATGACGCTTTCGTCGGCCGGACCGCAATTGTCCAGAGAGAGCAGCCGCATCGGAACCGCTGTTCCTATCGTGTAGGCGACGGAACCCCGACGTGTCAGCACCCGGGTCCGAGATGGTGCGGAGTTAACAGGACAAGTACGCTGTAGACCGACCTCAGCCTGGGAGTTCGGCCATGGCCTACAGGAACATTCTGGTGCACCTGTCGCAGGATCGGCGGTCGCCCGCGCGCCTAGACGCCGCAATCGAATTGGCCGAGCGCCATGACGGCCGGGTGACGGGTATCTACGTGCGTTCCCGGTCCACCGCACGGGGGCACCACGGTCTTGATGTCCCTGCGGACGCTTCCAGGCAGCGAGGCGACCCGGCCGCGGAGGCTGAAGGAGAGTTCGCCGAGCGCATGGCCAGGACGGAGGTACTCCACGAATGGCGGCTTCTCCAGGGCAGTCCTGTCGAGGCCGTGACAATCTGTGCACGCTACTCGGACATCACCATCGTCGGCCAAACCGACAGTGACGACGAAGCCAGCATCGCCGGCCTGGTGGACCACCTGGTGCTGGACGCAGGCGGGCCCGTGCTGGTCTGGCCTTACGCCGGTTCGTTCGACACCCGCGCCGAGACGGTGTTGCTGGCGTGGAACGGCACCCGCGAGGCAAAGCGTGCGCTTTCAGATGCGCTTCCACTGCTCCGACAGGCACACAATGTCATCGTCTTCAGTATTGGCACGGACGACGGCAGGCACCTTCCCGGAGCCGAGGCGAGCGCGCATCTGGCCCGGCATGGCGTCAAGGCAGACGCCCGGCACAGGCCGGCATCGTCGGACATTGCCACCGCAGATGTTCTGCTCTCCGCGATCAGCGATTACGGCGTCGATCTCCTGGTCATGGGCGCCTACGGCCGTCACCGCTTGCGGGAACTGCTGCTGGGCGGCATGACCCGCGACATTCTGCGCCGAATGACCGTGCCGGTCCTCATGTCTCACTAATGGGGGGCGCGGCGCCCTGTCTCATGCGGGTCTGGATCGAGCACCAAATCGCCATGCGGCGGCGCAATCAAGGCAGAACGTCGGCATCATCGGATCTGATCCAAGGGCGCGACCGGGCGCAGCGCCGGCCGGAACCGGCACAGCAGCGACACCCGCCGATTCCAGAATCCTGCGCTGGACGTCAACAATGGTGTCGGAAACCAGCGATTGTCCGATCCCCCTCAATCGTGTTTCTCATGAGGGTTCGCCGCAGAGAGGCTGCAAATGTCCTGGAGAGTCCAACAATCGAACACGGCAGACGGCCTGCCTCCAAGTCTGGCCACATGGTGTTGCCCATTCGCCTAACTTCTGCAGCGGGGTGGCTGGTTTACTACCCTGTTCACGATGGCGATTTAGGGGCGCTTTGAACTACGAGCTTCAGGCGTGAGTCCGAACGCTTCGTCATAGAGGCGCTCGATCCCTTCCGTTTCTTCATCCGTCAGCATCCTGAATTCTCTTTCGCGTGCCCGCCTCGAAAGACGTCCGGCATTCTGATGCAGAAACCGGAACAGCAGGTCGGCGGTACGATCGGGCATATCGGCGATCGCCTGAAGGTGTCTCGTGAATCGGTCGTAGCGCCGGAGAAAGTCCGATTCGTTGGGCAGGTCTTCCTCGATCGTCGTGCGCACGCATTCGAACAGGAACTCGGCATGGGGCGTGGCGTCGAGATAACGATAGAAGTCCGCCGTGTCGTTGAGCACCCGGACATTCCCCCGTCCTGTCGGTTCCCACTCGATGAGCGGCAAGAGCCGCCGTGAGTAATCCTCCAGGACCTTGCCGTACGCTCCGATCCTATCCAGGATCGCGGCGGATACCGGAAACGCGAGCCCCGGCGGGTTGAAGCCCCGCGCTGCCAGGACGTGATGAACGAGATAGCGGTGGATGCGCCCGTTTCCGTCTTCGAAAGGGTGGATGTACACAAAGCCGAAAGCCAGCGCCGCCGCAGCGATGACGGCATCGAGGGCGGTTGCCGGACCCCGGTCGAAGGCGGCCATGCCCTCGATCAGGGACGCCAGGTCCTCGGGCCGTGCGCTGATGTGGTCGGGGAGCGGCGCGCCCGTGTCGCGCTCGTGCTCGCCGATGAATCCGCCTTCGGCGCGCACGCCCATATGCACGAATCGCTGGTCGCCGATCACGATCTTCTGCAGCCGGAGCAGTTCATCGAGGTCGATGGGTTGCCGGCCGGCCTCACCGATGGCCCGACCCCAGCGCTGAATGCGGTTCTGCGGCGGGCGTTCGCCTTCAATCGCGTAGCTCGACTTGGAATCCTTCAGGAGCAGGAAAGCAGCTGTGCGGGCCAGCAGGTCTGCCGGCACTGCAGCAGCAACCGTCCGGGCCCGCTCCGCGAGATCAAGGTTCACGAACTCTTCGAGTGCTTGGGTGCGCCGGACGAGCGGGCAGAAAGCCGGTGTGCCCGGCAGGTTGTTTCTGACGCGATGCCGTGCGGAGTTCTCGCCCGGGACCGCCCATTGCTGCTGCGGATCGACGACTTGGACATAGTCGCCTCGTGTGGCGTCCGGCAGGTCCAGACGCTGCCCGGTGAGCCACTCGTATAGAAACCAGAGGCGCCGGGCGTAGCTGCCCGTTGGCGTATCCCGGACGATGGATTCGATCTCGGCCGAATCCACCGCAAGGAAGAGGCGCTTCAGAACGGCAAGATCAAGCCCCTCGTACTTGAGGGCGAAGGTCAGGTGCGCTTTCAGCGTGGGGCGCGGGGCATGGCGAGGCGTGAGCAGGCGCCAACCTCCCTCCTCCAGGATCCTGTGCCGCTCGCCCGTGGCGGACAACGTCCGCGGCAAGGGAACCTGCAGGCTGTAGGCATCGGTCAAGGCGGTATAACCGGCCGGCGTCGCCCGTTCCGGCAACCGCCTGTCCTGAAAAACCATGACCGGCCCTGAAAAACGATGCCGTTGCTCAATCCTCATGAAAATCGTTGCTCCTGTCTGAAAGACAAAGCCAACGGCCCGATCTCCTGAAGTGTTATGATATGGCGTGAAAACAACCTTCACAAGGGATGTCTGGTGAATTCATAATGTCAATTTGGCTGTTTTGTGAATTATGTTGACTTCGATACGTGCCGGTACAGGCTGTCCAGGATGACGATGTCACCGGGGCGCATCTCGCCGATCAGTGCCTTCTCGGCATGGATCACGAGGGCCAGGCGATTGATCGGCCTGTCGAGCACGAAGAGCGCGAGCCTGCTTGTCTGCGCAGGCCCGGCGACGAAGGTCGAGGTCTTCCAGTGGCCGTGTGACCGGCCCGTGCGCAAGCGCCGGCACTGAGCGCACAATCATGCTGATCCTGGTCCAGGCCTCGTCGATGAAGACCAGGCGTGTCGGATCGATGCCTTCGGCCGGGCTATGCCGGCGACATGTTCAGACCGACGTGCCGGATCACAAATTCTCAGTCTCCCGCAGGTGCTTCGACAGCAATCCCGCGCGTTCGGAAGAGAGGAATCGCCGACCGGCCCTCATGTGCCTCCCGCACTACCTCAGGCCCGAGACCCGTCCGATTCTCCATGGGTTCGCAGGAATTCAAGGACACTTGCGTCGGGCGGGCCGTAGATGTCCAGAAAGACAGCCGGCTCGCTTCCAAGCACATCGCCTCCGTGCGCGACGCCTGCGGGAGCGAACCAGACATCGCCGGCGGCGATGTCACGGGTGAGATCGCCGACAGTCAGGCGCATCCTCCCCTTCAGCAGGACGCTCACCTGCTCGTAGTCGTGCTGGTGCATCTCGTATGGCACCCCCGGCTCGTAACGCGACCACGTCAGCTGAACATGCTGACCGGTGCAGACAACGCCCCAGTCGAAACCGAGTGAGGGGATGAACACGGCGGTGTCGCTCATCTCCCGGGCAGTCACGATGGCAGGCTTCAGCATGACGACTCCATAGGCCTCAGACCGGACATTCGGAAGTCCCCGGGAGGCCGGCGTTCCGCTTTCACCCGGCGCCCGGATCCCGCTTGCACCAGGGCGACCGTCTCCGGTCTTCAGGTTCCTGAAGTTGCAACGCTGACATGACGGCCGGGCGACACTCAGACGTAGCCCTCTGCCAGGTCGCGTTCGAGCAGCGCAGGATCGCGCCTGGCCGGGTCTCCCCAGCCGCCCCCGCCTGCGCCCTGGGTGCGCAACACGTCCCCCTTCTGGAGAATGACGCCAACCATCTTGCTCTGGATGCTCTGCTCTCCGGCACTGTCGGGGTTGTGAATCATCGCCGCAGTGCCTCCCGACGCGCCGCCGCGGAGACCCCAGGGCGCCGTATCGGGGCGAGTCTGCTGACAGTAGCCGGTCAGGATCCCGGTACCGGCGATGACCTCGTACTCGCGCCTGATGCCAAGCCCGCCGCGAAACTGCCCCTTTCCGCCGGATCCGGGCACCAGTGCGGTCTGTCGCACGCGCACGGGCGAGAGCGTCTCCATGATTTCGGCCGACAGAATGGCGCAGTTGCCGCCGTGGCTGTCGATGGCGTTGAGCCCGTCGGTGCCATCGGCGCCACCCATGCCGCCGCCAATGATGTCGGCGATGACGTAGTAGGGCGCCGTGCCGTCGTCGTTCGCCATCTCCGGGCGCTCGTCAAAGCCGCCAAGCACGAAACTCGGAAAGCTCGTGTGACAACCGGCCGCCGCATTCTCGCCGGCCACGGGCGCCAGAGCCTTCAGCACGACGTCAGCCATCGCCTGCTGGGTGATGTGGCGTACCGACACGGCCGCCGGTCGGACAGGATCGAGCACCGTGCCCCTCTTCGTGACGACGTGGACCGGGCGATCGCAACCCTGGTTTTGCGGCAGGTCGGGCGCCAGCACGCACTTTGCCGCATAATGGATCATCGACAGCGTAGAGGCCTCTGGGCAGTTGAGCCCATTGGCCCGCTGGGCGTCCGATCCCGAGACGTCGACCGTGATGTCCTCGCCCGAGACCGTCACCCTTGCATGGAGCCGGATCGGTTCGTCGGAGGTGACATCGTCCTCCATGAGAACCTCGGCCTCCCAGGTGCCATCGCCGAGATTCGCGATGGCACGCCTCATGTAGGTTTCATTGTAGGCAAGGCAGGCGTCGCACATCTCGCGGAACCGGGCATTGCCGTAGCGTGCGGCGAGTTCGGCCAATCGGCGCTCGCCGGTACGGCAGCCTGCGATCTGCGCCCGCAGGTCGCCCGCCGATCCGTGCGGATCGCGCACGTTGGCGGCGAGGATGTCGAAGATCGCCTGGTTGGGCTGACCTTCTTCAAGCAGCTTGAGAGGCGGCAGGATCAGTCCCTCGGCAAAGACCTCCAGGTTGTCCGGTCCCTCGCTGCCCGGCACCTTGCCGCCTATGTCGACGTGATGGGCGATGGTCGAGGTCAGTGCTACCAGTTCTCCATTGCAGAAAACCGGGCTGAAGAGACATATGTCGGGCGTGTGGGTGCATCCCTGATAGGGATCGTTGCAGACGATCACGTCACCGGGCTTCCATTCCTCGGGCGGTATCTTTGCGAACATGTAGCGGATGGCCGTCGACATGATGCCGAGCTGGGCGGGAATGGTCTCGGCCTGCGAGAGCATGTCGCCCTCCGGCGTAAAGAGCCCGCAGGCGTAGTCGTACATGTCCCAGATGATCGAGGAGAAGGCAGCACGCCGCAGCGCCATCGACATCTCCTCGGCGATGCCGTGGACCTGGTGCTGGAAGACGTCACGGCTGATGGGATCGATCCCGGTCATGGAATACCTCCTTCACTGGTGTCTTTCCCGAAGACACGAACTCTCTCGGAAATTGCGACCATCATGCCGCCATGCCGACCCGCAGTACACTGCTGTCGGCCACCGTCACCACCTGGCCTGGGAGGACAACGGTCGTGGTGTCCCGCTGGGTGATGATGGCAGGGCCAGCGAACTCGTGGCCCGGCTGGAGATCGTCACGGCGATAGACCGGCGTCTCGACGAAACCCGCCGTGACATCGAGACAGACCTGTCTGTGTCCTGCCGGTTCGGGCGCTTCCGTGGCTCTCTCGGGCGCGGGCGGCTTGGCCGCCTTTTGAGTGCGGCCGAACGCCTCCACCCGCAGGTTGACGAACTCGACCGGGACATCGGGGTCGGTGTGGCCATAGGCCCGCTCGTGGATTTCGTGGAACGCAGCGGCAACCTCGTCGGGCTTCCACCAGCCGGCATCGCCCGGTTGCGGCAACGGCACCAGAAGCTCGTGGAACTGGCCCGTGCAGCGCATGTCGGCGAGGTAGCGCAGGTAGCGGTTCGTCTCGGCGATCCCGTCGCGTGCCAGCTCGGCGTCGAGTTCACCTGCCATCGAGCCCAGCCTGCCGGACAGCTCAGCCTCCCGCGTCTTCGCCAGGCCGCGCTGGAATGCGGCCTGCGCGGTATGGCGCACGTCCGACATAAGCAGCCCCTGGGCGGCGTAGACGCCCGGATGGGCCGGCACCAGCACCTCGGCCATGCCAAGATCGCGCGCCATGTAGGGCGCGTAGATCGGACCCGCGCCGCCAAAGGCGACGAGTGCGAAGTCACGGATATCAAGTCCGCGCTCGACCGAGAGCTTGCGGATGGTCTGTATCATGCCGGCGTTCGCGACGCGCACGATGCCGAGCGCAGCCTCCGCGAGCGAGAGGCCCAGCGGTCGCGCAACGTTCTCCGCCACCGCCTCCTCTGCAAGCCCGGCGTCGAGCGGGACTTCCCCGCCCAGGAACTCTTCCGGGTGGAGGATGCCGAGAACTACCGCGGCGTCCGTCACTGTGGCATGCCTGCCGCCTCGGGCGTAGCAGGCGGGACCGGGTTCGGCGCCCGCCGACTGCGGGCCGACGCGCAACGCTCCGCCGATGTCGACGTGCGCGATCGAGCCGCCGCCTGCCGAGATCGTCTCGATGTCCAGTGTCGGCAATCGCAGCGGCACGCCGCCGATCCGGCGTTCGGTCACCATGCGAGGTTCGCCTCCGGCGATGACCGAAAAGTCCGCCGAGGTCCCGCCCATGTCGAAGGTCACCAGATCGCCGACGCCGAGTTCCTCGGCCATGTTCGCGCCGGCAATGACGCCTCCCGCGGGGCCCGAGAACAGCATGGCCGCCGGATTGTCACGCGCCGAGCGTGGCGTGGCGATCCCGCCATCCGACCGCATCAGGCGCAACGGCGCCGCAACGCTGTCGGCCGCAAGCGCCTGGTCGAGCGTCGAGACGTAGCGGTCGACGACGGGCCCGACATAAGCCGCAAGCGCCGTGCTGTTGGCCCGGGGAAACTCCTCGATCTGCGGGTTCACGCGGCTCGAAAGATAGAGCGGCACGCCGGGCAACTCCTCGGCAAGGGCTTCCTCGAGCATTTCCTCGTGACGTGCATCAAGGAAGGAAAAGGCAAGGCAGATTGCGACGGATTCGGGTTCAAGAGCCGCAATCGCGGCAGCTACGCGGCGCGTCTCCTCACCGGTGAGCGGCGTCACGACATTGCCAAAGGCATCACGCCGCTCGGCGACCTCGATCATGCGCGAGCGCGGCACCACCGGCAACGGCTTGGTCTGGCTCAAACGGTAGAGATGGGGGCGCATCTGGTCGCCAATCTCCAGTATGTCGCGCATGCCCGCGGAAACCGCCATCGCGACCTTGGCGCCGTTTCGCGTGAGGAAGGCGTTGGTTGCGACGGTGAAGCCGTGCACGAAGAGGTCGATCCTGCTGGCATCGACACCGGCCGTACCGGCGATGCGCCGGATGCCGTCCAGCACGGCATCGGGCCGTCCGGGCGTCGAGGGCACCTTGTCGAGGTGCACGCCCGCCCGGCCGTCGATCAGCACGAGATCGGTAAAGGTGCCGCCGACGTCCACTCCGATACTGGCGCTGTCTCCGGGCGCGTCCTGGTCCCGCTGTACTTGTGCCACGTGTTCACCCTTGTAACGACGCCCAGCATGGTGAGCGGACCAGGTCAACGGTCACATGCCGAAGGCGGTCCGACTCCAGCGTACCGCCGCAGTCGCGAAACGTCGATGTCGATGGATGGCCAAGGTCGTTTACGCGAGGGCGAGCATCGTAGGACGCGACCGCGTAGTACTCGATATCGGCGGGAACAGGTATCGCTTGGTCGTGCCCTTCGACTATGCGCACCGTATCGGATTCGTGCGCTTCGTCGGGACTCATGGCGAGTACGACCGGATTAATGTGTCGACAGTGTAGGAGGTCGCTTAATGAGCATAAGGCCAATCAGGTGCGAGACCGATTACGATGCAGCGCTCGAGACGATCGACAGTCTCATGGGCGCAGCCCCCGATACCCCGGAAGAGGATTGGCTGGACGTTCTCGTCACACTTGTCGAGTCCTACGAGGCGCGTCGTTGGCCGGTGGAAGCGCCCGACCCGGTCGCAATGATTGAACATGCGATGGAAGAACGCGGCTATCGCCAGAAGGACTTCGCCGCCGTGATCGGGTCGCAGCCGCACGCATCCGAAGTCATGAGTCGCCGGCGTCCTCTGACCCTGCCGATGATCCGCGCTCTATCGGCCGAGTGGAACATCCCGGTCGACGTGCTCGTGCGCGAGTATGCCCTCGCACCCTCGATGCCAATGAGAATCATGGCGGATTTCGAGACAGCATGGCAGCGGATCGTGAAATGCGCTGGCCAGGAGTTCCATACCAAGCGGGGCATTGCGTTCAGCTACTGGATCGACGGCAACAAGCTACAGCCTGAACATACGGTCTGGCACATCTCGAAGAGAAACTTCGAGCAGGCCTATGAACTCGTGCCTTTCGACGGCCCCGGCTTCTTGCAAGGTAGCGGCATCGTCGGCCAGTCCTATGTGTGGGCGATCCTGCATGATCCGAGGATTCGCTACACACATCCCTGAATCGCCTTTCGAGGTGCAACTAGGAGGTGGTCGATGCAGTGTTCGTCTGGGCGGTCCGCGACTCAGATGGCGGCATTCACCTTGGGGGCATCATCACTGTGGCGGCGCTGAAGACGTTGCCTGACTTCGACGATGAAGGACGAGAGCAGCCTTGATCTGCAGCAACATCATCAACCACGAGCGTTACCCGATTGACCGGGCGGATGATCCTCGTCGCCGGACGGCCGTCGAACAGGTGAGAGCCGAACTCGCCACCGACGGGTGCGCCGTGATCCGCGACTTCTTCTGTGAAGCCGGCCTCGCTGCACTGGTGGACGAGGCCGAGGCACGCAAGCCACAGGCGTACTATTCGCCAAGCAAGTACAACAACGTTTACCTCAATGACGGCAACCCTGACCTGCCGCCCGAGCATCCGCTCAACGTGCTCATGCCGCGCACCAACGGCTTTGTCACGTCCGACCTGTTCGGCGAGGAAACGTCAGCCCGCCGGCTGTACGACTGGGAACCCCTGAAGCTGTTCCTTGCCGACTGCCTCGGCAAGGACGAGCTCCATATCTACGAGGATCCGGTATCCAACATGATCGTGAACGTCGGCAAACCCGGTCAGGAGTTCAACTGGCATTTCGACACCAACGAATTCACCATCACGATGCTCTTGCAGCCAGCACGTTCGGGCGGCATCTTCGAGTACGTCCCGGGACTGCGCAGTGTGGACGATGAATGCTACGACGATGTCGGACAGGTGCTCGGCGGTGACCGCACCCGGGTGAGACAGCTTGAACTCAATGCCGGCGACTTGCAGTTCTTCCTGGGGCGCTTTTCGCTGCACCGGGTCACGGAAAACACCGGCGCCGACGATCGACTGGTGTTGATCATGTCGTTTACCGAGTCGCCGGGCATGATCGGCAGCAAGGAACGCGTGATGAATCTCTACGGCAAGGTGACCGAGGAACACGAGTGCCGCCAGGTGTTCGCCGACGGCCTGGCTGACTGATTCGTCTGCCGGCACAGTTTCTCGGAAATCCGTCAGCGGCGCGCACACCTGAGGATTGGCTTCATTCGTCTTGGTCGCACCGGCGGCAGGTTCGCCGGTGCGATCTTGCGCAACGGTCATGGCCTCGCGATCCGGGATCTCGACAAGGCGGCGGAACAGCCGTTTCTGCAGCTGGGGGCTCGCCACGCCGACTGTACGCGGGAGATGGCTGAGACCCGCGATACTGTCGCCTGCACGTTCGGGACGCGCCCACGCAAGGTGCCGACCTCGTCCATAGTCTCTCTGGAATTGTTTCACTGTTCCGTGATGTTTCACCATGCGGTGAAAGCCTTCGGTCCAGTGAAACGCGTCAAGGACCTTACGACACGTCCGGCGACGTGTTGATCAGAGGGGAAGCGGACCTGTGTTGTCGGAGCCGGGCCGGGCCCACTCTGACTCGAAATCGTCGCTGGTGCCGTAGGTGCTCCAGATCCTGAAGCCCATCAGCCCGCGCTCGCGCTCGGTGAGACCGGCGGCGACGTCAGGGTGCAGACCATGGGGGAAGTTAAGCGGCTGCCGCAGGAAGGGCGCCGACCGGTAGGCGGTGATGCCGATATGGGGACCGGTTGCGGTGTTGAGGCTCGCAGCAGCCAGGCGCAACCCTCCCAGACGATGAAGCTTCCTGCCGGGACCTCGGCATGGACTGATGCGTAGCGCCCTGCGGGATCCTGGTGGCAATCGATGTCCCTGGGCCAGGTCCGGGTATGACGACGAGGAAAACGAGATGTCGTTCACAAGTGAACCGTTTCGATCACCACCCTGAGCCCCGGCACGCGGGCGAGGCGCCGGTCGCCGGTGACGAGTACGTCGGAGAGCGCTTGCGCGAGCGCGACATAGACGGCGTCATAGGCACTGACATTCGCGCGGAGCTGCCACACCCGATCGAGCAGGGGCTCGTGCGGGTACCGCTCGACGCGGAAATCCCGCCAGCGCCGGAGTGCCGTGGCACCCGACCGTTCGTCGAGCACACCGCTCATCACGTACCGCCTCAGGACCTGCGCGATCTCCAGGTCAACGAGATGCGGCACATGGATGATTTCAGCCTCGTCCGCCAACCGGGCGGCCAGCCTCTTGCCAGCGGCAGTGTTCAGCAGTAGTTCGACGGCGCCCGACGCATCGAGAATCATCAGCGCCGGTCCCGTTCCTCTCGCAGGATTTCGGCCGGCGACGGCTCCAGCACCCTGTCCGGCTGCAAAGCGATGGCCTCGAGCAGCTCCCGCCGTGTCGGTCGTTCCAGCGACCGTTCAATTTCCCGCAGGACATAACGGGACATCGAAACACCTTCCATGGCGGCACGCGCCTTGAGCCGACGGTGCAGCGGCTCCGGCACGTTGCGGATCTGGATCATCACGCTCATGCTTCAAACATGAATTCATGTGCGAGCGATGTCAATCTGCATGGAGAACGGGCGCGGTGCAAGCCGGGCCGCTCGCTTCACCCCTACCGGTGCAGCACCGCGCCGACACGCCCCCCACGGCGTCCGGGCTCAGGACCGCGATCGTATCGAGAGTCATTCCGCCGCATCCGGCCGGACAAGGGCGAGACCTCCCTCGCGTATCTCGGCCCATTCCCGGTAGAGCAGCGCCTTGCGGACATTGCTCACGTGCCCAGGGCCGGCGTTGGCTGCCTCGGGCAGACCCGAGACGCGGCATGCGCGGATGCCATGTCCTGATCAGCGGAGGAGCGAACCTGTGTTGTCGGAGCCGGGGCGGACCCGCTCGGACTCGAAGCCTTCGTTGGTGCCATGGGTGCTCCAGGCCCTGAAGCCATCAGGCCGCGTTCGTGCTCACTGAGATCAGCGGCGACTTCCGGGCGCAAACCATAGGCGAAGTTGAGCAACTGGCGCAGGAAGGGCGCCGACCAGTAGGCGGTGATGCCGATACGGGGACCGGTTCCCGTGTTGAGGCTCGCGGCATGCCAGGTGCGGCCCTCCCAGACGACGAAGTTTCTCGCCAGGACCTCGGCATGGATCGTGGGGTAGCGTCCTGCCGGGCCACGTGATGTGGGCAGAAAACTCCGAGAGGATGGCCTCCCTTCCCAAAACGAAGCGGACGATGTCGAGGCACGGGCGGTTGTTGATGAGGTGCCTGAAGATGGGTCCCTTGTTGGGCAGGAAGGCAACCCGCCGGTTGACATCGTCTTCGGGTCCGACCGCAGAGTTGGTGGTGTCGTCATCGACCAGTCGACCGAGTTGCCCACTGCCACAGAGTGCTTTCCGGGCAACTTCAATGCCTGCATTGCTCACCTGCGCATGCCGATCAATCGCCGTCGTGCCAGCCGGACCACGAACCTCCTCGAGAACGAGGTTCTCGAGGAGCGACGCCGGCTCAAGATCATCCCCCAGGTCCTAGCCCGGATCCTGCACCAATCTCTATTGGAGGGGGTGGATTCTGTGGTATATGTGAATGATTCCAGTCACATACATATACCGAGGAAGCCACCCCCATGGCGACACACTGTACAGCACGACAACTGGAGTTTGAAGGCCTCGCTCGACGCCGGATTGTGGCCAAATTCGACGGCGGCCGCATGACGTCTGACGGCGGTGCGCTACTGCTGCGGGAGGCCGACAGTCTCTTCAATGTCACAGAACGCGTTGCCGGTGCTTTTGCCGATTATCGTGATCCCGGGCGCATCGAGCACGACGTGACGACCCTGGTGGCGCAGCGCATCTTCGCCCTGGCCCTGGGGTACGAGGACCTCAACGATCATGACCGTCTGCGTGACGACCCCGCCCTGGCCCTGGCCTGCGGCATCGACGACGTGGAGGGAGAGATGAGGGTCCGTGAGCGGGACCGCGGTCATGTGCTGGCGGCATCGAGCACGCTGAACCGCCTGGAACTCTCTCTGCCGGACGAGGCGGGCACGGACCGCTACAAGAAGATCGTGGCCGACCACGATGTTCTGGACCGTCTTCTCGTGGACCTGTTCCTGGAGAGCCACGGCGAGGCGCCCGGGGAGATTGTCCTGGATCTCGATGCCACCGACGATCCGATCCACGGCCATCAGGAAGGCAGGCACTTCCACGGCTACTACGATCACCATTGCTTCCTGCCGCTCTTTATCGTCTGCGACGAGCACATCCTGTGCTGCCGGCTGCGATCCGCCGACCGCGGCGCGGCGGCTGGCTCGGTTGCCGAACTGTCGCGGATCGTGGCGCAGATCCGGCGCGCGTGGCCCACGACCCGGATCATGGCACGGGGCGACTCTGACTTCGGTACCGAGGAGGTCATGGCCTGGTGCGAGGCCCATGACGTCGACTATGTCTTTGGATGCGGGCAGAACTCCCGGCTGAACGCCATGATCTCCAGGGAACTCGAGAGGTCGAGGCGGCGCTGCCTGGTGTCGGGCAAGGCCTCCAGACGGTATCGGGATCTGCGGTATCGCACACTCACCTCATGGTCCCGCGAGCGCCGTGTGGTGGCCAAGGCCGAGTGGCTGCCGGGGCTGCGCGGCAGGAATGCCCGCTACGTGGTGACCAACATCTCCAGGAAGAAGGTGAGTGCCCGGACGCTCTACGAGACCCTGTACTGTGCCCGGGGCGACATGGAGAACAGGATCAAGGATCAGCAGCTGTGGCTGTTCTCCGACCGCACGTCGGCCCACATCATGCGGGCCAACCAGCTGCGCATGTACTTCTCGGCCTTCGCCGGCGCTATCGTCGACATCGTGCGCCGCGTCGGTCTGAAGGGCACCGCCTGTGCCCGCTGGCGCGTCGACACCATCCGCTCCCGGTTGTTCAAGCTTGCCGGCAGGATCGCGAAGACGGTGCGCCGGATCCGCCTCTGTCTGGCCTCGGCCTTCCCCTTGCAGGAGGTGTTCGCCCGCACCCTCGTCAACCTGCGCGCCGCGGCCCAAGCCCCGCCGGGGTAGCTCTCGCAACATCCCTTCACAGACTGATGCCAGCGTCTCCCGCAGACGTCGGGAAAGGCGTGCCTGGCGCACGCCCCGGCACCGCCACAAACATCAGGAAACGGCCTTCGACCTCGCCGACTTGCCAAAATGCATCAAAAATCGATCCGAATTACGCTATAAATCCGTCATCACCGCGCTCAGCGTGATCCTCGCTTGCGCCCCAGGCTGAAAACGAGGCCATCGCTCCAGGTGGTGACGAATGCGGGCTAGACGAGAAGCTCGTGCTCAAGCTCATGTTCGGCGCCTTGATCCGCGTCGCTGAGCGATGGCGAGCAATCAGGGTCACCGAACTCACGAAGCGTCGAATGCAGGCCGTCTGAAAGGACCCCGATCTGAAATGCAGGACCCGAAAGGGTCTCACCGAAACGCCGCGAAATACTCTCCTGCAACTCTCGGACTTGACCGAGCAATCCGCCTGGCCCTATGCAATCGGTGCTTCCAAAGTCAGATCGGTGACGGTCCCATGAACAAACAGGCTGTCGACTTGGCCGCCCGTCTATTGTTCGAGGCGCGTCGCGAACGACGACAACTTGACGCCCTTCCCGGGGAGTGTCGACCGACCGATCTAGACGATGCCAATGCGGTGCGCGAACGTCTCGTCGATCTCCTTGGCGTCGAGACATGCGGATGGTTTCTGGGTGGCACGAACGGCAGCGCGGTCATTCCAGTCGCCTATGCCGCACCGATCTTGGACGGCAATCTTCGTGCCAGTCCTGCGCGGTTATCATCAAGAGAATTCATTACCTTCGAAGTCGATGTCGAATTCGGATTCAGAACGGCGTACGACATTCCGCCGGACGCGAAACAGCTCGATGAAGAAGAGGCGGTGAACCTCATTGCGTCGATCCATCCCACGCTCGACGTTGTAAGTTCGCACTTCGTTGACCTGGAAGCGGTAGGATGGCCGAGTATCGTTGCAGACAACGGGACCGATGGTGCAATTGTCTACGGCCCCGGAACAAAAACCTGGTCGCGCGAAGATCTGCCCGATCATGAAGCAACACTCTATGTCAATGGCGAGCCTTTCCATTCGGGGAAAGGCAGGCAGATCATGGGGAGCCCCTTGAGTGCATTCACGTGGTTCGTCAACCATATGGCCGAAACTGGCCAGACCATCCCGGCGGGCTCGTTTGTTTCGACAGGCTCATGCACCGAGGTCTACGCAGGAACCATCGGTGATCACGTAAGGGCAGACTTTGGCACGCTCGGGACCGTTGAAGCGACCTACGTTGCATGATGGCTCGACGGTTGGTCTGAAACCAGGTTCTAGAAGGATGTAGAAGCTGGGCCCAGCGCTCTCAGCATCGGCGAACAACTTTTCCATTGCGACATCAACCACACTCTGAACGTGTGGCCAATCCAGTACGCTCGTCCAGCACTCAACCCCATGCAACAATTCATCCGACCAAGCGCCGCCGGAAACGCCCTTCAAACTGCATCGCGTTCATGACCGCGAGAGACAGTACTGATGACTGGCGCGTCGAGGCGGAGCCAGAATGATAGAATGTTGATCCCGCATCGCCCGGCCTGTCACGGAACGCTGGACATCGACTGTGTCTCAGCGGTCTCTGCTAGGGTTCTTTGAGAGGAACACGGTGGTGCAGGTGTCCCGAAAGTTGGTCATCGCGGCGATTGGAGACTTGCCGCCAGACGACGACCGGGCGAGACCGCCTTACTGTTGGTCATCGATAGCGGCGTGGGTCGAAGTCAACGACAGGGGAAATCCGAGGTGAACACCATGAGCTGCACGTTGCCCATGTGCCAGAACGACGTTGTTCCTCGCGCTTCAGGCAAGTCAAGCGACAGGTGCCGCTAGATCTCGGGTGCATACACACGGGTTGCCGGATTAGACCTGATCAATCAAGCTATGATTGGATACAAGTTTGTGGTCGTTGGTTTAGTCGTATCACCAATAGGGGGGAGACAAAGACAATGAAGAACTCACGTAGTGTCACCTTGTTGGAGAAAGCGATTGAGGGTCGGTTGAGCCGACGTGACACCCTCGCCGCCATGGCCGGCGCCGGCCTTGCCTTCACTGCAAGTCCGGTCTACCGCGCAACGGCAGCGACAGGCGAAATCGATTACATCACTTGGGCCGGTTATGAAGAGCCTGTCTTCTGGCAGGATTTCATCGACCAGCACGGAGCAACGGTTAACTACACCTTTCAAGGCGACGAGGAGGAAGCGCTCACAAAGGTTCGTGCTGGCTTCGCCGCGGACCTCATGCACCCGTGCACCTTCATCAGCGGCAAGTACCGCGACGCCGGGATTATACGTCCGATCGATGTTTCCCGCCTCAGCCGCTGGAACGACGTGATCCCGGAACTGCGTACGACCGACGGGGTCGTGATCGATGGCGAAGTGGTCTTTCTTCCCTTCGACTGGCTGACATCATCGGTCATCTACCGCACCGATCTGGTCGATCCAGTCTACGGCGAAGAAGAGTCCTGGCAGCTTCTGTTTGACGAACGCTACAAGGGCAAGATTGGCATGTATGGTGGCGAGTCCGGTGTTGTTGTCGCGGCCATGACGCTGGGTATCGAGAACGTGTGGTCGATGACTGACGACGAGCTGGCCCAATGCAAGGCGCTCCTTGAGAAACAGTCTGAACTGCTGCGCTTCTACTTTGTCGATCCATCGAACATGGAACAGGCAATCAGGTCCGGTGAGATCGTCGCAGCCTATGGCTGGAATTTCAGCTATCTGTCGCTCAAGGCAGACGGTATTCCGGTGGGCTACATGCAGGCACCGAAGGAGGGTCCCATTGCGTGGATCTGTGGCATCGCCTGGACCAACGTTGGAGATGCCGAGGAGGCGCTCGTCTACGACTTCCTGGACGCGATGCTCTCTCCGGAAGCAGGTCGATACTTGATCAATGAGTGGGGCGTTGGCCATTCAAACGCCGAATCCTTCGCCCTGGCGTCAGATGAGGCCATCGAGAACGCATTCGGTTCCGATCCCATGGATCTTCTGCGGCGAGCTTCCGTGGCGAGCCCCATGTCCGGCGAGCTTCATGAGAGATATGTTCGGCTGATCGAAGGTGTGAAACTCGAAGCCGGTCTCTGACCGGGGTGCAGAAGCACGTTGGTCCACGACGGATTGCGGGCGCTTCGGGATGAACTCGAAGCGCCCCATCGTCGAACAATTCTCGAGTTGCAGCTCTTGGAGGGATTGCTGACATGCGGTTGGTCGATCTGACGGGATCTTTCGAGGAAGGAATGTGGCGCTACGGGCCTGAGTTCCCACCCTTCGAAATGCAGTCTGCGACACGCTTCGAGGAGGAGGGCTTCGCCGTTCAGAAGGTATCAATCAGCACGCACATGGGGACCCATCTCGATGCACCGGGTCATCTGATTTCCGGAGGAGGGCTCGCGGACACAATTCCGCTGGATCACTTCATAGGTCCCGCAGCGCTTCTCCGGATTGGCGATGTCGGTCCTGCCGAGATGGTGACGAGGGAGCGACTGCAGGCAGCTGCAGATGCTCTGCGACCCGACGACATCGTTGTCGTGGAAACGGGTTGGAGCAAGCATTGGTACGATGTCAATTTTGTATCCGATACCCCGCATCTGTCGCTTGAGGCTGCTCACTGGCTGGTTGAACAGAGGATAAGGTGTTTCGTCTGGGACGCCCCCATGTTTGTCGACCCCGCCATCGACGTCTCGGGTGGCGTCCCACCCGAGCAAATCCCGGACGGTGTCATTCTTCGCGCCGGCATCCCGATGATCGCTCCGGTCCAGAACCTTTCGGCGGTCTCATCGGATCGATTCTGGTTCGTCGGGCTGCCGATGAAGATCAAGAACGCCGATGGTTCGCCAACACGCTGTGTCGCGATCGAAGGATGGACCGTCGAGTAAGGCGTACCAATGTCCGATCGTGATCTGGAAGCCTTCGTTGACTGTGCACGGGAGCAGGTCCTGGCTATCGATGGCGACTCCGATGACGGTGCCCTCCCGTCCCTTGCCTCCGTCGTTGCCGGCACACGCGTTGTGGGTATGGGAGAAAGCCAGCACTACGTAGGCGAATTCAACCGGTTTCGTTCGCGCCTGTTGCGGCATCTCGTCTGTCATCACGGCTTTACGGCACTTGTCTTCGAGTGCGGCGTCGTCGAGGCGAAGTGTACCCACGATTACGTGCTCGGATTGCACAATGATCGCGACCGAGCCCACCTGGGCATTGATTCGACGTTTGGTCTGTGGCGTGGCACCCAGTCTGCAGTTGACTGGATGCGCGGGCGCAACGAGCGCTCTGGCGGGCGCGAGAAAGTGCAATTCTACGGCATGGACGGAAGCCAGGGTTGGAGTGGCGCAGAGACGTCCCTCGCCTACGCCTGTGAATACCTCGAAGTGGTCGATCCCGTGGCCGCGTCCACTTTCCGTGACACACTTCTTCCCCTCGCCCGCTCGCTGGTCTTTTCAAAAGTGGACGAGGCGCCGAGGGACGACCTCCGCGAACTGGCGTGCGGGCTCGACCGACTGGAGACCCATTTCCTCGTCGAGGCGATGCACTACATCGAAAGAGCGGGTTTCGACGCCTACGACTGGGCCCAGCGATCAGCCATTGTTGCCCATCGCATTGGTGCGATGCTGGTAGCAGTGCGCGAATCACCCGAGCAGCGGTTCCGGACCTGGTGGAACATGCGCGATGCTTGCATGGCCGAGCAACTTCTCTGGATCCTGCGACGCGAAGGACCTGACGCCAAGCTGTTGGTTGCAGCCCACAACATCCACCTGCAGAAGGACTTTGCCCGCGAAACCGATACCCCCTTGACGACCATGGGCCAGCACCTCGCGGCTCGCCTGCCGGGCAATGACTATGTCGTCATTGCCGGAACCAGCGACGAGAGCCTGAAACCGGAGGATCCGGCAATGGACGGCAGCTTCCAGTCGGCTCTGGCCCGGTTGGGCCTGCAGTCCTTCCTGCTTGATTTGCGTGCCATCAATGAGCCGCAGGCACGGCTTTGGCTCGACAAGGAAAAACCCGACCGCTCGGCCGTTTCGTACCAACCGTTACGCACCGCTGCAGCGTGGGACGCCGTCTTCTACGTGCGCACGATCGCCCTCGATGATCTACGCCTGCCGAAGTCACTGGCGCGCGCAGCGCGCGAACCGGACCCGGAAACCGTTGTCAGCATCGTAGGTACGTTCGAGTTCGATGGTGTGACCGACGATCCAGTCGAACTCACGATATGCGAAGAAGAGGGTGTACTCGTGACCGATGGGTCCAATTCCGACGGTGAGCTCTTTCCCATTCCCAGGTTGCGTCTGCATGCGATGTCCTCCGACGCCTTCTATTGGGACGGGTGGTCGATGGAACTGGTCTGCGAACGCGATGCGAATAAAACCGTCACGACCGTTGGCATTCGCTATCCGGGCGAACCAGTCAAGTACTGGGGACGCAGGATGAAAGTCTGACCCCGACGCACGCCGCATCGACTGCCGGAGTCAGTTGTCGACTGAGCCTGTCGCCTCTCAGCGGTCCATCATCGATGTAAGGCGGTTTCGAGGTTCCAGGCATGCGTCATTCACCGCGTGACGGCGCAGTTGCGATGATCAGCAAGCAATGCTGGCTGTACGACGCTGAAAGCGAAGGCGGCCCTCGAGGACTGCAGCCGCGCGCACATTTGAGGAGCCCGCAGCGGGCGCCGCAAACCGCATTCTCATGCGACCGGCCAAGGAGCGTGCCTGAGCCATTCAAATGGCGCTAGGCCTGCGAACACCCGGACTGCGATCAACCGAGGCGACAAGCACCGGGTAGGGTCCGCACCCACGGGATCCATGGGTCGTTTCGCCGCGCATGATCGATTCCGGACCCGCTCCCGGGCCCCCAGGGGGGCTTGCTCAAGGGCATCGGGCAGGCAAAACGCCGCGTCGTTCCGGATAATCGGACCGAAAGGTCACAGAATGCGGGCTGGCCGAAACTGTTCAGCATCGTGTCAGGACGGAACGAGATTCTTGCAGTCTCCCTACGAAACTGCCGTCGTCCCGGTTCGCGCAACTCGTCATGATGACAATCTCGGTACGCATCGTATCGCTTTCGAGGAGTACATCGATGCGGAGAAACATTCATTGACAAGATAACCTGCGGAAGCATACCCTAATTGTTCCTCTTTGGTACAGAGCTTGATGTTGCTTAGCGGTCTCGTTGTTGAGCTTAGCTATGTTTAGTCAGTGTTCTACTCAGGGAGGTACGATCATGAATACCAATAAATCCGTGCCTGCGTCGACAATCACGGTCTACGACTCAGGCCTCATTCGCCTACGTCAATTTGGTCCACTGTCACGTCGATCATTTGGATACGGTCTCGCGGGTGCGGGCGCTGCTGCCATGCTTGGTCTGCCGGGCACGAGTGCTGTAGCTGACGCAAACGTGGCCTACATGGGTTGGCAGGACTACGACACCGGACTCAATGTTGACGATTGGCTCGAGTCCAATGGAATAACACTCGAACCGACGTACATTGGCACCAATGAGGAGATTATCGCAGCCGGCACTGCTGGCGGTGTCGGGACTTTGGATCTTTGTACGCCTGCAGTCATCTACCTCGACATCTATGAGCAGGCCGACATACTCGAGCCGCTTGATCTTGGCCGAATTCCGAATTGGAATCTCTTGTTCCCGGAGCTGCGGGAACTCATCAAGGTACGAAGTGACAACACGGTCCTTGCCTTGCCATTCCAGTGGGGCGACGTGCCTCTGATGTACAACGCGGAAGTGATTACCGAACCGCCAGCTTCGTGGAACGATCTTACGAAGCCGGAATATGTTGGTAAGACGGCGTTGGTCTACGATGTTATGGGCATCATGGTTCATACGCCGATGTTCGTAACGGGCACCAGGACACCTACGTTGTTATCGCATGACGAACTCGATGCCACCATCGACTGGTTGATCAAGTTCAAAAAGGAACATGCGCTAACCATTTGCAATACCTACGGTGACCTGGCTGCGCTCTTCGCATCCGGGGAAGTGCTCATAGCACCGGCTTGGACGCCGACCGTCACCTGGGCCGGAGCGGATGCCCCCGACCTTAGGTGGGTGGCGCCTGAAGAAGGCATGCTCGTGTTCTCGGATGTCTTCTCGATGTTCAAGGACGCGCCGAACAAGGATCTGAACTATGAGATCCTGAATCACTCGTTGTCACCGGAGGTGCAAGCTCATACGGCAAACCTCATTATGACGGCCGTTACGGTGGAGGATGCCGTGCCTCTGCTTGATGATTTGCCACGCAGCTTGTACAAGTACGACAACATCGCTGAGTGGTTTGCAACGTCGGGTGGGCCGTTTCCGGGATGGCCGCTGGAACCGCCGGAGGGCACAGCGAGTTTCGATGAAATTCTGGAAGGATGGGAACGGTTCGTAAGCGCCTAGCTGTTTCCCGAAGAACTTCGGGCGGACCGGTATCGCATCTGCTCGGGACGTTCATGAAGCAGGTGCCATAGGGGCGGGGTTCCGTCGCAGGCACGGATCCCCGCGGGGGAGATTTCGAGGTTGGGTCACCCGCTAGTTCGCCTGGACGGAGTTTCCAAGGCATATGGAAATGTTGTTGCGGTTCATCCGCTCACTCTCGATATTTTTCGTGGCGACTTCATTGCGGTTCTTGGGCCGTCGGGGTGTGGCAAGACAACTCTGTTGAACATGCTGGCAGGCTTTGTCCTTCCCGATAGCGGTCGTATTGAAATCGATGGCAGGGACGTTTCCCACGTCGGCCCGGACCGGCGGCCTACGAACATGGTGTTTCAGGGTTACGCCCTCTTCCCGCACATGACGGTGCGCCAGAACATTGCCTACGGCCTCCGCATCCGGAGTTACCCGAAGCAGGAAATTGATGAGCGCGTCGGGGAAATGGTCGATCTGGTGCACCTCGGGGGGCTTGAACGACGAGCCGTCACGGAGATCTCCGGAGGGCAACAGCAGCGCGTCGCGCTGGCCAGAGCTCTCATAATGCGTCCGGATGTCCTGTTGCTGGACGAACCCCTCGCAGCGCTGGATCTGAAGCTTCGGAACTCCATGCAACAGGAACTGCGCCGCATCCACCAATCCATTGGCGGCACGTTCGTGTTCGTGACTCACGATCAGAACGAGGCAATGGGTCTGGCAAATCGCATTGCCGTCATGAGAGACGGCCTTTTGGTTCAGGAAGGAAGCCCCGAGGAGATCTATTCGACACCCAGAACACAATTCGTCTCGAATTTTATTGGTGAAGCGAATGTCCTGCCGGGACGCCGGACGTCAGGAGTTGTCGTCCTCGACGCCGGAACCGCCTTCCCTTCCAAGGGATCCGACGGGACGGTCGCGACCGTCGTCCGCCCTGAGGCGATGTCGCTGACGAAGCTCGACGGCGCTTCGACCGTGGACGGCAAAGTCGTGATGCAAGGGACGGTCCGCGATGCGGTCTTTCTCGGCTCG
Organism: Alphaproteobacteria bacterium; assembly: GCA_965207785.1. Lineage (GTDB taxonomy): Bacteria > Pseudomonadota > Alphaproteobacteria > SP197 > SP197 > SP197. The sequence continues at coordinate 48,245 of CBDBNO010000010.1, read as the reverse complement.
AGAATGAAGTACGTCGTTGAAGTGCCGGGCAACGCCATCACGGTCTATACGCCGCCGTCGGGCCGGAGCGATCGTTTCGCGATGGGCAACAAGGTGGATGTGGTCTGGAACATGGTCGATCAGCGCGTGCTGGATACTGAATGACCCCGGCCATTAGATCTCGAGGGTGGTTGGCTCTGCCCTATCTGACAGTGTATCTCTTGGTTTTCGTCGCGCCCCTGCTCTACTTCTTTGTGATCAGCTTCTGGCGTGTGCGTCTTTTCCGTCTTGTGCCCGATGCATCCTTGGCCAATTACGCAAAGACGCTACATACTCACTCAGTATCCCTCATCTTCACGTTCGAGATCGCGTTCACGATAGCGGTGATCGTCACAACCTTGGCATTCGTCTTCGCGTACTTCGTTCGTTTCAAGGCGGGAAGGTATGGGACGCCATTGCTCTTTGTCGTCCTGATTGCCCTGTTTGGCGGCTATCTCACCAAGATCTATGTCTGGAAGACAATCCTCGGACAAGCAGGCCTTATCAATTCGGCATTGGGGCTCCTCGGCATCATCAATGAGCCGATTACCTTCTTGCTCTACAACCCGGTTGCCGTCGTCATCACTCTGAGTCATTACACCCTGCCCCTGGCGATACTTCCCATCTACGGAGCGCTTCGATCCATAGAGGATATGCCTTTGAGAGCCGCTCGTGATCTGGGGGCAAGTCGATTTCGCGTGGTTTGGGATGTTGTGCTGCCGCAATGCCGCGTCGGCATTCTGATCGCCTTTTCTCTCTGTCTTATTTTTGCGGCTGGCGACTTCGTGACACCCCTGCTCATCGGTGGCCCCTACACATCCATGATCGGGAAACTGATTCAGCTGCAGTTTGGATTCCATGGCGACGCGGCAATGGGATCTGCGATGGCATTCACGGTCATCGGAATCTGTCTTGTCGTGATCTTGGTGATTGGCACGTTGATCTTCACGGTGTTTCGTGTGCGATGAGCGATCTTCCCACAATACTCCTGCGACTATTCGCCGCTGTAATCGTGGTGTTCATGCTCACACCACTGCTGTTGCTTGTACTTTTCTGCTTCAGCGAGCGGTCATTGGTGACCTTTCCCATCACCGGTTTCACTCTCGATTGGTTTGAAAAACTGTTTGAGAGGCCAGCGTTCTGGGACGCGCTGCAAAACAGCCTGATCGTCACCGGCACGGTGGGGGTTGTATCCACCCTGCTTGGCACAAGCGCAGCCATGGTTTTGGCTCGAATTCGCGCCAGATACGTCGGACCAATCATGCTCCTGATCATGCTACCGATCATGTTGCCGCCGCTGGTGCTCGGTGTTGCTCTCCTGACCTATTTCAGCACAGTGGAAGTCAGGCTAGGGCTGTTCACCGTGATCCTGGCTCATATCGTGTTTACACAGCCATTCGTGATTCTCATCGTTCAGGCTCGAATGATCGGTTTTGACTACAGAATTGTACACAGCGCCCGCGACCTCGGGGCGTCTCATTTTAGGGCCTTCGTGACGGTGACGCTTCCAATCATTCGTCCAACCATCATCGGTGCAGCAATGGTCGCGATGGCTTTGTCGGTGGACGATTTCATCGTCACATTCTTTACGATCGGTGGCGGCAATACCCTGCCGACGTTTCTGTGGGGAATGCTCAGGATGGGCGTCAACCCGACGATCAACATCGTGGCGATGCTGATCATGCTCCTGACCGTCGTCGCAAGCCTGGTGGCGCTTCGCGTCACGCGGTGGCGTGGCTAGGCTCGATGATGGCTGGCAGCCCACTGGTCCGATAACTGGAGTCGGTGAAGTCCGCAGGATGCTGTTCCGCACACGGCGCCGCGCCAACCTCGTGCGCGTTCACACTCCGGGACAGTTTGCCGTTCTGAGTGATTTCAGCATTCGGTGAAAGCCATTGGTCTGGTGAAACATGGCAAGGGCCTTTCGACACGTCCGGCCACGTGCCACTCAGCGGGGGAGCGGACCTGTGTTGTCGGAGCCGGGCCGGGCCCACTCGGACTCGAAATCGTCGCTGGTGCCGTAGGTGCTCCAGGTCCTGAAGCCCATCAGGCTGCGTTCGTGCTCCGTGAGGGCGGCGGCGACTTCCGGGCGCAGACCATAGGGGAAGTTGAGCAGCTGGCGCAGGAAGGGCGCCGACCAGTAGGTGGTGATGCCGATACGGGGACCGGTTCCGGTGTTGAGGCTCGCGGCATGCCAGGTGCGGCCCTCCCAGACGACGAAACTGCCGGCCGGAACCTCGGCATGGACTGATGCGTAGCGCCTTGCGGGATCGGGGTGGCAGCCCGAGCGGTGGCTCCCCGGAACCAGGCGGGTGGCGCCGTTCGTCACGGTGAAGTCCGTGATGGCGAACATGACGTTGCAGACCACCGGCGGGTTGACGGGGCCCGCGGCCGGCACAGGATCGCCGCAGCGCTGGCGGCTTCGCGTGATATCCGAGGGACGCGGATAGTCCGCGCCGGGCTCGACCGGGTGGGGCATGAACCACTGGTCGATGTGGAGCGGCATCTCCCGGTTGCCGGGCCACGTGATGTGGGCGGAAAACTCCGACAGGATGGCTTCCCTTCCCAGAACGAAGCGGACGATGTCGAGGCACGGGCGGTTGTTGATGAGGCGCCGGAAGACGGGTCCCTTGTTGGGCAGGAAGGCAACCCACTGGTTGACACTGTCTTCGGGTTCGACCGCGGAGTTGGTGATGTGGAGGTTAACCTGCCGTTCGGCGGCCGCCTGCTCCAGGACTCGCTCGCGGATGGCCGCCGTCGTCTCCTGGTCGACGGCATCGAGATACATGCCGAATCCATGGCGTGTCACACTCTCTTTCAATCCGGCGATGTCATGCTGTGGGATGGGTCCATCCTGTGTCATCTCCTGGCCTCCAGGCGCTGCTTGAGAGCCTGCTTGTCGATCTTGCCGATGGGCAGGCGCGGCAGTTCACGATCAATCTCGAAGGTCTTGGGCACCTTGTAGTTGGCAAGGCGTTCGCGGCACCAGCGATCAAGGTCGCCGGTCCCGGGCCGGGCACCGGGCAGGGGCTCGACAAAGGCGTGTCCGACCTCGCCGAACACCTCGTGGGGAACGCCCATGACGGCCACCAGGCCGACGTCGGGATGTTCCTCGAGAGCCACCTCGATCTCCCGCGGATAGATGTTGAATCCGCCGGAGATGTACATCTCCTTCGTTCGCCCGACGATCTCCAGGTTGCCGTCCTCGCGCACCCGCACGACATCGCCTGTGCGGAACCAGCCATCGGGCGTATAGGCCTGACGCGTCGCCTCTTCATCGCCCCAGTAACCGGCGAGAAGCCAGGGGCCCCTTGCCTGGATCTCTCCGCGGCCTCCCGGCGGCGTGATGTGTCCGTCGGCATCGGCGATGCGAATGTCGAAACCGGCGTGCGGCTTGCCGATGGTGCTGCTCAGGACCTCGAAATCGTCATCGGGCCTGGTGAAGGAGACGTAGAGTCCGAGTTCGGTCATGCCGAAACTGGTGCACAGGTGGCCCGGCAGCCTGTTCAGCCTCTCCACCAGCGACGCTGCCATCGGCGCGCCACCCCACGTGATGAACTTCAGGCTTCCAAGATCGCGGCGCTCCATGTCAGCGTGATGGGCCATCATGTGAAACTGCACCGGCGATCCCAGGACGTGATCGATCCGTTCCTCCTCGATCAGACGCAAGAGATCGCCCGCTTCGAACCTGGACTGGAAGACGAGGGTTCCGCCCGTCCAAAGGGCGAAGACGGCGGTCATGCCGATGCCGGCGATGTGATTGACGGGCATCATGTGAAGAAGGCGGGGCTGCGTCATGGACCAGTGCTCGTTCTGGACCTTGGCGCCGACAAGGAGCGCCCGGTGGCGGACCATGGCCGCCTTGGGCCGGCCCGTGGTGCCGGATGTGAAGATGAGGACCGCCGTGTCGTCGATCGTCACGGCCTCCCGGTGGCGGTCGAGCTCGCGATCGCTGATGCGATTGCCCGCTTCAAGGAATGTCCCGGCCATGGTCGCATCGTCGAGTGGCTCGTCGATCATCACCATATCGACGAGAGTCGGCGTCTCGGTCCGCAACGCGCGGAGTTCCGTGGCGTAGTCCCTGCCGTGGATGTGGCGAAAGGCGACGAGGATCTTCGGGCCAGCCAGCGCCGTGACATGACGGAACTCCGGCAGCCGGTAGCGTGGATGGAACCCTGTCCAGATGGCTCCGATGTCGGTAACGGCGAGCATGACCGCCAGCCATTCCGTCGAGGCGGGCGCCAGCATGGCCACCCTGTCGCCGTGTCCCAGTCCGGCGGCGAGAAAGGCCTTCGCCCAGCGCTGCACCGTCCGGTCGAGGTCCCGGTAGGTCATCCTGACGGTACCGGCGACAGCCGCCTCGCGATCGCCCCCGTGGGCGGCATGGAATGACACGCAGGCGCCGATTCGCCGGATATCCCCGGGCAGGCACGCCCCCGAGGGATCAGCCGGCGGCATCGGTCTCGCCGCGCCCGGCCTCTCCCAGGCCGCCGCCTCCCGGGAGTTCGAGTATGAGCCGTTCTCCTGAGGGCACGATCTGTTTCCCCTTGCCCTTGAGATCCACTCCGCTGGCAAGGCGGATCGCTCCGGGTGCGCCGCTGCCGCCGCCGTCACGGCCGCGGGCGGGATGATCGATGCGGTCGAACAGCGCCAGGACCGCGAAGGGAGCGCCCTCGGCGTGCTCCACCTCGATGACCTGTCCGTCTCCGCCGCGGTACCTGCCCTCGCCACCGGAGCCCTCGAGCAGTTCCTTGCGGGTGAAGATCAGGGGAGCGATGGATTCGGTGATCTCGACCGGCGTGTTCCTGACACCCGAAGGAAATGCCGTCGCCGACAGACCATCCTTTCCGGGTCTGGCGCCGGTGCCTCCGGAATGAAAGACGGTGACGGAGAATGGCGTGGCGTCACCGTAGTCGTGGCTTCCGGTGACACCGTGACCGCCAATGAACGAAGGGTTCCACAGACTCGAACTTCCCTCGGCCGGAACCCGACCGGGCAAGGCCTGGCCGAGACAGCCGAGAACCACGTCGGGCAGCATCTGGCCGATGACATGGCGCACGGTGACGGCCGCCGGCCGCGGTGCATTGAGGATGGAGTGCTCTGGCGCCGTCACCCTGACCGTCTCCAGGGAGCCCGTGTTGTTGGGAACGTCGCGGCCGACGACGGACCGCAGGCCGAAGGTGGCGTAGGCCTGGGTATAGGTAATCGGCACGTTGATTCCGTAGGGCGACATGGGTGACGTCCCGGCAAAGTCAATGTCGATGCCGTCGCGCGATACCGTCAGCGATGCCCTGAGGTCCACCGGGTCGTCGTAACCGTCGACCGTCATCGCATGGGTCCAGGTTCCATGCGGCAGCGCGCCGATGATCTCCAGCATGGCACTCCTCGACGTTGCGATGATGTGATCGGCGATCTCCTCGAGTCCGTTCATGGAGAACTCGTCCATCAGCTCCCTCAGGCGCCGGCAACCGACGTCGTTGCTGGTGGCGAGGGAGTAGAGATCGCCGACGACCTGCACCGGTTCCCTCACATTGGCCCGGATGATCTCGAACACGCTCTCGTTGGCCGCGCCGCCATCGAAGAGGCGCATGATCGGAATGCACAGGCCCTCCTCGTACACCTGGCCCGAATCGGGACCGAATCCGGGACCCCCGATGTCGACGACATGCACCGTCGAGGCAAACAGCCCCACCGCGGCCCCGTTGCGAAAACACGGGGTCACGACCGTGAAGTCGAAGAGGTGCCCGGTGCCGTGCCAGGGATCATTGGTGACAAAGACGTCACCCTCCTTCATGGAGGAGACGGGATACTTTTCGAGGAAGAATCCGACCGCTGCAGGCATCGCGTTGACGTGGCCGGGTGTCCCGGTCACCGCCTGGGCAAGCATGCGGCCCTGGAGGTCGAAGATGCCTGCAGACAAATCGCCGGCTTCGCGCACGGTTGTGGAAAAGGCCGTGCGTATGATCGCCTGCGCCTGCTCCTCGACGGCAGCAATGAGCCGGTCCCACAGGACCTGGTGCCGCAGTCCCGCCACCAGGTGCGCGGCGACATCCCTGCCATGCTCGAACACGAGATGTCCGTCTGCATCGAGAGAGCCCTGCCAGCCGGGCGATACGATGGTCGTGGTCTGGGTTTCGACGATCGCTGCGGGACCGGTCACCGTCTCTCCCAATGTCAGCGCATGGCGTGGGAGAACGGCGGTCCTGCTCGCCTCTTCGTCGCCGGGGAAGACGATTCCGCGGAACGCCCTTGCACCGTCGTCCGCAATCGCCGCCGGCGCCATCCGGCCGGCGGAAGAACGGACCGCACCTGCCACCGCGGTCAGCGACCAGGTCAGCACCTCGACCTCGAGACCCGGAACCGTCCTGCCGAACTGCTGTCGATAGGCGCCCTCGAAGGCATCGGCAATCCACGCTGCATCCCCGCTGGTGAGCGTCCGGTCCGGAAGATCGATGCGAATCTCGTGGCCCTGACCGATGTAGCGGGCATAGGCGTGACGATGCTCGCTCACCGCCTGCCCTGGCGCACCCTGGGCCACCACGTCGAGCGCCTCCGCGCTCATGGCGGCGAAGAGGGTGTTGAGGGTGGAGGCATCGAAGCGGGAAAGGCGCTGGTAGTGGCTGCGCACCACCTCGTAGGCGACCGGCGCAAGCAGCAGGCCGACGGCCGATCCCACGCCGGCATTGACCGGAACGACGACCTTGCGGGTGCCCAGTTTCTCGGCAACGCGCAGGGCATGCACGGGCGCTGCTCCACCGAAGGCGATCATGGTCCGGTTCTCGATCTCCTTGCCGCGTTCGATCGCATGCACGCGGGCCGCCGCAGCCATGTTCTCGTCAACGATTTCGACGATGCCCAGCGCCGCCTCGATGGCATTCTGCGACAGCGGCTTGCCGACGCCATCCAGGATCGCTTCCGCCGCGGCCTGCGGATCAAGGTCGAAGGCGCCTCCGGCGAAGTCCGCCGCGTCGAGGCGGCCCAGGGTCAGGTTGGCATCCGTGACTGCGGGATCGGCGCCGCCCCTGCCGTAGCATGAGGGCCCGGGTTCGGCGCCGGCGCTCTGCGGGCCCACCTGGATCCTGCCGAGCTGGTCAACCGACGCGATGGAACCACCCCCCGCACCGATCTCGACCATCTCCACGACGGGAATCTTGAGCGGAATGCCGCTTCCCTTCATGAAGCGATGAGCCCGGTCGACCTCGAAATGGCGGCCTAGCAGCGGTTCGCCGTGATCAAGAAGGCAGATCTTGGCCGTAGTGCCCCCCATGTCGAAGCTGACGACCTGGTCATCGCCCATGGTCCGCGCGATGTGACCGGCCAGAATCGCTCCTCCCGCAGGACCCGACTCGATGAGCCGTACCGGGTACGCCCGTGCCGTCGGGATGGTGACAAGGCTGCCGCCCGAGGTCATGAGGAGGCACGGGCAGGTGAATCCCGCTTCCTGGAGGGCCTGTTCCACATCGGCGAGGTAGGCGGCCATGACCGGCTTGATGTAGGCGTTCGCCACGGTTGTCGTCTGGCGCTCGTATTCCCTGATTTCCGGACAGACGTCGCTGGAGACCGAAACGGCCACGTGGGGCAGCCGTTCGGCGATCATGGCGGCAATGCGCCGTTCGTGCTGCGGATTGGCGTAGGCGTGAAGCAGGCCGATGGCGACGCTCTCGACGCCGAGTTCGCCGAGTCGGTCGATCCAGGCCGCGACGGCGTCTTCGTTGAGCGGCACCAGCACCTCGCCCCTGGCGTTGATCCGTTCGGGCACCGGGAGTCTCAGGCGTCGCGGCACCAGCGGACGGGAGCGATCGGCCAAGATGTCGTACTGATCGAAACGGTTCTCGTATGCGATCTCCAGGGAATCCCGGTGACCTCCGGTGACGAAGAGCGCCGTTACGGCACCCTTGCGCTCAATCAGAGCGTTGGTCGCCAGGGTCGTGCCGTGAAGAACGAGACCGACGTCACCGGCAACGGTTCCCGAAGCATCCATCACCTCCCGGAGACCTGCCATGAATCCCTCGGCGGGTGCGGCCGTCGTCAGGGTCTTGGTGGCGTGACGGACACCGTCGCGTTCCAGCACCACGTCCGTAAAGGTCCCGCCGATATCGATGCCGATGCGTACGCCGGCTGCCGATTCCTCCGGCCGGTGTTGTGTCATACCGGTGCCCACTCGTGATTGTTCATGAAGGCATGAGCCCGCCCGGGTCATGCCGATTCCGGTTCAAGCGTACTACCGGCGCACCATGGCGTCGATGCTGACCCGCCGCAGATTGACAATGGCCGTGACCGCCCGTTCGCATGCGCGGACGGGCTCACGGCGCCGCGTCGGCAGGGCATCCCTGAAAGGCGAACCTGGTGAAGCGCAAGACGTAGTCGGAGTGACACAACCTTCGGCTCGACCGGACTGAGCGTGCGCAACTCTTGTGGATGTGGATGCCTGACGTCGAGGCCGATGCTCTCCTGATAAGGCCGGACTTCATGCCGTTGCCGAGGGATTGATCCAGAAGACGGCCAAACTATGCTTGCGGTACCGGCCCGCATGGTGATCGGAGTTCTCCTGCCCTGAACTTCTGCCCCGGTCTGGCCGGCGAGGTCGATCCGATGGACGAGTTCATCCAGGGACTGAACCTGCCCGGGCTTTGGGCCAGTCTCGAAGTCTGGGTCGATGCCCATGTGCTGGTACCCGACAGTGCGGTGCAGGCCGGGTTGATTGTGTTCGCGTTGGTGGCGGGTCGCATTCTGGGTCCGCGTTTGCGCCGCGCCATTCTCTCCGCCACGCAGCCGCGAGACTGGCATATCGGCGTCCAGAGTCTCCTCGAGCGCCTTGCTGCGCTCTCGACACCGATTGTTGCCCTGCTCTTGCTGTGGTTTTTCGTCGAGGCAGCGTCGCAGACAGTCCTCGTCGGTCATCGCCTGACGCAGATCGCGGCGAGCCTCGCCGGCGCGTGGGTGCTGATCCGCCTGCTCTCCGGATTTGTCGGGAACGCGCTCTTGGCCCGGTTGATCGCCTGGACCGCCTGGATTGTGGCCGCGCTGGTCGCCACGGGCCTCTTCGATGCCGCTGTCGCCCTGTTCGACAGCATCGGCATGACGTTCGGAGAGGCGCGGATTTCGCTGCTTACCCTGGCGAAGGGCGTCGTGGCGTTCGGCGTTCTTCTGTGGATCGTGCTCGCGCTCGCCAATGTGCTGGAGCGGAGCATCAAGGGGTCCGACAGCCTGACGCCATCGGTTCAGGTGCTGATCGCCAAGATTGCCAGGATCGCGCTCGTGACCTTCGCTGTCCTGGTCGCCATCGGCAGCCTGGGAATCGATTTCACGGCGCTCACCGTGTTCGGTGGGGCGCTGGGTATCGGCGTCGGGATCGGCCTGCAGAAGGTGGTGTCCAACCTGGTGAGCGGCCTCCTGCTGCTGATGGACAAGTCGATTAAGCCGAACGACGTCATCGCGGTCGGCGGCACCTACGGCTGGGTCTCCTCGCTGGGCGCGCGATACACGGCGATCCGGACCCGGGATGGCGTCGAATACCTGATCCCGAACGAGGAACTGATCACGCAGCGGGTGGAGAACTGGTCGCACAGCGACAGCGTCCTGCGCCTCCACATCCCGGTCGGCATTTCCTATAAGTCCGATGTTCGCCTCGCGATGGACCTGTGCCGCAGGGCGCCTCTTGGCATACCCCGGGTCCTGGAGGAACCGGAGCCACAATGCCTGCTCACGGGATTCGGCGAGAGTTCGGTCGATCTCGAAATCCGGATCTGGATTGACGACCCTTCAGAAGGCCGGTCAAACGTCATCAGCGAAGTCCTGCTCACTGTTTGGGACCTGTTCCGCGAGCACGGAATCCAGATCCCCTACCCGCAGCGCGACCTGCACCTGAAGTCAAGCGAGGTTCCCCTGCACTCCGGTCAGGCCGAGTGAAGGTTCTCCGGGAGCCGCTTGACAGCGAGAGCCCTCTTAGGAGCCTTGGCGCTGCTCCGCGAAGGCGCCCGCCCGACAACGTAGTCGATCTGGCACGGCTTCCTTCGTGAACCAGACGTGCCTACTGCTGGAATTCACCCAGCGGTGGACGCATACTTGATCCAGCAGGCGATGCAAGGGGGAGGCAAGGAGGTGCACACGGCTATCATCGACCATCCATCTGCATGGAAGGGGAGCGATTTCGCCGGTCCTGACGATGTCTCCTTCGATCTCGAGGATCGGCACCGGGATGCGTTGTGGTCCGTCATCCATAGGGCTCGGGAATCCGGGCGGTCCCTTCAGGATCTGACGGAGGCGGAGACGGCGATGCCGGAGATCGCGGAGGATCTTCGGGCATTGCGTCATGAGCTGATGGAGGGTCGCGGCCTGGTCCTGGTGCGCGGCTGGCCCGTGGACGAGATGACCCATGACGAGCTGGGCATGGCCTACTGGGCCTTCGGCACCGGTTTCGGGCGTGGTGTCTCGCAGAGTCCGATGGGTGACCGGCTTGGCTATGTGACCGACGTGTCCAAACCCGGCAAGCGGGAGCGCGGATACCGCAGCGCCATGGAGCTCGCCCTCCACACGGATTCGGACGACATCGTGAGTCTCCTGTGCATTCGCGAGGCGAAGTCCGGAGGTGAGAGCCGGCTGGCGAGCTCGGTTGCCGTCTACAACGAGATTGCACGTTCCCGGCCCGATCTCCTGGAACCGCTTTTCGCCGGGTATCACTACCACTGGTTCGGCGAACAGCCGCCCGGGCAGGGAACGGTGACGGACTATCCCGTTCCAGTCTTCGGCTACGAGAAGGGCCGCCTCTCGTGTGTCTTCCTGCGCGAGTTCATCCGGATGGCTGCCGAGGAAACCGGCATTCCGCTCGACGCACGCCAGAGCGAGGCCCTCGACGTGTTCTCGCAAGTGGTCGAACGCGAGGCGATGCAGTTCCGCTTCCACCTGCGCCCTGGGTGGGCCTCCTTCATCAACAACTATACGGTGCTCCATTCCCGCACCGCCTTCGAGGACTGGCCGCAGGACGACAGAAAACGCCTCCTCCTGCGCCTGTGGCTGAAAGCGGATCCGCCCCGGCCCGTCGTTGCGAACCAGAGGCGCTACTACGGCGACGACGGGATGCACGTCGACGGTCGCACGGAAACCTGGTTTGAACCCGCCCGGCAGGTCGCCCGTTGACGTGAAGTCCCCTCTTGGCCTCATCGTCCTGTCGGGCGACTACCTGCGCGTTCACGTTGCGCTCATGACGGCGGTGGCCGCTGCCTCCATCGATCGGCGGGTCGTCTTTTTCGTCACCATGGATACTGTCCCGCTCCTCCTGGGTTCCGAAGGGTGGCGGCGCCTCGAAGGCGCCTCGCGAGACGACGACATGAAGGCAAGGGGTGTGGCCGACATCGAAACCCTGCTGGACGCATGCCGGGCACTCGATGTGACCTTCATTGTGTGTGAGAGTGGCCTGCGCGCAACGGGATGGGATGCTGACGCCCTGCGCGACGACACCGATGTCGAGGTGGCGGGGCTCGTGACGTTCATCCATGCCATCGACCACGGCGAAATGGTCAGTTTCTGAAGGTGAACGGGAGGATCTGATGAACCGCCTGACGCAGGAATGCACCCCCATCATCGATGTTGGCACACTCTTCGGTCCGTCACCTCGCCCGTGCGTCGAAACGGACCACGCCATCGCACATGCCCTCGAGACCCAAGGCAGCTTTGTCGCCTGCGGCGCCTGGCCGGGGATCGATCGTCAGGTTTCCCGGCTCTGCGCCTTCTTCCGCATGACGAATGACTCGAAGGAAACGTGCGCCGTCAGCCGCTTCCGTCCTGAAAACCCGAACATCTACCGGGGCTACTATCCCGTGACGGATAACGAATCGTGGTCGAAGCGGGAATCCTTCGACGTCGGCCCCGAACCGCCGATGACATCACCTGACGTGCCAGGCGCCGAGTCCTTCCGCGAACCCAACATCTGGCCAAGCGACGAACCCTGGCCGGGCTGGCGCAAGGCGACTCTTGCCATGCTCAATGACCTGCGTGACGTCGGCGTGACCCTGCTCTCAGCGGTTTCGCGGGGACTGGGTCTCGACGAGGATGTCATGGTCTCACCGGCACGGGGACGCAACGCAACCCTGCGCTTCCTTCATGGCGACGTCGCCGGAACCGGCGAGGGTCCCCATGTCATCACGACCTGTCACGTCGATACCGGGATTCTCTCGATCATCTGGCAGGACAGCATTGGCGGACTTCAGATGCAGGGACCGGACGGGACATGGCGCGATGTGCCCGTCGTTGCCGACGGGCTGTCGGTGCACTGCGGCGATCTCATGGAGGTGCCGAGCAACCGCCGCCTGCGGGCCACGCCGCACCAGGTTTTGGGCGGGCAGGATGCCGACCGGTGCTCGATGGGAATCTTCATCGAACCCGACTTCGAAACGGTGGTCGCACCACCGTCAGGCGAGCCGGTGAGCTACGCTCGCCATCTCGTCAACCAGTTTCCGGTCCGATTCCAGCAACCGGAAAGACAGGTCAAACCTTGAGGCGCACCCGTCTCATGGTGCCTACAAGAGTGTGTCGATCACGCGATCGGGTGGTTTGTGGCCGTCGGCGAAGGTCTTGATGTTGATGAGAACCTTCTCGCCCATGTCAATCCGGCCTTCGATCGTCGCCGAGCCCATGTGCGGCAACAACACCACATTTTCGAGAGCAACGAGCATCGGACTGACGGCGGGCTCGTGCTCGAAGACATCGAGGCCGGCTCCGGCGATCTGGTTGGCCTTCAACATGCGGATCATCGCCTGCTCGTCGATGACCTCGCCACGCGAGGTGTTGACGATGACGGATGTCGGCTTCAGCAACTTGAGTCGTCGGGCCGACAGGAGATGGAATGTCGCCGGCGTGTGGGGACAGTTGACGGAGACGATGTCCATGCGGGCCAGCATCTGGTCGAGACTCTCCCACCAGGTCGCCTCGAGTTCCTGTTCGGCATAGTCCGGCAGCCGCCGCCGGTTGTGGTAGTGGATCGACAGGCCGAACCCCCTGGCGCGCCGCGCCACCGCCGAACCAATGCGTCCCATGCCGACGATGCCCAGACGCTTGCCCCACAGGCGGTGGCCGAGCATGTGGGTGGGACTCCATCCTGACCACATGCCATTGCGGATCAGCCGTTCCCCCTGGCTTACCCGTCGAATCACATCGAGGATGAGGGCCATGGTCATGTCGGCGGTGTCTTCGGTGAGGACTCCGGGCGTGTTGGTGACGGTGATGCCCCGTTCGCGGGCCGCGGCGAGGTCGATGTGATCGACACCGGTGCCGAAATTGGCGATCAGTCTCAGGGTGTCGCCGGCCTGCGCCAGAATTCCCTTGTCGATCCGGTCGGTGAGCGTCGGCACCAGAATGTCCGCCGTTCTGACCGCCTCGGCCAGTTCCTCGCGCGGCATTGGATGGTCGTCGTCATTGAGCCTGGTGTCGAACAACTCCATCATGCGCGTCTCGATGACGTCGGGGAGCTTTCTGGTTACGATGACAACGGGTTTTCTGGGTCGGGCCATGCGCTTTTTCACTGCCTTGACGACCGGGAACAAGCGGGCTCCCGTGGTCGCGTTCCCTACCAGATACAGGGCCGGCAGGCAACGCGGGGCGTTGTTCCTGCTGCCGTGCCTCGCTGTCTGCGCCGCCCTTGCGTATTCCCTGGCGGCCGACGATCCGGCGGCGTTGCCACGGTTCGTCTCGCTCAAGGCCGACGAGGTCTACATGCGCGTCGGGCCGGGCAAAGACTATCCGGTCAAGTGGGTCTATGTCCGCAAGGACATGCCGATCCAGATCACCGATGAGAAGGACGTCTGGCGCCTTGTCCGCGACATAGACGGGGAAGAGGGCTGGATTCACCGGGTGATGCTGTCGGGCACACGGACCGTGATCGTCGCCGGAGCAACGATGGCGACCGCCCACGACCGCCCCGATGCGGCGAGTGCCCCCGTCTTCCGAGCGGAACCCGGTGTCATCGCCAAGCTCGGACCCTGCGAGGGAGGCTGGTGTCAGGTCACCGTCGCCGACGCGAAGGGCTGGATGGCGATGGGGACGCTGTGGGGCGTGGATCCCCAAACGGTTCCCGAATAGAACCGCACAAACGCACCTTGCTGTCGCAGGATGGGTTGCCTCGATAGAGGATCGCTCGGAAGGATCTCCCTTGCGTCGGTCCGGTTGGAGATGGTGGAGGCCGCCTACTCGAACTGGCTTTCCCGCCACCTGATGGCGGCACTCAGCCCCTTTTCCTTCTTCACAGCCTCGAACTGCCTGTACTGTTCCGTCTCGGCCGAATCGAGGATGCCGCCAACTTCGACCCCGTAGGAGATGGCGCTTCTCAGACCGGCGATCTCGGCACTCCGGTTGATGGAAGCCTTGGTGGTCTGCAGGCCCTCAAGGGAGATGGCCGCCGCACGGCGAGCATAGCGCATGGTCTCCTCCTCAAGGCGGTCATCGGGAAACACCTTGTTCACCATGCCGAAGTCTCGCGCCTCTTCGGCAGTGATCATGTCGCCGGTGTAGAGGAGTTCGCGGGTCCGCTTGAGGCCGATGATCCAGGGCATGATGACTGCCGGCGGGGCCGTCGAGAAGCGGATCTCCGGTTCGCCGAACATCGCTGTGTCGCTGGCATAGGTGATGCAGCACATCATGGCAAGTTCACACGATCCCGCAAGGCAGTAACCCCGCACCATGGCGATGACCGGTTTCGAACAGTCCCAGGGCCCGAACTCGAAATCCGCGCAGTCCTTCAGCATCTTGCGCGCACCCATCGGACCCCGGCCATAGGTCTCGCCCCAGGCATACTTGAGGTCGTATCCCGCTCCGAAGTGAGGTCCTGCACCGGTCAGGATGATGACCGATACATCCGGATTGTCGTCGAGTCCCCGAAGGGTGTCGGAGAGTTCCTTCATGAACGGCGGGTTGATGGAATTCATCTTCGATGCCCGGTTGATGGTCACCGTGGCAACCTTCCCTTCGATTCCGCACAGCACTTCACTGGACATGGTGGTCATTCGTCCTCTTCCGCCTGCCGTTGCCAGGTACAATCCGCAATCATGGAGACCCAGCCATCGTCGAGATAGCTGACATCATACGTACATGAACCGGTCACGCCAGCGAAGGGCCCCGTGCCACCGGCAAGTTCTATGCCACCCCCGCCGCCAGTCTCGATATCACCGCTGCTGCGTCTCGATATCGTGTACCACTGATCTCCCGAAGCATCGTCAGCGGTGCAGGGAGCTTCCAGCGTGAAGTCCTGTCCGGAAGTCTTCGACGTGACGACGCAGGTCACGCGGAAGTGCGTTCCTGGATCGAAGGGCCCGTCACTGGCATCGACGATGGAAACAACGCCCTCAAGGGAGCCGCCGGTCACCTGCGTGCCTGCAAGATCAATCGTGGTGTAGTTCTGGACATAGGTTCTCAGGAACCTGAAGGTGCCCTCGTCTCCGGCCGCAGCCGCAGACATGCTCACAGCACCCGCAACAAGAATCGAAAGGGCGAGTTTCATCGGCATTCCTCCGGTTCACCTGCCGCCATCACGTAGTGGACGGCGATGCTCCTTGCAACCCACTTCATCATCCGAGGCGAACCGGGCGACACGGAATTGCGCACCGGTATCGCTCGTTGCTGCCAGGGTCGTTCCTCGCTCCGTAGTGCGAGCCATGCCCGCAACTGTTGGGCGGGATTCACACCGGCAAGGACCGCGCACCTTTCCTGGACGCACGTCGCATCTGCGCTTGCCAGTGACAGGACGATGCTGAAGGCATTCGTCTTCGCACATGCCGCGGGAACACGGCACACGTTTCTCCCCGAAGTTGGGGACGCGCAATCCCTGGATGCGCCGTACAGTCCGGACTCGCGTCGTCGCCGCGGGTCGGATCCGCACATGCAGCGAGCGGGAACACGGGACGTTGCATGCCCCTGCTGACAACTCCCAGCGAAACCAGGCTCAGGGTCTCGTGTCACGATCGTCTTGCGGTTTTCGACAGACCGGTGCGATCGTCCTTGTCCGGCGGCGGCGCTTGTTCCTGCGGAGTGCCACCCGATCAGACGCCGGCATCCGGCACACCGAAACCGTGGACTGGTCCGGCCCGGTGATCTGCCGTCGAGGGCACGAAGGTTGTATGTCATCGCTGAGCGTCCTTGTGCAACCAGGCGGTCGGGCTTGATCCGACAATGCGCAGAAACTCGCGGTTGAAGTTGGACTTTGTCTGGAACCCGGATGAGAACATCGCTTCCGTGACCGTCTTTCCTTCCAGCAGGGCGGACTTGGCTGCCTCGATGCGGGCCGTGTTGACGAACCGCGAGACGTTGTCACCCGTCGAACGGTTGACCGCGGTCGAGACCTGCTTGGCCGGAAGGCGCAGCTTGCGCGCCAGTCTCGCCAGGGTCAGCTCGGGATCGAGGTAGGGACGATCCGTTCTCATCAGTGTTTCGAGCTTCTGCATCACCATCCTGTCGTCACCGGAGAGTTCGTCGCGCGATGGGGTCGGTCTGCGTGAATCCGTGACGCGAGCGCTCGAGAGAATGAGAGCTCCGACCACCAGGAGGTTGGCGGCGGAATAGAGACTGATGATCCATGGCATCAGATGCCGGGCCCCGGTCTCGATGGCGACGGCGATCAGCACGTCGGTCATGGCGGAGGCGATCAGCGCGATGCCTATGATCTGCCAGATCCGCCGGGGCCACTCCCCGGCCTCGAGGATGGAGTGGACCAGGCTGTCGCTGCTGCGCCAGCTGACCCACAGGATCGCGGCACCGTATCCTGCGAACTGCACCGGGATGAGCACGTCGAGGGCTGGTGGATGAACAAGGCGTGCGAACAGCACGGCGACCGGGCCTGCGAGGTGAGTGACGTCGCGCCAGCGGGGATGCGGTTCGGCGGTGATCCGAAAGGCGATCCATGCGGCAG
Organism: Alphaproteobacteria bacterium; assembly: GCA_965207785.1. Lineage (GTDB taxonomy): Bacteria > Pseudomonadota > Alphaproteobacteria > SP197 > SP197 > SP197. The sequence goes on along the minus strand of CBDBNO010000010.1, from coordinate 31,336 downwards.
GTGGAATCAACGTGGCGGTCAGGGGCTGAAGAGACGCCGTTCCGCGAACTCCGTAGTGCTGATTCAGCGAAATGATCAGAGCCTGGAAGGCGCATAGACCCAGAAGTGCCGCCAGCGGGACATGTCTGCGATCCAAAAGCAGGAGGCGCAGAAGCATGAACGTCAGAACGAGCGCCACGACAAGAGGGATGGGAAGACTGGGCACCAGCGTCAATCCGATGTCCTGGAACCGGTTTCAGACGTCCTTGAACCGGTTCAAGGACGCCATTGGGCGAGAATTGCAGCATTGGAGCGACGTCGCAATCCAACCTGGAGTCGAACCATGCGAGTCGTGCCCCTGCTCTTCGCGTTGTCGCTGTTCCCCGCTCTTGCAGCCGAGGCCGATCCGGCCGGCTACCGCACGCTGTCGATGCCGGCACCCCATCACGGACGGATGCTGGAGGGCGCAATCTGGTATCCGACCGACCAGCCGGGAGACGAGGCGGTGATCGCCGGGAACGCGGTGTTTCATGGCGTGACCGTCTCCGAGAACGCCCCGATGGCCGGCGGACAACACCCGCTGGTCATGTTGAGCCACGGGCTTGGCGGTCATGTCCGCTCCCTGGCATGGCTGGCAGCCGGCCTTGCCGAGCGCGGAGCCATCGTGATCGCTGTCAATCATCCCAACTCCACCTGGGGAGACTTCGACCTCGAAGCCATGCTCGAACACTGGACACGGGTTCAGGACCTCTCACTCGTGCTCGACAAGACCCTTGCCGATTCCGACTTCGCCCAGCATGTGGATCCGGAGCGCATCATGGCCGCCGGCTTTTCCTATGGCGGCTGGACAGCCCTCTCCATGGGAGGCCTGCGTGGCAGCCATGAAGGTTTCACAGCCTACTGCCAGGAGCACCGCGCTCGTTCCGCCGTCTGCCAGGATCTTGCCCGGGCCGGGATCAACGTCGGCGCGCTTCCCGCTGAAACATGGGCTGCATCGTATGCAGACGACAGAATCACCCATGTCGCCGCCATCGATCCGGCCCTGACCTGGGGACTGGATGCAGACCATGCCACTGACCTGGTCCGGCACGTCACACTGGTTGGTCTGGGGCAGGGCGATGACCGGCTTGTCGGAACCGACTTCGATGCCAGCGGGTTTGCAGGATTGCTGCCTGATGCCGACATTCTGCGTCTGGCACCGGCAAGTCATTTCTCCGCCCTGTCGCTCTGCAAGCCAGGAGCCGAAGCGATCCTGGAAGCGGAAGGGGACGAACCGGTCTGCACCGATCCCGACGGCACCGACCGCGCCGGCGTCCACGCCGCCATCATCGACAGACTGGCGGCCGACCTGGATCTGTAGAACGAGCGAGGCTTTGAATTCCCCTGGTTGTCCGGCCCCTTCGGCAGGATATTCACAACCTGATCCTCGTCCCTGGCGTCGTCCCGTGTTTACGTCTCCTTTGCACGCCGCAGATGATGTGTGGCGCGCTCACGCCCTGTGAACTAGTGAGCTTGTCGATGACTGAAGTACGATGCCTCTCGCTGCAAGGAGGACCATGCTCGCGATGAGAAGAAGCGCCGCAGCCCGCGCTCCCTTCCCGCTTTCGCCGGCCGACCCGGGAATTCGGCCGACGAAACCACGCGACACAGAGCTCCAACTGACAATGAAGTCAACGCGGACAGCAACATGTACGGTCAGCCCCAACGATGCTGTCGCCGTCACTCCGCTGTGCCTAGGGCGGCTGGCGGTCTTCGGTAGCCGATGGGGTGCCGCGTGACTCAACGCCTTCGCCTGTGGAGCGGCCTCGTGCTGTTCGCCTATGTCGCAGGGCATCTCCTCAATCACACGTTCGGCCTGGCTTCCGTTGAGGCGATGGAGGCGGGTCGGCGCGTGTTCTCCGCCGTCTGGCGAAGCCCGCCGGGAATGCTGCTTCTGGGGGCGGCCTTCGCCGTTCACGGCGTCCTTTCGATCGCACGCCTGTTCCACGCACGCAGCTTGAGGATGCCGGCCTGGGAGGCGGCGCAGCAACTGCTCGGGCTCGCCATTCCCTTCCTGCTCTTCGGGCATGTGCTCGGCACGCTCGGACTTGCCGTCCGATTCGACCTGGATCCGAGCTACTCCTACGTCCTGTGGGCGATCTGGAGCGATCCCTGGCAGCAGATCGCGTTGATGGCCGTTGTCTGGACGCATGGCTGTATCGGGATGCACTTCTGGCTGCGCCTGAGGACATGGTACCGGCGCGGATTAGCGTTCTTCTTCTCGGCGGCGCTGCTCCTGCCGGTGCTGGCGCTCGCAGGCTTCGCGGTCGGCGGCAGGGACGTGCTGGCGCTGGCGGCGGCGGACGCCGGCTGGACCGGCGCCATGCTGGAACGGATACGGCATCCGGGAATCGAGGGGATCGAGTGGAGCGAGAAGGTGGAGGCTCTGGCGACCGCCGCGGTCGGCGCGGCGCTGGCGGCACTGGTCGCCTGGCGGTCGATGCGTGCTTTGAAGGCGCGACGGCGGCGGTCCGTCCGCGTCACGTACCCCGACGGGCGGGTAGCGCACGCCGAACCCGGCGCGACATTGCTGGAGGTGAGCCGCAGCGCCGGCATCCCCCACGCATCGGTCTGCGGCGGGCGCGGTCGTTGCTCTACCTGCCGGGTCCACGTCTCGCGCGGTTTCCACATCCTCCCGCCACCCGACCAGGACGAACGAGCGCTGCTGACGCGCATCGGCGCGCCGGAACATGTCCGGCTGGCCTGTCGCGTGGTGCCACCGGACGACATCACGCTGACTCCTCTGCTGCCTGCGTCGGAGGTTGCCTCGGCGGCGGGGAAGCGGATGGGCCACGAGCACGGCGCCGAACGCGAGATCGCCATCCTGTTCGCCGACCTGCGCGCCTTCACGCAGCTTTCCGAGGACAGGCTGCCCTATGACGTGGTGTTCCTGCTGAACCGCTTTTTCCTCGCCATGGGCCGAGCAATAGAAGGCGAGGGCGGCCATGTGGACAAGTTCATCGGCGACGGCGTGATGGCCCTGTTCGGGATCAAGGACACTCCCCGCGCCGGGTGCCGGAGCGCGTTGCGTGCGGTGCGTGCCATGGCGGCCGCGATCGAAGAGCTCAACCGTGCGCTCGGCAAGGAACTCCCGGCGCCGTTGCGCATCGGCATCGGTCTGCACGCCGGGCCTGTCATCGTCGGCGAGATGGGCTACGGCCGCGCCGCATCGGTCACGGCCATCGGCGATGCCGTCAACGTCGCGAGCAGGCTGGAAGCGATGACCAAGGAGTTCGGCTGCCAGGCAGTGGTCTCGCGCCGGGTCGCGCGTCTCGCCGGGGCCGATCTCTCCTCATTTCCGGTCCACTTGAGCGAGATTCGCGGACGCGAACGTCCGATGCGCGTCTACGCCGTGAAGGACGGCAGCGATGTTCCCCTGTCTGACTGACGCGATCAGCCGCGTGCCGGCACCGGGACAGCGGAATTCGCTTGTGAGTGCTGCTGCACCACACCGATCCGCAGGGCGGAGATAGTTCCCTGCCCGTGGTGCGCTCGAAGCGCCTCCACGATTGCAACGCCCATCGCGTCGGGCCGGAGCACGGTCCCCGGGCGGTTTCGAAGGTTCCTGCGCACCGGGGTGGCAGCAATCCCTTGAGGGTGCGGCCTACTCCTCGTCGGGGTAAACCGACGGGACCATCGTCTGGTCGGAAAACGGCGGTCGCACATACGCACCGGCCTCTGTGCGCTGCGGAAGCTCGATCGGCTCCGGCGTCAGATCCTCGTAGGGAATCATGCTGAGGAGATGGCTGATACAGTTCAACCGCGCGTGCTTCTTGACGTCAGCGTCGACAACGTACCACGGCGCCTGCTTGATGTCCGTGTGCGCGAAACACTCGTCCTTCGCCCTGGAGTACTCGATCCACCTGCGCCGCGATTCCAGGTCCATCGGACTCAGCTTCCAGCGTTTGTGATCCTGTTCGAGTCGGCTCTGGAATCTCTTTTCCTGCTCTTCGTCGGAAACTGAGAACCAGTACTTGATGAGCTTGATGCCGGACCGCACGAGCATGCGCTCGAATTCAGGGCAGGACCGCATGAACTCCCGGTGCTCCTCTTCGGTGCAAAACCCCATCACGCGCTCGACGCCAGCCCGGTTGTACCAGCTGCGATCGAACAGGACCATTTCGCCGGCGGCGGGCAGGTGAGGCACATAGCGCTGGAAGTACCACTGGGTCTGCTCGCGTTCGGTCGGCGCGGGCAGGGCGACGACCCGGCAGATGCGGGGACTCAGGTGCTGGGTGATGCGCTTGATGACGCCGCCCTTGCCGGCCGCGTCCCGCCCCTCGAAGATCACCACGACCTTGAGCCCCTTGTGCTTGATCCACTCGAGCATCTTCACGAGCTCGAGCTGAAGCCGGAACAACTCCTCTTCGTAGTGCTTGTTCTTGATCTTCCGGGGACGGTCATTCGCTTCGGCTGTCGCCGAAGGCAATGCACCCCCATCGGGCGCCTTCTTCGAAGTGTCCATGTCTCCCTCCCGGAACGCGGCGGCGCGGACTGGTTCGGCAGCACGACTCGTGCAGCAAACCGGAATGCGACGCTACGCCATTCTTCGGCGTGAATCTGTTCAGCAATCACCCCAAGTCTAACGCTCGTCGCTCCGCGGCGCACGCGACATGTCCAAGCGGCGTGGGCGCCAGATTCGGTCATCATGGCTGTGTCGGATCCCAGTCCCTCCGCACGTCGCTCATCCAAGTCTATGAACCGTTGCACCGTCTTCCGCTGCTGAAGAGGAAACCGGATGAATCTGGATGCCGCGACAAGACCTCTGAAGGTGATTTCTCCGCAACCGTCTCCCGTTCCGATTCCGACCGTTCACGGAAGCCTGTCTCGGGGATTGTCGGGTCGGTCGGCGACCTGAGTCATCGTGGCCGAACCGACGACTTCCTCATGACGTGGCCGTCGTGCCAGCCGGGTGAGAGGAACATGCCCGTCGGATTCAGAATGCGCGTTGAACTCCTGTTCGACCTTCGACAGCACGAAGAATGCTCCTTCGACCGCATTGGTGATCAAGAGCATATCAATCAGATCGTTCTTCTGCAGGGGTGGGTCCGTTTCCATGTAGTCCGCTCGCACCTTGCGCATCATCTCCCCGCGGTCACCGGTGAGCTGCTTCACGATGTCCCAACTCATCCTGTCGTCGCTCTCCATCGCGTCGATTAGCGTCAGGAACACGCTGTCGACGCTCTCGCGAACGTTTGTTCGAAACTGGTTGAGGACGGGCCTGGCGGGGCGCTCGATCAACGCATCGCACAGAACGCCCAAGGCCTCCTCGAGCCACGCGAGAAGCTTCTGGCGATTCTGCATGGAGTTTCGGTCCTCGGCGCCTTGCGCAGGATGATTCGTCTGGAGTTCACCCAGAAAATCGCTGATGTCGTCGAGCAGCCTCCGCGAGGCATAACGCAACGGCTCGAGGCTCTGGCCCTGCCGCACTGCCTCGAAGTATTGCGACAGATTCCGAACCAGGCGCCGCTGCTCCAGATTGACGAGCGGAAGGGACGTGTCGACGTCGACCGAGGCGTGATCGTGGATGAACCTCGGCCTTGACAGCGCATCGGTCTGGGAGCTCGGCCACAGCCGTTCGAGCAACGCTGCCGACCATTCCAGGCCAGCGAGCATGACAGGAAGCGGAAGCACGCTGATCAGGACATAGACAAGCGCCAGTTGCTGGTCCAGGTCGAGGCCGACAGAGAGGACCAGCGCCTTCATCAAGGGGATATCGAAGTAGAGCTCGCAGTAGAGCAGCGGCACCAGCACCACGCAGACCAGCACGTCGTAGAACACCATGTACATGGCGACCTGACGCGATCGGCCCCTAACCCGACTTCCGCAACTCGGGGGTCATGAGGATGCTAACCCCTTGATTCTCCTCGATCGGGACTCCAAAGGTCGGCACTACAGGTCGCCCGCCTGAGAGGCGGCCCGCGTGCTGTTCAGGCGGAGATCCGCGGCGCCGGCTGTTGCGGCAGGGTCATGCCGAGCTGGTGCAGCAGAAGCTGGTGCTCCTTGTTCGGTCGGGTGTGGCGCGGCAGGACGAGGTGCCGGCCGTCGGTGGTGGGCAGATGGACGTCCACCATCTGGATGGTGGCGAAGGCCTCGAGGATGGCGCGCGGGGTGAGTCCCGAGGCGCGCGGCCGGGCGAGGTTCTTCAGGGTCACCAGCAGGCAGTAGGCGATGAACGAGACGAAGATATGCGCCTCGATGCGTTCCTCGCGCTGATGGAAGATGGGGCGGATTGCGAGGTCGTGCTTGAGTTCCTTGAACGCCTGCTCGATCTCGGTCAGCTGCATGTAGAGATGCCAGAGCGTGGCGGGGTCTTCGGCGACCATGTTGGAGCGCAGCAGGTAACGGCCCTCGCGGCGGCGGACCCGACGCAGCCGGTCGCGGCGCAGGTGGAATGAGAAGCCGTTGGCGGCGAGTTCCTTGTCCGTCGCGGGCACGCGGATGTCGACCAGGCTCCAGGCCCGGCCCGCCTCCTTCCTGGCGGCGCCGAGCTTGAACAGCAGCTGGTCGCGACTGTTCGACTGCTCTTGCAACTCGGTCAATCGACGCCACAGCTTCTTCAGCCGGCGCCGGCGCATGCCGCGCTCCTTCAGCTGCCGCCCCTCGCTGTGCACCAGGACGTAAAGTTCGCCGTCCTCGACCAGCAGCTTGACGTTCATGGACTGGCGCACCTCCTGCCAAGGCAGGTCCAGGAACTCCTTCTCGAGCCGCGTCAACCGGCCCTTGGGCGTGCCCACCAGGTAGCGCACCGGCGCATCTCCCCGGCGCATCGAGGCCAGCGTCTCCTCGGTGGGGATGCCGCGGTCCATGATCCAGATCCGCTCGGAGCGACCGTACTGATCCTCGATCGTCTTGAGGAACGTCGCCAGCGTCGTCTGGTCGGCGGTGTTCCCCGGCATCACCTCATAGGCCAGGGGAAAGCCCTCGGGCGTGACGATCAGTGCGATCACCACCTGCACGCAGTCACTCCGCTTGTCCCGGCTGTAGCCGAAGCGGCGCTTGTCATCGAACGGCGGATCGCTCTCGAAGTAGGTCGAGGTGAGATCGTAGAGCAACACGTCGAAGCGCACCTCGAACAGGCTCGCCCAGCGGTCGCGCAGATACGAGAAGAAGTCCCGCTTGTGCGCCAGCAGCTTGTCGAGACAGCGATAGAGCGTGTCGTTGGCGATCACGCGCTCGCCACCCAGGAGATCGCGAAGCGCGCTGTGCTCGTACCAGTGACGGTGAAGGCGCCACTCGCTGCCCGGGTCGATCAGCCGGTAGCAGACCTGGATCTTCAGGATATCCAGCCACCTGGTGCCCTGTCGGCTCGGCGGCAGGCGCTCATCCCAAAAACGGTCCAGGTCCAGGCGGTCCCACAAGGACAGCGCCAGCCAGCACGCCCCCCACTGGCGCGGGTCGTGAAGCGCCACCTGCGCAAGGTTGATCTTCACCACTTCGCAGGTCAGCTCCGGCGCCTCCCGGTCCTCGGGGAACAGCGCCATCTGCCGCGATCGCGACGTCCCCTCCACCACCTCGATCGAGCGGCACCACGCCGCGCGCTGGCTGTCGTTGATCTGTAAGCGGCTAAAGCACGGCGTTCTGCATTCGTCTTGATCCGGCCTGTCCTCGCGCGAGAGGGTCTTCCGATCCATTCATTCATCTTGATCGGAGGGTTTTGTCATGTCGGACGATGTTTTGGCGACGCCGGTGGACGGCTCTGCCCATGAGCGTGGCGACGAGGCCAAGTGGCGTGCCTTGATGGTGGATTTCGAGCGCTGGGAGGGCTCGCAGGTCAGTTTCTGCGAGGCCCGCGGGGTGCCGCGGAAGTCGTTCCAGAACTGGCGCCGCCGGTTTGGTCTGACTGCCGCCAGGCCCCGCCGCAAGCGCGGCGGCTTTGTCGAGTTGGCGACGGCACCCGACCCGGGCTGGGATGTCGAGCTTTCGCTGGGCGACGGGGTGGTACTCCGCCTGCGGCGGTCCTGATGCTGGGCGGCTGGCCGGCGGGCGGCATCTGGCTTTCTGTGGAGCCGGCGGACATGCGCCGCAGCTTCGACGGTCTGAGCGCGCTGGTGGCGAGCCATCTCGGGGAGAACCCGGCGAGCGGGCGCTGGTACGTGTTCATCAACCGGCGGCGCACGATGGTGAAGGTTCTCGGCTTCGAGCACGGCGGGTTCTTCATCTGGTCCAAGCGCCTGGAGCAGGGCCTGTTCGCCCCGCCCCGGTGCGCCGGGCACAGGTCGCTGTCACTGTCGCGGACCGAACTGGCGGCGTTGCTGGAGGGGATCGACATCACCGTACGGCGCTACCGCAAGCGTTATGCCGTCCCCCTGGCTCATGCGTGAAGCCGCACCGCTCAGATGTCGGATGTCAAGGAGAAGGGCGGCCCGATGATGCCGGGAGCATTCCGGTTGTTGGTGCCGGGCACCGGTAACGTGACCACGCTCAACGGAGTTCCGCGGTCCTGCGTCGCGTCCGTAGCCGCGCGGCGGTTCGATCTCCCCGAGGGCCTCGATGTCGGCTTCGACGATGATCTGCAGGCGTTCTCCTTAAGGCCGTGTCGCGCAGGGAGTCCGGGAGCCTCTCGAGACAGTCCCGATAATGCTCCTGCAGCGCGCCTCCTCGGCCACCGCATCGCACCAGCGCTGGGCGCGGGAGCGCCGGTCACGGGGCGTACGGTAGCGGACGGGGCGGTTGCCGGCCTTGAGCCGTTCGCGGTATCGGCGCTGCTTCTCGGCGGGTGTCAGGGCCATGATGGATCTCCTTGTCATGCACCGTCCCCGGGGTCGGCCTGAAGCCGCACTGCGGGCGTGATGTCGGAGGTCATCGGGTTGTCGGCGAACAGTGTCTTCCACCGCCGCGGCGTCAGCTCGTCGACCCGGGAGGCCGGGTGGTGAGCGATGCGCAGCAGGACGTCGATCAGCCAGATGCGGGGATCGACGCCCTGCATCCGGCAGGTGGCGAGCAGACCGTTGGCGATGCCGATGTGCTCGGCACCGAGTTCGCTCCAGGCAAAGAGCCAGTTCTTCTGGCCGAGCTTGGGGTCCCTGATCTTGTTCTCGATGATATTGGTATCCAGCGGCACATCCGGGTTGGCGAGGAACACTTCCAGCGTGGTCTTGCGCTCGACGGCGTACGTGATGGCCTTGCGGATGGGGTGCTTCGGCGTCAGCGCCGGATCGTCAAGCGTCCTCTCGCACCAGGTCCAGATCCTGTCGACCACCGCGCGCGAGCGCGTCTGTCGCGCCGCCAGGCGTTCGGCTGCCGGTGCCGAGAGGATCTCCTCCTCGACTGCGTAGAGTTCGCCGATCATCGCCAGCATCGCCCCGGCCATCGCCGGGTGGCTGTCCTTGTGCTCCCAGAAGTTGCGGCGAGCATGGATCCAGCAGCCCTGGTGGGTGACCGCCCCGTCGCGCGCCTCGACCCAGGCCTTGTAGGCGCCGTAGCCGTCGCTCACCAGGACTCCGGCATACTCGCCGAGGAACGCGGCCACATGCTCGTGCCGGCGGGAGGTGGCGAAGGGGAACACCACCTCGCCCTCCTCGCCGAGCATCGGCCAGAAGAAGCCTTTCTTCATGGCTCCGGGCTTGCCCGGATGGCGCCCGGCCCGGATCGGCGTCTCGTCCATCTGGATGACGGCGCTTTCCAGCACCGAGCGCCACTGCGCCTCGTGGATCGGCTTCAGGAGCGCGATCGCCCGGTTGGCCCACAGGCTCAGGCTTCCCCGGTTGATGGTGATGCCGGCGGCGGCCAGCATCCGGTGCTGACGGTAGAGCGGCAGGTGCCAGAGGAACTTGTCGATGATGAGGCCGGCAACGAAGGAGACATCGGCGCAGCTGTTCTTGAACACGCTTTCGCGGGCCGGCGCGCCCACCAGGGCGCCGGTCTGGCGGATCTTCGCCGTGACGTGGCGATAGCGGATGACGACGTGCCGGTAGTCGAGGGTGGCGATGCGGCAGTGGATGCGCTCCGAGACCACCTCGTAGTCGTCCTCGGACAGCCCCTCGATCTGCGGCGGCGTCACGGTGATGTCGACGACCGGGGCCTTGTGGTCGAAGCGCAGCCCGCTGTCGTTGAGGGCATCGCCGCGATCCTTCTTGCGGCCGGGCTTTCCGCCCGCCCGCCGGCGTGCCGTATCGGCGACGCCGGCGGCGTCCGCGGTGTCCTTGCGCTTCTCCGAGCGCGAGCCGTAGAGGTCGCGTTGCAGCTGGACGATCTGGGTGGTCAGGGTGGCGGCCTGTGCCGCGAGGTCGGCGATCTGCCCCTCCTGGGCGGCGATCGTGGCCGCCATGGCGGCCTTGTCCGCCGCCAGCCGCCCGGCGAGCGCGATCAGCGACGAGAGCGCCTCTGCGGCCTCTCCCGGAAGGGCGCCGCCGGCGAGCAGACGGGTGAGATCGCGGCCGAGCTCGTCGACCGCGCGGACATCCGGCGATGCCTTCATGCCTCGGCCTCGACGGCCATCAGCGCCGCCAGCACCGCCAGCCGCTCGGCTCGCGGCATCGCTTGATAGCGGCGGCCCCAGCTCGCCGCCTTGCGCTTGACGGTCTGGCGATGGGTGAAGTTGCGCCCGGCGCACGACACCCAGTGCACCCGGTCGGGCTCGAAGTTGAACCACAGCTTCTCGGTGACGATGCAGGACTGGTTGTTGACCTGGATCTCGAGCGAACGCCAGCCGGCCAGATGGTCGTCGTAGAGCCGGCAGGGATAGCCGGAGACCATCACCTGACAGGGCAAAGACTTCAGAATGCCGAGAAGCGCCGCATGGTCGGCGTCCGTATAGTCGAAGCGGTAGCGGCGCTCTGAGCGGCGCGTCGACTGCACATAAGGCGGGTCGCTGTAGACCAGCTCGCGGCCCTCGAACGCGAAGTCCGACAGGAAGCGGTGACAGCAGCCGTGGTGAAGCTCGACCGGGTAGTCGCAGCGGAAGCTGTCGATGGCCCGGCGGTTGAGATCGATGCCGACCGAACGCAGCGACGGCGGCTTGCGCTTCATGATCGCGCCGCCGCCAAGATGCGTCTCCACATAAAGATCATGCGGCGGCATCAGGCTCACAATCGCCTGGCAGAGCCCCGTCGTCGCCTTCGATCCGTACCATGCCGCCATCAAACCCCTCCGACGCTGTGCGCCCGAACGGCAGCTCAATAGGACGGACCGCCTATGCTGTCAAACGGAAATCCTCCTCAAATCGACGCCGCGGTTTAATCGCTTACACTCCAACATCCGCGGACCGGAGGCCTTCACATGACCATCTCCCACCCCCTCGCCGAACGCATCGCTTCCCTGCGCCTGCCCGGCATGCTGGCCGCCTTCCTCGAACAGATGGCCCGCCACGACCTCGACGACATGACCTTCGAGGACCGCCTCTCGCTCCTCATCGACCGCGAGATCGACGAACGCCGCTCCCGCGCCCTCAAGCGGCGCCTCAAGAAGGCCAGGCTGCGCCACCAGGACGCCTGCTTCGAGGACATCGATCTCGTCCACCCCCGCGGTCTTCCCCGCCGCGTCGTCCTCGGCCTCGCCGACTGCGCGTGGATCCGCGCGGGCGCCAACGTCCTGATCACCGGTCCCACCGGTACCGGGAAGAGCTGGCTCGCCTGCGCCCTCGCCCACAAGGCCTGCCTCGAAGGCTTCCAGGCCCTCTACACGAGGGGGCCACGGCTGCTCAACGATCTGCGCATCGCCCATGGCGAGGGCGCCGTCTCCAGGTTCTATCACGACCTCGCCCGCATCGACCTCATCATCATCGACGACTGGGCCCTGGCCCCCCTCGATGCCGCGCGGGCACGCGACATCCTCGAGATCCTCGACGACCGCTTCGCACGCCGCTCGGTGATCGTCACCTCGCAGTTGCCGGTGGCCGACTGGCATCGCCAGTTCAAGGATCCCTCCGTCGCCGACGCCATCCTCGATCGCCTCGTGCATGGCGCCATCCGCTTCGAACTCCACGGCGAGTCCATGCGCAACCCCGCCGCCCGTGAACCAGCGGCCGCAAGCCGCCCCTGATGCGAGGAGAATGCCCATGGCTCTGACCCCCGCCGAGAAGCAGCGTCGTTATCGACAACGACTCAAGGCCGGACACCGTCCCGTCCACACCCGAAAGCCCCGGGACCGGCGCTCGCGTCCGCAACGCTGGCGCGACGCGGTGAGCGAACTGCGCACCCTGCAGGAGCATTATCGCAACTGCCTCGACACCCTGCCGGACGCGCTCCTCGACACGCCCTACGGAGAGCGTCTGCAGATCATCGCCGACGCCGACATCGAGGCCCTCGAGGAGATCGAACCGCCGCGCGGCTACGGACGAGACGCATGATCCCCGCCGCTCCATTGAACGATGGTTGCGTCAGGGCAAGCCCTGGAAGGGAGGAAGTCATGAGTTAGAGTGACGGAAACTCTTCATCGTGGTCCAGTGGGTGCGACCCCCACCCGGCAAAGGCGCAGCCCGCCAGCCGGAAGCGAGTGTTGCGTGGCACGCGGCAACGTGTGTCGCGAAGCGTACACAGCAGGCAGTGAAGCCACGCTATTGAGCCCCGAAATCAACAATGCCGGCGTCCTCGTGCTCCTTTGAGCGGGGACAGCACCGGAAGCGCCGCCACAGGCGAGGCGTGACGGGCCGACCGGGGTCGCTGGAACGTGTGCAGAGCTGACGATGGACCACCAGGGAACCTGAGAGGCCCGGTGATCGTCCGTGATGCGAGAGAGGCTGGAAGGGGAACGGCCAGCCTGAACAATCAAGTCCTGGCCCGGCATGGATCCTGCATCATGCCGGGAGCGCGCGAGCGACGGCACGAAAGAGGCAGGAGCGCACGGTACCGGACGGCGAAACCATAAGCCCAAGGGATGCGGCACCGGGAGTCGTAGCGCCTTGTATGACCGGGTTTTCTCCCCGTGAACATAAAGATATCCACAGCGGTTGGTGGCGGGAAGGTGTGGACAACCGCGGTTGTGGTGGAGCCGTCCGGTCTATGGTTCCAGAAAGATTCCGCTCCCCTGCGCGAGGGCGCACAGGGGAGCGGGGTGCGGCGATCTCACGGTCCCCGCGGAGGTTGGTCGGACCGTTTGTGCCTTGGCTTTGGAGAGCCGTTGTTAAGCTTGGTCGACCAACCTCCCTTGACGTCCCTCGCGTCCTGAATGGATGCCTGGGCTTGGACCGTATCATCACAAGGAGAGGAGCAAGGGACGATGGTTAAGGTAGTGGCAGGGATCGATGTCAGCAAGGCCAGCCTGGACATCTGTGCGGCGGGCCAGACGCGTCGCTTTGCCAACGACGCCACGAGCTGGCGGGCGCTGGGTGCGTGGCTTCGCGGTCTCGAGGTGAACAGGGTGGTGATGGAGGCGACGGGCCGCTATCACCGCAGGGCTCACCAGTGTCTTCATGACCGGGGCTTTGAAGTGGTCCTGGTCAACCCGTTGCGGGCCCGGCGCTTCGCCGAGGCGCTGGGCCATCTGGCCAAGACCGACCGCGTCGACGCTTTGATGCTGGCCCGGCTGGGGGCGGTGCTGGACGATCTTGAGCCTGTGGCCCCTCAGGAAGCCTTCCACAACCGCCTGGAGGACCTCCTGGTGGTGCGCGCCAAGCATGTCGATGCGCGGACCATGCTGGGGCATGTGGCGGGTGAGGTGGACGGCGAGGGCGAGACCCTCACACGGGCCACGATGGCGGATCTCGACGAGCGGATTGCCGAACTGGATGCGGCGATCGAAGCGCTGATCGCCGGTGATCCCGAGCAGGCCGAGCGTTACCGCATCCTGATCTCCATTCCCGGTGTCGGTCCGGTGACCGCCGCCGCCCTCGTGTGCTGGATGCCCGAACTCGGCAGTCTCGAAGGTCGCCAGGCGGCGGCGTTGATCGGCGTGGCGCCGTTTGCCGACGAAAGCGGCCAGCACCACGGCGCCCGCTACATCCGCGGCGGGCGCCGAAGGCCACGCGATCTTCTGTTCATGGCCGCGACTTCGGCGTCACGCTTCAACCAGGATCTCGCAAGCGTGTTCCAACGCCTCAAGGCTGCCGGCAAGGCCCACAAGGTCGCGATCGTCGCCGTGATGCGCAAGCTCATCGTGCTGGCCAACGCCCTGCTGCGGGAGCAGCGCTGCTGGTCGCCCGAAGCACCGGCACGCTCGTCGGCGTGAAGGAGACCCCCTCATGGCCCTCACACCTGCAGAGAAGCAGCGCCGTTATCGGGAACGGATCAAGGCCAGCATGCCGCCCGTCCGCTACCGCAAGCCCCGTGACCGGCGCTCCCGCAGCCAACGCTGGTGCGATGCGGTGGCCGAGCTCTGTACGTTGCAGGAGCACTATCGAGACTGCCTTGACAGGCTCCCGGACTCCCTACGCGACACGGCCTACGGTGAGCGCCTGCAGATCGTCGTCGAGGCCGACATCGAGGCCCTCGAGGCGATCGAGCCGCCGCGCGGCTACGGACGGGACGCATGACACCTGGAACTCAGTTGATCACGGTAACGTTACTATGCCTGAGTGCACTGAGCGGCACGATGATCACGCTCACTGATAACGTTGCCGCGATCAAGGGGAGGCGCCCCACCCATGCTTGCGGGGTCAAGAGCTGCACGTCTCCCCGGCCACAGCGCGCAGACACCGGAAGCTCGGAACGCCAGGCCGCATGTGGACAAGCACAGGAAAGATCATCCCGAATACCTTCAAAAACCTTGCCAGGAATCATGGATGCTTGATAGTACCGTCGAGGGCGGGGAACCGTGGCCATCGGGACCCGCCGGAGGGAAGCGGGGCGTCGCATGGTCAGAACCGAAGGAGGGAAACACGTGAAGACGCCGTGCTTCGAAGACGTGTCACCGAAACAAGCTCGGATAGCCAAGCAGGCGAGGGAATGCCCCAAGATGGCGTTCACCACGCTTCACCACCACATCGACCTTGCGTGGATGCTCAAGGCCTGGAACCTCACCCGCAAGGATGGGGCGCCGGGCGTGGACGGGGTGACGGCAGCCGACTACGAGAAGGACCTTGAGGCGAACCTTGTGGACCTCATGGAACGGATCAAGTCCGGCCGCTACTACGCCCCGCCGGTCCGCCGCCACTTCATCCCGAAAGCGGATGGGCGGCAACGGCCGCTGGGTATCCCGACACTGGAAGACAAGGTGGCGCAGCGGGCCATTGTGATGATCCTGGAACCGATCTACGAGCAGGACTTCCTGCCGTGCTCGTACGGCTTCCGCCCCGGACGGTCGGCGCATGACGCGCTCCGCGACCTGGGGGGTGGCCTTGCCGTGGAGGGTCTGCGATGGGTGATCGATGCGGATGTCGAAGCCTGCTTCGATTCGATCGATCCCAAGCACCTGAGGAGCGTCCTCGACCTGCGGATCAAGGATGGTGTGATCCGACGCATGATCGACAAATGGCTGGCAGCGGGAGTGCTCGACAAGGGCGTATTGCAACGCACCGAAACGGGCGTACCGCAAGGCGGCGTAATCTCGCCGATTTTATCCAATGTCTTCCTGCACCACGTGCTGGACGAATGGATGGCAGAGGTGGTCAAGCCCCGCGTCGGGGCCTGCCGGCTGGTGCGCTTTGCCGATGACTTTGTCATCGCCTTCAAGGACCGCCGGGACGGTGAGCGAGTGCTGGCCGTTCTGGGCAAGCGTCTTGCGAAGTATGGGCTTGTGCTCCATGCCACCAAGACGCGCTTCGTGGACTTCCGGCCCGGACGCGGCGGCGGTCACGACGCGCAGGACCACTTCGACTTCCTCGGCTTCACCCACCGGTGGGGCAAATCAAGGAAGGGTCGGATGGTCGTGCGGCAGTTCACCGCCAAAAGTCGCTACAGACGGGCCGTCAAGACGGTCTGGGAGTGGTGCAAGGACCACCGCCACAGGCCGCTCGAGGATCAGCAACGGCACCTCGCCAGCGTGATCCGGGGCCACTGCAACTACTACGGCCTGACAGGCAACAGCAAACTCCTGACCCGCTTCACTACGGAGGTCGTCAGGAACTGGCGACACTGGCTCGGACGGCGCCACCGTGGAGGATATCTGACCTGGGACAAGATGAACGTTCTCCTACGCCACTTCCCGCTACCGCCCGCCAAGATCATGCGCTCAATCTATGCCCCTTGAGCGAAACTGTCATGCGAGGAACCGGATGCTCTAATGCGGGCACGTCCGGCTCTGTGGGGGACGGGACGCCGTAAGGCTCCCGTCTACCCGGCTAACGTGACCGGCGCTCGGGCGCGGCGTCGGTCCCTCTGGCGCCGCCATCGTCCGCAGCACCGCAGCGAAGGCCGAGGGAGCGCCGCGCACGGCGCGGCGCCGGCGTCGCTGCGCTCCGGAACAACCATGTCGCTCACACAACCAGCCGAGGGGAAGCATGGCGCGCCCGCGCCGCTACGACGCGTGAGGGTCACGCGTCGCGGGCGCGCCATGCCCGACCCGCTTGCACATGACCCTTCGGGGGTGCTATCGCACAGACCACAAGAGGCAGAGGAGCAAGGCCACCATCAACGTCATCGCGTCGCTCCGCTCCGGGGTGGCTACCATGGTGAGAATGCCCGGCTACGTTAGTGAGAATCCGCAGGCCATCCCGCAGACCGCCGATGCGGGTTGGCTGAGGGCGATTCGGTGGCTGCTGGAACCAACCGTAATGGGAGACGGCACCCCGAAGGCTGTCAACGTCGATAGCTTTGCTACGCACGGAATCTTCGTCGGCATCCAGTAAGGAGCGAAGGCGCTCGTGGCGCAAAAGGACCGGCGTTGGCTGGCGCTCCTCGGCGTGGTTGCTACTTCCTACAACGGGAATAGAGATTGGGAATCACATGGCGCTGAGGGTCGGAGTTGATAATCGAGGTCCGTAGCGCCTTGTTCGGGACCAGGGCGCAAATGCCTCGAATCCGCTTGGCATCGGGCATCGGGCGGGAGCCAGTTCGCCGCTGGAAATCCGCCTCTTGGCAGCTCCGTTTTCCCGCCGCAATGGCTCAGGATCCTCTGACCCAGAATCCGAAGGTCGTAAGGCACGATGCGGCGCCGGGCTCGGGACGAACGCCTGCGCCCGGCGGAGTTTGCAGCGGCTTGCCGATAGCGGGGCCGGGCCCGGTGGGAATCGTAGGGGAATCGCGCGATATCCAACCCCGGGCGGTCCCTGGCGGGCTCTGTCCACGGAACGGGCCGCAAGCTTTCGGCGGCCGGGATCCGGCGGCGGGAGCGAAGCCCGTCGTGCCGCACAGGACGCCGTTCGATGCCGTCGTCATTCCGCCGCCGGGCACCCGCGCCCGCGCGCGGCATCGTTCCCGCCATGACCCGACCCCTCACCGCCGCCCTCGCCGCCACAGCCAGCGGACGGCGCCGGCCAGTGTCGCCGCCAGCCCGGCGTAGCCGGAAAGCGCCTTGACCAGGGTAAACGGCGCGGCCAGCCACGCCAGCGGCGACGGCGCGCCGGCGTAGCCCAGCGCCAGCGCCGCGACGGCCGCGTTCTCCAGCACGTCCGCCGCCGCCGTCGCCAGCGGCAGCAGGAAGAACGGCGCCCGGAACAGGCGGACCAGCAGGATCGCGAACAGCAGCCCGTAGGCCAGCGGAAACGCCATGTCGATGGTCAGGCCGGTCGAGCGCCTCGAACAGCGCCGCCGCCTCGCCGGGCGTGTACCAGTTGCGGCTGTCGAGGAGCGGGAGGCCGCCCAGCCGGTCCTGACGCCAGGCCAGTCCTGCGATGCAGGCGGCGGCGACCGCCAGCGCGGCGAGCGCCACCCGCCGGGTTGCCCATCGCTCCAGCGCCGCGCGGATCGATGCCGTCATCTCCTCACGTCCTCCCGTTTATGGGGTCGCCCCATGTCTCCGGCGCTGCAATTGCGCACCGGAACGCCCCGGGGCGCAAGACACAAGTCCGTGCGCATCCTGCCTTGTCGGGGCGGCGGAGAAGGCCGGCGCCACCGTCAAGGGTGGCACCGTGCGCGACGACCCTGCCTGCCGGATGCCGCCCATGCCGGCGCGCGATGTCCGCCCGAACGCGATTCGACGCAGGTGACACCGCCGGGGATACGGCGCAGAATGCGCGAACCGGACCCGGGAACGGCAGGCCTCCGCCTGCGCGCGCTCATCGGGGTGCCGGGCAGCGTCGGACTTCATTCAGGCTCGAGGAGGAAAGAACATGCGCAGCATGATCGCGTTGTTGGCGATACTCGCCGCCCTGGCGGTCTCCGGGTGCGCCGGGAACCGGGAGGACGTGGCGGCGATGGACGCCGGACCCGGCGTGGGCGCGGCATCCGGCCCGCCGGACTGGCTGCTGGACGCCTCGGCCGCGCGGGCGAACGTCGCCGGAAGCGCGGCGCTTGCCATGCCCCCGGAAGACCTTGCGGCGCTCGACGAGAGGATCGTCACCGGCGCCGACACCCAGATCATGATCGGCACCTGGCGCGCCTTCGCAGAGTATCCCGGCACCATCGAGGGGGCGTCGTGCGAGGGCGGGGACTGCCGCTACGGCGCGAGCGGGGAGATAACGCTGGAGGATCACTTCTTCGGTGCGAACTACCGGCCGGTGATGGAACACCGGGGCGTCCGGCTTGGCCAGGCATTCTTCAAGGTGACCGACGAGGTGGTCTCCGATCCCGAGGTCTTCCAGGATTTCACCGCCTATGGCGGCTGGATGCACTACAGCACCTTCGTCCTGCAGGTGGCTTTCTATCCCGACAAGGGCGCGCCGGACTCGGTTCGGGCCCTGCCCTACTCCATCGGCCGGGCATCGGGCGCGAACCCGCTCGCCGGGTCGGCGACATGGACCGGCGTGGCGCTGGGCGTCGACCTGAACCGGCTGTTCCCCGATCCGGACGTGCTGCAGGGGGATGCCGGGGTCGTCTACGACTTCGCCGACGCATCGGTCGATGTCACACTCGACAATTTCGTCAGCCTGCGGACCGGCGCGGCCGCGGGCCACAGGATGGAATGGACCGGCATCGCGGTGAAGGACGGGGCGTTCTCCAGGGGCACGCACTGGGACGGCGAGCAGGTCGCGGGGTCGTTCTACGGCGGCTACCGGGAGGAGGTGGGCGGCGTGTTCCGGTCGGGCTCGATCGCGGGGTCGTTCGGCGCGTCCCGGTCGGACCGCCGGTAGCCGCGGGGAGTCTGCCGCGCATGCTGACGGGATCGGCGCGCACCGGAATCGGCGATGCTGCCGGACGCGACGGCGATGACGCTGACCGCCCGGTCGCCGCCGCCGTCGCCAGCGGCAGCAGGAAGAACGGCGCCCGGGCACGCGCGGTTTGTGCCTGTCGCGCGATCTGTGTTTGAATTCCCGGCGAAATCTGCTTGCAAATTGCCGATGGAACAGGCGTTAACCGGCGGGCGTGTGCCTTGCGGGGCCTGCCGGGCGACAGAGTCGGGGACCAATGCGATGACCATGTTGGACAGGATCGGTGACATTTTGCGCGCGGCGAAGGTTGCGCTCGCGGGGGCTCCGGACGGCGGGGCGAGCGACATCCGCTCACCCGACGGCTTGACAACCGGCGACGATGCCGGCGGTATAATGAGCCGGGTCGCCGGGTCGCCCAACCTGCGTCTTGCGTACGGGACCGCTTTCGCCCGCTAGCCTCCCCGCCTGACGCTTCTTCTTCTGCCGGACGGCGCTCTTCAGCCCAGCGGCACTCTTCTCCTTCCGACAGCTTCGATCTTCCCGCCGCCCGCGCCGCTGCGGGCGTCCGCCATGCCGCCCCGCGCCTGCCGCGCGCCCTGCGCCCGGTCCTCGCCGCCGCGCTGCTCGCCCTGCCGCTGCTGGCCGCCCTGCCGACCGGGGCCGAGGCGCAGACGGTCGAATGCACCACGGCCGAGACCGACGGCTCCTATACGGTTCCCTTCGACTGGGCGCTGAAGCCGACGGGCCTCGCCGCCGGCACCAAGTTCCGGCTGCTGTTCCGGTCCTCGTCGGCGAGGAACGCGGGTTCGTCGGACATCGCGACCTTCAACACCTTCGTGCAGAACCGCGCCAAGTTTTTTCAAAGAGAAGTTATCTTTTATTTTCATCTAGTTAATATAGTGGCCCTTGGGATCAAATAAGCATTCGTCATCAAAACGAATGCAGATTTTTTCAAAGTCAGGACGGCCCTTGGCGGCGCGAGACGCGTAATTGCCATTTTCGGACCCCGAAGCCACCCTGAAACCTTCCTTGCGCCAAGCGCCGTGGGTAATGGTTCCGTCGGGCCGTGGAACCGTCCGACGAAGGTGTATCATCAGAAAGCGAAATCGAAGGGGACTCCTGCCGTTGTCGCGATTCGCAGCACCCTCTCCGCAGAGCCTCCACGGTTCGACGGAACCATTACGCGCCGTGTGCGGTGTGACGCATAGACCTATACGGTGTGGAATCCAGATCGTCGAGTTCGCGCGAAATGTCCGCGATCACGAAATGCCGAAACGGAGACCGGCAAGCGCGGCTTGAGGTCGACGGCGCTACGGCAACGGTTACGGTTATGCTGGGCGGGGGACAATAGCGCCAACGGCTTGACGTGCGCTCGAGGGGCGCTCATGTTCTTCGATGCTCCCTACCCCCCCTTTGACGTTCGCGAACGGGTGGCGGACGACGGGCGGCGGCGATGTCGCGGGCCGGTTGGGAAGGTACAGGAGCGTGGGGAATTAACCACTGACCCGGGTCGGCCGAGACTGCGTTTGCGAACGTACGCCGTTTCTCCAAGCGACCTCCGTCGTGAACCCGGCGGAGGGAACGATGGTCGCGACCGAACCGCCAATAATGGAGAACAGACTTATGAATAAGTCCGATTCCCACAACTACGACGACCGAGGGGCCGATGGTGCAAAGGCTTCCAAGGACGCCCTCGACAATCGTTCCCGCCAACTGAACCCTGAGCACCGAGCGTTCTGGCGCGCCCGAGGTCTGGAGGGACGCCCGGACCGCTCCGGAGGCGGAAGCTCATCCAATCCACGGAAACGGTAGATTGCCAGTCGATGTCCCGGGGCGGCGACGCCCCGGGATCTTCGCCTGTTGCGACAAACCCGAAATGAAGGACCGCATTCTCGTCACCGGCTCCGAGGGCTTGGTCGGTCGCGCCCTCTGCGCGACGCTGGAGGCGCGCGGGTATGAATTGGTCGGGCTGGATCTTCGGGGCACGGAGAAGGAGCGCGGCGACGTGCGTGACCCGGGCAGGGTGCGTGAGGCGATGTCCGGTTGCCGGGGAATCGTCCATCTGGCGGCGGTTTCCCGGGTCGTCTGGGCGGAGCGCGCCCCGGCCGTTTGCCGGGACACCAACATCGGGGGGCTGCGCTGCGTTCTTGAGGCGGCCTGCGAGCAGCCGGCGCGTCCCTGGGTCCTCTTCGCCAGCAGCCGGGAAGTGTACGGGCGGCCCAAGCGCCTGCCGGCGACGGAGGCCGCCCCGCTCTCACCCGTAAACGTATACGGGCGATCGAAGGCCGAGGGCGAACGGCTGGTGGAAGAAGCGCGGGAGGACGGCCTGCGGACCGCCACGGTGCGCCTGTCCAACGTCTACGGAAGCGTTCTGGACCATCCCGACCGCGTCGTTCCCGCGTTCGCGCATGCGGCGGTCGAGGGAAGCGCCATCCGCATGGACGGCGCGGAGTGCACCTTCGACTTCACCCATATCGACGATACGGTGCGGGGCATGGCCGCCGCGATCAATCAACTGGAAGCCGGCGAGGCGCTACCGCCCATTCACCTGCTCACGGGCGCGCCGACGACGCTTCGCGAACTGGCCGCGATGGCGACGACATTCGCAATGGAGCCGCTGCCGGTCGTCGAGGCGCTACCCCGATCGTTCGATGTCTCCCGGTTCCACGGCGATCCGTCGCGGGCGCGGGAATTGCTCGACTGGGAGCCGCGCGTCAGTCTTCGAGACGGTTTCGGGCGGCTCGTCCGCGACCTTCGCCCTTGGTCCGACACCCTCGAGTACGGAATGGCGGCGCCATGAAGATCCTGCAGGTCATCCACGGCTACCCCATGCGCTACAACGCCGGGTCGGAAGTCTACACGCAGACCCTCTGCCAGGAACTGGCCGAGAGCCACGAGGTCCACGTCTTCACCCGCGAGGAGGATTCGTTCGCGCCCGATTTCCGCCTTTGCGAGGAACGCGACCCGGACGATCCCCGGATTTCGCTGCATGTCGTCAACAATCCGCGCAACCGCGACCGGTACCGGGAGCCCGGGATCGACCGCCGTTTCGCGGAAGTCCTCGACCGCCTACACGCGGACGTCGTGCATGTCGGCCACGTGAACCACCTCTCGACCTCATTGCCGTTCGAGGCCGCCAAGCGGTCCATCCCGGTGGTCTACACCTTGCACGACTACTGGCCGATGTGCCCGCGCGGCCAGTTCATGCAGACCTTCCCGCTCGACCCGGGAGACCCCTGGGCAGTCTGTAACGGGCAGGAGGACCGCAAGTGCGCGGAGCGCTGCTATGCGCGCTATTTCGGGGGGGAGCCGGAAGAACGCGAGGCCGACGCCACCTACTGGACAGGCTGGGTCGGACGCCGGATGCGCCATGTGCGGGAGATGACCGAACTGGTCGATTGCTTCATCGCGCCGTCCCGCTATCTGCTCGACCGCTACCGGGACGGGTTCGGGATTCCGGCGAACAAGCTCGCGCATCTCGACTACGGTTTCGATCTCTCACGGCTCGGCGGCCGGCACGACCGCCCGGAGGGCGGCCCCTTCGTGTTCGGCTACATCGGTACGCATATCCCGGCGAAGGGGATCCAGCACCTGATCCGCGCCTTCGGGGAAGTCGACGGCGACGCACGGCTGCGCATCTGGGGCCGCCCGCGGGGCCAGGACACTGAGGCGCTCAAGGCGATCGCCTGGAATCTGCCTGCCGGAAAGGCAGGCCGGGTGGAATGGCTCCCCGAATACCGCAACGCGGACATCGTGCGCGACGTGTTCGACCGCGTGGACGCGATCGTCGTGCCTTCCGTATGGGTCGAAAACTCGCCGCTGGTGATCCACGAGGCGCAGCAGGCGCGGGTCCCGGTGATTACAGCCGACACGGGCGGCATGGCGGAATACGTCCGGCACGGCGTAAACGGCCTGACCTTCGAGCACCGGTCCTGGCGGTCGCTGGCGGAGCGGATGCAGCTGTTCGTCGACGATCCCGCGCTCGCGCGGCGTCTTGGACGGCGCGGCTATTTGTACTCGGAGAACGGCGACGTTCCTTGCATCGAGGACCACGTCCGCGCGGTAGAACACATCTACGGGCGTGTCCTCGAACGCCGCGACAGCGCCCGGCCCGGCGACATGCCGGGGCCCTGGCGGATTACTTTCGACACCAACCCCGATGCCTGCAACATGAAGTGCGTAATGTGCGAGGAGCACTCGCCCCACAGCCCGCTGCAAGCCTCCCGGCGACGCGAGGGACGTCCCCGCCGGTCAATGCCGGTCGATCTGATCCGCAGGCTCGTCGCGGATGCGGCGCCCCACGGTTTGCAGGAGGTCATTCCGTCCACGATGGGCGAGCCGCTGCTCTACGAGCATTTCGAAGACATCGTGGCGCTGTGCTCGGAGTACAGCGTCAAGCTCAACCTCACGACGAACGGGACCTTCCCGAGGGTCGGGGCGAAGGCGTGGGCGGAGCGGATCGTTCCGGTCGCCTCCGACGTGAAGATTTCCTGGAACGGCGCGACGAAGGCCACCCACGAGGCGATCATGATCGGCGCGCGCTGGGAGAGGATGCTGGACAATGTCGGAGTCTTCATTGCCGTCCGCGATGCCCATGCGGCGGGCGGCGGCAACCGGTGCCGGGTGACGTTCCAGCTTACCTTCATGGAATCGAACGTGGCGGAACTCGCCGGCATCGTGCGCCTGGCGGCACGCCTCGGCGTCGACCGGGTGAAGGGGCACCATCTCTGGGCGCATTTCGAGGTGATCGAGGCGCAGTCGATGCGCCGGGACCGGAACGCGATCCGGCGCTGGAACGAGGCGGTCCTCGATGCGCGCCAGGCCGCCGCCGAGCACATGCTGCCGAACGGCCGGCCGGTGCTGCTGGAGAACATCGAGCTCCTCGACGAGGACGGCGCGGCCCACGACCTCGCGCCCGGCGGACCGTGCCCGTTCCTCGGCCGCGAGGCCTGGGTGAGCGCCGAGGGGCGCTTCGATCCCTGCTGCGCCCCCGACGCGGAACGGCGGACGTTGGGCGAGTTCGGCAATCTGCACGAACGCGGCCTGATGGACATCTGGCGCGGCGGCGCCTACCGGACCCTAACGGCCACCTACCGCAACCGGACGCTGTGCCTCGGCTGCAACATGCGCAGGCCCGCCGGGAGCGCGTCATGACTTGGCGCGGCACGGCCGTGGCGCCGTCCGGCACGCACCATGTCCGTGACGGCACGCCGCTCTACGACGAACGCTTCGACGAGGTGCTGAAGTTTCACGAGCCGGGCCTTGCCGCCGTTCGCCGGGACGGCCAAGCGTGGCACATCCGGAGCAACGGAGAACCGGCCTATATCCGGCGCTTCGACCGCGCCTTCGGCTTCTACGAAGGTCTTGCCGCCGTCGCCGCGCCGGATGGGTGGCGGCATGTCCGCCCGGACGGAACGGACCTCTACGAATCGCGCTACGCTTGGTGCGGCAACTTCCAAGACGGACGATGCGCGGTGCGCGAACCCGGCGGGGCTTACCTGCATCTCACTCCCGAAGGCGTCCCTGCTTATGACGCCCGTTGGTGCTATGCGGGGGATTTCCGGGACGGAATCGCGGTCGTGCAGTCGGAGGACGGCCATTCCACGCATGTCGATCAACTGGGTGCTCAGATCCACGGCGCCTGGTTTCTCGATCTCGATGTCTTTCACAAGGGTTGGGCCCGCGCCCGTGACGAGGGCGGGTGGATGCACATCGACGCCTCCGGACGCCCGCTGTACGGGCGGCGGTTCACGGCGGTGGAGCCGTTCTACAATGGACAGGCGCGGGTCGAGTGTTTCGACGGCGGCCTGGAGGTCATCGACGGGACGGGCGCTTCCGTCGTGGAACTGCGCCCGGCGCTGAAAAGCGAATTCGCGGCCCTGTCCGACGATCTCACCGGGTTCTGGCGGACGCAGACGATCTGCGCTGCCGTCGAGTTGGGGGTCTTCGAGGCGTTGCCCGCCACCGCGTCTGGGCTCGCCCGCGCCTGCGGGCTGGAGCCGGACCGGGCGCGGCGGCTTTTGCGCGCGCTTGCCGAGCTCCACCTCGTAGAGGATGGGGACGGCATATGGCGCGCGACCGGGCGCGGCGCTTTCCTGGCCGCCGGCCACCCGTGGACGCTGGCCGATGCGGCGGTGGAATACGGGCGGCATTTCCCGGGCGTGTGGGCGGCGCTGCCCCGGGCGCTCCGAGTCGATGACGGGTGGCGCCCCCCCGACATATTCGGGGAGGTTGCGGCCGACCCGTCCCGGGTCGCCTCCCATCATCGCATGCTGGCGAGCTATGCGCTGCACGACTACGGTCCGGTTCCCGCCGCTCTCGGGCTTCGCGGCGACGAGCGGGTGATCGACGCGGGCGGTGGCCTGGGCGCGCTCGCCGGGCTTCTGGTGGAAGCCCACCCGCAACTCCGGGTCACGGTTCTCGACCGTCCGGAGGTGATCGAGCGTGCGATGCGTTTGCCGCAACCGGACCGCGTGACGTTTCAGGCGAGAGATTTGTTCGAGCCTTGGGACGTCGAAGGTGATGCGGCGATACTCGCCCGAGTGCTGCACGATTGGGACGACGCCCGGGCGCTTCGGCTTCTTCGTTATGCGCGCCGCGCACTGCCATCCGGAGGACGTCTGTTAGTAGTCGAGATGGTGCTGCCCGAGGGTGGGTCCGCTGCCGGGTTGTGCGACCTTCATCTGTTGACCGCTACCGGAGGCAAGGAGCGCACAGTCTCCGAATACACGGCGCTGCTCGTCCGGGCGGGATTCGTGCATCGTGGCGTTGGCCGGCTGCCGGGATTACCATCGGTTGTCGTGGGCGCGCGGCAATGATTTCGTCCGCTCGACGAATCCATCTGTCTTTTCCCTGCATTCCAATCTCTGTATGTGGAGCCTCCTCGACGATTCCGGAAAGATCGATGGTGCTGGGGCGGTTTCAGGCACTCTTCGTGGTCGGTGTTTCGTTCGGCTCCCACCGGAAGACCGAATTGTCACTCGCGCGCAGGAAAACGGTCGATGAACATCGGTGACGAGGAAGTTTGGCAGATAGCGGCCGGGGACACTGATCGGGCATACCCGGACCTATGTCTGCGTTGGGGGGTTATTCTATTTGGCCCAGGTAATCGAGGGCGGTGGCCCGGCTGCGAGCACCCTCTGCGCACCGACGGATGGACGTCGCGGAAAGTCGGACTCATCCGCAAGTACCACGAAGACGTTAACTGCGGAGACATAGTTGTCCTCAAGCTTGGTAAAAGCGAAGTGTACGGGGTCGGGAGAGTAGAGGGGCCGGTCGTATGGTACGACGACTTCGGCGACATTGACGGGTGGGACATTCAATTTGTTCGCCGCGTGAGGTGGTTCTGGCAGGCCACCAACGGCACGCCCCAGCGGTTTTCTGGTGCTTTAAGATTCGGCGATACAATTCAGAAGTTAGATCGGACAGGACCAGTTTTTGCTTGGCTATCGGAGATTCCGGAACATGCAACGACATTGCCGGCGCTTCCGGAGACTTGCCTCCCCGACGAAGAGGTTCGAAGAATTGAGGTATCCAAACTCGCCGAACACCTGTTCGATCAGGGTGCTGCTGCGGGCGCGATTAATGAACTAACTGATGGGATGCTTGGCCTTAAGCAAGTCGCCTCGTGGTACGAACGTAGCGGCACGAAACCTTCGGAGCGTGAAACAGTTGCGTACTTGGTTGTGCCCCTGCTGCGTACTCTGGGCTGGACGCCCCAACGGATGGCAGTCGAATGGAACAATATCGATATCGCACTATTTGACAGGCTTCCACGCGCCGATGAGAACTTGGCAATTGTTGTTGAGGTCAAAAAGCTCGGTCGTTCCTGCTTATCGGCCAACACCCAAGGCGCGGAATATGCCAGCCGGCCTGGACGCGAAGGGTGCAACCGCCTTGTTGTAACCGACGGAATCCGATACGGCGTGTACGTAAGAGAGGGAGACGGTGGGTTTCCGGAGACTCCGACCGCCTACATGAATCTCAGCCGCATGGTCGAATTTTACCCGGTCTTGGATTGTGAAGGGACGCCCGAGGCGCTAAGTCTCCTTGCTGCGGACTGGCAAGCTGGATAGCTGGCGCGCCTGTCAATGCAAGGCGCTCTCTTGGTCCAAGTGATGAAGCGAATCACGGAGTGGTAGCAATTTGATCGGGTTACACAGTGTTCGAATCGCCTAACCCCACATGTCTCTGCTGAGCCGCTTTTCGAACTCGAGATCTTTTGGCTGGGGGAGAGCGGCCTCCACTAAGGCCTTAGCATTGAGGATACTGGCAGTGTTTTCCTTAGGCGCATCTTCGGGCTTGTTTGGATGGCTATCACGGAGCAGTTTCCGAAATGCCTCTGTCAGCATCCACGGTTCGTCGGGAGGATATAGTGCTCCAATATCATTCTTGCGTCGCGCTAGCCAAATCGCCGCCGTACCGGTCACCGCTGCCGCCGCGTAAGATGTTCCATCGCCGTCAACTTCGGGCGCATAATCGTCCTGGACCTCTCCAGTGCGACGGCGTGCTTGCGCACGAAAGATGAAATCGGATGGCGCCCAAGTGTCGATGTGGGCATAGTCCCCGCTGATCAAGGGCTGTGGCTGTGGTTTCCACATCTCGACGGCCGTTAACACGCCGTCCTTGAAGACCGGCTCCACGCCGGCGGCACAGATGGTGCGCCAGTACTTACCGGGGTAAGTTGCTCGGTCGTGGAGATTGTTGCCGAGGGCCGCAACTACGATGACGCCCTTCTCATAGGCTCGGTCGCAAGCCTCACCCAGCTTCGCCAACGCGCGCCGAAATGGTGAAATCGGAATAAACACCGGCCGAGCGCCAAGGCTGACGTTGACAACAGAGCAGAGGCTAATGTTGACGGCGTGGTCAACGGCATCGGCAACCCGGCTCACCTCATCCGCGCTCATCAGGGCGACCGACGTCACCGCGCGGTACGGAACGACCGGTGCCCGCGGCGCTACGCCGACCATGTTGCCGCCCCGACACCGTCCAACAGGCAACAGGGCGATCCTAAAGACCCACCGTTCTGATGAGAGCGTGCACGCTTTTGGCCGGGAAGCGAGTGTTGGTCTCTTAACTTCGGGTCCAGGACCTTCTGACCCAGATTGCGCCAGGCCAAGTCCTGGAAAGGAGGAGGAGATGATCTGAACCCTTTCATCGTGAGCCAGCGGGTTCGACTCCCGCCCGGCAAAGGCCAGCCAGCCAGCCGGAAGCGAGTGTTGCATGGCGTACGGCAACGTGCGTCGTGAAGCGTACACAGCAGGTGGCGAAGCGACGCTATTGAATCCCGAAAATGACAATGTTGGTGCCTTCGTGATTCTGGGAGCGGGGGCTGCACCGGGAACACCGCTACAGGCGAGGTGGACCGGGCCGGCCGGGGTCTCTGAACGTCGCAAAGCCACGGGATGGCTCACCAAGGAACCTGGGAGGCCCGGGTCCGTCCGTGTGTGTGGAATGCTGGATGGGGAATGGCCAGCACGATCAATCAAGACCCTGGCCCGGCACGGGCTCTGCAGCCGTGACGGGAGCGCGCAAGCGACAGCACGAACAATGCAGAAGCGCACGGTACCGAACGGCGAAATCAATAAAGCCCAAGGGATGCGGGGCCGGGAGTCGTAGCGCCTTGATAGTACCGCTGAAGGCGGCGAACCGTGGCCATCGGGAGCCGCTGGAGGGAAGCGAGGCGTCACATGGACAGAACCGAAGGAGGGAAACACGTGAAGACGCCGCGCTTCGACGACGTGTCAACGAAACAAGCTCGGATAGCCGAGCAGGCGAGAGCCTGCCCGGACATGGTGTTCACCACGTTGCATCACCACATCGACCGCGACTGGATGCGCAGGGCCTGGAACCTCACCCGCAAGGACGGGGCGACGGGCGTGGACGGCGTGACGGCAGCCGAATACGAGAAGGAGCTTGAGGCCAATCTGCTGGACCTCATGAACCGGATCAAATCCGGCAGCTACCGCGCCCCGCCGGTCCGCCGCCACTACATCCCGAAACCGGATGGGCGGCAGCGGCCCCTGGGCATTCCGACCCTGGAAGACAAGGTGGCGCAGCGAGCCATCGCGATGGTCCTGGAGTCGATCTACGAGACGGACTTCCTGTCGTGCTCGTACGGCTTCCGACCGGGCCGATCCGCCCATGACGCGCTCGACGAGTTGCGGGCGGGGCTGGGCAAGCACAGCCTGCGATGGGTGATCGACGCGGATGTCGAATCCTGTTTCGACAGCATCGATCACAAGCACCTCCGGGAATTTCTCGACCTGCGGATCAAGGACGGCGTAATCCGCCGCATGATCGACAAATGGCTGAAAGCTGGCGTACTCGACAAGGGCGTTCTGCAACGCTCCGAAATGGGTACTCCCCAAGGCGGTGTTGTGTCTCCCTTGTTATCCAACATTTTCCTGCACCATGTGCTGGACTTGTGGGTAAAGGACGCGGTGCAACCCCGCGTGGGAGCCTGCCGGCTGGTGCGCTATGCGGATGATTTTGTCATCGCCTTCAAGGACCGCAGGGACGGCGAGCGTGTTCTCGCTGTTCTGGGTAGACGTCTTGCGAGGTACGGGCTGACGCTCCATCCGACCAAGACGCGGTTCGTGGACTTCCGGCACAGCATTGGTGGTGCACATGACACGCGCAACCGGTTCGAGTTTCTTGGATTTCTCCACATGTGGGGGAAGTCGCAGGAAGGTCATCCGGTCGTGCGGCGATACACTGCCAGCACGCGCTTTGCGCGGGCCGCGAGGTCGGTATGGGAGTGGTGCGGGAGTGGTGCAGGACGCGCCGCCACCTGCCGCTTGAGGATCAGCAGCGGCATCTTGCCAGCGTGATCCGGGGCCACTGCGCCTACTACGGCGTAACAGGCAACAGCAGACGACTGGCCCGGTTCCGGGAAACAGTCATCAGAAGCTGGCGATACTGGCTCGGTCGGCGACACCGCACCGGGGGGTGGATCGTGTGGGGACGGTTCAGTGCCATGCTCGCGCGCTTTCCCCTGCCAACAGCCAAGGTCACGCGGTCGATCTACTCGACTTGAGCGAGACTGTCGTGTGAGGAACCGGACGCTCTAATGCGGGCACATCCGGATCTGTGGGGGGCGAGGCTCGGTAACGACCTCGTCTACCCGGCATCCGAAGGTCGTAAGGGACGATGCGGTGCCGGGCTCGGGACGATCGCCTGCGCACGGCAGCGCTTTCGGAGGCCTGCCGATAGCGGGGCCGGGGCCGGTGGGAAGCGCATGGGAATCGCGCGATATCCAACCCCGGACGGTCCCTGGCGGGCTCTGTCCACGGAACGGACCGCAACCTTTCGGCGACCGGGAGCCAGCGGCGGTGGTAAAGCCCGTCGTGCCGCTCCGCACGCCGTTCGATGCCGTCGTCATTCCGCCGCCGGGCGCCACGCCTGTGCGCGGCATCGTTCCCGCCATGCACCGTCAGCGCCCGCGGCGCCGCCACAGCCAGCGGACGGCGCCGACGACTGTCGCCGCCAGCCCGGCGTAGCCGCAGAGCGCCTTGACCAAGGTGAAAGCCGCTGCCAGCCACGCCAGCGGCGACGGCGCACCGGCGTAGCTCAGCGCCAGCACGGCGACGGTCGCGTTCTCCAGCACGTCCGCCGCCGCCGTCGCCAGCGGCAGCAGGAAGAACGGCGCCCGGAACAGGCGGAACAGCAGGATCGCGAACAGCAGCCCGTAGGCCGCCGGAAACGCCATGTCGATGGTGAGGCCGGTCGCCGCGTAGAGCGTGCGCGCGCCGGCGTCGAGCCCATCCAGCGCCTCGAACAGCGCCGCCGCGTCGGCGGGCGTGTACCAGGAGCGGCTGTCGAGGAGTTCGAGGCCACCCAGCCGGTCCCGGCGCCAGACGAGCCCCGCGATGCAGACAACGGCGACGGCCAGCGCGGCGAGCGCCACGCGCCAGGTCGCCCATCGCTCCAGCATTGCGCGGATCGAAGCCGTCATCGCCATGCGTCCTCCCGTGCCGTGGGTCGCCCCGTGTCTCCGGCGCTGCACTTCGCACCGGAATCCGCCGGGGCGCAAGACGGAAATCCGTGCGCGTCCCGCCGGGGGGGCCGGTCGCGGGCATGGCGCGCGGTCTTGCGTGTCTTGAGTATCGAGCGATCTCTGTTTGAATTCCCGGCGAAATCTGCTTACAAATCGCCGATGGAACAGGCGTTAACCGGCGGGCGTGTGCCTTGCGGGGCCTTCCGGGCGACAGAGTTGGGGACCAATGCGATGACCATGTTGGACAGGATCGGTGA